>NZ_CP108796.1:0-2207500 GCF_045207475.1 Streptomyces sp. NBC_00885
CTGCTGGACGGCAGCGACCAGGTGGGAGTAATGGCCCTCACCCTGGATACCGTCGATGACGACGACCGGCGCCTGCTGCGCAGGCTCTCCGGCCTGGTCGCCGACATGCTGGTCACCAAGCACAGCTACACCGACCAGTTCTTCCTGGCCCGGCGCCGCGAGCCGATGAGCGTGGCTGCGGAGATCCAGTGGTCCTTGCTTCCGCCGCTGGCGATGTCCGTCCCTCAGGTCGCGGTGGCCGGAATCCTGGAGCCCGCCTACCACGTCGCAGGCGACAGCTTCGACTACGCCCTCAACGACGACATCCTGCACGTGGCCATGGTCGATGCGATGGGCCACGGTCTGGACTCCGCCACGATGGCGACCGTCGCCGTCGGCGCCTACCGGCACGCCAGGCGTGCCGACATCGGTCTGTCCGAGATCTACACGTTCATGGACCGCGCCATCGCCGGGCAGTTCGGGCCCGACCACTTCGTCACCGCGCAGATGATGCGCCTGAACATCACAACGGGGCACTTGCAGTGGGTCAACGCGGGCCACCCTGCACCCCTGTTGATCCGCGACCACCAGGTCGTCGGGCAACTTCAGGGCCCGACCACATTGCCGGTCGGCTTCGGCGGTGAAGAGCCCCAGATCAGCGAACAGATGCTCCAACGCGGCGACCGGGTGCTGTGCTTCACCGATGGCCTGATCGAGGAGCACGAAGCCGGCGCAGAGCCGTTTGGCGAGGAACAGCTCATCCACTGGGTCAACCGCATCGAGCCCGCCGAGAAGGGAGTACGAGCGGTGGTGCGCTCGCTCTCTCACACGCTGCGGCAGGAACGGGGCGGGAGCACCAGCGACGACGCGACTCTCTTCCTGATCGAGTGGCGCGGGGGTGCCGCCGACCATCTCGCCGTTCTGGAGTGAGCCGACTGCCGCGCCACTATAGACAGAGCTGGCGGCACGTAGGCCCGCGCTGTGGCCAACTGCGGCGCGCACTCTCCGTTGGGACTGTCCGCCGGTGCGCCTCTGACCGTGGCTACCACGGAACGGGGGTCCGCACGAGCTCTGCATGTCAGAGACGCGACCCTCGGGGACTGGATTTACCGACCGATCGTTCTACTCCCGCCGCTGCGGCGGACACTGTGCTGGCGAGGCCGGCTCGGGGATCCCTCTGGGGCATTGTGTGACGCCGTCCGTGGGAATTACGCGACCGTCCACGGATGACGCGTAACAACGTATTGCCGTCCTGGTTGGGCACGGGGACGGGGCCTGTGTGTCGGCAAGGTCTGGCCGGCGTGGGGCTCTGCCCGGCAGGGAGCTGGGAGCGGGGGCAGGCGAGGTGGGCCGGGGCGGGTATGGCTGTGCCGGTCAACGCAGTTCTCAGGCGTGGGCGCTCGACCCGGGGGCGCGTGCGGCGCGGGGTGGGGCGGAAGCAGGGAGAGCAGTCAGGTGGGCCTGGTGAGGGCGGGTAGGTGGGTCGGCGTCGCGTAGCGGGTAGTGCGTTCGGCGAGGTGCTGATCGCGGACTTGTCGTCCTTGCCGTTGTGCTGACGAGCCGGTGAGGGCTCGGCGGTCTGTTCGGCGGCGGTTGCCTGCCGCTGTGCGGTCTGCTGTTTTGGCCTTCAGCAGGTCAGTGGTGCGGCAGGTCAGTTGTGAGTGCGTCGCGGGCGGCGGTGTGCGCCGCCTGGCGGTCGTGCGGGACCAGGCCGATGCGGGTGCGGCGGTCCAGGATGTCGGATTCGTCGAGGGCTCCCTCGTGGTGTACGGCCCACAGGAGTTCGGCTGCGGTGACGGGGTGGCCGGGGATGACGGGGCGGGCGAGTGCGGGGTCGGTGAGGCCGATGGCGTGGATCTGGAGGGCTTCGGTGCCGTAGCGGCGGACGAGGCGGCGGGGGGCGTCGAGGGTGGCGAGTGTGGCGGGGCGGGCGGCGCCGACGAGTGGGAGGGTGGCGGTGCGGCTGGGGCCTGCGGGAAGGTTGCGTACGGTGGTGGCGGCGTCGACGGCGTCCTGGGCCATGCGCCGGTAGGTGGTGAGTTTGCCGCCGACGACTGTGACGACACCGTCGGGTGAGGTCAGCACCGCGTGCTTGCGGGAGATGTCGGCGGTGCGTGCCGAGTCTGACGTGGTGTCGAGGAGGGGGCGCAGTCCTGCGAAGGCTCCCACGACGTCGTCCCGGGTCACTGTGACGTCGAGTGCGGAGCCGAGGACATCGAGGAGGAAGCCGATGTCCGTCTCCGGCACTTCGGGTACGTCGGGGATGTCGCCGTCGACGGGTTCGTCGGTGAGTCCTACGTACACGCGGCCGTCGCCCTGTGGGAGGACGAGGACGAAGCGGTTTTTCTCGCCGGGTATCGGGATGTGCATGCCGGCGGTGAGGCTGCCGAGGTCTTCGGAGCGCAGGACGAGATGGGTGCCGCGGGAGGGGCGCAGGCGGATGTCGTCGACGAGGCCGCCGGCCCAGACGCCGGTGGCGTTGATGACCGTACGTGCCCGGATGAGCAGTTCTTCGCCGGTGAGTTCGTCGCGTACGCGGGCGCCGGCGCCGCTGAGGTGGAGGGCGCGGGTGCGGGTGAGGATGCGGGCGCCGTGGGCGGCCGCGGTTCGGGCGATCGCGGTGACGAGGCGGGCGTCGTCGGTGAGTTGGCCGTCCCAGGACAGCAGTCCGCCGCGCAGGCCGGCGGGCCGGAGGGCGGGGGCCATGTGACGGGTCTCCACGGCGGAGAGGGTGCGCGGCGCGGGGAGGGTGGCGCGTCGGGTGCGGGCTGAGGCGCGCAGCAGGTCCCCGGCGCGGAAGCCGGCCCAGGCGAGTGCGGCCTGGCTTCGGGAGACGAGTGGGGTGAGCGGGAGGACGAAGGGCTGGGCGCGGACGAGGTGGGGGGCGGTGTGTTCCATGAGGATGCCGCGTTCGACGGCGCTTTCGTGGGCGACGTCGAGTTGGCCGGTGGCGAGGTAGCGCAGTCCGCCGTGGATGAGTTTGGAGCTCCAGCGGGAGGTGCCGAAGGCGAGGTCGTGGGCGTCGATGGCGGCGACGGTCAGTCCGCGGGTGGCGGCGTCGAGGGCGGCTCCGGCGCCGGTTGCTCCGAGGCCGACGACGAGGACGTCGACCTGTGTGCCGTCGGCGAGTTCGGCGAGTTCGCGGCTGCGGCGTGCGGCGTTGAGTGAGGACGCGCCGGGGGTGGGGGCGGCCGGGCTGCTCATGGGGTGAGGGTCCTCTCCAGGATGGTCCGCAGTTCGCCGAGGAAGGCGGTCTCGGTGAGGTGGGGGTCGGCCTCGTCGGTCATCGTGCGCAGTGACAGCGTGAAGGCCTGTACGACCAGGAGCAGTGAGCGGGCCTGCAGGCCGGGGTGGATGGTGCGGACGGATCCGTCGGCGTGGCCTTCGGTCAGGGCGCCGGTGATGAGTCCGAGGAGGGCGTCCTGGCTGGCGCCGCGTCGGTCGAGTACGTAGGGCAGGAGCAGTTCGGGGTCGACGTCGAGGATCTTGTGGAAGAGGGGGTGGGCGCGGAAGGCGGTGGTGCCGGCGACCAGTCCGTCGACGAGGCGGCTGCGGGTGGGGGTGGTGGGGTCGTTGTCGGGCATGGCGCCGACGGCGAGTGCGATCCATTCGCGGGTCATGAGGTCGCCGACGAGGGTTCGTACGTCGGGCCATCGGCGGTAGAGCGTCATGCGGGAGACGCCGGCGCGGCGGGCGACGTCGGTGAGGGTGGTGCGGCGTACGCCGACGGCGAGGACGCAGTCGCGGGCTGCGTCGAGGACGGCGTCTGCGTCCGACTGGTTGTGACGAATGGGCGTCATCTGTCACAGTGTAATGCCAGTGCAGGGTGCGCGGCACGGTGCCAGGCAGAACCGACGGTGAGGACGGCCCAAGTGACCCAGGTGGACATGTTGTGGAGCGGCTGGGGCGACCCGGACAAGGCGGCTCCGCTGCCCGACTCGGTGATCGGTCTGCTGCGCGATCTGCTCGGCGTCACCCCGCGCGAGACCGGGCCGGCCCGGCTCGACGGCATCGCGGTGCCCCCCTCCCCGCTCGCCGACGGCACGCTCCGGGCGCTCACCGAGTGCCTGGGCGACGGCGCATACGTACGCACCGGTGCCGAGAGCCGTATCCGGCACACCCGGGGCAAGTCCACCCCGGACCTGCTGCGCATCCGGGCCGGTGAGGTCGAGGACATCCCGGCGGCGGTCCTGCTGCCGGGCAGCCATGAGGAGGTGCTGGCCGTTCTGCGCGTCTTGGCCGAACAGGGGGTTGCGGCCGTGCCGTTCGGCGGCGGGACCTCCGTCGTGGGCGGACTCGCACCGCAGGCGGGGCGCTGCTTCGTCGCGCTGGACCTGCGCCGCCTCGATCGGCTGCTCGCGCTCGACGAGGTCTCGCGCACCGCGACGCTGCAGCCCGGGCTGCGCGCGCCGCAGGCGGAAGCGCTGCTCAACGAGCGCGGCTTCACGCTGGGCCACTTCCCGCAGTCCTACGAGTGGGCGACGATCGGCGGCTTCGCCGCGGCGCGCTCCAGCGGTCAGGCCTCGGCCGGTTACGGCCGCTTCGACGAGATGGTGCTCGGCCTGACCGTCGCCACGCCCGAGGGCACCTGGGAGGCGGGGCGGGCGCCGCGCTCGGCGGCCGGGCCGGATCTGCGTCAGCTGATCCTGGGCTCCGAGGGTGCGCTCGGCGTGATCACCTCGGTGACCGTGCGGATCAGGCCGCTGCCCGCGGCCCGGATCTACGAAGGGTGGCGTTTCGCCTCGTTCGAGGCGGGCGCGGCCGCGCTGCGCACGCTTGCCCAGGACGGTCCGCGGCCGACCGTGCTGCGGCTGTCGGACGAGACGGAGACGTTCGTCGGCCTGGCCCAGCCGGACAGGATCGGGAGCCCGGAGGCACCCGCGGCGGCCGGGTGCATGGCGATCGCCGGATTCGAGGGCACCGCCGAGGACACCGCGGACAGCCGTGCGCGGGCCCGCGAGGTGCTCCTCGCGTGCGGCGGCGAGTACGTGGGCGAGGAGCCCGGGGACCGCTGGGCGCACGGCCGTTACAACGCCCCCTACCTGCGCGACGCGCTGCTGGACGCGGGCGCGTTCGCCGAGACGCTGGAGACCGCGGGCTTCTGGTCGGCCCTCCCGGCGCTGTACGGCGCGGTGCGCCAGGCACTGACCGCCGCACTGACCGACGCCGGCACGCCGCCGCTGGTGATGTGCCACATCTCGCACGTGTACGAGAACGGCGCGTCGCTGTATTTCACGGTGGTCTCGGCGCAGGGCGACGATCCGGTCGCGCACTGGGCCCCGGCCAAGCGGGCCGCGAACGACGCGATCCTCGCCTCCGGCGGCACCATCAGCCACCACCACGGTGTGGGCACGGACCACCGCGACTGGTACACCGAGGAGATCGGCCCGCTCGGCGTGCGCGTCCTGCAAGCCGTCAAGGCCGAAATCGACCCTGCCCAGGTCCTCAACCCCGGCGTGCTCATCCCCGTCCGCTGACCCCTCCCGACAAGCCCCCCGCCGTCCGAAAGGCGCACACATGCGACAGTTCACCGCGGTCGTCAACCCCGCCGCAGGGGGTTCCAGCGGTACGGCGGCGCTGCTTCCGCTGGCCCGCCTCCTGCGGGAGGCCGGGGCGCAGATCGACACCCAGTACAGCCGCAGCCTGGAACACGCCGCGGAGCTGGCACGGCAGGCCGGCGGGCAGGGGCACACCGTGCTCGCGGTCGGCGGCGACGGCATAGCGGGCTGTATCGGGGGCGCGCTCAGCGGCACGGACACCGTGTTCGGGCTCGTACCGGCCGGCCGCGGCAACGACTTCGCCCGGGCGCTCACGCTGCCCGCCGACCCCTCCGCCCTCGCCGAGGTGCTGCTGCACGGCACACCGAAGCCGATCGACACCATCGAGGTCGAATCGGCCGTCCATGACAGGACATCCGTACTGGGCAGTGTGTACGCGGGCGTCGACGCGGTGGCCAACCGGCATGCCAACACCTCCCGGCTGCTGCGCGGTGCCGCCTCGTACTACGCGGGCGGACTGCGGGCCGTGGTGACGTGGCGGCCCGCCGCGTACCGCATCACGGTCGACGGCGTGATCCACGAGCGGCGCGGCTACACGGTCGTCGCCGCAAACTCGGGCTTCTACGGCTTCGGCCGCCACATCGCGCCGGGCGCGCGGCTCGACGACGGGCTGCTGGACGTCGTCGTGATCCAGCACGCGCCCAAGCGGCTGTTCTTCACCATGATGAACGAGCTCAAGACGGGCGCCCACCTCAAGCGCCCGCAGGTGGAGGTGCTGCGGGGCAGGGAGATCCGTATCGAGGCCGACCGGGACATCCCCTACGGCGCGGACGGCGAGGTCGACGCAACACTTCCCGTCACGGTCAGGGTGCAGCCGGGGGCGCTCAGCGTGCTGTGCTGACAGCCCGGACCCGGCCGGCCCCCGAACCGGGGCCAACTGCCCCTTTCATAGAGTTTCCGGCCGTGCCCGGGCCGCACTGAAGGAACAACTCAAACGGCTGCTGGAGGGCGTGCCGCCCGGGCGGACTGCCGGGCGGGGCCGGCCTCCGCATCCCCGGCCGGCCCACCGGAAACAGTCCGGGAGAACAGTGAGGATGCCGCCGGGGCTGCAGTCCGGTGCGGCGCAGATCGCTGTCAGGGTGGCCAATCGCACCGCTTCGGTGCGGCCGTTGCTCGCTGCCGGCAGATTCACCACCGTCACGCCGGCTCTCTCCGCCAGCCCGGGCAGTGTCACACCCCGTTGGGCGAGCCGCCGGCCGAGGCTGCAGGCGATGCGGTGCCGGTCCGAGGCTGCCGGCATGTTCCGACCAACCCGCCGATGTCCCGGGCCCGTTCCGTACCCCGGCGGGGCGTCCCGGCCAAGCGGGCAGCAGCACGGCGACCAGCAGCGGGACAGCAGGGAGCTGGAAGAGTCTGTGGCAACCCGGGCTCCCGGAGCCGGCCGGCCTAGTCTTCTGAGTCAGGAATTCTGTTCAGATGTGTAGGCTTGCTCTATGGCGGGGATGGGGCGGCCGAAGGCCGAGTTGATGCTGTCGGATGAGGAACGGGCCGCGCTGGAGGGGTGGGTGCGGCGTCGTTCCACGCCGCAGGCGTGGGCACTGCGGTGTCGGATCATTCTGGCCTGCGCCGCGGGTGCCTCGAACAAGGACGTGGCGGCCCAACTCGGTTCCACGCCTCATGCGGTGGGGCGGTGGCGTGCCCGGTTCGTGCAGTACCGGATCGCCGGTCTGGGTGACATGCCACGTCCGGGTGGTCCCAGGACGGTGACCGACGAGCAGGTGGCCGCGGTGGTCACCAAGACGCTGGAATCCACTCCGAAGAACGCGACGCACTGGTCGACACGGGCCATGGCGAAAGAGATGGGCCTTTCGCAGTCGTCGGTGTCCCGGATCTGGCGGGCCTTCGGCCTGCAGCCGCACCGGTCGGAGACCTTCAAGCTGTCGACCGATCCGTACTTCGTCGACAAGGTCCACGATGTCGTCGGTCTCTACCTGGACCCGCCCGAACGGGCTCTGGTGTTCTGCGTGGACGAGAAGTCGCAGATCCAGGCCCTGGACCGGTCCCAGCCCGTGCTGCCGATGATGCCCGGGGTTCCCGAGCGGGCCACCCACGACTACGTCCGCGCCGGTACCACCACACTCTTTGCCGCTCTCGAGGTCGCCACCGGCAAGGTAATCGGCTCCCTGCACCGCCGGCACCGGGCCGAGGAGTTCAGGAAGTTCCTGACCAAGCTCGACAAAGAGGTGCCAGCCGGCCTGGACGTCCACCTCGTCTGCGACAACTACGCCACCCACAAGACGCCCGCCATCAAGAAATGGCTGCTGGCCCACCCCCGCTTCCACCTGCACTTCACACCCACAGGATCGTCCTGGCTGAACCTCGTCGAGCGGTGGTTCGCCGAACTCACCAACAAGCAGATACGGCGAGGCGTCCACAAGTCCGTCCCGGCCCTGGAGAAGGACATCCGCAACTGGATCGCCGCCTGGAACACCGACCCGAAGCCCTACGTCTGGACGAAGACCGCAGACGAGATCCTCGAACGCCTCGCCTCATATCTGAACAGAATTCCCGACTCAGAAGACTAGGCCATGTTTTAGAACTAGCGCCGTCCGCCCGTAGGGCGGGGCTCGCGGCGTCTGGTGCGTGCAATCGCAAGGCGGAGGATCATCCTCGTACTGGACGTACTTGGATGACTCCGACAACGCAGCGAGTGTGCGTGCCAGGCGTCGCGGGCCAGGCGGGAGTTCTCAAACACGGCCCAGCCGCTCCCGGACCAGACCGGCCCCAGGGGTGGGGGCGGACGCCGCGACGAGCCCTCCCCCGGCGGTGAGACCGGCGATCCCGGCCAGCCCGGGCCGCGGTGCCCGGCCGAAACGGCGTGCCCCGGCAATGGAGAGCAGCAGCCCGCGCAGCAGCAGGGCACCGGTGCTGAGGCCGGGCACAGCGACGTCCGCCCTCCCGCTCTGCCTCATCGGGCAGGGTCTCCGAAGACGCGCCGCGCCCACTGATCGAGCCGGGTGCCGAATGCCGCTGCCGAACCGATGCCGGACGCGGGCAGCGTTCCGGCGTCTTCGAGGCCGGCAACGAAGTCCACATCGGCCCAGCCGCCCCGGAACAGCACAACGGACAGCTCAGCGCCCGCCGGCCCGGAGACCAGCACACCGATCGAATCAGGATCACGCACCAGTGCCCTGTCGGTCTCGAGCTGCTGAGGCCACGGCGCGGCTTCGTCCCGCCAGGTCAACCGCCCGGCCCTGAGACCGGCCGCCGGCCATCGGGCGGCCCGCTCGGCAATCACTGCGGCCGCCTCATCAAGATCAACGACTCGTTCCATGAGCGGATCATGCCCGACCCCCACGCGTTGTTCCGCCGGTTTCCATCGCCCCGGGTTCAGGCCGCCGGCCCCCGAACCGATACAAGTGCTCGCAGTCCGCGAACCACCGTCCCAGGGCTTCGGTAGGCGGCCGGCAGCCCGCCCGGCGCGCGCCGGGCACGATGCGGTGACGACGTCTGCCTGGAGCGCCGGGGAGTTCGGGGTGAATGATCCGGCCCCGGCCCTCAAGCGGGAGCGCGCTTGCGTCGATGTCTGAGGGTGTGACGGTTTCCTCGAAGGCGGTATTCAGGTCCGGGCGGCTGCTGGCCGCCGGACTGGTGGCGGCTGCGGCAGTGGTGAGCACCGCCGGAGCTCCCGCGGCCGTGGGTCCCGCTGCAGTGCAGCGGGCGGCGGTGGTCGTGCAGCGGTGGGACGAGGCCCGGCTGCGGGCCCTGTTCGGGTCGGAGAACCGGACGATCCGCACCGAGCAGCGCCTGGTCGCGCTGACATTCAACGCGGCGTGGAACGACCGGGGCCTGGACACGGTGCTCTCCGTCCTGGACCGCCACAGGGCCCCGGCCACCTTCTTCCTCACGGGTGACTTCGCCGACCGCAACCCCGCAGCCGTCCGCCGGATCGCGGCAGCCGGGCACGGCCTGGGCAACCACTCATACAGCCACCCCGACTTCGCAGACCTCACCGCACACGAGCGGGCGAGCGAGGTGCTGGCCGCGAACCGGGCCATCCGGGCCGCGTCCGGGACGGTGCCGCTGCCGTTCTTCCGCTTCCCCTACGGGCAGACCACCCCGCAGCACATCGCGGACGTCAACGAACTGGGCTTTGCCGACATCGAGTTCACCACCGACACCAACGGCTACCTGGGCGCCGCCGGCGCGATGACCGCGGACAAGGCCGTGCAGCGGGCCCTGGACGCCCTGCGCCCCGGCATAATCCTGCAGATGCACATCGGAACTGCGAACGGCACGGGCCCCGTCCTCGACGCCGAGGCACTGCCACGGATCATCCAAGCCTTCCAGTCCCGCGGATACCGGATCACCGACCTGCAGGACCTGATCAGCCAGTAAGGCACCCGCCAGAAGCGAGAACCACGCCCACTGGTTCACCCCCACAACCACCACCAGCCACCACCACTGCCCCCGGACGCCCCGCACGGTCCTCACCCACCCCGCTGCAGGCAAAGACCCGACACGCATACGCCGCCACACACCCCCGCCCCACACGACAAGCAGACCCCGACAAAGCCAAACCCCCACCGCCACAGGCATGCCCGCCCAACCCGCAGCCCCGCCCCGGCGGAACGCCAACCAGCACCACTGCCACTACGCTGCCGGACCACTGACCAGCCACCCGATCAGCACCCCCAGCACAGCAGCCGAACACACACCACACCGACCAACGTCACGCCGGGCCGCACACACGACCCCCGGCCTCGCGACAGAGGCCGGCGGGGACGCAGCGCTTGCTGCCACCGGCCGAGGTGAATGCCGTTGGCCGATCCCGGGCCGACATGGTCCTGCGTGCTGTGCGCGAACCCGTCATGACCGGCTGACCGCCAGGGCCCGGCGGTCGGTAGCGTCGCGTCCATCAACCGTGTCGAACTGCCGCACACCGTCAAGGACTTCGGCCGCCTGGTCGCTCTCGCGGAGAAGACCGGCGAGCACATGACCCTGACCGAGGACGGCAGGCCGGCGCGTACCAGCGTGCTGCTCCCGGCGGCCGGGCCGGGCACGCCGGAGCACTGGGCGCAGCGGGCATACGGCGCCCTGACACCCCTGCCGGACACAGCCGAGGACAGCCGCCCCGACGCGCGCAGCACGGCCCGTAACGCGGTACATGCACACGGTACGTGCACGCAGACCGCGAGCGTATGACCATCACCCGGGACCTGGGTGGTGGTGGCCGAGTCGCGCCGTGCCGGGTGGCTTGAGCGGCTGGAGGACCGGGCGGCAGGGGCATACGGGCCCCCAGCAGCCGGAGGCGTTCGCCGAATCCCGCCCGTCAGCCCCCGGCCGGCGAGCAGCAAAGGGGCCGGCTCGACCGGGGCAGCCTGCCGGGCGCGAGCGTCCGCACGGTGCAGGCACAGACCACGGTTCCCCGCCCGTTGTGCGAACCGCCTGCCCACAGAGCGAGCGCAGCTGCGAAAAGCCCACGCGACGCCGCCTGACCGGATGCGAGACGTCCGGCGCGTTCCCCTTCCGGCGCCGGATTGTCCTGCCGGCGACCCCTTTCGTCGGCGAATTCATGGGCGACCCATGGCCAAAGCAACCCATGATGCGCAAGGATCACGCCCGCACCGAGCCACCCCCCGAATCCGGCTCAGCACATCCCACCGATGGGAGATGTATATGGCTCGCCGCACATCCCGCGGCCTGGCTGCAGCAGCCACCGCCACTGTCGCGCTGCTCCCCCTGACCGGACCGGCCGGTTCGGCTTCGGCCTCCGGATCCGCTCCGGCTGCGCCGCAGGCCCGCGTCTTCATGGTCAATCCCGTCCAGTCGTCCGGCGATCAGCTGCTCACCGACGCCAAAGATGCCGCCGGGGCCGTACCGGCCTCCGCCTACGCCGTCGCCGCGCTGCGGAACCTGGACGCCAGCGGCGGCCTGTCCGGGACCTGGGCCCTGGTGAGATCCGACACGGGAGCCTCGGCAAAAACGACCGACGCCGGCTCGTACACCCGGCACGACGACCAGTTCGAACAGGTCATGGCCTACTTCTGGGTGAACGAGGCACAGGAATACCTGCAGGGCCTCGGATTCGGCAGCGAACTGCCCGGAGCCAACAACCGGGTCCAGCCCGTCCGTATCAACCAGTGGGGTGCGGACAATTCCTTCTTCACCGACAAAAAGGCCGAAATCCGTTTCGGCAAGGGCGGTGTGGACGACGCCGAGGACGCCGAGGTGATCGTCCACGAGTACGGGCACGCCGTGCACCACGCCCAAGTACCGGGCTTCGGCACCTCACTGGAGGCCGGCTCGATCGGCGAGGCCTTCGGTGACTATCTCGCCGTCGAGGTCGGCGCACACGCGGACGCCACCTACGGCTGGCCGATGAAGGCCGACCCCGCATGCGTCGCCGACTGGGACTCGGTCACCTACAGCAGCGCCCCGCACTGCCTGCGCCGCATCGACGGAAACAAGGTATACGGGGACCGGGTCGGGGAGGTCCACGCCGACGGCGAGATCTGGTCCCGCGCGCTCTTCGACATCCGCAACGCACTCGGCGCCAGGACCGCCGACCGCATCATCATCAACGCCCAGTTCGGCTTCGCACCCGACACCAGCTTCAAGGACGCAGCACTGACAACCATCGCAACCGCCGAACGCATGTACGGCACAAACGCAGCCGGCACCGTCCGCAAAGCATTCACAGCCCGCGAAATCCCCGGCATCCCCTAACGCCACCCCGACCAGAGGCCCCTCGCCCCGCACACCGGCCACCGACACGCCGGACACCGACCCGGACAGCCCGGGAGCCCGGGCAAAGACGCCGCCGCCCCCGCCGCCGACTCCCCACCAGAGACAACAACGGCAGGGGCGGTGGCGGGAACGGCGGCTGCCAGGGCACCGAAGGCCGCCGGGAGGGCCAGTCCGACACAAAACCCGTGGCGGACCGGACTGCCGCGATGACAAGCTCCCCCCACCGAAGGGGCGTAGCTCAGCCCGGCCAGAGCAGCGGACTCCAAACCCGTACGCCGCAGGTTCGAATCCTGCCGCCCCTGCCACGACAACTCGACCACGGCGATTCCGTCCCCCCTCCCGGCCATCCCGGGCGGCAGGACGGCGGCAACGGCCGCAAGGGGCCGCCCCGCGCAGCCCTGCAGCTCTCTGCGCGCAGCCACCGCAGAGCGTGCTTCGAAGTACGGCACGGTGAAATATCCGCGCAGACCGGGCACTTCGCGGACCATGCCCGCCCTGCCCGGGCCGACGGGCATCCCCCCTGCCGCACGGCGTGATACCCGCCCGCCACCCGGCCCACGATGCCGACGATGTGACAGGCCGCCCTTCGCACGCCTGCCGTGACGTCCGGGTTCCACCGTTCAGTCTCCGGGCAGCCGCAGCGGCACGGGCTTCAGCCCGTCCAGACCCTGCAGCGGCTCAGTGCCGGGGCCGACACCGGCCAGCTGCCGGACGAACTGCATGACATGGCCGCCTGCTGCCGGGCCGAAGCCCACCGTGATCCTGCCCGCTCCCAACACTCGTGGCACGCAATGCGATACGCCGCTGACCACGGTGGCCGCCTCGCGCCCGACGCGGCCCGGCACACCCGGCCCGCCTCGCCGGCGACTTCCCCACCGCCCCCGCCACCGCCGACACCCATCCGCCACCATCGCGCACACGGAGACATCTCGTGACCGCACAGCGACACACCCCAAGCAGCCACCGCCCATGAAACCGCTCACGCCGAAGCCGAGAAACACCCCATCCCCGGCGAACGCACCACCCCCCAGGCCCAACACGCCTTCGCCCTCGCCTTCATCAGCCCCGACCAAGCCGCTGGCGAAAACGAACTCGCCGAACAACTCCTGACCGGGCTCGTCCCGCACATGACCAGCGCTCGCCGCGCTCATCCGCGACGCCGGCACCACCCAGAACACCGAAGACCGCGCCGAACCGCTGCGCACCGAGACCGGCCTCGCCGGCGTCACCGTCGCCGAGCCCGTCCCCGAACTCGCCCTGCGCTTCCACCACACCGCCCCGGGCGCCGACCACGCAGTGACCGCCCCGCGATCACCCGCCTGAACAACCTCACCCGCAGCGGCGGCTACGCGTACTACGCCGGCATCGCCCACTCCACGGCCGGCCTTCCCTCGATGCTCCCCCACCAGCACGCACCAGCACGGTGGCTCGACGGAGAACAGCCCACCCGCGAGCAGTGGCGGGACCTGGCCGCCACCCGGCGCGATCACCGGCACGCCACCCGATGACGCACTGCGGGCCCCGCCGGATCCGGCGGGGCCCGCAGTTCCGCTGCGATCAGAAGGTGAAGCCCAGTACGCGGACCGGCTCCCCCACCCACCGGCGCGGGGCAGTGGCGGCGACACTCGCGCCGCCGGCACGGTCCGGGGCGGGCCGCGCCGCGTACCGGCTGTGCGCCGCGGCCCACCTCTCCTGCCGCCCGACGGCCGGCACGGCCGCCAGGTCCCTACCGAGAACAGTGACGCCGGACAGGGAGGCCGGATGCCCGGCCGTACCATGCCGGGCACGACCGGCTCCGCCCGACGCACACACCGGGGCACACAGGAACCAGTCCGCTGCGGCGTCGCGCGGTGGACCAGGCGGCTCACTCGCCGGACAGTGCCGATCCGCCGCCGAGACGTGTGCCGTCCTCGCGGCGTGGTCTCTCAGCGGGCGCTGCCGATGTTGCGGTCGGCGTCGGAGCCCTTGAGCATGAGGGTGGTTTCCTCGATGCGGCTGAAGCGGCCGTCGGGGGCGAGGTCGCCGAAGACGTACACCTCCACGGTGACGGTGGTGCCGTCCGTCTTGGTGATGTGACAGGTGTGCCGGTCGGCGTACCTGTCGCCGTCGTACAGCTCTTCGTGGACCTCGACCGTGCCGTCGGCGACGATGCCGCGCAGGTGGCTGATGTGGTCGAGGAACTCGGCGCGGTCGGCCCACTCGCCGTCCGTGCGCTGGCGGTAGCCGGGGGTGAAGTGGCGGTCGGCGGCTTCCTCCAGAGTGATGCCGCGGTTGAAGAGCAGGTCGTTGAGGGCGGCTTCGATACCGGTGCGGTTCATCTGGATTCCCTGGGAGTGTGAGGCGGTCCGGGAGGGCCGGCCGGGCGGGGAGGTGATCGGGGTCTGCCGGTGATGTCCGGCTTCTTCAGCGGGTGCTGGTGAGGGTGTCGTCGAGCCAGTCGAAGATCCGGGCCAGCGACAGGCGCATGGCGCCGGGGTGACAGTGGGCGCCGGCGCCTTCCTCGGCGGTGAACACCATGAGGGTCCTGGGGCAGGTCAGGTGGTCGTAGAGCTGCTCGGGCTGGCCCCTGAAGAACTCGTCCTCGGCGGCGTCGCAGACCAGGGTGGGACACCGGATCTGTTCGGCGATGCCGCCTTGGAGGGTGTAGTCGAGGTAGGAGGCGCTGAAGGCCCGGGGGGTGTCCACGCCCATGACGTACATACCGTGGTTGATCGCCCAGCGGGCAGTCGCGTCCTTCGCCATGATCTGCTCGAAGCGGGCGTCGAGTTCGGGGGCGGACTCCGCACGCAGAAGCCGTTCGGCCTCGTCGCGGTCACCGGGGATGCTGCGGACGGATATCTGGCCGAGGTCGTAGACACCGTCGACGGCGATCAGCGCGGCGAGCCGGTGCTCGAAAGCCGCGGCCCGCGGCGCGAGGATGCCGCCCATGCTGGAACCGAGCAGTGCGATACGGCTGCTGTCGACCTCGGGGAGGGATTCGGAGAAGTCGACGACGGGAGTGATGACGTTCTCCCAGTCGGGGCGGAAGACCAGCCCCTCGCGATGGCGCGGCCCGGGCTGTCCGGGGCCGTCGAAGGTCAGCACGGTGTAGCCGCGCTCCACGGCCGCGAGCGCGCCGCTGAAGTGGAGTTCCTCGGCGGTGCCGTCGAAACCGCTGTGCATGATCAGGGTCGGCCGGGGCGTGCCTGAGGTGTCGGCCCGGTAGAGGTAGCCGGGCAGCGTGGTGTCCTCGTACGGGATACGGACCGGCTCGATACGCGGGCTGGCGTAGAGGGCGGCCGCTGCCCGGAAACAGGCGACGCTGCGGTCGTAGGCGTGCTCGTGGCGCGGGTCGCACGGGTTGCCGTGCAGGAAGAACTCCGCCGACCGGTAGTAATTCGAGGCCCGCAGGAACCCGTCCCGGGCGCTGACCGTATGACCGGCATCCAGGGCCTTCTCAGCCTCTGCGGACACCCGGTCGGCGGTGGCGAGCCACTCGGTGTGCCAGCTGTCGTAGTCGCCCTCGACGATGCGCTCGCTCGTGGAGACGACCTCGCCGAAATCGGCGCCGCCGTAGGCGATGTGACTCATCGAACGCAGGGTCTCGTACCAGAACTGGGGATTGTTCGGGAACAGCAGCTGCCTCATCACACTCTCCTTAAGCACAGATTTGTGCGTACGACGGAACTGTAGACCCTGCGGGCACCGCGAAGCAAATATTTGTGCTTACGATGTGGGGGTGACCTCGAAACAACCGACTCCACGCATCCGCAAGAGCTCCGAGCAGGTCCGCTCGGCCGTCCATCAGGCGGTCATCGACCTGCTGTCCGACCCCCAGGGCGCGGACCTGACCATTCCCGCGATCGCGCAGCGCGCCGGGGTGAACCACACCAGCATCTACCGGCGCTGGGGCAGCCGTGAGGCACTCCTGGCCGACGTCGTCGTCACCCGCCTCGAACGCGACTGGCCACTGACCGACACCGGCACCCTGCGCGGCGACCTCACCGCCTGGGCACAAGCGGGAGTTGCCAGCATCCGCACACCCGAAGGCCGGCTCCTCGTACGCGCCGTCGCCCTGTCGATGCCCGCCAGCGCCCAGGCGCAGGGGGAACGCGCGCAACACTTCGAACGCCGGATCCACGCCATCGAACGCATCCGCCAGCGAGCCGCGGCCCGCGGCGAGAACCCCCCGCCCCTCGAACAGATCCTCGACCAACTCATCGCACCGCTCTACCTACGAGCAATCTTCGGCATCGACCCACCAGCCACCGGCTACCCCGAACTCCTCGTCAACAGACTCCTCAACAACCCAGACGAATCACCAACAGCCTGAACAAACACACCCCAACCCCCGACCCCCAGGCACTCACACCAGACACCCGCGTCAACAACGAACCAACGCACCGCCCCGCCAACGGGCGGGCAGCGGCCGAGCGAAGACTTTCCTCGATGTCACCGGCCCATCCCCCATCCGGCCAGGTCCAGGCCGTTCACGCCGCACGCGGACGTTCCACACCCCTGACGCACGCCGGCTCCTGTTGATCACACCAGGGCAAGGGGATGACGCCCGGCGATTGACCGCAGCCACGGACCGCGCCCGCATCCCGCGTCGGACCGGCGGGCACCCGCCCGACCCGCCCGGACCACCTGTGCGGGGATAAGGCGTACAGCCCTCGCCGCAACCGTCGCCACCTGAGAAGACGGCAGATCCGGCACACCATTCCCGAACACCGTGACCAGCGGACGAACCGCCGGCGAAAGCGCGGGCCGGCCCACGGGTTTGACCGGGCTCGACATGCCAGGAGGAATGACGTCGAGCAGACCATCAACGCACTCAACGGCTTTCGGGCCGCAGCGACCCGGCATGACAAGAGAAGGTTCATCTTTCACGGCACAGTCACCCTCGCCGCCAACCGGCTGTAGATCCGCCAGCGATCCCCTGGCAGCCCACAGGCGCCCTCGTCGCAGGACCCGCTGCCCTGGGCGCGTATCACCTGAGGTGAGATGCACAGAAACCAAAGACGAACACCGCCAATCCTGCCCGATTTCGGGCAGAAATATAGATGTTGCACGAGTCTCAACCTAGGGTGATCACTCATGATCACCCTAGATGCGATAGGGAATTTCACCCTGATAGTGGGACTCCTCACGCTCACTCCCGGACTGGATACCGCACTCATCCTGCGCACCGCGGCGCTCAGGCACCGCCGTCGCGCCTGGGGCGTGGTCCTCGGCATCCAGAGCGGCACGCTGGTGTGGGGCACGCTCGCCTCGCTCGGTGTGACCGCGCTGCTGACCGCGTCTCACGTCGCATACCAGACTCTTCGTTGGGGCGGAGCCGCCTACCTGGTGTGGATGGGCGGCAGGCTGCTGTGGACCACCTGGCGCCACTCATCGAGCCAGAGCCCGCAGGCGGCGAGGGCCGGGACCGAGACCAAAGCCAGGACAGGCACCGGCGACACCCTGCTCAGCGGCTGGCGGCAAGGGACCGTGACCAATCTCCTCAACCCGAAGATCGGCGCCTTCTACGTTGCCGTTCTCCCGCACTTCATCCCCGCTGGTGCCTCGCACCTCGGTGCGGGCGTACTCCTGGCCGGTGTACACATCCTCCTGGCTGTCGCCTGGGCCTGCGCGCTGATCGCCTTCGCGCGCGTGCTCCGAGACCGCCTGCACCGGCCCTCGGCCCGCCGCTACCTCGACCGCATCGCAGGCACGGTCATTGCCGCCTTCGGCATCCGGCTCGCGCTCGGACAGTGAGACGCCAGCCGACGCAGCCGCAAAGCCGCCCAACGCACGACCTGCGCACCATCCAAAGCGAAAGGACATCTGCATGCGCTCGCTCCCCACCAGCACCGAGGCCGTGGTCTTCGACTGCGACGGCCTGCTGGTCGACACCGAAACTTGCTGGACCGCTGCGGAATCAGCCATCTTCGCGGCACACGGTCACCCCTTCGGCCCCGAACAGAAGGCGCTGGTCATCGGCCGCACCGTGGAGGCCGCTGGAGAGGCCATGGCCCAGTACCTCGGGCGACCCCGCGCCGGCGCCGAAATCGCCGCCGAACTCCTCGAAAGAGTCCGCAAAGAGCTTTCCCGAGGCGCATCAGCACTCCCCGGGGCGGCGGAACTGGTGCGCGCCTGCCGGGCGGCCGTACCCATCGCCGTAGCCAGCAACACCCACGGGAACTGCTCGACACGGCACTGTGGTCGGCCGGTCTCGCGGACTACTTCACCCACTCGTTCGCCGCCGACGAAGTCCGCTCCCCCAAACCCGCACCAGAGCTCTACCTCACGGCATGCCAGGCACTCGGCACGACTCCCAAACGCTCCGTCGCCTTCGAGGACTCGGCCACCGGCGTCGCCTCGGCACGTGCTGCCGGGCTCCACGTCGCAGTGGTGCCGTCCCTTCCCGGAGCCGACCTCGACCACGACTGGCTGGGCACCAGCCTGGCCCAACCCGAACTGCTGGACTGGGCCGGGGAACTGCGAGATGGCACGGTCCGCTGATCCACTCAGGGAGAGGGGCCGTCACCGAAGACGTCGGGGTGTGCTGAGGCGTCCGCACCAACAGCCTGCCTCCCCTTCCCCGACGCTGAGACCGTCGGGGCCAACGGGTCCAGCCGGAAGCGGCCTGCCAGTCAGCGCCAGATGCGCCAGATGCCCCCCGGCGACCGCCCCGATAATCACGGAGAAGCAGGCGTCCCCGACCACACGGCACACCCCGGCGCACACAGCCAGCACAGCGACCACATCAAGCACTTGATGCCGCGTCGGCTCGGGCGGCAGCACTGGTCCAGGCGCACTGCGGCGGCCGACACTGTCCGCATGGGCCAGTAATCTCCTCGTACGCACCCAGCCCGACGCCGTCGCCGGCCTGCTCCGCCTCGGCCAGGGCCTGCGAGAAGCCCACCGCGAACTCGACCGTGAGCAGCTGCGCGAACTGTCCAGCCAGCAACACCGCCTGATCGGCGCGCTGGCACGCCAAGCCCGCCAGCTGGCAGCAGAAGCCGGACATCCGGTCAGTGAAGTCGCGCAGCACGAGATCGAAGCAACCCTGCACGCCGTCCTGGACGATCCCCAGGCGCCGCACCAGACCGATCGTCAGGAAGGCGAGAAGCTCGCAGACCACGCTCAGTGTGAGCATCCAGACCTTGGCCCCGAGCGTCTCGAAGCTCTTCTCCAGGTAGCCGGCCGGATAGCCGAGCACCAGGGCGATCCGCCAGAGTCCGCTCGGCAGTACAACCAACGTGGTCAGATGCGCGGCCCAGATCGCCCAACGGGGCGGCGGCGCAACGGAGTCTGCGGTCGTAGTGGTCTCAGAGTGGTCATGAGGCTCATCCTGCCGTCCCGTCCGTCACGTTCCATCGACCTCAGAGCCCGGGCCAGGTAGTCCGCTGGGATGGCGCCCGGCCGGTGCGAGGGGGCTGCGGGGAGGAGCGATCGTCAGACCTGGAGGGACCGCTCAGAACCCATCTCTGCACCTCAAAGCTGATCGCCGTCTACTTGTAGGCCTGATTCAGCGCCCAGATCGCCCAGACGATCACGGTCAGCGGAATCACGACGGCCGCGGTGCCGAGCGCGACACCCGCCCGCGCCCGGAAGCGATCGGCTCCCTCCCAGCCCCGCATCCTGCGCAGAGCGACGATGCCTGAGACGACCGCAGAGATCCCCACGGGCACGATCAAATAAACGGGAAGAAGGCGGACCCACATCGGGACCGGGACGGGCAGCAAGGGGCAGACAATCATCGCGACGGCGACAGCACCCAGTACAAGCGACGTCGTACCCCGCGACTGCTGCCGCGCCGCCACCTGTTCACTCGATCCGGCCATCTGCTCAACGGAACTCATGCTCGGGATGCTAGGCAGCAGGTACCGCGCTCCGCTTGGGCGCGAGTACCTAGGTCGTCCTGAGTAGCCCGCAGCCGAATAGACGGCACGAGACCAGCGCAAGAGCGGGCAGCGCCTCCACAGGTCTGTAAGCCCTGTTGCTCCTAGGGGGTGTCTCTTCGATCAGTGACTCGTTGTTCTGGTCATGCTCAGCAGGGGGGATCTCACGGACGGAGAGTGGGCGAGCCGCTGCTGCCCAGGGGCAACAACAGGTGCGGCCGGTGGCGGGACCACCGTCAGGTGATCAACGGGATCATCCACCGGCTCGGTACCGGCTGTCAGTGGCGCAAGCTGCCCGAACGCTTCGGCCCGTGGAAGACCGTCCACAAACGCCATGCGCTGTGGTCGGCCGACGGCACCTGGGAACGACTGCTCCAGCACGTCCAGGCCGTCGCCGACTCAGCAGGCGACCTCGACTGGAACATCAACGTCGACTCCACCTCGATCCGCGCCCACCAGCACGCCGCCGGCGCCCCGACCGATCCGCCACCGGCACCTGCCGGTGTCTCAAAGGGGGCCCTGCAAAGATCAGTTCACATGCGCACGCACATCCGCCTGAGACTGTTCCTGGCGGAGGCGGTGCGGCGGGCGAGGCTCTCGGCCGCTCCCGCGGCGGACTGACCACGAAGATCCACCTGAGCGCAGACGGCAGATGCCGCCCGCTCTCCCTGATCCTCACCCCCGGCCAGCGCGCGGACTGCACCCAGTTCGAGCCCGTCATGGACAAGATCCGCGTCCCCCGCCTCGGCACAGGCCGGCCCAGACGGCTGCCTGACAGCGTCGCCGCCGACAAGGCGTACAGCAACAACCTGATCCGCTCCTACCTGAGACGACGCGGCATCCGACACGTCATCCCGGAGAAAAGCAGCTCCAGAACCGCCCGTCAGCGCAAAGGCTCGGACGGCGGCCGACCGCCGGGCTTCGACAAGACCCGGTACAAAGCCAGGAACACCGTCGAGCGAGCGATCAACAAGATCAAACAGTTCCGAGCCGTCGCTACCCGCTATGACAAGCGCCAATACGTATACCTCGGCACCATCACGGCCGCCGCACTCCTCATCTGGCTCCGCTCGTGATCACAACGCCCTGGCGGGATCCGAGGCTGTGGCGTGAACGTCGATACCAAAGAAGGCCGCACAGTCTGCCAGTCCGCTCACGGTCACGGGCAGATGCTTCTGAGAGTTCCAACCCTGCTGGGAGAGGCGCAAGTACTGAGACTCGACGACCCGTCCATCGAGGACGTCGCGAGATAGGCCGTCAGGCTCGTAGCCGAGCTTTCGAGAGACGGCCAGCGATGCGTGATTGTCGGTGAAGGACGCCGACCTGGCGAACACTGCGCCAAGTTCCACGAACGCCAGGTGCAGCAGGGCGACCCGCATCTCAGTGCCGAGCCCCTGGCCCTGGTGATCAACGCCCAGCCATGAACCCGAGACGATCTCGCGTCGGATGCCGAAGTTCTCAGCCCGCATCTCCTGGATGCCCACGGGGTGTCCCTCGAAGAACACGACGAGCTCCAGAGCCCAGTCGTCGGGTGACCATGAACCCAAGCGGCTCCAATGCTGCTGCACGACGTGTCGAGCGAGCTCAACCGGCGGACGATCCGTCCACGGCGTCAGAAACGGACGCGTGCCGGGGGCATGCACGCCTCGTGCTGCCACTTCGGCCACCGCCGCGAGCTCTTCCTCGGAAGGAAGCCGCAACTCAAGACGGGGCGACCGCACACGCAGCGCCTTGAGCGGCCAGATGTCGATCAACATGCGTGCCAGTGTGCACAGATGTACGTGGGGACGCTCCGCCTTTTTCTAGATCTGCGTCTGTCTCAGAGCATGATCGGCGAGACGCCCCCTAGTCGGCGTGAGGCGCCCCGAAGTTCTCGGACAGCGGTCCCCATAGGATCGAAGTCCAGAACGGCGGAGAGAGCACGTGGCACAGAAGCGTAGGAAGTTCAGTCCTGAGTTTCGGGACGAGGCGGTCAAGATGGTGGTCGTGGAGTCCCGCCCGATCGCCGAGGTCGCCCGAGAGATACAAGTGAACGAGGGAACGCTGGGCACCTGGGTCAGCCGGTACCGGCAAGAGCACGCCGGGGAGGAGCCTCCCTGAACATCAGCGAACGCGCCCGCCTGCGCGAACTGGAACGCGAGAACCGGGAACTCCGTATGAAGACCGAGTTCCTGGGAAAAGCGGCGGCCTTCTTCGCCCAGGAATACCGGTGACGGAGAAGTACGAGTTCATCGACGGCGAGGCTGACAACTTTCCCGTGCAGCAGATGTGCACCTGGGCGGGAGTATCCACGTCGGGCTTCTACCACTGGAGGTCCAGGCCATTGTCGGCCACCGCGAAGCGCCGTGCGGAACTGAGGGCCGTCATCCTCAAGGTCTTCTCTGACTCTCAGGAGACCTACGGCTACCGGCGTGTCCACGCCGCGCTCCAGCGGATGAACGTGCAGGCCGGAGCGGAGCTGGTCCGCGCGCTGATGCGCGAGCTCGGCCTGGTGCCATGCCAGCCGCGGCCCTGGCGGGCGACCACGATCGCCGATGATGCGGCGCCGGCCACGCCCGACCTGCTGGCCCGTGACTTCACCGCTGACGCTCCCGGGCGCAAACTGGTCAGCGATATCACCTATGTTCACACCTGGGCCGGGTTCCTGTATCTCGCGACCGTCATCGACTGCCACACCAAAGCTGTGGTCGGCTGGGCGATGGCCGACCATATGAAGACCTCTCTCATATCGGATGCACTCGATATGGCAGTCCGGAACATCGACCTCGCCGAAGGCTGCGTATTTCATTCCGATCGCGGCAGTCAATACACGTCTCGGGAACTTCGTTGCAAGCTCCGCTCGTTGGGCCTGCGAGCGTCGGTCGGCCGCACCGGTGTTTGTTGGGACAATGCGATGGCTGAATCATTTTTCGGCGCCCTCAAGAACGAACTCGTGCACCGAACTACGTTCCCAACACGCGCACATGCCCACCGGGCGATCGTCCGCTACATCGAGATGTTCTACAATCGAAAACGCCTCCACTCCGGCCTCGGCTACAAGACTCCCGCAGAAGTCCACGCCGAGTACGAGGAGTTGCAGACGGCGGCATAAAGAGAACCCTCAACACCGCTGTCCGAGAAGCGCAGGGCCCCTCAACGGTCTTGCAGGGCGGGAGGTCGTGCGGCAGGTACTCCCATGGGATACCGGTGCGGTTCACGTAGAGGATCGCGTTCACGATCTCCCGCAGATCATGCACTCGAGCGGCCGTGCCTGGCCCGGTCCGCCCCGCTCGCCAAGCCGTGAACACCGGCTCGATCAAAGCCCATCGGGCATCGGACACGTCACTGCGATACGGGCGCCGAGAACTCACGGAACAAGCAACGACGCACTGCTGCCGCAGTCACCTGAACGGATCAAACCACCAGCAACCCAGATCAGATGCCCTCTAAGCCGTCGACGCACTACTTCGACCCCCGCGGCGTGCACCGGGTGTTCGCAGTCGCCGTCACCGTGGACACCTGGCGATTCTGGAACGATGCCCCCGGGTTCTCGCAGTGATTCACCGGCACGCTCACGACAACGACAACGCGATCAACGGTGAGGCAGAGCTATCGCGGGATGAGGTGCTACCTGGCCCTACTGGTCAGGGACCGGCCTGCCGACACCGGCGTCAGGCTGGGGCAGCGCGATCGAAGCGAGGAAGTCGTCGAGCATGGCGATCTGTACGTCCTCGGGGAAGCGGACGGGGTCGAAGAGGGCTTGGACGACGAGTCCGTGGGTGAACGCGACGGCGGTGGCGGCGAGTTGCTCCGGGGCGGCGGTTGCGGGGATCTCGCCCAGGCTGCGGGCGGCTTCGAAATGCGGGCGTATCGCTGAGCGCAGTCGGGTGTAGCGGTCGGCCTGGTCCGTGGCCAGCCCGTCGTCGGCGAGGGCAAGGTCCCAGGAGCTGACCCAGATGCGATTGCGGGCGGTGTCGTCCGCAGTCAGCGGCAGGATGTCCAGCAGCATGGCTCGCACGGTGGCAAGGCCCTCGATGGGACGTTCGCGGCGGGGACGTTCCGCGGTGCGCTTCTCCAGCAGGTCCAGGGCATGCGCGATCAAGGCCCGCTTGGTCGGGAAGTAGTGCATGAGCATCCCGGTCGAGACGCTCATCGCGGCGGCGACGGCACGCAGGGTCAGCCCGCTGAACCCCTTGTCGGCGAGTACGTGCCATACCGCCTGGGACACGTCCTCGCGGCGGGCTTCACGATCTCCAGGTGCGGGCGGCATGCTGCTACCTTACGTGCCGAACGCTCGTTACGTACCCCGGGATTGAGGTATCCTTGTTCGCACTGCCGGTCGGTGACAACGCTCAGCTCCGCCCCCTGGAGCCCTGGCACGCCCAGGAGTTCCTCGCCCATATCGACCGCGCCCGCCCCAACGTGGACCCTTGGATACCCTGGGCGACGTTCAGCACCGACCTCGCCTCCGCCACCGCCGTCCTCCAGAGGTACGCCGACAGACAGGCCAAGGACACCGCTCGGATCTATGGGATCTGGCTGGACGGCACGCTGGTCGGCGGCGTCATGTTCACGAAGTTCGACGCCACCTCCGGAGTGTGCGAAATCGGCTGCTGGCTGGAGGCGGACGGGGCAGGCCGCGGGCTGGTGACCCTGGCATGCCGGGCATTGATCGACTGGGCTTTCAAGGAACGCGGGATGAGCCGGGTCGAATGGTGGGCCATGGCTGGCAACACTCACAGCATCAAAGCCGCGCGCCGACTCGGGATGACCCGCGATGGTGTGCTGCGGCAGCGCTCTGCGTACCGGGGCGTGCGGCACGACAGCGAGATCTGGTCGGTCCTCTCCGAAGAGTGGTCACCCGTGCGAGGAGTACCCGTGTCCGACGTCAAGGCCGAGCTCGACCAGCTGATGCGCGCCTTCCTCGGCGCGTTCACCAACACCGGCGGCAGCCGGCCGAACGTCAACGTTGTCCGTGAGGTGTTCATTCCACAAGGAATGATTATCAGCAACGTCGGGGACAAGCCCGTGATCTACGACCTCGACGCGTTCGTCGAGCCCCGGGAGAAAATCCTCACCGATGGGACGCTGACGGAGTTCTCCGAATGGGAAGTCGCCGAGCGGACCGAAATATTCGAGTCGATCGCGCACCGGTTCAGCGAGTACCGCAAGTCCGGTTTCCTCGACGGCGAGTGGTTCGAGGGCTCCGGCCGCAAGACCACCCAGTTCGTCCGGACGCCTGCCGGCTGGAGGATGAGCTCGATGGCCTGGGATGACGTGTAGGAGGCTCCCCAACCCAGATATGGCATGGGTTTGCGAATGGCCGGAGTGGGCTTGATTCGCTTTGACGGACACCTGAGATCAGGGGTTCTGCCCCGGAAGGATGTCCATCATGGAGAGCATGGGGAAGAAGAAGCCTTGGCCTCGCCGTTCGTTCACGCCGGAGTTCAAGGCCGAGATCGTCGAGCTGTGCTGGCGCGGTGGCCGCTCGGTCGGCCCGGTGGCCAAGGACTTCGCTCTGACCGAGACCGCGGTGCTGCTGTGGGTCAGTCAGGCCGAGGTCGATGCGGGCGAGCGTGACGGTCTGACCAGCAGCGAGCGCGAGGAGTTGGCCGCGTTGCGGCGGGAGAACTGCCGGTTGCGCGAAGACGTCGAGATCCTCAAGCGGGCCACGGCTTTCTTCGCGAAGGAGACCCGGTGACGGTGCATCCGTTCATCGAGGCGGAGAAGCGAGACGGTCACAACGTCAAGCGCGCATGTGAACTGCTGCAGTCTCCCGAACCAGCCTTCTATGCCCGTCGCACTGGCAGGCCCGGACCTCGGGCGGTCCGGGACGCCGAGCTGACCGAGGAGATCGCCGAAGTGCACGAGCGGTCGCGCGGCGCCTATGGGGCTCCGCGCGTTCACGTCGTCCTGCAACAGGAGGGCGAGCGGTACGGCCGATGCCGCGTTGCCCGGCTGATGCGGGGCGCGGGGCTGCAGGGCCGGCACCGCAGACGACAGCACCAGACCACGATTTCCGACCCACGGGCCGCTGACCGGCCGGACCTGATCGGGCGGGACTTCGCCCCGGACTCGGCCGCCCTCGATACCCGCTGGTGCGGCGACATTACGTATGTCCCGAACGAGGAGGGCTGGCTCTATCTGGCCACCGTCATCGACATCACCTCACGCCGGGTGGTCGGATGGGCGACCGCCGATCACCTGCGAACCGAGCTGGTCGCCGATGCCCTGCGGACTGCCTGCCAGCAGCGTCGCCCAGGCCATTCAGTGATCTTTCACTCGGACCGCGGCTGCCAATGCACCTGCACCGAATTCGCCGCTCTGAGCGAAGAGTTCGGCATCCGGCATTCTGTCGGCCGCACCCGGCAGTGCTGGGACAACGCGCTCGCCGAGTCGTTCTTCGCCACCATCAAGCGCGAGTTGCTGAAGAGGGCGACGGGCTCGCCGCCCAGGAAACGCCAGAGCGGCGACCCTGCCCGAGCTGGAGCATGTGGAGCACTCGCCAGCACTGCCGGAGCCGTGGTGAGCATCGCCAGCAGGGTCCGTGAGTGCGGCGTGGGCACCCAGATCCGGACGGCACCGCCCTCTGGCACAGGTAGATAGTCGACCTCCCGATGCCCCCACACGCCGCCGCTGCCGCCCCACTTCACCTTGCTCACCTGCTGCACGGTGCCGCCGCACGCCAGCCGCAGGGCCTCGCGCCCGTACGGTCGGAATTCCACGACGCCCGCCTGCGGCAGCAGCCGCACGCGTCCACGGACGAAGCGCCGGGGATACGGCAGCGCGAAGCCATGCAGCCTGCACCAGATCCGGACCTCGTGCCCCGCGGCGGCTCTCCGCGCCATCCAACGGCCCCAGACCACCATCGCCAGACCAACGAACAGCAACCAGCCCAGCCCGAGAAACGGGCCGCTGCCGGACGGCAACCACATCAATTCCATGACGGCATACATGCAGCCTGACCTGCTCGTGACGACAGGCGCGGGAACAAAAATGATCGCCGGACCGTGGCTGCCGGAACCCGGCAACGAGGCCTATCCCCTACAGAAACGACCCGACGGAAGGTACGGCGCAGCCTCGCCCCACGCTGCCCGCCTTCGGACACGGCTCACCACCGCTGCAACCACTCGTCGCCGCACCACCCGCCGACTGCGGCTGCACGCGGAGGCGGCGGGCTCCGCTCACTAATGATCTCTGTGTGATGCCACCCGCTGAAAGCCCGTTTACACAGCTCAGTTCGCATCACTCCGCGACATTGCGCGGCGAAACTCAGTAACGTCCGGCAGGCCCGCGCGTCGCAGGAATTCCAGTGACCTACGAGGGACAGGCGGTACCGCGGCGGGCAACGTCCAGGTGTCCGCCGCGTACCTGTCCTAGATCCACGAAATACAGTCAAGCTCGGTTGAGTCGCCTTTCGATGACGAGCGCGAGGGTGGATAGCCGACCCCGGAGGGTCGGTTCCGATCTGGTTGGAATCTACCCATACAGTTCACTCTGAGGTCTTTGTGACCTGAGTCGCCGGATCCGAGAGGGAGATCAATGAGCTCCGCGAGGCAGACCGTCAAAACCGTGCGCAACGATCGGGTACAGCTCACCGATGCGGAACGAGCGACGATAGATCTCCTCAACGCCTCCGTCGCAGATGTCAGAGAGCCGGAGGGCTGCTACGCGCTCGCCGAGTTGCGCAAGTCGCTCACCAAGGAGACCCGCGAGGCGCTGGGGACCGCGATCCCAGATCCCGAGGAGCGTGGTCGCGCTCAGATCGAGCAGATCAGGCCTGAGCTCGAGAAACTCAAGGGCACCGCGTGGCCCGTACGTGGCTTCATGCCGCTAGAAACTCGCGGTCTTCCGCCGGTCGACGTTGCGCCGCAAGGTCCTATTCGTCCCCTCCCCCGTGACCCGGATATCTTCCTCGCCCAGCCACCGCACGTGGGCGAGTGGACGTGGACCGAGACGAGCACGCTCGTGAACGCGCCGAGCGATACCCTCACCGTCGACGTCGACAGCGATCGCTATCGGATCTTTGGACACATCGGCTACGCCAGCGACGACCTCTTCACCGGCACAGTGGGCCTCGCGATCACCTACATCCTCCCGCCCGAGCGCATGCCGAGGACGGACCGGACGGTCTTCGTGGTCGAACCCGAGGTGCGACTGGGCGGCGATGTCTCGGGCTGGACCGGTCCGTATCACCCGATCTGGCACGCGGACGATAAGTGGTCGAAGTGCTGGCGATTCCTTGAGGCGACCCTCACCCTCAGCAACGGCGAGCGGCTGGCTGAGGACTCGTATAGCTTCGACCTCTTCCTTCTCGATGACGTAATTCCGGTGGGCCGGGCGAGTGTCGACGAGTTCTTTGGCTGGGGCGCGAGGCTGACGTTCGCGGCGAACATGGCCGACCTCCGCCGGGACGGTCACTCGATCTTCTTGCGGATCGCGCTTCGCTACGACTTCCAGCTCGAGGGCGAGAGCGACATCTGGTTCCGCAACCGACCCGGCTCGGCCAGCGAGTCCGTGCCGGCATTCGACAACGCGCTAACGTTCCGCGTCATCTCGCCGGGCTTTGTCCCGATCTGAGTAGGGTCGGGGACTGGAGCGGTGGCTGCCACTCCGTTTCCAGTCCCCGCCGCTTCAAACCGTGCATGCAGTTCTCCCGCACACGGCTTTCCGACATCGTTCACCGACTGGCATGCGCTGTCGCCCTGCGATGAGGTCTCGCATCATCACCTCGTCCGGGACCAGTTGGCGGGCAGCCGCGATGACCGCGAACTCGTGCTCGGCCGGTGTGAAGCGGGCCACTGCGTCGACCTCACGCACGAGGGACGTCGGGATGTACGGACGCCCGGTGTCCAGGAGCAGCTGCCGGGTGTCGTTGTAGAAGTTCGCGGTCACGCCTCTGGCGAACTCCAACTGGTCGTCCTCCAGGTGCGTGAGGTGTTCGACGATCGCGGCGCGATCCCGTGCGGCGTAGGCCCGCAGCAGGTCGTGGGCCCGCCGGGACGCCTCGTTCATCCGGGGGTCGGTGAGAGCAGAAGGCCGCAGCCACACAGAGCGCGTGACTGCCCCTCACCCAGCCGTGATCGTTCTCGCCGATACTGACTGTTCCGTTGGTCCCCATGGCCGGACGGCTGGCGGATCCGCAACCGCAAGATCTGCGAAGCGTGCGGGAAGGTCCTCGACCTGACCCAGATCGGCCGCGGCTACGAACTTGACGATGGCTCGCTGGTCGCGATCACCGACGAAGAACTGGACGCGCTGCCGCTGGAGAGCGTCCGCGCCATCGAAGTCCAGGGCTTCAACCCCTATGAGAGCGTCGACCTCCTAAGGGTCGGCAAGCCGTACTACCTCGCCCCGAACGGGCACATCGCAGCCAGGCCGTGCGCGCTCATCGTCCAGGCACTGCAGCGCAACTCGAAGGTGGCGATCACCAAGTTCGCGCTCCGGGACCGCGAGCGGTACGGACTCCTCAGGGTCAAAGACGGCGTACTGGTTCTCCACCAGCTTCTGGCCAGTGACGAGATCCGCTCCCCCGCCGCCCTCGCCCCGCGGGAGACAGACGTGCCCGCTGACGAGCTCCAGCGCGCGCTCGACCAGACCGACGCGCTCACCACCGAGGACCTGGGCGACCTGACCGACCACTACAAGGAAGCCCTCGAAGAGGTCATCACAGCGAAGATCGAAGACAGGCATCTGTCCCGGGCTGAGGCACCGGCACCCAGAGAGCCTGTGCTGGTCGACCTGATGGCCGCGCTCAACGAGAGTGTCGCGGCCGCCCGCCGGTCACGCGGCGAGAGTGGCGAGCACGCGACCGTCCACGAGATGCCCCAGCCCAAGGGGACCGCGAAGAAGACCGCTACAGACGGAAGTGTCAAGGCTCGCCGCCACGACGACGAACTCGCTTGACGGACCCGACGGACTGTCCGGCGCTAGGAGCATCAGCGGTTTACAGACCCGTGGGGGTGCTGCCCGCTCTTGCGCTGGTCTCGTGCCGTCTATTCGGCTGCGGGCTACTCAGGACGACCTAGGTACTCGCGCCCAAGCGGAGCGCGGTACCTGCTGCCTAGCATCCCGAGCATGAGTTCCGTTGAGCAGATGGCCGGATCGAGTGAACAGGTGGCGGCGCGGCAGCAGTCGCGGGGTACGACGTCGCTTGTACTGGGTGCTGTCGCCGTCGCGATGATGGTCTGCCCCTTGCTGCCCGTCCCGGTCCCGATGTGGGTCCGCTTTCTTCCCGTGTACTTCTTCGTGCCCGTGGGGATCTCTGCGGTCGTCTCAGGCATCGTCGCTCTGCGCAGGATGCGGGGCTGGGAGGGAGCCGATCGCTTCCGGGCGCGGGCGGGTGTCGCGCTCGGCGCCGCGGCCGTCGTGATTCCGCTGGCCGTGATCGTCTGGGCGATCTGGGCGCTGAGCCAGGCCTACAAGTAGACGGCGATGCTGGCTGTTCATGGCGAGCGGGGTGTTGGGGGTTCTGGGCCATTGGCGGGGCGCCCGACTGGCAAGGCAAGAGCAACTCAGTCGCTGACGAGCGGGCAGCAAGCCCGAATCGCGGCCGGATCCCACCAGTAGCAGCGGTAGTGCGCCATCGGCCAGCCGCGGTCCTTGAAAAAGATCCGCACGATGATCTGGTCGCCTGCGGGGTCGTGGACGCGCCAGCTGGCCCGGGCGTCATGCCACAGGCCGCCCACCCTGATCTGGACCGGCATGGCGGGGACAGGTCCGTACGGCTCCATGTCCGGCACCGGCGCAGCGTCGCCCTGGGGGACGGGTCGGTGCCGGATCGCGTCGCCGGGCAGCACCCGGTCCTCGATGGGATGGGGCTCGAGAGCGGTGAATTCCATGGCGTGCTCGTCGGCCCAGAACCAGCCCAGGCGCCTCGCGCCCACCCGGTCAGCGGGCCGCAGGCCCATCGCGAAGAGAATCCGGCCGTCGGCGAAGTCGCGGCGCTCCACGGCTGAGCCGAAGTACGGCCGTCCCGCCATCTGCAACCGCACCCCGGGCTCTTTGCGCGGCCTGTAGAACTCCACGCTGACCGGCTCCTCCCCCACGGTCATCGGGTCCACCTGCACCGCATCCCGCCACTTGCTCACGGCACGCTCCTCGATGCGGGGCCGTCAGCCGGCGTGACGGTGGGAGGCGGCCGGGCCCACGGTGCCCGGGCCGAACCTTCGGTTGAGCGCGTCGACCGCCCGCTCGGCGCGCAGCCGGTCCTCCCGCATCGCGTCCAGAGACAGCTGCTCGGCCACCGTCTCGGCGGCGACGAGTTGCTCTCCTCTGATGGCCACGGCCCGTACGCGAGCTCGCTGGAGCGCCATGGACCGGTATAGGTCGTACGCGAGGTCGCGAAGGTCGTCGGTGTGCGCGGACGGCCCACCCGGCAGCTGCCGGCTGCGGATCAACTGGCCGCTTCCGGCGAAGGTCAGCGTGAGTGTCACCGCCTTCGCCGCCTGGCGGCGGCCGCGCAGGAGTTCTCCCAGCTCGACTGCGCAGGACAGCAGGGCGGCCCGGATCAGGTCCGGCGCCGGGGTGTCGGTCGAGAAGCGGCGCGCGGCAGAGGCGCTGTGCGGCAGCTCGGCAGGCACGATGACGCGGCGGTCGATGCCGCGGGTTCCGTCGCTCGTTCGGAGGTGTTGCATCGACAACACCTCCGCCGACGCCGTCGTCAGGGCGGGCGGTATTTGGTGGGCCTGCGGGGTCGGCGGCCTTGACGGTGGTGTTGAGCTCACCGAGGTCGCCGACGAGTGCTCGGCGTGGCCGATGTTGCGCCGGCACCAATCAGGTGCCGAGCGCGTTGGCGGGCGTGGTGCTGGCCGGGGGCAACAGCGGGGCAGACCATGACAGTCCGCTCACAGGCGGGGCTGGGTCTCGTACATGCGGACCGCTACGACCAGGCCGGAGGCCGCGGTGAGGGCAACCGACGAGATGCGCTGATCAGGACCGACGACAGGCTGACAAGTGATCACTTCCCGCGCATATCAAGATCGTTTCCCACGGTCCTGGTCCGCGGCAGGCACAGGGCGCATGCGGGTGGTGTACCCCGCACCACTCAGGGCGTAGAATTGAAGAGTTCTTCAATTTGTTAGTTGCCGAGTCGGGCAAGGGTGCCGAGGTGGGAAGGGTGGCCGTGGGCGGGTTCGTCGAGGCGGTGCTGGAGCGTGTCCGGGAAGCGCGGGCCGCCTTGGAGGCCGCGCTGGAGGCAGAGGACGCCTACGGCGCGGCGATGGCGCAGGAAGAGCTGGACGATGCGCTTCGGCTCGCGAGCGACCACGGGATCGACGTGGGGGCGGAGGAGGGTGAGCGAGGTGCCGGTTCCGCTGTATGAGGCGAAGGCGGAGTTCTTCCGGATGCTGGGGCATCCGGTGCGGATACGGGTGCTGGAACTGCTGCAGGGCGGGCCGATGCCGGTCCGTGATCTTCTTGCGGCGATCGAGATCGAGCCGTCGAACCTGTCGCAGCAGCTGGCGGTGCTGCGCCGGTCGGGCATCGTCACGGCCACCCGCGAGAGTTCGACGGTGGTGTACGAGCTGGCGGGCGGGGATGTGGCGGAGCTGCTGGCTGCCGCGCGGCGCATCCTGTCTGTCCTGCTGGCTGGGCAGCAGGAGCTGCTGGCCGAGCTGCGCGAGGCGGAGAGGGAAGCGGCTCCGTGATGGGGATGGAGAGGTTCAGGCCGTGGCGCAAGCACTTGCCCGCGGCGGCAGTCGAGCACACCTTGCCTGCGGTCCAGCGGTACATCGTGTCTGTCCGGGTGGCGCCGGAGGCGGTGCGGGAGGCTCGGCAGGCGGTGGCTGAGCACCTGCCGAAGGTCGGCATCGCCGCGGACTCTGCATTCGCTGATGCGGTGCTGTTGGTGGCCAGTGAGCTGGTCGCCAACGTGATCCGGCATGCGGCGCACACTCCCGTGACGGATGTCGGGATAACCGTCGGTGCCGGACAGCTGGTGATTGCGGTCACCGACGGGGACTCTCGCCTCCCTTGCCTCGCCGCGGATGCAACGGGTGAGGGTCTGCGGACGGTGAGTGAGCTCACCGACATGTACGACGGCGATGTCAGCGCGGAACCGGCCGTGGATCACGACGGCAAGGTCGTGCTCGTCCGGTTCCGGATTCCTTACCCACAGACCCCAGGAGACGCAAGGCCATGAGCGATGACGGAACCGAGAAGCAAGCCGAGGAGCCGATGGACCTGGAGAGGTGGAAAGAACGCGGCGTCATGCTGCGCGTCTTCGTCTACGTCTTCGCAACGCACCTGTTCGCCGGCTTCATCTGGCTTCTGTTTTACGTGGGCGAGCACGCGCCGAAGTAGCGGGCCGCCTCATAGGTCGTTGCCGGCGTAGGAGAGGTTGAAGCTCTTATTGGTCAGTGGGAAGTCCGGGACGATGGTGTCGGCGAGGGCGACGGGCAGTGCGGGCCAGTTGAAGAACGACGGGTCGACCGGTTTGACCCGGGCCAGAGTGCCGTTGGGGGCGAGCTCGATGCGGGTGGTGATGGTGCCGCGCCAGCCCTCGACGATGCCGACGCCGCTTCCTGGCCCCACGCCCGGTGCGGGCGTCGGCGCGAGGACGGCACCTGGGGCGAGGCCGTCGGTGAGGCGCTCGATCAGGGCAAGGGAGACGTCGATCTCCTCGGCGCGGACGAGGAAGCGGGCGAGCACGTCGCCGGTGTCGCGGACGGGGACAGCGATCTCGGAGTCGTACGCGGTGAAGGGGTGGCTGAGGCGGGCGTCGGTGCCGGGCAGGCCGCTGGCGCGGGCCACGTAACCGAGGCAACCGATGTCCCGCGCGGCCTCTGCGGTGAGGACGGCGGTGTCGGTGAAGCGGTCACGGACGGTGGACTGGTCGAGCGCGAGACCCGCGATCTCGCGGATGTCAGCGCCGATCGCCTTCAGCCGCCGCGGGTCGGGCAGGGCGTGCAGGGCTGCGCCACCGGGCATGACGCCGCCGCGCAGCAGACGGTGACCGGTGATCTCGGCGTTCAGGCGCAGGAGTTGTTCCCGCACCCGCTGGGCGTGGGCGTTGAGGATGGAGTGGCCGACGTCGTTGCAGAGCATGCCCAGGTCGGCGACATGGTTGTGCAGGCGCTCCAGCTCCAGGAGGAGGACTCGGGCGCGTTGGGCGGTGGCCGGGACCGCCGTGCTGGTGGCCTCTTCGACGGCGAGGCAGTAGGCGAGGGCGTGTCCGACGGCGGTGTCGCCACTGATCCGTTCGGCGAGGGGCAGCCCGGCCGCGATGCTGCGGCCTTGGAAGAGTTTTTCGATGCCTTTGTGGACGAACCACAGGCGGGCTTTGAGTTTGAGGATGGTCTCGCCGACGACGGAGAAGCGGAAGTGGCCCGGCTCGATCAGCCCGGCGTGCACCGGTCCGACCGGGATTTCGTAGACGCCGTCGCCTTCGACCTCCAGGAAGGGGTAGGGGCCTTCCTGCTCTGCGAAGGGCGGCGGGGGCCCGGCGTCGGGGAGCATCGGGTACCAGCCGCGCGGCCAGTGGAAGTGGCGCACCAGACGGCGCGGCATGGGGTGATCGCGGGGGACGATCCCGAAGAGGTCCCGCATTTCGCGCTCGAACCGGCCTGCGGGGAAGGACATGTGGGCCAGCGTCGGCACCTCCGGCCGGTCGGCGTCGAGGTGTACGTGCAGTTCGGTACGGGTATCGGGCGGTCCCGCGACGAAGAGGTACACCACGCGGATCCGGTCCTCGTCGTGGTGGGCGGCGACCAGGGCCAGTCGACGGCCGGCGCGCAGCAGTTCGTCGGCCCGCTTGGGCAGTTCGGCGGCATGGATCTCGTGCACAGTGCGCATGGCTTCAGCGGGCTCCGATCGCCTGGGCGGCATCCTGCAGCAGGTCGGTGAGCGGACCGGTCGAGATACCCAGGGCCGCGCAGGCCACCAGGCCCAGGACGAGTGGCCATCGGGTCGTGGCGGGCGGCTCGTCCGTGCGGGCTGTGGGTGCGGGGCCGAGCAGCATCCGGGCGGTGCGGGTGGCGAGCGCGGCGAAGGCGATCAGGACCAGCAGCAGGGCGGCCGAGACGGCCCAGCCCATGCGGGCGGTGAATCCGGCGCGGACGATGCCCAGTTCGGAGGCGAACAGACTGAAGGGCGGGAACCCGAGCAGCGCGACGACCGCGAGCCCGAAGATGCCCGCAAGGCCGGGTGCCCGGGCGATCAGGCCGCGTACGCGTCCGATGCGGGTGGTCCGGGTGAGGTGGAGGATGTGGCCGGAGGCGCAGAAGGCGGCCGCTTTGGCGAGCCCGTGCCCGGCGATGTGCAGGAGCAGGGCGGCACGGGCGAGAGGGGTGCCGATCGCGGCGCCGAGGGCGATCAGGCTCATGTGCTCCATGCTCGAGTACGCCAGCATGCGTTTGTAGTCGCGCTGGGCGAGCAGCAGGGCCGCGGCGAGGGCGAGTGTGAGCAGCGCGATGCCGGTCAGCAGGGCGCGGGTGTAGCCGGTCCCGAGGGCGGCGTCGGAGATGCTCTGGTAGCGCAGGATCGCGGTGAAGGCGACGGACAGCAGGACGCCGGACATCAGCGCGGAGACGGGGGCGGGTGCCTGGCTGTGGGCGTCGGGTAGCCAGGCGTGCAGGGGCACGAGGCCGGCTTTGGCGCCGAAGCCGAGGAGCACGAGGCCGATGCCGAGCCGGGTGACGGCCGGGTCCAGCCGGTCGGCCTGTTCCATGAGGGTGGGCCAGTTAAGGGCGTACGCCTCGGCGATGCCCGCCTGCCGGGCGGCGTAGTAGATGAGGACGGTGCCCAGGAAGGCGAGGGCGATCCCGGCCGAGCAGATCACGACGTATTTCCACGCGGCTTCGACGGATGTGCGGGTGCGGCGGTGGCCGACGAGGAATGCGGTGACGATGGTGGTGGCTTCGATGGCGACCCACAGCACTCCGAGGTTCGCGGTGAGCACGGCCAGGCACATGGCTGCGAGGAACGACTGGACGAGGACGTGGAAGAGGGCGGTGTTACGGGCATCGGCCCGTCCGGCGGTGCGCTCGCCCGCCAGATAGGAGGGGGCCGTGGCGCAGGCGATCAGTGCGACGGCGCCTACGACGAGCAGCATCCACACCGTCAGGGCGTCGGCGCGCAGCAGTCCGCCGTAGGCGGTCACGGCTTCGTCGTCACCGAGGGCGGCTGCCAGTACCGCACCGCAGGTGATGACCGCCAATGGGGAGATGAGCCCGTACCAGTCGGCCCGGTGAGGTGCATCGGACCCTGGCGGAGGTGGCGCTGCGGCCCCGTCCGCCGGTCCGGTGGCGGCGCCGACCAGGGCAGGCTGACGGGACACCTCCCTGCTCGGCTCGCGAACTTCCGCGGCAGACGCACGCAGGCCGGTCAGCGCATGGACGCAGGCCACGGCCAGGGGCACCGCGACGGGCGCGGTCAGCAACACGGCGGTCGCAGCGGGCTCTTGGAGAAGATGCGGCATCAGTCGTGCAGCTCCCGCAGGTCGTCGATGTCGGTCGTGCCGAATGCAGCCCGCATACGAGTGGTGAGCAGCTGCAGTACCAGTACGGCGAGCAGGACATCGAAGGAGACGCCGAGTTCGACGATCAGCGGCACTCCGGAGGTGGCGAGAAAGGCGGTCGCTGTGATGCCGTTGTCCAGCAGCAGGAAGCCCACCACCTGGGCCAGCGCCCGCCGCCTGGTGACCAGCACGAAGAACCCGATCAGAACGACCGCAAGGCCCACCGGCAGGGCACGTGTCGCCGGGGTGGCGTCGAGCTCGGCCAGCGGCCGGGCCACGGCATAGGCGAGCAGGGTCAGTGCCGCCGCAGTCAGCAGGGACGCCGCCACATTCACCAGCGGCTGGGTCTCCCGGGTCTCGGCCCCGTCCGTGTCATACGTTCTGTGGTGCCCGGTCGGGGCGGTGAGCGCCCGGCGCATCAGATACGGAAGCACTCCGGCCCGCAGGAGACCGATTCCGGCCGCCACCGCGATCAGGTCCCAGCGTTCCTCATGCAGCCCCAGGAGGACGGCGACGGCGGCCAGGGCGATGCCCTGGAGGGCGAAGATCCGTACGATCGCGTCGAGTTCACGCCGCCAAAGGATCATCACCGCCGCCAGCAGGAACGCCCCACAGGCCAGGTCCAGCAACTGCGTGTACAGACTCTCGCTCACGGCGCGCTCACTCTCCGCTCAGGAAGTAGGAGGAGGTCACCGCGAGCAGCGCCAGCAGGAAGGACCCGGCGAGCAGCTCCGGCACGCGAAACAGCCGCAACTTCGCCCAGAACACCTCTGCCGCGGCCAGCACCACCCCCAGCAGCGCAACCTTGACCACGAACAGGACCAGCGCGACGGCGAGCGCCGACGCTGATACGGTGGTCGCGATGCCCCAGGGCGCGAACAGCGAGGCGAGCAGCCCCAGCAGCACCGTGAGCCGCATCTGCGCACCCAGTTCGACCAGCGCCAGATCGGGCCCCGCGTACTCCAGCACCATCGCCTCGTGCACCATCGTCAGCTCCAGATGCGTGGACGGGTTGTCCACCGGGAGCCGCCCGGTCTCCGCGAGGACGGCGACGGCGAGCGCGGCGGTCGCCAGCAGCCCCGCCGGCGAGGCCAGCCGTGCCGGTTCGTGGACGGCGCCGGAGACAATGGCAGGCAGGTTGGTGGAGCCGGCCGGTATCGACAGGGCGAACACCGACATCAGGAGGGTCGGCTCCACCAGAGCCGCGATGGTCATCTCCCGCGAGGCCCCCATGCCGCCGAACGCGGTCCCGGTATCCAGCCCGGCCAGCGCCAGGGCGACGGTGCCCAGCGCGAGGAGCGCCACCACCAGGATCAGGTCCGCGCGCCCGGCGACCGGTGTGTCCGTGGAAAGCAGCGGAACCAGCGCGGCGACCACCACAGTGGTCGCCACCAGCAGCCCCGGAGCGATACGGAACGCGGGCCCCGTCCCGATCGCGCTGATCGGTTCTTTACGCAGCAGCTTGCGCGTATCGCGCCACGGCTGGAGCATACCGGCCCCGGCCCGCCCTTCCATGCGCGCCCGCACCTGCCGCATCAGCCCGGTGAGCAGTGGAGCGCCCCCGACGACCACAGCGATCTGCCCCGCCACCGCCACATACCCGGCGGCGCTCACCAGCCCACCGCCAGCACCAGGAGCAGAGCGACCAGGCCGAAGAAGCCGTAGCCGAGATAGAGATGGACACTGCCGCCCGCCAGCCGGCGCGCGGCCCGCCCGGACCTCGCGAGAAACGCCAGCACCGGTTCGTACAGCCGGTGCTCGATCCGGTCGGGCACCCGGTTGCGGAACCGGACACGCTCCACCAGGTACGCGGATTCCCCTGCGTGCGTGACATTCACGTCCTGCTCCGGGGCAAGTACGTCGTCGAAGACGCGCTGCAAAGGTTCGGCGAACGAGGTCGCCGTATAGGCCATCCTCGGCGTGGGAGCGCCGCCGCCGCAGTCCCACAGCTTGGCGTCTCTGCGTCGACGGCGATTGCCATACAGCCGGGCCAGGTACACCGCCAGGGTGGCTTTATTCACCAGTAGTGCCGTCGGTTGTTCACGGGTTTGGGAGGCACCCAGATCCACGGTCGGGTGATGTTCACGAGTTTTGACAGCGCTGAGGTACTTGCCAGGGCAGCATCGGGATGCTCCTGGTGAAAGGTCCTGGTCATGCCGCAGATGTCCAAGGTCGAGCTGTACGCGGCGATCCGGCGTGATCACCGTGCCGGCATGAAGATGCGCGAGCTTGAGCGCAAGTACAACGTGTCGTGGCGGACCGTGAAGAAGGCCGTGGACTCGGTCTGGCCAGAGCCGAGGAAGAAGCTGCCGCCGCGGCCGACCGCGCTGGATCCGTACAAGCCGGTGATCGACGAGATGCTGCTGACAGACCTCGACGCACCGCGCAAGCAGCGCCACACGATCACCCGGATCTTCCACCGGCTCGTCGAGGAGCACAGCGCCGACGTGTCCTACCAGATGGTCCGACGCTACGTCTCCGACCGGAAGCCGGAGATCCTCGCGGCCTCGGGCAAGGCTCCGGTGGAAGCGTTCGTGCCGCAGACCCACCTGCCGGGCCACGAGGCGGAGGTCGACTTCGGCGACGTGACGGTGCGCCTGGCCGGCGAGCTGGTGACCTGTTACCTGTTCTCGCTTCGCCTGTCCTACTCCGGCAAGGCCGTCCACCGGGTCTTCGCCTCCTGCGGTCAGGAAGCCTTCTTCGAAGGACACGTGCACGCGCTTCGCACGCTGGGCGGTGTTCCCCGGACCAAGATCCGCTACGACAACCTGAAGTCGGCCGTCGCCCAGGTGCTGGGACTGAGTCGGGCCCGGGTGGAGACCGACCGGTGGATCGCTTTCCGCTCGCACTTCAACATCGAGAGCTTCTACTGCCGCCCCGGCATCGAAGGCGCCCATGAGAAAGGCGGCGTCGAAGGAATGATCGGCTACTTCCGCCGCAACCACTTCACGCCGGTTCCGGAAGTCGACTCCCTGGCCGAGCTGAACGAGATGGTCGACCAGTGGGACCTGCATGACGGGCGCCGGAGGATCGGCTCGCGGCCTCGGACCGTTGACGAGTACTTCGCCGTCGAGCAGCCGCTGCTGATGCCGTTGCCTCAGGAGCCCTTCGAGACGGGCCGGCTGTTCACGCCGCGGGTTGACCGCTACAGCCAGATCAATGTCCGGACCAATCGCTACTCGGTCCCGACCCGCCTGATCGGCAAGCGGGTGCGGGTCGTTCTGCACGCCTCTCACCTGGTGGTTTACGACCGGAACGTGGAAGTTGCCCGGCACGAGAGGCTGATCGCGAAGGGCGGCTGCCGCCTGGACCTGGACCACTACCTTGAAGCCCTTATCCGCAAGCCCGGCGCGTTCCCCGGTGCCACGGCCCTCGAACAGGCCCGGTCAGCGGGCAAATTCACTCCGGTCCACGACGCCTGGTGGGCCCAGGCCCGCAAGATCCACGGCGAGCGGGACGGCACTCGGGCGCTGATCGAGGTCCTGCTGTTGAACCGGCACCTCTCCCACGAACACGTCGTCGCGGGCCTGGCTACCGCCCTGCGGGCCGGCGCCCTGACCGCCGACGCTGTCGCACTGGAGGCCCGCAAGGCTGCTCAGGCGGAGGACGAGCCGATCGTGGGTTCCTCCGTCCCGGGGCTGCCCGGCGAGACGCCGGCGACCGTTACGTCGTTGCACGAGTGGCGCCTCGCACACCTCCCGCCGGACACCCGACCGATGCCGTCGGTGACCCCCTATGACCAACTGCTCCGACGCCGCCGCACCAGCGGCGGCGACCGCCATGAGGGAGAAGCACAGTGACCACTCTGCCCCGCCAGCGAGGCTTGACCGAGCAGGCCGCCGACGCCGCGATCGACACCGCCTGCCGCCTGCTGCGGCTCCCGTCGATCCGCAACGAGTTCAACGAGATCGCCGACCGGGCGGTCAAGGACCAGATGACCTACCGCGGCTTCCTCGCCGAACTGCTGATGACCGAGTGCGACGACCGGGCCCGTCGCCGTTCGGAACGGCGAATCAAGGCAGCCGGCTTCCCGCGGGAGAAGTCCCTGCGTGCCTTCGACTTCGATGCCAACCCGAACATCGACGCCGCTACGATCCACACGCTGGCCAGCTGTGAATGGATCAAGAAGAGCCAGCCCCTCTGCCTGATCGGCGACTCCGGAACCGGCAAGTCGCACATGCTCATCGCCCTGGGCACCGAGGCGGCCATGAAGGGCTACCGCGTCCGTTACACGCTCGCCACGAAGCTGGTGAACGAGCTGGTCGAGGCCGCCGACGAGAAGCAGCTGAACAAGACCATTGCCCGCTACGGCCGCGTCGACCTGCTCTGCATCGACGAACTCGGCTACATGGAGCTCGACCGCCACGGCGCCGAACTCCTCTTCCAAGTGCTGACCGAGCGCGAGGAGAAGAACAGCGTCGCCATCGCCTCCAACGAGTCGTTCGGCGGCTGGACCAAGACCTTTACCGATCCACGCCTCTGTGCGGCCATCGTCGACCGCCTCACGTTCAACGGCACGATCATCGAGACCGGCACCGACTCCTACCGACTCGCCAGCACGCGCGCACGCACTGAGCATGCCGAGGCTGGCTGATCTCGTTCCGAAGCTCCGGGCGAGAATCAAGGCCAAGACCGCTGACGAAGGTGAGAAGGCCGTGAGGCACGCGTTGAACCTATGGCGTCAAGAACTCGGAGAAGTTCCCGACTCGGTCTGGCAACAGACCGAACTCCGCGTGCTGATCCTTGCCGACAACGGACTCACGGCCCTCCCACCGGAGATCGAACGACTGCACCGACTGACGACCCTGGACCTGGGCCACAACGCGCTCACGTCGATTCCCGACGAGCTGGGCAGGCTGACGGAGCTCAGCGACTGCCTCTACTTGCACGACAACCAACTGTCACGGATTCCGGACGCCGTGGGAAGGCTGACCAGGCTGCGATACCTCAACATCGGCGAGAACTCGCTCACGACCCTCCCCGAGGCCATAGGGGGGATGACCAGCCTCATCGAGTTCAGGGCACAGCACAACCGGCTGACCACGTTGCCCGACTCCATCGGCCGGCTCCGCAACCTGCGTGAGCTCTGGCTCCGAGGAAACACGATCGAGCATCTCCCGCCGTCAACTGCTGAACTGCACGAACTTCGTCACCTGGACCTGCGCGAGAACTCCGTGGCGGAGCTGCCGCCGTCACTGGCCAGCCTGCCGCGGCTGCGTCAGATCGACCTGCGGACCAACCGCCTCAGCCACTTGCCGGGCTGGCTCACTCTGCTTCCATCGCTGGAGAAGCTCGATCTGCGATGGAACGACATCGATCCGTCCCTCCCGCTGCTGACCGAACTCGAGCGACGGGGATGCGTCGTCTTGGCATGAGCAAGACGACACGCGATCTCACAGCAGTGCCGTCATTTCTCGTGAACATCCACGAGCAGGTTGATCATCAAGTGCTGCTGAAACTCGCCGACAAACGCTGCTGCTGAAGATGAACGAAGCCAGCCAGGGCCAGCGCCGCGGTGAGTGCGGCCACCACCCACAGCGGCGACAGCGACGCCGACACGTCGGCAAGCCGTACTCCCAGCCCGCCGCCCGACAGGGCCTGACCCCCAGGAAGGCCCGCGGCGAGCACGGCCTGATCCAATCCACTGCCCAGCAGTCCCGGGACCAGCGCAAGCCCCACGCACCCGGCCGCCAGCAGCCCCATTCCGGCGAGCATCATCGGCGGCGCCTCCCGCGCGCCGGTGGCCTCTTGGCTGCGCGGCCGGGCGAAGAACCCGACCCCGAGCGCCTTGACGAACACCGCCGCGGCGATCCCCGCCGAAAGCGCGATCAGCGCCACCGCCAGCGGCAGCATCACGGCGACGGCCACCCCTGGCATCTGAAGTCCGTGGATCAGCGACTGCAGCAGCAGCCACTCACTGATGAACCCGTTGCCGGGCGGCAGCGCCACCGCCCCCAGCGCGCCCAGCGCGAAGAGTCCGGCCGTGACCGGCATCCGCGCCCTCAGACCACCGAGCCGGTCGAGATCCCGTACGCCCGTGGCGCGCAGGACGGAACCGGCCGTGCAGAACAACAGGGCCTTGAACGCCGAGTGGTTGACCACGTGCAGCAGCGCGGCCGCCAGCGCGAGGGCGGCCAGCGAACGATCACCCGAGGCGGCGAACAGACCCGCCGCTCCGGCCCCGATCAGGACCAGCCCCATGTTCTCGGATGTCGAGTACGCCAGCAGTCTCTTCAGGTCCGAGGCCATCGCGGCCTGCAGGATCCCGTACACGGCGGACAGCCCGCCCACCGCGATCAGACCGAGCCACCACCAGGACGGTCCGCCGCCCAGCAGGTCGAAACCGGTCCGGATAAGCCCGTAGACGCCGAGGTTGACCATGGCTGCGCTCATCAACGCCGAGACGGGGCTGGGTGCTTCGGGGTGGGCGCGCGGCAGCCAGGCGTGCAGCGGCACCGCTCCCGCCTTGGAGGTGAAGGCCGCAGCGGTCAGTACGAAGATCAGCCCGCGGGTGGCGGGCGGCATGTCCTGCGCGCCCGTACGCAGTGTCGCAAAGTCTTCACCCCCGGCGTGCGCGGCGAACAATGCGAACCCGGCCAGCAGCAGGACGAGTCCGAGGTGGGTCATCACCGCGTACCAGACGCCCGCCGTCCGCACCGACGGCCGCTCGCGGTGCTCGGCCAGGACCAGCAGCAGCGAGGCCAGCGCCATCAGCTCCCACAGCACCAGGAACGTGGACACCGATCCCGCCGCAGGCACCAGCACCAGCGACAGGGCGAACAGCGGCAGCACCGTCTGCGCCGCCCGTGAGCCCAGCCCGTGCGGGCCATGCCCGGACGCGTACCCGATGCCGTACACCGCCACCGCCGCCACCACTGCCCCCGCCACAGCCATGAACAGCCCCGACAGCGCATCCACTTCAAGATGCACCCCGGCCAGCGGCAGCAGCCCCGGGAGCTCGGCCGACCATCGCCTTCCGCCCAGTACAGCCACACCCGCCGCACCACCGGCCACCCCCACCCCCGCCGTGCACATTCCGGCGGCGATGATGCGCCACCGGACCGGCAGCCCGGCACCCGCCGCCGCTCCGGCCCCACCCATGGCGACGGCAGCACCAAGGGCGGCCGCGACCAGGCTCACCGGCCGGTCACCCGCCGCAGCGCCGCCACGATGTCGTCCGGCGTCGGCGGGCACCCCGGCACCTGAAGATCGACCGGTACGACATCGGCGACCGCGCCCTCGACTCCGTACCCTCCCGCGAACTCACCGCAGTTGATCGCACAGTCCCCGACCGCGACCACCAGCTGCGGCTCGGGCATGGCCGCCACCGTGCGCCGCAGCGGCTCGGCCATGTTCCGCGTGACCGGCCCGGTCACCAGGGCCACATCCGCATGCCGGGGCGAGGCCACCAGCCGGGCTCCGTACCGCTCCGCGTCGTAGACCGGGCCGAAGGCCGCCGCGATCTCGATCTCGCATCCGTTGCACGAGCCGGCATCCACACAGCGCACCTGCACCGACCCGCCCAGCCCGCGCGCCATCGGCAGCGGTTCCACCGACCGGGGCGGAGCAGGTTCAGCCACCCGCCCGGTGCCGCGGATTTTGCGCAGCAGGCCCATGAACGCCCCTCCCGGATGCTGGTGAGGACTCTTCCGCACGTGGCTAACGGACGTCTCCACAGCCGGAGTTACGCCCTTTTTTCTTGCGCTTTGACTATTTTGTTGGCTGCGCGTCGGCGGGGTTGAAGGCGGCCGCCCCTCGCCGCGCAGAGCGCTGTCCGTGTACGCCGAAGGGCGGCCGCCGGTCTGCGGACGGCCTAGGTCTGCGGTTCTCCCTCGGACGCCGCCGCCTGCAGGTCGGCGAGCAGTTCGGCCTGACCCGCCAGCACACCGGACAGGATCGCCCGCGCGACCCTCAGCAGCTCAGCCACCTGCGGACTGGTCAGCGAGTAGAAGACGGCCGAACCTTCCCTGCGGGTTATGACCAGATTGGCCCGGCGCAGGACGGCCAGTTGCTGCGAGAGGTGGGCGGGCTCGACGCCCACCTCCGGCAGCATTTCGGAGACCGCATGCTCGCGCTCGCTCAGCAGTTCCAGCACGCGGATCCGGACCGGATGCCCGAGCGTCTTGAAGAACTCCGCCTTCAGTTGGTACAGCGGCGCGCTCACTGAACCGGCCCCGCGTCCGGGCATGCCGCCGTAAGGCCGGACGATCGTTGCCAAGCCTGCACCGTGCATCCCATCCACCCAAAACTCTTCACCATGGGGTCATCCTCGCGCCATCACACCCACGTGATGACCTCGGGAATTGCTAAGATTAGCAATTCCGAAGGTCGAGAGAGGGAGGTTTCGGGTGAGAATCCCACGACTGCGTGGCGGCGGGGCTCTACTCAAGTGCCCTGCCTGCCGTCTCAAGTGCCTGCCCGCGGCCGTCGCCGCGGACGGCTCATGCCCCCGCTGCGGGCATCAGCGCCTGCTGAGCATGGACATCGACCGTGGCTGGATCCGGCATGCCGCCCACGCGGCCCGCGGCCCGAAGCTGTCCGACGGCGAGCGTTGAGAGCGGCGCCGCCTGTGAGCATCAGCTGGAGTTTCGGGGAACAGCGCGGCGTGGCGGTCATGAGTGTTGCCGGGTTCCTCGGCAGCAGTGCGGTCGACCGCTTTTCGGAGGGGTTCGGCTGGGTAGCTGCCCGCAGCACCGGGGCCGTCATCCTGGACCTGACCGAACTGCTGGGCTGGAGCGCCGAAGGTGAGGCGGCAGTCCTGCAGGCGGCCGCCACGCTGCGGAAGACTGAGCGTTCCCTCGTACTGTGCGGCCTGGACCGCATCGAGGCAACGCAGTCACGGGTCATCCACCACGACTCGATGACCATCTACGCGGACCTGGACACCGCCCTCGGCGCCCAGGCACCGCCCTCCGGCTGACCACGCGCTGCACCGTGACGCCGTGGAACAGCTGCGGCGCTGCCCCTGCCGTCGGCCAGGAGGTGACGGCAGGGAGAAGCGCCGGACGAGACCAGGGTGGGCCTTGAGGTCACGCCTTTTTCAGGAACTCGGTCTTCAGGACCAGGCCCTTGACCTTCTTGGTGTTGCATTCGATCTCGCCGGCCTTGCCAGTGAGGCGGATGTTCTTCACCAGCGTTCCGCGCTTGAGTGTCTCGGAGGTGCCCTTCACCTTCAGGTCCTTGATCAGCGTCACGGAGTCGCCGTCATGAAGCGGGGTTCCGTTGCTGTCCTTCACGATCACGTCGCTCATACTGCTTCCTTGTCTGCTTTCGTTCCTGTGGATCTCTTACATCAGGCCCTGTGGCGCCACATTTCGCGCGCCGGGCCAGTCGTCGCTGTGCCACTCACGCGTTTGGCCACTCAGGTCGTCGTACGCAGCGAGGGCGGCTGCGAGGTCGCAGTGGACGGGGATCGGCGGGTGGGTGCCGTCGGGGACGAGGGAGCCGTCCGCGGGGATCGCAGCGAGTTCCAGACGCCGTCCCTCATCCTCGAGTTGGCGTGCTGCCTGGGCGACGGCGAGCTGGCCACCGATGGACCAGCCGCGCAGCTCGGTGAGGTCGAGGATGACCGGTCCCGTGCCGCGGGCCAGGGCCCAACCGACGGCGCCGGAGAAGCGGGCCACGGCATCCGCGCCGAGATACCCGGCCAGCGAGAGGACACAGAAGTCCTGCTGGGTGGTGTAACGCCACTCGATGGTCATCGTCGCTCTCTCGTTCTCACAGGGGGAGGGTGATCCACACGCTTTTGCCGCGGCCGTCAGCGTCCGCGCGTACGACCGCGGTGCCGCCGAGGCCGAGGGTGAGCTCGACGACAGTGGCCAGCCCGCTGCCCCCGTTGCCAGCCGTGGCGTACAGGGCTGGCTGATAGGGGTGGCGGTCGTGGACAGCGAACGCGAACGTGTCATGGCCCGCCGCGTAGATCACCGTGACGTTCGGGGAGAGCACGGCGGCGTGCCGCACGCTGTTGGTGACCAGTTCGCCCAGGATCAGCAACGCGGGATCGACCGTGGGGTGGCGCCGGCTGATGCCCCACTCCACCAGCACCTGTTCGGTGGTCTCGCGCGCTATCCGGACAGCGGACCCTATGGCGGGAACAGTCAGCACATGCCGGTAGGGCAAGCTCTCGAGCTGAGCGGCCATCAGGCACCCTCGTGGGCGAGGCGGAAGCCGGTCACCGTCTGCGGGCGGATCCGGACGAGGGTGTCGTGCGGGCCGTGGACCCAGCCGGGCAGCGTACGGCGGTAGTGGGCCGCCTCGTCCGGATCGGTGATCACCTCGGCCGGACCGGTCGCCGTCACCGTCCACCCGATGCCGCCGGCCACGCGGATCTCGTCGGCGTGGTACGTGAGCGCGGCCCTCCCGGACAGGGCTGCCGCCTGGGCCGGGGTGCGGACGATCAAGCGGCCGTACTGGAGGATGTGCACCGCCGGACGTATCACCGCGCTCTCGCGCTGGACGTACACGAGCCGTCCCCGGGCGGCACCTTCGAGCAGCCACAGGGCTTCGGTGCCGGACACTTCGACCATGCGACGGGAGACGGGGACGGTCATCGGGAAGCCTCCTCGGAGACGGGGGCGGGCGACTGCGCGGGAACGGCGGGCAGGACCCCGGCTCCCTGCAGAAGGGCGCGGGCACCGGCGATGGCCTCCGGGGTGGTCGCGTACTCCCGCCCCTCCAGCCGCAGAAGATCCAACGCGCCGACGGACTCGAGGACGCGCCGCTGTCCGGGCCGTATCCCGGACGTCATCACCGCGATGCCGCGCCGGTTGAGCTTCTGCACGGCGTCCTTGAGGACCAGTGCACCGGTGGCGTCCATGGTCGTGATGCGCGACATGCGCAGGATGACGACCCGGACGTCGGCGACCTCGCTCAGCTCCAGCAGGAAGCGGTGCGCGCCGGCGAAGAACAGCGGCCCGTCGATCCGGTAGGCCACGATGTGCTCGGCCAGCAGGGCGTGTTCCTCGTCGCTGTGCTCGCCGGGCAGGTCGGGCCGGAAGTCCACCTGATCCATCCGGGCCTGTTTGGCCACCGCCCGCAGGGCCAGTGCCCCGGCCACGACCAGGCCGATGATCACCGCGTAGACCAGGTCCAGGGCGAGCGTGGCGACGGCCGTCAGTACGAGCACGATGGCATCGGAACGCGTCGCGCGGGCCATGGCCCGCAACGCGCCGACTTCGACCATGCGGATCGCGGTCGCCAGCAGCACGCCCGCGAGCGCGGCCAGGGGGATCTTGGAGACCAGCGGGGCGGCGGCGAAGACGATCACCGCGAGGACGGCGGCGTGAGCGAGCGCCGCGAGCCGCGAGCCCGCGCCGGTGCGGACGTTGACCGCCGTCCGGGCGATGGCGGCCGTCGCCGGGACGCCACCGAACAGCGGCGCGGCCAGGTTCGCGATGCCCTGACCGAACAACTCCTTGTCCGGGTCGTGCTTCTGGCCCACCGTCATACCGTCCGCGACGGTGGCCGACAGCAGCGACTCCAGCGCCGCGAGCGCGGCCACGGCGACCGCCGGGGCCATCAGAGAACCGGCCGCCGACAGGTCGAGGAAGCCCAGCGACGGAGCGGGCAGCCCGGACGGCAGATCACCGATCGGCACGGCAGCGTCCAGATGGAAGAGCTGTGCGACGAGGGTCGCGGCGATCACCGCGACTATCGAGAAGGGGACGGTCGGCCGCCAGCGCGCACCGAGAAGCATCACGACGGCGACACCGGCCGTGAGCGAGACGGCGGTCCAGTTCGGTGTGCGTACGAACGCTTCGACGGCCCGCCAGGTCACCACCAGGACCCTGTCGCCCTCGGGCTTGGCCACCCCGAGCGCGTTCGGGATCTGCTGAAGCCCGATCACGCACGCGATGCCGAGGGTGAAACCCTCCACCACCGGAGCCGGGATGTACTGCATGTACTTCCCGGCGCGCAGCAGGGCGAGTGCGATCAGGATCAGCCCGGCCAGCACTCCGACCGTCAGCACCCCGCCGGGCCCGTACTCGGCGACGATCGGCACCAGCACCACCGTCATGGCCCCGGTGGGGCCGGAAACCTGGAGATTGGAGCCGCCGAACAGCGCGGCGAGCGCACCGGCGACCACCGCGGTGGCAAGCCCCGCCTCCGCGCCGAGCCCGGAGGACACCCCGAAGCCCAGCGCGAGCGGCAGCGCCACGATCGCCACCGTCAGGCCCGCCAGCAGATCGCGGCGTGGGTTGCGCGCCATGAGCAGAAAGTCGGCACGGGCAGGCAGCAGGGAACGCACCCGGCCCATGGCCCGGGTGAAGACCGCACTCACTGCGCCGCGACCTCGGCTTCCCGCAACTCCACCAGCAGCTCGTTCTGCCCGGCCAGCATCTCGGTGAGGATCCGCCGTGCGGCCCGCATCAGATCCGCGACATCCCCGCCCGCGAGCTCGTAGACCACGGTCGAGCCCTCTCGCGTTGAGCTCACGATCCCCGACCGGCGCAGCACCGCCAGCTGCTGGGACAGGGCCGACGGCTCCACCTCGATCGATGCGAGCAGATCCCGCACCGGCATCGGCCCGCCCTGCAGCAGCTCCAGCACACGGATGCGCACCGGATGCCCCAGCATCCGGAAGAACTCTGCCTTGGCCTGATACAGCGGAACCGGCACGGTCTCGGACTCTCCTCAACCCCCGTCGGGGGTATCGCTTGGTGCTGTGCCCGCGGCTACCTACGGACACAGCCAACACAGCATGTAATGAATTGCAGAATTTTGCAATTCATGGAGTTCCGCTCGACGCTGAAGGTGTCGCCTGCCAGGGCGCCTGGGGGCTGCGTGAATTCTGCGTCTGCGCGGCGACGGGGCCCCAAGCCCCCGCCGGTACACGGGTCCCCGTTCGGGAACGGCCAGGCCGGACGGCGCGGGCGCGCACGGCAGGCAGGTGCGGGAGCCTGGAGACATGGACATCGAGATCCTTCTCGTGCCCGGCTGCCCGAACGAGACGCTCGCGGCCGAGCGGCTGCGCTGCGCGCTCGACACGTCGGGGTTGAGCAGTATCGGATTCACCACCCGCGTCGTGACCGGCCAGGCCGAAGCCGAGCGGATCGGCTTCACCGGCTCCCCGACCATCCTGATCGACGGCCGCGACCCGTTCGCCGAGCCCGGACACACCCCCGGACTGTCCTGCCGGATGTACCGGACCGCGGACGGCCTCGCCGGTGCCCCCGACGCCGGCCAACTCCACGAGGCGCTCCGGGCCGCCGCCGTCACCACAGCCGGTCTCACCCTCACCGCGGTGGAGAAGTTTGTCTTTCGCGATACGAAGTTCCCCTCCCCGGCTGCCACCCACATCCTCGGCACAGCGGAACGCCCCCATACGGGAGACGGCACATGACGAGCACAGCAGGCGAAAACAAGCCCGTCCCCCTGGCCGACCTCAGCGCCGCCCACGCCTCCGTCACCCTGCTGGAGCGCCTGGCCGACAAACTCGGCGGACGGGCCTCCGTGACCGCCGTCTACGGCGAACCCATTACCCGCGACGGCATCACCGTCATTCCGGTCGCCAGGGTCGGCTTCGGCTTCGGCGGTGGCGTCGGGCGGGAAATCGGCGCCGCCAAAACCGGTGAGGGCGGAGGCGGAGGCGGCGGAGCCGAGGCCCGGCCGCTCGGCTACATCGAGATCACCGACGGCAAGGCCACCTACAAGCCGATCCGCGACCCATGGACGGACGTCGTCCTTCCGCTGGCGGCCCTGCTGGCCGGATCGGCCCTGCCCCAAGTCGTCCGGATGATCAGGCGCCGCGGACACCGCTGACAGTCAGCCATGCCTTGACGCTCGCACCCGGTTCTCCTCAGTCCTCAGCGGGGGCTCGTTGTCCCGCAGAGGCGGAGCGCCGTGAGGAGCCAAGGCTGTACGGGGCACCGTCCCCAAGACCGGTGGAGGAGTGTGGAGGCGGTCGCGTTCTGTCAGGAGTTCGGCGATCACCTGGGCATAGGTCTCGACACGCTCGGTCAGGTGCCGGTTCGTCTCGAGCAGTCGGCGGTTGCGCTCCTCCAGGTCACTTGTCCGGGCCTGCAGGTGCTGGAAGGCGGGCGGGATTCCGTTGGCCAGTGTGCGCCGGGCGAGGAAGTCGTCCTTGAGGTCGGGGTGTTTGTGGGTGAGAACCCACCGTTTGACTCCTGCTTCGGCTGCGAGCTGCAGGACGGTCAGAGCTCCGGTGGAGCGTTGCGGGGTGCCGGCGAGGAGGCGGTCGGCCGCGGTCTGGATGGCGACGCGTTCTGCTGAGCGGTCTGTGGCCATTAGGGCTCCTGCGGGTCGTGTTCGGCCAAGATGCCTTCGAGGCGGGCGAGTTCGTGCCGCTCGCGCTGGTTGCGGATCGGCGGGGCGAGCGGATCGTCGACGAGGATGCGCAGCCGGTCGGCCTGAGCGCGGACGATTGCGATGTCGCGGTCAGTGCGGGCGATGTTGAGGCAGGTGGGGCGGCAGTCATCGAGGTCAGGGGTGCGGCGGCTGCTGTGCTCGTCGCTGGCGAGGCGGCAGGCCGCGCGGGCGGGGTCCAGGACGCACGTCATGCCCGTGCCGGGGTAGACCATGAGGTCGGGGTTGGCCAGCAGGGTCGCGGCGTCGCGGCGGGTGCGCAGGACACGTCCGGCGAAGCGGGCTGCAGCAGCGACGCGGTGACGGTATCGGTCGGCTGCGGGGCCGCTGACGTGCTCTGCGGCGGCGAGGTGCTCGCGGGCCTCGGCGAGCTCGTCGAGCCGGGCGAGCCATTGCTCGAAGACGAGTTCGTCGGGGAAGCCGGAGGCGTAGGTACCTAATGGTGGAGTCGGGTATTGGAACTGTCCGAATGCCTCAGCCATTGCGGACCCATGAGGTGAACTCGTCGGCGAGGCCGGGCGGGTTGGCGGCCTCGGTCTGCCGGGCGATCGCCTCGTAGTACTCCAGCTCGTGGACGATCACCGGCACGGTTCGGCCGACAGATCTTTCGATGATGCCGGTTGTATGGAGGGTTCGGGCGAGCTGGCAGCAGGTCTGGTTGAAGCGGGCCTCGATCTGCGCGGCGAGTGGCTCGATGACTGAATCCCAGTCGGCGAGGTCGGTCGGCTCGTCGTACCAAAGTCCGAGTTCGGTGATCCACTCCTGGCGAGCTGTGGCCCCGGCGGGGTCGCTGGTCAGGTCGCCGACCACAGTCAGCTCGTTCTGGATCCAGAAAGCGTAGTTCCAGCGGGCTTCTGCCGGGTCAGAGGCGTCCTGGATGCTGCGGCGGGCCTGAGTTTCAGTGTTGTAGCCGATCGTCAAGGTCGGCTGACGAGGGTCGTCGTCCTCGTTGTCGATGAGGAAGGAGACAGCGTAGATGTCGCCGGCGTCGGCGGCCGGGATGGATGCGAGGGCCCTCTCGACGAGATGCTGGAGGTGATCGTTGAACGTCATGGTCGGCGGGGTCCTGTCGGTCGGGGTCATGTGTCCCACTGGTCGCAGTACTCGATGTGGATCTCGCGCGCGTCGCCGAGAATGCCGTCGTTGGAGTGGAGCTCGGTGCAGAAGTGCGGGTAGCTCGGATGGACGGGGACGTATCCGGGGCCGTTTCGGGCGACGTCGAAGAAGTGCCGGGCGGTGTCCCTGAACACCTTCGCGCTGCCCGTCATGAACAGGGTCTCGGCGTGGAGATGCTGGTGGAACAGATCCCGGTTCTCCTGGTAGTGCCGTGCCTCGTGATCAATCACGGCTTCGTCGGTGTGTCCTGGGCCGGGCAGCGTCACGGTCTGCGGACGCCCTGGGCCGAGCCGTCCTCGTACTTCCTTCCAGCGTGAGGGTGCGAACTGGAGCGAGTGGTGCAGCAGCACGAGATCAAGCTGCCGTGTGCCGTCTTCTGGCAGCTCGTGGGAGGGGCCAGGGTTCCCCCGCATCGGCAGGTGGACCAGCGAGCGCGGTGAAGAGGCGGCGAGCTTCCATAGCCCACCGATTCGGTGGGCGGCGTCCTGATCGAGGTAGATGTCCAGGTGCCGATCGTGGTCGATGAGCACTGCGTGGACCAGGGGCCGGGCGGGTCGGATGACCTTAAACTCCGTGGATCCGAGCCGTGCTTGGTGGATGGTGATGGGTAGCTTCATTGGTTCTCCGGGACACGGCGGCTGACATCGGCGGCGTAAGAGGCCCAGTCGCCGGCTGATGCCTTCTGCCATTGGACGGCGACTTGGATGTGGACGCCGAGTACCCGGGCGAGGATGGCGGCGGGCAGTTCGGCGGCGAGGGTGAACAGTGCGGTGGAGCGGTCCTGCCGGGGTCGGATCCCGATCTTGTGGAGACGTTGGCCGATCCGGTCATCGCCGAGGGGGTGTCCTGGGCGGCCGCCGGGAAACAGCCAGCGGACGTCCTCGAGGGTTCCGATCTTGGCTTTGCCTCGGCGGGTCGCGACGAGCTCGCGGACGAGTGCGGCCAGCGGCTCGGGTAGGACGACTGGCGAGGTGCCGAACGTGATCGCGACGGTGTCGTTGTCGAGGTGGACGTCGTCGACAGTGAGCTGGCTGATGGTGGCGATCTTCTGCGCGTAGAGGACCAGCAGCAGTCCGGCGACGCGGTCCGGGGTGGGCAGGGTGTCGTCGTGGAGGAGCCGTCGGGCATCTGACCAGCGTTTCTCGCTGTCGATGGTGCTGAGGGGGCCCGTCCAGCGGGTAGTGCCGTAGGTCAGGCCGCGGGCGTGCCGATGCTGTACCGACCAGCGGACGAAGTGGCCTGTCTCGTCCCGGTAGGTGGCATCGGTGCCTGAGGTCCATCGCTCCAGGTCAGGCTGGGTGCAGTCGCCGAGCGTCAGGCCGTTGCCGGCCAGCCAGTCGAGGAAGTTGGCCGCTGCGGTGACGTGGCAGCGGACGTTCAGGGCTTGGAGGTGGGTGGTGTGTTCCTTGCCGAGGCGTCGTCGGAGTCGCCGCAGGTGATGCCAGCTTGCGTATCCGTGCAGGATCCGGCGTTCGGTGAGATCGGTGCGGGCCTGGACTGTCGCGATGGTCCAGCTCTCCAGGGCGACGAGGCGTTCGTCGCGGGCCGGCAGGGCGCCGGTGGCGACCATGACGCTGCGGAGATGTGCGAGAACCTTGCTCGCGGGGAGCTCGTCGAGTGTTTCGTGCGTGACGGGTCGTTCGTCGCGGCCGATCTGCCGGAGCAGGGTGCTGACCTTCGAGCCCGATAGCCAGAACATGGTGCTGGTGGGGCGTTCGGCTCCGGACAATGCCTCGTAGAGGGAGACGAGGTCCTCCCGGATCGTGCCGGTGTCGCCGCCAAGGAGGTCGCGTACCAACTGGTCGAGGGCGCATCGCTGGCAAGGGCGGGTGCTGAGCTGCCATGTGGTGCGGCAGACCGGGCAGCGGCCCCAGAAGTCCGGATCCGGGTCGGTGCACTTCGCGCACAAAGGCGCGTCCCAAGTGCCGCCGCGGACGTGGTCGACGGTGCCGCAGCTGCTGCAGGGCGTCCACCGCAGCTGGCACCGGTTGCACCAGGGTTCGCCCGTGACCCGGGAAATCTCACAGACCGCTTTCCGTCCGCAGATGCCGCACTGGGTGGCGGTCCTTGGCCGGCAGTTGGCGCAACGGGGTCCGTCGGGAAGGCGGACGGCGACTTTCTGGCGGCGCCCGCAGCCGCAGCATTCCTCCAGGTTGACGGGGTCGCTGACGAGGCAGTTGGGGCAGAGCGGGTGCCCCTCGGCATCCCGGGCGGCGGGCTCGCGGACGGCTCCGCAGCGGATGCAGGGCACGGCCGAGCTGCGGGCGAAGCAGTTGCGGCAGACCCGTTTGCCGTCCAGCAGCTTCGACAGTGCCTTGACCTCCTGGCAGCGGAAGCAGGCCGGGTTGACCACCGTCGTGGCCCCGGCTTGGACGAGTTCGCCGATGAACCGCAGGACGGCGGGGGTCGGGGCGTCGTAGCCAGCGCCGGTCAGCAGGTCGGGCTGGGCGATGACCGCCCAGGCCAGACGTCGTCGGCCAGCCGTTCGGACGGTGGCGCGTTCGAGGGCTGATCGAACAGTGTCGGCGGTCAGCACAGGATCGACGGCGGTGACGAGTCTGGTGAGTTCGGCGAGTGGATCGCCGTCTATGTCCGGGCACTTCGCGCAACGAGGGTCGCCGTGGCGGTCCCGGGTGACGACGCGCCGCTGCTGGCGGCAGCCCGCGCAGACGGCTGGCTTGTCGAAGCAGGGCGAGCATCCCCACCGGCCGCCGGTGCGGCTGCCCACGTAGGGGCGTCCGCGGCCGCACTCACCGCAGCGGGGAAGAGCGATGTCCTGGGCGCCGGCTTCGCGAAGAGCCATCAGCAACCGCGCGACGCAGAACGGTGCCGGAGGCCGTCCGGTCCGCAGCAGCGACGGATCGTCATGCAGGGCCTGGGCGAGGCGCCGACGACCGGCTCGTTCACGCATCACCGTGCAGACGATCTCGCGAACGCGGTCGGCGTCCAGGTGCCGCTCGACGTTTCCGACCAGCCGCACGACCACGCCGACCGGATCGGCCAGAACCTCCTCCGCGTACCCGTTCAACGGTCCACCGGTGCGATCCGGGCCCGCTTGGGCCGCAGGTCACCGACTCCCTCGGCGGCGGGTGCCCCGCCTGCCGCCACCTTCTTCGGCTTCTTCACGGCGCCAGCCGTTGCGATCGGCTCGATGAGGTCGTCCATAGTGCAGTCCAGGATGTTCAGCAAGGACATGAGGATCTTCAAGCTGAGCCGCTCGGGCCGGTCCACGACGAGCCGGTAGACCTGGCTGGAGGAAAGCGTGATGCCGCGTTCCTCGAGCGGAGCGATCAGGTCGGTCGTGGAGAACATCCCGCGGTCCGCCATGATCTTGCGCAGGTGCCACTGGTAGTCGAGCTTGGCGGCCATCGTCGGGTCCTTCCTCGTCACGTCCCGGCGAACGCCGGGGCAAGTGCCTTGCTCAGGGCAGTGTTCATGAAGTCGTCGCTGACGTGGGTGTAGATGGCGGTGGAGCTGTCGCACTCGTGGCCGACTTGCTGCTGGATGAACCGACGGTCAACCCCGTCCTCGGTCAGATGCGTGACGTACGAGTGGCGAATTGAGTGGGGGACGAGCTCCTTCGGGAGCTTCAACGCGTCGCGGTAGGCCACAAACCGGGCGTTGATCTCGGAGGGCTTGACCCGCCCTCCCCGCTCAGTGACCCACAACGCCGGGTGGTCCTCGCAGCCGAACCGCGGCCGGACGTTCTCCACATAGTCCTGGACCGCGTCCACCGCCCAGTCCATCACCGACAGCACGTTCCGGCGCCGTGGCGGCTGGCCCTTCTTCGCCTTGCCGTAGCGGACGTTGAGCGTCCCGTACCGGCCGAACTGTCGCGCCTTCGCGTTGCGGCCGAAGTCGACGACATCCAGCTTCGAAGTCTCCGTCCGACGCAGACCCCACCCGTAGATGACCTTGAACAGTGTGGCGTCGCGGTAGGCAGCAAGGGCGCCCTTGCGCTTGGACTTCACCGCGCGTTCGACCTGATCGTCGGCGTAGTCGAGGAACCGCTGCAGTTCTGCCCGGGTGAACGGCCTGGCCTCCGGGTCGCCCTCGTAGTCGTTGAGATGGGCGATGGTGTTCCACTCGTGGCAGATCGCCACTGGATGGGTGCCGAAGGCGTCTTCGCAGGCCGGCCCCCAGCCGTAGCGGCCGTCGACGAGGAACTCTGTGAACTGCCGAACGTCGCCTTGGTAGCTGCGGATCGTGGACGGTGCCAGGTGCTTCTCGCCCGTCAGCGAGGCTGACCACTCGTCCATGTGGCCCGGCAGCCACGACCACGGGTACTCGTTGGTGAATTCATGGAAGCGCCGGATCAGCCGTTCCCGCCCGGCGATCGTGCCTTCCTTCAAACCCCGGGACATCTGCTGGGCCCGCCAGCCTCGCAGCATCGCATCGACCATCGCGTCCTCCGGACGCAGCTGGATCACCCCGGAGACAAGCTCCAGATGAGCCGCCCCGGCCAGAGCCACCTTCCGCTCTTGCACCACTCCAGGCCCTCCCTTCTGGAGGGCAAATCCTGCATCAGATGGGATCTGTCTGGCAAACTTCCTGATCAGGAGGCCACTTCGTAGTAGCGTTGGAGTCCATCAGGCCCTCGCCCCGAGCTGGCGACCTGCGACTTCTCGCCCGTCTGATGCAATTCCCGAGCCTTGGAGTAGCCGAGGGTCATCTGCACGCGGACGTGGCCGTACTGGACGGCGGCGGCGACCAGGCCTCGGGGCTTGCGCACGATGAACCAGGCCAGGGTGCGGCGCAGTCTGCTGGAGCTGATCCCAGGCCGGGCCGGATCCGGCGGGATCGGGTCGGGGCGCCGGTGGGCTGCGCAGTAGTCGTTGACCCAGGTGATGAAAGCGTTGATGTCGGCGCTGGCGTTGGAGTCTGTGCGTGCCTTCCCGGCGCGCTGACAGAGGCTGGCGGCGGTGGCGCGGCCGTCGATGTTCAAGGTGGTGGGGAAGAGGAGTTCGGCGTTGTGGAGCCGTTCGAGGACGGTCACGGCGCGGGCGACGGGTTCGACGACCACCCAGGGGTCGGGGCGTTCCTCGCCCTGGGGGACGTGACGGCCGGCGGTGTCGCGTACTCCTTTGAAATGCTGGCCGTGGACCAGTGTCAGGCCGGTGTTGGAGTCGCGGCGGGCGCATCCACGCTGGAGGTTGAGGACTTCGCCCGGACGTATACCGGAGAGGTACGCGATGACGATGAAGCAGGCCGTGCTCAGGTGGCGGGCCATCTGCGGGGCCTGCTCGTAGGTGATCGGGCCCGGTAGCCAGGGGACTCCGTCAAGGCCAGCGGTGATAGGGGCGAACAGAGGGGAACCGTCGGCGACCGGCAGCCCTGCGGCATCGACGGCCCGCACCAGATGGGGGCTCTGGATCAGGGAAATGACGTCGATTCGCCGGGCGATGTGACTGTAGTTGACCCGCAGAATCCCGTCCGGGCCCGGCTTGCCCGGCAGCGGCAGGTCCCGCCGGCGGTAACCGTCCAGCAGGCGTTCCAGGTCCTTCATCCGCTCGCCGGGGGCCCGCGGCGCGGGCATCGGGGACAGTCCGGCGGCCCGGCCGGACGGGGTACGCACGCAGATCGCCTTGAATTCGCCGAACGCGGCCGTGATGTCGTCGGCGAAGAGCTCGATGAACCGCAGGGCCCAGCCCAGCAGCGCTGTCATCGTGTCTGGGTGGATGCGCTGGGTCCGGTTCTCTCCCGATGGGTCGCGGCGGGTACCCAGGATGTCGGCGATGAGTTCGCCCCGCCACGGAGCCGCGGCCGGCAGCCGGTCGCCCGGCGGCAGGAGCTCGCGCAGGGACCACAGCCGGACCACCACGGCCAACAGGTCCTCACCGGTGGCGTGCGGCAGGCCGGTTGCACGGACGTGGGCGGCGAAGTCGTCCAGATCCGCGCTGGTGAGACGGTGTAGAGAATCCACGGCCCGAGCGTCCGCCCAGTGCGCGAAGCTGCGCAGACTCTGGAAATAGGCGGCCACTGTGCGTACGGCGGGCCGTGAGGACTTCGCCCGGTAGTAGGACGGCATACTCTCCGGCGGGTTGATCCACAGCCACACAGCATGCTTGACCGTGCTGGTGTATGCGGATGGCACGGTGGTGAAGTCCAGGGAGAGCGCTTTGGCGTGCGCTTCGAACAACCCCGGTGTCAGGTCCCAGCGGTCGTCGGCGAACCGCGACAGCGTGTGGGCATCGGTGCCCGGCCTAAGGGGCCGCTCCCGTAGTACGAGCTCGCCAGGAGCCGGGCGAGAGGGGAACGAGGCCGCGGACGCGGCGGGGGTGGTCATCGGTCCAGCCCGCGGTTCAGCAGACGCTCCACGAGTTCGTGCTCGCGCTCGGCGCACCGGGCTCTGGCCGAGGCGACGTGCTGGGGCGGGAACTGTTTGAGGATGTCGGTGAGCTGGCTGGCCGGAATGCCGTACCGCCGGGCCCACTGCGAGGGCGGCATTGCTGCGCGCCGGGCATCGATCTTTTCCAACGTGAGGGCCAGGACTGGCAGGTGCTCGGGGGTGGCACGTGCACACGGGCAGGACAGGCACAGCAGGAAGGAGGCCGGACACGGCTCGCCGGGCGGCGCATGGGGACTGGCCCGGTGGCCGGTACACGCAGCCAGCGCAGTATCCAGGCGTCCGGCCAGCACCTCCTTGAACGTGCCGGCCGACAGGCCGAAGCGGCCCGCGACCCGGCCCGGATCCTCACGGGCTTCGGCCAGGTCGGCCTCGGTCATCACCGCCAGCGCCGGCAGCGCCGGCAGCGCACGAGCCTTGGCCACCTGCTGTTCCAGGACCTCGGCAACGACCCTTTGGTAATCGGTGAGGTTGCCTCGGTTGCGGGCCAGGTAGTCGTTGGCCAGGGTCCGCTCGCTGTGCGCCACCGGCCGTTGATTCGTCTCCAGCCAAGTCAGGCGCAGGCGCCTCGAATCCACATGCAGCAGTCCCTCTCCGGCTACCTCATTGCTGCTCGTGAGGGACATGCTCTTGGACCAGGTGTGGACCATGCTTGAGGGCATGCCCGTGCGAAAGCCCGAGCCATGCGGGCCTTTGAGGCTGAAGTAGACCAGCAGCGCGTCCGTCCGCGCCCAGACGCGCGAGGCGGCGCCCAGATCGATCAGCAGCATGTAGAGGCCAAACGGCGTGTGCAGATCCCACCGGGCACCCTCCCTGCAGCCGGCTCCCTGCTGCAGAGGTACCGTGCGGTGCGAAGAGGCAGGTCCTCGCCGGGGCTTGAGCCAGTCGACCAGCGCAGTCGCCTGCCCGCCCGCGCCGCCGTCCGGGCGGTGATGATCTGTGACGGCTGACGCGATCGTGCTGTGATTCTCTCCGGTCAGGCACATCATCAGCACCCCGGCTGCAGCCACGTCCAGGAACGTCATCAAGGGAGAAGCCAGCGCTCAGGGCGAGAAGGCCATCGCCTACGCGAGTCTGCAGATCGGCAAACCTTACGAGTGGGGCGCCGAGGGACCGAATTCGTTCGACTGTTCCGGACTCACGTCAGAAGCTTGGGCCGCCGCGAAACGCCCCATCCCACGTACGTCGCAGGAGCAGTGGCGCCAGCTTGCACGCATCGACATCAAAGATATGCGCCCCGGCGACCTGATCATCTACCACAGAGACGCCAGCCACGTGGGCATGTACATCGGCGACGGCTCGATCGTGCACGCACCCCGACCCGGGCGGAACGTCACCGTCGCTGATGCCGGCTCGATGCATATCCTCGGAGTCGTGCGTCCTGACAAGTGACGGTCCCCTGGCCGCTGTGAGGCAAGCGAATTGGGCTTCGGACGTCTCTTTTCGGCGAACTACGGGCTACGGGCCACGGCCGCGACACCACGCGACATGGCCTAGTAGGGCTTGGTCAGGTTCATTCGTCGGTGGCGTCTCCGGTTGGGGCTGTTGTCGTTGACCGGTTTGTGACACCTGGGGAGTTGGATGAAGTCCGGTGCCGTCTGGAGGACTTCGCGGCGGATGTGTTCGAGCCGTTCGCGCGGGCGGATCAGCGTCAGTGGGGCGGGGTGTATCTGCAGGGACTGCTACTGGACGGGCAGCGGAAATCGGTGGAGCTGATGGCCGCCCGGCTGGCTGGAGCGGCTTCGGCGAGGAAGGGTTCCACGCGGTCGGCCTTGAGGAGATGGAGCGAGTCGAGCGCCTCTACAGCCTCGCCGGCGTACTGCAGACCATTGCGTTCGTGCTGTGCGGGATTGTGTTCATCCTCTGGTTTCGGCAGATGCGGGAGAACGCCCAACTTTGCGCGCCCGACGCGCACAGGAGATCACCAGGCTGGGCGGTGTGGGGCTGGATCGTACCGGTCGTATTCCTGTGGTTCCCTCGCCGCATCACACTGGACATCGGGACGGCGAGTGAGCTGCCGCGCGACGTGCCCGACGCACCGCGCGCACACCGGTCACCCTCGTCAACGCATGGTGGGCGGTGTGGATCTCCCAGGCGACACTGAGCAATCTGGCCTCCCGGTACTACGTCGCGGCCGACGATGCAGGCGCGATCAAGGAGGCATTGGGCCTGTTGATGGTCTCCGACGTCCTCGACATCGCCGCTGGCGTGCTAGCCGTCCTCGTCGTGCGAAGGATTACCAGGATGCAGCAGCGGAGGGTCTCGTGGACCGAGCCCGTCCACGACTCCCCGGCCGCAGCCGCCGGACGGCCCGCCTGATGTGATCGGCGCAGCGTGCGGGAGTCCGTCGGGCTCCGCAACCCGAGCGCCAGCTCATGTCGCGGATGAGAGGCCCCAACCACCGGTCAGGGCGCTCTACCCGCCAGGTGTTACGACTGCGGTTCGTACGGCCGACGACCGCCCCGGACGCCAGGCCCAGCGCCGACGTAGTGGACTTGGTTGACTGACACCGCGGCTCACTTCGCTGAAAAGGGACACAGCGAACTGGGAAACGATCACGGTAAACGATCAACGTCTGACTTCCGTCATCCGCCGCAGCGCATTTCGTCGGTCAGCCTGAATCTGCGGACGGTTATCGAGGGGAGTGCGGGCGTTCGTGCTATCGCACGCCTCGGCAAACCGTTCGGGCTAACGGTGGGAATTGGGGTGCCACCACAGTTCTTCGGTCAGCCTCTCCCAAGGAATCCGCATGTGGAGGTGCTCGGATCCGTAGACGACGACAGCGCGCGTCTGCTCGAGGAAGGTTTCCAGGTCGCTTGGGCGCATGGCGAGTATGGCCCGTCCCTTGGGCGAACTGAGCGTGATGCGCACGCTCGTAGGCCCTTCCTGCCCGGGAGGGGCTTCGGATCTGTGGACCGTGACATCTCCCGTGCCGGAGGAACGACGCAGCCCTTCGATGAGGAGCTCGCGCGCGAAGATCCACTCGACTTGGGTTCCTACCCGTTCACCGAAGGCAACGCGTACGGCGTAGGGGTCGTCCGAGCGGTAGGTGAAGGTGGTGCGAACCGGCCGCGGGCGGGGGTGGCCGTCATCGAGCAGCTCCAGCTGCGTCTGTGCCCGGACGGTTGTCACTCCCTCGTCGCTTTGGACCGTGCAGGCCAGCGGCGGCCACGGATCGTCTCCAGGCAACGTGGTCGCCCCGGCTGCTGGGAGGCCGCTGTCCGGGAGGTCGAGTCTGCCGGATCGGATTGCATGCGGGCGCAGGGGTACGGCGTCGCTGCGTTGGAGCAGCTGCCAGAGCGGTTGTGTTCCGTGCGTGACCACGATGAGCCGCCGCCGTCTGGCATCCACGGCGCTGAGTGCGCCGGCGGTTCGCTGTGCCGCGGTGGGGGGTGGGCGGAGATGGCGCAGCGGAAGGCACAGATTGGGTTGCGCCGGCGTGAGGGAGCCGGAGTTCTGGATGTGGATGAACTCTGCGGGCAGCAGCCTTGCCGGCGTCGCGTCCAGCATCTGCCATACAGGGACGAGATCCCATACCCAGGGCCGCAGCGAGCCGCATACCTGCAGCACGTCCCACCACTGCCCCACCGGACGCAACGGATCGCGGCCCTCCCGAGAGAGCTCGTGGGCGCACCACAGGCACGCATGGCGCCAGATCTGGCGATGGGGTTGCAGTCGCGACACCAGGTGGTCGTACACGTCGAAGGAAGGCATCAGGCGCCAGGGCGCAGACAGCGACAGCTCCAGAGCCCGTCTCGATGAACCCTGACCAGGCCTGTGAGCGTCGAGGGTTGCGGCTGCCACCGCTGCCGATGCCGGCTCCCCCAGAGGGCTGCCCAAGCCGGGGACATCCCGCAGCAGTACCGCAGGATCGTCACCGGCGTGCGTCACAACCACATGGGCCACTGCGACTCGCAGCAGCTGCGCCCATGTTCCCAACGCGCCGAGTGTTCTCGTCGTGCCGGACCAGGCCGTCTGCTCATGCCACGTTCTCGGGTCGCGCAACGAGGACACGAAAGCCGACACAAGAGAATCCGCTGTGCACGCCTGTGGCAGAACCATGAGAACGCCGTCGCCCCGGTCCTCGGCGCCCGCCAGCAGGGCAGGGGAAGCCGCCTGGTCGAACACCGCCCGCATATCGACGCCGAGGAGGGCGTTGAGGAAGGAGGACTTACCCATGCGCATTTCTCCCAGCACCGCCAAGGACACCGACGGATGCGCCGCCGCGGCGGCGCGTTCGGTCACCCGGCAGCTCGTTGCACCCGGCGCAGCCGGGAGCGGCTCACGTGCCGTCACGGCCGGACGTTGATCGTCCTGCAGACGGGAGTCGAGCAGCTGGCGGATGCCGGAGGGGGTGTGCGCGCTGACCGCTTGTATGCGGGGGGCTCCCAGGCTGGAGGCGGCCAGCAGTGTGTCGAAGTCGTCTGTCTCACGTCGAGCGGCGTTGAGGTCGAGGTCCATGGTTTTCCTTGTCGGCTCCGTCATCGCGGTCCCCCCTCGCCGGGTTCCTGCCACCGCGCCGTGACGGCACGGAGCTTGACTCGTACGCGGCTCAAGCGACGTTCCAGAGCTTTTTCCGTCAGGTTCGCCATCGCGGCAGCCTCGCCCTGGGTGTATCCCGCGGCCCGCCAGCCGATTCCGATCCGCACTTGTGCGTCGGTCAGCAGCGGGAGGATGCGGTCGATCTCGTCCTGGAGGGCGGCAGCGTGGTAGGGGTCGGCGGCGCGCTGGTCGGGGATGCTGTCCAGCGGGTCTGCTTCGTCGTGCCCTAGAGGTATTGCCGCCATAGCTTGACGGGTCATGTGCTCGCGGCTCCAGCGGATATACACCGGCCGGAACGCGCGCACGCAGGCGCCGACGTAGTACGTAGTGAGGGTCGCCCCGCCTTCGGGGGTCCATCTGCCGTTTTCCAGCGCATGGGTGCGGAAGAGTTCAAGGCCTGCCAGGACGGTGTCCGTGGCGACCTCGCTGCGGTCGTCCCGGTCCCAGTCGTGGATGATCTCGCGGCCCGGGACGGGCCGGCCGATCAGGCTGGTCTGACGGAAGATCTCCGCCGTGCTGTTCCAGCTGAGCATGATGGGCCAGCCGTAAGCCATCAGCTGTCCCGCGAACTTTCGGTAGCGGGGGCCGTCGAAGCCGTCGGCCCGCAGCGCGTCCACCACACGCGCATCACCCGCCAGCCGTGCGGCGCGGACAACGGCGGCTTCCAGCCCGACACCACCCGACAGCAGATCCTCGATGCGGGCCAGTTCCTGCTGTTGCAGCGGCAGTACCGGTCCCTCCCCGTCCACGGGCGGACCGGGGCGCGGGGGGACACCAGCTGTGATCTCACTCGGCACACCGGCTCCTTCGCGCTGTGGGGACCCGTCATCGGGTGCGTGGCATTGGCTCACGACCTTCTGATAGGTCCGGCGCGCGAAACTCCCCCCGGCCCTTTCCCGAAATTCTTCACCGCCCCGGCGTGATGGTCCTCACCCGGGGGCAAAGGCAGCGCGCCCCGCTACAGCAACCACAACCAGACACCGTCGCCGCATCGGCCGTGTCGCCCTGCCAGCAACCGGAGTTGTCATGAACGACCGCGGTCCCCTCCTCGGCCAGCGCTCCGCCGTCATCTTCCTTCTCGGCATCCTCACCGCCCTCGGCGCGGGCCTCCTCACCGCCGCCAAAGGCGGCGCCATCGCCGACGCCGTCCTCGTCGGCGGCGCCTCCTTCGCCACCGCCGTCGCCTTCTTCCACACGATCATCGAATAGCCCAACACCACCGGACAGCTACCACCGACACGGCACGGCCACCGGACAGCTGCCTGCGATCGAAGCGCACAGCGGCCCCACAACACCGACGATCTCGCGAACGACCCACCTGCCAACAATCCGCCGGATACCATCCGCACTTCACCCCAGGGGACATGACGACCACATTCCCGCCACCGCGTCCGTGAGACGCCACCCACCATGCCGACAGGCCGCAGAGCCCAGAACCCGCTCGAACAGGCCGCTGCAGGCTGAGTGCCTCCGAACCAGACGGTCACCGAGCCGCAACCGGTGCAACGGTCGATGCCCTCTCTCTCGCACCAGCCCCAGGCCCGACTGCTCGCCCTCCAGTGCGCACAGCGGCAGACTTCCGTGGCCAGGTGCGCCTTCCCGCCGGCTCCTGCGCGGCAAGCGCCTGGCCCACGACCCCAGGCCCAGGCACGAGATGGCACAGGTCAACTGCCTGGCGGGGCTTGGCTCATGGATTCCGCTGACGAGCAGCATGTGTCACAGCCCGGCCTGCTGGTGCCGGACATCACGGCCCGCGGATGAGCCGACCGCCCTGGCGGCCCTGGCCGAGCCGGACCGGGTGTGGGCTTCCTCCGGTACCCATCGACTGTGGCGGGTGCCCTGGCCAACCACGCGGCGCACGGCATGGGACGGGATCCGGCCAACCTACGGCAGGCGCGATGAGACACCAGCGGACGCTGGCGGACGCCAACGAACAGCAACGACCAACGACGACCGCCAACGGGACCGGTCTGACCTGGCCGGATGGCATCCGGCCGTCGTTTCGGACCGGCGCGGTTGCGCAACACTCCCCCGTATGTCGAGCTCCTCGGAGTGCTGCGCTCCGAGGACCATCCCGACAGCAACGCTCCCGAGGCTCCGCAGCCCACCCTGGAACGGCTCGACGGCCTGCTCGCCAGCGTGCGTACGGCCGGGCTCGACGTGACAGTGGTGATCTCCGCCGCCCGCCGCCCGCTGCCCGAAGGCGTGGAACTGTCGGCCTTCCGGATCGTGCAGGAGGCGCTCAGCAACACACTGCGCCACGCCCCCGGCGCCACGGCCCGCGTCGAGCTCACTTACTCCCAAGACGCTCTTCACCTGCGGATCCTCAACAGCCCCGGACTACAGACCGCCCAGCCCTCACCAGGAGCCGGCCACGGCGTCCTGGGTATGCGCGAACGCGCCGCGATGCTCGGCGGAGAGCTCTCCGCAGGTACAACACCCCACGGCGGCTACGAGGTCACCGCACTGCTGCCGGTGCCTGCCGCCCCGACTACTCGGACAGACAGGGAACAAACCGCATGACGATTCGAGTGGTGATCGCCGACGACCAGGCGATGGTCCGCGAAGCCTTCTCGGTGCTTCTCGACGCCCAGCCCGACATCGAAGTGATCACGACCGCCGTGGACGGCCTGGAAGCCGTCGCCAAGGCCGAAGAACTACGCCCCGACGTGATCGTCATGGACATCCGGATGCCCGGACTGAACGGCATCGACGCCACTCGCCAGATCACCGCGCAGGCCGACCTGCCCACCAAGATCCTGGTCCTGACCACCTTCAACCTCGACGAGTACGTGTACGAAGCGCTGCGTGCCGGCGCCAGCGGATTTCTCCTCAAAGACGCCTCGGGAGTCCAACTGGCCGAAGCCGTACGCACCGTGTCCGCCGGCGAAGCTCTGCTGTCTCCGGAGATCACCAAGCGGCTCATCACCGAGTTCTCCCGCCTGAGCAGCTCGAGCTCGGCGAAGCCACCCGCCCACGTACGGGTCGACGGGCTCACCAACCGCGAAACCGAGGTACTGACGCTCGTCGCCCAAGGGCTTTCCAACGCGGAGATCGCCGGCAAGCTCGTCGTCGCCGAACAGACCATCAAGACCCACATGGGCAGCATCCTGCACAAGCTCCAGCTGCGAGACCGCACCCAGGCAGCCGTCTTCGCCTACGAGACGGGCCTGGTCGCCCGAGGCCGCACCAACCTGTGACCCCACGGCGAGGCTGGGCCTCAGCGGAATCTGAGCCTGTGGCAGCTGATGTCTCATGCACCCCTGCCTGAGAGCCATTCCAAGGAATGGCTCCGTAGCGGGATGCCGAACCAGGGGCCCGGTTTCTACCTTTATTGAGTGAGTTCGCCCTGGCCGCTTCACATGCGGTTCCCGAGGATGTTGCGGCTCCCAATCAGTCCAGCAGGCGGCCGAGTTCCGCCCACGTACAACCGCAGGAGCGCAGCCATGACCACGCACAGAAGTCCCACCGCATCGACCAGCGGGCCGGTCCGGATCCTGCGTGTCATCGCCGCCGTCCTGGCCTCGTTCCTCGCCTTCCTGGCCGTCACCATCGTCCTCGGCGCGTGCTTTCCGGCCATCCCAAAGCCGGAGTGATCGGGCCGGTCCTGGGCGGGCAGTATCCCTTCCACCTAGCCCTGCTCGCCGTCGCGGCAGCCGTCCTCGCCGCGCTGGCCTGGCGTGCCGGCCTGGTGCGCTGGGGCCGCACGGTCACCATCATCACGACGTTGTGCACCCTGGGTGCCCTGGCCATCGGCGGAATCCAGTTCCGGGCTGCGCAGAACGCCGGCGTCGACATCTCCTTGGGCCAGGCGTTCACCGAACTCGCCTATCCGGCAGCGAAGCCGGACGCAACCAAGACGTACGCCAGCCCCGAAGGCAAGCCACTGCAGGTGGACGCGTACCTCCCCAAGAAGACCCCGGGCAAGCAGGTGCCCGCCATCGTGCTCGCCCACGCCGGCGGTTTCCACACCTTCGACAAGAGCGACCTGCGCGGCACCGGCCGCTGGCTGGCCGACCACGGGGTCGCCGTCTTTGCCTCGACTACCGCCTCGCCGGCCCCGACCGGCCCACCTGGAACAAGGCCCCTCAGGACCTCGTCTCTGCCCTGCGCTGGGTGCAGAAGAAAGCCGACGAGTACGGCATCGACAGCTCGCGGATCTCGCTCGGGGGCATGTCGGCGGGCGGCACCCTGGCGATGAACACCGCCTACCGCCTCCACAACGAAACCATCAAGACCACTGACGGCACCCCCCCCAAGCCTCTGGCCTCCGTGGTCGGCTTCTACCCCGGCGCCAACGTCACGCAGATGTGGAAGGACGATGTGGCCGGAACCCGCGAGGCGGCGGAAATGTTCACCGGCGGACGCCGCAGCAGTACCCGGACCGCTACCGCGAGGTGTCCCCGACCTCCGACATCCACCCCGGCCTGCCCCGCACCTTGCTGGTGGTCGGGGACCGCGATCGCAGTGCCCGCCGAACCCATCACCGCCTTCGGCGACGCGCTCAAGAAGAAGGGCGTCGACACCGAGGTCAAGGAACTGCCCTTCGCCGAGCACGCCTTCGACGACGCCTACGGCAGCCTCACGTCCCAGACCAGCCGACAGATCCTGCTCGACTTCCTCACCAAAGACGCACGCTGACCTCGCCGTCCCGCCCAAGCCCCCTGGCCGGCCCGTTCCGACCTGGGGCAGGGCCGACCCGGCCCACGTTCGAGGGGCACGCACAGCCCAAGGACTGTGCGTGCCGCTCCGCTCGCGCCGGGCGGGCGACCATCTGATTCGGGACGCTCCCGGAGCGCGTGTACATCAGAGCCGCGGCCCCGGTCTCCATAATCGTGCGGGCCCACCAGGCGCCGCCGGAACGCATAAAAAGGAGGCCCTTCAGAAGGCGCCTCCCGGCGGCACCGAGCCCGATGACCATGACCTCGGACGAAGCTCTACCTGGCCGATCGCGGCCCGTTTGTAAAGGCGCCCGTATTTCGCTGGTTCTAAACTCGCAGCTCAGTTCGCGTATAGGCCCTAAGCCTGCCGTGCTCCCGGGGGGCCTCTAGTCCTTAAGAGCTACTGCTCGGGTTGGCTCTCCGGCGTGATTCTTTCCGGTCTCGGTTTTTCTACGTTGGTATTCCAAGGCCGTAACAGAATTGCGCGGCCACAGAGAGAAAGGTGATGGAAATGTCCGCACACAGTCGTGGAGCCGTTGCCGTCCTGCTTGCTGCCGCTGTCGCCGCGGGCGTGACCACCCTGACCGCTTGCAGTTCTGAGGATTCGGCCGCTGTGTCCTCCGCCTCGTCCTCTCACGCTACCGCTTCGGAGGACCGGAAGGAGGATTCGGCCGCCGTGCCATCCCCCTCGTCGTCTCACGCTGCCGCTGCGGAGGACCGGAAGGAGGGCCTCGCACTTTCCGCCCCGACCGGTGAGTACGCGGTGGGCCGCGACTCGTTGCACCTTGTCGACAAGGGCCGCCGTGACCCCTGGGTGTCGAAGGCGGGCGACAGGGAGCTGATGGTGTCGATGTACTACCCGGCGCAGAAGGGAACCGGCAAGCCCGCCCCGTACATGAGCGCCGAGGGGGCCCAAGCCTTCCTGAAGCAAATGAAGTTGGAGGTCCCCGCCAAGGTGCTCAGTGGCACCCGCACCCACACATACGCCGACGCGAAGCCCGAGTCGGGGAAGTTCCCGCTGGTCGTCTTCTCGCCTGGCTTCAAGACGCCGGGCGCCACTCTCACCGGCCTGGCCGAGGACCTGACTAGCCGCGGCTACGTCGTCGCGGTCGTGGACCACGCCTTTGAGGCTGCGGGCGTCGACTTCCCTGGCAAGGGCATCCTGCCGTGCACGGCCTGCGGGAAGGTCGGCCCCACCAGCTTCCAGCCCGCCGCCGAGGGCCGAGCCAAGGACCTCTCCTTCGCGCTGGACCAGCTGATCGGGAGCACGTCGCCCTGGAAGCACGCCGGCATGATTGACAAGGGCCGGGTCGGGATGGCCGGGCACTCCCTGGGCGGCGCTGGCACCGCCGCCACCATGGCCCAGGATCCGCGCGTGCGCGCCGGGGTGAACATGGACGGCCCGTTCATCGACTCCGGCAGCAAGTCCGGCCTCTCCGGGCGGCCCTTCCTGATGCTGGGCACCAAGGCCGACCACAGCCCCGGCAGCGAGGACAAGACGTGGGACGTGGCTTGGAAGAAGCTCGAGGGCTGGAAGCGCTGGGCCACGGTCGCCGGAGCCGACCACTTCGCGTTCACCGATCTGGCCCCGCTCGCCGGGCAGTTGGGCCATGACGACCCGAAGGGCCTGCCCGGCAAGCGAGCTGCGGAGATCACCCGTGACTACGTGGGCGCCTTCTTCGACGAGCAGCTGCGCGGCAAGGACGAGCCGTTGCTCGACGGCCCGAGCAAGGCCAACTCCGAGGTCACTTTCCAGCACTCCTCCACCCGGGATGCCAAGGACGACTCAGGCACTTCATCCCGACCCTGACTGCGGCTGCCTTCACACGACCGCGGTGCGGTCTCGGTCGTTCGGATACGCCTGGCCGGTCGTACGCGTGTGGAGGCGGAGCGCAGCCTGTCATGCCGCCGCGGGCGGATGGGACCGCTCGCTGCACTCGGCATCGCCGTTCGGGACCCGAGGCGGGCAAGTCGCCCTACTTCCATCTCCCGTTTAACGGTATATCGCATGGGGGATCTTGCCGCAAGCCCCCCATATCGGGTGAAGATGGCCCTCCGCGTCACGAGCGCGGCAAGAGTATGGGAGTGAACATGCGGGTGCTGTTGTCCACTATCGGATCGCGCGGAGAGGTCCAGCCGGTGATCGCTCTGGCCGTGCAGCTGAAGGAATTGGGGCAGGAGGCCGTGGTGTGCGCACCTCCTGATTTCCAAGAGTGGGCCAAGTCGCTGGGGATCACCTACGTCCCGGTCGGCCCGGAATTGCACGCCACAGCCAAGCGGCCGGCAGGGGCAGTGCTCACACCCGAGCAGCGGCGACAGATGATCGAGGGCACGGTTGCGGATCAGTTCGCGGCGGTGGGTTCGTCCGCCGAGGGATGCGGGATGATCGTGGGAGGCGGTGCTCTGGCGATCGCCGCCCACTCGGTGGCCGAGCAGCGAGGTATCGGCTACGTGTACGCCGCGTTCGCACCGATCACGTTGCCCTCGCCGCACCACGCGCCGCCCGTGTTCGGATTGCTGGGAGAAAAGCCGACGGACAGCCCCGTCGACAACCAGACCCTGTGGGCCCAGGACGCACAGCGCTGGAATGTCATGTGGAGCGCGGCACTTAACGCACAGCGAGAGGCTGCCGGGCTCGCCCCGGTGAGCGATGTAAGCCGTCATATCTTCACCGACACCCCGTGGCTGGCCGCCGATCCGACCCTGGCACCGTGGCCCGAGCCATCGGAGCTGAACGTGTTCCAGACCGGGGCGTGGACGCTGACGGATCACCGGCCGCTCTCGCCCGAGCTGGAACAGTTCCTCGACGATGGCGAGCCACCGATCTACTTCGGATTCGGCAGCGTACGCGCCCCCGAAAGCATCGCCCGGAAGATGATCGCAGCCGCCCGCGCACTCGGCCGCCGCGCGATCCTCGCCCGCGGCTGGGCCGAGCTGTCTCTCGACGAAGCCGCGCCCGACTGCCTGGCAATCGGAGACGTGAACCAGCAAGCGCTGTTCCAGCGGGTCGCCGCAGTCGTGCACCATGGTGGGGCGGGCACGACCACGACGGCCGCCGCAGCCGGGGCGCCCCAGGTGATCGTCCCGCAGATGTTCGATCAGTTCTACTTCGCCCGCCGCGTCGACCAGCTCGGAATCGGCAGCGCCCTCGCGGTCAGCGACCCGACGGCCGACTCCCTCACCGCAGCGCTGGGCCGAGCCCTCGCCCCCCAGGTGGTCGAGACCGCACACACTCTGGCAGGGCGGGTGCGCACCGACGGTGCACTGACCGCAGCCCGCCGAATGATCGAGAGGCAGTAGCACCCGCTCGCGCCCGCCTTCTCCGGCCAGCAGCACTCTCTCCTCCATCATCACTGTCCGTATTTAACAGCGGCAAGACGCTTCGTAGACAGACCGCTGGGCTTTGGAGGAGATATGCCCGAAGGGGACCTGCTGAGTCAACTCCCCGAGGTGTCCGGGGGCATAAAGGCCCTCGGCGACGGTGAGGGTGCGGCAGCAATCGTCACATCAAGCAAAGCTGCCGTGCCGGCTACCCGGCCGGCACCCGCATCACCGTGCGGCGCGAAGGCGTTCAACTACCATGCGGTAGCTACACATTGCACCGCCAACGGCCACCGCGGCGCCGAAGGCGGCGACGGCTTGGATCGGCTCGCTTCGCCCCCGTAGTCAAAGCCCCACCAGAAGACCCAGCAGTCGGGGCTGACCCGGATTGCAGCCCGGCCCGTCCGGCCGGGCTCCGATACAGGCCAGCCGGCCGCCACGGCTCCGGGGTCTGAGAGTCTTGGGTATCCGGCTACTGACGAGGAGCAGGCGATGGCTGTTGAAGTACCGGCGGATATACAGGCGCGCTGCAAAGGGCTGGGGAAAGGTGTCGGCTACGCCTTGAAGGTGCTGTGCGCGCAGCTTGAGGACGACCCCCTGCTGGGCAGCCCAACGGGTGACCGGTCGCTCTACATCGCGCAGATCGACGGCGAGACCTTCGAAGACTGCCCGGCGCTGACCGTGCACTACGCTTACGGCCCTCCGCTACTGGAGGAGGGACAGTTACAGATCAGGGGTATCGAAGAGACGCATCCGGCTGCCGTCGAGCCGAAAGAGGAGGCCGTCGCGGCTCCAGATCCCCATCAGGAGGAGATCGAAGCGCGGCAGGTGACGGACTCGTGGCGGCGCATTGAGGCGTGGCTGTGTGAGCATGCTTCCGCCTCATTCGATCTGCTCAAGCCAGGCGCCTCGGAGGGTGAGATAGCCGCGCTGGAAGAAGCGATCGGCGTGCGCGTCCCGGCGTCCTTGAAGGCGCTGTGGCAGCTTCGCGCAGGCCACCTAGATGAGCCTGGGGCCGGGTTCCTCCCCGAGTACAACTGGGCGCTGATGGATCTCGACGCGGTGGTCCTGGTCTACCGGGAGCGCATGGAACTCCAGCGGGACTGGGGAAGTGACGAGCCCTTCCTGTGGAAGCCCTCCTGGATTCCCTTCTGCGCGTGGAGCACGCACGACTTCACCTCCGGCCTCTACCTTGATGCCGAGAGTGGAGAGGTCTGCCGCTGGTCTGAGTCGATCGACCGTCGTACCGAGTTCGAGTCGCTGACGGCCTTCCTGGAGGGGATGGCGGATGCTCTTGAGGTGCCCTCTCTTGCCACATGGCCTAAGCCCGGACTACTGAACGGCGGCCTTGTGTGGGGGCCACCAGGTGATGCGAACGAAGAGGCATTGTGGCGGCCGTGGAACGGATGACATGAGTGAGGGGGACCGGCCGGTGCCGGTCCCCCTCACTCATGTCAGGTCGTGTCAGCCGACCTTGCGCCAGGCGCAGGTGGTGTCGGCATTCGCGCAGTGCTCGAAGCCGGGGTTGCTGACGAAGAATCCGTCATTGTCCAGTAGACGCCAGATGGCGGGGTTGAGCTTGTTGAATGCCTTCCGGTTCTGGGTTGACTCGATTCCGGCCCGCCCGCACCGCTCCTTCCAGGCGGGCCCGTTCGTGGCCGTCCGGGTGTCTGCGAGGAGGCCGAAGTTGGCGCTGCCGTCACCCAGCTTGTCGGTGAAGAGCTGGGCACACTGGTCCCCGGAGGACACCTGGTTGACGCCGCCGGGGAAGCCGCCGCTCTCGTGGGTGGAGGCCATGGCGTACTCGTCGCAGTCCATCGTTCCCACGGAGGCGTCGGCGCGGTGCGCCGCCCAGCTGCTCGGGCAGACCTTGTCACGGCTGTCATCCGACGTCCACGGCTTGCCGTCGGGCCGGGTCGCGGTGGTGTCCGGGCCGAGATAGTGCAGGAGGGAGTCCCACTTCACCGAGCCGGCGTGGTCGGGCATCTTCTCCTGCATCAGCCAGTAGTACGCACCGGCCGCCGGGTACAGGTTGGTGTCGACGGTGTACGTCGGCTTGAAGAACGGCAGCACACAGCCGGGCGCCACACCCTTGAGGATGTCGTCGCAGCGCGGGGCGAGTTCCCTGACGCGCACGTCACCGCTGGTGCCGAAGTTGGCTGTTGCGGGGTTTCCGCCGGCGTCCACGGTGGCGGTGATCGACCATCCAAGGTCGATGATCTCCTTGCCCGTGCCGGACCAGGTGGTCTGGATGGTTCCCCACCGGCCGCCGTACCGGCTGTCCGGCTCGATGGGCCAGTATGCATCGCCACCCGCCGGGTTGTTCTGGTCGTCCGCCCACCTGATGTTCGACGTCACACAGGACTTGCACGTCGACCCGACGTTCCACTTGATGTGGACGCCCTTGAGGACGGGGTCGATGTGCGTCGGCACCAGCATGATCTGCTGGTCGAACTCGGCGAAGTTGGAGCCGCTTCCTCCCTTGTTCGGGTAGGTCTTGATGCGCTGCTCGATGTTGAAGGTGGCCGTTCCCAGCGCGGGCTTCTCAGGATCGGTGTCGGTGAAGATCAGTGTGCCGCTGCCGATGGTTTTCATGCAGGCTTCGGTGCGGCTCATGTAGTCCTTGCCCGACGGCTTGCCGTAGCACCAGTCGACCAGATCGACGCCCGGGCCCACCGGCGCGGACGCCCGGAGCGCGTTCTTGGCCTTCTTGGACGGCGGGTTCAGCTCGACACACAGCTTGTGCCCCTGTGCGTCAGGCTTGCCGCACGTACGCTTCTGGGTGGGGGCCTTGAGGGTCGTGCCGTCCTTGCGCAGGGTCGGCAGCGCCGGGCCCGGGTCGGTACGCGTGAACTCGATGATCTTCTGCGCGACCGGGTCGATCGTCGACGATGCCTGCGGCGCAGGGAACTTCACGTAGGGCTCGATGCGGAAGTTGGCCCACGGTGACCAGGTTGTCTCGTACAGGCTGCCGTCAAAGGCGTTGGTGTGGAACGTGTAGGTCACGCCTGGCTTCAGCTTCCCGTACGGGACGGGGACGGACGCGGGCTTGCCCGACGCCACATAGCCCGATACCAGAACGCCGTACGGGTTGGCGTCGGTCAATTTGACCTGGGTCTTGGGCTTGCCATTGGCGTCAGTTGTCCACACCTCGAAGGTCAGGGTGCTCTTGTCGCCGTCTGCGTCGGTGACCGTGTTACTTAAGACGGTCTCGGGTGTGATGACGCGCCATGTGCTGCCACTCTTCTTGAACTGCGGCCCGGCTGAGGGGTTCTTGCCCGATACGGGGCGCGATCCGGCGGCTGTCGCGTCTTCGGGCCCAGCTGCTGGACGCGATGCCGGAGGAGCGGAAGGGGTAGGACTCGGCGTGAAGCCGGCGGCTGACGCCGTTCCCACTCCCGCGAGAAGAGCGAGGACGGCGCCTGCGGCCACGTGCCGCAGCGCCGACAGGGTGCATATGCGTCTCAACTTCGAATCCTCCTTGAGGGTACGTATGTTCGACGCAAGCTCATCAGACACATCCCCAAGGCCAATATGGCCAAGGACACGGTTTACCCCACACCCAGAAAGTCCAGCCAAAAGCCCCAACCTCGCCCGAACTCCGCCACGCCCACACACCGGTGACCGCCCATCAGAGCGCAATAGGCGACGCCCGCGGTGCAGTAGCTGAAGGTCCCGTCCAGCAGCATGTTCAACAACAGGAATGCAGGTGCCACGCCCAACTCCCGGGGCGTGGCACCTGCTCCCTTTGAGGCGCCCCGAAGTTCTCGGACAGCGGTCCCCATAGGATCGAAGTCCAGAACGGCGGAGAGAGCACGTGGCACAGAAGCGTAGGAAGTTCAGTCCTGAGTTTCGGGACGAGGCGGTCAAGATGGTGGTCGTGGAGTCCCGCCCGATCGCCGAGGTCGCCCGAGAGATACAAGTGAACGAGGGAACGCTGGGCACCTGGGTCAGCCGGTACCGGCAAGAGCACGCCGGGGAGGAGCCTCCCTGAACATCAGCGAACGCGCCCGCCTGCGCGAACTGGAACGCGAGAACCGGGAACTCCGTATGAAGACCGAGTTCCTGGGAAAAGCGGCGGCCTTCTTCGCCCAGGAATACCGGTGACGGAGAAGTACGAGTTCATCGACGGCGAGGCTGACAACTTTCCCGTGCAGCAGATGTGCACCTGGGCGGGAGTATCCACGTCGGGCTTCTACCACTGGAGGTCCAGGCCATTGTCGGCCACCGCGAAGCGCCGTGCGGAACTGAGGGCCGTCATCCTCAAGGTCTTCTCTGACTCTCAGGAGACCTACGGCTACCGGCGTGTCCACGCCGCGCTCCAGCGGATGAACGTGCAGGCCGGAGCGGAGCTGGTCCGCGCGCTGATGCGCGAGCTCGGCCTGGTGCCATGCCAGCCGCGGCCCTGGCGGGCGACCACGATCGCCGATGATGCGGCGCCGGCCACGCCCGACCTGCTGGCCCGTGACTTCACCGCTGACGCTCCCGGGCGCAAACTGGTCAGCGATATCACCTATGTTCACACCTGGGCCGGGTTCCTGTATCTCGCGACCGTCATCGACTGCCACACCAAAGCTGTGGTCGGCTGGGCGATGGCCGACCATATGAAGACCTCTCTCATATCGGATGCACTCGATATGGCAGTCCGGAACATCGACCTCGCCGAAGGCTGCGTATTTCATTCCGATCGCGGCAGTCAATACACGTCTCGGGAACTTCGTTGCAAGCTCCGCTCGTTGGGCCTGCGAGCGTCGGTCGGCCGCACCGGTGTTTGTTGGGACAATGCGATGGCTGAATCATTTTTCGGCGCCCTCAAGAACGAACTCGTGCACCGAACTACGTTCCCAACACGCGCACATGCCCACCGGGCGATCGTCCGCTACATCGAGATGTTCTACAATCGAAAACGCCTCCACTCCGGCCTCGGCTACAAGACTCCCGCAGAAGTCCACGCCGAGTACGAGGAGTTGCAGACGGCGGCATAAAGAGAACCCTCAACACCGCTGTCCGAGAAGCGCAGGGCCCCTCACTTTTCGCTACCGGCCGCGCCGTCTACGCGTGCATTGACGTGGAACCCGGATGGGGTACCCGCTCTGCCGCAATCGTCTTGGCGAAGGCTGCCGTGCTGGCCACAGCCCCCAACTGGGCGAGGATCTCCTTGGGCAGCAGGTCTTCCTTGCCTTTCAGGGCGTCAGCGACGTCCTGCGCGGACGAGAACACCATCGGCGCGGCGATTGTCCTGAACGATCCGCGTTAGGTTGCAGCGCCGTCCCCGTCGCGGGTGCCATCCTCACCGGCCTGACCGGCACCGGTGCCAGCATCCCCGTGCTGCGCCCCCTCATCCGATGAACCTCCACGACGGCAGGTCGACCATCGGCCGAAGGTCCGCTTTCGGTGGGTATAGATGCTGGTGGCTGGGTGGTTGGGGTGCTCGGGGGCGGGTGCTTGAAGTGGTGTTACGGGCACGGCCAAGCCGTGATGCAGACGAGGAAGCCGCTCTCCCGCCCACGAGATCCGTAGCAACCAATGGCCACAGCTTCCCGACACAAGGGACGCAGCGAGTCTCAGCAGCCGCGCCGTGCCGAGAAGACAGCGTCGAACTGGTGCCGTGCGGCGAAGGCCGATCCGTACCAAAACGGCGTTGACCGCGCGAAGAACCACTAGCATCGGTTTACTGTCGCCGAGGCGGCAACGCGATGGGGGAGACGCGTGGAACGGGCGGTTGTCTTCGTGCATGGCACCGGGGTGCGTGCCGACAAATACACCAGAACTTTCAGCACCGTCCGCGACGCGATACGGGCGACATCACCCGGGCGGGAAGTCCGCGGCTGCTTCTGGGGTGCGCAGGAAGGCGCCCGGCTGCTGTTCAACGGCGCTTCCATCCCCGGTTACGCGGACTCCGGCGGAGGAGCGGACGAGAAGGCCGACGAGGACATCGCCCTGTGGGGCGTGCTCTACACCGATCCCTGGTACGAGTTGCGGCTGCTCGGCCTGGGTGCCCCACCAGTGGTCCGGACCGTGCCCGGTCGGTTACCGCCGGCCGAGGAGTTCCTCACTGCGATCAGGAGCCTCACCCCGTCTGCGGAGCTTCTCGCGCTGCTTGCCCGGCACGATCTCGGCAAATTTTTCACCGAAGCTGTTGTCGCCCTCCGCGGCTCCCCCGAGCTTGAGGAGGCCGCTCGTACCGCCGACACAGGTGGCCACGAACACCGCCACGCCGCCGCCCGCGCGCTCACCGCGCACACGCTCGCAGCAGCCGCCGAGCGCCGCGACACCGCTCTCACCGGTCTCGCGCGCGATGCCCTTGCCACCCGGATCAGCGCTGAACTCGGTGGTCAGGCACGCTCGTTGGCGGAACGCCTGAAGCGAGCCAGTGCACACGGGCTCACCTGGCGGGTGCACCGCAGGCGTGGCTCGTACACCGATCACGGGTTCGCATTCGCCGCCGATATCCTGCGCTACCAGGCACGCGGCGACGGGGTGCGGAGCCTGCTGCGCCGTACCGTCGAGGACACGCCGGGCGACCGGATCACCGTGATCGGGCACAGCCTGGGTGGAATCGCCGCCGTCGACCTGCTGGCGCTGGCGTCCGTCCCGCGGGTCGACCAGCTCATCACCGTGGGCTCGCAGGCCGCGTTTTTCTACGAGACCGGCGCTCTGGTCTCCCGAGAGCACCCGGACCTCCTGCCGCCCTACTTCCCCGAACGCTGGCTCAATATCTACGACCCGCGCGACTTCCTCTCCTTCCGTGCCACCGATGTCTTCCGCGGCCGGGTACGGGACGTCCGCGTCGACAACGGACAGCCTTTCCCCCAGGCACACAGCGCCTACTGGGACAACAATGCAGTCTGGGACGCGGTCCGGACGTGGCTGGGGTGACCACGGAGAACGACCATGCGGTCGTGGTCGGCCTGGAGCAGTACGGGGTCTGGCAACTGCCCGGCCCGGCCGCCGATGCGCTGCGTTTCACCCGTTGGCTTCGCCGCAGGCGCGTGCCCGCCAAGAACATCCAGCTGTGGCTAGCCCCGCTGAGCGGTGACGGCCTGCGTGCCCAGGCGCAGGCGCTGGGGGTGCGGTACAACGAGGCCGTCTCCCGCGACCAGTTGATGGACGTCTTCCGGGACGGTCCGAGACCCGGCGGAGACGGTGGCACGCTGTACGTCTTCTGGGGCGGTCACGGCGTGATGGCCCGCAATGACCAGCGGTTGCTGTACTGCCCCAACTCCACCTGGGAGGACCGGCGCTGCCTCAACTTCACCAACCTGCGCGAATACCTCACCAGGCATGAACTTACCGGGTTCCGGCGCCAGGTCTTCCTCGTCGACTCCTGCGCCACCTACTACGAACGGCTCAACAGCGGTGACCCGGATCCGGCCGTCGCCTACTTCCCCGAACCCCAGCGCATTCCGGGCGTCGAGCAGTTCATGCTGTACGCCACCCGCGCAGGCGAGGCTGCCGACAACCCTGGAGAGGGCCTCTTCTCCCAGGCTGTGCTCGACCACCTGGAGGCCGCCGCCACCGATCCCGCGCGGGATGTTGACCTGGCTGCCCTGACCGGCCACCTCGCCGCCCACTTCCGGCAGCTGGCCATCGGCAAGCCCTCCGTCGCCCTTCCCACCGCCGTCCACGTCCGGCACCTCAGTGGCGATGAGGAGCAGCTCCACCGCGCCGCGCTCCCGGCCCCGCCCGCCACGCCCGACTTCCGCGACTTCGCCCTCACCGTCCGCACCGCTTTCGCCGATGTCGGCGAGCTCGCCAGGCACGCCCAGCACTTGGCCGCGGAGTGTCCGGCGTCTGGGGTTCAGGGGCAGGCCTCGGCCGACGAGGTGGCCTGCGCGCTCTACACCCATCCCAGGGCCATGGCCGCGTTCACCGAGAGCCTGCACCGGGCGGGCAGCCCGTACGCGAACCAGATCCGGGAACTGGGCGCGACCCGCAACCTTCCGGGCCTGTTGTCGCCGATGGAGTACGAGCGGCTGTTGCAGATCCTGCGCGGCCTGCCCGAGCTGTCCGGTCCGCAGGTGCTGGCCTGCCTCCAGGCCGCCCTGCCGTGGGTCATCCTCCCGGATCTCCCGGCCGAGGAGGACTCGTACCAGCGCCTGGTCGCATGGGTGCGGGAACTCGAGAAGCGCCGCCTGGGAAAGTACCCTCCACTCGTCCATTTCACCGAGTTCCTCGCAGCCCTCGTGCCCGAGTCCGACGCGGAAGCGCTGCGTGCGTGGGGGCTCGAAACCGTGCTGCGTGTCGGCGGCAGCGCCGAAGTGGCCGCCAGCTGGCGGGAGGAGGCCCGGCAGTGGGCCGCGACCCGCCCGGCCCTGGGCCGCGGCCGGGTCGTCGTCCAGCTGGACGCTGGCGCGGGCGCCGACTGGGACGACGCCGCAACGTACACCTGCGCGGTGTGGTCGGACATCGGCGACGGCCAACTCGTGCCCGGATCGTCGAGCGGGGGCGGGGGGCACACCGCCGCGCAGGTGACGCGACTGGTCGCCGAGGCCGTCGAAACGCTCGGCGCCACCAGCCCGGTCGTCGAGATCCTCGTTCCCCTGGAAGGGCTCGCCGTGCCGGTCGACACCTGGCACTGCACCGTTCCCGGACGCCGCGCACCGAAACTCCTGGCCGTCGACCACCCAGTGGTGCTCCGCTGCGCAGCCGCCGCCGGCTCCTACAGGGGCCGCCGGTTGGCGCCGGGGGCCCCCGTCGTGCTCACCGACCTGCACCGCGACGGCTGGGCCGCCCACGGAGCGCTCCAGGCCGACCAAGCCCGCGGGCTGGCCCTGATCACCGCCGAGAAGCCCTACCGGTTCGATATGGCGTGGCTGGCCGTCGAGCTGGGCTACAGGGTGGTGCTCTGGGAACGTGAACTCTCGGGCCCGTTGGGGGAGGATTTCTTCCACCCCTTGTTTCCCCGCGGCGCCGCCCTCGGCGCTCTGCCTGACCGGATCCGCGCCTACCGGGCCAAAGCGCTCGTGGACCCGGCCGCGTGCCCCGGCCGCCTCTCACTCGTGTACGACGATCCGAGCCTGCCACTGCCGGCTGTCCTGCCCCTGACCCAGGAGATCACCGCCGATGAACAGCAACGAGAGTGTGGACTGGCGCATCTTCCGGAGCCGGAACGGTCGACCGACCACCTTCCCCGAACCGCCCCCGTGGCGCCGGTTCGCGACCGTCCGCCCCTCACCGGTTCCGTCTGAGCGCGCGTATGTGCTCGGCGAGTTCGAGATCGAAGTCGTCAACGCCGCCCTCTACCTGCGCCGCCCGCTGCTCGTCACCGGCCTGCCCGGCACCGGCAAGTCCTCGCTGGCCCATGCCGTCGCCGGGGAACTGGATCTCGGGCCGGTGCTGCACTGGCCGGTCAACAGCCGCTCCACGCTGCAGGACGCGCTCTACCGCTACGACGCCATCGGACGCCTTCAGGAGACCGAACCCGGTGGCGAGCGGCCCTACATCGGCACCTTCGTACGGCTCGGCCCGCTCGGTACGGCCATGGCCCCGTCGGACCGGCCACGGGTACTACTGGTGGACGAGCTCGACAAGGGAGACGTCGACCTGCCCAACGACCTGCTGACCGTCTTCGAGGAGGGCAGCTTCGAGATCCCCGAACTGGCCCGGCTCCCCGAGGAACAGCCGGTGATCGACGTCCTCACAGCGGACCGCGGAGCGCGCACCGGCGTCGAGCGGGGCATCGTGCGCTGTACCCAGTTCCCCGTGGTCGTCATCACCAGCAACGGCGAGCGTGACTTCCCGCCCGCCTTCCTGCGCCGCTGCGTACCGCTACACCTGACGCAGCCGGACGGGGAGCGGCTGCGGCAGATCATTTCCGTACGACTGGGCGAGGAGGCGCTGGACGGAGCCGACGACCTCATCGAGGATTTCCTGCACCGCCGGGCCTGGGGCGAGCTGGCTACCGACCAGCTGCTCAACGCCGTGTTCCTGCGTGCGGGCGGGGCCCGGCTGGCGGACGGGCTGCTCGATACCGTCCTGCACAAACTCAGCGGGACAGGCGACGCCGAGTGACCGCGCCGCTCGGACGGCTGCAGGCGGCTTTCGCCGCCGCAGGAGTCGAGCTCGACGGCCCGGAGCTGGCCGACGCCCTGTGGCTTGCCGCTCGGCTGCCGACCGGAGCGGCGGCACCTGTGGCGCGGGCTATCGCTGCCGCCCCTCCGCCCACCCAGGAGTCCCACCAGTCGTTCCCCGGGTCCGCACTTCCCCCCCGGGACGCGGCCCCGGCCGTAGGGGCGCATGCCGCACCTCCGGCGTACAGCACTGAAGAAGAGTCCGGCCGCGGCGCAGTCCGGACCGGCCCGGGGACAGCCAAGCCCGTACGGTTGCCCGGGCCTCGCGCCCTGTCCCGGCAGCTCAAGCTGGGCCGAGCCCTGCGTCCACTGAAGCGCAGTGTCCCCGGCATGTCCGGCCGGGAGCTCGACGAGGCAGCGACCGCCGCTGCCCGCGCCGACACCGGCGTCCCGTACGTCGTGGACCGCCCGGTCCCCGAGCGCTGGCTGCGGCTGGTCCTGGTCGTGGACGACGGCCTGTCCATGCAGCTGTGGCGGGGCCACGCCCGCGAACTGCAGTCCTTGCTCGAACGCTGCGGCGCCTTCCGAGAGATCCGCACAGTCCCCCTGGACCGCGCCCTGCAACACCCGTACGCCAACCTGTTCGACCCGACCGGCCGCACGATGGTCCTCGCCCTCACCGACGGCACCCGCACCGTCTGGACCGACGGCCGCGTGCGCAGACTGCTCAACCACGTGGCCCGGCTCGGCCCGACCGCCGTCGTCCACACCCTGCCCCGCCGCATGTGGCCCGGCACCTTCCTCACCGCCGATACCTGGCACGTGGCCCAGCACCGCCGCGGCTCGCCCAACGTCACCTGGACGGTCACTCACCCAGCGCTTCCCGGCACCCCGCTCCCCCCAGGCCGCACGCCCATCCCCGTGCTGGAAACGGCCCCCGCCTCCCTGGCCGCCTGGACCAAATCCTTGACCGCCATCGGTCGTCTCACACCGCTGTCGTTGTGGACCCCACCCACCGCTTCCGGCAGCCTCTCACCCCGCCCTGCACTGTCGGTCACCGACTTCCGCCGCACAGCCTCCCGGGACGCCTACCGGCTCGCCGCCCACCTGGCTGCTTACTCCCCGGTGACCGTCCCCGTCATGCGCCTGGTCCACGCCTGCCTACCCGGTGCCCACGGCCCGGCCCCTTTGGCCGAGGTACTCCTCGGCGGCCTGCTCAAGCCACTCGACGACGTCGAAGTGCCAGCCTTCGAGTTCACCCCGGACGCGCGCTACCTGCTCCTGGAAGCGGTGCCTACGGCCGAACTGGTCGAGACGGGGCGCCGTGTGGCAGGCCGGATGGCCGACCTCGTCGGACGATCCTCGGACTTCCCGGCCTGGATCGCCACCCCGGCGGAGGGCAGGCTCGACCAGGGCTCGCAGCCGTTCGCCCGCATCGAGGCGGGGGCGGCGGGACGCCTCGGAATCACCCGGCCCCCTCACACCCCGCTGCCCAAGGACAGCAGTGGCGCCCCCCAGCCCGCGGGTAAGCGCCGAGAGCCCGAGTGGATGCACCCGCTGGGATCCAGTGGCGGCTTGGCGTCGTTTTTGGCTACCGACGAGGACACGGTGTACGTCAGCGACACGGAACATGTGTGGGCGGTGCAGGCAGGTTCCGGCCGCGTGCGTTGGAAGCGACGCCTGCAGTACCCCTCGGCTCCGTCGGTAGCGAATGGAGTCGTGTATGTCAGCGATACGCAGCGCCTGTACGCGCTGGATGCGCGGGACGGCAGCGAGACGTGGTCTTGGCCCACTGGGGAGTGGGAGACCTCGCGCCCGGCTGTGGCTGACGGTGTGGTCTACGTGGGTGGGGAGACTGGCCTTTGGGCAGTGGATGCTGAGACAGGCGAGCCCTGCTGGTCCAGCCCGTTTCGCACCCTTGGCAAGGTGCAGGCGGCGCCTGCCGTTGCTGATGGCCTCGTCTTCGTCGCCAGCTATGACCACCGGCTGCGTGCACTGGAGGCAGGCACTGGACGCCTGCGCTGGACCTTTGAGGCTGGCGGCGCTTTCTTGCACGCTCCTGTCGTCGCTAACGGCGTGATCTATGCACCGAGCAATGAACGGTTGTACGCGCTTGAGGCAGACAGCGGGGAGCTGAGGTGGTCGCACGAAGGCTGGTGGTGGTCGCCCTCGGTGGCCAACGGCCTGGTCTGCGTGGGGGGCGTGGAACAGTTCGTAGCGCTGGATGCGTCGACGGGTGTCAAGCGCTGGGCTCCTGCTGAGGGTCGGGTCGGAGGCAACACGGTGATTTCCGGCGGGGTCGTGTACGCAGCGCACGGCGCCTACGTGTGGGCCCTGAACCTGGAAACCGGCGAAGAACGCTGGACTTTTTACACGGGGGGCGGGCTCGTTTGGTGGGCACCAGTCGTGAATCAGGGAAGGGTATACGTCGGCATCTCACACACCCCACAGAACGAGGCGCTTCTTCTCTCCATACGAGCCTGACAACCCGTGGCGGGGTGATTCGCCGTCATGAACTCACAGACCGGAAGTGGGAGTTGCTTGCTCAGCTGATACCGAGGGCCGCCACGGGTTGGCCGCGGTGATCTGCGCCGACGAGCTGGGGCCAGTGATCCCGCGAACCTTCCCGCCCGCACCCACCTGGTCACCGGGCCGGCACGGGATCAATGCGGAACTTGACTACAGCCGCGGACCGGAGAAAACCTGGGTCTACGGCGGTCTGCGACCAACCGACGGCCAGGCAGTCACGATGACCCCATCCTCTCGCAACAGCGTCTTCTACCAGCAGTTCCTGCAATGGCTCGAGCAGGCCCACCCGGACGGGGAGATCTGGATCGTCACCGACAATCTGTCCAGTGACAACAGCCTGTCCACTCGGACCTGGCTCGAGGACCATCCCCGCATCCACCACGCCTTCATCCTCGTCGGGGCATGCTGGCTCAACCTGCAAGAAGGCTGGTGGCGCATCTTCCGCAAAGCCACCCTCGCCGGCCGTTCATTCGCTACCCGCGATGACATCGACCAGGCCACGGCCCTGGCCAGCGACCAACTCAACTCCCGTGCCAGCCCCTGGTCTGGGGCAGACCCACACCGCCAACTCGCTTACTACGGTGCCGATATGTGTACATCGTTTGAGGAATTCAGCACTAGGAGCAACAGGGCTTACAGACCTGTGGAGGCGCTGCCCGCTCCTGCGCTGGTCTCGTGCCGTCTATTCGGCTGCGGGCTACTCAGGACGACCTAGGTACTCGCGCCCAAGCGGAGCGCGGTACCTGCTGCCTAGCATCCCGAGCATGAGTTCCGTTGAGCAGATGGCCGGATCGAGTGAACAGGTGGCGGCGCGGCAGCAGTCGCGGGGTACGACGTCGCTTGTACTGGGTGCTGTCGCCGTCGCGATGATTGTCTGCCCCTTGCTGCCCGTCCCGGTCCCGATGTGGGTCCGCCTTCTTCCCGTTTATTTGATCGTGCCCGTGGGGATATCTGCGGTCGTCTCAGGCACCGTCGCTCTGCGCAGGATGCGGGGCCGGGAGGGAGCCGATCGCTTCCGGGCGCGGGCGGGTGTCGCGCTCGGCACCGCGGCCGTCGTGATTCCGCTGACCGTGATCGTCTGGGCGATCTGGGCGCTGAGCCAGGTCTACAAGTAGACGGCGATCAGCTTTGAGGTCCAGAAATGGGTTCTGATTACTGGGCGAAAGAGCTGAACGCCTTTTCCGAGGAAGCATCTGACGGCCCCTTGGGGTTCCCCAGGTTCGGCCTGCGCACGACCTATCCCGCTCGGGAGGTGACTGACTGGGAACAGACCCGTGATCCGCACGCCGCACCTATGCACACCCCGGCAGGCCGCCGGGCATAGGAGACGGACGCGGTTGGTCCCAGAGAGCCCGCGGCGAAGGTCAGGGTGATCGTTTCTGCGGTGAACTTCGTGACCCGGGGTGGTGAGTTCGCGCGGTCTGGGGGGGTGGAGCGGTGCGGTGCGCGCTACCTGTATCCGTGTGATGACAACCATGACGCGTTCCGCTGTAGCCGCTGTCCTTGCTCTGGTGCCGTCGAGTCTGCAGTCGTCGGCTCAGGCCACCGGTACGGTGATGAAGCCCGGCGCAGGTACGACAACCTCCGCCGTGCGTGCGGTGGGATGCCCCGATGGCTACGTCTGCATCTACCCGGACATCAACTTCGGAGGTCAGCCGTGGGTCCGGCGGGCGGCTGACGGAAGTGTGAAGGACCTGCCCTCACAGATCCGCGACGACGGCAGCTCCATCAGGAACAACTCCGGCAAGACCGCCCGCGTCTACGAGAAGCGCAATCACCACGGACGGTGGGTTTGTGTGACCCGCAGCGGCGGCTCCATCCACGACCTGCGCTCCTACACCTCAACGACCAGACCCGCTCGCTGAAGATCAACAACAACGACTGCGGCTGAACACCGGCACAGTTCCTTCTAGTTGGGCTGCGGTAGGGACGTCACCCCTGACGCGGTGAGCGACGGCTACCAGGCAGCGGAAGGCGGGCGGTGCCCGACGTGCGAGCGAGTCCACCGCGATCTCCAGGCGGAGCGAGCAGCCGCGGAAGACGCTGCCGGCAGCAACGGGATCCTCGCCCATCTGCACGCTCGCCCCGAAGGCCAATAGAGACTGCCCTGAGCCAAACGCCACGCCGGCACCACTGGTCACGGCCGTCCTTCACGTTTCTGGGAGCGGGCTACCGGTGCTTCGAGCGCCCCCGATTCGCGCTCTGCCTCGTCATGTCGGGTCCGCGACACGGTGGATGCAACCTGGGGGCGGAATCCCTCATTCAGCCGCCATGGAGGTGGCCGATCCGACCCCCGGTGTGAGGCGGTCAAGGCAAATGGCAACACTTCAGCCTGTGTTCGTCGACTGGACGTCCCGCAACGATGAGCGGACCGAGGCGATTGGAAGCCTGGGCGGTGCTTCGGTGACGCTCGCCGGGCCCCTGGGCGCCGTCTACCTGCACGAGGACTGGACGGAATTCGGGTTGGCGTACTTCACCCCGCCGCTGCCCGCATCGGACATGATCGAAATGGTCGGTCATTTCGAAGGCAGTACGCTCGAGGTCAGTTTCCGTCCCCCGGTGAAGGATCCCGTCTTCCACCTGGGATCGCTCGCCTCCGAGCTGGAGTTCCTGGAGCTTCCGGCGGGTACGCGCGTCGAGCGGCTCAGCGGCGACGAACATTTCGAGGTCGACGGCAACAAGGTCAAGGGCCAGTTTGCGGATCCTGTCCCCAATCCCGACGGGAGCCTTGGGCCCAGTGACTCTAACGGCAGCGTTCGCCTCCGCGGGCGGGAACCCGTCTCTTCGATCAGGTTCACCCTGAAGCCGACCTACACCGCCGGCTCGCCCGACGGCGTACACCTCCAGATCGGCGGGACGGTAGAACAGCCTGTGTTCGTCGACTGGACGTCCCGCAACGACGAGCGCACCACGGCCGAGGGAACCCTGGACCGCCGCACTTCGGTAACGCTCACCGGGCCCCTGGGTGCCGCTTACCTGCACGAGGACTGGACGGAATTCGGGTTGGCGTACTTCACCCCGCCGCTGCCCGCATCGGACATGATCGAAATCGTCGGTCATTTCGAAGGCAGTGCGCTCGAGGTCAGTTTCCGTCCCCCGGTGAAGGATCCCGTCTTCCACCTGGGATCGCTCGCCTCCGAGCTGGAGTTCCTGGAACTTCCGTCGGGTACGCGCGTCGACCGGCTCAGCGGCGACGATCACTTCGAGGTCGACGGCAACAAGGTCAGAGGCGAGTTTGCGGATCCTGTCCCCAATCCCGACGGGAGCCTTGGGCCCAGTGACTCCAACGGCAGCGTTCGCCTCCGCGGGCGGGAACCCGTCTCTTCGATCAGGTTCACCCTGAAGCCGACCTACACCGCCGGCTCGCCCGACGGCGTACACTTCCAGATCGGCGGGACGCCGTTGCCGCACACATCTCCAACCGAGACGGCTACCGCCTGAGCCGAGCTCGGACAACGAACCGCGACAAAATTTGCCCGCCCAATCGAGCAGATGTCGGACGACCAGAGACCGAGCCGGAGACGGATGGGGCGAAGGGCTGGCTCAAGAGCCCTGGGACGCCGCGGGTAGCGCCCGACCGGCGGTGCACCAGGACCACGTCGATCATTTCGCTTCCTCGATGCGTGTGGCGCGGGCGCGCGCGGTCTCGGCGCCGCTTCGTGCTTCGCGGGCCTTGCGGGCGGCATCCGACATGCCGCGCCGGGCTTGGTCCAGTGCGCTTCGTGCCTGGCGTGTTTGCTCCTGGGCGGATTTCATCTCCTCGGCGAGGGCGGCGGACCGTGCCTCTGCCGCCTGGAGCTGTTTCTTGGCCTGCTCCTGCGCTGATTCGGCTCGCTGGCGTTCTTCCTCCCGGTCGCGTGCCTGTTGCTCGGCGCTTGCCGCGTCCTGGCGGGCCTGGGCGACCTTCCGTTGCCGCTCTGTCTCGCGGCGCTGCTCCTTGGCGCTCCGGACCGAGCTGTCGGCACTGTCCTGTTGGTCCTGACTGGCCGGGCGGCTGGATCGTGTTGGGGGTGGGGGAGCAGCCGTCCGCGCGGTGGCGCTGAGCGTGGCCGCGGTGAAGCCCACCAGGGGATTGAGAGGCTTGACGAGTTGGCCTGAGGCCCATTCCTGTGCTGCCTGGGGATCGGCCAGGACCGCATGCAGGGTTGCTTCGATCTCGCGCTGCACGACTTCACTGACCGGATGACCGGCTTCTGCTGCCAGCTGGCGGGCTTGGCGTGCCGGGGTCCCGCCGGTAACGCTGCTGGATTGAACGCTAAGGAATGATCTTGCCCCCTCGCGTAGGTGGAGGGTAGCCAGTTGCCTACGACGCCAAAGGCGCGGTGGTCTGTTCGTCGTGTTCGCGCAGCATGCGCATGACGGTGGCGGGTGAGGGGTGCTGGCCCTTCTTCTGGCCGTTGGTGATGACGAGGCGGGAGGCGATGTCGCGGAGGCTCATCTCTTGCTCCCGCAGGTGGAGGGCCATGGAGAGCATGTGGTCGTCGGTGACGCCCGCGCCGCCGATGGTTTTGCCGCACTTGCGGGCGGACTCGTGGCCTTCGAGGGTGCGGTCGCGGATGTACTCGCGTTCCATGCCGGAGAGAGCCGCCAGCACGGTGAATACGACGCCGGAGGGGTCGTGCGAGCCCTGGAGCTCACCGGTGAGGAAGTGAAGGCCGACGTCACTGGCCTTGAGCTCTTCGGCCAGCGTCGCCAGTTCGATGCCGCGGCCGAGTCGTTTGTGCTCGTGGACGACGAGGGTGACGCGGACGCCGGAGGCGCGCAGTTCGCCGGCGAGCTTGACGGCCTTGTCCAGCTCGGGCCGTTGGGTGGCGCGGGTGGAGATCTTCTCGGAGAAGATCCGGGTGGCGCCCCCCTCGGTCAGCGAGTCGAGCTGGGAGTCCAGGGACTGGCGGGCCGTGGACGCGCGCGCGTACCCGAGGCGGACGTGTCCGATCGGCTCGGTGCCGACACCCTTGGGCCGGGGCAGCTCGGTCCAGACCGAGCCGGGCTTGCGCACGGCGGGGGTCGGTACGTTCAGCGCCTTGACGAGTTTTGGCACCAGCCGGAAGCGGGCGGTGTGGTACTGGCTGGTCACCTTGCCCTTGCCGGTGCGGCACGGCGAGCCCGCCGGGGCGGCGCAGGTGGACATCGGGCAGGCGTGCGATTCCACGCGCTTGAAGTCGTCGCTCACGAGCCCTGACTGTTTCATGAGGGTGTTTCAGCCGTCCAGCTATTTGCAACAACACATGAAACATGAAACCCGCAGCATGATCGGCGGGCGGCGCCGTGTTTCACAAGCGAACACCTATGAAACACGGCCCCCGGTTCGGACCGGTCAACTCGCGTCCGTGGAAACCACCTCAGAAGAACGGATGTGGCTCATGCGGTTCTACCGCTTGAACCGCAGATACGCGGTCCGCTCGATCGATGTTGCAATAGAGAGGCCTGCCCCTGGCCTCGGACCGTCTGCGAGGCAATGGAGATCGGCGGCAGTATCCAGCCATTCAGGCAGAGGAAGCGGGGAAGGGAGCGCGGCGGCGAGATCGGAGTGCGCCCCGGCGGCTCCGGTCGGTTCCGGTTGGTGCGCCCTCATCGCCACACCCGCCGTGTGCTTCTCGATGCGCAGGCCGAATCGTTTTGCCGTCCTTGCGCGCATCCCGCTCGCCTGATGTTTCATTTTTGACGAACCTCGCGAGCCGCAGTACAGCTCTCTGGCCACTTTAGAACTTTACATATGATCCCATTTTCTCTAGTGACCTTGCTATGGCATCCACCTATGCACGTAGCTATTTGGGTACACCCGCTTCCTTGTTCCGGCTCCCGATGAGCCTGGACGGGACGGCCAGGAACCGGTCTCCGGTTCCCGGCCAGCCAGGCGGCGGTCGTGTACACCCCATGTGAGGAGAAGTCATGAAGAAGGCTTACGAGGCGCCGACGCTGGTCCGGCTCGGGACGTTCCGGAAGAAGACCGGGCTCCTGCAGAGCTCCGGCAACGACCGTCTCATCCTGAGCAAGAACTGACGAGCGACGGTTCCTGACCCGACGTCATGACTGAACTGCACGAGAGTGCGGGGACGGGCCCCGGCGACGCGCACTTCACGGTCTTCACCGACCGGGAGGACGCGGCCGCCGTGGCCCGCTCCTTCGCCCGCCCCGGAACGCGAATCCTGCAGCACGCTTCGGGCCGGCCCTGGCTGGTGGGGCAGTGGCACGATGAGGAGATCGTCACCGCGCGCGCCGGCCACACGGTCCTCGCCGTCATCGGCTGCTGTCGGATCGACGCCGTAGAGCTTGAGCGCCACGCCGGGAGGCTGCGGGATCTTGCCGAACTCGACGCACTGGCCCGCTCCCTTCCAGGGAGCTTCCATCTCGTCGCCGCGCTCGGCGGGCGGCTCAGGGTGCAGGGCACCGCCTCCGGGCTCCGGCTGGTCTTCCATGCCCCCGTTGACGGAACACAGGTGGCTGCCAGCCGCGCCGACGTACTCGCCGCGGCGCTCGGTGCTGACCCGGACGAGGAGCAACTGGCCGTCCGGCTGCTGTGGCCGGTTCCCCATCCACTCGCCGAGGCACCCATGTGGCGAGGCGTCACTTCCGTGTCTCCCCAGGACGCGCTGATCGTTTCGCCGGATGGCCGGAGCGTGCGCCACTCGCGCTGGTGGGCACCGCCGGAACCGGTACGTACTCTCGCCGATGGCGCCTCACTCGTCCGCGAAGCCCTGGCCGCGGCGGTCGATGCTCGTACCCGGCAGGGTGGCGTGGTCAGCTGCGACCTGTCAGGCGGCCTGGATTCCACCTCCATCTGTTTCCTGGCGGACCGCTCACCAGCCCGGGTAGTGGCCAGCACCTGGCCTGGTCGTGACCCCGCCGACACCGATCTGTACTGGGCAGAACAGGCCGCCCGGTCGATGCCGGACATCGACCATGTGGTGTGGGATGCCGATACCTCGCCGCTCGTCTACACCGGCCTGCTCGGCATCGATGACCTGCTGGACGAACCGACCATCGGCGTCATGGACCGCTCAAGGGTCCTGCACCACCTGCCCGGCCTGGCGGAGCGGGGCAGCCGGTTGCACCTGACCGGCATCGGCGGCGACCACGTGGCCTGGTGCTCGGAGGCGTACTACCACCGACTGCTCCGCACCCGCCCGCTGTTCGCGCTGCGCCGGCTGCGCGGCTTCAGGGCCCTGTGGCAGTGGCCACTTGGCGGCACGGCACGCGCGCTGGCCGACTCGCGGCCGTACGGGAAGTGGCTGGCCGACTCCAGCGGCCGCCTGCGAGACCCACTACCCGCCACCGTCAGCACCAGCCTCGGCTGGGGCATGCCCCCTCGCCTCTTCGACTGGATCACCCCCGACGCCGAACGGATGGCCCAACGGGCGCTGCGAGAGGCCGCCATGACCGCCGTACCGCTGCACCCGGACCGCGGCCTGCACACCGACCTCGAACAGATCCTTTCCTGCACCCGCATCATCCGCCAGTGGGACGGGATGGCCGCCCGAGCCGGTGTGCCGATGGCATCGCCGTTTCTCGACGACCGCGTCATCGAGGCATGCCTCGCCGTGCGCCCGAGCGAGCGCGTCACGCCCTGGCAGTACAAACCCCTCCTGACCACTGCCATGAGCGGGATCGTGCCCGACGCGTGCCTGCGGCGCACCAACAAGGCCGCCGCTTCCATGGACGCATCCAACGGACTGCGCGAACACCGCGCCGATCTGCTGGCGCTCTGGGAGGACTCCCGGCTGGAACAGCTCGGACTGGTCGACGGCGCAGCCCTGCGCCGGCTCGCCCAACGCCCGGCCACACCCGAACTGCGCGACGCGATCCTCTACTCGACCATTGCCGCCGAAGTGTGGCTGCGCGGCCTCCACCGAACCACCGGGCCCAAGGCTCCCGCCTCCTCATGACCACCGTTCCCCAGCAGAAAGGCACACGCATGGCATTGAAGTTCGGCGCCAATGTCTCCACAGCCGAGACGGACTACGGCACGGTCCTCCTGGACGAACGAGCCGGGGACTACTGGGAGCTGAATCCCACTGGCACCCTGGTGGTCAACACGCTGATGGCGGGCGGTGACCAAGCCGCCGCGGTCGCCGCGCTCGCCGACGAGTTCGACATCGACCTCGTCCAGGCGAAGCAGGACGTCGACGCCCTCGTACAGCAACTGCGGGCCTCGGGGCTGGCCGAATGACGACCCCCAGCGCCCTGGAGCGGCCCACCGGCGTGCCCTTCACCCGGCGCCTGGCCGCCCGTCTCGTCCTGACCCCCGCCCTCGTCATCGCCCTCCTGCCGCCCCGCCGGATCCGTGCCGTGCTCCACCTCGCATGTCGCGGAGCCACGCCGGCCACCGCCACACAGGCCAAGAACGCACGGGACGCGATGTGCGCGGTGAGCCTGCGCTGCGCCGGCCCGAAAGGCTGCCTGCGCCGTTCCCTGGGAGCCGCGCTGCTGTGCCGCCTGTCAGGGAGCTGGCCGACCTGGTGCACCGGGGTGCGCGTGGTGCCGCCGTTCACGGCGCACGCCTGGATCGAGGCGGACGGCCGCCCCGTGGACGAGGGTGTACCCGACGACTACTTCACCCGGCTCATCACGGTCGCTCCCGGGAGCCGATCGGGCCGATGACCGACACCGTCGTGGATCAGGCACAGCCGACGGCCGCGGGCGACCGCTCCACCCGAGCCGCGGTCGCCACCATGTACCGGCTCACCACCGGCCACCGGGCCACCATCACCGTCGCCACCGTACTCACCCTCGTCGGCTCGGCGCTCGGGCTTGCCCAGCCGCTCGTCGCCAAACAGGCCGTGGACGCGAGCGGACGGGGACAGGTGTTGTGGCCCTTGCTGCTGCTCCTGGCCGTACTGTTCGTCACCGAAGCGGCGACCAGCGCGGTGGGCCGCTTCGTCCTGGAGCGCATGGGCGAAAGCATCGTACGAGGGCTGCGCCACAGCCTGGTGGCGCGGCTGCTCCGGCTGGAGATGCGGGAGTACGACCGGCACCGCAGCGGCGACCTGATCTCCCGGGTCACCGCCGACACCACCCTGCTCAGAGAAGTCGTCTCCCAGGCACTGGTCGATCTGGTGACGGGTGCCCTCGTCGCGGCGGGGGCGATCGTCCTCATGGTGTGGATCGACCCGCTGCTGCTGCTCCTGGTCACAGCGACCGTAGCTACCGCCGCCGTGATCGTCGCCTCGCTTCTCAAGGGCATCCGGGCTGCCTCCGAACGCATGCAGACCTCCGTCGGCGCGATCGCCGCCGACCTCGAACGCGCGCTCGGCGCCCTGCCGATGGTCCGGGTTCACCGAGCCGAGGACCGTGAAGCGGGCCGCATCGGAGAATGCGTCGAGGCGGCCTACCGCGCCGGCGTACGGACCGCGAAACTCGCCTCCCTGATGAGCCCCGCGGTCGAACTCGCCGTCCAGGGCTCCTTCCTGATCGTCCTGGTCATCGGCGGCCTGCGGGTCAACGGCCACGCCAACTCCCTCGGCGACCTGGTCGCCTTCCTGCTGTACGCCTCCTACCTGGTCCTTCCACTGTCCTCGGTCTTCCGGGCAGCCGGCCTGATCCAGCGTGGCATGGGGGCCTACCAGCGCATCGAGCAGGCACTTTCCCTGCCGGCGGAGCCCTCCCAGCAGACCCCGGCCGTCCGGGCATACACGCGCGAGGCGGCCCGGCAGACCATCCCGTACCAGGAACCCGCCCTCGCCCTGCGCAATCTCAGCTTCGGCTACGACCCGGACCGGCCGGTGCTGCGCGGCGTCTCGTTCACTGTCCCCTACCGGCAGCAGACGGCCCTGGTCGGCCTGTCGGGTGCCGGAAAGAGCACGATCTTCGCCCTCATCGCCAGATTCCACGAACCGGACTCCGGGACCCTGCTCTTCGACGGCCTGCCCGCCACCGCACTGAGCCGCACCGCATGCCGCGGACGCATCGCCGTCGTCGACCAGAACGCACACGTCGTCCACGGCACCCTCTGGGACAACATCACCTACGCCACGCCCGACGCCACCCAGGCAGAAGTGCAACACGTCGTCGAGCTCGCCCAGCTGGAAGGCGTCGTGCGGCGGCTGCCGGACGGCTTGTCGGGAATGCTCGGCGAACGCGGCGGCACCCTGTCAGCGGGAGAGCGCCAACGGGTCGCCCTGGCCCGCGCCCTGCTCGCCCGCCCCTCGATCCTCCTGCTCGACGAGCCCACCTCCCACCTCGACACCATCAATGAGACCGCGCTCACCACAGTGATGAAGGACGTCGCCCGAGAATGCGCCATCCTGGTCATCGCACACCGGCTGTCCACCGTCCAGCACGCCGACCAGATCGTCGTACTGGACAACGGCCGCACCACCGCCCAAGGACGTCACCAGGAACTACTCACCAGCAGTCCCACCTACCGCGAACTGGCCGCCGGACAGACGCTCCACCCAGCCAACGCCCAGACCTCCCCCGTGACGACCGTCCGCCCCCACCCACGCCACCCGCTGTGAACCGGACACGGACACGACACCGAGCGCGCCTCAGGCAGTCCAGCCAGCCATCACCCTGGGCCAGGGCGACGGCGACGGCCAAGCCGTTGCTCCCTGCCGCGAAGGCGTCCGGCACCGACGACGTCATCGCCGGACACCTCCACGAGGCCACATCGGCACCACTTCGCCCGCGCTTACGTCATCCCCGTCGGCTGACCGGGGGTTGCCAGAGGAACTGATCCGCTCGACAGCCCAGTGAAGGCCGTCGGAGTCGGTCCGGAACCGCACGACGTCGCCCTTGGATACTCCGTCCTGAAGGAAGGCGGCATTCTGTACGCAGGCCGTGTCGACGCCGAGCCTCGTCGCCCACAGGCCCTCAGTGTCCTGCGGGAACCATCCTTCCCGAGGAACGAAACGGAACCAGATCTTGATCTCCTCGACCGCGCTCTCCACGACGTCATCCTGCGTCAACCGCCCCCGTGCTTTGCACCGGGCCTTAGAGGCAATGCCGTTGTTTTAGGTTGCGGGCGTAGGCTGCTTGGCAGTGGTCCCGGGGGTGGTTCGGGTGGCTGTGAGTGTCTCTGAGTTATCGGGTCTGGGGCTGTTGACCTGGGTGTATCCGCCGGGGTTGGTGGATCGGGTGGTGGCCGCTTGCGGCTGCGCGGAACAACGCAAGCGACTGCTTCCCGCCCGGCTGGTGCTGTACTTCGTGCTGGGGCTCGCGTTGTTCTCTCCGGCTCCGTATCTGGAAGTGATGCGGCACCTGGTGGAGGGTCTGCGAAGCCAGGGACTGCTCGGTGCCTGGCACGTGCCGGCGAAGTCCTCGCTGTTCCGGGCCCGGCAACGGCTGGGCTCGGAGCCCTTGCGGGTGCTGTTCGCCACGACGGCCAAGCCGATGGCCACCGAGGCGACGCCCGGGGCGTTCTGGCGGGGGCTGCGGCTGCTGGCGGTGGACGGGACCTGCTGGGACGTCGCGGACACCGCGGCCAACGAGGCTGCCTTCGATCGTCCGGGCAGCGGCCGCGGGACAGGCCGGAGTGCGTTTCCGCAGGTGCGGATGGCTGCCCTGGTGGAGCTGGGCAGCCATGCGGTGCTGGACGCGGAACTGGCCGGCTGCCGCACCGGTGAAGTCACCCTGGTGGCCCGTCTGCCGCGTTCCTGCGGTCCCGGCCAGCTCGTCCTGGCCGACCGGGAGTTCCTCGGTGTCCCGTTGTGGCAGGCATTCACCGCCACCGGCGCCGACCTGCTCTGGCGGGTGCCCGCCAACCGCGTCCTGCCCGTCACCAGGCAGTTCCGTGACGGGTCGTGGCTGTCACAGATCCGCGCAAGCAGCGACCCTGCCCGGAACGAGCCCATCGTGGTCCGGGTCCTGGCCTACCGGCTCAAGGACCAGCTCGGCGAGGATGCAGCCGGCGGATACCGCCTGGTCACCACCCTGCTGGACGCCCGACGGTATCCGGCCCGGCAACTGGCCGCGCTCTACCGCGAACGCTGGGAGATCGAGTCCGTTTTCGCTGAGATCAAGACTCATCAGCGCGGCGCACGCGTCGTCCTCAGCAGCAAAACCCCCGACGGCGTCCGCCAGCAGATCTGGGCACACCTGCTGGTCCACCACGCCCTGCGCGAGCTCATGCTGAGAACGGCCGCCACCCGTGGCCTGGACCCCGACCGGGTCTCCTTCACCGAAACCCTGCGCTCTGCCCGCCGCAGCGTGACCGTCACGCCCGGCAGCTTTTCCCCCTGACCTCCTGGTCAGAGCCCTGGTGATACTCGAACAGGACCTCCTGGAACGACTCCTGCCCAACAGACGCCTGCGCAGCCAGCCCCGCGTCGTGAAACGCAAGATGTCCAACTACCGGCTCAAACGACCTGAACACCATGACTGGCCCCAGCCCACCCGCACCGGCACACGAGCCGTCCTGATCACCAGACCCCAACCAGCAGATCCGTAAAGCAACGGCATTGGCCTTAGAGGGTGTCTCACGTGGCAAGTTTCGCGAGCTTCTTGTAGCAGGTCAGGGCAGCAGCCAGGCCGAGGAAGGCGAGGAAGTGTGAGCCCTTTCGTTCGTACCGGACGGTCAAACGGCGGTAGCCGAAGAGCCAAGCGATCGACCGCTCGATCTTCCAGCGGTGCCGACCGAGGCGTTCGCCGGAGTCGACGCCTGGCCGCGCGATGCGCGCGACGAGCCCACGCTCGCGCAGCCAGGCCAGGTGTTCGCCGGAAAAGTACGCCTTGTTCGCGCGGAGTTTGACGGGGCGGCGCCGCCGTGGCCCCCGGCGGGACCGGATGGCGGGGATGCCGAGGATGAGCGGCTTGAGGGCGAGGCTGTCGTGCATGTTCGCGCCGGACACGGCGACGGTGAGTGGGACGCCCTGGGCATCGGACAGCACATGCAGCTTGCTGCCCTTCTGGCCGCGATCGACCGGGTTCGGACCGGCCAGCGATCCCCCCTTTGGAGCGAACGGAGGCCGCGTCGACGATCGCCGACGTCCAGTCCACCTCGCCCCAGGCCCCGAGTTCGTCCAGCACCGCCCGGTGGAGCCGACGCCACAGGCCGGCCTCGGTCCATATCGTGAAGCGGCGATGCGCGGTGGCGGGGGACGTGCCGAACGTCGGCGGCAGATGCCGCCAGGCACAGCCGGTGGTCAGGACGTACACCACTGCCGTGAACACGGCCCGTTCGTCACACGGAGCGGTCCCACCACCTTGCGGTCGAGCCGCGAACGACGGCAATAACGGGGCAACCAGCTCCCAGAGTGCATCAGGAACCAGACGCTTCGACAGATCAGCACTCACAACCGGCATCATGCCGCTCGAACATCACGTCACGTCGTGGGACAGCCTTCTAAGCCTTGGTTGGTGCGGCCGTCCTGGCGGTCTGCTCGATCTTCGCGAAGTAGGCTGCACGGGCTTCCTCGTCGATCGGCTGCTCGTTTTCGGCGCGCACCCCGGTCCGGCCGTCGACGCCCTCGCGCAGGATGTCGGCGTGCCCGGCATGCCGGATGGTCTCGCCGAGGACATGGACCATGATGGCGAACAGGTTCGTGTTCGGATAAGGCTCCGACCACCAGGGCACGTGGCCGGGGGCATCGAGGGCAAGCTCGTTGATCGTCGCGTCCGAGTGTTCCCGCGTGCGCCGGTAGAACCCGACGATCTGATCGCGCGTCTCGTTCTCGGCCGCCCATTGATCGCTGCCGTCGGAGTCCTGCCACCGGCACAGCGGTTCCGGAGAAGGGCGGTCGAAGACCTCACCGAAGTACCTGGCCTCGACCGTGGCCACGTGTTTGACCAGGCCGAGGAGGTTGGTCCCGGTTACTGTCAGAGGCCGGCGCGCGTCGTATTCGGACAAGCCGTCGAGCTTCCAGAGCAGCGCCTCACGGTCCCGCCGCAGTCTCTTGTGCAGGTTGTCTTTCGCGAACTCATCGATCATGCGGCATGAGCCTGCCATGGGCTGCTCATGGTCTCAAGATCCCGTACGCGGTCCGCAACGACTGGCGGAGCCGTGGTCAGCTATGGTCACCGCCCCGACCTGCTGCAAGGAGCTCAGGAACCTGTCCACGTGAGACAACCTCTTAGCTGCTCGATCCGTCTTCGACAGCACCAGCTATGCAGTCGTCAAGAGCTGTCCACGGCCGCGCGGTGTTCGGAGGCTCACCCCAGGGGATTTGACGGCATAGCAACGTGAGGTGTCTGGCCAGGAACCCGCCACATGCGGTGGCTGCCGGAGGACGCCCCTCGGGGCCGTCACGCGGCCCGCGAGCGGGAGACTGACCTTGACTGTGCACATCGACCCCGTCGGCGGCGCCCTCATGGTGGTGGCGTGCGTCGTGGGGTACTTCGTCTACATGCACACTCGCCAAGGGCCGCTCGGCAAGGGCGACATTGTCGGGGCAATCGTCTGCGGCACCTCGGTACTGGCGGCGCTGGTGCTCATCCTCGGGGGCGACCACTGCGAGGTTCAGCTGCCCGAACCGGGGCGGAGCGGAGTCCCCTCGACGTCGTTGAGTCCCGCTTCCAGCATTGGTCACCAGGGCGCCGGCCCTTCCGCGTCGCCCTAAGCGGCATAACTGTGCGCCGGTCTTCTCGCAGTCCGCTGAGCCACGTTGGCCCGGACCGCGTGCCGCTGCTGATCCTCGCCGCGAACGACCGCAGGTGACCACCGCATTGGGAAAGCCCGGCCTCAACCTGCAGACCCTGGTCGATCGCCCTTCCAGCCCTTCATCCATCGACGAACCACCTCTTGCGGCACGGCGGCCAGGCTCAGCGTTACACCGTCGCCGAGATCCGTCTCTTTCGAGGCTTTCTTTCGAGTCTCTTCATTGAGTCGCTTGGCGTACCTCTTGGCTTCTGCTCTCAGGTCCTTGGCCTCGGCGGAGGCTTTGGCGAGCCGTTCAGCGGCGCTGCGTTCGGCCTCGGCCCGTACCTGCGCGGCCTCGGCTTGGGCCGCTCTCGCGTCCTGACGCAACTCCTCAAGTTTTGCTTCGTGGCTTGCCAGCAGCAGCTCTGTCTCTGCTTTCCGGGCCTCGCGCCACTCGTCGGCGTCGAGCCGTGCTTGCTCGATGATTCGTTCCGCCTCTTCGCGGGCCTTAGTGAGGATGGCCTCCCCTTCGTTGCGGGTCTGGTCGAGGGTGTTCTGCACGGTGGTGCGCAGGCGTTTCCAAGGGTCCTGGGCCTGCCGTTGCAGGAGTTTGACCTCCTGCCACCGCTTCCGCCACGGTGCTACGAGTTCGGGCCTGGCCCTGTACGTGGGTGAGTCGTCTGGCGGCGGTAGTGGGTTGCTGACGACCCGGACGAACTCCAGAAGCGCTTCAACGGAGGGGAGCCGCTTGCCAGTCAGCGCCTCGTTGATGCCGGCTTTGGTGAGCTTGGGCCGGGCTGACGCCGTGACGAGCATCGCGTAGGACGGTGCGCCGAAGGCGATATGCAGCCGGTTCAGCTCGGTCGTGAAGTTGAGCAGTGCCTCGTTGCATGCGGCGATGGCTGCTGCGTCGTTCGGGTCCACCTCGGGACTGTTCTGTGTCACCGGCTCCCCCTTGCCGCTTACGGTCTGAGCCAACGGTAGAAGGGGCAGGTCCTGAACATCCACGAATTCCGCTAAACGTTTCTGAACGGCTCGACTGTTCGGCAACGAGCCGCATCTGTACTGCTGCTGACCTGCAGCGTCGGGGGTTTTCCGAGGTCGTACGGATCACTAGGCATTCAGGGAGCAATGCCGGTCTTCTTGAGCCATGGCTGACATCGACACCACCTCGCAGATTCCCGAGCCCGAACTGCCCCGCCCCGCTGACGAACCGGCGCCGGCCTCTGATGGCGACCGGCACCGGGTGCTCGACCTCGTTGTCCTGGTCGCCCTGCTGGGGCTGTGCGCGGGGGTGTACCTCGCGGTCGGGGATGCTGGCTTCTCCGTGATCATCGCGGCGGTCGCCGGGCTGTTCGGCACCTGGCGCATGCGGCGCTGACACGCTGGTGTAGAGCACGTGTGCCGCTCTGCCTCTCGCTCTGGAGGCACGCTCGCGCAGCGCCGGGAGTTCGGCACGACGGGCGGCGATCCGCTCGAGCAGCGGATCGTATTGACGTGGCGCCGGTCAATTCGATGGCTGTGTCCTTGGCGGACTGGCAGAGCTCGCGCGCGCTGCTGCTCAGTTCGGTCTCCTGGTCCTGGCGGCCGATCAGCTCGGTGCGGTCGCTCACCCGCTGTCGCAGGGTGTCGGCGTCCTCCACATCCGCCTGCGCTGCTGCGTGGCGGGATTTGTGTCCGTGCACGCGTGCTGACTTCGAGCCGTGGGCACGGCCGGGTTGTACTGGGGTGACCCGGCCGCGGGCCTCCTGCCAGGCCGGCTTGGGGCCCGGTTGCTCGGGCCCCGGTGACCTGCCGCGAGGTCAGGAACGCGGTGCAAGCTCCTCCCAAATCGGGACTGTGCGGGCGGTGCACCCGGTGCAGCGGACTGTCTGTCAGGCGGCGGCAGACAGCTCGTGGTGGGGTTGCACGGTCCCGAAGGTGCCGTCGAAGGGCAGGGAGTGGCTCGAGGGCACGAGGCAGTAGGGGGAGCCGGATCCAGCGGGCGTACGAGGCCCGCTCCGGCCCGCCATCAGCACGTCGTAGGGAGTGAGTACGTCGAGGTTGTCGAAGACGTAATAGACCGGCAGCTGCGTCCATGCCACCAGCTGGAGGTGGGCGGTGACCGCGGCGCGTTCCACGACGTGGCGGTTGGTGGCTCGGCTGGTCATCCGGCTCTTGCAGTCGATCAGGGCAACGCGCCTGCCGTGGGCTGCGATCAGGTCGGGTGTCCAGCGCAACGAGCTGCTGGTGCCCCGGAGGGCGGACTGTACGGCGTCGGTCAACACGCCCTGCCCCCACGCGTTGACAGCCCACCCGCGTAGGGCGAGTTCCTGGGCGACGCGTCGCTCATGGGCGTCACCGACGGCCTTCCTGTGCTGAAAGCTTGGCGCAGCTCAACCAGCCCCTCCAGGGCGCCCGCGCGGATGTCGGCCAGCGCCGTGACCAGTTCCTTGGGCGGATCCGCGACACGGTACGGGGCGGCATCGGCCTGGATGGAGATGACCGACATATGGTGGGCGACCACATCATGCAACTCGCGTGCGATGCGGGCGCGTTCCTCCAGAACCGTGCGGCGTGCCCGCTCCTGCACGATGGCTGACTCCTGCTCCGCGAGCCGGGTGCGGACCTCCCGGGTCCTGCGCACCCCGATCGCGGCGGCCACGGCGAGAGCGAACATCACCAGAACAATCACGACGAAGCGCCAGGGCCCGATCCCGCCACCCGATACCTGCAGCCCAAGCAGCAGCACGGTGCTCAGCAGCACTGTCTCGACCATCACCCGCAGTGGGTTGCGCAACGCGATCAAGAACAGCAGCCCGGCATGCACAGCCCACGCCCACCCCCCGTACGCGCTGAAAGGCTGATGGAGCGAGAACACTGGCAACATCACCAGCGACAGCCACCAGGCCGGCACCGGCCAGCGCAGCGCCAGCACGAGCAGCGCCGCGTGGACCATCCCGACGGGCCTCGGCGAGATGTCCTCTGTGCCCCCGTGCGCGGCTAGAACCGTCACCGCGACGACTGCGAGATGCGGCAGCCACCGCAGCGGACTCGGCCCGCTCATGGGCGGCATCGGCTGCGGGGCCAGCGTGAACAGATCCTTCCTTACGGTGTGCAGTGCTCCGCGCACTGCCCCCTTCACAGCCGTGTCCATGCGCTCAGTATGGTCCAGTTCATCCATCAGTCTCGTCCCTACCAGTCGTGGAAAGTCCAGCTGCGCGGTCGTGTCCGCGCCTGCCGGTGGGCAGAACGCGGCTCGGCATACGGCCAGGGCAAGAGCGAAGGCTGGGAACCAGCACAGGCGGGCGATCAACCAGCGGGGGCCATCCACTGTGGTGTGCAGCCCAGAGAGGGGGCCAAGGGCCAGCAGGTCGGTGGTGACCGCGAGCATCGCGGTCTGGTGCCAGGCGAGGATCGCGGCATCCGCGCGGCCGACCACCCGGGCCGTCATCCGGACTGTCCGCCTGGAAGTGGCCCTGCGTAGCGGCTCGTACAGGAGCAGGGCCAGACCGCATTGCACCAACCCCAGTGACACGGCGGCCAAGTTCGGGCCAGTGGTCGTCGACCCTGTCACACCGAAGGTGCTCACGGGACCGCCAGCCCGGACGACCAGCCCTGCGGCGGCCGCAGAACCCCCTGTCAGCAGGAGCCAGCCGGCACGCCGCGTACCGAACCCGTCCCGTGCCCACATCGCACCCAGGCCGAAGGGCACCAGCCAGCCGACCACCGCATTCACCCAGCCGAGCCAGTCCAGCGCTCCGACACCGAGGCGGATCACGTCCACATGCAGGACGACGGCGATCGGCCACAGCGGCCCGATGCGCGCGGCAATCGGGGTCACCGCGGTGAACAGGGCGAGGACCGGGAGAAACCACAGCGGGGACAGGGCGATGTCCAACTCCACCAGGAGCATCCCGATGTCGACGCCGAGGGCCAGCATCACGATCGCTGCCGGGGTCCAGAGCCCGAGCAGCCATGCCACGGGCCCGAACAGCCGGGACAGCCGTCGACCGAGCCACTCGCGGTAACTGACACCTCGGCTCTGGGCCCGTGCGTAGCTCTTGGCGGTGGCATGCCCTTGGACGAGGAACAACACCGCCAGGGGCGGCACCACCCAGGACACCGGCGTGAGCCAGGCCAGGTGTTGCAGCTCACTGAATTCCGCCAGCCGCCCCCGACTGCCGTCAACGGCACCGTGCAGCAGCCAGTTGCCCGCCACTACACCTACGACGGTGATGGCCCAGAGCGTCTCCAACGCCGGGTCATGACCGTCATGCTGCGCAGCAGCTCCGGCATCGGCCACTCCTCGAGCGGACCGCGTGGTGCCGATGCCGCTGGGGGCGGCACGGCTCAGAAGGTCAGTCACCGCTCACCTCCTGGGCCGTTCCGAGCGCGATGCGAGCGAGGTTTTTCAATGACACGGAGTGCGGTGCCAGGTAGTCGCTGTGACCCGCGGCACCGCTGGCGAACACCCGGGCCCCGAAGGCAGCAGAGGTGGGGTCGGCGCCGAATCCGACCGTTGTGCCAAGGAACGTGGCGCTGACGTTGGGCACGTACGAGATCCAGTCCTGCTCGCCTCGGGCGGCCCAGACCCGTGCGGCGGTGCCCCACTGGGCCAGCGAATCCGCGCCAGTGCCCGGACTGCCGTAGACGGCGATGTCGGCGACTTCGAGCCCGCTCGCCGCCCGGCCACACACAACAGATCCGTAGGAGTGGCACATCAGCGAGACCCCTGCGGCGTCGTTGGCCTGCTCCAGGACGGAAACAAAGCCACGCAGTTCGCGTGCTCCATCTTCGGCGCGGGTGGTCGTCAGCACATCCGTACTGATCGTCTTGGGCGGGGTATATCCGAGCCAGGCGACTACCGCGACCTTGGCTTCAGGGGCTTGGCGGTGGATCTGCTCCTGGAGCGAGCGGGCCGCCCCGCCGATCCTGGAGGACGGGCCGTCAAACGTGTCCAGGGTGGTGTCCGAACCAGGAACCAGGATCGATATCCGGTCGGCGGCGGCCAGGTCACCGAGCACCTCGACCGCGCGGCCCTCGCCCCGGCCGTCGAACGACAGGAAGTGCCGGCCGGGAGCGGCCAGGGCACGCAGCGCGCGCTCCCGCGGAACATCACCGGCTGCCTTCGCCATCTCCGCGGCCTCGGCGATGTTGCCGCGGTTGGCCGTGTAGCGGGCGTCGAGACTCTCGGCGGAGAGGGCGGGCAGCGCAGCCGGGGCCGGTGCGGGAGTGCGGGGCTCAGCAGCAGCCCAAACCGGACCGCACAGCGCGGCGGTGATCATCGCCGCCAGTACGCTCCGCCGTAGCCGGGTAACTCGGGTTCGGACGCTCACGATACTTCCCCTCCAGACGTTCATCTGGAGGGGAAGTTACGGAGCGAACCTGCTGGTCAGCCTCACGCTGCGGAGCCACCTTCCTGTCTGGCTCTCAGGTATGACGCGGCGTCGCAAAGCGAACCATTCAGCGGGGAACGCGGCGCCAAGGTGGTGCTGCAGTAGTGTCCTGAGTCTCGGGAAAGGTATGGAAGTGAAGTTCCCCCTGGGGCCTGGACAGCCTGATACTGGGACGGACGGTCCCGGAGGAAGCAGTTCCAGGTAGTGAGCAAGAAGAGCAACACGAGCAAGCGGTACACGCCCGAGTTCAAGCGCGACGCGGTCGCCTTGGTGCACTCGTCGGGCAAGCTCAGGTCACGCATGAGGCGTACTGCCATGCTCCTGGGGCGGCCTCTAGTCCTTAAGAGCTGCTCGGGTTGGCTCTCCGGCGTGATTCTTTCCGGCCTCGATTTTTCTACGTTGGTTCTTCAAGGCCGTCACGGAATCGCGCGGCCACCGTCCAGGGAGGCCGCAGTGTCCCGAACGCCGCAGGAGATCTTCGAGGGTTACCTCTACGCCGGTGCCATGACCCGGAATGCCGATGCCCTTGCCGAGAACTTCACCGCGGACGGCGTCTTCGAGGCGCCGCTCATGCCCGCCGGCGCCACCTTCCCCAGGAGGTTGGTGGGGCGCGAGGAGATCCGTAGCGCGATGGCGGCGTACTACGAGCAACAGGTGAAGGACGACCGCTCGCCGAGCCTTGAGAAGTCCGGATACGTGCTGCACACCACCTCCGATCCCGACGTGTTCATCGCCGAGATCGACACGGTCTTCGACGGGGACGGAGATGACGTGGCTGTCTCGCTGGTACAGATTTTTCGCATCCGCGACGGGAAGATCGCTCGACTGCGTGACTACTTCGCGCCCGAGGTGATGAGCTGAGGACGTCCGAGCAGTTCCCGCCGCAAGGATGCGCTGACCATTCGGCCGCTCCTTGGCCGGCGGCGACCCGTTCCCGGGCTGCCGCCATCAACGGGCTCAGGGCGGAGCAAGCTCTCCCAGGAGATCAGGTGTGAGCACAACGGAGCGGTCGCACTCGGACCGGCAGGATGAGTCTTGTTGCGTTGACCACCGCTCTCTTCCATGTCCCCAGGAGCGCAGTCGTCTCCGCTACCGCATCGGCATCTTCGGAACTGGTTCCAACAAGAATGACGAGTGACCACTTGGTTCCAAGAATCTTGGCAAATCAGTTCCAACAACCGTGTCACGCACAACGAGAACAGCCAGGCGCCAACACGTCTCGCCGGTTCCAACTATCGCGTCACGGCTCAAGAGCCTAAGGGCTTGCAGGGAATCAAGGTGTTGCTTCCCGTGCTGGAGCTCGTTGATGTGGTATGCGCATCCCGGACGAGGTTCGTGACCGACTCTCTGTGAAATTCGCGGTGTTGTTCCCGCATCTGGACGAGCGACAGCGGCGGCTGATGATGGCTGCCGAGGCCCGGGTGCTCGGTCACGGCGGTGTTCGGGCCGTTGCGCGGGCGGCCGCGGTCAGCGAGACGACGGTCCGCAAGGGCGTATTCGAGCTGGAGGCCGGTGAGGAGCCCCTGGGGCGGGTGCGGCGGCCGGGAGGAGGTCGCAAACGGGTCGCGGAACTCGATCCGGGGCTGCGGCGGGCCTTGCTGGCGCCGGTCGAGCCGGATGTGCGGGGGGGGATCCGATGTCGCCGCTGCGGTGGACGCTGAAGTCGACCCGCGCACTCGCGGGGGAACTGACCCGGGCCGGGCACCGGGTCAGTGCGGACGCGCCGTTTGTGCCGGGACTACGAGACGCTGACCGCGACCAGCGAGGCGATGATCCTGTTCTCGATGATCACGCGGATGAGCCGCCGGCTGGCCCGGCCACGAGCCGACGGCCGGCGCTGAACGCCCCCGACGCCTCCTGGAGCAACCATCCGCGCTCGCCCAGGCGTTCGCCTTCGACCGCACTCCCTCGACCTTCGCCGCCACCGACGCCTCGATCCCGAGGGCCGCCGCGATGTCCTTGGCCCGCACCGGCTCGTGGCCCGGCCGGTCCTGAAGCACGTTCAGGATCCGCTGGTTGTCCAGCGAGAGCACCGACACCGACAGCCCCTCCCTCCAGGGCGGCACGACCGCTCCCGGCACCGACGCGGACACCGGCACAGGAGAAAGCACTTCCTCGCCTTCGGCCTCCGCCGCGGCGGTGGTCTCCTCAGCAGACGCGGCCAGGGCGTCGACGAGCTCTTCACGCGCGATCACCCGCCGGTCCCACTCGATCTCGGCGGCCTCCAGCGCCGCGGCCATACGGGCCGCTTCCTCCCGCAGGGCCTCCACCCGCTCACGGGCAGCCGTTTCCCGCGCCTCCAGCAACCCCAGCATCGACGCCATCGCGCACCCCTCGACGATCAAGCAGAAACAGAACGTCGAGACCATCCCTCACCCCGACCGAAACCATGCCTGACCAGCAGGAACTCAACGATCACCTCCGGTTCAACAACGGCTTCTGACGGCAGCACAGGCACAGGCCACCTTGGTGATCACGGAGCGTCGCAACTCTGTGATCACCAAGGCCCGTGCCTGTTCCTGCTACGGGGGATCCCCCAACGCACCTGTCGGCGCGGTTTCTCAGGCGGGAAACCGGTCCAGCACAGCTCGGCAGGCAGATGCCGCATGTCGTTGCAGACGAGGACGGAGGGCGGCCGGTTCGGGCGGGTATCGGATGACCGTCAGGGCGCCGTCCACAGGCCCAGGAAAACCTCACCGCCTGGGGCCCGGGAGGGAAACGCGGCCGTGGACTGCCTGGGCCTGCCGCAACTCAACGATCAAGTTCGGTAGGACAACGGCTACCAGTTGTCCAGGGCGGTGCGTTGGGGGCCCGCGTGAAATGACGAGGGCTGGATCTCGGGTTTTGACCGGACCGAAGGCCGAAGCCGAGGAGATAGAGAATCAAGCTCAGATCTCGTTCGCGGCAACGCTGGAGTGCTGGTCCTTGACGCGGGCAATGCGGGCAGCAATCCTGCTGGCCGCATGACGGATGTCAGGATCAGGATCCCCAACGCTGACCCGGTGGGCGAGGTCTGACAGAGCGATGATTGCGTCGTCGTGGCGGCTGTCGCTCATTATCAGCGCACCCCATACCCGCTCGCGGATCTCGGTATCGGGGTGTTCGGCGACCAGTGCCATCGCGGGCAGTGCAAGGCGGATGTCCGCGCCGCTGACGGCCCGTTCCTCGGTGACGGCCATGGCGGCACGGCAGACGTCGACGTCGGGGTCGAGGATGGCCACTGTCAGTGCGGGCTGGGCCACCCGCACGTCGTGGACATCGCGTGCCTGCTGGTGGAGCCGGGTGATGATCGCACGCCGGGGCTGCGGATCCGGTTCAGTCCACAACGGCCGGATGACAGCCCTCAGCCGGTCATCCGCCCGGTCCTGTGCTGCGGTACTCATATGGAGGTCAGCTCCGTTCGAGGAAAATCGTTGCCGATGTCTGTGCCGCGCGACGCGAGGGCCGCCAGGGCGGCGGCTGCTTCGCGGCTGGCAGCGAGCGACGCCCAGGAAGCGGCATCGGAGCCGGGTGTGTCGAAGGGATGCGCGGCCACTGCGGTCAGGCCCTCCACCAGGCAGCGTCCGTCCGCGCCCTGTGCCACGGCCAGCCGGGCGACCTCGGCGGCGGCGCGAGCACCGGGCCGGCCAGGGACGAGGAAGGCCGGCAGCCAGCGAGCCACCGAGGCCACCGACCTGCCGGCCTTCGCGATGTCACGCAGGCATTCCAGAGTCGTGTCGAGAGAGACCCGCCAGTCACCGCACAACAAGGTCCCCGCGATCGCCGGCACCGCTGCTGTTACGTCGGATCCGTTGCTGGCTGCGGCTGCCAACGCTCCCAAAGCGCTCCCCCGGCGTCGGCCGGCCAGGTGGTCGATCAGGATGCCAAGACCCTCGCGGGTTTGCACCCGAACGTGAGGTGCGAATCTGGGATGGAAGGCCGACTCGGATTCGAAACACCAGGCCGGGTCGAAGTCGTTGGCCACCAACCAGTCCACCAAGGAAGGTGCGAGCTGCCCATACGAGGTGTCCATCACGCCCTCAACGGCGGCATAGACCAGCTCGCGTCGGCCGAGCACTGCTTCCAGCGCTGTGAAGTCGCCGCCGAGCCGTGCGCTGACCACGCCGAGACCGAACGCCGCCGCCTGCCGGGCCTGCCCACGGCGCTGGGACAACGCCTCCTGAAGTCCCGCCACGATGAATTCCGGATCGGCCACTGCGCCGACAGCCTGGCCCAAGGCCAGCGCGGCGTGCGTCCCGGCCGTGGCGTGCCACCAAAGGCCCTCCGATGGAAGACCGGATTTTTTGCGATGCTCGTCTGTCAGAGCATCCAGTAGCGCCGGAACAGCCGCTTCGACGTTCGCGCCGGCAGCCGCGCATGCGGCCAAAGTCGCGATCGTCACGATGCGTACATCGGGTTCCGCGGAGGCGATGCAGGGATGGATCCCGTCGACGATTAGCTGGATGTTGCGCCCTCGTGGCCAGCGGCGCGTGCTCCCGGCGTAGATCGAACCCACCACCTGGAACAGTTCTCCCGTCCCCGCCGCCGACCGCACGGCCGCGGCGAATCCCGGCGAGTCCCCGCGCAGCCAGCAGCGATAGTAACTGATCGTTTCAGAATGAGGTTCGGAGTCGTCTCAAGCAGATGATGCTGCAGGCGAGTTGGAGCAGTCCGAGGTGGAGGTCGGCGCGTATCTCGTAGCGGATCCGGAGTCGCTTGAACTGGTGGAGCCAGGCGAAGGTCCGCTCGACGCTCCAGCGGGTCTTCCCCAGTCCGGAGCCGTGCGCGGTGCCTTTCCGGGCGAACTTCGGTGTGATGCCGCGGGCCCGGACAAGACGACGGTACTTGTCGTAGTCGTAGCCGCGGTCTGCGAACAGCTGGCCTGGTCGGTGACGTGGCCGACCTCGAACCCCGCGGATGCGGGGCATCGCGTCCAGCAGGGGCATCAGCTGAGTGACATCGTGACGATTCCCGCTGGTCAGCGAGACGACCAGCGGGGTGCCATGCCGGTCGACTATCAAGTGGTGCTTGCTGCCGGGCCGAGCCCGGTCGACCGGCGAAGGTCCGGTGTGAGCCCCCCTTTGAGCGCCCGGACGTGCGAGCCGTCGATCGCAGCGTCGTCCATGTCCAGCAGACCCGCGGCCCGCAGCTCCGCCAGCAGCACCTCATGCAGTTGCGGCCAGACGCCGGCTTCGGTCCAGTCCCGCAGACGCCGCCAGGCCGTCACACCGCTGCAGCCGACCTGTTCCGCCGGAACGTCCCGCCAGCTCACGCTCTTGCACAACACGTAGACGATGCCACGCAGGGCAGCCCGGTCATCTGCGGGCAACCGCCCGGGATACCGGTGCCGCCTGGGCGGACGAGCAGGCAACAACGGGGCCACACGTTCCCACAGGTCATCAGGCACAAGATCAGCGGACACCCAACAGATCATGTCGGCACAACACCCAACTTCCAAGATCCACGCAGCAGTTCATTCTGAAACGATCAGTAAAGGGGTTCGGTGTCGCTGACGCGATCAACCGCCCATCCATAACCCGCTTCCGCCGCCGCGTTGATCAATTCGCGCCACAGCTCAGGCTCGCCGTCGCTGAACGCCTGGAGAATCACACGGCAGGCGCCGGGGTCACTCACGGCGAGACCTCGGACCTCCCGCCGTACGCCCGCACGCACCTCCTCGACCACCGCCCGGCTCCGATGGCTGCACAACGCTCGCAGCGCCGGTGCCAGACGGGGTGCGGCCTGCGACAACAAGCGGAGCGCGTCCGCAACGGCCGCGCGGACATCGGCGACCTTGCGCGACCGCAGAGCCCCCTCGATGTCGGCAACCGTGTCGTCCAATACCCTCGGATCGACGTGAGCAGGCTCCACATCACCAATGCCGGCGGCTTCGGCGCTTCCTTCCGTGCGCGCTTGTGCCACCGCTGCGGTTGCCGCCTCCATCCACAACCTCTGGCGGCCCGCCGACTCACAGTCGGCCCCAAGACGCGACACCAGTGGCCCCATGGCCGGCTCCTGCCAAGCCTCCGACGCAGCCCACGCCACCGCCGCAGCAACCGTCAACGCTTCGCTGCCACCCACGTCACACCGTCGAAGAGCTTCCTCGACAGCGGAGAGCCTGTCGGCGCCCAACAAGCGCTCATACAGTTCCCACGCCGCCGACCAGCCGCGACCACCATCTCCATCTCCCGGATCACCAGACATGACCGGCAGCCTAACCACCCCCACTGACACGCCACCGCCCACCGGAAATCCCCGCAACCACAGTTGAGTATTGGCTGCTCCCCGGAACGATCACGAATCAGGTGTACATCACCGGTTGATGTAAGAAGCCGTATCTCAACCGAACGTGATCCGTTGATTTCTGCTGGTCAGGCATGGTGTAGCTCGGAATGAGAGAGACATCCGGCGTCTTGTTTCCGCTCCGTGAGCGAGGGGTGCGCGATGGCGTCGGTGCTGGGAATGCTGGAGGAGCGGGAGACAGCGGCCCGTGTGCGGGTGGAAGGGCTACGGGAGGAAGTCGCCCGGTTGGCTGAGGTGTTGGAGGCCGCCGAGATCGAGCTGGACCGGCGGGTGATCGCGCGGGAAGAGCTGGTCGAGGCCCTGGCAGCCTCGGCTGCCGAGACCACCGCCGGGACCGAGGCCGAGGAGAAAGCGGTGCTGTCGCTCGCGCCGGTGCCGGGCTCGACGGTGCCGCCCTGGCGGGAAGGGCTGCCGGTGACGGTTCTGGTGCCGGACTATCAGCGCATTCTGGGCATGCTGGAACGGCAGCGATCCACGGGTCACGGACCGCTTCGGGCCAAGGAGATCGCGGTGGAGCTGGGCCTTGACGCGACGCCAGCGAAGGTCGAGGGGCTGCGGTCGAAAGCCCGGCGCCTGGCGGAGCGCGGGTGGCTCCTCCTGGAGGCGTCGGGGGCGTTCAGTGCCGTCCGGCGGACCGTGGCCGTCCCAGACGCCGGCTCATCCGCGTGACCATCGACCACCGGATCATCGCCTCGCTGGTGGCGGGCAGGGTCTCGTAGTCCCGGGCCAGACGGCGGGAGTTCATCAACCACGCGAACGTGCGCTCTGCCACCCACCGCCTCGGCAGCACCACGAACCCTGCCATGTCGTCGGTGCGCTTGACGATCTCCAAGGTCAGGGCGAGTTTGTCCCGGCACCAGCCGACGAGGGAGCCGGTGTAGCCGCCGTCGGCCCACACGAGGGTGATGTCGCGGTGCAGACGGCGCAGCCGCATCAGCAGGCCCGCCGCGGCGTCCCGGTCGCCGATGTTCGCAGCCGTGACCGCGACGGCCAGGAGCAGGCCGAGGGTGTCGGTCACGATGTGCCGCTTGCGGCCCGGCACCTTCTTCCCGCCGTCGTAGCCGCGTGAGGCGGCCGGCACCGTCGCGGCGGCCCGCACCGACTGCGCGTCGATGATCCCCGCTGTGGGCTCGGCCTCACGGCCCTCGCGCTCACGGACCGTCCCGCGCAGCCGGTCGTGGAACTCGGCGATCAGCCCGTGCTCGCGCCAGCGGCGGAAGAATGCGTAGACCCGGGCCCATGCGGGGAAGTCCGAGGGCATCGCCCGCCACGAGATCCCGCCCGCGACCAGGTAGCGGATCGCGTCCAACAGCTGCCGGTGGCAGTAGCCCTCGGGCCGTCCACCCCGCCCCTGGAACCAGGCCGGCACCATCAGCAACGGCCGGACGGCCGCCCACTCCGCGTCCGTCATGTCCGACGGATACTGGCGCACCCGGTCCGGATGGTCGGCCGCGTTGCCGTACACGTGCGCGAGGCAATCGCACGACACGGCAGGCGAGTTGAAGTCAACATGCTCGGGAACGTACAACAAAGACAACAGGGCCTCCGGGAGCCACTCGGAATGGGATCGCACCCCCGAGCTACCTGGAGGCCCTGCTTTCACGCGCGGAAACCGCCGCAGTCACCCGATCGAGACTCCCGTTCGATCGACAGCCTTCGAGATCGGTACGGGCAACAACCACTTACGTGTCGGGATGCTCCGGCAGGGCGAGCCAGTCCGACCAGGAGATCTCGCGGCCGAGGAAGCGCGGCTGCTCGAACGGCCAGTCGGCGGCGATCCACTGCGGCACCAGCCCGTCGAGGGCCTGCTCGACCTTGCTGCCCACCAGCTCGTCCACCACCCACCAGGAGATCTCGCCGTCCGCGCCGGCCCTCTCCGGTGGGTCGATGTAGACACAGCCGAGCAGAGCTGTCTCCGCCGCGTCGAACAGCGCGTAGTTGAAGGACTGGTGTGCGGCGATCTCCTTCTCGTGCCGCAACAGGTCGGCCTGGTCGGCCTCGTAGGTCATGGTGGCCGCGGGCCAGCCCCAGGCCGGGCCGAAGATGGTCCACAGCCGCTCGCGCGAACCCATCACAGCCGGATAGTCGAGCGGGGTGTCCGCCTCCCGGATCGGCCGCAGGTGATGGCCACCGCCCGGCAGCGGTACCAGGACGGGGTGGACGAAGTCATCGGGAAGCCAGCTCATGGCGCCCGACCGTAGCAGCGCGCGGCCGTCCGTTCCCCTGGATTTTCCCCGTATACCGCCAGGCCCTGCTCTCATGCCGGGCAGGGCCCGCGATCACCCGATCGAGACTCCCGTTCGATCGACTGAGGCGCCCCGAAGTTCTCGGACAGCGGTCCCCATAGGATCGAAGTCCAGAACGGCGGAGAGAGCACGTGGCACAGAAGCGTAGGAAGTTCAGTCCTGAGTTTCGGGACGAGGCGGTCAAGATGGTGGTCGTGGAGTCCCGCCCGATCGCCGAGGTCGCCCGAGAGATACAAGTGAACGAGGGAACGCTGGGCACCTGGGTCAGCCGGTACCGGCAAGAGCACGCCGGGGAGGAGCCTCCCCTGAACATCAGCGAACGCGCCCGCCTGCGCGAACTGGAACGCGAGAACCGGGAACTCCGTATGAAGACCGAGTTCCTGGGAAAAGCGGCGGCCTTCTTCGCCCAGGAATACCGGTGACGGAGAAGTACGAGTTCATCGACGGCGAGGCTGACAACTTTCCCGTGCAGCAGATGTGCACCTGGGCGGGAGTATCCACGTCGGGCTTCTACCACTGGAGGTCCAGGCCATTGTCGGCCACCGCGAAGCGCCGTGCGGAACTGAGGGCCGTCATCCTCAAGGTCTTCTCTGACTCTCAGGAGACCTACGGCTACCGGCGTGTCCACGCCGCGCTCCAGCGGATGAACGTGCAGGCCGGAGCGGAGCTGGTCCGCGCGCTGATGCGCGAGCTCGGCCTGGTGCCATGCCAGCCGCGGCCCTGGCGGGCGACCACGATCGCCGATGATGCGGCGCCGGCCACGCCCGACCTGCTGGCCCGTGACTTCACCGCTGACGCTCCCGGGCGCAAACTGGTCAGCGATATCACCTATGTTCACACCTGGGCCGGGTTCCTGTATCTCGCGACCGTCATCGACTGCCACACCAAAGCTGTGGTCGGCTGGGCGATGGCCGACCATATGAAGACCTCTCTCATATCGGATGCACTCGATATGGCAGTCCGGAACATCGACCTCGCCGAAGGCTGCGTATTTCATTCCGATCGCGGCAGTCAATACACGTCTCGGGAACTTCGTTGCAAGCTCCGCTCGTTGGGCCTGCGAGCGTCGGTCGGCCGCACCGGTGTTTGTTGGGACAATGCGATGGCTGAATCATTTTTCGGCGCCCTCAAGAACGAACTCGTGCACCGAACTACGTTCCCAACACGCGCACATGCCCACCGGGCGATCGTCCGCTACATCGAGATGTTCTACAATCGAAAACGCCTCCACTCCGGCCTCGGCTACAAGACTCCCGCAGAAGTCCACGCCGAGTACGAGGAGTTGCAGACGGCGGCATAAAGAGAACCCTCAACACCGCTGTCCGAGAAGCGCAGGGCCCCTCAGACAGACTCCATGATCGGTATGGCAACGGCTTCTAAAGGTTTCTGGTTGATCTGACTGGCCTACGCTCGTTCGGCCGAGAGTCTGCCGTCGAAGGCGATGTCGAAGGCGTTCATCGCGTCCTTCCAGCGGTTGGACCAGCGTTGGCGTCCGCGGCCGGTGGGGTCCAGGGCGAGCGTGGTCAGGTAGAGACGATTGAGGGCAGCGGTCGCGTTGGTGGTCGAGATGATCTTCCTGATCGGGGGCGATTTACCCCGTGATCTTCATCGACGCGATCCACGTGAAAATCAGGGACGGTGCCGTCGCGAACCGCCCCGTCTACGTCGCCCTCGCAGTCACCACCGAGGGCCGACGCGAGATCCTTGGGCTGTGGGCCGGCGACGGCGGAGAAGGAGCCAAGCACTGGCTGCACATCCTCACCGAGATCAAGAACCGCGGCGTTGGCGACGTCCTCATGCTCGTCTGCGACGGGCTGAAAGGACTTCCCTACCTTGTCGGTGATGGTCGAGATGGTCTGGCGGGAGACGTCGGTGCCATAGACCTGGGCCAGGTGGGCCTGGACCTCGCCGGTCGTCAGGCCCTTCGCGGCGAGCGAGATCACCATCTCGTCGACGCCGGTCAGGCGCTTCTGCCTCTTTCGCACGATCTTCGGTTCGAAGGAGCCGTCGCGGTCGCGGGGAACGGCTATCTCCACCGGGCCGACCTCGGTCAACACGGTCTTGGAACGGGCGCCGTTGCGGGAATTGCCACCGTTCTTCCCGGCCGGATCGTGCCGGTCATAGCCGAGGTGGTCGGTGACCTCGCCCTCCAGAGCGGACTCCAGCAGCCGTTTCGTCAGCTGCTGCAACAGCCCTCCGTCGCCGGTCAGCTGCAGCCCCTCGGCTTTGGCCCGGACCACCAACTCCTCGATCAGCTCGTTGTCCACGGCCTTTGCCGACTGCGGCTCAGCCACCTCGACGGTCTCAGGTTCAGGCACGTTGTTACTGGTCATCGGCGCATCTTCCATGATCAGGAGTTACACCGTTCGTTTGGCCCTGTCTCACATTCGGTGGTGACGGAGGGTTGTGATGGGTCGTTGGCATGGCGTGCGTGATGTCAACGAGCTTGTAGATGTGGTGTTTTCGGGTCTGTCGCCGCTGGCCATCGAGGATGTGACCGACGAGGCCGAGCGGATTCTGGTGCGGGCACGGACGCCGGAGGAACCAGTGCCGTGTCCGGGTTGCGGGGCGCCGTCCGATCGTGTGCACGGCTTTCACCTGCGGACCGTGGCCGACGTACCGGTGGACGGGCGGCGGGTGGTGGTCCGTGTGCGGGTGCGGCGCCTGGTGTGTCCCACGCGCGGCTGCCGTCACACCTTCCGCGAGCAGGTGCCTGGCGTGCTGGAGCGATACCAGCGACGCACAGCCCGTCTGACCAGGCAAGTCAAGGCCGTGGTCAAAGAGTTAGCGGGCCGGGCGGGGGCACGTTTGCTTTCGATACTCGCGGTGGGCTTGTCGCGTCACACTGCCCTGCGCGCCCTGTTGCGCATCCCGTTGGCCGTCGGGCGGGTGCCTCGCGTGATCGGCGTCGACGATTTCGCTCTGCGCCGGCGGCACCGCTATGCCACCGTGGTGATCGACGCCGAGACCCATGAGCGGATCGACGTACTGCCCGACCGCACGGCCGACACCCTGGAATCGTGGCTGCGGACCCATCCGGGCGTCGAGATCGTGTGCCGCGACGGCTCGGCCACCTACGCCGAGGCCATCCGCCGCGCCCTGCCCAAGGCAACACAGGTCGCTGATCGCTGGCATTTGTGGCACAACCTGTGCGAAGGCGCCCTGAGCGAGGTCAAGGCGCACAGCGGCTGCTGGGCCACCGTGCTGGACGCACCCCTGTACAACGGGCCCCGCGCCCAGACCACCCTGGAGCGCTGGCACCAGGTCCACGACCTCCTCGAGGCGGGCGTGGGCCTGCTCGAATGTGCCCGCCGCCTGCAACTGTCCCTGAACACCGTCAAGCGCTACGCCCGCGCCGACCGACCCGAGCGGATGCTCCGCGTCCCCAAGTACCGGGCCAGCCTTGTCGATCCCTACCGCGAGCACCTGCGAAAACGCCGGGCCGAAGACCCCGCCGTCCCCGTCCTGCACCTCTTCGAAGAGATCAAAGCCCTCGGGTTCACGGGCTGCGTCAACCTGCTTCACAAGTACATCAACCAAGGCCGCGCGGACGCCGAACGCAGCCACATCTCCGCGCGCAGGCTCGCCCGGATGCTGCTCACCAGGCCCGACAACCTCACGTCCAAGCATCACGGCCTCCTCGCCCGGCTCACCGCCGCCTGCCCCGAGGTGACACAACTGGCCGCCCACATCCGGACCTTCGCCCAGCTCCTGAAGCCACACCCAGGAAATGCCGACACGCTCGAGTTCTGGATCGCCCAGGTCCGCGCGGCCGATCTGCCGCACCTGCACGCCTTCACCCGAGGGCTGGAGCGAGACCGTGACGCTGTGATCGCCTCTCTCACCCTCCCGCACAGCAACGGACCCACCGAGGGCGTCAACACCAAGACCAAGCTGATCGCGCGGCAGATGTACGGCCGGGCAGGCTTCCCGCTCCTCCGCCACCGCATCCTCCTCGGATAGCGTCACCCTCCGCCACCACCGAATGTGAGCCAGGGCCGCTCGTTTGACAGACCCCAACTGAGCTGAGACTGAGGGGCCCTGCGCTTCTCGGACAGCGGTGTTGAGGGTTCTCTTTATGCCGCCGTCTGCAACTCCTCGTACTCGGCGTGGACTTCTGCGGGAGTCTTGTAGCCGAGGCCGGAGTGGAGGCGTTTTCGATTGTAGAACATCTCGATGTAGCGGACGATCGCCCGGTGGGCATGTGCGCGTGTTGGGAACGTAGTTCGGTGCACGAGTTCGTTCTTGAGGGCGCCGAAAAATGATTCAGCCATCGCATTGTCCCAACAAACACCGGTGCGGCCGACCGACGCTCGCAGGCCCAACGAGCGGAGCTTGCAACGAAGTTCCCGAGACGTGTATTGACTGCCGCGATCGGAATGAAATACGCAGCCTTCGGCGAGGTCGATGTTCCGGACTGCCATATCGAGTGCATCCGATATGAGAGAGGTCTTCATATGGTCGGCCATCGCCCAGCCGACCACAGCTTTGGTGTGGCAGTCGATGACGGTCGCGAGATACAGGAACCCGGCCCAGGTGTGAACATAGGTGATATCGCTGACCAGTTTGCGCCCGGGAGCGTCAGCGGTGAAGTCACGGGCCAGCAGGTCGGGCGTGGCCGGCGCCGCATCATCGGCGATCGTGGTCGCCCGCCAGGGCCGCGGCTGGCATGGCACCAGGCCGAGCTCGCGCATCAGCGCGCGGACCAGCTCCGCTCCGGCCTGCACGTTCATCCGCTGGAGCGCGGCGTGGACACGCCGGTAGCCGTAGGTCTCCTGAGAGTCAGAGAAGACCTTGAGGATGACGGCCCTCAGTTCCGCACGGCGCTTCGCGGTGGCCGACAATGGCCTGGACCTCCAGTGGTAGAAGCCCGACGTGGATACTCCCGCCCAGGTGCACATCTGCTGCACGGGAAAGTTGTCAGCCTCGCCGTCGATGAACTCGTACTTCTCCGTCACCGGTATTCCTGGGCGAAGAAGGCCGCCGCTTTTCCCAGGAACTCGGTCTTCATACGGAGTTCCCGGTTCTCGCGTTCCAGTTCGCGCAGGCGGGCGCGTTCGCTGATGTTCAGGGGAGGCTCCTCCCCGGCGTGCTCTTGCCGGTACCGGCTGACCCAGGTGCCCAGCGTTCCCTCGTTCACTTGTATCTCTCGGGCGACCTCGGCGATCGGGCGGGACTCCACGACCACCATCTTGACCGCCTCGTCCCGAAACTCAGGACTGAACTTCCTACGCTTCTGTGCCACGTGCTCTCTCCGCCGTTCTGGACTTCGATCCTATGGGGACCGCTGTCCGAGAACTTCGGGGCGCCTCAGACCTCACAGGCGGGCGTGGCGGGGCGATGTTCGGCGTGTGCTCGTTGCGCGGTGATGAGGCGGTGGGGCTGCGGTGCACCACGGATGCAGGTGAGTTGAGCGCGTGGCTTGAGGGCCGGGAGCGGGTGACGGTGTTCGCCACGTATGCGGCGCTGGGGCTCGGGGTGCTGGAGCGGGCGCATGCACAGGGTCTGGGCGGGTGGGACCTGGTGGTGGTGGACGAGGCGCATCGGACATCGGGTGCGGCGGGCAAGGCGTGGGGGGCAGTTCATGACAACGGGAAGGTGCCGGCGCTTCGGCGGGTCTACATGACGGCCACGCCACGGTTGTGGGAGGTGCCGGAGGCGGACGGAGAGCGGGATACGCGCGGTGAGGGGCGGGAGGCGGCCCGGGTGGTCGCGTCGATGGATGACGAGGCGATCTTCGGGCCGGTGGTGTACCGGTTGTCTCTGTCGGACGCGATCGACCAGGGCGGCGAGGCCGGTGATCAGGACGGGGACGCCGGGGCCGGGCAGAACATACATCGCGGCCCCGGCCAGGGTCAGTGGTGCGCCTCCGACGACCACGCCCGCCTCATCCAGTACACCTGCGGCACCAGCGCCAACCAGCAGTTCCAGCGGCCCGCCATCTGAAACACCCCCTGAGCCGAAAGTTTCGCTGCACCGCCCGACGCCAGGCCCGGGCGGTGCAGCGAACCTATGGAGCGCAACCCGGAACCGGCCATCCGTAGCCGCTGAATCACGGATACGCACTCAACGGCAGGGGCTGTGGGATGGCCGCCCGGGGCCAAGCCCCCACCCAGGCAGTATCAGGCAGTCGCTCACTGTGCCGCTGCCTTTCGCGTGGCTCACCTCAACTGGCTGATGTCTACGGTGCCCGCGCCCGACACCGGTGCAGGAACTGCCACCCACAACGCGACCCCGATCAGAGCCAGTGCCACCATCGCTACCAGGCCGCGCCGGCCGCGCGCCCAACCCGAGCGGAACCTCACTGGATCCTCGACCAGCCGCTTCGTCGCTTCAGCGGCCACCAGCGACACGCCGATCGCGACGGCGGCGCCGCCCCAGTCCCCGAACCCGGAAAGCCGGGGCAGCAGGAGCAGATACACCGGCCAGTGCCACAGGTACAGGCTGTAAGAGACCTCACCCAGGCGGCGCGGCAGGCGGCTGCCCGCGACCCGGGACGCGCTGGTGCCCGGCACCTCGGCCATGAGGACGATCAGAGCTGCCGCAGCCAGGGAGTGCAGGAACAGCCCGCCCTGGAAGAGCAGCGGCGCTTTCTCGCCCTCGGTCATCGCCCACGACAGCGCGAGTGCGCACGCCAGGACCAGGCACACCGGGCCGGCTGTGCGGCGTGGCACCTGGCGCGCGAGATTGCGTACCGGCGCGGTGGCCACAAGCGCCCCGAACAGCAGTGCGGCCGCGCGGGTGTCGGTGCCCTCGTAGGCGCGAGTGGTGTCCACCGCAGCGCCGAGCGAGACGGCCAGAGCCAGGGAGAGCACGGCGCCCGCCCCGGCGAGCAGGGCCACGATCCGCTCGCCGTAGCGGCCCCGGGCTGCCACCGCCACCACCAGCGGCCAGGCCAGATAGAACTGCCACTCCACACCGATGCTCCACAGATGGGCGAAGACCCGGCTGTCGGAGGCATTCCAGTAACCGATCTGCTCGGCAATGTAGTGCCAGTTGACGGCCTGGGCCCCGACCCACGGCACGTCTTCGAGCGCGAACCGCAGCTGAGCCGAGGTCCCCCAGGCCCACGTCGCCGCCACGGTCACGACCACCACGCACACCAGGGCGGGCAGCAGACGACGGGCACGGCGACTCCAGAACGCGGCCAGGGCGACCCGGCCGCGCCCCGCCGCCCCACCGAGCAGCAGCCCGGTGATCAGGAACCCGGACAGCACGAAGAACAGATCAACGCCCAAGAAGCCCCCGCGCAGAAGCCCGGCGTGGAAGAGCAGTACGGCCGCGACTGCGAACCCACGCAGCCCGTCGAGGGCGGCGATATGCACACGACGCCCAGTCATGAGATGTGCCGCTCCCTCAGCCGTCGCACTTGAGTGTGGCGTACCGGTCATCACTGGTCCAAGAGCCCTTGGCCCAGGTGTCCACGGCTGCGGGCGTGAAGCCCTCCTTCTTCCCGAGCTCCGTGGCGAACCAGGCTGCGAAAGCGACCGCCCCCTGCTGGCAGTTGTGGATCCCGTCGGAAGCCCGCTGAGCCTTCTTTGCCGAGGCATCGATGCCCCACAGCTGCGAGGCGTCGAGGAACACCGCCGCGCCGCCACTGTTCTTGGCTACTTCCATGGCGACCTGGGGAGCGGTACGCATCTGCGACGCGTACTTCTTGTAGAAGTCATCGATCTTGATGGGCGGGGCCGGAACGAACACCGTCTTGGCCCCGGCGGCCTTGGCTGTCGTGACGAGCTTCTCGTAGGCGGCGCGCTGCTGGTCCTGGGTTCCCCAGTCGTACGTGGTGATCTGGTAGGCGACCACGGTGGGTTGGAACGACTCGACGTTCTTGGACAGTTGCTTCCACGTGTCGGCAGCGATCGTCTTGGTGATCTCCTCGCCGCCGGCGACGACCGTACCCCCGCCGTCGGACGAAGCGTCCTTGAACTCCACGCTGCTGGCTTTCAGGGCCGCACCCAGGGCAGGGCCTTCGGCGCCGGCGATGGAGTCGCCCGCCCACAGCACCTTCGTACCGGTCCTGTTCACCTCGTTCGCCGTCGTGCTCTTCCCTCTGTCCGGGCCTGCGCATCCGGCCAGGGCGACACCGAGCACGGCGGCCGCTGCCACCGTGGTCAGGACATGGCGGGAGGGACGACGGGACGTGACTCGATACGGGAAACGGGACCTGTGGCTGCTGTTCATGCACCCAGCAGAACAGCACGAACGCTGTCTTCCGCCCGCCATCATCGTTTGCTCATACAGCGGACAACAAACGCTCATGGAGGTGCCGGACCTGCGTATCCGCAGAGCCGCAGGACTTCACCACGTCCGCCCAGGCCCCGCCCCCGGGCCACACCACTGCCCGGCCGGGCAGTGGTTGGCCACCTGCCGGCGCACACGATGGTGCCGAACGCAGTGTGGGGCGGGGTGCGCCGGTATCCGTAGCACCCGGTGCCGCGTGCAACGCAGAACACGAAAGATCCTGGTCGGGCGACGAGTCGACGGCCGGCCAGGGCGCACGCGACCTGCCCCGGAGAGCTCGCCGCCTCGTAGTCCGCGCAGTTAAGTACGTACCCGTGATTTGCCGCTGCGCATAGTTAACTCCCGTACGCCGGGCCTAAGTTCGAAGCACCGCCGGACTCGCTGTCCCCGGGGGCCGCACGGTGCCTGCAGGATCCAGCGGGCAGTGTGCGCCACGGGAGGCAGGGCGCGGCGCGTGTGTTCACGGACCCTGTCGACGCAGGGCGGGACACACCCACCCGGTGCGGTCGCGGTCATCCCCCTGTCCGTCGGTAACGGCGGAGGCCCGACCGCACGGGGCAGCCGGCAGCCGGCTCAGGCGGACATCTCCTTCACACGACCCGGTGTTCGGCCTGCCCGAATCCGGTCCACGCGAGAGGCACGCAGTGAACCCACACCGAAAACCCAGGCGGGCACGCATACTCGTCGCCGCTGCACTGGGCAGCACGCTCCTCGGCATCGGCGCCGTGGCCACCGCCATGGCCGGGGAGGAATCCTCCGAGTCCCGGGCCGGCGCCGCCCTCGCTTCACCGAAGTCCGCGGCGTCGGCGGCTCAGCAGACCGGCGGCCTGATCGTCGGCTACAAGCCGAAGGCACCCCAAGCGCATTCGGACAAGGCGGTGCGCGAGGACACCCAGGCCATTGCCGCACAGGCCGGCGAGAAGCTGTCGTACGACCGCCGTCTGGGCACGGGAGCGGCGCTGGTGGACCTCGGCGGAGTACAGCCGGCCAAGGACGTCGCCGTTCTCATGGACCGATTCCGGGCCGACCCGGACGTGGCCTACGTCGTCCCGGACCGCCGGGTGCAGGCCGTCAAGTCACAGGACGTCGCCGACACCGACGTCCCCGATGGCGGCGACACCCGCACGGGCGACGGCGACTTCTTCCCCGAGCAGTGGAACCTGTCCGAGGCCAAGGCGGGCATGGACGTTCCCGACGCGTGGAAATCGTCCACCGGCCAAGGGGTGACGGTCGCCGTCCTGGACACCGGCATCACCGAGCACTCCGACCTGGCCGCCAACACCGTCGCCGGATTCGACTTCATCACCGACACCTTCTCGGCGAACGACGGCGACGGCCGCGACGGCGACCCCACCGACCCGGGTGACGCCACCAAGCCGGGTGACTGCGGAGGCCAGTCGACAACGCCGTCCAGTTGGCACGGCACCCATGTCGCGGGCATCGTGGCCGCCCCCGCCAACGGCAAGGGTGTCGCAGGCGTCGCCCCCGGCGTGAAGGTCCAGCCTGTTCGAGTACTGGGCCGCTGCTCCACCCCGAACTCCGACATCATCGACGCCATCACCTGGGCCTCTGGCGGACCCGTCAACGGCGTACCCGACAACAAGACGCCTGCCCAGGTCATCAACATGAGCCTGGGCCTCGTGGGCCCCTGTGACGAGGCCATGCAGAGCGCCGTCGACGGAGCCGTCGAGCGCGGCACGACGATCGTCGTGGCAGCGGGAAATCGCGGCACGCTGCCTGCGCCTCAGGATGCGGGCAACTTCGACTGGGCCAGCTGCAACAACGTCATCACCGTCGCCGCCACCGACCGCGACGGGAACAAGGCCGAGTACTCCAACTTCGGCGATGTCGTCGACATCGCGGCCCCAGGCGGTGACATGAGGCAGGACCCCGCCAACGGCATCCTCTCCACGTTCAACTCCGGCACCATTGAGCCCGGTGCCGAAAACTTCAAGTTCGAGGTGGGCACCAGTCAGGCCGCCCCGCACATCGCAGGCCTCGCCGCCCTGATGAAGGCCACCAACCCCGCGCTGACGCCCGCGCAGATCGAGTCGGCAATCCTTGCCAACGCACGGCCCCTGCCCGGCACGTGCGAGGGCGGTTGCGGCGCTGGGCTCGCCGACGCCGCGAAGACCGTCGAGAGCGTCTCGAACGGCGCCGCACCCCCGGCCGACTCGTCCTCGTCGCCGCCCTCTGCGCCTTCCTCGCCTCCCCCTTCGCCCTCGCCGTCGGCCGGCAACGGACAGGCGGCGGACGGCACGGACCTCAGCGCGTGCTTCGACAACACCTGCGAGGTCGAGGTGACAGGCGGAGACACGATCAAGCTCGACGGCACGGCAGGCGTCGACGAGTTCACGGTCGACAGCGTCGCCGACAACACGCTGACCTTCACGGCATCGTCCGGCAACGGCACGCAGCAGTCCAGCGGCAGCCAGACCAGCCCGGGCCGCTCCACGATCGACGACCTCGTCGTGGACCTCATCAGCATCGATGGCGACCGGGCGACCATCCAGCTTTCCTGATTCGGCTCGGTGCGTGCTGCTGGAACAGTCGGGAGGCGCAGCCGACCTGCTGGGCCGGTCGGCTGGCAGAACAAGAACAACACGGCCTCAACGCCTACCGTCTGACGTGCGCCTTCGGCAGGATCCGGGGTTCCTGTTTCCGCATTGCCGGGGCCCCGCACGGGCCTGCAGCTGAGGTTGAAAGGCTGGGGTCACAGCGCCGGCTGACGCAGTGGACTCTCGTCCGGGTCGCGGAGCTGATCCACCGTTCATGCGGCTGCAGGTACACCCCGCGCGGAGTGTACCTGCAGCACCGGCTCGGATGGTCCCCGCAGGTGCCCGCGCACCGGGCGCATCACCGCGCCTCGACCGGGCCGAGGCGCTGGTCAGCTCCCGCCGCCACGTGCCAGGATCGCGTTTCCGGAGATGAGCACAAGGGGGTATGGGCGGTGAGTGAGGTTTCGGCGCGTCAGGCGCAGGCAGGTACGGGGGGTTTCGCGCATGACCGCGACGAGATGATCAGACAGCTCGTCGAGCGTGAGCAGCGGCGCCTCGGAATCGCCAAGAAGGACCTGGCGGAGCGGCTTGCCATCACACCTCGGCAGCTCCGCAACTGGATGCTAGAGCCCTCGAACCTGGCCCTTGGCCAGGTGGAGAGGCTTGCGCAGGCCCTTGAATTGAGCGCTTCGAGCCTGGCCAATCTCTATGTCCTGCGGGGGCTGATGCCGCCAGCGCCGCCGGTCGAGGAGCTCATGAGGACTCCCGAGATGGCTCTCTACAAGAGGATGATCGACGGGCTGGAGCATGCCTCCGTCGTCTTCGGCTACGCATGGGACGTCGTCCTCTACAACAACGAGTTCCGGGACCTCTTCGGAGGGGTGAGCCCGCACGAGTCGGCTCACCCCACTCGAAACCCCATGCGCTATGTGCTCTTCCACCCAGACGCCGCTTTGATGCTCGGCGGAGGGGACAGCGAGGCGTACCGAGAGATGTGGCTCATGCCGTCCCTGGCCGAATTGGCAGCCACCTTGCAGCAGCAGCCGGCGGACGAGCGGCTCTTGGCCATTGAACGGGACGTCAACAGCCGTCCCGATCTCCTGCGCGCCTATCGCGATGCTCCGCGCTGGATCGTGGAGCACAGCGACATCCCCGTCAACGCCGACCCGCGTCCCATCCGTGACCCGCGCACGGGGGAAATGGCCCACGTGCAGATCGTCATCGAGGGGCACCGGAGCTACAAGCCGATGACGCTCCAGCGGTCCACGATGATCCTCGCTTGACCGCTGAGCCAACGCGCAGGGCGAATCGGGGGCGGGTTGATCAGTCGCGGCTCCGGCCGTTACCGTGCAGACCGTTTCGTTCCCGCCGTCTCGCCCCGGCGTCGCAGTGGCAGGCGACCGGGGGATTATGGGCGCAGGCAGGAAGAGCACATGGCACAAGGGGGAAGCATGGCTGGCGAGTCTGAAGTGGTGGTGTCACCGGCGGCACAGGGCATCGATCGCGAGCCCGACCAGTTGGTGCGCGACATCCTGGACAGTGCACGTGCGGCCCGGGGGCTGACCCGCAAGTCTCTGGCCGAGGAACTGGGGGTTCACGCGCGGACGCTGCGGAACTGGATGCAGGCTCCGGCCGGGTTGACCGCTGAGCAAATCGAGCGCCTCTGCGCGTGCCTCCCCATCAGTGCGGAGAACAGGGCAAATCTCCGACTCCTGACTGGGCAGAGGTCGTCAATGCCGACAGCCAGCGCACTCAAAGGCACGCCCGAGATCGAGGTTTACCAACGTTTGATCGACGGCTGCTCCCACCCGTCCCTCGTGACCGACCATGCCGCCGAGAACATCATCTGGAATGACGCCTTCCGCGATGTGTTCGGAGGCGTAACACCACACAGATTCGCCCATCCGATGCGGAGCGGGCTGAAGTACATACTTTTCCACCCGAAGGCGTATCAGATGCTAGGCGGTGGCGACATGGAGGCGTTCCGCGAGGGCTGGCTCATGCATGCCCTGGCAAACTTCAGCGCAGCCTTGGAGCAGCACCCAGACGATGAGAATCTGCTGATGATCGAGCGGGAGATCGCGCGGCGTCCCGGGCTGCGGAAGATGTACGCAGCCACCCCCGCGTGGATCTTCCAATGCGGGGACATTCACACACACCCCAGCCCTCGCCCCTTCCGGGATCCACGCACAGATGAGTTGACCACCGTGCAAGTCGTGACCCAAGGGCACCGGGGCTACCAGCCGTTCACACTGACGCACGTGTCTTTCATCGTTGCCGATGCCCCTTCCGCTCCGCAGGTCGCGGGTGATTCACGGCCTGCGCGAGCTCAGGGGCCAACGGCGTGATGTGCAGCTCGACGATGATTCCGTAAGGCAACTGACCAGTGGTCAGTGCCTGGCCAGTGGTTGGGCGGGAGGCGGCATGTGAGTTGGGCATTGCGCAGCCGCACGAGTGGCCGGTCCCCGGGGTCTCGGCCCCGGCTCACACCCGGGGGAACCGCTCGGCGCTGGCTTCGGGGGTGCTCGGTCGCGGCTCCAGCCGGTACCGTGCAGACCCGTTCGTTCCGGCCACCTCGCCCAGGCGGCGCGCCAGGCGACAGGGGGATTATGGGCGCAGGCAGGACGAGCACAAGGGGGAAGCATGGCTGGCGAGTCTGAAGTGGTGGTGTCACCGGCGGCACAGGGCACCCCTGTCGATCCGACCGCGCACAACGCTGTAGTGGTCGAAATGATCAATCGTCATCGCACGGCCGAAGGCATCACCCAGAAGGAGCTGGCCGAACGGCTCAAGATAACGCCGAGGTCCCTGCGGAACTGGATGGCCCGCGCGTCCAGGCTTGAGGCGCGGGAGGCGGAGCGCCTCGCCGACGCGCTGAACATGAGCGGCGAGAACCGCAAGAACCTCCACGTTCTGACGGGGAATGTGCCGCCTGCTCCGCAGGCAACCGAGCTTCGCCGCACCCCGGAAATGGCTCTCTACCAGGCCATGATCGACGGGACGGAGCACCTCTCAGTCGTCTACACGGAGTGCTGGGACATCGTCATCGGCAACCAGGCTTTCCGGGACATCTTCGCTCAGGTACGGCCACACGCAACGGCCCATCCGTTCCGCAACACCACGCGGTACGTCATGTTCCATCCCGACGCGTACTTGATTCTTGGTGCCGGCGACAAGACCGCCTTCCATGAGGACTGGCTCATGCCCACACTCGCTCACTTCTCCGCCACGTTTCAGCAGCTCCCCGAGCATCAGCGGTTGCAGGACATGGAGCGGGAGATCATCCAGCGCCCGGCACTCCGCCGGGCGTACCGGCAGGCTCCCGCGTGGATCGCAGAGAACGGGGATATTGCCATCAACCCCTCGCCGCGCCGGTTCTTGGATACGAGGGTGGGCCGGGTCATGGACGCGCACATCATCACCGAGGCCCATCAGGGCTACCAGAGCCTCACCCTGCAAAGGGCGACGTTCATCCTCCGCGACCGCCAGGCCACCACGGAGAATCTCACCTGCCAGTAGCAGGTCCTTTTCGACGTCGATGCGCACGAGCAGAACATCGCCCCGGTACGGGCATCCGGCCTCAGCCGTTCCCCGCAGCCCCGGCAGTTCCTCTCCACGGCCCGTCCGGTGCCCTCGGGACACCACGCCGGCCTAGGACACCAGGCTACTCAGAACGGGGGCTTAGATCTTTGCCGGTCCCCTGCCGCTCCGCAGGCCGCGGGTGATTCACGGTCGGCGCGAGCTCAGGGGCCAACCGCGTGATGTGCAGCTCGACGACGATTCCGTAAGGTACTGACCAACGGTCAGTACCTGGCCGGTCCCCAAGTCTCGGCGCCAGCCGCACCTGGTGTCTGCTCAGCGCTGCCCCATGAGCAGGTGGTCAGGTCAGCGCCGTAGGCGTGCGCGGTAGCGGCCAGGTGCCCGCCGAACTGGGAACATCGTCGCGCCTCGACCGGGCCGAGGCGCTGGTCAGCTCCCGCCAGCGCGTGTCAGGATCGCGTTTCCAGAGATGAGTGCCAGGGGGTATGAGCGGTGACTGAGGTTTTGGCGCGTCAAGCGCAGGCCGGTACGGGGGACATCGCGCATGACCGTAACGAGTTGATAAGACAGCGCGTGGAAGGTGAGCAGCAGCGCATTGGAGTCAACAAAAGCTGGCCGAACGGCTCAACATGACGCCGAGGTCGCTGCGGAACTGGATGCTGGACCCCTCGAAGCTGGACCCCAGCCAGGTGGAGAAGCTTGCATGCGCGCTGGAAATGAGCGCTGCGAACAGGGCCAATCTGTACCTACCAGATGATGATTGACGGAGTCGCGCACCCCTCCGTTGTCTACACCTACGCCTGGGACGTTGTCCTGTACAACAGAGAGTTCTGGGACTTCTTCGGAGGAGTGCGCCGACATGAGTCGGCTCACCCCGCCCGAAACCCCGCGCGCTACGTGATGCTCCACCCGGACGCCCCCTTGATCCTCGGCGGCGGGGACCCCGAGGCGTACCGCGAGATGTGGCTCATGCCCGCGCTTGCGCACTTCGCAGCCACCTGCAACAGCGGCCTACAGACGAGCGGCTCCTGGCCATCGAGCGGGACATCAACAACCGACCTGCTGTCCAGCGCGCGTATGGCCAGGCGCCGCGCTGGATCGTGGAGCACAGCGACATCGCCATCAACGCCGATCCGCGCCCCGTCCGTGACCCGCGTACCGGGAAAATGACCTGCGTCCACATCATCACCGAAGCGCACCAGGGCTACCAGGCCACGACGCTCCTACGGTCCACATGGGTCTTCGCCTGACCGCCACACCCCAAGCGCAGGGCCCCACTCGTGCTAGAGTGTCAGCTTTCGTCGCGGGGGTGCACGGTCATCGGCATTCGCGTGGGATGGGCCATGGAGGACTTTGCCTCGGTGGGCGCCTTCGTGCCCGGCACGGGCCGCAACTTCCAGCGCGGCAGGATCGTGGCCAGGGTGATGGTCGCCTCCATCCAGGAGAACTTGTCGCCGATACATTTCCGGTTTCCGGCCCCGAACGGGACCATGTGCTCGCGCGGCCGCTGGGCCACTTGCTCGGGAAGCCAACGATCGGGGTCGAAACGGTCCGGGTCCGGGTACAGCTCCGGGTTGCGGTGCAGGGCGTACAGGCTGATCAGGACCTCCGTTTCGGCCTGCAGTGCGAAGCCGCCGATCGTGACCGGCTCGGTGGTCCGGCGCATCAGGGCCACCACGCCATGCAGCCGGAGCGCTTCGTCCAGGACCCGGGTGATGCTGGGCAGTTGGGGGACATCGGCGAAGGTGACGGGCCGGTTTCCCGCCGCCTTGTCGATCTCGTCCAGCACTTCGCGCTCGATGTCGGGATGTTCCGCCAGGTGGTGCAGCGCCCAGGCGAGAGTCGAGGCCGTCGTCTCGCTGCCGGCGAACAGCATCGTGGTCAGCTCGTCCCTGACCTCCTCATCGGTGAGGCCCGCCCCCGTCTCGTCACGGGCAGACAGAAGCAGGGACAGCAGATCAGTACGGGCCTCCGGGTCGGAGGCGCGAGTCTGGGTGATGACGTCGTCGATCACCGATCGCATCCGTGCCGCGGACTTGTCGAACTGCCGCCAGATCGGCCAGTTGTCCATGAACTGCGGGGCAAGCGCGCGGCGCAGCATGTTCTTGAGGACGATCGGCAGATCTTCGCGGACGGACTCGACGGCCTGGCGTCCGATGTCGGTGCTGAACAGCGTGGCGGCCAGGGTCTCGATGGCGTGTCGGCTCATCACCTGGTTCACGTCGATCTGCTGTCCGGCGCTCCAGGACACCGCGAGCGTCTCGGCCCGGTCGCCCATGACCTCGGCGTACCCGGCCAGCCGTTCCTTGTAGAACATGGGCTGGATCAGACGCCGGTTGCGGATATGCGTCGGGCCATCCGCAGTGCCGACCCCGTTGCCGACCAGCGGGCGTACGCGGTCGAAGAGGCGGCCCTTCCTGAACGCCTTGGCCTGCTTCACCATGACCTCGTTGACCGTGGCGGCGCTGGTGACCACGACGATGGGCATGGGGCCGATGTCGAGCCGCAGCACGGGCCCCTCGGCGTGCAGCGATCTGAGGACGGCCAGCGGATCCCTCATAAGCCTCGGGACGTGACCGAGGCCGGGGATGCTCCCCTTCGCGCTGGGTATGGCTGTCAACGACGACACAGGGTTTCCTTTCACGTGACAAGCACGCCAGCGATCGACTCGCGATCAGGCGCGTGTCTGAGGATCGTGCGGTGGGCGTGGGGCAGAGGGACAACCGAAACGCTCTACTAGGCCTCATCGTAGATGTATCTACCGGAGTGCCAACAGGGTGGATTTTTGGGGGCGTTGCTCGACACCAGCCAAGTTGGAGAGCCTCGGCATCCCTGCCGGCCGCGTGCGGCTATCCTGGCGCCCGGGGCATCAATCGTCGGGCCCGCCCCCTCGCTGCCGCCAGGCAGATCCGTCCCTTACGCCAGCGGATCGCCTCTCATTGGGGCGGAATTCGTGCCTTCGAGGAGCCGCACCGGAGCCGTGGGGGAAAGTCCTTCCATGGCGACATCATCGCGATATCTTCACGGCACGCCAGGAAGAGGACTCCCTGTTTCCTGTTCAATCGCCGGGCCCCTGGGCAGCTGGCCGATGGGCTGCGCGAACAGGCCGTTAGGGTGACGAGGTGACTCGTGAACTGGGGGAACTGGAAGACGCCGTGATGACGGTCGTATGGGGCACCGCCGCACCGATGAACGTCCGCGAAACGATGGATGCTTTGCGGGCGGGTGACCGGGTGCTCGCCTACACCACCGTCGCCACGGTCCTGGTCAATCTCCATGCCAAGGGATGGCTGTACCGCACCCTCGACGGCCGGGCCTTCAGGTATGCGGCGGTGTGCACGCGCGCCGAGTACGCCGCTGGCCTGGTAAAGCAGGCCCTGGACCACAGTGACGATGCGACAGCATCCTTCGTAGCCCTGGTCTCGGGCATGTCGCAGGACCAGCGGAACGCGCTGGAGACCGCTCTCCGCATCGCCGGGGAGTCACGTGACGATGCGGGCAGTACCCGCGGGGCGGGCGGCGGCGAGCAGTGACATACCCAGCTCAACGTGAGGCAGAGGCAGCCGTAGCCACCGGCTCACCAGCACGCCACGCCATGGTCGTCCAGCTCATCGAGGAAGTCCGCCGGGCCCAAGGTCTCACCAAGAAGGCTCTGGCGGAGCAGCTTGGGCTCACGCCGCGGTCCCTGCGGAACTGGATGGATCGTGCTTCATGCTTGCAGCACACCGAAGTTGCGCGGCTGATCGAGGCACTGGAGATGAGCGCGGAGATCGGCACCAACATGTACATCCTGACCGGGCAGATACCGCCAGCCCCGCCGGTGGGCGAGCTGCTCCGCACTCCGGAGATGGACCTGTACCAGGACATGATCGACGACCTGACAAAGTGCCCTTCCGCCGTCTACAGCGACTGCTGGGACGTAGTGATCACTAACCGGGCCTTCCGCGAGGTCTTTGGACGGGGTGCGGCGCCACGCCACCGCCCACCCCATGCGCAACACCCAGAACTTCATCTTCCTTCCACCCCGACGCTCCCCAACTCCTCGGCGCAGGCGACGCCACGGCCTTCCGCGAACAATGGCTGATGCCTGCACTCGCTCACTACTCGGCCACCCTGCAGCAGCAGCAGCCAGAAGATCCCCGCCTCCAAGCGGTCGAGCAGGAAATCAACCAACGCCCCGCCCTGCGCCGGGCGTATCGCCGGGCGCCGGGCTAGATCGCGGAGAACGGCGATATCGCGATCAACCCCTCGGCGCGACTCCTCTGGGACCCCCGCATCGGGAGGTCGGTCGATGCCCACATCATCACCGAGGCTCATCAGAGCTACCAGCCCATGACCCTCCAGCGGGCAACCTTCATCCTCCGCGACCGCCAGCCGAAAGCGAGCACAGCGTTCGAGCAGCGCGCCCTCTTGGCACTCTCCGGAGACCACATCGGTGCGTAGCAGTTACCTCGGAACGAAGGCGCAACGGTGACCGCTCGAATCGAGGTGATGAGTTTCGCCAACGCCGTTGCCGCCGACCCATGTTGACGTTCTGTCGGGTCGCCCAGGTTTGGATATGCTGCCCCCGGCTCCCGATCTTGCTCCCGGCTGGCAACGGAGCCCGCGGCCCGATCCGCGGTCAGCGCAAACGATCATGAGCGCCCCCGGCCTGGCCCTTGGTGACGGGGAGTCGCTCCCCACTTCCGGAGGCGCCGTGTCCCCCCAACCGCCCATATCAGGTCTCGTACCGCCGCCCGGCTGCCCGGCTCACGGCATGAGCACAGCCGGACTCCAGCGCCTGCCGGAATCCGACGACCCGGCCACGCTGTACGAGGAGCTGCGCCAGCAGTACGGGCCCGTTGCACCCGTGCTGGTCCACGGCGACGAACCGGCCTGGCTCGTTCTCGGATACCAGGCGAACCTGGACGCCATGCGCAACCCGAGCCTGTTCTCCCGCGACCCGCGGCTCTGGACCGCCTTCCAGCAGGACAGGGTGCCGGCGGACTCGCCTCTCAGACCCCTTGTGGGCTGGCAGCCGCTGTGTGTCTTCACCGACGGAGATGAGCATGCCCGCCTGCGCGGCGCGGTCGTCGACGGGCTGGCGAAGTTCAATCGTCATGGCATTCGGCGATACGTCGGCCACTACACCCGCGAGCTCGTCCAGAAATTCGCGGCCTCAGGATCGGCCGATCTGGTCCGCGACTACGCCGAGCAGCTTCCCATGCTGGTCATGAGCCGACTGTTCGGCATGGCCCCGCACGAGGCCCCTGCCTTGGTCGAGCCCACGCTCGATCTGGTACGCGGAAGCGAGACGGCGGCCGCCAGCAATCAGATCGTGACCGAGGTGCTTCAAAGCCTAGTGCAGCGCAAGAAGACGGCGCCGGGCAACGACCTCGCCTCATGGCTTATCGCTCACGAATCCGACCTCAGCGATACGGAGATCGTGGAGCACCTGCGCCTGGTGCTCGTCGCCGCACATTCGAACACGGTCAACCTGATCGCCCACACCTTCCGGATGCTGTTGACCGATCGCCGCTTCCGTGGAAGCCTCTCCGGCGGCCAGATGACGCTCCCGGATGCGCTGGAGCAGGTGCTGTGGGACAGCCCGCCTACCGGCGCCTTCCCCGGCCGGTGGGCCACGGGCGACACGATGCTCGGCGGACAGCAGATCAAGGCTGGCGACATGCTGGTCCTGTGCCCAACCGCAGCCAACCTCGACCCCGAGCAACGGCCGGACCTGAGCCTGCCGATGCACGGCAACCGTTCACACCTCGCACTGAGCGCGGGACCGCATGAATGCCCCGGTGGCGACATCGCCCGCGCCATCGCCGACACAGGCATCGACAAACTGATGGAACTCCTGCCGGACATGCGCCTGGCTATTCCTGAGCACGAGTTGACGACTACAACAGACTGGATTTCCCGCCGCCCCACCGCCCTGCCGGTGAAGTTCACCCCACCGCGGTCCAGCGCCACCGCGACAAAGGCATCGGGTGCGGCCCAACCGCTTCCCGAAGCCGAGGTGTCACCGCCCGAGCAGAAGCCGACTTCCACTCCCCCAGCGGCGAGGCCCTGGTGGAGATCCCTGTTCTCACGACGCTGACCACGCCTGCCCGTTCGTCCACACGAGACCTTGGAGACAGCGTGGCTGTCTATATCGCCATCGCCGTTGCCCTCCTCGTCGGCGTCGCTGGTGCCGCGTGGAAGTGGAGGTCGTTCGGCGAGAACGTCCTCGCGCCACTGGTCCTGCTGCCCCTCCTGGGTCGCGTCGACCGGCCCCGCGGGGGCTCGCGCTGGATCGTGTTGCGCCGGCGCGGCACACCTCGGCAGCGCTGACCCGGGCTGCTGCGCTTGACCCAGGCCGTCCCCACAGGGGGCGGCCTGGACTTGCATGGCCAACGCCACCGATCTACCGGCGCGCCGTGACGCGCCGCGTGTTCTGCGCGTCGCCCGCCCCGAATGATCCGGGGATGCCGCCCCGTTCCTGACGGCATCCTGTGGACCGGACCACTGGTGCAGAGGCAGTCGGCCCAGTCGGAGCCGATGAGCCAATGGAGCCGGAAGTCCTTTAGCCAGGTGGCTAGTTGGCAGACTTTGCAGGCGACGCCCCGCGAGTCACGCTGATCGAGACTGCCCCCTCTACTGATGGAGTGTCCGTGCTGACCCACCGCCCGCTCTTTCCGCTCGACCCGCACGCCGACCCGATGGAGGAGGCACGGCAGCTCCAGGCGCTGGGCCCTCTGGTCCCTGTGGAGCTACCGGGGGGTGTCGCAGCCTGGGCAGCCACGGACTACGCCACCGCCAAGGAAGTCCTCGGCCACCCCGCCATGACCAAGGACCCCGAGCACTGGGCCGCACTGAGGGACGGACAGATACCCGACGACTGGGAGCTGATCGCCCTCGTACGCGGAGCTGCCATGCTCCACGCAGGCGGCGACAATCACCGCCGCCTGAGACAGCTGGTGAGCTCCGCCTTCCACCGGGCGCCCGTGGAAGCTCTGCGCCCCCGCGTCGAAGAGATTGCCGGAGAACTGCTGGACGGCCTGGCCACCGCAGGCCCGGTCGAGCCTGTCGACCTGCGCGAGCTGTACGCCTACCCGCTTCCCGTGCGGGTCATCTGTGAGGTCCTCGGCGTTCCCGACTCCGCGGTCTCCGAGCTGCGCCACCGCTTCGACCGCCTGGTGACACCGCAGGAGTCGGCCACCGGTGAGGCCGACATCCGGGTAGCCGTGGCGGCCATTTACGCCTGCCTGGCGGCGCTGATCGAGACCAAACGCGCCAACCCCGGGGACGACCTGACGACCGAGCTGATTCAGGCACGCGACAACGGCGATCGGCTCAATGATCAGGAGTTGATCGAGAGCCTGTTCCTGCTCCTCATTGCGGGACACGAGACCACCATCAATGCGGTCACCAACACCGCGCGTTTGCTGCTACAGAACCCGAAGATGCTCGCAGCGGTCCGCGATGGCGGCGAGGACGCCCCCACGTGGGCCGACGTAGTCGACGAGGGGCTTCGCCGGTCGGCTCCCGTCCGGCACGCCATCATGAGCTACGCCACCAAGGACATCGACATTGCGGGCGTCCGGATCTCCGAAGGTGATCCCGTCATCGCCAGCCTGTTCGCCGCCGGCGTGGATCCGAGCCAGCACGAGAACCCCGAGGATTTCGACGTCAGCCGCCCCACACGCCGCGATCATCTCGCCTTCGGCCACGGTGCACACTTCTGCCTCGGCTCACGCCTGGCCAAGCTGGAGACCGAGGTCGCCCTGAGCGCACTGTTCGCCCGCTACCCCGACCTCACGCTGGCCGGCGACCCCAGCCGCTTGGCTTCCATCGCCCTGCAAAGCTTCAGCGAGCTGCCGGTCTACCTCGGTCCCGACGACCACAGCTAGCGCTTTGTCCAGGTCGTCCCCGCAAGGGGGGCGGCCTGGGCTGCCCGGCCCAATGACGCGGCCGGAGGGGGTTACCTGGCCAGACCTACCAAAAGAACGGTCGGTGATCCGGCTGGGCGTCGGCGCCCAGCCGGATCCGCCTGCTACGAGGCGCTGGATCGGCTCCAAGGCAGCCGCCCGGGGCCGGTCGACCACAGCCAAGCGGAAGCCGGGAGGCCTCGCGGCAGCGCAGAGCAGGCGGGGCAGCTGCGGCGCGGCGGCGTCGAAACAGTTCGGCTTGCGCAGATCCCGCCTCGAGTGAGGGTGCATGGCGAGACGCACAACAGCTTGGCGATCGAGGTGATCGAGCAGCTGGGTCGGGCAGAAGGTCGCGGGCACGCGCGGATGATCTCTTCGGTTGCGGCGGTGCGGCGCCCGTCGATCCTGCCGGGGCACGGGCTGCGTCCAGGCCATCGTTGGTGCCGATGGATCAGCTCGCGGATGAACTCGGCCAGGGCGGCGAAGATGTGGAAGACGACCCCCGGCCCCGACAACGGCCCCCGGACAGGAGAAACGACCCATGACCGGCACCGACAACACACAGGCTCGGCAGATCGCCGACACCTGGCAGCGCATCGACACCTGGCTACGCGCCCACGCTCCCGCCACCCACGCCGCACTCAGGCCCGGCGCAACCGAGAACGAGATCGCGGCCGTCCAGGACGCCACCGACGCCCGCATCCCCCACGAACTCAAGACGCTGTGGCGCCTGACCGCGGGCGACAACGGCATCAACGGAGCCGGATTCCTGCTGGGAAACCAAGCCCTGATGACCCTGGACGCCGTCACCGCCTTTCACCGCCAGCAGATGAATGCCCAACGGCACGAAGAAGCCCTCAACGCCAACCGCCAGACACCAGGCGACGACCAGATCACGATATGGACCACGTCCTGGATACCGGTGTGCTCCTTCGGCGTCACCGACCGTAGCTCCGGCCTCTACCTCGACACCGAGACCGGCTACCTGGGCCACTGGAGCCGGTACAACGACGACCGGGGCGACGAAGACGAACGCGACACACTGACCACCTACTTGGAAGAAATCGCCGACAGCCTTGAAACACCCTCACTGGCCACACGCGACAAGCCGGGACTGATCAACGGAGCCCTCGTATGGGGCAGCATGATCAACCCCGATCTGGAAGACCAGTGGGTCGCCTTTGAAGGATGAAACACGCGAAAGGGGGAACCGGCCGTTGGCCGGTCCCCCCTCACCGCGTCGTCAGGACGCCTCAGCCGACCTTGCGCCAGGCGCAGGTGGTGTTGGCGTTCGCGCAGTGCTCGAACCCGGGGTTGGAGACGAAGAATCCGTCATCGTCCAGCATGCGCCACGAAGGAGCCGGGAAGCTCTTGAAGGCTTGCTGGTTTTGCGTGCTCGCAATAGCCGCACGGTCGCACCGCTCCGTGCCGTCGGGCCCGTCCACAGCCTTCCGTGTGTCGGCGAGGAGGCCGAAGTTGGCCGAGCCGTCGCCCATCTTGTCGGTGAAGAGCTGGGCACACTGGTCCCCGTTGGTGACCTGGTTGACTCCGCCGGGGAATCCGCCACTCTCGTGGGTGGAGGCCATGGCGTACTCGTCGCAGTCCATCGAGCCCACGGCAGCGTCGGAAGGATGCGCGGTCCAGTTGCCGCACATTTTGTTACGGCTGTTGTCCGAGGTCCACGGCTTGCCGGTGCTGGGGTTGGTGACCTTGGTGTCGGGGCCGAGGTAGTGCAGCAGAGAGTCCCACCTCACCGAGCCGGCGTGGTCGGGCATCTTCTCCTGCATCAGCCAGTAGTACGCACCGGCAGCGGGATAGAGGTTGGTGTCAACGGTGTAGGTCGGCTTGAAGTACGGCAGAACGCAACCGGGCGCGCTGCTTTTGAGGATGTCGTCGCAGCGGGGGGCGAGTTCCCTCACGCGCACGTCACCGCTGGTGCCGAAGTTCGCTGTTGCGGGGTTTCCGCCGGCGTTCACGGTGGCGGTGATGGACCATCCGAGGTCGATGGTCTCCTTGCCTGTGCCGGACCAGGTGGTCTGGATGGTGCCCCATCGGCCGCCGTACCGGCTGTCGGGCTCGATGGGCCAGTATGCATCGCCACCCGCGGGGTTGTTCTGGTCGTCCGCCCACCTGATGTTCGACGTCACACAGGACTTGCACGTCGACCCGACGTTCCACTTGATGTGGATGAGGGGCCCTGCGCTTCTCGGACAGCGGTGTTGAGGGTTCTCTTTATGCCGCCGTCTGCAACTCCTCGTACTCGGCGTGGACTTCTGCGGGAGTCTTGTAGCCGAGGCCGGAGTGGAGGCGTTTTCGATTGTAGAACATCTCGATGTAGCGGACGATCGCCCGGTGGGCATGTGCGCGTGTTGGGAACGTAGTTCGGTGCACGAGTTCGTTCTTGAGGGCGCCGAAAAATGATTCAGCCATCGCATTGTCCCAACAAACACCGGTGCGGCCGACCGACGCTCGCAGGCCCAACGAGCGGAGCTTGCAACGAAGTTCCCGAGACGTGTATTGACTGCCGCGATCGGAATGAAATACGCAGCCTTCGGCGAGGTCGATGTTCCGGACTGCCATATCGAGTGCATCCGATATGAGAGAGGTCTTCATATGGTCGGCCATCGCCCAGCCGACCACAGCTTTGGTGTGGCAGTCGATGACGGTCGCGAGATACAGGAACCCGGCCCAGGTGTGAACATAGGTGATATCGCTGACCAGTTTGCGCCCGGGAGCGTCAGCGGTGAAGTCACGGGCCAGCAGGTCGGGCGTGGCCGGCGCCGCATCATCGGCGATCGTGGTCGCCCGCCAGGGCCGCGGCTGGCATGGCACCAGGCCGAGCTCGCGCATCAGCGCGCGGACCAGCTCCGCTCCGGCCTGCACGTTCATCCGCTGGAGCGCGGCGTGGACACGCCGGTAGCCGTAGGTCTCCTGAGAGTCAGAGAAGACCTTGAGGATGACGGCCCTCAGTTCCGCACGGCGCTTCGCGGTGGCCGACAATGGCCTGGACCTCCAGTGGTAGAAGCCCGACGTGGATACTCCCGCCCAGGTGCACATCTGCTGCACGGGAAAGTTGTCAGCCTCGCCGTCGATGAACTCGTACTTCTCCGTCACCGGTATTCCTGGGCGAAGAAGGCCGCCGCTTTTCCCAGGAACTCGGTCTTCATACGGAGTTCCCGGTTCTCGCGTTCCAGTTCGCGCAGGCGGGCGCGTTCGCTGATGTTCAGGGGAGGCTCCTCCCCGGCGTGCTCTTGCCGGTACCGGCTGACCCAGGTGCCCAGCGTTCCCTCGTTCACTTGTATCTCTCGGGCGACCTCGGCGATCGGGCGGGACTCCACGACCACCATCTTGACCGCCTCGTCCCGAAACTCAGGACTGAACTTCCTACGCTTCTGTGCCACGTGCTCTCTCCGCCGTTCTGGACTTCGATCCTATGGGGACCGCTGTCCGAGAACTTCGGGGCGCCTCAGGACGCCCTTGAGGACGGGGTCGATGTGCGTCGGCACCAGCATGATCTGCTGGTCGAACTCGGCGAAGTTGGAGCCGCTTCCTCCCTTGTTCGGGTAGGTCTTGATGCGCTGCTCGATGTTGAAGGTGGCCGTTCCCAGTGCGGGCTTCTCAGGATCGGTGTCGGTGAAGATCAGTGTGCCGCTGCCGATGGTCTTCAGGCAGGCTTCGGTGCGGGTCATGTAGTCCTTGCCGGACGGCTTGCCGTAGCACCAGTCGACCAGCTCGACGACCGGGCCCACCGGCGCGGGCGCCCGGACGGGGTTCTTGGCCTTCTTGGACCGCGGGTTCAGCTCGATACACAGCTTGTGCCCCTGTGCGTCCGGCTTGCCGCAGGTGCGCTTGTGGGTGGGGGCCTTGAGGGTCGTGCCGTCCTTGCGCAGAGTCGGCAGTGCCGGGCCCGGGTCGGTGCGCGTGAACTCGATGATCTTCTGCGCGACCGGATCTATCGACGAGGATGCCTGCGGCGCAGGGAACGTCACGTAAGGCTCGATGCGGAAGTTGGCCCAAGGGGACCAGGTTGTCTCGTACAGGCTGCCGTCAAAGGCATTGGTGTGGAACGTGTAGGTCACGCCTGGCTTCAGCTTCCCGTACGGGACGGGGACGGACGCGGGCTTGCCCGACGCCACATAGCCCGATACCAGAACGCCGTACGGGTTGGCGTCGGTCAATTTGACCTGGGTCTTGGGCTTGCCATTGGCGTCAGTTGTCCACACCTCGAAGGTCAGGGTGCTCTTGTCGCCGTCTGCGTCGGTGACCGTGTTACTTAAGACGGTCTCGGGTGTGATGACGCGCCAGGTGCTGCCGCTCTTCTTGAACTGCGGCCCGGCTGAGGGGTTCTTGCCCGATACGGGGCGCGATCCGGCGGCTGTCGCGTCTTCGGGCCCGGCTGCTGGACGCGATGCCGGAGGAGCGGAAGGGGTGGGACTCGGCGTGAAGCCGGTGGCTGACGCCGTTCCCACTCCCGCGAGAAGAGCGAGGACGGCGGCTGCGGTCACTTGCCGCAGCGCCGACAGGGTGCATATGCGTCTCAACTTCGAATCCTCCTTGAGGGTATGAGGGGCCCTGCGCTTCTCGGACAGCGGTGTTGAGGGTTCTCTTTATGCCGCCGTCTGCAACTCCTCGTACTCGGCGTGGACTTCTGCGGGAGTCTTGTAGCCGAGGCCGGAGTGGAGGCGTTTTCGATTGTAGAACATCTCGATGTAGCGGACGATCGCCCGGTGGGCATGTGCGCGTGTTGGGAACGTAGTTCGGTGCACGAGTTCGTTCTTGAGGGCGCCGAAAAATGATTCAGCCATCGCATTGTCCCAACAAACACCGGTGCGGCCGACCGACGCTCGCAGGCCCAACGAGCGGAGCTTGCAACGAAGTTCCCGAGACGTGTATTGACTGCCGCGATCGGAATGAAATACGCAGCCTTCGGCGAGGTCGATGTTCCGGACTGCCATATCGAGTGCATCCGATATGAGAGAGGTCTTCATATGGTCGGCCATCGCCCAGCCGACCACAGCTTTGGTGTGGCAGTCGATGACGGTCGCGAGATACAGGAACCCGGCCCAGGTGTGAACATAGGTGATATCGCTGACCAGTTTGCGCCCGGGAGCGTCAGCGGTGAAGTCACGGGCCAGCAGGTCGGGCGTGGCCGGCGCCGCATCATCGGCGATCGTGGTCGCCCGCCAGGGCCGCGGCTGGCATGGCACCAGGCCGAGCTCGCGCATCAGCGCGCGGACCAGCTCCGCTCCGGCCTGCACGTTCATCCGCTGGAGCGCGGCGTGGACACGCCGGTAGCCGTAGGTCTCCTGAGAGTCAGAGAAGACCTTGAGGATGACGGCCCTCAGTTCCGCACGGCGCTTCGCGGTGGCCGACAATGGCCTGGACCTCCAGTGGTAGAAGCCCGACGTGGATACTCCCGCCCAGGTGCACATCTGCTGCACGGGAAAGTTGTCAGCCTCGCCGTCGATGAACTCGTACTTCTCCGTCACCGGTATTCCTGGGCGAAGAAGGCCGCCGCTTTTCCCAGGAACTCGGTCTTCATACGGAGTTCCCGGTTCTCGCGTTCCAGTTCGCGCAGGCGGGCGCGTTCGCTGATGTTCAGGGGAGGCTCCTCCCCGGCGTGCTCTTGCCGGTACCGGCTGACCCAGGTGCCCAGCGTTCCCTCGTTCACTTGTATCTCTCGGGCGACCTCGGCGATCGGGCGGGACTCCACGACCACCATCTTGACCGCCTCGTCCCGAAACTCAGGACTGAACTTCCTACGCTTCTGTGCCACGTGCTCTCTCCGCCGTTCTGGACTTCGATCCTATGGGGACCGCTGTCCGAGAACTTCGGGGCGCCTCAGGACGTATGTTCGACGCAAGCTCATCAGAGGCACCCTCGATGCCATATGGCCAAGGGCATGGTTTGCCCCGCACCGAGAAAGTCCAGCCATTAGCAGGTGACGTCAACGAACGTGTCACCAGCCACAAGTGATGGCGGCCGATCACCCAGCCCGCGTCGGCCGAGTCAGTGCTGGGGACGGCGATCGAGCCGGATTTCGTGAGCTCGCTAGGGCCTGTCTTCAAAGCCGCCTATGATCTCGGCTTCTGCTCTGCCAAGCCGATGGGCCCGCCGTCACCTGCTGTCTCGCGCCTTCTCGAAGGTGGCCAGTTCCTCTGCAGTGCCGATGAAGGCTGGGCCGCAGTGTGGCTGCAGACGTTCCGGTAGGACCCGCAAGGTAATTGGCGCCTCGTCAGAGCCTGACGTGCCCCCGAGATGTCTGCCGGACGTCAGCGTCGGCCTGGCCCACCCCGTTGGCTTGATCAGCACCCTGTCCGCCATCTCGACGTGACTCATCACGGTTATGCCACGCGTCACGAACCGGCATCGGATCAACCGCAGCGGAGACCGGCACCTCAACCGGCTCTGCACACACATCACACTCATCCGCATGCGGCTGGCCCCTGCACTACGAAGACGTACGTCGCCCGCAGAGTCGGCGAGGGCAAGACCTCCCGCGACGCACAGCGCTGCCTCAAACGAGCCGTCTGCCGTCAGCTCTTCAAGATCCTCGAACGCTCATGCCGAAGCCACGACACGAAGCATGAGGATCTCCTCCAAGCGGCTTGAGTGATCTAGCCCCCTCGGGGGGAGGCGGCATGCCTCACCCCGTCCAGACCCTGCCGGCGTTCTCAGCGAAGCGCGTCGGCCGGCAGCTCCGCGGACCAGCCGCTCCACGGGAGCGATTCTTGCGCCGGACGCATGGCCGAACGTCCAGGGGCGTGGCCACCAGCAGGAAATTCCGGACCGGCGGTAGAGCCAGTTGCCGCCGCAAAGCACGAAGTTGATGACCTGTCGCCGGTCCCGTGGGCTGACCCCGCAAGCGGTTGAAACGCCTCGCAGCCATCGGCAGCCGATTCGCCGCAGGCGGGTGATGCCGACACCATCGGCGCTGCGATCCGCGGTCGGCTACGCGGTGGTCCGCGGTCGCGGGGACACGGCTCCCGTCGTACGGCCTGGCAGCCCGATTGCCAGAAACGCGCCGACCGCAGCCACGGCAGCGAGCACCGTCAGCGTAGGGCCCATCGCGGAGCTGGCGGCCGCACCGGATCCGCCCGTGGCCGCGCTGTGCGACCCGAGAGCCATCAGGGCGGTTGCTGCGGCGATCCCCACGATGGGGCCGATGTTCAGGGCCGTCTGCTGGAGACCCCCCGCCACCCGGCGTGCTCCGCCGGGGCGTGGCGCACCATGACCGCCGTCGCGGTCACCATCGCGCTGCCGAAACCGGCGCCCACCAGGAAGAACCCGCCGCAGATCGCCACCGTGGCCGATGCACCGTCGAGGCGCGACAACAAGAGCGCGCCGAGAGCCAGGAGTCCCATCGCGGTCGCAGTCGTACGCCGTGGACCGTAACGGCGCAGCAGTACGGCGGCGATCGGCGCGCCCAGCACCATCGCCACGGCGCCCGGCAGTGCCGTCAGAGCGCTCCGGAAGGGGTTGAGACCGAGGGTGTTCTGGAGGAAGTACGTACCGGCGAACAGTGCCCCGAACAGCACAGCCGACGCCGACACCAGGATCCCGAGCGCCGAGGCGACGGTCACCGATCCGAGCACCTCCGGCGCCACCAGGGGGCTCGCTGTGCGTCGTTCGTGGCGTACGAACGCCCCGCCGGCGACCGCCGCGACGACGAGCCCCGTCACGGTCGCCGCCGGCCGACTGCTCTCCGGCATGGAAACCAGCGTGTGCACCAAGCTGCCCAGGGTCACCGCCAGCAGGCAGGCACCCGGCAGATCGAGCCCATCGCCGGACGCCCCGGCGGGTTTCGCGTCACGTACGGCAGGCTCCCGTACGGCAAGGACGAGCACCCCGATCACGAGCGCCGGTACGACGTTGAGGAAGAAGACCGCCCGCCAGTCGGAACGTGCAGCCAACACCCCGCCGACGAGCGGGCCCGCCGCAGCCGCCACCCCGACGGCGCTGGTGCGCAGCGCGAGGGGCATCCCGAGGCGGTCTGACGGAAAGGCCGCCCGCAGCATCCCGAGGGTGGCGGGCTGAAGCAGCGCCCCGAAAACGCCCTGGGAGACGCGCAGCGCGATGACCCAGCCGATCCCGGACGCCAGGCCGATCCCCAAGGAGGCCGCGCCGAAGCCCAGTAATCCGACGGCGAAGATCTGCCGGTGGCCGTACCGATCGCCGATGCGGCCGCCGAAGACGAGCAGACTCGCCACAGCGATCAGATAGCCGGTGCTGGTCCACTGGACCTGATGGAGGGAGGCGTGCAGATCGCGCTGCATGGCGGGCTGAACGATAGTCAGAACGGTGCCGTCGAGGGCGACGACCGCCGCCCCGACGATGCTGCCGGTGAGTGTGAACCGTCGGTAGGCCGAACTCATCGGATGTCCGGACCGAGATGGGCATCCAGGACCGTACGCAGCAGCGGTTCGAGATCGTCGGTGCCCAGGGCGAGCTGGAGGCTGCCCCATCCCCACAGCTGGGCGATGCCGTGCAGATTCGCCCACAGTGCGCTCGCGACGACCTGCGGCGCGACGCCGCCGGGCCGCGACCGGACCCGGGCCACACTATCCACGAACAGGCCGAAGAGCGGCAGACTGGTCTCCCGCAGGCCGAGATGGCCGCTCCTGAGCAAGTCATGACGGAACATCAGTTCAAACATGCCGCCGTTGGTCCGCGCGAAGTCCAGATAGATCCGGCACAACGCCGCGACTTGCTCGCGCGGGCTCGCACCCTCCTCGCCGTCCTCGCCGGACTCAAGCGCCTCGGCGGCTCTGCCCGCCAGCTCGGCGAAGCCCTCGCGTGCGATCGCGGAGAGCAGGGACACATGGGTCGGAAAGTAGCGGCGGGGAGCCCCGTGCGAGACCCCGGCGGCGCGGGCGATCTCCCGCAGGGACAGCGCCTGCGCTCCCCGGGCGGCGACCAACTCGACCCCGACCGCTACGAGCTGGGCACGCAGCCCCGTTCCCTGTTCACGCATAGACGCTGTCTACCAGATCGCGTAGACAGTGTCTACGGTGCTTGGCTCGCTCAGCCGCGGCACGCCGGTGACATTGCGGCTCCGGGCAGGGGCGCAGCGCGGCCAGCCTGCCCTGCGATCCCGGCTAGGCTACGAGTGGTAAGCGGCCACCCGCGCATCACGGCGTCGAGTCCGGACCAGGACTCGACAGCCCCGGCGGAAGGAGTCGTCATGGACCTTCAGCGAGATCAGGTTCTGGTCGTCACTCCCCGTGACAGAAGGCCGGGGCCCCACACTCCGGGGATGGACCGGCAGGAGGCTTTCGCCACCGAGGGAATGTGGTCGGGATTCGTCCGTACGGAAGCCGGAATGGTCTCCGGCTGGCACCACCACGGCGAGTGCGAATCGGTGATCTACGTCCTCACCGGCGCGCTGAAGATGGAGTTCGGCCCGGGCGGCACGAATACCGTGGAAGCCGGCCCCGGCGACTTCATCTACGTACCGAAGCGCGCCGTGCACCGAGAGAGCAACCCCTCGGCGGAGGCCGCAGACATCATCGTCATGAGAGCCGGGACCGGGAAGTCCACGTTCAACGTCGACGGGCCGCCACCGGGCTGAGACGGGCGCGGGTCACCGAGCTCAACCCGCGTCAGTTCGGCAAGCTGATCACTGAACTGCGGCGTGAAGGCGTAGATCCAGTGCCGCGCTTGATCGGAAGGTGAGCCCGTCGGGACCTCGCCGACCTGACTTGCCAAGCCGGTCCCGGCAACCGACGCAGTTGCGTACGAAACTCGCCGTGCCCCCGGCCGAACCACAACGGGCCCTCTCCGCCCCGGTATCCCCAGCTCGCGCCCCGGGGGACAACTAACCGGCCGAGGCCTCCCCTGACGTTGAGTCAGGTGAGGGCCGGGTCCAACCGGAAGTGACCCGCCGAGTCAGCGCCGGATGCGCCAGGTGCCGTACAGCCCGGCGACCGCCCCGATGATCACGGAGAAGCCGGCGTTCCCGACCGCGCGGTACACCCCAGCGCACACGGCCAGCAGGGCCATGAGGACCACCACGTCAAGTACTTGATGCCGCGTCGGCTCGGTCGGCAGCGCTGGTCCCGGGGAGGAGGTGGGGGGCATTTCGGGCTCGGGCATGGGCGAGGTTGTGTCGATGTCAGCCATGCCTCCAGAAGACCGCCGCACACCCCCGAGCACCTAGTGATCCGTACGGCCCCGCATAGACCCGGACGCCGCAGGTCACCGGCCTGTGCGAACCGACCCAACACTGAACGGCCCAAGGCGTTCAGGAACGTTCGGCCCAATCCGCGGGCGTTCAGACACCGGACCCCGTAGCGTGGCATTTCGCAACAGGGAGTGTGATCCGGTGACATACAGCAATTCCCAGGTGGAGCCGGAGGACGCGGCCGCCATTGCCGCGTACGAGGAAGCATGGCGCGAGTTCACCATTGAGCTGAACCGACTCCACATCGCGTACGGCGCGCCGTCCTACGCCACCCTCGTCAAGGCATCCGACCGGCCGAGGCTGACCAAGGCCGGGCTCAACGAGGTGCTGTCCGGCAAGCGATTCCCCTCCCTGGAGGCGCTGCTGGAATTCGTCCGGGTGGTCAGCAACCCGCAGCCTCCCCCATCGGACAACCCAGCCACCTCCCGGGCCCGCCCGGAGCTCGTGGACCAATGGCGCAGCCGGTGGCAGCACGTCAAATTCCTGCAGCGGCAGGCCCACGCCCCATGGACGCGCGTACGCGCCACCGCGCAGGACATGCTCGACCAGGCCTTTAGGGAGGCCGAGGACACCCGCGCAATTACGCACGAGGAAGCCGCCCTTATTCGTGCCGGCGCGGAGGCTGATGCGGAGCGCTTGCGCAGCCAGGCTCAGCATGATGCCGACGAGCTGCTGCAGCGGGCGCAGGCGGAGGCCAAGCAGTTGCACCTACGGGCACTGCAGGACACCAAGGAGCTACCCGTCCCCGCGTGCGCCGACTCTGACAGATCGCCGTCACGGTGGGGCGCGGCTCTCTTACCTCCCCGCCCAGCGTGGCGCCCTCTGTTTGCGGTGGCCGGAGTGGGAGTGGCCGGGATGGGGCTGGCCATCACGCTGGCCGCGGACTCCCTCACCGGACAGCTTTCCAGCTCCTGTCGGCCCACCCGCGCCCACCCTGCCGCGCCGCTCCCCCCTCGGGCCGCTCTCCAGCCCGGCGCGACCACGGAACAGGTGGCAGCCGCCCACGAACCGCAGATGATCATTCCCGGCCCGTCTTGGTCGGGCTGGCCCTCCCCCATCTGGACACCGCCGACCTCAGCCACACCCTCCGAGGATCCCTCCCCCACCACCAGCAGATCCCCAACTCCCAGCGCCTCCCCGAAGCCCACTGCTTCCCCGACCCACGCCCCGGCCGACGCATGCGCCCGTACCGCTCCGTCCACGAGCCCGACGCAATCACCCAGTCCATCCGCCTCATGAGGCTCCTGGCCGGATCGTGCGGGCGATGCACGGGGACGGAAGGCTCGTTGCTAAGGTCCGCCGCATGATCGGGGACATACGCTCGAGGACGTCCTGCGTCGCTGCTGGAGTGAAGTCCTGCCCCGGACCCTGCCCGGTGCCGACAACCGGCTTGTCGCGTGTGGTGTTACGGCTCCGACACGACAGACGCGGAATGGCAGGTCATCCGGGCGGGTCTGCCGGTGCCTGGGTGGCTGCAGGGGGGCGGGCGGCCCGAGGGCTACTGCCGCCGCGTGATGCTGGATGCGGTCCGCTACGTGGTCGACAACGGCCGCACGTGCAGCCCGATGCCGCGCTCGCGCAGCTCGGCTCCGAGGGTCTCCAGGTGCAGCACGGAGCGGGAAAGCCGGTCGAGCCGGGTCACCTTCAACGTGTCGCCCTCACGCAGCAGTTGCATGACGAGATCGAGCTTCGGGCGGGACGACGGGTCCTGAGCAAGTGCGTGGGTGAGGATCTGGTTGGCCTGGTCGAGCGCGTTCTGCGCCTGGCGGACGGTCCGTGAGGGCGCACACGTCGCGGTGGTGCACAGTGCCGGTCAGCCGGACGGCGGCCTGCTCCCGGGACAGCTTGCGGCGTGCCGTGCGGGCACGGCAGGCACATATTGCGGCGGCCACCGTGGCGGTGAGCACCACAGCGGCCGCAATCACGGTGGGGACGGTCATGGTTCCTCGTGGGTGGTCGGGGTTCGGTCATGGTCTGCCCCGGTCGGTGTCGGCGTGATCGATGACCGCTCGGTCGTGCGCGGCCTGCACCGCGGTCGGCAGGTCCGGCCAGGCGGTGAACGCCGGCGCGGTACGGTCCTCGACCGACCGGAGTGCGGCCTGGTGCTGCGGGGATCCCGGGTACACGCCGTCCAGGGCCGCGGCCTTGATGCGGCGCCAGGCCCATGCGGCGGCCGCGTACGTGGCGCCGACAGCGGCGCCGATCGGGCAGAGGAGAGCAAGGTTGGGCATGGCGGGGCCTCCTATCGATGTGGTGGGCCCCGCCTTTCGGGGCTATTCGCCGGTGAGCTCCGGCTGCTCGTGCTCGAAGACGCGCTCCTGGTCCTCCGGCGTGAGTCCGGTAGCAGGCGCGTGTCGGACGGATCCGCTGCGGTCCGAGGCTCGGCAACCGGCGTCGCAGTAGGCGGCGTCAGAGCGCTTGCGGAGCCGGCGGGGCGGGCCGCCGCTTGCGCCGCATGGGGTGTTGGTGCAGTCCGGGCACCAGTCGATGGGGTCAATGTCGTCGCCGCACCATGCGCAGTGACGAATGCGGGGATCGCCCGCCGAGCGGAGCGGCGGGCCGTCCCGCGGTAGATGCGGAGCGGCGGGTGGGCTGACACGGTGGGGGCGGATGGTCAGCGAGGTGGTCCGATGATGCGGTTGCCGCGCAGGGCGGCGGCTTCGGCGAGCTTGTGTTTGGTGATCTCGAACCCGTCGGGGCGGGGGGTGGTGACGTCGCGTCCGGCGTGCCGGAACATTTCCACTATGCCCGCGGGGGTGGCGATGAGGAGGAGGTCTGCACGGTCGGACGTGATGCGGTAGCCATGGGGGATGTTGCGGGGCAGGTAGACGACCCCGCCTTCGGACAGTTCGTGGCGTTCGTCTCCGACCCACACGAGTGCCTCGCCCTTGAGGAGGAGGAACACCTCGTCCTCCCGGGTGTGGAGGTGGAAGGGCGGGGCCTCGCCCTTGTGGATGTCGAACCGTCCGACACTGAGCTGTCCTTCGGTGGCCCGGCTGTCGAGCAGGATCACAGTGCGCAGCACGGCGACCACTTTGCCGAGGACGGCCGCGTCATCGCCGGGTATGGGCTGGTACGCCAAGTTGTGGGGTATCAGCAACACCCTGCCGTTTTCGCAGCGCAGTCGCTTCAAGGTGGCTTCTCCGTCCAGCATGGCGGCCACGATGTCGCCGTTCTCGGCATCGGGCTGGCGCCTCACGGTGACGATGTCGCCCTCGCAGATGGCCGCGTCGATCATGCTGTCCCCCACGACCCTGAGCGCGAACAGCTCGCCCTCGCCAACCAGTTGGCGCGGCAACGGATAGATGTCCTCGACCGCTTCCTCGGCGAGGATCGGGGTCCCGGCGCCGTAGGCACGCGGCCGGTGCGGATCCCGGTAGAGCACACCTTTTCGTTCCAGAGTCATGAGCTGGTGCGCGACGGACGAGGTGCTGGCGCGGCTGCCCGGTGTGCCGATCTCCCGCATCGACGGTGGGTAGCCCTGCCGTTGAACCTCGGAGCCTATGAACTCGAGTTTACCGACCGCCAACCCGCCCAGGTTGGCTCTGAGCGGGTGCAATGCATCCCGTATGTGTCCGCGACGGAGTACTGGGTCCCCCGCGTCCTCTGCCGTACCTGTCAGTGAGCGAAGGGTGTGACCGAGGCCCGCCCCAAAGGACCATCGGATGACCTTGAACAGCAGTGGGCCCAGGCGGACAGGTCCGCCTGGGCCCCATGTTCGTCCTCGCTCAGTCGTGAGGGCTGTGATCCGGGTACGGTGGCCGGCCGACCGGCGAGTCCCACCTACGGCTTCCAGCCACCTACGCGGGGTGCTCCCGGGCCCGGGTGTTCGGGCACCGTACGGCGAGGGCCGCGATGTCGTCGTCGAGCCTTCCACCGCTGTAGTGCAGCAGGTCCCGGTGAAGCCGGTCGAGCAGTTCGCGGGGCGGCGCCGGGTCTTGCCGCCGCATCCAGTCCGGCAGGGGGAAGAACTCGCCGGTGCGGTCCCGGGTCTCCGTTACGCCGTCGGTGTAGAGCAGCAGCTGGTCGCCCGGGGCGAAGGCGACGGTGTCGACGCAGTAGCGGTCTCCGATGAGCGTCGCGAGGTTGAGGGGCGGCGAGGCGGCGGTGGGCTCCAGGACGCGGATCTCCCTGTGGTGCACGAGCAGCGGCGGGGGGTGCCCGCAGTTGAGGAGTCTGAGCTGGCCGCTGGCGTGCGGGATCTCGGCGAGAAGAGCGGTGGCAAAGTGCTCCGGCTGGTCCTGGGCGGGGAACGCGGCGCTGTGGCGGGTGATGCTGGTCTCCAAGCGATGGATGACGCCCCTCAGGTCTGGCTCGTCGTACGCGGCCTCCCTGAAGCTGCTGATCACCGCCGCGGCCGCTCCGACCGCGGGCAGGCCCTTGCCGCGTACGTCGCCGATGAGCAGCCGGACCCCGTACGGTGTGTCGGCCGCCTCATAGAAGTCCCCGCCGATCCGGGCCTCCTCTTGGGCCGCCAGATACAGCGACTCGATCTCTATGTCCGCGACGAGGTGCGGCAGGGGGCGTAGCAGAACCTTCTGGGCTGCGTCGGCGACGAGTCGGACGTGGAAGAGTGTCTCCTCCCGCTGGAGTCGCACATGGCTTGCGTATGCGGCCGCCAAGGTGACCGCGACGATCGCAGCCACCGTGTATGGCGTCCCCAGGTCGGTGTAGACGAAGCTGAGGCCGATCATGACCAGCAGGCAGAACGTTCCCAGCAGGATCGTGGGGAGCACAGGCCACATCGCGGCGGCGAGGGCGGGTGCGGCGGGCAGGAGGCGGCTGATGGCGATCTCCCTCGGTGTGGAGAACGCCAGGGCGGCGATGAGGACGGTAAGGATCACCGGTGACAGCAGGGCAGGGTCCCACCGGCCGCCGTAGGGAGGACGACGGCGCCGCAGCCGCCCGGGCGTGATCACAAAATGCATCATATCGGGGCGAAGTAGACCTTTATGCACTCCGAGGTCCGAGCAGATGGGCTTCGACGTCGGCGATGCGCTTCTTGGCGAATCGGTCCACAGGAAGCCGTCCGACTCCTCATCCACGGTCCCGTCAGACCACAGGGTCGTGTACGACCACCCTCCGCCGGCTCTCTTAATAGGGATGAACCCCCGCTCCTCAAGGATCACCCCCGCCGCATCCGCGCCCCTCGACGCCACGTGACGAAGAGGCTTTCCATGCTCGGTAAAACAGAACGTGAGCGGGTTACAGACCGCTCCAACGAGTGATCCGGACACCTTCGACGTGGTCAGTAAAATGGATCATGGCCGCTTGGCGGTCGGTTAGGCCTTCGGGGTTGACGCGGATGCCGCGCGGCCGCCCGGGCCACCACACGTCGTCGTCCTGGGTGAGGTCCTCCACCTGTCGCCGCCCGTCGCCGAAGCGAATTTCGACGGCTGCCAGACCCGGTGGTACGAGGTCTGATCGCCGATATGGGCGAGGTCCGAGGCGTCACCGGCTTGAAGGCGTTGCAGCCCGGTCCGCGGCCAGAGCCCGGCGGGCCGCCGGGCCCCCGGCAGTGAGCGGCGTGCCGTTGGCACTTCAGGCGCCGGAGGTCAGTCTCGCCGGCCCCAGTCCAGGCGGTCGCCCAGACCGGCGGCGGTGAAGGCGGCTATCAGCTCGTCGCGGCCTTCGGTGAAGTGGGCCCAGCTGTCGTAGTGGACGGGGACCACGCGGCGGGCGCCGAGGAGCTGGGCGGCCTCGGCGGCCTGGGCGCTGTTCAGCACGATCAGCTGGTTGTCGAAAAGTTCAGGGAAGCGGGGGGCTCCGGCGAAGAGGAGGGCGGTGTCGATGGGCGCGAAGCGCTCGGCGATCTCCTTGACCGCGTCGAGGGAGGCGTTGTCGCCGCTGACGTAGACGGTCGGCAGACCCTCTCCGGTCAGGATGAAGCCGACGACCTGGCCGGTGAACGGCTCGACCGCCTCACGCGGGCCGGGGCCGTGGACGGCGGGGACGCCGGTCACGGTGATCGTGCCGCCGTCGGGGAGGTTCAGCTCGATGGACTCCCAGTCGGCCAGGCCCCTGGCCTTCGCCTCGAGGCGCTGCCCGCCGCCGGGGGTGGTGAGGGTGAGCGGGACGTCGGCGAGCAGGGCTCGGCCGGAGGTGTCGAGGTTGTCGGGGTGCTCGTCGTGCGAGAGCAGAACCACGTCGATGGGACCGAGGTCGGCAGGGGCTCCGTGGGAGGGGGCGGTCTTGGTCAGGAACCGGCCGTCGGGACGGGCGTAGTCGCCCGGGGCGTCGAAGGTCGGATCGGTCAGGAAGCGCAGGCCGCCGTACTCGAAGAGGGCGGTCGGGCCGCCGAAGACGCGGACAGGGAAGGGGTTGGTCGTTGCAGGGAGAGAAGACACGAAGCACCTCACGGATGGATGTCGTCGAACCGTGAGACGACCGTAGCTGTTTCTCACGGATGCGCGCAAGCCGTACCATGAGGAATATGAAGGAGCCCGTGATCGAACAGCCCGGCCTGACGCCCGCACAGGGCGAGGAAGAGCACCTCTCTCTTGCCCTTGCCAACAGCGCGATCGCGCTGGCCGGCGGGCACACGGTGGATCTTCTGGGCACTCCCGCGCAGGCGAACCACTGGCTGACGGAACGCGGTCTCGCTCCGGTCGACGTCGGCATGCGGGAGATGTGCGCGACACAGCTGCGCTCGCTGCGTGAACAGATCAGGTCGCTGTTCGCCTCCCGCGCCGAAGGTCTGCCCGCCCTCCCCGCCGCGGTCAGGGCCATCAACGACGCGATGACCCGCGTCCCCACCGCCCCGCTGCTGCAGTGGGACGACAAGACCGGCCCCTTCCGCGCCACCCCCCACCCCACCACCGCGATCCTGGACCACGCCCTGGCCACCCTCGCCGCTGACGCCTCCGACCTGCTCACGGGCCCCGACGCGGACCGCCTCACCGCCTGCGGCTCTGCACCCTGCAACCGCTACCTGCTCCGCTACGGCCGCCGTCACTGGTGCTCCACCCGCTGCGGCGACCGCGCCCGCGCCGCCCGCGCCTACGTCCGCCGCACCACCTCCCAATGACGCTGCAGCCACCCAGCGACCACCAGCGCTGAATCGAACAACGCCCAGGTTCGCTGCTGTTCAAAGTGCCGAATGTCTGCGGTCCTGATTCGCGAACGAAGCCAGGCGGTCCAGTTGCGTGAGGTGGCGTCCGCGACGACCTGGCGGCCGTTGGTCGTGATGCGGAAGAGGTGCGGGTGCGTGCGGTGTTCGCCGTTGGGGTCGGCGATGCCCTGGACGTGGCCGCAGTTGTCTATCGAGTCGCCAAGGCCGAGCTCGTCAGTCCGGTTCAAGCGGAGAACCGACGCATATCTAGCAAGATCGTTTCAGTAGCGCAGGACCACTGCCACCTTGGCAGTGATGTCACCAGACAGCTTGTGGGTGCTGCGCGCGACGGCGTCCTTGGACTTCCCGGCCGGGACGTCGGACACGGTCAAGACGGTCACGTCCTGCAGGTTGCCGTCCTTGTCGGTGAAGTTGACCTCCATCGCGAAGGACTTAGCCGCGTCGGTGATGTTCTTCACCGTGACCTTGACAGTTGTCCGCCCGTCGTCGTCCGTGGTCGGGTCGCCAAGGGTGACGGCGCCCTTGGCGTCCACGCCGCCCTTGACCTCGTCGAGCTTCCGCTGCGCCTCGGCTGTCGCGGACGCCACCGCTGACGCGGCACTCGAGGCCAGGGCGGACGCCTCCGAGGCCAGGGACGAGGCGGCGGCCGTGACGTCCGCGCCCACCGAGCCGATCGCCGAGGCAGCCTTGGAAGCGGTGTCCGAAGGATTCGAGCCGGTGTCCGAGCATCCCGTCGCGGCGACGACGCCTGCCATGGTCAACGCCGCTCCAGCCAGGCCACGAGCCGGCCTTCCTGCCATCACGTTTCCCTCCAGTCGGCTGCCGTACCAGTCAATGCCCGGGGCCCGCCGCGTGCATATCCGGTTACGCAGTCCGGGTTATGTCAGAGCCCGGTGACGTAGCCCGGACTGCTCAGCACCTTGTGCATCCCACTCGTGCGGGGGCTCCAGAAAGCGGCGGGCGTGATGCGGCAGTCCTAGGGCGGCCTCTCGCACGGACCTCGACCGTCTCTCGAAGGTCGAATCCGACCTGCAGGCAGCCGATCGCATCGCTCCCGTGGAACAGGCAGCGGGTGAGGTGACGGCACCACTCGCCGTGAGCATCGGCTTCGAAACGAGCACCGCGGCTCGTCGAGCGGGGGGCGACCAGCTCCTCGGCTGGGGCCTGATCCGGGGCATGCCTCGCGGAACGCCTCGATCTGGGCGAGGAGAGCACCACCGCTCAAAGGGCGCATCGGGTCGCTCACCGTCATCGTGCACGACGCACTGGTCGACGCGGGGGTGGCCCGGCAGACCGGGCTGTCCCAGTCGACGGAACCGCGGATCTGGTGGACCTTCAGCCTCAAGCCGCACCTGGGCGTTGATGGCTCAGGCTGATGCTCCGTTGGCCGCGGGAGCACGGACAGCCCGGCTCGACGCGTGTCCGGGATCACAGGCGGCTCGCGGGACGGGCGGAATGCAGTGACCACCGGGGGCGGTTGATACCAGCACGCATTCAATGCATGTGCACATACCATCTGGTACCTAGAGGAGCACCCCCGTGACCGCCACCGCGTCCTCCGGCTCCCGCGCGGCCGAGATCCTGTCCCGGCCCGTCGCGCTGAACGGCCTGACTGTCCCAAACCGCATCGTGATGGCGCCGATGACGCGCATGTTCTCCCCGGGCGGCGTCCCAGGTGAGGACGTGCGGTCGTACTACGCCCGTCGCGCCGCCGCGGGCGTGGGCCTGATCGTCACCGAAGGGACCTACGTCGGCCACGACTCGGCCGGGCAGAGTGACCGCGTGCCGCGGTTCCACGGTGAGGAGCAGTTGGCGGGGTGGGCCAAGGTCGCCGAGGCCGTTCATGCGGCGGGCGGCACGATCGTGCCGCAGCTGTGGCACATCGGTATGGTGCGCAAGCAGGGCGACCCGCCCTACGCCGATGCCCCCGCCGTCGGTCCCTCCGGCATCCGCGTTGACGGCACCGAGGGCGCCGGCAAGGCGATGGCCAAGGGCGACCTGGACGACGTCATCGGCGCCTTCGCCGAAGCCGCCGCGGACGCCGAGCGCATCGGCTTCGACGGCGTAGAACTGCACGGCGCCCACGGCTATCTCCTCGACCAGTTCCTGTGGGCGGGGACGAACCGCCGTACCGATGCCTACGGCGGCGACCCCGTGGCCCGTACGAAGTTCGCGGCCGAGATCGTGGCTGCCGTCCGCGAGACCGTCTCGCCCGACTTCCCGGTGATCTTCCGCTACTCGCAGTGGAAGCAGGAGGCTTACGACGCGAGGCTCGCCGAGGCCCCGGAGGAGCTGGAGGCGATCCTGACCCCGCTGGCGGCGGCCGGCGTCGACGCCTTCCACGCCTCCACCCGCCGCTACTGGCTCCCGGAGTTCGAGGGCTCGGACCTGAACCTCGCGGGCTGGACCAAGAAGCTCACCGGCAAGCCCACCATCACCGTCGGCTCGGTCAGCCTCGACGGCGACTTCATCCGCGCGTTCGCGGGCGAGGGCGCCCCGGTCCGGGGTATCGACAACCTCCTCGACCGCCTGGAGCGCGACGAATTCGATATGGTCGCTGTCGGCCGCGCCCTGCTCCAGGACCCGGAGTGGGCGGCGGAGGTCCTCGGGGACCGGTTCGAGGAGCTGAAACCGTACGACGCGGCGGCGCTGAAGACGCTGCGCTAGGTGTACTGCCCAGGGACGTTGGTCAACCTGGTGATGGGTGGTTTGCCGCTGGTTGCGGTGTGGGGGCGGTGGTGATTGTAGTGATGGAGCCAGGCCGGCAGGGCTTTGCGGCGGGCTGATTCGCTGGAGTAGAAGCGGCCAAGAGCCCAGCCGTCGGCCAGGGTGCGGTGGAAGCGTTCGACCTTGCCATTGGTCTTCGCCCGGTAGGGCCGGGTCTTCTTCGGCGTGATTCCCAGCTCGGTGCAGGCCTGTGTCCAGTGCCGGGAGCGGTAGGCCGAGCCGTTGTCGGTGAGCACCCGCTCGACCCTCACGCCGCGGGCGGCGAACCAGTCGACCGCGCGTCGCAGGACACCGACCGCCGTGGCGGCTTTCTCGTCGTCGCAGATCTCGGCGTAGGCGACCCGGGAATGATCGTCGACGACGGTGTGGACGAACGCGGTGCCCAGCAGCGGTCCGCGGTACTTGTTGCGGGGCCTGTCCGGGGTCGCGGCGCGGTTCCTGCGGCCCTGGACGCGTCCGACGTAGCGCCAGCCGCCGCCGTCGGGAACGTTCCCGAGCTTCTTCACGTCGATGTGGAGCATCGCGCCGGGATGGTCGTGTTCGTAGCGGCGGACCGGCTCGCCGGTGGCGCGGTCGATGTGCGAGAGCCGGTTGATCCGGCACCGGGTCAGGACCGCGTGCACGGTGGAGGCAGGCATGCCGAGCCGTCCGGCGATCTGGACCGGGCCCAGACGCTGCTTCCAGCGCAGGTGCACGATCTTGCGGACCTGCGGCTGCGTGGTTCGGGCAGGACTGCGGTGCGGCCGTGAGGACCGGTCGCCCATGGCCTGGGCACCGGACTCGGCGTAACGGACGGCCCACCGCTTCGCGGTCGGCCAGGACACGTCATAACGCTCGGCCGCACGAGCGACCGGCCACCCGTCATCAACAATCAGACGCGCCAGGCGAAGACGGGCACGAGGAGTCAAAGCAGCGTTAGCGTGAGACACGAAGGCCTCCAGGTTGGCGGAGCGGTTCCTAGACAGCTCCACTCCACAACCGGAGGCCTTCGCCATCTCACAGATTCAGACCGTGTCGTCGCACAAACTCAACCAACCTGCCCGGGCAGTACAGCTAGGTCTCTTACCCGGGCAATCGGTCGAGTTGGTGAGACGACACGACCGCGGGCACGACGCGGACGGCACATCCGCTGCCGGTGACGACAAGGCCAAGCGGGTTCACCGGTGCGACCTTTGGGCGGCTTGAGCCGAATGCGCAGCCAACGCGCTCGTACGGCTCCCCGATAGGACCGCCGCAGCGATGCGGCGGTCCTGCCCCGGCTGCGTCAGTCCGCCGGGAGTGCGAGCGTTGTGGACCGCCGATACGCGGACCAGCCGACGGCCGTCCCGCAGGATGGTCTCCCGCTACGAAAATCTTGCCACTGCCGCGGAAAAGCCCAGCCGCGTACGCGTTAACGTGCCCACTCCGGCGCACTGCACAACGCCGGGCAATTCGAGAGAAGTTACGCCACAGGGGCCGATGCTTTCCCTACGAAGATTCCCATTGACCGGTGTCGGCCGGGGAGTCGGGAGTGGCGCTGAGGGGTTTCGAGCGCTGCCCATGCCCGAATCATGGCTCAGCATTGATCAGCCGGCGCTCAAACAGGCCCACGTGATCATCTTTGACCCAGATGGAAGCTGCGTGTCGGGGCCTGTCGGATGCATTACCTACAACTCAGTCACCGGCCTGGCAAAGCGATAATGCCGAGGCTGAAGAAGACTCCGTTGACGCAGGACGAACCGTGCCCATATCCCCGCACACGCGGAGCAGTGGCCGCTCTGTCGTTGTCACAAGGGCCATACCCGCAGCAGCGGGGCGACACCAAAGTACAAGGGCCATAGTCCCTGCCCATGATGACTACGCGGGCATGGTCCTCGAGTCGGGCTGGCTTGAACTACGACGGATGCTCCCCACGCGTAGATATTGCGCCGTGGGACGGAAGGCTCCACCACGATCAAGATCGGTACCCCGCACCCCGCGGGGATGGTCCCAGCACCGCCTCATAGGTGGGGTGTGTCGCCGACTGTCTGACCTGCGGCTCTTCTCTGGAGACGGCCGACCGACCACATGATGCGATTGACCGCGCCTACGCACAGCCGCTGAACATCCCTGCCCAGGCGGAGTACCCGGCCTGGTAGCCGACGGGTGCAACGGCAGCGCTAGCCGCTGCGATCACCAAAGACTCTCGGCCGCGCACGCTCCTGCCCTCTTCGAGCTGGTCACGGGAGGCAGCGTAGCCAGGCATGCTGGCTGCTCCACGACGGGGCGGTGGCCGGTCGTAGTGAGTCCCTGACACCATTCCCCGATCGGGCGGCGCCGACATCACATCGGTGGCGTGAACCCTTTCGATGACTTCGGCCAATAGGGGTGTAGTCGACCGACGGCAGATACGGAGACCGCGTGAACAGCCCGCCCGAAAGACACACCGGGGACGCCTCGGTCATAGCGGAGTCCCTGGAGCATCCTGACGTCTTCGGCGAACTTTTCCGGCGCCATGCCGCGGACATCCACCGGTACGCCGCCCGTCGGCTCGGTGACACGAGTGCCGACGACATCACCGCTGAGACCTTCCTCATCGCCTTCCGGAAGCGGGCGGGCTACGACCTGGCACGGCCGAGCGCGTTGCCGTGGCTGTACGGCATCGCGGCCAATCGCATCGGCGAGCAGCGCCGCAGCGAGGTACGGCGGCTCAGAGCCATGGCCCGCAGCGATCTCCAGGCCAATGAGGAGCCGTGGACGGACCGCGCCGACAGCCGCGTCACGGCCGAGTCCACGCACCGGCTGTTCGCAGGCGCCCTCGCCGCGCTGCCGGCCAGGGACCGGCACGTACTCCTGCTCGTGGCATGGGCGGACCTGACGTACCCGGAAGTGGCCGAAGCCCTGTCCATCCCCATCGGAACGGTCCGTTCACGGCTCAACCGCGCGCGTAGGAAGCTCCGCGCCGCGGCCGGCGCCGCCGCGCTGCCCGACCCCGCCCGCAACGATCTGAGCCATGCCCAGGAGGCGACCAGTCATGGATGACATGCAGATTCTCCGGGAGATCGGTGCCGATGTGCAGGCTCCAGGCCACGCGCGGCTCACCCCGGTACGCCAGAGACTGCTCGACGAGATCGCCCAGCCCCGTCGCAGGCGCGCAGGCTGGAGATTGGCGGTGGTGGGCACGGCAGCAGCCGTCGTCGCCGCTGGGCTGCTGACCGTGGTGCCGACGCCGAAGGCGGGTCCGCAGGACGCGGTCAAGCCGCCGCCGCCCATCAACTACGCAGCCATCACCACGCCCCGCGACACCGAGTGGATCTACCGCAAGGTCGCGGTGTACAAGGCACCGCTGAACTTCGTCAACGACCTCAACCCGATCACGATAAAGAACCGGACCACAGGGAAGGAATACACAGGGAACTACGCCACATCGGACTACTACGAGGAATGGCGGAGATACGGCGGCAACGAAAAACACCGCCTGGAAGCCGACGGCCACGAAGGGGCGGCGGACGGTGGCTGGGGTACACCCAAGGCGATGCGGAGCAAGGTCGCGAAGCTACCCGACGACCCGGCCCGCCTCCTCACCGCCCTGCGCGATGTGATCCCGATCGAGGACGACCTGCAGGAATCGACGAACAACGCCAACTACCGGCGCATCGTGGAGACCTTCTCCTCGGTCGACCTCATTCCGGCACGGGTGCGAACCTCCCTGTTCCACGCACTCGGCACCATCCCCGGAGTGCTGATCGACGACAAGCCGGTGAAGGACGCGGCGGGCCGAACGGCCCTCGCCGTCTACGAGCCGGACTCCCAGCACACGGCATCGCTCAACCTCCGCGTCGAGCTGCTCCTCGACCCGCAGACGCACCAGTACCTCGGTGAGCGCACTCTCTATCTCGCCGGCGGGAAAATCAACGGCAAGATCGCCACGGAGGACACGGTCGTGGACAGTTCTGCCATGGTGGAACTCGCAGTCACAGGCGCCTTCCCCGAGCGCCCATAGGGCAACTCCGCGCCTGTCGGAGGCCGGTCGCGCTCGCATACGACAATATGCCGCCGCTGCGCATGCTGTGGATCCCGTTCCTGCTCGGCTGGGTTCAGGGTCTGCGCTGCCTCGGCATCATCCGCTTACGTGTTGCAGGCGTGCCCCGGCGTCATCACGCCTCTCGGCAACACGGTCTGCAGCAACTGGGCATCCGGTTTGATCAAATGCGGTCCGCTCCCCGGTCGGAGCGGCCCGTCGGGTTGTGTCCCTTCCGGGCAGTGAGGATCACCGAGGCTCAGAACACGACCACGTTCCGTCCTCTGGCTTGGCATGCCAGAGCACCCGCCAAAGGCTTAGCGCGGGGGACGTTCCTGGCCTGCGCGCCGCGGATTGTCGGGGCCTACATGGGCGGGGCGGCGAGCTGGGCGGCGCGGATGGTGAGGTAGTGACGTTCCGGCAGGCTGGTCGTACGGTTTGCGGCTGCGCGGTAGCTCTCGATCGCAGCCTGAAGGTCGCCGGCCATCTCCAGGAGATGGGCCCTGGCGGCGTACAGGTGATGGTGCTCCGCCAGGCGTCCGTCGGACTCCAGAACCCTCAGAATGTCGAGGCCGGCGGCCGGGCCGTGCACCATGGCGGCAGCGACGGCGCGGTTGAGCGAGACCAGGGGATTGGGCGACAGGTGTTCCAGCACTCCGTACAGTGCGAGGATCTGGGGCCAATCGGTCTCCTCGACCGTCGCCGCCTCGTCGTGAACAGCGGCTACCGCCGCTTGGATCTGGTAGGGGCCGACGGGGCCCGTGGTCAAGGCTTCGGTGATGAGCGCGACTCCCTCGGCGATCGCCTTGTCGTCCCAGAGTCTGCGGTCCTGTTCGGCCAGCGGGATGAGCTCGCCGCCCGGGCCCGTGCGCGCCGGGCTCCGGGCGTCGGTGAGCAGCATCAGCGCGAGCAGCCCGGTGACCTCGTTGTCGTCGGGGAGCATCTGGTGCACTGCCCTGGCCAGCCGGATCGCTTCCCGTGAGAGCTCGGGGCGCAGCAGGTCGGGGCCGCTACTGGTGGTGGAGCCCTCGGTGAAGATCAAGTACAGGACGTGCAGTGCCGCGTCGAGTCGAGGCGCCCAGTCGTCACGGTCCGGCAGTGCGAAGGGGATTCCTGAAGACTTGATGCGCTGCTTGGCCCGGGTGATCCGCTGCGCCATGGTCGTTTCGGGCACCAGGAACGCGCGGGCGATCTCGGCTGTGGCCAGACCTCCCACCGAGCGCAGGGTCAATGCGATTGCCGCCGCCGGCGACAATGCGGGGTGGCAGCACATGAGCAGCAGGATGAGGGTGTCGTCCCGCCCGGCGGGGTCCTGCGTGTCGGCCGCGGGCGCGGACTGCCGGTCGGCCGGCATCCGCCGGGCTGCGAGATCTTCGCGGCGGCGCCTGGCCTGCTCGCTGCGCACCTGCTCGGTCATGCGGCGGCTTGCGACCTGGATCAGCCATCCTCGCGGATTGCGGGGCATCCCCTCGTCCGGCCATTGCGTCGCTGCGGCCAGCAGCGCCTCCTGGACCGCGTCCTCGGCGGCGTCGAAGTCGCCGAAACGCCGGGTGAGCACGCCGACGACCTGCGGCGCCAGCTCGCGCAGCAGGTCGTTGGCGTTCACGTCCTTGTCAGCCAGTGGTTCACATCTCCCCGGGCGGTGCTGACATCACCTGGCGCACCTCGATCGGCATGTTCAGCGGCGTCCCGCCGGGGCCGGGGGCGGCCGAGACAGCCGCGGCGATCTCCACCGCCCGCTCAGGCTTGTCGCAGTCGACGATCCAGTAGCCCGCCAGGAACTCCTTGGTCTCAGGGTAGGGGCCCTCGGTGACCACGGGCACGCCGCGGCCGTGGGAGCGGACGATCCTGGCCGTCTCCGGCATCGCCAGACCCTGGGCGTCGACCAGTTCCCCGGCTTCGGCGAGCTTCCTGTTGGTGTCCGTCATGAAGGCGATGTGCGCCTTGAGCTCCTCCGCGGTCCAGGTCCCGATCCCCGGGAAGTCCGCTGTCTGCTCGCTGAACTGCATCAGCAGCATGTACTTCACGGCCTGCTCCTCACATTCGTGCGCCCGTCGTCAGGCGCTCTCACTGATAGGTAGAAGCACGCGCGACGATTTCGACATCCCCGAGCAGGGACCTGCAAAAATTCTTGGGAGCAGTGTGGTTCGGCGCACGCTGACCGGTCTTCGTGGGTGGAGCTCGTCTGGGTTACCACACGACGGGGCCTGCCTTGTCGAAGAAGCCGCCGGTCGGGCCGTCGGCTCCGATGGCAGCCATGCGGACGATGATCTCCGCGCCCTCTTCGACGCTGTTGGTGCCCCGGTGACCGTTGAGGTCGGTGGAGGTGTAGCCGGGGTCGACAGCGTTGAACCGGATGGCGGGGTACGCCTTGGCGTACTGCGAGGTAACCATGACCAGCGCCGTCTTGGAGGAGTTGTAGTCCAGCAGCGCCACATGGAACTCAACGCGGCCCGGGTCGGCGGTCGCCGCCAGCGAGCCCAGACCGCTGCTGACGTTGACGACGACCGCGCCGTCGCTTGCCTTCAGGAGCGACAGGAAGGCATGCGTGACGCGCACGACTCCGAAGACATTCGTGTCGTAGGTGGTCTGCATGTCGGCCCCGGTGACCTCGCCGACCGGCTTGCCCGAGCCCACAATCCCGGCGTTGTTGACCAGGACATCGAGGCGGCCGGCGTCCACGCGGACGAATTCGGCGGCAGCCTTGACGGAGTCCTCGTCGGTGACATCGATCTGGACAAAGCGGGCGCCGAGCCTCGCGGCCGCCGCCTGACCGCGCTGAGCATCGCGTGCCCCGACGTAGACGGTGTGCCCGGCCTCAATCAGGCGGCGGGCCGTCTCGAGTCCGAGGCCCTTGTTAGCTCCGGTTATCAGTGTGGTGGTCATGCGCTCACTCCAGTGATCGGTGGATTGGTGATGCCTCCACACTCGGCGCACCGCGTACCAACAGGCAGTACCTGCCTTTGCCTGTGGATTGCCAGTACCAGGCTGTCCGGGCGCGGCGGCCGGATACTGGGGGCGTGAGTGAATCCGAACTGGGCACGGCACTGCGCGGCTGGCGCGACCGCACTGCCCCCGCCGCGGTCGGGCTGCCCGTCGGCGGAGTACGGCGCGCCGCCGGCTTGCGACGCGAGGAACTGGCGCAGCTCGCGAACCTATCTGTGGACTACGTCGTCCGCCTGGAACAGGGCCGGGCCACCTCGCCGTCCCCGCAGGTCCTGTCCGCGCTGGCCCGCGCCCTGCGGCTTTCGACAGCCGAGCGCGAGCACCTGTACCTGCTCGCCGGCCAAGCGGCCCCGGGCCCCGGGCAGCTGTCGGCGCACATCCCGCCAGGGGTGCGAAGGCTGCTCGACCAGCTGGACGGCACACCGCTCAGCGTGCACGACGCTGCCTGGAACCTGATCCTTTGGAACCCGCTGTGGGCCGCCCTGTTCGGGGACGCGTCCTCGCTGCGCGGACGCGAGCGCAACATCGTCTGGCGCCACTTCGCCGGCCTGCCCAGCCGGGTCAGCCACACCCCCCAGCAGGAGGCCCGGTTCGAGGCGGCCGTGGTCGCCGATCTCAGAGCGGCGACCGCCCGCTACCCCACCGATGCCGGCCTGCGCTCCCTGATCAAGGACCTGCGGAGCAACAGCACCGACTTCGCCCGCCTGTGGGACACCGGGATCGTGGGCGTCCACGAGACGGATACGAAGACCATCCACCACCCCGACGTCGGAATACTCACCCTCGACTGTGACGTCCTCATGGCTCCCGGCGGCGATCTGCGCATCGTCGCTTACACCGCCGCCCCCGGCAGTGACGCCTCCGACCGGCTGGGGCTCCTCAACGTCATCGGCACCCAGGACATGACCGAGAACAGCACCCCGGCGTAGCAGTCCGCCGCGCCGCACACGACACCCTCGGTCAACACCGCGGCGCACCCACCACTGACGACGGCTCGCTGACCCATCCACCGCATAGACCACGAAGCCGCACTGGAGCACTAAGAGGACATCCACCCTAAACCGGGCATAGCCTGAAGGGACCCCAAACTCTCCGACCGGTGGGAGGCGTCATGACATTTCTGCAGGTCATCGACTGCAAAACAAGCAGGGCCGATGAGTTGAACAGGTTGATGGACACCTGGGTCGAAGCGACTCAGGGCAAGCGGACAGCCACACACTCGATCGTGGGGCGGGACCGCGCCGACGCCACGCACGTTGTGGAAATCGTGGAGTTCCCCTCGTACGAGGAGGCGATGAAAAATTCGCACCTGCCGGAGACCGACCGGATCTTCCGGGAGATGGTGGCTCTGTGCGACGGGGAACCCTCGTTCACGGACCTCGACGTCATGCGGGACGAACAGCTGAACAAGATCGTGGTCCGCAGCTTCTTCGAAAACGTGGTCAACGCGAGGAACATCGACGCGGTGGACGCGATGTGCACCGCCGACTACCGAGAGCACGACCCGTCCCTGTCGTCGTACGACCTGGGGCTTGCACAAGCCAAGGCCGAGAACCGGGAGATCCTCGAGGCATTCCAGCCGGTGGCCACCATCGAGGGCTTGATGGCCGAGGGTGACATGGTGTGCGCACGACTGTCCTTCAAGGGCCGGCACGTGGGTACATACCAGGGCATGGGAGCCACCGGCCGAGAGGTATCAGGGACCGGCCACGCCACTTTCCGCTGCGAGGGCGGCAAGCTCGCGGAGACCTGGTGGAACTTCGACGACCTGGGCCTCATGCAGCAGCTCGGTGCGATCGACGTCTGATCGACATCACGTTCAACGTCGACGGGCCGCCACCGGGCTGAGACGGGCGCCGGTCACCGAGCTCAACGCGCGTCAGATCGGCAAGCTGATCACCGAACTGCGGCAGCAGGCCGCAGACGCGGTGCCGCGTGGTTCGATCTTGCCTCTTTAACTTTCAGCGCCGGATGCGCCAGGTACCGTACAGCCCGGCGAACGCCCCGATGATCACGGAGAAGCCGGTGTCCCCCCACGGCGGGGTACACCCCGCTGCACACAGCCGGCAGGGCAACCAGACTCCCTCACCGGGCAGCTCTCCAACTCCTGCCGGCCCTCCCGCCCGCCGGACTGCCGCGCCAGTCTTCCCCAACACCCAGCACCTCTCCGACACCCACAACGTCCAGCCCCCACCCCCGGGTTGGCACATGCAGCCGTACGGGTCCGGCCGCAAGCCCGACGCAATCGCCCGGCTCGGCCGCCTCGCCGAAATGAGAGCGTCGCAGCGACGAAGGCCCCTGTGACGTGCCTCACCCACACCAGCCGGTCATGCGCACGAACTGCCTGGTCAGCGCCGCCAACCAGCAGTCGATGGCTGTCCTTTGGCCGAATTCGTCAACAAGCTGTCATTGCGGCCGGTTCGACGTCGGATACAGGCTGTGACCGTGTTACAGCGACGCGTTGTGGTGGTCGTGTACTCCGGTGCGCAGGCCCTGGACATCACCGGACCCATAGAAGTGTTCGATACGGCCAACCGGCTCCTCCCCAGATCGGGTGCCCCTTACCGGATCGAGTTCGTCTCCATCGATGCACCACTGGTGCGCACCAGTTCGGGAGTGATGATTGAAGCCGCGCCGCTGGAGGCAGGGCATGGCCCTATCGACACCCTCCTGGTCCCGGGGGGATGGAGCCTGCGGGACGCGTTGAAGAACCGGGCGCTGGTCGCGTGGATCGGGCAGGCAGCCGCCCGGTCGCGGAGAGTCGCATCCGTATGTGGCGGATCGTTTCTGCTGGCCGAGGCCGGCCTGCTCGACGGGCGGCGAGCAACCACCCATTGGGCGTACTGCGAGGAGATGGCCTGCCGCTACCCGGACGTGACCGTGGACCCGGAGCCGATCTTCGTCTGGGACGGCCGGTTCGTCACCTCGGCGGGGGTGTCGACCGGGATCGACATGGCCCTCGCACTGGTGGAGGCGGACCACGGCGCGGCGCTCGCGCTGGAGACAGCACGGTTTCTGGTGCTGTTCCTCAAACGGCACGGAGGACAGGCTCAGTTCAGTGCTGTCCTGGACGCCCAGTTGGCAGACCACGCGCCGATCCGGGCCGCACAGGAGTGGATCCTGGACAACCTCCAAGACCCGTTACCCGTGGCCGAGATCGCCCAGCAGGCCAATATGAGCCTGCGCAACTTCGCCCGGGTGTTCCGGCGCGAGGTGGGCACGCCCCCCGGCCAGTACGTCGAGCGGACGCGTATCGCCCGCGCCCGCGAGCTCCTGGAGACCACCGATCTGACGACGAGCCAGGTGGCTCGCCGCTGCGGATTCGCGGCCCCCGAGACGTTCATCCGCTCCTTCGGACGAGCCCTGGGGCTCACTCCGAACCAGTACCGGCACCGCTTTCAGGTCGTCTCGCCGTCCGGCCTCGTCGTCCAGCCCGACCAAGCGGACAGGAGCTCCGTATGACAGCCATGACACGCGAGATGCCCGAGGAAGACGGTGTGCGCCTTGTCGACTACCTGGCTGCAGAGTTGGTCCGGGCCGGCGTCACCCACATGTTCGGCGTTGGCGGAGCCAACATCGAGGACCTGTACGACGCCGTCCACCGCACGGGCACCATCCGCGGCGTCGTCGCCAAACACGAATTCTCCGCGGTCACCATGGCCGACGGATATGCCCGCGCCACGAGGCGCCTCGGCGTAGTCGCAGCCACCTCGGGCGGCGGTGCGATGAACCTCGTGCCCGGTCTGGCGGAGGCTCACGCCTCCCGCGTGCCGCTGCTGGCCCTCGTCGGACAGCCGCCCACCGCGCAGGAGGGCCGCGGGGCGTTCCAGGACTCCAGCGGCAAGGCAGGCTCGTTCGACGCCCGTGAGGTGTTCACGCCCGTATCGCGGTTCTGCGCTCGGGCCGAAGACGCCGACTCGTTCGCGGAGTTGCTGCCCCAAGCGATCGCGGCGGCACAGGCCGATCCCAAAGGGCCCGCGGTGCTGCTGCTGCCCAAGGACCTGCAACAGGCACAGGCCACAGTGCCCGTGCCCGGAGTGACGTCGACGCCGGTCGTGCCGCCGCCGACCACCACGGCCGCAAGCGTGGAATCCGGCGCCCGGGACGCCGCATCGGCCGCGCTGCGCGGGGCGAGCCGTGTCCTCGTCATCGCCGGCGAGGGCGTGGCAGCCTCGGATGCGCGCGAGGAGTTGGCGGAGCTCGCCCGGCGGCTCGGGGCCTGGGTGGCGGTCACCCCGGACGCCAAGGACGTGTTCGACAACCGGGACCCCCGGTTCGCAGGTGTGGCCGGAGTGATGGGGCACGCAAATGTCGAAGACTGCCTGCGCAGGGCCGACTTGTGCATGCTGGTCGGCACTCGGCTGCCGTTACTGGCACGGGGAGGGCTGGACCAGGCCCTGGCCGCCATTCCCGTCGTCTGTATCGATCCCGAACCACCGTTCGTGGCCGGCATCGCGTTGGGCGGGAACCTGCGGGACACGCTGCGCGCCGTCGTCGGCCGGCTCCCCTCGCGCCCGCTACCCTGCCCGGAGCACACCGGCCCCTTACCGACACCCCTGCCAACAACCGTTCCGCAGGCCCCTGGTGGAAGCGTCTCCTACCCCGAAGCGGTCGCCGCGGTCGAAGCGGCACTCCCCCAGGACGCGCACGTCTTCGTGGACGCCGGCAACGCGGGGGCCAGCGCCATCCATCTGCTTCCCGCACCGCGCCACGGCCGCTTCGTCGTGGCGGTCGGCATGGGCGGCATGGGCTACACCTTCGGAGCCGGCATCGGCGCCGCGCTCGCCACGGGCCGACGCACCTACGTGCTCGCGGGCGACGGAGCGTTCTTCATGCACGGGATGGAAGTGCACACCGCCGTGGAGTACGCCGCACCCGTAACCTTCGTGATCTTCAACAACAACGCCCACGCCATGTGCGCGCTGCGCGAGGAGCTCTTCCAGGGCGGCGTCCGCAGCGACGACCTGTTCGCCCGGAGCGACATCGCCGCCGGAGTGGCCGCCGCCTTCCCGACCCTTGAGGTCTCCTGGGCCGACGACGCAGCGCGGCTGCGCCAGGCGCTGCTGCGCAGTAACGCGAGCAGCGGTCCGGCATTCATCGCGCTGGACTGCGATGCCCGGGAGATCCCGCCGTTCCTGCCCTTCCTGTCCGTCACCGAAAGCACCCAACACGAGGAGAGTTCCGATGAGCGCGGACCCGTCCACGTTGGCTGACATCCCCGGCCTGATGCGGATCGAGATCACCGACAGGGAGGAGATGACCGCCCACTGCATGGACCTCACCCACGCTGTCTATCCACATCACCAGGTCTACGGGCAGTACTGCACCATCCAGGAGCATGTCGGCTGCCCGCCGGAACAGGCCTATGACTACCTGCGCCAGGGCCACCACCTGGAGGAGTGGACCTACAGCTTGCGGGGCTTCGCGCCCACGGACACCCCGGGGCTGTGGGTCGGCCACGACCGGCTCGAGCACGAAACCAGCATCTATTGCAAGGTGGTGGCCAACCCCGAGGCCATGACCGTGGACTACCACTGCTCCTGGGACCAGGGCGACAAGCTGTGGATGATTTACCTGATGCGCGTCGTCCCTGCCCGGCTGGTGCTCGACAAGCCGGGGTCGGTGATCACCTGGACCAACTGCCACCACCCGTATTACGACGACAACCCGCACCCCGAGATGTCGCCCCGCCCGGATCGGCCGTGGGTCGGCGACTACTGGGATCTGTTCTACGCGGGCCACACCGTGGAGATGAATAACCTCAAGGCGATCCTCGAGCACCGCCACCGCGGCGGCCTGCCCGTCAGTGTGCCGCCGGTGACGGCGGTGGTCCGTTGAATACGGTCAGCCTCACCGATGTCGCAAGCTACCTTCCCGGCGAACCGGTTCCCGCCGAGTTCTACACCGAGTACCCCGGAGCCGAGGACAAACTACGCCACCATCCCATGTTCAAGATCCCGCCTTTGCGGCATCACGTGACCGCCGACGAGACCAACGCGGACATGATCGAGCGCGCCGTACAGCCCCTGATCGAGCGGCACGGCAAAGATGAGATCCGCAACGTGGATGTGCTGTTGGTGCACAGCCAGCTGCCGGACCTGCCGTTCGTGGGCGCGGGCACCGAAGTGGCACGCCGTCTGGGCCTGCACCCGGAATGGCTGATCGACGTGGCCAACGCCGGCTGCGCCTCATTCGTGTACATGCTCAAACTGGCCCGGCGGCTGCTCACCACCACCGACGCGAAGACCGCCTTGATCTGCAACGCGCAGAGCGCCGCGGGCCAGTGCTTCACCCAGTCCGAGGTGCGCAGGCTCGCCCAGGCCGCAATCCCTGGCGACGGCTGCGGCGTGGGATACGTGACCACCTCGGCCGGCGCCCCGGTGCTGGACGTGGAGACCCGGCACATCGGCGACTACGCCGGGGACATGACCGTGATGCTCGACGACGGCCGCAAGTACTGGGAGGCCGGGGAATCCCAGCTGCGGATCGGGTTCACCGAAGCGAGCATCGCCAAGGTCCTCGCGCGCGGGAACCGCCTCGTACCGGAGGTCGTCACGGACCTGTGCGGGCGGCTCGGGGTGGCCACCACCGAGATCGACGTCTTCATCACCAACCAGCCCAACCGAGCCTTCCTGCGGAACTGGCGCGAAGCGCTGCAACTGCCGCCCGAACGGCACCTGCACACGTTCGATCAATGCGGGAATCTCTTCGGAGCGGCGATCCCCATCACCCTGGACCGCGCCATCCACTCACAGCACGTCAAGGATGGCGATCTGGTGGTGCTCGGGGGATTCGCCCACGCCGGCGACTTCGCCGGTGCCGTCGCCATCCGCTGGCACAGCGGGCGGGGATAACCGGGACCTGTCCTGCACCGGCTGGGGTGTCCGGCAGTGGCGGGCTTGCGCCTTCCCCCGTCTTCGCCCCAGGAGGCGCCCGAGGCCCGCCAAGGCCGCGGACTCAGATCTGACGGTCGTTCCGATGGCGGCCAAGGGCCCGGCCGAAACGCTCCTTCGCCGTGCTCTCCGACACCGAGATCGCGGCCACGGCGCCGGCCCATGCGCCAGGGACAGTCGCTATCACCGTCACCACCACCGGTGGCAGCGACGCGGCGCCCGGGACCTTCCTTTACCTGCGGTGACCGCTCCACCGTCCCACCACCACGCAGAGCCCGGTATCTGTCAGCGCAGATCGTGATCGAGCAATGCTTGGAACCTGTGGATCGGACGAGGGAACGCGAAGGGCGTACCTTCCCGAATGATCCCGTGATGGTCTCCGAGTAGGCCACGTTCGCAGCTCGGGTCGGGAAGGCACGCCCCTCCACCCGATCGAGAGTCATCCTTGGGTGGCTCGGCCTCGATCTGCTCAGCGCACCCGGCTGGTTCCTCGACTGGCAGCCAGCGTGAAGGTGCGCACTGCATCTCATCGCCCGGGGTCGTGTGCGCGTTGCGGGCGGCGGTCGTGGGGTGGTCATCAACTGCTTGGCGTTGTTTGGTCGGAAGCTACGGACGGGGCTGGTCGGTGTGGTCGGTGTGGTCGGTCAAGGCATGATCTCGACGTACCCTTCGGTTCCGTGCACGCGGATCCGCTGCCCGTCCCGGATCAGCCGGGTGGCCTGCTCCACGCCCACGACGGCCGGCAAGCCGTACTCCCGGGCGATCACTGCGCCATGGGTCATCAGGCCGCCCACCTCCGTCACCAGGCCCGCGATTCCGACGAACAGCGGTGACCAGCTGGGGTCCGTGAAGGTCGTGACCAGGATGTCGCCCGGTTCGAGGTCGGCTTCCGCCATGTCAAGGATGACGCGGGCCCTTCCCTCGATGGTCCCGGCGGAAACCGGTAGGCCGATCAGGGCGCCGGCCGGCACGTCGTCGCGCCGGTACGCCCCGGTGACGGCCTCACCATCCGATGTGAGCACCCGTGGCGGTGTGAGCGCGTGGTACGACCGGAACGCGTCCTTGCGCTGCTCGATGAGCTGGTCATCCACCTGGTTCGAGCGCACGACGTCGTGGAGTTCCTGGAACGTGAGGTAGAAGATGTCCTCCTTCTCAGGAAGCACATTGGCGTGCACGAGGCGCTCGGCCTCCTCCAGCAGCGCCTGCTTGTAGACGAAGGAGCGGCTGACGATGCCGTACTTCGGGTACTCCCGGTACCCGATGAAGGTTCTGACCCGGTCGATCATCCGCTTGGCCTCGTCGGCTTTCTGGTCCCCGCCCGGCAGAGCCCGCAAGCGTGACAGCACGTCCTGTTCCTTCATCTGCGCCTTCTGCCGCCCTTGCTCGAAGCGCCGCTCGGCGGCGCCCGGCTCGAAGTTCCTGACGTTGTCGAGGATCACGGGCACGAGCGTGGTGGGGCGTTCGCGCCAGCGTGGCCTCGTGATGTCGATCTCGCCGACGCAGCGCATGCCGTACCGGTCGAGGTAGGACTCGATGGCGTCGCGCGCTTCGGTCCCGCCCGCGAGCTTTGCCAGCTCGTCCAGGAAGCCCTCGTCCTCGACGCTGTGCAGGAACGCCACCACCTCAGGATGCGGGCGGATCACGTCCGCGACGTCGAGCAGCGCCAGTCCCATCTCCGACGTGACGTTGTCGGGGGCGGACAGCGTGAGCGTGTCAGCCGCGTTCTTCTCGCCGAGCCAATCCTGCAGCTTGTCGTTGAGCCACCAAGTGGCCTCCATCCCCGCCATGATCGCCTGCATGCTCAGCGGATCACCGAGGACTCGCTTGTGCTCCTGGAAGGCCTCCAGCAGGAAGTCGAGCAGCGCCGGTCCGGTCTTCGTCCGGATGCCGTGCTCCAGGGCGGCGATGGACGCCTGGCTGCGCTCGATCAGCTCGGTGACGATGGCCGGATCGGTCTCGATCGGGGCGGACGCGCCGATGGCCGGCGGCCCGCCGGGAGACGCGTCCGGGAGCGACGGGACGAAATCGTCACGGTCGAGGACGGTCTCCAGAGCGTCCCGGACCAGCGGATCGCCTCTCCCCAGGACGTCCAGGAGGCCGACGCGGCTCGCGGGCGAAGCCAGTCGTCGGGTGACGTCGACGAACAGTCTCCCGCCGGCCTCGTGCATCGGCACCATGGCCGTCAGCTGCCACATGGAGAGCCCCAGGGGCTTCATGGGGTCGGTCATCATCTGCTGATGACCAACGGAGACGTAGACGTGGTTCTCCTGGTCGCCGGCCTCGGGGATGTCGCCGGTCCTGGGGATGGGGAACAGCGTCGTGATCGGCCGGCTCTGAACGATCTGGAAGTCATCGTCGACCAGGCACCATTCGATGTCCTGCGGGCGGCCGAAGTGCGCTTCGATCCGCTGCCCGAGCTGCACGAGCCGCACGACCTGCGCATCCGTCAGCGTCGGCTGCTCCCGCCGCTGCGAGTCGATCGCCACTTCCTGCGTGCCGCCGGCCGGCAGGGCGTGAACGGCACGCTGTTTGGCGGCGATCGCCTTGGCGACGACTTCGCCGTGTCGCACCGTGAAGACGTCCGGGTTCACCAGGCCGGAGACCAGGGCCTCGCCGAGGCCGAAGCCGGCGTCCACGGTGGCGACCTTCCGGTTGCCCGTGACGGGGTCGGCCGTGAACAGGATGCCGGCCGCATGCGGGAAGACCATCTGCTGCACGACCACAGCCATGTGGACCGTACGGTGGTCGATGCCGTTCCGCCGGCGGTAGGTCACGGCCCGCTCGGTGAACAGCGAGGCCCAGCACCGGCTGACGTGCTGGAGGATCGCAGTCGGCCCCACGACGTTCAGGTACGTGTCCTGCTGGCCGGCAAAGGAGGCCGTCGGCAGGTCCTCTGCCGTCGCGCTGGATCGGACGGCGTATGCGGCTTGCTCGCCGAGCTGGGCGAGCGCGCGGGTGATCGCCGCCGCGAGATCGCCCGGGATCGCAATCCCTTCGATGGTCCGACGAATCTGCGCGCTGAGCGTGCGGATCGCCTCCCGGTCGTCCGGGTTCAAGCGCGACAACTGATCGAGCCGATCGTCGATCGACGGCACTTCCGCCATGATCCGCCGGAAGGCGTCCGTCGTCACGCAAAAGCCACCCGGCACGCGGATGCCGTCGATCCGCGACAGCCCGCCCAGGTGCGCTCCCTTGCCGCCAACGACCGCGACCTGCATCTCGTCAACCTCTTGAAGATCCAACACGTACTGCTCAATCATTGCGACACCTCCGAGGCAGCCGTGCTCCGTTGCACTGCGGTGGCCGATCGAATCACCGGGGCCTCCAACTCTGTCGAACCTCTTGTCGAGCACGTCCTCATCCCTGGTTGCCTTCCCTGTGACGAGTCGGCCGGCCGCTCCGCCCAGTCGGGCGGCGCGCACCCCCGCACACCCGCACCTGCGCGCCGAGCACCCGCAACTGCACTCCCGGTCCCACCACTGTTCTGACGTCACCGCGTCCCCCATACGTCGACAACAACACACGCACGGCGTGCCCCCATTTCCGCAGGTTGTGGCATCGGCCGACGATTCTGCGCCGTGACCCGGGTCTTGCGGCAAGCCCCCCAGCGCGCTATACGTTGAGAGTGGCAAGGAGAGAGCTCTCCTTGCCTTTGCCGTCCAATGGGCTGACAAGCTCTTCGCGAAGCGGTGGCGCGCCGCCGTCTCGCGGAGGTCGTCTCGTCACGCGAGTGCTGGGCCAGGCTCGTCAACCCGCGGCGTACTTCACCGCGTTGCGGTCGCCTCGCCCGCCGGGACCGGACATAATCCGGGCCGGATCGCCACCGATCTCGCGGTGATGCTCGCGAGGGCGGCGAGGCCATCATGGATCTGGCCGTACTGCGGGACCAGAGAGAGGTGTTCGGCCCCGTCGCCTCGACACCCCCGGCCTGGCGGCCGCTCGCCGACGTTGACGAAGGGGTCGTCGGCGGTCGCTTCCGTTGCCTATTGGGCTGGGCCTACGGCAGATCGTGGCCGGCCCGGGTTTGGGATGCCATGCGCTGCACGGAGCGGCACTCTCCGCCCAGTCCTGAAGCTGGTCGAGCGGGTCGCTGAGGAGGTTCATCGCCCGGTCACCGCTCGGCCGTGCCACCGTCCCGCTCGCCCCACACATAGCGTTACGCCGCAAGAACACCAAACGACTTTGGCCAGATTGGCCGTCTGACGGGTGTTCGAGTCCGGCGATACTCAGCACTGGGCAATCCGTCCCAATCCCACGTCCGGAGGCCGCTGATGCCCCAGACCAGTGTTCCCACCACCGCCGTGCTCGACGCCTGGCTGTCAGGCGCCGAGAGCGCGTACGGCCAGACCAACCCCGCCGGGCCCCTTTACGTCGGCGGCGCCGCCGCCGAGGCTGCACTCACCGACCCGAGCGACTCCCTCTACGGCTTCTGTTCCAGCCCGAGCGGGTCGCACGGCAGCTGGTGCTGCTGATCGCCTGGCGCCTTTAGGACCCTTTGCGGAGGGACTTCCTACGGAGTGCCTTCTCCGAGGCGGCGCTGCCTGACTGACCGTTGCTCCTGCGGGATGCGCTTCTTTGGGGCGCGCCCTACGGAGTGCGGTTCGAGAAACAAGGGCGTGGGGAGCTGACTGCCGAGCAACGACGCGTCCGCACCCGGGATTGGGCAGTTCCCCGCGCCCCCTTGAGGCGCCCGAGGGCGCGAACGCGCGGCGGAATGGGGAGGTTGATCGGTGAGCGGAGCGGCGCCGGAAAGGAAGGACGAGGCCGAATGGTTCGCCGAACCCGTACGAACTATCGCCCGACCGTGGCGGGAAGAGCTGGCCCGGCGGCTCGCCGCCGTGGACGCCCTGGGCCGGAAGGAACGAGAAGCGGTGCTGGAGGCCGGCCACACCGCCCTGCTCAAGTCCTTGCACGCGAAGCTGTCCCGCCTGTTCCTGATTGAACTGCACGCGCTGCGCATGGCAGCAGGCGGCGGGCGGGCCGCCCCGGGCGCAGGGGCCGGATCCGACACAAGGACGTGGGCAGCGTTCATCGAGCAGGCCGGTGAGGAGGGCTATCTCGACCAGCTGGCCGGCCGATACCCGAGCGCCGGGCCGCGGATCGCGTCGGTGGCTCGGCTGTCGGTGGCGGCGACGGCCGGTTTCGCGCAGCGGTTCGCCGAGGACCGCGAACTGCTGCGGCCGCTGCTGGGAGGACCCGCAGGGCAGCTGCAAGCCGTGACGTTCGGGGCGGGCGACACCCACCGGGGCGGCCTGACGGTCAGTCGGGTTGACTTCGCCGGCGGGAGCGTCATGTACAAGCCCCGGCCGTCCGAGGCCGACGTGGCGTTGGGCGCGCTGCTGGAGGAGCTCTACGCTGACTTCCCCGGTGCCGCACCGAATGAGCGCATCCGGGTGCCGCGGACGCTGGCACGCGAGGGTTACGGCTGGGCCGAGTTCGTCCGCCACCGCTACTGCACCGGCGACATCGAACTCGCCGCGTTCTACCGCAACGTCGGACACTGGCTGGCCGTCCTCCGCTTCACCGGCGGCACCGACATGCACGCCGAGAACATGATCGCCGCGGGCCCGGTGCCGGTCATCGTGGACGCCGAGACGCTCTTCGACGCCCCCGCGCCCTTCCCGGCCAGCGGCCGGGGCGATGCGGTGGACGTGGCGGCGGCGGCCATCCGCCGTACGGTGCTGCGTACCGGACTGCTGCCCGTACGAGGCACCGGCTTCGCGCTCGGCGGGGTGGACATCTCCGGGGTCGGGGCGCTGCCCGGCCAGCAGCCGCTGATCCCGAACCCGGTGATCGCTGATGGTGGCAGCGCGGCGGCCCGCTTCCATGTGGACCTGGTGGCGATGCCCACCGCGGGCAACCACCCGAGCCCCACCCCGGTGCTGAGCACGTACTGGGACCGGATCCTGGCCGGTTTCCTCGAGATGACCGCGCATCTGCGCCGGCCCGGGGTCGACCCGTACCGGTTGCTGCGCCGCTTCGAAGGCGCCCAGGCGCGGCGGATCCTGCGGCCGACGCAGGCGTACGTCGACATCGGCCGGATGCTGTGGCACCCGGCGTCGTTGCACGACGAGGCTGCAGCACTCGAGCGCGCCCGGGACATCCTGCGGCGCAACGCCGAGGTCCTGCCCGGCGCGCCGACCGACCGCGCGGCCATCGACGGTGAGATCGCGGACCTACTGGCCGGCGACGTACCGATGTTCAGCTTCACCGTGGACGCGGCCGCCGTGCGGACCACCGTCGAGGACTGGCGCACCACCGACCTGGCGCTGGAGGAGTCGGTGATCCAGGACGCGCTGGTGGGCGCGTACCTCAATGAGCGTTCGCTGCCCGAGCGGGTGCAGGCCGCCGCCCGCGACCCGCACGCCCGTGACCGGGAGCGGCGCCGCCGCGACCTGGCCGCTCAGATGGTACGGCGGCTGTGTGACGGGGCGGTGCGCGGCGAGGACGGCACGGTCACCTGGATCAGCCCTGTCTTCACCCCTGCGGGGTGGTCCATCAGGGTGCTGCCGGCCGACCTTTACACCGGGCAGGGCGGGGTGGCGCTGACGCTCGCGGAGTACCTGACCGAGGTGCGGGCCGGGCGGGCGGACGAGGTGCCGGGCGTCGCCGAGACGTTCGAGGGGGCGCTGCGGGTGCTGGTCGGCACGGAGGACCGGACGCCGACCCCGTCACCCGGGGCGTTCAGCGGTGCCGCGTCGCAGGTGTGGACTTGGATGGCGCTGCACCGGGTGCTCGGTCAGGACTGGCTGCTGGAGCGGGCCGCCGAAAGGGCCTTGCTGCTCGCGGAAGGCCGACTGGTCGAGGACGACGTCGAGGTGGACCTCCTCAACGGGGCGGCCGGCGGAGTTGTCCCGCTCCTCAACCTGGCCGCGGCGACCGGGGAGGACCGCTGGCTCGGCGCCGCCGCGCACATCGGCCGTCGGCTGACCGCGCTGGCCACGGTCGACGCGAGCGGCGCCCGCTGGACGACCCGGCTCAACCCCGAGGGCATCGGCGGCTTCGCCCACGGCGCCACCGGGATGGGCTGGGCGCTGACCCGGCTCGCCCTCAGCGACGCGGGTTCCGCGGCCGAACGGCGCGGCTGGACCAACCTCGCCGAGCGGGCCTTCGCCTACCAGGAGTCCCTCTACGAACCCGAGCACGGCAACTGGCGCGACGTCCGCGTCGGCGCGGAGGAGGACTTCTTCACCAGCTGGTGCCACGGCAGCGCGGGAGTCGGCGTCGGCATGCTCGATCTCCACCGACGCGCCGGTGATCCCGCCCACCTCGACATGGCCCAGCGCGCAGCACGCGCCTGCGCCGCCGAGGGCTTCGGCTGGAGCCACACTCTGTGCCACGGCGACCTCGGCCTGTGGGAATTCCTCACGTCCCTGAACTTCGGCGACCTCTCTGACCTCGACGCCGAGATCCTCACCGGCCTCGAACAACGCGGCCCGGTCGGCGGCCTGGCCCGCGAAGCGTTCTCCCCCAGCCTCATGTCCGGCCTCTCAGGAGTCCTTCACACCCTCCTCCGCATGCACCCCGCGGCCACCCTGCCCAATCCCCTACTCCTCGACTGACCTTCGGGCTGGTGTGTCGGCTCAACGGCCGATCTGCGAAGGGCGCCTGGTCCCCTGTCTCACCCGCCGGTATGAAAGCCGTGGTGGTGAGTGACCAACCACGGCAGACTCGATCGGTTGGTGGTGCGCAGGTGGATCCAGTCTTCGTCCGGGTTCTTCGCGGCTGCCTTGGGCCACTTCGTCCCCTGGTCGGCGACGAACGAGCGCATCGAAGTACGCCACGGAGATAGGGTTTTGGCCATCGGATGGTCCGACCGGGTTGAAAGGGTTCATTCGCGTCACGGCCAAGCCGAGCCCGTGCCATGCTCCGCTCGCGTATTCGGACGATACGCCTTGCTGATCTGGGAGGGATCATGGCACGAATTGCTTTCCGGGGCGTTCTCACGGCGTCCGCGATGGTCGCCGCGTCACTGCTCGCGTCGACGGTGGTGGCGCCTGCTGCCACTGCGGCCGGCAAGCGGTGGGGGCCGATCTACGCCAAGAGCGGCCATACGGCCATCGGCTCGGCAGATGGAGACTTCGCCAACAACGGAGGTGTCTACGCGACAGTCGGCGCCAATTGGCGTGACCTGCGCAACGATGGAATGCCCACGTTCGTAAGGGTGGAGTTCTTCTTCCTCGTAGAGGGCAAGTGGGAAAGCGCGGGCAGCAGCGAGTCCGCCCGAACCCACACTCACGCCAGCGGGCCCCTGTCCCGCAGGTTGAGGCATGAAGCGACCGCAGCACGCGCCGCAATTCACGTGTGCGTCGACCGCAATGCCCTCCCAGACTTCTGCTCGCGCGACGCGATCGTATCGTTCAACTATTAACCCGACTTCTGCCTGACCGGGCGCACCCGATTGACACATCGCCGGCCGGGTGTGCACCCAGCCGGCGCGCTTTCCACGAACCCCAGTGGCGCACGGCGGCCGCCCAAGGGGTGTTCGGTTCACTGCTATGGCAGGACGACTACGGGAACGCCCTGGGAAGCCGGAAACTGAAAAGCAAGCGTCAGGGCGTGTATCGACAGCCCGCACAGTCTCTTGCAACACGATGGTCGGCCCCCGGCCCCTCTCCCTACGGTGCCTCGTAGCAGTACGTCGCGGACTCGTCGGCCGATCGCTCAGCTGCGCAGGTGCCCCAGCACCGATCGCACCGCGCGAGTCACGGCGTCGCGCGCCTGCTCGCTGTGGTCGATCGTCTCGAACCCGTGCTGGCCGAGAGGTACGTCAACCACCTCGACATTGGCCTTGCAGTCCTCGGCGGCGGTCAGGAATTCCTCGACCGTCGCTGCGATCTCCGCGCGCTCCAGCTCCACCCGGGTCAGCACGATCGGCAGTTGCCCCGCCGTACGCACCGTGGCCGCAGGACGGAATCGGGAATCGGCAAGGCCCCAGTTCGGCAGCGGTGCCAGTACGGGATAGGTCGCCGCCACACACCGCAGCCACGCCGGGGGCGCCGCAAGCCAGTCCGCTGACAGGAGCCCGCCGGCGGAGAAGTACCACAACGCGACGCGTTCGCCGTCGACGCGCGGATCAGCCCGTACAAGCTCGACCGCTTCGGCGACATCCTCGGCAGCACGCGCGTAGTCGTCGAGACTGTGCAGCCGGTGATCCAGCGTCACGCCTACCGCTCCCAGACTCGCCACATACTGGCCGTAGCCGACGAAGGTCGGCCAGTCCCGCGGCGTCGGCTGCACGCCAAGGGGAACCGGGCCGCCATGGACGAACACCACTGCGGGCCGAGGGGCGTCGGCATCAGGCAAGTGGAGGTCGACCTTTCCCACCCGCGCGCGACTCCGTTCCGGTACATCCATGAGGAAAGGCCGAAGATGCGCGGGCTGCTCACTCACCGCCCTGGCCAGTCGGTGCCCTTCTCCTGCGGCGGCTCGGAACAGTACCTCGGCCAGCTCGCCGGGGGTGGAGAGCATCGGCCAGTGCCCGGTGTCGAGTTCGAAGAAGGTCACCCGGGGGTCGGTCAGCGCCTGGAGACGGGGGTCACCGAGTCCTACCAGGCCCTCGACCATCGCGATGCTCGACCCATTGCCGGTGCAGAGGACGCCGGTCGTCGGCAGCTCGGCGACCGCATCCGACAGTCGGAGCGGCTGGGTGAGCGTGCCACGCGGCTGCGGTGCGGCAAGGCGGGCCAGCCGTGCCAGTGCGTCTGCGGGGACGCCGTCGATACTGCCCCAGCGCTGCCACTCGTCCAGTGGCGGCGGGGGGATCCGCCAGTCGACCTCGCCCTGCCCAGTCGGGTCCGACAGACGGTCACGCACCACCCGGTCGGGAACCAGTTCGAGGGCCGCGTCGCCGTCCTGGGGCATGCCCGCGTCCACGTAGACGATCCGAGCAATCCGCTCCGGGCGCCGGCCGACGGCGCCCAGCACCGGGTGGATGCCGTAGCAGTGACCGACCATCACCACCTCAGGCGCATCCACGTGGTCGATCAGCTGCACCAGATCCTCTATGTGCGACTCCAGGTCCGTGCCGGGTCCCGCCAGATGGCGGCGCTCCCCCATGCCCGTGAGCGTCGCCGGGTACGCCTCGGCCCCCGACTCCCGCAGCCGGGCGGTCACCTCCCGCCAGATCCAGCCACCGGTGTACGTACCCGAGACCAGGATGAATGCCGTCATGAACGCCTCCTCGCATACCTCGTTCCACGCGGTCTGCCCGACCGGCTGTCCGCGCTCCGCGGTACGGTAGGAACTCCCCCTGAGGGAGGTTCAAGTCTTGTCCACTGATGGCACATTGAGTATCGGAGAGCTCGCCGAGCGGGCGGGTGTCACGGTCAAGACCGTCCGCTTCTACTCCGATCGCGGGCTGCTGCCCGAAACCGCCCGCAGCAGCGGAGGCCACCGCCGGTACGGTCCCGAATCTGTCGACCGGCTCCGCCTGATCCGCTCGCTGCGCACCCTTGACCTGCCGGTACCTGACGTGGGCCGCGTCCTCGATCAGGAGGATGCGCTGGAGGACATCATCGCCGGACAGCTTCAGGAGCTCGGCTCGCAGCTGGCCGCCCTTCGCTGGCGTGAGGCCGCCCTCCAACTGCTGCGCGACTGCGCGCCCGAGGAACGGGCCGACCGGCTGCGCCTGGTCGGTGCCGTGTCCGTCCCGCCCAGCACGGCCGCGCCGACGCGCTTCTGGCGGCGCTGGCTGCTGCCCGCGCGACTCCCGGCCCGGCTGGTCTCTGCGATCATCGAACAGGCGGTTCCGCAGCCCCCGGCGGAGCCGACCCCGGCCCAAGTACTGGCCTTCGCCCGACTGCACGCCTTCGTCTCTCGACCCTGCCCCGGCACCGATCGTGGCCAACCCGCAGCACATCAGCCCGACAAGGGCTACCGACCAGCCGTGCTCTACGACGGTCTTCGTGAGGCCTTCACGCTGGCATCGCCGGCCCTGCGGGCACAGCGGCCCCCGCACGAGGGCGAGGCACTCGACTGCTTCGTCTCCGCGTACGCCCGCTCATGCGGAACGCGCGACACCCCCGCCTTCCGCCGCCGGCTCCGCGGTGAACTCACGGCGGATCCCCGCATAGACCACTACTGGCAACTCGTCGCCGAACTGTGCGGCCCATCGGAACCCACCCTCGGCGCCGCCCACGATTGGCTCCGCAGTGCCCTGGACGCCCAGACCGCCCGTCCGGCCGCCTGAACCGGAGGCTTCACTCGGCGGCCGAGAACGAAGGCACTCGCCCAACCAACCGGGCAACCGGTGCCTGCGAGCCATCCGAGCGGAACCGCCATGGTCCACACACCCCGCCAGCGGTTTGGTGAAGTTCACTGCTGATCCTTGGATGCGGGTTTGTTGGCGGGTCAGCACCCGGTCCTCGGCGGTGCCGATGGCTTCGATGCTGATGTGGGCGCGGTGTGGACAGCCCTTGTACTTGGCCGAGCGCCAGACGCGTTCGATGTCATTGAGTTCGGGGCTGCGGGGCGGGAGGCAGAACAGTTCCACCCCGATCTTCACCAGTCGGTCGCATGTCTGCGTCGTAATCGGCAACGCGTCGGAGGCGATGAGCCACTGCGGGCTGGATCACGGGGTCCCAGGTCCCCCAGAATGACTGCGCAGTCCGTACAGCACGTCACGAGAGGAAGCTCAGGCGCATGGCCGGCAACGCAGACATGGTGGCCTTCATCGAAGCACGACTTGCCGAGGAGGAGCAGGTCGCGTGGAACGCCGGCGGCGCGAACTGGAGGTGCCCGGCGGATGCGCCCGGCGAAGTCCATGACAGGAAGTCCGGCATCGCGTTCACTGTGAGAGGAGCCAACTACGACCAGCACATCGCGCTCCATGACCCGGCTCGCGCGCTGGCCCGCCTCGAGACCAATCGCGTCCTGCTCGGCGAATATCTGGACGTGGCGGACCGGGACGTCGACCGGCCGGCCGACGACTTCGCCTCCGGCCGAGCAGTCGGACTCGGCTTCGCGGTGCGGCAACTGGCCGCCGAGTACGCCTGGCATCCCGGCTACAAGGCGAAATGGCTCCCCCGGTTCACCCGGTAGTGCCGCCGACATGCCGACGCCCTCCGCCGTGCTGCTCGGAGGAGAGCGCGAGTCGTACGGCTGCCGTGTCAGTCAGCCTCCGCGACCCCGGCAGATCTCCGGGACGGTGGCCGTGCGTCAGACATGCCAGCCGGCGAACTCCCTTGCCATGCGCCTGAACTGGCCCAAGTCATAGTTGGTCAGCGTCTTGTCCAGGTTGGTGAGCGCACCGCAGTGTTCGACGAAGCCGTCGGGCTCGTACTCGACCTGTAGCGTGACGCGGCTGGTCGTGTCGTTGAGGTGGTGCAACATGACGACGCCGGCGCGGTGAACCCCGGCGACCGTCTTCCACGATCCGGCCCTCCGGGACGACTTCGGTGAGCTCGGCGATGAACTGCTTGTCCGCGCCGGGCATCGCGAGCCGCCACGCGAACCGATACTCATCGAGCCGGTCGACGCACTCGACGTGGCTGAGGAACCGCAGTGCGGTCACGTCCCGCCACACCCCGACTCACGGAGGCAGGGGCACCTCGCTGCGGGTCACGACCCTGGAGTGTGTGTGGTGCCGAAGGCCATGCCGGCGGAGGTGAACAGGCGTGCGCAGCGTTCGGCCATGGCTTGCGGGGACTGTTCGGGGTGCCGGATCCACCAATTGACGAGTGCGGTCACAAGGCCGCGCCAGGCGTACTTGAGGGCGTCGGCGTCGAGGGGGTCGGTGAATCGGGCTGCTCGCAGGATGTCGGCTGATCCTGCGGCTGCGAGGTCGTCGATGCCGACCCGGTACTCCTTTGCAAGGCGGGCAGCCTCGCTGTCCGGTGGAAGCCGGTTGTCGTAGAGGACGAGCCATGCTTCCCGGCTGCCTTCCAGGGCCGTGAAGACCGCGTGCAGGACCGCCAGGGGCACGTCCGCAGTACTGCGGCTGCCTGTCATGGCGGTGCGGATCGCACTGAGAAGTCGCTCACCGATGGGGGTGAGGCAGGCGATGTACAGGTCCTGCTTCGTACCGAAGTACTGATGCAGAAGGGTCTTGGTGACACCGACCTGCTGGGCGATGGCTGCCAGTGAGGCCGCCTCGTAACCGCGTCGGCCGAACTCCTCGGTCGCGGCGCCCAGGATGTCCTGCTTGCGGCGTTCTCGGGGAACGCCTTTCGTACCGGCTCTGCGGTGGGGTGAAGACACGGGACTGATTTTACCCTACGGTAAATTACCTCTAGGTAAATTACCGTAGGTGACGGGAGCTTGTTGTGACCGGATCAGAGTCATCGGCCCCACCCCGCCGTGCACGCTCCTGGTGGGGCTGGGGCTGGGCCGATGCACAGCTCGACGAAGCCGAATGCATCGCCCTGGGCGGGCAACTGCCCGGCACACTCGCGCGTCCGCTGCCGCTGCCGGACGTAGCCTCCCTGCAGGTCCCGGCACCGGCCGTCGCGGTCCGGCGTTCCCTGAGCCACCTGGTCACCGCAGACCCGGAGCAACGCGCTGCGCACACGATGGGCAAGGCATACCGGGACGTGATGCGGGCCCTGCGAGGTCGGTCCGGAAGAGCGCCCGACCTCGTGGCTCATCCGGAGACCGACCAGGACGTAGCCGACCTGCTCGAGTGGGCCGGAGAGGCGGGAGCCGCCGTTGTCCCCTACGGCGGCGGGTCCTCCGTGACCGGCGGCGTCGAATACCGTGGTGACGCGCACGCCGCAGTCGTCTCACTCGATCTGACCCGCATGAACCGGGTACTGGAGATCGACAAGGAGAGCCTGGCCGCGCGCATTCAGGCAGGTACACTCGGCCCGGCCCTCGAAGCCCAACTGCGTCCCCACGGACTCACCTTGCGCCACTTCCCCCAGAGCTTCGAGTTCTCCACGCTGGGCGGCTGGCTCGCCACCCGCGCAGGCGGCCACTACGCCACTCTGCGCACTCACATCGACGACTTCACCGAGTCACTGCGTGCCATCACACCCATAGGAGCCAGCGAATCCTGGCGGCTGCCCGCCTCGGGTGCGGGCCCCTCCCCCGACAGACTCATCCTCGGCTCCGAAGGCACTCTCGGGATCATCACGGAGGCATGGATGCGGCTTCAGGAGAAACCCGCCTTCAAGTCCGGCGCCTCCGTCACCTTCACCTCGTTCACCGACGCACTACGAGGCCTGCGGTCCATCGCCCAGTCCGACCTCCACCCCGCCAACTGCCGCCTGCTCGACCCCGGTGAAGCGGCCCTGGCCGGCGCCTCCCACGACGGATCCGCTGTACTGATCCTGGGCTTCGAGTCGGCCCATGCCCCCGTTGACCGCCGTCTCGGACAAGCCATCGAACTTGCCCGCTCCCACCATGGACACGCCGAAGAACCTGCCACCGAGCCCGGCACGCCCGCCGACGCGGCCGTAGACGCATGGCGCACCGCTTTCCTGCGTATGCCCTACCTCAGAGACGCTTTGGCCCGCATGGGCGCCATCGTCGAAACATTCGAAACGGCAGTCACCTGGGACCGACTGCCGCAACTGATCGATGCCGTCCGCACCGAAGTAGGCAACGCCGCCCACCTGGCAACCGGACACCCCGCAACCATCAACTGCCGCATCACCCATGTCTACCCGGACGGCGCCGCACCGTACTTCACCGTCCTCGCCGCCGGCCGCCCCGGCTCCGAGGTAGCGATCTGGGACGAACTCAAGACGGTTGCCAACGAAGTACTGCACCGCCACAAAGCCACCATCACCCACCACCACGCCGTCGGACGCGACCACCGCCCGGCATACGACCGCCAGCGCCCCGACGTGTTCGCGGCCGCGCTCCGAGCCGCGAAAGACACCCTGGACCCCAACGGCATTCTCAACCCGGGACTCCTGGTCAACTGACGGCCGTGGTCGCAGAGCCGTGACCACAACCGCCGAGTGTGCGCGAACCCATCGCGACAGCGTGATCACCCAGGACCGGACCTCGCCTGACACGGACTGAATCAGCGCCGCGATGCGCGGACAGGCCGCCGACGCTGGAACGACTCCGCGTCGACCTCCAACTCGAGGAAGCCACCTCCAAGCCCGAACCACTTCACCTCACCGAGGTGTTCGGGCTCGATCAGAGGACCGCGATGTGTTACGCGGACTCTGCCCGTCAGCTCCGGCACGGGGCGTTTGCCCGCCGTACCGCGGGCAGTCATGGGGCGTCCGCCGGGCGGTACCCCTTGCGCGCTCTCCTTGGGGCGCCCCCCGCCAGCCCCCTCACCCGCAGAGGTCGACTCACCATGGCAGAACTCAACCGCCGCCGCTTCCTGCAGCTGGCAGGTGGTGCCACCGCACTCACCATGCTGTCCGACAGCATCGCCCGGGCGGCCGCCATCCCTGCCCAGGGCACCACCGGCAGCATCCAGGACGTCGAGCACATCGTCGTCCTGATGCAGGAGAACCGTTCCTTCGATCACTACTTCGGCGCTATGAAGGGCGTACGAGGCTTCGGCGACCCCCGCCCGGTCACCCTGCCCAGCGGCAAGTCCGTCTGGAACCAGGCGGCCGGCAAGAAGGTCACCCTGCCGTTCCGGCCCCCGGGCGACGACCTCGGCATGGAATTCCTCCAGGGCCTCAACCACGACTGGGCGGGCGGCCAGAAGGCCTTCAACCAGGGCAAGTACGACCAGTGGGTGCCCGCGAAGACCGCCACCACCATGGCGTACCTGACCCGCGATGACATCCCGTTCCACTACGCGCTCGCGGACTCTTTCACCATCTGCGACGCGTACCACTGCTCCTTCATCGGCTCCACCGACCCCAACCGCTACTACATGTGGACGGGCCACACCGGCAACGACGGCACGGGCGGCGGCCCGGTCCTCAACAACGCCGAGGCCGGGTACGACTGGACCACCTACCCCGAGCGCCTCGAGACGGCCGGCGTCTCCTGGAAGGTCTACCAGGACATCGGCGACGGCCTCGACGCCGCCGGCTCCTGGGGCTGGATCAACGACGCCTACCGCGGCAACTACGGCGACAACTCCCTGCTGTACTTCAACAAGTACCGGGGAGCCCAGCCCGGCAACCCGCTGTACGACAAGGCCCGTACCGGCACCGACGCCAAGAATGGCGACGGCTTCTTCGACATTCTCCGCGCCGACGTGCAGGCCGGCCGGCTCCCGCAGATCTCGTGGATCGCCGCCCCCGAGGCCTTCTCCGAGCACTCCAACTGGCCGTCCAACTACGGCGCCTGGTACATCTCGCAGGTACTGGACGCCCTGACGTCGAACCCTGACGTGTGGGCCCGTACCGCCCTCTTCATCACCTACGACGAGAACGACGGCTTCTTCGACCACATCGTGCCGCCGTACGTGCCGTCCGGGCCCGAGCATGGCCTGTCCACCACCCCGACGGCGCTCGACTACTTCCCGGGCAAGACGGGCTACGTGGCCGGACCCTACGGCCTCGGCCCCCGCGTGCCCATGCTCGTCGTCTCTCCCTGGAGCACCGGCGGCTACACCTGCTCCGAGACCTTCGACCACACCTCGATCGTCCGTTTCATGGAGCGCCGCTTCGGGGTGGAGGAGCCCAACATATCGCCCTGGCGGCGCGCCGTCTGCGGCGACCTGACCTCCGCCTTCGACTTCGCGCGTACGGAGGCGACGCCCGCCGAGCTGCCGCCGACCGACGGGTACTTCCCGCCGGACCGCGACCGCCACCCCGACTTCCTGGCCCCAGCCCCGGCCGTCGGCACGATGCCCCGGCAGGAGCCGGGCGCCAAGCCCACCCGCCCGCTCGCGTACGCGCCGCACGTGGACGGTTCCGCGGACCCTGGCGCCGGCACGTACCAGCTCACCTTCAGCGGCGGCCCGGCCGTGGGCGCCCAGTTCTACGTCACCTCGGCGAACCGTACCGACGCGCCCTGGACGTACACGACCGAGGCGGGCAAGTCGATCGCGGACAACTGGAACTCGCGGTACTCGAAGGGCGTCACGGACCTGACCGTCCACGGCCCGAACGGCTTCCTGCGCCGCTTCCGCAACCCGGGCAAGACCGCCGGCCCCGAGGTCGCCGCGCGCCACAACGCGGCCATCGGCAACCTCGACCTGACCTTCACCAACGCCGGCACCGTCGACGCCCACCTCACCGTCACCAACGCCTACGCCGGCACCCCCCAGACCTTCACGGTCCGCAGGGGAGCGACCGTCACGCACTCCGTCGACCTGGGCGCCTGCCGCAACTGGTACGACGTGACGGTCACTTCCACCACCTCGTCCAACTTCTTCCGCCGCCTCGCGGGCAAGGTCGAGACCGGCGCCTCGGGTCTGTCCGACCCGGGCATCCTCACCAACTGATCCTCACCGGCTGATTTGGTCCCCGGCCGCCAGCAGCACGCGCCGCTCCAGCACCGCGAGGTGCTGGGGGCGGCGCGTCTGCGCATGCCGGAGGGTGGCCGAGGATCGCAACTCCAGGCGCGCCTAAGGGCGCTGGGCGGTCCGACGGTGGCGGTCGCCACCGACGACACCGTCTCGGTACGCCCCGCGCCCGAGCCGAACCGCCCAAGTTGGCTAGCGAGACGCATCCGCAGAGACCGCCGCCTGCTGCCGATTGAGCTTCTCCATGACGCGGTCGCGAAGAAGCCCGTACTCCTCACGAAGCCTGCGCCACTCGGTCACGGGCGGGCGGGGAATGGCGATGCCTTCGGTGACAGTCTCCTCCGGCCCGAACTGCTCGCGGGTGAGGTCGATCTCGATCCCCATGCCCAGGCGGTTCCACCAGTGGTAGTCCACACGCTCTGCGCCGACGTGGACCTCGCCCCGGATCAGCTCACCTCCCAGCAGGTCATTGAGCACCATGGCGGTCACACCGCACTGGTCCCGAGCCGGGTTGTCCGGGCTCCAGCGCGATCGGAACTCAGGCGTGCACGTCTCGGCACTCCAGCTGCTGCGAACGGCTCGTTCGATGTCGGTGAGAACAAACGGCGTCATGCCAGTGATCCTTCCAGGCGGCACTGACAACGGCCGGACGGGACTGACCGACATTGCGAGTAGCTACTGCATTCCTGAGAGGTCGTTAAGTCCGTTTCAGGATGAGTCTCCGTAGCGGGTGGCAATCGTGGCGGCGCGGTTGCGTAGGGAGATGCGCAACGACTGCGGGGCCAGAGCTTCCGCGTCCGTGCTGAGCTGCCACAGCGCCCATTCAGCGTGTCGGGAATCCTGGAAGGTCACCTTCAGCCGCAGCCAGCCGTCTGCGTCGGGTTCTTCTGCGCGGACGGCCAGCGCGGTGTCCAGCAGGTCCTCCCGCCGCGCCGGGTTCACCCGTACCAGCACGGTGATGTGGTCGCCGCCGGAGAGGAACTGCGCCGAGCGTTCCCGCCAGATTCGGTCCAGATCGACCCGGTTTGGTCGCCGTGCTGTTTCGGGGAGTTCCTCGGCGGCCAACACCCGCGACAGCCGGTAGGTGCGGTCCGCGCCAGATCTCGTGGCCAGCAAATAGCCCCGGTCGCGTACGGTGACCAGGCCGATCGGGTCCACCGTGCGCCACCGTGGCGTCTGGCCCGTGGCCGCGTAGTGGATGCGCAGCTTGTGTCCGGCGAGCACCGCGCGCCGGACCTCGATCATTGTGGTGCTGGGTACCTGCTCAGTGACCAGTCGGCGTGAGAGCAGGTCGGTCTCCGGGTCGACGAGAAATCGCTGGACCGCGTCGCTCGCGGAGGCCCGGTGGCTTTCGGGCAGCGCGTCGACAACCTTCCGCATGGCCGAAGCGAGTGCCGAGCCGAGGCCGAATACCTGCTCGCCGCGCCCCGATCCGGCGGTCAGCAAGGCAAGGGCCTCGTCGTGGTTCAGACCGGTGAGCTCGGTCCGGAAACCGGGCGACAACGCGAACCCACCGTGCCTGCCGCGTTCGGCGTAGACCGGGACGCCGGCCGCGGACAGCGCCTCGATGTCGCGCAGCACGGTGCGGGTGGATACCTCCAGCTCGCGGGCCAGCGTGTCCGCTGTCAGCCGACCGCGCTGACGCAGCAGCAGCACCAGCGACACCAACCGGTCGGCACGCATACGAGAACTCTATCGAAATACATGACTGAGGGTGTCGTGATTTGTTGGGAGGCTCATTGACGCGACGTCAAAGCCGGCGGCTACCGAGCCGATGGACGTGCGTACTCCCGATGAATCGAATGGAGCTGATGTGGCAGTGGAACGAACGGCGGTCAACCCGGTGACGTGGTCGGAGGAGTTGGGATTCAACCAGGGTGAGGTCGTCTCCGGGCACACCCGGACCCTGTACATCTCGGGGCAGACCGCGATGAGCGGCGACGGCAAGCCCCAGCATGACGGTGACATGGCGGCGCAGCTGACGCTGAGCATCGACAACCTGGAGGCCGTGCTTGGCGAGGCCGGCATGTCTCTCGCGAACCTCGTCCGGCTCAACGTCTACGCGACCGACGTCGATCTGCTTTTCCAGCACTACGGCGTGCTGGCGGCGCGGTTGGGCGCCGCCGGGGTGGCGCCGACCTCCACGATGCTCGGGGTGACGCGGCTGGCAATCCCCAGTCAGATGGTCGAGCTTGAGGGGACCGCCGTCGCGTGATGCGACCTCGCCGCCTCTGCTACTCGTGCCGTTCGAACGGGCACGAGTAGCAGGCGTTGAGTCTCTGCGCTGGAACCCGTCGGCCGTCAAAGAGGCCGGAAAGTCCGCCATCTGTCCCATCGTGGCGCTCGAGACCACGGCAGTGGCGCTACCTGCCCCGTGATCCGCCGGCCTGGTCGGCGGTGTTTCTGCTACTTCAGCCAGTGGCGCCAGGACGGGCTCGACCAGGGGATCCAGGAACTCCTGCGCTGCCAGGTGAGGGAGCGGGCCCGCCGATGAGAGGACCCGTCCCTCGTGGTCATCGACACCCAGTCCGTGCGCGCGGCCGCGGGTGTCCCAAAGACCACGACGGGACTGGATGCGACAAGTGGACGTCGGGCCGCAAGCGCGGACTGGCCGTGGACGTCACGGGGTTGATCATCGGTCGTGGTGGCCGCCTCCGCCCATGACAACGCCGCCGGAACGGCCCTGCTCGACCTGGCGGCCGAGCGCATCATCCACGGCGCACTGCCGGACGTCACCGTCGAGGTCGTCCGCCGCAACCAGGCCGACCAGGCCAAAGGCTTCGTGCCGCAGCCCAAGCGGTGGGTAGTCGAGCAGGTCAACGGCACGTTGATGCTGCACCGGCGCCTGGCGCGCGATAACGACCACCGGCCCGACAACTCTGCCTCGCGCGTCTACTGGGCCTCCACCGCGAACATGACTCGCCGCCTCACCACACCCGCCCCGGCCTGGCGCGACACCCTCCAGGCGGCCGCGTGAACATCACCGAACTCCTGACGGATCTCCAGGCCCGGCACGACGAGGCCACCGCCAAGGCCGGCGAACTGCTCGGCCAGATCGAGCACTTCACCGCCGCCTCACCGAGACCGAACCACATCTCGCGGACCTCATCTCGCGGACCTGGCCACCACCGCAAGGTCATCGCGGAACTGGCGCGCCGAGACGGTCGCCCCGTGCATCGCGCTGCGTCGGATGCGAACGAGACGGTCCACGTACCACGATCGTTCCATAGGGTCAGGTTGTCGGGCGTGGCGGGTGACGCGCGTTCGGCGACCGCGGAGAAGGGGCGTAGCCATTCTGCACGCGTGCCGAAGCCATCACCGAATGGCTGATGAAGTACCCGGGCGCCCGGCGGAAGAAATGCGCTGGAATGACCGTGGCACGGCCCGCACGGGCAGGCATGGGGCGGGCCAGGCACTCCAGCCCCCAGCCGGAACGAGGAAAGGAACATCGACATGACGCAGACGCCGAAGCAAGGCGGCTATGCGGCCGGGTACCGGCGCAGTCTGGAGGATCCGGCAGGCTTCTGGCTGGACGCCGCCCGTGCCATCGACTGGGCCGTCGCGCCGACCCGCGCCCTCGACGAGTCACAGGCCCCGCTGTACCGGTGGTTCCCCGACGGGCAACTGAACACCTGCCACAACGCACTGGACCGCCATGTCGACGCCGGGCGCGGCGAGCAACTCGCACTCGCGTACGACAGTCCGGTCACCGGCGGCAAGGCGTCGTTCAGCTATCGAGAGCTGCGTGATCAGGTCGCGAAGTTCGCCGGAGTGCTGGCGGGGCTCGGTGTGGCCAAGGGCGACCGCGTCGCGATCTATATGCCGATGATTCCCGAGGCGGTCGTCGCCATGCTGGCCTGTGCCCGCATCGGCGCCGTCCACTCGGTCGTCTTCGGCGGATTCGCCGCGCACGAGCTTGCCGTACGCATCGACGACGCCCGCCCCAAAGTCGTCATCGCCGCTTCGTGCGGCATCGAACCGACCCGCGTCGTGCCGTACAAGCCCCTGCTGGACGCAGCCCTCGCCCTGGCCGAGCACCAGCCGGAGCACTGCATCATCCGCCAGCGGCCGCAACTCACAGCGGACCTCACCGGCGGTGACCTCGACTGGGACCAGGCCCTGGCTACCGCCAAGCAGGTGGACTGCGTCCCCGTGGCCGCCACCGACCCGCTCTACATCCTCTACACCTCCGGCACCACCGGCCGCCCCAAGGGTGTGGTGCGCGACAACGGCGGCCACGCGGTCGCGCTGCGCTGGTCTCTGGAGAACATCTACGACACCCACCCCGGTGAAGTCTTCTGGGCGGCATCCGACGTGGGCTGGGTCGTCGGCCACTCCTACATCGTCTACGCCCCCCTGCTCACCGGCTGCACCACCGTGCTCTACGAAGGCAAGCCGGTCGGCACCCCGAACGCGGGTGCGCTGTGGCGGGTGATCGCCGAACACCGCGTGACGGCACTGTTTACCGCGCCCACCACAATTCGCGCCGTGAAGAAGGAGGACCCGCGCGGCGAACTTCTCCACGCCCACGACATCGGATCGCTGCGCAACCTGTTCCTGGCCGGCGAGCGACTGGACCCGGAGACCTACCGCTGGGCGACGGAGCTGCTCGGTGTTCCGGTGGTCGACAACTGGTGGCAGACCGAGACCGGCTGGCCGATCGTCGCCAATCCCATGGGCCTTGAGCCGCTCCCGATCAAAGCCGGCTCACCGACGGTGCCCATGCCCGGCTACGACGTGCGCATCCTCGACGAAGCAGGCCGCGAAGCGCCCCCCGGCACCGACGGCGCAGTGGCGATCCGGCTGCCGCTGCCGCCCGGAACGCTGCCCACCTTGTGGCAGGACGACGTCCGGTACGTCCGCTCGTACCTGTCCGCCTACAGCGGCTACTACCTCACCGGCGACGGCGGCCGCAAGGATGAGGACGGCTACGTCTACATCATGGGCCGCATCGACGACGTCATCAACGTCGCCGGGCACCGGCTGTCCACCGGCGCGATGGAGGAGGTGCTCGCCGCCCACCCGGATGTCGCCGAGTGCGCTGTCGTCGGCGTGGCCGACCCGCTCAAGGGACAGGTGCCGCGCGGTTTCGTCGTGCTCAAGGCCGGCCTCGACCGCGATGCGCGTGAAATCGCCGCGGAGCTCGTCACCGCCGTAAGGGAGACGATCGGCCCTGTGGCGGCGCTGCGCCGGGTCGACGTGGTCGCCGCACTGCCCAAGACCCGATCGGGAAAGATCCTGCGCCGCACGATGCGCGACATCGCCGACGGCCGCGACCCCGAACTCCCTTCCACCATCGAAGATCCCGCGGTGATCGAGGACCTGCGCCCGGTACTCCGCGACGACGTCTAGGTGTTGGGAAGTCCCGCCTGCCCCGGCGCCATCCGTGTGGACTGCCCCTGCTCGTGGCGTGGGCGGACCTGACGTACCCGGAAATGGCCGAAGCCCTGTCCATCCCCGTCGGAACGGTCCGTTCACCGCTCAACCGCGCCGCGTAACAGAACCAAACGCTCACTTACGGGTAGAGCGGATGTCGGTGCCCCGACCACAGCGAAATCCCCGGGCGAGGCCGGCAACCTGTCACTCGTACGTGGGGCGGAGACGCTGTTCCCGCAAGCCTCCAGTTCCTGCCGCTGGAAAATCCGGCCATGGGAACTGGAAGGCGGACGCGGCGGGTTGGTCTGCTCTATCTCGTGTTGGCAGTTGGCGGCATGGCCGGGGCCGTGTGCATTGCCGTGCGTTTCGACCTGAGGGTGGCAGAGACGGTAGCGGCTCTGCTGCCGTCTGCAGGCGGCCTGTACCTGTCCTGGGCAACCTTCCGGGCCGATCGGCGGGAGGCAGCCGACGGGGACGGCGTGGCCCAGATCGCCGATCGGCTGGCAGTGGCCGTGCGGGGCCAGTGGGAGTCGGAGGCCCGGGTGCGGCGGTTGAACGACCCCTATCCGCTCCCGGTCTCCTGGCAGGCAGCCGATCCGCGATTCGGCGAGTCGTGGTCCCTCCTGCGGGAGATGGCCGGGGACTGGCCGTCCGGCCCGTCGGCTCCTCCCTCCGGCTGGGCCACTGGGCCAGCTGAACTGGCCGGGACGGGCGGGGAGATCACCGAGGTGTTCCTGGAACGGGTGCCGACACGCCGCCTTGTGGTCCTCGGTGACCCGGGAAGCGGGAAGACGATGCTGCTGATCCGCTTGTTGTTGGCCTTGGCCGCCGAGCGCAGAGAGGGAGGCCCGGTTCCGGTGCTGTTCCCGCTGGCCTCGTGGAATCCTGCCGAGCAGACTCTGGAATTCTGGATGGCGGAACGGCTCGCGCGTGACTACAGCGGTCTTGGCGCCCCAGAGCCGGGGCATGCGGAACACCCTAGGCAGGTCAGCCATGCCCGAGCACTACTGGAGCGCCAACTGATCCTGCCGGTCCTGGACGGGTTCGACGAGATTCCCGAGCCGTTCCGCGCCATGGCGCTGGATGCGATCAACGCCGCCCTGCCGCTCGGCCAGCCGCTGGTGCTGTCCAGCCGCGTGACGGAGTACGGGGACACGCAGGCCCAGGCCCGCGGGGTACCGGTCAGGCTTTGCGGTGCCGCCGCCGTGGAACTGCGCCCCTTGGATGCGCCGGACATCGCCGACTATCTGAAACGGGATGCCGGGGGCCGGCACACGGCGGCGGCTGCCCGCTGGGATCCGGTGATTCGCCTGCTCGGCACCGATGCCCCCGTGGCACGGGCCCTGACCACACCGCTGATGCTCTTTCTGGCCAGGACGGTGTACAACCCCCGGCCGGGGGAACGAGCCACTGTCCTGCCCACGCCTGGGGACCTGTGCGATCCGACCCGCTTCCCCGACACCGCAGCTGTCCGGGCCCATCTCTTCGACGCGTACGTGCCCGCCGCCTACCGGCCACATCCACGGTATCCGTGTCGCTGGACTCCGCAGCAGGCCGAGCACGCCCTGCAATATCTGGCGCGACACCTGCAACACACCCTGGGCGGTACTGCCGACCTGGCCTGGTGGCAAGTGCGCCGCGCGCTGCCGCCCCGTATCGCCCAGGTGGCGACAGGAGTTGTCCTCGGTCTCGTGGCCTGGACTGCCGCCAGCGGCGTGGGCTGGTTCACGGCGCTACTCGCCGGCCTCGATTCCGGGTGGCAGACGGGCCCGCCCTCAGCCGTCGTCGCGGGCCTGGCCGGAGGGATCGCGGGCGGCATCGGCTGCGGCATCGTCGCAGGGGTGACCGGGGGCATCACCGAAGGCATGGCCTACGTGCTGAGCACTGGTCAGCCGGGATGGCTAACGACCACGTTGGCCTACGGACTCGCCTACGGCTTCGCCGGCGGAATCGTCGGTGCCCTGTCGGGCAGACTCGCGGTTCGGCAGCCTGAGAGGCCCTCGGGGCGCCCACACTGCCGGCTCTGGGACTGGCGCATGTGCGCCCTCGGCTTCGCCGCCGGTGCCGTCCTCTGGTTCGCGTTCCGCCACAACTACGGCCCGAAGGCCGCGGCCGTCGGTGCACTCGTCAACGGGACGGTCTACGCACTGGCCGGCGGAGCCATCGGCGCTCGGGCAAGCAGCCTGTCCGCACGCCGCCCGAACGCCATCCCGACCGTGCGCACGCTGTGGGCCTGGAACTGGCGGGGCTTTTCGGCGGGCCTCGCCAGCGGCTCCGCCATCGGCGTCACCCACTGGGGGGTACTCAGGATCCAGTCGCTCCTCACCGGCGCTCCCTCCTACACCTTCACGACCATGCTCGCCTTCTCATGCGCGTTCGGGCTTGCTGTCGGAATCGCCCAAGGCCTCGCCGGCAAACCGGCTGATCTCGCCACCTTGGTCGGACCGGCCGCCCTCCTGAGGCAGGACCGAAGGATCTTCCGCAGGCTGTGGACGGTCGTCGGCCTCGCGGTCGGCGCAGCGTTTCTTCTGTGCTACAGCGTCGAATACACCGTAGCTGGCGGGTTTCCTTACGGTCTGGGCCGGGGGACCACGGGCGGAGGGGCGATGTCGATGGGTCAGGTCCACATCATCGACCGCGGTCTCGCCTACGGACTCACTGTCGGCCTCGCGGCTGCGGTCGGCCACAACGCCTGGTGGTACTACACCCTCACCCGCTACCACCTGGCGGCGCGCCGACAACTCCCCCGAGACCTGACCGCCTTCCTCACCGACGCCCACGAGCGTCGCGGCGTATTGCGCCAGGTAGGAACAGTCCACCAATTCCGTCACATCGACCTGCAACACCATCTCGCCGCCCCAGGGCGGCCTCACGAGCCCGGAGCGTCGCGCCGGCCACTGCCCTGGCCACGATTCCCTCCATCACCGGTACGCGAAGGGCATCAGTGAAGGTTTCTCATCCTGAGCACCAGGCGATCTCGACAGCGTGATCGGCAGCGCCGAGATCCTCCCCCAGCGCACCCACATCGGCGAACTCCGCGGCAAGGTGCGGGACTTGCATGAAGGGACACGGCAAGTGCGGGCAGCAGCCACGAAAGGGCCCTGATCTGAGGCAAGTTGAAGTGGATGGATCACCTCCGGGTGTCAATGTGGCGAAATGCAGCGGCAGTTACGGCGGAACTGTTCCCAGAACGCGCGTAGATCGCTAATTTCCCATCAACCCATGTTCGTACCGGGAAGGACCTCTGTGAACGCATCCCATCGCAGAGCCGTGGCCACGCTGGCCGCAGCCGCACTCGCGACCCCGCTCCTGCTGGCATCCGCCTCCCCGTCCGCAGCGCACCGTCAGGACCCCGCCGACCGGGCGGCCAAGGACGCGTCGAAGCTGGCACGGAAGCTGGTCGAAAGGTCGTCCGCGCAGGACGCCTACAAGCATTTGAAGAAGTTCCAGCAGATAGCGGACACGACGGGCGGCAACCGCGCCGCCGGTTCACTCGGGCACGACGCGTCCGCCGCGTATGTGTACCAGCAGTTGAAGAAGTACGGGTACGACGTGTCGTACGAGCGCTTCGAGTTTCTCTACACCGAGACGCAGGCCGAAAAACTCTCGGTCGTCTCGCCCACGCCCCGTGATGTCGTCATCAAGGCGATGACGTACACCAAGTCCACCCCGGTGGGCGGCGTGAAGGCCGATCTGGCCGCCGTACCGCCGGACGCCACCACCGGCTGCGAGGCCGCCGACTACGCGTCGGGCACCTTCACCGGCAAGATCGCGCTGATCAAGCGCGGCGGCTGCACCTTCGCCGTGAAGCAGGCGGCAGCGGCCGAAGCGGGCGCGATCGGCGCGATCATCTACAACAACACCGAGGGCATGCTTTCCGGCACCCTCGGCGACGCGGCCGCCGGCAAGATCCCGACCGGTGGCATCACCCTCGCCGAGGGCGAGAAGCTCGCCGCGGACCTCGCGGGGGGTCCGGTCAACGTCTCCTTCGAGATCCGCGAGTTCCAGCAGACCCGCGCCACCAACAACGTCATCGCGGAGACCCGGCACGGCAACGCCGCCAACACCGTGATGCTCGGCGCGCACCTCGACTCGGTCACCGCAGGCCCCGGCATCAACGACAACGGCTCCGGCTCGGCCGGTCTGCTCGAGGTCGCCGAGGAGCTGGCCAAGGCGGAGAAGCGCCCCGCCAACAAGGTGCGCTTCGCCTGGTGGTCGGCCGAGGAGAACGGCCTGCTCGGCTCCGAGCACTACGTTGCGAACCTCAGCAACCTGGGCAAGAAGGAGATCAAGCTCTACCTGAACTTCGACATGATCGCCTCGCCGAACTACGGGCAGTTCGTCTACGACGGCGACGACTCGGACGGCGTCGGCGCCCCGGCCGGCCCGACGGGCTCGGCCCAACTCGAGCGCGACATCAACGAGTTCCTCGACAAGCGCGGCGCCCCGCACGAGGGCACCGACTTCACCGGCCGCTCCGACTACGGGCCGTTCATCGAGGTCGGCATCCCGTCCGGCGGCACCTTCACCGGCGCGGAGGGCATCAAGACCGAGGCGCAGGCGAAGAAGTTCGGCGGCACGGCCGGTGTCGCGTACGACGTGAACTACCACGCCAAGGGCGACAACCTGAGCAACATCAACATGACGGCGTTCAAGGTGAATATCGGCGTCATCGCCAACGCCGTGGGCACCTACGCCCACGACCTGAGCTCCCTGCGCAAGCCGGTCACCTCCGTCCCCACGGGCGGTGACGCGGGCAGCGGCGGCGGCTTGCACGACGGTCACGACCACGACGTGACCGAGTAGGGCCAACGGCACGACACGGTGCGTCACGCCGCAGGCTCATCGCCTGCGGCGTGACGTGGGAGCAGCCGGGTGACGTCGCATCGGACGCGATGACGACCCTGAAACAATGGTGAGATGCTCACCACTGACGGCACTTCAACCCAATGACTCCACCTCAGATGCTTTCCGACAAGCAACTCCAAGCCTCCAGTGTGGTCGCCAACAACACGATGAACCGTGAACGGGGCCTGACCGGCGTCAACAGCTACGCCCGCGAACTCGGGTTCGCCCCCATCACCCACCTCTCCGATTGCTCCACGTCACCATCGTGGCTGGACCTGTGCTGTGGTGAGGGCCGCGCATTGAGCGAGGCAGCAAGCCGACTGCCCGCCTCTGCAGTGCTGACCGGGATCGATCTGGTGGGCTCATTGTCCCCATCACCAGCGATACCCGGGGTGGAACTCATCACTGCCTCGGTCGGCGACTGGACAGCGACGCGCGCCTACGACCTGATCACTTGCGTACACGGGCTCCACTACGTCGGCGACCAGCTCGGCCTCCTCACCCGCGCAGCTTCCTGGCTTACCCCCGAAGGTCTGCTGGTCGCCCACCTCGACCCCAGCTCGATCCGTTGGGCAGACGGCACACCAGCGGGACGCGCAACGCTGGCGGGGCTGCGTGCCGCCGGGTTCACATACAGCTCGCGTCATCACCGGCTGACACTCCGCGGACCGCGGAGCGTCCAACTGCCGTTCGTCTACCTGGGCGCAGATCCCCACGCCGGGCCGAATTACACCGGACAACCCGCCGTAGCGTCGTTCTACCAACGACGCTCGTGATACACGACTTCCGCGTGGGTTGTTGCCTCTGCCAGCCGTGCAGCACTCGGAGAGCATCATCATGCCCGTACCTACCTACGCCTTTCAGCCTCCGGATACACCTCCGCCGTCATCGAGCCGAACGCTCAACTGGGCTCCTACCTCCTGAAATCCCAGCGCGTGAGCAACCCGTCGGGACGACTCCGGCCGAGCTCTCCATTGCGGCATGAGACCCGCGTCGAGAGCGTGCGCCACTGCTGCGGAGGCCACCGTCTTCGCCAACCCACCACTGCGATGCTCCGGACCTGTCAGGACGGACATATGCGCTGTCCGTCCTGGCCAAGCCCGATATCCCGCTGCGGCCACGACCTCGACACCATCAAGGACGACGAAGGCAGGCGACGAGATCTCATCCAGACCGCTTTCGCCAGCGTCTTCTTGCCCCGCCCTCGCCAGCAAAGCCAGCAGCCATGGGTGCCCCGCAGACACGCGCGTCACCGTCCGGTCCGTGGGCATGGGACGGAAGTCCGAGCTGGACAAATAGGCGAGGGTGGCCGGACCCAGTACCTCGGCGACGGACAGTTCGGCCCGGAGCACATCCGTCTGTACGAGAGCCGCAGGGGGCACCGCGGCAGCGACTTTGCGCAGCTGGACGGCAACCTCGACCTTCGGCACTGTGATGATCCCTGCTCCGCCCAGGACCACGACCCCGCACCACGAGGGCGGACACAGTTTCGATCTTGGCGAGACGACCACGCTGACGGACGAGCGTCCGAACTCCACGGGCGCGCCAGCCAAGTCCTGCCACAGTGCCTGAGCACGAGCTATCAGCGGATCCGGCGTCATGCCTGGATCCTGCCATTCGAAGATCACGCGGGGAACGGCCTTTCCCGGCTGCCGGCCCGCCTCAGTCGAACGTAGGCAGGAACACGAGATCGCTGGATGCCGCCGCCAGCGGTAGTCCGGGAAACCACTTCGAGGAGATCAACGACAGTCGCCGGCACGCGGTCGGCGACGCCGTGCCGGCCGCCACTGCGAAGCGGCTCACCGCCTGGGTGGGCAGCCGCGCGCCCGTCGGCAGGCTCGGAGCAGACGAGTTCGCCGTCACGCTGCTGACCGGCCCGGCCGCCGGGAGCTGTGCCTGGCGCGGTTGGTCCGGATGCCGCCGAGCCAGTGCCGTCGACGCAGGTCCGCCGGTCGATATCGCCGCCTCGGTCGGCGCCATCCCCGCATCATGCACGCACTGCTCAACGGCCCGGAGCCGGTTGACCTGCCGAGGGTCTCCGGAACGCTGACGCTGCGGCGCAACATCACCGGGATGCAGCTGCACGTGGACACACTTCATGTCGCCTGCACGGTGCGCAGCACCGAGCAGGCAGAGGCAGCGGGCCCGGAGTTCACATTCGACCGGCACGGCGCGTACGTCGTCAGCCGCAGCGACACAGCGAGGTGCGTCTATGGACCGAGGCCGGGGCATGGGGCAGCGCCAGCAACCGTTCTCCAGTAAGCAGGCAAGGCCGAAGGTGTGTTGTCACAGGCGCCGGTCGCACGCAGTGCGCCCCGACGGACGGCGGCGGCTGGCAGGGCTATCTCGGAGACTCGCCTGCGGGAGGAGGCAGGCGGGACTCGCCCTGCCCGGCAGGGTGGCGGGCTTCACGGTGCGACTGCTCGTCTGCCGACGGGCTAGGCCGTTCGGGCAGCATTGGGAAAATGAGCTGACATTAGCCGATCCTTCATCTGCCCATGCCCTAATCTGCTCTTCGATTCTCCTTGGTCAAACCGGGATGGAAAGGTAGTCGATGAGCGGGAGTGCGGCAGGTAAGGGTGAGTCGAAGAGATCCCCGACGAGCGTCATTCGCCGTTTCAGCGAGGAAGTGGTGAACAAGGGGAATTTTGAGGTGCTGAGCGAACTCGTGCACAAGGATGTCCGGTTCGACAGTTCCCTGGCTGGTGTGGCTCCGGGAATCGACGGTGTAAGAGAAATCTTCTCGGCGCTGCGTGAAGCATTCTCCGATGCAGCGTGCGCCATCGAGGAACTCGTCGCCGACGGTGAGCTCGTCGCCGAGCGCTTCACCTTTACCGGCACCCACGCGAATGATTTCCATGGGGTGCCCGCGACCGGCAAGCGGATTTCCATGAGCGGCATGGCAATGTTCCGGGTCGTGGACGGCAGGATCGCGGAGCGGTGGGGTGTCGAGGACCAACTCGGGCTGATGCGCCAGCTCGGCGCCTTCAACAGGAGCTGATCCGCCTGTCGACCGCCCAACGGCCCGGGTGAGTGTCCAGGCAGTTCCCGGTAGGCCGGCGGGGAGCGGGTCGGCCGATGCGCGGCGGCTGGGTCAGCACGCGCTGCGGCGCCCCGCCGCAGAGCGCGACACTCGGACGCAACCCACATTGCGCACCACGCTACCGGGCGCCCGCGACCCCTACGTCGCGAATGACTCGTACCTCGTTCCACGAAACCCCCAGGCCAGACGTATCTCCGCCACCCCGCGGGCCAACTGACGCACGTAGTCACCAGTTCTTGGCCTCGTTGTGTCACTGCCGTTCGGATCCGCACCGAGTTCGGCGTCGCCGCCTGAGCCTCATCCGGCGGGCGGCTGGGGCTGGGTGGGCAGCATGCGGACGACGGGGTCGGGAGCCGCCAGCTGTTGGCGCACTGGAATGACGTGGCAACTTATAGTGGATTGACGCGACTTGTTCCTAGATGGGCCTTGCTCTCGTCGGGATGTGCGCCTGCCCTGTTGATCGGAGGCTGGACGATCGCGGCGCTCCTTGAAGGGCCCGCCTACGACCCTGCTACTCAGACGATCAGCGTCTTGGCGGCCTACGGAGCCGCGGGATTCTGGGTGATGACCGCGGCTCTGTTCGCCGTCGGTGTCTGCCACCTGCTTACCGCCTGGGGGCTGCGCCCAGCCGCGCTCGCCGGACGTGTGGCGTTGGGCAGCGGCGGAGTGTCGGCGCTAGCCGTGGCTCTGCTCCCGCCGCCGAGCAGTGGCGGGTCCCTGCACCACGGTTCAGTTGCCGCGGTCGGCTTCGCTCTCCTGGCGGTGTGGCCCGTCCTGGCCGCCGATCGCAACGGAGCCGCACCATGGGGGCTCCGGCCTGCACCCGCAATCGTGGCGACCGTTCTGATAGGCCTCGGCGCAGCCTGGTTCCTGATCGACATGCATCATCACGGGCCAGCTGGTGTCGCTGAACGCGTTGCGACATCCATTCAGTCCCTCTGGCCCTTTGTGGTCGTCGCCTCCTGCCTCCTCCGCACAGACAACGATGAACCTTCGAATTGACCAAGTCCGCACTCAGTCGTGGCGGCCGACCCCAGAACGGAAGATGGTTCCCCGCAGCACCGGAAATAGACAGGCCAACACAGTAGGGCGCGCAGATGGTCACGCATCGACACGAGGGACGGCTGGGCGCGGCCGGCACTGGAACTCCGGCGAAACAGCGCCAAATCCAACCGACATCCTGATCGGCAGAATGCACCACACCGCCGGCACGCTGAAGCCAAGAGTCCAGGGGCCCTCGGCGTTGGACTCGAGGAGGCGGCGGGCTCCCGCTCTCCGCTGACCCTTGTGGGTGCACGTCGCCGGGCGCGGCGGGCCCTCCGGGCCAGGGGCGGAGACTCGGCTCGCCTACGGCACAGGAAAAGCCGTGGAAGATGAAGGCGGATGACCGCCGCCGCGGCTGCGCGCGCCAGGCCCCTCGGTGAACGAGACCACGGTGGTGAGGGTTGAAGGCACCCCCAAGGCCCGCCCCCGAAGGGTATTCGGTAGTCAAGCCGATTCACTTGGCGCCCGATGGAATGTTCGAAATTCCAGGGAAAGCGGAAGCGACGCTGCGCCCGCACGGCGACCCCCGAGGAGGGAGCGCGAGCCGGAGTGCGCGCTCCATTGCGCCACTTCGCCTTTCTTCTGCCCCTTTCTAGGGAGTAGCTGTGCGGCTGCGGTTATGCGACTATCTGTCTGCACAGGTGGAATGATCTGCAGAATCTGCCTGGCATTCGACATACTTCTTTCTCGGAAGAGGTGGGGGTGCAGCCGGCCCGAATGGCCGGTTCTGATCCATGCAGTGGGCTCCCGGGGGGTCAAGGAGTCCGCCCAGCAATGTCGGTGTGATTCATCGCCGCACGTCGGCCGGTGACGTATCCCGATGCCGCCCGCGCCGGACCGGACTCCGTCCTGGCTCGTCATCACCGCGGGAATCACTGTCATGAGGTCCTGCCGACTTCCGCGGAAGGCGGAAACACGGCCGACGTATGGCCTTTCTGCCGACGTGCCGACGTGACAACGCGGCCGTTGGACAAGGCTGTTCACTCAAGGTTCAAGCCTGTCATTTTCCGCGCCTTGTCCTCGGACCGCGCGGAACCTCATAGATGCGCTCCGCTCAAATCCGGCAGGAGACCAGGGTGCGCGAGCGCGTCTCCCCACAGTCCACTCTCCCGTAATCCGGCACTGTCAGGTGCCGTGCCAGATGAAAGAAAGGGAAAGCCATGCACATCAAATTCATGACGGTCCTCAGGGGGTGGGGCGCCCGAACACTGGGCGCCCTGGTGACACTTGTGCTCACCGCCGGCATGGTCGCTCTCGTGCCGTCCACCGCATACGCGGCAGCGAGCCGGGGCTTCGCCTACGTATGGGCGAATCAGGCGTCCGCACCGCTCAACACGCCCTACACGCCAGCCAGTTCCTACAGCAGGAATTCGACCGGAGGTGTGAACACCGTCGTCCGTACGGGTGTCGGCCAGTACACGGTACGGCTGCCGAGGCTGGGGCTGCTGGGCGGCACCGTGCACGTCACGGCGTACGGAGCGACCTCCCACTCCTGCAACGTGGCCTACTGGCTCCCCGTCGGTGACCGGCTCGACGTCCATGTACGGTGCTTCACCCCAGGTGGCTTCCGAGCCGACACCAGGTTCACCGCCAGCTTCGTGAACACCGCCTATCTGGGCGGCCGGTTCGGCTACGTATGGGCGAACCAGCCCACTTCGGGCGCGTACACACCGTCCCCCACCTACCAGTTCAACTCGGCTGGTGCCACCAACACCATCACCCGAAGCGGTGTGGGCCAGTACGCGGTACGACTCCCGGCGATCGGCTCCGCTGCAGGGCATGTGCAGGCAACCGCGTACGGCGATGTGGCAGCACGCTGCAAAGTCGTCAACTGGTACCCCTCGGGGACCGCGCAGATCGCCAACGTCCGCTGCTTCAGCCTCGGTGGTGCACTGCGTGACACCAGGTTCACACTCACCTACACCCGCAGCACCGGCATCCTGCGCATCACGCCCGCGGCGTACGCCTGGGCCAACCAGCCGATCACAGCCGCGTACTCGCCCGCCACGGCGTACCAGTACAACTCCAGCGGCAGCACCAACCGGATCACGCGGCACGGTGTCGGTCTCTACCGATTCCACACCCCCAACATGCCTCTGGGGTACGGCAACGTACAGGTGACGGCCTACGGAGCCGACTCCAAGCACTGCAAGGTCGACTACTGGACGCCGAGCACCGGCATCCAGGTTCGGTGCTTCACCGCCGCGGGAGCGCCGTCAGACACGTACTACGACGTGTCGTTCGTACGGTGAGCACAGCACCCACCCTGCCCCACCGGCGCCGCTGAGTAGCAGCACCCGCCCCGGTACGGGCTTGCCGTAACGGGTCCATGAGGCTGTCCATCCCTCCGGACCCCGCGCGTGCAGGCTCGTACCGGGTGTCGTCGCCCCCCAATTCCCCTCGCGCCGTTCGGATCAATGATGGGGCAAGGCGGTCCGAGTAGAGCTCGGGAATGCGATGCCTCACCGAACTCGCCGACCGGCGGGAGCACACCGGCCGTCTCCGGAGACTGGGCATCACCGCTCATGCACGTCCAAGTCGCATGAGGCCGTCGGCCGATGTAGCGAACGCCTACCGGCGGCAAGCGACCCAGCCCGGCCCCGCTCGCTGAGATTGCAACCCGCCTCGCGTTTGCCGAGATCAGTCGACTGGGTCGACCGGGTGGAGCTCGTACATGCCTACCCGGGTCCCATCGTCACTGCTCCACGTCTCTCCGGGCGCAAGCGTGGTGTTCGCTGCCCCAGATGTCGGCGCCGGATCCGTACTTGTGCAGGATGTAGTACTCGTCGCAGGTGTTGTTCCTCGCCGACTTGGCGGGAAACGGCAGGTCGGCAGTTCGGCTTGCTCCAGAACGAAAGGTCGTGACTAGCGGCTGGCGCCTCGGTTCCCTGCCTCACTGCCGGTCTTGGTCTGGCCGTCGGCATCCCACACTGTCTGGTGGGCCTCGGAGGGGGTGCGCTTCAGAGCCCGGGATGACAGCGCGAGTGCCGTAGCAAGGAGGACGCTCGGGTGGCTCAACGCTTTCGGGCGCTTGCGCATGTGTACGACGTCCATGAAGGCTTGGTTCACGACGGGGTCGATGACCGACGCCTCGGTGATCTTGTCGCCGACCCAGCGCGTCAGCCGGTAGCCACGGGGACGGTGGCCTGCGACGTGATGCTGCGCGAGATCGGCGGTGGCCGACAGTTGCCAGGCGGCGTTGACGATAACGCCGGCCCGGCGGAAGTAGCCCCATGCTGCAGCATGGGGCGAGGCCCCGGTTCGCAGGTACGCGGAGAGGGCCGAAGCCTGCAGGGCGGCCACGGTGAGGCCCTGGCCGTAAATGGGGTTCACGGAGGCAACTGCGTCGCCCACAGCTATCAGGCCACCGGGGAAGCGGCTCAGCCCGGTGAAGTCACGCCGCAGGCTTTCACGGAAGTGGAAGGTGCCGATCGGCGAGTCCAGTTCGCATTTCTCGGCAATCTCTCGGATGGGGGCTACGGAGCGCCGCATCCGTGCCTTGAACTCGTCCGGGTCGCACCCTGGCCTGTAGTCCGTGTAGCCGGCCAGTACCACTCCCCACCGGTTTCCCTCCAGTGCGGTGACAGCTGCCGGCTCGGTGACCGCCTCCCGGTATTGGTATCCACTGGCCGGTCCGGGCGATGCGTGGGCGACGACTGTTTCGGGCAGCTCGTCGCCGCGGCGGAAGTGAGCCGTGGCGTACCCGAGGTCGACTGTCATGCGTTCGAATGGGGCTTGTTCCCAGCCGTGCTTCAGGAGCCATTTTCCGAGTCGGCTGGACCTGCCCATGGCGTCGACGACGAGGTCGGCCTCGAGCTCGCCATCGGGATCGGGGGAAGGGCTGTTGTCCGCGGTGGATGAGAATCGGACGCCGCTGACCCGGGTGCCGCTGAATATCAGGTCGCGGGCTCGGGCGGTCGTGATGGTGACGTTGGGGAGGGCAAGGACTCGACGGCGCAGGTGGTCTTCGACGAAGGGGCGTGTGGCCCCCAGCATGTGGGCGTCCGGGACGTTGGGGCGGAGGACTCCGTCCACGTAGTACTGGATCGCAGTGCCGGTGCCCAAGTGGGCGCCCCCGTGGACCAGTTCCCTCGTGATCCCCGGAAACCAGCGCTCGATCTGGGTGTGCCCCATGGCGAGCAGTGCGTGCAGCTGATGGCGATGCGGGGCGCCGCGACCGGCTCCTTCATCGATCAGGCCGTCTGGCTCCAGGACAACGACTTCCTCGGCGTGGTCACTCAGGACCCGAGCTGTGATCAGCCCGGCGACACTTCCGCCCAGCACCACGGCACTTCGCACGCAAACTCCCCTTCCCTGACGACGCGTTGGATCCGCGCCGTACCGCGCTGGAAACCCGCCGACCGCCCCCATGGCGACACAGAAGACACTAGCTGAGCGGTCTATACCGGTACCGATTGCCAGCCAGCACCCCATGTTGGTTCGCTGGTGAGGCGGGGGGCTGGGAGCGTCAGCGCGGCTGGGGCACGGCTACTAGCCTTGATCAACGGGCGGACCACCGTTGGCACCGCCAGAGTCCCGCGCGCATCATGCACTCGACCGGATAGTCGCGCGTGTAGCCGTAGCCGCCGAGGAGCTGGGCGGCGGCCTTGTGCCGCCACGCGCCGGCCGCATCGACCAGGTCCGCCGCGGCGGCGTGCAGCGCCTGTCGCCGAGCCGGGGGCCATACCTTCCAGGACGGCGTCGCGCTGCAGCGCGTGCGCCACCATGACGGGCGTGGAAGGAACGCTCGGCCACCAGCTCATCAGCTGTGCCGTGAGCGCCGGCTGCAGGGCGGTGGCCGTGTCGTCCACGCCCGCAAGTTGTCCAACCGTGCGTAGTGGGGCCCGTACGCTGAGCACTGCCGCAGCCTCGGTCAGGGCTCGGACCGGAGCCGGCAGGGCCGCCAGTTGTTGCTGGAGAGCCGCGGCCAAGGTGCCGGGCACAGCCCATGGATGGTCCGCTGCCCCCTGCAACTGTTCGGAGGGCACCTCGGCCAGGACTGTGCGCAGATACAAGGCGTTGCCGTCGGTGTATTGCAGCAGCCGCTGGACTACGGGCAGGCGGGGCTGCTCTCCGGTGGCGCGGTGCACGAGCTCGGCCACCGCGTTCTCGTCCAGCCCGCGGAGAACCAGTCCACAGCCCCATTCTCGGTCCAGGGCCAGCTTCCGGATGTCGAAAAGTCGCAGTAGCTGTCCAGCGACCTGAGTGCATGAGGCGGCAGCAGGTGGAATGCCGTCCCGCAGGGCGGAAACCCATGCAATTGCTCCGCGCTCATCCGGGCAATCAGCTGTCCCAGCAGCCCATAGGACGATTCGGCCTCTGCCGCGTCTCCATAGGCCCGAAGCAGCGTGACGTCCTCGCGATCCTCACGCGAGAGCCAATGCCGGAGCAATGCCGTTTTCCCGGCTCCCGGCGGACCCTCGACCAGAACCACCCACGGCCGCGCCGCGCGCACCTGCCGGGCGCAGTCTTCGAGCCTGGACAGTTCGGCACCCCGGCCAACGAAAAGATCGTCTTCACCCAGCGACACCGACATGGAGAAAGCTCCTGCGACACAGCGCAGGACTGCGGCACGAAGATCGCAGACACCCATGTCGATGCGGCCACGGCGCTCGTTCCTGCCGAGGGCCGACGGACGTGACGCCGTGACTCGCAGGGACATGAGCTGTGGTGCCGTCCGGACCGCTGGACGTGCGCGTGGCATGCAACCGCTGCTGGGCGGCTTGCGTGTCATGGGGCCGTGGCCGCTACCCGCCGGATCTCAACACCGAGGATGGTGACGCCGGGAGCCGTCCAGTCGTCGGCAGGTGGGGTTGACTCGCGGGCTTGCTCCTCGTTCTCGAACAGGACGATCGAGAGTCCGCGGCCGTCGGCCGGCTCCAGCCAGTATCCGGAGATGAAGCCGGGAGCCGAGCGGACCCTCGGCAGGATGTCGTTCATCAGCGCAGCGGCTGCAGCCGGGGCCTGATCCGGGTCGATCGTCAACGTCACAAGAGCGGCGTGCATGGGGTGTCTCCGTTCTGCGGATTCCGTCATCAGTAGGACGATGCTGCGGATCAAAAGTCATCGGCCTGGCGCCGGCCCGACGGACTTGGTGTCTTGCGCCCCCGGCGAGTGCCTCGTCGCGGCTTGGTGCGCGTCTTACGAGTTCGCAGGGAGACGGGGTGCAGCGGACGATGGTGGTGGTGTCGGCACGCCCGATCGCCGTCCTGGCAAGATAGTGGCATGGAACGTGTGCTTGGAATCGGTGGATACTTCATGCGAGCCGCTGACCCGGCGGCCCTGAGCGCGTGGTATCGCGATTGCCTGGGCCTGGACGCCGATGAGCACGGCCTGTGGCGTCAGGGAGCGGGGCCGACGGTGTTCGCGACGTTCGAGTCCGAGACCGACTACTTCGGGTCCCGCGCCCAGCAGACCATGCTGAACTTCCGGGTCCGCGACCTGGATGCGATGCTCGCGCAATTGCGCGCCAAGGGCGCGGATGTGGCCGGAGAAACGCAGGACATGGAGGGTGTCGGTCGATTCGGCTGGGTCACCGATCCTGAGGGCAATCGGGTCGAGCTGTGGCAGCCCGCCTGACCGCGTCTTCACGCAGGCGGTGACCTGCCGACGGACCACTGGGCAGGGGCCCGCCTCGGCGCGGGCGACCGGGTGGGGCGGCAGGATGTCGGACGGTACGGCGTGCTCCGTACGGCAGTTGACACCTCGAACACGGCACGTCAGAGTCCCGGCGTGAGCGAGACCAACGATCTGACGCCGGCCGAGGTGCGTGTATGGCGGGCCTTTCCGCGAGGCGAGTCCGTGGACTTCCGCGCCGCCGAGAACGAGGATCCGGTGCTCGGCAACACGTGGGGCGCCGAGCGGACCCTACGGGCGAGGGTGCTGCGGACTTTGCTGCTCAAGGCTCCGCAGGAGGAGGGGGAGATCGCCGCGCTCAAGATCGCGGGAGCGCGGATCACCGGTGTACTGGACCTGAAGTACGCCACGATCGACGCCGCCATCCGGCTGAGCCACTGTCAATTCGACGGTGTTCCCGATCTGTACGGTGCCCAGCTGCGCCAGCTCAATCTGAGCAACTCCGTTCTGCCGGGCTTGACCTCGGCGACCTTGCGGGTCGAGGGGGTGCTGCGGATGACGGACTGCCGTATGCGGGGGCCGGTGCGGCTCGGCGGGGCGCAGATCTCCGGGGCGCTGTTCATGGAGCGCGCGGAGTTCACGGCGCCGGACGACTCCGAGCCGGTGCTGCAGCTCAACCAGGCAACGATCGGCGACGACTTGTGGGCGCCAGAGATGTGCGCTCACGGACAGGTTCGGCTCACTGGCGCCTCCGTCGCCGGGCGGATCAACGTTCAGGACGCCGAGTTCAACAAGCCCGATGGCACCGCGCTGGACGCGCAGAACCTCAGTGTGGGAGCCCATGTACGGGCGCGGTGCATGCGGGCGCAGGGCCGGGTCGAGCTCCGGGGCTCGCGCATATCGGGCCGTCTCGACCTGCTCCACGCCCACCTGTCGCATCCGGGCGACACGGCACTGCGTGCGAGCAGTTGTGTCATCGGTGAACTCTGGCTGTGCAGGGGCGATCGCATCGAGGGCGCCCTGAATCTGCGGCGCTCTCAAATAGAGATCCTGACCCTTGAACCGGAGATGCTGCCGGACCAGGTGTATCTCAGCAATCTCACGTACACCGTACTCACCCCGCACGAGCCCGCCGAACGCCGCCTGCCGATGCTGAAGCGGGACGGCGACCGGTATGAGCCGTACGGCTATGAGCAGTTGACTGCTGCCTACCGCCACGTCGGTGACGACGACGCCGCCCGGCTCGTCCAACTTGCCAAGCAACGCCGCCGACGCACCACGCTCACCTGGTACGGGCGGCTGTGGGGGTACATCCAGGACACCACCGTCGGCTACGGCTTCCGCCCGTTGCGCGCGGCCGTCTGGCTGCTGTCCCTCGTGGTCATCGGATCGATCGCGTACGGCCTGGACCACCCACGGCCCGTCAAGGCGGACGAGGCCCCCGATTTCAACCCCGTTTTCTACACCCTCGACCTGCTCCTGCCGATCATCAACTTCGGCCAGGAGCCGGCGTTCGCGCCTGACGGCTGGCACCAGTGGCTGTCTTACGCCCTGATCATCACCGGCTGGATCCTGGCGACGACGATCGTCACGGGCGTGACCCGTACGGTCAGCCGCCAATGACCCCCACGAGAACCCGCGAATAGCTCAGAGAACGTGCGCCGGGCGAGGAAAACGTCCTTGAAGTCAAGGTGTCGGCCCCGTTTGTCCGGCGCCACCCACTGATCGGGGCACGGCCGCGGCGGTGTCGGCCAAGGTGCGCAGGACTGTCGTGCCGGCGAGCACCAGCGCCGATACCGGCAGAGTGGCCCATCGCGTCAGGTCGCGCTGCAGGTCCGGGTCCACTTCGATGGTCATCCGGACGTATCTGCTGTTCAGCGTGATGATTTTGGAGGACCGGGCAGCGATGTCCCCTCCGCGCTGCAATGCCGCGCGGTACCTGTCCTTGCGCTCCTTCATGCCTCTTCCTGACGCTTGATGAGTTCATCGGCAAGGTCCATGTACGCCGACCCCTTGGCCCGCACCGGACTTCCGAACGACTGGGCGTACAACTCGAGCCGCGCAATCTGGGTGTCCAGCACCACGAACCCCAACTCGGTGAGCGCCTCACGAGCGTCGGCGTCGGGGCCGGTGCGTGTGGCGTCGGGACGATTGGTCCGGTTCAGGAGGACCGCAGTGCGGCCCGGCTCGGCGCGCAGGGACTGGACGTCGTCCATCTCGGAGCGGATGGGTGCCATCCGGTCCAGTTCGATGGGAGCGGGAGTCACCGGAACGATCCACTCGCTCGCGTACCTCATGATGCTGCGGGCGATACGCGGATGGTCCTCCAACTGCGGCGCATCGAGCACCACAGCCTGCCGATTGCCCAGGAAGTCGTTCACACGGCGGTGTACGTCACCCACTGGCAAGGCGATGACGGGAAACGGAAAGCCGTCAGCCAATTCGCTCCAGCGCAGTGCGGAGGCGGCTGGGTCGCCGTCGACCAGAAGCGGGGAGTAGCCCGACTCGTGAAGCGCGTGGGCCAGCCATACGGCACTGGTCGTCTTGCCGACTCCAGGCTTGAGATTCACAAAGGCACAGCTCAGCAGCATGGGAGCCAACCGTAATGGGCCTGATCGGTTGGATGGGTTCGACGCGAGTGCGGGAGTGAATGGTTCACTCGCAAGCAGTCAGGACCGCTCTTCGGCCAGTGGTCGAGCCGCGCGTGGAGGGCCGCCCCAGCAGGCTGAGGCTTACGCCGCGACTAGCGCGAGGCCTCGTCGTCAAGGGAGCGCCTGGCCCGCGACGCCCGCCCTGACGAGCGCGCGCTCCTGCGGTGGCTGGAGGCGTAGAGGGAGGCCGCCGAGATCCGGCCGGCCACCATCACGGCGCCCGCCGACCCGAGCAACAGCAGGACCGGCACGAGGCCGAGGGAGGCGCTCGTCAGATACTCCATGACCGTCGCGGCGGCACCGACGGTCAGGCAGACGGCCGCGAATCGGGCCCTGCGCCGGAACTCGGCGTCGTGCTGGGCGGCTGCCGCTCCGGCGAGGGCGGTAACGCAGCAGACAACCCCCATCGAGGCCACCAGCGTGAGTCGCGAATCGGGAATGTCGACGAGGCGGCTGTCCGCGACGACGATCGCCCCGGCTGCCGCTACGACGGTGACGGCATGGGCCAGCAGGCGCTGCGGCCTCGTCGCGTCCGGAGCCTCGGTCCGTGTCACCGGCTCCTCAAGGGAGAGCGGCGCGGGAACGGGCCGTTCTCGCCGCCGACGCAGGAACAGCAGCGCCGTGCAGCTCAGTAGTGCGGCGCCGGCAACCACGGCGAGGAGGTACGGGGCGGTCCCTTCGGGAAGGGCCGACGGGAACCAGGCGACGGCGGTGAGCACTCCGTAGGCGCCGACGCACAAGGACGCCGCCCGTGGTCGACACACGGTGTCGCACACCAGGGCGAACAGTGAGAGGGCGAGGATCGACAGGGCCGCCGTCAGTGCGAGGCCGAGCGCGGGTCCGCCGGTGACCTCGTGCCACCACATCGTGTCGAGCTGCGCGGACCAGCCGGAACTGAACTCCTGCGTCGGAAACAGCATGCATCCGGAGCACAGCCCCGACCACAGGCCCCCGGCAAGGAACGCCAGCCGCCCCGCCAGCCTGCGGCCGCCGCGTATGCCACCCCACGCGACGACTGTGTGCCGGATGCCGAGGCCCAGCACGGCTCCGGCCGGGAGGAGCAGGGGGATCGCGAGCCAGGCGTACACGGGGCGGAGCGTGTCGGTTTCCAGGAAGCCCCGTCGCAGGCCGATCAGCATGAGGTCGAAACTGCCGCCCAGCAGCAGGTTGACGGCGAACATGGCGACGCAGCCGGTCAACCCGGCTTCCCAGGCGCTGAGTTCGCCTGCCAAGGCTGGGTTCCGCAGGGCCCTCCTGCGGCGCTGGAGGGCGGGATGGGTGGCGAACGGCCAGCTGGTGCCGGCGCGCTCCTGCGGATCCGGTGCCGCAGGGGCCGTGTCGCCGACGACGGCGCGGATCGCCCCGCCGTTGGGCGACCGCTGTGCGGCCAGTCCCACGAAGAACTCGTCCAGCTTCTCGCGGCGTTCCTCCCCCGTGCCCGATCCGGGGGGATCACTCACGGCGAACGCGTCGGCGTGCAGTTCCCGCGACTGGAGGAAGGTGTTGCGGGCCGCGTAGAGCGTGTAGGCGAGCAGACACAGGTGGAAGGAGAGCTGAAGCAGGTAGTCACCATCGCGTGCGTACCCCGACACGGCGAAGCAGAAAGCAATGGCAAGCAGGACGGTGAAGGCCCCCCACAGCGCGGTGACGCCATGGGTGACGTCAAGGTCCCGGTGGCTGATGTGGCCGAGCTCATGGCGGATGACGACCTCGAAGGTGCCTGGGTCCTCGTCCAGCAGCTTCTCCATGCCGCTCGCGAGCTCGATGTGCCTGCGCCGCCAGTGCCCGAAGGCCACCGCGTTCTTGGTGTAGTCGGAGGCGTTGAGCCACACTCCATGGACGGTCACTCCGGCGTCGTCCGCCTGCCGGTACACAGCGTCTGCCAGGTCCGGCCGGTAGCCGCGGGGTGTTCCGGAGCGGGGTGTGGGGTGCAGGCGGCGCAGACCACGGAAAAGGATCTGCTGATAGGGGCTGAGCCAGTACAGGACGAAGCCGCCTACTCCCAGTACCCCCAGCGCGAGCCCGGCGCGCGACTCGCTCCGGTTCACCGGTGGCGGTGGGCAATGCTCCTGGAGGTACTGCTTGAGGGCGGGCCCGTACTCCTCCGGCACCGGTCGCACCGGCCAGATCGGCGCCTGAGCGAGGATCTCGGCTTCCACAGAGGTCATCGGCAGGGACAGCTGGAACTGCCTGATCGCCGCCGGCCAGCACCGGCTGTAAACATCCGCGGCCTCGGCGTGCCGGCTGGTGGTGGCCGGGATGGCGATCGTGATGGCCGCGGCCATCAGCGCGACACAGAAGAGGAGAGCCCGTACGACCACGCTAGAGCCTGGTCGCCGCTGGACCGTCTCCGTCCGGGTCTCCGTGCCCGGTTGAGTGTTCGGTGTCTCCGCTCGGGTTCCCCCGGGCTCGGTCCGCGTGCCGGTCCCCGTCGTCGGCGTGGGGGCCGCCGGCCCCCGAGGCCCCGGAAGACTGGAGCACTGTGGACGGTGACGAGGAAGGCTCCGGTGCCGCGTCCGTCGCCAGCATCTGTACGAGTTCCGCCAACACGGAGTCGGCGACCTGCTGTGCCCGTTGCTCGGACAGATGGCGCAGGGCACCCGACAGCGCGGCCGTACGCCAGCGGGCCAGCTCCGCGGCGGACGGCGCGGGTGCGGCGTCCGCCGGTCCGGTGGGCTCGGCCTCGGACCACCGCCAACGGCGCGACATGCGGCCGACGACGCGCGAGGCCAACCGGCTCACCAGCTCGGCCGACATCACCCCGATAACGCCGGCCGCCGCCGACAGCGCCGCGGGGGTCACCACCTCGGCCGCCAGCCCGAAGACGTCGACGGACAAGGGCCGACGGCTCCACAACCGGGGGCGGAAGTGGCTCCGGGCGCGCTGCTCGAAGAGCGGCAGCTCCCCGGCGGCAAGCTCGGTCACCGCCTCCCTGGCCAGCGCCCGCGCAAGTCGACGATGCTGCCTGCTGCGCTTCCACGCGCTTCCGGACATGGCTGTGATGGACGATGTCGGAGTGGTCATGAGTGTGCGTCAGCCCCCCGCTGATTCGTTGCCCCCGCCGTGACTCCACGAATTCCGCAAGTCAACGCATGTGTCGTCGCGCGTAATTCGAGTATGGACCCGCTGCCGCGAGCTGTCCGGCGATCACCGAAGAGGCACCCTGCGGTGTGCTGCCTGTTGACCGAACCAGGGGCCTGTCCGGCGGATCTTGCCGGACAGGCCCCTGGTCCCGACGAGGGCTCAGCGCTTGAGCGAGAAGGTGAAGTCTCCGGAGAGCTTGCCGCTCAGCCGGACCGCCGAAACGAGCTTCCCCTCCGTGATCAGTCTTTCGACCTCGGCCCGCGAAAGACCGCAACCTTCAGCGATCAGTCGCACCGGCCGGACAGGGATCCGCGCCGCAAAGCGGACCGCGACGTCTATCACCTCGTGGTCCAGGTGATCCGGTCCGCCGGTGTCGAGGCGCCAGGCGTTGTCCCAGTCGAGGGCGATGCGATTACGGCGCCGTACGACCGGATCCTGGAGCAGCTCAGCTGTCAGGCCAGGGTCGTTGCCATGCAGCCGGTCCAGCAACTCAGGTCGTACGGAGCGCACATTCCTCCGCTCCAGGACCGTGAGCTTTACAGTTTCCCCGCAAGCGGTACAGAGCACGAGGAGCCAGGCGTCGATGAGTTTGTGGTGTGCGTTGACGCGAAATTTACCGTCTGCCCGGAAGCGCTCGGACGCGCATACGTGGCAGCGGCGGAGAACGAGCGGCAGGCAGGTGGGCACGACCACCCAGTTTTTGAGCACAGAAGTACACCGGTTTCAGTGAGAAATCCGCAGCAGAAAGGAGCGCGGCGCACATGCGCGACGCGCGACGAATCAGCACTCGGGAGGTCTCACAGGGTGTACAACGGCACGTCCTTGCCCAGACGACTTGGTTCGGCAGCACGGTAGTGGCGCTCAGCTGCGCTGCTCCACTGGTTTTCGAGCGCCTCACCGCTGGTTCGGGAACGGAGTGCGCTGGTGCGGAGTTCTGGGCCCCCGGGCCCACGTACGTGCTGCCGTAGGGTGCTCAGGTTGTTGTCGCGATGGAGAGGCGGTTCGGAACGTGGCGCCCAGGGCAGAAACGCGTGAGCAGTTGACGGGTGCGGCGCGAGCCGCTCTGGGCGGTGGGCGGCGGCTGGAGGCGGTTGAGCGGATCGCGGGCGGTAGTAAGAAGGGCGTATACCGCCTGGTGATGGACGACGCGACGACTGCGATCGCCTACCTGTGGGACGACACCGAGAACTACTGGCCGGCGGCCGAGGGGGACGACGACCTCAGCGACCCGTTCGCGCCCGGCCTCGGGCTCGACCTGTTCGAGGCCGCGCACGCGCGGCTGGAGGCGCTCGGCGTACGCGTTCCTGCGATCCGTCTCGTCGACCGCAACGGCACCCACTGTCCGTCCGACCTCGCGATCGTCGAGGACCTCCCGGGCGAGAACCTGGAGGAGCTGCTCGCGCGCGACCCGAGCGCGGCTGCCCCGGTCATGGCCCGGCTCGGAGAGGCGCTTGAGGGCGATGCGGCGTCATCGGGCGTCCACGTACGGCAAGGTGGCCTTGGTCGACGGGGGAGGTACGTCGCTCGGGGCGTCGTGCGAGGGGATCGTCCTGGACCGTGCGCTGCGGGACCTCGCCGAGGCGGCCTTGCGTGATCCGCGTATCGCGGGAGCCCGCGACCGGCTGGAGGAACGGCTACTGGGTCTGGCGGCGGCGGTGCGGCCACGGACGGAGTACGCGGTCGTGCACGGCGAACTTGGGCCCGACCACGTGCTGGTGGACGCGGGCGGGAACCCCGTGGCCATCGACATCGAGGGCTTGATGTACTTCGACGTCGAGTGGGAGCACGTCTTTCTGCGGATCCGACTGCAGGACGCCTACCGGTCGTTGGAGGTGGACGGACTGGACGAGGACCGGCTCGCGCTGTACACGCTCGCGCAGCGTCTGTCGCTGACGGCGGGTCCACTGCGGCTGCTCGACGGGGACTTCCCCGACAGGGCGTTCATGGCGGGCATCGCGGAGTACAACCTGAAGAAGGCGCTGGAACTGGTCCACCCCTGAACGCCCGCAGCCTCTGCACCTGCTGCACCACAACGCCCAGCGGGAGCCCGTCCGCTGTGGCGTCACAGTCCGGGACGGCTACCACTCGTGTCTGACTGCTCGGCGTCACGAACTGTTCGAGCTGACGGACGCGTTGCTGTGTACGGGCGGGCCGGCTCGGCGTCGCTCGTACCGCCCGTCGGCTCCGCGACAGGACCATCAACAACTTAGCCAGATCTCGCACCGCCACATCAGGGGCGTTGTGCGTTCTGCAGCCGTTCGACCTGCCGGTTGACAAGAGCGGCGGGGAACGATGCGCTTCCGCCGACGTTCAGCTTCGTGAACGTCACGATGGTGTTCCCGGCCCGCACCACGGTGAACTGTTCGTTGCGGTCCCAGGGGTGTTCAGGGCCCATGGGGATGGTCTCGTGGAATCGCACGGCTTCCTCCCCCACCCCCGGGGCCCGTTCCATCGTCAAGGTTGCCTTGAACTTCCCCACCCAGCCTGTGCCCTCGTACGAGCGGCAGGAGCCAAGCGCCTGCTTGAGCTGTGCGAAGACCTGCTGAGCCTTCCCGTCCTCGTAGGCGGCAAGCGTCGAGCCGCCTCCCCAGATGTCCCCCTTCCAGTTGAAGACCTGGAAGACGACGGTGGATGCACCTTCCCCGCTGCGGATGTCGAGCATGGTCTGGCAATCGGGGTCGGACACCGGCGGGAAAGAGCGCCGTTCGGCCTCCGGCTGGGGGTCCTTCACCTCCAAGCGGCAAAGCGCCGTCCGGCGTGGACGATCTCCTTGGACAGGATGTCCAGCGCTGCCAGCACCGAGCCCTCCTCCACCAGCAGCATCGACAACGGCCGCAGCAAAGGATCGTGGGTGGGCGCATCGACAGGGGTCACCGAGACGCGCGCGGACGGCCACGCCTGCGCCTGGATCTCCCGCACCTGGATGCGCAATTCGGACGGAGTGGCTTCTTCGGGGAACGACAGGATCTGCACGCGCTGATTGTGTCCACGCACCACGCGAGCGCAACCGGTTTTCCCGGCGGCGGCCGCGGATCGCCCTCGTAGCCGGCTCTGAACCGGGCGCCCAGGGGCTGAGGCCGACCCCCGGCGGGCACCGGCCTCAACCATGCTGAGCCCGCCCGCTCTTTGGGGCCAGTACAAGGGTCCGGCCCAGGTAGAGGGCAGTATCCCTGGCAGGGTGTGGTTGCATCGCGCCGGGGAGCCAATACTCGAGCCCATGGAAGCAAGACAACCGCTTGGCGAATTCCTGCGGACCCGCCGAGCACAGGTGCTGCCCGAGGACGTGGGGCTGGTGGCCTACGGTGACCAGCGCCGAGTGCCGGGTCTGCGGCGCGAGGAACTGGCCCGCCTGGCCGGAGTCAGCGCCTCGTACTACGCACGGCTGGAGCAGGGGCAGTCGTCCAATGCCTCCCCGGAGGTGCTCGACGCGATCGCCCAGGCCCTGCGGCTGGACGAGGCCGAGCGTCGGCACCTGCACGACCTGGCCGCCGGCACACGCCGCCGTCCCAGAGTGCGCCGACCGGTGCCGGAACGGGTGACGCCGGACGTGGTGCAACTCATGGCCGCACTGGCGGATGTACCGACAGTCGTGCTCGGTCGGCGCAGTGACGTTCTGGCCTGGAACCGCGCCGGTCACGCCCTGTTTGCGGGGCATCTGGACCCGGGCAGCCCGGACCGGCCGGCTGAGCGCCCGAACATGGCTCGCCTGCTCTTCCTGGACGGCCACACCCGCGCCCTGTACGCGGACTGGCCGGCCAAGGCCAAAGCCGTGGTGGGCACTTTGCGCCTCGCATGCGGCCGGCACCCGGACGACACGGCTCTCGCCTCACTGATCGGCGAGCTGACAGTAAAGAGCGCCGAATTTGCATCCTGGTGGGCAGATCACCGGGTCAAGGCAGGCGGCGCCGCAGTTTACGAAATGCTGCATCCGCTGGTGGGCAGCATGGAAGTCACGCAGCAGACCCTCAACACCGAAATCGGGCAGCACATCGTCGTCGCGACGACCGAGCCCGGTTCACCCTCCCAGGCCGCCATGACGCTGCTGATGCACAGCGTGCGGACCGACCAGGACCGCGTTCTGGCGCATTTCAGCAATCCGACGTAATCCGATGCGGCGCACATAGACCGTTCTGCCCGCACGAATCAATTCGCTCAATTCACTGTGCTCACCCGTATTTCGCGTGTGGATACCGCGCGCCCGAAAACTGTGAAGGAACATGAAAAAGAAACTGGCAACAATCGCCGGCGCGGCCACGGCGGTCGCTGTGGTCACCCTGGCCGCCGTCACCGTAGCCCCGGCGTCCGCGGGCACCGCTCCGGTGGTCAAGACCCGGATTGCCGCGCATTTCGATCTGGCGCAGGGGCAGATGCCGGAGAACATCGCGCTGGAGCCCAACGGCACGGCCTACGTCACCTTCGCGGCCGGCCGACAGGTCGCGGCGGTCACCCCTGCAGGCAGGACACGGGTGCTGGCGACGTTGCCCGCTCCCGCCGACGGCGGGGTGAACACACCGGTCCTCGGCTTCGCGCTGACCACCGGTATCGCCCGGGCCCATGACGGGACGCTGTACTTCCTCTATGCGAGCGGCACCGCAGACCTGACGGGCCTGTGGCGGCTGAGCCCGGGCGGCACCCCGGACCGTATCGCCGCGCTGCCCGCACGCGGCCTGCCCAACGGACTGGCGCTGGACGAGCGCAAGGGCGTGCTCTACGTCGCCGACTCAGTGCTCGGGACGATCTTCACGGTCCCCGCCGCCGGTGGTGAGCCGACCACGTGGTCCTCAGCGGCGGAACTCGCTCCCGCCGGCTTCCTCGGAGCCAACGGCCTGAAGATCCACGACTGTGCGCTGTGGGTGACCAATCTCGACAAGGGCACCGTGCTGCGCATCCCCATCCGGCCGGGCAACGAGCCCGGCCCGGTCCAGACGAGGGCCACAAACCTCGTCGGCATCGACGACTTCGCCTTCACCGGCAACGGCGACGAGATCCTTGCGGCCCTGAACGCCCCCAACACGGTCGTCCGCATCCGGGGCAACGGCTCCGTGTCCACCGTCCTGACCGCCGCCGACGGTCTGCAGAACCCGACCTCGGTCGCACTGCGCCGCGGCACCGCATACGTGCCCAGCGCCGCCTACACCACGGCCACCGATCCCCATCTGCTGCTGGCCCGTCTCCCTCACAACCGCTGATCGACCAACCCCGTGGAGCGCACGATGAATGAGACCCTGAACGAGATCAAGCTGGGTGACGTCACCGTCACCCGGATCGAGGAGATGCACGGCCCCGTCGGCATGACCCCGCAGCAGTTCTTCCCGGGCTCGCCCGAGGAGGCATGGCGGCGGCACACGGACGTACTCGTCCCCGACCACCTCAACACCGACGACGACATCGTCCAGGTCGCGATGCAGACGTGGCTGCTGCGCAGCGAGGGCCGGACCATCCTCGTGGACACCGGGATCGGCAACGACAAGGCCCGCCCGGCCGTCCCGGCGTGGGACCACCTCCTGCTCGACTACCTCGGCAACCTGCGGCGGGCCGGGGTGCGGCCCGAGGACGTCGACCTGGTGGTGAACACCCACCTGCACGTGGACCATGTCGGCTGGAACACCCGCCTGGACGAAGGCACCTGGGTTCCCACGTTTCCCAACGCCACCTACCTGATGCCCAAGGCCGACTTCGAGTTCTGGAACCCGGCGAACAACCCGAACATCACCGGCGGCGTCAACGAGAACGTCTTCGAAGACAGCGTCGCGCCCGTGCACGCAGCCGGCCAGGTGCAGTTGTGGGAGGACAGCCACACCATCGACGCGAACCTGTGCCTGGAAGCGGCACCCGGCCACACCCCGGGATCCAGCGTGCTGAAGCTCAACTCGGGCTCCGACCGGGCTCTGTTCGCCGGCGACCTGCTGCACACCCCGCTGCAGGTCATGGAACCCGACCACAACAGCTGCTTCTGCGAGGACCCGGCCGGTGCCCGCGCGACTCGTCGCAAGCTGCTCGGCTGGGCCGCCGACACCAACGCGCTGGTACTGCCGGCGCACTTCAGCGGCCACAGCGCGCTCGAAGTCACCCATGACGCGGACGCCTACGCCATCAAGCGGTGGGCCCCGCTCCCCCGGTACTGAGCCCCTGCACAACCCGCAGAACCCCACCGGTCGCCCGCTGCCGCGCCCACTCAACGGCGGCGGGCGACCGGCCGGACGCCGCGCAACACGAAAGGACACACGATGGCACCCACCGATTCCGTCATCGTCACCACGACCACCGGCCCGGTCCGCGGTCGCCGCAACACCCACGGAACGGCCTTCTTCGGTGTGCCGTACGCGGCTGCGCCCGTAGGGCACCTGCGATTCGCCGCACCCCGCCCGCACCAGCGGTGGACTCAGGTCCGTGATGCTGCCCGGCGCGGCCCCACAGCGCCGCAGCCTGCACGAGACGCATTCGGGTCCTTGGACATGTCGCCCTACTTCGCGCCGGGTTGGCGGCCCGGCGCCGACTACCTCACCGCCGACGTCTGGGCCCCGGACCGGCACGGGCCGCCGGCGCCCGTCATGGTGTTCGTCCACGGCGGCGGCTTCGTCGCCGGCTCGACGAGCGCTCCCCTGTACGACGGGACCGCCTTTGCCCGCGACGGCGTGGTCCTCGTCACCCTGAACTACCGCCTGGGCATCCCCGGCTTCCTGCACCTGCCGGGCGCCCCCGACAACCGTGGCATGCTCGACATCCTGGCCGCACTGCGCTGGGTGCAGGACAACATCGCCCGCTTCGGCGGCGATCCGGCCAACGTGACCCTGTTCGGCCAGTCCGCAGGAGCCATGATCGTCGGAGGCGTCCTCGCCGATGTTGCCTCGCACGGCCTGATCCGCCGGGCGATCATGCAAAGCGGCAGCGGTACCGGCGCATTCACCCCCGAGCAGGCGCGGATCGTCACCGCGGAAGTCGGAAGGCACCTCGGGCTCGAACCCACCGCCCCCACCCTGGCCGACATCCCCGACGAGCAACTCGTCGGCCTCGTCCCCCACTTGAGAGGTCTGGACCTGCATACGCCGGCCCACCACGACCCGCTCGGCGGCATCACACCGTTCAGCCTCATTCTCGAACAGCAGCCGGCCGCCGCCGTAGCCACCGGCTGCGGGACAGATGTCGATCTGCTCATCGGCGCCAACCTCGACGAGGGCAGCCTCTACCTCGCCCCGAACGGCCTGCTGCCCGTCAGCACCGACGCCGACGTCCGGGAAACCGCGGCGAGGTTCCATCCCCGCCCCGACGAGTTGATCCCTGCGTACCGGACCCAGCGGCCGACCGCATCCGCCGCGGAACTGCGCGCCGCTGTGCTCGGTGACGGACTCTTCGGCGCCGGCACCCGGCGGATGGCCGACGCACATGCGACAGCGGGGGACGCACCGACATTCGTCTACGAGTTCACCTGGCGGTCCAACGCGCTCGACGGACAGCTCGGCGCCGGCCACACCATGGAGCTGCCGTTCGTCTTCGACCGCCTCGACCTGCCGTCGCTGCACGGCCCCCAGGCACTGCTCGGCACCAGCGAGCTGCCCGCCGACCTCGCCGCCCGGACGCACCAGGCATGGGTCCGCTTCGCCGCTGACGGCGATCCCGGCTGGCCCCGCCACGAGTCCGGCCGGAGCCGCGTGCAACGGATCGGCGCCACCTGGGAGCTGACCGAGGACCCGCGCCCTCATGAGACCGAAGCCTGGGCGTGCACCGATCACCGCCGCCCTGACGGGGCGAAACGAAACGTCGGAGAGCATCGGGTGTGACCGGCTTTCGCCGTTGGGCATCTGGCTTTCCGGCGCCGACGTGCGGGAAGACGACGGTGTGCCGATTGTGGCTGCTGCCTCGGGCGTTCGCATCAGGCTGACGCCGGCCCGCCAGGACGTGGTGCAGCGGCCGGGGAGGCGGCTGACGCGTGGGCCAGACCGCAGACAGATGGTGGACGAGTCGTTCCGGGCCGGGCCCGGGCGTTCGGCGGCAGAGCCGTGTCTCTGGTGGTGGCCGGTAGCCTGGCGAGGAAGCAACTTTTCCGTTGGGTCCGTGGCGGTGTGGCGGTGGTGTAGCCATGGTGATGGGCCGGATAGAGGGGGGCGGCCGCAGGGCTGGATTCGCCTTCGTCGGGCGTGGGGATGAGCTGCGTCTGCTCAGGGACGCGTTGTCGTCCGGGCCTGCCGTGGTGTTCGTGGAGGGTGAGGCGGGGGTGGGGAAGTCCCGCCTGGTGGGCGAGGCTCTGGCTCGTCTCGCCGAGGACGGAACTCCCGTGCTCCTTGGCTGGTGCCACCCTCTGCGGGAGCCGCTGCCGTTCGGACCCGTCATCGACGCGCTGCGCGAAGGGCACAGGTACCTGGTGCCTGAGGTGAAGCTGACCTCCGCGGTCTGGGCGCTGCGGGCGTTGCTGCCAGAGTTCACCGACCGGTTCCCCACGCCCGCGCCGGACGGCACGGAGGCCGTGGGTGGAACGCCTGACCTCATGAGGGCCGTGCATGAGGTCCTGTCGGCGTTGGGGCCGGTCGTGGTGGTGGTGGAGGACGTTCACTGGGCGGACGAGGCGACCCGGGAACTTCTGCTGCTGCTGGCGAGAAACCCGCCACAGGGGCTGCGCCTGGTGGTCACCTACCGTGCTCAGGATCTTCCTGTCGGCCATGCCGTGCTGGGTTCGCCCTATCGGCGTCCGGTGGGAGTCGGTGGCGTGGAGATCAGCCTTCCACCGTTGAGTGAAGCGCAGGTCCGCGAACTCGCTGACTCGGTACTCGGCCCGCAGGCGGCCCTGGCCCTCGGGAGGCAGTTGTTCGAGCGCAGCGGGGGGCTGCCTCTGGCCGCCGAGGAGGATCTGCTGGCCCTGGCCGACCTGATCGCCCAGCCCAAAAGCAGGGTGCCCTCTTCCCTGGAGGGGATGGGGGTGCCGCGGGCGCTGCAGGAAGTGGTCAGCACACGCGTGGCCGCACTGGATCCGGTTGCGGTGGCAGTGGTGGAGGCCGCGGCGGTGCTGGCTGTGCCTGCTCCTGAGGAGGTGCTGGCAGTCCTCGCGAAGCTGGATGAGGAGGAGATGGAGGAGGGGGTGACGGCGGCACTTCAGGCCAGTGTCCTCATCGAGGCATCTCCCGGCATGTACGGGTTCCGGCATGTGCTGGCCCGTAGGGCCGTCTACGGCCGGATTCTCGGGCCCCGGCGCCGTCGGCTGCATCTGCGTGCCGTGGAGGCATTGGAGGGGCAGAAGTCGCCTTCACTGGTGCAGATCGCTCACCACACCCGGCAGCTGGGTGATGTGCAGGCATGGCTGCCGCGGGCGCTCGCTGCCGCCGGCCACGCCGTGGATGTGGGGGATGACGGAGTCGCGGCCGACCTACTGCAACAGCTTCTGTCCGAACCGGCTCTGCCGCCGGAGCAGCGCACCCGCTGTGCGCTTGCATTGAGCCGCATCGCGATGCGGCGGATCGACCAGACCGCCAGCCTCGCTGCTCTTCGGGCGATCGTGGCGGACCCGGCCCTGGCCGTTGCCACACGCGGTGAAATCCGCCTCAACCTCGGCCAGAGCTTGCTGATCAAGTCGCCAAGGGCCGAAGGCGACCGTGAGATCGTGCAGGCGATCGGCGAACTGGAGAGCCGGCCCGACCTGGCCGCGGTGGCCATGGCAACCCTTGGTATAGGCATGCGCGACGTGTCGATCTCCGAGGATATCGAGTGGATGCACCGTGCGGTGGACACCGTCGCCTCCACCGACGATCCGGTGGCCCGGGCGACCGTGCTGGCCTGCAGGATCACCTTGCTGGAGACGATGGGAGATCCTCTGGGCCGGGAACTGCTGGAGCAGCTTCCACGAGAGAGCAGTGATCCGGAAGTCGTGCGGCAATGTGCTCGGGCGGTGCACAACGCGGCGGACGAAGGGTACTGGCGCGGTGACGACGACAGGGCCCACGCTCTGCTGGACGAGGCGGAGACGCTGACATCCCTGACGAGGAACGAACGGATCGCCGCGTCGTGCGGGATCATCCGGCTGGAGCTGGACTTTGCTGCCGGCCGCTGGACCGGCCTGGACGACCGTATCGAGACGATCGCTCCGGAATCCGGTCAGCGTGAAGGAGTCTTCCAGGTTGAGCCGATGCTGATCCGAGTACAGCTGGCGATAGCGCGCGGGCAGTGGCCCCGGGCACGAGAACGACTCGGGCATTTGACGAAGACTCCAGGATGGCCGCACTGGCCGCCATGGCTCATGCTGTGGGCGGCAGCCGTGGGTCGCCTCGAGCTGGCCGAGGGGAACATGCAGGCGGCCTGGGATGGGGTGCAACCAGCGCTGGAAGCCCTGCGGCGCAAGAACAACTGGGTGTGGATGACGGATCTCGTCCCCACGGCGGTACAGGCTGCTCTTGCCTGCGGCCTTCCTTCGGAGGCTGAACGGCTGGTGGGGCAGGTGGAGCGGGGTATAGACGGCCGTAACGCGCCGGGGGCTGTCGCGGAGCTGCTTTTGTGCCGTGGCTTGCTGACTGTGCAAACTGCCCCTGCCCGAGGGGTGGAGAACTTGGAGCAAGCTCAAGCCCGGTTCAATGCGATCGGCCGACTCCACCGCGCGGCCCGAGTCACCGAGCAGATCGGCAAGGCTCTGCTCACTGCCGCCCCGCAAAGCCCAGGTGTGGCGGCCCGCCGCCTGCAGGAAGCCGCAGACGTGTTCACCGAGCTGGGTGCCACGGCGGATGAAGCGCGCTGCCGCCAGGCCCTGCGCGAGATCGGCCAGGAACGCCCCCTCCCCCGCGGCCGCCGCAGCTACGGCGATGGCCTCTCACCCCGAGAAGAACAAGTCGCTCAGCTCCTGGCCATCGGCGCCACCAACTACGACATCGCCCGCGCCCTGTCCCTGTCCGTCCGCACCGTGGAACACCACGTCGCCCGCACCCTCAGGAAGCTCCGGATCACCCGCGAACAGATCAGAAGCCCCCAGACCTGACCACCGGCACCAGTGCGGTCACCTCCTGCGGACGGGGAGCAGGCAAGGGCGAGCCCGCGCCTGGGCAGTACTCATTTCGTGGCTGACTACCTACCCACCTACCTAACAAGCTCCCCGCCTGTCGACCAGAGCTACCTATTGGTTCCTCAGCATTGGCGCAATTCGATACCAACACTGTGCCCCTTCCCCCTGGATTCGTATTGCCTGGGTGCCTTCCCCTGGAAGAGCCAGAAACTATACGTAAGAGCAATATGTCCAGTCTTGGATATGGCCAGTCAGTGGGTGAAAGGCGACAGAGATCATGAAAGACGACCGAGCTTCCGCTCACGCGGCGGTGTATCTCCGCTGCTACCCGTACGACAAGGGGCAGATGAGCTGTCATCGGCTTGGCCTGTTCAGCTATGCCCGAGAGTTGGGCCTGTCCGCGCCGACAGTGTTCCTGGACAACGGCCGTCGCTTCACTGGGCCGCTGCCTGAGCTGGAGCGCCTTCTCGATGAAGTCGACGGTGGAGCCTACGACGTGGTGCTCGTGCCCGGGCTGTTCGTGTTCTCTCTCGACGACAGCGAAGCCCGCCTGGTGTCCCTGCAGATCCGAGACGCCGGTTGCCAGGTTATGGAACTGCCGTCCCCACGCACTGCAGTTGCACTACTGGCCGAGGCTTGAGCTCGGGGCACTTCTTTACGCGGGATCTGGGCGCTCAGCACCCTCGTCCACCCCGGCTCACCCGCCCCGTCCTCGCGTGCATACCCGTGATGGAGCGAAGGCCGTCAACGATGGCCATGCCGATTTCTCCTGGGGAGATCGCTGGTGAGCTGTGCGAGGCATCGCTTCGACCTTGTTCGCCGTCGCATCACTGCGACAAGCGGGAGAACCGACCTACGGATACGCAAACAACGCTGAGTACGCACGCGGTCACCCGTCCTCTGATTGCATGAGATCCGGACATTGCGCGACGGCGCTGGACCAGACGGGTCGGGGCAGTGTCCTGGCAAGCAGAGCACAGGGGGGACGTGATTGCGATGCGTGAGCACGAGTGGGAGACGGCCGTACGCGAGCCACTGGCATCGGCCGCGCCGGATGTGACGGCGCTGGTGCTCGTCGACGGAGCGGCGGGGACGGGCAAGACCTGGTTCGTGAAGTGGCTCCTCGCGCTTCCCGAGCTCGGCGCGGTGCCTCGCCTGAAGGTGACGTTCACGGCTTCAGGCGCCGTTGTCCTTCGGGAGTCCACACGCCCAGACAGGACCGCATCCGCAGTGTCGAAGACCGGGTCCGTACGTCGTCCCGCAGGTACCCGGCCCGGAGCCCTGGTGCCGACGGGGCCGACTCCGCTCAAGACCTCATCTCTCGGGGAACTGGTGACTTCGCTCGACACCGGTGCTCCGGTTGTGCTGGTGGCCGAGGACGTGCACCGCGCGAACGAGCAGGACGCACACGCGCTGCGTACCCTGCTGGCTCAGCCTCCGGCGGGATTACGCGCGGTGCTGACCTATCGCCCTGAGGAACTGGCGAGTCCGGGGCTGGTGCTGGGAGCTCCGGTGGGTTACCCCGCCGAGATGAGCCTCGTCCGACTGCGGCTGGGCCCGCTTGACGAGGAGGAGGTCCGCGCGATGGCGGTGGAGGCGCTGGGCGAGGACCGCTGCCCGCCCCGGTTCGTCGCGCGGCTTCACACGCGCTCCGGGGGAATCGCGCAGGTGGTGGCCGATCTGGTGGCAGAGCTGAAGACTGCCGGCCCGCTTCCGGGTGGGAGAGCCGACTCGATCGGCCGGGACCGGCTGACGGCCAGAGACGTGGACGAGGCCGCGGTTCCGCTACGGCTCGCCGAGCTGGTGGTCGGCCGCGTGGCGGCGCTGGACGATTTAACGAGGCGCTTGGCGTGGGCGGCAGCCGTGCTCGATGAGGCCGCGACGGAGGACGAGTTGACCTCGGTTGCGGCTCTGCCGGCGGAGAGCGGCCGTGCGGCGCTGACGGCCGCTCTGTCCGAAGCGGTGCTCCACGAGATCGGGGTCGGTCAATACGGATTTGGCACTCCCATGGAGGCCGCGGTCGTGTATCAGTTGCTGCCCGGGCCGGTACGGCGGGAGCTGCACGGTCGAGCGGCCGAGGCACTGGCGGCCCGGCGCTCGGTACCGTGGGCGGGGCTGGCCCGCCAGCAGTTCGCATCCGGTCGGATCGCGGACTGGCTGGACAGCGTGGAGAACGCCGCGCGTGAAGCCGTCGAGGCCGGGGACCACCAGCTGGCGATCTCGCTGCTCGAGGACACGCTGGCACATCCTGAAGTCCGGGAGTCGAACAGGGTTTGGCTGGCCTTGATGCTCGCACGCATCGCCTACAACGGGCTGCGCTCCGATCAGACGGTCGAGGTTCTGCGCCGGCTGGTCGATGACCCTGCGCTGCCCGGCGCCGCGCGTGGTGAGATCCGGCTCGACCTCGGGCTGCTGATCGGTAATCAGGTCGGTCGGGGCAGCGAAGGAGGTCTCGAACTCATCAGAGCGATCGAAGAGCTGAGTACCCGTCCGGCGCTGGCGGCGCGCGCCATGGCGGCCCTTGCGTTGCCGTATTGGCCCCGTGGCGCGCTGGCGGACAATCTCATCTGGCTGGAGCGCGCCGAAGCGACAGCAGGCGGGAGCGGGGATACCACGGTCCAGGCAGCAGTCGCGGCGAACCGGGTGACCGTGCTGCTCAGCGTGGGTGATCCGGACGGGTGGCGGCTCTTGGAACAACTTCCCCGGGAGAGCGATGATGTGCGCATTCTCGGACACTCGGCCCGTGGTGTGACCAACGCCGCCGATGCGGCGCTCTGGCTGGGCGAGTACGCGACAGCGCGCGAACTCCTGGCCGAGGGCCCGAAGCTGGCCGCCCGCAGCGGGCACCTGTACGTGGAACAGGGAGCACGGGGTAAGTCGCTGATTCTGGACATGATGACCGGCCACTGGGCAGGCCTGACCGCCCAGGCCCGCGCGCTCGTCACGGAGCTCGGCGAGATGCCGCTCATAGCGGGCCACGCCGGGCTGGTGCTCGGCCTGCTTGCCGTGGCGAGGGGTGAATGGAACCAGGTGGGCACCTGGCTGTCCGCTCCCGACCTGGCCGGGGACGACAGCCCCGTACCGCTGGCAGCCGCGGCGGCGGGCGGCCGCATCAGGCTCGCCCTGGCCCGCAACGAACAGCAGACCGCGGCCCGGGAGGCGGCCGAGGCATGGGCACGGCTGCAAGCCAAGGCCGTGTGGGTATGGGCGACCGAGCTGGCCCCCTGGGCTGTGGATGCAACCGTCCGCGCCGGAGAGGTGGACAGGGCACGGGAGATGGTGGACGAATTCGCGGCAGGCACCGTGGGCAGACAGGCACCCGCCGCCGCGGCAGCACTGATGTCGTGCCGGGCACTGTTGGCCGAGGCGGACGGCGCGTTCCCAGAGGCAGCCGAGTACTTCCGGCGCGCCCGTGCTTGCTATCAAGCGCTTCCCCGGCCCTACGAGGCGGCTCTTGCAGCGGAAGCCGTCGGACGATGTGCCCTGGCGGGCAGCCTGGAGACCACTGCGGGCATCTCCAAACTGGCGACTTCTACTGAGGAGTTGGAAGTCCTCGGTGCGACATGGGACGTGGCCCGAGTACGGGCTGTACTGCGAGCCCACCCCGGCGCCGAGCGGCGCCCACCGGGCCGCCCCCGATACGGTGAGCGGCTGTCGCCGCGTGAGCAGGAGGTCGCAGAGCTCGCGGGTGCCGGCCTGAGTAACCGCGAGATCGCGGCCACCCTGCACCTGTCCCCGCGCACGGTGGAGCAGCATGTCGCGCGTTCCCTCAGGAAGTTGGGCGCGGTCTCTCGACGAGACCTGGCTGTGACGGACCGCGGCGGCAAGCCGGGCCCGGGGCATCCGTAGCCCCCGGTGCCGCAAGCAACCCCGAACATGACAGGCCCTGGCCGGGCGGCAGACCGAGGCCTTGCCGGGGCGCACGCGGCCCTGCCTCGGAGAACGCCCTGCCGCGTAGACCGCGCAAAGCAACTCCCGTGCGTCGACCGTAAGTTCGTCGCGCAGTCAGGCTCCGCTGCCGCTCGAGCTGGCACCGTGCACGCCGGCTCGGTGCGCGCACAGCCGATCCCTTGTCCCGCGGCAGGGGCATAACCGCGCTGTGCGGCGCGATCGGTGCAGGAAGCCGCGCGCCTGCCATTCAGTACGTATCCGTGTTCCGGGGCCACGGATAGCCGGTTCCCGGTTTCACTCTCTAGGTTTCGTTGTGCCCGCAGACCCCACAGGCGCCTGTGCGGCGGCAAGGTTTCCGGTCATCGTCACTGCCCGTCCGGAGGGCCGAGATACGCCGTGCGATGTGAACCGAGCCTGGAGACCCGGATAACCGTGCACGCCGGCTCAGTCATACCCGGCTGATCCCTTGTCCTGGGACAGCGGCATAACCGCGCTGTGCGGCGCGATCGGTGCAACGGGCTGCTGCTGCCAGTCGAACACGATGACGTCAACTCACCTACACGTAGAAAGGCTCCCGCGATGGGTAAACACAGCAAGAGTCCCGCTGCAGGCAGGCACCGAAAGGCTTCAGTGAAAGGCCGCCCCGGACTCCTGGCCGCCACGGCGGCGGACACGCTCGGGAGCCTCAGGAGGCCCCCCGGCGAGGCATCTTCACGTCCCCCACAGGAACGACGCCATCTCATAGTGAACAGGCGAATGGGCGCCGCAGTCCTCACTGCCTTCGGGCTGGCCGCACTGGGTGCCAGCCCCGCCATGGCGGACCATGTCAACCCCTGGGACCGCTACTGGCAAAAGACCGGCCCCGGCCCCATAGAGGTGCCCGTCATCGACAGTACCTCGCCGAAGTGGAAGCCCCACCTTCAAGGGGCTGTCGAGAAGTGGAACGATAACCCCGACATCAAGGCAAGAATCGTGCCGGGTGAGAACGACCTCGAGGCCCGCCAAAAGTGCGAACGCATAAAGGGCGCAGTCCACGTCTGTGACGACGACCTCGGGGATGACGGCAATCGGGGAGGGGCGGCCTTCGAGGACGCGCCCCACGGCACGCCTATCGAGTCGGTCGAGCTCAAGCTCAACAACTTCTATCTGGACAACGAGCCCGAGGAAGTAAAGCAGCATGACGTATGCCACGAGATCGGCCACTCTCTCGGACTCGGCCACCAGTATGCGGCTGGAACCTGTATGAACGACAAGGCCGCCGGCTCGGATCCTGTCCCCGAGGAGCCTTGGCAACCACAGCCCAACGAGCACGATTTTGAACAGCTGAAGGCCATGTACGGCCCCGGCAACGACGAACAGCCCCCGCCGTCCGACCAGAACGCCAACCAGTTCGAGCGGCGCACAGCCTGACCGGCGAACGGCCCACCGCTCCACCTGTCAACCCCCGGGTGCCTCGCGTTGCCCCGCGCGAGGCACCCGGGGGTGACCTCAGGGCAGCCACCTTGGCTACAGCATCACGTGCTTGACCTGCGTGTAGTCCAAGAGGCCCGCCAGGGACAGATCGCTGCCGTAGCCCGAATGCCTGACACCTCCGTGCGGCATCTCGGACACGGTGGTTCCGTGCGTGTTGACCCAGACGATGCCGGTACGCAGAGCCCTCGTCGCCCGCATCGCCCGCTCGTGGTTCGTGGTCCAGACGCCGGCCGCCAGGCCGTACCGCACGTCGTTGGCGAGACGGAGGGCGTCGGACTCGTCGGTGAAGGGCTGGACGGTGACCACCGGGCCGAAGATTTCCTCCTGGACGATCTCGTCGCTCTGGTGGACGCCGGTGACGACGGTCGCCTGATGGAAGAAACCGGGACCCGGTGCCTCACAGCCTCCCGTCGCGATCTTTGCGTGGCCGGGCAGACGGTCCAGCAGACCCTTCACCGCGGCGCGTTGGGAGTCGCTGTTGAGGGGGCCGAAGTCGACTCCCGGGGTCAGCGCTGCGGCGTGGGTGGTGAAGGCGTCCACGAATGCGTCGTGGATACGGGCGTCAACAAGCAGACGGGTGGGGGCCGTGCAGTCCTGGCCCGCGTTGTAGTACGCAACAGCGGCAAGCTGCGCGGCGGTTGTCTCGACGTCGACGTCGTCGTGGACGATGACCGGGGCGTTGCCTCCCAGTTCCAGATGGACCCTTTTGAGGTCCGCGGCCGCCGCGGCGGCGATCTCCTGGCCGGCCCGGACGCTTCCGGTGACGGCGATCAGCCGGGTTGCCGGATGGGCGACGAGAGCCCGTCCGGTGTCACGGTTGCCGCACACCACGTTCAGTACACCCGCAGGCAGATGCCCGGCGGCGATCCGGGCGAGCAGGGCGGTCGAGGACGGGGTGGTGTCGGCGGGCTTCAGTACGGTCGTGTTGCCGGCCGCGATCGCGGGTGCGATCTTCCACACGGCCATCATCAGGGGGTAGTTCCACGGCGTGATCTGGGCGCAGACACCGACCGGTTCGCGCCTCAGCAGCGAGGTGCGCCCTTCGGTGTACTCGCCCGCGGCGGCGCCGGGCAGATTCCGTGCCGCTCCTGCGAAGTAGCGCAAGGTGTCGGTGATCGCGGGCAGTTCGTCGGCGCGGAACAGGTCGGCGGGCTTGCCCGTGTCCGCGGTCTCCGCCGCGACCAGGTCGTCCGTGTGCCTCTCCATGGCGTCGGCGATGCGCAGCAGTGCGAGCCCCCGTTCGGCCGGTGTGGTCGTGGACCACAGCTCGTACGCGGCGGCCGCGGCTCCGCACGCCGCGTCGATGTCCTCCGCACCGGAGAGCGGGGCGGTGCCGTGTGTCCTGCCGGTCGCCGGTTCTACGAGCTCAGTCGTCGCGCCCGACGCCGCCGGCAGGTCCGCTCCCCCGATGTGGTTGAGGACGGTATGCATACGGGTGTCAGCCACGGGTGAGTGCCTCTTTCGCTGCGGCGCGGCCGGTGCGTACCGCACCTTCCATGTAGCCCGCCACCCACTGGTCGGATCCGCAGACGTAGAAGGGCGGTTCATGGGTTGCGTGCAGAGGGCCGACGGCCATGACATCGCCGGGGGTCCACTGGGTCACGTATCCCTGGGTGAAGGGATCGGTGCCCCACATCCGCACGTAGGTGTTCAGCGGCCTGTGCGCTTCTTCTCCGTAGAGGCGGGCGATGTCGCCGAGCAGTTCTTGCTCCCGGAGGCCTTCGGGCATACCGAGGAGCACGCCGTACCGTTCCGGTGGGACGAGGGCGGAGAGGATTCCTGCGTTCTGCGGCCAGGTGCTGCCGAGGACGCCTTCGCACTCGGACAGGCCGCTCAGGTCCGATGAGCGCCAGAACGGCTTGTCGTAGGCGGCAACGAACTTGGCGGCGACGGCCTGTCGTTGCCGGTGCAGGGAGGCGAGTCGTGCGTCGGAGACTCCGGTGACCGTGATGCGGCGCAGCGGGCCGACGGGCAGGGCGCTGACGACTGCGCCGGCGGTGAAGCTCTGCCCTCCGGCGATGCGTACGGTGCAGCCGCCCGGCCCGGCGACGACGTCCTCGACGGGTGCGCCGAGCCGGATGCGGTGCCCCAGCGCGTCGGCCATGCGCAGAGCCACCGTCGCCGATCCTTCGGCCACCCGCAGCCCCTCCCAGTCCTGGTAGTCGTAGTGCTCCGTCTCGTCGCCGCCGGGGACGGCCGCGTGCTTGCGCAGGGCGGACAGAAGCGAGGTCCGTTCGTACGAGCCACTGGCCAGGGCGAGTTGACCGATCTCCCACAGGCGTACGACGGCGGGGCTCGCGCCCTCGCAGCGCAGCCACTCGGCGACGGAGAGGGCGTCGAGAGCGACGGCCTCGGAGTGTGACCAGGGGTCGTCGGGGTCGACGCTGTGGGCGAGGGCCGTGAACGCGGCCGTGAGCCGTCGGTGGCAGGCGTCGTCTTTGGGGCCGAACCAGTGGGGCGGATCCCCGGCAGAGATCCCCTCGGGTGTGGCGCGGGCCAGGAACCCGGGTTCGGCGACATAGCTGGGGACGAGGCTGAGTCCGAGTTCTTCGACGAGGGTGAGATAGGCGGTGTGGGCCCTGCCGACGACTTCACCGCCGAGCTGGACGAGGCGGCCGTCGGGGAGTCCGGTCTGTTCGACGCGTCCGCCCACTCGGTCGCGGGCCTCCAGGACGAGGACGTCGGCTCCGCCTGCGGCGAGGTCCCGTGCGGCGGCAAGACCTGCGAGTCCTGCGCCGAGCACGATGACATCGTGGTTCATGGGTGCGTTCCTTCGCTGGGTCGGCTAGGCCCTGTCCGGTCGATCAGGCCGGATCAGGGAGCGGGGTCTGGCATGGTGCATCGCAAGGCGGAGGAAGGAGCCCACGCGGAGCGTAGGCGACTACGACAACGGTGGGGGTACCTCCCGTGCCCGGAGGGCTACGGGGGAGAGGTGCCGTGCCAGGGCACGCGAGCCCGGCAAGATCGGCCGGACAGGGCCTAAACGGTCGGGGCGGTCAGTCGAGAACCAGGCAGTGCTCGGGCCTCCAGCCGATCTCGACGCTTTCGCCGCCGCTCCAGCGGTCTTCCATGCGGGAGCGGTCGGTGTTCTGCTCCAGTACGGACAGGGTTATGCCGGGGGCGAGTTCGATGAGGTAGGTGGTGGTCGGCCCGGAGTAGACGGTTTCCCTGACGACGCCGTTCACGCGGGTCATGCCGGGTTCGAGGTCGGAGAGCCAGATCTTCTCCGGCCGGATGGACAGGCTGACCCGGCTGCCGTCGCTGACGCCGGCGCGGGGCCCGACAGGGAGCACTGGGCCTTGGTCGACGTGGACCTCACCCGCGCGGTAGGTGCCGGGCACGAGGTTGGAGGTACCCATGAACGAGGCGACGAAGCTACCGGCCGGGCGTTCGTACACGTCCTCGGGAGTGCCGCACTGCTCGACCCGGCCCTCGTTCATCACCGCGACCCGGTCCGACATGGTGAGGGCTTCGTCCTGGTCGTGGGTGACGAACACGAAGGTGATGCCGATCTCCCGCTGGATCTGCTTCAGTTCGACCTGCATCTGGCGGCGGAGTTTGAGGTCGAGTGCGGCCAGCGGCTCGTCGAGGAGCAGGACTTGGGGGCGGTTGACCAGGGCGCGGGCCAGGGCGACGCGTTGGCGCTGGCCGCCGGAGAGGGTGTGGGGCTTGCGGTCGGCCAGGCGGCCGAGCTGTACCCGCTCGAGCATGGTGCCGACGCGTTCGCGTATCTCGGTGCGGCCGACGCCTGCGCGCTTGAGGCCGAACGCGACGTTGTCGGCGACCGAGAGGTGGTCGAAGAGTGCGTAGCTCTGGAAGACGGTGTTGACGTTGCGCTTGTTGGGAGGCAGGAAGGTGACGTCTTCGCCGCCGAGCAGGACGCTGCCGTCGGTGGGGTCGGTGAATCCGCCGATCATCCGCAGCGAGGTGGTCTTTCCGCAGCCCGAAGGGCCCAGGAGGGAGAAGAACTCGCCGGACGCGATGTCCAGGGTGAGGTCGCGGACGGCGTAGGAGTCGCCGTAGCTCTTGCTGAGGGAGTCGAGCCGGACCGCGGGTGCGGTGTCCGTCGCCGCCGGGGCGGCCGAGGTGGTCGTCGTGGTCACGGGTGTCACTTCCCGGAGAGGAGGTCGAGGCCGCCGCGACGGCCGAACAGGCGCGGGATGAACAGGGCGAGGGCGATGAGGCCGATGGATCCGGCGAGCATCAGGGTGCCGACGGCGTTGATGGTGGGCTGTACGCCGAACCGGATCGCCGAGTAGATACGGACGGACAGCGGCTGCGGGTCGACGCCGGTGGTGAAGTAGGCGAGGACGAAGTCGTCGAAGACGAGCGCGAAGATCAGTACGGCGGAGGCGAGGATGCTGGGGAGAAGCGCGGGCAGGGTGACCAGGCGCAGCGCCTGCCAGCGCGTGGCTCCGAGGTCCATCGCGGCCTCTTCGACCTCGGGATTGAGGGCGGCGATCCGGGACCGCAGGATGACCGTCACGTAGGAGATGGAGAAGGTGATCTCCGCGAGCATGACGGTGCCGGTGGACAGCGTGATGCCCATGCCCTTGAAGAGCATCATGGCCGCGACCCCTGTGACGATCTCGGGGGTGATCAGGGGGACGAGCATGATGAGGCCTGCGAGGGAGCCGAGGCGGCTGCGGCAGCGGACCAGACCGAGTGCCAGTGCCACGCCGAGGATCAGCGAACCGGTCATGGCGACCAGGGACACCCGCAGGCTCATGCCGAGCGAGTCGAGCAGGACTTCGTCCCGGAAGAAGGCCGAGTACCAGCGGAGGCTGAAGTCCTTGAAGACGGTGAGGGACTTTTGGGAGTTGAAGGAGAAGAGGACGACGACGCCGATGGGCAGGTAGAGAAGTGCGAAGAACGCGGCCGTGACGGCCAGGGCGAAGCGGGGCTTGCGGTCGGTGCCGCGGCGGCGCCTGCGGACGCGGGGCGCGCCGGTGGCAGGGCTGCTCTCCGTGCGCGTGGTCACGGCGCGCAGCGCACGAGGGGCCGGGCGGCGCTGCGGTTTGAGGGCAGGGCGCAGAGTCATCGGGTCGCCTCCGCTTCGTCCTTGCGGGCCCGGCGGAGGTAGCCGACCATCCCGAGGAAGAGAACCGCCATCATGAGCATGGTGAGTGCCGAGCCGAGCGGCCAGTTCTGGCCCTGGAAGAATTTGTCCTGGATCAGGTTGCCGATCATGATCTGGTCGGGGCCTCCCATCAGCTGGGCACTGACGAAATCGCCCATGGCGGGCAGGAAGACAAGGACACAGCCGGCTGCCGCGCCCTGCCGGGTGGCGGGCAGGGTGACGAAGAAGAAGGTCCGCAGGGGACCTCCGTAGAGGTCGCGGCCTGCCTCGATCAGTGAGACGTCCATGCGCTCCAGCGCCGCGTACAGCGGGATGATCATGAACACGATGAAGCCGTAGACGAGCCCGGCGATGACGCCCACGCCGGACTGGAGAATCTTCGTGCCGCTGTCGGCGAGCCCGACGGCGCGCAGTGCCTTCAGCAGGGGGCCGTCGTCGGACAGGACGACGGACCAGCCGTACATCCGCACCAGGTAGTTGGCGAAGAACGGGACGACGATGGCGGCGATCAGGACGTTCTTGAAGCGTCCGCCGTGCAGGGCGATGGCGTAGGCGACGGGGTAGGCCACGGCCAGACAGATGACGCAGGTGAGCAGGGCGTAGCCGAGGGAGCGCAGCAGCACGGCCCGGTAGGCGGGCTCGGCCAGCGCCGTGATGTTCTCGAAGTTGAGCCCGAAGTGCGGATTGCCGAGGGGGTCGGTGGTACCGAGCGCCAGTGCCGCGACCAGGACCAGGGAGGCGACCAGGAAGGTGGACATCCACAGGGTGCCCGGGACCATGAGCCAGGTCCACAGCCGGTTGCCGCCCGCGGACGGTCCTCTGCGGGGTGGGGGCAGGACGTGATCTGTGCGTCGTCTCATGGCGTCAGCCGGCCTTCACACGGGTCCAGGCGGTGTCGCGGGCCTGTTCGCCCTCGGAGGTGACATTGCGGAAGTAGAGCTCGTCCGTCAGGTCGTCGGCGGAGACCTGGCACTCGGGGAACGGCTCCACGAGCGCGGCGTACGTTGCCTCACTGCCGTGGACCGGCATGGGATAGCCGATGTACTCGATGTTCTTCTTCACGTTCTCCGGGCGGAGCATGTAGTCGATGAAGAGCATCGCCGTGCCGGGGTGGCGGGCGTCGGAGGGGATGGCGTAGCAGTCCGAGTTGATCGGTGCCCCTTCCTTCGCGACCTCGAAGCCGAAGATCGAGGGGTCCTTCGCCTGGTTGAGCATGGCGGCCATGTCACCGCTCCATGCCTGGGTCATGGCCGCGTTGCCGGTCAGCAGGTTGTTGTAGCTGTCGCTGGAGAAGCCGCGCAGATGGGGCCGCAGAGAGCGCAGGGAACTGGTGATACGGCCCAGCTCACCATCGCGGCTCGTCGAGACGTCGAGGCCGAGCTTGAGCGCCCCCATGCCCAGGACTTCGTCCCGGTCGTCGAGCAGGAACACCTTGCCCTTGGCCCGGGCGTTCCACAGATCGCCCCAGGAGCCGGCCAGGTCGCTGCCGATCTTGTCCTTCCGCCAGCCGATCCCGGTCTTGTACATGGTGAAGGGGACGGTGTGCCGGGCGCTGGGGTCGTACCAGGGGTCGGCGAAGTAGCCGTAGTGGCTGAAGATGGCGTCGGCGTTCTTCAGCCGGCTGTGGTCGATGGGGCGCAGCCGGTTTCCTTCCGCCAGCCGCTGGGCCCATTTCGCGGTGGGGAAGATGATGTCGTAGCGGTTGCCGGCGTTGAGCTTGGCGGCCATGCCTTCCATCGAGTCGAAGTTCGACTGGATGACCTTGACTCCGTACTCCTTCTGGAATCCGGCGAAGACGGCCGGGTCGACGAAGTCGGCCCAGTTGAAGTAGACGAGGTCACCGTCGACCTTGACGTCGATGGGCTTGTCCTCGGCCTTCTGCGCGGCAGGGCCGGAGGAGGAGAAACCGCAGCCGGCCGCGGTCAGGCCGAGACCGACGGCCGCGGCGGAGCCGGTGCGCAGGAAGGAGCGGCGGGAGGGGGAAAAAGCTTCGGGGGACATTCGAGGTCCTCTCCGTGGGGTCCGCGCGGGCAACGGACACCTGGTGCGGGCAGGGCGGCCCCTGGCACGCCTTCGCGTGCGGGACCGGTGAGCCGCGGATCGGTTCGGGGGGACCGACGGCGTACTCGACAGGGGGGTGGCCTTGGTGGTTCGGGCTCCACGCCGGCCGCGAGGGGGTCAGCTCAGTGCTGCCCGGCGGCCGCGGGGACTGGTCGACGGGTTCGGCTCAGGGCTCCACGCCGTCAAGGTCGGCGCGGACGCGGCCGGCGAACCAGCCGACCGCAGACTCGCGCCGGGACAGGGGCCCTGGTTCGAAGCCCGGTGTGGTGAGTCCTTTCTGCACACGGGCCACCAGTTCGGCGTCCTCGTCGTTGGTGATCCAGCCGATGTGGATGTTCAGCCGCCGGGCGAGCCTGGTGCGCAGTCCGGTGCCACGGCGGGTGTAGAACGCTCCGGGTACAGCCACGCGGTCCACCGCCGTCGGGATCGCGGTCCAGGCAAGCACATGGTCGGGGTAGAAGTCGATAAGTGTGTTGGGGTAGATCACCGCGTACCGCCAGACGCGGCGGTCGGCCTCGGTCAGACCGGGCATGGGGGCGGTGATGCGCTGGTAGAGGCGCTCCGCCCAGTTCGAGGACGGCTTGTCGCGCAGCGGTGAGGCGAACAGCGTGTATGCCTCACCGATCTCGCTGGTGTAGCCCTGGTAGTCGAGCAGCCGCATCAGCCCCGGGTGGGCGACCGGCACGTGGTAGCCCTCGAGATAGTTGTCGACGGCGACCTTCCAGTTGGCGTGCTGGACCTCGGCGCCTTCCAGGTCGTGGATACGGCTGCGTCCGATGGGCACGAGATCGGTTCCGGCGTAGTGGCCGACGGCTTCCGCGAGTCCGGCGCACTGCTCTGCCAGGGGTACGGCGTCCTGGTCGAGGTTGACGAAGACGAAGCCGAGGAACGACTCCACTCGGACGGAGAAGAGACCGAGCTTCGGCTTGTCCAGGCACGGGATCTGGCGCGACTCTGGGGCACCGACCAGGCTCCCGTCGAGTTTGTACGTCCAGCCGTGGTAGGGGCAGCGAATCGCCTTGCCGGACGGTTCGGGCCCGGTGACCAGACGGGTGCCGCGGTGGCGGCAGATGTTGAGGTGGGCGGCGAGGGTGTTGTCCTCCGTCCGTACCACCAGCACCTCGCGGCCGGCGACCGTGGCCGCGAGTCTGGCGCCGGGGCCGGGAAGGTCGGACTCATGGCACACGAGCTGCCAGGACCTGGCGAAGATGTGCCGGGTTTCGGCGGCAGCCGTGTCGGGGTCGGTGTAGTAGCGGGCGGACAGGGCCTGGCCGGGGTCGTCCTGGTGCGGGCTGTCCGGGTCCGCTGTGGCGCCTGGGTGGCTTGTCCGGCCGGAGTTCGTCTCGCGTGACTCGTACTGAGGCGGTGCTGCGGGAGCTGCTGTGGCTGGGGCTTCGGCTTCGGGCTGCATCGGCTGACTCCTCAATGCCGCACAGGCGGCGATCGGTGTTGAGGCGGCCCTGGGGCAGTACGGGGGCCGGGTGATGCATCCGGTGCCGCGCACTGCACTGACTAATTGGTCAGTCAGATTGCTGGCGGGTTGCCGGGGTGTCAAGTCTTGTGGACTGACTAATTGATTAGTTAGCGTAGTCGTCATCGCTTCTCCCGGCGATCCGAGGCTTTGTGCCCCGGAGCCGGACGCAGGCAGCTCCCGGGCGGCCCCGCCCGGTCCCCTACCGCCGAATCCCCGTCGCACGGCGCCACGGTCCACGGCCGCAGGCCACGGACACACGCTCACCGCACTCGGCTCCCACCGGCCCGGATGCGCCGTGACGGCTCCCCACTCCCCTCCCGGAGGCACGCATGAGCGGTCGTCGGAGTCTCGTCTGGCTCGGGCTGACACCCGAACCGGAACGAGAGCTGCCCCCTGCCGTCGCTGCCCTGCGCACCCGTGCGCCGGACACGGCCGCACCGCCGCCGAGGACGGCGGACGCCGAGCGGCGCCGGGTCGAGAGCCTGATCCTGCGCGGCAGCCGGCGCAGCTGGCTGCGCTATCTCGCCGAGGTCACCGCGCTGGTGACCTCCGTCGCCGACGGCTCCGCGCCCGGCGACCGCAGGGCTGCCCTCCTCGCAGGAGAAGTCGTGCTCGACCACCACCGGATGCTCATCGGTCTGCCGGGCTCCGGATACGACCGGACCGCGGCCGACCGCAGAGCCCTGGAGCAGGCGGTACGGGTGCTGCGCACCACCACTCCACCCGCGAGCGGACCGGAGCCGACGCTGACACAAGGAGGCCGGGGATGACGGCGAGCGCAGGGCCCGGAACCGGGGCCGTTGGGAGGACGGGGCCGAGCGCGCCCGGACAGCGGGAATCACGTGCGGCGCAGACCCATCCACTGCGCGGCCCGACCACCGGCAACCCTCCAGGAACCGGCGAGTTCGGGGGCATATCGACGTCCGCGAACGCCACCCGTATCCGGTCCCTGATGCCCGGTGGACCCGGCGCCCTGCTCGGCACGGCCCCCGAAGTCACGGAAGATGCCGAGGCGTACGCCGCCACCGGCGGATACCGCGACACCGCCGACCCGGTGAAGCTCCTTGACCTGATCACCGACGCCGGTCTGCTCGGCCGCGGCGGAGCGCGATTCCCGGCCGCCGTCAAGCTCGCGGCCGTACGGGACGGCAGCGGCGTGCCCGTCGTGGTGGCGAACGGCGAGGAGGGCGAGCCCGGGTCGGTGAAGGACCGCTGGCTGCTGCGCTCCCGGCCCCACCTCGTACTGGACGGACTCACCCTCGCCGCCGCGATCACCGGAGCCGCACACGGCTACGTCTACCTCTCCGACCCGTGCGCGGCGAGACGCGTCCGCCGTGCCCTGGCCGAGCACCCGACGCCGCTGCCGATCAAGGTGATCGAGACCGACCACACCTATGTGGCCGGGGAGGAGACCGCCGTGGTGCGGCGTATCAACGGCGGACCCGCCCTGCCGACCGCCAAGCCCCCGCGCCCGTTCGAACGCGGAGTCGCCGACCGGCCCACCCTGGTCTCCAACGTCGAGACACTCGCCCGGATCGCGCTCATCGCCGCACATCCCCACCTGCGTCACCGCATCGCCCGCAGCACACTGCTCACCCTCTCCACCGACCGTGGCGCCGCCGACCCCGGGGAGAGCCCCCTCCTCGCCGAGGTCCCCTACGGCACCACCCTCGGCACACTCGCCGCCGAACTGGGCGCAGGCGACGCGTCCGGAGCGCTGATGGGCGGACTCTTCGGCGGACTCGTCGGACCCGGCTGGGCGTCCCTTCCGCTCGACCACGCCGCGCTCGCCGGTGCCGGCACGGCACTGGGCTGCGGCGCGATGCGGTTTCTCGCCCCGGGGTCATGCCCGGTGGCCGTCGCCGCCGACGCCGTCGACCACCTCGCGGGCGAAAGCGCCCGGCAGTGCGGCGTCTGCGTATCGGGCACCACCGCCATCCGCGACACGCTGCGGGACCTGACCGCCGGGACGGCGGGCCCCGACGCCGCCGAACGGCTGGAGCGCTGGTCGAAAACCCTGCCGGGACGGGGCGCATGCGGCCTGCTCGATGCCGCCGCCGGTACGGCCGGCAGCCTCCTGCGTGCCTTTCCCTCCCTTGTCCGCAGCCATCTCGATGCGCCGTGCCCGCTCTGCGCCTCCTGTCCGCCGCGTGGCGGCCGCCGGCTCGCGGTCGCCGTACCGCATGTCACGGACACCGCTCCCGGCACCGAGCCCGTGCCTTCGCTGAAAGACATCTCACGTGCCTAACAAGTCAAGCCGCGACGGCCAAGTCCGCTGCTGAGGAGGTGAAAGCATGCTGCTCGTCGAAGAGCTGTCCGGTCTGCAGGCAGTGGTAGAGCTGGCCGATCATGCGGTTGAAGAGGTTCCTCTGGGCCTGGGCATGCCAGTCGCCCCGCTCGCGCCGTCGACGGTAGTGCGCGTCGGCTCCGGGCGAGGCCCGCAGGGCGGAGAAGGCCCACAGGAAGCCCGCGTTGATCAGCCGGTCGTTCTTGATGAAGCGGCGCCCGACGAACCTCTTTTTCCCGGAGGCGCGGGTGATGGGAGCCGAACCCGCGTAGGCCTTCAGGCCACGGGCATTGGCGAAGCGGCTGCGGTCGTCTCCGATCTCGGCGAGCACCCGGGCGGCAAGCTGCACTCCCAGGCCGGGGAAACTGAGCAGGATCTCAGCGTCCGGGTGCCGGCGAAAATGCTCCTCCACCGCCGCTGCGAGGTCGGCGGCTGCCAGACACGCCGCATCCAACTGACGTATCAGTGCCAGAAGTTGATGCCCCATCGCGTCCTCGACGGCCTGCGGCTGGTGGGCGTAATCACCGCGGAGGACCGTCCGCAGACGATCGGCCTCGACGTCGATGCCACGGGTGCGGCCGGCGCGTTTGAGCGCGGCCCGCAACTGGGCCGGGGTCAGCCTGGCGGCCGTGGCCGGAGTCGGCGCCGCGGCCAGCACCGCACGGGCCTCGGGACGGGCCAGGCCGAACTGCTTTCCCAGGAAGGCGTCCAGGGCGGCGGGGAAGTACTCACGCAGCAGCGAGCGGACCTGGTTGACCAGCTGCTGACGCGCCCAGACCGCGTCCTGCTGGGCGCGGGCGAGCACGGCGACGGCACGGGCAAGATCGCTGTCGGTGGGCAGGCAGCGGTGCGCGTGCAGGTCCGTGCGCAGGATGTTCGCCAGCACCAGCGCGTCGCCGGGGTCGGACTTCTTGCGGGAGACGCTGTGCCGGTCGCGGTAGCGGGCCGCCGCCAGGGGGTTGACGGCGTAGACCGGCCGCGTTCCGGTGTTCAGGACGGCGACGAGCAGGCCGCGTCCGGTCTCGATGGCCACCGGTATCGGCTCATCGGCGGTATCGCCGTGCTCGGCGAGCAGGTCCAGCAGCAGCCGGTAGCCGGCCGCGTCGTCGGTGATCCGCCGCTTGGCCAGCAGGTGTCCGGTCTCGTCGACCAGAGCCACGTCATGGTGGTTCTCGGCCCAGTCGATCCCGCAGAACACGGTCATACAGTTCTCCGTTCTGTTGCTGTTCGCGCAGGTGGTGAACCTGTGCGGGCCACGCGGCGACCTAATTCCAGGACTCTTCGGTCCGCCATCTCACTAGCCGTTCGCGGCACCAGCGCACCGCAGGGGCCTCCGTCTTGTGCAGAGCTCGGCGGCTCGGGACGAAGCGAAGAGGTCGCCCTGCGACGGGCTCACACCGCAACGATCTACGTGCGAGAAGCCGGGCTGGGTTCCGCAGTGGCCCGAAGACGCCGGGCGCCACCGTTCTTTCATAAGGCCTCGACGGGCCGGGAACTGACAGGAGTCAGCCCGGCGCCCACGCGGCCACTACGAACCCAAGCGACTTCAACAGTCCAGCGACTCGTTCATGAGCCGATCTGGAACCGCCTACTCACGAATTAGGAACAGCATGAAACTCTTCCTGGACTCCACACGCTGCCAGGGCTACGGGCTCTGCCATGAGCACTCCCCCGGTCTGATCGAACTCGACGAATGGGGCTACGCGTCGGTGCTCGCCGTCGACGTGCCGCCCGGGGAAGAGGACGCAGCCCGCGCCTGCGCCGAGAGCTGCCCCAACTCCGCGCTGCGGCTGGAGAAGTGACATGGGACGTGACCTGACCGCGCTCTTCGATCCCAAGTCCGTGGCCGTCGTCGGCGCCAGCGACGACCCGGCGAAATACGGTCACGCGGTGGCGGCCCAGGCGCTGCGCGCCCCCGGCCGCCGGCCCGTGCACCTGGTGAACCGCCGCGGCGGGACCGTTCTCGGACGCCCGGCGGCGACCAGCCTCACGGGGATCGGTGAGCCCGTCGAACTCGTGGTGATCTCCATACCCGGGGCGGGCTTCGAGGCCGCGGTCGACGAGGCTCTGGAGTGCGGCGCCCGCGCCATCGTGGGTATCACCGCCGGTTTCGCCGAGACCGGTGCGGACGGGCTGGCCCGGCAGCAGGCACTCGCGGCACGGGTGCGGGAGGCGGGTGCGGTCCTGGTCGGCCCCAACTGCCTGGGCATCGCCGACAACACGACCGAGCTGTATCTCGCGTCGGACACCTTCGCCCCCGGCGGTGTCGCGCTGCTGAGCCAGAGCGGCAATCTGGCCCTCGAACTCCAGCTCCGCATGGAGCGGCACGGCCTCGGCTTCTCCCGGTTCGTCTCGCTCGGCAACCAGGCCGATGTCACTCTCGTCGACCTGGTCGAGGACTGCGCGAGGCACGAGCCCACCTCGGCGATCGCCGTGTACGCCGAGGACTTCGGCGACGGGCGTGCCTTCGCCCGGGCGGCTGCCGCGGCGGGCAAGCCGGTCGTTCTGCTCACCGCGGGCCGTGGCACTGCCTCCGCGCGCAGCGCCCAGTCCCACACCGGGGCGCTCACCACTTCCTCCGATGTCGTGGCCGCCGCGTGCCGGGACGCCGGCGTGGAACTGGTCGCCACACCACGGGAGATGACCGTCGTACTGGCCGCACGCAGCTCCGGTGCGCGTGCCTTCGGGCGGCGTACCGCGGTCTTCACTGATGGCGGCGGACACGGCGTGATCGCCGCGGACGCGGCGGAAGCCGCGGGCCTCGACGTCCCCGAACTCGGTGCCGCGGCGCAGAACCGGCTACGGGCCCTGCTGTGGGAGCAGTCCGCGGTCGGCAATCCGGTCGACCTGGCCGGAATGGGCGAGCAGAACCCCCGCTCGTACGCCGAGACTGTCGGCGCACTGCTCGCCGCCGACGAGGTCGACGCCGTCCTGATGACGGGCTACTTCGGCGGCTACGCGGCCTCCGGCGGCGGTCTCGGCGGAGGCGGGGCCACGCTCGCCGAGGGCGAGGCCGAGGCTGCACGGGAGATCGTCGCGCACTGGCGGGCCAGGCCGAAGCCGCTGGTCGTGCAGTCGATGTATCCGCAGTCGCCGAGCTGTCGCACGCTGGCCGCGGCAAGCATCCCGGTGTTCTCGGCGACCGAGGATGCCGCCCGTGCGCTCGCCGCGATGGCGGCGCCCGGCGCGGCCGGGCGCCCGGGCATCGCACCGCTGCCGCCGGCCGCAGTGCCGGTTCGCGACGTCGGCTACCACGCAGTGAGGGGCCTCCTCGCCGACGCCGGCGTGCCGTTCCCGCAGGCACGCGAAATCACCGGTGAAGCCGAACTGCTCTCCGCAGCCGCTGAGTTCGCCGGTCCGTACGTCCTGAAGGCCCTGCATGTCCTGCACAAGTCCGACGCGGGCGGAGTAGCACTGCGTCTCCCGGACCGTCCGGCGCTCCTCGCCGCGTACCGGAAGATGCACGCCAGGCTCGGCGCGCCTGCCTACTCGGTCGAGGCGATGGCGGATCTCGACGACGGGATCGAGCTGATCGTGGGGGTCAACCGGGACCCGAGGTTCGGGCCGGTCGCCATGGTCGGTCTCGGCGGCGTCCTCACCGAAGCCCTGCACGATGTCGCCTTCGCCCTGGCCCCTCTTCCTGCCGCCCGTGCCGAACAGCTGCTGCGCGGACTTCGGTCCGCCGCTCTGCTGACAGGCGTGCGCGGGCGCCCGGCCGTCGACGTGGCCGCCGCCGCAGAGGCCATCGAGCGCATCACCACCGTCGCCGCCGCCCATCCGGAGATCGCCGAACTGGAGGTCAATCCCTTGCTGGTCCGTCCGGACGGTGTGCTCGCCCTGGACTCCCGCGCCGTACTCGCCTGACCGCTCCCTACGTCCCCACGAAAGGCCGGAGAACACGATGGACTTCCGCTACACACCCGAGCAGGCCGCCCTCAAGAGCCGGGCCGCCGCGTACACCAGGCTCCTGATGGAGTACGAGAACCAGTCCGAGGAAGCGGGCGGCCCGCTGCCCGCCGACACCGTCCGCGAGCTGACCCGTGCCGCGATCGACGCAGGCGTGTACGCCATCAACATGCCGGCCGAGTGGGGCGGAGCAGGGCTGTCCCTGCTGGACCAGGTCATCGTCGAGGAGGAGTTCGGGAAGGTCACGAACTGCCTCTGGGACATCCCGTGGCGGCCCGCCAACGTGCTGGCGTACGGCACCGAGGCGCAGCGTGAGAAGTATCTGCTGCCCGTCATCCGCGGTGAGCGCTTCGACGCCTTCGCCGTGACCGAACCGGGCGCGGGTTCCGACCCCTCCTCGGGCACGAGTACCGCGACCCGTACGGACGGCGGCTGGCTGCTGAACGGCGAGAAGTGGTTCGTGACCTGCGGTGACATCGCCGACTTCCTGCTGGTCCAAGCCGATGCAGGCCCCGAGCGGGCGGCCACACTCTTCTTCGTCGACAAGCAGGCGCCGGGCGTGGAGATGACGCGTGTGCCGCGCTTCATGCACTCCGCGGTCAACGGGCATCCGGAATTCACCTTCACCGATGTGTTCGTCCCCGACGAGGACGTGCTGGGTGGTGTCGGCAACGGCTACGAGCTGACGAAGGAGTGGTTCACGGACGAGCGGTTGATGATCGCGGCACGCACCACCGGAGCCGCTGAGCGGGCTCTGGAGCTGGCGCGCGACTGGGCAGTTGAACGCCGCCAGTTCGGCTCCCCCATCGCCGACTTCCAGCTCATCCAGGGCATGCTCGCCGACTGCGCCACCGACATCGCCGTCAACCGCGCCTACACCCACCAGGTCGCCTGGGAGGCCGATCAGCCGCACACCGACCGCAAGGCACTGCACGCCAAGGCGTCGACGGCGAAGCTCGCGGCGAGCGAGGCGGCGGGCCGGGTCATCGACCGGTGCGTCCAGATCTTCGGCGGACGCGGCTACGACCGCTCGTACCCCGTCGAGCGCATGTACCGCGAACTGCGCGTGGACCGCATCTGGGAAGGCACCTCCGAGATCCAGCGACTGATCATCGCCAACGAGCTGATCAAGCGCGGCACCCGGGCGCTCGCGCTCCCCACCTCCTGACAGCCCGTCCGCACCCGGCCACCCCTAAATGAGGACTGACATGGACTTCCGTCTCACCGCCCGTCAGGAGGAGCTCAGGAGCTCCGCGCGCGGGCTCACCGAGTTCATCATGAAGTACGAGCTCGACTGCGAGGAGAACAACGGCCTGCCGCCCGCCGCCCACGCCGAGATCCGCGACGCTGTGCTGGACAGTGGGCTCCAGGCCGTCAACATGCCCGAGGAGTGGGGCGGAGCAGGACTGACGATCCTGGAGCAGGCCGTCGTCCAGGAGGAACTCGGCCGACTCACGGGTGCGTTGTGGGACATGGTGTGGCGCCCGGCGAACGCGCTGCGCTTCTGCACCCCGGAGCAGCGCGAGCGCTACCTCGTCCCGGTCATCCGGGGGCGGCGGCGTGACTGCTACGCGGTGACCGAGCCGGAGGCCGGATCCGACCCGCAGAACATCTCCACGACGGCGACGCGCACCGCCGGCGGCTGGGTGCTGAACGGCGAAAAGTGGTTCGTCACCGTAGGCGACCACGCCGACTTCATGATCGTGCTGGCCGCCGCCGGTGAGGAGGGTGCACCGACGCTCTTCCTCGTCGACAAGGACACTGCGGGCATCGAGATGACACGGGTGCCGCGCTTCATGCACACCTTCGTCTACGAGCACCCCGAGTTCACGTTCACAGACGTCCATGTCGGCGACGACGCCGTGCTCGGCGGCATCGGGAACGGCTACGACATCACCCGCTCCTGGTTCACCGAAGAGCGGCTGATGATCGCGGCGCGCACCACCGGAGCCGCTGAGCGCGCTCTGGAGCTGGCGCGCGACTGGGCAGTTGAACGCCGCCAGTTCGGCTCCCCCATCGCCGACTTCCAGCTCATCCGGGGCATGCTCGCCGACTGCGCCACCGACATCGCCGTCAACCGCGCCTACACCCACCAGGTCGCCTGGGAGGTGACCGAGGGCGCCTGCGACCGTAAGACGCTCCACGCGAAGGCCGCCATCGCCAAACTGTCCGCGAGCGAGGCGGCAGGCCGGGTCATCGACCGGTGCGTCCAGATCTTCGGCGGACGCGGCTACGACCGCTCCTACCCCGTCGAACGCCTCTACCGCGAACTGCGCGTCGACCGCATCTGGGAAGGCACCTCCGAGATCCAGCGCCTGATCATCGCGGGTGAACTGGTCAAGCGGGGCACGGGCGTTCTGCAGATGCCCTCTCCCGCCTGAGTCCGCCGGGCTCCGCCGTGGCCTTGTCGTCGCGGCGGGGCCTGCTCCCCTCACACGCCGTCACAGGAGGATCAATGGACGACATCGAGCGAATCGGGGTCGTGGGCTGCGGCCTTATGGGATCAGGCATCGCCGAAGTATGCGCCCTGGCGGGACGGAACGTCGTGGTGCTCGAGACGAGCCACGCCGCAGCGGAAGCCGGGCTCCGACGCATCAGCCGATCCCTCGCTCGCGCCACCGCCGCCGGGAAGCTGTCCTCCACGGACCGGGACGCCGCGCTGGCCCGCATCGAGACGACCACAGACATGGACCGGATGGCGGACCGAGACCTGGTCGCGGAGGCCGTCGCCGAGAACGAAGCCGCCAAGGTGGACGTCTTCGCACGCCTCGACGCGACCGTGAAACGGCCTGACGCGATCCTGGCGACCAACACGTCCTCGATCCCCGTCATCCGCCTCGCCGCGGCCACCGGCCGACCCGAGCAGGTGATCGGTCTGCACTTCTTCAACCCCGTACCGGTGCTTCCCCTGGTCGAACTGGTGCCGTCGCTGCTGACAGGCGAGAACACGGCACGGCGGGCAGAGGACTTCGCCTCCGAAGTCCTGGGCAAACAGGTCGTGCGCGCCCGCGACCGGGCCGGCTTCATCGTGAACGCCTTGCTCGTCCCGTACCTGCTGGCCGCCGTCCGGATGGTCGAGTCGGGCACGGCCTCGGTGGAGGACATCGACCGCGGCATGATCCTGGGCTGCGCCCACCCGCTCGGTCCGCTGGCACTCATCGACCTGATAGGGCTGGACACCACCCAAGCGATCGCGGAGTCGATGTACGAGGAGTTCCGCGAGCCGCTGTACGCGCCTCCGCCGCTGCTGGCCCGCATGGTCGACGCGGGCATGCTCGGGCGTAAGACGGACCGCGGCTTTCATACCTACCGATGAGCGCCGCACCGTCGCCCGGAGCTGCCGGAGAGACAGGAACGAGATACGGGAAGATGGAACGCGGGAGACCCGGCATCCCACCGACCACGCCGACGCCGATCCGACCCAGGGAGCACCAACGTGACGAAGGCCGAACGCACGCGCGAGACTCGTGAGCGGATTCTCGCCGCGGCGTGCGAGGTGATCGCCGAGGTCGGCTTCGAGAAGATCCGGATGTGGATGGTGGCGAAGCGCGCGGAGGTGTCAACGGCTCTGCTGCACTACCACTTCGAGACGCGCGAGAAACTCTTCACCGAGGCGATGACGTACTCGTTCGCACAGACCGGGACCGAGCTCGAAAGAGACGCGGGCTCGGTGCCCGCCTCGGTCATTCTGGCGCGGATCCTCAACAGCCTGCTCCCCACCGACCCGGAACTCAGGCAGGACTGGCGGCTCTGGCAGGAGCTGTGGGTTCGAGCCCTGCGCGACGAGGCCGCACAGCATCTGGCGATCGATCTGTACGGACAGCTCCACACCTGGGTCGGCGAGGCAATTCAGCGGGGCATCGACTCGGGAGAGTTCACACCCTGCGACATCGACGCGACGACCACGCTTCTGCTCGCCCTGTGCGACGGGTTCGGCATCCGCCTGATGCTGGCCGACTCCCGGGTCAGCGTGCGGACGGCGCAGAATGCCATCTGGGGTGCGGTGGCCGGCACCCTCGGGGTACCGGCGGAGTTCCCGGCTCTGTAACGCCGGCAGCGTGGGCGTCGGTGCGTTTCCGGCCCTGGCGATCGGCGGCGCGGCCGCGTTCGCCGGATCGCGGCCATCAGGCTCTCCCACTTCTTCCACAGCCGGGCTGATCGTGCTGCGTCCAACGGGTTCCTGCAGCCCTGCGGACGCACTCGGGCGTTCCGACTACGCAGCGAGGTGCGGTGCTGGGCGTCGCCGGCCAGGCGGAGGCGGCCGCCCACGACAGTCCGGCACCACCACGCTCTTCGCCGAGCCCACCTACGGGGCTGGCGTGCAACCTTGTCCACCGGACAGCCCGGCCCGAGCCTCGCACTTCTCTGCTCGCCCGCGTAGCTCAACTCGGGTTGCACGCAGGCTGTCACGGTGCCATGCCTGAGTCGGCGTTCCCACAGCTGAGGGGGCAATTATTGAACGCTGCACAACAGTGAGCCCGAAGAATTATCTGGTCCAACACCCCCAATCCGGACGCGCGAGAAGCAGGAGGGGAAGGATCGTTTCCCCTTTTCCCCACGCCGCTGGGAAATGGTGATGATGGTGCTGCACGAGAAAACGCGGTCATTGCCGTCGCCTCATGCTGCTGCCTGGACGGGGGGCTTCGGTGACTCAGCACCTCGGGGCGGGCATTCGACCAGCTGCCGCGAGGCCTTCCTCTACTACACACCTGATCTGGAGTTGTCATGTCATGGGAACCGTGGTGAGCATGCTCGTCGGGGCAGCTGGCACGGCCGGCGCGCTGGGCTCCTCCTCCTGCACCGGCCAGACACACAACGGGACCTACAAGGCCAAGCAGGACCTGGTGAACCTGCGCAGCGGTCCAGGCACCTCGTACGACGCGAAGGGGCTCATCCCCCGGGGCACCACCGTCCACCTCGAATGCAGCGTCCTGAAGAGGGACGGCGTTTGGTACTACGTAACCCCCAAGACGGGCGTCCACAAGGGCACCAAGGGCTGGATTCGTACCGACGCAATCGCCTGGTGAGAGACCGCGCCGAGCGCGGTGAACGCGGAGTCGGAATTCGGCCGAACGGACAACTTCCCCACCTGCGGGGCGCCGCCGGGGGACGGCGGCACCCCGCCCAGGGCCCACAACCCCGGCGCCAGTGCGCGACAGACGCCGAGGCGGCCATTCCGCGGGCGCGTCGAGGAACTCACTCTCTCCTCCCCGGGTAAGCCCTGGCTGGAGCCCTTCGTGGCCGGCTCGAGCGCTTCGTGTGGACCCAACGGGCAACGGCCACGTGTCCGCATCGCCGACGGGCACACCACATCGAACCCAATCCACCAGCGATCCGTCATCCGGCTCCAGGGCTCTTCGAGGAAGGCAATCACCGACCATGCTGCTCAGCCCGTCGCAGGCGCTGCACCGCGATCCAGCCCACGTTCAGGGAGGCGACCTCAGTGCCTTCCTGCCAGGACAGATCACCCTCGACCTGAGCGTCTGCTCCAACCGGATGGGTCCTCCACCCCAGGCCATAGAGGCGTTGAGGACGTTCCTCGCCGACCACCCCTCCGAACTCGTCCCCCCGCCGTACCGAGCGGAGGAAGGCTACCTCGCCGCTTATGCGGACCATCTCGGTGTGGACAGGCGTGAGTTACTTCCGTTGCGCGGCGTCACGGAAGGCATCGGTATTCTCTCCCGCCTTCTGCGCGACCAGAGCGTTGCCCTGGTCACCCCGGACTGCAACGACACCATGCAGCAGTTTCACTATGCGACATTCCTCAGACCGGAACGCGGCTCCCTCGACACGACCCGACGCCGCCTCAAACGCGTCCGGCAGGCAATGGCGCACCACCGGCACGTAGTGATCAGCAACCCGAACAATCCGTATGGGCACTTCATCCCCGGCGAACTGTTGCTGGATGCCTGCCGGCAGAACCCCCATTGCACGTTGATCGTCGACATGGACTATGTGGAGTTTCAGGGCAAGGGTATGAGCCTGGCAGGGGCGGCTCTCGACGCCGACAATCTCGTGGTCCTGCAGTCGTCCGGCAAGGCGTACGGACTGACGGCGGCTCGCGCCGGAGTGATGTGGACCCGCAATCGGGAACTGCGCAAGGCCGTGGCCTCCCAGCTCCTGAACTGGCCCTTGTCCCTGCTTGACATCGTCTTGCACACCGCAGCGCTCAGGGACCCTGCGTGGCTCGACGGCGCACGGCGGTCCATCAAACGCGATGCCCACGCGCTGGACAGGATTCTCACCGCCCGCTTTGGCGCGGCAGCGGTCGCAGGCGCGGACATCCATTTCCGGTTCGTTCGTCTCGATTCCCCGCACCTGGTCCACGCGCACCTGAAGGCGCACGGAATCGCGGTGCGAATGTTCGATGGCGCAAGCCGCGGTACCGTCTCCGGAATTCGTGTGACAACGCCTCACGGCGCGGCCGAGTTCGCCCAACTCGGCACCGCCCTGAGCACCCTGCCGCGCGAGGTGGCCCGGGTTCTGGAACCCCCGATGTATCCGGAGGACGGGGCCGCCCCGGCGTGATGCCGGGGCGGCCCTGGTGGGTTCGGAACCGGCAGGTCAGACCCGGCCGGCCTTCTCCAGCGCGGTGCAGCAGGTGTCGACGATCAGTTGTGTGACGACGTAGGGGTCGACGTTGGCGTTCGGGCGGCGGTCCTCGATGTAGCCCTTACCGTCCTGTTCGACCTGCCACGGGATGCGGACCGAGGCGCCGCGGTCGGAGACGCCGTAGCTGTACTCGTTCCACGGGGCGGTCTCGTGCAGGCCGGTCAGGCGGTCGTCGATGCCGGCGCCGTAGTTCTTGACGTGGTCGAGCGGCTTGGAGCCCTCGCCCAGCGACTCGCAGGCGGTGATGATCGCGTCGTAGCCCTCTCGCATCGCCTTGGTCGAGAAGTTGGTGTGCGCGCCCGCGCCGTTCCAGTCGCCCTTGACCGGCTTGGGGTCCAGGGTGACGGATACGCCGAAGTCCTCGGCGGTGCGGTAGAGCAGCCAGCGGGCCACCCACAGCTGGTCGGAGACCTCCAGCGGGGAGAGCGGGCCGACCTGGAACTCCCACTGGCCGGGCATGACCTCGGCGTTGATGCCGGAGATGCCCAGACCCGCGGCGAGGCAGCTCTCCAGGTGCGCCTCGACGATGTCACGGCCGAAGATCTCGTCCGCGCCGACACCGCAGTAGTAGCCGCCCTGCGGGGCCGGGAACCCGCTCTCGGGGAAGCCCAGGGGACGGGCACCGTCGAAGAAGGTGTACTCCTGCTCGATGCCGAAGATCGGCTCCTGGGCGGCGAACTTCTGGGCGACCGGGGTCAGTTCGGCGCGGGTGTTGGAAATGTGCGGGGTGCCGTCGGTGTTGAGGACCTCGCAGAGCACAAGCACGTTGTCCCCGCCGCGGATCGGGTCCGGGCAGGAGAAGACCGGCTTGAGGACCCGGTCGGAGGCGTGGCCCTCGGCCTGGTTGGTGCTGGATCCGTCGAAGCCCCAGATGGACGGCTCGGCTCCGTGAGCGAGGATCTTCGTCTTCGAGCGAAGCTTGGCGGTCGGCGAGGTGCCGTCGATCCAGATGTACTCAGCGCGGTAACTCATTGCTTCTTTCCTGGAGTTTCCGGGGCAGGAAGGCCCTGTCCCGTTGTGGGTGGGTGAAAGCCGGCTCGGATCCGCCGGGACCTTTTCAGTACGGCGGATTCCGGCAGCGCGGCGGGTCTGTGTGTGGTGCGGATTCGTCCGGGAATCCGTGGGCGTCAGGCGGTCTGCTTCCTGGCCCGGGGAGATGCCCCGACGGGCTCGGCCGCCCGTCTGAAGGCCTCGACGATCATGGTGTGGCCGCCGTTCTCCGCATCGGTGAGCGGGCTCCCGCCCCACCGATCGGTGGCTGCAGGGTCGGCGCCCTGCTCCAGCAGGTAGGTGACGACGTCGAGATGCCCCTCGCAGGCTGCCAGGTGGAGGGCCGTACGGCCGTCGTAGTCGCTGGAGGAGGGCGCGACTCCTGATGCCACACAGGCACGTACTCCGTCGGCGTCGCCCTTGCTCGCCGACCAGAGGAGCCGGATCGTTCCCTCGATCGCCGTCTGGTTCTTCTGCAGCCGCGGGTCGCGCTTGCCCTGCCGGTCGTCTCCTACGAGGGAGTCGTACATGTGGAAGTTGTACTTGGCGACCAGTTGCTTGCAGAACTCGATGCCGCGTACGGAGTTACCCAGCGCGTCGAGGCGGGGCGACCAGATGGCGATCCCCATGACCTGCGGGACGACAAGCATGAGCGCCCCGGACACCCCGCTCTTGGCCGGCAGGCCGATGGTGAAGGCGAACTCACCGGAGTAGTCGTACATGCCGCAGGACGACATGAGGGAGAGACACTTCTGTACGGTGTCGGTCGAGAAGACCCGGTCGCCGGAGAGGGGCACGACGCCGCCGTTGGCGAGGGTGGAGGCCACGGAAGCCAGCCCGCCGGCGTTGAGTTCGACGGAACAGCACTGGAAGTAGAACTCCAGGATCTCGATCAGGTTGGTGCCGGCCGGGAAGGCACCGTGCTCGCGCATGAAGTAGCCGAGGGCGAAGTTGCGGTCGGCCGTCTGCCGCTCGGAGAGGTAGACGGCGTTGTTGAATCCGACGGGGCTGCCGCCCGACAGCCGCCGCCAGGTGTCCGCGACGTAGTCGAAGCGGTCGGCGATGTCGAGTGACGCCTCGATGAGCGAACAACTCATGATGGCGCCTGAGTTGATCATCGGATTGTGAGGGAGCCCGTTCCCGTTGACCGAGAGTTCGTTGAATCCAAGTCCGCTCGGCTCCCGTCCCACGTGCCGGTGGACCACCTCAGCGCCGTGCCCCTCGAGCGTGAGGCAGTAGTTGATCGGTTTGCACACCGACTGCACGCAAAAGTTCTCACCGAAGTCGCCGATCGTGAACCGCTGGCCGTCCACCGTGCAGATCGCGATGGCGAACTGGTCGGGCGGCACACGCTTCAGCTGGGGGATGTAGTCGGCCACCTGGCCGCGCTTGTCGGGCAGCAGGCTCTCGTAGATCTCGGTGATGTCCGCCACGAAGGCGGGAAAGTCCGGGATGACGAGCTCTCCGGTGATGGCACGGGCAAGCAGGCGCCGGTTCCGCTGGCACAGCCTTGTGAACCGGGCGAAGTCCAGCCGTTGGTCGTCGCCGTCCGACTCCTCCGGCGCGGCCCAGATGTCCTTGATGCGCGGGTCTTCGGGAGCGATGCCCGCCTTTCGGAGTCGCTCCATGATCTCGACGCGCGAGACGCACCCTTGGGCATCCTTCTTGAAGGAGTCGAACAGCTCCCGCACTCCGCCGAGGTCGTCGTCCGTGCTCTTCCCTGCCCGCGGCACGGTGTCGGTACCAGGGGTGCTACTGGCGCTCCTCACTTTGGCGTCGTTCCCCGTTCTTCCCATGGCGGTACCTGCTTTCGTTCGCATGCGCTGCTTGCTCCCCCTGGAATGGCCGCGTGCGGCTGGACCGTGGCGGCAGCGGGACCACGCACACGACTGCGCAGGCATTCCCCGAACCGCACCCTGGGGCGGCGCTGTTGCCGGCAGCGAGGGGTTGTCCTCCAGCTGTCCGGGGAAGCGCTGTTGATGGATCTCACTTCACCAACGTCGGCAAGGTCCGTGCAAGCCAGAAGCCGCCGTCCGGCCAAACCCTTGGGTGTCACGGTCGATACCCCGGTCGACACCCTCGGTGGACAACCCCGGTCCCTTTCGGTTCGTCCCGAGACCGACGACACGCTGTGACTCCAGAACCCCTCGGCTCTTGAACTTTCCAGCAAATATGCTGGCGGCAGCCTTGCTCGTCACCACGGAGCGTCATCCTCGGCGCGCTACCCGGTACGGTGACGGCACGGTCGCCTCCCTGACCGCAGTGGGGGCTGGGTTGGTGAAGCATGACAACGGGGCAACGACCGTGCTTATTGGACGACAACGAGAACTCGCCACACTGGGTGAGCTGACCAGACATGCCGCACCCGGAACGGCGGTGATCGTGCGCGGGGGCAGCGGCGTCGGCAAGAGCGCCCTGCTCCGCAGGGTGCTGCGCCGAGCGAGAGCCGACGGGCATCTCGTCCTCTGCGCGACGGCCGACTCTCTGGACACACCGGCCGATTTCGGTGTCGTCCACCAGTTGCTGGAGCACGTCGCGGACGAGCAGCTGGACGAGACCGTGCAGGCGGCCATCGCCGACTTCCAGGCTCCGTACCGAGCCGCGGCTGCTCTCACCGGTGCCGGCCGCCGCGTCGTGCTGGGGATCGACGACCTGCAATGGGCCGACACGGCCTCGGTCAGATGGCTGAGCAGGCTGCTTCGCCGACTGGACGGGCTGCAGATCACGGTGGTCACCACCATGGGCCCGGAAGTCCCGTCCGGCGACGAGCACTTCATAGGCACGCTGCTACCGCTGTTCCGGCACCGCATCTGGCTCACCCCGCTCGGCGACTCAGAAGTCGGTGAACTCGCCGAGGCGGTGCTCGGGGTCGAACCCGAACCGGACTTCGTCACCGCCTGCCGCACCGCCACCGGCGGCATTCCCGCCCTGCTGCACGCTCTGCTCCGGTCCATACGCACCCATGGAGCGGCGCCGGACGCCGACACCGGCGCCGATCTCGCCCGCTACGTACCCGCGGAGGTGGGCAGAACCCTTCAGGCCAGGCTGCGAGCCTGTGGACCCGATGCGGTCGCCACCGCCGAGGTGGCGGCCGTGCTGGCCGGGTCTCCGGCGCCGACCGCCGACCTGATCGCCTGCGCCGCCGACGTGCCTCAGCCGGTTGTCGAGGACAGCCTGCACACCCTCACCGCCACCGGACTGATGGTCCGAGCGGAGGGTGGCACCGCATTCAGTTGCCCGGTGCTGTCCGTGGCCATCGCCAATGAAGTCCTGCCCAGCCGCCGTCAGGAACTCCACGCCCGCGCGGCGCGATACCTGATCGACCAGGGGGCCGCCTGGGACTCGGTCGTCCCTCACCTGCTGAACGCCCCGCTGGGCCAGGAATGGGCGATCGACGCCTTGCTCCGCGCCGCCGACGAAGCAATGGCGCGCGGAGACCGCGCGGCCGCACTCGGGTGTCTGAGGCGCGCCCTGCGCGAACCCCTGCCCGACCCGGTTCGTGCCCAGGCACTCGCCTCCCTCGGCGAGGCAGAACTGGCCCGCTGCCTGCCCAGCGCCGTACACAGCCTCCGCCGGAGTCTGGATCTCGCCACCGCGCCCGGCGAACAGGCCGCGGCGGCACGCTCGCTGTCGGCCGCCCTGTTCACCCTGGACCGCTATCCCGAGGGGCTCGACGTGCTGGAGCACGTCTCCGAGCGGATCCGCGCTGTTGGCCGAGTGGACGCTCTGCGTCTGGAGATCGACCTCGTCTACGCCCGGCTCAGCCGCACCTCCACCGCCGCCTCGGCGATGCCGCGGCTGATGGCCATGGACCTGGCGGAGGCCGAGGGAACCCTCGTACAGCGGCCGCTCGCCGCACTGCTCTCGCTCCGTTCGATCATGGACGGAGGCAACCCGGCGGACGCGGTCGCCTACGCCGAGCAGGCCATGAGCGGCGGGCTCTGCCCTGCTGACGACGAGTCCTTCGTCTACACCGCCCCGGTCCTGGCACTGGCCGCTGCAGGCCGCTCCGATCTCGCCCTCGCCCACGTCGACGCGACCATGGACGCCGGCCGGGCAGGAGGGTCCGCACTCCGCTCCGCATACCTCTCCACGCTGCGCGCCGGGGCCAACTACCGCGTCGGCAACGTTGCTGGATGCGAGGCCGACGCCCGCGCCGCCGTCGAGTCGCTGCGGGGTGTCGGCGCCGGACCGACCACCTGTCACAGCGTGGCCATGTGGACGGACGCACTGGTCAAACAAGGCCGTACCGAGGAGGCCGGGCAACTGCTCGCCGACCACGGGCTGATGGGCCGGCTCAGCCCCCACTGGGCCAATGACTTCACGGCGCTGGTCCGTGGCCGGCTGAGGATGGTACAGGGCCGGGTCCGGGAGGGCCTCGCCGATTTCCTCCACGCCGGAGCCCGTGCACGGACCCGCCGGATGGCCGGACCGGCCGTACTGCCCTGGCGCTCCGAGGCCGCGCTGGCCCACGCCTGTCTCGGTGAACACGAAGAGGCGAGTGCACTGGTCGAGGAAGAGCTCACTCTTGCCCAGGCGTGGGGAATACCGGAGGTCACCGGGGTGGCGCTCCGCGCTCGTGGGCTCATCACCGGGGGCTCCGCGGGCGCGGACATGCTCCGCGAGTCCGTCCTGCTGCTGGAACCGTCCACCGCGCGCTTCTCCTACGCCCAGGCGCTCGCCGACTACGGGGCGCTGGTACGACGCAACGGGCTGCCGTCGGGGGCGCGGAGTGTGCTGCAGCAGGCGGTGAGCGTCGCGAAGCAGTGCGGGGCGATCGCCGTGGAAGGCTTCGCCCAGGAGGAACTGCGGGCGGCCGGTTACCGGGCGGAGTCCCGCGCCTCACACGGGCTGGAGGCGCTGACCCGCTCGGAGCGCCGGGTTGCGGACCTCGCTGCCGTGGGCATGACGAACAAGGAGATCGCGGCGAAGCTCTTCGTCGGCCTGCGGACCGTCGAGGTCCACCTCAGCAACGCGTACCACAAGCTCGGTATCAGCGGCCGGGCCGGACTGGCGAAGGCTCTGGCCTCGTAGCCGGCGCGCGAGCGACAGGCGGGTACAGAAAAAGGACAAGAGGGTGCCGGGCAGTGGGGGGAAATCACTGCCCGGCACCCGGCCTGTGTGTGGCGGCCCGTTTCTCCGGATCACCGCCATGTGATGTGGGCTGGAACTCAGTCCTCGTGAGTGGTGGTGGGCAGCTGGGACTGGATGAGGTCCATCACGGAGGAGTCGGTGAGGGTGGTGACGTCACCCAGCTGACGGTTCTCGGCGACATCGCGCAGCAGTCGCCGCATGATCTTGCCGGAGCGGGTCTTGGGCAGCTCGGCGACCGCGAGGATCCGCTTGGGCTTCGCGATGGGGCCGAGCGTCCTGGCGACGTGGGCCCGCAGCTCATCCACCAGCCCGTCGTCCTCCGTTGCGCTGCCGCGCAGGATCACGAAGGCGACGATGGCCTGGGTAGTTGTGGTGTCGGCGGCCCCGACGACCGCCGCCTCGGCGACCTTCGGGTGCGAGACCAGTGCCGACTCCACCTCGGTGGTGGAGATGTTGTGCCCGGAGACCAGCATTACGTCGTCGACCCGCCCGAGCAGCCAGATGTCGCCGTCGTCGTCCTTCTTGGCGCCGTCGCCGGCGAAGTAGCGGTTGGCGAACCGGGACCAGTAGGTCTTCTTGTAGCGCTGGTCGTCCCGCCAGATGGTGCGGAGCATCGACGGCCACGGCTCGGTCAGCACGAGATAGCCGCCCCCTCCGTCCGGCACTTCCTCGCCCTTGTCGTCGACGACGGTGGCCGAGATGCCGGGCAGGGCGCGCTGGGCGGAGCCGGGTTTGGTGGCGGTGACGCCGGGCAGGGGGCTGATCATCATGGCGCCGGTCTCGGTCTGCCACCAGGTGTCCACGATCGGGCAGCGGTTGCCGCCGATGTGCTCCCGGTACCACATCCAGGCTTCCGGGTTGATCGGTTCGCCGACCGATCCGAGCACCCGCAGCGAGGACAGGTCGAACTTGGCGGGGATGTCGTCTCCCCACTTCATGAACGTGCGGATCGCGGTCGGCGCCGTGTACAGGATGGTGACGCCGTACTTCTGCACGATCTCCCAGAAGCGGCCCTGGTGCGGCGTGTCGGGCGTGCCCTCGTACATGACCTGGGTCGCGCCGTTGGCGAGCGGCCCGTACGCGATGTACGAGTGGCCGGTCACCCACCCGATGTCGGCCGTGCACCAGTAGACATCGGTCTCCGGCTTGAGGTCGAAGACGGCGTGGTGGGTGTATGCCGCCTGGGTGAGATAGCCGCCGGAGGTGTGCAGGATGCCCTTCGGCTTACCCGTCGTACCCGAGGTGTAGAGGATGAACAGCGGGTGCTCGGCCTCAAAAGCCTCGGGAGTGTGGTCGGTTGACTGGCGGGCGGTGATCTCGTGCCACCACACGTCGCGGCCGTCGGTGAAGGCCGTGTTCTGGCCGGTGCGGCGCACGACCAGTACGTGCTCGACCTGTGGGCACTTGGCGACGGCCTCGTCGACGGCGGGCTTGAGGGCGACGTCCTTGCCGCGCCGGTAGCCGCCGTCGGCCGTGATGACCAGCTTGGCGTCGGCGTCCTGGATACGGGCGGCGAGCGCGTCGGCCGAGAAGCCGCCGAAGACCACCGAGTGGACGGCGCCGATGCGGGCGCAGGCCAGCATCGCGATGACCGCTTCGGGGATCATCGGCATGTAGACGGCGACCCGGTCGCCCTTGGTGACACCCAGCTCGGTCAACGCGTTGGCGGCGCGGCTGACTTCATCCTTGAGCTCGGCATAGGTGATCGCGCGGCTGTCCCGGGGCTCGCCCTGGAAGTGGATGGCGACCCGGTCGCCGTTGCCCGCTTCGACATGGCGGTCCACGCAGTTGTACGCGACGTTCAGCGTGCCGTCCGCGAACCACTTGGCGAACGGCGGGTTCGACCAGTCCAGTGTCTCGGCCGGTTCGGTGGCCCAGGAAAGGCGCCTGGCCTGCTCGGCCCAGAATCCCAGCCGGTCGGCCTCGGCCTTCTCGTACACCTCTGCCCCAGCGTTGGCATGGGCGACCAGCTCGGCCGGCGGAGCGAAACGGCGCTCCTCTTTCAGCAGATTGGCCAGGCTTTCGTTACTCACTTCTCGTTCCTCATGGTCTGTTGCGAAGGATGAACCGTTGGAGGGCGTCGGCATGGACACCGAAGGGGGCGGTGGGCGGGGTCAGTTCGCGCCAATGCCCGTCAGGGAGCGGATCTCCAGCTCCGCGTGCTTTTCTGCGCCGCGCTCCTCGGGCCGGGACAGCACTGTGCCGAGCCACCCGAGCAGGAAGCCGAGCGGAATGGAGATCAGTCCCGGGTTCTCCAGCGGGAAGAGATGGAAGTCCGCGCTCGGGAACATGGATGTCGGCTTGCCGGAGACCACCGGGGAGAAGATCACCAGCAGCAGGGAGGAAGCCAGACCGCCGTAGATGGCGGCCAGTGCGCCCGTGGTGGTGAAGCGCTTCCAGAAGAGGCTGTAGACGATGGTCGGCACATTCGCCGATGCCGCGATCGCGAACGCGAGCGCAACCAGTGCCGCCGTGTTGAGCTTGTCCGCGAACATGCTCAACGCCACTGCGACAGCTCCGATCGCCACCGCAGACCAGCGGGCCACCCGTACTTCCTGCTTTTCGCCGGCCCCGCCCTTGCGGATGACATGGGCGTACAGGTCATGGGCGAAGGAGGCCGAGGAGGCCAGGGTGAGGCCGGCCACGACAGCGAGGATGGTCGCGAAGGCGACCGCCGAGATGACGGCGAGCAGCAGCGCTCCGGTGGTGGACGCCGGGCCGCCGCCCAGTTCCTCGGCGAGCATCAGCGCGGCCGTCGTGCCGGCCGGGTTGGATGCCTTGATCGCTTCGGGGCCGATCAGTGCCGCCGCGCCGAAACCGAGCGCGATGGTCATCAGGTAGAAGAAGCCGATGACCGCGATGGCCCAGTTCACCGAGGTCCGCGCGGCTCGTGCGCTGGGCACGGTGTAGAAGCGGACCAGGATGTGGGGCAGGCCGGCCGTGCCCAGGACGAGGGCGAGGCCGAGGCTGACGAAGTCGAGCCGGGTGAGTGAGCTGATGCCGTACTTCAGTCCCGGTTCGAGGAAGGCGTCCCCCTTGCCGCTGGCTTCGGCCGCCGAACCGAGAAGTGAGGAGAGGTTCCAGCCGAAGCGGTTCATCACCAGCACGGTCAGCAGCAGCGCGCCGGCCATGAGCAGGCCCGCCTTGATGATCTGCACCCAGGTGGTGCCCTTCATCCCGCCCATGGTGACGTAGAAGATCATCAGAGCGCCGACGCCCAGGATGATCCACTTCTTGGCGTCGTCGCCGGAGACCCCGAGCAGCAGCGCGACCAGCGAGCCCGCGCCGACCATCTGGGCCAGCAGGTACACGATGGAGACCACGATGGTGGAGATGCCGGCGGCGGTACGGACGGGACGCTGCCGCATCCGGAACGCGAGGATGTCCGCCATGGTGAACCGGCCGCTGTTGCGCAGCGGTTCGGCGACGAGCAGCAGCGCCACGAGCCAGGCGACCAGGAATCCGACCGAGTAGAGGAAGCCGTCGTAGCCGAAGAGGGCGATGGATCCGGTGATGCCGAGGAAGGAGGCCGCCGACATGTAGTCGCCCGAGATGGCGAGACCGTTCTGGAAGCCGCTGAACGACCGTCCTCCGGCGTAGAAGTCGGTGGTGCTCCTGTTGTTTCTGCCGACCCAGACGGTGATGCCCAGGGTGATGGCGACGAAGAGCAGGAACAGCGCGATGATCATGGTGCGGTTCTGTGAGGCGCCGGCCGCGGCGAGCGTTCCGGTCTCAAGGAGTGCGGTGCCGTTCACGCCCCACCTCGCGTCGGCGCGAGAGGGTCGATGGCTGGCTGTGCGGCGAACCGCAGGGAATCGGCGAGCGGGTCGAGCTGCTTCTTCGCGTAACGGGTGTAGAGCCAGGCGATGAGGAAGGTGGAGGCGAACTGCGCCAGGCCCAGCAGCAGGGCGACGTTTACGTTCCCCATGACCTTGGTCGCCACCAGGTGCGGTGCATAGGTGCACAGGACGACGTAGGACACATAGAAGAGCAGAAACGCGCCGGTCATCGAGAAGCTGAAACGCCGGAAGCGGCTGCGGAGTTCGGCGAAGCTCTCGGTGTCGCGTATGTCCGCGTACTGCGGCTTCTGGAGCGTTTCGGGCGGGCTGGACATGGATCTCCGTACGTACTGGTGAGGTTGGGGAACGACGAACGCCCGGCGAGTGCGCGGGGCGAAGCTCTTCACGGCCGGTGCCGGAGGCTTGTGACGTCGGCGTGCACCGAGGGTCGGTCTGATCTCATCAGCAGCCGACGGGATACAGCCAGCGTTACGCACCGTAAGGTCTAGATCTTTCGGTGCGGGTGCGGGTTCTTTCGGTAGGTCCACGCGTGCGGCGGTGCAAGAATCTGTCAGCGGCATCCGAGCCACGGGAGCCGCGAAGGGGGGAAACGCGATATCCATGCAGTACGCAGCGCAAGCGGCCGCCATGTCCGGGCAGGGGACGGGGGTCCCCGGTGCGTCTCCCGGCCCGCCCGGCACGATCCCCGATCTCATCGGACGGGAGGCCGAACTCGCGGAACTGCGGTCCCTGCTCGGGATCGGTGACACCCCCACAGTTACGGACCGTGACCACATGTTCGTCCTTGTACGGGGCGGCTTCGGCAGTGGGAAGAGCGCACTCCTGCGCGCCCTGCTCGATGAGGCGCGGGCCGACGACAGGGCCGTGCTCGACGCCTGGGCCGATCCCGGCGACAGCCGCACCGACCACGCGGTGCTGCGGCAACTGCTCGAATCAGCCCCGCCCGCCCCCTCCGTTCGGCCCTCCGGCGAACCGCCCGAGGACGGCGCGTATCACCGGAGCCTTGACACCGTGATCGCCCGGCTTGGCGCCGACGGGCGCCGGCCTCTGATCTGTGTGGACGACCTGCAGTGGGCGGACACGGCCTCGCTCCGCCTGCTCCGACGGCTGATGCGCCGCGCCGACGGCTCTCCGCCCGCCGTCATCGCCTCGCTGGGCCCCGGCGAGTCGCCCGACGAGGATGCGCTCGGCGCCGTCCTGCCCCTCTTCCGCGACCACATCAGCCTCCCCCCGCTCGCGCTGCACGACACAGGAGCAGTGCTCGCCCGGACCCTCGGGCACGACGCCGACCAGGCATTCCTCAACGCATGCCAGCAGGCCACGGACGGCAACCACTTCCTGCTCCGTTCCCTTCTCGGCGCCCTGGCCGCCGCACCGCCGCAACCGAGGCCCGACGCTGCCGACGGTGAGCGGACCGTGTCCGTCGCCCTCGGCGCGCTGCTGCCGGAACTCGCGCCCGCCGTCCGCTCGTTGCTCTGTGGCACCGGAGCCCACAGTGAAGCCGTAGCCGGCGCGGTGGCGGTCCTCGGGTTCCCAAGTCCGGTGGAACTGATCGCAGAAGTCACCTCAGTGCCGCAGCCCGCCGCCGAGGACGCCGTGCACACCCTCGTACGTGCCGGGATCCTGCACCAGTGCGAGCAGGGCGTGGGCATCGCCGCCTCGCTGCTCTCGGACGCCGTTGAACAGTTCGTAGCGCCCAGTCGACGCCAGGAACTCCACGCCGGCGCCGCCCGTTTCCTGCTCGGCCGCGTCGCTGCACCCGAGCAGGTCGCCCACCATCTGCTGCACTGCGCCCCCGGGCAGCCCTTTGCGCCCGAGGTACTACGCCGGGCGGCGGCCGAGGCGAGCGACGCCGGTGCGCACGACCGGGCCGCCCTGTATCTGCGACGCGCTTTGCGTGAACCACTGACGGAGGAGGAGCGGGCTGCGGTTCTCTGCCTGCTGGGCGAGGCGGAGCTCGAATCCAGCGTCCCGACCGCCATCGACGAGCTGCGCCGCAGCCTCCAGCTCAGCAAGGCCCCCAGCGAACAGACTTCGGCCGCCCGCCGGCTGGCAGGCGCGCTGTTCGCCGTCGACCGTTACCTCGACGCCCTGGACGTCCTGGAACGCACCAGCGCCGCCATACGCCCGGTCGACCCCTCGTACGCGCTGCGCCTGGAGATCGACTTCCTCTTCATCAGCCTGGTCGAGCTCGCGTCCGCCGCACGTGCCTATCCGCGGCTGATGGACCTGGCCATGACGGACGCGTCCGGGACCGCCGTCGAACGTCCCCTTGCCGCGCTGCTCAGCCTGCGTGGAGCGATGGTGGGAGAGGACGCGGAGGAGGTGGTCCGGCTGGCCCGCATTGCGCTGGGCCACGGATTGGCGCCGGCAGACGACGAGTCGGTGGTCTACCACTGCGCGATGCTCGCGCTCGGTGCCGCCGGCCGCCCCGACCTCGGACACGAGTACGCAGAGGCCGCCATCGACGAGGCGCGGGCCCGGGGCGCGGTCTTCCAGTACGCGCATGCCGTCGCCATGCGAGGCAACGCCAACGCGCGGCTGGGCCGTACTTTGGAGTGCGAGGCCGACGCCGAAGCCGCCCTGGAGGCGCTGCTGGAAGTCGGGGTGCCGCTCGGTTCCAGCCACACGGTGTTCGCCGTCGCGACCCTCATCGAGTCGCTCACCCGGCAGGGCCGCATCGAGGAGGCACAGTCTCTGCTGGAGCGCAGCGGCATGGACGGGCAGCTCCATCCGTACTGGATCAACGACTATCCGCTGCTCGCTCGGGGCTGGTTGCGCGTTGAGCAGGGCCGACTGGAGGAGGGCCTCGCCGACTTCCTCGCCTGCGGTGCTCGCACGGTGGCCCGCAACATGCCCGCCCCCGGCTTCTACCCCTGGCGTTCCGAGGCAGCGCTGGTGCACGCGCGGCTGGGCCACGCCGAGGAGGCCGTACGTCTCGCCGAGGAGGAGGTGGCGCTCGCCCGGCGCTGGGGCGTCCCGGAGATGACGGCTGTCGCGCTGCGCGCCCTGGGAATCGTCACCGGCGGGCCCGAGGGCCTTCAGATGCTCGACGAAGCGGTAGGCGTGCTGGAGACCTCACTTGCCCGCTTCCGGTACGCGCAAGCGCTGGCCGACCGCGGGGCCCTGGCCATGCGCTGCAGCAGAATCCCGGAGGCCCGTGCGGACCTCCAGGAGGCGGTCAGTGTCGCCCATGCGTGCAATGCCGGTGTGGTCGCGCAGGGCGCGCTGCGGGAGCTGCGCGTCCTCGGTGACCGGCCGCGTACCCGCACCTTCCAGGGTGTGGACGCGCTCACTCCGACGGAACGCAGGGTCGCCGACCTCGCTGCGGGTGGGATGACCAACCGGGAGATCGCCCAGCATCTCTTCGTCGGCCTGCGGACCGTGGAGATCCATCTCACCCATGTCTACGGCAAGCTGGGCATCAAGGGCCGTCAGGGCCTGGCGGAGGCGCTGCGCTGAACGACCTCGTCCTTCTCGCCCTTCTCGTCGTTCGAGTGATGCATTCGCGCGCGAGCGGTCGCCCAGTGGATGACCGCCCACGGTGCCGCGAGGACGACGGCCGCGGCGAGCAGTGCCGGTCCACCGCCGACGGTGCAGAGGGCCCAGATGATGACTCCGGTCACCGCCGTGAGAACTCCGGCGGAGACCAGGAGGAGGCTGCGAGCCAGCTTTCCTGCCGAGCGGTGGGGCGTGCTGCTGGTATTCACTCGCGGGTGCCGGCTGCGGTGCGGTGGAGGACGGCCGAGTCCCAGGAGTCGAATTCCTTGTCGTCGAGAGGCGATTGGCACTCGCCCGAGTGCTCGACGGCGGGAGTCGTCTCGGCGTATATGTTGCGCTGGACAGAGACATAGAGGCTACACAGGCTGAGCAACAGGGCGCAGGAGAGAACGACGACGACGGCGTTGTTGCTGTGTCGATCGGGCACCGTGTGCGGCCAGAGTGCCTGCGGTGGCACCGATCCGGTCGTGGCGACCGGCGCGTCGGCGGGCACCTGCGAGGCCGTGTGGATCACCGGCGGGTTCTCGGCGGTTGCGGGTTGTGGGGTGTGCGGCATGGTGCTCTTCTCGTCGTGCGGGGCGGCGGGCCTGTAGGGCTGCCCGTCGCTGCAGGCTCAGCCCGTGCGTTGGGGCGCCTGTCTGGCTCGATCCCATCAGCGAGTGCTGTGCCGTGGCCAGGGTTACGGACCGTAAGACCTGGATCTTTCGGGCGGGCGTCCAGGTCTTTCGGTGGGGCCACTCGGCAGCAAATGCCGCGGCGACGCGGGGCGCCCGGGAGCCGTGCCCGTACGGGCGCCGCCGCCCCGCGGTCAAGGTGCGCGACCGCGCCGCGGACCTGCTGTCCTTCCCACGCCGAGACAGCCAGACCGTACCTGGAATCCCGGGGGCGGCGGCCCGTCGGCTACAGCCGCTCGTGGCGGTTACGTCGCGCCCTACGCGGCGTAGCTCCGTGCGCACTCCAGGACACCTGGCTCCAGCAACTGGCCGATGCCCAGGGCCTGCTGGGCGCACGCCACGAGGGTCTTCTCTGCTGTCAACGCACCTTCGGGGTGATTGACAATGACGGTGTCGGGGTCGAGCCGAGGCAATGTCTCGAGCGCCAATGAGTAGATGTCCGCGAGTACCTCTGAGGACGGGTCGTCCATCTTCATGTCCATGTGGTCCGCAAACCCCGCTTTGGGCTGGACGTTCATGACCCAGTGGAGGGTGAACAGCGCGACCTGCGCGACTAGTTCAGCGTTGCCCTGACGGTCTGCTTCGCGTCCGACTGCCGTCAGCCACTTCCAGGGCCGGTCGACGCCGCTGTCGCCCGTCCGCATCTGCGCCAGGGTTGCTTCCTGCAGGCTCAGAGCCCCCGCGGCCTCGGCGACGGCGAGCGCCCCCATCCGCACACCCCGGTCGTCCATGGCCACAAGAAAACGCGGCAGCAGCTGTGCCGCGTTGGCAAGATCCTCGTCGTCGACCGTCAACGGCCTCGGAACGGCTTGTGGGTGTGTCTTTTTCCTGAACAGTCCCATGCGGGTGACTCCCCCCATCCGGGAACGAGCCAGGCGCACTCCAGCACCGGCGCGTGCCCCTGTTTGCCCGGCTCCGGAGTGCACGCGAAACCTGCGAGATCCGTCCAGGAGCAATCAATGTCCCGTGGCTGGGAAGGGAGCGTCAAGGCAAGTCATGAATGATTGCGAACCATTACGCCATTGCCCGAATATGACCGAAGCGCAGGTACCTGGGCGGCCGGGGTGCACACTTCTGCTCGTTGCCCACCACTCGTATGGTGAGCCGTCACTTGTGTCCGGCCAGAGGGGAACTGATGGTGCGTAGGACCAGGATCGTCCGACACGCGGCAGCATTCACGGCAGCCCTGCTGCTCTCCGCCGGGCTCGCCCCGGCAGCCTTCGCCGACGAGCCCCCGGCCGGGCCGAACCCGGCCGCCGTCCAGCTCAACGCCTACTGGACGCAGGCCCGGATGACGGCCGCACTGCCCGGCGACACCGACAAGAGCTCCGAGACGGGGCTGACGCCCCGAGCCGTCTCACCGACGGTGGACGGGCCTCAGCCGGGCGAGTACATCCCTCCCAGCCGGAGCTTCGACGGCATGCGCCAGGCCGGCACGTTCTTCTGGACCGACGCCACCGGCACCGGGCGCACCTGCAGCGGCTCGGTGGTGCGCAGCCCCGGCCACGACCTGGTGCTCGGCGCCGGGCACTGCCTGAAGGGCTACTCCGGCACCTCCCCCAAGCGCAACCTGGGCTTCGTGCCGCAGTACCACGACGGCCTCAAGCCCTTCGGCATCTTCCCGATCAAGACAAACGGCGTCTACGTCCCGCAGCAGTACTATGACCTCGGCGCGCACGCGGGGGCAGCGTACGACTTCGCCTTCGCGCTCACCGAGCCCAATCAGGACGGGACACGACTCCAGGACGCGGTCGGCGGAGTGCACCTGCTCACCGGGACGGGGTACTACCACGCCCCGGTGCGGATGATCGGCTACCCGGCGAGGGCGGAGAAGCCGCTGGAGTGCTGGAGCTGGACCACCATGTGGGTCAGCGACGACCCGGCCGACCCGGGCACCTTCGCTCGCATCGCCTGCGACGCCTTCACGGGCGGGACCAGCGGCGGGCCGATGCTGGTGCCGTGGCCGGGCGGCTGGGCCGTGATCGGGGTCATCGGCGGCTACCACACCGGCGGCAACACCCCCCAGGTCTCCTACAGCGCCTACTTCGGCGCCGCCACCCATGCCCTCTACCGCGCCGCGATCACCGGTGCCCCGCCCGCAGGCACTGCTTCCTGAACCTCGGCAACAAAACCCCCGTGCCGCAGCACAGAAGGCGGCGAGAGTGTAGCGCGCGAATGCTCATGAAAATACGAAATACGCCGCAGTTCTGTTGCTGACGGTTGCCCGGGAGATACGGTGAGTCAACGATCAATGGCGTGATCGCCGACGTGCTTGGCTGCACCGTGCCGGGAGGAAAACGGGTGGTCACCGATCAGACCGACATTCAGCGGGTGGTGACCCGGCCGGGGGCCGGGGAGCAGCACAAGCAGGGTGTGCGGACCGTGCCGAAAACGCTGGAGCGAGAGGCTGAACTGTCCCTCGCTCAGCTCGCGTTGGATGCCGTGATCGGGCGCTCGGCGACGGACCCGACAACTCCCGCCGAGCACCGCGGCGGCTTGCTGGCCTTCACGGGACCGGCAGGCGGGGGCAAGACGACCCTTCTCAACGAGGTGCGCCGCCGCGCGGCCGAGCGGGAGTGCACAGGGCTCTTCGCGAAGGGCGTCGAGCAGGAACAGAGCCTTGCCTTCCACGTGGTACGCCAATTGTTCCAGCCGCTGCTGGCCTCGTACTCCGAGAGCGAGCGCCGGGAGGTGCTGGGCGACTGGTACGGCATCGTCGGTCCGTGTGTCGGACTGTGTCCTCCCGCGACGGAGGGCGCGGCACCGGATCCGCAGGGTGTGCGCGACGGGCTGGACTGGGTGGTCACCCATGTGGCCGTCCAGCGCGGCCCGTTGATCCTCGTCGTTGACGACCTCCACTGGGCGGACGCGGAGTCGGTGGCGTGGCTCGCGTCCTTCGCGAGGCGGGTGGAAGAGCTGCCGGTGCTGATGGTCGTCGCCTACCGCCCGGACGAACTCGGCGAGGTGGCGGGCGTGTTCACCGACATGGTCGAGCGGTTCCGGGTGCGTCCACTGGACCTGGCCCCGCTGAGCCCGAGCGCCGTCGCGGATCTGGTGCGCGAGAGGCTGGATGCCGAGGCCGACGACGGCTTCTGCCAGGAGGCCTGGCTGGTGACCGGCGGCAACCCGTTCGAGACGGTCGAGCTGGTGGCGAAGGTGCGCGACCGCCGTCTGGATCCCGTCCGGGAGAACGCCGGCGCCTTGCGGAACTTTGCCGCCGAGAGCTGGCGCGGCGGTCTGGTGGACCGGCTGAAGGAACTGGGCACGGTCGCGATGCGGCTGTCCTGGGCAGTGGCCGTCCTCGGTTCGGAGGCAACCCCTTGCTTGGCCGCATCCCTGGCGGCGCTCGGCCAGGCCGAGTTCACCGACGCGGCGGACGTACTGCGGGCCGAGCGGATTCTGACGTACGGGCCGACGCTGGAATTCGTGCATCCGCTCATCGCGACGGCGATCTACCGTGCCATTCCGCCCGCGACACGCGTGGCCTTGCACGGCAAAGCGGCCTGGGAGCTCGTCGAGCAGGGGCACGGCCCGGCCGTGGCGGCGCGGCATCTTCTGGAGACGCAGCCGGAGGGTGACACCTGGGCTGCGGAGCAGTTGCGCGACGCCGCGCAGGAGTACGTGCGCCGGGGCGCTCCGGAGGCGGCCCGTCGCTGTCTGAGCCGCGCCCTGTGCGAGCCTCCACCCGCACCGCTGCGGGCCACGGTCCTGTACGAACTCGGCTCTCCCGCACTGATGCAGGACCCGGCGGCGACGGTGAACCACTTGCAAGCCGCGCTGGATGAGCCGGATCTGCCGTCTGCGCTGCGGCAGAGCATCGTGATCCGGCTCATGCGAGCGCTGGCGTACTGCGACCGGCTGTCCGAGGCGTCGCACGTGGCGATCGGGGAAGCCGCCACGGCCACGGATTCGCGCGTGCGCCTGCGCATGTTCATGGAGCACTTCATGGTGGCGGGGGTAACCTCCACCAGCCAGGAGGCCCAGGTCCTGTCGCGTCGGCTCACCCAGCTCACCGGGCGGCTGTCCGGCCGGAGCCGGACCGAGCGCTACCTGTTCGGACTGCGCGCGTGGAATGCCATGGTCCGCGGCGAGCCGGTGGCCACCGCCTTGTCGTACGCGGAGCGGGCGCTGGGGCCCGAGGGCATGAGCTGGACGGACGACGAGTGGGGGTTCGAGGTCCCGTCGCTGGTGGCCCTCACCTTCCTGTACTGCGACCGGCCGGACCGGGCCGAGGAGCTGTATGCGGCCGCGATCGCGGAGTACGAGTGCCAGGGCTGGCGCGGGGTACACCTCGCGCTCGGCTACAGCCTGCTGGGCTACATCCGCTTCTGGAAGGGCCAACTCGCCGACGCCGAGGACTTCGTGCGGGCGGGACTGCAGCTGGCCGACCGACTGGGGCCCGGGGGCGCCCATGCGCAGTGGTACGCGCTCGGAGGCCTGATCGAGATCCTGTTGGCGCGTGGGGAGACAGCGGCCGCCCAGGAACTGGCCGCAGCCCGCCGGTTCGGCAAGCCCTTCCCGTCGGTCGTGACGCTTCCCGACGCCCAGACCGTCCACGGCGAACTGCTGCTGGCGCGTGGCATGGAAAAGGAAGCCGCCGAGGAGCTGACCGAGGTGGGGCACCGCCTGGACCTGCGTGGTATGCGCAATCCCGCCTGGTGTCCGTGGCTCCCCCACCTGGCGCTCGCCTCCCGGACGACGGACGCCGCCCGGGCGCTGGAGCTCGCCCAGGATGCGCTGCTGCGCGCCGAGCGGTTCGGTACGGCAACTGCGGTGGGGCGGGCCCTGCGTGTGCTCGCCCGGGTGACCGAGGGACCGGAGGGCATTGCCCTGCTGAGGCGGGCCGTCCCCGTGCTGGAGACGGCGCCGTCGAGTTACGAACTCGCCAGCGCCCTGGTCGAGCTCGGAACCGCACTGCGCCGTGCCGGACGCCTCGCGGAGGCCGCGGAGCCCCTGCACCGGGGAGTGGACCTGGCCGGCCGGTGCGGGGCCGGGGGCGTAGCTGCGCAGGCTCGCGACGAACTGGTCGCCGCGGGTCTGAGGCCGCGCCGCTTGGACGTGGCGCCGCCCGAGTCGCCTTAGGGGAGCGCCGTACGGGGCGTGAAACGGCGCACGTGAGGTCGCATGCGCGGTGTTGTGCGCCACCTCGATGGGCGTGAGTGCGCCATGGGGCCACAACTTCGGTTTCCTGCGGCGGCGAGCAGCGCAGGATCCATCACGGCGCGACAGCACGGGAGCGCACGCTCCCCACCCCCTGTTCCTCGTCTCGCTCCCCTGGAGGGGGAAATGCTCACTGCTGCGACGGGTGCCGAGGACCATTCCTTGGCCCCTCTCACCCATGCCGTGCCGGACCTGATCGACGTCCGGCAGGCGGTTGATGCCGTACTGGCGGAGTTTCTGGCGGCCAAGCGCCGCTCCGCGAGGCCGACCACGCGAGAGCTCATCGACCGCGCGCCCTTCCCCGAGTCAGCCACCGTGGCCCTGCGCCAACTCGCTTATGCCACATCGGCGAGGAGGTCATGACGGAGTTCTTCCTGCCAGAACTGCCCCGGCTGCTTCCGGTGGCCTACCACCCCAAGGCCGCGCAGATCGAGTTCCGGTCCAACGGCTGGGTGCGCCGCCAACTCGGCGGCTGCTTCGCACGCGAGGAGGACCTGCTCTTCTTCCTTCGCCAGCGGAACGGGCTGTACGGGCCGCTCACCGTTCCGGATGCCGACGAGCAGCGGGCGCTCGACGTCACTGACTGGTACCAGTACGTCACCGCCATCGACAGCTCCGCTTCGGACCGCTCGGCGCTCGGAGCCGACGAGGCAGACGCCCGCGCGGTGTTCGCCGGCATCATGGCCGACTTCCACGGAGGCCAGGGCGGGAGCGAGGACTTCCCGTACGCCCGTGCCGGCAAGGACCTGTGGCGACGTATCAGCCCCGGACTCTCCCCCGCGCAGATCCGGCGGTTCACCGACTCGCTGGAGGCGTTTCTGCGCGGGTGCGCCACAGAGATCGGTTTCAAGCTGAAGGCCCGCGTCCCGGACTACGAGACCTGTATGGCCGTACGCATGGACAGTTTCGGCTGCGACTTCATACGGCTGATGACCGAGTACGCGGTTGAGGTCGACATGACCGCGGACGAGTCGCTGCTCAGGGAGGTGCACACGTACGGGATGCAACAGATGATCATCGTCAACGACCTGCTGTCATGGCGCAAGGAGCACGTCCAGGAGGACAAGATGACGCTGGTCCGTGTGCTCATCGAGCGCGAGGGCCTGGGTCTGCAGCAGTCCGTCGACCAGCTCTGCCAGCTGGTCGAGTCCCAGGAGAGAGCCTATCTCGCGGCACGGGACCGGCTGCGATACGGCCCGCACGGCTCGCGCGCGGACATCCGCGCCTACCTGCGCGGGCTGGACCATGTCATCGGTGGCAGCCAGGAATTCGAGTACCTCACGCCTCGCTACTTCGGCGACGGCTACGTGTGGGACGGCTCCACATCGGGATGGATCAGCCTCACCGGTTCCGTCACCCGACTCCGGCCACGGCCCGCCCATGATCCCGATGCCTCGCCCGCAGCCGACACGGACCAGTTCGAGCCTTCCATGACAAGGAACTGAACCTTGGCACCGATCCGATCTGCTTGGCTGAGGCCTCGTCTGCCGGCGTCTGTCACTGCCCCGCCGACAGCAATAGGCGCCGCCCCCGGCCGGCTACCCGTCCTCGGCCACGCGATACCCCTGTTACGCCGGCCTCTGGAATTCCTCACCTCCCTGCCCGCCCACGGCGACCTGGTCGAGGTGCGCCTCGGCCCTCGCCGCGCCTTCATGGTCTGTCGGCCCGAGCTCGTACAGCAGGTCCTGCTGGACCCCCGTACCTTCGACAAGGGTGGCCCGTTGTTCGAGGCGGCCCGGCTGCTGGTGGGCAACGGCCTGGTCACCTCCGGCTGGGCGGAGCACCGGATCCAGCGCCGACTCGTGCAGCCCGCCTTCCACCCCAGCCGGATGGCGTCGTACGCCGGCGTGATGTGCGAAGAGATCGACGCCACGCTCGCTGCATGGGAAGCGGACCGGGCCTTCGACCTCAACGCCGCGCTGCACGCACTCACGATCCGTGTCACCATGCGCACCCTCTTCTCCACCACGATCGGCAGCCGAGCCGTAGCGGAGGTGCAGCACTGCCTGCCTGTCATCCTCAGCGGCATATACAGGCGAATGATCGCGCCGATCGGTGTGCTGCATTCACTCCCCACCCCGGGGAACAGGCAATTCGACCAGGCGCGTGCGAGGCTGCGCACCGTCATCGACGAGACCGTCCAGGCCCGCCGGAGTGCCGGGGCGGACACCGAGGACCTGTTGTCGATCCTGATGGGTGCTCAGGACGAGGAGAGTGGCAGGCGCTTCACGGACGACGAGATCCGCGACCAGGTCATGACGCTGCTGATCGGCGGAACCGAGACGACCGCGAGCACCCTGGCGTGGGCCTGCCACCTCCTGGCCCGGCACCCGGAGGCCGAACAGGAGTTGCAGGCGGAAGTCGACCACGTCCTCGGCGGACGGCTGCTGCCTGCCTTCCACGACCTGCCCGCACTCGACCACACCCGGCGCGTCGTCACTGAAGCGCTGCGCCTCTACCCGCCCGCCTGGATCCTCACCCGGACGGCCACCGTCGAGACCGAACTGGCGGGCAAGCCGCTGGCTCCCGGCACGATCGTCCTGTTCAGCCCGTACGTCCTCGGCCGCGATCCCCGTGTCTTTACGGACCCCGAGCGCTTCGCCCCTGACCGCTGGCTTCCCGGGCGCGTGTCGTCGCCGCAGCGCGGCGCCATGGTGCCGTTCAGCGCGGGCAGCCGCAAATGCATCGGTGACAGCTTCGGCATGGCCGAAGCGACGCTTGCGCTGGCCGCCGTCAGCGCGCGCTGGCGGCTCCGGCCCGTACCCGGAACGGCGATCCGGCCGAAGCCGAAAGCGGCCCTGAACACCGGGCCCCTCCTCATGCTCCCCCAGCAGCGGACCCGGCCGGCGCACCCTGCCTCATGTCCCGGCCGACGTGACGGTCACGACGACCCGGGCGTGGGCCCGGCCAGTTTGCGGGGCCCGTGCGTCTGACGGGCATGCCTGCCCGTCTACGCCAGGGATTGCCCCGGTCCGGGTACCGGGTTCAGTTCAGTCACTTCGAACTCGATCCGGACCTCGTCGGCCAACCGCAACGCGCCCAAGAACGCGCTGTAGGGCTTGATTCCCCAGACGGACTGAGTGACGGTCGCCCAGCCGTTCAGCAGCGCGCCGCCGTCGGTAACCCCGTGCACCGTCACCGGGTGCGTCCGGCCCTTGATGGTGAGGTCCCCAGTGATCTCGAAGGACTGAGGCGTTCCTGCAATGCGAGTGGAACGAAAGGTGATCACGGGATGCTGGGCGGTGTGCAGCAGGGCCTCGCCGCCCAGCGTCCGTTTGATATCGGCCCGGTCGGCATCGGTGAGTGGCTTCAGCCCGCCCGTCCCCTCCCGGACGTCCAACGAGCCCGTCTCGACCGTCAGGGTCACCGACGACTTCTCAGGATCGCCGACGACAACCATCATGTCCGCGGACCATCGGGTGGCCTCGATGGTGAGGTCGTGTCCCGCCTTGCGGCCGAGCCCGGTCCTGCTGGTCTTGATCAGCAGTCGGCCGGTCGACGGTCCGAGACGGTAGTTTCCGTCCGTCAGTTTCACAGCACTCACTGTACGTGGGGGGTGCGGCCCGGCTTTCGAAGCAGCCGTTCCGGCGCGCCTCGCGTTGCGCGCAACCGCCCTGCCGGGCCCTCTCCACTGCGCCCAGATCGGCTCACGTGGATCCGCTCAGGTCTGGCGTACCGGTTCGTACGCCTCCTGGCCGAGCCCGAACGTCCAAGCCACGCCTTCCTTCGCGGTCCTTGTCGTGGGCGGCACGCGCAGCCAGTACGTGCGGTGCGTGCCGTCCGGCTCGGGGGTGGAGTTGACCACCTCGACCATCACCACATCCTCGTCGCCCTGGAGCGCGATGCGCCAGAGAATGCCGGTCTCGTCGCGGTGCACCGGCTGGGCGTCCGACTCGCTGAGATAGCGGTCGTAGCCGTAGAACTCCAGCATCACGCGGCGCAGCTCCGCGTTCTCCTCGGCCCGTATGCGCGCGGGGGTCAGTGATGCCAGCTCGTCCAGGAATGCCGCGGGTACCGGCATACCCCGCCAGGCGTACAGCGCGAAGCCGTCCGGGAAGGCCAGGGCCGGGCCGTCGCCACGGTCGAGGCGTCCGGCCTCGTCGCGGTGCAACTCCACCGGCCGCTCGCTGATGACCACCGCGTTCTTGTACGGCCACCACCATCCGGCGTTCCTGGCCACCTGTGCCAGTCCCGCGAGCCGCTCGCCACGGCCGTCGAACGCCGCGAGCCAGGCCGCGTCGTGCTGGCCGAGCACCGCGTCGAGGAGGAGCAACCGCACGTCGGACTCGTCTTCCGGTTGCTCCATGAGCTCGGCGACGACTCCGGTACGTATCCGCTCGGCCAGTTCCCTGGTGGTGTCCCACAGTTGCGCGCCGGTCGCGGACCACAGCGCGGACCAGCCCTGGGGGCCCAACTCGTCGTGCAGACGGCGTCGTTCATCGGCCCATGGCCGGGTGCGGACCTCGTCGCGCACCGAGGGTCCCGCACCGGTGAGCTTTTCGACGGCTTCGACCGCCGCCTTCGGCGACGCGGTCCACACGATCATCGTCGGCTCTTCGAGACCGGCGGTGCGGTAGGCAAGCCGCACTCCTTCTTCCGCGGCCGCCCGGTCCGCCGCTCCCGTTCGCGCCGCGACAGCCCGCCATGTCATTACGTTCTGCATCAGAAGTTCCTGTCCCCTGTTCTCTGTTCCCTGTCCCGCCCTGCACTTCCCCGTACTGCCCTGTCCAGACGTGCTCGGGCCACGCCCCGCCACGAGCGACGCTCAGTCGGCGACGATCCGGACCGAGCCCGGCACGTATTCCCGCTGGCGCACCACTCGGTACCAGCCCTTCGGCAGCGGTATCGCCGCGTGCTCCTCGTGCACCACCCGCCCGCCGTCCGGCAGATGAAGCAGCATCGGATCGAGAGGGCCCGCCTCGCGCACCAGCCTGCCGGGCCCCTGCACCGCGTGCGCATGCCCGGTGACTTCGCCCAGCGCGAGGACCAACCGTCCCCGCCCGTCGCGCAGTTCACCGGGTGCGTCCACCAGGTGCGCCGGCACCGCCGACTCTCCCAGCGGCATGATCAGTACGTCCCCTTGCCGGTACATGGCTGTCTCCCCTCGTTGGCGCACACGCTGTGCCGACCACAGGCAAAACGCTACGGCCCGGGTCTGACAATCGGCCCCGGCCCGGGACGACGGGGCCCGCTCGCAGCATTGTCAGTGCGGCTTGGTAAACCTTTCGCACGTCAGTCGACCGCTCAGTGTCAGGAGATCAGGGCCATGTCCCATGTGGACCATCTGCAGGAATTGCTCGGCCTCCCGGCCGTCGACTTCCACCCCGCCCCCTCGCCCTTGCCCGCCGCGGACGCCGCCGCGTGGCGCATCGCCGTGAACCCGTACGACGAGGACCCGCCCTGGGACGAGGTGTTCGACGAGTTCCTCAAGACCGTCGACCCCGGGAAGGTGCGCGCGCTGATCGTCGGGCAGTGGGGCGAGGCGTACGACAACGACTCGAGCTTTCCCATCAACCTGGTCATCGCCGCCGCCGACCGGCTGACCTCCCTGGAGGCCGTCTTCGTCGGCGACATGACCTCCGAGGAGAACGAGATCTCGTGGATCGAGCAGTCCAATGTCACGGGCCTGCTCAGCGCGTTCCCCCGCCTGCTGGAACTTGGCGTGCGCGGCGGCAGCAAGCTCCGCTTTCCGCCGGTGCACCACACGAGGCTGCGCTCGCTCGTCTTCGAGTCCGGCGGCCTCCCGGCCGACGTGGTGCGCGGCGTCATCGAGAGCGAACTCCCTGCCCTGGACCACCTCGACCTGTGGCTCGGCGTCTCGGAGTACGGCGGCGACACCGAGATCGCCGACCTCGCACCGCTGTTGTCCGGTTCCCGCTTCCCGGGGCTACGCCATCTCGGTCTGCGCAACAGCGAGATACAGAACGAGATCGCGGCCGCGGTCGCCTCGGCCCCGCTCGTCGCCCGGCTGCGCACCCTCGACCTGTCGAACGGAACCCTCGGCGACGAGGGGGCGGCGGCGCTGCTCGAAGGGCAGCCGCTCACCCATCTCGAATGCCTCGACCTGCACCACCACTTCCTGTCGGAGGAGATGGAACGCCGGGTCGCCGATGCGCTGGAGCCGCACGGCGTGCGTGTTGACGTATCGGAGCGCGAGGAGCCGTGGGACGGCCGGGGCGCCGAGGGCCGCTACACGGCAGTGGCGGAGTGAGGTGTCCATGACCGGGATCGACCACCCCGAGACGTTCCACGGACTTCCCGTCCACACGCTCCCCGACCCCGACGACGAGCACGCTGCGCCGCTGCCGTCGGCGGACTCCGTGGCCTGGCGTCTGGACTGTCTGTGGAACGAGAGCAATCCGTTCCCGCAGCTGTGGGGCCGTTTCCTCACCTCGGTCGACTCCACGCAGGTCCGTGCGCTGGTGCTCGGCCCGTGGTGGCACGACGAATACTCGCCCCTGCGGCCCGTCCTCGACCAGGTCCTCGCGGACGCGCACCGCTTGCCCGCGCTGCGTGCACTGTTTCTCGCCGATGTCACAGGCGAGGAGTGCGAGGTGTCCTGGCTGGAGATGACCGACGTCACCCCCTGCCTCGAAGCGTTCCCCCGGCTCGAAGAGCTGACGGTGCGCGGCTGTGGCGACACCGTCTCGGAACAGGACTCCCTGTCCCTGCGACCGGTCCGCCACGATGCACTGAAAGTGCTCCGCTTCGAATCCGGCGGCCTGCCGGGTTCCGTCGTCAGGGCTGTCGGCGCCTCCACGCTTCCCGCCCTGGAGCGCCTCGAACTCTGGCTCGGCGTCACGCATTACGGAGGGGACGCGACGGTCGCCGACCTGGCACCTCTGTTGTCCGGCGGCGCCTTCCCGCGCCTGAGCCACCTGGGGGTGCAGAACAGCGAGATCCAGGACGAGATCGCGGCCGCGGTCGCCTCGGCGCCGGTCGTCGCCCAGCTGGACTCGCTCGCGCTGTCGATGGGGACCCTCAGCGACACCGGCGCCGAAGCCCTGCTCGGCGGCCAGCCGCTGACCCACCTGCGGGACCTGGACCTCCACCACCACTACATGCAGGAGGCGATGCAGCAGCGCCTGCGCGACGAGCTCGAACCACAGGGCGTACGGCTGAACCTGGACCAGGCCGACTACTGGGACCCCGAGGACGACGAGCCCCGATATGTCGCCGTCGACGAGTAGCGCGGCGGGCCCGCGCTTCGCGGTCGTCGGCAATCCCGCCAACCGCCGCGTCGCCCTGTTCCAGCAGGCCGTGGCCGCCGCCGGCCTGCCCGCCGCGCGCGTCGTGCCTTGGCTGGAGGTGCTCCGCCAAGGGGTTTCCTTCCGGCCGGGCGAGACCGTACGGATCGACTCACCCGGGGAAGAGGCCGAGGTCGAGCGGCTGTTGCGCGGCGTCGGTGACGCCACTCGGGTCGAGGGCTCGGCCCGCTGGTACGAGCGGTTCACCGCGGCCGTACGGGAGGTGGGGCAGGCGGCCGAGGGCTGCACGCTGCTCGACGACCCCGACGAGCTGGCGGTGCTGTTCGACAAGCGGCTGTGCCACGCCGTACTGCACCGTGCGGGCGTTCCCGTGCCGCCTTCCCCGACCTCCGGGACCCCGGTACTGCAAGTGCGAGGCTGGTCGGACATACGCGAACTGCTGCGCGCGCACCGGATGCCGCGCGCATTCGTCAAGCTCGCGCACGGCTCCTCCGCCTCGGGCGTGCTGGCTGTCGAGACGGCGGGATCCGGTCGGGTACGGGCCACTACGTCAGTGGAACGCGACAGCGAGGGACGACTCTTCAACTCCCTTCGGGTACGCCGCTGTACGACCGAAGGTGAGGTCGCCGCGATCGTGGATGCTCTGGCGCCCGACGGCCTGCACGTCGAGCGCTGGCTCCCCAAGGCCTCCCAGCGCGGCCGGGCCGCCGACCTGCGGGTGGTGGTCGTCGCCGGCCGGGCGACCCATGCCGTCGTACGGACCAGCCGCTCCCCCATGACCAACCTCCACCTCGGCGGCGCCCGCGGAGACCTCGACGAGGCACGGGCTGCCGTCGAGGCGGCGGGCGGCAGCTGGGCCGACGCCCTTGACGTGTGCGAGCGGGCCGCGGCCTGCTTCCCGCGCACGCTGTGCGTGGGCGTCGATCTGCTTCCGGCGGTCGGCTGGCGCCGTTTCGTGGTCGGCGAGGTCAACGCCTTCGGCGATCTCCTGCCGAACCTCACCGGCCTGCCCGGCAGCGGCGCCGAGGGCCTGGACACCTACGCGGCGCAGGTCGCCGCTGTACAGCGCACGACAAGGAACAATGATGCAATCGCCTGACATGAACGAGATCGTGGGCAGCCACGATCTGCTGCTCGTCACCCTCGACACCCTGCGCCACGACGTAGCCGCAGAGCTGGCCGCCGCCGGACGCATCCCGAACCTGGTCCGCCATCTTCCGGGCGGTGCCTGGGAGAAGCGGCACGCGCCCGGCAACTTCACCTACGCCTCGCACCAGGCGATCTTCGCGGGCTTCCTGCCCACACCCGCCGCGCCCGGCCCCCACCCGCGCCTCTTCGCCGCACGCTTCGCGGGCAGCGAGACCACCGCCGAGCGCACCTTCGTCTTCGACACCCCCGACCTGGTCTCCGGCCTCGCGGACACCGGCTACCACACCGTGTGCATCGGCGGCGTCGGCTTCTTCAACAACCAGGGCCCTCTCGGCTCGGTGCTGCCCGGGATGTTCCAGGAGAGCCACTGGGAGCCGGAGTTCGGTGTGGCGTCCCCTTCCTCCTTCGAGACGCAGGTGGCCCGGGCCGAGAAGGTCGTCGCCGGACTCCCCGCCCAGCAGCGGCTGTTCCTGTTCGTCAATGTCTCCGCGCTGCATCAGCCCAACTGGTTCCATCTGCCCGGCGCCACCCGCGAGGCCGGCGATTCGCGCGCGACCCACGCCGCCGCCCTGGAGTACGTCGACCGGCACATCGGCCGCCTCTTCGCCGCCGCGAGCAGCCGCCGCCCCTGCTTCGCGATCATCTGCTCGGACCACGGCACGGCGTACGGCGACGACGGGTACACGGGTCACCGTCTCGGCCACGAGGCTGTCTGGACCGTGCCGTACGCCCAGTTCACCCTCGACCAAGGGGCTGCCCGATGAACACCGCGCCCCGCCCCTACCAGAGTTACGTGTACGCCTACCCGCACAAAACGGCGTACCGCGAGCTCAAAGACCGGCCCGCACTGCGCGATCTCTGGGCGGGTGAGCCCAAGAACGCCCTCTCGCTCTACCTCCACATACCGTTCTGCGAGGTCCGCTGCGGCTTCTGCAACCTGTTCACCCGGATCGGCGCCCCCGACGAGCTGACCGGCCGGTATCTCGACGCGCTCGACCGCCAGGCCACCGCCGTACGTGACGCACTCGACCAGGCAGCGGACGGAGGCGGGACCCGCTTCGTCGCCGCGGCTTTCGGCGGCGGAACCCCCACCTTTCTCACTGCCAACGAACTGGACCGGCTCTGCGACATCGCCGAGAAGCGCATGGGAGCAGACCTGCACGCCGTACCGCTGTCCGTCGAGGCGTCCCCCGCGACCGCGACGGCCGACCGGCTCGCCGTGCTCGCCGACCGCGGTACGACCCGTCTCAGCCTGGGAATCCAGAGCTTCGTCGACGCCGAGGCCCGCGCGGCCGTGCGCCCGCAGCGCCGCGCCGATGTCGAGGCGGCTCTCGCCCGCATCCGCGACGCCCGTATCCCTGTCCTCAACATCGACCTGATCTACGGCATCGAGGGCCAGACCGCGGACACCTGGCGCGTATCCCTCGACGCAGCGCTCGCCTGGCGGCCCGAGGAGCTCTACCTCTACCCCTTGTACGTACGCCCGCTGACCGGCCTCGGCAGGATCGGTGCCGAAGCCGACGCCGCCTGGGACAGCCTGCGACTGCGGCTGTACCGCCAGGGCCGGGACCACCTGGTCGAGCACGGCTACGAGCAGACATCGATGCGGATGTTCCGCCGCAAGGACGCGCCGAAGCAGCCGGCCGACGACTACGCCTGCCAAACCGACGGCATGATCGGCCTCGGCTGCGGAGCCCGCTCGTACACCTCTGCCCTCCACTACTCCTTCGACTACGCCGTCGACATGCGCGAAATCCGGTCGATCATCGACAACTACACCGCCACCGACGACTTCTCCCGCGCCGAGGTCGGCCGGTACGTCGACGCCGACGAGGCACGCCGCCGCCATCTGCTCCAGTCGCTCCTCCAGGCCGAAGGCATGCAACTGGCCGACTATGCCGACCGGTTCGGCGCCGCGCCGGCCGACGACTTCCCGGCGGAGCTGGATCGTTTCGCGGCCCGCGGCTGGCTCGACGACACGGCACGCCCTGTCCTGCTGCGCCTGTCCCCCGAAGGCCTCGCGCACTCCGACGCACTCGGCCCCGAGCTCTTCTCCGACTCCGTACGGGCCGCCATGGCCGCGTACGAACTGAAATGAGCCGTCGTGGACCTGACGATTCTCTACCGCGGGCCGCTCGCCTCCTGCGACTACGACTGTCCCTACTGTCCCTTCGCCAAGCGCCGCGACAGCCCTGACCAGTTGCGCACCGACCGCGCGGCGCTCGAGCGCTTCGCCGCATGGGCTGTCGCACAGACCGGCGACCGCCTTTCGGTGCTCTTCACCCCCTGGGGCGAGGGCCTGGTCCGCTCCTGGTACCGACGGACGCTCGCCGAGCTCTCCCATGTGCCGCACATCGCGCGCGTCGCCATCCAGACGAACCTCAGCTGTCGCACCGAGTGGCTGACGGAATGCGACCTGGGCACGCTCGCACTGTGGTGCACCTACCATCCGGGCCAGACGCCGTACGACCGCTTCCTCGGCAAGTGCCGGGAGCTGACCGCGATGGGGGCGCGCTTCAGCGTCGGAGTCGTGGGCTTCCCCGAGCACCTCGACGAGGCACGGCGGCTGCGCGCTGACCTGCCCGACGAGGTGTACCTCTGGGTCAACGCGGCCGAGGGCCGCACCTATACGGACGAGGAGGCCGGCCGCTGGACGGCTCTGGACCCCCTGTTCCCCTACAGCCGCCGCCCGCACCGCTCGGAGGGGCTGCCCTGCCGTACGGGCGAGTCGGTGATCTCGGTGGACGGCGAGGGCACGGTACGCCGCTGCCATTTCGTGCCCGCCGAACTCGGCAATCTCTACGACGGCTCCTACCGGCGGGCTCTGGGCCCGCGCGCCTGCCCCCTCGCCGTCTGCGACTGCCACATCGGCTATGTCCATCTGGAGACGCTGCCGTTGTACGACGTCTTCGCGGGCGGCGTCCTCGAACGCATACCCGCCACACTCTCGGGCCGCGCGTAGTCAGCCGGACCCTCGCGGTGACGCTGCGGTGATCTGCTTCTCGAACCAGTGGTGGGCGTAGGGCTCGTCGTTGAAGGCCGGAACCTCCTGGAAGCCACAGGAGCGGTACAGGCTGATCGCGGCGCTGAGCGCCTTGTTCGTGTCCAGGCGCAGGACGGCGCAGTCGTACTGGGCGGCCCGCGCCTCCAGCTCGGCCAGGAATCGGCGGCCGAGGCCGAGCCCCCGGGCGTGGGGCGCGACCCACATCCGTTTGATCTCGGCCCGGGCGCCGGGCGGCAGCTTCAGACCGGCGCAGCCGACGGGCTCGCCGTGGAGCCGGGCGATGAGGAACAGGCCGTGCGGCGGCCGCAGTTCGCCCGCGTCGGGCAGCAGGCTCCGCGCGGGGTCGAAGCCCGTCTCGAAGCGCTCCTGCAGCTCGGAGAAGTAGGCCCGCAAGCAGTGCTGTGCGTCGGGGTGTTCCGGGTCGACGACGTCCAGCGTGACCGTCGCGGCGGTCAGCAACCGCTCGACGTCGGCCATGGCGGCGACCAGCCGGGCGCGCTGGGCGGTGTTGAGCGGCTCCAGCAGAGAGCCGGCCAGCTCGTCGCTGCGGTCATCGAGGATGGCGCGCTCGGCGCGGCCCGCGTCGGTGAGCCGGACGGTGCGCACACGTCTGTCCTGAGGCCGGGGCTCCACCGTCACCAGGCCGTCGGTCTCCAGGGAGCGCAGCAGCCGGCTGACGTACCCGGAGTCGAGCCCGAGGCGCTCGCGCAGCCGCCGTACGTCCTGGCCCTCCCCGCCGATCTCCCACAGCAGCCGGGCCGCTCCGATGGGCCGGTCGCGGCCCATGTAGTGGTCGTACAGCACGCCCACGCGTTCGGTGACGGTGCGGTTGAACCGCCGCACCTGGTCGATGTGCGCCGCATCCATTCTCTGACTCTAGTCAGAGAATCCCGTGATGGCCAGAGGGAGGCGTCACGTTGTGCTCCGGACGCCCACGGCGGCGGCCGACCCGCCCGTATTGACGGTGCCGGGCCCGCCGGGCGGTTCCGTAGGCCCCGGCGAAGGAGTGGACGGAACCACCGTCGGTGTGCTCGGGTCGTCCGAGGGCGTCGAGGGCACCACTGTCGGTGTGCTCGGACCCTGCGAAGGCGTTGGCGGAATGACCGTCGGCGTGCTCGGACCAGGCAGAGGAGTGGGGGTCGGCGTCCCGGCCGGCGCGGTCGACGTGGGCTCTCGGGCGGGCGCGGTGGCGGGGCTGTCGGTCTCGGTCGCAGCCATCAGCTGGAAGTCCTTCACCGGCTGGCCCTTCAGGGCCGCGGCCATGTAGGCGGTCCAGATCCGTGTCGGGTACGAGCCTCCGTTGACGCGGCTGATGCCGGCGGCGGTGCCGAGAGAGATCCGTATGTGGGTCTTGGGATCCTCGGCGAACATGGCCACCGAGGTGGTCAGCTGCGGGGTGTACCCGACGAACCATGCGGAGAGGTTGCTGTCCGTGGTTCCTGTCTTGCCTGCGGCGGGGCGGCCCAGGCCGGTGGCCAGGTAGCCGGTGCCCTCCGTGCTGACGACGCCCTTCAGGACCGAGGTGACCTGGTCGGCGGTGGCCCGGGAGAACGCCTGGATGTCCTCGTGGCCGGGGAGTTCGTACGACTCGTTGTTCCGGGTGATCTTCTGGACGGACCACGTGGCGATGTGCCGGCCGTGGTTGTCGAAGGTCGCGTACGCCTCGGCCATGTCGAGCGGGCTGGGGGCGGCCACGCCGAGGGCCAGGGAGGGGTTGGCGCTCATGTCGGGTGTGTCGGCGGGAAGGCCCGCGGCGATGGCGGCCCTTCGCACGCCGGCCAGACCGGCATCCGCGCCCACCTGCGCGTACACCGCGTTCACGGACTTCATCATCGCGCTGCGCAGGCTGATCCGGCCGTAGTCACGATCGTCCTCGTTGGGCGGGCAGTAGCGCAGACCTCGGGGCAAGCCCTGGACGCAGCGGCGGCTGGTCCCGTCGTAACGGGTCCCGGGCGTGATGGTGCGCCCGTCCTGCGTGGTGGCGTGGTGCTGCAACGCGGCGGCAAGGTCGAACGGCTTGAAGGTGGAGCCGGCCTGCAGGTCGTGCCGGATGGCGTCGTTGTAGGACTGGGAGGCGTAGTCCGGCCCGCCGTAGGCAGCGAGGATCTTTCCGGTGGAAGGGTCCACGGACGCGGCGCCGACGCGGATGGCCTTGGCCTTGCGAGTGTCCGGCAGCCGCCGCAACTCCTTCTTCACGGCCGCGACCATGGCGTCCTGGTTCTTCTTCTTGAAGGTGGTGGTTATGTGCCAGCCGCCCGAGGCCAGGGTGGCGTCATCCATGATCTTGTTGTCGACGAGGTAGCGGCGGGCGATGTCGATGAGGTAACCGGCCTGGCCGCTGACCCCGGGGGTGGGGCGGGGTGCCTTCGGCGTGGGGAACGCCATCCTTGCGCGCTCGCCGCTGCCGAGGTGACCGAGTTCGACCATGCCGTCCAGGACGTAGTTCCAGCGCGCAATGGCCGCGGCCCGGTTGGCCCCGGTCGCCGTGGAGACGTCGTACACACTGGGAGCCTTGAGAAGGGCCGCGAGGTAGGCGCTCTGCTGGACGTTCAACTGTGAAGCGCGGATGCCGTAGTACGCCTGTGCGGCGGCCTGGACGCCGTAGGAGTTGCGGCCGAAGTAGCTGGTGTTGAGATACCCCGCCATGACGGCGTCCTTGCTCTGTGTCTCATTGACCTTGATCGCTATGACGGCTTCCCTGACCTTCCGGCCGAGGGTCTGTTCTTGGGTGAGGTAGTAGCTCCTCACGTACTGCTGGGTGATCGTCGAGCCGCCCTGCAGTCCGTCGCCGGTCACGGTGCGCCAGGCTCCGCGCAGGATGCCGCGAACGTCCACGCCTCTGTTGGAGTAGAACGTCCGGTCCTCGGCGGCGACGACGGCATGCTGCACGTTGACCGAGATCTCGGAGAGGGGCACCGAGGCGCGGTTGACCGCGCCGGTACGGCCCAGTTCGGTGCCGTCCGCGTAGTAGTAGATATTGCTCTGGCTCACTGCGGCGGCGTTCGGGGCGGGGACCTGGACGCTCAGGTACAGGGCGGTGAAGGCGGTGATGCAGAACAGGAGCACGGTGAGCAGACCGCTGAGCGTCATCCGCCAGGTGGGGAGCGTCCGGCGCCACCAGGGCATCGCACGGCGTGCCTCCCTGCGCATCTGCCGCGCCAGCCTGCGGGCCTGCCTCGTAGTCCGCAGCAGGTCGCGCCAGTTGGCATCCGCTGGGACGGCCGAATCGCTCGGCCCGCTGCTCATGCGTACGCAGCTCCTCTGACCGGCACCGTCGCGTTGCGCCGGGTGGCGCACAGGGGACCGGGTGCGGTGCGCCGCTCCGTATGTGCCTTATTGTGCAGCAGCTTCCCTTTTGGCGCCTGACCTTTCATCGGGGCCGCAGGGCCTCATGCTCGGCCCGTCACGAACGAGTCGAGCGCCGCGGTCAGCTCCGCCGGCTTCTCCACCGGCAGCTCGTGGCCGGCATCCACGATCCGGACCAGCGCGTCCGGGTAGGCCTTCGCCATCCGCAGCATCTGCGCGACGGGCAGCTGGATGTCGTGGTAGCCGTGCACCAGCAGGGTGGGCGTGCGGATCTCGCCGACCCGGTCCAGGACGTCAAAGCTCCGCATGGCGGCGTAGCACGTCATGACCACCTCCCTCGGCGTGGCCGAGGAGGCACGGATGTACTCGCGGATCTCCTCGCGCGGATAGCCGGGGGCAAAGGCCCGCTGGATGTTGGCGGCGACGAACAACTTGAACGGCGCCAGGGTGGATGCCGCCATCAGCAGGCCCCTCCCACGGCTGTAGGTCATCCGGCTGATCGAGTTCACCAGTACCAGGCGCTCGATCCGCTCGGCATGGCCAAGTGCGAGGGTCTGCGCGATCATCCCGCCCATGGAGTGGCCGACGGGTATGAACCTGTCGACCTTCAGCTGGTCAAGGAGGACGAGAACGTCCCCGGCCAGCTCCTCGATCGTCCGTGCCGACCCGTCGCTCTCCCCGTGCCCGCGCAGGTCGAACCGTATGACCCGCCGCTTCGGGGCGAAGTGTGCCATCTGGTGGTCCCAGCGGTGCCGGTTGGCCGTCCAGCCGTGGATGAACACCAGGGGGACGCCGTCACCGTCGCGAGGGCCCTCGTCGTCGTACGTCAGCGCTGCGCCGTCGAGAGCGAGCTGCGGCATGGGTCGTTGCCTCCTGGAGTGCGGTTCGGGTACGGCCGGGCGCTGCCTCCGGCCGCCCCGGACGTCAAAACCGCCGCTCGCCGAGGACCCGAACGCGTCGAGGCGGTGCCTCGGCCGAGAGGTGTCCAGGTGACCGTAGTCGGGAATCTCCGTGTACGCCACGCCCAATTGCGGCTGCCCGCGGGCGAGTACGTCGTGGCAGAGCGCCGGTATGTCACACTTTCCGCGCCGACGGGGCAGATGATGGCGCGGCCTGCCCGCGCGAAGCCGAACCGGTGGCGGTCCTGCCGGGGGGCTGAGGGGTTGACCCTGGCCCGGCCGCCCCTAGGGTGGGGCCCTGGTGAGGAGCCTGGGGAGCGGGGGACAGCGGAGGACTTGTGGGCAAGAGAAGGCGCGCCGCGCGCAGCAGAACGAACCCCGCCCTGATCGGCGGGGTGGTCGCCGTGGTCGTCGGCGGTGCGGGGCTCGCCGCGTACAGCATGTACAGCGGCGATGCGGCAGGCGAGGACGGCAAGGCCGACCGCACTGCGAAGCCGCTCGCAGCAGGCCCGGTGAAGGCGGCGGAGGTCCAGGCCACGGCCGACGGGTTCCTCACCGCCTGGCAGCGGGGCGACGCCGCGAGGGCCGCAGCGCTCACAAACCGGACAGCGGCGGCACAGGCCGCGCTGTCCGGATACCGCAAGGACGCGCACATCGAACAGGTCACGCTGACCCGCGGCAAGGCGTCCGGGCCGAAGGTGACGTTCAGGGTCTCGGCCACGGTCTCGTACGGGGGAAAGAGCAAGCCCCTCGCCTACGACTCCGAGCTCACAGTCGTCCGGGCCGAGGACGGCAAACCGCTCGTCCGCTGGCAGCCGTCCGTCATGCACCCGGACCTCAAGGAGAACGACACGCTGGTCACAGGCGAGGCCGACCCGCCGGTCAAGGCACTGGACCGGAACGGCGCGGAGCTGACCACGGCGAAATACCCCTCGCTCGGCACCGTCCTGAACGGCCTGCGGGAGAAGTACGGCAGAAAGGCCGGGGGTAAGGCGGGGATCGAGCTGCGGGTCGTCCGCGGGGACAGAGCGAAGAAGAGTGAGCAGGGCGCGGAGGAGAACCGGCCCCCCAGCAAGACGCTGCTGACGGTGTCCAAGGGCACACCCGGAACGCTGCGGACCACGCTCAGCGCGACCGCGCAGGCGGCGGCCGAGCGCGAAGTGGGCAAACGCGAGCGGGCCTCCGTCGTCGTCATGAAGCCGTCGACGGGCGAGATCCTCGCGGCGGCCAATTCGAGCCATGGCTACAACACGGCGCTCCAGGGGTCCCTGGCACCCGGCTCCACGATGAAGATCGTGACTGCGTCGATGCTGCTGGAGAAGGACCTCACGTCGATCGACAAACCGCATCCGTGCCCGAAGTACGCGTCGTACGGCGGCTGGAAGTTCCAGAACGTGGAAAGCTTCGAGATCAAGAGCGGCACGTTTCGTTCGAGCTTCGCGGCCTCCTGCAACACCGCCTTCATCACGCAGGCCGAGAAGCTCGACGACAACGATCTGACCAAGCAGGCCCAACAGGTCTTCGGGCTGGGCCTGAACAACTGGTCCACCGGAGTGTCGAGCTTCGACGGCGCGGTGCCGGTCCAGAGCAACGCGCAGATGGCGTCATCGCTCATCGGGCAGGGCGGGGTACGGATGAACCCGCTCAATGTCGCGTCCATCATCTCCACGGCCAAGACCGGCATCTTTCGGCAGCCATATCTGGTCTCGCCCGACGTCGACGGCCGGTCGCTCGCGACGGCTCAGCGCAAGCTGGACGCGTCCGCGCAGACGCAGCTGCACGAACTGCTGAGCTACACCGCGACGTCGGGCTCCGCCGCCGAGGCCATGGCGGGTCTGGGCTCGGACATCGGAGGCAAGACGGGCTCGGCCGAGGTCGACGGCCAGGAGAAGCCCAACGGCTGGTTCACCGCGTGGCGCGGCGACCTGGCCGCGGCGGCGGTGGTGCAACAGGGCGGGCGCGGAGGCAAGTCGGCGGGGCCGCTGGTGGCAGCTGCGCTACGGGCGGGCGGCTGACGTCCGCGCCGCACCGGTGAGCAGGCGGGAGGTGGTCAATACCTTCTGTCACTCGGTTCGTTGTCGATCCGGTCAACCACGATCATCGCCACGTCGTCCGTCATGCGGCCCTCGGTGTGGCGAACCAATCCCTGATGCAGTAGTTCCAGGAACTCGGGTCCGGTGGAGTGGTGCTCTGCTTCCATGGCGTCGGGCAGGGCGAAGAATTCGTTTTCGCGATTGCGGGCTTCTGCGACACCGTCGGTGTAAAGCAGCAGACGGTCGCCGGGTGCGAACGGATAGCTCTCCGCCTTCTCCGCAGGGCCGATGATGAAGTCCTCCAAGCCGAGGGGCGGCAGGGGTGAAGTCGGCATCAGAGCCTGAACCTTGCCTCCGCTGAGCACCAGCGGAGGCACATGTCCACGGTTGACCAACTCCACCACGGGTCCGTCCAGCACCTGTGCCACGACCGCGGTGACGAAGGATTCCGCCTGTTCTTCCTCGTCGTCCTGGTCGATCCCCCCGGGCATGGCGCGCTCCCGTCGCAGCGCAGCCGCGCAGTGGTTGATGACCTCCACCAGGTCTTCTTCATAGTGCACGGACTCCCGGAAGGCACCCAGCACGGCGGCGGCCGAGCGCACGGCGGGAAGCCCCTTGCCGCGCACGTCTCCGACGATCATCCGTACGCCGTACCGGGTCTGCACGGCCTCGTACAGATCGCCACCGATCTGCGCCCCCTCTTCTGCCGCGATATACCTGCTGGCCGCCCGTACGGGACCGAGCCGGGCGGGTACAGGCCGCAGCAGCACCCGCTGTGCCGCCACGGCGATCCGGCGTACCTGGTTCAGCTCGTTCTGCCTCTGGGTGTACACGGCGCTACTGGTCGTGACGCTGGCCGCCGAGACCAGTAGCAGAGCCACGATGTTGGTGTAGACCTGTTGGCTGCCCCACGCCTGGTTGTACGTAGCCGTGGCAACGCTGATGAGCAGAGCGAAGCCCGCCGCCGCGAGGGTGCCTTTGGGGCCCATCGCAACCGCAGCCAGCGCCGGCGTCGCGGTGAGGAGAGGACCGGTGTACAGAAAGTGCGCAGGCGAGAACTCGATGGCCACCACGAGCAATGCGATGGCGAACGGCACACACTCCGCGAGTGTGAACAGCACCCGGCTGTGACCGCCCGCCCCTGGTCGAGGGGCCGAGCGGAAGAGCGACAGCATGGATACAGCCTGCCTTGTCGAGGCGCCATGCTCCACTCGGCGTACCTACAGCACTCGCGGCCGCTGACGTCCGGGGGAAACCCCTACCTCGGAGTTTCATGCAGGCACCATCGATCCGGCGTGCCTTGACTGTGATCGTGGATCCATGGAGATCACGCAGCAGTCACACCGCCGATCCGCCCTTACGTTCGTTTCGAAGACCTTTGGCAGGCCCGGACAGACGTGGGTCTGGCGGGGAATCACGTTGTTGCCGGTCTCGGCTGCCCGGTTCATGCGCAGCGCATCGAGGGGGCGGTTCGCCGACGCGTCCGCGGCACTCGTGGGGACGGGACTGGGGCTCGTCGCCTGGCTCGTCATCCTGATCAGCGCCCAGGCGGCCGTAAATGGCGCCCTCTACCCGCTCCTGGACGCCCACGATTACCGCAACTCCTGGGGCGGCCCTACCCTGGCGGGTGCCTGGGCGGCACACGCGGCGCTGGCCGTGCCGATCCTCGTGGCTGCCATATGGCTGCTGCGCGGCCTGGTCGCACTCGGTTCCCACCATCAGGAGTCATCCACCCGTTCGGGGGCCCACTGGTGGAGCAGGCCGCTCGCCCTTCTGCTGGCCGCAGCGGGAGCGGTGCTGTTCGTGGGATGGATCAATCAACTGTGACCCGGATGGTGTTCGGTCTCCTTGGCTCTCCTCGCCGAACTCCTCAGCGGACTCAGCCCTTTCGGACTTCAATGAGGAACCGCTGCGAGTACGCCACGAAGGGGCCATGGCGCTCGATGAAGTCATGGAGTTCCGCCAGACGATCGCCATAGGCATCCACGGTGAAGTCGGGGACGATCCAGATCACTTTGCGGAGGAAGTGGACCACTGCCGCGATGTCGTAGAACTCCATCCGGAGTGCTTCTTGGCGCAGGTCGACGACATCCAGACCCGCCGCTTCAGCACGGGCTGTCGCCGAAATGGGGCTGGAACCTGCTGTCGTCGCGAACGGCCCGGGAGACTGATGAGCCGAACCCCGCTGCGGCCCCATCATGAATTCGGTCAACTCGCGCACCGAGCCAGAGCCCACCTGCTGGGAAAGATACGTGCCATTCGGGCGCAGCACGCGGCGCACCTCGTCCCAGCGGGTCACCACCGGATGGCGGCTCACGACCAGATCGAAGTGGTCCGATGGGAACGGCAGGTCGGCCGCATCGCCCACCTCAGCAACGGTGGCACGGAACTTGGCCAGGTTGCGTCGCGCAATCTCCACGTTCGGTTGCCATGATTCCGTCGCTGCCACGACCGGTGGGGCGACGGGGGCCGAGGCCAGTACCTCACCGCCACCGGTCTGGATATCCAGCACCGCCTCGGCCTTCGCCATCCGGACCGCGAGCATCTGCGCATAGCCCCAAGATGGCCGCTCTTCGGTTGCCCGACCGTTGAACCAGGAGAAATCCCAGCCCTCCGTGGGCACGGCTGCGCCTTCCGCGACGAGATCTTCGAATCCAGACACACGGCGAGAATGGCAGACGGCGCAGGCGGTCCGCACCGCAGTTGTCTCCCGTGCACATCTCGGCGGTTTGATTCAGGAGTTGGCCCGCCCACGGCGGGCTCGGCGGGCGGTTGGTTACTGCACGCGCCCTTCCGTCTCCTCGTCTGCCTCCTCGTTGGGCAGGTGAACATCGTTGACGGCGATGTTGACTTCGACGACTTCCAGGTCAGTCGTACGCTCCACGCTCGCGATGACGTTCTCGCGTACCTCGGCGGCAACGTCGGCGATGGCGAACCCGTAGTCCACGACCACAGCGAGGTCGACGGCGGTCTGTCGCTCGCCGACCTCGACCCTGATTCCGCGGGTGACGCTCGGGCGACCGCCGGGGACCATGTCGCGTGCCGCGCCCATTGAGCGGGAGATCCTGCCTCCCAGGGTGTAGACACCCGGCACTTCGCGTGCCGCCGTCCCGGCGATCTTCTCCACCACCCCGTCCGCGATGGCTGTCCTGCCCCGTATGCCGGGCGCCGTCCCCGGACCGGTCTCGTGGGCCTGCAGCATTGTTTCCCTCTGCGGGCGGGATGCGCGGGGCTCGGTGGTGGGAATTGCTGTGCTGGTCGACTGTGTCACCTTGAAGACGCCTCCTCGATCGTAGGGCCACGGCAGATGTATTCGGTGCGACGGAGCCTGGCTCGGACCGCCCGACTGCGGGCCGAAATGGCCGCGCTCCAGTGGTCGTTGTCATCGCGCCGGGCGTCGCCTCCGGCTGGAGAATCGCACGGCGGCGACGGTCAGATCGGCCACGAACAACACGATGCCGATGACGAGCAGATATCCCACCCCTTCCGCAACGGCGCCGATGAGTCCCAGCACCATGGCCACGATGATCAGGAGCAGGAAGAGAACCATGTCGCGATCGCATCCTTTGGACTCACGCGGGCGGTCAACGACGTGCGAGCTGTCGTTCGCCGTGAGTACCCGGCTGGTAGGTCATGCCGTAGTGCTGGAAGATCGCTTCCTCCTTGTCCGCGGGCAATACGTCGTCCGTGCCGATCCAAGGGGCCTTTTTCACCAGTGCCCGGGCATAGGAGACCTTGACGTACTCGGGCCCGACGATCGCGTCGTCGACGGGGACGAATACCAGGCGGCGACGAGTGGGTATCCCCGTGCGGACCGTGGCCATGGCCGGTTCGTCGGTGGTGGTGTCTACGTAGACCGCCTCGAGGACACCGATCCTGCGGCCGCCGGGGTCCACCACGTCATGGGTCGCGCCACTCACGGATGTCGGCTGCCTCGATCATCGAGCTGTCCCTCGATCGCGTGCCCCGTCCCATCGTGATGCAAGCCAGGCCGGTCAACATCTCCAGGCCAGGCCGATGCGTTCCTACTCTCAGCCTGCCCCCGTCTGCCGTCGGGCGCCAGGCGGGGCAGGCCGACGTGGGCGCACCGGATCCGAAGGCTGAGCTGCCGGCATAGGAGAGGAAACATGGTCCGCTGCCTCCGAGTTACAGGGAGCTGCCTGCGGTGAGCAGGTCGTCCAGCCCGGCGCGGCGGAAGAAGTCGGCGCGTATGCGGTCGGCGACTGCGGAGACGACTTCGCTGCCGTCACGGCTGGGGTCTGTGTGGGTACGCAGCGGCCGCGTGCCCGCAGGCATGGCCACGAGGCGTACGACGGCGTCGGCGACCTGGGCCGCGTCCGCGTCCGGCGGGATGAGCGCGGCCAGCCGCTTGTCGAGGCCGGCCAGCAGGGCGCCGTAGCGCTCGTTGTACGCGGCGGACCGGGCCGTGTCGGCGGGCGCGCCCGCGTGGACGAAGTGGTTGGTGCCGGAGGTGAAGGCGCCGGGGACGACGATGGCGGTGTCGATGCCGAAGCGCAGTACTTCGGCGGCGTAGCTGACGGCCAGGGCGTCCATGGCCGCCTTCGCGGCGAAGTAGGGGCCGACGAACGGCGGGCAGCCGCCGCGGGTGCTGCTGCTGCCGATCCACACCAGCAGCCCGTGGCCCTGCGCTCGCAGGTGCGGCAGTGCGGCGCGGTTGACGCGCTGAGTGCCCAAGACGTTGATGTCGTAGAGGACCGCGAGCTGGTCCGGGGTGAAGGCCTCGGCCGGTCCGGTGGCCATGTGCCCGGCGTTGTGGACGACCACGTCCAGGCGGCCGTGGGCGGCCAGGATGTGGGCGATGGCGGCATCGGCGGACTGCTCGGAGGTCACGTCGAGTTCGACGGCATGCAGGTCGCAGTCGTGGGCGGCGGCGTAGCGCTTCAGGTCGTCCACCGCGGGTGCGTTGCGGGTCGCGGTCTGGCGGATCCCGGCGTACACGGTGTGGCCGGCGCCGGCGAGGGCACGTACGGTCAACGCTCCGAAGCCGCTGGAGGCCCCGGTCACCAGGATCGTTCTCGTCGTGTCGGAGGGCATGCGAGTCCTTGTCCGTGTTCGGCTGCGGCTTCGTGGCCGGCCGGTGGGTGAGGCGAGGAAGGCGACCGGGGCACCACGCCCCGACGTCTCCACCACGATCGGCCAGTCTCCAGGCGCCATCCAGGGCTGCGTCCACCCAGGGGTTGTCATCCCCTGGCTCGGACCCCGCCCTACGCGTCACGATGGGTGGCGTGAACCTTCCCGAACTCGCCGCATTCCTGAAGTCCCGCCGCGACCGGATCCGTCCGGCCGACGTGGGCCTGCCGACCGGCCCCCGGCGCCGGGTGCCCGGCCTGCGGCGCGAGGAGGTCGCGCAGCTGGCCGGGCTGTCGGCGGACTACTACACCGAGCTGGAACGCGGACGGGGTGCCCAGCCCTCGGCCCAGGTGGTGACCGCCCTCGCCCGTGCCCTGCGGCTGAACGGCGACGAACGCGACCACCTGTTCCACCTTGCCGCCCGCCCCGTGCCTCCGGCGGCGCACGGCCCGTCCGCGCACGTCCAGCCGGCCCTGCTCGGCCTGCTGGACCGGCTCACCACCACGCCCGCCCAGGTCATCACCGACCTGCATGAAATCCTCGTGCAGAACGAGCTGGCCGCGGCGCTCGTCGGCCGGCCCCAGACGGTACGCGGCCCGGCCGCGAGCTTCGCCTACCGATGGTTCACCGACCCCGCCGCCCGCGCCCTCTATCCGCCGGACGATCACCCGCACCATTCGCGGGTCTTCGTCGCCGACCTCCAGGCGGTCGCCGCACGGCGCGACCGCGACACCGAGGTGGCCCGGATGGTGGCCGCGCTACGGCGGCGCAGCGCCGAGTTCGCCGCTCTGTGGGACACCCATGACGTCGCTCTGCGCCGGACCGACCACAAACGCATCGTCCACCCCGCACTGGGAGTCATCGAACTGGACTGCCACAGCCTGTTCAGTGAGGACGGACGCCAGCGCCTGCTGTGGTTCACCGCGCCTCCCGGCACCGAGGGCGCCGCCCAGCTGGAACTGCTCGGCGTCATCGGCACCCAGGACATGGCGGCGAGCGAGAACGCCTCCCGTGAGGGCACGAGCGCGAACGCCGACTGATACCGACCGGCCGGGGTCGCCGGGCTCAGGCGCCCGCTTCGGGCCCGCCCGCTCCGGAGGCCCCCGCCCGCAGCCCGTCCATCACGATGTCCATCAGTCGCGTCGCACGCGGCTGCCAGTCGCTGTGCGGGTCGATCTGCCAGAGCCCGGAAATGGCGAGCACGAAGTCGTCGGGCGTCAGCCCGGGGCGGATGGTGCCGGCCTCCTCGTTCGCGTTCAGCAGGAGCGTGACCGCCTCGGTCACCGGGCCGTGACCCAGCTGGGCCAGGCTGCCGTGCGAGCTGGTGGCCTTGCGCAGCGCGTCGGCCAGACCCGCCTTGGCCATGGCGTACTGGGCCAGGCGGTCCATCCACTCCCTCAGGGCCTGATCCGGTGCGCGGGTTTGGAGCAGCTGGGCAGCGGCGTCGGCGACCTGCTGCATCTCGTAGCGGTAGACCTCCAGGACGAGGGCCTCGCGGTTGGGGAAGTTGCGGTAGAACGTCCCCTGTCCGACGCCGGCCTTCTTCGCGATCGCGCTCAGTGGGGCGTCCGCGGCCCGCGTCAGCTCGGCCAGCGCGACTTCCAGGATGCGCTCGCGATTCCGTTGCGCGTCCGAGCGCAGAGTCGCGCTCTTGTCTTCCTGCACTCGTCCTCCTTCCGGAATCACAGCCATGCCCGGTCTTGCTAACCGGACAGCTGTCCGCTAAGTTCGACGACTAACGGACAGCTGTCCGCTTAGGTCCACCATAGCGGGGGATCCGGACAGCGTGGCCGACCGGTGCCATCGTCACTGGTTCATTCACCCGCATCGCCCTCTCCTTCCCGGACTGTCTGCCGGGATCGTCTCGTTCGACGCGCATCAGCAATGCGAAAGAAGGCTGATCATGGCCCCATCGACGTCCAGCGCCATCACCCTGAACATCAATGGCGAGAAGTACACGCTGCCCGTCGACCATCGCACCACCCTGCTCGACGCCCTGCGCGAGCATCTCGATCTGACCGGTACGAAAAAGGGCTGTGACCAGGCAATGCCGGTGAGTTAGCACGTCGGTGCAGGTCAGCTCGGGTGCTTGGTGACTCTGAGTGTGTAGTGGACGTTACTGGGAGTGCGGGGCTGGTCCCGCTTCCTGACCTCGAAGGTGTTCTTGGACGGCTTCTTGATGCGCTGGCACTGCCGGTTGCGCCGGGTCGGGAGGAGGGCGTTCAGCAGCTCGGCCACGACCTCGCGGCGGGCGGTGCCCAGCGCGGTCGCGTCCGCCGCGACCTGAGCGGCGACAGTCAGCCGGACGAGCTGCATCGTGACGGTGAAGGAGATCCGGTCGGGATCGATCCTGGCCTGCTCTGCCGCGCGCATCTCCAGTGCGCACAACGCCTGGTAGACGGTGAGGAGGGCATAGATCTCCTGGCAGACCAGCTCGGGGGCCTTGGAGCGCAGGATGAACCCGGCACCGCGCAGGCGGTTCTTCAGCTCCGCGAACCCGTTTTCGATCTCCCACCGCTCGTGGTAGGTCAGCGCCAGCTGGCGGGCCGGGGCCAGTTGGGGGTCCAGCAGGCTGGTGACCAGCCGGAATGTCTCGGTGCGGGGCAGCCCGACCCGGGGCCGGACGGTCACGGTGTACTGGATGATGCGGACGGTGTGGCCCTTCGGCGGCTCGGCCAGGGTGCGGCCGGCCGCCCTGGCCTGTCCGTGCCGGACGGTCTCCTTCGGGGTCGGCATGACCGACAGATACGACCCGTCGGGCAGTACCCGCAGCGGGACAAAGACCAGGTTCTTCTTGATCCGCCAGGCCAGATGGGCGCCCGTGGCCCGGGCCAGGCCCCACAACTCGTAGCCGGAGAAGTTGCGGTCGGCCAGCAGCAGCATGTCCGGCCGCAGGCAGGCCAGCAGTTGGCGGGCGAGCTTGTGCTCGCTGAACTTGGCCACGGCGTCGAAGGCCGCGTCGATCAGGGCGTGGGTGCCGCACTCGGTCAGCGCCATCAGGCGGACCTGCGGGTGTCCGCTCTGGTTGACACTGCCTTTGCCGGTGAACCCGAACTCCCGTGCGTTGGCGGGGGTGTCGGGGACGTCCAGCGCGGTGCCGTCCCAGGCGACCAGCCGCAGCCCGAACGCGAACGCGCCCGAGGTTGTCGGCGTGGCCAGCGGGCCGCATCGTCGCTCGAACAGTGCCTGCAGCGGCTTGTCGCCCAGTCGCTGCCGGGCCCGGGTCAGGGCAGAGCTGGTGGGCAGGCGCTGCACGCACATGCCCGGCAGGTGCCGCAGCTTCTCGGTCAGCGTGCGCAGAACCGACCGGTATCCCGGCGGACCGGCACTGTCGGAGCTGCTGAACAGGCATAAACCCAGGACGAAGTAGATCACCGCCCGGGCCGGCAACAGCCGACGGCGACGCTCGCCGCAGCCTGTCAGCGCCACAACCTCGTCCACCAGCCCAGGACTGATCTCCTCGGTCAACACGCCGAGACGCACATGCTCGCCAAAGCGCCCCTCCGGCGGCGCCACCAGCCCGCTTAACGGGACTTGGCCACCCTCGGCGATGGCAGACAACGGACCGGCGGTGGCACACTGAGCAACCAACGGAGTTCCCTCGCGGACAATCGGATCTTGGTCGATCTTCTGTCCTACCGGGAGCTCCGTTGCCGCGTCCCGGCCTCCGCCGACACATCACTAGAAGTAACGAACTACGCAACGTCACGAGGGGATATTTCTACCTGAACCCCTCGCCGATGAACACCTGACCTGCACCTACGTGCTAACTCACCGGCATTGCTGTGACCAGGGCCAATGCGGCGCCTGCACGGTGCTGCTCGACGGGCGCCGGGCAGTTTCCTGCCTTCAGCTCGCGGTCGCGGCCGAGGGGCGCGCGATCACCACCATCGAAGGCGTGGCCGACGGTGAGCGGCTGCATCCCGTGCAGCAGGCCTTTCTCGACCTCGACGGCTATCAGTGCGGTTACTGCACACCGGGGCAGATCTGTTCGGCCCTCGCGGTGATCGAGGAACACGCCGCGGGCTGGCCGAGCGCCGTGACCGACGATGTCCGGCCCGAAGCGGGAGTGCCCGCGCTCACCGCCGAAGAGATCCGCGAGCGGATGAGCGGCAACCTGTGTCGCTGTGGCGCCTATGTGTCGATCGTGCAGGCGGTCGCGCAGGCGGCAGAGGCGGCCGGGGCCGGCGACAAGGAGGCGGCGGCATGAGGGAATTCGGCTACGAACGCGTCTTGGACGTCTCCGGAGCAGTCGCCCTGCTCGGCGCCGACCCCGACGCCCGCTTCCTCGGCGGCGGCACCAACCTCGTCGACCTGATGAAGGCCGGCGTGGAAAGGCCCGCCCTGCTCGTCGATATCACCGGACTTCCCCTCGACGGAGTCGAGTTCAGCCACGACAGTGGGCTGCGCATCGGCGCGACCGTCACCAACAGCGATCTCGCGGCCCACCCCGACGTACGGCGTCACTACCCGGCGTTGTCGCAGGCCGTCCTGGCGGGCGCCTCGGGACAGCTGCGCAACATGGCCACGGTCGGCGGGAATCTGCTCCAGCGCACCCGCTGCGGCTACTTCACCGACCTCAGCAAACCGTGCAACAAGCGTGCCCCCGGCAGCGGTTGCCCCGCCCTCACCGGCGAGCACCACAACCACGCGATCCTCGGCGCCTCCGAGCACTGCGCCGCCACCCACCCCTCGGACATGGCCGTCGCACTCGCCGCCTTCGACGCGGTCATCTCGTACGAAACCGCCGAGGGACCCGGCGAGTTGCCTTTTCCCGACTTCTATCTGCCCGTGGGCGACACCCCGCACATCGAGACCGCGCTTCCGCCCGGCGCGCTGATCACCGGCGTCACGCTGCCGCCGGCCCCCGTCGCCGCCCATGCGCGGTACCGCAAGGTCCGCGAGCGCGCCTCGTACGCATTCGCGATCGGCTCGATCGCCGCCGCGCTCGACGTCCGGGACGATGTCGTACGCGAAGTACGTCTCGCGTTCGGGGCGGTCGCGTCCCGGCCGTGGCGGGCTCGTGCGGCCGAGCGGGTGCTGACCGGCGGCCCGGCGAACGCCGAGGCGTTCGCCGCCGCCGCGGATGCCGAACTGGCGGCCGCCGAGGCACTGCCCGAGAACGGATACAAGGTGACGTTGATGCGCAACCTCGTCGTGGCCGTGCTCACCGAACTCACCGAGGAGGCCTCCCGATGACCACGACGACCGACATCGCAGCCGTGACGGGAGCCGTGGGCTCCGCCCGCATCCGCCTGGAGGGCCGCGACAAGGTCACCGGCGCCGCTCGCTACGCCGGAGAGGTACCCTTCGCCGAACTCGCCCACGGCTGGCTGGTGTTGTCGACCGTGGCCCGTGGCCGTATCCGCTCCGTGGAGGACTCCCCCGTCCTGGCCATGCCCGGCGTCCTCGCCGTGCTGCACCATGGGAACGCGCCGCGCGTCGACACCGCATATGTCGGCATGCTGGGGCGGCCGAACCCGGTCCTCGGGATCTTCCAGCACGACCGTGTGCCCTTCGTGGGCTGGCCGGTGGCGTTGGTGGTGGCCGAGACGTCCGAGCAGGCCAGAGAGGCCGCCGAGGCCCTCGTGGTGCGATACGACGAAGAACCGCACGACGTGGCGTTCTCCTCGGGACGTTCCGATGCGTACACGCCGCAGGACACCCCGATGGTCCAGGCCGGGACGGAGAAGGGAGACATCGAGGCTCAACTCGGTGTTTCCGCAGTCGTCGTGGACGAGGAGTACACCACGCCGGAGGAACACCACAACGCGATGGAGCCGCATGCGGCGACAGCTCGCTGGGACGGTGGCCGGCTCGACGTCGTCGACTCCAACCAGGGCAGTACCTGGGTGGCGGGCGAACTCGCATCGCTCTTCTCACTCGATCCGGCTTCCGTACGGGTGCGGGCCGAGCATGTCGGCGGCGGCTTCGGATCGAAGGGCCTGAGCCCCCACCAAGTGGCCGCCGTGATGGCAACGACCGTCCTCCACCGTCCGGTCCGTGTCGTCCTGACCCGCCGCCAGATGTTCTCGCTGGTCGGTTACCGCAGCCCCACAGCGCAGCGGATCAGGCTCGGCGCCGACGCCGACGGGCGGCTGCGCGCGTTCGACCACCGGTCACAGAGTCTGACGTCGACCGTGCACGAATTCATCGAGTCGAGCGCCGTGATGGGGCGCGTCATGTACGACGCCGACGCGCATCACACCCTTCACCGGCTCGTACGGCTCGACGTGCCGACCCCGACCTGGATGCGGGCACCGGGTGAGGCGCCGGGGTCCTTCGCCCTCGAATCCGCCCTCGACGAGCTGGCCGAGAAGTGCGGCATGGACCCGATCGCGCTGCGCGCGCGCAACGAACCCGAGACGGGTCCCGTGTCCGGGCTGCCGTTCAGCAGCCGCAATGTGCTGGCCTGCTTCGAGGAGGGCGCCCGCAGGTTCGGCTGGGCGGACCGCGACCCGCGTCCCGGCGTGCGCCGTGAGGGGCGCTGGCTGCTCGGGACCGGAACGGCGGCGGCCACCTACCCCTCGGGAGTCGGCCCGTCCACGGCGGCCGTGACCGCGGAGCCGGACGGAACCTTCACCGTGCGGGTCAACGCGACGGACATCGGCACGGGGGCGCGGACCGCGATCGCCTCGATCGCCGCGGACGCGCTGGAGGTGGATCGGGACCGCATCCGGCTGCACATCGCGGACAGCGACCTCGGTCCGGCGATGATCGCCGGCGGCTCGACGGGCACGCGCTCCTGGGCATGGGCGGTGACACTCGCTGTGGCCGAGCTGCGGGAGCGACTGGGCCTGGCGGACAGCATTCCTCCGGAGGGGATCACCGCCCGGTCGAACACCGCCGAGGCCATCGGGGCTCTCGCGCAGAGGGAACGGCACTCCTTCGGGGCGCACTTCGCCGAGGTCGCGGTGGATGTCACCACCGGTGAGGTGCGCGCGCGACGGCTGCTCGGCATCTACGCCGCGGGCACCATCGTCAACCCGCTCACGGCCCGCAGCCAGTTCATCGGCGGGATGACCTGGGGGCTGTCCATGGCCCTCCACGAGGAGGCGGTCAGGGACCAGGCATCCGGCGGCCTCGTCGGCGCCGACCTCGCCGGCTATCACTTCGCCGCGCACGCCGACGTCCCGCTCATCGAGGCGGACTGGGTGGACGACCCCGTCCCGGACGACCCGGTCGGGATCAAGGGCATCGGCGAGATCGGCATCGTGGGCGTAGCCGCCGCGATCGCCAACGCGGTGTGGCACGCGACCGGCGTACGCCACCGGGACCTGCCGATCCGTCCGGACCGCGTCCTGCGGGCGGCGGACGAAGCCAGGCGTCGGGCGGAGGAGGAGGCCCGGAGTCGGTCGGAGGAGGAAGTCCGGAGTGCTTGACATCGCCGAGGAGCTGAACCGCTGGTTCGATCAGGGCCGGGACTTCGCCGTTGCCACCGTCGTGACAGTCGGCGGCAGCGCGCCACGCGGTCCCGGCGCCGCGCTGGCAGTCGACAGCCACGGCACCGCCATCGGTTCCGTCTCCGGCGGTTGCGTGGAAGGGGCCGTGTACGACCTGTGCGTCCAGGCGCTCCAGGACGGCCGGACGGCGCGCGAACGCTTCGGATACAGCGACGAGGACGCCTTCGCTGTGGGACTCACCTGCGGTGGCGTCATCGAAGTCCTGGTCACGCCGGTGCGCGCGGACGCGCCGGTGTTCCGGGCAGGGGTGTCGGCGGCGGACCGAGGAGAGGCGGCGGCACTGACCCGGGTGGCCCGGGGCCCGGACGAACTGCTCGGCAGGGTGCTGCTCGTCCACCCCGACGGATCGTACGAGGGCAGCCTCGACGCCGATCCGGAATTGGACAGGACGGCGGCGGCGGAGGCCCGCGCGATGCTGGACACCGGCCGCACCGGCACGGTCGAGATCGCGGAGGACGGGTCGCGCTGCCCGGGCGGCGTGACGCTGTTCGTGGAGTCGAGCGTCCCGCCGCCCCGGATGATCGTCTTCGGTGCCGTGGACTTCGCGACGGCGCTCGTACGGGCGGGCAAGTTCCTCGGCTATCACGTGACCGTGTGCGACGCCCGGCCGGTCTTCGCCACCCGCGTGCGCTTCCCCGAGGCCGACGACCTCGTGGTCGACTGGCCGCACCGCTACCTCCGGCGCACCGCGACGGACGAACGAACCGTCCTGTGCGTGCTCACCCATGACGCCAAGTTCGACGTGCCGCTGCTGGAGACGGCCCTGCGGTTGCCAGTCGCGTTCGTCGGCGCGATGGGCTCGCGCCGAACCCACGAGGACCGCAACCGGCGTCTGCGCGAAGTCGGCGTCACGGACGGCGAGTTGGCCCGGCTGCGCTCCCCCATCGGCCTCGACCTCGGCGCCCGCACCCCCGAGGAGACCGCCCTGTCCATCGCGGCGGAGATCGTCGCGGCGCGCCGGGGCGGGACGGGGGTTCCGCTGACCGGTTCGGGGACGCCCATTCACCACGACACCGACGGGAGGGACGCAGGCGGGACCCGCTCCCGAACAGCGGCCTGACCATGTCCCCCTCGAAGGTTCGGGGACTTGACCAACTCCCGTGCTTGGCATACCTGTTGCGGGCCGGCGCTCATGCTCAGCTCGCGGAGTTCGTGCGGTACCGTCCGCGGAACTCCGCCAGCAGTTCGTCAGTCACTTCGGCGCCTGCGGCCACTGCCGCATGCACCTCGCGGAAGTACCCCTCGTATCCGGCAGGAGTGTAGAGACACAGGGCTCGCGCGGTCTGTGTGCCGGCGTTGCGGAATCCGTGTGGTGTGCCGCGCACCGCGGCCAGCAGGCCACCGGGACCGGCCGTTATCTCACCGTCGCCGTTGTGGAGGGTCAAGTCCCCCTCCAGGACGTAGAAGTACTCGTCGTGTCCGTGGTGGACATGGGGTCGGGCGCCCACGATCCCCGGGCCCAGCGTGAACTCCTCGAAGGCGAACCGGCCTTCGGTGTGCTCGGCGGTGAGCCTGAAGAAATGTCCGACCCCCGCCACGTCGATCAACTCCCCCTCGTCGGGGCGGCGAAACAGCGGGCGGCGGTCCGGCGATTCATATTCGATCATCGTCGCATCATGGCAGAGACCTGCAGCGAAGCAGCCCGCTGAGGTCCACACCCTGACATGGGGTCAGGGGCGCCTCAGGGTAGGGCCAGGGGGCTTCCCGATGGCCGCCGGGCGGTGTGCGCCAGGAGGCTGACTCTCATGCAGACCACCACTGACAAGCGCCCCTCGACCGTCCGCCGCGGGGTCGCCGGACTCGCCGTCGCCGCCGCCCTCGCCACCACCGTCATCGGTGCGGCCGGCGCCCCCGCCGTCGCCGCTGACGTGCCTCCCACCCCCTCGTACGACTTCAACGACTGTCCGGAGATCCCGGCCGGTGTCGACGCGCCCCGCTGGAAGTGCGAAGTGCTCACCGCTACCGGCTCGTTGACCCTCGGAAGCCGAAGCGTCCCCGAACTGGCACCAATCACGATCACCCATGCCGAAGGCCCGATGCCCGACGGAAGCAAGGGGCAGGTCTGGGGCGCGCTGCGCGCAGCGCCGACGCGGGTCCCCGGCGGCCTCCTCGGCAACGTCGCCGGGGACCACAGCCGCCTGCTCTCCCTGTCCCTGCAGCCCGAGTACGGCGGCTGGTCCGACTTCTACTCTGCAGGGAACAGCCTGGGTCTGTTCACCATGCGCTTTCGCGCCCTCAGTCCCCTGCTGCCGCACGGCTGCGTCATCGGTGGCGACGCCCCGATCGAGCTCCGCCTGCAGCGAGCGGGCGCCTCCCAGTGGGTGTCGAAGAACCCGCCGATCATCAAGTTCGACGCGTACGACGATGTCTTCACCGCTCCGGCCGCCGACGGCTGTGGACCCCTGAGCCGCCTCGTCAACGACCGGTTCAGCCTCCCGGCGAAGGCCGGGAACGCGATCACCTTGTCCTCGTACTACACCTTCAGGACGTACGACCAGCTTTCGCCGCGCTGACGTCAATCTCGGCCGGGCGGTGCCAGAGGTTACCCACGGCTCAGCAACGCGCTTTCCATGAGCGGCCGGACACCGCCGTGCGTACCGGTCCCTGTCCGCACTCTTGTGGCCGGTCCGCGACTGTCCGATACTCCACCGCAGCGCTTGTCGGGGACACGTCATCACGTTGCCCTGGCTGCGCCTCACGGGCCTCTCACCCCCCGGGCCCCTCCCATCCCCAGGAGGAGATCAGTGAGGATCGAGCGCACCACCCCCCGTAGTGGCACCGCGAGACGCATCCAGATACTCGCTGCCGCAGCCGGTCTGGTAGCCGCCACCGTGGTCGCCCTGCCGAGCGCGGCCGCGGCCACCCCGCACACGTACAGCGCCACACAGCTCTCCCGGGTCAGCGAGGCGGTACTGAGGGCCGATGTCGGCGGCACCGCCTGGCATGTCGACAGCACGTCCGGCAGGGTCGTCGTCACCGCGGACAGCACCGTCTCCCGCGCCGGTATCACAAAGATCAAGAAATCGGCGGGCGCCGAAGCGGGCGCGATCAAGATTGAGCGGGCATCCGGCGTCTTCACTCCGATGCTCTCCGCGGGAGATGCCATCTACGGCGGCGGCTACCGCTGTTCGCTCGGTTTCAATGTCGTCAGCGGCAGTACGTACTATCTCCTCACGGCGGGCCACTGCGGCGACGTGGCCAAGAGCTGGTACACCAACTCCGGCCTGACCACGCTGATCGGCCCCACCATCAACTCCAGCTTCCCGGGCAACGACTACGCCCTCGTGCGCTACGACAACGCCTCGCTCAGCCACCCGGGCGGCTTCACCGCGGCGAACGCCTACGTCGGTGAACCCGTCAAGCGCACCGGCTCCACCACCGGCACGCGCAGCGGCACCGTCACCGCGCTGAACGTCACGGTCCACTACAGCGGCGGCGGCACGGTCCGCGGCATGATCCAGACCAACGTCTGCGCCGAACCCGGCGACTCCGGCGGCCCGCTCTACGACGGAACCAAGGCGCTCGGCATCACCTCCGGCGGCAGCGGGAACTGCTCCACCGGCGGCACGACGTTCTACCAGCCCGTCCCCGAGGCCCTGGCCAAGTACAAGGTCAGCCTCTACTGATCCCATTGCGGAGCCCCCACGGGAGCAGCGAGCCCGTGGGGGCTTCACCTTGCGGCTCAGTCACCCGGTGTCGGCCGTGCGCCGTCCTGCCTCCCGATCAGCCGTGTCAGGCCCTCGTGGTCGGAGCCGACCTTGCGGTAGATGTCCGACAGCATGCGCGTCACCACCGGGTCCTGAGCGCCCAGCGCCTCCGCGATACGGGCGTTCGACCAGCCTCGGGCAGCCCATTCGGCCACGGTACGTTCCTGTGCGGTGAGCGAATCGGTGGCCACGGCGCGCAGTTGGACCGGCCACAGACCAGCCGCGTCCAACTCCTCACGAGCCCGCGCCGCGAGGGCGTCGGCCCCGCACTGAACCGCGCCTTCCAGTCCACGGTGAAGCTGCTCGGCTGCGTCCTGCGGCAGTCCGACCTGGCGCAGTGCGCTGCCGTGGTCCACCAGCGCACACGCCAGGTCGTAGCCGGACGGCGAGCGCTCAAGGTGTTCGACGGCTTCGGCCAGCAGGGTGACCCGTTCCGCGCCGCGGGCCACCGAGGCCATGGCACGCAAGGCCTGTCCGATGGCCGACTGGGTACCGAATCGGCGGGCTCTGCGGACGCCTTCGGAGGCGTACTCAAGGGCGCGTTCGGGGTCGTCGGCTTTCAGTGCCTGGGCCAGGTGGAGCTGCCAGGGGCACCAGGCGGGGTTGCGCATGCCGCGCGGTTCGAGCCGCAGACCGACCCGGGCGAGCTGATGCTCGGCCTCTCGATGCATGCCGAGAGCGAGCAACAGCTCGCTGTAGACGGTCTGGGAGTCCGGGTACACCACAGCGCTGGGCACGACATCGCCGTAGCTGTACATGGTGGCGAGTTCCTGGGCGTCCTGGATGCGGCCCCGGGCAAGCAGGATCTCGATGAGGATGCCGATGGCGAAGTACTGTGCGGGCACCTGGTGCCCGACCCTGTCCGCGATACGCAATCCGCCGCGGACCAGGCTCTCAGCCTCGTCAAGGCATCCGCGTCGATACCGGATATACCCCAGAAGTGTGTAACCGAAGGACAGATGGGCTCCGCGCCAGCCCTTGGTCTCACATTCTGCGATGCCTCTGTTGAAGAGTTCCTCCGCTCGCCCCGGCTGGTCGCAGTACATGAAGGTGAGGGCGACCAGGACCGGGACCTCGAAACCCCACTGTTCGTCGGTCCACTTGAGGCCCTCACCGAGGGCTTCTTCCGCATAGTGGAGCGCGGTGGCCGCGGGCTCGCCGCGCACCATGGCGTCCCAGGCACGCAGCCCCAGGATGTACCGCTCCGCTGTGCCGCGGCTTGTGAGGTGTTCGGCGAGCCTGGCCAGCTTTCGCGAGCGGGCGGGCGAGTCCTGTTCGTCGGCCCGGAAGGCGTTCCACATGAACTGCTCCGCCTGCATGCGCAGCCGGGTCCTTGCGTTGGTGGCCCCCCGGGCGGCTTCGGCAACCGTCTCGGCGGCCTCCGCCATCCGGTCCGAGTGGCCGAGAGCCTGCGCCAGCCGGTAGACGATGGCTTCGCGCAGGGCCGGGTCGAGAACGGGCTCGTCCAGTGCGGCCCGCAGATGGTTGACCGTGGTCGCCGGTTCGGTCAGCAGGGCGGAGCAGCCGAGTTCGAACAGCACATCGGCCCGCTCCTCCAGCGCTGGTGGCTCGCGCAGTGCCCTGGCGAGGCAGCGCCGGGCGGCCTCGGGAGCACCTGCCCTGAGGTATTCGCGGGCGGCTTCGCGGAACTGCCGCACGGCCCAGGGGTCGCTCTCGGGGTGCACCTCCAACAGGTGCCGGGCAGCCGCGGTGGCGCCCAGGCCCGCGCTCGAGACAACAGCGGCGGCCTGCCCGTGCATGGCCACGCGGAACGCCGCGGGAATCGCCCGGTACACGGCGGTGGCGACCAGCGGGTGGAAGAACTCCAACCGGTCGTCGTCCGGGGCGTCGGGAGCCGGGTCGGCGAAGATACGGGCCTGGCGCAGCCGGGTGACGGCGTCCGCGGACTCGGCATCGCCCAGTCCGCCGACGCTCGCCGCCAGACTCCGGGACGCCTCGGCGCCCAGCACGGCTGCACTCCAGGCGAACCGGACGGCGGAGGTGCCGAGCCGCTCCAGCCGCTCGATGAGCCCGCCGCCCTTCACGGCGGAGGCGAGCTCCCGCAGTTCGGGCACGTGCACGACCTGAGGTTTCAGCCCGCGATCGGCGACCCTGGCGGTGAGTTCGACGGTCTCGAACGGGTTCCCTCCGGTGACCGCCCACGCCTCGCGGCAGAATCCCTCGTCGGCTTCCTCACCCAGGGTGTCGCGGACGATGCGGCTGACCGCGCCGGGGGTGAACGGTACGAGGTCGAAGGGGCGCGATCCGTGGCGTTCGGCAAGTCTGCCGAACGCCACAGCGTCGGCGGGGAGTTCATCGGAGCGATAGGCCACGACGAGCAGCAACGGGAGCTCACTGACCCGCGGTGCGAAGCCGGTGAGCCAGGCCAGCGACTCGGCGTCGGCCCAGTGAGCGTCGTCAACCATCACCACCAGCGGCGCCTGTTGGACGGCGAAGCGGGTGGCGATCCAGTCCAGGCCGTCCCGCACTCCCTGCGGATCGGGTGAGCCGTTGCTGTTCCCGGCTACCAGACCGACGGCAGGGGCGACGATTTCGTACCAACTGCCAAGTATCTTGCGGTGTTCCTTCTCGGTGGCTGCCGCGAGTACGGGCTGGACGAGCTGGCGTACGACATGGAAGGCGACGCCCTGCTCCTGCTCTCCTCCGCGGGCGAAGAGCACTGTGCAGCCGCGAGCCACGGCCTTCCTGCGTACCTCTGTAAGGAGAGTCGTCTTGCCGAGTCCCGCCGGCCCGGCAAAGGTCAGTAAGCCGCCAGTACCTGGCGCGGCCGAGCCCGTGGACGACCCGCTCAGGTCGGTCAACAGAACATCCACTGCCGCGAGTTCCGCGTCACGTTCCAGCAGCAGCCGACGCGGTCGCCCCGGCCGGTCTCCTGAGTAGGTCACATCCGTTTCCTTCGACCGTGTGTCGTCCGAGTACGCGAAGAGTACGCCCTCGGAGACGGTCCGTAGCCCGTCGCGGCGGCTTTTGCCCCATGGGGCCGAAATTCTGGTAACACCGGTGACCGCACGGCGGTTACCTCACCCCGCCTCGCTCACACTGCGCCGCAGAGGGCGCGCACGCGGTCGCGTGCGCCGGTCCTACGCCCCAGTGCACCCGTCGATCACGGCTGAACGCGTGAGGCGACGCCTAGCCTCGAAAGAACGCCAAGAATGCGCCAGGCGTGCATCGTCGCGGCGGGACGCGCCGCGGACACCCAGGGGGTGTGTATGGCGAACACGATGGCTTCAGGCCGCAACCGGGCGCTCACGGACCCTACCCGGCGCACCGCCGCGATCAGGATTCCGTTCCCCGCCCGCTTCAACCCTCAGGCGGAGCGGGCCCGGCGGCACTCACTGCAGTGGCTGCAGGAGACGGGATTGCTGACCGGGGAAGCCGCGACGGCTGAATACGACGCGCTGCGGCTCGAGCGGCTGATGGCGTATTTCTACCCCGACGCCACAGGCAACGACCTTGAGCTGGCAGCTGACTTCAACGCCTGGTTCTTCATCTTCGACGACCAGTTCGACGGGCACCTGGGGATGAGACCCGAGGCGATCGAACCCGTGGTGGACTCCCTCGTACGGACCATGACGACGGACGGCGCGCCCCAGGTGTCCGGCGGGCACGGCCCGCCGCTCGTCCGGGGATTCCGGGACATCTGGCGCCGGGCAACGGCCCGCACACCATACAACTGGCGGCGTCGTTTCCGTACGCACTGGCAGGCCTACATGGCCGCCCACCTGGGGGAAGCACGCAACCGCAGCGCGCAACGCCTGCCTTCCCTGGACCAGTTCCTCAAGGTCCGGCGCGACTCCATAGGGGTACAGCCCTGCCTCGACTTCACCGAGCGGTGCGGTGGTTACGCGCTGCCGGACGAGCTGCACGGCTCCTACCCGCTGCGGGAGATGCGTGAGATCACGGGCGATGTGGTGATCTTCGTCAATGACATCGTCTCGCTCGTCAAGGAACTGGCGGCCGGGGATGTGAACAACAGCGTGATCGTCCTCCGCGAACAGAAGGGTTGCACCCTGGACCAGTCCGTCGCGTACATCGCCGCCCGCGCGAACGCGCACCTGGCCCGCTTCGCGCAGCTCGCGGCCGTTCTCCCGAAGGCGCTGAGCGAGCGAGGCGTACTTCCGGAGGTGCGGGGGCACATCGACCACTACGTGGAGGGCATGGGTCACCTGATGGCGGGCAACCTCGCCTGGTCCCTTGCGACTTCCCGCTATGACGAGACCGGGATCGCCGCCGTGAGCGGCGGGCGGCAACGCCCTTGGGCGTACCTCGCCGTGACACGCGAGTCCTGCGGCGACGGTGCCCGGCGGAGTGTGCCGACAGAGAGTTGAGCACCACGCTCAGCGTGTGAGGCCGGCGGAGAGCGTGGTGAGGGTGCGCTCGACGACCGCGTCGCGCTGGTCGGGGGGCAGATGGGCGAGCGGGCCGTCGAGGATGAGCAGCGCGAGTCCGTGGACGGCCGACCAGGCGGCCACCTCCGCCGCAGGCCGGTTCTCCGGCCGCATCCGGCCTGCGGCCACGAGCATGTCGAGCGTGTCCGAGAGCAGTACGAACGCCGCGAACTCCGGCCTGGACTCGGGGGCTTCGAGGCCGGTGAAGTCGCCGCTCTGCGCCAGGGGCGTGCGGCAGAAGGCGGTGCGGTAGAGGCCCGGGTGCTCGATCGCGAACCGGACATAGCCGCGCCCGATCGCCTCGGCCCTGCGAACGGCCTGCTCCCCCGGGTCGTCGAGCGCGGGGAGTACGCGTACGGCCTCGGCCATCGAGTCGGCAAGCGCCTGCTGGCCGACGATCTTCACAGCCTCGAGGAGATCTCCCTGGCCGGTGAAGTGACGGTACGCGGCGGTGGGTGACACGCCGACGCTGCGGGCCGCCTCGCGCAGGACGACACGCTCGGGGCCGCCTTCGGCCGCGAGTTCGACGGCAGCCTCAATCAGCGCGTTGCGGAGGTCGCCGTGGTGATAGCGGGACCTGGAGCCCGTGGTCGATTCCATGGCCCCATTCTGCCCGAAGTTGACGCTATTAACATCATATGTCATCGTCGATGTTAACGGAGTAAACATCGGTAGGTGATGACCATGTTCGACCGAATCACCGGGCTGGCCCTGCACCGGGGCAGGCTCGTACTGATACTCACCGTGGTGGCCGTGATCGCTATGGGAGCCATCGGCTTCGGGGCGTTCGGCAAGCTCCAGGGCGGCGGCTTCGAGGATCCGAGCGCGCCCTCTGCCCGCGCCCAGGAGCTCATCGACGACAAGTTCGGCGGCGAGAGCAACCTCGTTCTGCTGGTCCGGGCCGACGACGGCAGCATCGGCTCCCCCACCGCCCAGCGCGCCGGCCGCGCCCTCACCTCTGAGCTTCGGGGCGAGCCCACCGTGGCGAACGTGATCTCGTACTGGGACACCGGCGCCTCCGCGCTGACCTCCCGGGACGGGAACGAGGCGCTGGTACTGGCCCACGTCAAGGGCGACGACACCGAGCAGGGCGACAACGCCTCGGCGATCATCGACGAGTACACCGGCGGCCATAACGGGCTGACCGTCCAGGCCGGCGGATCGGCCGCGGTGGGCGACGAAGTGCCCACCCAGGTCGCCAAGGACCTCGCGCTGGCCGAGACCATCGCCGTGCCACTGATCCTCGTCCTGCTGGTGATCGCCTTCGGCAGCGTGGTGGCGGCACTGCTGCCCCTGGTCATCGGACTGATCGCGATCGTCGGCACCTTCGCCGAGCTCTATGTGCTCGGCAGTCTCACCAGCGTGTCGGTCTTCTCGATCAACCTCACCACCGCACTCGGCCTGGGCCTGGGCATCGACTACGCCCTGCTCATGATCAGCCGGTTCCGCGAGCACCTCGCGCAGGGCGCCGCCGTCCCCGAAGCGCTGCGGCACACGGTACGCACGGCCGGGCGGACCATCACCTTCTCCGCGGCGACCGTCGCCGCGGCACTCGCCGCGCTGCTGGTCTTCCCGCAGTACTTCCTGCGCTCCTTCGCCTACGCCGGCATCGGCGTGGTGGCCATCGCCGCCGTCAGCGCCCTGGTCGTCATCCCAGCGCTGCTCGCCGTGCTGGGTCACCGGGTCAACAACGGCCGACTGCCCTGGGCGAAGACCGTGCGCAGCGCCGAGGCGCCCCTGTGGGGCCGACTGGCCCGCACGGTCATGCGCAGGCCCGCCCTGACCGCACTGCCGGTCCTCGGGGTGCTGCTGCTCGCCGCGAGTCCGCTGCTCGGCGTCACCTTCGGCACGCCGGACGAGCGGGTGCTTCCGGAGAGTGCCCAGAGCAGGCAGGTCGCCACCGCGGTGCAGCACGACTTCACCGGCAGCGACGAGTCGGCGGTTCAGATCGTGACAACCGGGCCCGTGGCACCGGCCGACCTGCGCACGTACGCGACCGACATCTCGCGGCTCGACGGCGCGGTGCGGGTGGAGACCTCCGCCGGCACCTTCCGGGACGGCCGCTTCGCCCCGCCCGGGCCCGCCAACGCCGCACTGGGCCGGCCCGACGCCCAGCGGATCGCCGTCGTCAGCGACCTCACCCCCAAGTCGGGCGAGGCCCAGGACCTGGTCAAGGACGTACGGGCGGTGGATCCGCCCGCCGGCACCGAGGCGCTGGTCGGCGGCACCGACGCGCGGCTCATCGACTCCAAGGACTCGATCGCCGACCGGCTCCCGGCCGCCATCGGTCTCGTCGCGGGCACCACCTTCGTGATCCTCTTCCTGTTCACGGGCAGCGTGGTGCAGCCACTGCGGGCGCTGGTCCTGAACGCCATCAGCCTCACCGCGGCCATCGGCATCATGGTGTGGATCTTCCAGGACGGCCACCTGGCTTCCCTGCTCGGCTTCACGCCGCAGCCGATGGACACCTCGATGACAGTGCTCATGTTCTGCATCGCCTTCGGCCTGTCCATGGACTACGAGGTCTTCGTGACCAGCCGGATCAAGGAGCTGCACGACGCGGGCGCCGACACCGAGACAGCCGTGTCCAGCGGGCTCTCGCACACCGGGCGGATCGTGACCATGGCGGCTGGGCTGCTCGCGGTGAGCTTCTTCGCCTTCGCCACGTCCAGTGTCAGCTTCATCCAGATGTTCGGGCTCGGCAGCGGGCTGGCGATCCTGATCGACGCGGTGGCCGTACGCGGGGTACTCGTGCCGGCAGCCATGCGGTTGCTGGGGCGTACGGCCTGGTACGCGCCGAGGCCGCTGCGCTCGGTGCACAAGCGGCTGGGCCTTACCGAAGGCGCACCCGCCGAGGACGAGCGGACACCCGTCGGCGTCTGACCTCGCCGGCCCGTTGGGGGCTCCGTGGCGGGCACGAGCGCCGGCCAACAGCGCCGTGGCCCGCCGCGGCGCTGCATGGCGCAACCTGCCGAGGCGTGGCTGTCCGCGCCTCGGCCCTCGTGGCTCAGCTACTCCTGGGGGTAGATGTCCCCCGCGGCCATGGCGCTCTCCTGCTCGCTCTGCGCGAGCAGCCTGCCCGCCTTGTCCTGGAGCCGCTGCCGCTCCTGTGGATCGGTCGCCCGCTCCGCCTCGTGCTTCAGCCCCTCAGCCTCCTGTCGCAGCTGACGGACATGACTTCCGGAATCACTCATGGTCACTCCTCGGCCATCGGGATGAGCCTTCCCACTCCGAGAATATGCGCGCCCCGGGAGTGGGGCCTCTGCCCGTCGCCGTCCTGCATTTCTCTGAACTCCGCGCGACGGATTCACAACCGTCGTTCAGCCCGCAGAGGAGCCATGGGTCGTCAGACCTCCATCACGGCATCGCACTGGGCGCACACGAGTTGGGCGTACTTCGGTGTGTACCACGATGAACCGGGATGCTCCGACGGCTTCCAGGAGGCCGTCCCCATCGCAAACGTGTCCCGACCGCACAGGGTTCGTGGCCCAGGAGTAGTCGAAGACCCGGGAGCGGCGTTCGCAGCATGCACGCGCAGGACGGGACGCTCCTCGGCCGGTGACGATCCGGCCAACGATCGTGCTGCGGGAGGCTGGTCGAGCTCGTACATCACGAAGATCTCGCTCATGTTCTGACGGTAGGCCGATACGGCGGATCACGCATGGGTGAGGCAGGCGTCGGTAAGGTTGCCTGCCCATGGACGTGAGCGCAGGAAACGCGATGATTGTCATCCCGCCGGGGCACGTGACGCTGTCGGACCGGCGAACTCAACGCAGTTGGTCGGTGGAGCTTGCGCCCTACCAGCTCGCGGCGTTCCCGATCACCCAGGAGCGGTACGCACAAGTCACCGGCCAACGGCCGAGCACCGCGCAGGGCGACCAGTTGCCCGTCGAGGGCGTTTCGTGGGTGGACGCGGTCCGGTTCTGCAACGCCCTGTCCCGCCGCGAGGGGTTGGCGCCCGCATATCGCATCGATGCTGACGCCGGCGGCATCGAGTGGGACGCATCCGCTGACGGGTACCGGCTACCGACCGAGGCCGAGTGGGAGCACGCATGTCGTGCCGGTACGGCCGACGCGCGATACGGACGGCTCGACGAGATCGCTTGGCACCGCGGCAACTCACACGAGCGGATTCACGACGTGGGCGGCAAACAGCCCAACGCGTGGGGCCTGTACGACATGTTGGGCAACGTGTGGGAGTGGTGCTGGGACCTCTACGACCCCGAGGTCTACGGCACCTATCGGGTGCTGCGTGGCGGTGGGTGGTTCGACGAGCGCTGGAGCTGCCGGGCCTCCGTGCGGCGCCGCAGCCACCCGACCTTCCGGATCGACGACGTGGGATTCCGCATCGCGCGTTCCATCATGCGCTGACGTTGCCGGCCGTGCTGTCCCAGCTATGCGTTACGAGGTTCGTCGTGCGGGCCTGCCGCGTCGGGGTTGCGGCTCTCCGGAACCGCGTGGGCCGTGGCATTGCCCTGCCCGCCGTCGGGCGCCGGGGTTTCGAAGATTTCCAGGAGTGGCGCAATGTCCCGGTGCTCCTCCGCGGGATGACGGAATCTGCCCCCGATCAGGTGGTACCTGTTCCGGCGGCCTTCGCGCGTGTGCGTCAGATATCCGGCCGATTCCAGGTCGGAGACCACGGCCTGGACGGTCCGCTCGGTCAGCCCGAGCGTCCTGGCAAGATCGCGAACCCGGATCCACGGATCGCGCGAGATGGCCGAGAGCACGCGCGCATGGCTGGTCAGGAACGTCCACGTGGTGCGGGGCGCAGAGGCTTCGTCCATGCACCCCATCGTACGTTCCCTCATACAGGCTTCGCACTACCTGAAATAAAATTCAGGTATCTATTGACGTGTCTTTGAGTGCGGGCTCAGCATGAGGTCAGACGTGTTTCCCGTTCTAGGGAGATGATCATGGCTTCCGCCTCAGGCGCCTTCGAGGAGCCTCGTCCCCGCCCCTCGCGCCCCGCCGGCGACTCGGCCGACATGAGCCGCCTCGCCCTCACCGTGACCGCGGCCGCTGGTGACCGCGCCCGAGTGGTCGTGGTCGGCGAAATCGATTTGGACAGCGCCGCAGACCTCGGTCGGGTGCTCACCTGCACCCTGCACGCGTCCGCCGCTCTCGAAATCGATCTTGCCAGGGTCTCGTTCTGTGACTGCTCCGGCCTTCGCGCCCTCATGGACACCTGGTACAGGGCAGGGTCGCGGGGTCAGACGGTGGCGGTGATCGACGCCAGCCCTTGCGTGCGGAGGCTGTTGGAGCTGACCGGCACCCTTGGCCTGCTCACTGCCAAGGCCGAGTCGGACAGCGATCCGCCGGCCGTTGTTCGTCACGAGCGAGCCGTGACCGAGTCGGGCGGACGGAGTCACCCAGGCCTGCGACGGATCAGCGCGGCACTGCTGCGTCAAGGTTCCGATGACGCAGATGCCGTTCAGGATTGAAGTTCATGGTTACCCGCAAGGGATGGCACCAATGTGGCAGGGCAAGCGCAACGAAGACCACCACCAAGATGGCGGGCGCCTGAGTGCTCACCGTCGCGCAGATTCCCAGCACGTGAGCGGGCCGGGGCCGGGGCCGGATCCGCAGGTGGAGCATGACGCTCCGGACACACCGACGGCGATGGGGAAGAAGTCGTGGTGGGCGGTGCTGAAGCGGACGGTGGCCGAGTTCAAGGACGACGAGTTGGCTGACCGGGCTGCGGCGCTGACGTACTACGGGGTGCTGGCGCTCTTCCCTGCTCTGCTGGTCCTGGTCTCAGTGCTCGGCATCGTGAGTGAATCGGCAACCCAAAGCGTTCTGGACAACATCAAGAAGATGACCCCTGGCTCGGCACGGGATGTCATCACGGACGCGGTCGAGCAACTCCAGGGCAGCAGTGGCACGGGCTCTGTGCTGGCGATCGTCGGTCTGCTGCTGGCGCTGTGGTCGGCGTCCGGATATGTGGCGGCGTTCATCCGCAGCTCCAACGCCGTCTACGACATCCCGGAGGGCCGCCCGGCCTGGAAGGTGCTGCCGGTGCGACTGAGCCTCACCGTGGTGCTGATGATCATTGCCTGCGCCAGCGCATTGATCGTGGTATTCACCGGAGGTCTGGCTCGACAGGTCGGCACGGCGCTCGGGATCGGGGATACGGCCCTGACCGTGTGGTCGATTGCCAAGTGGCCGGTGCTGGTGGTGCTGGTCACCAGCATGATCGCGATCCTCTACTGGGCGTCGCCGAACGCGAAGGGCCGCGGGTTCAAGTGGATCACTCCGGGTAGCTTCCTGGCCCTGGCGATCTGGATGATCGCCTCAGCCGGCTTTGCTCTGTACGTCGCGAATTTCGGCTCCTACAACCGGACATACGGCGCCCTGGCCGGAGTGATCATCTTTCTGGTCTGGCTCTGGATGACCAATCTCGCGATCCTGCTGGGCCTGGAATTCGATGCGGAACTGGCCCGCGAACGAGCGATCATCGGCGGCCTCCCCGAACACGAAGAGCCCTATGTCGAGCCGCGGGACACCCGCAAGTGGACCGATGAGGAACGCAACGAGATGGGCGACATCCGATCTCCGCACGTGGGCTCGCCCGCCGAGCAACGAAAGGAATGAATCACGATGGACAGGTCGCCGGCCCAGCCGCCGCGCCAGGATTCCGATGCGTCCGTGAGCGAGCTGGTCAGGCAGGCATCCGCGCAGATCTCCCAATTGGCGCGGCAGGAACTGGCCCTGGCGCAGGCGGAGATGCTGGACAAGGGCAAACGATTCGGGATCGGCGGTGGTCTGCTCGGTGGAGCCGGCGCGGTCGGTCTCATCGCTCTGCAGGCTCTCGCCGCCACCGCGATCGTGGCCCTGGGCCTGATCTGGCCGCTCTGGGGCTCCGCACTGACCGTGACCGTCGTCCTGCTCGCGGCGGCCGGTGCACTCACTGCCATGGGCAGGAAGCAGGTTGGCAAGGCCGCCCCGCCGACCCCCGAGCAAGCCATCGACAGCGTCAAGAGCGACATCGCCGAGATCAAGGAGAGGGCACACCAATGACGGACAAGTCGCAGAACAACGACTCCGTACCCACCGCTGACGAACTGCGCGAGCAGGTGGAGGGGACCCGCTTGGAGCTCGGCCAGACGGTCGAGGCGCTGAGCGCCAAGGCCGACATCAAGGCCCAGGCGCAGCAAAAGGCGGCGAAGGTCAAGACTCAGGTGCAGGACAAGGCTGCACACGCCCTCCACGTGGCGCACGACAAGACTCCCGAGCCTGTACGCGAGAAGGCCGCACACGCCAAGCAACAGCTCACGGAGAAGGCCCAGGTCCTCGGAGCGAAGCTCCAGGACACCACCCCGGAGCCGGTGCGTGACAAGGCCGGTCAGACGGCACAGGTCGCGCGCGGCAATCGCAAGCTGCTCATCGCCGGTGCAACCGTGCTGACTGTCATCCTCCTCGCCCGCCGCAGGAGGAAGAGCGCATGAAAGCGTCCAAAGTCGCCTACAAGCCGGTCGGTCTGGCCCTCGGTGCGTTGAGCGGTGCCCTGGCCGGCGCGGTCTTCAAGCAAGTGTGGAAGGCGGTGGGTCACGACGAGGACGCTCCTGATGCCACCGACCAAGACCGCAACTGGCGGGAAGTCATGCTCGCCGCCACCCTGCAGGGTGCGATTTTCTCCGCGGTCAAGGCGGCCGTCGACCGCGGCGGCGCCACAGCCGTGCACCGCCTGACCGGCACCTGGCCCGGCTGAGCCGCTCCAGCAGAAAAGGAGGGCGAGCCCATGACGACGCTGCCGGGTCTGCCCACGTCGTACTGGCTGGAAGCCGAGTTGAAGGGTGCCCATCCTCCGCCGGAGCACGACGAGGAAGCCGACGTCGCCGTGATCGGCGGCGGAATGGCGGGGCTCTGCACCGCGTGGGAGATCGCGCGTGCCGGGCGTTCGGTGATCCTGGTGGAGGCGAATCGGCTCGGGTCCGGCGTCACCGGGCACACCACCGCAAAGCTGTCCGCTCTCCAAGGACTTACCTACGGACACCTCCGGTCGGCCTTCGGGCCCCGCGCGGCCCAGCTGTACGCCGCCTCGCAACTGCAGGCGGTCGAACAGGTCGGCCGAGTCAGCGCCGAGTTGGGCATCGACTGTGATTGGGAGCGTTGCGACGCCTACAGCTATGCCACCCGTGAGGGCGGGCTCGACGAGCTACGTGCCGAGGCAGATGCGGCCGAGGAGGCGGGTCTGGCTGCGGAGTTCGTGCCGGGTACGGGGCTCCCGTTCCCCGTGTCCGGCGCGGTCCGCGCCAGCGGTCAGGCACAGTTCCATCCGCTCAAGTTCCTGGCGGGACTTGTGGACGATCTGACCGAGCGCGGCGGCCGCATCGTCGAAGGCACCCGGATAACCGGGCTGAAGGAGGGCTCTCCCTGTCGGCTGAGCACGTCGAGAGGCGTCCGCATCACGGCTCGCGATGTCGTGGTCGCCACGCACTACCCGATCTTCGACCGCGCCCTGCTGTTCGCCCGGATGGCCTCACGCCGTGAACTGGTCGTCACGGGACTGATTCCCATGGAACTCGACCCACAGGGGATGTACCACACCCAGGAGCAGCGGACGAGGTCGGTGCGTACTGCTCCCTACGACGCCGAACGTCGACTGCTGATCGTCACCGGGGAGAAGTTCACACCGGGTGCCGGGCAGGTGCGGGAGCGGTATGCGCACCTGAACTCGTGGATGCGGGAGCATTTCCCGGCCGCCGAGCCGGTTCATCGCTGGGCTGCGCAGGACAACTGGACCACCGACCGGGTCCCCTTTGTCGGGCTGCTCCATCCCGCCGCCCGCCACACCTATGTCGCGACCGGTTTCGGCGGGTGGGGGCTGAGCGGTGGAGTGATGGCGGGCCGACTTCTCACATCGCTGATCATGGGTGATGAGCTGGCCTGGGCCCCTTTGTACGACCCGCGGCGGCTTCACCTGTTGCGCGAAGGGCGCACCTTGGCCGAGCGCCAGGTCGACACTGCGCGGCACTTCGTCGGTGACCGGCTCTCCTCGCCCTCGTCGGACCGCCTCGCCGACCTCCCGAGGGGCAGCGGCGCCGTCGTACGCAGAGGAGCGCGGCACCTGGCCGTCTACCGCGAGGAGGACGGCGCACTACGCACGCTGTCGGCACGGTGCACCCACCTCGGCTGCCTGGTGCAGTTCAACGACGCCGAGCGGACCTGGGAATGTCCCTGCCACGGCTCTCGCTTCGACACCGACGGCAGCGTGGTGCAGGGACCTGCGGTGCGTCCCTTGCAGGCTTACGCCGAGACTGATGCGCCGCCGAGAAAGGTTCGGGACACCAGAGGCTGACTGTTCCCGCCCGTAAGGGGTATCCGAGGATCAAAGGGTGGGAGAGTTGCATTGAAGGACAGTCATGGAGATCTCGGGCATTTTTAGCGCGATTGTGATCGGTATCGTCATTGGCGTGCTCGGCAGGCTGGTCGTCCCGGGACGTCAGCGCATCGGCATCCTCTGGACGATCGCGGTAGGCATCGTGGCCGCCTGTGTGGGCTCGGCCATCGCCTCAGCCTTCGATGTCGCCGACACCGAGGGCGTCGACTGGGTCGAGTGGCTCTTCCAGATCGGCTTGGCCGCCCTTGGTGTCGCCGCAGTCCAGCGGTTCAAGCTCCGACGCTGAAGGCAGCGGGCCAGGCCTGGTGGCCCACGCAGTCTCCGCTCGGAGTCGTCTTTGGCCTCACGGCTTCAGGAGGGTCTTGATCATGCCGTCCGTCTTGTGCTGGAACATCTCGTACGCCTCTGGACCGTCCTCCAGCGGCATCGTGTGAGTGGCGAAGCCCTCGACTCCGAGCACGTCCTCGTCGTTGAGCAGCGGCATGATGTCGTCCGCCCAGTGCTTGACGTTCGCCTGTCCCATTCGTAGCTGGATCTGCTTGTCGAACATCGTCAGCATCGGCAGCGGATCGGCCGCGCCGCCGTAAACGCCGGCCAGCGAGATCGTGCCCCCGCGGCGTACGACATCGATCGCGCCGTAGAGCGCGTTCAGGCGGTCCACCCCGGCGTGCTCCATCAATCGCGCGGCAAGAGCGTCGGGCAGCAGGCCGGTGATCCATTGGGCCGCCTTCGCGATCGGCGCACCGTGCGCCTCCATGCCGACGGCGTCGATCACGGCGTCCGTTCCCCGCCCGTTGGTCAGTTCGCGGATGGCGTCGCCCAGATCCTTGCCGTACTTGCGCGCGTCGATCACGTCGATACCGCGGCCAGCGGTCCGAGCCAGCCGGGCGGGCACCAGGTCGACGCCGATGACCATGCTCGCGCCCCGGTGCAGGGCGATACGGGCGGCCATCTCGCCGATCGGCCCGAGGCCCAGCACAGTGACGGTGCCGCCGGGCAGGAAGTTCGCGTACTCCACCGCCTGCCAGGCGGTGGGCAGGACGTCGGACAGGTAGACGTACCGCTCGTCGGGCGGCCCGTGCGGGACCTTGATCGGCAGGCTGTCACCGAAGGGGACCCTGAGAAACTCGGCCTGCCCGCCCGGCACTTGGCCGTACAGCTTGGTGTAGCCGAACAGCGCGGCTCCCATGCCGCGTTCGCGAACCTGCGTGGTTTCGCACTGGGACTGCAGGCCTCGTTCACACATAAAACAGTGTCCGCATGAAAGGTTGAACGGGATAACGACCCGGTCGCCGACAGCGAGCGAGGCCACCGCCACGCCGACCTCTTCGACGACGCCCATGGGCTCGTGTCCGAGGATGTCGCCGGGATCGAGGTACGGTCCCATCACCTCGTACAGATGGAGGTCCGAACCGCAGATACCGGTGGATGTGATCTTGACGATGATGTCCGCGTCTTCCTTCAGCACCGGATCCGGCACGGTGTCCACTCGCACATCCCGCTTTCCGTGCCAAGTCAACGCGTGCATACCGTCCTCCTCGTCACAGTGATGGGCCGGCTGCCGTACGGGGCAGAACAGCGGCGGCTGCGCGTGATGCGGGAGAACGTGACTGACGAGCGCAGGGCCGAGCTAGGGCGGGCCTGCGAGCCCGCCCTGCTCATCCCCAACCCGCGCGACCGGTACGAACAGAGGTCGCTCTTTCACGTCATCCCGGGGTCACGCGGCCACGCCACGAGCCGGATTCACCGCCGCGCTGCTCGATGTACTCCTTGAAGCGCCGCATGTCTCCTTTCACGCGGCGGTCAATCATGCCGAGCATGTCCGCGCCCTTCTCAGCGACTCCGGTGCTTTCGACGTCCATCACAAGTTCCACCCGCGTGTGCGTCTCGTCCAGGCTCTGGAAGCGGACCATGCCCTTTTGCTTGGTGTCGCCGCTCATCGTGCGCCACGCGATGCGCTCATCGGGGAGCTGGTCGACGATCTCGGTGTCGAACTCCCGCCGGACACCGCCAATCTCTGTGGTCCAGTGGTTGTGCAGGTCATCCAGCTGCCTGACCTCCTCAACCCCTTCCATGAACCTCGGGAACTCCTCAAACTGCGTCCACTGGTTGTAGGCCGTGTGGACGGGCACGCCAACCTCTACCGCTTGCTTCACCGTGCTCATTTCCCGGCCTCCTTAGTTGTGTATGCGCATTAATTGGGCAGGGCACCGGGTGGAATCAGGGCCTGATTCTCTTTCGCGCAGCGGACGATGCTCACTTGTGCTTGCGGGCCTTTCCTTTGACCTCCTCCGCCGTACCCTTCGCGACGTCCTCCGTCTTTCCGGCCGCCTGACGTGCCTTGCCCTCGATGCGGTCCCCGGTGCCCTTGAGGCGAAGATCGTCCTTGCCCGTTGCGCGTCCGGCCGCTTCCTTTGCCTTGCCCACTGTCTCCTGGGCCTTGCCGCGAATCTTCTTTCCCTCAGCCATGCGGATCAGTTCTCCTCGACCGAATAGTGATTCTTTCGGATACCGTGCGGGTACCTCGCCCCCGAACTCGCAAACGTCATTCCTTCTCGCGTTGCGCTCAAGGCTCCGGAGGCAGCAGAGGACCCAGCGGGCCGAGGTCTATGTTCAAATCGTCCGGTGACAGGCCGAAGTGCTCCCGCAACTCCTCCACGCGCTTCTCCAGTGCCATCAACGTGAGCCCGAGCTGTTCGATCTGCTCGTCGCTGAGGCCTCCGTCTTCGATGCGCCGCAATGCCTGCCGCTCCATCAACTGGCGCAGCAGTTCAACGATGGTCAGCACCAGACCGGCAAGCCCTCGCTCCACCGACTCGGGGTCCATCTCGACGCGTTCGGGATATGGACGTGCCGCGTTGCCCGGCGTGCCGCCTCCGCGGTCTTCGCCGCGTCGACGGTTCATCGCGGCCGCTCCGAGGCACGTGCGTCCCTCTCCGTGGCACGGGAGTACTCCATGCCGGGACGGATGGAGGCGACCAGTGCGCGCAGCGAGATGCGGACGAGGTCGACATCCGCGATGCTCAGGGTGATCTCCCCGGCGATGACCACACCTCCGGCCAGCACCCGGTCAAGCAGGTCGACCAACGCGATCTGCTGTCCCTCGAAGGCGTACGGCACTTGGGACTCCTGCCGTACGGGCGGTTGCCGGTGGTCGGTCACGGCGCTCACGCCCGCTCCGGCCCGACGTCGTCACCGGCGAAGGAGTAGGCGGGCCACGGGCCCACGAGCTCGATCCGCACATCGGGAAAGCGGCCCCGGATGTCCTGCACCGCAGTGACGAATTCGTCAGTGAGGGCGTTCGGCACAAGATACGAGGTGTTGAGGATCATCGATCCCTCGTACTGAGCCAGGCGGGCGTCCTGAGGGCGATGGTGGGCCGACTCCACCGCGAGTTCCTGGAGCGCGACATGGATCTGCTCCGCCCGGTCCTGAGCTGCCCGTTGCACGGTCTCCTGCCCCTGTCGCTGCGCTCGACGACGCAGGAGGTAGGCCGTGCCAGGGCTACTGCCTTCCTCGGGGCTCGCATCGTGTGGTTCCTGCCCTTCGAGTGTCCGTGGGTCGACGTACGCCTTGATGCCCCACTCCGTCCGTCCGGCCACCCGGTTCAGCGCCGAGGCGAAGTCCGCCCGGCGCTCCGCCAGGAGAGAGCGCACACGATCGTCGTCGTGGTAGATCGTCGCGAAACGCAGAGGGATGATGTTCCCCTCGCGAGCCACCGTGGAAATCACCTTGTGGTGGGCACGGGCAGCTGCTTCGAGCCAGTCGAGGTCCTGGAGGCGTTCGCGCAGCTCCTCCTCGCCGAAGTCGCTGACCGGAACCGAACCGACGATGCCGAGCAGCCCGGACTCCTCGACGACATGCACAGACTCACCGGCCACCCCCGTCAACGCGGGCGTTTGTCTGACTGCGGTGACTGGGTGGACGTCGAATGCGATGGCATAGAGCCAGGTGACGCAGGACTCGGTCATCGCTCCTGCTCCTCGTCCTCGGACCGGTCGGCCTCTTCATCGGCCTCAACGGCCCCACTGCCCCGGTCTGTTGCCTCCAGCTCACCAATGCGGCGGCGCAGGCGGCGGTTCTCCTCGATGACGTCACGTTGGCCGGAGGAAAGGGTGGGATCGTGTTCCCACCAGTCGATGCCCATTTCGCGGGCACGGTCGACGGATGCCACCAGAAGACGGATCTTTATGGTGAGCAGCTCGATATCCAGCAGGTTGATCCGGATGTCACCGGCGATGACGATGCCCTTGTCGAGGACGCGCTCAAGTATGTCGGCCAGGTTGGCCGGTTCGGGCCGGGAGGGCACGAGCGAGGGGTCTCCCCGCCGGCTCGCGGGACTCCAGCCCGAACTCTGGCTCATGCGTCGCTCTTCTCTGCCCTGCCCCGGTAATGGCGCTTGTCGCGGCGGTAGGAGATCAGCTCTCCCGCATCGTCCATCTCGACGAGGTAGACGGCGAGGATGTCGGTGGAATCGGGTATCCGATGCGATTCCACGACCTCGATGCCCACTTGCCAGCCCTGCTCCGTCTTCTCCAGAGAGGTCACGGCCTCGAGGTCTTTACCGGCGAGGTCGGAGACGTGCTGTGCGGCTCGTGCGGCGGCCCGGCGGCCACTGAGACGGTGTGGGGATGAGGACTTCGTCGTCTTGCGCTTCGGACGATCGGTCGAGCTGCGCTCGGACGAGTCTGTCGCCGACTCCCGCTTAGGCCGGGCAGGCCTCTTCGGCTCCGGCGCGGCGCGTTCTGATCCGGGCACGGTTCACACCTCCATGCCTCCGTCGGGGGACCGCGAGGCCATGAGTCGGCGTACCAGCTCTGCTTCTTGCTCGGCCGCTTCCTCATCTGTGATCTCCCCGGCGTCACGTGCGATCTCCACTTCCTCCAGGCGCTGCCGGATGACGTCCGGGTCGCTGAGTTCGCGCTCTGCCACCTCCTCGACTCTCTCTGCGATCCACACCACTCCGCGGATCGGCGCGAGCGGCCAGGTGACCAGTCCGCTGAGAAGTCCCATGGCTATCGGCCCTCCTCGATCTCGCTCGCCGCCTCGTCCACGAAGTCGTAGGGCGCGAGAGGGCCCAGCAGGCGCAACTGGATCCGGCCGTGCCACTGGACAGCGAGTTCCTCGGCCGCCTTTTCGAACGCGGCCCACCTCTCCTGCGGAACGAGGAAGGAGGCATTCACCACCCCCTCCGCGACGGCCGGTTCGGCAGTGGCCGTGGCGACGGCGAAGGGAGCGAGACGGTGTTGGATCTCGGCAGTATCGGTGTGGCGTTTGTCGGCGATGGCGTCGGTGATGACTTTGCCCAGCTCGATACGTTGGTAGTAGCTCGCGTCCTCATCCTTCGCCGCCACCTCTTCCCGCAGTCGGGCAATCGCCGGATTCTCGTCGAGCACCTCGCGCAACACGGCGTCCTGTACGTAACGGGCTCTGAGGGTGAACTGCGCCTGGCCGTCCAGCCGTTTCAGGATCTCGGCGAACTCGTCGCGGCCCTCTTCCAACAACTCCTCGACCACTGTCCGTACATCCGGCAGTACGGTGCCGAAGCGGAAGGGGAGGACCGCGGTGGTCGAGGCGGCCAGGGTGTCCAGCACGCGTGCGTGGGCGTGCAGATCCTCCGGGGTGCCCAGCGGGCGGTCGGTGGGGACTGAGCTGACGACAGCTGCAATTCCCCGGTGTCGTACGAACGTGGCCTGTGCTCCCGGGTCGCCGACCCCGGGCAGGTCCATTTCGGGGGCGCGGTCTGTGGGCTCGGGGACGACGCCGTAGACATAGCAGGCGGTCACCGCTCCCGCTCCTTCCTGCCTTCGGGCCTGGTCCTGCGACGGGGCCGCTCCTCGGGCTGCTCCTCCTCCTGGTCCTCCTCGTCCTCGTCTTTACCGAAGGTCTCACTCACCTTCTCCTTGACGCCTTCGAGAGCACCGCGGGTCTTGTGCTTCGCGCCGCCTTCCCGCAGGTCGTCCACGAGCTCGGGCAGCCCGCGATCGGTTCCGGCGCGAGCGAGGTCGAGACGGTTCACGGCTTCCGCGAAGCGCAGGTAGGTGTCGACACTCGCGATGACGATGCGTGCGTCGATCGTCAGAAGCTCGATCCCCACGAGTGAGACACGGACGTAGATGTCGATGACCAGGCCCTTGTCCAGGATGAGGTCGACCACATCGACGAGACCGCTGGACGAAGGCCGGTCCAGATAGCGGCTGCCATGGCTGGCTACGGTCATCACACCTCACCTCGACTTCGCCCTGCTGGACCGCCGACGAGCAGACGGGGCGGGCTTTTTCTCGGGGACTTCTTCGGGCTCTTCCTCTTCCGGCTCTTCCTCTTCGTCTTCCTCGGCTTCCTCGTCTTCTTCCTCGTCCTCCTCGTCCTCGTACTCGTCCTCCTGCCTGGGGCCCTGGTCCTCGTCTTCGTACTCGTCCTCGTACTCGGCTTCTTCCTCGGCTTCTGCGGCTGCCTCGCGCTCTTCCTCCTCCTCGCGAACTTCCTCGTCGGTGCGGACGACCTCGCCGTCACGGACCTCGCCACGCCAACCCCTGACCTCATCAGGGTTGAGAAGGGCCTCGGTCATGACCTGTCGCCGGAAGTGCTTGAGCTCCAGACGGACCCGCCGCCCCTGGGCCCGGAAAAGGTTGCCGGTGCCCTCGAAAAAGCCCTGCGGGTGGTACTGCAGGACCATCAGGATCCTTGTGAGGTTCGGCGCGATCTCGTGGAAGGTCACAGCACCGTCCACATGGCCCTTCTCGGCCTTGGACTGCCAGACGATCTTCTCGTCGGGCACCTGCTCGATGACGGTCGAATGCCATTCGCGGTGCGAGAAGAAGATCTGGGCCTTCCATTCGAGTTCCGTTTCGGACTCCTGCTCGACGCGCTCGACCTTCTTCATGAAGCTCGGGTAGTCCTCGAACTGGGTCCACTGGTTGTACGCGACCGACACGGGCACACCCACGTCGATCTCTTCGACGATATTGACGACCTTGATCTTCTTGCCCCCGTCCTTGTCGCCACCGCCACCACCGGGCAGCGCCTCTATCGCCTTGTCCTTCACCTTTGACAATCCGGCGCCGGCAACTGCCTTGAGAGGTATGTGTTCCACCAGCTGGCGGCCTCCCGCCGCCACCGCTTCCTTCAAACCGTCGCCATCCCCGCCGGGATGGGCCAGGCGCTTGACACCCCCGCCCGCCTTTTCCGTGACAGCGGACAAGGCCCGCTGACCCAGCGCGGCAATGAGGTTCTCGAGCTCCTGTATCAAACGGTCCGTAGGGAGACCTTCCATCAGGGACCCGTGTCCGCTCTCGCGCTTCTCGTCCGAACGCTCAGCCATTGGTCATCACTCCCCGCTCCGCTGCGATGAACGACTGGAGGTCTTCTTTCGCGGCGCACGGCTTGAGGTCTTCTTCGCCGGAGCCCGCTTCTTGGGCGCCTGCTCCTCTTCCGCTTCCTCGTCCATGTCCCTCTCGTCGGCGTCTTCCTCGTCTTCGGTCTCCTCGATCTCCTCGGGCTCCTCGTCTTCCTCGGTCTCCTCCGCCTCGGGTTTCGTGCGAAGTGACTCAGCACGGGATTGCAGCCGGTCACTCAGCGAGTCGATCCGGTTGCTCGCCGTCGCCACAACGGCCTTCCGGCCCGCCGACATCAATTGGTCACGCACGTCGTGCGTCAGCCGTGACAATTCCGGGGACTTGGCCGCTCCTGCCGCGAGGCGGCCCGCGCCCATCCCTCTACCGGCCGCCGTTATGCCAGCAAGAGCGAGCGCCCAGCGCATCTTGTGTGTGCGTCCGAGGGCGTAGCCGGCGGTCAAGGCAAGGGCCACCTGGCCATTCTTCATGATCCAAACCGCCTCGAATGGTGGGGTTCGTCCCGCCACCTGCGGGTGAGGCGTCGCGCCGATCGGGGTGGAGTACCTGAGGACCCCACTCCCCCATGAGCAGGCGCCGAGACAGTCATTATGTACAAGTATGAGGCATATGTCCGTATGGCAAACATGAAATGTCGGTCGCCCAACGCAAGAGTGGCGCGGTGCCCAGTCTGCTGACCGATGCCCTCGGCGCGCTCCGCGAGTGGAACCCGGGCGATGGCCCAGCGCCCCCAAGAACAACACACACCCGCCTGCTGCCGAGCTTCTCGGTCGCGGTCAACGAGGAGACTGCCGCTCCGCCAGTGCGAGCCGGCGGACACGTCGACAGTCCCCCAACTCCCGTGGTGCTGAGAGGAGGAACGGGATGCCGCGCTGGCGCGCGGGGGACTCTGCCGCCTGATCATCGCTGGGCACAAGGGAGCCCACGCGGGGCGTCGGCGAATGACGACAACGCGGCGAGACATAGCGGCGAGCGAGCGTGCCAGGCGCCGCCAGGCAAACGGGACTTCTTGGCGGCGCGCCAGCCATGAATTTCTGACAGGACGGGCACGGAGTCCACAGACTCCGTGCCCTGGTCCCTCACCTTCGCGGCCGCTCAGCCGCAAGCTACGGGTGCCCTTTGCGACTGGGACGAAACCCGTCAGCCCAAGGGTTCTCACTGGTTGGGTTCGGCCGGGCTGATGTCGCCCAGGGCGGAGCCGGGGTCGCGCTCGATGGCCTCGTGGCCGAGAGAGACGATGCTCGCCGGGCGCCTGTTGCTCCCGCTGGACTGCGCATCCTGGCGCACTCCGGATGGTTGATCCGCCAACAAGCGCGAACGCCGGTTCCAGCGAACAATGGTGCTGCACGGCGCGGGCGCTTTTCCTGGTGCCCAGGTGCGCCCCATCTCCTCGTTGCACCCGTCTTGGGCACCGCGCTGTGGGCCCACGTCGCTTGAGGAAGACCCATGCTGATGCCCAACGAGACGGTGATCACCGACGTTCTGAGGTCATACCGTTTGCAGGAGAGCAGGATGCTCCGCGACCCGTCCGACCCCGAAAGCAGGGCCCGCTTCCAGGACGCCGCCTACACCCTGTGTGTCCTGATGGGGCGGCGCACCCCCCTGGAGGCGGCCCGTCTGGCGGAGAGACACCTCGCGGCGCTACGAGACCGAAAAGAGCACGCCGCAACAACCAGCGAGGACATCGTTCGGGAGCCCGCCCGCAGTTGAGCACCGGGCGCGGAGCCCTGATGGGTGGTCGGCGACGGCGATCATGCGGCGCTGGGGCGCTGCGCTGCTCCCGCCCGTTGCGGACGTACGGCACGCCGGTGGCGACGCCCCCGTCCGTGCGGCCCCGTTCCGCCTCCGTCACATGCCTCGTCTACCAGCGGTACCAACGCGAACGTCCGCCTCCGGCGACCGGGCCCCGGAAAAGGAACCCCAGCAGCCAGACCACCAGCACGACCAGCGCGATCCACCAGAGAACCTTCGCAGCGAACCCGACCCCGAAAAGAATCAGGACCAGAAGGAGCACCAAGAGCAGCGGGACCATCGCGATACCTCCTCATCTCCAGGTCTTCGGCATGCACGTGCCCCGAAGATGCAGACTTACGCATCACGGAAAAGTCGGTTTGACTCCGAGCACTCCGGGAATCCGAGAATCACCCGCCGATGGTTCGACATGATTCCGTTCTGGTTCGTCGGCCCCATCGGCAGCGAAAGATGGCTCGTCTGATGACGCCCCTTGAACATCCAACCGGGGATACTCGCCAATTTGAGCTGCTGAATGTGACGTTGCACGCCGAGGGCCACGACGATCTTGTTGTCGCACTGCCCACATCGGACGAATCCGAAGCAGCACCGCAGCCCGCCCTTTTTTCACGCTGAAGGAGGGTGCGGAAATCCGTATCACGCCGGTCTTCCGCGTTGGGAGGGCCGTCGAGAGGCTCAAGTTCGTGGACTAGCGAAAGCGGCAGGGACCCGGCCGCACAGGCGGGCCGGCCCCACGTGTGGTCGCGCTGGACGAATGAGCTGATACCCGAGAACCGGTGCCGCCACTCCGTGTGCCCTGTTGATCGCGCGACGCACCGGTGTTTCCCAGGGGTCAAACCACTGCGGTGAGCTCACAATGGGGCAAGCCTGTAGTGCGTCGGGCCGGAGGGAGGGTCGAATGCCGTGGTGCGATGCGTTCCCACCATCGCGCTGACCGTCCTCGCGCTGGCAACCTTGGGCGGCTGCGGTGGAACCGGTGCCCGTGACGCTGATGCTTTCTGAAGCATCCGAATCCTTTGAGCGGCACCTCGTCGCCGGCGATATGAGCGCGGCCTGCGGAGCGCTGGCGCCCAGCACCCGCAGTGAGCTGGAGGAGTCCGAACAAAAGACATGCCCCGAGGCGCTCGCCGCAGAGCAGCTGCCGGAGGGCGGCGCCGTCCGGAAGGTGAATGTCTACGGCCGCCAGGCCCTCGTCCAGCTGGAGGGCGACACGCTGTTTCTGTCGCAGTTCGCCGAGGGCTGGAAGATCGTGGCCGCCGGATGCCACCCAGAGGCCGGCAAGCCGTACCAGTGCACGGTGAAAGGCGGCTGAGGCTGTGCGGACCCTGTTCTGGCTCTGCCTGATCACGGTGCTCGGCGGACTGGCGTACTTCATCACGATCGGGCTGCTGCACCGATGAGCAGGACATGGCGATCCATGCGCAACTTCATCCACGACAACGGACTCACGTTGGGTTTCGGCACCGCCTTCCTGGTGGTTCTGGCAGCGCAGGCGATTGCGGGTCACGCCGAGTTCAATCAGCAGCTGGCAGTCGACGGACTACAGCAGATCGGGTTCGGCAGCTATGTGACGTCCTCAGACTTCGCGGTCGATGTCACGGAGAACTGGCAGTCGGAATACCTTCAGTTCTTCCTCTATGTCTTCGGGACGGTCTGGCTGTTGCAGCGGGGCTCACCCGAGTCGAAGGAGCTGCACAAAGCGGGACCCGAGTCCGACAGGGAGCAGCGGGTCGGTGAGCACGCGGGGCCCGATTCGCCGTCCTGGGCGAGGAAGCAGGACTGGCGGCAAGCGGTGTTCTCCCGGTCTCTCGGCGTGGTTATGGCGGCGCTGTTCCTGTTGTCGTGGCTCGCTCAATCGATCGCCGGTGTGGCCGCATACGACGAGCAGCGGCTACGCCAGCTCCAGGCGCCGATCAGCTGGGGCGAATACCTGATCTCTGCCGACTTCTGGAGCCGTTCGCTGCAGAACTGGCAGTCGGAGCTCCTCGCGGTCGCCTCCATGGCGATCCTGTCCGTCTACCTCCGTCAGCGCGGTTCCCCCGAATCCAAACCCGTGGGCGCGGCCCACATGTCGACCGGTGTCGAGGGCTGACAGCGCTCCAAGGGAGCGACCACGCGACGCCCCGGCCTGCCGCGCATGACGGGGACGCCACCCGGTTCGTCCTGCGCCTCGTCGCTCGCCCCCGAATCCACGAAGTGGAGATGCGTTGAGCCGCTGGCCGCAGTGCCATGGAGGTACCAGTAGGCGGAGCAGACGGTCACGCCGCTCCGGGACACCAATGGAAGGAACCCCATGCCACGCGCCGCCGTGTTCGATGTCGACGGCACCCTGGTCGACACCAATCACCTCCATGTGACCGCTTGGTGGGAAGCGTTGCGGCAAGCAGGCCACACAGTTCCCATGCACGCCATCCATCGCGCCATCGGACTGGGGTCCGACGACCTCATTGCCCATCTGCTGGGAGACGGGCGCGATCGCGACGAGGACGACACCATCTCCGCGGGGCACAAGGCGCTGTACGGCACCTTCTCCGACCGGCTTCCCGCGTTCCAGGAGGCGGGCAACCTCTTGCGCGTGCTGGCGGACAACGGCTGGAGCGTCGTCCTGGCCACGTCCGCCGGCGGGAAGGAACTGGAGGCGCTACGGCGGGCCATCGACGCCGACGACGCCATCAGCTCCAGCGCCAGCGCCGACGACGTGGAGGCTGGGAAACCGGCGCCGGACCCCGTCCAGCACGCCTTGGACCTCGTCGGCGTCCCGGCTGAGCGAGCTGTCTTCGTCGGCGACACCGTCTGGGACATGCACGCGGGCTGCGGGGCGGGCGTCACCTGCGTGGGTGTGCTGTGCGGCGGCATTCCCCGCGGCGATCTGGAGGATGCCGGAGCGGTCGCGATCTTCAACGACCCGTCCCATCTGCTGCAATCGCTGGACGACAGCCCCCTGGCCAACGCCTGACGCGCTCGCGACGCCCATGCGCCGGGGAAACAAGGACCGGACAGGGCAGAACACAGAACGGAATCCAGACCATGGTGCACATCGGATACACGATGATGACCGAGCAAGCAGGGCCCCGCGAGCTGGTGGGCCATGTCGTCCAGGCCGAAGACGCGGGATTCGACTTCTCGGTGGCCTCGGACCACTACTTTCCCTGGCTCCGATCGCAAGGCCACTCCCCCTACGCGTGGAGCGTTCTCGGTGCGGCCGCTCAGGCGACGTCGCGCATTGCGCTCATGACATGCGTGACGTGCCCGACGTTCCGCTACCACCCGGCGGTGGTGGCGCAGAAGGCGGCGACCATGCAGGTGCTGTCCGAGGGACGGTTCCGGCTGGGGCTGGGGTCCGGGGAGAACCTCAACGAACATGTCGTGGGCGGCGGTTGGCCACCGGTAAGTGTGCGGCACGAGATGTTCGAGGAGGCCGTCGGTATCATCCGCGCGCTCTTCGAGGGGGGTCATGTCACCCACCACGGCACCCACTTCGATGTGGACTCGGCCCGGCTGTGGGATCTGCCGGACGACCTTCCACCCATCGGGATCGCCGTCTCTGGAGAGCAGTCCTGTTCCATCGCCGGCCGCCTCGCCGACTTCGTCATCGCCACGGAGCCGGAAGCGGATCTGCTGACCTGGTTCGACCGGCACGGTGGAGAGGGCAAGGCTCGCGTCGGGCAGCTGCCGGTCTGCTACGACCGTGACCGGGAGGCGGCGGTGCAGCGAGCCTATGACCAGTTCCGCTGGTTCGGCGGCGGCTGGAAGGTGAATGCGGAACTACCGCACCCGGAGTCCTTCGATTCGGCCACCCAGTTCGTACGTCCTGAGGACGTCGCGGGCGCCATTCCGTGCGGGGACAACATCGACGACTTCGTCGAAGCCGTACGTCCGTACATCGATGCCGGCTTCACGGAGGTGGCACTCGTACAGATCGGTGGCGAGACCCAGCACGAATACCTCGACTGGTCGGCAAAGAGGCTACTGCCCGCCCTCAGTGAGGCCTTCGGGTGAGAGGAGCCTGCCGCGCCAAAGTGGATGACAGGCCATGTCGTTCAGTGTCCCAGCGACCGTTTCAGCTCGGCCTTGTTCATCGACGACCGGCCGTGGATATTGCGGCGCTGTGCCTCCGCATAGAGCTGGTCGTACGTGGGACCCTTGGAACCGCTGTGGGAGCGCTGACCGCCACGCTTCGCCGACGACATGTCCTGCGTCGACGACTTGCTCGCGGTGCGCGCCTCGCCCGAGCGCGCGCGCTCCTTGTTTACCGTGCGGGCCGCGATTTCCTTAGCCCGCTCTTTGCTCTCACCACGTTGCTCGGCACTCCCCTTGATGTGCTCGTACTGGCGCTCCCGCTTGAGACTCGAGCCGCGAGGCATGACCACTCCTTATGTTTCGGTGCCCTTCCGATCCCGACCGGGCATTCAGTCCTCGCCAAGGACGATGTTCCATTCCAGACCGCTCGCCGCGTCCCTCTCCGGCTATGTGTTCCCGTTGTCGAGAACGGCAGCGCGGCACATACGGACGCTCTGCTCTGCGGGTGTCTCATACCCGATCGGTTCGGTTTCGGCCAGCTTATCCACATGAATTCGCGTACCCAGGACGGGGCGGATCACTCAGCCACATTTTGTACGCGCACTCCGCCGTCATTCCGTGTTCCACGCCCCGATGCGCATGGCCGTGCACGGCCAGGTCGGCGCCGGCCTCGCGACCCGAGGCACTTCGGTGCGGATCGCTCTGCGCGCAACTCTCGCCAGTGCCCGACACCCTCGCCGGGGAACCCTGGGCCACCCCCAGAGCTGTCTCACCCGTGGAGGACGGTGCCGGCACCTCCGCGAAGGAGCTGGAGCACTGGGGCTCGGCGCTCGGACACCATCTGGCCGCTCATGGGTCCACCGGCCCCTACGGAATCGACGCGGCCCTGGCCTCGGACGGCAGGCTGTACGCCAAGGGGGTGGTCACGGGCACAGCACGGCTTCGCCGACGCGGTCGGGCTGCTGCGGGCAGGAGAGCTGGCCTGGGAATCGAGCCCCAGGAAAGTCGTGGTGCTCCATGCGGACGCTCCTGCCGACAGGCGATCTTGGCGCTATGCCGTGATCGGAGCCAACCGGGCGAGCGTGACGGAACTCGAGGCGGCCCTGCGAAACGTCATGAAGCCTGAAGTCGTCCTGGGGTGACTCGGCCACGCAGCGCACCCTGAGCGGGGCACCGTGCCCACGCAGCGGCCCCGGACAGGGGAAGCAAATCCATCCGAGGCCTGTGGCATCGCGCACTGACGATCCCTCACTTGTGCCTGCGTATCTTTCCCTTGACTTCCTCCGCCGTACCCTTGACCTTGTCTGCCATCTCCCCCACGGCCCGGCGTGCCTTCCCCTCGGCACGGTCACCCGTCCCCTTCAGGCGCATGTCGTCCCGCCCCGTTGCTCGCCCGATCTTCTGCTTGGCCTTGCCCACTGTCTCCTGGGCCCTGCCGCGGATTCTCTTTCCCTCAGCCACGCGGATCAGCTCCTCGACCGAGTAACGGTCCTTTCCGTTACTTTATGCGACTACCTCGATTGGGAGAATGAAAACACCATTCACCAAAGCGCCGTGGGACCAGGCCGCACAGATGGGGTCCAGTTGCAGAAGCAAAGATACCGGCGATGACGCCCCCGTCTATCCACAGGACGATTTCCAGCAATCGTGCGGGTGACCGGTGTGCGTTGGTTTGCGGCCCACCTCAGGCGGGCGCACGGTGAACAGGGCGCTGAGACTCCCTGCCGGATCCGGGAGGACAGCGGCGAAGAGAACCGTCGTACCGCGGCACTCGGCGCGACCGCGGGCAAGGCACTGCTCGGATCGACATTCCGGGTGACCCAGCAGCGGGGCGCGCTGCTGCCGTGGCCCACGCTTGACGGGCCCGGTGAGGCCGACGAGGGGATTCGAGGTCCGGTGGCCACTATCCATCCCTCCGCCGTACTGCGCGCCGACGACCGCGAGTCGGTCTACCAAGGCCTCGTCTCGGATCTGCGCGTAGTTGCGGAGGTTCTGGACGGCCAGAGAGGCATCTAGGTCCCATGACATTTCAACATCCTGCCGATCGCGGAGGCGAGGGGCGGGGGCGGTTCGAACGGCTGGCCGAGGTAGTTTCGAGGTTCACCAGCTCCCTGGCGTTCTTCCTGATCTGTCTGGCCCTCGTCGCCGGTGTTACGGCTGTGCACGCCGCCGGGCTGGACCTGGAATGGCAACTGTTCGCCCAGGGGTGGATGACGACGGTAACGCTCCTCCTGGTGGCTCTGCTGAAGAACTCGGAACTACGGGCCGAGCGCGCGATCCAGCGCAAGCTGGACGCCATCGCGGCCGCCCTGCTCGAAGAGCAAGGGGGCGAGCGCGGAAAGGCACACGACGACCTCAGGGCCGCAATCCGGATGGAGGAGGACACCTGAGCGCCCCTTCGCGCCTTCGCAATGGGAACGCCCTCGGCGTCGATCCCCACCCTGGCGCCTCCACGCCGGTGAACTGACGAAATCCGAGGCTTTCCCGCCCGTCGCACACGCCATCCGTGATGCGAGGCTCCACCATCAATTCCGAAGCCGGAATGCGCGTATCAGGGCGGACGGGGAAGCGATGTCGCAGGACCAGCAGGAAGCCACCTCCATCGAGGCAGCAGTCAGTAATCGGCGGATCAGTGCCGGCGTCCGGCTCCTGGGCTGGCTGACGACCACGGACCACAAGGTCATCGGCAATCTCTACATGGTCACCGCTTTCGGATTCTTTCTGCTGGCCGGGCTGCTGGCGATGCTGATGCGAGCCGAACTGGCCCGCCCCGGTCTGCAGATCGTCAGCGCCGATCAGTACAACCAGCTGTTCACCGTGCATGGCACCATCATGATGCTGTTGTTCGCGACGCCGATGTTCGCCGGGTTCGCGAACGCTGTCATGCCGCTGCAGATCGGCTCACCCGACGTCGCCTTCCCCCGTCTCAACGCGCTCACGTACTGGCTCTTCCTCTTCGGCGGGCTGATCATCGTGTCGGGATTCATCGTCCCGGGCGGCGCAGCAGCCTTCGGTTGGTTCGCCTATGCCCCGCTGAACAGTGCCGTCTTCTCGCCGGGCGCCGGCGGTGACCTGTGGACCATGGGCCTGGTTCTCTCCGGGGTCAGTACGACACTGGGAGCCGTGAATTTCGTCGCGACCATCGTCTGTCTGCGCGCTCCCGGCATGACGATGTTCCGGATGCCGATCTTCACCTGGAACGTACTCTTCACATCGATCCTCGCCTTGCAGGCATTCCCGGTGCTCGCTGCCGCTCTGCTGGCCCTCGAAGCCGACAGAAAATTCGGGACCCATATCTACGACTCCGCCAACGGCGGCGCGCTGCTGTGGCAACACCTGTTCTGGTTCTTCGGTCACCCTGAGGTCTACATCGTCGCGCTGCCGTTCTTCGGCGTAGTGAGCGAGATTCTGCCCGTGTTCAGCCGGAAACCGATGTTCGGATACGTCGGCATGGTCGGTGCCACGATCGCCATCACCATGCTTTCGGCGGTCGTGTGGGCTCATCACATGTTCGCCACGGGAGCGGTTCTGCTGCCGTTCTTCTCGGCCATGTCGTTCATCATCGCCGTGCCCACAGGAGTCAAGTTCTTCAACTGGATCGGCACGATGTGGAACGGAAGCCTCTCGTTCGAGACGCCCATGCTGTGGTCGCTGGGATTCCTGGTCACCTTCCTGCTCGGCGGCCTCAGTGGTGTGCTGATCGCCTCTCCCCCGCTGGACTTCCACCTCACCGACTCGTACTTCATCGTGGCGCACCTCCACTACGTGCTGTTCGGAACGGTGGTCTTCGCCATGTTCGCCGGGTTCTATTTCTGGTGGCCGAAGTGGACCGGACGGATGCTCGACGAACGCCTCGGGCGAATTCACTTCTGGACCCTGTTCGTCGGATTCCAGAGCACCTTCCTCGTCCAGCACTGGCTCGGAGAGAGCGGAATGCCGCGACGTTACGCCGACTACCTTGCGGCGGACGGCTTCACCCTCCTCAACACGATCTCCTCCATCGGCTCGTTTCTGCTGGGCCTGTCGACGCTGCCGTTTCTGTTGAACGTGTGGCGCACCAGTCGGTACGCGCCCAAGGTCGAGGTGGATGATCCTTGGGGGTTCGGTCGGTCGATGGAGTGGGCGACCTCGTGCCCGCCACCGCGCCACAACTTCACGGCTCTGCCGCGCGTACGCTCCGACTCCCCGGCATTCGACCTCAACCACCCCGCTGCGGCGGTAGGACCACCCATCGGCAGAGATGGCCCCCCACCGACGCCGGACACACGGGGGGACGCGAGCTCATGAAGACCGAGGCCATCCTCTTCGCCGGGGTCGCAGGGTTCTTTCTCGTCACCGATGTTCTCTACGCCCTCTGGTCCAAGGATCCCGCCGGCACCGCTGCGCTCACCGTCGCTTTCCTCATGGCGTTGCTCGTGTCGTTCGTCTTCGCCACGAACTACCGCAGGAAAGGACTGCGCCCAGAGGACCGGAAGGAGGGAGAGGTACATGAGCGGGCGGGGCCGGTGGACTTCTTTCCGCCGCACAGCGCCTGGCCGGTGCTCATCGCCACAGGCGCGGCCGTAGTGGCTCTCGGGACGGTCTTCGGGCTGTGGCTCTTCCTGATCGGGGTGGGCGTGGTTCTGGCGGGATTGTGCGGAATGGTGTTCCAGTTCTCGCGGCCGCCGCTTTGAGACGGCGCACGACAGCCAACAGGCGAAACCTCACTCCTGGCCTTCACTGACAGGCTCGGGGGGAGCAGTGCGCTCCGCGATGGCGGACTTCTGCTCCTGCGTCACCGGCAGATCGACACGATCGCCGTAATACCAGCTGCTCAGAGTTGTTCTGAGGCGCAGCCGACGCGAGAGCGGACCTTCAGCGGGCAGTTGCAGGGGCATCGGGACCTCTCGCACCAGGAGACGGTGACGGGTGGCCTTGGTGATGCCGCGATGGCTCTCCTGCAGTCCGCCGTAGGGAGACTGAGTCACCTGACCGGTCTCCTCCCCCTTTGTCAGCCGTCCCCGGTCGCGCATCTGAAGGGCGAGACAGAGGCGTTTGGTCACAGCGAACGCCAGGAGCGGTGCGACCACCAGCGCGATCCGGAGGATCCACGTCATGGTGTTGACGGACACACGGAAGGAAAGGGCGATGACGTCGTTGCCTCCGGCTGCCAGAAGAACGGCGTAGAAGACGATGGCCGCCACGCCGAGTCCCGTGCGGGCCGGGCGGTTGCGTGGCCGGTCGCACAGATGGTGTTCCTTGCGGTCGCCCGTCACCCACTTCTCGAAGAAGGGGTACAGGAACAGGACGGTGAAGACGACGCCGGGCAACACCACCGCGGGAATGAAAACATTCCACATGATCGTGTGTCCCGCGACGACAGTCTCCCAGGGCGGCATGAGCCGCATGGCGCCCTCCAGGAATCCGACATACCAGTCCGGCTGCGCATCACCGGAAACCTGGTCTGCACGATAGGGGCCGTAGTTCCACACGGGGTTGATCTGCGCGAGGGCGCCCATGAGGGCCAGGATGCCGAAGATCATGAGAAGGAAGCCGGTGGTCTTCGCGGTGAACTGAGGGAACATCGGCATGCCTACGGCATTTCTGTTGGTCCTGCCCTGCGCAGCCCAGTGGGTGTGTTTGAGATACACGATCAGGATGAGATGAGCGGCGATCAGGGCCACAAGGAGGCCGGGGACGAGCAGGACATGGACGATGTACAGGCGGGGGATGATGATTCTGCCCGGGAACTCCCCGCCGAAGACGAACATCTCCAGGTCCGTGCCGACGAACGGGATGGACCCCACGATCGTGGCAGCTGTCCTGAGACCGGTCCCCGACAGCAGGTCGTCGGGCAGCGAGTAGCCTGCGAACCCTTCGAGGAGCGCGAGGACGAACAGCGATACGCCAATGATCCAATTGGCCTCTCGCGGCTTGCGGAAGGCGCCGGTGAACAGGATCCGCAGCATATGGACGGCAATGGCGGCGAGGAACACCAGCGCCGCCCAGTGGTGGATCTGACGGATCAGCAGGCCGCCGCGCACGGCGAAGCTGATGTTGAGGGTGGTGGCGTACGCCTGCGTCATTCTCTCGCCCTGCAGGGGCACATAGGGACCGGTGTACGTGCTCTCCATCATGCTGGGATCGAAGAAGAGCGTGAGATAGGTGCCGGTCAGGAGCAACACCACGAAGGAGTACAGAGCAATTTCACCGAGCAGGAAGGACCAGTGGTCGGGAAAGGCCTTGCGCAGCAATTGCCTGGCGAGCTCGGTGACGGGCAGCCGACCGTCCGCCGCGGTGTACCCGCGGATGGCCGCATCCTCGGCTTTGGCCTTCAATTGCGCCTTGCGCTGTTGGAGCATGCACCACTCTCCCGGCGTTCCCGTGCCACGCATCCCGCTTGCGTTGGTACATGGGTAACACTCACCGCACGGAATCATTCGTGTCGACGCACGGGACTCACAGCCGTTTGGAGCGGTTCTTGGGAGGGCCGCCTCCGAGGGGAGGGACAGCCCGGTGACGGATGGTGCGCGTCTCTCCGCCGCTTTCCATCAGCTCAGCTGTCAACATCAATCGACAGGCATGAGCCTCGCACACCGGAGCTCGACCGCGGCCTGGGCTTCGGCCTCCCGCTGCAGCGGAAGCGACGGGGAGGTTGACGCTGCAGATTTCGCGGGCTTTGGTAGGCGCACGTAAGAGCAAGGAGGCCGGCGTGACCCAAGTGGAACTCGCAGAGAGGTTGCCGTCGTGTTCACGATGCGGCGGGCCGCTGATCACCAGTGCCGTCATGCCTCAGGAAGACGCGAACGGCTTTCCGATCCACCTCGAACTGTGCTCTTCCTGCGATGCCGACAAACCGGCCGCCGCCGCGCTGCTGTGCTGGTTCGCCACCGGGGGCGGCCACGACATGTCGCGCGTACACGAAGGCGCGGACCTGCTCATGGAGTGGACCAAGGAGGGCATGGCCGAACACGGCTGGTGCTGGTCCGCCCACGAACCGGACGAGGCGCCGGTCGAGCCGGACCGCACCACTCAGGCCGAGACGAACCTGCAGGTGCTCATGACCCAGGACATCCCCGGCAACATCGCCGACGTCGAACGCCTCCAGGAGATCCGCGACACCCTTCGCGCCCAGCTCACCACCGCGACTCCGGAAGAACGCGCACGGCTCCAGGACGTCATCCGGCGCTTTGGAGAAGCCACCGCGGAAGGCCTGGCCGCCCAGGACCCGACTGCCGCCGAACTGCGCGACGAGGTCCCGCAGCCACCCGATCCATTGAGCCCGGAGGCTGAACAACGCCTGATGGACCTGCTCCGGCAACTCACGGAAGAGCCGCCACAACCCGACACAGACAGCTGACCTCGCAGGAGTCGTGCCCAGCGCGTCACATCACCTGACGCCCCATTACGCGATTCCGAGGGCGGGCCCACCCGCAGCTCTGCCTGCGGCGTGCGGCAGGATGACAGGTCGCGCCCGGTCGGTTCCTCACGTCCCGGCGCGACCGCACAACCACGCCCCCAGAATGCACAGGTGCCAAAGTGACGACACATCACATACGGATCCCGGCGACAGCCACCGCCGCCGACCGTCTCCCCCGTGCAACTGGAGGGACGCGATGACCCGGGACCTCACCATGCACGACGTGATCGTCGCCGGAATCGCGGTGGCCGCAGGCATCGCGGCCGCGCTGGTGCTGCGGGTGATCCTGAAATGGCTCGGCGTGCGGGCGGACAGAACCCGTTGGGGCGGCGACGACATCCTCGTCCACGCCCTGCGCGCACTGGCCCCCTGGGCCGCGATCACCGGTGGCGCGGCCGTCGCGGCGTCGGTGCTTCCGCTGAACGGCGGGGTCCAACGCAACGTCACCATGACGCTCACAGCCGTGCTCATCATGGCCGCGACCCTCACGGCCGCGAGGATCGTCGCCGGGCTCGTGCAGGCTCTGGCGCAGTCCAAGACCGGTGTCGCCGGGTCGGCCACGATTTTCGTGAACATCACGCGCGTCCTGGTGCTGGCCATGGGTTTCCTTGTCGTACTGGAGACCCTGGGCGTCTCGATCGCCCCGTTGCTCACCGCGCTGGGTGTGGGGGGTCTGGCAGTCGCCCTGGCCCTGCAGGACACTCTGGCCAACCTCTTCGCGGGTGTGCACATCCTTGCTTCCCGAACGGTGCAGCCCGGTGACTACATCCGGCTCAGCAGCGGCGAGGAGGGCTATGTCGTCGACATCAACTGGCGCAACACCGTGGTGCGCCAGCTCTCCAACAACCTGGTGATCATCCCGAACACGAAGCTGTCCGGCACCAACATGACCAACTTCCACAGGCCGGACCAGGAGATGACGCTGAACGTCCAGGTGGGCGTCGGCTACGAGAGCGACCTGGACCATGTCGAGCAAGTCACCATGGAGGTCGTCGAGAGCGTGATGGCGGACATCGACGGTGGTCTGCCCGACCACGAAGCGCTCGTTCGTTTCCACACGTTCGGCGACTCCAGGATCAGCTTCACGGTGATCCTGGGGGTCGGCGAGTTCAGTGACCAGTACAGGATCAAGCACGAGTTCATCAAGCGTCTGCACCGGCGCTACCGTGCCGAGGGCATCAGCGTTCCCGCTCCGACACGCACCATTGCCCTGCAGCAGGGCGAGTTGCCGATTCCCCACCAGCGCTTCTCCACGGAGCCGATGACCGCACCGACGCACGGAACCCCGCCCGTGTGAGGCGAACTCGGCCTGCGGCGCTGCTGCCGGTCTCGAGTCAGCCGACGGAGGCGCTGTCGCTCGCCGCCGTCGCGGGCGCAGCGTCCGATCCGCTCGCCGTCGCCGACGGGGCCGGGGCCGGTTTCTCCGGGGTGCACGTGACCTTGTCGCGCGGCGTGTAGTGGGTGTCGAAGTTTTCACGCTTGACTTCCCGGCCGTCCTGCACGAAGACGCGGCCGACGGAAACGTCGAACCCTTCGAGTGGGGTCTGGACTTCGCACTCCGGGCCGCTGCCCGTGCGCGTGGCCGGCGGCTTGATGTTCGTGCGCGGCCCCTTGGTCGCACGTATCTCGTCGTACTTCTTCGTGCCCAGGAAAGTGATGGTCACCGACGTGTCAGTGGATTCGGCCTTGATGTAGAGGGCGTGAGGGGAATCGTTGATCCAGCGGAGGTCGAGGGTGCCCCACGCGACCGTGGCCTCGCGGCCCTCGGGGTATCGCTCGATGTAGAAGGAGTGGGCGCCGTGCTCCACCGGCTTGACGCCGGCGAAGAACATGGCGTTGAACATGGTGGTGGCGACTGCGGAGACGCCGCCGCCGGGCGACTTCACGTACTGACCGTTGTTGATCATGAGGCCGTCGACGAAGCCGTTCTCCTTCGAGCGCTCGCCGACCGTTCGGTTGAAGCTCCACTCCTGTCCGGGGAGGACAACCGAGCCGTTGATGAGTTCCACCGCGCGGCCGATGTTGGTGCTGCGGTAGGGCGCGCGCGGGAAAGCGACGGTGAACGAGGAGACCTTCTCCTTGATGCCGAGCTGCTGCGCCGACGCGCTCGTGAACTGCGGCTGGAGCGTTGCGGCGGCTATCTCGCCGGTGCGGGCCGGGCCTGAGCGGGTCAGAAGGGGCACGACGGCCTCGCCGAGTGCCTTCGCGGTGACCTGCCGCCCCACGCCGCTTTCCCGGTCCACCACGACGCGGTCGTCGCTGTCGAGCCGGAGCACAGCATCCTGAGGGCCCTGGGAGGCGTCCTGCACCGGGCGGGAGACAGCGGGGTCGGCGAGCAGGCCCTTGGAATCGAGGGCGGGCACGAGGCGGTTGGCGCTGTCGGGCTTCATCGTCAGATGCCTGCCGAGGGCGGCGGGGCCGATGGGTATGCGCTTGTCGGCCAGGGTCAGCGTGACGGGGGCGGACATCGCGGGCTGCGCGAACTCCTTCATCGCCCGTTCGGTCTCGTGGGGCCCGATGCGAGGCTGCGTCTGCTTCACCGGCATCACGACGGGGGCGGCATGCGGCGTGCGGAGGTAGCCGTCGCGGACGGTGTCCAGGGCCTTGTCTTCGATCACGGCGACGCCGGTGACCGGAGTGATGGCCTTGGCTCCGCCCTTCTCGAACGATATGGCCCCATCCCGCACCTGCCGCTCGGCGGCCGCGGCGATACGGTCGATTGCCGCCCGGCTCGTGTGCTCGTCCACCCGGACCACCGGCTCGACGTCCCGGCGGCCGGAGTCGAAGAGCCTGCCGATCGCCGTCACCGGGCCGGATCCTGCGCTCGCGGCGCGGTCGGCGGTCGCTGCGGAGTCGAGGGACAGCCCGAGCGCGCCGGGATCGGCCTTCTCGATACGGTCACCGATCTTCAGCGCGACCGGCGCCGCGAAGAGAGGACCGAGCTTTTGGTCCAGGACCCGCTGGGCCTCCGCCCGGCCCATTCCGCCGATGTCGACACCGCGCACCCTTGTCCCCTCGGCGATGTCGTCGCCGGCCACGAGCCCAGCGACGTAGAGGCCACCCAGTCCGAGCACGACAGCCCCACCTGCGACGGGCAGAACCGTTCGCCAGTTGACGGTTCTGCTGCGTACGCGTCCCATGTCTCTCCCTGTAGCGCCGACGGGCCGGAAAAGTGCGTTTGGCCAGCCGGAGCCAGACCTGCACAAGCGAATTCGGGACAGAATAGTCCAGAAAATGGACCAAATAGGAAGAATGTAATTTCCATCACGATCGAGGACGTTTCCCCAAGACCCCGCCGTGCGGCCCCGGCCCCTTCCGTCTACTGAGCGTGAGGTACACGCAGCAGCCAGTCATGCAGCAGACATCACCTAGGGATCGTCCCCGATGTCCGGACCGCGGGCATTCCTCTACGGTCGCGAGGAGTACGGAGCTTTCCGGCCAGTCGGCCACTCCGTACCGAAGTCACTCGTTACGGAGACCCCGATGAAAGCAATCGTCCAGGACCGGTACGGCTCACCTGACGTCCTGGAACTCACGGAGCTCGACAAGCCGGCGCCGGCCGCCAACGAGGTTCTCGTACGGGTACACGCGGCCGCGGTCAACGCGCGCGACTGGCACGTCATGCGCGGCGACCCGTACATCGCGCGGCTGATGCTCCCCTCCGTATTCGGGTTCAGCGGGCCGAAGAGGCGGATCCGAGGCAGGGACTTCGCGGGTCGCGTGGAGGCGGTCGGCGCGGAGGTGACACGGTTCCGTCCTGGCGACGAGGTGTACGGCGACCTCGGCAACGCCGATGGAGCATTCGCGGAGTACGTGTGCGCCCCGGACGGGACGGTGGAACCGAAACCGGCCAACCTGACCTTCGAGCAGGCGGCCGCGATGCCGCTGGCGGGCAACACGGCCCTCATGGGCCTGCGCGACGTCGGGCGAGTACAACCGGGACAGCACGTCCTGATCAACGGCGCGTCTGGCGGCGTCGGAACGTTCGCCGTACAAATCGCCAAGTCGTTCGGCGCGGAGGTGACCGCCGTGTGCAGCACCAGAAACGTGGACCTTGTCCGGTCGCTGGGCGCGGACCAGGTCATCGACTACACACGGGAGGACTTCGCCCGGGGCGGACGGCGGTACGACGTCGTGTTCGACCTGGTGGGCAACCGTTCACTGAGCGAATTCCGGCGCGCGCTGACACCCACGGGGACGCTCGTCATGTCCGGCGGAGGCGTGTCCGGCGGCGGCAGTCCCGTCGGGCCGATGGGTCTCCTCATCAGGGGGCAGGCACTGTCACCCTTTGTCCGCCACCGGCTGCTCGCACTCACGGAGTCGCCGGGCAAGGAGAACCTGGCGGTACTGAGGGAGCTCGCCGAGTCCGGAAAGGTCACCCCGGTCATCGACCGGACGTACCAGCTGAGCCAGGTACCCGAGGCCATCCGGTACCTCGAAGTGGAGCACGCGCGCGCGAAGGTGGTCATCACCGTGTGAGGCAATGGAGGGGGCTGACCGGCGGATCAAGCCGACGTCACAGCCGGCATCCTCACGGGGCTCAGTGCCTCGCCGCGTGGCGCCCGTACCGGTGCAGGCGCCGATCCAGTATCTCGCGCAGCCGGTCGACTCCGACCGGCGCCGACAGCGCCCGCTTCGGCAGATAGAGCACCACCAGTCTGAGCGGGGCTGGGTTCAGCAGCACGAACCCTGCCGCCGTCTCCACGTACCCGCCGAGGCTGCCCCAGCCCCGGCGGACTTCCATGTCGGTGCCCGCGAACCGTATCCCCTCGCCGGAGTCGACGACGGTCGCGGTCCACGGCCCGAGCGGGGCGCCCGCCCTGGCCTGCCGAGCGGCCATGACGCCTCGCCTGAGCGGCATGCCCAGCAACATGCCGCAGAACACGGCACCTGCGGCCAGGCCGTTGCCGGTGAGGATGAACACCGCCGCCACCAGGATCAGCGGGCCAACGAGCCCGAGCAGCCGGGCTTTCGCTCCTTGCGGCACCTGCGCCCGCCCACGGAACGCGTCCTGCCAGTCCGGCTGCCGCAGCTCGAATCTCAGCTCGACGACGTCGTTGGCATCGATATCGTGCACCACGCCCGAACTCTCGGTCATGGCCCCTCCCAGTCCTCGGTGACAAGCCGTGATCGTAACGGCGGGCGCCCGACGAGGGTGTCTTCAGGCCGGCGCCCCGAGGCCTGCCAGTGCAGCAGGCCCCAGGGCGCGCGGTGGGTCAGTGCTGTGTGACGGCGTCGAGCGCGTTGACGATGCCGTAACCGTAGAAGCCGTTGACCCGCTTGGAGCCCTTGCAGGTCGAGTCCTCGATGCCGTTGCCGTCGGGGTCGTACAGGCCTGTCGGGCAACCCGGGTTGTCCGCCTGGGCCTTGAGCAGTGTCTGCAGAGCCAGCGGGCCGGCCCACGGGTGGGTGCTCTTGAGGAGCGCCGCGACACCGGCCACGTGCGGGCTTGCCATCGAGGTGCCCTGCAGGAAGGCGTACCCGTTGTTGGGCATGGTCGCCAGGATCCGCCCGTTCTTCGACGGGGTGTCCGGAATCTGGTACTTGTCGCCGCCCGGTGCCGCGACGTCGACGACGCCCTGTCCGTAGCTGGAGTAGTACGACTTCAGGTTCTGCACGCCGGTCGCGGAGACCGTGACGACACCCGGCAGCTGGGTCGGGATGTCGAAGCACTCGTGCGGGTCGACGGTCCGCGGCACGGGGGTGGTGTCGTCGGGGCTGGAGTCGTCGACGATCGCGTCGGAGTCCAGGTCGTCGTTGGAGTTGCCCGCGGACGCGACGTGCAGCGTGCCCTTGCTCTGCGCGTACAGGGAGGCCCGGTTCACCGCGTCGACGATGGCTTTCTGGTCCGGGTCGTCCATGCAGTTGTAGAGCCACGGGTCGATGTAATAGCTGTTGTTGGTTATCTCGACACCGTGGTCGGCGGCGAAGACGAACGCGCAGACCACGCTCTCCGGGAAGAAAAGGCTGGTCGTCGGGTCGCTCACCTTGATCGAGGCGACCTTGACGCCCGGGGCGACGCCGGCCACGCCGATGCCGTTACGGGCGGCGGCTATCTCACCCGCGACGTGCGTGCCGTGGTAGTCGTTCGCGGGGTCGTACGGACGCCAGGCGCCCTCGCTCGTGTCCGCGACGCCGCCCACGCAGTTGGCGGACTGGCTCTTGGAGAAGTTCGCGGCGAGGTCGGGGTGGGTGTCGTCGACGCCGGTGTCGATCACGGCGACGGTGACCTTCGCGCTGCCCGGGTTGATCTTGGCGGCCTTGTCCGCGCCGATGGCGCGCAGGTCCCACTGGTCGGCCTCGAGCGGCTCGGCACCATCGGTGGAGGCCGCAGCGGCCTGCGCCTTGGCGCTGTCCACGTACTCCGGGGCGCCGATCTCGGTGGTGCTCGCAGGGGCGAGTGCCGCGGTACGGGTGGCACCCGCGCTCTGTACGCCCTTGACCGTGCGCATCTGCTTGGCGAAGTCGGGGTTCGTCGAGTGGACGACGATGACGCCGATCTTCTCGTGGGTGATGACAATGGTGCCGCCGGCTGCGGCTATGGCCTTCTCAACGGCCTTGATGGTGCCGAGGTTCGCCTTGGTGTTGACCACGTACGAGAGCTTGGGACCCTCCGTGGCCGCCGTGGCAGGGGTGTCCTGAACGGCGGCCTGGGCAGTGCCCGGCAGAAAGCCGAGCGACGCGGTCAGCGCCAGACCGGCCGGCACCGCGAGGGCGGCGCGCAGGCGTCTGGAGCGCAGCTGAGCCATGAAGTACTCCACATCATGAGTGGGACCGCCCGAAGCGTGTACGCAGGGGCGGGGGTACGTGACGAAGAAAGCTAGCGTCGATCAAGTGTGCGTATCAATGGCCAGCGACAACAGGTTTCTTCGTTTACTCCCGTCTCACCCGTAGACATTGCGCCCACGGCCTGATGCCGGAGCCCCCCAACTCTCGTCGGCCCGTGTCACCCCCTCGCCGGACGGGTCAATTTCAACGCATATGACCGGACTTGGGGCAGACTCAACGCCCGTACTGGGCAAATGAGGTGGTGATCACCCAGCCCAACTGCCATGCACGGGAGTCCCGTCCGGCGCGGGGTCGACGCCTGGCGCCGTGTGCTCGCCCGCGAACCACCGCGTGCGGAGTCGGGCGACCCTCCGCCCCGGCGCCGACCGGCTCGCCGAGCCATGCCGGCAGTGCCCTCCCGGCGGGTGCCCGCGCTGCCTGCCGGGTAGTGCGCAGGGGTGGCCACACTCCCCCGGAACCTCTGTCGCGGTCGGCGCCTGGACGGGGGCGAGCCCGGCGCCTGTCCGAAATGCACGCTTCGTGCCCGCGTGAAAGCCTGATAGCGGCCCATCGTCCGACATCCGCGCCAGGAGGCATGATCATGGGCAAGAAACAGAGTCGGCAGAATCGCGGCGCCCGCAGCGGCGGCCATGAGCGCACCACCGTCGTGCAGGCGAAGGAGCAGCAACCGAAAACCTCGGCTCCCCGTGATCCGGAGCACCGGATCTCGGAACCGGTCACCCGTAAGCATGAGCGGAAGTTCGGCCACAACTGATCCTTCGCGCAGCGTCGGACCGCCGACCGTCCATTCGGCGATCGTCCCCGGTGAAGGCCCTGGAAATACGGTCCGGGCCGGCCGGGGATCAGATCTGCCCCGGCGCGGACCGACGGGCGCCGACAGGGTGGTCGGTATCTCGGCGGATGCTCTGATTCGGCGATAATCCCCGGGGGTGAGGGCCAGTAGCCTGTCGGTGGCATCCCGACTCGATCACGCCAGGAGCAGTTCGTGCGAGACATCGCCGTATTCAGCGGTAGCGCCCATCCCGAGCTGGCAGCCGAGGTCTGTGCCCATCTGGGTGTACCGCTCAGTCCCGCACGGGTCAGCCGGTTCGCGAATGACTGCCTTGGGGTCCAGCTGCAGGCCAACTGCCGTGAGCGGGACGTCTTTCTGGTCCAGCCGCTGGTCACTCCCGTACAGGAGAACCTCGTTGAGCTGCTGCTGATGTGCGACGCGGCCCGCGGGGCTTCAGCGAGTCGCGTCACCGTGGTGATGTCGCACTACGCCTATGCGCGTTCGGACAAGAAGGATGCGCCGAGAATCTCGATCGGCGGGCGGCTGGTGGCTGATCTGCTGGTGGCTTCGGGCGCCGACCGTGTCCTGGCGCTGACGTTGCATTCGCCGCAGGTGCACGGCTTCTTCTCGGTGCCCGTGGATCACCTCCACGCACTGCGTGAACTGGCCGAGCACTTTCGCGGCTACGACCTGTCGAACACGACGGTCGTGTCTCCGGATCTGGGTAACGCCAAGGAGGCGGCTGCCTTCGCGCGGCTGCTGGGGGCGAGGGTGGCGGCCGGGGCCAAGCAGCGCTTCGCGGACGACCGGGTGAGCATCAGCTCGGTCATCGGGGACGTCGCCGGCCGTGATGTGATCGTGCTCGACGACGAGATCGCGAAAGGCAGCACCGTCCTCGAACTCCTCGACCGGCTCAGGGAGTTGGGAGCCCGGTCGATCCGGGTCGCCTGCACCCATGGTCTGTTCGCCGCCGGCGCGCTGAAGCGTCTGTCGGAACAGCCCGACGTGCTGGAGATCGTCTGTACGAACACCGTGCCCATCCCTGCCGAGCAGCGCACGGACAAGCTGACGGTCCTGTCGATCGCCCCGGCGCTGGCCGAGGCCATGCGGCGTATCCACAACGGCGAGTCGGTCAGCGCGCTGTTCGACGCCCCGTGACCGGCTGGAGGCCAGTGCCGTCGAAGGAGGCGGTGCCTCTGCGTCCTGCGTTCGTCTGACCGCGGAACCACCCGGCGCTCGTCGACGTCCATCCCAGCGTTCGCAAGATCATGAACGCTGACGGAGGACTCGCCCATGGCTGGAACAGCCGACCGCTACCTCTACCTCGCCCGGCACGGTGAGGCTTCACCGGATGAGAGCAAGCTGACGGACAACGGCCGCCGACAAGCCGTACTGCTTGGGGAGCGGCTTCGCGGCAGCCCTCTCAAGGCCGTCCACCACGGCCCGCTCCCCCGAGCCGAGCAGACTGCCCGGCTGGTCTGCGACCAGCTCGACGGCGTTCCCTCGCAGGTGTCGGAACCGGCCGGGGACTACATCCCCTACCTGCCGCAGCGAGGTGAGCTGCCTCCGGAATCGGCCGACGCCATGCTTGCCCGCCTGTCCGAGTTCCCGGCCGAAGAGCGCGAACAGGGCCCGGAGTTGGCTCAGGCAGCACTCGCGCAGTTCACTGGACCGGTCGACGGTGACGAGCCTCGCCACGAACTGATCGTCACCCACAACTTCCTCATCGGCTGGCTCGTCCGAGCCGCCCTCGACGCTCCGAAGTGGCGCTGGATGGGCCTGCTCCACGCCAACGCCGCGCTGACCGTTATCCGATACGCGCCCAGCCGGCCCGCTTCCGTGCTCTTCTACAACGACACGGGACACCTGCCCACAGAGCTTCGCTGGACCGGCTTCCCGCCCGACCTCTGCATCTGAGGGCGAACGCGAATCGTGGACACGAGGCGACAGAAGTGGGCCGCTTCGGGCTTGTGCAGTCGTACAGGCAATGGCTCCGCCATCTCAGACACAGGGACGAGCACATACGCGGACCACGCCCCTAACGTTCTCACCACCTGAGAGGCGAGGGAGTGCATACGCGATGCCCGAGAACGCAGCGCCACAGCAGTACTTCGTGGTGATCGGCAGCGACATGGCGCGCAGAGTCTGCGGTCTGCTGCTGTCGGCCGGGCACGTCGTGCGCCACCTCGACCGTCCCACGGACGAGGATCTGCGCCGGGCGCTGCGCCGGGAGGTGGCGGGCGTCGCGGTGCTGCTCGACGACGACGTCGAGTCGCTGCGCTACGCGCTCGCCGTCGAGCACATCCGTCCCGGCCTCAAGCTGGTCGTGACGGTCTTCGACCGGACGGTCGGCGAGCAACTCCTGCGCGTACTCCCGAACTGCCAGGTCACCTCGCCGGCCGATGTCGCCGCACCCGTGCTCCTGGCCGCCTGCCTCCAGCCGGGTCTGCTGAGCCTCAACCGGACACCCGCGGGCCACACAGGCGCCCGCTGGCAGGACGACACCGTGCACGAGGAGCCCTGGCAGCCACCTCGCTCGCTGCGGTGCCGAGCCTTGCTGGGCAGGGTCCGCGGGCAGCTGCGGCCGCACGACGGCAGTTCACGGATCATGCTGACGGGTCTGGCCGGGCTGGCCACGGTGCTGCTGGCCGACTGGGCCTGGGCCGTGGCCTTCCACCACCGCCCGCCGGTCCAGGCGCTGTTCGAAGCGGCGCGCACCGTGTCCGCCGTCGGCCCGGCAGCCGCCCATGGTTCGGACACCTATCTGGCTTTCTCCGCCGTCGCGATGCTCGTCACCATTGTCTTCACCGCGGTCTTCACCGCGGGCATGGTCGATCGTCTGCTGGGACCGCGCGCGGTCGGCATCGTGGGGTCCCGGGCCCTGCCGCGGGCGGGGCATGTGGTGGTCGTCGGGCTCGGACAGGTCGGCCTGCGTCTGTGCACCCAGCTGCAGGCTCTGGGCATCGGCGTGATCGCTGTCGAGCGGAATCCGGCGGCGCCGAACCTGCGGCTGGCCAGGGCACTTGGAGTGCCCGTGGTCGTAGCCGATGCGACCGACCGGTTCGTGCTCAGCACGCTCGGTCTGCGACAGGCGCAGGCGCTGGCCGCCGTGGCCTCCGACGACCTGGACAACATCGCCGTATCGGTGACGGCCCTGGCGGTCGCGCCCGAGTTGCGTGTGGTCATGCGCGCGGGCGAGCACGAGGCCATCGCGGAGACCCGCTCCCTGTTCCGGATCGGCGACGTCCACGACCTCAACAGCCTGACCGCCGCATATACGACCGCGAGTCTGAGCGGGCTGCGGCCGCGGGGCGTCGTGGCACACGGCAAGCGGCTGCTGGTGCAGTGCGGGGACGGGGCTTTCGTACCGTGGCCCGTGGCGGACCGCTGCGATCACCCGCAGGCAGGCGACGCCCGCGCGGAGAGCGCCGCCGCGCATCTCCCGGGCTGACTCCGCTGCACCCCTACGACCGCGTTTGAGCATTTGTACGAACAGGGCTGCGGCACGCGTGACATCTGTCCATGGTGGCCCGGTCGCGTTCGCTCCTACCTTCTGCGTACCCCGATTCCGTGCGCCGGGTCACCCCCCGGCGTTCCATACCGTCACGTGTCCTTGCCCCCGGCGGCTCGCAGTACGCGAGCCCGATGCGCCGAGAGGCCCCTCACCGGCACGTGGGCACCGGCAACGGCGAGCAGGCCGCGAACAGGCAGACCTGCTCCGGCGGATCGGCATTCCGGCCTCCCCCCTGTGGTCGTACACACCGTCGTCCCACCCGTGCTCGGCATGTGGACGACCCACAGGCCGGTCTGACCCCCATTCCCCCTGTAAGGACTGAGCATGAGCGCGCAACCCTCGAACACCGACGTGGCTTCGCCACCCCGTGAGAGCGGGCAGACGCCTTCCGCGGACGGCCTGCAGGCCGGGCTCAAGAACCGTCATCTGTCGATGATCGCGATCGGAGGTGTGATCGGTGCCGGCCTGTTCGTCGGCTCCGCCTCCGGTATCGCCGCCGCCGGCCCCGGCATCCTGGTCTCGTACGCCCTGGTCGGCGCGATGGTCGTCTTCGTCATGCGGATGCTCGGCGAGATGGCCGCGGCCCACCCCACCTCCGGCTCCTTCTCCGCCTACGCCGACCGGGCACTCGGCCGCTGGGCCGGCTTCTCCATCGGCTGGCTGTACTGGTTCTTCTGGGTCGTGGTCCTGGCCGTCGAGGCCACCGCCGGCGCGAAGATCCTCGAGGGATGGGTCCCGGCAGTCCCGCAGTGGGGCTGGGCCCTCATCGTCATGGTGGTGCTCACGGCGACCAACCTGGTCTCGGTCGGCTCGTACGGCGAGTTCGAGTTCTGGTTCGCCGGGATCAAGGTCGTCGCCATCGCCGCGTTCATCGTGATCGGCGGACTCGCGGTGTTCGGCGTACTGCCCGGCTCCGGCCATGAGGCCGTGGGCCTGGCCAATCTCACCGGCCACGGTGGGTTCCTGCCCAACGGGCCCGGAGCGATCCTTACCGGCATCCTGATGGTCGTCTTCTCCTTCATGGGAAGCGAGATCGTCACTCTCGCCGCCGGCGAGTCCGAGGACCCGCGACGTGCCGTCACCAAGGCCACCAACAGCGTGATCTGGCGGATCGGTGTCTTCTATCTCGGCTCGATCCTGGTCGTGGTGTCCCTGCTCGAGTGGGACGATCCGGCGATCCAGGAGAGTGGTTCGTACGTGGCGGCGCTGGAGGCGATCGGTATCCCGCACGCCGGCCAGATCATGAACGTCATCGTCCTCACCGCGGTGCTCTCCTGCCTCAACTCCGGCCTGTACACCGCCTCTCGTATGGCCTTCTCGCTCGGCGAGCGGGGCGACGCGCCCAAGGCATTCGCCCGCACGAACAGCCGCGGCGTGCCTCAGGCCGCCATTCTGGGGTCGGTCGTCTTCGGCTTCGTCGCGGTCTTCTTCAACTACCAGTGGCCCGACACGGTGTTCCTCTTCCTGCTGAACTCCTCCGGTGCGGTTGCCCTGTTCGTCTGGCTGGTCATCTGCTTCACCCAGCTGAAGATGCGCGCCATCCTGCTGCGCGAGTCGCCGGACAAGCTCGTCGTACGGATGTGGCTCTTCCCGTACTTGACATGGGCGACGATCGCGATGATCTCGTTCGTCCTGGTCTACATGCTGACCGATGACGCCGGACGGGATCAGGTGATCCTCTCCGTACTCGTGGCAGCGCTCGTCGTGGCGATCTCGGTGGTCCGGGACCGACTGCGCGCGGACACCGGGGACGCGTTCACGAGGCGGTAGTTCGCCCTCTGCACCGCTCGGGCTGGTGCAAACCGGACCGGCCCGAGCGGTATGCGGACTGCGGTCGCCTGCCGGTAAGTTGATCAGATGCGTTTGACAAAGTACGGCCACGCCTGTGTGCGTCTCGAAGACGGCGACCGAGTGCTCGTGATCGACCCGGGCACCTATTCCGAGATGGAATCACTGTCCGGCGCCACCGCCGTGCTCATCAGCCATGAGCACGAGGATCACATCGACCTCGACAAACTCAAAGCGGCCCGCGAAAGCAACCCCGCGCTGACCGTCCACACCCATCCCGCGCTGGCCGCAGCCCTCGGCGAGGGCGTGACCGCCGTGGAACCGGGTGACACCTTCACCGCCGCCGGCTTCACCGTGCGCGCCGTCGGAGGCGAGCACGCCGAGATCATCGACGGCCTGCCCGGCTGCCCCAACATCGGCTTCATCGTCGACGGCATCTACCACCCGGGGGATTCGCTGTTCGTCCCCGCCGAGGCGGTCGACACACTGCTTGTCCCGGCAGCCGGCCCGTGGCTGAAACTCCGTGAGGTCATCGAGTTCGTGCGAACGGTTGGCCCCGCTCGCGCGTTCCCCATCCACGACGTCCAACTCAGCGATGTCGGACTGGACCACTTCGACCAGTGGCTCGACGGGCAGGGCGGGGCCGACTACTCCCGTATCCCGCTGGGCGAGTTTGTCGATCTCTAGGTCGGCTGTCGCCCGGCGGGCGCTGCGAGGGCGGATCAGTCGGGCTCAGCCGTCCACCGGCAGACCGCGAGGCTCCTTGATCCGCTTCATGATGATCTGAGAGTTGACCTCGGTGACGCCGGACAGCGAGGTCAGCTTCTCGATCCACAGCCGCTCGTACGCACGCAGGTCCTCGACCGCGATACGCAGCAGGCATCCCGGGCTGCCGAAGAGCCGGTACGCCTCGATGACGTCGGGGATGTCCTGAAGACCGGCCTCAAAGGCCTCGACCACCTCGCGGTCCCGCTTCACCTCGATGGAGACGAGGACTTCGAAGCTCCTGCCGACCGCCTCCGGGTCGATCACCGCGCGATAGCCCTGGATCACCCCGTCCTGCTCCAGTTGCCGGACGCGGCGCATGCACGGTGAGGGGGTCAGGCCCACTCGCTGTGCCAGGTCCTGATTGCTCAGCCGCCCGTCATTCTGAAGCTCACGCAAGATATCCCGGTCGATCTCATCCATGGCGCAATTATTCACCAAGCAGAAGCCGAATGTTAGCCAGAATTGGCGATCAAATTGCGAGCCCAAGACTCTATCATTGCGTCCGACTGGTCCGGCATCCCCGGGTCAGCCATGGGGCGCAGCCCGGCCGGGGCCACGAGCCAAGCCGGGCCGCGTGCCCCGTCGGATTCGCCGCAACCGGCGACACGAGCGAGGAGTGGGCACTGTGGGACGCGTCGTCGTCATCAGTACCGGCGGGACGATAGCCAGCCGCTGGCAGGGTTCGGGATTCGCCGCCGACGCACACGGCGAGGAGGTGATGGCCACCGCGGCCGTGCCCGACGGTGTCACCGTCGAGGTCGTCGATCTGTTCAGCGTGAACAGCCCCCGGCTCACCACCGCCCACCAGCTCACCCTGCTCCGCACGGTGCACGAGGTGCTCGCCGACCCCGGCGTCGACGGCATCGTCGTCACCCACGGGACCGACACCCTGGAGGAGTCTGCGTTCCTGGTCGACCTCCACCACGACGACCCCCGCCCGGTCGTCTTCACCGGCGCCCAGCTTCCGCTCGACGCGGCGGACGGCGACGGACCCGACAACCTCCACGACGCGCTGCTGACCGCCGCGACGACGCGTGGCCTTGGGGTCCTGGTCGCGTTCCACGGCAAGGTGCACTCCGCCCGGGGCACCGTCAAGACGCAGACGCTCGCCGCCGACGCCTTCGCCGACCCGTCCGGTGCCCGCATAGGGAACATCGGCTTCGGCCGCGTCTCCGTACTGCGCCACCCTCCGCGCCCTGCGGCGCTGGCCCTGCCCGGCATGCCGGACGCCCTGCCCCGCGTCGACATGGTGATGCACCACTGCGACGCCGACCCGCTCCTGCTGGACGCGGCCGTGAACGCAGGGGCCCAGGGAATCGTCCTCGTGGCCACCGGCGCCGGCAACGCCACACCCGACTTCGTCGAAGCCGTCGCCTCAGCGACCTCCCGCGGCGTGCTCGTCGCCCTGACCACCCGCGTCCAGGCCGGTCCTGTCACCGAGATCTACACCCACGGCGGCGCTGTCGACCTCGTGGCCGCGGGCGCCGTCAAGACCGGCACGCTGCGGGCCGGCCAGGCCCGGATCGCCGTGCTCACCGCACTGCTCGCCGCCACCGACCCGCGGGAGCGGGAACGGGTGCTGCGCCACGCGCTCGGTGAGGCCATGTCCGCCGACGCCGACCCACCGTCCGAGCTCGTCCCCGCATAGACCGGGGCCGCTCGGTCTACTTCCCCCCTCCCCCGGACCGAGCGGCTCCCACCACTTCGAGCCTCGTCCCACTCCTCCCCGTACGCACCCGACAGGAGAGTCCGCACCTCTATGGCCACGCACGACCACGTCCACCCCGAGGTCCGCGCCGAGCACGATCTGCTCGGTGACCGGGACGTCCCCGCCGACGCCTACTACGGCATCCACACCCTGCGGGCGGTGGAGAACTTCCCCATCACCGGCATCCCCGTCTCGGCCTACCCGGACCTGGTGACCGCCCTGGCCTGCGTCAAGCAGGCAGCGGCCCTCGCCAACCGCGACCTCGGTCTGCTGGACGGACGCAAGGCGGACGCGATCGTGAGCGCCTGCGAAGAAATCCGTGCCGGGAAGCTCCACGGCGAGTTCGTCGTCGACGTGATCCAGGGCGGCGCGGGCACCTCGACGAACATGAACGCCAACGAGGTCGTCGCCAACCGGGCCCTTGAACTCCTCGGCCACCGCAAGGGCGCGTACGGCAACCTGCACCCGCTGGAGGACGTCAACGCGGGACAGAGCACCAACGACGTCTACCCGACCGCCGTCAAGATCGCCCTCGACTTCACCGCTCAGCGTCTGCTGGACGCCATGGAGGTCCTCCGCTGTGCCTTCGCCGCGAAGGCGGAGGAGTTCGCGGACGTCCTGAAGATGGGCCGTACGCAGTTGCAGGACGCGGTGCCCATGACCCTGGGCCAGGAGTTCGCGACGTACGCCGTGATGCTGGGAGAGGACCACAAGCGCCTCACCGAGGCATGCGAGTTGATCCGGGAGATCAACCTGGGCGGCACCGCCATCGGCACCGGACTCAACGCCCACCCCGAGTACGCGGCACTGGCTTCGGCGCATCTGCGTACCATCACCGGACTTCCGCTGACGGTCGCACACGACCTCGTCGAAGCCACCCAGGACGCCGGCGCGTTCGTCCAGCTGTCGGGAGTGCTGAAGCGGATCGCCGTCAAGCTCTCCAAGACGTGCAACGACCTGCGGCTGCTTTCCTGCGGGCCGCGGGCAGGCTTCGCCGAGATCAATCTGCCGCCGGTGCAGGCCGGTTCCAGCATCATGCCGGGCAAGGTGAATCCTGTCGTCCCCGAGGTGGTCAACCAGATCGCCTTCGAGGTCATCGGCAACGACATGACGGTGACCATGGCCGCCGAGGCGGGCCAGCTCCAGCTGAACGCCTTCGAACCGGTCATCGCCCACAGCCTGCTGAAGAGTCTGACGCATCTGCGGGCCGGCTGTCTGACCCTCGCCGAGCGCTGTGTCACCGGCATCACCGCCAACCGGGAGCACCTCGCCGGCATCGTCGCCCAGTCCATCGGCCTGGCGACCGCGCTGAACCCGCACATCGGCTACGAGCAGGCCACCGCGGTCGCCCAGGAAGCGCTGCAGACCGGCCGCAGCGTTCATGAACTCGTCCTCGACAAGGGCCTGTTGACCAAGGAAGAGCTTCAGTTCATCCTGCGCCCGGACAATCTCGCCCGTCCGCACGTCCAGACCGCGGCGGCGGGCGCGATCGGCGGCTGAGCGTCAGTACTCCGACGCCGCGTCCAGCAGCCAGTCCGCCAGATACCCGGCGAAGGACGAACGGACCAGCAGCCAGAACCCCGCCCTCGGCTCGTCCCGTGCCACGAGCACGACCTGTGCGCGGGCCAGGGTGGTCTGGGCGCAGCGGCCGGGGCCGAGGGCACGCGGGTGCAGGTCCAGTGGGCAGCCGTGGGCCAACAGGTCGCGGGCACGGGAGCCGCTGACGAGCAGGGTGGTGCGCTGGGCGGAGACGTCCGTAACCGCCGCCGGCTCGTCGCCCGCTGCCGCCCGGATCCGGTTCTCCAGACCCGGCCCGCTGCCGGGCGGGGCGACGACGAGCCATTCGTCGGGGCCGAGCCACAGTGCATGCAGGTCACCGGCGCGTACGACGGAGTTGGGTTCGATGGGCAGTTGAAGGCCCAGGGCGAGCCCCACGGCGTCGGCTGCCGGGCCCTTGGCGTCGAGCCGGACGGTGAGCTGGGTGAGGAAGGGAAGTTCGTCCAGGCGCAGGTCGCCGCCCGAGGCGCGGGTGACGGCGGCGAGGCGGCCGGCGGCGTGTGCCAGGGGGCTGTGGCGGATTGCGGTGTCAGCCATCGCGGCGGGCTCCCTCGGAGTCGTAAAGGACGGGACTTGCGACGGTCACCGGGACCAGACGGTCGCCGACCGGCGCGTACAGCCGCTCGCCGATGCGGTCCCGGCCGCCCTTGATCAGGGCGAGCGCGAAGGTACGGCCGAGCGCAGCGCTGTGGTAGCTGGAAGTGACGTGGCCGAGCATGGGCACGGGAGGCGCGGGCAGCACGCTGTCGGCGACCAGATGGGTGCCTTCGGGGAGGAAGGAGTCCGGGTCTTCGGGGAGCAGGCCGACGAGGTGCTTGCGGTCGGGCCGTGTGGTGTCGGCGCGTGCGTGGGAGCGCTTGCCGATGAAGTCGGGCTTCTTCTTGGACACCACCCAGCTCATGCCGAGGTCCTGCGGGGTGACCGTGCCGTCGCTGTCCTGACCGATGATCGGGTAGCCCTTCTCGGCGCGCAGGACGTGCATGGTCTCGGTGCCGTACGGGGTGATGCCGTACGGGCTCCCGGCTGCGTACAGCGCCTCCCACAGCGCGCGGGCGTCCCACGGCGACACGTTGATCTCGTAGGCCAGTTCGCCGGAGAAGCTGATCCGGCAGACCCGGGCCGGGATGTCCGCGACCGAGGACTCGCGCCACGCCATGAACGGGAAGTCGTCGTTCGCGACGGCCAGTTCGGGGGCGAGGGCGCCCAGTACGTCGCGGGAGCGGGGGCCGACGAGGGCGACGGTGGCCCACTGTTCGGTGACGGAGGTGCAGTGGACCCGCAGCTCGGGCCACTCGGTCTGCAGCCATTCCTCCATCCAGTCCAGGACGGCGGCCGCGTTGCCGGTCGTGGTGGTGACGAGGAAACGGTCCTGGGCGAGGCGGATGACGGTGCCGTCGTCGAAGATCATGCCGTCGAGGCGGCACATGACGCCGTAGCGGATCATGCCGACTTTGAGGGTGCTCATCATGTTGGTGTAGAGCCGGTCGAGAAAGACGGCGGCGTCAGGACCCTGCACGTCGATCTTGCCGAGTGTGGAGGCATCCATGAAGGCGACGCCCTCACGGGCGGCGCGGCACTCACGGAGCACGGCGGCCTTCATGTCCTCGCCGTCCTGGGGGTAGTACCAGGGCCGCTTCCACTGACCGACGTTCTCGAAGAGCGCGCCCTGGCCGACATGCCAGTCGTGCAGGGCGGTCACGCGCACGGGGTCGTGGAGCGCGCCGCGGTCGCGGCCCGCGAGGGTGGCGAAGGAGACGGGAGTGTACGGAGGGCGGAACGTCGTCGTGCCCAGGGCTGAAACGTCCACGCCCAGGAGTTGGGCCACGGTGCCGCTGGCCAGGACGCCTGACGTCTTGCCCTGGTCGTTGGCGGTGCCGGCGGTGGTGTACCGCTTGGTGTGCTCGACCGAGCGCATACCGGCGCCGGTCGCGCGGGCGAGGTCGTCGACGGTGACATCACGCTGGAGGTCTACGAAGCGGGGCGCACCGGCGGGACCGGGGACGACGAAGACCTGCATGGGCGGGGACTGCGGTTCGTCCGCCACCACGGGGAGCTCTGGCGCACCGGCCACATAGCCCTCGGCCTCGATCGCACGGGCGCCCGCCGCGGCGCCCTGAGCGAGTACGGCCGACAGATCGAATTCGCCGGCCGCGGAGCCTGCGACCTCGACCGCCTGACGGCAGGTGTCGGGGACGAAGGTGCCGAGCGTGTCGTCGTACCGGAGCTTTCCGCCCGCCTGGCTGAACAGATGCGCGACGGGGTTCCAGCCGCCGGAGACCAGCAGCAGGTCGGCGCTGAACTCGCGCTGCCTCGCCGGCTCTGAGTAAGGAGCGACGGTAACCGCCGACAGCCGCTGGTCGCCCTCGGTACCGACCACGGCATGCCCGGCCAATACCTCGATCCCGGCGTCCTGGGCGCGGCGCGCCCACTGGCCCGGTTCGGGGCGGGTGTCGACGACGGCCGCGATCTCCACGCCCGCCGCCGCCAGGTCGAGCGCGGCCGCGTAGGCGCTGTCGTTGGTGGTGAAGACGACGGCGCGGCGGCCGGGCAGGACGCCGTAGCGGTTGGCATACGTGCGGGCCGAGGCCGCCAGCATGACGCCGGGGCGGTCGTTGTCGGCGAAAGCCAGCGAGCGCTCGTGGGCTCCGGTGGCCAGGACGACCCGGCGGGCGCGGATGCGCCAGACACGCTCGCGGGAGACGTTCTCGGGGGCTGCGCCGCCGAGGTGGTTGGTCCGGCGTTCGACGGCGAGGAGGTGGTTGTCGTCGTAGTAGCCGAAGACGGTGGTGCGCCGTAGGACGCGGGTTTCCGGTGCGGCTTCGAGCAGCGCCTCGATCTCGGCTGCCCAGGTGAGGAGTTGGCCCGTGCCGAGGAGACTGCCGCCCGGCTCGGGCTGGTCGTCGGCGAGGATGACGCGCGCGCCGCTGCGGGCGGCGGCGGACGCGGCCGCGAGTCCGGCCGGGCCTGCGCCGACGACCAGCAGGTCGCAGTGGGCGTGGACGGCGTCGTAGCGTGCGGGGTCGGGCTCGGTGGCGAGCCGTCCCTGCCCGGGGAGGCTGCTCGCGACGAGGCCGTCGTACAACTCCACGGCCGTCGCGGGCAGCATGGGCTCGGGGAACGGCTCCTCGATCTGGACGACGGCGTTGGGCTCCTCGACTCCGGCGGAGAAGATGCCGCGGGGGCGGCCGAGTTTGATGCTGGTGCCGGTCTGGATGATGCCGTTGGCGAGGAGGGCGGAGGCGAGGGTGTCGCCGCCGAAGCCCTCGTAGGTTGTGCCGTCGAAGGTGAAGGTGAGGCGGTCGGCGCGGGATACGCGGCCGGTGGTGGGGAGCCGGAACGGTTGGGTCGAGCCGTGGGGCGCGGGGGCGGGGGTTTCCTGCCCCACCCCGCCCCTTCCCAGAACCGGGGCTCCGCCCCGGACCCCGCTCCTCAAACGCCGGAGGGGCTGGAGTTCCGCCGGAGGGGCTGGATGCTCCGGGCGCGGCTCGCCCGCCCGGTACACCGAAAGGATCTCGTTCGTCGCCGTGTCACGTACGGCGTTGAACCAGCGGCGGCATCCCGACGCGTGGGTCCAGCGCTCCGCGAACGGGCCCTTGGGGTTGTCGCGGAAGAACAGGTAGCGGGCCCACTCCTGGTCGGTCAGGGCGGCGGGGTCATCGGGATACGGCACGTGTGCCTGGCCGCCGTAGTGGAATTCGGCCTCGTCACGGGGCCCGCACCAGGGGCATGGGATGAGCAGCATCGATTCGGCTCCCTAGTGGGCCACCGCGGCCGCGCCGTGCTCGTCCACGAGCGCGCCGGTGGTGAATCGGTCGAGCGAGAAGGGGGCGTTGAGGTGGTGAGGGGTGTCGTGGGCGATGGTGTGGGCGTAGACCCAGCCGACGCCCGGGGTGGCCTTGAAGCCGCCCGTGCCCCAGCCGCAGTTGAGGTAGAGGTTGTCCACCGGGCTGAGCCCCACGATGGGCGAGGCGTCGGGGCTGACGTCGACGATGCCGCCCCAGGTCCGCAGCACATGGGCGCGGGCGAAGACCGGGAAGAGCTCCAGTGCCGCTGACATCTGATGCTCGATGATGTGGAAGGCGCCGCGCTGTGTGTAGGCGTTGTACGCGTCGATGCCGGCGCCCATCACCAGTTCGCCCTTGTGGGCCTGGCTGACGTACACATGCACCGCGTTGGACATCACGACCGTGGGGTGCACCGGCTCGAGGAGCTCGGAGACCAGCGCCTGCAGCGGATGGCTCTGCAGCGGCAGCTCGAAGCCCGCCATGGCGGCGAGCACCGAGGTGTGACCGGCCGAGCAGAGCGCCACCTTGCCCGCGGCGATCGGGCCGAGTGTCGTCTGTACTCCGGTGACCCGGCCGCCCTGGATGTCGATGCCGGTGACTTCGCAGTTCTGGATGATGTCGATACCGGCGGCGTCGGCGGAGCGTGCGAGCCCCCAGGCGACATGGTCGTGCTTGGCGATGCCGGCCCTCGGCTGGTAGGTGCCGCCCATCACCGGATAACGCACGTCGGGCGAGATGTTGACGATGGGGCAGACGTCCTTGACCTGCTGCGGGTCGAGCCATTCGGCATCGACGCCGTTGAGCCGGTTGGCCTCGACGCGGCGGACGCTGTCGCGGACGTCCTGCAGGCTGTGGGCGAGGTTCAGCACACCGCGCTGGGAGAAGAGGATCGGGTAGTCGAGTTCGTCGGCCAGCCCTTCCCACAGTTTGAGAGCGTGCTCGTAGATTCCGGCGCTCTCGTCCCACAGGTAGTTGGAGCGGATGATGGTGGTGTTGCGGGCCATGTTGCCGCCCGCGAGCCAGCCCTTCTCCAGCACGGCCACCTTGGTGATGCCGTGGTTCTTCGCCAGATAGTGGGCGGTCGCGAGACCGTGTCCGCCGCCCCCCACGATCACCACGTCGTACGACCGCTTCGGCTCGGGCGTGCGCCACAGCCAGTCGGGGTGCTCGGGGAGGTCGGCGCCCGGGGTGCGGGGGCTCATCGGGCGTCTCCGATCAGGTGCGGGTACAGCGGGTGCTTGGCTGCCAGCGCTTCGGTGCGGGCGCGCAGCGCCGCGACATCGGGGGCGGGCTGGAGGGCGAGCGCGATCACGTCGGCGACCTCGGCGAAGTCCTCTTCGGTGAAGCCGCGGGTGGCCAGTGCGGGGGTGCCGATACGCAGGCCCGAGGTGACCATGGGCGGGCGGGGGTCGAAGGGGACGGCGTTGCGGTTGACCGTGATGCCGATCTCGTGAAGCCGGTCTTCGGCCTGTTGTCCGTCCAGCTCCGATTCCCTGAGGTCGACCAGGACCAGATGGACGTCCGTGCCGCCGGTCAGCACGCTGACTCCGGCCGCGGCCGCGTCCGGCCTGGTGAGCCGCTCGGCAAGGATGTGGGCGCCGGCGAGGGTGCGGGCCTGCCGTTCGGCGAACTCTGGCGATGCGGCGAGCTTGAACGACACCGCCTTGGCTGCGATGACATGCTCCAGCGGTCCGCCCTGCATACCGGGGAACACCGCCGAGTTGATCTTCTTGGCGAGGTCGGCCTCATTGGTCAGAATGACGCCGCCGCGCGGGCCTCCGAGTGTCTTGTGGGTGGTCGTGGTGGTGACATGGGCGTGCGGTACCGGATTGGGGTGCAGCCCGGCGGCCACGAGGCCCGCGAAGTGGGCCATGTCGACCATCAGATACGCGCCCACCTCGTCGGCGATCCGCCTGAAGGCCGCGAAGTCCAGCTGCCGGGGATACGCCGACCAGCCCGCGATGATCATCTTGGGATTGTGTTCCTTGGCGAGGCGCTCCACCTCGTCCATGTCGACCAGGTTGTCGGTCTGGTCCACGTGGTAGGGCACGACATTGAGCATCTTGCCGCTGTAGTTGATCCGCATGCCGTGGGTGAGGTGCCCGCCGTGCGCGAGGTCGAGACCGAGGACGGTGTCACCGGGCTTCAGCAGGCCGAAGAAGACGGCGGTGTTGGCCTGGGCTCCCGAGTGCGGCTGCACATTGGCGAATCCGGCGCCGAAGAGGGACTTGACGCGTTCGACGGCCAGGCGCTCGGTCACGTCGACGTGTTCACAGCCGCCGTAGTAGCGGCGGCCGGGGTAGCCCTCGGCGTACTTGTTCGTCAGGACCGAACCCTGTGCCTCCATGACCGCCGAGGGGGCGAAGTTCTCCGATGCGATCATTTCGAGGGTGGACTGCTGGCGGTTCAGCTCCGCGGAGACTGCGGCATGGACCTCGGGGTCCAGCTCGGCGAGCGGCGCGTTGAGCGGGTTCATGCGGCGTTCCTCTCGGCGGCTTCAACGACATTGGCGAGCAGCATCGCCCGCGTCATGGGACCTACGCCGCCGGGCATGGGCGCGACCCATCCGGCGACCCTGGCGGCATCGGGGTGAACGTCGCCGACCAGCCCCTCGTCGGTGCGGGTGATGCCGACGTCGAGGACGACGGCGCCGGGCCGGAGCATGTCGGGGGTGATCAGTCCGGGCGACCCGGCAGCGGCGATGACGATGTCCGCCTCCCGTACATGCCAGGCGAGTCCTTTGGTCCCGGTGTGGCACAGGGTCACGGTGGCGTTCTCGGACCTGCGCGTGAGCAGCAGTCCGATGGGCCGCCCGACGGTGATGCCCCGCCCGATGACGCACACCCGCGCTCCGGCGAGGGGCACGTCGTGGCGGCGCAGTAGTTCCACGATGCCGCGCGGGGTGCAGGGCAGCGGGGCTTCGACGCCGAGCGCGAGGCGGCCGAGGCTGACGGGGTGCAGGCCGTCGGCGTCCTTGGCCGGGTCCATGCGCTCCAGTACGGCGTGGGCGTCGAGGCCGCGCGGCAGCGGCAGTTGGACGATGTAGCCGGTGCAGCCGGGGTCGGCGTTGAGCTCGTCGATGACGGCCTCGACCTGTGCCTGCGTTGCGTCGGCGGGCAGTTCGCGCCGGATGGAGGCGACGCCGATCTGCGCGCAGTCGCGGTGCTTGCCGGCGACGTACGCGTTGCTGCCGGGGTCGTCGCCGACCAGTACGGTTCCGAGGCCGGGTGTGATTCCCCGCGCGGCCAGCTTGGCGACGCGCTCGGCGAGTTCGGTGCGGATCGCGGCGGCTGTACGGCGTCCGTCGAGGACCTGTGCGCTCACGGTGCTCCTCTTCCTACAGCTGGGGGCTCAGCCGCGAAGGCGGGACATGGACGGGTCGAACAGCGGCTCGTCGGCGACGACCGCCTCCACGCGCCGGTCGAAGTAGCCGATCTGCAGGGCGGTGCCGGTCGTGGCGAGTTCGGCGGGCAGCCACGCGTAGGCGATGCCCTTGCCGATCGTGTAGCCGTACGCGGCACTGGTGACGTAGCCGACGGCGCGCTCGCCGTCGTACACCGGCTCCTTGCCCATGACCACGGCCCGCGGGTCGTCGATGGTCAGACAGGTCAGGCGGCGCCGTACCTCCGCCTTGCGCCGCTCCAGCGCGGCCTTGCCGATGAAGTCGCCCTTGTCGAGCTTGACGGCGAAGCCGACCCCCGCCTCGTACGGGTCGTGCTCATAGGTCATGTCGGTGCCGAAGGAGCGGTAACCCTTCTCCAGCCTCAGGCTGTTGAAGGCGCCGCGGCCGGCGGCGATGCCGCCGAGGGGCTGTGCGGCCTGCCACAGCGTGTCCCACAGCTTCTGGCCCATGTCGGCGGTGGTGTACAGCTCCCAGCCGCGTTCGCCGACGTACGAAAGGCGCATCGCCGTGACCGGGACGGAGCCGATGTGGGCGCGCTTGGCGCGGAAGTACTTCAGACCGTCGTTGGAGAAGTCCGAGTCGGCGAGCGGCTGGAGGACCTCGCGAGCCAGCGGGCCCCACAGGCCGATGCAGCAGGTGCCTGCGGTGATGTCGCGCACCTGGACCGAGCCGTCCGCCGGCAGGTGACGGGCAAACCAGTCGAGGTCCAGGTTGCCGTTGGCGCCGACCTGGAAGTGGTCGCGGCCGAGGCGGGCGACCGTGATGTCGCTGCGGATGCCGCCGTCTTCGTCCAGGAGCAGGGTGTACGTCACCGACCCGACCGACTTGTCGACGTTGCCGGTGGACAGCCGCTGGAGGAAGGCGGCCGCGCCGCGGCCGGTGACGTCCAGGCGCTTGAGCGCCGTCATGTCGTACATCGCGACCGTCTCGCGGGTGGTCTGGGCCTCCGCGCCGACGATGGGCGACCAGTAGCGCGCCGCCCAGTCGTTGGGGGTCGGGATGGACCGGCCCGCGACGAGCGGGGCGTTGGCTTCGTACCACTGGGGCCGCTCCCAGCCGGTGGCCTCCAGGAAGAAGGCCCCGAGTTCCTGCTGGCGGGCGTAGAAGGGGCTGGTGCGCAGGGGCCGTGGGGCGCCTGCGGGCTGGAGGGGGTGGAGGATGTCGTAGACCTCGACGAAGTTCTGGCAGTCGCGGGCCAGGACGTACTCCGGGGAGAGCTGGTGCGGCTCGAAGCGGTTGACGTCGCACTCGTGCAGATCGAAGGACGAGCAGTGGCCGCCCACGAGCCATTCGGCCACCGCGCGGGCGACTCCGGCGGAGTGGGTGACCCACACGGCCTCGGCGACCCAGAAGCCCTTGACGTCGGGTGATTCGCCGAGCAGCGGCAGTCCGTCGGTGGTGAAGGAGAAGAGGCCGTTGATGCCCTCTTCGATCTTGGCTTCGCGCGTCGCGGGCAGCAGGGCCTGAGTCTCGGCCCAGGCGTCCGCGAAGTCGTCCTCGGTGAACTTCAGGACGGAGGGCATCTGCTCGGCCTCGTCGACCGAGGCGATGTCTTCCGGATCGATGGGCATGGGCCGGTGGCCGTAGTAGCCGATGCCGATGCGGTCGAAGCGGTCGCGGTAGTACAGGTCCGCGTCCTGGTGGCGCAGGATCGGCCGGACGGCTTCCTCGGCCTGCCCCTCCAGCGCGGGAACGGGGCCGGTCCAGGCGAGTTGGTGGGCGAGCGGGGTCAGCGGCAGGTTCATGCCGACCATGCGGGCGATCTTCGGGCCCCAGATGCCGGCGCAGCACACGACGATGTCGGCGGGGATCTCTCCCTGGTCGGTGACGACCGCGCTGACCTTGCCCTCGCCGTGCACGACGTCGAGGACTTCGTGGCGGGCGAGGAAGCGTACGCCGCGCTCGGTGGCCCGCAGGATCTGGGCCTCGACGGCGAGCACCGCCTTGGCCAGGCCGTCGGTGGGCACCAGGAGCCCGCCGAGGACGCGCTCGGGGTCCACCAGCGGGTGCAGTTCGATGCAGGCCTCGGGGCTCAGCAGCCGGGACTCGATGCCCCAGGCGGTGACCCAGCCGTGGCGGCGGTGCAGTTCGGTCAGCCGCTCGGGGGTCGTGGCCACCTCGAGTCCCCCGACCTGGAGGAAGCAGGGCTGCCCGTCGACGTCCAGGCTGCAGAACTTCTCGACGGTGTAGCGGGCGAGCTCGGTCATGGTCTTCGAGGAGTTCGTCTGGAAGACCAGCCCCGGCGCGTGGGACGAGGACCCGCCGGTGGCGGGCAGGGGCCCCTGGTCGACGACCGTGATGTCGGTCCAGCCCGCGAAGGACAGTTCGTCGGCGAGCGCCGCTCCCACGACGCCCGCTCCGATGATGACCACTCGGGGTCCCGCCATCGCCGCACCTCCGCCTTTAAGCGTTTGAGTTGCTGTCAGCGCAACATGCTTCAGGTTGCGCAACTCACGATGCCGGTCGCCGAGGAGGGTGTCAAGGGGCGTTCACGGCCGTAACCGGGGCAAAAAAACAGCCGTGCCCGGCGGGCTGTCACGGCAGCCCGCCGGGCACGGTCAGCACTTCCCGGACCCTCTTGTGGATCAGCCCTTCTTGAGCCAGAAATCGACCTTGTCGCGGTTGGCGTCAACCCACTTCTTGGCCGCCGCCTCCGGCGTCAACTTGTCCTCGGCGATGTATTTGGCCACGAGGTTCTGGTCGGAGTTGGTCCAGGTGAAGTTCTTGACGAGGTCATAGGCGGGACTGCCCGAGTCGGCGAACTTCTTGCTGACGATCTTGTCCAGCTCGTACTCGGGATAGTCGCAGGCGACCTTGGCCGCGTCCGCGTCACAGCCCGCCTTGTACGGCGGCAGATTCACCTTCGCGAGCTCGACCTCCGACAGGAACCACTGCGGCGCGTAGAAGTAGCCGATCACCCAGCTCTTCTTGGCCTCGGCCTGCCTGAACGCCTGGATCAGCGCGGCCTCGCTGCCGCCGTAGACGACCTTGTAGTCAAGTTTCAGATTCTTCACCAGTGCGGCGTCGTTCGTGACGAACGACGGATCGCCGTCGAGGAACTGGCCCTTGGCACCCGACTCGGAGGTCTTGAAATTGGCGGCGTACTTATTGAGGTTCTTCCAGTCGGTGATGTCCGGGTGCTCCTTGGCCAGCCACGGCGGCACGAACCAGCCGATGACTCCCTTGTTGCCGGTCGCCCCGGCCGCCACGGCGGTCTTCTGGTCGGTGATGTACTTCTTCTTCAGGTCGTCGTGGCCCCAGTTCTCGACAACGGCGTCCACCTCGCCGGTGCCGAAGCCCTGCCAGGCGACCTCTTCCTTGAGGTCCTTCTTGGTCACCTGACACTTGAGGTCGTTCTCGGCGACATACGCGATGACCGCCGCATTGGCCTCGTAGCCGACCCAGGGGTTGACCGCGAGGTTGAACGTGCCGCACTTGCCGGCGCCGCCCCCCGCCTTGTCCGACCCCGACTCGCCGACCTTGGCGCCGCCGCAGGCGGCGAGCGTGGTCAGGCTCAGCGCCGCCAGCCCGGCCACCGCTGCCCTGCGTCTCGCGGGCCGCGACTGGGTAATGAAGTTCCCGATCATGTACTGCCTCCTGTGCTGTTTCCAGTGGCCGCTGAGGTGTGGCCCACCTAGCGAGCGCCGGGCGCTCTCGTAGTGCGCCGTGCCGCTGCCTGGGATATCCGGTCGAACATGACCCCGAGCAGAACGATGGCCAGGCCCGCCGCGAGGCCCTTGCCGTACAACTGGCCCTGGGAGAAACCGGCTACGACGTCGTAGCCCAGGGCGCCCGCACCGACGAGACCGCCCACGACCACCATGGACAGGACATAGATCAGTCCCTGGTTGGTCGCGAGAGTCAGAGCGCTGCGTGACATGGGGAGCTGGACCTTGGTGATGATCTGCCAGGTGCTGGAACCCGCCGCCGTGGCGGCCTCCACCGTGGTTTCCGGCACCGCGCGCACACCGTCCGCGATGATCTTGATCGTCACGGGGGCGGCGAAGACCACCGCGGCGATGATCGCCGTGAAACGCGTGGCCCCGAACAGCGCCAGGAACGGCACCAGATACACGAACGAGGGCATGGTCTGGCCCGCGTCGAGACTGGGTCTGATCAGCCGGTCGACCAGCTGACTGCGGCCCATCCAGACACCGACCACGACGCCCAGCAGCATCACGATCAACGTCGCCACCGCCGTGGAGGCCAGCGTCGTCATGCTGTCCGACCACACCCCGGTTCCGACGAGCAGGGCCACGCAGACCACCGCCGTCGCACCCGCGCGCCACCCGCCGAGCACGACACCGACGGCGACGATCACCACGCCCACCAGCCACCAGGGCGACTCGGTGAGCAGCGTCTCGAAGGGGTTGAGCAACGCGGTGGTGATCAGGTCCCTGAATCCGTTGGTCAGTCCGCCGAAGGTGTCCTGCGTCCACAGCGTGACCTCGTCCGCCGAGCGGGCGATCGCGCTCCCGACCCCGGCGTCGCCGGGGAACTGGGCTGCCCACACGTAGGTGTGGGACAGCCACACGCACACCGCGGCCACTGCGCCGCCGGCCAGCAGCAGGGGACGGCGCCACTTCGTGAAGCGGCCGGCGCCGCGCCTCCTGGCGGTCTCTACGCGGTCACCTGCCGCGGTCGTGACCCGGTCCAGCACGATGGCCATGACGACGATGGCGAGCCCCGCGTTGAAGGCGACGCCGACGTCGAGGGTCTGCAGTGCCTTGACGACGGTCTTGCCGAGGCCGGGCGCGTCGATCAGGGCGGCGATCGTGACCATGGACAGCGCGGCCATGATGGTCTGGTTCACGCCCATGACGACGGTCCGCTTGGACATGGGCAGCAGCACCTTGGTGAGTGTCTGCCGCCGGGTGGATCCCAGCGACTCGGCGGCCTCGACCGTGGTGGCGGGCACCGAGCGGATGGCATGCGCGGTGATGCGGATGGCGGGGGGCGCCGCGTAGATGAGCGTGGCGATCGTCGCGGACGCCGGGCCGATGAGGAAGAACAGCGTCAGCGGAGCCAGATAGACGAACGTGGGCATCGTCTGCATGAAGTCCAGGAACGGCGTGATGGCACGGTTCACCCGGTCCGAGAGCCCGGCCCAGATGCCGAGCGGGATCCCGATGAGCAGGGAGACGAACACCGCCGACAGGGTCAGGGCGAGGGTGTCCATGCTCTCCTGCCACAGCCCCTGCAGCCCGAGGAAGACGAACCCGGCCACGGCCAGGGCCGCGACACGGATGTTGCCGAAGGCCCACGAGACGTAACCGGCGAGGGCGACGACACCCAGCCAGCCGATGACGGGTACCGGACGCCCGGCCCCCGGCTGGGAGATCAGCGACTGGACGAAGGTCACGAGATTGTCGATGACCAGCCGGATCTCGTTGAAGAAGTAGAGGAAGAGCGGGTTGCTGTTGCGGTTGGCACCGATGCTGTCGTTGACCGAGTTGAACCAGCGGTGCAGGTCGGTCAGATCGGCCGCCGCAAGGCCCAGTGTCTGCCGCCCGCGCAGGGCGGCGAAGAGCACCAGCCAGGCGATCAGGATCGCGGCCACCACCGTGCGGCGGCTGACCCTGCGTACGGATGCGACCGGCGCGGCCGTTTTGGCGATGACGGCCATCACGCGCCGCCTTCCTGCCCCGCCACGACCGCGAGGATCTCCTCGTCGCCGACGATGCCCAGAAGCTTGCCGTCCTGGACGACCTTGACCGGCCTGTCGGCGGCGAGCACCGCACGCGTCGCCTCGCGCACCACGACGTCCGGGCCCAACTCCGGCCCGTCGAGGGCGTCGTGGGGCCCGGGGGCCCGCATGATCCAGCGCAGGGTGAGGACTTCGGCGCGGGACACGTCCTTGACGAACTCGCGCACATAGTCGTCGGCGGGCGCGCCGACCAGTTCATCACCCGTGCCGCACTGGACCATCTTGCCGTCGCGCATGATGAGGATGCGGTCGCCGAGCTTGAGCGCCTCGGACAGGTCGTGGGTGATGAAGACCATCGTCTTGCCGACCTCGTGGTGCAGACGGATGACCTCGTTCTGCATGTCCCGGCGGATCAGCGGATCGAGTGCGGAGAACGGCTCGTCGAAGAAGAGCACATCCGGGTCGCCGGCGAGCGCCCGGGCGAGACCGACGCGCTGCTGCATGCCGCCGGACAGCTGGTCGGGGTAGGAGTGCTCGTACCCGGACAGGCCGACCAGTTCGACGACCTCCAGGGCACGCTTGTTGCGCTCGGCCCTGCCCATGCCGCGGATCTCCAGGCCGTACGACACGTTGTCGACGACCCGGCGGTGCGGCAGCAGCCCGAAGTGCTGGAAGACCATGGAGAACTTGCGGCGCCGGAGCTCACGCAGCCGCCGGCTGTCCGCGCCGCGGATGTCCTCGCCCTCGAAGTTGACTTCGCCGGCGGTGGGTTCGATCAGCCGGGTGAGACATCGCACCAGTGTGGACTTGCCGGAGCCGGACAGACCCATCACGACGAAGACCTCGCCGGGCGACACGTCGAAGTTCACGTCCCGTACGGCGGCGGTGCATCCGGTGCGGTCCATGAGCTCGCGGCGCGTGAGCCCGCACAGCTCATCGGAATCCGGCACCTGGTCGGCCTTGGGCCCGAACACCTTCCACAGCCCGCGCACGGAGATGACCGGGGCTGCGTCCTGGTCCTGGGACGTGCCGCGCCGCTGCGGCACTTCAGTCTGCGTTGGGGTCACGATCGACCTCTCTTCGGCGTTCAGCCGCGGAACCAGTGCTGCGGCCGGGGTTGGATGTTCTGCCAGATGTGCTTGGGCTCGCGGTATTCCTCCAGGCCTGTCGGGCCCAGTTCGCGGCCCACGCCCGAGTGCCCGAAGCCACCCCACTCCGCCTGCGGCACATAGGGGTGGTAGTCGTTGATCCAGACGGTGCCGTGGCGCAGCCGCCGCGCGACCCGCTGGGCCTTGCCGGCGTCCTGCGTCCACACGGCCCCGGCGAGTCCGTACTCGGTGTCATTGGCGATGCGTACGGCGTCGTCCTCGTCGCTGAAGCGCTCGACGGTCAGTACGGGTCCGAATGACTCCTCGTGCACCACGCGCATGTCCTGACGGCACTCGTCGAGCACGGTCGGCGGGTAGTAGTGGCCGCCTTTGAGCGCGGGGTCCACCGGACGGCTGCCGCCGCAGCGCAGTACGGCGCCCTCGGCGATGCCCGCGGTGACATAGGCCTCGACCTTCTCGCGGTGCTGCGCGGAGATCAGCGGCCCCGTGTCGGCCTGGGGATCGAAGGGGCCGCCCAGCCGGATGCCTCCGGCGCGGCGCACGACCTCGTCGACGAAGGCGTCGTGGATGCGGTCCTCGACGATGAGCCGGGCGCCGGCCGAGCAGACCTGCCCCGAATGCAGGAAGACGGCCGTGAGAGCGAAGTCCACCGCGGTCTCGAAGTCGGCGTCGGCGAAGACGACATTGGGGTTCTTGCCGCCCAGTTCGAGAGCGACCTTCTTCACGGTCGCGGCGGCCGTGGCCATGATCCTCCGGCCGGTGTCCAGGCCCCCGGTGAAGGAGATCATGTCGACGGCCGGGTCTTCTGCCAGCGGTGCGCCCACCTCGGGGCCGGAGCCGAGCACGAGGTTGGCCGCGCCGGGCGGCAGTCCGGCCTCCTCAAGTGCCCGCATCAGCAGGATGGTTGTGGAGGGGGTGAGCTCACTCGGCTTCACCACGATCGTGTTGCCTGCCAGCAGGGCTGGGGCGACCTTCCACGACGCCTGGAGCAGTGGGTAGTTCCAGGGGGTGATGAGCCCGCACACACCGACCGGCTCGTACGTGACGCGGCTGACGGCGTCGTCCCGTCCGGTGTCGATCACCCGGCCTGCGCTGGTGCCCGCGATCCCGCCGTAGTAGCGGAAGCAGGCGACCACATCGGCGATGTCGTACTCGCTCTCCACGAGCCGCTTGCCGGTGTCGAGCGATTCGGCCCGGGCGAAGTCCTTGACGTCGCGTTCGATCAGATCGGCGGTCCGCAGCAGCAGCGCGCCGCGCTCGCGTTCGGGGGTCCGCGGCCAGGGGCCCTGGTCGAAAGCCCGGCGGGCCGTTGCGATCGCTGCCTCGCTGTCGGCTCGCGTCCCTTCGGACACGACCGCCGCAAGCGTGCCGTCTGCGGGGCAGAGAATCTCCCGGCGGCCACCGGCCACCGCGTCGCGCCATTCTCCGTCCAGATACAGGTCTGCCACGAGCGGAGCCCTTCGACCGAAGTTCGTTGCGCATCATGCACTGCATTGCTTGTGGTGGAACACCCTGGCCGAACGTGTGACCCACGTCAAGGGGGCGAGACAGGCCGATTCCTCCCCGAGACCCAGTTGCCCCGACTCTCTTGACCGCGGTCGACGAGAGGCTGACCATGTTGCGTATCACTCACCGCGTTGTGCAATACGCACCAACGGAGGCCGCGTATGTCCCCTCGACCGCAACCAGGCCGCGAATACGTCCTCACCCTCTCGTGCCCGGACCAGGCCGGACTGGTGCATGCCGTGAGCGGCTACCTGGTCAGGAACTCCGGCAACATCCTGGAGAGCCAGCAGTTCGACGACCGGCTCCAGGACCGCTTCTTCATGAGGGTCCACTTCGCTGTGTCGGACCCCGACACCGACGTGAAACATCTGCGTGACCGATTCGGCCCCGTGGCCGAGGCGTACCGGATCTCGTGGACCCTGCGGGACGCCTCGACCCCGACGCGCACCCTGATCATGGTGTCGAAGTTCGGCCACTGCCTCAACGACCTGCTCTTCCGCCGGCGCACCGGCGCGCTCAACATCGAGATCCCGGCCATCGTCTCCAACCACGAGGAGTTCGAGGAGCTGGCCGGGACCTACGGCATCCCCTTCCACCACATCCCGGTGACCAAGGAAACCAAGGCCGATGCCGAGGCACGCCTTCTGGAACTCGTGCGCGAGCTGGACATCGACCTGGTGGTGCTCGCCCGCTACATGCAGATCCTCTCGGACGACCTGTGCAAGCAGCTCGAGGGCCGCGCCATCAACATCCACCACTCCTTCCTGCCCAGTTTCAAGGGCGCACGCCCGTACGGGCAGGCGTACGACCGGGGCGTGAAGCTGGTCGGCGCCACGGCGCACTATGTGACGCCCGACCTGGACGAGGGACAGATCATCGAACAGGACGTGGTCCGTGTGGATCACTCCCTCGATCCGGACGAACTGGTAACGGTGGGACGGGACGTGGAGGCGCAGGTGCTGGCGCACGCGGTGAAGTGGCACAGCGAAAGCCGGGTCATGGTGGACGGAAGCCGGACGGTGGTCTTCCGCTGAGCGGTACGGGGTGCGCCGACAGGGCTGGATGTGCGGCAGGGCCGCGCATCCAGCCCGTTGGGGGTCCCCCCGGACGAAGTCTGGGGGAGTTTGAGGACATGCGGCCGAAGGTCGCATACGGGGTCTGGGGGCTTGCCCCCAGTTCGGGATGGGGGTACCTCCCACGGCCGCCAGGCCGTAGGGGGAGGGCGGGGTCGGGGCTAACCCCCCTCCACGCGCTCCAGCATCGCCCGCCGCCAGCGCTCCGTCTCGGCGATCTGGTTGAACGTGAACACGTGCAGCCCCGCCACCGCCGCCGAGGGCGCCGTCAGCGCCGGCGCACTGCGCCGCAGCAGCCGTTCCGGCGCATAGCCGCCCGGCGCCACGAAGCGCACGAACCAGGAGGCATGCCGGGCCAGGAAGCGCGTCGACTCCCCCACACCGATCTTCGCCGCCATCGCCAGCAGCTTCGTACGTTCCACGGGCCCTGCCACGCCCACATGCACCGGCAGCGTGACATCGCGCCGCCGCACCCGCGCCACCCACTCCCCCAGCACCCGCGAGTCGAAGCACAAGTTGCTGACGATGTACGTCGCATGGGCGTGCTTGTCCCACATCGCCTGGATGGTGATGTCGTCGTCGATGAGCGGATGGCTCTCCGGGTAGCCGGTGATGCCGACCCTGGCGAAGGGGCTGCCCAGCTCCGCGAGGTGCCGTAGCAGGGGCAGCGCGCCCTCGTACGGGCCGGCGGGCGGATCGGCGTCCCCGGCAGGTACGAAGACATCGTCCACGCCCGCCTCGCGCAGCCGGTGGACGACCTCCGCCACATGCGCGCCGTCCCGCAGCAGCCGCGCGGGCACATGCGGCACGGTGCGGTAGCCGTGCGCCGCCAGCCGGGTGGCAAGGTCGAGCGTCGGCTCAAGACCCTTGACCGGCGAGGCGGTGACCGTGACCACCACGTCGCGCGGCACATGGGCGAGCACCTTGTCCTGCGTCGTCTTTGCGGGGATCACCTCGTAGCGGACGCGGTGCAGCAGCGGGCGGAGCGCGATCATCTCGCGGCGTCGCGGTGCCGGTAGTAGGCGGCCTTGGAGGGCGGCAGGGGGTCCTTGCCGAGAATGAGGTCGGCGGCCTTCTCGGCGATCATCATCACCGGCGCGTAGATGTTGCCGTTGGTGACGTAGGGCATCACCGAGGCATCCACGACGCGCAGTCCCTCAAGGCCGTGCACACGCAGGCTGGCGGGGTCGACGACGGCCATCTCGTCGGTGCCCATCTTGCAGGTGCAGGACGGGTGCAGGGCCGTCTCGCCCTCCTTCGCGACCCAGGCGAGGATCTCCTCCTCGCTCTCGACCGACGGTCCCGGTGAGATCTCCCCGCCGTTGTACGGGGCGAGCGCGGGCTGGTTGAGGAGCTTGCGGGCCACCCGGATCGCCTCGACCCACTCGCGGCGGTCCTGTTCGGTGGACAGGTAGTTGAAGCGCAGGGCCGGGTGCTCCCGCGGGTCCTTGCTCTTGATCTTCACGGAGCCGAGGGCGTCGGAGTACATGGGGCCGACGTGCACCTGGTATCCGTGGCCGCCCGACGGTGAGGAGCCGTCGTAGCGGACCGCGACGGGCAGGAAGTGGAACATCAGGTTCGGGTATTCGACGTCCTCATTGCTGCGGGCGAAGCCGCCGGCCTCGAAGTGGTTGGTCGCGGCCGGGCCCTTGCGGAAGAGCCACTGCAGTCCGATGAACGGGGCGCGCCACTTGGCCATGTACGGCTGCATGGAGACCGGCTGCTTGCAGGCGTACTGGATGTAGACCTCCAGGTGGTCCTGCAGGTTCTCGCCGACCCCGGGCAGATCGTGTACGACGTCGATGCCGAGCGCGCTCAGTTCGCCGGCGTTCCCGACGCCGGAGAGTTGCAGCAGCTGCGGGGAGTTGATCGCGCCGCCGCAGAGGATGACCTCGCGGGCGCGGACCTGCTGGGGCTTGCCCCGGCCGCGCCGGTACTCGACGCCGACGGCGCGCTTCCCCTCGAAGAGAACGCGAGTGACCAGCGCACGGGTCTTGATGTCAAGGTTCGGCCGCCTGCGCACGGGCTTGAGGTACGCCTTCGAGGCCGACAGACGGCGCCCGCGGTGGACGTTGCGGTCGAAGGGGGCGAAACCTTCCTGCCGGTATCCGTTGACGTCGTCGGTGCGGGGGTAGCCGGCTTCCTGGGTGGCCTCGAGGAAGGCGGGGAAGAGGGGACTGGAGGCCGGGCCGCGTTCCAGGACGAGCGGGCCGTCGTGGCCGCGGAACTCGTCGTCGGGGTCGGCCGCCAGGCAGTTCTCCATGCGCTGGAAGTACGGCAGACAGTGCGCGTAGTCCCAGGTCTCCATGCCCGGGTCGGCCGCCCACCGCTCGTAGTCCATGGGGTTGCCGCGCTGGAAGATCATGCCGTTGATGCTGCTGGAACCGCCGAGCACCTTGCCGCGGGCATGGTAGACGCGTCGGCCGCCCATGTGGGGCTCGGGCTCGGACTCGTACTTCCAGTCGTAGAAGCGGCTGCCGATCGGGTAGGTCAGCGCCGCGGGCATGTGGATGAACACGTCCCAGGGGTAGTCGGGCCGGCCGGCCTCCAGCACCAGCACGCGGTTGCCCGGGTCGGCGGAGAGCCGGTTCGCCAGTGCGCTGCCGGCCGATCCGCCGCCGACGATGACGAAGTCGTACTGCTGGGGAGCCATGGCTGCCTCGTCTCGGTCGCGCCGTTCGATACGCCGGGCATGCTAGTACGAGTAGCGCGATACGCACCAGGTTGCGAGCAACGCAACTTAATTGTCGTGCACCCCTTCACACGATCGTTGTTTACTGCGCGTATAGTTTCGCTGTGAGCAACTACAGTCCAGATACCGAAACGTCCGGTTCGCAGCCCGGCGGGGTCCAGTCCGTCGACCGCGCCATCAGCGTGCTGGAAATCCTTGCCCAACAAGGTGAAGCGGGCGTCAGTGACGTGGCGGCCGAGATCGACGTCCACAAATCAACGGCATTCCGCCTGCTCGGGGCGCTGGAGTCGCGCGGTCTGGTGGAGCAGGCGGGCGAGCGCGGCAAATACCGCCTCGGCTTCGGCATCGTGCGCCTGGCCGGTGCGGTCACCGGCCGCATCGACATCACACAGCAGGGCCGACCGGTCTGCGAGCGCCTCGCGGAGGAGATCGGCGAGACCGTCAATATCGCGGTCATGCAGGAGCACTATGCGATCAACCTCTTCCAGGTGCGCGGTCCCGCGGCCGTCGCGGCGCACAACTGGGTCGGCCAGCTGACCCCGCTGCACGCCACCTCCAGCGGCAAGATTCTGCTGGCCCACATGCCCGCCAAGGAGCGCACCGAGCTGCTGGCGCAGACGGGTCTGAAGAAGGTGACCCCGCGCACCCTCACGGCGAAGACGAAGCTCGAGAAGAACCTCGCCGATGCCCGCGAACACGGCTACTCCTGGACGCTTGAGGAGCTTGAGCTCGGGCTGCACGCCATGGCCGCGCCGATCCGCTCCCGTGACGGAGAGGTCATCGCGGCGCTGAGCGCGTCCGGGCCCTCGTACCGGTTCACCGAAGAGCGCATGCGCGAGCTCTCCCCGATGCTCATCCAGGGCGCGGACGAGATCAGTCACCGCATGGGCTACCTGGGCTGACCCTGGGGCTGCCCGCTGCCGAGGCGCTCGTGGATCCAGTCGTGGAAGGCACCGATGTGGTGCTCACTGGGCACGAGAACGCCGCCCTTGGCGTACAGGCGTGAGCTCATCGCGGGCTGGCAGCGCTCACAGGCGTCGAAGTCCTGCCGGTTGACCCGGTCGAAGAGCTCCACGGACCGGCTCACGTCCCTGCCGCTGTCCACGACGTCCTTGAGGTAGAGCCAGTCGCACTCGACGATCGTGCGGTCGACGGCGACCGGGTACATCCGGTGGAAGATCACATGGTCGGGGACGAGGTTGATGAACACCTGCGGTCTGACGGTGATCGCGTAGTAGCGGCGGTCCTGGTCCTCTGAGACACCGGGGATACGGTCCAGGCCTTCGGAGCCGTCCACGGTGAAGCCCTTGATCTCGGCGCCGAATTCGGCGCCGTGGCCGACGTAGTACTGCGCGGCATAGCCGTCGGCGAACTCCGGCAGCACCTCGGTGAGTTCGGGGTGGATCGTGGCGCAGTGGTAGCACTCCATGAAGTTCTCGATGATGAGCTTCCAGTTGGCCTTCACGTCATAGACGATCCGCCTGCCGACCTCGAGGCTGTCCATGTCGTAGCGCTCGATCGATTCCACGTCGCCGAGCCGTGCCACGACCTCTCCGACGACCTGTTCCTCGAAGGAGGGCGGAGTCTCCGCCAGACAGACCCACACATAGCCCAGCCACTCGCGAGTGGCCACACTCGCCAGGCCGAATTCGGTGCGGCCGACGTCGGGCATCTTCGTGAGGTTGGGCGCGGCGACGAGCTTGCCCGTCAGGTCGTACGTCCACGCGTGATACGGGCACTGGAAGGCACGCTTGACCTCGCCGGACTCCTCCGTGCAGAGCTTGGCGCCGCGGTGCCGGCAGACATTGAAGAAGGCGCGGACGGAGTTGTCGCGGGCCCGGGTGAGGAGGATGCTCTCGCGGCCGACGTCGACGGTCCGGAAGGCGCCGGGCGCGGCCAGGTCTGAGGAGCGCGCGGCGCAGAACCACATCGCCTCGAAGATGTGCTCCTGCTCCTGGGCGAAGATCCCGGGATCGGTGTAGTAGGAGCCGGGGAGGGTGGCGATCAGGCTGTCCGGCAGGCTGGTCGAGGTCACTGGGCACTCCTCGCGGGTGACATCGTCGATGGGTCGTCGCGCCGGGACGGGGAGGTCCGGGCGCCGCTGTGCGGTGGGCAATGAACGGCGTGCTGAGCAGGAGCGCGTGACGCCGCACGTGTGGCGTCAGAGCGTGGCGGCGGCGAGCTGCTTGCGCCAGCGGGTGAACAGCCGCGGCTGGTTCATCCCGAGGACCGCCACCGGATGCCCCGACCGCCGGTACACGGCCAGGAAGCTGCGGTCGTCGGGGAGTCCCTCCTCGACCGTCACACTGTCGGCGCCGGCGGAATGTCCGGCGAACTGGATCTTTACGCCGTACTGGTCCGACCAGAAGTAGGGCGGCTTGGGCACCCCCGTTGTTGCCGCACCTCCGGAGAGCAGCGCGGCCACGGCCGCCTCGGGCCTCTCCCGCGCCCCGGTCCAGTGCTCGACGCGACGGTGGATCCCGGCGGCGGGGTCGTACCAGGAGGCACAGTCCCCGACCGCGACCACACCGGCCACGCTGGTGCGGCCGTCCGTCCCGCACTTGACGCCGTCCTCCAGGACGACACCGCTGCCGGCCAGCCACTCGACGCAGGGACGGGCACCGACGCCGACGACGACGGTGTCGGCCGGGATGCTGCGGCCGTCCTCGAGCAGGACCGCCTCGACGCGGGCCCGCCCGCTCAGCCCCTTGACCCCGACGCCGCACAGCAGGCGTACGCCGTGGTCCGCGTGGAGCGTGGAGACGATGCCTCCCATGACCTCGCCGAGCGGTCCGGCCAACGGAGTCGGCGCGGCCTCGACGACCGTCACGTCAAGTCCCAGTCCGTACGCGGTCGAGGCGACCTCGGCGCCGATGAACCCGCCGCCGATCACCACCAGCCGCCCGCCGAGGGCCAGATCGGCCCGCAGAGCCCTGGCGTCGTCCAGGGTCCGCAGCGTGTGCACCCCTTCGAGGCCGTCACTGCCCGGCAGCAGGCGCGCGGTCGCACCCGTGGCGACGACGATCCCGTCGGCCCGGACGGACCGGCCGTCGGCCAGCCGCACGGCGTGGTCACCGGGGTCGAATCCCGCGGCCCGCACGCCGAGCAGCCACTCCGCCTGCAGGTCCTCGCCGTCCGTCTCCAGAGCGAGATCCGTTTCGCCGACCGTGCCGGCGAGGAACTCCTTGGACAACGGCGGCCTGTCGTACGGACGGTGCGGCTCGTCACCGATCACGACGAGCCGTCCGTCGTAGCCCTGCTTCCGCAGGGAGCGTGCGGCCGAGAGTCCGGCGAGCGAGGCGCCGACCACGGCCACGGTCCTCACGCGGGACCTCCGGCGAGCCTCGCTGCGATGCACGGCGGCAGGTTCGGGGCAGCCGTGGAGGGCTGGACGTAGACCATGCCGTCGACGATCAGGACCTCGTGCGTACGGACGGGGAGCTTGGCCGGCGGTGAGTCGACGGCCCCCGTCCTGAGGTCGAACTTCGAGGCATGCAGCGGGCATTCGACCTCACAGCCCTCCAGCCAGCCGTCGGCGAGCGACGCATCCTGGTGGGTGCATGTGTCGTCGATGGCGAAGACCTCGCCGTCGTCGGTGTGGAACACCGACACGGGCGGGTCCATGTCGAGCCGTATGGCCTCGCCTCGCGGCAGATCCGCGAGACGGCACGCGGGAATCATCATGACACCTCGGGTGCTCGGGTGCATATAACGAAACAGATTGCGGTAAGCGCAACGCCAGTTTGAAGTCCCCCAAAGCCGGTGTCAAGGCATCCTCCGGACAGGCCGACCCCTTGTTCCATGTTTCTTTTCACGCAACGCTGTGCGTAGTACACAACTTGCGATCCAGAGTGAACGCGGCGGCCATCAGCATCTTCGGCCTGTTCAAAGGGGGTATATGGCCGCCAGGAGACAGACCGCGGCGGCCTCGCGGTCAGCGTCATCGACGTGTTGACCGGAGGCCGCCGCGAGGCACCCTCAAAACGCGCGGCCGGGGGCCGCGGTCAGAACCTGCTTCCAGAACCGCTGTCAGAACCCGCGGTCGATCCACTCCTGCAGATGCGGGGCTTCCGCCGCGATGGTGGTCGTGTCCCCGTGACCGGTGTGCACGACCGTGTCGTCGGGCAGCGCCAGAAGCCGGTTCCTGATCGACTCGATGATGGTGCCGAAGTGGCTGTACGAACGCCCCGTCGCCCCGGGCCCGCCCGCGAAGAGCGTGTCACCGCTGAAAAGGGCGTTCAGGGCCGGCGCGTACAGGCAGACCGCGCCGGGGGCGTGGCCGGGGGTGTGCAGCACCGTCAGATCGGCACCGGCCACCGTGACGATCTGGCCGTGGGCCAGTTCGGCGTCGGGCAGCCGCTCGGGATGGGTCTGCTTCCACAGCGGCAGGTCGTCCGGGTGCAGCAGAATCGGAGCGCCGGTCCGGTCGGCGAGCGCCGGGGCGGCGTCGATGTGGTCGTTGTGGGCGTGCGTGCACAGGATCGCGCGCAGCGTCCGACCGCCGAGCGCGGCCGTGATGGCCTCCACGTCGTGCGCGGCGTCGATGACGACCGCTTCGGTGTCGTCGCCGACGATCCACACGTTGTTGTCGACCTCCCAGGTGCCGCCGTCCAGGGAGAAGGTGCCGGAGGTGACAAGTCGGTCGATTTTCGCGGATGTCACAGGACCACCACCGAGCGCAGTACGTCACCGTGGTGCATCCGCTCGAAGGCCTTCTCGACATCGTCGAGCGCGATCGTCTCGGTCACGAACGCGTCCAGATCCAGGCGCCCCTGCAGATGGAGGTCGATCAGCATCGGGAAGTCGCGGCTCGGCAGGCAGTCCCCGTACCAGGACGACTTGAGCGCTCCGCCGCGGCCGAACACGTCCAGCAGCGGCAGCTCCAGCTTCATCTGCGGGGTCGGCACCCCGACCAGGACGACAGTCCCGGCCAGGTCGCGGGCGTAGAAGGCCTGCTTGTACGTCTCGGGGCGGCCGACGGCCTCGATGACGACGTCCGCGCCGAAGCCGCCGGTCAGTTCGCGGATCGCCTCGACCGGGTCGGTCTCCTTGGAGTTGACGGTGTGGGTGGCACCGATCTTCTTCGCGGTGGCCAGCTTCCGCTCGTCGATGTCCACCGCGATGATCTTCGCCGCCCCTGCGAGCCGGGACCCTGCGATCGCGGCGTCGCCCACGCCGCCGCAGCCGATGACGGCCACGGAATCGCCGCGTCCGACGGCACCGGTGTTGATCGCCGCACCGATGCCCGCCATCACACCGCAGCCCAGGAGCCCGGCGACCGCGGCCGACGCCCGCTCGTCGACCTTCGTGCACTGCCCGGCCGCCACCAGCGTCTTCTCGGCGAAGGCGCCGATGCCCAGGGCCGGCGACAGCTCGGTGCCGTCGGTGAGGGTCATCTTCTGCTTGGCGTTGTGAGTGTTGAAGCAGTACCAGGGCCGCCCCCGCAGACAGGCGCGGCACTGGCCGCAGACCGCACGCCAGTTGAGGATGACGAAGTCGCCCGGTGCGATCTCCGTGACGCCCTCGCCGACCGCCTCGACCCGGCCCGCCGCCTCATGGCCGAGCAGGAAGGGGAAGTCGTCGTTGATGCCACCCTCGCGATAGTGCAGGTCGGTGTGGCAGACCCCGCAGGCCTCGATGTTCACCAGCGCCTCACCCGGGCCGGGGTCAGGGACGATGATCGTTTCCAGGCTGACCGGGGCGCCCTTCCCCCTCGCGACAACAGCACGGACCTGGTGAGTCATGGCCACTCCTCGACTGATGCGAACCCATGGGATGCGTTGCTTATTACGGCACACATCGCAAGTGCCGCAACAACAGCATCACGGAGGCCCGACCTGCGGTCAAGGATCCCGCGCGCAGCAGCCGCGGCTGGATTGCGCGGCTCGTCAGGGCGTTCGGTCAGCTGGGGAACATCCCTGCGGTCGCGTTTACCTCACAGGCTAGGGCGGTGATCAAGACAGCGAGGGATTCAGCGACCTTCTCACCCTAGGACAACTGATTTCGTCGATCCACGGCCGGTCAAGTGTCGATATCGTTAGTCTACGGGTCGCCCCCGTGACTACCTCGGCAACAGCAAACAGTTGAGAGACCGACGTGAACAACAGCCCGCTTCCGGCCGCCCTGCCACAGACAGAACTCACTCGCCACCGGCGCCTGCGCGAGCAGGGAAGCCCCGATCGCGCGGTCCTCGACGCCATCCTGAAGGCGGGCTTCATGTGCCACCTCGGTGTGGTCGTCGACGGACAGACCATGGTCGTTCCGACCGTCTATGGGGCCGACGGGCGGAACCTGTACTTCCACGGCTCGGTTGCGAGCCGCAGCCTCCTCGCCTCGCCCCGGGCCACGATATGCGTCACCGTCACGCACGTGGACGGCCTGGTCCTCGCACGATCGGTGTTCGAACACGGCGTCAACTACCGCAGCGCGATGATCTACGGCATACCCCGCCCTGTCACCGACCCCGAGGAGAAACTCGCCGGACTGCGCTGCCTTACCGAACAAGCCGCACCCGGACAGTGGGACTACGCACGGCAGCCGAACCGCAAGGAACTGGCGGCGACGGCTCTGCTCGCGCTTTCCCTGGAAGAGGCTTCCGTCAAGGTACGCACAGGCGCCCCCGACGACGGCGACGGGCCGGACGCCGCACTCGGGATATGGGCCGGCGTCCTGCCCATGGCGACCACCTTCGGGCAACCGGAGGCCGACCCCGCACTTCCCGATGGCATTGCCCCACCGCCCCACATCACCGCCCGCGCCCTCGCACCCAAACGTGCTGACGGCTAGTGCGGTTGACGCAGTCCTGCGATGAGGAGCTCGACCAGTCGACGTGCGTCGTAGCGGGGATCGCTCTCCGCGCCGATGCAGAGGTTCCCGACACCGCGCATGAGTTCGTAGGCCTGCAGGTCGGACCGGATCTCGCCGGAGGCGACCGCGGCGTCTAGCAGCCCGGTGCACACGGGCAGGAGGCGGTCGATGAAGTAGGCGTGCAGGGTCTCGAAGCCGGCGTTGTCGGACTGCAGCACGGCGGCAAGTCCGTGCTTGGTGACCAGGAAGTCGACGAAGAGATTCATCCATCGCCCTAGTGCGGCGTGAGGAGTTGGGCCGGCCGCCAGCAGGGCTGGGCCGGCCTCGGCGCAGGCATCGACCTGGTGCCGGTAGACGGCGATGATGAGATCCGCTCGCGTCGGGAAGTGGCGGTAGATCGTCGCCGTCCCGACGCCGGCCTTGGCCGCGATGTCGCGGATCGGCGCTTCCACGCCCGACGTGACGAAGATCGCGGCGGCCGCGTCGAGCAGGGTCTCCTTGTTGCGCCGGGCGTCCGCCCGTTTGGGCCGGGCCGTCTGACCCGTGCCCTGGTCGCCTTCGTTCACCGCGCCATCCTCTCCGTCACCGAGCTTGCTAAACGGGACACTGTCCCATATCGTCAAACGGGACAGGGTCCCGTTTGCTCATGATGCCAGAGCAGGGGCCGACAACCAAGCCACGCACTGTCACCACACTCATCCGCAATGGAGGAACACGGTCATGCAGTACCGCACCTTGGGCCGCACCGGTGTGCAGGTCAGCTCCCTCGCGCTCGGCGCGATGAACTTCGGCAGGATCGGGCGCACCACCCAGGACGAGGCCACCGCCATCGTCGACGCCGCTCTCGAGGCGGGGATCAACCTCATCGACACCGCGGACATGTACAGCGCCGGCGAGTCGGAAGAGATGGTCGGCAAAGCCATCGCCGGCCGCCGCGACGACATCGTGCTGGCCACGAAGGCGAGCATGCCCATGGGTGACGAGCGCAACCACCGGGGCGGTTCGCGCCGCTGGCTGGTCACCGAGCTGGACAACAGCTTGCGCCGTCTCGGTGTCGACCACGTCGATCTCTACCAGATCCACCGCTGGGACCCGAGCACCAGCGACGAAGAGACGCTGTCGGCGTTGACCGACCTGCAGCGCGCGGGAAAGATCCGCTACTTCGGCTCCTCGACCTTCCCGGCGTACCGCATCGTGCAAGCCCAGTGGGCCGCCCGCGAGTATCACCTGAGCCGCTACGTCACCGAACAGCCCAGCTACTCGATCCTGCAGCGCGGGATCGAGACCCACGTCCTGCCCGTGACCGAGCAGTACGGGCTCGGTGTACTGGTGTGGAGCCCGTTGGCCGCGGGCTGGCTGTCGGGCGCGGTCCGCGAGGGCAAGGAAATCACCACCAGCCGCTCAGCGTTCATGCCGCAACGCTTCGACACCGCCATCCCCTCCAACCGGGCCAGGCTCGACGCAGTCGAGCAGCTGGCCAAGCTCGCCGACGAAGCCGGCCTGACCATGATCCAGCTCGCGCTCGGATTCGTGACCGCGCACCCCGCCGTGACCAGCGCGCTCATCGGCCCCCGCACGCTGGACCACCTGCACTCGCAACTCGCCGCCGCGCACATCGTGCTCTCCGCCGACGTGCTCGACGCGATCGACGCGATTGTCGCTCCCGGCACCGACCTTGCCGCACACGAGAAGCACGACACTCCACCCTCGCTGCTCGACCCGTCACTGCGGCGCCGCTGATCAGGTCGAGTCCGCTACTGCGCCCCTCAGTCCCGCTGCTCTCGGGTACGCTCACGCACCAACCGCTCCACGGCGCTCGGGATCGTGGTCTCGAAGTCCAGGAGCTTTGCCCACTCGGGCGTGATCGCGATGCGGACCATCTGCTTGTAGAGGGATCGCACCTCCGCCTCGAACGTCGACCGCTGTTCCTCGGGGATGTACTTCTTCCCCCCTTGGAGGTATTCGTCGGGGATGCCTTCGACCAGTTCGGCGACCGCCGTGCCACGGACGAGCAGCACATGCGGTGGATGCCGACCGGTCGTGTCGATGGTCAGCGCCACCTTCGGGTCGGCCGCCAGGGCGCGGACCTTGTAGGAGCCCGGCACGGTACAGATGATGATCTCCGTGCCGGACCAGTGGAAGCCGATGGGCACGACCCTCGGTGCTCCGTCGAGCCCGGTGTACGCCACGCGGGCCGGGATGTCCGAGGACATCAGCTCGAGCGCGAGCGGCTTGTTCAGGACGTCAGCGACTTCTTTCCGATGCATTTCGGCCTCCTGCGGGAGCCTTGGCCTGCCGACAGTACGTCGACAGGGGTCCGACGAGCAGCGGCGACGCGCCCGGCTGATTACCGCCGTGGCCTTGCGTGCGTCTCGGCCTCAGGTCACCAGTCCCCGTCCTTGACCGGGGTCCCGGGCGGAGGGACGTCGCCGAGCGGCTGGACCTGGTGTGCGCCGGGCGGGGCCCACGGGGTGTGGTCGTCGCCGAGCCACTCGCCGACCGGCTTGACCTGGCTCAGGGTCCCGGTCGGCGCCAGGTCGGTGCCGTCCTCGTCGTAGTAGTCGAACCACGGGAGCCCGGCCCGGGTGTAGGCGGCGCGATCGACGGGCGAGGGCGGCGCCTCCTCACCGGTGATGCGTCGCCAGTCGGGCGGGGTGACCAGGTGGACGAACACCCGGCCGGCGGGGTCCTCGGCCCAGTCGGACAGGGGCCGGTCGTCCTGATAGACCTCTTGCCGCATGGAACCGCCCGCACCCAGGCCCATCGCGGCGGCCTGCGGGGGCGGACCGCCCGGAGCCGGGGGCGCGGCCATGGCAGCGGGGAACGCCGCGCCGTAGCCGCCGCCCGGCGCGCCGGCCGGTGCACACGGCGCGGCCGCCAGTCCCCCGGACCATGGCGGTGCGGCAGCCGAGCGCGCCCGTGCCGCCAACTCCGCCTGCACGCGCTGCTCTGCGCGCCAGGCTCCGAGCGCAGCCCGGGACAGAGGGAACGCCTGGAGCTGAACCCCTCCCGTCGTCTCCTCGCCGGTGACCTGTCCCTCCACCGTGGCCCCCAGTCCGAGCGGCACGGCGACGAACTGACGCACCGTCCCCCGGCCGGAGTTGATGCCGTCCAGCCACGGCTGCCGCGGCAGGACCACATAGTTCTGCGGCTCTCGCGCAAGCCGGCCGGTCCACCGCTCGCCGGAAACGGCACAGACCTTGCCCACACCTATCTGGAGCGCCGCGGGCTCCCTGCTGCCCGCGAAGCTCAGCCACAGGGCCTCCCGCAGGTACACCGGCAGCATCACCCCGCCCCGAGCCAGCCACGGGCGCGGCACGGTGCCGGGAAAGTCTTCGACGCGCCGCAGCGGGAACTCGCCAAGCCCCGGCGGCAACGGATGCGTCCCCGACTCGGGCAGACGCAGCGTACGGATGAAACGGATCTGCACCCCGCCGCCCAGCAGCAGAGTGTTGCCCTCGATACGCACATCACCGGTGACCACGGCGACCTCCCCATGTCTCAACGCCTCTTCCGCTGTTATCACGACCTGCGGTCCGTCACGGTTCCGGGGTGAGGGAAGACGTGTAACACAGCATTCGCGTGACCGAGACCGGGAGGATACGCCGCGCGGATTGTTCACAACGACGACTCGAAACGCCACCGACATCGTGTCGCAATATCGGCTGCCACTTTTTGGCCAGCACCCTGGGGAATGCTAAATAACCGTCAAGTGGTGATCGTCACAGGCTCACTGCGGCCAGACGCCCTGCACAGTGCGCTAACGTCGTCGTGCGGCGCACTGAAGTCGGGGGAAAACATGACCCGTTGACATTCATTGAGGCTTTGACCATGCCGGTGCGCAGCATGAACAAGGAACCACCTGGAGGGGTTTATGAATAAGAGTCGCTTAGAGTCCATGGGGGCCTATCTCCCCTCGACCGTGATGAGCACTCCGGAACTCCTCGCCCGTATGGAGAAGGTTCCGGAATTCGACCTCTTCAAAATCACCGGCATGGCCGAACGCCGCGTCGCGGACGATACGGGCGACATTCCCGAGGACTGCCTCACGATGGCAGTCTCGGCAGCCCGCGCATGCCTGGCTCGCTCGCGGTACGCCCCGGACGAGATCGACGTCGTGATCTCCTGCTCCATCAGCCGCACGACGGACGGCCGTCGCCACCAGTTCGAGCCGTCGTTCGCCCACCGCATCGCCAAGGAGATCGGCGCGCTCTCCGCCCTGCACTTCGATGTCTCCAACGCCTGCGCGGGCATGATGACCGGCGTCTACCTGCTGGACCGGATGATCCGCTCCGGTGAAGTGCGCAACGGCCTGGTGCTCAGCGGGGAGCACATCACCCCGATCGCCTTCACCGCCGCGCGGGAGATGGAGCACAGCCGGGACCCGCAGTTCGCGTCCCTCTCCGTGGGCGACTCGGCCGTCGCCGTGCTGGTCGATCGCGCCACCGACGAAGCGGACGTGATCCACGAGGTCGAGCTGATGACCTGCTCGGAGTACTCGCATCTGTGCCTGGGCATGCCCAGCGACGACACCGGCGATCTGGCCATGTACACGAACAACAAAGAGATGCACGCCGAGGACAGGCTCTCGCTGTGGCCGACGTTCCACCGCGACAAGCTGGCCGAAGACGGTCGCCAATTCGCCGACGAGGGATACGACTTCGTCGTCCAGCACCAGGTCGGCAGCCGGTTCGTCGACTTCATGAACCAGGTCGGCGAGAGCATCTTCGGGACACCGATGCCGCAGACCCTGTCGGTCGTCGAGAAGTTCTCCAACACCGCGACCACCTCCCACTACCTGGTACTGCATCAGGCACTGGCGGAAGGCCGCATACCCAAGGGGTCCAAAGTCCTCCTGGTGCCCGCCGCATCCGGCGTGGTGACCGGTTTCCTGTCCGCGACCGTCTCCTCCCTGGAGGTGTGAAGATGGCAACTGTCATAACCTCCACCGCGCTCAGCCCTGCCGACGAGACGGGCAGCGCCATCGGGTACGCGGCATCGGCCGGCAGCGCCTGCCTGGAACAGGCAGGGCTCACGGCCGAGGACGTCGACGTCCTCATCAACGTCGGCGTCTACCGCGACTCCAACATCTCCGAGCCCTCCGTCGCCGCACTCATCCAGAAGCGCATCGGCATCAACCTGGAGTATCTGCACGCCCCGGACAGGCGTCCCGCGTTCTCCTTCGACCTCATGAACGGCGCCTGCGGCGTACTCAACGCCGTCCAGGCGGCAGGTGCGCTGCTGGCAACCGGCAGTGCCCGCCGGGTACTTGTGGTCTCCGCCGACACGCACCCCTCGATGGACCCGTCGAAGGCGGGCACCGCAGAGTTCCCGTACGCGAGCACCGGCGCGGCACTGCTGCTGGAACGCACCGGCGACGCCCGCGGCTTCGGGCGGGTGCACCACCGGTCGGCGCCGGGCGGCCACGGAGTCAACGGGTATCTGCCGCTGTACGAGGCCGGCTCGGCCGGTCGTCAGACCATCGTCGTCGATCGCGACGGCGGCGTCCTGGAGCGCATGCTCGATCTGGCCGTCGACTCGGTACGCGGCTGCCTCGCGGCCGAGTACGGCACCGACACCGATGAAGCGGCAGCGGTCCTCGACCGCACTCTGCTGATCACCTCGCAGCCGTCGTCCGACTTCCCCGCCCAGCTCGCCAAACGCCTGGGCATGGCATCCGATGCCGCCGTCACCGTCGAAGGCGTGCAGGGCGACCCGCACACCTCGGCACTCACCCACGGCTTCCGGCAGGCACAAGACGCGGGCAGGTTCGCCGGATTCGACAGGATCCTCTTCCTCGCCGTCGGCGCCGGGCTGAGTTCGGCGGCCTGCCTCTACCGTCTGGCCGACCACAGCGACGGAGCCGCGCACTGATGCCCGGTACCACAACCGCCCTGCGCCAGGACGCGTTCCTGGCCGAACTACTCGCCTGGCACGCCGTCCGTACGCCCGGAAAGCCGGCCGTCATCCACCCGGACGGCGACCGGATGGAGTCGGCCGGCCGACCGGCCTACACGTCGGTCGGCTACGGCGAACTCGCCGAACGCGTCACCGCCTGCGCCGCCGCACTGGAAGCTCATGGCATCCGCCGCGGTACCCGTACGGCCCTGCTGGTGACTCCGGGCGTCGACCTGCTGACCCTGGTCTTCGCCCTGATGCACGTCGGAGCGGTTCCGGTCGTGGTCGATCCCGGCATGGGGCTGGGCCGCATGCTGGACTGCATCCACCGCGTGGGGGTCCAGGCATTCATCGGCGTACCGTCCGCACACATCCTGCGGCGGCTGCGCCCGCGTGCCTTCGCCGGAGTGCAGAGCCTGATCAAGGTCGGCCGCGGGAGCGGCACGGCACTCGAGGAGCTGACCGCCCTCGGTGCGGGCCTTCCGCAGCAGCGTCCGCTGGAGTCCGGGCCGGACGACCTCGCACTGATCGGCTACACCACCGGTAGCACCGGCCCGGCCAAGCCGGTCGAGATCACCGTCGGCATGCTGCGGGGAATGGCGTACGGCGTCGAAGAGGGCCATTTCACCAGCGACATGACAAGCACCCTGGTCACCCTGCCCCTGATGGGCGTGTTCGATCTCGCGGCGGGTCGCACGGCGGTGGTGCCGAAGATGAACATGGGCCGGGTAGGCGCCGCCGATCCGGGTCTGCTGACCGACGCGATCCAGCGCTTCTGCGTCAACGCCATGTTCGCCTCACCCGCGTTGCTGGATCCGCTCTCGGCTCATCTGGCGCAGTCCGGCGCCCAGGTGCCGTCGCTGCGGATGATCGTCTCCGGTGGTGCACCGGTGAGCCCCGAGCTGATGACCGCGCTGCGGGCCGTACTGCCCGGCGAGGCACGGGTGTTCAGCACGTACGGGTCGACCGAGGCGCTGCCGATGGCGCTGCTGGAGAGCAGAGAAGCGCTGGCCGGGCCGGCCGCCGGCCCTGCCGAAGGCCTGGGTGTCTGTGTCGGCCGACCGGCGCCCGGCACAACGGTGCGGACCATCAAGGTCAGCGACCGACCGGTCCCCCGGTGGACACCCGGACTACCGGTGGCAGCCGGTGAGATGGGCGAGATCGTGGTCAGCGGTCAGGCGGTCAGCCCTCGCTACTTCCAAACGCCCCAGGCCGACGCCGAGCACAAGATCGAGGACGGCGGACGTCGCTGGCACCGCACCGGTGACGTCGGATGGATCGACGGTGAGGGTCGGATCTGGTTCTGCGGTCGCAAGAGCCACCGGGTCCGGGCAGCCGACGGCGATCTGCACACGGTGCGCTGCGAGAGTGTCTTCAACACGCACCCCGACGTGAAACGCACGGCGCTGGTGGGCTTCGGCCCGGACGCCGAACAGCGGCCGGTGCTGTGTGTGGAGCTGGCACCGGGCATCGACCACAAGCAGTGGCCCCACATCGAGGGCGAGTTGCGCGAACTGGGCGCGAACAACCCGATGACCAAGGCGATCGCGGACTTCCTTCCGCACCCCGCGTTCCCGGTCGACATCCGCCACAACGCCAAGATCCGCCGGGAGCTGCTGGCCGGCTGGGCCGAGGACCGGCTGACCGGAAGCCGCCGCCCGACGGCGGCCGACCACGCGCTGCGCACGATACCGCTGCTCGGGTGGGCGTACCTGGCTGCCTGGCCGCTGCTGCCCCTGGACCATGTGGCCCTGACCGCTCTGTGGTGGCTCGACGCCTTCCTGAGCGTCGTCGTCCACGCCGTCCAGATACCGTCCGCGCTGCGCGCGGAGCAGGAACTCGCCACCGGTCGCAAACCATGGGCGACGGCCGCGCTCACGATGCTCTTCGGAGCCACCTGGTGGCGGACCGGTCGCCGCAAGACGAAGGGCGCTTCGAGATGAAGGTACTGGTGACCGGCGCGTCCGGGTTTCTCGGCAGCCATATCGTCGACGCCTGCCTCCGCGCGGGCGACGACGTGCGGGTGCTGGTGCGCGAAGAGAGCGACCTGAGCCATCTGCGCACCGTCGCAGGCATCGAGTTCGCCTACGGGGACCTGCGCGACGCCGCCTCGATACGCCGGGCCATGGACGGCATCGACGCGGTGCACCACAGCGCCGCCCGCGTCACCGACAGGGGTACCCGCGCCCAGTTCTGGGACGAGAACGTCTCGGGCACGGAGCGCCTCATGTCGGCGGCCCGGGAGGCGGGAGCGAGGCGCTTCGTCTTCATCAGCAGCCCCAGCGCGCTCATGAGCATCCGCGGCGGCGACCGGCTCGACATCGACGAGAGCGAGCCCTACCCGACGCGCCACCTCAATCTCTACTCGGAGACCAAGGCCGCCGCGGAGCGCCGAGTCCTGGCCGCGGACAGCGCGGACTTCACCACCGTCGCCCTGCGCCCGCGCGCCGTGTGGGGCCCGCGCGACCACTCCGGTTTCATGCCGCGGCTGCTCGCGAAGATGATGACGGGCAGCCTTCCCGATCTGTCCGGGGGAAGGCGGGTGTACGCGTCACTGTGCTACTGCGAGAACGCCGCCGACGCCTGCGTACGAGCGGCGCGTGCCGAAGGTGTCGGCGGCAGGGCCTACTTCATAGCCGACGAAGAGCCGGTGGAGATCTGGAGCACCCTCGCAGGCCTCGCCGAACGGTTCGGCGGCCGGCCTCCGGCCAAGCGGGTCCCCCACAGCCTGCTGCGCGCACTCGCCTTCACGGCGGACATGGTCTGGAAACTGCCGCCGCTGGCCAAGAACTCCTCACCTCCCCTCTCCCGTTACTCACTGGCCCTGCTGACCCGTTCCGCGACGTACGACATCTCGGCGGCACGGCGGGATCTGACGGCGCCACACGTGTCCCACGAGGCCGGGATGGCCCAGCTGGAGGCCTGGATCGACAGCATCGGCGGCGTCGACCAATTCATCCGGAAGGTGAAGTAGCCATGTCTGCGCAGCATGCCGTCACGGGCATCGGTCCTGGGGCCCGTCCGGGCCGTACCGCTTTCCGGCGGCCCGTATCCCCCACCGAGTGGTCCTATCTGGCCGCCGCCCGCCTGGGTGAGCTGCTGGTGCTCCAGCTGGTGATCGAGGGAACAGGACCGATCGACGCGCTGGACCTGAGCCGCGCCGTGGCACGGGCCTCGGCGTCCTGCCCGGGCTCGCGGCTGGTGCGCCGAGGCAGGATGTGGATCGACAGTGGGCTTCCGGCCCGGGTCGTCGTCGCCGATGGAGTGGGCTTCGACCGCCGTACGCTCACCGGCCTGCCCGAGTTGACCGGGCCGGTGGCCGAGGCCGAAGGCCGCTCGGGCTGTGAGGTCCTGCTTCTCACCGGCGAACCGAGCACCGTGGTGTTCCGCGTGTCCCATGCCGTGATGGACCTCAAGGGCGCGGCGATGTGGGCCGCCGAGGTCTTCCGCGCTCTGCGGGGTGAACCGCTGCACGGCGCCGCCGGCTCCCTGGCCGACTATCAACTGCTGGACGCGCTCGGCCGGACCGGGCAGCGGCCCCGCCTCGGGCTCGACCAGCGCTCGCCGTTGGCCGGCCGAGCGGGCAGCAGCTCGGTGTGGCGGCGGCGTACGGTACCCGGCCGGCACGCGGCGCTGGCCGCGAAGGTGGCCGCCGCGGTTGCCGGGTCCGTCGGCGGTTCCTCGGCCCGGATCATGGTCCCGGTGGATCTGCGGCGTCACGCCCCGACGGTGTCGTCGACGGCCAACCTGGCGCTGCCGGTGTTTCTCGACGTGCCGCCCGGCCAGGATGCGGATGCGGTGCACCGACGGTTGCTCAACGCCCTTGCCGCGCGGCAGGAGTTGGCAGCCGGCACGGAAGCCGCGCTGGCCCGGCTGCCACTGCCCGTGGCCGCAGGGCTGGTCGGCGCCTCGCGCACCGCCTCATCCGCACGCCACCGCTATCTTGCGTCGGCCATCGTGTCCAACGCCGGCCGACTGGCGCTCGGGGATTTCAGCACCGGTCAGTTCACGGCGGCGACCGTGTACGCCCTGCCGGTGCATGCGCCGCTGGTTCCCGTCAGCATCGCCCTGCTCGAACTGCCCGAGCACACCGAGCTGGTGGTCTCCGCCCGTGGGGCCGCGGACGCCGGCGAGCACTGCGAGGCGCTGCTGGACCGGATCGAGACCGCGCTGGCCTCGGCAGTACCGGCCTCGGCCGCGCCGCCGCCGGCCGAGCCTCGAAAGCCCGGTGCAGCTGACCTGCTCCTTGAACCCGGAGCTGACGGGCTACCGCCACTGGACACCACCGTGGTGCAGCTGTTCCGGGCGCAGGCCGCCGGGCGGCCGGACGCACCCGCCGTGATCGGCGACGGTCTCCCCTGGACGTACGGGGATCTGGACCGCCGCTCGGACGCCGTCGCGGCTTCGCTGCTGGCCCGAGGGGTCGAGCGCGGCGAGGTGGTCGGTGTGCTGGCGGACCGCTCGGCGCTCGGACTGGCCGGGGTCTTCGGTGTCCTCAAGGCGGGCGCCGCGTTCCTGCCGATGGACATGCGCAATCCGGCGCAGCGGGTCAAGGAACTGCTGCACGACGCACAGGTCCGCTTCTGTCTGACGGACGCGGCCTCGGCCGACCGTATGGAGGGAGCCGGCTGCACGACGATCCTCCTCGAGGACGTCACGAGCGACGACGCCACCGTGGACGCCCGGGCGGCGATCGCCGCCGCCGCTCCCGGACCGGACGATCTGGCGTACGTCATCTACACCTCGGGTTCCACCGGCAAGCCCAAGGGTGTGCAGATCGAGCACCGGAGCCTGGTCAACGTGGTCGGCTGGATAGCCCCGTTCCTGCGGTGCGACGAGCAGACCCGGGCCGCCTACTCCTTCTCGCCCGGCTTCGACCTGTCGATGATGCAGATCTTCCCGCCGCTGCTGCACGGTGGCGCCGTCGTACCGGTGCCCGGTGAGCTCGACCACGTCAAACTGCGGGAGATGTTCTCGGGGCGGCACGCCAACACCCTGGCCCTGACCCCGACCCACCTCGACCTTGCCGGGCGCCTCGGCCTGCGCCCGGCAGGAATCCGCGCGCTCCATCTCGGCGGCGAGAACCTCACCACGGCCACCAGCATGTGGGCACGCGACTCGTTCGGGGCCGACTGCCTGATCGTCAATATCTACGGCCCCACCGAGGCGACGGTGGCCTGTACCGTCGCCGTCGTCGGGGACGACGCCTCACGCGCGTCCACGCCGATCGGAGTGCCGGTGCACCGCACCTCTGTGGCGGTGCTCGACGAGCAGCGGCACGAAGTCGGTGACGGCGAGCTGGGCGAGCTGTATGTGACGGGTGTTCAACTGGCCCGTGGCTACCTCGGCCGTCCCGATCTGACGGCTGACCGCTTCCTCTACCTCCCCGACGGGCGGCGCGCCTACCGGACCGGCGATCTGGTGCAGCGACTGCCGGACGGGCAGCTCGAATACGCGGGCCGGATCGACGCACAGGTCAAGATCCGCGGTCACCGGGTCGAGCCGGCCGAGGTCGAGGCGGCGCTCACCGCGCTGCCGGACATCGCACAGGCCGCCGTGGTCGCCCGCCGCAGGCACCACACCGGCCCGCAGACGCTGTGTGCCTACGTGGTTCCCGCCGAGGGCTCGGTCATCCTCGACGAGGCAGCCGTACGTGCCGAGTTGGAGCGTTCGCTGCCCTCCCACCTTGTGCCCTCGGTGGTGTGTGCGGTGTCCGCGCTTCCGGAAACCGCCAGCGGCAAGACCGACCGCAACGCGCTGCCGAACCCTTTCGACGAGGCAGCCGCAGAGCCGACGACGGCACCTGATCCCGGGCCCGGCACAGCCGACGTGATTGCCGGGATCTGGTCGCGCGTCCTGCACTGCGACGCCGGCCGCCTCGACGCCTCCTCCGACTTCCACGCGCTGGGCGGCGACTCTCTCGCCGTACTGGAGATGCTGTCCGCACTCGGCGACGAACTGCTGGGACGGGCTGCCGAGCAGCAGTTCCTGACCCGGCTCGGGTCCCTGAGCGAGAATCTGACGCTCGGCCGCGTCGTCGAGACCGTCGAAGCGCTGAGGAGCACGTCGTGATCTTCGTCGGTGAGGGTGCGCTGCTCTGGCGCGCCGTACAGCACACGCTGGACAGCGGCCTGGCCGTCGACCTGGTCTGCAGCCCTGCCGTCGCGGGCGCGTCTCCGCCCGACGTGCCCTTCCTGAAGGTCGAGGACGTCAACACGGTCGCTGCCGAACTGGCAGACGCCGGCACGGACGGCCTCCTCTGGTCGGTCAACAACCGGATGATCTTCCGCGCTCCGGTCCTCTCCACCGGGCTGCGCATCCTTAACATCCACCATGGCCCGCTGCCTGCCTATCGAGGGCTGCCCGAGGTGGCTCTGGTGTACGCGATGCTGCGCGGCGAGCGCGAGTTCGCCGCGACACTCCACGAGGTTGACGCGGGCATCGACACGGGCCGCACCCTGGCCGCCGAGGCCTATCCGATCGGCCCGAACGACCCCTACCACGTGGTGCTGCGCCGGGGACTGCAAGCCTGCCACCACCTCTTCGAACGCTGCCTGCCCCTCGCCGCGGCCGACCCCGGCTGGACGGGCGAGCCCACCCGGCCCACGGGGACCGACGGTGGCGGCTACTTCGGCCGCAAGGCACTGGTTCGTCTGCCCGAGCACCGCAGCCACCCGGACTTCGGGCGCGCCACCGACCTGGGCTTCCTGGCCGGCTACCTCCCGGAGCTCGCTGCGGCACTGGCATGAGGCGGGGCGGCCGGCGACGGACACAGAATCGAGCATGAGGAAACACTCCTCACCGGATGGTCGTCGCCGCGGTCGAAGGCACCGTCGCCATGTGCCGCGCCAAGCGCAGCACCCAGCCGCTCGACCGCACCGCCGAACAACTCCAGGCGCTCGTCCTCAACGCGATCAACAACTGAAGTCCCGGCGGCGAAGACGGTCGCTCACCGCCTCACATCCCCGGTGGAAGATGCTCGGCCTTCCTAGTCGTCAAGGCTGCCCATGGTCAGGTTGACGATGGTTCCCGTCATCCCACTTGCCTTGTCGGAAGCCATGAAGACCGCCATGTTCGCCATCTCCTCGAGCGTCATGAGCCGTCGTGCGTGGGTCTTGCCGGCAAGGAACTCTTGCCACTGTTCCCAGGTCATTCCCGATGCCTCGGCGCGCGGTTCGAAGGCTTCCCTGATCGTGCGGGTCTCCGGCATGGCCTGTGGTCGCAGACCGACCACGCGAATGCCGTGCGGTGCGAGCTCGGCGGACAGATCTCGAGTGAGTGCCTCCTTGGCGGCCATCGCCGGACCGTAACCTCCCACCAACGCGATGCCCGTCCGGGAGTGAAGTGCGGTGACGGTCATGATCACCCCCGATCTCTGCGGAATCATGTGCCTTGCAGCCAGGCGCGCGGTCAGAAGGTAGGACCTCGTGTAGGTCGTGATCGGCAGGGAGAACTGCTCGACGTCCATCTCGACCAGAGGCACGCCCAGAATGGTCGTGTTCGGGATCCCGACCGCGTTGAACGAGATATCGACGCGTCCCGCCTTCTCGACGACGGACCGCAGATGCCTCTCCACAGCCTGCTCGTCGAGAGCGTCCACTTCCGCCGCCTCGGCGGATCCGCCGGCGGAAACGACCTCTTTGGCGACAACTTCGACAGGTGCCAGGTGGCGCCCGGCGAGAAAGAGACTGGCTCCCTCAGCCGCGAAGGCGCATGCGACAGCGCTGCCGATCGCACCTCCGGCTCCGTAGATCACCGCAACCTTGTCCTTCAGCATCATCTCGGGTTCCTTTCTGCCCCCGGGTGGTCACACCCTCCGCCCCGACATCCGGATCGTCCGAGCGGTCGAAGATGCAGACACCGCGATCTCGGGAAAGTGGGCGCCCACCAACCGCCCGGTTCGCCCCTCGGCCGGTGTCTGTACAGGATGGAAGTGCGACACGGTGCGGGAGCGACGTGAGGCGAGGGTGGAGTGGTGACAACCGAGCTGATCACCAGGGCGCGGGCCGGGGACGGCGAGGCGTTCCGGGAGCTGACCGAGCCGTACCGTCGGGAGCTGCTGGTGCACTGCTACCGCATGCTCGGCTCCCTGCAGGACGCCGAGGACGCCCTCCAGGACACGCTGGTGGCCGCCTGGCAGGGCCTTGGCGGGTTCGAGGGACGCGCCTCGATCCGCTCATGGCTGTACCGCATCGCCACCAACAGGTGCCTCAACGCACGTCGGTCGGCGAGCCGACGCCGGGCGCGGGAGTGGGACATGCCCCAGGTTGAACCCCCCGAGCCGACCCGGCTGGGCGAGATCGTATGGCTCGAGCCATTTCCCGACGCCCTCCTCGAGGGTGCGATCGACGTGCCGCTCGGTCCCGAGGCCCGGTATGAGCAGACCGAAACCATCTCCCTGGCCTTCGTGACTGCTCTTCAGGTCCTGCCGCCTCGCCAGCTCGCCGTGCTCATCCTGCGCGACGTCCTCGGATTCCACGCGAACGAGGTGGCCGACATGCTCGACTCGACCGTCGAGTCGGTCAACAGCGCCCTCAAACGGGCCCGCGCCGGCCTGCATCGCCGGCAGCCGTCGGCCGACGGGCGCGAACCGGCTCCCACCCCCGACGGGGCGGGCGAGCAGGCGCTCGTGTCGGAGTTCGTACGCGCCTACGAGTCCGGGGATCTGGAGGCGCTGATCGCCTTGCTCACCGACGACGTCTTCATCTCCATGCCACCGATTCCCCTCGAGTACGAGGGCCGCGACATCGTGTCCCGTCTCTTCGCCGGCATCTTCCACTCGGGCAGGAGGGTTGACCTCGTGCCGACGCGAGCCAATGGCCAGCCGGCGTTCGGGGCCTACCTCCGCGCCTCCACCGGCATACGCCATGGAACCGGCCTCTTCGTCCTCACCCTCACCGGCGACCGGATCTGCGCCTTCACGCGGTTCGACAACAGCGTGCTCCCATCGTTCGGGCTGCCGCGATCGCTTCCCAGCCGATAGGCATCCGCGTGCGCTCGGCGGCGCGGAAACCGCCCCAGCCCGACCACCAGGGCTCAGGACGACCGCATCGGCTGTCCTCGCAGGATCTCTCTGACGACCTGGGCAAGATGCGCGACGGCATGGGAAAGCGCCCCCACGGCAAGGGTTACTCCGGCGATGAGGACCCAGCCCGCCACCTCGTACGGCAGGCGTTCGGCGGCCACGGGAGGCGACTCGCTCTGCTCGGGCCCGTGGGACGGCTCCGCTTGCAACATGTCCCTCACGATCCTCAAAAGACCGGTGACGGCATGAGACAGCACTCCCACCGCCATGGTTGTGACACCGATCAGGATCCAGCCGCCTCGTGTGAACCCCCCTTGAGTCTGCAGCGGAGCCGTCGTCCCCCGATGACGGATATGGGGCATGCGGTTCGCCTCCTTCAGCGGGCACCGTCTTCACATCCGCGACGGCAGACGGAGACACCTACATCTCAGGATCGCGGTGAGGGGGGTTCGCGAAATCGCCCGCAGCGGGTGATCCTGCGGGGTGGCCGCCGCCCCCTGGTGGCGGGAGGTACCCGGCGCCGACTGGCGACGCGGCCGCGTACTGCGCCTGGGCCGGGGTGCGGCTGCCCACCGAGACGGAGTGGGAATACGCGGCCCGGGGCGGGCTGGAGGGCGAGCCGTACCCCTGGGGCGCCGAACTCCGGCCCGGCGGACGACATGCCATGAACGTCTGGAACGGCTCCTTCCCCGACCACAACACCCTGGACGACGGCTACCTGGGCACCTGCCCGGTCGGCACCTTCGCCCCCAACGGCCATGGCCTGCACAACATGACCGGCAACGTCTGGGAATGGACTGCCGACTGGTTCCATCCCGCGTGGCACGCCTCCGGCCCGCGCGAGGACCCCGCAGGTCCGGCTTCGGGCACGGCCCGCGCCCTGCGCGGCGGCTCCTATCTGTGCCACGCCTCCTACTGCCGCCGCTACCGGGTCTCGGCCCGGATGCCGAACACCCCGGAGTCCTCTACCGGCAACATCGGCTTCCGCTGCGCCGGCCCCGCCCCTGACAGCAACCTGTCGAAATGACGGCCTGCTGTCGCGTTGGAGCCGCCCCGACCCGTGCGTGATCGGCCACAAGTTACCCAAAGGTATGTAGTGACTTCATGCACAAGCAGCAGTAGAACGTGTTCCCATTCGTCAAAGAGTGAGGAACATCACATGAGTGAAACTACCGTGCATCGTACGGGTTCCAACGACGTTTCGCGCCGCCGATTCATCGCTGGAACCAGTTCTATTCTTGGCGCCGTGGTGCTCGCCGGTCACGCCACCGGAGCCCAGGCGCAGGCCGCCTCCGCAGCCGCCACGATCGACACCGGAGCCCACGTCCCCGTCCTCGTGATCGGTACCGGATACGGCGGTTCCGTAGCCGCTCTGCGGCTCGCCCAGGGCGGCGTCGACGTGCACATGGTCGAGATGGGGATGTCCTGGGACACCCCGGGTTCCGACGGCAAGATCTTCGCCAACACGACCAAACCTGATAAACGCTCATACTGGCTCCGCACCAGAACGAAGCAACCCATCAGCAACTTCCTCGGCTTCCCGCTCGACAAGGACGTCCCCCGCTACACCGGGATCCTGGACGCCGAGGAGATGGGCGGCATCATCGTCTACCAGGGCCGCGGCGTCGGCGGCGGTTCGCTGGTCAATGGCGGTATGGCGGTGACGCCCAGGCGCGAGAACTTCCCTGCCGTCCTGCCCTCGGTGAACGCCGACGAGATGTACGGCACCTACTACCCGCGCGCCAACGCGGGGCTCGGGGTCAGCGTCGTCGACCCGGCCTGGTTCGAGACCGCCGAGTGCTACCAGTACGCCCGGGTGGGCCGTAGGCACGCCCAGCGCTCGGGCTTCCCGTTCGTGTTCGTGCCCGACGTGTACGACTGGGACTACATGAAGCAGGAAGCCGCCGGGACCGTCCCCAAGTCGGCCCTGATCGGCGAGATCCTGTACGGCAACAACTACGGCAAGAAGTCGCTGGAGAAGACCTATCTCGCTCAGGCCAGAGCGACCGGCAGAGTCACCATCTCGCCGCTGCACAAGGTCACTTCGGTCGCCCCCGCCGCCGGCGGCGGCTACACGGTCGTCATCGAGGAGATCAACACCACCGGAGACACCACGGCCACCAAGACCGTGACCGCGGACAGGGTGTTCTTCGCGGCCGGCAGTGTCGGCACGAGCAAGCTGCTGACCAAGCTCAAGGCAACCGGCCTACTGCCGAACCTGAACAGCGAGATCGGCAAAGGCTGGGGCGACAACGGAAACGTCATGTGCGGCCGCGCCAACCACCTGTGGGATCCGACCGGCAAGCTCCAGTCGTCCATTCCCTGTTCCGGCATCGACAACTGGGCCGCCGGCGGGGCGTTCGCCGAGGTCGCGCCGCTGCCGACCGGGATCGAGACCTACGCCTCCTTCTATCTGTCGATCACCAAGAACCCGAACCGAGCCCAGTTCTCCTGGAACCCCGCGACAGGGAAGGTCGACCTGAACTGGCAGACCGCCTGGAAGCAGCCGTCCATCGACATGGCCAAGACGATCTTCGACAAGATCAACGCGAGGGAAGGGACGATCTACCGGACCGACCTGTTCGGCACCTACAAGATCTGGGGCGACCACCTCACGTACCACCCCCTCGGCGGCGCGGTGCTGAACAAGGCCACCGACAACTACGGGCGCCTCCACGGCTATCAGGGCCTGTACGTCATCGACGGCTCGCTGATCCCCGGCAACACCAGCGTCAACCCGTTCGTCACCATCACGGCGCTCGCCGAACGGAACATCGAGACGATCATCGCCAACGACCTGTAACGACTGCCTGGTGACGGCGAGTTCACGGCCTCAGTGCCCGGGCAGTACGCACACGGCGTCAAGACCCAGCACATGGTTGAGCCGGCCGAACGCCAGCCAGGAGCCGATGCTCATGCTCAGCTCCACGATCTCCCGCTGGCTGTAGTGCGCGGTCATCCGCGTCCAGAACTCCTCGTCGAGGCCGTGGTGATCCAGGGCGTACCGTTCGGCGTACTCCGCGGCCAGCCGGGTGCGGTCGTCGAAAGCGCCGGTCGTACGCCACTGGGTCACCGCGTCCGCGAACTCCTCCTCGACCTTCTGTCCGTCCCGGTCGGTCCGCCAGTCGAGGCAGAACAGGCACCCGTTGATCTGGGCGATCCGCAGCCGCGCGGCCTCGAACTCACGCAGTCCCAGGGTCGTGTGCTCGTACACCGAGAGCGAGAAGTTCGCGGCGGCCAGTCCTATGCTGGGGACCATCTCGCCCCACACGTATCCGATCGGCTCCTGGCCCTCGGGGATGTCGATGTTCATCGTGGTCTCCTTCCGAGCTTGCCGACAGCGGGGAGCAGCGGGACGTCGAGCGCGTCGTAGAGTCCGGGTTCCGCGGCCACGAGCCAGTCGATGGCGCTCACCAGCCGGCCGACCGCGGTGGCGTTGCCTCCCGCGGACCTGTTCTCGCCCTCGTCGGTGGCCTCGATCGTGACCTCGATGCGCGGGCGGCCCTCGATGATCACCCGGTGCGCCCCGGTGCCGTCGGGCGGCATCGGCCAGTCCGGGGCGCAGGAGGGGTGGATACGGGTGACGTGCTCGATGACGATGCGGGGTTCGCCCCCGACGATGCCCTGCACCTCGAAGCGCACCGCACCCTGGGTGCCTGCCTCGAACTCCCCCATCGTCCTGGTGCTCACGGTTGCGTCGAGCGCGCGGCGGTCCAAGGTCTCGCGGATGTCGTCGAGTTCGACGCCGAGGGCCCTGGCCATCAGCCGTATCTGCCCGCCCCACACCATGGTCGGGATGCTCGGCGCGAGCATCATCGGCTGGTAGTCCATCGGCTGGCCCATCCCGACCAGGTACCGGACCGAATCTTCCTGCTCGTACGTGGAGTAGTCGAAGATCTCCTGGCAGCGGATGACGTCCACGGTGGAGCCGAGCCCGCTGATGAGCAACGGCAGTACGTCGTTGCCCCAGCCGGGGTCGACACCGGAGACGAACAGCGAGCCGCCGCCGTCCGCCACGGCGGCGAGCAATGGTTCCCTCAGCTCCGCCGGAGCGTTGCGCTGGTCGTAGAGCCCGTACATCGCCGGGGTGACGACGACGGCTCCGGCCCGGATCGCTCGGAGGATGTCCGCGAGCGCGTCGTCGGGGCGGATGTCGCCGGACGCCGCGTACACCACCGCGCCGGGACCGGCGGCCAGCACCCCGTCGCTGTCGTCGGTGGCGGCAACCCCCAACTCATGGGTGAGCCCGCCGAGTTCGCCCGCGTCCCTGCCGACCTTGTCGGGGTTGCGGACGAGTACGGCCGCGAGTTTCAGTGCCGGATGGGCATCGACAGCACGGATGGCCGCACGTCCGACATTGCCGGTACCCCAGACAACCGTGGAAATCATGCGCGGAGGGTAGCGAGGGGGCCTGTCAGTTCATAGTGCCGTGACCGGAAAAGCCGGCATCGCCGGTGTCGGCGGCCCTGCTGGGAGGACCGGCCTGCCACCCCCCGCTCGTACGGAGGGCCCGATCCGAGGGCCGCGCATGGGCGAGCTAACCTGACCAGCCGAAACCCTTACGGCCACGATGCATTCGCTGACCGGGCCGTCCCATCGATGGCTGTCCTTTTGCTTACGACAGGAGTACCAGGTGGCCACCCCCACCCCTGCGGCTTCAGATTCCGCTTCCACCCCACGTCGGCGCCTGCGCGCATGGATGCTGGAGGGCCTGTCGGACATGGCCAGGCACCAGCAGGGAACGCAGGCCAAGACGGAGCCCGAGCACAAGGGGCAGCGGTGGTGGCGGGTGATGTGCCTGACCGGCGTCGACTACTTCTCCACGCTGGGCTATCAGCCGGGCATCGCCGCGCTCGCGGCCGGGCTGTTGTCGCCGGTGGCCACGATCGTGCTGGTGATCGTGACCCTGGCGGGCGCGCTGCCGGTGTACCGGCGGGTGGCGCAGGAGAGTCCGCACGGTGAGGGCTCGATCGCCATGCTGGAGCGCCTGCTGTCGTTCTGGAAGGGCAAGCTTTTCGTTCTGACCCTGCTCGGCTTCGCGGCCACCGACTTCCTGATCACCATCACCCTGTCGGCGGCGGACGCCTCCACGCACCTGGTGGAGAATCCGCATGTGCCCAGCCTGCTGCATGGACAGCAGTTGGTCGTCACCCTGGTCCTGGTCGCCCTGCTGGGGGCGGTGTTCCTCAAGGGCTTCCTGGAGGCGATCGGCGTAGCCGTCGCCCTGGTCGGCGTGTACTTGGCCCTCAACGCGGTCGTCGTGGTGGTGGGCCTGTGGCACGTCGCCACCGCCTCGCACGTGGTCACCGACTGGTCCAGCGCCCTGACCGCCGAACACGGCAACGTGGTGGCCATGGTCGGCGTGTCGCTGCTGGTCTTTCCCAAGCTGGCGCTCGGCCTGTCCGGCTTCGAGACCGGCGTGGCGGTCATGCCGCACGTCGAGGGCGAGGCCGGCGAAACCGAGGAGAAGCCCGCAGGGCGTATCCGCGGCACGAAGACGCTGCTCACCACCGCCGCCCTGATCATGAGCGTGTTCCTCATCGCCACCAGCTTCATCACCACCCTGCTCATCCCGGAGAAGGACTTCGAGCCGGGCGGCGAGGCCAACGGGCGCGCGCTCGCGTATCTGGCGCACAAATACCTCGGAGACGGGTTCGGCACCGTCTACGACGTCGCGACCATCGCCATCCTGTGGTTCGCCGGTGCCTCCGCCATGGCCGGCCTGCTGAACCTGATGCCGCGCTATCTGCCCCGCTACGGCATGGCCCCGCACTGGGCGCGCGCCGTACGCCCCATGGTGATCGTCTTCATTCTCGTGGCGTTCCTCGTCACCTGGATCTTCGACGCCGATGTCGACGCCCAGGGCGGCGCCTACGCGACCGGCGTGCTCGTGTTGATCTGCTCCGCGGCAATCGCGGTGACCATCGCCGCCCGCCGCGCCGGCCAGCGCAACTGGACCATCGGCTTCGCCGTGATCTCGGCGGTCTTCCTCTACACCACCGTGGTCAACGTCATCGAGCGGCCCGACGGTGTGAAGATCGGCGCCTGCTTCATCGCGGGCATCATCATCGTCTCGCTGATGTCCCGGCTCGCCCGCGCCTTCGAACTGCGCGTCACGCACGTCGCTCTGGACAACATGGCCGAGCGCTTCGTGCGCGACATCGCCAACCGCCGGATCCGGTTCATCGCCAATGAGCCCGACCGCCGCGATGTCGCCGAGTACCGCGACAAGATCAACCAGATCCGGGCCGACAACGACGTCCCGGCCCAGGACGACTTCATCTTCGTCGAGGTCACCGTCCTCGACCCCTCGGAGTTCGAGGCCGGTCTGAACGTACGCGGTGAGGTGCTGCACGACCGCTACCGCATCCTGACCCTGGAAAGCTCCTCCATCCCCAACGCACTGGCCGCACTGCTCCTGTACGTACGCGACGCCACAGGACAGCGCCCGCACATCTACTTCGAGTGGACCGAGGGCAACCCCTTCGCCAACTTCCTCCGCTTCTTCCTCTTCGGCCAGGGCGAGGTCGCCCCGGTCACTCGCGAAGTCCTGCGCGAGGCCGAACCCGACCGGTCGAGACGGCCCCGCGTCCACGTCGGCTGAGGCGAGGACGAAACGGCAGGTCGTAGCCGGAGGACGAACTCTCCGTCTGCGGGGCGGAACCCTTCAAGACGTGGCTTTCGCCGAGAGGTTGGGGCGGACCCTCGGACGGACGGCCGCGGCGGGCAGCGACAGGACCATGGTCATGCCGCCGCCGGGGGTGTCCTCTGCGGTGAGCGTGCCGCCGATCGTCTCGGCGAAGCCGCGGGCGACCGCAAGACCGAGGCCGACTCCGGCGCCGCGCGGGGCGTCGCCGTAGCGCTGGAAGGGCGCGAAGATACGGTCCTTCGCCTCATCGGGGACGCCGGGGCCGCGGTCCGTCACCCGGACTTCCACGCGGTCGGCGATCGCGCTGGCCGACACCACCACGGCCTCGCCGTCGGGGGCGTACTTGACGGCGTTCTCGACGATGTTGGCGACCGTGCGCTCCAGCAGGCCCGGGTCGATCGCGACCATCGGCAGGTCCTCGGGGATGTCGAGGACGACGCTGTCCTCCGGTACGCCGAGGAGTGCCATCGGGACGACTTCGTCGAGGTCGATCTCCCGGATGAGCGGGGTGACGGTGCCGGTCTGGAGGCGGGACATGTCGAGGAGGTTGCCGACCAGGTGGTCGAGCCGGTCAGCGCCTTCCTCGATGCCTTGGAGGAGCTCGGCGCGGTCCTCCTCGGACCACTCCACGTCGTCGGACCTGAGCGAGGAGACGGCGGCCTTGATGCCGGCCAGCGGTGTCCGCAGGTCATGGCTGACGGAGGCGAGCAGGGCGGTGCGGATGCGGTTGCCCTCGGCGAGTTCGCGGGCCTGTTCGGCCACACCGAGCAGGCGCTGGCGGTCGAGTACGACGGCGGCCTGGGCGGCGAAGGCGGAGAGCACGCGGCGGTCCTCGGCGGGCAGGACCCGGCCGAAGAGCGCGAGCGCCATGTGGTCGCCGACGGGCATGTCGACGTCCGCGTCCTCGGGGCGCGCGAGCGGGCGGCTCGTGCCGACGCTGCCGGTGCAGGTCCAGGGTTCGACGTCGCTCTCGCGCTCCAGCAGGGCCACGGATTCCATGTTGAAGGTCTCGCGGACCTGCTCCAGGAGCGATTCCAGGCTCGACTCACCGCGCAGCACGTTGCCCGCGAGGAAGGAGAGGATCTCGGACTCGGCGCGCAGCCGGGCGGCCTGATGGGTGCGGCGGGCGGCCAGGTCCACGACGGAGGCGACCGAGACGGCCACCGCGATGAAGATCACGATGGCGACGATGTTCTTGGGGTCCGCGATGGTGAGCTTGTGCAGCGGAGGCGTGAAGTAGTAGTTCAGCAGCAGCGAACCCCAGGCGACGGAGGCCAGTGCCGGGAGGAGCCCGCCGACCATGGCCGTGGCCACCGTCAGCGTCAGGAACAGCAGCATGTCGTTGGCAAGGCCGACGTCGGGGGCGATGCCGTCGAGCAGGAGAGTCAGCAGTACGGGGCCGATGACGCCGACGAGCCAGCCCCAGATGATCCGGGCGCGGCCGAGGCGGGCGCCGCGGGCTACGGGCAGGCCCCGGCCCTTGGCCGCCTCTTCGTGGGTGACGATGTGGACGTCGAGGTCGGGTCCCGATTCGCGGGCGACGGTCGCGCTCACGCCGGGGCCGAAGGCGTACTGCCAGGTCCTGCGGCGGCTGACGCCGAGCACGATCTGGGTGGCGTTCACCCCGCGCGCGAAGTCGAGCAGTGCGGAGGGGACGTCGTCGCCGATGACGTGGTGGAAGGTGCCGCCAAGGTCCTCGATCAGCGTTCGCTGGACGGCGAGTTCCTTGGGGGATGCGGAGCTGAGCCCGTCGCTGCGGGCGATGTAGACCGCCAGCACCTCGCCTCCGGCGCCCTTCTCGGCCAGGCGGGCGGCGCGGCGGATGAGGGTGCGGCCCTCGGGTCCGCCGGTGAGGCCGACGACGATGCGTTCTCGGGAGCCCCAGATCTTGGAGACCCGGTGTTCGGTGCGGTACTCCTGCAGGTATTCGTCGACCCGGTCTGCCGTCCAGAGCAGTGCCAGCTCGCGCAGCGCGGTGAGGTTGCCGGGCCGGAAGTAGTTGGACAGGGCAGCGTCGACCTTGTCCGGCTTGTAGATGTTGCCGTGGGCCATGCGGCGGCGCAGCGCCTGGGGCGACATGTCGACCAGCTCTATCTGGTCGGCGCGGCGTACGACTTCGTCGGGCACGGTCTCCCGCTGGCGTACGCCCGTGATCGACTCCACCACGTCACCGAGCGATTCGAGGTGCTGGATGTTGACCGTGGAGACGACGTCGATACCGGCGTGGAGCAGCTCTTCCACGTCCTGCCAGCGCTTGGCGTTGCGGGAGCCCGGCACATTGGTGTGGGCGAGTTCGTCCACGAGCGCGACGGCCGGACGGCGCTCCAGCACCGCGTCGACGTCCATCTCGGTGAAGACGGTGTCCCGGTACTCGATCTCGCGGCGCTGAATCTGCTCGAGGCCGTGCAGCATCACTTCGGTGCGGGGCCGGTTGTGGTGTTCCACGAACGCGACCACACAGTCGGTGCCCCGCTCGATCCGGCGGTGCGCCTCGGAAAGCATCGCGTACGTCTTGCCCACGCCCGGCGCCGCGCCGAGGTAGATCCGGAGCTTGCCGCGTCCCATGGTTCCGATCTTTGCAGTCGAATGGCTGGTTTACAGGTCCACGTTCACAGCTGCCTGCCGGCCCGCGGAGTGCCTCACATCTCGAAGCGGTAGCCCATACCGGGGGCGGTGATGAGATACCGGGGATGTGAAGGGTCAGGTTCGAGTTTGCGCCTCAGCTGTGCCATGTAGACACGCAGATAGTTGGCCTGCGTGCCATAGGTGGGGCCCCACACCTCCTGCAGCAGTTGCTTCTGGCTGACGAGCCGCCCGCGATGCTGGATCAGTACTTCCAGCAGGTGCCACTCGGTCGGGGTGAGGCGGACGTCGCGCCCCTCCCGCGTGACCTTCTTCGCCGGCAGATCGACCGTGAAGTCCTCGGTCGCAACCATCACCGAATCGCCGGACGGAGCTACCGGCGAGGTCCGGCGGGATGCGGCCCGAAGCCGGGCCAGCATTTCGTCCATGCTGAAGGGCTTGGTGATGTAGTCGTCGGCGCCGGCGTCCAGCGCCACGACCTTCTCGTCGGAGGTCCGCCGGGCGGAGACCACGAGGATCGGCACCCGGCTCCACCCGCGGATCCCTTTGATCACGTCGATGCCGTCCATGTCGGGCAGCCCGAGATCCAGCAGTACGACGTCCGGGTGGCGCGAGGCGGCCAGCCGAAGGGCAGTCCCTCCGTCGGGCGCCGAGTCCACCTCGTACTTGCGTGCCTTGAGATTGATCTCGAGAGCCCGTACGAGCTGTGGCTCGTCCTCCACCACCAGCACCCGGGTCATCGGTTGCCGCCTTTCTGTTGTCCGCGAGGAGCGTCTCGTCATGGGCTGGGGAGGGAGCCGAGGCCCGAGGAGGCTCCTCGGGCCTCGGACTCCCGCCCGCCCGCCGACGTAAGACGATCACTTCCCGGTGAGTGCCTTGAGTGCGATGTTGAGCTTGAGGACGTTCACCGTCGGCTCGCCCATGAAGCCGAGGATCCGGCCGTTGGTGTTGTCCGCGACGAGCTTCTCGACCTGGGCGACGGAGAGGTGGTTTTTCTCCGCGACACGGTGGATCTGGAGCTCGGCGTACTCCGGGGAGATGTCCGGGTCCAGGCCGGAGCCGGAGGAGGTGACGGCGTCGGCCGGCACATCCGAGGGCTTGACCTTGTAGCCCGGCACCGAGTTGTCCTTGACCACGGCGGCCTTGGCCTCGACGACCCACTTGCAGAGGGTGCCGTCCTCCGCGTCCTTCGGGTCGGTCGGGCAGCGACCGTCCTTCCCGACCCCGTTGTCGCCGGACCGGTTGGTCGCGCCGGACAGGATCAGCGAGTACTGGGTGTTCACGCTGTTGGATCCGAGGCCGTTGGACGGGCGCGGCTGGAACCACTTCAGGTCCGGGGCCGCCGCCTCCTCCGCGTCGTTGGGGTCCTTCTTCGGCAGGTTGTAGGTCTGGCCGATCAGTTCCGAACCGACGACCTTGCCGTTCGACTTGATCTCGGAGCCGTTGGCCTTGTCGCTGAACAGGGCCTGCGCCACCCCGGTGACGGCGAGCGGGTAGATGACGCCGCAGATGACGGTCAGGACGAGGAGGGCGCGCAGCCCTGCCCCGATGAGCCGTGCGGTGCTGCTGAGAGAGTTGTTCATGACGTCACCCGATGCCAGGGATGAGGGAGATGAGCAGGTCGATGAGCTTGATGCCGATGAACGGGGCGATCAGGCCGCCCAGGCCGTAGATCCCGATGTTGCGGCGGAGCATCTTGTCGGCGCTGGTCGGCCGGTACTGCACGCCCTTCAGGGCGAGCGGCACCAGCGCGATGATGATCAGTGCGTTGAAGATGACGGCCGAAAGGATCGCCGACTCCGGGCTGGTCAGGTTCATGATGTTGAGCTTGTCCAGGCCCGGGTAGACCACCGCGAACATCGCCGGGATGATCGCGAAGTACTTCGCGACGTCGTTGGCGATCGAGAAGGTCGTCAACGCTCCCCGGGTGATGAGGAGTTGCTTGCCGATCTCGACGATCTCGATGAGCTTGGTCGGGTTGGAGTCCAGGTCCACCATGTTCCCGGCCTCCTTGGCGGCCGAGGTACCGGTGTTCATGGCCACACCGACGTCCGCCTGAGCGAGCGCGGGCGCATCGTTCGTACCGTCACCGGTCATCGCGACGAGTTTGCCGCCGGCCTGCTCGCGCTTGATCAGCGCCATCTTGTCCTCGGGAGTGGCCTCGGCGAGGAAGTCGTCCACGCCCGCCTCTTCCGCGATCGCCTTGGCGGTCAGCGGGTTGTCACCCGTGATCATGACGGTCTTGATGCCCATGCGGCGCAGCTCGTCGAACCGCTCGCGCATGCCCTCCTTGACGACGTCCTTGAGGTGGATGACACCCAGGACCCGGGCGCCCTTGTCGTCCTCGACCGCGACCAGCAGCGGCGTACCGCCCGCTTCGGAGATCTTGTTCGCGGCCTGGTCGGCGTCGTCGGCCACCTGACCGCCGCGCTCCTTGACCCAGGCGAGCACCGAGCCCGTCGCGCCCTTGCGGACCTTGCGCGCCTCGCCGTTCTCGGAGAGGTCGACGCCGGACATGCGGGTCTGGGCGGTGAAGGGCACCCACTCGGCCTGCGACAGCTCGCCCTGGTGGCGCTCGCGCAGCCCGTACTTCTCCTTCGCCAGGACGACGATGGAGCGGCCCTCGGGAGTCTCGTCAGCGAGCGAGGAGAGCTGGGCGGCGTCCGCCAGCTCGGCCTCCGTGACGCCCTTGACCGGGACGAACTCGGCGGCCTGGCGGTTGCCGAGGGTGATGGTGCCGGTCTTGTCGAGCAGCAGCGTGGACACATCGCCCGCCGCCTCGACGGCGCGTCCGGACATCGCCAGTACGTTGCGCTGCACCAGCCGGTCCATGCCCGCGATGCCGATCGCGGAGAGGAGGGCGCCGATGGTGGTCGGGATCAGGCAGACCAGCAGCGCGGTCAGCACGATCAGCGACTGCTCGGCGTGCGCGTACTTCGCGAACGGCTGCAGCGTGACGACCGCGAGCAGGAAGACGATCGTCAGCGACGCGAGCAGGATGTTCAGCGCGATCTCGTTGGGCGTCTTCTGGCGGGCAGCGCCCTCGACCAGGTTGATCATCCGGTCGATGAAGGTCTCGCCGGGCTTCGTCGTGATCTTGATGACGATCCGGTCGGACAGGACCTTCGTGCCGCCCGTGACCGCGGACCGGTCACCGCCGGACTCACGGATGACCGGAGCCGACTCGCCGGTGATGGCCGACTCGTCGACGCTCGCGACACCCTCGACCACGTCACCGTCGCCGGGAATGATGTCGCCGGCCTCGCAGACGACCAGGTCGCCGATGCGCAGATCGGTGCCGGGCACCAGCTCCTCGGTGGTGCCGGTCAGGCGGCGGGCGACGGTGTCGGTCTTGGCCTTGCGCAGGGTGTCGGCCTGCGCCTTGCCGCGGCCCTCGGCCACCGCCTCCGCCAGGTTGGCGAAGATCGTGGTCAGCCACAGCCACGCCGCGATCGCCCAGCCGAACCAGTCGGTCGGGTCCTTGAGCGCCAGCACGGTGGTGACCACCGAGCCGATCAGCACCACGAACATCACGGGCGACTTGATCATCACCCGCGGGTCGAGCTTGCGGACGGCGTCCGGGAAGGACTTGAGCAGCTGCTTGGGGTCGAAGAGACCCCCGCCGACGCGGCCGGGTTCGGTCTTGTGACCGGTCGGCACATCGGAGTGCGGTGCGCGCGTGGGCGTTGTAGTGGGCATGGAGTCGTCTTGCTTCTTTACGTTGGTGGTCATGACGCCAGCCCCTCGGCGAGCGGACCCAGCGCCAGGGCCGGGAAGTAGGTCAGACCGGTGATGATCAGGATCGTTCCGACCAGCAGCCCGGTGAACAGCGGCTTGTTGGTGCGCAGGGTTCCTGCGGTCTCCGGGATGGGCTTCTGCTCGGCGAGCGAGCCGGCCAGCGCCAGCACGAACACCATCGGCAGGAACCGGCCGAGCAGCATCGCGAGACCGATGGTGGTGTTGAACCACTGCGTGTCCGCGTTCAGGCCCGCGAAGGCGGAGCCGTTGTTGTTGGCGCCCGAGGTGTAGGCGTAGAGGATCTCGGAGAAGCCGTGCGCATCGCTGTTGGTCAGCGAGTTCACCGGGGTGGGCAGCGCCATCGCGGCGGCGGTGAAGCAGAGCACCAGCGCCGGGGTGATGAGGATGTAGCAGGCCGCGAGCTTGATCTCGCGGGTGCCGATCTTCTTGCCCAGGTACTCGGGCGTACGGCCCACCATCAGGCCCGCGATGAACACCGCGATGATCGCCATGATCAGCATCCCGTAGAGGCCCGAGCCGACACCACCGGGAGCGATCTCACCCAGCTGCATACCCAGCAGGTTGAGGCCACCGCCCAGACCGGTGTTCGACGAGTGGAAGGAGTTGACCGCGCCGGTGGAGGTCAGCGTGGTGGAGATCGAGAAGATCGCCGACGTGCTGATGCCGAAGCGGACCTCCTTGCCCTCCATCGCGCCGCCCGCGGCCTCGAAGGCCGGACCGTTGCCCGCGAACTCCGTCCACATCATGAGCAGGACGAAGCCCAGCCAGATGGTGGCCATCGTGGCGAGGATCGCGTAGCCCTGCTTGATACTGCCGACCATCTTGCCGAAGGTGCGGGTCAGCGAGAACGGGATCAGCAGGATCAGGAAGATCTCGAAGAGGTTCGAGAGCGGGTTGGGGTTCTCGAAGGGGTGGGAGGAGTTGGCGTTGAAGTAACCGCCGCCGTTGGTGCCGATCTCCTTGATGGCCTCCTGCGAGGCGACCGCGCCGCCGTTCCATTGCTGCGAGCCGCCCATGAACTGGCCGACCTCGTGGATGCCGGCGAAGTTCTGGATCGCACCGCACGCGACCAGCACGATCGCGCCGATCACCGAGAGCGGGATCAGGATACGGACAGTGCCGCGGACCAGGTCGGCCCAGAAGTTGCCCAGCTCACCGGTGCGGGAGCGGGCAAAACCCCGTACAAGGGCCACCGCCACCGCGATACCCACCGCGGCGGAGACGAAGTTCTGCACCGCCAGGCCGCCGGTCTGTACGACGTGGCCCATGGCCTGCTCGCCGTAGTACGACTGCCAGTTGGTGTTCGACACGAACGACGCGGCGGTGTTGAACGCCTGGTCCGCATCGATCGAGGAGAAGCCGAGCGAGCCGGGCAGGCTGCCCTGGATCCGCTGCAGCAGGTAGAGGAACAGGACGCTGACCGCCGAGAAGGCGAGGACGCCGCGCAGGTAGGCGGGCCAGCGCATCTCGGCGTTGGGGTTGGCGCCAATCGCCTTGTAGATCCACTTCTCGACCCTGAGATGCTTGGTCGAGGAGTAGACCCGGGCCATGTAGTCGCCGAGCGGACGGTACGCCAGAGCCAGCGCCGCGATGAGCGCAAGCAGCTGGAGCATGCCGGCGAGGAAGGGGCTCATATCTGTGCTCAGAACCTCTCCGGGTACACAAGGGCGACGACGAGGTAACCCAGCAGGGCGACGGCCACGACCAGGCCGACGATGTTCTCGGCAGTCACAGCTTTGCCACCCCCTTGGCGATGACAGCCACCAGCGCGAAGACCGCGATCGTGGTGACGACGAAGGCCAGGTCAGCCATCGTGAGCTCCTGAAGAGGTTCGGAAAATTATCGGACGTCTAGAGGAAAGCCTGTTTCCGGCCAGTCATGAGCGCCGTTGACGGCTCTCTTACGGCTATGAGCACGCTCTTGACGGCTCTCTTACGCCGACCCGTCCGACCTGCGAAGACACCGGGTGATCAGCCGTCGAGAACCGGGCCCGCGGTGTCGAGTGCGGCCCCGGCATGGTCGGCGAGGGTCACCGCCACCAGCCGTGCCAGCAGCGGGGGGACGACTCCGGGGGTGGGCCGGAGCATGAACCGTCCGCCGTAGTGGCCGCTGCCGACGGCTCGCAGTTCGATCTCGCCCTCCGGCCAGCCAAACCGGTCGATGTCCCAGCGGCCGCGCCCCACGACCACGGCTCCGTCCTGCTCCAGGCGCGGCGGACGCCCGAGCAGGCTGCCGTACTCGAAGCGGCATCCGCGCAGCTGCAGTACGTCGACGAGCTGCCGCCTGACCTGGTCGACCACGGCATCGGGCGAGGCGGTGGCCTGGACGAGCTGCGCGGTGTCATGGATCCGGGCGAGATGACCGGCGTCGGTCAAGGTGATCACCTGCAGGCGCCGCGCGCGGGCGGCCAGCTGCGACACGGCCAGGCCCACGGCCAGCAGGAGGGCAGCCGTCTCGATGTCCTTGGAGTCATCGATGGTGAACTGCTGGTACGGCTGCGTGAGGAAGAAGTCGAACCATGCCGCGGACGACAGCGCCGTGAGCGCGCCGGCGTAGCGGTTCCCATTGGCGGAGACCGCCACCACGACGACGACCAGGATCAGGGCCAGGTTCGTGTTCGACAGACTCGTGCGGAAGGGCACCAGCAGCAGCGCCGCCAGGAAGGGCCCAGCCAGCGCGGCGACCAGCGCGATGCGGTCACGAAGCGGGTAGCTCATGATCCACCTCGCCTTCTCCAGAACCGACAAGGCAAGGGTCCGCCCCGGTACCAATTCCGGCCGCGAAAGGCACGAGCCTTGACGGATCCCTGGCGCCGATGAGCCGGACCTTGACACGTCCTTGACTCCGGCCGCGGCAGCAACTGGACCGGCCTCCTCCTTGAACTCGTCCGCTCCGAACTGCACGCGCGGCGGGCCGGAATCAGGTGACCTACCGCAGGGCCTCCGTGGCCGACTGGATGAGCACGGCCGCGCCCGCCAGGAGGAACACCCCTCCGATTGCACGGCACGTTCTCACGCCGGTCGGCCATCCTCTGCGCTGATACGACATCAGCTGGAGCCACTCTGCGGCTCGAAACACATTGGTGACCAGCACCAAGCCTGCGAGGAACGCCCCGACGCCCCAGCCCGTCATGTCCACTCCCGTACGTACCAGTTGTGCGCCCGGCGCGGCAGCCTCGCCGCCAGCCGGTCCCTCGCTCCAGCCGGAAGGGCGACGAATGAGCAGATCACAGCCCCGAGCCCCACCCCCGAAGTCAGCCCCATCAGCATCAGCGCGTCCCTCGGGCCCTGCTCCTGGCAGCCGCCCAGAGCCAACGTCCTGACCCGCTTCCGGTCGCCCTGAGCTCCGCCGTCCCATATGAGACCCGCGTCGGGGTCGACGGTCCGCTCATCGTCCGAGACGAACGTACCTGAACAGGACTGATGCGTACCGCCTTTGGTTTCCTTCTCTTCATGGCACTCCCGTGCCGTCATCACTCCCGGAGTTCCGGTCCAGCCCAGCGCGGCGGTCGTCAGCGTGCCGGTCATCACAGCTGCGGACAGCATCACCACGGCTCCGCACCACCAGCCGAACCGGCGCAGGCGCCCGCGAGCCGAGGGCCGCGGGTTGTTTGTGCTGCCCGCCATACCGGAAGGTCTGCCCGCGATTCCCGCGTGGCGGCGTCGCGCATCGCGCCCGCTTGCCCGTATGCGCTTCGCCTTCGCCATGCGAGCCTCCTGCCCATGGAAAGGCCTATGCCCGGAACTCGGCCAGTCGCGGTCGCAGGCCGACCACAGTAAGCACCGCGGCCGCCACCAGCGCACCGCCCGTCGCGGGCAGCCTTTCGGAGACGGTGCCGCGGCCGTGGCGGACCGATGCGGCGAAGTGGGTGCGGTTGATCTCGGTGACCTGGTCGAGTGCGGCCATCCAGGCGCCGAAGTGGTCGTTGGACTTGCCCGGCTCCCAGCTGATGCAGAAGGCGACGGCTTCCCGCTCCCTGCCCTGCGCGACCAGGCGGCGGATCGTGCGGTCGTCGCGCTGGTAGGTGGCGTACGCCTCGACGGTCCGCTCGGCGGCCGCGCGCTCGCCGGGGAAGGTGATGTTGTCGAGTTCGCGACGGAATTCGCCGGTGAAGCGCAGGTCGTCGTGGTCGGCGCGGTAGCTGCTCCAGGTGTAGGCCAGTTGGCCGTTGTACGTGTCCAGACGCGCGCCCTCGATGCCGTACAGCTGCTGGGACTTGTCGAGGAATGCCTGCTCGTAGGCGGTGCGTTGGTCCCTGAAGAGCAGGTAGCGGCTCTCGTCGGCGTTCGCTTCGTACGCGATGGCGCGGGCGCGGGACAGGGCAACGACGGAGTCGAACGCGTCGCGGCGGGCGCCACGCAGGTCCTCGGAGGAGCCCGCGAGCATCTGGCCCCCGACGGCGAAGGCGATGAACGCGCAGAGTGTGGCGGCCAGCAGGCCCGGGTTGAGGATCCGGTGGAAGTGGCGTGCGAGGTACCACTGCACAGCGACGAGGACCCCCAGGAGCAGCAGACCGATGACAACTGCCGCAATCAGCTGGGCGGTGAGCCGGGAGCCGGCGGCGTCGTACTCGGCCTCAAAGGCGGCGTTATTGGCTTCGATCAAGGTCCGTGATTCGGGGAGGAGTTGGTGCTCCAAGAGGATTGTGGCGGAGCGGTAGTCCTCCAGTGCCGCAGGCTTGCCACCCGCCCGGGTGTCGTTCTCCAGGGCGCGGCCGATCAGCTCCTGGTAGCGGGCGAAGTTCTCGGTGAGGGTTTCCACCGTGTGTTCGGCGTCCCGGTCGCCCTCGGCGGCGACCGCGAGGGTGCGCAGTTCACGGCTGACGGTGTGCCGTGCGTCGTCGTAGAAGCCGACGGCCTTGTCGTACGGGACGGACATGCGCCCCTCGCCCGCATTGCCGCTGGACAGCAGGATGTTGGCGGACTGCGCGTCCATGTCGTTCAGGGCGAGGTTGAGGCCCGCGGCGCTGGTCGTGCGAGGGGCTTCGCGGTCGGCGACGGCGTCCCAGGTGCCGGACGCGGCGAGACCTGCCGTCAGAAGCAGCAGCGTGAGCGCGGCGACGAGTGACAGGCTCGCTGCACGCAGCAGGCGCAGCCGGGCCGGGGTTGTCGCCCAGCTGCCGCTGAGCCAGGCCCATACAGCCGGAAGGAGCGGGCGGCCCGGTCGCTGCCTCCCTCGTGGCTGCGGGCCGGGCCGCCCCTCCTGTCGTACGACCGGAATGCGACGAGTTTCGGCCTGAGTACGGGCTTTCGCCTCCGGACTCTGCGCGGTACCGGCGGTGATGGTCACGCGCCCTCCAACCTCACGCCACGGACCGGTCGTCCGTGCCCCCGTGCCGGTCAGTCTCAGCCGCTTTTCGGCCATGGAAGGCGGCCCTTGATGTCTCCCTGACGCCCCTTCAGTACTTCTTGACGTGCACTTGACGCCAAGCCCCGAGAGCTGTCAGAGGACCGTAAATTCCGCGGGGCTTAGGCGAATTGGCAGCATCGCGGCCTCTAGATTTTCCGGTGGCCGCTCAAGGTCGCGGGCGTCAGTGGCATGACAGAACCCCGGGGGTCCTCCCCCGGTCGCGTCTTCGGCGGCGGGTACGCGGCAGCGTCTCCCCCGTTGCCGCGTCCGCACACGGCCCTGCAGGCGCCGGGACTCCGGCGCCTGCAGGGCTCGAGCGGCTCCCCCTGTGTCGGCCCGCCCGGCCCCGTCATGGCGAGGGCCGTCCCATCAGAAGGTCTCAGTGATGCTTCCCCCCGCCCCTCAGCAGGCTCCGTCGGCTCCGCGAAGCCGGAATCCGGAGAGCGGGCCGGTCAACCGGCCACCCCGACGACGCACCAGACAGGGCGGGCTCTTCGATCCCGTACAGCTGGTGAAGTCCTTCCCGGAGGCCGTCCGCAAACTGCACCCGCGGGCCCTGGCCAGAAACCCCGTGCTGTTCGTGGTCGCGGCGGGATCGGTGCTGACGACCCTTTCCGCCCTGTTCCACCCGTCCGTCTTCACCTGGGTAATCAGCGTCTGGCTCTGGCTGACGGTGATCTTCGCCAACCTCGCCGAGGCCGTCGCCGAGGGCCGCGGAAAGGCCCAGGCGGAGTCGCTGCGTCGGGCGCGTACCGACACGGTCGCCCTTCGGCTGCGGGCTTGGCGCGTCGGCATGGACTTAAATCGTGCCGAGACCGAAGCCGTCGCCGCCACCGACCTGTGCCTCTTCGACTTCGTCCTGGTCGAGGCGGGCGAGCTGATCCCGGCGGACGGCGATGTCGTCGACGGTGTCGCCGCGGTCGACGAGTCCGCCGTCACCGGTGAATCCGCCCCCGTCATCCGGGAGTCGGGCGGCGACCGCAGCGGCGTCACCGGCGGCACGACGGTCCTCTCCGACCGCATCGTCGTACGGGTCACGTCCCGCCCCGGCCATTCCTTCCTGGACCGGATGATCGCCCTGGTCGAGGGCGCGTCCCGGCAGAAGACCCCGAACGAGATCGCCCTCAACATCCTGCTGGCGGCGCTCACCATCGTCTTCGTCCTGGTGGTCGTGGGGCTCCAGCCGATGGCCGCCTACGCGAACGCCGCCCCGTCGACGACCGTGCTGGTCGCCCTTCTGGTCACCCTGATCCCGACCACCATCGGCGCGTTGCTCTCGGCCATCGGCATCGCCGGGATGGACCGGCTCGTCCAGCGCAATGTGCTCGCGATGTCCGGCCGCGCGGTCGAAGCAGCCGGTGACGTCAACACGCTCCTGCTCGACAAGACCGGCACCATCACCCTCGGCAACCGCGAAGCCGCCGGATTCGTGCCGCTGCCCGGCATCGACGAGCTGATCCTGGCGGATGCGGCACAGCTCTCCTCGCTGGCCGACGAGACGCCGGAGGGCCGATCGGTCGTCGTGCTGGCGAAGCGGAAGTACGGGCTGCGGGAGCCGGCGGAGGGTGAGTTGAGCCATGCGCAGTTCGTGTCCTTCTCCGCACTGACCCGGATGTCGGGCGTGGACCTGTTCTCGGACAACGGCGCGGCATGCCACATCCGCAAGGGTGCCGCGTCCGCGGTGACCGACTGGGTGCGGATGCGCGGCGGAACCGTACCGGCGGAGGCGGGCATGTACGCCGACTCGATCGCGGCCTCCGGCGGCACTCCCCTGCTCGTGGCGGTGCACGACTGGGACGGGCCGCGCGTCCTCGGGGTCATTCACCTCAAGGACGTGGTCAAGGACGGCATCCGGGAACGCTTCGCCGAGCTGCGCCGCATGGGTATCCGTACGGTCATGATCACCGGCGACAACCCGCTGACCGCACGCGCGATCGCCCAGGAGGCGGGCGTGGACGACTTCCTTGCCGAGGCCACCCCGGAGGACAAACTCGCCCTCATCAAGCAGGAGCAGGCGGGCGGCAAGCTCGTCGCAATGACCGGCGACGGTACGAACGACGCGCCCGCGCTCGCCCAGGCCGACGTCGGCGTCGCGATGAACACCGGCACCTCCGCCGCCAAGGAGGCCGGGAACATGGTCGACCTCGACTCCAACCCCACCAAGCTCATCGAGATCGTCCAGATCGGCAAACAACTCCTCATCACCCGCGGGGCGTTGACCACCTTCTCCATCACCAACGACGTCGCCAAGTACTTCGCGATCATCCCCGCGATGTTCACGGGCGCGTATCCAGGTCTCAAGGCCCTGAACGTCATGGGCCTGCACAGCCCCACCTCCGCGATCACCTCGGCGATCATCTTCAACGCCCTGATCATCGTGACGCTGATCCCGCTCGCCCTGCGCGGTGTGCGCTACACCCCGTCGTCCGCACACGACCTGCTGCGCCGCAACCTCGCTGTCTACGGCCTCGGCGGTCTCGTGCTGCCCTTCGCCGGCATCAAGCTGATCGACCTGTTCGTCTCCACGATCCCCGGTCTGGGCTGACGCATCAGAGCCCCGTCAAGGACCGCCCGGGGCTCTTGAGCCCGTGCCCGCAAGCCAGTTGTATGGACGATGTGAACAGCCATCTGCGCCATGACGACCGGCCACCGAATCAGGTGCCGCCGGCCGTGCGCGCTGATCACCCGCCGGTGCGCTGACGCACCGTTCGCGCGGCCGCATGACGACGGCCGCTTCTTGTCCCGTACGCCCCGCTCTCTGACGGGTCGTACGTACCCACATCCCTCGCACGTCGCCTGCTCTCGCCCCGCGGCGAGGGCATCGGCGCGTGCTCTTCTCCAGGAACTGATCATGTCTTCTGCAACCCTGTCCGGACGGACCGTGCTGGTCACCGGTGCCACCTCCGGCATCGGCTACGAGACGGCGCGACAGCTCGCCGAGCGCGGCGCCACAGTCCTCGTCCACGGCCGCACCGCCGAAGAGGCGCGAGCCGCGACCGACTGGCTGATCGCCGCCGACGGCATCGACGCGAACCGCCTGTGCGCATTCGCCGCCGACTTCACACACCTGGACGATGTGGAAGCCATGGCTGCCCGCGTCGTCCAGGGGCACCCGCACCTGGACGTCCTCGTGAACAACGCGGCCATGGCCGCCCCGGAGCGGCACACCGTGACCGCCGACGGCAACGAGATCGCCTTCCAGGTCAACTTCCTCGCCCACTACCTGCTCACCGGCCTGCTGGAACAGGCCCTCACCAGCAGGCCCGGCGGCCGGGTCGTGAACGTCTCGTCCTCGCTGCACCGCACCGGCTCCATCCAGTGGAGCGATCCCAACCGGGCCCGCCGCTATTCACGTCTGGGCGCGTACGCCCAGTCGCAGCTTGCGCTCACCGTCTTCGCCGCCGACCTTCGGGTGACGGCCGTCTCCGTTCACCCGGGCATCTGCGAGACCGCGCTGCTGCCGCTGTACGCCCACACCGGGGCCACGGCCGCCGACGGTGCCTCCCACGTCGTACGGCTCTGCGACCCGGCGGTCGAGATCGTCAACGGCGCCTACTACGACCGCGACGAGCGCGTCGAGCCCGCGCCCGCCGCGACCGAAGAGCGCACGGTCAAACGCCTCAACAAGCTCGCCGACGTCCTCGTCGGCCACACCGCCTGAAGGGGCCCCGGAAACACACGTCCAAGCGCGCACGCAAGAAGAAGGCCCGCCGCAAGAAGAAGGCCAACCACGGCCGCAGGGCCTGTCAGCGCTGACCACGAAGGGGGCGGCCCTGCCGGGCCGCCCCCGAACCCGACGGGCGTAACCGTCAGGGCAGATCCGACAGCCGGAAGCGCAGTCGGCAGATGACGGCGTTCGTGTCGCGGCGGACGGCGTGTGCGACGACCGCGCCGCGCTGGTTCTGCAGCAGCCGCTGCCAGAGCCGGGCCGGTTCGACCTCGGGGATGAGCACGGTAATCCGTGTGCCCGGTTCGGCGGCCGCCACCTCCCGTACATATGCGGCGACCGGGCGGCCGACGGTGCGGCGCGACGAGGCGATGCGCACCAGCGGGGCGCCCGGATTCCACAGCGCCCAGTCCCGTTCCAGGGCCTCGGTCTGCGCACGGTCCTCGGGATCGGTGTGGCAGACCGTCACCGCGCGCACCTCGTCGCCGAGTGACACGGCCGCGGTCAGGGCCTCGCTGGTGAGCCGGGTCAGGGAGGAGACCGGGACCAGGACCAACGAGCGGTCGCGGTGCGGGGATTCGGGGATGCGGCCGAGGCCGAGCCGCTCGCCGATCCGGTCGTACGCACGGTGGACGCACTCGAACCCGGCGACCAGCACGGGCAGGGCGACCACGATCAACCAGGCGCCGTCGTGGAACTTGGTGGCAGTGACGACGACCGCGCTGACGCCCGTGAGCAGCGCGCCCAGACCGTTGAGTACCGCCTTGCCGGTCCACTGGGGGCCGCGCACCTGGCGCCAGTGCAGGACCATGCCGCTCTGGGCGATGGTGAATCCGACGAAGACGCCGATGGCGAAGAGAGGTACGAGGGTGTTGGTGTCGCCACCGGAGAAGACCAGCAGTGCGGCAGAGACGGCCGCGAGGGTGAGTACCCCGTGGCGGTGGACCTGCCGGTCGGCCTTCAGACCGAAGACGTGCGGCAGGTAGTTGTCGCGGGCCAGCAGCTTGAGCAGGACCGGCAGCCCGCCGAAGGACGTGTTCGCAGACAGCGCCAGCAACACCATCGTGGCGAACTGGACGACGTAGAAGGCCCAGTTGTGGCCGAAGGACGCGTCGGCGAGCTGCGCGAGGACAGTGACTCCCTCGACGGGCTGCAGTCCGAACCGGGAGATCAGGACGGACAGGCCGATGAGCATCACGCCAAGCAGGGCCCCGAGCGCGACCTCCGCACGCTGAGCGCGGCGGGCAGCCGGGGCGCGGAAGGACGGGACGGCGTTGGCTATGGCCTCGACACCCGTCAGCGCCGAGCAGCCCGAGGCGAAGGCCTTGAGCAGCAGGAGGGCTCCGACGCTGGTGGCATTGTCGGCGAGGACGGAGGCATGGCCCGCGGCTGCCTCGGTGCTCACCGGGGCGTCACGGAACAGGCCGACGGCGATGAGTAGGAGGATCGAGCCGATGAAGACGATCGTGGGCACGATGAACGCGCGGGCGGAGTCGACGATCCCGCGCAGGTTCACCGCGGTGATCAGGACGAGGACGACGAGGCACAGCCACAGCCGCTCGCCGTACAGCCCGGGGAAGGCCGAGGTCAGCGCGGCCACTCCCGCCGTGACCGCGACGGCCACATTGAGGACGTAGTCCAGGACCAGGGAGGCGGCGGCGACCAGGCTGGTCCGGCGGCCCAGATGCGCCTTGGCGACCGCGTAGCTCCCGCCGCCGTCCGGGAAGGCCGCGATCACCTGTCGGTACGAGGCGACGAGGACGGCCAGCAGCGCGGCGATCGCCACGGTGACGGGGAGTGTGAAGCCGAGCCCGTAGCCGCCCGCTGCGGCCAGGACCAGGACGATCGCCTCCGGCCCGTACGCGACCGAGGCCATCGCATCGAGCGAGAGCGCGGCCAGGCCGGTCAGGGCGGTGAGCTTGTGGCGTGCGCCGGTATCCGGGGGTTCCTCTGCGCTGGGCGCGGCTCCGGTCTCGGTGGACAGGACGGACATGCGGGTGGGCTCCTTCGTTCCGGGTCCGCTCAGGGTGTGCCCCCATCCGACCGGCCATGGCCGTCGCTGGCGCGTTCTTGGCGCGAAACGGCGATGCCTTCACGCGTTCTTGACGAGGGCCGTCAAGAAGACGTCAAAGTTGACCGGCGCCGCGCCAGCGGTTCATCAATGAACCAGGAGCGAGCCCTGAGCGCGCCTAGCGTCGGTGGCATGGGACGGAGTACGAGACCGGTTCCGGGGCGCGACGCCGACCGTGCGGAACCCCCCGGAACGCACGCTTCCAACACCGGGTGGGCCGGTGAGCTACGAGCCGCAGTCTGCTGCGCCGTACTGCTCCTCGCGCTGCTGCTGGTCATCGACACCGCTGCCGGCAGCCTCACCGCCCCGCGCGGCATCCTGTGGGCCGGCCTCTCCCTCCTGCTGTTCGTGGTCCTGCACCCGGCGAAGGTCACGGCCGGCGAGGGCTGGCTCGCCTCGCGCGGGCTATGGCGGGAACGGAGAGTGCGCACGGACCGCCTGGTGGCGGTGCGCTGGTCCGACGGTGTCGCACAACGGCTGGTCCTGCGCGACGTGGACGGCGGAGGGGTCGAGCTGGACCCGCATGTCCTCATCGACAATCCAGAGCTGTGGCGTCTGGTGGACGCGGGCGCCCGCGCCTCCCTGGGGCGGGGGACGCTACTGTGCGGCGCCACGGCCCTGAAGCAGCTGTCGCGGCGGATCGACGGCGAGACGGCCCAGAGCGTCTTCAAGGTCTCCGGCCTGGACTAGGGCGAATATTGCCTGACACGGCACCAGCGACGAGCCGCGCAGGGCGCGGGACTTGGCTCAGCCTGCCCGGGGCGGACCGCTGCGCGAACCCACATCAGCACCGCGGCGATGAACGCCGGCACGACACCGGCACCCACGCCGACGAGCCGGGCATCCGGCCCCGCCTGCACACCGAAGGGGGGATCGCGACACTGCGCAGCGCTTCTCGCCAGGCCGCGGCCGCCCCGGTCATCGCGTGGGCGATCGGGCAAGGTGCCGCGCACGACTCGGCCGGGGTGGCCGGCGGTACCCGCCGGCGGTCCCCGTGCAGGTGAACGTGCTCGATGTGGTCGCAGCGGTCGACGGTGCCACGGCCAGGCGAGCGCACAAGCCCGGCCCGGGAGAGCGCCTGCAGCTGTTTGGCCAGATAGCTCGCCGAGACGTCGAGCTTCATATGCCATATTTCGGACACACTCCCGACGAAAGGCATGTCATGAAGTTCGCAGTCATCGGCGGTACCGGGCTGATCGGGTCTCAGGTCGTCAAGAATCTCAACGCCGCCGGGCACGAGGCGGTACCGCACGCGCAGTCCACCGGAGTCGATGTCATCAGTGGCCAGGGACTGGATGAGGCGGTGGCGGGAGCCGACGTCGTCGTCAACCTGACGAACTCCCCGACCTTCGACGAAGCCTCCCCGGCCTTCTTCCAGACCTCGATGGACAACCTTCTGGCCGCGGCCCGGAAGGGCGGCGTCGGCCACTTCGTCATCCTCTCGATCGTCGGCGCGGACCAGGTGCCGGAGCTGGACTACTACCGGGCCAAGGTGCTCCAGGAAGACGTCCTCGCGGCCGGGCCGATCCCCTACTCGATCGTCCGCGCGACGCAGTTCATGGAGTTCATGGACGCCGTCATGTCCTGGACCGCCGACGGCGACACCGTCCGGCTGCCCGCCACGCCGATCCAGCCGATCGCCTCCAAGGACGTGGCCGCCGCGGTGGCAGAAGTAGCCGCGGGCGCCCCGCTGCGGGGCATTCGCAACATCGCCGGCCCCGAGATCTTCTCCCTGGACGAGCTGGGCCGGATCACCCTGTCCCACAAGGGCGACAGCCGGACCGTCGTCACGGACCCCACCGCCGGCATGTTCGCGGTCGTCAAGGGTGACGTTCTCACCGACAAGGACGCCCACCTCGCTGCCACCCGCTACGCCGACTGGCTCTCCTGACTCGCTCGCGGCCTGGCCGGACAGGACCTAGTCGACGCTCGCCCTGGTGAGAGCGACGGAGGCGACCGGCTGCAGCTCCCCATGCAGATGGACCAGGCTGTCCCCGCCCACGCCGGCCTCCGCGTGGGCCACCGCGCCGACGACCAAGTGGTGGTCGCCGAGCCTGATCCGGTCGTAGCGGGAGCAGACCAGCCAGGACAGGCAGCCGTCGAGGAGGGGGATGCCGTGGGGTCCGGTGTGCCAGCGGGTGGGTGGGGCGAACCGGTCGGCGCCCGGGGTGGCGAAGCGCCTGGCCAGGTCCATCTGGTCGCCGGACAGGATCTGGATCCCGAACCACTGGTTGTCCTTGATCCGGCGCCAGGTGGATGAGGTGTCGGCCAGGGCGAAGGAGACCAGTGCGGGTTCCGTGCTGATCGAGGTCAGCGAGGTGATGGTCACTCCTGCGGGGCCCGCGGCATCCGCCGCGGTGAGGACCGCGATCCCCGAGGCGTACGGCCGCAGGGCCGTGCGCAGGGCCGCCCCTTCGATGGTCACGGCTGTCACTCCCCCATCTGGTGCACGTCGATACGTACCGGCCGCAGCGCGATCGCCGCAGCGGCGGCGACGATCAGCAGGATCGCCGACCCGGTGAGCACCGCGACCTGCAACCCTTCGGTGAACGCCTCGATGCTGCCCTGCCTGAGCGCGGCGCCCGCCGGGTCCGGCAGGGACTTGGCGACCTCCGTCGCCGCCTGGAGCGTGCCGCGGGTGGCTTCGCCCGCCGAGGCCGGAAGACCGGGTGGGATGACGTCCTCCACCTCGCGCCGGTAAACCGTCAGCGCGATGCTCCCGAGCATCGCGATGCCGATGGCGCCGCCGAACTCGTTGCTGGTCTCCGACAGCGCCGACGCCGACCCCGCACGTTCCGGCGGAGCGGTCGCGACCACGACGTCGGTGGCCAGCAGAACCACCATGCCCACACCGGAGGTCATGATGCTGCTGCCGACCACGATGATGGCCAGCCCGCTGTCCGCGGTCACCAGGCTCATCACCGCGAAGCCCACGGCGGCGACGGTGAGCCCGGTGCAGACGATGAACGCGGGCCGGACTCGCTTGGCCAGCAGGCCCGCCAGCGTGAGTCCGAGGAACAGCGTGGCGATCGCGGGCAGTTGCCACATCGAGGCGACGAACGGCCGCAGGCCCAGCACCGACAGCGCGTACTGCGAGCTGAGCATCATCATGCCGAGCATCGCGAACTGCACCACCGTGGTGGTGACGATGGCGGTGCCGAACGCGCGGTCACGGAACAGCTTGGTGTCGATGAGCGGGTCGCGCGAGCGGCGCTGCCGCCGGACGAACAGCGCGCCGACCGCGAGTCCGGCGAGGACGGCCACGACCGACTTCCAGTCGAGGTGGCCCTCGGCGAACCTCTTGGCTCCGTAGACGACCGGCAGCACCGCCGCCAGCGACAGTGCCGCGCTGAACAGGTCGAACCGTTCCGGGCTGGGGCTGCGGAACTCCGGCAGCAGGATCGGGCCGAGCACGATCACCAGGATCATCACCGGCACGTTGATGAGGAAGACCGAGCCCCACCAGAATCGCTCCAGCAGCAGCCCCGCCGTGATGGGGCCGAGCATCGCGCCCGCGGCGAAGCCCGCCGTCCACAGTCCGATCGCCGCGCGGCGCTGCCCCTCGTCGTGGAACATGTTGCGGATCAGCGACAGCGTCGAGGGCGCCAGCGTCGCGCCCGCGACCCCCAGCAGCGCCCGGCTCGCGATGAGCAGCCCGGGACTGCTGGAGTAGGCCGCGAGGACCGAGGCTACGCCGAAGCCCACCGCGCCGAACAGCAGCAGCCTGCGCCGCCCGATCCGGTCCCCCAGCGCTCCCATCGTGATCAGCAGGCCCGCCAGCAGGAATCCGTAGATGTCCATCACCCACAGCATCTGGGAGGTGCTGGGGGTGAGATCGGCCGCGACGAAGGGAACGGCGTAGAACAGCACGCTGATGTCCATCGCCACGAGGACGCAGCACAGCACGATCACCACCAGGCCGAGCCACTCCTCATACGTGGCCTTGACCGGACTGGCCTTCGTATCCTGCGCGGACGGAGCGCCGGCGGTCCCGCTCACCGTAGTCCGCCGCTGGTGACGGCCTTGGCGACTGCGGCGGACCGCGAGGCCGCGCAGGTCGCGCCCGCCGGCGGCGTCCTTCCGGTCACCAGATACTGGGCCTCGTGGCCGCGCGCGCAGGCGGAGTTGAGGATGCCGGTGTGGCCGTCGCCCTCGACGGTGAGCAGCCGGCTGCCGTCGATCTTCGCCGCGAGCCGCTGGGCCCACCGGTAGGGAGTCGCCGCGTCGTAGCGGGTGTTGACCAGCAGAACGGGCGGCGCGCCGTGGACCGCCAGCGGGGCGGGCCGGTTGGCAGCAGGCACCGACCAGCCCACACAGCCGCTGGTCCAGTCCCAGAACTCCGAGTAGCGCCAGGTGTGCGGGGCCACCGACCGCACGCGGGCGGACTGCACCGCCATGTCGACGAATCCGCGGGTGTCCGGCGCGAAGTCGTGGCAGCCCACGGTCCGGTACGCCTTGTACTCCGGCTGCAGGAACGAGGCGGGGGTGATCAGGCCCGTGGCGTCGGCGTCCCCGGCCAGGCCCGCGGCGGCCGCGAGCGCGCCGGCCAGGAGCGGCCACGCGGAGGGCTGGGTCAGGTAGGTGTACGCGCCGTTGGCGAGTTCCTCGGCGTTGGCCTTGCGCCCGAGGTTCGACGCGGGGATGCCCGAGGTCCGCGCCGCGGTCATGACGCCGTCGTACGTGGCGATCACATCGGCACCGTGCAGGGCGCACTGTTCGTCGGTGCGGCACCAGTCGGCGAAGCGTCGCAGTGCCTTCTCCGTGGCCCGGGCCTCGTCGATCGCGGCCGTGCGGGTCGGCAGACTGTGGTCGACGACACCGTCGAGCACCATCGTCCGCACCCGGTCCGGGTGGCGCTGGGCGTAGAGCGAGCCGATCTCGGTGCCGTAGGACAGGCCGAGCCACGAGATCTTCTGCGCGCCGAGTGCCTTGCGCAGGGCTTCGACGTCGGAGACGACACTGGCGGTGTCGACGTGGTCGATCAGCGGACCTGTCGCCTCGCGGCAGGCCTGCCCGGCCGTCCTGTTGAACCGCTTGAGCTGCTCATAGGCGGCCGGGGTGCGCGGGAACGTACTGACCGCGGGGTCGTGCAGCGGCTTCGGGCAGGCGATCGGCGTGCTCTGGCCGACACCGCGCGGGTCGAACCCGATCAGGTCGAACCGCTGGCGCAGCGGCGCGAATTCGGGCGCGATGGCGAGCAGGTCGCTGTAGGCCACGGCCCCCATGCCGGAGCCGCCGGGGCCGCCCGGGTTGAACAGCAGCGGGCCGATCCGGTTCTCCTTGTCCAGTGCGGGCAGCTTCGACAGGGCCAGGGTGATCTTCTTCCCGCCCGGCTTCGTCCAGTCCAGCGGCACCTCCATCTGCGCACACTGGGCCCCGGGCACCGAGCCCTCACCGCAGTCGGCCCAGGCGATCTCCGCCGCGGATTCGACACTCGCCTCGTGGGCATCGGCCAGAGTGGGCATGACCACCGCGAGGGCCAGAGTGCTGCCCGCGGCGATCAGCCCCAGGACGCGGCGGGAGGCCCGCGCACGATGTTCCGACATGTCACATTCCTTAAGGGTGTTGGTTCGGGCCCGTCAGGGTGTCCTTGAGACCACCGCGATGAGGGAGCTGCCGGCGGGCGCGGGCAGCCGGCGGGTGAGCCAGTGATCGATGCGGCTCAGTTGGTACATCAGCCGGTTGACCGGCCGCGCGGGCGCCTTCACGAAGTGGCTGTGCTCCGAGGCGTCCGCCTTGAAGAGCAGTCGGCGCAGGAACAGCGGCAGCACCGTCCACGCGTAGTAGTAACGCACCTCCAGCACCCTCAGCCCCGCGCCCTCCAGCGCCGCACGCAGGGACTTGCGGGTGTAGCGCCGGAAGTGGCCGCTGAGTTCGTCGAACTCGCTCCACAGCGCCATGAGCGCGGGGACCGTGATCACGCCCCGGCCGTCGGGGCCGAGCAGGGATGCCACCCGGCGCAGCGCCGCGCCCTGGTCGTCGATGTGTTCGAGCACATCGAGCATCAGCACCAGGTCGTGGTCGGCGCCGCGCGGCCGTCCCTGCACGAAGTCCGCGACCTCGATGCGGTCGCGCACCGGCGAATCGGGCGCCACGAGCACCCGGTCCGGCTCGATCCCCTCGACATCTGCGAAGGGTTCGAGCCGGCGCCAGATGAACCCGTCGCCGCAGCCGATGTCGAGGACCTTCGCCCGGCGGCCTGCCCACCGGCCGTGCTTGCCGACGTAGTGCAGCACCTGGTGCTCGCGGGCCCGCCACCACCAGTGCGTGCGGTAGATCTCGCCGTAGACGCCGCTGTACGTGGCGTCCATGAGCGTCGAGTCCGCTGTCGGGTCGGCCGCCGTCTCGCCCTGGCCGTGAGTTGCCGGTTCCACGCTCATCGCACCTACTCCGTGGGTTCTGCCCGGCCGCCCGCGCGGGTGGCCACATGGTGGCGTTCGAGCTCGCGCTCCGAGCCGCGCAGCGCGACGATCTCCTCGAAGCTCGGCATGACCGGCTCGTCGTCACCGCCGATCAGGCTGCGGGTCACGTCCATCAGCAGTTGCTTGAGCGCGACCGGGTTGCGCAGCAGCGCGTGCCCGGACACCGCGACCTCGATCACATTGCTCTGGTCGAGGTCGGCGGCCCCGAAGGCCGTGCGTACGTCGGCGATGTCCACCCAGTCGTCGTCGGCGGCGACGAAGTTGCGCACCGGGATGTTGAGCTGGGACAGCGCGTCGATCGTGGCCGAAAGCTCCCACCAGTTGACCTCGCGGGTCTCACTGACGATCGGGCGCGGGTCCACCGAGTGCTTGTCGATGTGCACCCGCTCGGGCAGAGCGTCCAGCTCCCAGTCCAGGTAGTCGACGTCGAGCACCTTGAGCAGGGTCTTGCGGCCGCTGACCACGCCCAGCATCAGGGCGATGTTGTCCGCGCACTTGTTGGCGGCCGCGAACTGCAGCACCGGCAGGGCGGAGAGGCTGGTGGCGACCATCGAGACGGTCTCCACCCCCTCGCGCTTGCGGACGTTGTCGACCACCGCCGTCAGGGCCTGCATCAGCTCGGTGACGGAGTAGTCGACGATCTCGCCGTCGCTGATTCCGACATGGTCGAGCGCGTCGAACCGGTACACCGTGGCGCCGTTGTAGACCAGCATCAGCGCGAGCACCCCGGAGCTGCGCATCCGCTGGCCGAATCCCGGCGCCATGACGACGATCGGCCCGGTGCCGGCGTTGTCCGACGGGCTGTCTCGCCATACCGCCACGGTCCGGCCGTTGTTCGTTGTCACGTCGAAACACTCTGTCGACATGGCTCCCCCTCCTGTGTGTTCCGTTGCTTGTCTGTCCTGATGCTCGTCAGTCGGTCCGCACCGTCTCGGCGAGGCGCAGGGCGCAGCCGTGGTGGCTGGACGTGCGCATCCTGCGGTCGATGTGAACCGTGGTGCCGGCCCGCCCGCACGGGCAGTTGTCGGTCTCGGCGGACCCGAAGTCCTCCGCCAGCAGGAAGCACGGGTAGCTGCGCGCCGTCGGGTCCAGGTACGACATCAGGCCGACCTGCCCAGCCGGGACCGGGGACAGGTCGCGCGGGTCGCGCACGATCACCTCCACCCACGGCGGCACATGCTTGCGGTGGTGCTCGCACTCGATGAACGCCGTGTTCAGCTCGACCTGGTTGAACACGTCGCGCACCTGCTGCGCGGATGCCAGGCCGAAGGTGTCCATGGCCAGTGACCGCAGCCGGTCCGGGTCGAGTTTGGTGGACTCGTTCTTCTTCCAGCCACCGCCCGTGATCACCGCCATCCGGTCGCCCGCCGACAGCTTGATGCTGTTGTCCGACATGTGGCGCAGAAGTTCCGCCATGAACACCGGCGGACCTGCCACACACACGAACTTGCCGTCGGCCAGGGCGCCTTCCAGGTCCCGCACGACATCCCTCAGGCGCAGCACACCGTCGGCGACATAGGAGCGTGTGGCGGCGAACATCTCGACCAGCGTCATGATGTAGCTGATCCATACGCCGTCCGCCTCCCGCCGGTTGGGGCCGAGGTGGACCATCTGGCCGTCGTCGTCGAGATCGACGTCGCCGTAGAGGGTGCGCCAGATGTCGCCCTCGGGGCGCAGCGAGCCGGCCAGCCGCTCCAGCGAGGGTTCGTCTCGCCAGACCATGCTCTGAGTGCCGCTGGTACCGCTGGACTTGAACACGTCGCAGTCCGCCGCGGGAACGCTGCGGACCTCTACGCGCTTGAACATCCGGGTCGGGAACTGAGGCACCCGCACCAGGCTCCCGGGGGCGCCGAGGTCGGCGAGCGTGAACCCGCTCGACTCGGCGAAGGTCCGGAAGTCCGCGTTGTGCTCCAGATGGTGCGCCACCGCCGCCGTGATGAACCGGTGCCGCAGCGCCGCCTGGTCGGCGCTCGGCATCGCCCACCAGTCGTCGTCCTCGAAGATCAGCCGGTCGAGTTCGGCGAACTCGGTACCGGTGAGGGCGATGGACGAGCGCGGCCCGGCATCGATGTGCGTCGTCATCACGAGACCGCGCTCGGCTTCCAGCCGATACGGGGCAGGACTTCCTCGGCGAACATGTGCATGTTCTCCAGGATCCGGTCGCGGTTGAGGGTGGCCTCGACCCCGAGCTGGAAGTTGCTCACCCCGGTGACCTCCATGGTCTTGCCGATGCGGTCGACGCACTCCTCCACGCTGCCGACGATGCTGTTCTCCAGCATGTAGTTGGTGAAGTCGGCGTTGGTACGGTCACCGCGCAGCGCGGCTGCCTGCCATTCGCCGTACTGGAAGCGGTAGTTCGGCAGCTTCTGCAGCTGCTCCATGGTGAAGGCGGCGTCGTCGTGCTCCTGCTCCCACCAGCACATGTGCTTCCAGATCTCGTCGTGCGCCTTCTGGGTGGTCTCGGCGACATGGGCGACGGTGCACAGGGCGTGCGGCACGGTGGTCGGGTCGATGCCGTGGCTCTCGGCGGTCTCGTTGTAGAGGTCGATGATCGAGCGCATCGCCTCGTAGGCGCCGATGGCCGGCATGATCAGCGGAATGCCGCGCGAGGCAGCCCACTCGATCGTCGACGGCGACTGACCCACGCCGTACATCGGCGGGTTCGGCTTGGTGAACTGGGTGGGGAACGGCGTCACGTCGGGCAGCTTTATCTCCTCGCCGTCCCACTTGGCGCTGCCGGTCTCCCAGATGCTGCGGATGACGTCGACGTACTCGGTCTGCAGGATGTGCGACTTGGCCGGGTCGACGCCGAAGGCCTCGAAGTCCTTCGGGAAGTACCCGCGGCCCACACCCAGGATGAACCGGCCGTGGCTGAGCTGGTCGAGCATGTTGGTCTGCTCGGCGATACGGATCGGGTGGTCCAGCGGCAGGATGACCACCGCGGTGCCGACCTTGATCTGCTTGGTCTTGCCCAGCACATAGCCCGCCATGGTGAGCGTGTTCGGGCACAGGCCGTAGCGGGTGAAGTGGTGCTCCAGCAGCCACGCCGACTGGTAGCCGATCGTGTCGGCCTCGACGGCGAAGTCCATCGAGTAGTCGAAGACCTCGGTCTCCGACCAGTGGTCGGGGTGGGCCGTCGTCAGCATCACGCCTACGTCCATCAGTTTTCTCCTCTGTGTTGTGCGGCTGGGGTCATTCGGTCGGGAAACTTCTGGCGTTGGCCGTTGGGCCGTCACATGAGCAGGTCGCGCAGGCGGCGGTGCTCCAGGAACTCGGACTGGTCGATCGGCACGACCATTCCCTTGCCGTAGTTGAGCCGCGGGGCCTCCACCGAGACCATCCGGGTCATCATCTGCAGCGGCTGGAGGCCGTCGTGGGAGCCGCCGAGCCGGAAGAACGGCGAGAGGCCGGCCTCGACGAACCGGCACGCGCCGCGCCGGGCCAGCTCGTGCCGCAGCTGTTCGTGTAGCGACCACGGCGCCAGGCCGATGGTCTGCACCGTCGGGTCGACCCACTGCGCCACCTCGGCCAGGTCGGCGACCTGATGCACGAACACCGTGCGGGCGCTGGGCAGTTCGCTGACCGTGGCCGGATCGGTGATCAGGATCGACCCCCAGGAGCCGGTACGGACCCGCTGCCCGAGGTACTGCTGGGCGGCGACCTCCATCGACGCCTGCGCGGCCTCGTCGGCGGTGACCGATGTGCGCGGCAGCATCTCCTCGTAGCGCACCAGCTCGGCCTGCAGCCGGTCGGCGAACTCCTCGGGGTCGGCGTCGGTGAACACCTGGTGGGTGGAGAAGCAGGCGCGCTGCTCGTACATCGACGCGTCGTGCGCGATGCCGCGCGTCGCCCGCGCCATGTCGGCGTCCTTGCCGACGACGGTGAAGCTGCGCCGGGGGCCGTAGGGGACCACGATCGCCTCGGACGAGCAGTTCCGGTATGCGGCGTGCACCGCCTCGGCACCGCCCCAGGCGCAGATCACGTCGGCACTGCCGAGGATCTCCTTGCCCAGGTCGCTGTCACGCTCCCAGAACACCGCGCTCACCGACCTGGACACCGGGTGGTCGGGATCGATGTCGGTGAAGCTCTGCGCGAGCACGACCGCGGTGGCGGGCTCGCCCGCGGCGTACTTGAGCACCGAGGTGTTCTTGGTCAGCAGCGCGCGGACCAGCGAAACCGTGGTCGAGTACGGGACGTTGCCCGGCAGGATGTGCACGCTGCGGCCACGCGGATACGCGCGCACCTCGGCGTCCTCCCGCGGGATCCAGCGGTCCATGATCTGCCGGTGGCCCAGCTCGACGGCCACCATGTCGTGAAGCTGCGCGTGCGCGCGCAGCGTCGCCGAGATCAGGTCGGCCTCGGCGTCGGCCATCTGCTGGGAGTAGCCGTGCATCCGCTTCAGCTCACGGACGTAGAGCCTGCGGCGCGCGTACTCCTCGTTGTTCCACAGGTGCCCGATCCGGTTGAGATAGGCGACGATCTCCTGCAGCGGGGTCTCGGCGAGGTCGGTCGGCGGGTTGTGCAGCCGATCGACGAGCGCCCGGGTCAGCCGCGGGACCGCAACCTTGGCGCCGTTGGGGAACTCCAGTACGCGGGGGTCGCCGTCGGGCTCGACGCGCTCCCCCCACACCATGAACGGATGGGTCTTCACCTTTGTCGGCGCCGGCAGCACCACGTGACCGGTCACGAGCGGTCACACCTCCTTCGACTGGCTGATGTGTGTGTCCCAGGTCCCGCGCAGCACGCTGAACGCCTCCGCCGCGGCGGTGTTCGCGTGCGCGCCGAACAGTTCGGCCTGCAGGCCGATGGCCTTGAGTGAGCGCGGGTGCGGGAAGTCCCGCAGTTCCGACGCGTAGCAGCGCATCGCGTCGAGCTTGTACGCCAGCGTGTCGGTGATGTCGCTGTACACGGCCGGCACGAACGGTTCGCGGCCCGCGTAGCCCGCGTCGGTGGCCGACAGGGTGGAGAAGCCGAGCAGCCAGCGCACCGGGCTCGCGTGCGGCCGGCACGCGATCATGCAGGCGCGGGCGGTCAGTTCGTGGTCGATGTTGAGGTCGCCGCTGTGGTGGGTGTAGACGGTGTGCGGGGCGAGCCGTTCGACGACGGCGCCGACCTGCTGGGCGAGAGTGAGCAGCGGGTAGGTGTCGAGCTGGTTGTCGGCGAGGTCGAGCCGGTGCACCGCGGTACTCCCCAGCACCGCGCAGGACGCTTCCGTCTCGTGTGCCGACAGGGCCGCGCTGGCCTCGGGATCGGGGTCGTCCGCCCGTGACGTCTTGCCCTCGGCGAGGATCAGTACGTGTACCTCGTCGCCTGCCTTGGCGTGCTTGGCCAGCGTGCCGCCCGGGCCGATCACCTCGTCGTCGGGATGCGCGACGACGGCGAGCACCGTGCTCATGATGGGGTCCCCCTGACGATGTCGGCGCTCTCCGGCCCGCAGTGCATCAACAGGTCAAGCACCGACAGGTGCGACTGGAAGCCGTCGCGCGCCTGCGGGTACACCGGGTGCGCGTAGTGGAAGTACTCGATGCGGATGCCGTCCACGCCCGTGGTGTCCAGGTAGTTGGTCGCCTGCGGCCCCGCGATGAACGCGTCGGCGCCGTACGTCTCGCACAGCAGCGGGATGATCGTCTGGCGGTCGAACTCGGGCAGCTCCAGCTTCGAGATCCGGTGCACCGGGCAGTCGATCTTGAGCTGTTCGAGGCAGTAGTCGATGAACGGCAGACACACCTCGTTGAGCGTGCTGAACTCGGTGGCGTAGTAGGTCTCCAGGAACTCGGCGTGCAGCCTGAAGTGGGGCGCCCGGCGGTAGGCCATCTGAATGGCCTTCCAGTGCCTGCGCCGCCAGCCGTCGTCGACCAGCCGCACTTCGTCGATCGGCCGCTCGGCCCGCAGGTCCTCGTGCGACAGCGGAATGGTCAGCAGCTGTTCGCCGCCCGGGCCGCCGATCTTGTTGCGGTTGAGCATGTTCCGCCGGCCGATCCGGCTGCGGTCGTGCAGCACGAACAGGTCCGAGGCAGCGATTTTGGCGAAGTAGCCAAGCCACGGCAGGTACGCGGGCTGGTGCGCGCTGATGATCACCGCGCCTCCCCGTACTGCCAGTGGACGACACGGGTGGCGGCGGCGAACGCGCCCCAGCCCGCCTTGAACTTCTCCTGCCCGTCGCCCACCGCCGCGCCGAGGTCGACCGTGCCGATGCCGCGGTCGGCCAGCGTCGTGAGGGCGGACCAGAAGGCCAGATGCCCCGCGTTGGCCTTTCGCCCGCGCTCGCAGGTCAGTTGCATGAGGTGGTACGCGCCCGCCGTGCCCACGGCGAACACCGACGCGGCAAGGACCGTGTCGCCGTCGGCGACGACGGTGGTGACCGCCTGGTCGCCGTCGAGGAGGAACGCGATGTCCGATCCGCTGTAGGCGGATGCGACGCCGTTGCGTCCAAGGGTCTGACGGTGCAGCCGCAGCAGGTCGACCCGGTGCGCGGGCAGCGCGGCCGACGCGACCAGGCCGAGCGTGCCCGCCCGCCGGACGGCGGTGCGGGAGCTGCCCTTGGCCGCCTTCCACACCGCGTCCGCGCCCTCGGTGAGGTCGAGGAGGTGGGTGTTCCTGCCGGGCCGGGTGGGCCAGTGCCCCAACTGCCGTTCCAGGCCGGCTGAAGCGTCGGCCGGAGGGATCAGTGTGGACAGTTCCGCGAGACCGTGGTCCCGGCACACGACCTCGGCAAGGTCGGCGAAGCCCGGCAGTTCGCCCCGCCAGTCGGCGGACACGGCCACCGATCCGTAGCCGTAACAGCCGATCTGCGCCCGCCGGCCGGACACGCACAGCGGCAACAGCACCTCGCCCGCGTGCCCCCACCGCACCGCCGTCGGCACGAACCGCAGGTCCGGCGAGTCCGCAAGGCCGAGGGTGAGCCAGCACCGCCGCGCGAAGGGCAGTTCGGCGCGTGCGGCTTCCAGCCGCGCGTCCCATGCGGACTCCGACAGCGCCGAAGCGGAGTTCTTCTCACGGAGATCAGTCACGACCTGCCTCCTGCTCCCGCACCGAACGGTCGGCAGCGACCATCGCCTCCGCCAGGAGCCGTGCCGTGAGCCGCGGCTGCGGCTGCTTGGCCACGGTCAGCACCCGCGGCCACAGCGCATCCGCTCCCGGCATGGGTCCCGCCGCGAAGGCGGCGTACGGGGCCAGCCTGTGCAGCGGGTAGTAGTTCCAGGTGCTCGGAACGCCGCGTTCGGCAAGCGCCCATGCGAAGAGAAACCGCTGCCCGGGCCGCCGGAACACGAGCTCGATACCCGGCCCGAAGTCGGGGTCGGCGGCCACCGGCTGACAGGTCGTCAACTCGGCGGCGACCGCGGAGCGGACCCGCTCATGGGTGAGCGCGGCCTCGTCCGCGACGGAGGAAGCGGTCCGCAGCAGGGCGGCCACCGACGCGACCTCCCAGCGGGACGGCTCGCCCTGGGTGACCTGACCCGCCTCGGTCGGCAGATGGTCGGCCTTGGTGTACGACCAGCCGGGCGTGCGCGACTGTCCGCGCTGGACAGCGGCCCGTACGACACCCGGAGCGTGCGCCACGATCCGCTCCACCACAGCCCGCCGCAGGGGAGCCGAATCACCGCCGCGCCGCAGCCCGCCGGCGCCGACGAGGGGCGCCGAGGTGTGCTGCGCCGAGGTGAGCAAGGCGCCGCCGCCGAGTCCGCCGAGCTGCTTGCCCTCGCCGAAGCTGAGCACGATGGGGCAGGCCGCGTCCCGGAACCGGCGCAGCACCCTGGGCGCGACGCTCGCCTGTGCCAGGTCGAGCACCACCCTGCCCCCAGTCTCTTCGATCCGCTCGGCGTGTGCCCGCCACTCGTCCAGGCCGAGTGCGTTGGTCAGCACGACCGCGCGACCGTCGAGGTCCACCGAGGTGAACGCCGGACCTTCTACGTGGTCGAGGTCGACCAGCACCGGTCGCGCACCCGCCGCGAGCACGGCGTCCGCCACGGCGGGGCAGTTGAACGTGGACATCACGACCTCGGCGGCACCGGTCTGCCGCACCGCGAGTTCGAGCGCGGCGCGCCCGCTCGCGGTGAGGACACACCGGTTCCGTCCCGCATGCTCGCGCAGCCGGGCGGCGAGGCCCGTCCGCGCGTGCCACGGCCGGGCCGCCGCGCACGCTGTCGCGGCGAAGCGGCCCGCCGTCATACGGGACGGGTGGAGGTAGCCGACCGGACGACGCGGCACAGGCGCGTACCACAGGTCGGACATCTCTGCCTGGTCATGGATCACGGCTACCGGACACCCACTCCGTCGGCAGCCCACTGCGGCCAGTCGGTCCGCTCGAGGCGCAGCGGCAGTTCACCGGAGCCGCCGCGGACCCACTCGATCGTCTCCCGCAGTCCCGCCTCCAGGTCGCGCACCGGCTCGTAGCCCAGCAGCTTGCGGGCCTTGGTCAGGTCGGGCTTGCGCGACTGGATGTCGGGGCCGGTGTGCGGGATCTGCTGGATCCGGGCCTTGGTTCCGCTCAGATCGCTGGTCAGCCTGGCCAGTTCGGCCACCGTCAGATCGTTGGTGTCGTCACCGATGTTGAAGGCCTCACCGATGGCCTCGGGCGCGTGCAGGCAGCGGATCAGGCCGGCGGCGAAGTCCTCGGCGTGGCACCAGGCCCGCGACTGCGAGCCGTCGCCGTGCACGGTGATCGGCTGTCCGGCCACCGCCTGCGCGGCCAGGATTCCGACCGCGTACGCGCCGGTCCTGAGCGGGCCGTAGACATTGAACGGCCGCACGATCGCGAACGGCAGCTTGTCCTCGGTGCCGTAGGCCGCGGTCATCGACTCCGCGGTGACCTTGCTGACCGCGTAGCCCCAGCGCGGGTCGCCGGTCCGCACCGACAGCCACTCGCTCTCCTCGGCGCCCTTGGCGTCGCTGCCGTACACCTCGCTGGTGCTCAGCAGCAGGAAGCGGCGCAGCCCCGGCATGCGTGCGGCGTAGTCCAGGGCGACCGCGGTGCCGTCGATGTTGACCCGAAGGGTTTCCCGGGGCGCGCTGCGCACCTTGTTCACCCCGAGCAGTGCCGCGGCGTGTACGACGTATTCGACCTCGCCGAACCGGTCGAGCGACCCGCGCTCGGTGATGTCGGCCCTGCCGGTCTCCACCGCGGGGTCGTCCAGCAGACCGGACAGCCAGATCGGCGTGCCCTCCGGCTCCCGGTTGTCGACGAGGACCACCCGGTGGCCCGACCGGATCAGACCGGCGGCGACCCAGGTCGCCAGGAAGCCGAATCCTCCGGTGATCAAAGTGCGCGGCCCAGTGTGCTGTTCGCTCATGACCTTCCCAATGCTCGAGTCGATCGGTGCACGATCTCGGTGACGACGCCGATGACTCGGTCGCAGTCGCCGTCGGTCATCCCGCGCCACAGCGGCAGCGAGACCAGTCCGGGAAAGGCGGCGTCCATGGCGGTGAACGACGTCCTCAGCCGGGGCGCGATGCCGGCGAAGGCCGGCAGCCGGTGCAGGGGCGTGTAGTGCACCTGGCAGCGGATCCCCCGGGAGAAGAAGGTGCACAGCAGGTCCTTCTTCGACATGCCGAGGCCCTCGACGTCGAACACGACGGGGAACAAGTGGTGTGCGGACCCGGCGTGTTGCCGTCGTGGTACGGCGCGTACGAACGGCAGTGCGTGCAGCCTCTCCTGGTAGCACGCCACCAGCCGGGCCCGCTCCAGCCGGGACTCCTCGGCTCTTCCTGCCTGCACCGCTCCGACGGCCGCGTTGAACTCCGACAGGCGCAGGTTCATTCCGGGCACCGTGATCGAGTACGGCCATGGACCGTGGTCGTCGGTGTGCGCGTCGACGGGCGACATGTTGTGGTTGCGCACCAGGCGCAGCTCGTCGAGAAGGTCCGGGTCCGCCGTGCTCACCGCGCCGCCCTCGCCCGCGGCGATCGGCTTGGTCGGGTGGAAGCTGAAGTACGCGGCGACCGAGGTCGGCCACGATCCCACCGGCAGTACGCCGTCGTAGGAACCGCCGACCGCGTGGCAGGCGTCCTCGACCAGGTCGGCGCCGTAGCGCTCGCACTGCGCGGACAGTGCGGCCATGTCGGCGCTGTGGCCCGCGTAGTGCACCGGCAGCACCACGATCTTGGCGTAGTCGCCGTGTACGCGCTCCAGCAGGTCACCGAGGCTTGCCGGGCAGAGCGTGAGGTCGTCGGCGGCCACATCGCACAGGGCGATGTCCCAGCCGAGCAGCTTGGCCGACGCCGCGCCCGCGGCGAAGTTCAGTGTCGGCGACACCAGCAGCTTCGGCCCGGACACCGAGCGTCCCAGCGTGTGCAGCAGGGCGAAGATCGCGCTGGTCCCGCTGGCCATGGTGACCGTGGGCGCGCCGGTGATCCGCTTCAGTTCCTCCTCGAACCGCACGACCTGGCTGCCGTTGGTCCAGAACCCGGACTCCAGCGCCGCCATGAGGGCGACGGCTTCCTCGGCGTCCCAGTGGGGACGGGCGTACGGAAGATCAGGCTCGGTCATCGCCCCTCCTCGTACAGTCGACGCGCGCGGCCAGTTCGGGGACGGATGCCAGCCATTCGTAGGTCGCCCAGCAGTTCTTGCGGTCCTCGTAGTCGTCCTCCTGCACCTCGAAGACGACTCCGACCTCGCCGCCCTGGGCGGCTGCCGCGTCGAGCGCGGCCGCGAGCATGCCCGCGAGCAGCTGGGGCGCGATGTCGCCGTGCTGCGGCGGTACGCCTTCGAGGCACTGGTCCGGCCAGGTCGGCATGGCGTGCCCGGAGAAGGACGCGAAGTGCAGATGCTTGACCGGCAGGGCCGGCAGCTCGAACGGCCCTACCGGCTCGGCGCGTTGTTCCAGCCGCGCCATCGCGCTCAGCGTCGAGTACGACACGGCCCAGTGGCAGACGTCCCAGGTGACCCCGACCCGCTGCGAGCCGAGCTCGGCGAGCGGCGCGAAGTCCGCCGGCCGCACGAAGACCGAGTCGAAGTCGATGCCCTGTGCGCCGATGACGGGCATGTTCTCGATGCCGATCCAGATCGGCGAGTCGCCCAGATACGCATCGAGCTCGGCGACCTTCTCCACCACCCGCGCCCGCGTTCCCGGCAGATCGAACGTGGGCCAGTCGGCCAGCGACACGAACTGGTTCGCGTGCAGTACGACGCCCAGGGCACCCACCTCGGCGGCCAGGTCGCAGAACCGGCGCAGCCGGTCGTATACGCCCGGGTCGGCGACCCAGTTGGCGTTCTCGGTCGGGAAGTGCATCGTCAGCCGCCGCGCGCCGACATCGAAGGCGTGGCGCAGGTTCTTCTCCAGCAGCCGCCACTGGTCCTCGCATGCGATGTCGCCGCCGTCGAAGACGTACGCCTCGAGGCCGCCGAGTTCGCGGGCCCAGCGCGTCTCGATCTGGCTGCGGCGCAGGCCGTCGAACGTCAGCCGCAGGGTCGCCGGTGCGCCGCTCACAGCTGCTCGACCTCCGCGGCGTTGAGCATGCCCCGGCAGTCGAAGATCAGGTTCGACGAGGCGAGCACCGTCTCGTAGTCGATCTCCTCATGGTCGGTCACGAGCACCACGGCGTCGGCGTCGCGGCACTCGGCAGCGGTCAACTCCACGGCCTTGAACGTGTCGGAGCCCATGTCGATGCCCAGCCACGGGTCGGTGACCTTGACCGTGGTGCCCATGCTGACCAGTTCGGCGCCGATGGCGAACGCGGGCGAGTTGCGCGAGTCCGACACCCCTGACTTGAACGCGACGCCGAGAATGAGCACGGTCGCGCCCTGCAGGCTCTTGCCCTGCAGCTGCAGCGACGCGGCCAGCCGCTGCATCACATGCCGCGGCATCGACTCGTTGATCTCGGCTGCCGCGTTGAGCAGATCGCTCTTGTGCCCCGCCGAACTCAGCGCGTGGTTGAGGTAGTGCACGTTGTTGGGCAGGCAGTGCCCGCCGACGCCTGGCCCGTGGTGGAACGGCATGAACCCGAACGGCTTGGTGGACGCGGCGGAGATCACCTCGCGCAGGCTGATGTTCATCTCCGACGTCGCCTTGCTCAGCTCGTTGACGAAGGCGATGTTCAGATAACGGAAGGTGTTCTCAAGCAACTTGGTGAACTCGGCCACCTCGCAGCTGGAGACCGGTACGACCTCCTTGAAGACCGACCCGTAGAAGGTGCGGATCGCTTCGAGGGCCTGGTCGTCGAGGCCGGAGACCAGCTTGGGCACATCAACGAGCACCGCGTCGCGGCCGGGGTCGACCCGGTCCGGGCTGTAGGCGAAGAACACGTCCACACCCGACTTCAGGCCGGAGAGCTGCTCGAAGAGCGGCGCGACGTGCTGGCGTATCGCGCCGGGGTAGACCGTCGACTCGACCACGATCAGCGCACCCGGCCCGGCGACCGCGGCGACCTGCGCCAACGCCCGGTCGACGTAGGTGAGATCAGGCCGCTTGTCCTCGGTCAGCGGAGTGGGCGTGGAGATCAGATAGACATCGACCTCCGGCACCTCGGCCAGGTTCGCCACCGGCACATAGCGCTCGTTCTCGGTCTCCCTGCGCAGTTCCTCGTCGGTGACGTCGACGATGTACGACCGGCACGCCCGCAGTGATTCGAACCGGACCGGATCGATCTCGACCGCGTACAAGGTGTGGCCGGAGGACGCTATGGCGATGGAAAGCGGCAAACCCACGTATCCCTGCCCGATAGCCGCGACTCGCACGTTCCCCTCCTTTCGTCGTAATCCGTTGTGGCAGCATTCGGCTCAGGACGTGCCGAAGGCACTGTCCGACCTGGACGGGCTGGTGTTCAGACCTGCATCGGCAGGCCGGTGTTCAGACCTGCTCCGCGATCGCGGCTTCGCCTTCGAAGATCGGCAGTTCTGTAGTGGCGACCTGCAGTGAGCGCCTGTTGAACCGTTCGGCGGCGGCCACCGAGCCGAGCGACGTCGCCGCCGTCACCGCTGCGGCCACCCGGAACCATCGCGAGCGGGACCTGACACCCGCCAGCGCGGCGAGCGCCCCGCCCACCACGCCGAACCGGGTCAGCACCCCGGTGAGCGCGAGCGATCCCACCGCCTCCTCGACATGGCCCTTCAGACCCAGCCGGGAGTCGTCGCGGTAGCTCTTGGGCTTGACGTAGGTGACCGTCTGCATGTCGAGCCCGAGCGCCGCCATGATCGCGCCCACATTGCCCTTGGTGAACGTCAGGTTGCCCAGCCTGCGGGCGACGTCCTGGCGCATCACGAAGAACGAGCTGGCGCCGTGCGGGATCGGGTGCCGGCCGAACCGGGTCTCCAGGAAGTAGAAGACCGCCTGCCCGACCAGCAGCCGCGTCGGGTCGTCGCGCTTGCGGGTGGACGTCACGCCGAACACCGCGGCGACCTCGGGGCCGGTCTGCTCCAGCGCGGCGACCAGTTGCGCCACGATCTCGGGCGGCGTCTGCATGTCGGCGTCGAGTACGCACACCATCGCGCCGCGCGCGGCGATCATGCCCGCCTTGCTGGAGGCAGGCTGCCCGCAGTTGGGGCGCAGCTGCACCCAGCGGAACTCCGGTGTCGTGGCCCGCAGTTCGGCGAGGACGCGCGGGGTGGAGTCGGTGCTGCCGTCATCGACCGCGAGCACCTCGAAGGAACGGCCCCAGTTCTTGCCGACCTTCACCGCCCGCTCCACGGCCTCCCTGGCAATGTCCTCCTCGTTGTACATGGGGATGACGAAGCTGAGGTCCACACCGTCGGCCGCGTCGGTCGGGTGCTCGTCGAGTTTCCGGCTCATGTCTTCCCTACGGTCCCTGTGGTCGTGGTCATGTCTGACGGTCCGAGCCATCAGCGGGCTCGTTTGAAACTGATCATCATCTGCGCGGTGGGGGCGAACCTGGCGCGCAGGAAGTCGACGCCGGCGAAGAACGCGGTGAGCGGCTCGTACACCCAGTTCATATAGGCGGGCTTCTGCGGGGTGACCTTGATCCAGCCGCGGTCGCTGAGCCACGCCATCACACTGATCGCCCACTGGGGGGCGCCCTGGGTGTAGTAGCTGTCCGACTTGGCGAGCCCCACCTGGGAACCGAGCCTGTCGAGCCCGGGCTCGGTGAACAGCACGAAGTGCCGGGGGCAGTGCAGTCCGCCCCAGTTGCGGTGCCGGAAGATGCGGGCGTCGACGGTGGCGGTGTTGGGGGTCTTCATCAGCAGCACACCGTTCTCCGACAGGAGGCCTGCCATCCCTGCCATGACCTTCCGCGGGTCGGGCACGTGCTCGATGATGCTCATCATCAGGATCAGGTCGAACGGCTCGTCCGAGGTGAACTCCTCGATGGGCATGCAGTGGTAGACATGGCCCGCCGCCTCGGCCGGCGGCGCGGCAGCGGCCTGGAGGTCGACCTCATGGGTCTCCACCACCCGCCGATCCACCTTGCGCACAGTGCTGAGCAGCCAGCCGGATCCGCCGCCGACATCGAGCACCCGCAGCTTTTCGCCGGGAATTGACTTCAGTACCTTCGCGAGCATGCGACCGTCGAGCCGTTCCTTGATGCACTCGGTGAAAGTGGTCGACTCCCCGATCCCGCCATAGGAATAGTAATTGGTGGGGTAGATCTCGTCGAGACGGTCCGCCGGTGGAGAATCCAGATAAACGGCCGAGCAGGACGGGCAGAGCGCGTAGCGGTATTCCTCGTCGCTGGTGAAGTATTCCTTGTCGTACGCCTTGGCGAACAACTCGACAGCGGTTTCCCCGCAAATGGGGCAAGCCATCAATGTCTCAGCCACGACGGGCCTCCAATATCAGCGTCCTGACGGCCGCGCCGTAACCGGTGCGGCTGGCCTCCATATCCGCGGCAAGCGGGGTACGGGAAAAGAACTGCTCCATCTCCTCGAAACAGGTGTAGGAGATGGCCGGGTCCCAGTGATGCAACAGGTGCTGGTTGAAACCGGCAGAGCCGAAGGTGCGCGAGACCAGTCCCGTCCCGAACAGCCGGTTCACCGGCCCGTGGAGCTCGACGGAGAAGTCGACGTCGCAGGATGCCTCGAGGTGCCGGTGCTCGACGATCGTCCGCACGGTCGCCAGCAGCGGGAACACCGCTCCGACGGCGACGACCCACGCGAGCGCGGCGAGGTGGAAGCCGGTGAGGAACAGCCCGGCGACGATCGCGGCGTGCACGATGAAGGAGCGCAGCGAGGCCAGCAGTCCGCTGGACGTACGGCTGGACTTCCTCCGGGTCTCACCGAGCCGCTGCTTGCGGAGCAGCACCTCCAGCACATGGATTCCCGTGACCGCCTTGAGCATGTTCAGCACGGACAGACACAGGTGGTACGTGGTTTCCGTGTCGTCGTGGTCGCCGAGGTGCGCATGGTGGGCCATATGCGTGTGGCGGTAGTTGACGGTGGTGGAGCCGTAGAGGAGCCATACGAACCAGTCCCCCAGCCGGTCGTTGGTCCTGCGGCGCGGGGCCAGGTTGGCGTGCGCGGCCTCGTGGCCGAACAGGAACAGCGAGTGGAGCCAGAACCCGGTCCAGCAGGCTGCCGGCCCGACGAGCGCGCCTGCGGCCCATGTGGGCCACACCTGCGACGCGACGGCAACAGCGAGGACGCCGACGGCCAGGAACAGATAGCAGAGACCGATATCGCGCCAGACGATCCCGTAGCGCGGCCGCAACGTCTTACGGAAATCGACCCATCGCACGCCGTCGTCGGACACGATCGACGGTAAGTGCGGAGACCCCGGATTCCCTCTGCCCCGAGTCTCGCCCTTTGCTGACTCCATGACCTTTCCCCGTGTTTATGGTAGGCCCGACCGGCGGATCGCCAAAACGACCCGCTCGCGCGCCAACAATGTTTGATGGAGATCTGTGCCCCGCGGCAATCGCACGGGTCCCGCTTACATCAGGGCACCACAGTTGCGATCCAAAAACACGAAAAGCCCCCCTGAACATCCCCCGACCCACTGCTTTTGAGCCCCGCTTTGGTCCCCGCTTTAGGTCTGGGCGCCAGTCAAGCACACCCGCATCCCACCGGCACAGGCTTGGCATGGATTTTTTATGCACCGTCTAAAAGGTTTCTGCACAAGGCTGCCCGACTCCGGTTCCGCTTCCCACCGCCGTGTGCCCGGTGCAGCAGGGCAGATACGCCACCGCGTCCCGATCGGGCTCCTCCGAACACCTCCCCCGAAGCTCTCCACGCCCCTGACACGGCGTTCCCCCGGCTGACAGAACGCTGACGTCCGGTTTCCAAGTCCTCTGAGGAACCACCACGTTGGATACCCTGCCTTTCACCAACATGTGGACTGGACGAAGGAGAGCCGTGATCCGGTTAGCCAGAGCGGCGGACCTGCCGAATCTGCAAGACATCGAGCGTGCTGCCGGAAAGGTCTTCGCCGATATCGACATGGTCGCGGTCGCGGAGGACGAGCCACCGTCGCTGGAGGTCCTTGGCGCGTATCAGGAGGACGGCCGGGCCTGGGTGTGGGCGAACGACGACGACTTCCCCGTCGCGTACCTGATCGCGGACCTGGTCGACGGCAACGGGCATGTCGAGCAGGTGTCCGTACACCCCGACCACGCCGGGAAAAGGATCGGCAAGGCCCTCATCGACCATGCCTCGGAATGGGCCAGGGCGCAGGGAGCGCCGGCACTGACGCTCACCACGTTCACCGAGGTGGTCTGGAACGGGCCGTACTACGAGAAGCTCGGTTTCCGGCTCCTGCCCGAGGCGGAGCTGACGCCGGGACTCCGTGAGATCCGGGCAGCGGAGGCCGCACACGGACTGGACAGGTGGCCGCGGGCCTGTATGCGCAAAGAGATCTGACGGGGCGTCCGCGTCGTCCGGAGCGGGGCCGTCGGCGAGTGTCACCAGCAACAACTCGTCGCGGGCCCGTCCCTCTTCCCGGACCGGCCGAGACCGTCTTCTCTCTGCTGCGGGCCGATGGACGATGAGCGGACGCTCGCTGCGGGGTGGCAGGGGCCGGTCAGCGGGTGCGTACCGCCGTGACGGTGAAGCGTTCGACCTCGGCGACGTGCCCGCCGGTGGACGCGACGATGGTGAGCACCCGGTCGCGGGCTCCGGCGAATGACACCGACTGCTTCCAGAGCTGGTTGTCGCCGCCCGCCGGGGTGCAGCACGAGGAACCCAGCGGCGCGGCGGACGACAGCTGGCGCACCTGGACCCGGATGCCCTCGTCCACGCCGCTGATCCGCCCACCGGTCACCACCGGGGAACGCACGGCCGATCCGTACCGGGGAGCGGTCAGGGAGAACGTCGTGTCGTCGGTGCCCACGACCTCCCACGGGGCGTTCGTGCCCGTCCCGTACCGCACCAGGTGCACGATCGCGGCGGTGCCGCCCTCGGGTCCGCTCCCCGCCACGCCGATGCGGGCGTGCGCACCGCTTACCCTGCGCGAGGAGACCCGGTCGATCTCCCGGAAGCCCAAGTAGCCCCGGGTGAAGGACAGTGCGGTCTGGCCCGGGTCGAGGTGCCAGGGCTGGTGTCCACCGGAGGCATACTCGCGTTCCCACGCCTGCGCTTGGGCGAGCGTGGCGAACGGCCACAGCGGCTGGTAACCCCCGAGGCTGAACGCCGGCGCGCTGCCGCCGGGTGCGGGCGTGGTCGGCGCCGCCGTGCTCGGCGGTGTGGTCGTCGACGGGGCAGAGGGGCCGGGTGTTGTGGGCGACGGGGACGGCGCGGACGTCACCGTTGCGGTGGGCGACGATGCCGACGCGCTCGGCGAACCTCCGGATCCATTGCAGGAGGTGAGCAGTAGGCCAGTCATGGCCGCTGCGGCGAAGACTCGCAGAGGGAGCCGGAAGTTCATGAGTGCCCCAGGTACGTGTACCGACCGCCGATACGGTCTGGTGCGCCTATGGTGCCACCACTGCGGCCCACGTCACAGGGCCCGGCGGCCTGAGACACCCGTTCCAGCTACGTCTACCGCTTGCCCGCTCCCGGTGGCCGGAGCTGAGCGTCGAAATCGCCGGGGCGAAGCCGGAACACCTGAAGACGCATGTCGTAGTACTTCTCGGTTTCCCCGACCCACTCCATACCGATCCGGCGAGCGGTGCCGGACGCGCGGGTGTTGGCGGGCCGGACCACGGCGAGAACTTCGTCGGCCCCCTGGTCGAAGGCCCAGCGTGCCAGCGCGCCGCCCGCCTCGGTCGCGTATCCCTGTCCCCACACTTCAGGGTGCAGCTGCCATCCCATCTCCAGGTCGTCCCCGCGAGGAGGCAGCGGCAGCAGGATCCCGCCGCCGACGACGCGGTGATCCTCCCGCAGCTCGATCGCCCAGCGTCCCGCCGGCGGAACGAGCCGGGCAGCCTCGCCGATCCACTGCTGCAGAACCAGCCGCATGGCATTGACGTCCCCGACCCGGTCCATGGCGGGGCTCAGCCACCGCGCGACACCGGGAGCACCGAAGATCCCGAGGGCGGCTTCCGCGTCCTCGATCCGCCAGGGCCGCAGCACCAACCGCTCGGTGTCCAACTGTCCAACCATCGGTCCTCCTCCGCGCCAGACCCCCGTGACCTGCATGCCGAGGACTCAAGGGTAGGCATGCTCAAGGAGCGAGCGCCGCGACGCGCGGACCGCACCTGCGGCGGATTGCGGTCCCGGCTCAACCGGCGACCGGCGAATCCTTTCGTCCGGGGTGGGATTCGCCCTCGCGGGACACGGAAGAACGCGATACGGCCGGCTGCGTACGGGCCGCGAAGTATGCCTCGGTCCGGAGCAGGTCCAGGTCCCACCACCAGGCGACGGCCGGGATGTCCACCGGTTCATCACTCGTGTCCGTGGGCGTCTCGCTGAATGCCGTGGGAAGGTTCGCCGGATCGTCGGGGGTCGTGTAGCGCACGGAACTCGTGCCCCAGTCCTGGGCGCCCCGTATGAACGTGCCCAGGTTGTGCAGGTACTGCCGCAGCTGCGGGCTCGCCGCGGGCAGCAGGAGCTCCTGCACACGCATGAAAAGGCGCATCACTCTGTCCCGTTGGGAGATCGCCAGATCGAGGGCCTGGCTGGGGGTGAGGCGGTAATGGTCCTCCAGAACCCGGATCACGTTCAGGTAGTAGCCCGTGCTCCGGCTCTCCTTGCTGTGGGAGAAGATGTCGTTGTCCCACGTGATGATGAACGAGGCCATCTCCGCCGCGGCCCGTACCGGCTTCTGGTCCCTCTCCTGCGGCTGGAGTTCGTAGCCGTGACCCATCTCCAGGAGCGGCAGCACGACCGTCGTCGCGCCGTCCGCGAGGCGCATCAGGGTGTAGTCGTTCAGGTCGGGAACAGAGTCCGCACGGCGGTGCTCCGCTTCCCACACCACCGTGGAGAAGTATTCGCGGAGCGCGTTGACCCACAGGGCCGTCTGGCCCACGGTTCCGTGCTCGGAGATTCTGCGCCGCAGGTCACGCAGCCCGCCCGCGATCGGGTCGTCCAGCAGCATGGGGACTTCCGGATTCTGCGCGACGCGCAGCAACCGCTGGAGTGCGGCCATCAACTCCCCTGGCCGGCGCCCCAGTTCGCCCTCCTCGCAGTACCCGTCGTCCACACCGAACAGCCACAGCACGAAGTCCGACAGGATGCCGATCACGGCCTCGCGGCCATCGGGCAGGACCCGCGCGGCGAAGGTCCCGATGTCGTGCTGGATGAGCCGGCCGCGCAGCTCGTCGGACCCGATGCCGATGGCCTGGGCCCAGGCGGTGGTCTGGGCGTCGATGGCCGGATGACTCGGGTGTATGGCCGGTGGTATCGGAGAGTAGATCGGCGGAACTGTCAGCTCCGGTCCCACGTGATCACCTCTCTGCGAAGCGGTCGTCAGCGGCGCAAATCACGCCACGCGATTGATCAACTACGCCGCATAGTACCCAGCAGTCACTCCCGTTCCAATAGGGCGTTCCCGCCACAGGACGCGGCGCCGAGGAGGCCCGCACCAGGGAGAACAGCGTTCCCGTCGGCGGCAGGCAGGAGCCCCAACCGGCCACTTGAGTAACCACCTTTAAGAAAGACCCCCAGGTGACGCGGGCGAGCCGCTGCTGGCTTGATCACGACGCGCCGACAGCTCCGTGAGGCTCGTGACGGCGGAGGTCGAGTAGTCGGTTCGCCGTGCCGAGGGAAGGAAGACATCCATCACGGACTGCCGCCCGGAGCGCAGGTTTCCGGACACATGACGCATCCAGGCGGAATTGAAGACACCGTCACGAGCCAGTCCTCGGTGCGTCGGGTGGAAGCGAGAGCTGCAACACCGCGAGGAGTGGCTGAAACAGGGTGAGCTGCGCCCGATCCCCCGACGTTGGCGTCATCGGAATGACCATGCCGGGGAACACTCACCGGCATGACTGACTCCGCCCTGTGGATCTCGTCGTTGACCGCCGGCACGGCTGTGCTTGCCAGTTGGGTCACCAGCCGGGGGACACCCCGCGCCGCTCAGATCCAGGCCGACGCGGCCGAGAAGACTCAGCGCATCGTTCGAGTGAGTGAGGCACGACGGTCGGCCTACGTGAGCCTCATCGAACAGGCGCACAGGATGGCCGAGTTGTACTGGAAGGTTTCGGACATCTATGGCTCGGGTGGAACACGCACGGAGCAGCTGCCCGCGCTCAAGGAGGTCCGGGCCGGCCTCCGGGAGGAGTACAGCAAGCTCCGCCACTTCATATGGGTGATCAACCTGGAAGGGCCCAACGACGTCGCCGAGGCCGCCGAGAACGTCAGGCTCTCAACCAGGCCTCCGTACCAGGCACTTGAGGCGTCGATCGCGGGCGACTCGAACGCCCCCGCAGCCTTTGACCGGTGCTACGACCCCTTCTGGCAGTCCGTCCTGGCGTTCGTCTCCACCGCCCGAGCTGCGGTGCATGACCTGTAGGTACCGTGGTCGCCGTGACTGCCGTGAACAGTGTTGGTCTTGCCTTCCGGCGTGCGGACGATTCCGATGCGGCCGCCGTCGCCGACGTGTGGCTGCGCTCCTTCGCGGCCGCCCTGCCGACCGTGCGCCGCGCGCACGACGACGACGCGGTGCGTGCTTGGTTCTCCCATGTGGTCGTCCCGCAGTACGAGACATGGATTGCCGTCGCCAAGGGATCGGTCGTGGGGCTCCTCGTCCTTGACGGCGAGGAGCTGGAGCAGCTCTACCTCGATCCGTCGTGGCGCGGCCGGGGTGTCGGGGACCGGTTCGTCGACCTGGCCAAGCAGCAGCGGCCCGCCGGGCTGCGCCTGTGGACGTTCCAGGTCAACGAACCGGCGCGACGGTTCTACGAGCGGCACGGCTTCATCGAGGTTGAGCGCACCGACGGGCAGCGCAACGAGGAACGTGAACCGGATGTCCGATACGTCTGGCAGCCCGAGGCGCCCTGATCGGCCGACGGGCCGCGTCCCGGCGCCGTACGGCCAGAGGCCGGGCACCGGGACGCGGTGGTCAACCACTCAGCCGCCGAGCCCCTCCGCGGCCTTCTTGATGTCTGCCGCGAACGTGCTCACCTCGGTGTAGATACCGGGCTTGCCCGGGCGAGCGCAGCCCTCGCCCCAGCTGACGATGCCGACCTGGATCCAGGCGCCCGCTTCGTCCTTGCGGAACATGGGGCCGCCGGAGTCGCCCTGGCAGGTGTCGACGCCGCCGGTGTCCAGGATCCCGGCGCAGAGCTCTTCGCCGGGGGTCAGCTGGTCGCCGTACGCCTTCTGGCAGGTGGCGTCGTCGACGAACGGGACCTTGGCTTTGAGCAGGTGGCGCTGCTGGTCGCCGCCTTCCTTGTCGGCGCCCCAGCCGGCGATGTCGAAGTCGCCGTTGTTGAGCTTGTCGTCGCCGGCTATCGCCAGGGTCGGAAGGTCGATCGGCTTCTCGAGCTTGATCAGCGCCCAGTCCTTGCCCTTGCCGTTGTAGCCGGGCGCCTGGAGGACCTCGGTGGACTTGACGCTGATCGCGTTGGAGTCCTCCAGGTCGACGACGCCCGCCGTAGCGGTGATGCCGGTGTTCGGGCCGCTGCCGTCGACGCAGTGGGCGGCGGTCAGAACGATGTCCTTGGCGTACAGCGCGCCGCCACAGCCCATGGACAGGCGGACCATGAACGGGAATTCACCCTGATCGGCCTTGGTCCCGCCGACGACCTTCGTGCCTACGTCACCGCGTGGGGTCGGTGCGGAGGCGGCGTTGGCCGCGCCGGGCTGGAGACTGAACGCGGCGAGGGCGACGGCACCGATCGCGGTGGGCACCCTCAGGTGCTTCAGGTAGCTCTTCAACGGACTTCCTCTCGTGGGGGGTACGCCTCAACGGCGAACTCATCCCAACCCCGGGAACCGGAAGTCACCACCGAATGACGTGCGCCGAAAAACGGCAGCACGCAATAAGGCGTCCGAACCCAGTGGGGGATGAGTCCGCAAGCGCCCTGCGATTATGTGGAATCGAACACCGGAGTGACAAGGGTGCGCAATCGCTCAACTCGCCTCGGCGTATCGTCTGTTGGGTCCATACCGGCCGAACCCGGCAGCTAATGCCAGCGGCTGTTACACGAGTGCAACCCAATCTCCGGACAGCTGTGTGGTTGGCGAAATCCGCGCTGAAAGCAGCGGTGAGAGCGGGGAAATCCGAAGGGCAATCCCGCACCCATGAGGGTCCTGTCATCCCAGCGGGCGTTCACGCAGGAGCAGACCGGCCGTCACCCCCACCGCGACGGCAGTGACGCCGTGAACCCCGTACGCGGTGCCGGGCGAACCGTCATTGCTCAGGACTATCACCAGGTCTCCGACGGGAACGAACGAGATCGCCAGCATCGCCCAGCCCAGCGCCCTGCGGTGCCCGGACAGCAGAAGTGCGAAGACGACCAGTCCGGTCGCGATGTCGCGGACGCCCTTGACGGCGAGGAATGCAGTGCCGTCGTGCCGGGGCCAGGTCGGGAGGCCGAAGTCGGCCGCGGTCGTCTGGGGGGTGAGCAGATAGCTGAGCCCGACGTAGATGATGAATGCGCCGCCCAGGGCAGCAAGGACGGTGGCGAGGCGTTTCATGGTCATGGGATCTCTCTCCGGAGAAGGAAGCGTGTCGGCCTGGGGAGTTCGCGGGGCAGGCAATGGCGTGCCGTCAGCGGCGGATCCGCCGGACACGCCGGATCCTGCGCGCGTATTGAGGACGGCCGACGGCATACCAGAGCAGGCGGGCGGGCAGTGGCAGCGCGCTGAGGATCGTCGAGCGCTCGCTGTCGTCTGCGTCTTCGAGGAGCACGCCGAGGAAGAACAGCAGCTTGGTTCCTGCCGCAGGCCCGGAAGCTGTTCGACGGCTACGGCCCGGTGGCCGCGGACCTGCTTGCCGCATCGCTTGCCGCCGCCGGACAGGCCGACGAGGCCCGACGGGTCCTGGCCCAGGCCTTGCCGATACGGCCCGACTACTTCTTCAAGGTCTTCGCCACCTTCCGCACGATGGCGATGGTGGCGCTGGCCGAGACGAAGGGCGCGGAGGAGCTGTACGCGTCACTGCTTCCCTACCGCGACGGGTTGCCGCCGTCCTCGGGCTTCACCGTGGCCCTCCGACCGGTCGCCTACACGCTCGGCGAACTCGCCGCACTCCTCGGCCGCGACGACGAGGCCGCCGCCCACTTCGCCCGTGCGGCCACCATCGCCCAACGGTGGAACAGCCCGTTGACCGGACGTCATGAGTAGAAGCGGCGCCGGTCCGGCTCCTGCGCGTTCTGGGGAGCCAGAATGCGAGGACTACCGAGATGGAGCCGATGATGCGAATCGATGTCGAGCAGGTACGTCAGGACACAGCGGGCTGTGCGCGGGTCACCCACCTCAACAACGCCGGGGCCGCGCTGCAGCCGCGGCCCGTGGTCGACGCGGTGGTGGAACACCTGCGGCTGGAGGAGGAGATCGGGGGCTACGAGGCCGCGGCCGCACGGGCCGACCGCATCGAGCACACCTATGACGCGCTGGCCCGCCTGGTGGGCGCGGCCCGCGAGGACATCGCGGTGGTGGAAAACGCCACCCGCGCCTGGGACATGGCCTTCTACTCGCTTCCCTGGGCTCCGGGTGACCGGATCCTGACGGCCCGCGCCGAGTACGCGAGCAACGCCATCGCCTTCCTGCAGACGGCCCGACGCCACGGTGTGCAGGTCGATGTCGTGCCCGACGACGACAGCGGACAGCTCGACGTCGGTGCCTTGCGGGAGATGATCGACGAGCGGGTCAAGCTGATTGCCGTTACCCATGTCCCCACCCAGGGCGGTCTGGTCAACCCGGCGGCCGAGATCGGCGAGGCAGCGCGGGAAGCCGGGGTGACCTACCTCCTTGACGCCTGCCAGTCCGTCGGGCAGATGCCCGTGGACGTGAACGAGACCGGCTGCGACCTCCTCACCGCGACCGGCCGCAAATTCCTGCGCGGCCCGCGCGGCACCGGCTTCCTCTACTGCTCTCCACGCATCCGCGCGCGTCTGGAACCGCCGTTCCTGGACCTGCACGCCGCGACCTGGACATCTCCGGACAGCTATCGCGTCCGGGACGACGCCCGCCGGTTCGAGAACTGGGAAACGTACTACGCAGGCAAGATCGGCCTCGGCGTCGCCGTCGACTACGCCCTCGACCTGGGCCTGGACGCCATCGAGGAGCGTGTCACGCTCCTCGCCGGGAATCTGCGCCGGCGTCTGCGCTCCCTTCCCGGGGTGCAAGTCCACGACCGGGGATCCCGGCAGTGCGGCATCGTGACCTTCACCGTCGACGGCCACGACAGCGATCACATCGCCCGGGACCTCCAGGCGAAAAGGATCAACGTTTCGGTCTCGGTCGCCGACTACGCACGCTGGGACCTCGAACCACGGGGCCTGACCTCCCTGGTCCGCGCGTCGGTGCACTACTACAACACGGACGACGAAGTCGACCGGCTGTGCGCCGCGCTGCCCCGCGCTCAGGCCGCACCGCACTGAGCCGGCGCTACGAGCGGCCGCGAGGCTTGCCGCGCCGGCCGCCCTTGGAGCCGCCCTTGGGGCCGCCGGAACCGCTCCGGGGGCTCTTGCCGGTGGGCTTCCCGGCCGCGGGCTTCTGCCGTGTGCCGCCGCCCGTATCGGGGCGTTTGCGCTTTTGCTGTGCCGGGGGCGGTGTGCGGCCCCGTGAGCTGTTGACGGTCCGCCCGCGGACGATACCGATGAAGTCCTCCACCAGGTCGGTGGTCGCGTCCTGCGGCCAGGACAGCGCGACGCGCGACTCGGGAGCGTCCGTGACCGGCCGATACGTGAGGTCCTTACGGTGGTGCAGGCGGGCGAGTGACTGGGGCACTACAAGCAGTCCCACCCCGGCCGCCACCAGTTCGACGGCGTCCGCCGTCGTGGCGGGACGCTCGTTCGCGGGCCGTCCCGGCGGACGCTCCCAGTCGAGGGTGTCGTCGAGGGGGTGCAGCACGATGTCGTCGGCCAGGTCCTCGGCGGACACCGCGTCGACCGCGGCCACGACGTGGTCCTTCGGGACCACGACCACCGTCGTCTCGGTGTAGAGCGGGATCGCGCTGAGGTCCGTCCGGTCGACCGGCAGCCGCACGAAACCCGCGTCGGCGCCGCCGCCCCGCAGCACGTCGAACGCTTCGGCGGCGGACACCGCGATGAGGGTCAGGGGGACGTCGGGCAGCCGCTCGTTCCAGATCCGCACCCACTTGGTGGGCGTCACTCCCGGGACATACGCGAGCCGGAACGAAGGGGATACTTCCGAACCTGTCACCCCGCAAGGCTATCGGTCGTGGTCAGAGGTGGCGCACACGCTCGATACTCTTGACAGCATGACGTCGCACCAGACCACCCAGACGATGAAGCCCGCCACGGCGGCGAAGAAGCTGGGTGTGTACCTCGAGGCCACCCCCGCCGAGTTCCAGGAGGGCGTCGTCTCGCGCGCCGAGCTGAGTGCACTGCAGGCAGATCCGCCCCAGTGGCTGCAGGAGCTGCGACGCAACGGCCCGCACCCCCGGCCCGTGGTCGCATCGAAGCTGGGCATCTCCATCTCGGGTCTCGCGCGAGGCGGCATCACCGAAGCCCTCACCACCGAGCAGATCGAGGCGCTGAAGGCGGAAAGTCCCGAGTGGCTGCAGAAGGAGCGCGCCACCCAGGCCGAGGTCCGGAAAGAAGCCGTCCGCATCAAGGAGAAGAACGCGGAGCGTGGCGACCAGCACCGCTGACCGCCGCCATGATCGTCAACAGCCGCCCTGATCGTCTGGAAGCACCGCTCCTGGACGCTGTCTCTCCCGTGACTCCATAAGCCCTTGCCGCCGCAGGCCGGGCGCAGCTGCGCCTGCGCGCAAAGACCCCGCCGTCCCGTTCGACGAGCCCCGTAGCGCCTGCTCGGACCCCGCTCGCCGATGTTAAGAACCCTTGACATGATGTCAAGGGTTCCCTACATTCATCCATGTCAAGTTTCTTTAACATGGGGAGCGGGAGTGTCGTTCGAAGAGAAGCGCACATGGATCATGGCGGTGGTCACGGTCGGCGCCTATGCGACCTACCTCGCCATCATCCTGGGGCGGGCGCAGGGCACCCCCCTCACCGAGGTGTCGTACGTCTCGACACTGCTGTACACGATCGGAGCCGCGATCGTCGCATCGATCGTGCTCAGCATCGTGGTCGCCACCACCTCACCCAAGGACGGCGGCAAGAAGGACCAACGCGACAGGGAGATCGGCCGGTTCGGTGAGCACGTGGGCCAGTCGTTCGTCGCCATCGGCGGCGTCGCGGCGCTCGGCATGTCGATGGCCGAGCTGGACTACTTCTGGATCGCCAATGCCGTCTACCTGGCATTCGTCCTGTCCTCGCTCCTCGGCTGCGCGGCAAAGCTCGCCGCCTACCGCCGAGGCTTTCAGCCGTGGTGAAGCCGACCCGAGTCACGAACTCGATCCGAGCCCTCCGGTTCGCGCACGGAGAGATGACGCAGGCGCAGCTGGCCGATCTCATCGGCGTGACCCGCCAGACCGTCATCGCCATCGAGAAGGGCCGCTATTCGCCTTCCCTCGAGATGGCTTTTCAGATCGCCAGGGTGTTCAAGGTCCCGCTCGACGCCGTGTTCCAGTACACGCAAACTGATGGAGAGACACCATGAAGGCCATTGTCCAGGACGCGTACGGCTCAACCGATGTGCTCAAGCTCAGGGACATCGATCCGCCCGCCGTCGGGGACGGTGATGTGCTCGTCCAGGTGCACGCGGCCGGCGTCGAGGCGGGCGTGTGGCACCTCATGACGGGCATGCCCTATCTGCTGCGCCTCATGGGTTTCGGGCTTCGTGCACCCAAGAACCCTGTGCGAGGCCTGGATGTCGCGGGTCGCGTCGAGGCGGTCGGCAGAAAAGTGACCCGATTCAAGGTCGGTGATGAGGTCTTCGGTGCGTGCGACGGCTCATTCGCCGAGTTCGCGTGCGCCCGGGAGAACAGGCTCGCCCCGAAGCCCGCGAATCTGACCTTCGAACAGGCGGCGGCCGTCCCCATTTCGGCTTACACCGCCCTTCACGCTGTCCGGGACAAGGGACGGGTCCGGACAGGACAGAAGGTCCTCGTCATCGGTGCGTCGGGCGGTGTGGGGACGTTCACGGTGCAGCTCGCCAAGATGTACGGAGCCGACGTCACCGGCGTGTGCAGTACGGCGAAGGCAGACCTTGTCCGGTCGATCGGCGCGGATGAGGTCATCGACTACACCCGCGAGGACTTCGCGAACGGGACTCGCCGCTATGACGTCATTCTCGACATCGCCGGCAACCGCTCGTTGTCGCACCTGCGGCGCGCACTCACTCCGAAGGGAATTCTCGTCATCGTCGGCGGCGAGGAGGGAGGACCGTGGCTCGGGGGCACGGAGCGCCTGCTCCGAGCGGCGCTGCTGTCACCGTTCGTGGGCCAGAAGCTGCTCGGGCTGGTCTCGGCGGAGCGCCAGAAGGATCTGGAGTTCCTCAAGGAACTCCTCGAGGCAGGAAAGATCACGCCGGTCGTCGAGCGAGCGTACCCCCTGAGCGAGGTCCCCGAGGCGATCCGGCATCTGCACAACGGCCTCGTACGCGGCAAGGTCGTCATCACCGTGCCGGGTACGACCGAGGAGAACAGCCCTCCGACCGGACGCAGCACCGAACATCTCTAGACCGGACACCCTCTAGTCGGCGGGCTCCTCGGATCGTTCGGTCCCGCGCCCCTTGCCGACGGGTTCGAACGCCACCCAACGGCCTTTGCCGGTAGGGCTTTCGGCGTCCCTTCGTGGCTCCGGCACCGAAGGCGATCCCCAACCGCGGTTCAGCAACCGCCATCTCAACCGGCCACCGTCCGCCAGCGCACCCTCATCCCCCGACGCACGCGCCCGGAAGCGTCCGTGGCACAGCCCCAGGACGATCGCGGCGGCGATCGCGATCAGGTGCTCACGAGCTGCCAGATTGGGTTTGATGACGGACTCCAGCACCATCGAGCCACCGGTGAACGCGAAGAGGACGGGCGCCCGCCGTACGACCGCGAGGTAGGTGAACAGACCCACGACGGCGGCAGAGGGTCCCGTGTCGAGTACCTGCCCGATCTCGGGCGGCAGTCCAAGCCCCCACCAGCCCGGGCCGATGGCGATCATCACCCGGACGCTGAGCGTGCCGGCCAGAGTCGTGGCGTACGCGACCATCAGCGTCCGGGCACGGCCCAGCGACAGTTCGGCAAGGGCGAACGCCAGGAACAACTGCGTAATGCCTGCCCACACCGGCAGGTCGAGCGCGGGGACGAACAAGGACACAGGCGTACGCAACAGGGCGATAGGGAGCGGCAAGTCGGCCCGCACCTCGCCGAGCAGCCGCACGACCACCGCACCGCGCGGCGTCACGTGAATCGCATGGAAGAAGATGACCGCGAACGTGGCCAGAAACGCCAGAGAGAGCCCGGTCACCCGTCGGCGTACCAGCAGTTCCCGCAGGGGAGCGACGACAATGCCACGCCACTCGCCTACGAGGGTGCTCCAGACGAAACGTACGAGCCAGCCCAGCGCGGCGCGCACTTGTCCTGCGGCTCCCCCACGCGCCGCGCCCGGCCCGTCGTCGCCGACAGCCTCGCCCTCACCGGTTCGGTCCCCCTCAAGAACGTCATGCCGACCACCGGCCACACGGGACATCTGCCGACCAACCCCCTCACTCTCACGGCGCCGGGCAATCATCATGCCTCTCGGCGCATCGGTGTGCCCACGCACCACCAGATCGTGCACCAGACCGAACAATGCCTGTACATGGGGGTCTTGGACGAGACGACTCACCCTGTTTACGGCTGGGCATCACGGCGGAACAGGGCTGTCCAGAGGAACGGTTCGCCGAAGCAGGGGGACTCGGGTGCCTCGTCGCGCATACGGCGCAGCTCGACCTCCGCCAGGTCGGAGAAGATCCAGCGCAGAGACTCCGGCGTGTAGGCGAGTCCGCCGTGCAGACGGGACTGGCGGTAGAAGTCGGAGTCGGGGAGTTCTGAGCCCATCTCGCCGGCCGCGAAGCAGGTGAGGGCGAGATGACCGCCGGGCACCAGGCACCGCTCCAGGAGGGAGAGGTAGCTGATGCGGCGGTGCGGCGGCAGGTGGTGGAAACAGCCGGAGTCGTAGATCAGGTCGTACGGGCCGCCGAGTTCGGTGCCCGCGAGGCTGAAGGCGTCACCGCAGTGGAACCGGACCTCGGCACCCGCCGCACGGGCGCGGTCCCCGGCCCAGGCGATGGCCGCCGGGGAGAGATCGACCGCGTCCACCTCGAAGCCCAGCGAGGCGAGGTGGAGCGCGTTGCGGCCGGGGCCGCAGCCCAGGTCGAGGGCGCGGCCCCGGGTGATCAGGCCGCGGTCGAGGTACGAGACCAGGTTCTCGTCCGGTTTGCTCACGAAGAACGGCACCGGTTTGGTGCGGTCCGCGTAGAACCCGTCCCACCAGGATGCCGCGCCGGCCGTCCAGCGGTCGGCCTCTGGCGCGAACAGGCTGTCCAGGAGCCTGAGTACATCGTCCACGGTGCGTATGTTCCGGTCCATCCGGTCCCCCTTCCCGATCAGGCGAGGGTAGATCGGACTGACACGAAAGACCAGGTCAGACCCGGTGCCCGGACGCTGCCGTCGGTCGCGTGAGGGACGCAGCATCGGCGATGGACGACAAACCTCCCGGCCGTGGCGACCGGGAGGCGGACGTGTCGAATGGCGCATGCGACAGACACGCTGACTGTCCGTCAGGCATCCTCGAAGTAGGCGTCCAGGACCGCGTCGAGTTCCGCCGTCCACTCCTTGAGCTGACTCCTGACCGGGGCCTCGACCTCGGCGTCGAACCAGCGGCGGGTCGACAGGTGGACGGTGACGGTGAACCGGCGGCCGAATCGCGCGGGCTTGATCTCGACGGCGCCGAGTTCGTCCCAGCGGAACTCGGCCTCCTGGTCGTCGAGCCGGAACCGGATACCGTCGCGGTCCGCCCTGATCGAACCACGGCGGTCCGCGACTTCGAAGACGGGACCGCTCGCCTCCTCCTCCGCCTCAGTGGCGGCGCCCTCCTCCTGGGGTGTGGGCGCATCCTCCTGAGCGGCCGCGTCGGGCTCCGCCTCCACGGACTGCTCCGGGACCTGCTCCTTCACCTCCTCGACCTCTGCCGTCTCGGCAGAGCGGGGGGCCGTGAGGCCTGGGATGTACGCCGGGTCGGTCCCAACGGCGGACTCGAGTGGGATGTTTGGATCTACGCGCTGTTCCACGACGGGCAGTATGGTCGATGAACCTGTGCGCGACCACTCCGCGTCCGAGGTTGTCGGCCATCGGCGCGCCACAACGCAAAGACTGCGAAACCGCATGGGCCACGCGACTGCGATTCCCGCAGGGCCACCGTCACCGTCCGTGGCCGGATCTGGCCCGCAACCGCGCTTCTCACATCGAAGCCAATCGCGCCCGATTCCCTGTGTTTCGAAGGTCATCGACTCATCAAGGAGCCGGATTCAGTCGCCCGTCGGATCGCGGTCACTACCGCGACCTGCTTCGGAAACCGCCGTACGGGACCTCGTCAGCAACGAATTCCGAAGGCAAACAAGGGTTGACGTTCCGGATTCGGCGGGTTTCCATAACGCGCCGGGAGTGGATGAACCACAGCCAGTCCAGCCACGGAGGCGATAGCACTCCCGCCGTCACTCGTCACGCCCAGTCGATCGGAACCGCTCCATGACCGACATGCTCAGCCAGCCGCTCACAGCCGCCCCAGCACCTGCGGCGCCGGACTCCAGCGGCCAGGACGGGCCGCACACCCTCAAGCGTTCCATCGGCGTCGTCGGCGGGACACTGCTGACCCTCTCGTGCGTGACACCCGCCTCCACACTGTTCGTTGTCGTGCCCGATCTGTTCGCGAGCCTCGGCACCGCCACCGCTCTCACCATCGCGATCGGCTCGCTCCTCTGTATCGCTGTCGCGTTCTGCTACTCGGAACTGGGCACCCTGATTCCCAGCGCGGGTGGCGAGTACGCCATCGTCACCACGCTGACCGGGCGACTGGCCGGTTGGCTGGTGTTCGTCCTGTCCCTGCTGGTCGTGATGATCGTGCCGCCGGTCATCGCCATGGGCACGGCGGACTACCTCGCCCCGCTGGTCCATGTACCGGCGGAGGCCGCGGGCGCCGGAGTCATGCTGCTGGCCACCCTCGCCGGACTCCTCGACCTGCGCGCCAACGCCTGGATCACCGGAGTCTTTCTGGTCCTCGAAGTCATCGCGGCCGCCGTCGTGGCCGTCCTCGGCTTCGCCCACACCGAGCGCGGCGCCGGCAGCCTCGTCCACGGCGTGGTCGCAGGCGACAGCGGCTCACCCGGCCCGGTCAACGCCATGCTGATCGTCTCGGGCCTGGCCATCGCCCTCTTCGTCACTCAGGGCTTCTCCACCGCCGTCTACCTCTCCGAGGAGATGGAGAACCCGCGGCGCAACGTGGCGCGTACCGTCCTTGCCACCCTGGCCATCTCGGCGGCAGTCATCCTCGTCCCGGTGGTCGCGATCACCATGGGCGCCCCCGACCTCGCGGCCCTCACCTCCGGTGACATCAGCACGATGGTCACCGCCTGGAGCAATTCGGCGGTCGGCACGTTCGTGAGCCTCTGTGTCGCGCTCGCCATCATCAACGCGGGCATCGTCATGGTCATCCAGAACTCCCGCGTGCTGTTCGCCTCCGCCCGTGACAAGGCATGGCCCGAGCCGGTCAACAACGCCCTGTCCCGGCTGGGCCGGTTCGGCTCCCCGTGGGTCGCCACGCTCGTGGTCGGAGTCCCCGGCGCTGCCCTGTGCTTCGTCAACCTCGACACCCTGTACGGCGTGACCGGTGTCTCGGTGACGGGGATGTACCTGCTCGTCGCGATCGCCGCGCTCGCTGCCCGGCGCGCCTCGCACAGGGAACTGCCCGCCTGGCGGATGCCGCTCTGGCCCGCCATGCCCCTCGTGCTGATCGCCGTACTCGTCTACATCCTCAGTCAGCAGGAAACGCAGTACCTGCTGTGGACCGGCGGCATCATGGCGACGGCCACCGTGTACTGGGCCCTCTACCTCCGCCCCCGGCAGGACACCCGCTGGCTGGTCACGCTCCCCAAGGACATGCGCACCTGACACAACAGGGCCGGTGAACTCGAGCCGCGTGGCGGGGCACCCGTACTGACGTCTACGGGGTCCCGCCCACGGGTGCAGTCCCGTCCGAGTGAGGGCCATCGGCCGAAAGTCACCGGATCACGGTCCGACCCCCGCTGTAGCCTGGGCACCAGCCGTACCGTGGCCTGCGCACGAATGCCAAGGGGTGCTCTTTGTGGGAGCAGCAGGATGGACAGGAACCCATCGACCAGGGCGAGTTACCTGACGGCGCGACGGTGTCGTTCCCCGCACAACTGCGGCGCCTCCGGGGGCAGCGAGGCCTGTCACTGGCCGATCTGGCACGTCAGACGCACTACAGCAAAGGCTACTTGAGCAAGATCGAGACAGGTTCGAAGCCTGCGACCTTCGACGTCGCGCGGCGCTGTGACCAGGTGCTGCAAGCAGACGGCGAGCTGCTGCGCCTGTTGCCCGAAGCCGTCTCACCGGACTCCGGCAGGGGTACGGGTGCCGCGGCGGGGCCGGAGTCCGGTGGCGAGTGTCCGTACCAGGGCCTGTCGGCGTTCACGTCGCACGATGCCGGATGGTTCTTCGGACGCGAGCGCGTCACCGCCTCCCTCGTCGACCGGGTCTTCGAACGGATCGGCGGCGGACCGCTGTTGCTTGTCGCACCCTCCGGAGGGGGCAAGTCCTCGCTGCTCAACGCCGGCCTCGTGCCCGCCCTGCGCCGCAGGGGCGCCTTCCCGATGCCGGGTGCGGACGCGTGGCCCGTGGTGATGTTCACCCCCACGGCACATCCGCTGGACGAACTCCTGGACTGCACCGGGAAGGTCCTCGGCACCTCGCTCGGCATCTCCGCCCAGGAGTTGCAGGACCGCCCGCATGTGCTGCTGGACGCCGTCCGCACGATGTCGGCCCCACCACCCGGGGGCCCCGGGCACCGCGAACCTCCTCCCAACCGGCTGGTGTTACTGGTCGATCAGTTCGAGGAGCTCTTCACCCTGTGCGCCGACGAGGCCGAGCGACGCGCGTTCGTATCCGTGCTCTCGGCGGTGGCAACCTCCGGCCCGGCGGCAGGCGAACAGAGTCCCGCAGTCGTGGTCCTCGGTGTGCGGGCCGACTTCTCCGGGCACTGCCTCGACGTTCCCGAACTGGCCTCCGTCTTCACGGACGCGCTGTTCGTGCTGCCCCCGATGTCCATGGAGGAACTGCAGGATTCGATCACCCGTCCCGCGGAGCTGGCCGGTCTGACACTCGAACCGGGCCTGGTCCAACTCCTTCTCCGTGACGCGGGGTTACGCGACGAGCCGGGCAGGCCGCCCCACCACACGCCGCCCGGGGCACTGCCGCTCCTGTCCCACACGCTGAGAGCCACCTGGCAGCAGCGCGACGGCTCCACACTGACGGTCGCCGGATACGAGCGCACCGGCGGCATCCAGGGCGCGATCGCGCGGACCGCCGAGGACGTGTTCGCGCGCCTCTACCCCGTCGAGCAGAAGACGATCCGCCGCATCCTGGTACGGCTGGTCCATGTCGCCGACGGCGCCGGGCCCACCCGGCGCCGGATGAGCCGTACCTCCCTGATGGAACAGCTGATGGGCACGGACGGGGCGGCCGCGGCGCTCGACGCCTTCGTACGGGCCCGGCTCATCACCCTCGACCGGGACACCGTGGAGATCACCCACGAGGCCCTCCTGCACGCCTGGCCACGACTGCACGGCTGGATCAACGCCGACCGGGCGGGACTTCTGATCCATCAGCAACTGGCCCACGACGCCGGCGAATGGGAGCGCGAGGGGCGCGACCCTTCCCATCTCTACCGCGGCAGCCGGCTCGCCGCCGTCCGCGGCTGGGCCGACGATCTCGACGGCCGGACTCACCTCACCCCACTGGAGGGGCAGTTCCTTCAGTCCAGCCAGTCGGAGCAACGCAGCGCGGAAGAGCGCGCCAGGCGCCAGGTCCGGCAGCAGCGCAGGCTCATGGCCACACTCGCCGTGCTGCTCCTCCTGGCCGTCACCGCCGGCGCCCTCGCCTATCACCAGCGCGCCGGCGCACTTTCCCAGGGACGCGTCGCCCGATCACAGGCTCTTGCCGCACAGTCCACCTCCCTGGCGGCGGGACAGCCGGAGGCGTCGCTGCTGCTGGCCGAGCAGGCCTATCGCACCTCGCCGACGACGCAGGCGCGCGGAGCCCTGCTGAGCACGCAGGCGCAGTACTTCTCCGCCCGGCTCACCGGGCACAGTGGTCCGGTCAATTGCGTGGTCTTCGCCCCGGACAACAGGTCGCTGGCAACGGCCAGTTCCGACGGCACGGTGAAGCTGTGGCGAGTGGCCGACCGCCGGCAGACCGCGACGTTCACCGTCCCCGGGCGGGTGCGCGCGGTCGCCTTCAGCCCCGACGGGCGCACTCTCGCCGCGACCTCCACCGAGGGCCCCGTGCGGCTCTGGGACACCACGAGCCACCGTACGAAAGCCGTTCTTCCCCCCGCCACCAGAGCCGGCCGGGCACTGGCCTTCGACCCCCGCGGGACGGCGCTCGCCACCGCCGGTCCCGACGGAAGGATCAGACTGTGGCAGGCCTCGGGGGACCACAGGGCCATGGCGACCCTCGCCGGCCATGACGGAGACGTCAACACCCTTGCCTACGCCCCGGACGGCCGGACACTGGTGTCCGCGGGCGCGGATCGCACCGTACGGCTGTGGGACGCGGCCCATGCCCGCCCGATGGCCGTGCTCCGGGGCCATACCGACGAGGTACTGGGAGTTGCGTTCGCTCCGGACGGGCGAAGTGTCGTCAGCGGCGGCGTCGACCGGACCGTGCGGCTGTGGGACCTGGCGGGCCGCAGGACGACATCGACCCTGACGGGGCACAGCGACGACATCAACGCCGTGGCCTACACCCCGGACGGCACCACGGTGATCAGCGCGGGCGGCGACGGCTCCACGCGTCTGTGGGACGTGCGCAGCGGCCGCCTGACCAGCACCCTGTCCGGCCACACCGACTATGTACAGGGCGTGGCCGTCGACTCCGGCGGCTCGGTGGTGGCCACGGCCGGGTTCGACGACTCCGTTGTGCTGTGGGACCTGCGCAGATCGGTTCTGACGGCGCGTCCGTTCACCGAGATCTGGAAGGCCGCCTACAGCCCGGACGGCGGGCGGCTGGCGACAGCGGACGCAGATCACACGGTTCGGCTGTGGGACGTGCCGGGGCGGCGACTGCTCGCCACACTCACCGGCCACAGCGGAACCGTGTTCTCGGTGGCCTTCAGCCCCGACGGCCGCACCCTGGCCTCCGCCGGATCCGACCGCACCATCCGCCTGTGGGACCTCGCGCAGCGGCGACTGCTCGCCACACTCACCAGCCACACCGGAGCCGTGTTCTCCGTGGCCTTCAGCCCCGACGGCCGCACCCTGGCCTCCGCCGGATCCGACCGCACCATCCGCCTGTGGGACCTCGCGCAGCGGCGACTGCTCGCCACACTCACCGGCCACACCGACTTCGCCAACGATGTCGCCTTCAGCCCCGACGGCCGGACCCTGGCAAGCGCGGGCGACGACCTGACCGTGCGGCTGTGGGACGTGCCGGGTCGCCGCGCGCTGGCCTCGCTCACCGGGCACACCGGCGCGGTGCGGGGTGTGGACTTCGGTCCGGACGGGCTGACCCTCGCGAGCAGCAGCAACGACGGCACCGTACGGCTGTGGGACACCTCGCGGCGCCGCACGGTGGCGATACTGACCGGCCACACCGGCTCCGTACGGGGGGTCGCCTTCTCCGCCGACGGCCGCACCCTGGCGAGCAGCGGCAATGACCGGACCGTGCGGTTGTGGGACGTTGCCGGGCGCCGTTTGGTGGCGGCTCTGGCCGGTCACAGCAACGCGGTGTGGGGCGTCGCCTTCGCGCCCGACGGGCGGACGGTGGCCAGCAGCAGCAACGACGGCACCGTACGGCTCTGGAATCTGGACACCGCTGCCCGGCTGGCGGAGATCTGCCGGCTGAGAGCCACCATCAGCCCCGATGAGCAGGACAAGCTCATGCCCGGCCTTGCCCTCTCCCCCGGCTCCGCCTGCCGCCGTCCGTGATCGAGCCGGCCGAAATGCGCTCCACGAGGAGCCTGGCGCCCCAACCTGGCGGAAACTGAAAACACAGGGCCGTGAGGAGGAGACATGAGCGAGAGCTCCATGGGCGACGAGGTCTACCAGCCGGACGGGTCCGAGGTAGGGGACGACGCCGGGCTGCTGGACGCCGAAGACACGCTCGAGGATCCCGCGCTGCAGATCCTCTCCGACGGATACTCCCCACCGGAGCGGCCGTGGGCCGTGGACCGGGTGGGCACCACCGCGGAGGAGCAGCACCGCGGCGAGAGCCTGGACGAGCGGCTGGCCGAGGAAACACCCGACGTCACCGTTCCCGTCGGTGACGGGCTGGGAGACGCCTGGGACACGGACGGGGAGCTGATCGACGACGAGGTCGGGGAGGAGCGAGCAGGCCGGCTCGTGGCCCCTGACGAGGGGGCGCACTCCGGCCTGGAGAAGGACATGATCGCTACCGACGTCGGTATCGACGGTGCCGCCTCGGCGGAGGAGGCGGCGATGCATCTGATCCCGGAGTCCGAGCAGTTCTGACCCGCACATGACTGCGGTGGGCGCCCTTCTGAGCGCCCACCGCGTGACGTGGGGTGGTCAGCCCCGGGAGGCCGCGGATGCGTAGCGGCGCTCGAACCGTTCGATACGGCCGGCGGTGTCCACGACCCGCGAGGTTCCGGTGTAGAACGAATGGCTGGCAGAGGAGATCTCCACGTCGATGACGGGGTAGGTGTTGCCGTCCTCCCACTCCACGCCCTGGGCGGAGTCCGCGGTCGAGGTCGTCAGGAACGCGGTGCCCGCCGCACGGTCACGGAAGACGACCGGCCGGGATATGGGGTGGATACGAGACTTCATGCGCGGATCCTTCGCTTGAGACGGGCGTTTGGCCAGTGCCGAGTGTGTGAGCCGGTCAGCGTTCCTCGCGGAACACGACATGCCGGCCGAAGGTGGGGTCGTACTTGCGCAGGAGCAGGCGGTCGGGGTTGTTGCGCCGGTTCTTGCGGGTGACGTAGGTGTGACCGGTTCCGGCAGTCGACCGGAGCGTGATGACCGGTCGGGTGTCGCTTCGTGCCATGCGGTGCCTCCAGATGGCATCGTTACCAGTAGCTTGCTGATGGTGGTAACGCGCCGAGGTCCTGTCGCATTCCCGGCCCCTCAGGCGCACACCGGTGCCACGGGTCAGGGCTTCGCGCCCCGGGGCACGACCATCTCGGTCAGCCGGGCTGTCCCCTCGTAGAGATCCGCCCAGGCGCCGGGCACCCGCAGGACAGCGATGGCGGACGTCGGGAATTTCGTACGCGTCCGCTCCAGCGCCACGCCGTCCGCCTCGCCGGCCAGCATCAGGACCAGATCCTGCATGCCGGGGTTGTGCCCGACCAGCATCAGCGTGCGTACATGCGCGGGAGCCTCTCGTACGACGTCGAGCAGTTCCGCCTCGGTCGCGCCGTAGAGGCGCACGTCGTGGATCACCGGCGTCGTGACGCCGAACTCCGCCGAGGCGAGGTCCCACGTCCGGCGCGTGCGGCGGGCGGTGGAGCAGAGAGCGAGGTCAGGGACGCAGTCGGCCTCGCGCAGCCATCGGCCCGCGGCCGGGGCGTCGCGCCGGCCGCGCGGGGCCAGGGGCCGCTCGTGGTCGGCCACATCGTCGGGCCAGGCGGACTTGGCGTGCCGCAGCACGACCAGGCGCCGGAGGGTTGCAGCTGTCATGGCGTCTCCTGGTGCTGGTGGCCGACCTCGCGTGCCAGGTCGAGTCCGAGGACACGGTCGAGATGGGCGAAGGTCTCGAACTTCGCTCCGGCCGGGATGTCCGGGTCCCGTTCCAGGCCGGCCAGCAGGTCCAGGACGGCGGGGACACCGAGATTGTCGTCGAGCGAGGCATACGCCTGTCGCCGCAGGTCGGCGGGGATCGGCCGGGACGGCTCCTGTGCCCAGTCGGCCACCTGTTGTCGCCAGTGCCGCAATGCCCTCCCGGCTTCGGCGAGCCCGGCGGGGGTGACGGTGACCGGCACGCTGTGGGCGTGGCCGAGAAGAAGCATCCTGACAGCGAGGGGATCCTCGCTGCCCACGTCGTCCGCAGGTCCGGGGCCGACGCCGCCCACGTCGATCCGTGCCCCGTCGGCGGCGTCGCTGTCGGTGCCGTGAGCGAACAGGTGCACGTCGGCAGGGGCGCCGCGTGACCCGGTCGCATCGTGGGTGTCGACGGCGGCGGGCGGATGGATGCCGAGTGCGCCCATGGCTCGGTCGAGCGCCCGGGCCCGCTCGTACGGCAGGTCCGGTGCGGTGAGGACCATGACGGCCTGCAGGCCGTGCAGCTCCGCCGCGCGCGCGAGTACGTCGCCGACCAGTGGCGCCCGCAGATCCGCCGCGCCGATCGGGGTGTCGGTCGTCGTGTCGATGACCGGCAGGTGGACGCAGATGCGCAGCAGATGGCGGTGGCCGGGGGGAATCTCCACGAGGTGACCGGTGCGGGTGTCGGCGATACGCAGCATGCTGTGGAGGCTAGGCCCTGTCCGGTCGATCAGGCCGGATCAGCGAGCGGGTTCTGGCGTGGCGCATCGCGGGCCGGAGGATGGGGGTCCCCCCGCCGAAGGCAGAGGAGAGCCCCGTGGGCAAGGTGGTCATGTACAGCTCGGTGTCGGTGGACGGCTTCGTCGCGGACGAGAATGACCAGCCCGGACCGCTGTTCGACTGGTTGACCAGCGGTGACGTTCCGTTGGACGAGAGCGGCGAGCTGAAGGTGTCGCAGACGTCCTACGACTACACCCGGCCGTACTGGGACCAGATCGGAGTCACGATCGTCGGCCGCCACGTCTTCGACCTGACGGACGGCTGGGACGGGAAGCCTCCGGGCGGGATCGACCACGTGGTCGTCGTGACGCACCGGCCGGAGCCCGAGGGCTGGGACCCCGAGGCGCCGTTTCACTTCGTCAACGGCGTCGAGGCAGCCCTGGCCAAGGCGCAGGAGCTTGCGGGTGACCGCCTGGTCGAGGTCGCCGCTGGCGACGTCGGTGGCCAGGTGCTTGCCGCGGGCCTGATCGACGAGGTGCGCATGGACGTCGTACCCGTCGTGTTCGGGTCCGGCAAGCGCTACTTCGGGTCGGTCCACGCGCAGCACCTGTTGGAGGATCCTGACGTGGTGATTCAGGGCAACCGGGTGCTTCACCTGCGCTATCGGGTGCGCCGTTGACATCGGAGCAGTGCCACCGGGCGATGGACGGCGCACACTGAAGGTGCGCGCACAGCGTGCCGGACAGGACCTAAGGGGTTCACCGCACCTGTTGATCTTCCACCGTCGAGCTGGTCGGGCTGTGACCAGGAGGAGCCATGGCCGTACATGCCGCTCACGACCCTCCGTCCCGCATATCCCATCTCACACAGGATCTGCTGCACCGCGCGGCCCGCATGCTCGGGCGCCTGCGGCCCGCCGGGCATACGACTCCCCAGCGGCCCGCTCGGTCCGAGCAGCTCAGGACCCTGGCGGACGTGCTCGACGCGGCGGTCGCCGCGCAGCCGCGGGCCGACCAGGTCGTCGCCGCGTGCGGAGAGCCGGAGCCGGTACCGGGTGCGGTAGCCAAAGCGGCCGGGGAGCAGGTGGTGGTCTACCACCGCCTGCGGGGCATGGTGCGCGCCCTGCCCGCGGACGGCGACGTCGCCGAGGTGCGCGAACGCGCCGCACGGCTGCTGTCCTACCACCAGTGGATGCTGCACCAGTCGCTCGTCTTCGCCTTCAGTACGAACCCGGACTCCCGTGTGGAGGCCGCGCGGCTCGGGCTGAACGGACTCGGGGCGCCTGCCGACGCTCTCCGCGAGCTGCGTGACCAGGTCCGAGCCGCCGCGGACGGCGTTCCGGACGAGACGAGCAGGTCCTGAAGGTCAGGTCATGAGCGGCAGGATGCGTGTCGACCGGACAGGACCTACGTCCCGCTGACGACGGCGGCCTGGCAGATCGGACATCGGTCCCTGCCGTCCCACCCGTCCCATCCGAAATCCTCGGGCGCAAGCGGCTTGCCTTCCAACTCTCCACGCACAGCCACCCGATAGGTCCAGACCGCGCCGATGTAGGGGTGGTAGGCATCGTGGAAGGCGGGTGACGTCAGCGACTCGCCTGCCGCGACCGTACGTTGCAGAGCGCGCAGCTGCTGGAACATCGACTGTCCGGCAGCGGCGACCTCGGTGGTCGCGTCGATGAACAGCCGTTCCCGTACTTCATGGATCGCCGCATCGCTCAGCGCCTCGCGGGCCGCCGTGTCCACGTCGGCTTCGGCGCCCGGGTCCTGGGCGATCTGGCGCAGCCGCGCGTGGCAGGCTCCGGCGGCGGTGATGAACTCGATGTACACATCCCGTCGCCGCTCCCCCACGCCGCGGTCCTGTTCATGGCGATGGCGAAGGTAGTCGGCCAGAACGGTACCGGAAATGGCGATGGAGCCACCGCTGACCGCCGCGACGAGCGTCCCCCAGTCCACGTCTCCCCCAGAAGTGATCAATCGTCAAAGCCAGGAATCTACGCGTGCCTTGGCGCTCGGAACAGAGCGGGGTCGCTCGCCGGGTAACGGACAGCATTGACTTCCATTCGGACAAGAACTGGTCAAAAAGTTGTGAGGTAATTGTTGACACTCTGTCAATTTCGGTCGGTCGGTGGCACGTTCGATAGCGATCTACCCCCCACAGACCGAACGACGGAGATCACATGACCCCCCACAAGAACACCCGGCGGGCCGCTGCCCTCGTGGCCACGGCCGCCATGGTGGTCGTCGGCGTACAGACCGCTTCCGCCGCTACGGCACCCGACCGCGCGGGCGACCCCACCCCCGCGCCGACGAGCGTGTCCGCGCGCGCCGCCGCCATCAAGTCCGCGCAGGCCGACGCCACTTCGGCCGCCGCAGAGCTCGGTCTCGGCGCCAAGGAGAAGCTGGTCGTCCGCGACGTCATCAAGGACGCCGACGGCACCGTGCACACCCGCTACGAGCGCACGTACGCCTCGCTGCCCGTCCTCGGCGGTGACCTCGTCACACACACCGCCAAGGACGGCAGTCTCAAGAGCGTGGACAAGGCGAACGACGCCCGGATATCGGTGGCGACCACCGATGCCGTACGCAAGGCCGCGGCCGGCGCCCGCAAGGTGATCTGGGCGCGCGACGGCAAGCCCGTCCTCGCCTTCGAGACCGTCAGGACCGGTGTGCAGAAGGACGGTACGCCGAGCAGGCTGCACATCGTCACGGACGCCACCACGGGCAAGAAGCTGCACCAGTACGAGGCCATCGAGACGGGCACCGGCGCCAGCCAGTACAGCGGCGAGGTCCCCCTCACCACCACGAAGAACGGCTCCGGATTCGAGCTCACCGACGGTGAGCGCGGAGGCCACAAGACGTACGACCTCAACCAGGGCCAGAGCGGCACCGGCAAGCTGCTCACGGACGACGACGACAAGTGGGGCAGCGGCAGCAACGACAACCGGCAGACCGCCGGCGTCGACGCCGCCTACGGCGCCGCCATGACATGGGACTTCTACAAGGCCGAACTCGGCCGCAGCGGCATCGCGGGCGACGGAAAGGCCGCGTACTCCCGGGTCCACTACGGCCAGTCCTACGTCAACGCCTTCTGGGACGACAGCTGCTTCTGCATGACGTACGGCGACGGCGAGGGCGACAAGAAGTCCCTCACCGAGCTCGACGTGGCCGGGCACGAGATGAGCCACGGCCTGACCTCCCGGACCGCGGGCCTCGAGTACAGCGGTGAGTCGGGCGGTCTCAACGAGGCGACCAGCGACATCTTCGGCACCTCGGTGGAGTTCTTCGCCAACAACAAGGAGGACATCGGCGACTACCTCATCGGCGAAGAGATCGACATCAACGGTGACGGCACGCCGCTGCGTTACATGGACAAGCCCAGCAAGGACGGGAAGTCCCTGGACGCCTGGAAGGCAGGCGCCGGGGATGTGGACGTCCACTTCTCCTCCGGCATCGCGAACCACTTCTTCTACCTGCTGTCCGAGGGCAGCGGCAAGAAGACGATCAACGGGGTCGACTACGACTCACCGACCTCGGACGGCTCGACGGTCACCGGGATCGGCCGGGAGAAGGCCTACAAGATCTGGTACAAGGCGCTCACCACGTACATGACCTCCACGACCGACTACAAGGCCGCCCGTGAGGCGACCGTGAAGGCGGCGGGCGACCTGTACGGCGCGGACGGCACCGAGGCGAAGACGGTCGCCGCCGCCTGGGGCGCGGTCAACGTGAAGTAACCGGCGTCCGTCCGGACGCCGAGCCGTGGCGGTGGGTGCTGTTTCAGCCTTGGACGATGCCGTACCGGGCGTCGTCGCCCACCGCTTCGGGGCCCGGGGCACCACGGGTGACACGGCGATCCGCGCGACAGCAGGCTCGAGGGCCGGGTACGGGAGAGAATCACCGGGTGACCGAACCCTCCGCGGCCGGAAGCATGTCCGGGCAGACCGTGTGCGGCGACGACGCGCGGACGCCGTGGCGGCACTTTCTGCGGACCGAGACGGGCAGTGCCACGTTCCTGCTGGCCGCGGTGGTGGCGGCGCTCGTCTGGACAAATATCTGGCCCGGCTCCTACGACACCTTCTGGGGCACGCACCTGTCGCTGGAGCTGGGTTCCCATGGTGTGTCGCTCGACCTGCGCGATTGGGTCAACAACGGGCTGATGACCCTGTTCTTCTTCGTCGTCGGACTCGAAGCCCGGCGGGAGTTCGACATGGGCGAACTGCGCGAACGGCGACGGGTCACGCTGCCGCTGCTCGTCGGCATCGCCGGCATGGTCGTCCCGGTGGCCATCTTTCTCGGCATCAACGGCGGCCACGCCTCGGTGCACGGCTGGGGCGTCGCGATGTCCACGGACACCGCCTTCGCCCTGGGCATGCTCGCCCTGCTCGGCTCGCGCCTCCCGGCCGGCCTGCGGGTCTTCATCCTCACGGTCACCGTCGTCGACGACTTCGTCGCGCTCGGCGTCATCGCTGTCGCCTACAGTGACCGCATCGTGGTCCCGGCCCTCCTGGTGGCGCTGGGCATTTTCGGCGGGATCCTGGGGCTGCGGGCCGCAGGGGTTCGCCAGGGTCCGGTGTACGCGCTGCTCGGGATCGCGATCTGGACGGCGCTGCTGAAGTCCGGCGTCGACCCGGTGGTCACCGGTCTGGCCGTCGGGCTGATCACGTACGCGTATCCCGCGGCCCGGAGCGACCTGGAGCGGGCGAGCGGGCTGTTCCGGCTGTTCCGCGAGCAGCCGACACCGGACCTCGAGCGCTCGGTACGGCAGGGGCTGGCATCGGCCATCTCGCCGAACGAGCGGCTGCAGCGGATGTTCCACCCGTGGACGAGCTATGTGATCGTGCCGCTGTTCGCGCTGGCCAATACGGGCATCCCGATCAGCGCCGAACAGCTGTCGCGCGCCGCGGACTCACCGATCACGCTCGGCGTCCTGCTCGGCTTCGTCCTGGGCAAGCCGATCGCGGTTCTCGGGACGTCGTGGCTGGCGTTCCGCTTCAGCCACGGGCAGCTGCGCCCGCCGGTCGGCTGGGGCGCGACGGCGGCCGGCGGCACCATCGCGGGCGTCGGGTTCACCGTGTCCCTGCTGATCGCGACCCTCGCCTTCAGCGGCGACCAGCTGGAACAGGCGAAGATCGGCATCCTCAGCGCGGTGATCTGCGCCTTCGCCCTCACCTGGGCGGTCACGGCCGTGATCCGGCTGCTCCCGCGCCGTACACAGATTCGTGCACTGCTGGGCGCGACAGAGGGCATCGTCGACCTCGCCGCGCCTGTCGACCCCGAACGCGACCACATCCGCGGGCGCCCGGACGCTGTCGTGACCATGGTCGAGTACGGCGACTTCGAATGCCCCTACTGCGGCCAGGCGGAACCCGTCGTCCGCGCTCTCCTCGCCGACTTCGGAGATGTCCGCTACGTCTGGCGGCACCTGCCCCTTACCGACGTCCACCCCCGCGCCCAACTCGCCGCGGAAGCGTCCGAGGCCGCGGCCGTGCAGGACGCCTTCTGGCGGATGCACGACGTCCTCATGGAACACCAGGACGCGCTGAAGCCCACGGACCTGGTCCGCTACGCGGAGCAGATCGGCCTGGACGTCCAGCGTTTCGTGCGCGATCTGCGCAACCGGATGGGCGCGGAACGGGTGGCCGAGGACGTGGAATCCGCCGACCTCAGCGGCGTGTCCGGGACACCGACCTTCTTCATCAACGGGATCCGCCACCACGGCGCCTACGACATCGGTCACCTCTCCGCCGCCGTACGAACGGCCCGCCAGCGGGCAGCCGTCCGCCAGAGTTAGCCGTCCGGTTCCGCCCCGGGTTCCGCCTCCGGTTGCGTGGCGGCCGCACCTGTCTCATAGTCCGAGGCATGGACGCGCGCGAGGCAGCGCTGCACCAGGCGTACGACCACGCCGTCCGCTGGCTGGCGAGCCTGTCCGATCGCCCCGTTCCGGCTCGCGCCTCGGTCGACGAGATCGTGCGCGCGCTCGGGACCGAGCTGCCGGAGGATCCGAGTACTCCCGCCGACGTCGTCGAGCTGCTGGCCGGCGCCTGCGAGCCGGGACTCACCGCGTTTCCCAGCGGCCGCTTCTACGGGTTCGTCGTCGGCGGCAGTGAACCGGCCGCCCTGGCCACCGACTGGCTGGTCAGCGCCTGGGACCAGAACAGCGTCATGCGCGCCGTCTCGCCCGCGCACGCGGCGGCGGAGGACATCGCAGGCGCGTGGCTGCTCGACCTGCTGGGTCTGCCTGCCGACAGCGCCGTCGGCTTCACCACCGGCGCCACGATGTCGAGCTTCACCTGCCTCGCCGCCGGCCGCGACGCGGTGCTGCGGCGCGCAGGCTGGAACGTCGCCCGCGACGGGCTCGCGGGCGGACCGCCCGTACATGTCATCGCGGGCGCGGACCGCCACATGGCCATCGACCTGGGCCTGCGCTACCTGGGGCTCGGCGAACCCGAACTGGTGAAGGCGGACGATCAGGGACGCATCGAGCCCGAGGCGCTGCGGCACGCCCTGGCCGCCGGCGGACAGCGCCCCACGATCGTGATCCTCCAGGCGGGAGACATCCACTCCGGTGCCTTCGACCCCTTCACCGAGACGGTCGGTGCCGCTCACGAGGCGGACGCGTGGGTGCACGTCGACGGCGCGTTCGGACTGTGGGCGGCCGCCTCACCCGCGTACGCGCATCTGATGGCGGGCTGCGCCGGCGCCGACTCGTGGGCGACGGATGCCCACAAGACCCTGAACGTTCCGTACGACTGCGGTCTCGCCATAGTGCGCGACCCGTCCGCACTCCGGGCGGCGATGGGCCTCCAAGGCGACTACCTCATCCAGGACGAACAGGGGGACCCGATCGACAAGGTCCCCGAACTCTCCCGACGGGGCAGGGCCTTCACCGTGTGGGCCGCGCTCAGGTCGCTCGGCCGGTCCGGTGTGGCCGACCTGGTCGACCGGCTGTGCCGGCACGCCTCCGCGTTCGCGACCGGTATCTCCGGGATCGACGGGGCCACGGTGCTCAACGACGTGGAGTTCACCCAGGTCTGTGCCGAGTTCGGCGACGAGGAACGCACGGAACGGGTACTGACCCGGCTGCTCGCCGACGGCACGGCGTGGATCAGCGGCTCCATCTGGCACGGCCGCCGCGTCATGCGGATCTCGGTGAGCAACTGGTCGACGACGGACGAGGACGTGGAGCGCACGCTGGACGCGATCCGGCGCGCGGCCGCCGGCGCCTGATGCGACGGCCGTCACCCTCGACGACGCTCTGGCCCGTCCCGTCGCCGGGGCCGACGGGCCCTCAGCCGCTCCCTGGTTCCCGCGTCATCGGGGGCTCCAACGGCGTCTCCGGAACCGGCCCGAAGAGCACCGCCCTCGCCACCTTCGGTGCGAACAGCGTGGTGAGCGGTGAGGTCAGGGTCAGTACTGAGCGGAAGGCCGGGCCCACAACCGGGTCGCCCGGATAGCGTTGCTGGACGCGGGCCAGGTACCAGCCCGCCACACGGTCCGCCGCCCGGGTGCTGACCGCGTTGCCCACCGCGCCCGGCATCTTCCTGTCCGCGCCCGCCGAGATGTCCCAGGCCTGGCGCGACGCCTCGAACAGCGCCTGCTGGACATGGCGTGTCGTCGGCGTACGCCGCGGGTGGGTCAGCGCGCCACGCAGCGCCACCGCACTCATCGCGGCGACCGCCATGCCCTGGCCGTAGATCGGGTTGAACGTGCACACCGCGTCGCCCGTCGCGAGGAATCCGGCGGGGCGGCGGCCCGGGCGGTCGTAGCGGCGGCGGAGGTTCGACGTCTGGCGGAAGCCGAAGGGCGGTGTGTCCGGTTCGGCCTCGCGCATCCAGTCATGGATGAAGGGATGCGGGAAACGGGCCGCGAACGCCTCGAACCCCTCCTCGTCCGTGGGCGGTTCGTCGCCGCGCACGCCGGACAGAATCACCAGATGGCGGCCGTCCTCCAGCGGCAGCACTCCGCCGCCGCACACCTGCGAGGGGTTGGGGAAGACGAAATAACCGAGAGAATCGGAGCCGAGGTTGTCGCTCTTGTTGCGGTAGATGCGGGAGGCGTAGGCGAGACCCGTGTCGATGCTCTCCTCCTCCGGGGGCTCGGCGCCGATCGCCGACAGCCACTGCGAGGCGTGCGAACCGCGTCCCGAGGCGTCGAGCACCAGGTCGGCTTCGAGCACTTGCGGCTCCTGTCCGACGGCACGGGCGCCCTCGCCGCGCGGGCGCAGCAGCACGCCCCGCACCCGGGAGGCGTCGCCGAGGAGCCCGACTGCCTCCGTCGATGTGACCGTCGTGATCGCCGGGTTGGCCAGCACGCGCTCGCGCACCAGGTGCTCGATCTGTCCGCGGGAGCCGGTGTAGATGTACGAGGTCGGCTCCGTACGCCTGAACCAGCGGCCGCTCTGCCACTGCACCATGTCCGAAGGCTGACCGAGCCTGGGTGCCCCCGAGGCCCTCAACTCGTCCATGAACCCCGGCAGTAGGGCCTCGAGGGCGAGCTGTCCGCCTTCGAGCAGCACATGAGCGTGGCGCCCCTGCGGCACGCCGGGACGCGGCTCGGGCCTCTGGGGAAGTCGGTCGCGCTCGACGATCGTCACCGTGTCGGCGTGCTCGGCGAGTACGTGCGCCGCCAGCAGCCCGGCCAGGCTGCCCCCGATGACAGCGACGTGGCGCCCGCGCCCGCGCGCGCCCGCGCCCGCGCCCCGTCGCCAACTGCCCTTGTTCTGCCCGTCGTCCGCCATGTGTCAGTCCCTCGTGGTCAGCGAAGTCGATCCAGGTCCGACCAGTATCCCGGCGCGGGAGGAACCACATCGGACGCTCACCGGGCAATCCCCGGAACGGGTACCGATTCCCGCGCGGGTGATTCGAACTATGGATCACGACCCCTCTGCCCAGTCCTGACAGGCACCGGGCGGAGCGGTCGAACTTCCGATCGACGACTCGACCGTTACGCGCCGCTGATCAGCAACGTTGTTCAAGCGCTGACCCAGTCACCGACATCCGAGGAGCCTTTATGCATCCATGTGCCAACGTCATCGGAGTTCACCTGGTGTTCGAGCGGACCGTCAGGGCTCACCTCGGCCTGCGCGCGTCCACGTCCACACGTGTGGAGGTCGGCAGGTGACCGACACCAACTCCGCCGCCGCAGCGAACGAGGCAACGCCGCCGCCTCCCCCGCCCGCGGAGATCACCTTCGAGGGCCACTACGGCAAGAACCCCCTCGGCGAGGTCTCGTTCACCGCACTGTGCTCCCGCCTGCCGGCGGTGCTGGGGCAGACCTCACGGATGGCCTGGCGTATCGACCGCGCGGCTGTGATTCTTCTGCTGGCCTGCCAGGTCCTCACAGGTGTCGCAGCCGCCGTACTGCTTGCTTTCACCGCCCGCGCGATGCATCCCCTCCTCGGCAGCGGCGAGGTCTCCGCCCGTCTCCACGCGGCGTTCCCCGCGCTGCTGGTCGTCGGGACGGCGGCCGCCGCGGGACGGATCGCCGGAGCCTTCGCCTCCTATGCGGACGGCCGGATCACGCCCACGCTGACCACGGCGGCCGACACCGCACTCGTCGAAGCGGTCTGCCGGGTCGAGGCGTCCGCCTACAGCAAGGACGGGTTCGCCGACCGGCAGGAAGCCGCGGAGATGGGCGTGCTCCGCACGACGCTGATGGTGAAGGACGCGCAGCGCTTCATGGCAGCGCTGGTGCGCATGGTCGCCGCCGGCGGTGTCCTGACGCTGATGCACCCGCTGATGCTGCCGCTGCTGTTGCTCGCCGTGCTCCCGGCCGGTATCGGCGCCGTACTCTCGGCCAAGGTGGACTACGAGACCCACTACGCCAATGTCGCCGACCGCAACATCCGCGGAATGATGCGCTGGTGGGCGACGACGTCCAAGTACGGCGACGAGGTCCGTGCGAACGGCATGACCGACTACCTGCTGTTCTGGTACCGCACGCTGTCCGACCGTATCGACCGGCGCACCCTCACGATCGCGCCCCGGATGCTGCGCATCGTCCTGACCACCTCCGCTCTCGGCGGGCTGTTCCTCCTCTGCACGTGGGCCACCCTGGCCTGGCTCGCGATGACCGGCCGAGTCGGCATCGCCATCGCCGCGACCGCCGTTGTCGCCGTTCAGACCACGCTGGCCGCGCTCTCGCAGCTCGTCATCAACGGCGCGGCGATGTTCCACACCAGCCTGTACCTCGCCGACATGCGGTCCTTCCTCGACCTGGCCGAGCAACTGGCCCCCAAACGCGGCGCGTTGACCGCCCCCGGGAGCGTGGAGGAGATCCGGCTCGATGAGGTGGTCTACCAGTACCCCGGCAAGGAGGCTCCGGCCGTCGACCATGTCTCCCTCACGCTCCGCCGTGGCGAGATCGTCGCGATCGTCGGGGAGAACGGCTCGGGCAAGTCCACCCTGACGCGGCTGATCACCGGGATCTTCCTGGCCGACAAGGGCCGAGTGACCTGGGGTGACATCGATCTCGCCGCCGCCCACCCCGACTCCGTGTGGGCGGGGACCGGGCTGGTCCCGCAGATCTTCGCCCAATGGCCCCTGCGCGCAAGGGAGAACGTGACGCTGGGGCAGCCCCGCACCTTCGACGACGGGCCGGTGTGGGACGCCGTCGACGCCGTGGGGATGCGCGCGGCGATCGACGACCTGCCCAAGGGACTCGACACGCTGCTGGCGCGCGAACTGTACGGCGGATCCGAGCTGTCAGGTGGGCAGTGGCAGCGTCTGGTCTGCTCACGCGCTCTGTACCGGCGGCCTTCCCTGCTGATCCTGGACGAGCCGACGTCGCAGATGGACGCGCGCGGTGAACACGGCATCCTCGAGGCCATCAAGGCGATCTCCGCCGACCGCATCACGGTCGTGGTGACGCATCAGCTGGAGAACACCCGGCTGGCGGACCGCATCATCGTCATGGAGCAGGGCCGGATCACCGAACAGGGCCGGTACGAGGACCTGGTCCACGCCGGGGGTCTGTTCGCCGAACTGCTCGCGCTCTCGAAGGACCGGTAGGCAAAAGGACCCGCACGGCCCGGCCGCTCGTCGCGGCGGTTCTCGCCCTTCTCGCCGTGAACCGCCGCGACCTGTGAGGTCGGTCAGTACGCGCCGTTCACGTTGTCGATCGAGCCGTACTTGTCGGCGGCGTAGTTGCACGCGGCGGTGATGTTGGCGACCGGGTCGTAGCTGTCCATCGACGTGCCGGGCACGTGGTAGGCGAAGAACGTGGGGTCGATGACCTGGAGGAGGCCCTTGGACGGCGTTCCGGCCGCGGCGTTGGAGTCCCAGTTGTTGATGGCCAGCGGGTTGCCGGAGGACTCGCGCATGATGTTGCGGTGGATGCCGTCGTAGCTGCCGGGGATGCCGTGCTTGGCCATCACGTCCAGCGACTCCTTGATCCAGCCGTCGAGGTCGTTGGAGTACGTCTTCTTCGGCTTCGCGGCGGGGGCACTCTTCGCCGGGGTCAGCTTCGTCGTGCGCTTGGAGCGGTCGGCCCGGTCAGCCCGGTCGGAGGCGGCGGCAGCCTTGGCCTTCTTGCCGATCGTCAGCTTGAGGCCCGGGTGAATCAGCCGCGGGTCGTCACCGACGACCTTGCGGTTGTCCTTGTAGAGCTTCTTCCAGCCGCCGGTGACGTTGAGCTGGTCCGCGATCTTGGAAAGGGAGTCCCCCGCGACGACGGAGTAGGTCGTGGTGCCGGCCTTCTTCGCGAGGGCCGGAGCTGCGGCCGAGGTCTTGGCGGCGGGGGTGGACTGCGGTGCCGTCTGCGCGGAGGCGGCGGTCGTGGCGATCACCGGCAGGACGAGTGCGGCGCCACCGGTGCCCGCGACGGCGAGACCGCGGCTGAATGCACTGGACTTGGGACGGCGATGCTTACCCTTTGCGGGCATGACGAATTCCTCTCCGTCGCCTGCGAGGTGAGCTGTCGGGTTCGGGCTGGAGATGCCCGGCCGCATTGTGACGGCGACTTCACCCCAAGCCGTTCCGTATTCCGGATCGGCGGCTTACCTGGGTCCCCCGCTCCTGCCGTACGTCCGTGAGTGGGTGGGTGCGGTTTCCGGACGGCGGCAGGATTCGGCGGTCCATCCGGGTTGTCGTGACCGTAAGCGAGGCAGACCGGGCGAAACAAGTCCCGAATTCACATTTCAATTCGCGAGGGGGATTAATCGCGAGAAATTCCCGCCGGTCGGCAAGATCGAGAATCTCAACTTTCTTTCTGCAGAACGGGACTGGGCGCCACGCCGCCGTGCGCGGGCACTGCCGAACGTGACCCATTTCACTGGAGGAGAAGGCAACCGAGTCCGGTTTGCGGCGGTGCGCTCCGGATAAATGGAATTCGCCCGGGTTTCTCTTATGGGGGCATCGAATAACAATAAAGATGAACCGCCCTTGTGGGCTTTTTCGGACATCAAGGCGCTTTTAGGTCGGGTGCACGGGACCGGGCCGTGACAGAGCAGAGCGCCCCGGACGGCGGAGCCCGCCGTCCGGGGCGCTCGGGCGCGGCAGCCGGTCAGCCGGTCGCGCGAATGCGGTGGATGGAGTCCATCGCCTCGGCTCCGACCGCCGCCTTGTCGACGACATAGGCCGTGCCACGCGTGATGACCACATGGTCCGTGTTCGCGCCGGTCGCGAGGTTCGCGAGAACGAGTCCCTTGCGGGGGTCGACCACCGAGGTCGTACCGGATTCCCTGTTGGCCACGAAGACGTTGCCCGTGCACGCGTCGGTCGCGACCGCGAGGGCGCCCGCTCCCGTCGCGATCTCCTTCTGCACCACTCCCGCGCGCAGGTCGATGACGGCGAGGGAACCGCTCGCCTGGTTGGCGGCGTAGGCGGTCCTGCCGTCGCCGGACAGCGCCACGTCGATCGTGCCCTTGCCGGCCGGGATGAGCCTGGGCGTGCTGGATGCCGGGGAGACCTCGATGAGCTGACCGTTGGTCAGATCGGCTGCGTAAACGGTGCCGGTGCGCTCGTCGACGGTCACGCCCGCGGGCGTCGCGCCCGTGACCGTGACGCGCTTCTTCTCCTGGTATGTACGGGTGTCGAAGGCGACGATGCTGCCGTCCTCGAGCCCGGCGGTCCAGGCTAGGTTGCGCTGCTGGTCGACGACGACGTCCCGGGCGTGCTTCACGCCGGGCAGCGTGGCCAGGTGCTCGCCGGTCCGCTGGCTGTAGACGGCAAGGGAGTTGTCGAGCGTGTTGGTGGTCCACACGGTGTTGTGCACGTCGTCGACGGCCACTCCGTAGACGGCCTCCCGCGCACCGGTGGCCTCGTCCTTGAGGGGCGGCGTGTAGGCGGCCTTCACCTTCAGGGTCGCCGGGTCCACCTTGAGCAGCTGGGTCTTGGTGACCGGGGGGTATCCGACCGAGCTGGTTACCCACAGGACATTGTTCCGCGCGGAGTAGGCGGACTGGTAGAGCCCCTGGCCCAGTTGGGCGGAGTCGACCGTGTAGGACGCCTGGAGCGTGTGAACCTGGGCCGGGGCAGCGGCCATGGCAATACCGGCCGGGCCGAGCGCGCAGGTGGCGGTTATGGCGGCGGCGAGTAGGACCCGGCGGCGAATGGTGCTTCGGGTGCGGGACATGCTTGTTCCTCCAGAACAATGAGAAGTGGATGCCGGTTTGTGGCACCGTGGATATGCGCCCCTGCTGGGCCCCTGCCTCACTATGAAGGCAGGGCTTGTCAGTTGTCGGTCGTTCCCCCTCGTCTGACATATCGCTGACACGTTCCGGCCGGGAATCGGAAATGCGGTCGCCGAATTCGTCCGCAAGGGCGCCGCAAGTTCGTCGGAATTCGTGTCCCGGCCTTCTGTTCGGCCGGATCAGCCGGGCGGGGCCGGCGGCGCGGGCTGTGCGGGCGTCAGTGCCCGCAGACAGTCCTCGTGTGATGCGGGGCCGTGTTCCTTGGCCCAGCCCGCCGGCACGGGCAGGAATACCGGCCACAGCGACCGTGCCCCTGCCGTGTTGACGAGGACGAGATGGGTGGGCTCGGAGGTGCCCGTGGGGTCGAAGGGCTGGGTCATGTGTCGAGTTCCTTCAGCCGGGCCATGAGGACGGTGGCGATCTCGTCGAGCTGCCGTGGCTGTGTCATCTCGGGATGCAGGCAGTCCAGCCTGTGCTCGTCGAGCCTGCCGCTCATGTACGGCCGCCAGGCGTGCGGGGTGAGCCAGTCCTCGGCACGGGGCGCGGCTGCCGTGAAGAACAGCAGGTCCCCCTCGAAGGTCTGGTGGCGGTGGGTACGCATGAGGCGGGCGTTGTTGGTGACGATGCCGAGGACGGCGGTCAGCACCCGCTCGGGAAGGGCCGCGAGCGCACTGCCCTCGCGGCGCAACGTGGCGAGGACGCCGTCCCGGGTGAGTGAGTCACCGCCCTCGAAACCGGCCATGCGCAGAAGGGCGTTGAGCGCGTCGGCCTCGGTGGGTCCGGCGAGGTCGCGCCACTGGTCCGAGGGGTAGGCGTCCATGAGTGCCAGCAGGTCGACCTGTTCGCCGCCCTGCTGGAGATGGACGGCGACTGTATGGGCGATGACGCCTCCTACGGACCAGCCGAGGAGCCGGTACGGACCGTGCGGCTGGACGGTGCGGATCTGCGCCACGTAGTCGGCGGCCATCTCGTCCATCGTGGCGGGCAGGGTTTCCTCGTCGTGCATCAGTCCACGGGCCTGGAGGCCGTGGACGGGCTGTCCGCTGCCGAGACCGGAGAGGAGCCCCGAGTAGCACCAGCTGATGCCACCGGCCGGGTGGAAGACGAACAGCGGGATGCGCTCGCCGCTCGCACGCAGCGGCAACAGCACCTCCAGCGCGGTGTCGGGGCCGTTGTCGTCGGTGAGGCGCTCGGCGAGCGCGGCCGGCGTCGGCGCGCGGAACAGGGTCCCGATCGGGGCGCTGATGCCGAGCGTTTCGCGGATACGGGACATGAGGCGGGCGGCCAGCAGGGATGTGCCGCCGAGGTCGAAGAACGCGGCGTCCGTGCCGACCCGTTCGAGGCCGAGGACTTCGGCGAAGAGGCGGGTCAGTGTCTCCTCTGTGGGGTTGCGGGGTGCCCGCCCGCCGGTGTGCGTGTCGGTGGCGGGGGCTGGCAGGGCCCTGCGGTCGAGCTTCCCGTTGGGGCTGAGGGGAAAGTCGTCGAGGCGGACGATCGCCGAGGGCACCATGTACTCGGGCAGCAGCGTGCCTAGGCGTGCGCGCAAAGTCTCCTGGTCGGGTACCGCGTCGCCGCCGGTGATGTAGGCGACGAGCCGCTGGTCACCGGGCCGGTCCTCGCGCACCGTCACACAGGCGCCGGTCACCGCGTCCATCGCCGCCAGATGGGCCTCGATCTCGCCGGGTTCGAGGCGCTGGCCGCGGAGTTTGACCTGCTGGTCGGTGCGCCCCAGGTAGGTGACCTCACCGTCGGCGGTCCACCGGGCGAGGTCGCCCGTGCGGTACATACGCGCGCCGCCCTCGCCGTAGGGGTCGGCGACGAAGCGGGTCGCGGTCAGGCCGGGGCGGCGGAGGTAGCCGTCGGCGAGCTGGACACCGGCGAGGTAGAGCTCGCCCGTGACGCCGGGCGGACAGGGTTTGAGCGCCGCGTCCAGGACGTACAGCCGGGTGTTCCACACGGGACGGCCGATGGGCACGGGCCCGCTCCGACCGGGTGTGCAGGTGTGGTGCGTGACGTCGACGGCTGCTTCCGTGGGGCCGTACAGGTTGTGCAACCGCGCCGTGGGCAAGGTCTGGTGGAAGTCCTGCACGGCGTCCCTGGGCAGAGCCTCACCGCTGCAGAAGACGTCCCGCAGCGAGGAACATCCGGTGGCCTCCGGCTCCGCGAGGAACACTTGGAGCATGGACGGCACGAAGTGGCAGACAGTGATCGCCTGCTCCTGGATGGTCCGGGCCAGATAGACCGGGTCCTTGTGTCCTTCGGGTGCGGCGACGACGAGGGTGGCGCCCTCGCGCAGGGCCCAGAAGAACTCCCACACCGACACGTCGAAGCCGGACGGTGTCTTCTGCAGCACCCGGTCGCCGGGACCGAGCGGGTAGGTGTGCTGCATCCAGCGCAGCCGGTTGTCGATGGCCGCGTGCGGCACCACGACGCCCTTGGGCCTGCCCGTGGACCCCGACGTATAGATGACATACGCCGGGTGCTGCGGCGTGAGCGCGCGCGGCGGGTCGAGCGGGGACAGGGCCGAGAGATCCGTCCGGTCGAGCAGGATGTACGGCAGCTCCGTGTGGGGCAGTCGGGTGCGGGTGGCCGAGTCGGTGACCACGCAGACCGGCGCGGCGTCCTCCAGCATGTCGGCGAGGCGGCCTGCCGGATAGCCCGGATCGAGCGGCAGGTAGGCGCCACCCGCCTTGAGTACGCCCAGCAGGGCGACGATCAGCTCCACCGAGCGCGGCAGGGCGATCGCCACCAGCGAGCCGGGCCGTACACCGTGTCCGGTCAGATGACGGGCGAGACGGCTCGCCTCGGCATTCAGCTCCGCGTACGTCAGCGTCCTGTCCCCGAAGACGAGGGCCGGGGCGTCGGGTGTGCGGCGTGCCTGCGCCTCGACGGGGCCGATCAGGGTGGTCGCGGGCAGCGGCCGGGCGGTGTCGTTGAACTCGGCCAGGACGCGCTGCTGTTCCTCCTCGGTCGCGATGCCGAGCCGTGCGAGCGGTGCCGCCGGATCACAGCCGGCGATCCGGTCGAGCAGGTGCAGGAACCGCCTCTGGTGGGCGAGGAGTTCGTCGTCGGTGTACGCGGCGGGGTTGGCGTCGTGGTCGATGTGCAGGCCACGGCCGTCGGTCCGGTCGTAGACATTGACGGTGAGATCGTCGACCGGGCCCGCGGAGAGGTTGTGCGGGACGGCGCCGCTGCCGCCGAAGGTGAGTGCGTAGTCGAACGGCATGATGTTGACCAGCGGACCGACCAGCGCCCGGCCCTCGCCGAGCAGGCCGAGGTCACGCCTGATGTCCTCGATCCGGTAGCGCTGGTGGCGGCGGGCGGCGCGTACGGCGAGGACGACCTGCCGCGTCAGTCCGGCCAGCGTGGTGTCCGGCGCGACGGTCAGCCGCAGCGGCAGCACGTTCATCACCATGCCGGGAATCCGCAGGGCGACCGAGCCCATACGGCCCATCATCGGCATCCCCAGCACGACGTCAGGGGTGCCGACGGCCCGCGAGACATAGAGGGCCTGGGCCGCGACCAGCAACTCCGGCCAGGTGGCGCGCAGTTCGTCCGCGAGCGTCCGCAGCCGGGCCGTGGTCCCGGCGGGGACCTGGGCGCTGCGCCGCAGGAAGGTACGGGAGGGCAGCACGGTACGTCCGGCGAGCGCGGGCGCCTGCGGACGGTCGGCGAGAGCCTGCGCCCAGTGAGTCCGGTCCTTGTCGAACTGGTCGCCGTCGCGGTAGGCGGCGTCGTCGGCGATCAGTTCGGCCAGGCGGCCGAAGGGGTTCGCGTCCGGCTCCTCCCGCGCGGCGAGGGACGTGTAGACCTCCGCCGTGCGGCGGGCGAGCAGTGAGTAGCCGAAGCCGTCCATGACGATGTGGTGCACGCACTGGTACCACAGCCAGCGCTCGTCGCCGACCCGGAACAGCGCGTGCCGGAACGGCGGCGCGGCCGCGAGGTCGAACGGCCGCGTCAGGTCGTCGTCCATCCAGGCGCGAGCCGCCGCCTGCGGATCCGGCTCCGAGCGCAGATCGGCGGTGTGCAGCGGAAAGCCGTGGCCGGGCGCGCCCGGGTCGAGGGCGAACTGCCGTGGTCCTTCCGGTGTTTCCGCGATCCGTACGCACAGCGCGTCCGCCTCGAGAGCGGTACGGTGCAGCGCCCGGGCCAGCAGCTCCGGCCGCAAGGGACCCTCGATCTCCAGGTATTCGGCCGTGTTGAGCGCGGGGCTCTGAGGGTCCAGTGCCTGCACGTACCACATGCCCGACTGGGCGGCGGTCAGTGGAAGACCCTCTCCGGCCGCCGCTCCCCTCTCCGCGGCGGGTTCGGCTGTCGGCGGGGCCGTCATGCCTCGGCCCCCAGCAGGGGCGACCACGCCTCGATGGCGGGGCGTTCGGCGAGGGCGACGAACGTGATGTCGGCGCCGTGCTCACGCCGCCACCGTTCGACCAGGCTCATCAGCCGGACCGAATCGAGCCCGTAGTCGGCGAGGTTCTCGTCGTCGGGGATGTCCGCGGGGTCCTCCCCCAGCACATCGGCGACGTCCTCACGTATCTGCTGCATGGTCAGCGCCACGAGTCAGTCCCCCTTGAAGAGCGCGTCGGTGGTGGTGACGAAGGCGCAGCGGCCGGCGGCCCAGCGCAGCGCCGATCGGTGTTCGTCCTCGCCGAAGTCGGCGACGGCGTCGGCGACGACGAAAGCCTGGATGTCGCGCATCCACGCGTCGCAGGCGGTCATGATCACGCCGATGTGCGCGTAGACACCCGTGATGACGAGCTGGTCGCGGCCCTGGAGTTCCATCAGCGCGGCGAGGTCGGACCGTACGAAGGCGCTGTACTTCCACTTGGTCAGGACGGTGTCGCCGTCCTCGGGAGCCACGGCCGCGGCGATGGCTTCCGCGTGCGGGTCTGCGGGCAGCCCCGGCCCCCAGAAGTCCTGCTGGAGACCGCGCTGTTCGGGGCTCTGTCCGCCGGGCTGCGCGGAGTAGACGACCGGGATGCGGCGGCTGCGGGCCTGCTTGGTCAGCCGGGCGGTGTTGGCGAGGAGTTCGGTCACGGGTGAGGCATCCGCCTCGAAAGCCGACAGGAAGTGGTTCTGGAGGTCGTGGACGAGCAGAACGGCTCGCGCCGGATCGACGGTCCAGTCGACCCGGTTCTCGGGCAGGCCGGCGACGCCGGGCATGGCGTAGGGGGCGATGGCGGGCAGCGCCATGGAAGGGAGTGCCTTTCAGGGATGGGCGGGGTGGGTGGCCGTCGTGCGCAGGTCCTTCTTGCTGACCTTGCCGACACCCGTGTGCGGGAAGACATCGACGAACTCGACGCGGTCGGGCACCTTGTAGGCCGCCAGACCGCGTTCGCGCACGAACCGTCGCAGGGCGGCGGGGCGCAGCTCGCCCGCCTCGCGGAGGATGACGTAGGCGCAGGTGCGCTCGCCGAGGTAGTCGTCGGGTACGGAGACGACGGACACGTCGTGCACGGCAGGGTGGCCGAGGATGACGTTCTCGACCTCCTCGGCCGCGATCTTCTCGCCGCCGCGGTTGATCTGGTCCTTGGCGCGCCCCTCGACCACGAGGTGGCCGCTCGGGGTGGCACGGGCTATGTCGCCGGTGCGGTAGAAGCCCTCCCGCGTGAACGAGCGCTCGTTGTGCTCGGGAGCACGCCAGTAGCCCCGGATGGTGTAGGGGCCGCGGGTGAGCAGATGGCCCGGCTCCCCCGGTGCGACGTCCTCGTCCTGGTCGTCGACGATGCGGATCTCGTCGTCGGGCGAGATGGGGCGGCCCTGGGTGGTGAGGATGGTCTCCTCGTCGTCGTCCAGCCGGGTGTAGTTGACGAGGCCTTCGGCCATGCCGAAGACCTGCTGGAGCGTGCAGTCGAGCGCGGGACGTACGCGCCGGGCTGCCGCCTCACTGAGCTTGGCGCCGCCCACCAGCAGGACGTCCAGGCTGGACAGGTCGTGCGCTGTGCTGCGGGCGGTTTCGGTCCACACCAGGGCGAGCGGGGGCACGAGGCCGGTGATCGTCACTCCCTCGCCTTCGATGAGCGGGAAGGCGGTCTCGGGAGCCGGGCCGGGGCACAGCACCACCCGTCCGCCCGCGCACAGGGTGCCCAGCGAACCCGGCGAGCTGAGCGGGAAGTTGTGCGCGGCGGGCAGGACGACGAGATACACACTGTCCTCGTCCACGGCGCAGATCTCGTTCGATCCGCGCAGCGAGTACAAGTAGTCGTCGTGCGTACGGGGAATCAGCTTCGGCACTCCCGTGCTGCCGCCGGACAGCTGGAGGAAGGCCAGGTCCGACGCCTGAGGCCCATCAGGATCAAGGGTCCCGGCCGGTTCGCGCGGCACGGCGCTCAGCACGGTGTGCTCGCCCGGCTCCCCCACGACGAAGACATGGCGGAGCGTGGGCGCCTGCTCCTTGACCTTGGTGGCGAGGCCCCGGTAGTCGAAGCCCTCGTGGTGGTCGGCGATGACATACGCGACCGCCTCGGAGAACGAGCAGAAGTACCCGATCTCCACCTCCCGGTGGGCCGGCAGGGCGAAGACCGGCAGCGCGCCGATCCGGAACAGCGCGAAGACCACCTCGAAGAACTCCGCGACGTTCGGCAACTGCACCACGACCCGGTCGCCCCTGCCGATGCCGAAGTCGCGTAAACCGGCGGCGAGCCGGTCGGCCCGGCGGTCAAGCTCGGCGTAGGTCCAGCGCCGCCCGGCCCCGGCCGGGTCCACGACAGCGACCCGGTCCGGGTACTGCACCGCACGGGCCCGCAGCATCTGCCCGAACGTCTCCCCCTGCCAGTAGCCTGCCGCGCGGTAGCGCGCGGCGAAGTCGGCGGGCCAGGTGGGCGCGTCGGCGCTCACAGTTCTGCCCCCACGGCGTCGAGGAAGGTACGGAACTTGGCGCTCGTCTCGGCGGTCTCGGCCGCCGGGTCGGACGAGGCCACCACACCCGCCCCGGCGAACAGTCGCAGACCGCCCCTGGCCGCCTCGGCGCAGCGGATGGTCACCACCCACTCGCCGTCCCCCTGCGCGTCGCCCCAGCCCACGACGCCGGAATACAGCCCGCGGTCGAACGGCTCGAGTTCCCCGATGACCTTGCGGGCCAGCGCGGTCGGCTCCCCGCAGACGGCCGGTGTGGGGTGCAGTGCGAGGGCGAGTTCCAGTGCGGAGACCGGCTGCCCGGCGAGGGATCCGGTGATGGTTGTCGAAAGGTGCCACATGGCGGCGGTCTTCACGAGGGTGGGCCGCTCGGGCACGACGAGGTCGGTGCAGTACGGGGCCAGCGCCTCACGTATGGCGGTCACGACGACGGCGTGCTCATGCAGGTCCTTGGGCGATTCGAGCAGCGCGGCGGCGCGGCGCACGTCCTCGGCCAGGTCGGCAGAGCGGGGTGTGGAACCGGCGAGCGGGTTGGCCAGCAGGCTGCTGCCGCGCCGGGAGACGAGCAGTTCGGGGCTGGCGCCGAGCAGGGTGCGGTCCGTGCCCGTGGGCATCGCGAAGGTGTAGCCGCGGGTGTCACGGCGGGCGAGGCGCTGGAGCATTCCGGGCACGTCGGGTTCCCGGTCGCCGGTCAGGTCGAGTGCGCGTGCGAGGACGACCTTGCGGAACTCGCCCGCCTTCATCCGGCCGACGGCCGAGGCGACAGCGGCCGCGTACTGCTCGGGCAGGGGCACCGGGCGCATCTTCCAGGCGGTCGCGGCCGGTTGGGGCGCCGGCAGCGCGATCAGCGGGTCCTTGCACAGGGCCGGTGCCCGGTGCAGTGTCTCGGGGACGGCGAGCGCGGCGGGCGCGGACGGGTCGAAGGGGATCGCTCCGATGACCACAGGGTCGGGCTGTCCCGAGGCCCGGGCCGCTGTCAGGGCGTCCTGGACACGCTCGGTCAGCGGTCGCGCGTCGTGCGCCACGGAGGCACGCACACCGCGGGCGAGGAGCGTTCGCGTCGGTGAGGCGAAGAAGCGGTCCGTCGCGGGCCGATAGTCATCGAGGAGAGCCGTCGCCGTGCCGACGACTCCGGCTCCGGACTCCTCCGTGGTGAGCGTGTCATGGACCGTGGTCACCTTGGGATCTCCCAGTTTCTCTGCATACCCCGGTACAGGGGTCGACGGTGTCGGGAATGTGTGAAGAGCCAGGCGCCGAGGATCACCCCTTGAAAGTGAGGCAAGGCTCACCTACCATGAGCGGCAGCGGGCCGAGCGGTTCACAACCATCGCCGCACTACTGCGACTTGGCGCCTGCGCGCCGAGGTCCCCCCGGGCGCGACTGACCCGACTGCCCGACAGTAACTTTGAGATGCCTCTGCAGGCTCGTCGCCTGACAGCCCCTGACATGCGAAGAGATCCCTCCTGCACTGTTGGCAAAGAGATGGCAAACCGCTCAACCTGTGGGGACAGTGACGAATCGTCAAATCCACGGAGTCAGGCAGCAGTTGCCACCGGCGCGCGCAGGGTGACCCCGCGCCAGGACCCCCGTCCTGTCCGGGCGTCAGCCGCGGTGAGATGGCCCCGAGCCGTACTCGTCGCCGACATAGACCTGCGCGAGGGCTCCCCGCTGATGATGCCGCTTCGCGGCCGGGAGCTTGCCCCAGTCGACCTTCGACAGGTGATGATCGGCGTGCCCCGCCGCACGGTGCCTCCCGAGCCCCATTTCGGGGTCACGCCGTCGCGGTACTGGAGGCTGTCGTAGACGCCCGGGCGGGCTGCGGCGATCGCGAGGACGACAGGCAGCCTCCTGCGCGCCGGTCCGGCACAGGGGCAAGCCCGCAGACCTGGTCCACGGGCGTCGTCGGCGTACGGGCTGCATCGGCGCATACGGGCCGAAGGCCCCGTCCGTGGCCGGCCGCGTGCGCCGGCCCGCAGGGCGGATGAGCCAGCCCGGCCGGCGCACGTGCCCGCGGATCGCGCGGGCCCTGTGGGCCTGCGCGAGGGCGGAGCTCGCGTCCCCCGCCGCGGGGTCAGGCGGCCGCACCTCGTTGGGCCCGATCGCGGCGGACCGTACACCGCCGGTGGACGCCCTCGCGTGAGCATCCTGTGCAGATTGAGCCCGGCGGAGATCGCGGCGGCGAGCGGCCCGCCAGGCTGGGACTTCGCAGCGGAAAGCCGGGGCCGGCGACGTCTTGTTTTGTTCGGCGTGGGTACGCGGGAGCTGTAGCGGTCGGCAGGGTGCGCCCGCAGGCAGCGCTGAGAGACCATGGAAGTCATCGAGACCGGCGGCGCCCGGGGCCGGAGTCAGCACCGGGCACAAGGATGGCGGCGGGCGGACGGAGGGCTTGGGATGAGCACAACCGAATCCTTCCCTGCCGACCCTGCCCAGCCCACGGGCAGCAGCCCGGCCGACCCTGCCCGGCCCACGGGCAGCAGATCCGAGCCGAGCGGCCTCATGGACGTCCTGAATGTCGCTGCCGTGGTGCTGGACGCGGACGGCCGGATAGTCCTGTGGAGCCCGCAGGCCGAGGGGTTGTTCGGGTACACCGCCAAGGAGGCGCTCGGCCTGTACGCCGCCCGATTGCTCGTCCACGAGCAGCACCGGGCGCTGATAAAGCGGCTGTTTTCTCAGGTCATGGCCGGCGAGGGGACCTGGGCGGGTGTCTTTCCCGTGCGGCACAAGGACGGCGGCACGCGACTGGTCGAGTTCCGCAATATGCGGCTGGAGGACAACCGGAAGGGCTTCTACGCCTTGGGCCTGGCCACGGAACAGGGCACATTGCGGCAGGTGGAGCGAGATCTGGCGCTCTCCACCCGGCTCATCTCCCAGTCCCCGATCGGCCTCGCGGTGGTGGACATCGATCTTCGGTACGTCACCGTCAATCCCGCCCTGGAGCGCATCAACGGCCTGCCCGCCGCCGACCATGTTGGCCGACATGTCCGAGAGGCTCTGCCGTTCTTGGACACCGCGGCCATCGAGACCGCGATGCGCAAGGTCCTCGCCACCGGTATTCCGATCCTGGACCGGGAGTCCGTCGGGCACACACCGGCCGACCCGGACCGGGAGCACGCCTGGTCGGTGTCCTTCTACCGGCTGGAATCCTCGAACGGAAAGGTCCTGGGGCTGGCCACCTCCGTCGTGGACGTCACCGAGCGATATCTGGCCACCAGAGAGGCCGCCCAGGCCCGGCAGCGCCTCGCTCTCGTCGCCGACGCCTCCATACGTATCGGCACCACGCTCGACCTCGAACAGACGGCCCGCGAACTCGCCGAGGTGTCGGTGCCCGAGCTGGCCGACGTGGCGGCGGTGGACGTACTCGACAGCATCCTCAACGGCCAGTCGGGCACCGTGATCCACGAAGGCCCCGCGGTCTTCCGCGCCCTGGCCGTCGCCGCCTCACCCGAGAGTGATGCCGTACGCGCGGCCGACCAGCCCGGCGAGGTCGCCCGGTACGACGCCGACCGGCTGGTCACCCAGTGCGTGAACACCGGCCGCCCGGTCCGCGTGTCCCATGTGGACAGCGATGACCTGAAGTGCATCGCCCGCAGTCCCGAAGCCGCGAAGTTGCTGGCCACAGCCGGAGTGCACTCGTATCTGGCCGTGCCGCTGATCGCGCGGGGTGAAGTACTCGGCGCCCTGGATCTCAAGCGCACCACCAATCCGCACCCGTTCGACGCCGACGACGAGGTCCTGGCCGGTGAGCTGGCGGCGCGGGCTGCGGTGTGCATCGACAACGCCCGCTGGTACCGGCAGTTGCGCAACACGGCTCTCACGCTGCAGCGAAGCCTTCTGCCGCAGCAGCCACCGGAACAGCCCGGCCTGGAGATCGCATACCGCTACCAGCCCGCGCTGGCCGCCAGTGAGGTGGGAGGCGACTGGTTCGACGTCATCCCGCTGTCCGGCGACAAGACGGCGCTGGTCATCGGAGACGTCATGGGCAGCGGCATCACCGCCGCCGCCACGATGGGCCAGCTCCGCACTGCCACCCGCACACTGGCCGAACTCGACCTCGACCCCGCCCAGGTGCTGCGTCACCTCGACCGCATCACCGACCGGATGGGGCAGACCATCACCACCTGCATCTACGCCATCTACGATCCCCGCGACGCGCAGTGCCTCATCTCCAGCGCCGGACACCTCCCACCCGCGCTGGTACGCCCCGGCAGGGCCCCCGAACTGCTCGACCTGCCCACCGGCGCGCCGCTCGGCGTCGGCGACACCACCTTCCACACCACCACGCTCGCCCTGCACCCCGAGGACCAACTCGTCCTCTACACCGATGGCCTGGTCGAAACACGCGACCAGGCCATCGACGAACGTCTGGACGCCTTCCTCGCCCTTCTCGCGCAGCCGCGGCGATCCCTCGAGGACACCTGCGACGCGCTCCTGCGCGAGCTGCGCCAACCGGGAAACCACGACGACGTGGCCCTGCTCATCGCCCGGGCCCGGAAGAGTCCCGGGACCGGGGCGACGCCGCCGGCATGAGACCGGCTCCCGTGGCTACGACAGTCGCCACGGCGGAAGCGAGTGCGAGAACGAGGAAGAGGCCGTCATAGCCGCCCGTCGATCCGGCCAGAGCCGCCCCGGCCCATGGGGCGAGGGCTGCCGCCACGGTGGCGGGAGCGGCGAGAAGGGCTGACAGACGGCCGTAGTGGGCCGTGCCCCAGCGGTCGGTGACGGCCGTGGCGTGGAGCAGGGTGAGATTGCCGCGTACGACTCCCGCGAGTACCGCGAGCAGGATCAGCAGCGGGATCGGGCCGGGGACGAGGGCGAGCGCAGCCGTGGTGGCCCCGCCTGCGGCGATCAGGGTCGCGGTGCGGGTAGTGACGCCGGTGCGGCGTGCGAGGGTGGCGTAGAGCGTACGGCCCAGGGTCTGGCCCGCTCCGCCAAGTCCCAGTGCCCACGCAGCCGTTGACGGGCCGGCGCCGCGTTCGGAGAGAAGGGGAACCAGACCGAAGACGACCGCGTGCATCGCGAAGCCGGAAACGGTGAAGGCCAGCGCGAGCAGGAGGAAGGGACGACTGCGGGCGATCGGCGTGTGGCCGTTCGTAGGTGCGGCCGGTGGCGCGGGCGGCCAGGGGGCGCGCAGGGCGAGGGCGTGGGCGGGGACGGTTACCGCGGCGAGGATGACGGCGAGTACGGCATAGGTGGCGCGCCAGGACAGGTGGTCGGCCAGCGTCGCCGTAAGGGGTGCGAAGACGGTGCTCGCGAGGCCGCCGACGAGGGTGACGACCGTCAGGGCGCGGACACGGTCCGGACCCCACCACCGGGTGACGGCCGCGAAGGCGGGCTGGTAGAAGGTAGCGGCCATGCCGACGCCGGCCATGAGCCAGCCGAGCGTGAAGACGTAGAGGTCGGGGGCCAAGGCGACGGTCAGTACGGCAGCGACCGCGAGCAGGGAGCCGGCGGTCATTACGGCGCGCGGGCCGCGGCGGTCCAGAATGCGCCCTACGGGTATCCCGGCGACGGCCGAGACCAGTAGCGCGGCGGAGAACGCCGCGGTGGCCGCGCTCGTCGACCAGCCGGTGTCCGCTGTCAGATGCGGCAGCAGGACGGGGAAGGCGTAGTAGACGATGCCCCAGCTGGTGATCTGGGTCGCGCACAGGGCGGGCAGGGCGGCGCGGGGCAGCGACCGGTCCCCTGCTCCGGTCGCGGCCCCGTCGGTGCGAAGGTCGGTCATCGACGGATCAGCAGCAGCCGTCGGCGGCCACCGGTTGACCGGCGTCCGCGCAGCACGCGCTGCCCGAGTGCTTGGCCAGGGTTTCGGCGTCGGCCTTGACGACGTACACCTCCCAGGGTTCCCGTCCGGGGCCATGGACCCAGACCTTGTCCTGGAGTGCGTAGCAACAGGTGGTGTCGTTCTCCTCCGCCGTCGCCAGCCCCGCCTCGCTCAGGCGGGCAGTGGCGGCGTGGACGGCGTCGGTGGTTTCGACCTCGACGCCGAGGTGGTCCATGCGGGTTTCCTCGCCCGAGTCGCCTTCAATGAGAACGAGCTTGAGCGGCGGCTCGGCGATGGCGAAGTTGGCATAGCCGTCGCGGAGTTTGGCGGGCCCTGTGCCGAAGAGTTTGGTGTAGAAGGCGATGGAGGCGGCGAGGTCGGGGACGCGGAGGGCGAGTTGTACGCGGGTCATGACGTGCCTCCTGCTGGATGGATGGGTGAGATTTCAGCAGCCGCCGGCGGGCGCCGGGGCGCCGGTGCCGATCTGGAACGTGGTGGGGGCGGCGCAGCAGCCGCCTCCCTCCTCGGAGGTTGCGGCGTCGGCTTCGTCGAACAGGCCTGCACCGCCGCAGACTCCGGTCTCCGGGAGGGTCAACTCCACGCGTTCGGCGGCCTCCTGGTCTCCGGCGAGGGCAGCGGCGATGGAGCGGACCTGCTCGTAACCGGTCATGGCGAGGAACGTCGGGGCGCGGCCGTAACTCTTCATGCCGACGAGGTAGACGTCCTGCTCCGGATGTGAGAGCTCGCGTACGCCGTGGGGGTAGACGGTGCCGCAGGAGTGGACGTTCGGGTCGATCAGCGGCGCCAGTTCGACCGGAGCCTGGAGGCGCTCGTCCAGGCGGAGGCGGAGCTCGTCGAGAAACGAGAGGTCGGGGCGGAAGCCGGTCAGCACGACGACCTCGTCGACCGGGTCGAGGCGGCGGCCGTCCTCGGCCACCAGCACCAGCCGGCCGTCGCTCCTCTCGACGGCGGTTGTACGGAAACCGGTCACGGCGGAGGCATACCCGTCTTCCACCGCGGCCTTGGCCGCGAGGCCCAGCGCGCCGCGGGCGGGGAGCTGGTCCGCCTCTCCGCCACCAAAGGTGGAACCGCCGATGCCGCGCCGCAGGACCCACACCGCGTGCGTGTTCGGCGCGTCCTTGGCGAGGTCCGCGAGGTGGGCGAGGGCGGTGAAGGCGGAGGCGCCTGAGCCGATGACGGCGGTGCGCCTGCCCGCGTAACGGGCGCGTACGACCGGGTCCTTGAGGTCGGGGACGCGGTAGGAGATGCGGTCGGAGGCGGTGCGCTCGCCGAACGCAGGGAGGCCGTCGCCGCCGATCGGGCCGGGAGTGGACCAGGTGCCGGAGGCGTCGATGACGGCGCGGGCGGTGAGCCGCTCCTCGGTGCCGTCGGCGCCCCGGATGTGGACGGTGAACGGCTGCTGATCGCGGTCGGCATCCACCACGCGGTCGCGGCCGAGCCGGGAGACACCGGTGACGCGGGCGCCGAAACGGACCCTGTCGCCCAGCGTGTCCGCCAGCGGCTGAAGGTACTTGTCGACCCAGTCACCCCCGGTGGGGCAGGTCGCCCCGTCGGGCGCGGTCCAGCCGGTGGGGGCCAGCAGCTTCTCGGCGGCCGGGTCCACGAGCTCGGCCCAGGCGGAGAACAGCCGTACGTGACTCCACTCCCGCACGGCGCTGCCCGCACCGTCGCCGGCCTCCAGGACCAGCGGCTGGACGCCCCGCTCGACGAGGTGGGCGGCGGCGGCCAGGCCGATCGGTCCGGCTCCGATCACCACGGCGGGCAGGGCGGTGGGCACCTCGACAGGCGGCACGGTCACGATGACTCCCCATTCTGTTTCGACGTCCGTCAATGACTTGCACGGCCAGCATGACACCTGTTTCGATAAGCGTCAACATAGACATTCATCAAATCATTGTCCGCGTCGGCAGAGCGACGGCCGGTGTTCACCCACGCGTCACCTCGGTCGCTCCCCCATGGCCGAGCATCTATGTCCCCGGCTTCTCGAAGGGACCACAGATGCAGCATCGACCCACGAGCCGCAGGCATCTGCTCGGCGCGGGTGCGGCGGCAGTGACGGGCGTCGTCCTCCTCTCCGGCTGTGGGCTCGGCGCCGCGGACGACCCGCGGCCGACCGCCACGGCGAACAGTCACATCGCGTGCGCGACGAAGGGCCAGCTGGCGGCGTCCGGTTCCTCCGCGCAGCAGAACGCGATGTCGCACTGGATGCGCGAGTACCAGCGGGCCTGCCCGGGCGTGCAGATCCGCTACGTGCCCGTCGGCTCCGGCGCCGGTGTCGCCCAGTTTCTGCGCGGGGCGACCGTGCTCGGCGGGACCGACAGCACGCTGAAGCCGGACGAGATCGACGACTCCCGCGAGGTGTGCAAAGGGGGCAGAGCCATCGATCTGCCGATGGTCGGCGGCCCCATCGCCCTCGGTTACAACCTCTCGGGCGTCGACAACCTCGTCCTCGACGCCCCCACTCTCGCGAAGATCTTCGACTCGGAGATCACCGTGTGGAACGCTCCGGCCATCCAGCGCCTGAACCCGGGCCTGCGGCTGCCTGCCACCCCCATCAGCTCGGTGCACCGCTCCGACGGCTCCGGTACGACCCAGAACTTCAACGCCTACCTCTCCGGGGCCGCGCCCGACGACTGGCCCTATCCGAAGGAGAAGACCTGGCAGGCGAAGGGAGGCAACTCCGCGGCCGGATCCGACGGGGTGGCATCCCAGGTGGCGGGCACGGACGGCGCGATCGGCTACTTCGAGCTGTCCTTCGCGAAGGCCGGCAAGATCCCCACGGTCAGACTCGACACGGGCGCGCCCGAGCCCGTCGCCGTCTCCGCCGAGACGGCATCGGCCGGTATCGCAGCGGGCCATGTGTCGGGAACCGGCAAGGACATGACGGTGAAGTTCGACTACCGGACCAAGGCCGCCGGCGCGTACCCCATCGTCCTCGTCACGTACGAAATCGTCTGCGACAAGGGCACCCCCGCCGACGTACTGCCCGCCCTCAAGTCCTTCCTGACCTACACGGCGGGCGCGGAGGGACAGAAGGACCTCTCACGCATTCACTACGCCCCACTGCCGCAAGAAGTGGCCGACCAGGTCCGCACCATCGTCGGCACGCTGTCCTGACGGCGCGGGGGTCCGGGCTCATCCGGCGGACTGCGAGGAAGCGTCCCGTCCCTGCATGAAGATGAACGCCACCAGGGCCAGACCGACGACGGCACCTGCCAGTTGGGCGCCGATGAAGCCCGGGACCGAGCCGGGTGCGATGCCTGCGAAGGTGTCGGTGAACGCACGGCCGATCGTCACGGCCGGGTTGGCGAACGAGGTCGAGGACGTGAACCAGTAGGCGGCGCCGATGTACGAGGCGACGGCGACCGGCGCGAAGCGCAGGCGGTCGGTGCGCGCCAGGCCGAAGATCAGCAGGATCAGCCCCGCGGTCGCCACGACCTCGCCGAGCAGCAGGTGTCCGGCCGAGCGGTCGTGCGTGGACCACTTGACCAGCGGCTCGGCGAACATCGCGTCGGCCAGCACGGCGCCCGCGATCGCGCCGGCGATCTGGGCGGGGACGTAGACGACCGTCTCGCGGGCGGTGACGCCGGGGCCGCCGCGGCGGGCGGTCCACCACTCGGCCAGCGTGACGGCCGGGTTGAAGTGCGCGCCGGAGACCGGGCCGAGCAGGACGATCAGTACGCCGAGCCCGAAGACGGTGGCGAGGGAGTTGGCCAGCAGCTGGAGGCCGACGTCCTGGGTGAGCTCGGTGGCCTGGATGCCGGAGCCGACCACGACCGCGACCAGAACGGCGGTGCCGACCAGTTCGGCGGCGGCCCTGGCCACGAGCGGCGTGCGCGGCGGTGTGGCGCCCGGCGCGGGCTGCGGTTCGGTGGGGGATATGACGGCCTCCGCGGGGGACTCGGTTCCGGCGGCTCGGGTGGTGCTCAACAGGACTCCTCGGTGCAGAGGCAAGCAGGCGTTACAGGAAAGGGCGTTCAGGGGCAGGAGCGCTTGATGTTCGCCTCGGCGGTGGCGCGCGCGGTCTCCGCCAGGCCGGCGAACTGACCGGCGAGTGCCTCGATGACCTCGGGCCGCAGCCGGTAGTACGTGAACCGTCCGCAGGGCTCGGTCTCCACGACTCCGGCCTCGCGCAGCACCTTCAGGTGGTTCGAGAGATTCGTCTGCCGGGCGCCGGTTTCCTCCACCAGGTGCGTGGTGCACAGGGTCTCGCGGGCGAGCAGGGTCACGATCCGGAGCCTGAGCGGGTCGGCCAGCACCCGGATCAGGTCAGTGTCGACTGACGTCATCATGGGCTGATACTCTCACATCAGCCGAAGCTGACACCAGTCCGGACTGAGCAAAAGGAAGTAGATCCGATGGCCTCGACCCCTGCCGCCTCCGTGCTGTTCGTCTGTGTCCACAACGCCGGGCGCTCGCAGATGGCCGCCGCCTGGCTGACCCACCTTGCCGGTGACCGTATCGAGGTCCGTTCCGCGGGCTCCAACCCCGGCAACGCCGTGAACCCTGCCGCGGTCGAGGCGATGCGCGAGGTCGGGATCGACATCTCCGCCGAGACGCCCAAGGTCCTCACGGTGGACGCGGTCCGCGAGTCCGACGTCTGCATCACCATGGGCTGCGGCGACACCTGCCCGGTCTTCCCCGGCAAGCGGTACCTGGACTGGGAACTGGAGGACCCGGCCGGTCAGGGCGTCGAGGCCGTACGCCCCATCCGCGACGAGATCAAGAAGCTGGTCGAGGGCCTGATCACGGAGATCGACGCCGCCGCCAAGTGAGCGGTGAGTTCCGGAACGCAGCGTCTTCGCCGCGCAGTTGTGTCAGTCGTCGAGTACGGCGATCTCGAGTTGGCCGAGGCGACCCGGGTCCGCGATCACGTCGATCTCGGTGATCCCGGCGTCCGTGATCGTGAAAGCGAGTACCAGGAAGAGCCGACCGCGGGGCGCCATCGCGAGGCCGACTGCTCCGTCGACCAGCGCCAGTCCGGTGAACCGGGCACGTCCCGTCGCGGCCATCGCGCCCTTGGCGACAGTGTGAGCGCCGAGGATGACGAGGGGTTCGGGAGTCGGGACGACCACCTTGTCCGCCCGGAGCACCACGTCCGGATCGAGCAGAGCGACCAGCGCCTCGAAGTCCCCACCACGGGTGGCGGCCAGGAAGGCGTCGACCACTCGGCGCTTGCGGGCCAGATCCGCGTCGGCCACCACGGCGCCCCCCTTGACCCGGCGGCGGGCGCGGCTCGCCAGCTGTCGGGCTGCGGCCGGGGAACGCTCGAGCATCACGCCGATGTCGTCGAAGGACACGGCGAACATGTCGTGCAGTACGAAGGCGAGCCGCTCGGCCGGCGCCAGCGTGTCGAGCACCACCAGCATGGCCACCCCGACCGAGTCGGCCAGCAACGCTTCCTCCTCGGGGTCGCGCCTTTCCTCGTGGCCGGGTGCCGCATCTGGCACCAGTGCGTCAAGGGGCTCCTCGCGCCGGTGCTCGCGCGAGCGCAGCATGTTCAGACACACCCGTGACACCACCGTGGTCAGCCATCCGGTGAAGTTGTGGACATCGCTGGTGTCGGCGCGGCTGACGCGCAGCCAGGCTTCCTGCACGGCGTCATCGGCCTCACTCGCCGAGCCGAGCATCCGGTAGGCCACCGCTCTCAGACGAGTGCGGTCTTCCTCGAAGCGCTCGGCCAGCCCTGCGTTCTCGTCCATCGGTCACATTCCTCGCTCGGCAGGTGTCATAGAAGTAGATCACCGAGAACCTACTGATGGGGCTGGGAGTTCGAGCGCCCGGTCCGGACAAGCTTGGGAGAAGCCATGACGTCAACCATCCTGGTCACCGGCGGCACGGGCACCCTCGGGAGCCGGGTCGTCCCGCTCCTGCTGGAGGCCGGCTGCAAGGTGCGGGTACTCAGCAGGCACGGCCGCGAGTCCCGGGACGGCGTCGAGTACGTGGCCTGTGACCTGCTCAAGGGCGAGGGGATCGAGGCCGCGGTGGACGGGGCGGAGATCGTCCTGCACCTCGCCGGTGGCCCCAAGGGCGACGACGTGGCGACCCGGAACCTGGTGCGGGCCGCGGCGCGAGCCGGGGTGCGGCACCTGGTGTACATCTCGGTCATCGGGGCGGACAAGGTTCCGGTGGGCTGGCTCAGGTCCAAGCTGGCCGCGGAGCAGGCGGTGTCCGAATCCGGCGTGCCGTGGACGACGCTGCGTGCCGCGCAGTTCCACGACCTGGCCCTGACCGTGGTGGAGAAGATGGCAAAGCTGCCGGTGATACCGGTCCCGGGCGGACTCCGGTTCCAGCCGGTCGACTCGCGCGACGTGGCAGCCCGGCTCGTGGAACTGACGCTCGGCGAGCCGGCCGGCCTGGTGCCCGACCTGGCCGGACCGAAGGTGTACGGGATGGGCGACCTGGCCGGCGGATATCTGCGGGCGCGCAGCAAGCGCCGGTTGATGATGCCGGTCCGCATCCCGGGCAAGGCCGGCCGCGCCTACCGGGCGGGCGCGAACCTGTCCCTCGACGGGGCGACGCTGGGGCGGCGGACCTGGGAGGACTTCCTGGCGGCGCGGGTGAGCTGACGGCCTGAGCCGCTGATGCGCCGTCACAACCGAACGCCGGCGCGGGCACGGCGGTCGTCAGGTCAGCGCGCCGACCGGCGACCGCAGGATGCCCTGCACCGCTTCCATCCCCTCGCGGTCGACCGAGACGGACAGGCTTCGATGGGGCGGCCGCGGCAGCCGGTTTCGATGGCCGGCGACGCGGGTCCGCTGGTCGCATCGCCGGTCCGCGGGTCACTTCGGTGGCAGACCGGCCGCGAAGGCACGGCCCTCCTCGATCCATGCGTCAAGGTCACTGTCCTCGGCGATGGCGGTTGCGGCGACGACGACCCAGCCGCGCATCGGGCGTCCGCTGAGGTCGAAGAGACGCGCACCGGTCCGGGCCAGGGCCGCGTCGGTGCCGTCTGGTCCGACGCGGACCATGAGCTCGTCGCCGGTGACGCCGACGGCCATGTTGCCGTGATGCAAGAACGCCAGGCCGCCGAACATGCGCTTCTCGGTGATCGCCGGATCCGCGCCCAGGCGTTCGCGGATCCGCTCGGCCAGTCCTTCGTCGAATGCCATGTCTCAGTGAAACCCGGGTCGTCCTACCGCACCACCGGTCGCGCCTCAGGCGTGGAGCACTCCGGTGCCCAGCAGTGCGAACAGCGCCCCGCCGACCACGATCCGGTAGACGACGAACGCGTTGAAGGAGTGCTGCGCGACGAACTTCAGCAGCCAGGCAATGGAGGCGTAGGCGACGGCGAAGGAGACCACTGTGCCGACGAGGAGCGGGGTGGTGTCCACACCGGTGCCGAGGGCGTCCTTGAGCTCGTACAACCCCGCACCCGTCAGCGCCGGAATGCCCAGGAAGAACGAAAGCCGGGTGGCCGCGACCCGGTCGAGGTCGAGCATGAGGGCGGTGGACATGGTCGCGCCGGAGCGGGAGAAGCCGGGGAAGAGCAGGGCGAGGATCTGCGAACCGCCCACGAGCATGGTGTCCTTGAGGCCGGTGTCGTCCTCGCCGCGCTTGTGACGGCCCATCCGGTCGGCCGCCCACATCACACCACTGCCGGCGATCAGCGATCCGGCCACCACCCACAGCGAGGCCAGCGGGCCCTCGATGAGCGGTTTGGCGGCCAGCCCGACGGCGACGATGGGGACCGTGGCGTAGATGACCCACCAGGCGAACTTGTAGTCGTGGTGGTACCGCTCCTCGCGGTCGGCCAGTCCGCGGCCCCAGGCGGAGACGATCCGCACGATGTCCTTGCGGAAGTACGTCAGCACGGCGGCGATCGCCCCGACCTGGATGACGGCCGTGAAGCCGACGACGGACGTGTCGTCGACGGGGATGCCCATCAGCCCTTCGGTGATCTTCAGATGGCCGGTGGAGGAGATGGGAAGGAATTCCGTCACCCCCTCCACGACACCGAGCACGGCGGCCTGGCTGACGCTGATGGCACTCACAGGAGCCCTCTCCGAAGGGGTGGCCGGGTGTGCGGGCGGCTTGCCTGTCCATCGCCGCCGTAGACGTTCTACACGACCCCCGGCAAGGGCGTCCGGTACGTCGCCCCCCACCCGCACGGACGAGTGACCCGTGCTCCGAGTCCTGGCAGTCCCTTTCAGCCCGCCGTCGCCGACTGTGTCTGAGGCACCTCGACAAGCGCGGACGGCAGGGCGACGTACGCCGTGACTCCGCAGGCACTGCCCTGGCCCTGGGTGGGGCGCAGTTCGACCTGGGCGCCGAGCCGTGCCGCGAGGGTCCCGACGACGTAGTGGCCGAGATAGCGGGTAGGGGCGACCAGGAATGACTCCCGGCCCGCGAGCCGGGCGTTGGAGCGCGCCAGCTCCTCGGCCGTCATTCCGGAACCGCGATCGACGACGGCCATGCAGTACTCGCCGCCGTCGCGCCAGCCGTAGATCTCGACCGGGCACGAGGGAGGTGAGAAGAGCAGGGCATTCTCGATGAGTTCGGCCAGCAGATGCGAGAGCTCGGCGACGGCCCGGCCGCGGATCCGTGCCTCCTGTACGTCGGCCACGGCCACGCGCTGGTACTGCTCGACCTCGGCGATCGCCGACTGCACCACCTCGGCCGCTGTCACAAGACCCGACCAGGTGCGCGGCGGCAGCTCCTCCCCCGCGAGCACGAGCAGCGACTCGGCATTGCGGCGCATACGGGTGGCCAGGTGGTCGAGTTCGAACAGCTCGCCGAGGGCGTCCGGATCTACTTCCTGCCTTTCCAGGGCGGTGATCAGGCCGAGCTGGCGGGAGATCAGCGCCTGGTTGCGACGGCCGAGGCTGGCGAGCGACTCGGAGTTGTTGCGCCGCAGCACGGCCTGCTCGGTCGCGAGACCGATCGCGGTGTGCTCGACATTGTGCAGGGCGTAGGCGAGCCGGGTGAACTCGCGGGCGTTGTCGGGCACTCGGCGGGAGGGCTGGGGGGCGAGTTCTTCGCCCGCTTCGGCCTGCTGGATCCGGGTGACAGCGGCAGGCAGCCCGGCACTGGCGACCATGTCGGCCTCATCAGCGAGTGCGACGAGCGGGCGGGTGATCGAACGGGCGGAGAGCACGGCGAGTGCGGTGGCGACCGCCAGGATCAGCACACCGAGACCGATGAAGCCGCCCAGCTGGCCGGTGGCGCCGTCCCCCATCCGGTCCGCGCGAGCCCGTACCTGGGCACCGATCTGCCCTTGAACGCGATGGAGTTGGTCGACGAGCGCGGTCATCGAGGACCACCAGCGGCCGGGATCCACGGCGAGTCGGCTGCCATCGGCTCCGCCCTCGGCCTGCTTCTCGTAGCCCATGGCGCGCCGGGCGTTGCCGGAGGCGAAGGCCGCGTCGAGCGCGGACTGCTGGGCAGGAGCTGCCAGTTCGGCGTACTGGCGCAGGAAAGCCAGCCGGTCTGCCCGCACTTCGGTGAACTGGAGGAATTCGGCCCCCTTGAAACGCCCGGCTGCGAAAACGCCGTTGAGGAAGCCGCGCTCAAGGGCGATCGCCTCGGTGGCCCGGGTGAGAGCCTGCAGTGCGTCCATCCCGTCGACGAGAGTGCGGTCGCCACGAGCCGGTTGTGCCGCCGAGGCACCGATCAGTCCGTCGATCGCTTCCGTATACGCGGCCAGGGTCGAGGGGCGCTGGGCAGTGCCGCCGTCGACCTGACGGCGTACGGCGACCAGAGCCGAGACCGGCGAGAGCGCGTCCCGTAAGCCGTCGCCCGCGTCCACGCCCGGGCCGCCCTCCCTGACGAGGTCGTCGAATCCGGTACGGGCGGTGTCGGTGCGTGCGCGCTGGGCCTCGACGTCGTCGCGGTACTCCGCGGCGCCACCGAGCAGCCCATTGGTCAGGCCACGCTCACGCTGCAGCTCGCGCACCAGGCCCTGTGCCTTGAGGGCGAGTTCGACCCGGCCCGCGGTCTCGCGCGCCGCGGACCAGTCGGACGCCCTGTCGGCCACGCCGAGGCCGGTCACGACCAACAGCAGACAGGTGGGGACTGCCAGCACGATGGCCACACGGCCGCGAATCGAGCCCCAGCCGGGAAGGGCGGGAAGCGGCGGCAGCAGCCGCCGTAGGTTGAGCATCATGTCCGACGACAATACGAACCGGGATGGCCCGCGCGGTTTCCCGACCGTAAGGGGCTGGTTGCTGCCGCTTCACAGCAGGCCGGGACATGCCGGGCACCGTACGCCACGCGCCCGTAACGCAGCATCAGGGTGACCGGCAGCCTCCGCAGAACGTGCTCGGCGCGCCAGCGGTCGCAGCCACGGGTGAGAAGCCGTCGATGCCACGATGTCCCCATGGACCTGCACCTGGCCGACAAGGTCGCGATTGTCACCGGCGCGAGCAAGGGGATCGGACTGGCCATCACGCGCGCGTTGGCCGACGAGGGGGCTGCGGTCATCGCCGGGGCGCGCAGCCTCACTGACGAGCTGTCACAGCTCGCCGACGGCGGCCGGGTACGGCCGGTGCAGGTGGATCTGGCCACTCCGGACGGCCCCGCGATGCTGGTCGACGCCGTCGGAGCCGGCGGACTGGACATCCTGGTCAACAATGTCGGCGCGGTCCGTCCCCGCACCGGCGGCTTCCTGTCGGTGACCGACGACGAGTGGATCTCCGCCCTGACGATCAACTTCCTCGCCGCGGTCCGCACCACCCGCGCCGCCCTGCCCCACCTCGTCGAGCGTGGCTCGGGCGCTGTGGTCACCGTCAACTCGGTCAATGCCAGGCTTCCCGATCCCCTGGTCATCGACTACAGCGCGGCCAAAGCGGCGCTGGCGAACTTCTCGAAGGCGCTGTCGAAAGAGGTCGGCCCGCAAGGAATCCGGGTCAACACGGTCAGCCCGGGGCCGGTCAGCACCGCCCTGTGGCTCGGTGACGACGGCGTCGCGGCCACCGTCGCCGAAGCCCACGGGATGAAACCGGCAGCGGTCGCCGACCGGGCCGCGAGCGAATCGGTGACCGGCCGGTTCACCCGGCCCGACGAGGTGGCGGACCTGGTCGTCTGGCTGGCCGGCGACCGGTCTTCCAACATCACGGGCGCCGACTTCACGATCGACGGCGGCCTGATCAACACGCTGTGACGACGTGGACCGCAGCCCACCGCGCAACACGGGACGGCGCTCCTTGCCCATCGCCCCATGCGCGCCACAATCAGTGCGTCATGACTCATGCCAACGCGAAAAGGGAGGAACAGCATGGGAAGGATCATCGTCACTGAATTCGTCTCGCTCGACGGTGTCATGGAGGCGCCCGGCGGCGGCGAGGGCTTCAGGTACGACGGCTGGAGCTTCGAGATCGACCGTGGAGAGGAGGGCAACCAGTTCAAGCTCGACGAGACTCGGGACTCCGACGCGCTGCTGCTGGGGCGGAGGACCTACGAAGGGTTCGCCGCCGCCTGGCCCTCGCGGGAGGGCGACTTCGCGGACAAGTTCAACAACATGCCCAAGTACGTGATCTCCAAGACCCTCGACAAGGCCGAGTGGAACAACTCGACTGTTCTCAGCGGCGATGTGACCGAAGAGGCTGCGAACCTCAGGCGGACGCTGGACGGGAACATCGTCGTCCACGGCAGCGCGCAGCTGGTGCAGACCCTCCTCGAACACGATCTGGTCGACGAGCTGCACCTGATGGTCTTCCCCGTGGTCCTCGGGACCGGGAAGCGCCTCTTCGGGTCCACGAGCGACAAGAAGCATCTGCGCCTGGCGGATTCCAAGGTGGTCGGCGACGGCGTCGCCGTCCTCACCTTCGAGCGGGCGGAGAGCCCGTGACAGACCCCCTGAGTGGCCCTGTGGCCTCCGTTACGCGGCGAAGCCGACGTTGGTGACGTACTCGTACTGGCCCCACTGCGAGCCGAGGTCTTCGATCTGGTCGATCCAGGCGTCGTCGAGCCCCTGCTCGTCGCCGACGGCCCAGGCCGCGATGATGCTGTCCCAGCGGCGGACGTTGAGCGTGCGGTACTCCACGACGCGCTGGTGGGGGCGGCTCACCTGGGACTGGTTGAGCGGGTGGATCTCGACGCGGGTGCCGCGGCCGCGGGCGTTGAGCCTGCCGAGCAGATAGCGGGCCACGTTGTGGCGTCGCACCGTGCGGTAGGCGGCGTCGATCCGGTCGAGGTTCCTGCGCGAGGGATTGCGTCTGCCGTCGAGCCAGGCCTTGAGGGTGCGGTCGGTGACGGTCAGGCCCGCATCGCGGGCGGTCGTGCGGGCGTGCTCCGTCCGGGTCAGATAGTGCAGGCGGGCCATCAGACCGCGCTTCTGGGTGATGGGGGTGGCGATGAAGCCGGCGAGGGCGTCGAGCTGACGCGCCACCGCTTCGCTGCCCTTGATGCCCCGAGCGCCGAACGTGCCGAACTCGATGGTGCGCTCGGGCATCCGCTACTCCCCCGTCTCGTCGCTGTCACCGGCGGCGGCCGGGTCGATGTCACGGCCGACGGTGTACACGTCCTTGACCTTGACCTCGGTAACGCCACGGCCCTCAGGGAAGACACTGTGCCAGTCGCCGATGACATGGAGTTCGTCGGTACCCATCGCCCGTACGACGGTGAGACCTTCGTCGTGCGCCTTGAATGCCTTCATCCAGAGGTTGGCGAAGGCCTGGGAGCGGATGAGGTGCATCCAGTCCGGGCGGAACAGCTCCCGGTTGTAGGTCGACTCCCCCATCGTCGACACGAATTTGGAGTACATGGCCTTCACGTACTCCAGGGTCACGTCATCGCCGTCGGCGATGGCCGTGTCGCGGGCGTCCTTGAGCGCGATACGGAACTTCTCCAGCAGGTTCTCCGTGGCGCCGGAGGTGTACGACTCGTGGATCTCGGGGGCCTCGCACAGCCCGTACTTGGGGCCGGCCAGGCGCAGCAGCAGGCGCAGCGTCGGCTCAGTGACCCAGAGGGGTCCGGGCTCGTCGCGGTTGCCGATCGGGTTGGGCAGCACGTCCTCGTGGTCCCAGGCCGGGGGGGTGATCAGATGGACGCCGGCGCGGCGCCGGTCGTGCTCGAAGCCGGTGGAGTGCTCGAGCTGCCCGATCGGCAGATGGGTCTTCAGGGCGGAGAGGTAGGCGCCGTTGACGTCCAGGGCGGTGATCTCGTGCCGGCCGGGCGGGAGTTCGGGGCGCGTCCACTTGGGGCGGGCCTCCCAGATCTCGTCGGCGCCCTTCGAGGTCTTCTTGCGCAGGATGTCGGGGATCCACGGGTGGCCGATGATGTCGTACCGCGCGCCCTTGCGGGTCTCGTCGAGCAGGATCATCGCGTCCGGGATAGCCCGCTTGAGCAAGGCGGCGGTTGCGGCATCGACGTCTCCGCCGTGCTTCTCCAGCGCCTGGGCGACGGCCTGGCCGATCAGATCCGGCGTGTCCGAAGCCGCCGTCTGGACCCGGCGCCCGACAGGCACCACCTTCACGGGTGCGGGCGCGGGTGCGGGCGCGGGCGCGGGTGCGGGCGCGTGTGCGGACGGCCAGGCGGCCGTGCAGTCGGCGGGGTCCAGGTGCTGGGGGAACCCTGCCACCTGGTGGTGGGCGGGGTTGCCGCACAGCACGCAGGGCTGCGGGGACGCGAGCGTGCCGACGTCGTCGGGCTCGGGCTGGGGATCGGGCTCGGGGGCCGCTCCCTCCGTGCCGGAGTCGTCTTCCTCCGGCACGTCCGGTGCCGTCGCGGCACTCTCTTCGCTCCGGGAGTCCAGCTTGGCCCGCGCGCCCTGCAGGAAGTAGGCGTACTTCTCCCGGACTTCGCCGCTGGGGTCGCGGCCCGCCTCCCAGCCGCCGACCGTCGACGGGCTCACTCCCAGCGCACCGGCGACCTGTGTACGGGACAGGCTCAGCCCCTCTCGCAGGGTGCGCCGCTCCTCGGCGGGCGGCAGCGGCACCTCCTGCCGGGCCGAGGCCAGCAGCGCGTCGATGGAGTCGAAGTCCGTCATCGTCCCGCCTCCTCGTGCGAGAGGGACGGCCTGCCGCTCCGCGCGGCCCGCGCCGTCCCGCGCGGCGCCCGGCGCCGGGCCGGTGGAAGCAGTTCGCAGGCCCGGGTCGGACCGGCCAGCAGGTCAAGAACGGGAAGCCCGAAGTGCGCCGCCAGGCCGTCGCAGTCGTCCAGCGTCCAGGCGGTGCGGCCCGCCTGACGGCGCGACACCTGGGTCTGCGTGAGGCCGAGTGCACCGGCGAGCTCGCTCTGCGAGTCGCCCGTGGCGTGCATGAGCGCCGCGACGGTCAACTGCAGCGTCTCCCTCAACGACATCGGCATACGCGAATACTATCGAAATCAGGTGGCCTGCGTCCTAGATATGCGAGGAATGCATCTACGAGTCGTCTGTATGCGGCAGCCGACGCGACACAACCGGCGGCTGGTTGAGACGCTCCCCCGGGCATGACAGCATCCGCACTGCCTGAGGGGAGTGCGGACATGGTGTTCAGAGCCACGGTCGAACCGGCCGGAAACGCCACCGGGGTCGAGGTCCCGGAGGACGTCGTCGACGCGCTGGGCGCGGGGAAGCGTCCGGCGGTCGTCATCACGATCAATGGGCATACGTGGCGCAGCCGCGTCGCGGCCATGGGCGGGCGGTTCATCGTCGGGATCAGCGCGGCGAACCGCGCCGCGAGCAAAATCGCCGAGGGCGACGAGGTGGAGGTCGACCTCCAACTGGACACCGAGCCGCGCGTCGTGGTCGAGCCGCCGGACTTCGCCGAGGCGCTGGATGCCGACCCTCAGCTCCGCGCGGCGTACGACCGTCTCGCGTACACGCACCGGCGCCGCCATGTGCTGGCGATCGAGGGCGCGAAGACAGCCGAGACGCGGCAACGGCGTGTCGCAAAGGCGATCGAGGCGATCCGCGAGGGCGCCTAGCCCCCGAGGGGGCAGGAGCTGGGACTCACCGTGTACGACGCGGCGGTCCCATCATCTGACCGGCGGCCACGAGGATCAGCCCCGAGAACATGAGGGCGTTCGCTCCGAGGAAGCGGATCTCCCACGTCGGGCTCGGCACGACGTGGAGGTAGAACAGGCCCTGTACGACGGAGGTGGTGCTCACCAGCAGCACTCCGAGTCCATGCATACGGGGCCGGGTGACACGGCGGCGCACCCAGGGCAGCGTCCAGCCCGTGCGTATCGACGCCGTGCCCAGGGCGATCCCCAGCAGGCCCAAAGCCATCCCCACTCCAACGACCCATCCCATGGGCCACTCTCCTGTCGCCGGAGGCCCGCATCGCACGCACCGCTCGCGGACCGCACTGCCGATCATCCACCCGGACCAGGATCATCACCAGCCTTCGGGAGCAGCCTCATTGGGGTTCGACGGGCTCTCGAGCGCTTCCGGTCATGGTGTCGAGGCATCGTCCACCGCCCCGCTCCCCGTCTGGAGGCTGCGCATGTCAGCGCAAGTGTCGGTTCAACCAGTGCCGCAGGCGGCCGCCGTGCGCCCGGCGCGCAGGGCGCGTCCCGCCCTCGCGCTGGCAGTCATCGCCTGTTGCAACGCGATGATCCAGCTCGACGACCCGATCGTGAACATCGCGCTGCCCGGCATGCGCGACGGGCTGGGTCTGTCCGCCGTCGGCGCTGCCTGGGTCATCAACGTCTATCTGCTGGCCTTCGGAGGACTGCTGCTGCTCGGCGGCCGCGCCGGTGACATCCTCGGGCGCCGCAAGGTGTTCCTGGCCGGGGTCGGGCTGTTCACCGCGGCCGCGATGCTGCGCGGGGTGGCTCCGTCCGGAGAGTTCCTTGTGGGCGTACGCGCCGTACAGGGAGTCGGTGCCGCGCTGGCCGCGCCCAGCGGACTGGCCCTGGTGCTGAGCATGTTCGCCGAAGGGGCGCCGCGGCGGCGCGCGATCGCCGTGTGCACGGCGGTGGGGGCAGTGAGCACGGCCGGGGGCCTGCTCCTCGCGGGAGCGCTGACCTCACTGAGTTCCTGGCGCTGGGTGCTGCTTCTCAATGTGCCGCTGGGGCTGGCGATTTTGGTGCTGGCTCCGTTCGTCATCGAGGAGACCGCACGCAGCCTGGGCCGCTTCGACCTCGCGGGCGCGCTGGTCTCGGCCCTCGGCGCCGCCTCGCTCGTCTACGGGCTCGCCCAGGCCGCGGAGCGCTCGTGGAGCGATCCGGTGGTCGTGGGCTGCGTCGTGGCCGGTGCTGCGCTGCTCGTCGTCTTCGTCGGCATCGAACGGCATGCCGAGCAACCCATCGTCGCGCTGCGGCTGTTCGCGGACCGCGACCGGGTCTGTGCCTATCTGGGCACGCTCGCCGTTCCGGGCGCGCTGATCGGCACGTACTTCTTCCTGAATCAGTTCTTCCAGCAGGAGGGCGGGTGGGGCCCGCTCACTGCCGCCGCCGCGCTGGTCCCCCTGCCGGTCACAATGGCGGTGACGGCCGTGTTCGCGGCGCGGCTGACCGAGCACATCGGCGCGAAGCAGGTGATGGCGATCGGGGCCGCGCTGCTGCTCAGCGGGAACCTCTGGCTGACCCAGCTGTCCGCAACGAGCGGCTACTGGGATGCCGTGCTGCCCGCGCTGCTGATGCTCGGCGCCGGGATGGCCTTCTGTGTTCTGCCGCCCACTGTGCTGGCCACCTCCGGGCTGCGCCCCGGCGAGGCGGGCGCCGCCGCCGGTGTTCTCAACTCCCTGCAGAGCGTGGGCGGTTCACTGGGTCTGGCGACGCTCGTCACGGTGTCGACGCACAGTGAGGGGATGTCCGCGGCCTTCCTGACCGGTTCCGCCTTTGCCGCGGCCGCGCTGCTGGCCGCGCTGTGTCTGCGCCGGCCGGGCGCCCTCAGGCGCTGATCGCGGCCGGGCCGGGGTGCCGCCGTCGAGCCGGCGCCACCCGGCCCGGCTCAGACAGCCGACGCGGTCGTACGTGTGCGGCCCGGCGCGGCGCCTCCGCCCGCACCACCCCTGAGCGGGACCTCCTTGATGCAGAGCGCCGCGAGGAACGCGATGACCGCGACCGCGGAGCCGAGCAGGAAGGCGGAGTGGGTCCCGGCGGAGACCGCGTACTGGTAGGCCGCGCGCGCGGGGGCGTCCAGTTTCGCCAGGCTCGCCGCGTCCAGTTGGGCGCCGTGCAGTGCGGCTCCGTCGCCGGCCCGCTCGGCCATCACGTCCAGGACCCGGTGGTTGAAGATCGCGCCCATGATCGCGACGCCGAAGGAGCTGCCGAGCGTACGGAACAGCGTGATCGAGGAGGACGCGACGCCCATGTCCGTGATGCCGACACTGTTCTGCGCGATCAGCATGACGATCTGCATCAGAAATCCCATGCCCGCGCCGAGCACCGCCATGGAAAGGCCGGAGGTCAGCCGCGAGGTCCCGGTGTCCATCTGGGCCAGCAGATAGAGCCCGGCGACCATCAGTGCACTGCCCGCGACGGGGAAGATCTTGTACTTTCCGCTGCTGCTCGTCGCCCGGCCGGCGAACAGCGAGACGACCATCATCGACACGAGCATCGGCAGCAGCAGCAGACCGGAGTTGGTCGCGGACGCGCCCTGCACCGACTGCTGGAACAGCGGCAAGAAAAGCACCGCGCCGAACATGACGAACCCGGTCAGGAAACCGGTCACCGACATCAGCGAGAAGTTGCGGCTGCGGAAGATGTGCAGCGGCACGACCGGATCGGCGGCCTTCGTCTCGACGAACAGGAACGCGGCGAGCGAGGCCACGCCGAGCGCGATGAGCCCGGTGATGGTGGCCGAGCCCCAGGCGTACTCCGTACCGCCCCAGGTGGTCACCAGCACGATCGAGGTGATGCCCACGGTCAGCAGCCCCGCGCCGGAGTAGTCGACGCTGGAACGGGAGCGCTTTGCGGGCAGATGCAGGACCGCACTGATCATGGCGAGAGCGATCGCGCCGAGCGGCAGGTTGATGTAGAAGGACCAGCGCCAGCCGAGGTGGTCGGTGATGCTGCCGCCGACGAGCGGCCCGCCGATCATGGCGAGCGCCATCACGCTGGTGATCATGCCCTGGTATTTGCCGCGCTCCCGCGGCGGGATCAGTTCGCCCATGATCGCCATGACGCCGACCATCAGACCGCCCGCCCCCAGGCCCTGGACCGCGCGGAAGCCGATCAACTGGCCCATGTCCTGGGCCATTCCGCTGAGCGCCGACCCAATGAGGAAGATGACGATCGCGGCGAGGAAGGTGCCCTTGCGGCCGTACATGTCGCCGAGCTTCCCCCAGATCGGTGTCGAGGCGGCGGTGGCGAGCGTATAGGCGGTGACCACCCAGGACAGATGCTCCATCCCGCCGAGTTCCCCGACGATCGTCGGCATCGCGGTGCCCACGATCATGGTGTCCAGCATCGACAGCAGCATCGCGATCATGAGCGGGAGCAGCACGACGCGGACACTGCGGGAGCGCGCCGCCTCGTCAACGGCGGCCGGTTTTCCGGCTGTTGCCTCCATCCTTGCCACTCTCCTAAGCGATCTTCATGGTCGCCATCATGCCCATCGCCGAGTGGTCCAGCATGTGGCAGTGATAGACGTAGGCGCCCCGGTAGGTGTCGAACGTCGCCTGGAGCCTGACGGTTTCGCCGGGCATCAGCATCACGGTGTCCTTCAGGCCCACCTCACCGGGATCCGGCTCCTTCCCGTTGCGCTCCAGCACCCGGAACTGCACCAGGTGCATATGGAAGTTGTGGGGCACGATCTTGTTGGGGTTGGTGACGGTCCAGATCTCGCTGGCGCCGTGGCGCACCAGGGAGTCGACGCGATCGGGGTCGTAGGTCTTGCCGTCGATGTACGCCTTGGGCGGCGCGGTGCCGCCCTCGTCCATGCGCAGCTCGATGCTCCGCTCCGCGGTGGCTTCGGGAAGGGGGCGCAGGGTGCGCAGCACCGGCGGGACGAAACTGGGGTCGTGGGCGGTGCGGGTGACGTCGAACCGCAGCACCTGGCCGATCTGGTCGGCCGGTCCCGAGCCGGTGGTGTTCTGCAGCACCAGCTGCGTGCCGACCGGGTAGCGCGAGAAGTCGATGACCACATCGGCGCGTTCACCGGCCGAGAGGTAGACGGAGTCGGTGGTGTGCGGGCCGGGCAGCAGTCCGCCGTCCGAGCCGATCTGGACGATCGGGCCGCCGTCGGCGAGGCGCAGCCGGAAGGAGCGCGTATTGGCCGAGTTCAGCAACCGGAAGCGGTACTTGCGGGCGGCGACGGCGACATACGGGTAGGGCACGCCGTTGGCGAGGAGCGTGGTGCGGTTCCTGTCGCCCATGACGTACACGAGCCGGCCGGACTCGTCGAGGTGCGCGTCGCGTATCGCTATCGGTATGTCGTACGCCCCCGAGGGCAGCGGCAGCCGCCTCTCGGTGTGGTCGGTGAGCAGGTAGGAGCCGGACAGGCCGCGGTAGACGTGCTCGGACTCCATGTGGTGGGCATGGTCGTGGTACCAGAGCGAGGCGTGCGGCTGCCGGTTGGGATAGACGTAGGTGCGTCCGGCACCCGGGGCGATGGTGTCCATCGGGGCGCCGTCGCTGCGGTGCGGTACCGAGGCGCCGTGCAGATGGACCGAGGTGGGCATGTCCAGCTGGTTGCGCTGGCGTACGACGACGGGGCGGCCGGAGCGCGCCTTGATGGTGGGTCCGGGAAAACTGCCGTTGTAGGTCAGCACCTCGGCCGGCTGTCCGGGGACTATCTCTTTGACGGCCCTCCGCATGGTGACGGCATATACGTCGACGCCGCCCACTGTTGAGACGGGTGCGAGCACCGGCGGCACGGGGAGGGCGACGCGGAAGGGCTCCACCGCCATGCCCGCCGCACCGGCCTGTGCCTGCGGGACGGCGGTGCCCGCCGTGGCGTTGTGCGCGGTGATCATCGGGGTGAGTGCGGCACCGGTGAGCCCCGCGCCGATGGCGGCGAGGCCGGCGCCGAGCACATTGCGTCGGGTGACCATGGTTCCTCCAGGAGGCTTGTCAATGGGCGCGCCGGCCGAAGTGCAGCAGGAACCACTCGTGTGCCGCTGGTGCGGTCCGCCCTGCTGGGACCTGGCCCCGTTCGCCCCCGGGCCGTCACCGGGACGCGGTCTGCGTGATGCGCCAGAGGCGACGGGGCAGATCCCCTTCCTCGAAGGCGTGGACCTCGTCGAGAGTCCAGTCGGCGGCGAGCGAGTCGACCAGGCTGCGGGGGAAGAAGTGCACGGCGAAGCCGCCGTGCTCGTAGATGTCGTCGCCGTGGGAGGTGCCCTCGCCGTAGTGGGCGTCACCGGTGTGCCTCACGGTGTAGACGAAGACCCCTCCCGGTCTCAGCACCCGGCGGACCTCACCGACCAGGGCACGGATCTCCTCCGTGGACAGGGCCATGCACAGCAGCATGTGCGCGAAGACCGCGTCCACGGAGGCGTCCGGCAGGGGAACGGGTCCCGGACGTCGTGCTCCACGGTGGTCACCCGTTCGGCGACACCCTGCGCCCGGGCGGCGGCGCGCAACTGGTCGAGGCCGACGGCGCTGAAGTCGCCGGCCTGAACGGTGAAGCCCTCGCGGGCGAAGTACAGGGCGTCCCGGCCGTGCCCGGCACCCAGCTCCAGCACATGCCGCGCCCCGGCCGCCCGGAACACCTCGGCGGCGTGGACCGCGGGATCGGATGGCCGCTCTCCGTACATCCCGGGGTGGGCGGTGTAGGTGTCCTGCCAGTGCGCGCGCTGGGCTTTCGCCAGTTCTCTCTCGTCCGCCACGGATTCCATCTCCTGATGTATGTGCAGGTCAGCCCGCACCCTAGGGAGGCATCAGTCGTCCGTCAGTGCGGCGTCAGCCCCTGCAGGAAGGATCGACTCTGTCAGAAAGTGTCAGAAAAGGACCGCCCGAAGAGGCAGCGACGCAGCCCGTTCGCGCCATTGAGGAGACGCGGTGATTGTCCATCAGCTTGTCCGAGCGCACGAAGGCAGCAGTTCGGACTCCTTGCTCGCCCTGCGGGACAAGGCCCTGCACGACGCTCCGGTGGAGCTGGTGCCGCTCGGCGATCTGCTGGTCTCCTACACACCCCGGGTGGCGGGAGTCGACGGCGAATACGTCCTGGCGCTGGCCGAGTTGGAGGCGGAGCTGCCGCCGATCCTCGTGCACCGCTCGACCATGACGGTCATCGACGGGCTGCACCGTCTGCGCGCCGCCGCGCTGAAGGGGCGTGAGCACATCCGGGTCCGCTTCTTCGACGGAGCCGAGGACGACGCGGCCCTTCTCTCGGTGGCCATGAACGTGGCCCAGGGTCGTCCGCTGTCCATGGCCGACCGTACGGCAGCGGCCGGGCTCATCTTCGCCTCGCGCCCGCACTGGTCGGACCGGGCCGTCGCGGCCGTGGCCGGTCTGTCCGCGAAGAAGGTGTCGGAGATACGCCTGACGGCCGCGGGCACGCTTCACTGCGAGCGCAGGGTCGGTCTGGACGGCCGGGCCCGGCCGCTCAACTCCGCGCACGGGCGAGAGCTGGCGGGCCGGCTGATCAAGGACGACCCCGCTGCCTCACTGCGGACCATCGCCAAGAAGGCCGGGATCTCCCCCGCCACGGTCGCGGATGTGCGGGACCGGCTGCTGCGTGGTGAGGACCCGGTTCCGCCGCGGCAGCGGGGCATCACGGCGGTGGAGCGCCGGCCGCAACGGCAGGCTCCGCGGCCCGCACAGCCGCGGGAGCCGGAGGCCAAGTCGCCCGGCGAGCTGTTCATGATCTTCGACTCGCTCCGGCGGGATCCGTCCCTGCGCCTCAACGAGGTGGGACGCAACGTACTGCGCATGCTGGACGCCTGCTCGCTGGTCGCCAAGGACCGGCAGACGATCATTGCGAACCTGCCTCCGCACTGCAAAGGGCAGATGTCGGAGCTGATGAACGGGTACGCCGAACTCTGGCGGCTGTTCGCGGACGAACTTCAGGGATGCGAGGAGCTCAAGGGCCGCACCTGGTGACCTGCCGCGGCTCGCCCGCGATCCGTGCGCACAGACGAGCCCGCCGCCAGAGGCAGAACTCCCGGCGGCGGGCTGTGCGTTGCCGTGGAACGCCCGGCTTCAGCCGTTCCCGATCTTGAACCCCACTCCCCGGACGGTGGTGATCCAGCCGCTGTCACCGAGCTTGCCGCGCAGGCTGCTGACATGCGTGTCCAGGGTGCGCCGGGACCACGAATCCCCCCACACCTGCTGCAGGAGCAGCCTGCGCGGGATGACGGTGTCCGGATGGGCGGCGAGAAGGCGCAGCAGGTCGAACTCCTTGCGGGTCAGGGCGACGACATGGCCGTCCACGCTGACCTCGCGCGCGGCGGCGTCGATGCACAGCCGGCCGTGCCGGATCTCTCCGGCGGCCGCCGGCTGCCACTGGGCGCGGCGTACGACGGCCTCGATACGGGCCATGAGTTCACGGAACCCGTAGGGCTTGACCACATAGTCGTCGGCGCCCGCCTGAAGGCTGAGCACACAGTCGAGTTCGGACTCGCGGGCGGTGACGATGATGACCGGGACATGGCTCATCGAACGGATGGCCCGGCAGACCTCCAGACCGTCCAGGTCCGGCAGTTCGAGGTCGAGCAGGACCAGATCGGCGTCCTCGTACTCCTTGAGAGCCGCGCCGCCACGCTTCACGCTGACGGGCTGGTGGCCGTGCCGTCTCAGCCGGTTCACCAGCAGCTCCGCGGTGTCGGCGTCGTTGTCGACGACCAGGATCCGCCGCCCGCCGCGGTCGGGCAGCTGATCCTGCTGATCAGGTGTATGCGGCTCCAGCAGCGCTTTCGACGACATCCCCCACGCCTCCCTACGGGTTGAGGACCCAGGCGGAGTGGTGCGGGACGAAGCCGATGTGCGGGTAGTACTCGGCCGCGGCAGGTGCCGAGAGGAGCACGATCTTCGCGTCCGGCGCCTCCTGGCGCAGCGCCTCGATCAGGGCGCGGCCGATCCCGGAGCGCTGGTGCGCGCGGGCGACCGCGATGTCGGAGAGGTAGGTGACATAGCTGAAGTCGGAAACGGCGCGGGCGATGCCGATGAGCTCGCCGTCCACGCGCGCGACCAGCACGAGGTTGGCGCGGCGCACCATCGCCGTGAAGCGCTCCCGGTCCTCGACGGGGCGGCGCTCGCCCAGTCCCGAGGCCCGGTACACCTCCAGGACCTCGTCGATGTCCAGGTCGTTGCCGTCGACGCGTTCGGTCTTCCAGCTCGTGACAGTCATGAAAGGGCCTCCAGACGGGTGCGGATCACATCGTGGTTGACAAGGAAGCGCTGCGGCCCGAGCCCGATCCCCGCGTCGATGCCTTCCTTCGCGAGGGTGTCGCCGAGGTGTTCGCCACAGGCTGCGGTGCGGTTCGCGGCGGCCTGAACCGCCCGGTAGGCCTTCTCCCGCTCCATACCCTCCTGGAGCAGGTCGGCGAGGACGGCCGAGCTGTACACGAGACCGTCCGTTTGCTCGATGTGCGCCCGCATGCGGTCTTCGAAGACCGTGAGTGACTGGACCAGTTCGGCCGCCGCCGTGGCCTGGAAGTGGCCGACGGACAGGCTGTCGGGCAGGATCACCCGCTCGACGGACTGGTGGGCCAGATCCCGCTCGTGCCACAGCGCCACGTTCTCCAGTGCCGTCGTCGCGTATCCGCGCAGCAGCCGTGCCAGTCCGCACAGCCGCTCGCTGGTGGTCGGATTGCGTTTGTGGGGCATGGCGCTGGAGCCCTGGTAGGCGGCGGTGCGCCGTTCCTCCACCTCACGTACTTCGGTGCGCTGCAACAGCCGTAGCTCCAGGGCGATCTGCTCGACGCAGGCGCCCAGCGTCGCGACCGCCTGCACGAGTTGGGCGTGGCGGTCGCGGGAGACGACCTGGCTGGGCGCCGGCTCGATGCCCAGGCCGAGTTCCTGGCAGACGTGGCGTTCGACGTACGGGTCGATCAGCGCGTAGGTGCCCACCGAGCCGGAGACGGTGCCCACCGCGACGGCCTCCCGCGCGGCCGCCAGCCGGGTGAGCGAGCGGTCGACGGCGAACGCGAAGCCGGCGAGTTTGTGGCCGAACGTGGTGGGCTCCGCGTGGATCCCGTGGGTACGGCCGACGATCACCGTGTCCCAGTGTTCGAGCGCCCTGTCCACCAGGACCTTGCGCAGCCGCTGTCCGGCGCCCGTCAACAGATCGGTCGCGCGGGCCAGGGTGTGGCCGAGGGATGTGTCCACCAGGTCGTAGCTCGTCATCCCGAGGTGGACCCAGCGCGCGGACTTCTCCGGCATGTCCTCGCAGTAGGCCGCGAGGAAGGAGAGGACCTCGTGGTCCCGTTCCTTCTCGATCTCGGCCACCCGTGCCGCGAGCGGCACGCGTGCGCGGCGCATGTCCTGGACCGCTTCCTCCGGCACCCGTCCCAGGTGCACCTGTGCCTCGGAGGCGAGGATCTCCACCCGGACCCATGTCTCGTAGCGGGACTGGTCCGAGAAGAGGTCCGCCATCTCGGGCAGTGTGTAGCGAGGAATCATGACGGCCTGCATCCCCTGGGGTCGTGGTGGACCGGCAACTGGGGCCGGGTTCTGCCGGAGTTCGCGCGAGGTCAGTACGTCTCGAAGTACTCGCGCTGCTCCCATTCGGTGACCTCGCCGTCGGCGGGCAGCTCCTGCTCGCACCAGGCCTCGAACCGGGAGACCTCGCTCTCCTTCAGCTTGACCAGGCACTGGGCGAGCGGCGTACCGAGCAGCTCGGCCGCCCGGCCGTCGCGGAAGGCGTCCAGGGCCTCGCGCAGGGACTGGGGCACGGTCCGCTGCGGGTCCGTGTCCTGGGTGGCGGGTGCTGCGGGCCGGGCCGGCTCGGGCTCGCCGGTGATCCCGGTCAGGCCCGCGAACAGCTGAGCGGCGATGGTGAGATACGGGTTCGCGCACGGCTCCCCGACCCGGTTCTCGATGTGGGCGGAGGCGCCGGTTCCCACCACCCGCAGCATGGCGCTGCGGTCCTCGAAGCTCCAGCCGATCCGGGTGGGAGACAGGGAGAAGTCGGCGCTCAGGCGGCGGTAGCCGTTGACGGTAGGCACGGACAGCAGGAGGAAGTCGCGGGCGCGGGCGAGCAGCCCTTCGGCGTAGCCCTTTCCGTCCGGCGACATACCGCCCGAGAAGCCTTCGGCGCAGAACAGGTTGCGACCCGTCCGCTCGTCGCGCACGGACTGGTTGAGGTGCCAGCCGCTCGGGTCGAAGCTGTCGATACGCGGCAGCGACATGAAAGAGGCGTGGTAACCGCGCCGCGCGGTCCACTGCTTGGTGACGGTCCGGAACAGCACCATCGCATCGGCCGTGTCCAGTGCGGTCATCGGGCTGAACGTCGTCTCCACCTGCCCCGGTCCCGATTCGTGCTCCATGGACCGCAGCGGCAGACCGAGCGCGGCCAGGTGCAGGGCGAGCGGGTCGGTGACATGGGCGACGGTGTCGTACATGCCCTCGCCGTTGAACTGGTAGCCGGAGTTCAGCGGCTCCACCAGCGGCGCGGCTCCCTGGGTGCCGAAGCCGTTGCCGCTGTGTCCCGGCGGGCCGCCGAGGCGTCGGGTGAGGTACCACTCGACCTCCAGGCCGAGGACCGGGGTGAGTTCGCGCTCCGCGTACTGGGAGAGCACCCGGCGCAGCACGTTCCTGGCGGAGAGCGGGTGCGGTGTGCCGTCGCGGAGGTATTCGTCGCCCAGGACCCAGGCGGTGCGCGGCTCGCTGCCCGGGAGCAGCTGGAACGTCGTCGGGTCGGGGACGAGGATGAAATTGCCCGCGCCGGCGATCTCGTCGACGCCGATGCCGGGGTCGCCCAGAAAGTCGACGGCGACCGCGTGGCCGGTGTCGAAGAGGAACGGGCCCGGGCTGAAGTTCATGCCATTGCGCAGGACGGTACGGAACGTCTGCGCGCTGAGCGTCTTGGAGCGGGCGAGCCCGTGCGGGTCGCAGAACACGAGGCGGACGAGGTCGACCTCGTCGAGGCCCGCTTCGATCTGCTCGGCCGCCTGAGTCTGCGCGTCGTTCCAGAGGCCGAGTTCGGCGGCGAACGAGGGGCGCCCCACGCTGCCTTCCGCGTACAGGGGGGAGAACGAGCGGGAGTACATGGGCTACAGCATCCTTTCGGTGACGCGGACCGGCGCCGGGGCGAGTGCCCCGAGCTCCGCCTCGATACGTAGAGCGGTGGACAGGACCAGGTCGTCCGCCCCCACCGGCCCGACCAGTTGTAGTCCCACGGGCAGCCCGGACCGGGTGAGCCCGGCCGGCATCGACAGGGCGGGCTGGCCGGTCATGTTGAACGGGTAGGAGGCGGGCGCCCAGGCCAGCCAGAGCAGATCGCCGGGATCGGCGGCCCAGGTGGGGCCGATCGCCTCGGCCTCGAACGGCTCGACCGGGACAGTGGCCATCGCCAGCAGGTCGAAGCGGTCCATCACCGAACGCAGCGTGGTGCGCAGCGAGTGCCGCACTTCCTCGGCCCGCATCACCGTCGCGCCGCTGACGGTGCGTCCGTGCCGTACGACCGCGAGGCGGCCGAAGTCGATCCGCTCCTCGTCCTCGGGTGCGGTGGTGGCGGCCTCCGTCGCGGCGACGATGTCGACGAGGGCCGGGTAGATGTCGCGGCAGCGGACCTCGATCCGCTCCAGCCGGTGGCCCTGTTCGGCGAGGACACTCCACGCCCGCTCGCTGACCCTGCGGACCTCTTCCGAGGTTCCCGCGTACTCGATCCAGCCAACCCTCAGCCTCCTCGCCTCCCGGGGCGCGTCCAGCGAACCGAGACCCGAGTCCGGGTCGCTGCGGTCCGGACCCGCGAGCACCGCCGCGAGCTCCATGACGTCCGGCACGTTCTTCGCGAGCGGCCCCAGATGGGCCAGCCGCTCGGCGCCGGAGGGAACATAGGGGACGCGGCCGAACGAAGGCTTGTATCCCACAACCCCGCAGAACGCCGCTGGAATCCGGATCGAGCCCGCTCCGTCGGTGCCGAGCGACGCGGAGCACAGCCCTGCGGCGAGCGCGGCCGCGGCGCCTCCGCTGGATCCTCCCGCCGTGCGCGCGAGGTTCCAGGGGTTGCGGGTGGCAGGAGCCACCCGGCACACGGTGCTCGCGCTCCAGCCGTACTCCGACGTGGTCGTCTTGCCCACCACGATGGCGCCCGCGGCCCGCAGCCGGGCCACGGCCGGCGCATCGATGTCCGGACGCGGATTGTCCAGCAGGGACCCTCGGGTGGTGGGCAGGCCCTCGGTCTGGATGAGGTCCTTGACCGAGACGGTGATCCCGAGCAGAGGCGTCTGCTGCCAGGCGGCCGGGCCGAGTTGACGGATGCGCGCATCGGCCTGTTCCGCAGCCACGAGAGCCTCGTCTCCCGCCACCGCGATGAAGGCTCCCACGTCGCCGTCCCTGTCGCGGATGTCGCCCAGGACCGACTGGACGTGCTCGGTGACGGAGGTCTCCCCCTGCTGGAGCATCTGTCGTGTCCGGCTGATGCCGGGTGCGCTCATCGGGCTCTCCTCACGGTGCGGCGGCCTCGGCGCCCGCGATGGTCGCCCAGTGCCAGGCCGAGTCGAAGGAGGTGACCTCGATGCCCTCGCCGTCGGCGACCAGGCGGGCCGCGCTGCTCGTCGCCCGGGCGACGAAGGCCGAGGTGCGGTGGGCGGCGAGCACGTCCTGCTCGTCGAACGGCGGACCTTCGCAGCGCAGCAGCCGCAGGTCCATGAATCCGTTGAAGGCCCGGTCCAGGACGTCGACCGCCTGCGGGCTGCGGATGCTGAAGCGCACCCGGTTGGCCACGTGACCGTGATGGTGCTGGTCGGAGTAGAAGGCGATGTCCGGGATCGTGGGCGGCACGAAATGGTCGCGGGCGGTCACTTCGGGGACTTTGGGAAGGTTCCCGGCGATGAAGTGCCAGGAGTTGTACTGCATACGGGAGGACATCGCCCAGGCCGTGTCGGCGAGTTGGGCGGTGGAGCCGGCGAAGTACCGGCGGGCTTCGGGCAGCGCCACGACACAGCAGAAGAAGTCGGTGATGCCCCACTCGGTGATCTCGGCCCAGTCCTGTGCGCGCAGGGCCTGGATCAGCCGGGGCAGCGAGCGGATGCCCCGGCTCATGGCGAAGTCGGCCCGGAATGCCTGCGCCGACGCGGACACGGCCTCGTACACCAGGGATTCGAGTCCGGTGCCGAAGCTGCCATGCGGCTGCGTCAGCCAGCCCGGCGAGGCCTGCACCTCAGCGCCGAGTTCGTCCAACGTAGCGCCGCTGAGCGGAAGTTGCTCGCGAAGACGGGCGCAGAGGGCTTCCTCGCGCAGCCGCGCTCCTTCGCCGTACGGCGCGGCGACCCGCTCGATCTTGTGCATCAGGGCGCCGTGGATCTCCCGGTAGAGCTGAACGCTCTTGGCGACCTGCTGACGCTTCTCACGCAGCGCACCTGCGAGGGCTTCGAGATCCTCGACCCCGGCCGATGCCGCGGGAGCAAGCGCGTGCCCGTCCAGGGCGCTGTTGTAGTTGCGCCGTGTCCGCTCCAGCAGCAGAGCGATGTGATCGAGGCTCAGCTGTGTCCCGTTGGCCTCCTCGATACGCCCGAAACCCGCCGAGCGTACGAGCAGGGTGAGGCAGACGACCATCACCGCGTCGTTGTCCGACCACAGCGGGAGCGGCAGGCCCTGAAGACTGCTCAGCGAGCAGTCCGGATGCCCGGGCCACAGGGTCTTGCCCGTCACCGTGTTGCGGTCCCGGAAGTTCGTGTACTGCTTGTCCTCCTGGTAGAGGACGAACGGGGCGGTGCGCAGAGCAGCCTCCTTGAGCTGCTCCAGAAGCTCGCTCCGGCCCGCCGGGCCGGCCGAGGCCAGCCAGGCGCGGCAGTCCGCCGCCGCCTCGGCGAGCCGCGCCGTCGCCTTCTCCAGCTCGCTGCGGTAGTCCAGCAGGTCCTGGCCCGACCACGGCACGCGCAGGCTGCCGCCGACCAGTTGCTCCCTGCTCGCCAGCGGGCCCTGGGAGGGGACGCGGACCACGATCCGGCCGCTGGTGGCCAGCCCGAGCTCGCCGAGGAACGCCGGCTCCTCACCGGTGCCCGCGGCGGGGCCGTCGTGCTGCTCACCGGGGCGCCAGGACAGGCCGCACAGCACCTTGAGTGCCGCCTCGTCCGCAGTGCGCAGCGCGCGCAGCTGGATGTCGGCGGGGACATGGCCGCCGAGGGTCAGGAGTGTGTCCACCGCGGCTCGCAGATCCGGGGCCTGGACCGCCTGCTGCCAGGCGCGCTTGAGCAGTCCGGCAAAACCCGCGTCCTCCTCGGACACGCGGTCCGGCTTGGGGGTGGCTCCCGCGGGCACGCCGAGACGGCTGGGCCTGCGGCTCTGGCGCTTCATGGCAAGCAGCGCCCGACGGGACGGGCCGCCGCCCGCCGGTGCGGGGCTGTGCTCGGCGGGGGCGCTCATGCCGCACCGCCGGCGGTCAGCTCGATGTGGTTCCACATGTCGTCGTCGGTGGGGGTCCAGTCCTCGTCGACGTAAATGCAGTCGACGGGGCATTCCAAGACGCACACCGGGCAGCCCGAGCACAGTTCGGGAATGATGACGACGTCGAGACCACGGTCGAATATGGCGCCGAACTCGGACGGGCAGCTGCGAAGGCAGGTGTCGCACGTGATGCATTCCGACGTCTCGATACGGCGTGGCGGTTTCTTCCAAGATTCGCCGCGGGCACGGGCGGAAATCCGCTCGTCACGCCCGGGCCGTGCAGCCGGCGAAGCGTTCTCACTCACGTGAATTCACCCTTCTGGAACCAGATGCTTCGATCGTGGCCGAATCTTCTCGACGGCCCCACGAGTGACCCTCGCGGCCCGCTGGAGTCGTCAAAAGGACTCACGGCTTCGACCGTTCAACCGCGGAAACAGCGCAGTTGAACACCAAGTCTCTTTACTGTTGCGGCAATCAGTGAAGGGCATCCATAGTCTCCGCTGAAGGAGAAACGTTCCTTAAACGGAGGAGGCTTTCAGTGTCACGTTACGACTGGGGCAAAGAGAATCCGGAGATCGCCAAGCTGCGTAAGGTGATTGACGACGCGCGCCTGGACGTCATCAAGCACCCGATTTACACCCGGCTGAAGACGCTCCAGGACGTCAACACCTTCAACGAGACCCACGTATTCGCGGTCTGGGACTTCATGTCCCTGCTGAAGAACCTTCAGCGGAACCTGACCTGCGTCCAGGTGCCGTGGGTGCCGCAGGGCTCGTCGGAGAGCCGGCGCCTGATCAACGACATCGTTCTGGTCGAGGAGAGCGACGAGCTCGGCGACGGGTTCATCAGCCACTTCGAGCTCTACGTCAACGGCATGGAGGAGGCCGGGGCCGATGTGAAGCCGATCCATGACTTCCTCGACCGGATCCGGCGTGGTGAAAGCGTCCGCGAGGCGCTGGTGAACGCTCCGGTGCCGCCGGCGGCCGCGACCTTCGTCGCCACCACCTGGGACTTCATCGAGAACGCGGCACTGCACTGCCAGGCGGCCGCGTTCGCGTTCGGCCGCGAGGACCTCATCCCCGAGATGTTCGACCAGGTCATCAAGATCGACGACCAGGGCGGCAGGCTGGCCACGTTCCGTGAGTACCTCGCCCGCCACATCGAGGTGGACGGCGAGCAGCACACCCCGATGGCCATGGCGATGGTGGCCGATCTGTGCGGCGACGACCAGGCCAAGTGGGACGAGTGCGCCGACACCGTCGTGGCGGCGCTGAAGGCCCGAGTGGCGCTGTGGGACGGAATCCTCACCGAACTCGACTCCTGATCCACACCCGCTCGAGATTCGGTACAGAGGCACGCCACCGGACAGCATTCCGGTGGCGTGCCGGGCATTCTACGAAGGCGCCCGCGGCAATTCGGGCGCCGTGCAGTCGATGGGTCATGGATGAGCAGGCACCGGGTTTCCGGCCACGCAGAAAATGCCCGCCGAGCGCCAGCACGAAGAATTCCGGCCACCTCCGAGGAGAGAAAACCGGCCGAGTGCCGACTGAACGCCGAGGTGTCTATCGTGATGTCGACCGTGTACGAGGGCGAATGGCTGGCCGCGCGGTTCGAGGAGAACCGGCCGCGGCTGCGCGCCATGGCCTACCGGATGCTCGGCTCCCGCAGTGAGGCCGAGGACGCGGTCCAGGAGGCGTGGCTGCGGCTCCACCGCTGTGACCCGGGCAGCGTCGAGAACCTGAGCGGCTGGCTCACCACGGTCGTGGGCCGGGTGTGCCTGGACATGCTGCGCTCGCTCGCGGCCCGGCGCGAGGACCCGCTCGAGGAGCTCGCGTGCGAGCCGCTCGTCAGCCTGGTCAAGGGCGCCGACCCGGAGCGCGAAGCACTGCTGGCCGACTCGATCGGCCTGGCCCTGCTGGTGGTTCTGGACACCCTGGACCCCGCCGAGCGCCTCGCGTTCGTCCTGCACGACATGTTCGCCCTGCCCTTCGAGGCCATCGCGCCCATCGTCGACCGCACCCCGTCGGCCGCGCGCCAGCTCGCCAGCCGCGCGCGGCGCCGGGTCTCGGGCACGGCTCCCGTGCGCGACCTGCCGCGCCAGCACCGGGCCGCAGGCGCCTTCCTCGCGGCGGCGCGCGGGGGCGAGTTCGAGGCGCTGCTCACCGTCCTGGCCCCCGACAGCGCTGTCCCGCAGCTGCGGTAGGGCAACATAAAACACCGAGGCCGCGAACCTGGTTCGCGGCCTCGGTTCTTTTCTTCCCGGGGAGGGAATTCCGCCCCGGCTCAGGATGCGGCGGTCACGGCCTCCGGATCCCGGGACTGCGCATTCGCCCCCGCCGCACCGAACCAGCGCCGCAGAGCCTCCTGGAGATCGCCGCCGTCCGGCGCGGCCCAGATGACGTGTCCGTCCGGGCGCACCAGCACCGACTCCGGCGCGGGCTGCCCGGTGGCCCCTTCGGCGGGGATCCAGGTGGCCGCCACCACGTCGACCCGGTCCGACCACGGGGCGGCGAGCTTGCCCGCCTCGCCCGACGGGCCGGCGTCGATGAGCACGCCCCGGCCACGGTGCAGCAGTCGCACGGCCTTGGTGCGGGTGCCGTCGGCGAGCTGCAGTTCGCGGTCGGGCCGCAGGCGCAGCCCGAGCAGCGGGTGCCCCGATGCGCCGACGTCGTAACGGACTTCGAGCCCGCTGACCATTCCGGCCAGGGCGTGCGCCGCCTCCGGGATCTGCGCGAGCTCTCGCATGACGCTGCGCAAGGGCTCCATCTCGTCTCCGGTCAGGTAGAGCTGCGACTGGGCGAGTGTGCTGCGCAGAAGGCGCTGCCCCACCGGGTGCCGTTCGCTGTGGTACGTGTCGAGCAGACCCTCGGGCGCCCAGCCGTTCACCGTGGCGGCAAGCTTCCAGCCGAGGTTCACGGCGTCCTGGACGCCGACGCTCAGGCCCTGCGCACCCGCCGGGACATGGATGTGGGTCGAGTCCCCGGACAGAAGCACCCGGCCTCGCCGGTACTCGGCGGCCTGGCGGGTGGTGTTGGTGAAGGCGCTCACCCAGCGCACGTCGGCATCGTGCACGGACTGGCCGGTCAGGCGCTGCCAGGAGTCGGCGACCTCGGTGAACGTCACCTCGCCGGTCTCGCGCGGGGGCTGTCCGTCGGGGTGGATGATGATCCGGTCCACGCCCTCCTCCAGCCGGATCGCCATCACCATGCCGCCCGGCACCCGTTCGCCGACGGGCCGCGGGCGGATGTCGCGGCCGGCGATGTCCGCGACGTACATGCCCCGGGTGGCGGGGATGCCGGGGAAGTCGATGCCGGCCAGCCGGCGCACCGTGCTGCGTCCGCCGTCGCAGCCGACGAGATACTGGGCCGTGCGCTCGCTGCGGCCCTCCGGTCCCTCGGTCACGACCACGATGCCGTCGTCGCTCTCGCGGAAGTCGACGACCTCGTAGCCGCGCTGCACCGATGCGCCGAGGTCCGTGACCCAGGCTTCGAGCATCGCCTCGATGCGGTACTGGGGGACACCGCGGATGCCGAAGTGGATGTCGTCGAGCTTGTCGAAGTCGACGCGTACGCCGCCGAAATGTCCTTGGTTGCCGATTTCGATCTCGCCCAGGCCCCCCAGCAGCCCGCGCTGGTCGAAGACCTCGTAGGCGCGCCGCGTGAAGCCGACTCCGCGCGATTCCCCGCTGGGGGCGGCTCGCTGCTCGCAGACGACGACATCCACTCCCCAGAGCCGTAGCTCACCGGCAAGCATCAGTCCGACTGGTCCGGCACCGGCAATGATGACACCAGTTCCCATTTCTTTGTCCTCCCGGCTGAGATTACATAACTCCAAGAGTGGCCGTCATCGGATTGTGGAGCAACCAGCCGAATGACCAGAGGTGTTCAACTGCTTCTTTCCCGCACTTGAACACAACGGAGTCCCGGTTACGGTCATGTGCGGGAATTGCATTGCTTGTACGCGTTCCCGACGACGACACCCTGCCGGAATACTCCTCACACAGCCGACCGGTACATCAGCCTGAAAAGGAGCAGCCACGATGTCTGCCGTTCCCCCGCAGAAGCTCACCACGTTCTGGGCGTTCGAGAAGGACGCCGAGGAGGCCGTGACGTTCTACACGTCGGTGTTCGAGGACTCCGAGGTGCTCCACACCATCCGCGCCCGCGCCGACGAGCCCGGCTGGACCGAGGGGACCCTGCAGCACGCCATCTTCTCGCTCGGCGGCCAGCAGTTCATGTGCATCAACATCCCGCCGGCCGGAGCGCGTGGTCACGATCACGCTCCGTGGGACACCTACCGCTTCTCCGGCGCGACGGCGACCTACGTCCAGTGCTCCAGCGACAGCGAGTTCGACCGGCTCTTCGCCGCGCTCTCGGAGAAGGGCGAGGTCGTCATGCCGGTCGGCTCCTACGGGTTCAGCGCCAAGTTCGCCCTGGTCGAGGACCGGTTCGGGATGTCCTGGCGGCTCAACCTGTCCGCGCCCGCATCAGCCGGCCGGTCGTAGGCATGATCCTTGTCACCGGAGCAACCGGCCACGTGGGCAGGCACGTTGTGAGCGGGCTGCTCGAGGCGGGCGAGAAGGTGCGGGCGCTGAGCCGCAATCCCGGCAGCCGCCCCTGGCCGCCCGGAGTGGAGGTCCTGCCCGGCGACCTCACACAGCCCGGGACACTGGCGTCCGCGCTCGGCGGCGTCGACAGCATGTACCTCTTCCCCGTGTTCGGCGCGGTCCCCGGCGCGGTCGAGGCCGCGCGGCAGGCGGGGGTGAAGCATGTGGTGATGCTGTCCTCGCAGGCCATCGAGTACTCGAGCGGAGATCCGCACCTGGCGTGCGAGGAGGCGGTGACCGCCTCCGGGCTGTCCTGGACCTTCGTGCGCACCGGCGCGCTCATGGTCAACGACCTCCACTGGGCAGGGCAGTTCGCGGGAGAAGGGGTCGTGCGCGGCGCGTACGGAAGCTCTCCCCTGGCACCCATCGACGAACGCGACATCGCCGCGGTCGTGGTGAGTTCCTTGCTCACCCCACAATCCGAAACGGTGCACACGGTCACGGGGCCGCAGTCGCTGACCCAGGTCGACCGGGTGCGGATCGCCGGCCAAGTCCTGGGGCGTACGGTGCCGTTCGAGGAGCTGCCCCGCGAGCACGTGCGGAAGCAGATGACCGCCCATTTGCCGGCCGCCCTGGTGGACGAACTGCTCGACCACCGGGCCTCGCTGGTGGGCACCACCGCCGAGGTGCTGCCCACGGTCGAGCAGGTCACGGGGCGCGCACCCTACACCTACGCCGAATGGCTCGCCCACCACGAGGCGGACTTCCGCCGCGCAGGGCAGGCCGCCGCCGGGCACTGACTCTCCCTTCCCCCAGCACTGTGAGGCGTTGACTGTGGATTCATTTGCATACGAGGGCACGGGCGCCCCGGACGGCGCCCGCCGGCCTGTGATCGGCATCAGTGCCGCCACGACATCGATCAAGGTCGCGATCTTCGACATGGAGGCGACCTTCACCCCCCAGCAGTTCATCGACCGGGTGGCCGCCGCGGGCTGTGTACCCGTACTGCTGCCGCCGCTGCCCGGAGTGGAGACGGCCGTTCGCGGTCTCGACGGTCTGCTGCTGCTGGCGGGGCCGGATGTGGACCCGGCCTCCTACTCGGCGCCGCGGCACGAGAAGACCGCGCCCATCGACCCGCGGCGGGACGCGGCCGAGCTGGCGCTGCTCGATGCGGCGCTTCGCTCGGGAGTGCCGTTCCTCGGTATCTGCCGCGGCCTCCAGCTGCTCAATGTGCTGCGCGGCGGCACCCTGCACCAGCATCTGCCCGACATCGTCGGACACACGGGCCACTCCCCCGGACTGCGGGAGTACGGGCAGCAGCCCGTGCGCCTGGAGCCCGGCAGCCGTATCGCCAAGATCCTGGACGCGGAACGGGCCACGGTGCCGTGCCACCACCACCAGGTGATCGACCGGCTCGGCGAGGGGCTCACCATCACCGCCTGGTCCGAGAGCGACGAAACGGTCGAGGCCGTGGAGGTCGCCGACCATCCCTTCGCCGTGGCCGTGCAGTGGCACGCCGAGGAGAGCGACGACGACGGCCCCTTCCTGGCGCTGGCCGAGGCGGCGGCGCACGCTGCGCGTGCCGGCGACAGCCGATAGGGCTCACGCGGGCGGGCACAGCGATGCGGCCCGGACACCACCCTCGCGGGGTGTCCGGGCCGCATGCGTACTTCTCAGCCCCAGGCGCCGGCAACCTGCTTGGTGGTGGCGTTGAGGCGGTTGAAGAGGTTGGTCACCGCAACCATGAGGATCAGGGCCGCAAGCCCCTTCTCGTCATAGTGGTCGGCGGCCTCGTCCCAGATGTCGTCCGGCACCGGGTCGGTGCGGTCGGCCAGCCGGGTGGCGGCCTCGGCGAGCGCAAGGGCGGCCCGCTCGGCGTCGGTGAAGAGGGGCGACTCGCGCCAGGCCGCCACCGCGAAGAGCCGCTCGTCGCTCTCCCCGGCCTTCTTGGCGCTCTTGGCCCCGGAATCGACGCACGCGCTGCAGCCGTTGATCTGGCTCGCGCGCAGATGCACCAGCTCCAGCGTCTTCGGCTCCACACCGCCCGCGTAGACGGACTTGTACAGCGCCTGGATGGGCTGCGTGGCGTCGAGGACCATCGCCGGGTTCTTCATCCGTGCTTCCATGAATCTCTCCTCCAGAGGTCTTGCACGTGGGTCACTGCTATGACGGATCCCGGCGCGCGAATGTGACAGGAGGATGCGCGTGAATCGGCCAACCCCTGGAGACTGCGATGGCCGAAACGGCTCGGGAGTCAGCGCAGCCGGGCGGCCAGGAACTCCTCCCACGTCCGGCGGCCCGCTGCGGGTGAAGTGCCGGACACCAGCAGGGCCCCGGCGCGGACCGGGCCGATGCCCGGCATCCACACCGGAAGAATCCTCCGGCGGCGCTCGACCGCCCGCAGATAACCCTGGACCAGCTCGGCCGCGCTCGAAACCCGCGGCCCGCCCATGTCGGGCACCCGGCCGGCCGGTCGGCCGAGCGCCAGCTCCACGAGCCTGGCCGCCACCTCGTCGGCGTCGACGGGCTGCACCAGGAAGCCGGACGGAACCGGCACCACCGGCAGCTTCGCCGCCTTCTGGGCGCCGGTGAGGATCAGGTCGTAGAACTGGGTGGCACGCAGCACCGTCCACGGCAGCCCCGAGTCGGCCACGATCCGCTCCGAGGCGAGCTTCGCGCCGAAGTAGCCGAACGAGAGGGAGTCGACGCCGACGATCGACACGTACACCAGGTGCGGAGCCCGGTCCTGCGCCGACGCGGCCCGCACCAGGTTGCGGGTCGCCTCTGCGTCGCCCTTCTTCTCGCTCGCCAGGTGCACGATGACCGAAGCCCCCTTGACGGCGGAGGCAATTGACTCGTCCTTGGCCAGGTCGCCGGTGACGTACTCGACACCTGCCCCGGACGCCCGGCTGCGCCGGCTGAGCACCCGTACATCACAGTCGGCGGCCCGCAGGCGCCCGACGACGAGCCGTCCGAGCGTTCCTGTGCCGCCGGTGACCAGCAGGCGCGACGTCATGGTTCCTCCTCTACTACGACAGCCCCCAGGGGCGCGGGACTTCGGTGTGAAGTCCCGCGCCCGCCTTGTGTGGTGTCCGGTCAGCTGCCGACGCGTGCCGGTTCGGCGTGCTCGGTGACCGAGAGATGCGGCTCCGCCTCGGGACGGCCCGGACGCCAGATGCGCGGGCCGATCTCCAGCGAGAGCGCGGGAATCAGCAGACTGCGGATCAGGAAGGTGTCCAGGAGCACCCCGACCGCGACCAGGAGCCCTTGCTGCAGGGCCTGCACGGTCGGAATCGCCGCCAGCACGCAGAACGTCGCCGCCAGCACGACACCCGCCGAGGTGATGACGCCTCCGGTCACCCGCAGACCGCTGAGGATGCCCTCGCGGTGGCCGCGCAGCTGCACCTCTTCCCGGGCGCGGGTCATCAGGAAGATCGTGTAGTCCACCCCGAGCGCGACCAGGAACAGGAAGCCGAACAGCAGCAGCCCTCGGTCGATGCGCGGGTAGCCCAGCGCGTGGAACAGCAGCGACGCGGCTCCCACTGCCGAGGCGTAGGAGAGCACCACGGACACCAGCAGGACCAGTGGCGCGACCAGTGCGCGCAGCAGCACGATCAGCATGATCAGTACGACACCGAGGATGAGCGGGATCAGCAGCATCTCCTCGTCGGCCTGCGCGGTGGAGCTGTCCAGGGCGACGGCGGTCTGGCCGCCGACGACCGCGTCGTGCGCCTGCCCCGGGCTCTTGTCCAGGGCCGTGCGCATGCGCTCGACGGTGTCCCTGGCGGCCTGGGTGTCCGGTGACGCGCTCAGCACCGCGGTGATGTGCGTCCAGCCGTCCTTGGACCCGGCGGTTGCCGCCGACTCCACGCCGGACACGCCCTCGACGGCCGCTCGCGCCGCAGCCGCGCCGCCGGCCGGGACATAGACGTCCGCGGGGGACGACGACCCTGCCGGGAAGTGTTCGGCGAGCAGCTCCTGGCCCGCGACGGAGTCGACGGTGTTGGTGAACTGCTCGGCCTGGGTCTGGCCGGTCTGTACGGAGGTGGCACCGAAGGCGAGAGCCACCAGCACCACAGCGGTGCCGATCCAGATCGGGCGGGGCCTGCGCCCCACGGTCCCCGCAACGCGTGCCCACACCGTGCGCCCCTGCTCTTCGCTCGCGTCGTAGCCGGGCGTGTGGCGCGGGACGAACGGCCAGAACACCCAGCGGCCCAGGATGACCAGGAGCGCGGGCAGCAGGGAGGTCATGGCGAGGAACACCACGGCGACACCGATGGCCACGACCGGACCGAGACCGCGCGTGGAGTTCATACTGCCGAACACCAGGCACAGCGTGGCGATCCCGACGGTCACGGCGGAGGCCGCGATCGCGGGCAGCGAGCGCTGGACGGCCACCACCATCGCCTCGTGCCGGTCCTCGTGGCGGTGCAGCTCCTCGCGGTAGCGGGCGATGAGCAGCAGTGCATAGTCGGTGCCGACCCCGATCGAGAGGACGGCCAGGATGTACGCGCTCATTCCGTTGACCACGAGCCCCGCGTGCTTGGCGAGCAGATACACCACGCCGCTGGCCACCTGGCTGGCAAGTCCCACCGCCAGCAAGGGGATCAGCCACAGGACGGGACTGCGGTAGGTGACCAGCAGAAGCAGTGCGACGACGGCGAGCGCGGCGCCAAGGAGCGCGCCGTCCATACCGGAGTAGACGTCGATGAAGTCGGCGATGTTGCCCGCCTCACCGGCGATCCTGACCTCCAGCCCGTCCGGCGCACCGTCCTTGGTGAGCTTCTTGACGTTGTCCACGCCGTCGCCCAGCACGCTGTTGTCGCTCGGCGAGGTCGCCAGCGGCACGCTGAGGAACGCGGCCTTGTTGTCCTTGGACACCAGGGGCTCGGACACCGGGCCCGCGGTGCCCTTCTGCGCCAGACGGCCCCGGTCACCGTTGATCTTGGCCAGGTCGGCCTCGGTGAGGCCGCTGCCGCGTGCGTAAACGATGACGGCGGTGCTGCTGTCCTTGTCGGCGAAGTGCTCTTCGGCGAGTTTGACCGCCTGCGTCGACTGGGCGTTCGTGGGCAGCCATGTCTCGGGGTCGTTGTCCTGGACGTCGCCGAGCTTGGCGGCCAGCGATCCGCCCACGCCCATGAGCAGCAGCCAGAGCACGAGGACGACCCACTTCGTGCGTCGGCCGGCCACGAGCGAGGCGTATCGGCTGGAGAAGGTGGTTGTGGGGGGCGGCTGCGCGATGGCCGGCTCGGGAGCTGGAGGGTGCGTCGTCATGAATGCTCGCTAAGGGTCAGGAGTCCTGTGCTCAGGGCTCGTTACGAACTCGCGGGGGGAAGGGACGAACCGCGCCAGTCGTCTGCCGGTGGTCGTACGGGGCCGCGAGCACTGCCGGCGATCAGTTGCTCGCTCCCGGCTGCTCCGCTCGGTCACGTCCGATGGGGTGCCAACCGATCGGAAGGGGCCAGTTCTCGTCACATCGGCTGGGTTTCGTTCGTCACTTCTATGACGGACCGCGGCCGGGAGTGGTGACCGTGGACGCGTTCGTCACTTCTATGACGGACCGCGACGGAGGAATGTGACCGATGAATGAGGGCGAATGGCTGGCCGCGCGGTTCGAGGAGAACCGGCCGCGGCTGAAGGCGGTGGCCTACCGGATGCTCGGTTCACGCAGTGAGGCCGAGGACGCGGTCCAGGAGGCATGGCTGCGGCTCCACCGCTCGGACCCCGACACCGTCGAGAACCTGAGCGGCTGGCTCACCACGGTCGTGGGCCGGGTGTGCCTGGACATGCTGCGCTCGCGCACCTCGCGGCGCGAAGACCTGCTCGACGAGCCCCCGTCCGCATCGGTCACCGATCACCGGCACGTGATCGATCCGGAGCAGGAGGTCCTGCTCGCCGACTCGGTCGGCCTGGCGCTGCTGGTGGTCCTGGACACCCTCGACCCCGCGGAGCGCCTCGCGTTCGTCCTGCACGACATGTTCGCCCTGCCGTTCGACGAGATCGCTCCCATCGTCGACCGCACACCCGCGGCCGCCCGCCAGCTCGCCAGCCGCGCCCGGCGCCGGGTGCGCGGCGCGGCCCGGGTGCCCGAGCCCGACGTGCCCCGCCAGCGGGAGATCGTGGACGCGTTCCTCGCGGCCGCGCGCGGCGGCGAGTTCGACGCGCTGCTCACCGTCCTGGACCCCGACGTCGTCCTGCGCGCCGACTCCGCGGCCGTACGCGCCGGCGCCACCGGACTGGTCCGCGGGGCGTCCGCCGTGGCCGACACCTTCTCCGGGCGCGCCCAGCTGGCCCAGACAGCGCTCGTCGACGGAGCCGTCGGCGCCGTATGGGCGCCCCGCGGCCGACCGCTGGTCGTCTTCGGATTCACCATCACCGACGGGAAGATCAGCGCCATCGACCTGGTGGCCGAGCCGGAGCGGCTGCGCCGCCTCGACCTGGCGTTCCTCAACGACTGAGTCCGGCTGTCAGGGCTCCTGCCCCGGGCCGCCCGGCTGCTCGGCGGTAAGAGCGAGCACCCGGTACAGGTCATCGGGCACCTCGCGGCCCGCCGCGTCTCGTTCCCCGGCGTAGTCGCCGAGCATGCGGCCGAGTTCCGCGTCGCCTCTGGCGCGCTCGGCGAGAAAGGCGATCGCGTCGACCGGTACACCGTTGAACAGGCACTTGAGGACGGCGTGGCGCCAGGCGTGCGGATCGAGGTGCTCGGCGGCGTACGGGCCCACCGCGGCGGCGACCAGCCGCGTGTCGTTGGTACGCAGCGCGTCCTCGACGAGCGGCAGCCCCTGGAGGGGATCGAGGCCCAGATAGGGCAGGGCGCGCAGGACCGCACGACGCTCCGCGGCGGAGCCCTGATGGTAAAGACGGGCCACCGCGGGAGCCTTGGTACGGGCGGCATGCAGCAGCAGGACCCGGATGACGTCCGCGGCGTCCTCGCCGCAGTAGCGGCCGGCTTCTGCGAATCGCAACTCCCAGGCGGGCAGGCCGCGTTGGGCGGGTATCGCGGAGTGGTGCCGGTCCGCCTCGGCGGCGGCCAGCGCGCCTTCCAGCCAGTCACGGGCGGGGGGCGCGAGCCGCTCTTCCAGAACGGTGTGCAGATCGGCTGTTTCCGCTTGGGCGTACATCAGGTGCTTCCTCCGTTTCGTAGGACCTGCGCGGACCGCGCGTCACGGTGCCTTACGCAGCCGGCCGGCGAACGAAAGCAGCGCCTCGAACTGCTCTCCCAGCGCCGCCGGACCGCCGTCGGGATCCTTGAAGTAGAAGCCCAGCTCCGGCAGCGGGCCCGCCAGGCCCACCTCGTGTGCGCGGGCCAAGAGCACTGCAAGGTCAAGCACCAGTGGCGCCGCGAGCGCGGAGTCGCAGCCCTGCCAGATCGTCTGGAGGATCATCCGCGAGCCGAGGAAACCCTCGAACGCGATGTGGTCCCAGGCCGTCTTCCAGTCACCGAGTGCCGGGACGTTGTCGATGTGGACCTCTCCCTCGGGCACGATGCCGAGGGTGTCGTTGAGCACCCGGTTCTTGCCCGCGTTCTTGGCGGCCGCGGCCCGGGAGTCGGCCAGTGCCGCTCCGTCCCCGCCGCCCAGCAGGTTGGTGCCCGACCATGCCCGCACCGTCAGGGCGCGCTGCACGAACATCGGGGCGAGTACGGAACGGAGCAGCGTCTGGCCTGTCTTGCCGTCACGGCCCGCGTAGGGCAGTCCGCAGACGGTCGCCGACGCCGCGAGCGCGGGATGACGCAGCCCGGCCGAGGGGGTGAAGTTCACATAGGGGCAGCCCGCGCGCAGCGCCGCCGCGGCGTAGAGCGAGCTCGCTGGAAGGCGGGCGTCGCCCGCCGCGGTGGCGGGTTCGGTGGAGGCGACGTTCACCACAACCGCGCGGGCCAGTCCGCGGCGGCGTACGAAGTCCGTGATGTCGGCGGTGAAGGCGGCGATCAGTTCCTCGTCGGTCCTCATGTCGCCGGACTGCGGCCCACCGGGACGTATCTCCGCGTCCGCGTCGGCCAGTTCGCTCCGTACGGCGGCGGCCAGCCCGTGCGGAATCACTCCCCCGTCGGCCAGGGCTTCCGCCCGCTTGGGCAGCGGGGCGCTCTGCGTGTCGTGGCCGCCGAAGACCAATGAGTCGAGCGGCACAAGGCCCGAGTCGGCGAAGGGCGGTGTCCCGGTGACCATGCCGGTGGGCGGGGTCAGTCCGGCGGCCACTGCGGCGCACCCGGCGACGGCCGTGGTGGCGAGCGAACCGCGGGCTCCGAGGAACCACACTCCGGTCCTGGGCCGGGGATCGAGGGTGTCGGGGGTGTCAGGGGTGCCGGGGGTGTCGGCGGGAAGGGACACGGCTGCCTCCTGGGTCGTGGGCGCGGACGGTCCCGCCGGAGGTGCAGGGCCGGCGGGACCGTCGGGCCTCACTGGGTGATGCGCACCAACTCGCCGCTGGTGCCGACCGACTTGTTGGTCACATAGATCTCGTCGTGCGGCCCGATCCCCAGGCCGGTCGACATCGACAGCTTGTCGCCGGTCGGGACCTCGGTGACTTCCTTGGACAGCGTGTCGATCTTGTGGACCTTGCCGGGCAGCGGACCGGTCTGCGTGTAACCGCCGGTCAGTGACAGCGCGACCAGATTGCCCTTGCTGTCCAGGGCGAGGTCGCTGAGCGCGGTCAGGCCGTTGACGAAGACCTGCGGCTTGTGGCCCGGCACGATCTTCCAGATCCGCGACGCGCCCGGCTTCAGGGCGCCCATGTCGCAGACGTAGATGGTGCCGTCGCCGGCCACGACGACGCCGCTGGGCACTGCCTGAACCGGCTTCCCGTCGGCCGACTTGCTGTCGGGGAAGATCGTTTCGGTCGAAGGGCGTCCCCAGCCGGGGACCTTCACCAGGTCGTTGCCGCCCGCGTCGGTCACCAGCCAGCCGGTGCGGGTCTGCGCGAAGCGCCAGGCGTTGCTGTGCGCCGTCGTGGGTTCCTGCGGTGTCGGCGCGTGGCCGAGGACCCAGTCGGGGTCGGCCTCGGTCTCGTACTTCACGAGGTCGCCGAGCACCCGGCCGGAGCGGGACTGGTAGAGGGTGCCCGTGTACTTGCCGTCCTCGCCGAGCGTGGCGCGGTGCTCGAGGTTGCCGCCACCGCCGTTGAGGACGACGAAGCCGCCACGGGGTCCGGGCGCCACGTCATTCGGACCGGTGGCGGAGACCGGCTCCTGCGGGCTCTTGGGGCCGACGCCCACCGACTGCAGGCCGGTGACGATGCGGCCGCTGCTCCTGCCGCCGCCGACGCGGTAGACCGAACCTGTGGCACCGACACACTCCGTGCCGGCCGCGCAGCCGGGCTTGCCGGTGCCCGACTCGGCGATCAGGACCGTGCCGTCCCTCAGTACGGCGATGCCGCGCGGGTTGTTGAGCCCGCTCGCTATGACCTCGTAACCGGGTGTCGTCTCGTTCTGCGCGGCTTGCGCGGCACTCGGCCCCATGGCCGCCGTGACGCTGCCCACGGCAGCGGTCGCCAGGACGGCGCCCGTCCATGACCTGCCCAATCTCGACATCTCTCTCCCTCGTCGTGAGCCTGCCCCCTGTCGTGGGAGCGGTTGGGAAACCCGCGTCACGATAGGCATGCATTTCACGCCGGTCTTGCGTGTCCAATCGGCGGCGATCAGTGGTGCATTGTGGTTCGCCCGGCCTGTGACCAGGGTTTTGGGGCTATGACGCGACGGCGGCCGCGGTGTTCAACTGCGGTGATTCCGCGCTTGAACACAGGCCGCCGCCCTAGGAGTTCTCGAGAATAGGAGCCGCTTTCCTGAGCAGTTGTCCGGCTCTGCGCGGCAGCTCTACAGTCGGCCGGGCGAAGCCCATGGTTTCCGGAAATCGATGTATCCCGTACGGCCGCCGGAATACACGTAATGCGCTGAACACGCGCCGCCACGCGGGAAGTCCGACACAGCTGAGCCACTGCAACGGAGGAAACTCATGCCCGCTCTGCCACCCGCCCCAGTCGTCCGCGCCGTCGAAGGTGTCCGAGCGCGTCTGCAGCACCTCACCCGGAAGCTGGCGCCCGCACCGTTCGCCCTGCTCGAGCTGGCTCAGGGCTCCATGGTCACCCAGGCGATCTACGTCGCCGCCGAACTCCGCGTGGCCGACGCGCTGGAGGACGGGCCGCTCACCGTGCAGGAGCTCGCGCGCGAGGTCGACGCCGACCCCGAAGCGCTGCACCGTCTGCTCCGCATGCTCGCCGGCCACTCGATATTCGCGGAGCAGGGCGACGGCCGGTTCCGGCTCACACCGATGGCCGACGCGCTGCGCGAGAACGCACCGGTTTCGATGCGCAATATCGCCGTCCTCATGGGCCACCCCACCCACTGGGAGGACTGGGGCCATCTGCTGGATTCGGTCCGCACGGGCGAGCCGAGCATGCCGAAGCTGCGCGGCATGGGCGCATTCGAATATCTGGAGGCGAATCCCGACTACGGCAAGGTGTTCATCGGTGGCATGGGCGCCATGTCGGACACCGAAACGCTGCCCATTGTGGCGGCGTACGACTTCTCGCGGTTCGGCACGATCGTCGACTTCTGCGGCGGACGCGGAACCCTCCTCGCGGGGATTCTGCAGCGCGCGGCCGGTGCGCGCGGAATTCTCTACGACCCCCGCGTGGACAACAACGGCGCCGCGGACTTCCTAAAGGAGGAAGGTGTCGCCGACCGGTGCACCATTGTGGGCGGGGGCCTGTTCGACGCGCCTCCCGCGGGTCACGACGCCTACATCCTCAAGCACATCGTGCACGACTGGCCCCAGTCCCAGGCGCTGGAGATCCTCAAGAGGGTGCGGGAGGCGATCAGTCCGGACGGCCGGCTGCTTCTCATGGAGATGGTGCCGCCGTCCTCGGGGAACGCGCCGCATGCGGCAAAGCTCGTGGACCTGTGGCTGATGCTGCTGGTCGGCGGCAAGGAGCGCACCCAGGAGCAGTACGCCGAACTGCTCGCCGCCGCCGGGTTCCGGCTGGAGCGGGTGGTGCAGACCGCGGCGGCGATCTCGATCGTCGAGGCCCGGCCCTGCTGATCGGGCGGCGCGGCCGCTGACGCTGCCCGGACGACGTTTGTGGCCCAGGACCGATGCGGTCCTGGGCCACGAGTTTCGTCACTTGGCGGTGAGGCAGTCCTCCAGGAACGCCAGGGCCCGCAGATGGTAGGCGCGGGCCGCCCAGCCCAGGCTGATGTTGTGGCCCGCGTCCGGCTGCCGGTCGATCTGGACCCGGGGGGCGGCGCTCAGCCGTGCCCGCAGATCGGCGAGGTCCTCCTCGCCGTGGTGCCACCAGCGCTCGTGCTCCGCGAACGTCAGCCGGACCGGGACGCGGACCCTGGGTGCGATGCCGGGGAAGAGCTCGGGCCAGCGGCCGAGTTCCGAGGCTTCGCGCAGCGGCATCGGGGCCACGACTGTGGCGCAGAAGCGGAAGGTGTCCGGCGGATACAGGCTCAGCGGGCCCCAGTGCCGCCGGGTGTCCTTGCCGTCGCCGTTCGCGGCGGGGACCGCCGCATAGCGGTGGCCGCAGCCGGAGATGTCCATACCCAGCAGCCGCGGTGTCTCTGCGGGGTCCGCGGCCGTGCACAGGGCGAGCTTCCCGCCGAATGAGTGGGCGAGCAGGAACAGTCCCGCGCCGGTCGGATACCGGGAGGCGAAGTCGGCGAGCGCGGCACGCAGCAGCACGGTCTGCTCGGCCAGCGTCTGTCCCTCGGGCAGAGCCGCGGCGGACCGCCCGTAGCCGGGGCGGTCCACGGCCAGGACCGTGTAGCCGAGGCTCGCGCCGAGGAGGAGCAGGGACTGGTCGGGATGGGCCGTTCCGTCGAAGTAGCCGGCGGTCATGCCGCCGCCGTGGACGGCGACCACGACCGCGCGGGGGGCCGTGTGCTCCGGCTCGATGAGCAGGGCGGACAGGGCGACGCCCGCCGCGTCCAGGGTGATCCGGCGTACCGGACGGGACGGGGCGGGCGTCGGCGGGGCGGGCGGGGGCGGGGCGGGCGGGGGCTGGGGCTGGGCGGCATCGGGCTCCGCGGTGGCCACCGCGGGCGCGGGCCCTGCCGGTGGCAGGGCCGTCCCCGGCGCCCCCGCCGGGGATGCCCCGGCCGGGGATGCCCCGGCCGGGGATGCGCCCGTCAGGGAGACACCGGCAAGCGGGGTTCCGTTCAGCGGATCGGACAATGCGCTCCCCATCAGCGTCCCCCACAGACCGGGCCAGTCCTGGATCATGTGCCGGACCCGTCCCGCGAGTCCGGGCCGAACCAGCGGTGCAGGGCCTTGGTCAGGCCGTCCAACTCGTCCCCGCCCCAGGCCACATGGCCGTCGGGCCGGATGAGCAGCGCGGCCGTGCCGGCCAGCGGGTCGGCGCCGTCCACCGGCTTGGGCACGGCGGTGGTGACGCTCACGCGGTCGTGCCGGCCGGCTGCCGTCTGTCGGATACGAGCGTCGTCGGCGAGGTCGAGCAGTACACCGCGCGCCGGGTGCAGCAGTTCGGTGGTGCTCATCTCGCCCTCGGAACCGATTAGTTGACGGCGCGGAAGGCGGCGGCCGAGGAGCGGATGGTCGCCGTCGCCGAAGTCGTAGCGGATGTCGAGGCCGCTGACGATTCCGGCCAGATGCCGTTTCACGTCGTCGTACTCGATGAGTTCCGAGAACAGTTCGCGCAGCGGGTCCGACTCCGGGCCGCCGAGGAAGACCATGCCCTGGGCACGGGTGTTCATCAGCAGCCGCCTGCCCACCGGGTGCCGTTCGCCGTGGTAAGTGTCGAGCAGACCGTTCGGTGCGCCGCCCCTGATCACGGCGGCCAGCTTCCAGCCGAGGTTGGCGGCGTCCTGGACTCCGCTGCTCAGCCCCTGCCCGCCGGCCGGGAGGTGGATGTGTGCCGCGTCCCCGGCGAGCAGGACCCGGCCGCGGCGGTACTCGGAGGCCTGGCGGGAGGCGTCGGTGAAGTAGCTCACCCATTCGGCCCCGCCGCCGTGGATGTCCTCGCCGGTGATGTGCTGCCAGGCGTCGGCGACTTCCGTGAAGGTCACCGGCATCTCATCACGGCCGCGCGCCGGCGTGCCGTTCGGGCAGACGATGATGCGGTCCACGCCCTCGGCCAGCGGAGCCGCCATCACCATGCCGTTGGGCAGGCGTTCGCCCAGGAAGCGAGGGCGCAGCCGGCAGCCGGTCACATCGGCGAGGAACATCGCGCGGGTCGCCGATGTGCCGGGGAAGTCGAAGCCGGCGGCCTTGCGGACGTTGCTGTGTCCGCCGTCGCAGCCCACGAGGTAGGCGGCGCTCAGCCGCTTGACCCCGTCCGGGGTCTGCACGGTGACCGTCACGCCGTCGCCGTCCAGGAAGCCGTCCGCCAGCTCGAGGAACTGCCAGCCGCGGCGGATGTCCGCGCCCAGCCGCGAGGCCCACTCCTCCAGTACGGCCTCGGTCTGGTTCTGCGGGATTCCGCGGGCTCCGAAGTGGGCGCCCTCCAAGGTGGTGTAGTCGAACTGCACCCCGCCGAAGTGGCCCATCGGGCTGATCTCCAGCGTCTCGCCCTGGCCGAACCGGGGCAGGAGTCCGCGCTGGTCGAACACCTCCATGGCGCGGGCTGTGAAACCCAGGCCCCGTGACTGGCCGGTGGGCCGGGTCAGCTGTTCGGTGACGATGACGCGTGCCCCGCCCAGACGCAGCTCGGCGGCGAGCATCAGTCCGGTCGGACCTGCGCCGACGATGATGACGTCGGTGTCCACGGCTGTCCCTTCCATGGTTGTCCTTTCCTCGAGATGGAGTTGTGGTGCCGCGGGTGGAGGGTTGGGGCGGGGCTTCGGGGCTCAGCGCGGCGGGCCGAACCAGCGTTCCAGCGCCTGGCGCAGTCCGGCGGTCCCGTCTCCCGCCCAGGCGACATGGCCGTCCGGTCGCACCAGGACACAACCGGTGCCGTCCAGTGCACTGCCCGCTCGCGGGAGCGCCGCCAGCAGGCTGACGCGGTCGGACCAGCCGTTGTACGGGGACAACGGTGCTCCGGCCCCGCCGCTCAGATCGACGAGTATGCCGCGAGCGGGGTGCAACAGCTGGGAGGTGGTGAGGTGTCCTTCACCGGAGAGCAGAACGGTGTGCGGCAGCCGGGCGCCGAGCAGCGGATGGCCGGCCGGATCGGCGTCGTAGCGGATGTCCAGGCCGCTGATCATTCCGGCGAGATGCTCGCGCACCGGGGCGTACGCGATGAGCTCCGACAGGACGGCGCGTACGGGCTCGACTTCGCTCCCGCCGAGCAGCAGCCGGGCCTGGGCCTCGATGTTGGCCAGGACCCGCCGGCCGACGGCGTGCCGCTCCTGGTGGTAGGTGTCGAGCAGACCGTCTCCGGCCCGGCCGGACACCGTCGCCGCCAGTTTCCAGCCCAGATTGAAGGCGTCCTGCAGACCGAGGTTGAGGGCCTGGCCGCCGATGGGCATCTGGCGGTGGGCCGCGTCCCCGGCGAACAGGATCCGGCCGTGGCGGTAGCTGACCAGCTGGCGGTTGGCGTCGCCGAAGGAGTTCACCCACAGCGGCTTTCCGCCGCTGATGTCCTCGCCGGTGACCCGCTTCCAGATGGTGGCGATCTCCTCGAACTGCGCTTCCTCGGCGCGCGGCCGCGCGGTGCTGCCGAACTCGTGCACCATCACGCGGGTCACGCCGTCGTTGCGGCGGGCCGCGATGGCCAGCCCCTGCGGCAGCCGGTTGAAGCGCCGGTCGGGGACGGTGATGCCCTCGACGTCTGCGCGCAGCAGTTCGCGGCGGGCGTCGTGGCCCGGAAACTGGGCGCCGATGAGCCGGCGGACCGTACTGTCCTCGCCGTCACAGGCGACGAGGTACTGGCCGCGTACGTGCACGATGCCGTCGCGGCCCGCGGCCTCGGCCCGTACGCAATGCCCCTCCCCGGCCCGGTCCTGGGACAGGGCGCGCAGCTCGTGACCGCAGCGGATGTCGGCGCCCAGCGAGAGCGCCCACTCCTCCAGCACCGCCTCGGTCCTGGTCTGCGGCACCTTCCACTGGCCCGGGTAGGGGCTCGGCAGGGTGAGGTCGAGCGGGATGCCGCCGAAGTGGCCGCGTGTCTCGTTCGGCGGTGTGCCGAACTGGGTGAGGAGACCGCGGCTGTCAAGGATCTCCATGGTGCGGGCGTGCAGGGTCGAGGCCCTCGACTCGTCCGTGTGGACGTGCCGCTTCTCCAGGACGACCACGTCGAGGCCGCCCAGTCTCAGCTCACCGGCGAGCATGAGCCCGACGGGGCCGGCGCCGACAACGATGACCTGAGTGTCCAGGCGGTCCGCGGCCACGGTCAGCTCTTCTGTTCGGCGTAGCTCTTGGCGTGGTCCAGGGTGGCGCGGCTGTTCGTACTGAGCGCCGTGTGGACGTATGCGCGGGCGTCGGCGACGGTGGCGTCCGGGCCGAGGATCTTCGCGATGTTGGCGGCGTTGAGGGTGACGGTGTGCTGGGAGGAGGCGTCGGTGCCGCCGCCGGCCGGCTCGTCGAAGGTCCAGACGCCGGTGTGCAGGGTCATCAGCGCGGGCAGCGTGACCTGCTTGTAGGCGATCTTGTGGTGCGGGAACGTCACCCGGTACGACTTGGTGGTGTGCACCGAGCCGTCCTTGGCACGGGTGTCCATTTCGAGGGTCTGCAGGCCGGGCGTCTCCTCCGTGAGCCGCACGGTTGCCACATGGGGCAGCCGCTCGGACCACAGGTCCGCCTCGTTGATGAAGTCGAACACGTCCTTCGCGGCGCCCGCGATGTGCACGGAGTCGGTGAAGGAGAAGGTCACCTCCTCGGCGGCGTGCGCCAGTTCGACGTTCTCCTTGAGCGCCGCCAGCTCGGCGGTGCTGTTCTTGTCGACGGCCCGCTCGATCCAGAGCAGATCGTGCGCGTCGTCGTCGACGGCCCGGTAGTCGTGCAGCAGCCGGACCCGGGACTCCGTCTCGCCGAGTGGCTCGATGATCCAGGTGCCGCCCATGGCGGCGACCGGCGGGGCGGTGATCTCCTGCCGGAAGGTGATACGCAGGGCGCCGGGATCGAGCGTGCGGCGCGATGCCCAGTTCTTCGCCTCGCCGTTGGCGGTCGCCCAGATGCGGATCCGCTCCCGGGTCCCGTCCGCGTCCGCCTCCAGCTGGTCGACGTGGATCGTCGGCGGGAAGATGCGCGGCCAGTTGGTGACCTCCGCCAGCAGCCGGTAGACCTCCGCCGCCGGGGCACCGACCGTGATCTCGTGCTCGACTTCACGGGTCGTCATGACCACTCCTCCTTCACATGCTTTGGACGGGATCAGAAGTTGCCGAGGCCGCCGCAGACGTTGAATGCCTGCGCGGTGATGGAGGCGGCCGTGTCCGACGCGAGATAGCCGACGAGTCCGGCGACCTCTTCGGGGGTGGAATAGCGGCCGAGGGGGATCTTCGCCTGGAACTTCTCGAGGATCGCCTCCTCCGAGGTGTCGTACGCGGCGGCATATCCCTGCCGCACCCGCTGCGCCATCGGTGTCTCGACGTAGCCGGGGCAAACGGCGTTGACCGTGATGCCGGTGGGTGCCAGCTCGTTGCCGAGCGCCTTGGTGAAGCCGACGACACCGTGCTTGGACGCCGAGTACGGCGCGCCGAGCACGACGCCCTGCTTGCCCGCGGTGGAAGCGATGTTGATGATCCGGCCGCGGTCCTTGTGCCGCATGGCGCCGGTGTTGAGGACCGCCTTGGTGAGCCGGAAGACGCTGTTGAGGTTGGTGTCGATCACCTCGTCCCACAGCTCGTCGGCAATGTCGGCGGTCACTCCGCCGCCCGACCGGCCGGCGTTGTTGACCAGCACGTCGATCGGGCCGAACCGGTCGACGGCGGCCTGGACGAACGCCGCCACGGCCCCGCCGTCGGTCACGTCGACGACCGAGCCGTCGACGTCGAGCCCCTCGGCCTGCAGCTCCTTGACTGTGGCGGTGACGTTCTCGGCGCTGCGCGCGCCGATGTACACCTGGTGGCCCTGCGTGGCCAGCAGCCTGGCCGTCGCGAGACCGATCCCGCTGGTCGCACCCGTCACCAGGGCGACGCGTGCCGTCTTCTGTGTCATGTCGGACTCCCCTCAGGCTGCCTGGACGGGCGCCAGCTGCGCGTTGACGGCTTCGATGAGGGCGCGCGGAGTCTCGGCGTCGGCGACATCGTCGTCATCGAGCGAGATGTCGTACTCCCGCTCGATGAAGCCCCCGGTCTCCAGGAGCGCCAGTGACTCGTAGCCGAGGACGGCGAAGGGCGTGTCCAGGATGTCGCCGTCCAGGTCGACGCCCTCCTCCGCGCCCGCGGCCTGGAGCAGGATGCGCTTGAGGTCTTCGATGGTGAAAAGCTTGGTGGCCATGTGAATCCCTTCATCGATACGGCATGTGGTGGTACGTGTGCCTCGGGGTACGAGGCGGTTTCCTCAGGGGTTGCTACGAGGTGCTGCCGGGGGCGCGCACGACCATGGCGGAGTTGAATCCGCCATGGCCCCGGGCCAGGACCAGCGCGGTCCGCACCTCGGCGGTGCGCGGCTGGTTCAGGACCAGGTCCAGGACGTACTCGGGGCAGGGGTCGATGTGCACGGTCGGCGGGATGACGCCTTCCTCCATGGCGAGGAAGGCCGTTGCCAGGTCCAGCGGCGCGGCGCCCGAGTACAGGCGTCCGGTCATCGTCTTGGGCGCCGTGACCGGGACCCCGCGGACCCCGAAGACGGCGGTGATCGCCTCGGCCTCGATACGGTCGAGCGCGGGGACGCCCGCCCCGTCGGCGAAGACCACGTCCACGTCGCCCGGGGCGATTGACGCGTCGGCGAGGGCGATGTCGATGGCCTTGCGCAGACCCGGCTCGCGTCCGGGACCGTCTTGTTCGCTGGGCCGTCCCGTGCTCGGCCTGGGGTCGATGGTCGCCCCGTAGCCGGCGATCTCGCCATAGACGCGGGTGCCCCGGGCGCCTGCGGACTCCGCGTCCTCGAGGATGAGGATCGCGCCTCCCTCGCCCGGCACATATCCGCGCGCGTCGCGGTCGAAGGGCAGGTACGCCCTTGTCGGTTCGTCGCTGGTGCTGAGCTTGCCGCCCGCGAGCTGGGCCACCCAGCCCCAGGGGCAGAGCGACGCGTCGACGGCGCCGGACACGACCAGGCTGGTCCCCTTGCGGATCTGCCGGCGGGCGTGAGCCACCGCGTCGAGGCCGCCGGCCTGGTCGCTGACGACGACGCCGCTGGGGCCCTTGATGCCGTTGCGGATGGATATCTGGCCGCTGTTGACGGCGTAGAACCAGGCGAAGGACTGGTACGCGGAGACGAACTGGCTGCCCTGGCTCCACAGCTTCTGCAGTTCGCCCTGGCCGAACGCGAATCCGCCCGAGGCACTCGCGGTGACGACGCCCATGTCGAACTCGGGGAGGTCTTCGGGACGTACCCCGGCGTCGGCGAGTGCCCAGTCGGCCGCCACCAGCGCGATACGCGTCATTCGGTCGGTCTGCGGGATGAGACGACTGGGCAGATACTGCTCCGCCTCGAATCCGGGGATCTCCCCGGCCAGCCGGGACGGATAGCCGGACGGGTCGAAGCGGGTGATGCGGCCGATGCCGCTCTTGCCGCTCAGGGTCGCCGCCCAGTAGTCCTGAGCGCCCAGCCCGTTGGGAGAGGCGATGCCCAGGCCGGTGACCACTACCGACGAGGTCATATGAGGCTCCTTTCGTGACTGGCCAGAACCATGGCGCTCTGGAATCCCCCGAAGCCGCTGCCGACGGTGAGGACCGCGTCGACGAGCTGGTCGCGCGCCGTGAGGGGTACGTAGTCGAGGTCGCACTCCGGGTCGGGGGTGTGCAGATTGGCTGTCGGCGGCACCACGTCGTACTCCATCGCCAGCGCGGAGGCGGCGATCTCGATCGAGCCGATGGCGCCCAGCGAGTGCCCGACCATGGACTTGATGGAGCTGACGGGGGTGCGGTAGGCGTGGTCGCCGAGGCTCTTCTTGAACGCCGCGGTCTCGTGCCGGTCGTTCTGCTTGGTGCCCGAGCCGTGCGCGTTGATGTAGTCGATCGCGTCGCCGTTCATCCGCGCCTCGTCCAGCGCGACCCGGATCGCCTCCGCCATCTCCGCGCCGTCCGGGCGCAGTCCGGTCATGTGGTACGCGTTGCTGCGGGTGGCGTAGCCGGCGATCTCCGCGTAGATGTGGGCGCCCCGCTTGCGGGCGCTCTCCAGCTCCTCCAGGACGAAGAAGGCGCTGCCTTCGCCGAGCACGAAACCGTTGCGGGTGCCGTCGAAGGGACGTGAGGCGCGCTGCGGGTCGTCGTAGCGCGGGGTTGTGGCCTTGATGGCGTCGAAGCAGGCCATGGTGATCGGCGAGATCGGGGCGTCGGAGGCGCCGGCGATCATGATGTCGACGGAGCCTTCCCGCAGCAGTTCGACGCCGTAGCCGACCGCGTCGATGCCGGAGGTGCAGCCCGTGGAGACGACGGTGCTCGGCCCCTGCGCGCCGACGGCCCAGGCGACCTCGGCCGCGAACGAGCTGGGAACGAGATGGTTGTACAGGTGCGGGGCCGCGTACCGGTGGTCCACGAGGTCCAGCCGGCCGCCGTCGCTGACGACCCGGTACTCCTCGTCGAGCCCCATCGTGGCACCCACGGCGCTGCCCACGGTGACGCCGATGCGGTACGGGTCGAGGCCGCCCAGGTCGAGTCCGCTGTCGCCGACCGCGCCGCGCGAGGCGACCACGGCGAACTGCGCGGCCCGGTCCATGCGCCGGACCTCCTGCGGGCTCAGCCCGTGGCCGTAGGGGCAGAAGTCGATCTCGGCGGCCACCCGGGAGCGGAAGGGCGCGGGGTCGAAGAAGGTGATCCCGCGGGTCGCGGTGCGTCCGTCGCTGAGGAGGTCCCAGAAGTTCTTGGCCCCCACCCCGCCCGGGGCGATGACCTCGAGACCGGTGATGACCACCCGGCGCCCGCTCACGCCGACGCCTTCCAGGTGTAGAAGCGGGTGGCCATGGCGTCGGACGGCGAGCGCCAGGTGGCCGGGTCGTATGCCTCGATGAACGGCTTCAGGTCATCGCTGATCCCGACGAAGCGCGGGTCGCTCTTGGCCTGTTCGATCAGCTCGCCGCCGTTGTCCTCGTCGAAGTCCTGCAGGTGGAAGTACAGGCCCCGGTAGGAGAACAGCTGGCGGCGGCGTGTTCCCATGATCCGGGGCATGTCCGTCGCGTCGAAGTCGGCAAACAGCCTGGCCACCTCAGCACTGGAACCGGGTGCCATCCGGGCGACGATCAGCGTGCTGTTCATACGTGTTCGCTCCTTGGCGGTCGCGGTTTGAGCTCGCAGGGCCGACGGTGAGGCCTCGCGATCGTGCCCGGCACGGGGGAAGCCAGAATTCCGCCAGAGTCGGAATGGCCTGATCTCTCTCAGCACCGGCCGGGCACATCAGGACGCCCGGCTCGCCGAAGGAGCCGGGCGTCCTGTCGCTTCGGTCGTGCCGTGCCTAGGTCCTGTCCGGTCGATCAGGCCGGATCAGTGTCACTGGCCGGCCGAGCGCGTGTGGACGACGCGGTAGGTGTTCCAGTCGCTGCTGGTCGCCAGGGACTCGACGCGGGCGTGCGACTTCTGCCGGGCCGGGGACTGCTCGCCGTGCGGCAGTGCGCGGAACGCGTCGTAGGAGTCCTTGTCGGCCCACTGGGAGTAGACGACGACGAAGGAGCCCTCCAGGCCCCTGGCGGCCAGGCCGCGCAGGACGCTGTGCGAGCGGTAGCCCGGGACGTCGAGCAGCCAGTCCTGGGACGGGCCGAGCGCGTCGACCAGGTCGCCCTGGTCGCTTTCCGCGACCCCGAAGACCTCGATCACGGTGAGGTCGTCGCGGGTGGGCGAGATCTCGATCGTGTCGCCGGCTGACGGGTGGCGCTGGGTGAACGCGATCTCGTTCTGCAGCAGCCGGATCGATGTCGTGATCTCGCCGAAGACCGGGAGCGTGCGGTGCTTGAACTCCTCACCGGCGTACCGCGCCTGAAGGTCCTCCCCGCTGCGCCACTGGATGAAGTTCGCGGTGCCCGGCTTGTCCTGGCCGGCGTGCACGGTGCTGGAGATCCAGCCCTCGTACGTCGCGGCGTCGACGATCTTCCGCATCTCCGCCAGGAGCTTGTCCTGCTTCTCGGGGGCGTCGGTCGTGAACAGGTTGAGGACGGTCAGATGCTGGTCCTCGGTGGAGATGATGGGCATTTCTTCCTTCGCTTCCTTGAGGGTGGCGGGTGTAAGAGCCGTCGTTCCAGGCTCAGTCGGGCAGGCCGAACCAGCGGCCGAGCGCGTCGGCCAGGCCGTCGGTGCGTGAGCCGGAGGGCGAGGCCCAGGCGACGTAGCCGTCGGGGCGCACGAGGATTCCGTCCATGGGGGCCTCGCAGTCGGGGTCGTCGGCGGTGACCGTGTCGACCCGGCCGGCCCAGCCGGCGGCGATCTCGCGCAGCTGCGGGTCGCCCTTCAGGTCGAGGAGCACGCCGCGGCCGGGGTGCAGAAGCTCCGAACTGCTGGTCTTCCTGCCGCCGATGACCACTTCCTTGTCCGGAAGGCGCCGGCCGAGCAGCGGGTGGTCGCCGGGGCCGACGTCATGGCGGATGTCGAGGCCGGTGACCATGCCGACGAGGTGGCGCTGGACCGACTCGTGCTGGGTCAGCTCGGCGAGGACGCCGAGCAGCGGCGTCATCTCGTCCCCGCTGAGGTAGAGGATGCGCTGGGCAAGGGTGTTGGTCAGGATGCGGGCCCCGACCGGGTGGCGCTCGCTGTGGTACGTGTCGAGCAGGCCGTCGGGCGCCTTGCCCTGGATGTCCAGGGCCAGCTTCCAGCCGAGGTTGACGGCGTCCTGCACTCCCGCGCTCATCCCCTGGGCCCCGATGGGCAGATGGATGTGCGCCGCGTCGCCGGCCAGGAACACGCGTCCGCGCCGGTACTCGGCGGCCTGACGGCTGACGTCGGTGGTGGAGCTGACCCAGAGCGGCGTGGCGCCGCTGATGTCCTCGCCCGACAGCCGCTGGAAGGCGGCGGCCACCTCCTCGAAGGAGATCGGCTCGGGGCCGGTGCGCAGCGGTTCGTCCCGGTCGAAGTAGATGATCCGGCTGCGGTCGGGGCCGATCGGCAGCACCATGACCATGCCGCCAGGCACCCGTTCGCCGCTGAAGCGCGGCCGCAACCGGATGCCCGCGACATCGGCGAAGCGCAGCTCGACGGCGGGGTCGGTGCCGGGAAAGTCGATTCCGGCCAGTCGGCGGACGGTGCTGCGCGCGCCGTCGCAGCCCACCACGTACCGGGCGCGCAGCGCGCTGGTGCCCTCGGGCCCGCTGAGCTGCACACTCACGCCGTCGTCGTCCGTGTCGAGGCCGACGACCTCCAGCGACCGGCGTATCGTCACGCCCTGTTCGCCGGCCCAGGCGCCCAGCATGGCCTCGGTGCGCGACTGGGGTATTCCGCGGGCCCCGTACGAACCTCCGCCGACCACACGGTAGTCGAGAGGCACGCCGCCGAAGTGACCGGCCGGAATAACGTCGACATCGCCGAGACGGGACAACAGGCCCCGTTGATTGAATTCTTCGATCGTGCGCGCCGAGAAACCGAGAGCCCGCGATTCCCTGATCGGTTCGGCGAGCCGCTCGACGACGGTGACCGACACTCCCTTGAGACCCAGCTCGCCCGCGAGCATGAGTCCGGTGGGGCCGGCCCCTACAATGATCACGTCCGCGTCAAAGGTGTCCATCTGCCCTCTTCCAACTGGTGTTTCTCGAGTATCGCGAGGGGCTCGGCGAGCCGTAAATAGCCGCCGGTACAGGCCTTTTACAAGCCGGTACAGATTTCTGCCGTGAATGTCAGATCTCGTACAGGAAGGCTTGGTCCGCGAGAAGAACTGCGGTCATGCTCAGGCATGACCTCAACTCGATCCACCGCCGAAATAGGCTCACTTCTTCACCGTTATCTGGTCGGTCTCGACGACGAGAAACTCGACGACGACTGGGCGAAAAGGCTGTTCACCGACGATGCGGTCGTCGAGTTCCCGATGAGCCGGCACGAAGGGATCGACGGGCTCGCCGCCTATCACCGCAGCGCGCTTGCGGCCTTCGAGCGGACGCAGCACCTGGGCTCGCCGGCCGTCGTCGAAGTCGACGGTGAGCGGGCCCGGCTGCGGGCCAACCTCATCTCGACCCATGTCCATCTGCCGGACCAGGCGCTGCCGGACGGCGAGCTGCCGCCGCTGTTCGCCACCGGCACGTTCGTGACCGGCGAAGCCCGCCGTACGAGCGAGGGCTGGCGGCTGAGCCTGCTGTCGTTCCGCCTGATCTGGGCCACCGGGAACCCGCCCGCACCGCGTACGTGAGACGGCGGCCTCACAGATTGAGGCTCAGCACCCGGTCGACCGCGATCTCGACGACCACGCGGTCGGCCGGGCTGGGCGGCGAGGACCAGTAGCGCCTGGCGTAGCGCCGCACACCTTCGGCCACGCGGCGGGGGTCCTCACTGACGGTGGCAGTGCCTTCGAGCGTGACCCAGCTGAAGCCGTCCACCTGGCACAGCGCGACCCGGCTGCCCGGGGCGGCGATCAGATTCCTGGCCTTGCGCGAGGAGGCGACCGTCAGGACCCGGGCGAGCCCGGTCCCGGCGTCCCAGGTGAACCGTACGGGCGCGGCATGGAGGGATCCGTCGGGCCGCAGTGTGGTCAGCGTGCCGACGTGCGGCGCGGCCAGGAATTCCTCGGCCTGGCGCGGCATCGCCGGGATGTCCGTACGTGCTCCGGAGCGCGGCATGGCGTCTTCCCCCTCGTGATTCGACTGCCGGGCAGTGTGCCGGGGCGCGCTCGAATCGCGGTGTACCGGCGGGGCGTTCAGTCGATGCCCCGGACGATGTGCGGCTCGGGCGGTTCGTCCTCGTCGACGCCGGCGAGCCGGGGCGCCGGAGCCAGGGACACCAGGTCGCGTGCGGGGCGTTCGCGCTCTTGCCTGTCGTCGTGCATGAGCTCCTCCTGGGGATCGCTCGGACCACTCCTCCGGTTCGATCGGACCAGGGTGTCAAGATCTGCTCGAGAGCGGCTGGAGCCGCCGGGACTCAGTCCACGGGGGGTTGTTCCGCGAGCAGATGAAGGACGTCGCCGACGGTCGTGTCGTCGGCTGTCCGGGGCAGCTCTCGCAGCAATCGCGCGCACTCGCAAAGGAGTTGGTCGGCATCGGCGTCGGCGATTTTGGCGCGGTCGTGCACGGCGGTGAGGGAGAGGCCGCCGTCCGCGTCACGGCGGGCGAGCAGGACGACGGGGTACGCGGCGGGCGCGCCGACGGCGCCGGGCGGCGAGACACGGATGTCCTGGGCGGCGAGAGCCGTCTCGAGGCCGTCGGCCATCCGCGGATAGTGCGCGAAGACGAGGACGCTGTCGAGGAGTTGCCCGGCGGCCGGACGGCCGCTCCATGCGTGGATCTGCTCCAGCGACACCCATTCGTACGCGGCCATGTCCAGTGTCAGGTCGCGCAGTTGGGCCAGCAGCAGCGCCACGCCCTGCGCCGGGTCGACCTGGATGGTCATCGGCAGCACGTTCATGAGCAGTCCGGGAAGCCGTTCGGCGACGTCCAGGGGGATGCCGCGGCCGGACACGGCCACGCCGAAGCCCACCGGCACCGGGCCGCGGGCGCCACCGGCCCAGTACAGGAGGATCGCCCAGACGGCCTGCAGAGCTCCGGCCTCGGTGGCGGCGTGGCCCGCCGCCCAGGTGCGCAACCGTTCGGCCTCGTCGGCGCCGAGCCGTGCCGCGGCGCGGCCCCGGCCGCTGTGGCCGGTGGCCGGACCCGGCCGGACCGGGGTGAGCGCCGGCGCGATGCCGGTCAGTGCCCGGGACCAGAACTCCCGGGCCGGGCCGGTGTCCTGAGCCGCCAGCCAGCGGGTGTAGTCACGGATGTCGGGGCGGCGCTCGCCGCCGGGCAGCTCGCCCCCGGCGAGGTAGGCGCGGTAGAACTCCTGCAGGAGGACGACGACGCTCCAGCCGTCCAGCAGGACGTGGTGATGGGTGAGCAGGACCCTAGTGGTGGCGGAGCCGTGGCCCGCCGGGACCGGGGGCTCGTCGACGAGCGTGATCCGCAGCAGGCCCGGGCGGCCGAGGTCGAAGCCGCGCACCCGGTCGCGTTCGACGAGCTCGTCCCAGGCGACGGTGCCCGCGGTGTGCCGGACGACCTCGGCACTGGCGTTCTCGTACAGGACGATACGGGGCTCGCCCCGCAGGTCGAATGCCGCGCGCAGCACGCTCTCGCGGTCGAAGACGGCCTGCCAGGCGCTGGTGAACCTGCGGGTGTCCAGCGGGCCGTGCCAGCGCCAGACAAGCTGCTCGACGTAGCGGCCGGTGCCAGGGTGGGCGATCGCGTCCCGCAGCAGGCTGTGCTGCTGCGGGGTGAGGGGGACCGAGTCGGGCCCATCGGGAGCGCCGGCCGACCGCACGGTGCCGTCCGGGGTGTCGTCGGGCAGTAGCGGGCCGTCGCCATGGGGCTCCTTCGTCATGGGACGTCTCCTGGTTCCTCGGCCGGACGGATACGGTGCTCCCGGGCTGAGGATGCCCCGCACCGCTGCCGCGGGGCTGATACGCCGCTGACGCGGGGTCATCACCCCGCTGCGTCGCCCTCCCTGGTGCTCTGCGTCATCGCCGCCAGGAACCCCTCGTCCAGCATGGTGCGCACCGAGGTGTCGCCCGCCGGGTCGAGGCCGGCGTCGTGGCAGGCGATGCTGATCAGATAGCGGCCGAGCGCCAGATGCGTGGCAAAGCCCCATTCGCCGCGGGAGCCCGCGCTGCCGTCGGGGGCGCGCAGCCGTCCGCCGCGCAGACCGAAGCCGAATTCGGTGAACCCCAGCCGCATGCCCTGGCCCAGCGCCTTGGTGTAGGCCTCCTTCAAGGTCCACAACCGCAGGGCCTGTGCGCTCTGTTCGTCCTGCGGGAAGGAGTCGAGCTCGGCCGCCTCGGCCGGGGTGCACATCTGGGACCTCAGCAGGTCCAGCCGCAGCGGGCGGCCCACCGGTTCCGCGTCCACGCCGATGCGGCCGATCCGGCTCAGCGCGACCACGATGAGCTCGCCGGTGTGCGTCAGGCTCACCTCGATCTGGTCGAAGCCGCGCAGATACGGGCGGCCACCGAGCCGGTAGGCCAGGTCGAGGGACGCGGGCGGCGTGCACAGCGCCGCGCCCGCCGCGTACTTGATCAGCAGGCGGGCGGCCGCGAAGCGATAGCGCACCGTGGCATCGGTCGTGCGGCGGTAGCGGGTCCAGTCGTGGCCGAGCAGCCGGCGCAGCCCTGGTGTGGTGAGTACGGCGGGCAGCCACTCCCCCCATGTCGTGTACACCACCGCGCTGCCTGTCTCCGTCAGGTTCCGGTGCACGGCGTGCCACGGCCCTTCGGGCTGCGGCACATGGACCGGTGCGGCGATCGTCGGCTCGTCCATGGTCGTCCTCCCCTCGTCCCCAAAGTCCCCTGTGTGGCGGCGAGTTGCCTCGGCAGGGGTCATCCGGCGAGCTGCGTGGCGTACAGGTCGAAACTGAGGCCGTCCCGGTAGCGCTCCAGCACCTCGGCTACGACGGTGCCGGTGACCTGGTCGGGCAGTTCGGGCACCGGCAGGCCCAGCCTGCGGCCGATCCGGCTCAGGGCGAGCACCGCCCAGGACGGGTCGTCGAGGAAGGAGCCGGTGCCGTCCTGGCCCTGCCGGACACCCAGGCAGGACGCGGCGGCGAGCAGGAGTGCGTAGCGGTCGGCCAGGACGCACGCCTTCGGGTCGGCGAACAGCGCCCGGCCGCGGCCGGGCAGCGCTGCGCATTCCTCGCGCAGCGCGCGCACCTCCTGGACGAACGATTCGGCAAGATCCGACAGTGCCGCCCAGACCGGTCCGGCCGAGCGCAGCGGGCCGAGACGTTCGGCGACGGCGACCAGCGCCGCGGTGATCCGGTCCTCGGTTCCCAAGACCGTCAGCCTGCGGTAGTCGAACGGCGGCAACGGGGCCCCGGGCCGGAACAGCTCGGCGGGCGGCTCGGGCGAGTGGAACCAGGAGGTGCGTGCCAGAGCGCGCAGTTGGGGCACCAGGACCGCCTGGCAGGCGGCGGTGCCCGCATGTCCGAGACCGGCCACCGGCAGGTCCCGCACCAGTTTCTGGAATCCGCCGTAGCGCGGTCCGCGATCGTAGCCGCGGGCACCGAGCGCGGTGGCCAGTTCCTCCAGGTCCTCGCGGAGCAGGTCGGGCATCGTGTACTTGACGGCCGCCGCGAGCAGATGGGCACTGTCGGGCAGCAGGCTCAGGGAGCGCAGCCCGGTGACGGCCATGCTGTCGCAGGCCAGCAGATCCGCGAACACCCCCGCGAGCACCCGGTGCCAGCGACGGGCCGGCAGTCCCTTCGGGCGGTTCTCGGTGGCTGCCCGCACGGCGTGCCGCAGGACGCTGTCCACCCCTGCGATCACCACGCCGGGGATCAGGCAGCGGTTGACCTGGAAGGTGCGCAGGGCGAGCAGAACACCCTCGCCGAGGCCGCCAACGAGACTGTCCTGCGGCACGGGGCAGTCGGCGAACGCGATTCCGGAGAAGCGGCTGCCGCGCATGCCTGCGGTGTCGACGCGCGCGAGGCGCCGCAAACCGCCGGGCGGAAGCCGCTGTGGATCGAGCAGCAGCACGGAATGGCTGCCCGGGCCGGTGGTCGGCGCGGTGCGGGCGTACATGACGAAGACGTCGGCCCGGTCGGCGTTGATGACGACGTCCTTGCGGCCACCGAGCGTGAAGCCGCCGCCGGGGGCGGGGCGTGCGGTGAACTCGTCGCGCAGGATGGCGTTCGCGTGCGCGAGTTCCCGGTGCAGGATGGAGGCGCGGCCGCCGTCGAGCAGCAGCCGTGCGGTGTCCGTGCGCTGGCGGGCATCGCCCTCGGCCCACACGGCGGATGCCGCGAACAGCGACGTGATGCCGAAACCGAAGCCGAGGGCGGCATCGCGCCGGAAGACCGGGCGCAGGATGCGGGCCAGGTCGTCCGCTCGGGCCAGCCTGCCGCCGAGGTCCCGGGGCACGAACTCGGCGGCGAGGTGGGCATCGGCCAGCAACTGCTCGGTGGCTTCGGGCACCTCACGCCGTTCGTCCGCCCTCAGCAGTGCCGTGTGGCCGTGCGGGTTGGCGGGATCGAACGGGTCGCCGAGCAGTGCTTCCAGGCGCGCGGCCCGCTCAGGAGCGTTGGCCGGGGGGCCGGCAGCACTGGGCTGCCGGCCGGCAGTCGTGCCGAAAGGGGCGATTTTGGTCACAGGACCCGGACCGCACTCTCCGCATGCTGCTTGGCCAGCGCCAGCATGAGGGTGCCGGCCCGGCCGAGGTCCTCGCGCACCCGGCGGCGGGCCGCGGCCAGGCCGGCGCCCTCGCCGAGCACCGGCTCGACGTCCGCCTCGTTCAGGACGACTTGATGCTGCGCGGTGACCGTCACACCCGTCGCGTCGGGTTCGACCGACCACTCCCCGGTGTGGGCCGCCATCAGGGCGGGTGGCGCCGTCTGCTTGTAGACGATGCGCCCGGCGTGCGGGAAGCAGATCCGCACCGATTCGGTGGTGTGGATCGCGCCGTCGGCGCCGGACGCGTCCATGGACATCACCTGCACGCCCGGCGCCTGTTCGGTCAGCTCGACGCGGCGCACATGCGGGGCGAGCTCCGGCCAGTCGCCGGCCCGGTAGAGGAAGTCGTAGACGAGCTCGGCAGGACCGTTGACCCGTACGGAGTCCTCGAAGAGGAGCACCAGGTCGTCCAGGCGCGTCCACTTCTCGGCCATGCCCTTGAGACTGTCCAGCTGGGCACGGCTGTTGGTGTCGGTCGCCCGCTGCACCCAGGCCACCGTCTCGGCCGCGTCCCCGGGGACGACGAAGTCGTGCAGCAGGGTCAGCTGCGAGCCGCCGCCGCGCGCCTCGACGATCCAGGTTCCGCCCATGGCCTCGACGGACGAGGCGGGTACCTGCTGACGGAAGTCCACCCGGCGCAGCTCCGGGTCGAGCGACCGGACCGAGGTCCATGACGTGACCGAGCCGTTGGCGGTGGCCCAGATGCGCAGGCGCTCGTGGGTTCCGTCGAATTCGAGCTGCTCGACATGGATGCTGGGCGGGAAGAACACCGGCCACCGTACGGTGTCGGCGATCAGCCCGTACAGCACTCCGGCCGGAGCGGCCACCTCGACCCGGTGGCTCGTACGGTGCACGCGCGTGTCCGACATGTGCAACACCCCTCTCGCGTCGGATGAGTTCGCCGGAGCGGGGGCGGGCGTCACCGAGCCCGCCGGGGACGTCCGGCTCGTCCCGGCCGGTGCGCGGGGCGGCGCCCGGCCGGGTTCGCGGCCTGTGCGCACCCCGGTTGCAGTCGGCTCGTCAACGGGTGTCTCTGTCCGCGAAGGCCACGGTTTTTACCTTGCCATTGACCATGTCTCGACCGGGTCGAAGAACGGACGAGGACGGCTCAAGCACCAGTGGAGGGCCACCGGCGGGCGTCAGCGAAACCCGCTGGGAGCGATCCAGCCGCAGCGCGGTGAGCGCTTCGTCGAGGGTCCTACGGCTCAACAGGGCGCCGTGCGCGGCGAGATAGCCGTCGGGCCTGATGAGCGCCCAGCCGCCCGGCACGAGGCCCAGCGCGGCGCACAGGGCTCCGTCCGGATCGGGCAGCGGGGCCGGGCCGGCCCAGCCGTACCCGCCCACTGTGCGCACGGACAGCCAGGCGCCGTGCCGGGCGGCCGCGTCGGCGGCCGCCTGTGCGGGTTCACCGGTCCGGCCGCGGCCGTCGGCTGCGGCCAGCAGGGTCCAGCGCACGTCGCGCAGTTCCTCGCTCAGGGCGCGCCCTCCCGCGGTCTGCGGATCCCCGGCGGTGGCGAAGGCGACGCGGTGTCCGGGGCGGCAGTGCGGGAGGGGCCCCGGCCGGCCGGAGGGCTGGAGGCTCAGGGAACTGCGCGCATAGTGCAGGCGCAGCCCCGACATGGAGCCGAGCACCTGGCGCTGGATGGCTCGGCGCAGCGCCGGGACCCTGCGTACGACGGCGAAGACGGCGGGCAGCGCCACCGAGGCGAGGATGTTCTTGAACTGGACGAGGAACGTGGCCGTGCGGGTGGAGCCGAGCAGTTCACGCCCGACGGGAACCCGCTCCTGGCTGTAGGTGTCCAGCAACTCCCGTCCGGCATGGCCCTGTTCGACCATGGCGAGCTTCCAGGCGAGGTTGTACGCCTCCTGGATGCCGGTGTTCATTCCCTGGCCGGAGGCCGGGCTGTGCACATGTGCGGCGTCGCCGGCGACGAAGACACGGCCTTCGTGCATGCGCGGGACCATGCGCTGCTGGAAGGTGAATACCGACGTCCACTCGGGTTCGCCGACCCGCACCTCATGGCCGAGCCCGCGGGAGAGACGGGCGGAGAAGCGCTCGGCCGCGTCCCGCTCACCGTGTTGGCCGGGTGCCGTCTCCAGCAGGCGCCAGCGCCCCTGGCTCGCGTAGGGCACCATCATCATGGCCCCGGTGGCGGTGTGCACCCAGTAGATGCTGTCGGGCGGCAGGTCCGTGGTGACCGGTGCGTCGGCGAGCATCCAGGTGTCGCGGCTCTCGCCGATCAGCGGCAGCCCGAGCCCTTTGCGTACCGTGCTGTGCCCGCCGTCGCAGCCGATGAGCCAGGGCACCTCGCACAGCTCCTCGGCGCCGTCGGACCGCCGCAGAACGGCTCGTACCGACGTCTCGTCCTGCTCGAAGGACACCAGACGAACCCCCCACTCGACCTCGACGCCGAGCCGGGCGGCAGCCGCGCGCAGCACGGCCTCCGTGCGGGTCTGCTCGATGATGACGGTGTACGGGTACCGCGTGGGCATCGAGGCGTAGTCGGCGTCGAGCCTGACCAGGCGGCGGCCCTTTGCGTACATGGTGAACGCCTCGTTGCGGCGCCCCTGTTCGAGGATCGGGCCGACCGTGCCCATCTGGTCGAAGGTCTCCAGGGTGCGCGGGTGGACGGCAACGGCCCGGCTGGTGCGGGCCGGGCCCGCCGCGGCGTCGACCAGGCGCACGCGCAGACCGCGACGGGCGAGTTCGTGGGCCGCGCTCAGGCCGACGGGACCGGCGCCGACGACCAGGACCTGAACGTCACCGGACACCGGCTGCCTCCGGACCGGCCTGGTCCTGCGCGTCCACCGGCTCGTACATGCCGGGCTCGGCACTCACCAGCGGCCTCAGCTCGGCCAGCAGCTGCTGGAAGCCTTCGGTGGCGAAGGCCGTGCGGTGGGCCGCGGCGTCCTGCCAGGTCGCGATCTCCAGGTAGACATGTCCTTCGCCGAGCCGGCGCAGGTGCTGGTGGCCGACATAGCCGGGCTGGGCCGCCATGTAGGCCGTGAGCCGGTTCCTGACGGCCAGGAAGGTCTCGTGGTCGCCGTGCACGGTCAGCTTGTTGACGAAGGTCGCCATGTCCTGCCTCCTGCGGGTCGGTGGTGCGCGATGGGTGGGCGTACGAGGCTCATGCACCGGGCGGGCTCAGGCGGCGCTTTCGGCGGCGGCCCGGGCGCGCAACTCTTGTCTCAGCTCCAGCCGCCGGGGTTTGCCGACGGGAGTGCGCGGGACGGCGTCGAGCGTCTCGACGCGGCGGATCTGCTCGAAGGACGCCAGCTGGGCGTTGGCCTTCTCGGTGATCGAGTCCAGGATGTCGAGCACGGAGCACCAGCGCTGTCCGGCATCCTCGTGCAGCACGATGCCCGCCCAGACGACGGCGCCGTGCACAGGGTCGGGCCAGCCGGAGACGACGCAGTCGGCCACGCGCGGGTCCTCGGCGAGGATCCGCTCGACGGCGGTCGGCGAGACGAGCTCGTTGTCGTACTTGAACACGTCCCCGAGCCGGTCCACCAGGAACAGCGCACCGTCCTCGTTGAGGTAGCCGACGTCGCCGGTGGCGAACCAGCCGTCCGCGTCCGTCCGGGAGGGCTCGTTCTCGTCCAGGTATCCGGCCATCAGCTGCGGCCCGCGCACGTGCACCTCGCCGGTCGCGTACACGCCGACGTCTTCCCCCGTCCCGAGGTCCACGATGCGGCATTCGGTGCCGGGCACGGCAGGCCCGACGCAGCCCCTGCGCGATCCGTCCCCGGGCCGCTGGCTGTGGGACAGCGGGGAGAGTTCGGCCAGGCCGTAGCCCTGGATGACGGGGACGCCGAGCAGATCGCGCAGTCGCCGGGCGGTGGCGTCGGCGAGCGCGTTGCCGCCGGAGAGCACGGCGGTCAGTCTCGGTCCGGCGGGCACGCCTTCCGGGCGCCCCTCAAGGCGCGGGTCGTCGGCCAGCCGGTGCAGTCGTGCGGGCAGCCCGTAGTAGTGGGTGGCGCCCGTGCGGGCGGCCAGCGCCAGCGAGGCCACCGGGTCGGGATCGCGGCACAGGATCTGCGTGGCGCCCGCGTACAGCGCCGAGTTGAGGTGCATCACGTGATAGAGCGGCAGATGGTTGAGGGTCACGGACTGGGGGCCCAGGGCGTGGGCATGGACGGTCTGTGCCGCGTTCGCCACCAGGTTGCGGTGGGTCAGGCGCACCCCCTTGGGCCGGCCCGTGGTGCCGGTGGTGAACTGCACACAGGCGATGGCGCCGGGGGCCGCGGCGCCCCGGCGGCGCCCGCCCGGACCTTCGGGCACCGCGTCGAGGGCTGCCTGCAGCGGCACCGCGTCGGCCGGGACCACACCGTCCTCGGCGTCGGTGACCACGATCGTGCGCAGCTTCGGCAGTGACTCCCGCAGTTTCACCAGGAGTTCGGCCGTCGCCGTCGGTACGAAGGCCACCTCGATGCCCGCCGCTGCGAAGACGTGGTGCAACACCGCTTCTCTGATCAGCGGGTTGACGAGCACGGCGACACTGCCGCCGCGCACGGTGCCGTAGAAGGCGGCGGGGAAGGCGGGGTCGAGGACGTTGGCCACACCGACCGCCGCCTCGCGCCGGCCGACCGTGTGCTCCAGGTAGCGGGCGATGCGGTCGGCTCGGTCGTCGAGTTCGGCGTGGTCGACGGTGCCCGACTCGGTGACCAGGGCGGCTCTGCCGGGGTGGCGGATGGCGGCCCGGCGCAGCAGCCCGTCCAGCGGCAGTTCTGGATAGGTGAACGACGGCATGGGACCTCCTGCTCCCGACGGCTGGGCCCTCACGGTCGGCCGGGGTGCTTGAGGAATCTTCGAAGGCGGCTCGATCGGCGTCCTGGACAGTGGCGCCAACCGACGGAACGGAGACGCCATGACTGTGCGGAGCGAGGCCAAGGCCCTGCGGCCCACCGACGCGTTCGCAGCCCTCTATGCGCAGGTGCAGCAGTTCTACGCACACCAGATGCAGTTGCTGGACGCCGGCGAGGCCGAGCGGTGGGCGGCCACCTTCACCGAGGACGCCCGCTTCGACGTACCGACGCTGCCTAAGCCGGTGCACGGCCGCCCCGGTCTGGTCACCGCCGCGCAACGCAGCGCCGACGCTCTCGCCGAGGCGGGTGAGCGGCACCGCCACTTCATCGGCATGCTCGATCTCACCGAGCGCCCGGACGGGGTGCTGGACGTACGTGCCTACACGATCGTGTACGCCTCCAGGATCGGCGGCGGCTGCCGGGTGCACCGGGTGTGTGTCTGCACCGATGTGCTGGTGCGCAGCGGCGACGAGCTGCATGTGCGCACGCGCATGGTCACCCGCGACGATTTCCCGTAAGCGGTCATGAATCGGCACCCCGGGCCGTGGTGCTCGGGGTGCCGGTCGGGCGGGCAGTCAGGCGTGGCAGTCGGGCAGCCGGCCGTGGTAGTCGATCATTTCCCCGAACAGGGCGCCCACGTCCAGCGGGGAGCCGGGAGCCGCGCCCCGCACCTCGGCATAGGCCCGGGCCAGATTGGGCACCAGGCGCTCCGGGTCGATCAGTTCGGCGTACGGTCCCAGGTCGGTCTCACGCGCGAGCTGCAGCGGGGTCAGACCGGCCCCGATTCCCCGCTCGGCCAGCCGCTGGATCCAGCGGAAGTACGCCTCGTTGGCGTCGAACAGGCCGGGGCCGCCGACCGGTCCGTGTCCCGGCACCACCACCTCGGCTCCGAGGGCGCGCAGCCGGTCCAGGGCGTCGAGCGACCCGGAGACCGAGCCCATGACGCAGAAGGGCGTGACGCCCGCCATCAGCACGTCGCCGGTGAACAGCACCCGCTGTTCGGGCAGCCAGACGACCGTGTCGTTGGTGGTGTGCGCGGCCGGGCCGATGTGCAGCAGCTCGACGCGTACGCCGCCGATGTGCAGGGTCAGCGCGTCGCGGTAGGTCACCTGGGGCAGCGCCAGTTCGAGATCGCCCCAGCACACGTCCGGCCACAGCCCGGCCAGGTGCAGTCCGTGTTCCGCCATGTCGCTGCGGGTGCCTTCGTGGGCGACGATCAGGGCTTCGGGGAAGACGAAGTTGCCGAAGACGTGATCGCCGTGGAAGTGGGTGTTGACCAGGGTGCGCGGCGGCGTGGGCACGCGGCGCAGCACCGCCTCGCGCAGCCGCCGGGCGCGGCGCTCGGTCGCCACGGTGTCGATGAGCACGCTCTGTCCGTCGTCGCCGACGATGAGGCCCGCGTTGTTCAGGCACCAGCCGCCGGGCGGCTGCAGGTAGGCGAAGACCCCGTCTGCGACCTCCTGCGTCCGCAGGGCGCCGGTGACTGTCGCGGTCATCGCGGCCTCACCCCCACGCCGGGGACAGCGGGCCGATCGGCCTCTCCCGCACTTGTGTAGGTCACCACACCCGTCACGGCGCCAACTCCCGTCGCCTCGGCCCGGAATGCGGCCCGGAACGCCGCGGCCCGGGCCTGCTGGCCTGCAGCGTGACCGCCCAGCCTGGGAGCCGCCTCGAAGACAACTGGACCCGAGTGATGTCACCGCCGCCTCCAGCAGTGCTCCAGCCGGTGCGGGAAAGCTGATCCCGGAGGATCTCGTCGTGGGATACGGCGAGCTGCGGCCGGAAAGCCGCCCGTGACCGGCGTTCCTGACGGAGCGCCAGGCGCGTGGCACCGGGGAGCGTCCCCCCTTCCCGACGCCGCGTGCCACCACCCGGCCGCCCCCGTGGCTCCTGACGACCACGCGGGCGGCCGGATCTGTGCACCGCGCCGTCGCCCGCGCCGTTCATGCCGCAGCCCCCACCGGTACGAGGAAACCCGGACGCCGCCCGCCACGGCCCGTACGACCCGGCGCCGCCAGCGCTCCCAGAAACGCGGCGGCCGTATCGGTGCTCGTCAGGGCGTTCAGCAGCAGCGCCCATGCCTCTTCCCGCTGGGCCCAGCCGTTGCCGAAACGGCCGGTGAGAGCGTCGCGTACAGCTCCGTGCCAGGGCCCGGCCGCCAGGTGGGAACGCCGGTTCAGGATGCGGGGCTGGCGCAGCAGCAGCAGCTCGGGCGCCATCCGCAGCCCCGTCCGCTCGGCGACCGATGCCGCAGCGTCGAGTGCGCCGTCCGCGCTGCGGCATTCGCCGATGGCCGCGTCCAGAGCCAGGTCCACCGCCGACAGCCCACGGCAGAAGCGCTCGTGCTCGGCGAGGAACCGGGCCGCGGACACCGCGGTGTGCTCCTCCAGGCCGAGCCCGACGAGCAGCTCGGGCGAGTGGACCCGGTGCACGAGCAGCTGGGCCCAGCCCGCGGAGCGCAGGGGGTCGAGGGTCCACCGTTCGGCCAGAGGCGCGTGCTTGGGGCGTAACGCGTGTTCCGTCAGGGCGGCTATGTGCCGCTGCAGTTGCCGCACCGTGGCGGGGGTGACATGTGTGGGCGCGGACAGCAGCGAGAAGCCCGGCATGCGGACGGGCGTGGCCCGCGGCACGGTGCCGGGCCTCCGGATCAGCTTGACCTTGTGGGTGGGCGGCAGCAGTCCGTGGCCACGGGCCTCTGCGACGAGGCCGGCGAGCAGTTCGTTCAGCCGGGGCAGCCCGTGCCCCGCCGGTGCGGCGGATCGGCACAACGGCTCACCGTGCATCAGCCAGCGCCAGTTGTGCTCAGCGGCGCCGTCGCGTACTCCCGCCGTACGCGCCCAGGATTGGGCGATCGGAGCCAAGTCCGGTACGGGTTCTGACACTTCGGCCAGCAGGCGCAGTGTGCCGGGCGGCAGCGGGCGGAGCCGGCCGGTGGACCACCAGGGCTGTCCGTCGGCGGCGCGACGGCGAGCTGACAGCCACTGCCAGGTGGCCTCCACGAGCTCACCGGCCTCAGCGCGCTGTCGTGCGCAGGAAGCCAGGCGGGTGTCCTCGTCGGCCTCCAGGGCGAATACCGCGGAAGCGGTCGGCGGTGCGGTGTCGCCGGTCAGTTCGGCGACCAGCCGGGTCAGCCCCAGAAAGGCGATCTCGTCGCCGAGCCGACGGGCACGCCGCACGGCGGGCTCGGGGTCGCACCCGGCCAGCCCGGCGCCTTCCAGCTGCAGATCGGCCAGCAGATCCTCGATGTCTTCGACCGTGGCGCCCTCGTCGCCACCCGGGACGGACAGCTCGGCGAAGGCTCCGAAGTTCTCGTCCTCGGGATGCACGACGGCTTCGTCGAAGCCGTCGATCCCCAGGCCCGCCCGGGCGTGCGCGGTCGAAACCCTGCGCCCCTGCGGCCACTTCCTGCTCTGGTCACGGGTCATCGTCGTCCCTCCTCCCGCCCCGGCGCCGGGCCCGGCGGGTGCTCAGAAGTGTGTGGCGGTGTGTTCGAGCCGGGCTCGACCCCGTCTCGAAGCTGTGCCGAGCGGCGGGCCGGACAGTGACGGGAACCGGCCGGTCCGCGACGAGGGAGTGATGTCAGACGTGAAAGCCTCCTTCATCCGCCGCATGCTCACCGCTCTGTGCCGCGGTCTGGTGGCTCTGGGCATGCAGCACACGGGCGGGGAGCCGCGGCACCCGTACCCTCCGCTGCCGCCCGAGCGGGCCCCCGAGCTCAAGGGCCCGCCCGAGCGCCACCCGGAGATGCTCCGCCCGGACATTCCGCTGAGCCCGCTGGAGCAGGCGCTTCAGCGGGAGCTCGAAGCGGGCTGAACAACGCTCGCGGAGGCGGTCCGCGCTCCGGCCAGTGCGTGGACCACGTGCGGCACCGCCGCGGCCTCGTGCTCGTGGTGCACGACGAAGCGGACCCGGCCGTGGTCGAGGGGCAGCACCAGTACCCCTCGTGCCGCCAGCCGCCGCCGCAACTCGGCGGCGTCGAGCCCCGCCAGTCGGACCGTCACGATGTTCGTCCGCCGGGGCGGCATGTCAACGTCCGCACCCCGCACCGAAGCAAGTCCGGCCGCCAGCACGCCAGCCAGCGCGTGGTCGTCTGCCAGCCGGGGCACCCGGCGCAGGGCCACAAGCCCCGCGGCTGCCACAACGCCCGCCTGGTGCATGGTGCCGCCGAGCTGCAGGCGCAGCTCACGCGAGCGGTCCACGAAGGCGGCGCTCCCGCACAGCAGCGAGCCGACCGGTGCGCCCAGGCCTTTGGCCAGGCAGAAGGTGACACTGTCCGCGGCGGCCGCCAGAGTCTGTACGGATACCTGCCGGGCGACCGCCGCGTTGGCGAGGCGTGCACCGTCGAGGTGGACATGCGCCCCGTACCGCCGGGCGAGGGCGGCCAGGCTCCAGGTCGTCGCCGCGTCCAGGGCGTTGCCCGTCTGGAGCATGCAGGTGTTCTCCAGGGAGACGATCAGCGACTGCCCTCGTCCGTCGTCGAGTGCCCGGGTGAACGCGGCCGGCTCGGGGCTCCCGTCGTCGCACTGCGCCACCCCGACGAGCCGTACGCCGCCGAAACGGCGCATGGCCACGCTCTCGAAGCGGGCGATGTGGGTGTCCTCGCCGGTGACGAGGCGCGTGTGCGCGGCATGTACAACCGGCGGGTCGGGCGGGTCGGGTGCGGCGGCCAGGACCGCGACGACGTTGGCCATGGTGCTGCTCGGCAGGAACAGCGCCGCTTGTTTGCCGGTGAGCCGGGCGCCGTCCGCCTCCAGCTCCAGAACGGTCGGGTCGTCCCCGTACGCGTCGTCTCCCACCTCGGCCTCGGCCATGGCGGCCCGCATCGCCGCGTCGGGACGCGTGCGGGTGTCGCTGCGGAAGTCGAGGCACAGTGGCTGGTCGTTCACCGGCCCGCCTCCGGCAGGTGCGGCTGCCCGGCGTGGGCGATCCACACAGCGCGGGTGTGGGTGTACTGGTCGGCGGCGTGCACGCCGAGTTCGCGGCCGTAGCCGCTGTGGCCCATACCCCCGACGCTGATGGTCTCGTCCGTGTCGCCCCAGGTGTTGAACCAGAGCAGTCCGGCCCGCAGTTGCCGGGCCAGCCGCTCGGTACGGCCGCTGTCCGCGGTCCACACAGAGGCGGACAGGCCGTAGTCGGTGTCGTGGGCCAGGCTCAGCGCTTCGTCCTCGGTGCGGAAGGTCCTTACCGCGAGCACCGGGCCGAACAGCTCCTCGCGCCAGGCCTGCCCGGTCGTGGCCACCTGGTCGAGGACGACCGGACGGACGTAGAAGCCCTGACCGCACGCATCCGTAAGACTCGGCTGCAGCTCGCTGCGGCCGGGCGGGAGGAGCGCGGTAGCGCCCTGTGCCACGGCCTCGTCGACGGCCGCGGCTACCCGGTCCACGGCCTGCCGGGTGATCAGCGGCCCGAGCTGCGTGCCGGGGTCGTCGGTCGGGCCCAGGGTCCGTGAGCCCGCCCGGGCGGCGATCTCCCGTACGAAGTCGGTGTGCACGGACTCATGGACGACGAGCCGGGAGGCGGCGACGCACATCTGGCCGGAGTTGCCGGTGAATGCCTCCACGGCCGCCTCGGCGGCCGCGTCCAGATCTGCGTCGGGGAAGACCACGAGCGGGTTCTTGCCGCCGAGTTCGAGCGAGACGCGCTTGACTCCGGCCGCGCAGCGCCGTGCCACATCCCGCCCGGCGGCCGTGGAGCCGGTGAAGGAGACCGCGGCGATGCCGGGCAGTTCACACAACAGCTGCCCGACCTCGCTGCCGCCGTAGACGGCGCCGAGCACATGGGGCGGCAGGACTTCCTCGGCCGTCTCGACCAACAGGCGTACGGACAGCGGGGTTTCGGGCGCGGGCTTGACGACCACGGCGTTGCCGTACGCCAGGGCGGCGGCGGCTTTCCAGGAGGCCATGAGCAGCGGGTAGTTGGCGGGGCAGATGGCGGCGCACACGCCCAGCGGCACCCGGTCCGTATAGGCGCGCAGGCCCGGCGCGGACGGGTGCACCTCGCCCGCGGGGTGCAGCGCCGCATGGGCGAACCAGCGGAACGCGCGGACGGCGAAGTCCACTTCCCCGCCCACACGTCCGACGGGCTTGCCCGCGCCCCGGCGCTCCAACTCGATGAATTCCTCCCGTCGCTCCTGGACGAGATCCGCGAGCCGGTGCAGGCGCTCGGAGCGGTGGCGGGGTCCGGCCGTGTTCCAGGCGACCTGGGCTGTGGCGGCGCGCCGTACCGTCCGGGTGCACTCGTCCGCCGCGCTGTCGGGCAGGACGTCGAAGCACTCCCCGGTGGACGGGTCGTACAGCGGTCGCCCGTGGCGATTGCCCGGCGGGGCGGCGATCAGCGAGTCGGCCGGGGAGCTCACAGCGCGGCCCCCCGACCCGCAAGTGGGGAGCAGGACAGCAGGGTGTCCAGGCAGCCGAGGGCGAACTCCTTGTCCATGCCCTGCCCGGCGCTGCTCAGTAGTTTGCCCTCCACCCCCAGGGCCGGGTCCTGCCAGACGGCGTCGAACGGGCCGACCGCCGGATCCACGAAGGCGATATGCACGGACCGGCCCCGGACCCGGGTCTCCTGCGTACGGGCCGGGTGCTTCTCGCGCTCCGGCGGGTAGGGCATCCGTCCGGCGCCCAAGCGCAGCAGGACCAGCCGCAGCTCGCCTCCGCCCGCCTGATTCGTGTAGATCACTTCGAGTTCCCGCGCGCCCTCCCCGCCGGTGAAGACCGCCGCGCTGTCCGCTGCGAAGCCGCCCAGTTCGCCGGGAAGGAACTGAGCCGCGAGAAAGGTGGGGAGTTCCGCGGTGGGCACCCAGTCCCCCTCGTGCGGGCGATCGCGCCGGTGGAAGTAGTACAGCCCGGTCGGCACCGAAATCATGTCGGTGGCGTGCCTGGCCCAGTACGAGAGTTCACTGAACGGCGTACGCACGATGCGCGCCGGGGCCTCCGCGTCGGCCGGCCGCAGCGCCCGGTACAGCTCCACCAGCTCCTCGTCGGTGAACTCACCTTCCAGCACGGACAGTTCGACCGTCGTACGGCTCATGCGCGCGGAGGCGGCGCGGTGCCCGAGGTAGTCGGTGCCCAGCCAGACCACACGCCCCGCACCGATCGGGAAGGCACGGGTCTCACTGCCCCACAGGCAGGGGTGGTCGGCGGCGGGGAAGGCCCAGTCGTACAGGAACTGCTTGAGCCGCAGCCGGCGCCCGCCGCCGCTGATCTCGGTGCGGTACGCGGCCGGGTTGGCGTCGGACCACGGGGTGCGGCCGGCGCTCGCGTCGGTGCGGCCCGGAGGGGCCTCCTTGCGCAGGGTGCCGACAGCTGCGTCGCAGCCGCCGGGCAGCTCGGCGGGGTGCCACAGCGTGAAGTTGCACCACGGCTGGGCCTGTTGGGGTGCCGTCCGTGGCGGCGCGTCCTCCAGTTCGGCCGCCTCGGCGACCGTGCTCCATTGCCAGATATGGGTCGACGCCATGGGTGTTTCTCCTTCTACAGGGGGGGTGGGCTCCGGCGTCCGCAGCCGCTCCAGCCACGCGGAGCTGGAGGCCAGGAACATCAACTCCCCTGCCCCCAGGGCATCGTGCAGGTGTCCGGGCAAGCCGGTGAGTCCGAACGGCAGTCCCTGCTCGGCTGCCAGGTTCCGCAACGCCTGCTCGTAGACGGGGTCGGTGGGCGAGGGGAAACCCTGCTTGCGGCGCTGGACGACGGCGGGCGGCAGCAGGGTGCCGAGCGCGGTCTTCAGCAGTTCCTTGTGGCGGCCGGGCACCCAGGGGCTCTTGAGATGTTCCGGGCAGCGGAAGGCGAGTTCGGCCAGGGTGACGTCCTGGAAGACGGGCCGGTCCTCGAGTGTGTACGTCGAGGAGGTGAGGTCCACCATGTCGTTGACGTAGACGAGGAAGCGGCGCATCAGATGGTGTCTGCCGCGCTTGAGCGGGTCGAGGGTGTCCAAAGCCCGGTACTCCCTGAGCACTCTGTCCCACACCCGCTGCCTGATGTCGTCCATGTCGACGCCGAGTTCGCGTGCCAGCCACTCGATCAGTTCGCCCCACAGCGGGCGTTCGTCGCGGTGGAGGCGGTGGGTGAGGTAGTGGCGGCCGTGTACATGGGTCGCGGCCGCCGGGTCGACGACGGGGAAGTAGCCGCCGTCCTGGTAGCCCCACATCTCGTCGGCCCCGTGGCCGGAGTAGACAACGACCTGGCCCTCGGCGGAGATGCGCCGGTAGAGCTGGTACATGGCGAGTTCGGCGCCGTGCAGAAGCGGCCGATTGAGCCGGTGCGCGACCTCCGGGACGAGGGTGACCGCGTCGCGGCGGGACAGCTCGCACACGGTGAGCGGGACGCCGTGGGCACCGGAAACCAGACGGGCGTGGTCGACGTCGCTGCCGGAGCCGCCGATGCCGTCCTCGTAGTGGGCGACATAGGGGGCCACCTCGACTCCCTTGCTGTGCAGCGCCGAGAAGATCGCCGAGCTGTCGACTCCGCCGCTGAGCACCGCGGCCCGGGGCACGTCGGCCACCGAACGCAGGGCGACGGCACGGTCGAAGGCGGCGCGGATCTCCTCGGCGCCCACCACCTCGTCGGACGGCTCGGGCTGCCAGTAGCGGCGAAGGCGCACCCGGGGCGCATCCACGACCAGGTACTCGGCGGGCTGGAGCGCGCGGATGCCGGACAGCCAGGTGTGTTCGTCCGCCGCGTCCATCCGCACCCAGGAGCGCAGCACGAACTCGGCGGGGTCGACCTTGGGCCGGATCAGCCCGGTGGCGAGCAGGGCCTGGGCCTCGGAGGCGAAGAGCAGCCCGTCGTCGGTGTAGCAGTAGTGGAGCGGCTTGACGCCGAAGTGGTCGCGGGCCAGGACGGTGCGCCGGGTGCGGGTGTCGTGCCAGGCGAGCGCGAACATGCCGTCCAGGCTGCTCAGTACGGCCGCTTCGTCGGTGGCCCGGCTGACCTGTTGCAGGACGAATTCGGTGTCGCAGTGGGTGCGCCGTGGCCACGGCGCGGCCAGCGGTGCGCGGGAGGCGTACACCTCGCCGTTGTTGACCAGGACGAACCGCCCGTCGGGGTCTGCCATGGGCTGGTCTCCGGCGCCGGTCCTGTCCTGGACGGCGAGCCGGACGCAGGCGAGCATCGCCGCGCCCGACGGTGCCACCCAGGGGGCGGCCGCGGATTCGCCGCGGTGGGCCATCGCCTCGGTCATGGTGGTGCCGAGTGCCGTGAGCCACTGCCGCTCGCGCGGCGCTCCGAGCGGGATGAACCCTGCGATGCCGCACATGTCAGCGCCCTCCCGTGGTGACCGCCGCGGTGTTCCATACCCGGCCGAGGCGGGCCAGGGAGGTGGTGAAGCGATGCTCGATGCCGTGGTGTCCGCCGTCGTGCTCCTGGTATTCGTGTGCGACGCCGAGCTCCTGCAGGGTGGCGTGCAGTGCCCTGACGCCCCAGTGCATGTGGTAGTCGTCGCGGCTGCCGGTCTCCAGGTAGAGCAGTCGCAGCGCCCGCAGCCGTTCGGTGTGCGCGGCGGCGGTGCGTACGGGATCGTGCCGCAGCCAGCGCTCCCACACCTTGGGGCGGAAGAGCCCGGTGCGCGGATCGCAGGGCAGGGTCTGCGCGGCCGGAACACCTGGCTCGGGTGCGTAGCACATGCCCATGGCCAGCAGACTCATCGCGACCATGAACGCCACGTCGTGCGGCCCGCTGTACCGGCGGGCCAGGAACTCCTTGACGCCGCCCGCTGCTTCGATCGTGTCCAGTACGCCCGGGAGCAGCGGCAGATAGCAGTGCTCGAAGCCCGCGTCGGGGGTGTGGGCGAGTACCGCGCCGAAAAGGTCGGTTTGCATGGCGGCGATCAGGGCGCCGTAGCCGCCGCTCGACTTGCCCGCGACAGCGCGCCAGGCGGGCTCGGCCCGGGTGGCGAAGCGCCGGTCCACCTCGGCGACGATCTCGGTGAGGTGGGTGAGGTAGCGGCCGCAGCCCGGGGAGTCGATGTACTGCGAACCGCCGTACGCGGTCGTGCAGTCAGGCACCACCAGGAGCGCCGCGGGGATCTCGCCCCGCGCCATGGCCGCCTGGAGCCGGCCGGCCACCGAGTCGCCGAACGCCAGCGGGCGGTTGGTCAGGGTGGGGGCGGCGCCGAAGCCGGGCAGCCAGTAGACGACGGGGTGGCGCATGTCCTCCCGGTATCCCGGCGGCAGCAGCACCTCGATCCGCCGGGTGTACGGGTCCCCCAGCGGGTTGTCCCGCAGGCAGGTGCTGTGGTGGTCGACGACGACGCGCCGCCCGGGCATCTCACCCATCGCCGGGCCTGCCCAGGACCTGGTCCACATGCCGGGTGTAGTGGACGGGCTGGTGAAAGACGGCCGAGAGCAGATTGCTGTTGCTGGCCCACAGGCCGTACGAGCTGCCGTAGAGCAACTCGCTGTCCAGCAGGGCCTGCAGGGTGCTCGCGGCGATCTCTGTGTAGCCGGTGTCCTGGGTGAGGTGCTGTCGGGCGGGTCCGGGTCCCAGACGGACGACGCGGCCGGTCACCGGGTCCAGGAGGTGGCTGCGGGTGGCGCCGCTGCCCTCGCCGCCGTCCTCGTCGCCGCACTCGTCGCGGACCTCGTGCAGCGAGATGGTGTGGGTCGCGCCGCTGTCGATGGCGCGGTACCAGAAGTCGGTGCCGACGAGGCGTTCCATCAGGTCCGCGAGCAGGTCTTCGGCGCTGCGCGTCTGGCGGCCGTGGCGGTCGCGTTCGGGGGTGAACGGCGGGACGCCGGTGGCCTCGTCCAGACTCACCTCTGCGTAGACGGCCTCGAAGTCGTACCCCTTGGGCGCATGGGGGCCGTTGTGCAGTTCGGCACGGCCGTCGGCGACCTCGATGATCTGTCCGGGCCCCCACAGCAGACCGTCCTTGCTCAACTCGCGCAGGCGGCCGAGGGCTTGGTAGGGGGTGAGGGGAAAGATGGTGCGGTTGCACCAGGAGTAGTCCCGGTCACCGTCGCCGCTGACCTTCCAGCCGAAGGACGACGGGACGGTCAGGCCCGCGTTCAAGGTGGTCACGTAGCGGTCGAAGTTCGCAACCGCGCGGGCACGCACGGACTCGGTGTCGGCGAGCGGGCGGCGCTCGGTCAGCACACCGGGCGGCGACATGCTGTGCGCGGGCACGAAGGCAACGTCGATCCGGGGGGCGTCGGGGCGGGCGAAGTGCCGCACGGTCGACTCGTGCAGGATCGCGTCCCCGCACAGCATCACGGATGCCTCGCCGCTCTGCACCAGGATGCTCATCTCGGGGAAGGTGACGTCGGAGACGAAGGTGTGCAGGACTGTGTCGCCCACGCGCAGGGTGCTGCCGGGGGTGACGGGGGTCAGCCGTTCGAAGCCGAGGCGGCGCAGGGTCCATTCGATCGCCTGGTGGCCGAGTCCTGATCCGGTGAACCGGGGCGGGACGGGGCCGACGGGAAAGACGCAGTCCGTGTCCGGCGCGCGGTGCGGGCTGTCGTCGAAGTCGACCTCACTGTCCTCAAGGATCCGGGCCAGGGAGGGGAAGTGGTGGTGGTCGAAGTGGTGGTGGCTGAAGACTATGTGGTCCACGCCGCCGTCCAGGACGTCGAGCAGACCGTCGGGCAGGGCGGGATGGTGCTCCCAGAAGCGGTCCAGGCGCTGCGTGAGCCAGGGGTCGACCAGGATGCGCCGCTCGCCGGTCTCGATCAGGACGGCGGCATGCCCCAGGGATGTCAGCCGCATCATTGCGCCTCGTACACGCAGCGGAATCCGACCTCGTTGTGCAGGTCGGTGATCAGGTCCTTGCCCCGGTAGAAGGTGGTCAGGCACACCGGCGGCGAGGTCCAGGTGCCGCCGCGCAGCACATGGAAGGCTTCCTTGCGGTTCATGAACTCCATGGGGTGGCGCCCCTTGAAGAAGGGGTCCATGTCCTCGCCGGTGTAGTAGTTGGTGCGGGTCAGCTCCCATACGTTGCCGGACATCTGGAGCACGCCGTAGGGGCTGGCGCCCGCGGGCAGGCTGTCGGAGGCGAGCACCGGGTGGGGCGGGGTGTCGTCGGGGGTCGTGGTGACCAGCAGCGCTTCCAGCTCGTCCAGGTCGGCGACCGGCCGCCCGTAGGAGCGCTCGACGTAGTTCACCCGGTCCGGCTCGAAGCCGTCCCCCCACGGGTAGGCGCGGCCGTCGGTGCCGCGGGCCGCCTTCTCCCACTGCAGCTCGCTGGGCAGCGTGCCGCCTGCCCAGTTGGCGAAGGCCCAGGCGTCGTACCAGTCGAGGCCGACCACCGGCATGCCGGGCTCGTTGAAGCGGGCGTCGTGCCAGTGGGCCGGCTGGTGGTGGCGGCGCTCCTCGGGCTGGTCCGGGTGGTCGTACTCCCCCGTGTCCGAGGCCTTGTCCAGGAACTCGGCGTAGCGGGCGTTGGTGACGGTCGTCCGGTCGATGTGGAAGGCGGTCAGGGTCTCTGCGCGCAGCGGGTTGTCGCCCTGCTTCATACGGAAGGGCCCGCCGGCGGACGAGGCGGTACCGGCCAGGAAGGGGCCGGCGGGCACCAGCACGACGTCGTCGTTCAGGCGCGGACGGCGGGCGTGCGCGGCGACACGGGCCCGCATGTCCGTGAAGTACTCGTCCTCCAGGCGGCGCAGCTCCTGAGGGTCCCGGGTCCCGAAGATGGCGAGCAGGGCACGCTTGGTGAACGCGGCCCCGCAGCCGACCGGTTTACGGGCGTAGTCGTCGCGGGCGAAGTTGCTCGGCCATCCCGAGATACGGATCATGTCCGGCACGGCCGCGCGGATGCGATGTTCGGTCACCACCTTGAGCGCGGTGAACGCCACCCAGTCCACGGGGTCGTGGGTGGCGGCGGCGACCGCTTCGGCCGCGGTGGCGTCGTCGTGGTGGTGGGCGGCGAGAAGGCGTACGGCAGCGGCGCGCACCGGCCACTGCGGGTGCTTGACCGCGAGGCCGATGAGCAGGGGGATGCCGGCCCGGTCCCGGCCGCGACGGTCGGCGAGATCCACGACGGCTTCGACCGACGCCCAGTAGCGCGCGTCGTCCGAGTGGTCCACCTCGAGAAACTCCGGCGACAGCTCCACTGTCGCCGACGGAAGGTTGCCAACCACCAGATCTCTCCCTCAAGACGTTGTGAAGCCGCCCGCACTGTCGTACATGCGGGCGGCTTTTTAGGTATTTCGGGGTGCGTGGAACGGGTGGAGCGGAATTACCACTTCTCGATGCCCTGGCCGTTGTCACGCGACCCGATGAAGTCCTTCTCCATGAGAACCATCTCCTTCCACAAGGGGTAAGTCCAGCGACCTCAATCAGTCGCCGAGCGGAATCAGAGTGAATCCCGAGTCACCGGATCGTCAATAGCGAATTCACGGAGACCGTGCGGATGCTGGCCGATTTACATGCTTCGATCTTGTGTTCACGCCAACCGCGAGCAATATTCTCCCTGTTGAGAGTAGAGATCAGCCATATCGCAACGCGCTTGCACCTGGCCGGAAATATGCACTGAGGCAATGACAAGTTTCGGATAGCAATGACAAATCTCGGCGGGGAGCTACAAATCTTCCCCTGCCCGACGATTCGAGCGGGCATTGGGCGCTAGCTTCCCAGCGGCGGGCAGTTCAGCCGCAGCCGCACAATTGCTCTCCTTCACGAGAGCCGCGTAGTGAGAGGTACGGGGTGAACTCAGTGGCCGGTACTGGAGATCTTCCGCTGGTCCTTCTGGTGCACAGTGGCGTGCGGCAGTTCCGCGAATATCTCCTGTCGATGGCCGCCACGCATGCCCGTATCTGGCTGTTCCTGGACACCGAGCCCACGTGGGAGCTGCCGTTTCTGTGCGGCCACACCGTGGTCGACCTCCATGACGCCGGCGCCCTGAAGACCGCGGCCCATTCGGTGGCGGCCCGGCACACCGTGGCCGGGGTGCTGTGCTGGAACGAGCTGCTGGTGGAGCAGAGCGCCCGGCTGCAGCAGGAGTTGGGCCTTCCTGGCTCCCCGCCCGGGGCCGTGGCGCTGTGCCGCGACAAGCACGGCACCCGCCGGGCCCTCGATGCCGTGGGCGTGCCCCAGGCCCGCTCCGTCCCGGTCGCGTCGGCGGCCAAGGCCGAGCGGGCCGCGGCCCGTATCGGATTCCCGGTGGTCGTCAAGCCGCGCGGTCTGGGGGCCAGTGTCGGAGTGAGCAGAGCCGCATCGCCCGCGGAGGTGGCGGCGGCGTACACCGCGGCGGGAACCGTGGAAATGGCCGGTGCGCCGGACTTCGGCGGGAGCGTCCTGGTCGAGGAGTACCTGCGCGGCGAGGAGATCAGCATCGACGCGGCACTGCTGGACGGCGAGCTGACCCCGCTGTACATCGCCCGCAAAGTCTGCGGATTCGAGCCGTACTTCGAGGAGATCGCACACAGCGTCGACGCCGCCGACCCGCTGCTGGACGACCCCGGGCTGTTCGACGTCCTGCGGCGGGCGCACGCGGCGGTGGGCTACCACACCGGGATCACCCACACCGAGCTCAGACTCACCGCGGCCGGGCCGAAGGTGATCGAGATCAACGCCCGCCTCGGCGGCGATCTCATTCCTCTCGTGGCTTCGTTCGCCTGCGGGGTGGATCCGGGCCACTGGGCTGTCGCGATCGCCTGCGGCATCGCGCTGCCGCCACCCGCGCGCCGCCGCGGTTGCGCGGCGATCCGCTTCCTCTACCCCGAACAAGACTGTGTGGCCGGCGGCGTGCACGTGGACGCGGCGGCGCTGCCCGCGGCGGCGGTGCGGGCGCAGGCGCTGGCCGAGCCGGGTCAGGAGCTGCTGCTGCCGCCCGCCGGTCACATCATGAGCCGCTACGGCTATGTGCTCGTCACCGGGCAGAGCGCCGACGCGTGCTGGATCGAGGCCGACAAGGCGGCTCACGCCGTGCGCCTGAGCACCGCGTGAACCCGAGGGAAAGGCAGTTGCCCGCAATGACGACCGACAGCGCGAGGTCCGACTGCACGAGGTCCGACAGCACGACGACCGACGGCATGACCACGGACCCGGTGACGACGGCGTTTCTGCGCGAGAGCGCGGATCCGCACAGCCCGCTGCACACCGTCCTCAAGGAGATCAGCCTGCCGCCGGCTCTCGCGGCGGCGGCCGGCACCCGGCTGCTGTCCCGGCCGCTCTTCGCCCCACAACAGGCAGTGGAACGAGCAGCGGCCGATACGGCAGGCATCTTCGAGCTGATCACCTCGCTGCCGCAGCGCCTCTTCGACGGCGACCTGGGCGCGTACTGCCGGGCGCTGGGCATCGACGAACGCACCCAGAAGCTGATCACGCGCCTCGGCGGCGGCGCTCCGCCGATGTACGGGCGCACCGACATGAGTTTCGACGGAAGCCGGTTCCGGCTCCTGGAGTTCAACATCGCGAGCGAACTCGGCGGCATCGACCGAGCGGGCACGCTGCCCCGCCTGTGGGCACAGGCTCCGGGTTTCACCTCCTTCGCGGCCGAGCACGCGCTGACGTATCTGGACACCGGCCGCGTGGTCGCCGAAACGCTGCGGGCAGCGGCCCGCCCGGTGGCGGGCGGACGCACCCCGGTCGTCGCCCTGCTCGAAGCGCCGGGCGGGCTGGCGAAGTTCGGCGCCGTGTGGGAGGCGGTCGCCGAGCTGATGCGCGCCGAGGGACTGGACTTCCGCGTCGGTGAGGTGCACGCGGTCAGGAGCCGGGGGAAGCGGATCACCCTGGACGGCACCGCGGTGGATCTGGTGCTGCGCTGCTTCTGCGCCGAGGAGATCCTGGCGGAGCCCGACGGCGAGGCCATGGTGGAACCCCTCTTCCAGGCCCATGAGCAGGGCACCGTGGTGCTGTGGACGCCTCTGGAGTCCTATCTGTTCAGCAACAAGGGCGCGCTCGCGCTGCTCTCCCGGCCCCGCCTGCGCGATCGCTTCAGTACCGAGGAGCTGGCGCTGATCGACCGGCTGCTGCCCTGGACCAGGTCACTGCCGCACCAGGCGCGTACCAGCGCCCCGGACCTGTTCGCCGAGTGTCTGGCCCGACAACACGAACTGATCCTCAAACCCCGTGCGCAGTACGGCGGTTCGGGCGTGCTGGCCGGATGGGAAACGCCCGCGGGCCGTTGGCGGCGCGCACTGGAATCGGTCGACGCCTGCGGCGCAGTCGTCCAGGAGCGCGCCCACACCCGCCCGGAACCCGTCCTCGATCCGGCAACCGGCCGCACCGAGGTCTGGCGGACCGTATGGAGCCTGTTCCTCACTCCGGACGGGCACGCGGGCACTTATGCCCGCGCGCTGCCCGCCGACGCGGGCGCCGTGGTAGGCATGGGCGCCGATCAACGGGCCTGCACGGCAGGCGTGTTCACATTCGAGGCAGCCGCCCGGCCCGGCGACACGTCGGCAGCGGGGGTGTGACATGCAACTGCTGCGGCAACCGGCGTTCCGCCGGCTGTGGGCGGGCCAGGCGGTCACCCAGTTCGGAACGCAGATCAGCATCCTCGCCCTGCCGCTGACCGCCCTGACGACCCTGAACGCCAGCGCCTTCGAGGTGAGCGCCGTTCAGGCCGTGCAGGTCGCGCCGTATCTCCTGATCGGGCTGCCCGCGGGCGCTTGGGTGGACCGGATGCCGCGCAAGCCGGTCCTCATCACGGCAGACCTCGTGCGGGCCCTGGTGCTGCTGACCGTGCCGGTCAGCCATGTGCTCGGCGTTCTCACCCTGGCGCAGCTGTACGCCGTCGGGCTGACGATCGGCGCGGCCACCGTTTTCTTCGACATCGCCTACCAGTCCTATCTGCCCGACATCCTGCCCGCCGAGGATCTCGCCGAGGGCAACTCCAAGCTGGAACTGGCTCGTTCGGGCGCGCTGGTCGGCGGGCATGCCGCGGGCGGCTGGCTGATCGGGCTGCTGCGCGGGCCCGTGGCGCTGTGCGTGGACATCGTCTCGTTCCTCTTCTCCGCCGTGATGGTGTGGCGCATCCCCGGCCGGCCCCGCCCCCCGGAGCCCGCGGCGCGCACCGGCCAGCTTCCGTGCCAGGACATCATCCAGGGCCTGAAGTTCGTCAGGCACCACCGGCTGCTGGCTCCCATCACGATCACGTCGTGCCTGACCAATCTGTCGTACGCCATGGTCTCGGCCCTGCTCGTCACGTACGCGACCCGTCAGCTGGGCTTCTCACCGGCCCGGATCGGCCTGGTGATGGCGCTGTCCAGTGCCGGAATGGTGGGCGGAGCGCTCGCATCCCGGCGGGCGGCCCGGCGCATCGGCACCGGGCCGACCATCGTCGCCGCCTCGCTGCTGTGCGGGGCCGGACCGCTGCTGCTGCCAGTGGCCGGGTACGCGGCGCCCCACACCCTGCTGGTCGATGCCCTGCTGGTCGGCGGTCTGCTGATCCAGGCGGTCGGTGTGGTGGTGCTCAACGTCAACCAGGTGAGTGTGCGTCAGGCGGTCACCCCCCGGCCGCTGATGGGACGGATGAACGCCACCGTGCGCTTCGTGTCCTGGGGCGCACTGCCGGTGGGCGCGCTGCTCGGGGGCGCGCTGGCCCAAGTGGTGGGACTGCACAGCGCGATGTGGCTCTCCGCCCTGGTGGGAGCCCCCGTCTTCCTAGGTCTTGCCCTCTCCGACGTGCGCCGAGTCGGCGCGGACGGCGGCACACACAGCGAGGAGCCCGGTACATTCGCCGCGGTCGGCAGGCCACGTACACCACGATGAGGAGAACAGCATGACTCTCGCACCACCGCGCAGCCGCGAAGAGCGCCGCCGCGATGTCCTCGTGCACTTCGAGAAGGACGTCGACACCTGGGTGTCCACCGCGGACTTCGACGGCGGGCCCTATCTGGTGCCGCTGTCCTTCCTGTGGGACGGCAGTTTCTTCTACATCTCCACGGTGCGTACCTCGCCCACCAGCCGGAACCTTCTGGCGGGCGGCCGGGTGCGGCTCGCGTTCGGCGCGACCCGCGATGTCGTCCTGGTCGAGGGCGTCGCCGAGGGTGTCCAGCCGGACGACGTCGGCCCGAAGTTCGGGGACACCTTCGCGGAGAAGACCGGCTTCGATCCGCGTGAGCTGAAGACGCCGTACCAGTACTTCCGTATCAGTCCCCGGCACGTGCAGGCGTGGCGGGAGGTCAATGAGCTGTCCGGGCGCGACCTCATGCAGGAGGGCAACTGGCTATGACCCACAACGTGACCGATGCCGCCGTCGGCACCCTGGAGGACAGCGGGTTCGTCCCGCTGCCCGGCCTGGTGCCGGCGGCGGGGCTCGCCCGGCTGCGCCGCGCCGCCGCGCAGCTGCGCAAGGAGGCCGCCCATCTTGACTCCTCGGCCGGGGACTTCGTCCTGGAGGCGGCCGGGGTGGGCGGCTGGGTGGCCTGGCAGCAGGGCGATCCACAGGTCGCCGGGCTGCTGCGCTCGGTGAGCCGGGCCCACCACTACGCACCGGACCTGGCCGCGCTGCAGGCCGAACTGGACCTGCCCGAGGGCCTGGTGCCCCGGCTGGCGGGCGCGCCGGGAGTCCTGGTGAACTCCTTCCTGTGGGCCAAGCCGCCCCGGCTGGGCTCGGAGAAGCCGTGGCACCAGGACATGGCGTTCGCTCCCGAAGGCTTCGACACCGAGGCGCACAGCGTGGTCACGGTCTGGGTGGCGGTCGAGGAGGCGACCGAGGCCAACGGCTGTCTGCAGTTCATCTCCGGCTCCCACCGGCACGGCCTGTTCGAGCACCGCGGCGACAGCGAACGTCGCCCCGGCGAGCCGCCCCTCGCGGACGCCGTCGAACCCCATGTCGACCCGGCCCGGGTACTGTCCGCACCCGCCCCCGTGTCGGTGCCCCTGCCACCGGGGTCGGCGGTCGCCTTCGACGGGATGATGCTGCACCGCTCCGCCCCCAACTCGACGGTCAGCGAGCCCCGTACGGCGATCAGCTTCGTCTACCGGGTGCCGAGGCCGGCCTGGTCCCACCCCGACCGCCGGAGGTAGTGCCATGCCCGTGCACACCATGAACGAGCGGGTCGCCGTCGTCGTCGACGGCTACTCCACAGGAGCGCTGTACGCGCCCGCATTCGCCGCGTACGGAATCGGCACGGTCCACGTGGAGAACCGGGCGGAGCGTGCCGGAACCTTCCGCGCCACCTACGCCCCGGAAACCTACCGGGCGGAGTACTCCTTCGACGGCGACTGGGACACACTGCTGCGCTCCCTGGGGCGGCATCACATCGGGTGGGTGGCCGCGGGCACCGAATCGGGCGTGGAGCTGGCCGACGAGCTCGCCGCCGTGCTGGGCCTCAGCAGCAACAACGCGCCGTCCTCCTCGGCCGCGCGCCGCGACAAGCTCCAGATGCAGCGGGCAGTCGCCGACGCCGGTGTGCCTGCCGCCTGGAACGCTGCGGTCACCACCGCCGAGGAGGCGTACGCGGTGACCGCGGGGCACGGCGGCGGGCCGGTCGTCGTCAAACCCCTGCGCAGCGCGGGCACGGACGGCGTGTTCTGCTGTACGAGCCCGCAGGAGGCCGCAGCCGCCGCGGACAAGCTCCTGGGCAGCCGCAGCGTGTACGGCCAGACGAACGCGGCCGTACTCGTGCAGGAGTATCTGCGCGGTGACGAATACATGGTCAACTGCCTCTCAGCGGACGGGCAGCACACCGTCACGGAGATCTGGCGCTCCGTCAAAACCGTGCTGGCGGGCGCGCCCGTGTACGACTACATCGATCTGGTCCCGCCCCAGAACCCCGACGCGCAGCCGGTCGCCGCGTATGTACGAGACGTCCTGGACGCGCTGGGGACCCGCTGGGGGCCCTCGCACACCGAAGTCATCAACACCGCCGACGGGCCACGGCTGGTCGAGAGCGCGGCACGCCCGCAGGGAACCATCGACGTGTCGGCGGTGACCCGGGCGACCGGGCGGAATCCGGTGGCCAACACCGTGCACGCCATGCTCGTCCCCCATCTCTACGCCTCCAGGCGGCTGCCCACCGCGCCGCTGGCCGAGGCCCGTGGTGTGAGCTTCATCTGCCCGAGCAGCGGACGGCTGCGCCGGGACCTTGACTGGTCCCGGCTGCGGACCCTGCCCTCGTACCACAGCATGCTCGCTCCGGCCGGACGCGCGGGTGAGTTCGTCCGTCGCACCAAGGACCTGTTCACCCGGCCCGGCGCCGTCTATCTGATCCATCGGGACCGCTCGGTGGTGGAGCGTGATCACGCCACCATCCGGCAGTGGGAGCGCGACGGCTTCTACGACATCGAGGCCGGCGACTGAGCAGCCGGGCGGCCGTCCGTCACGAACAGACCGGTCTGTACGTGCACTTGGGGATGGCCGTAGGCAATCCGCCGGGTGATGCGCGCGCCGAGCGGTGTACGCGTGACGAGCCGCGCGGCGCGGGCCCGCATGAAGGCGGCGAGTGGTCCGCCGTGGCCGAAGAAGGCGGCGGCCTGCAGGCGCTGCATCCGCAGGACCGCGTCGGCGGCGGGCGCCCGGGCCGCTTCGAAGGCGGCGAGGCGCGCCTGTGAACAGTCCCCTGCGGCAAGCGCGGCGACGAGCAGCGGATGCAGGACGGCGGCGTCCTGCAGAGCTTGGTTGATGCCCTGGGCGCCGAGCGGGCCGTGGGTGTGCGCGCTGTCCCCGGCAAGTACCAGGCCGTCGCGCACCCACTGATCGGCGCGGGCGGCGAAGACGTCGAGAAGGGTGAGGTCGGACAGCTGTGTGAGATGTTCGTCGATGAGGTCGGCCAAGTGCGGCAGGGCGGCGGCCAGTTCGCGCCGGATGTCGCCGATGCCGCGCGCGGCGGCCTGCTGCCAGGTGCGGTGGGGCAGCGTCCAGCCGATCCTGAGCCGGTCGGGCCAGCAGTCGTGGACGAGTACCGCGGCGGTTCCCGCCCGGTGCACCCGCACCCGGCCTGTCGTCCGGCCGGCGGCCGGCAGCGCGAACCACACCACGTCCTGGTCGAAGGCCTCGGTGCGGCCGGACGCGATCCCTGCGAGCTGCCGGGTCTTGGAGAACCGTCCGTCGCAGCCCACGACCACCTGGGCTCGCACGGTGGTGCGCCGCCCGCCGGGCCCGCTCACCACGACCCCCGCGCACGCGCCGCTCTGCTCCGTGTGCAGCAGGCTGCCGATGCGGTGCCCGCCCAGGTAGTGGAAGCCGGGCAGTCGCCGGCACCTGGTGAGCAGTTCGTCGAGCAGATGGCGCTGCGGAAGGGCGAGCAGCCGGTTGTACGGTGCGTCGAGGCGGCGGTAGTCGATGTCCAGGAGCAGCCTGTCCCGCTCCAGGACCTGGAATCCGTCCAGGGCCACGGCGCCCCGGCCGCGGGCCGCGTCCAGTACCCCCAGCTGGTCCAGGATGCGCTGGCCGCCGGGCTGCAGGATCTCCCCGTGGAAGTCGCGGCCCGCCGATGGCGAGCGCTCCACCAGCACGACCCTCACCCCCGACCGCAGCAGCATCAGGGTGAGGGCGAGACCTGCCGGGCCCGAGCCGACGACCACGGCGTCGGTGTGCACGGTGTCCGTGCCGCGAGCGGCCAGGGCGCGGTTGACGAGGTCGAGGTACTGGCGGGGGGTCTCGGCCTCGTCGATGGCTTCCTCCCCGAGGCCGATCCCGTGCTCGTCCTCGATCCGGGCGGTGGTCTGCAGGATCGCCAGCGAGTCGTATCCGAGGTCGAAGAACGGCACGTCGAGCATGCCCTCGTCCAGGTCCCCGGCGTCCCCCTCCCCCGCGCCCGCGCATGCGCGCAGCAGGGCGGTCAGGTCCGACAGGTTGAACGGTGCCACGGTGGCCTCTCTTCCTGCGTGCTCGGCACGCTTGTGGTGCCTGGAGGGGGGTCCTGAGGGTCTTTTGGCGGGGTGTCAGTCCGGGCCGCGTACGACGGCCGCGGAGTTGAACCCGCCCCTGCCTCGGGCCAGGACCAGCGCGCAGCGCAGCACGCCGCCGCGCCGGGGCTCGCCGGTCACGAGGTCCAGCGGGCAGTCGTCCGCGGTGCGCTTTGTCGCGGTGGTCGGCGGCACCACGCCGTCGCGCAGGGCGAACAGGGCGGCGGCCAGATCGAGGGAGGAGCCACCGGCCAGCAGGCGGCCGGTCATGGTCTTGGGTGCGGTGACCGGGACGCCGTACGGGCCGAACAGTGCGCAGATCGCCTCGGCCTCGGCCCGGTCGGCGCCCCGCTCGCCTGCCGCGTCGGCGAACACGACGTCGATGTCGGCGGGGCTCACACCCGCGTCGGCCAGGGCCAGTTCGGCCGCCGCGCGCAGCCGGGGCACGCCGGGTCCGTCGAAGGTGGACGCGCATCCGGCGACGGTCCCGTAACCGGCCGCTCCCCGGGCCCGTGCGGTCTCCGCGTCTTCGAGGACCATCAGCGCGCCGCCCTCACCCAGGACATGCCCGCAGGCGTCCGGGGCGAACGGCCGGTAGGCGCGGGCCGGTTCGGCGACGGGGCTCAGAGCGCCGACCGCCATGTGCGCGGCCCAGGCCCACGGACACAGCGCCGAGTCGACGCCGCCGGCCAGCATCAGGCGGGAGCCGTTGCGCAGGTGCCTGCGGGCCTGTGCCACGGCGTCCAGGCCGCCCGCCTGTCCGGTGACGACGGCGCCGCCGGGGCCGTGCAGCTGGTGCCGGACGGCGAGCTGGCCAGGACCGGCCGCGGGGAACCAGGCGCTCGTGTCGTAGACGCTGACGTGCCGTCGCCCCTTCGTCCACAGCGCCTGGAGCTCGCTCTGGCCGAGTTCGACGCCTCCTGCGGAACCGGCCGTGACGACACCGGCGTTGCTGTCCGCCGACAGGGCGGGGGCGGCGTCCGCGTCGGCAAGCGCCTCGGCTGCCACGGCAAGTGTGAGCCGGGTGATCCGGTCCGTGGCCGACCGCAGCCGGGCGGGAACATGGTCCTCGTCGACGAAGCCGTCGATCTCGCCCGCGACCCGTACCGGATATTCGTCGGCGTCGAATCGGGTGAGGGGCCCGATGCCACTCTCACCGCGCAGTACCGCGGCCCACCAGGCGCTGGCGCCCAGGCCGTTGGGGGCGGCGACCCCGATCCCGGTGATGAGGGGGGCCGGCTGTTCCCTGCGCGTACGGGCGCTCATGGGGCCGCTGCCGGACGCGGGCGGGTGAGGACCACGGCGCTGTGGAATCCGCCGAAGCCGCTCCCGAGGCCGAGCACCGTGTCGATGCGCTGCTCGCGGGCGGTCAGCGGGGTGTAGTCGAGGTCGCAGGCCGGGTCGGGGTCGTGCAGATTGGCGGTGGGCGGCACCACACCGTGCTCGATGGTCAGGGCGCCCGCGGTCAGGCCGAGAGAGCCGGCTGCCCCGAGGGCGTGGCCGATCATCGATGCGATGGAGCTGACGGGGATGCGGTAGGCGTGCGGGCCGAAGCTGCGTTTGAGGGCCTCGGTCTCGTACAGGTCGTTCTGCCGGGTGCCCGCGCCGTGGGCGTTGATGTGGTCGACATCGCCGGGGTCGATCCGCGCCCGGTCGAGTGCGGCCCGTATAGTCCGCGCCAGTTCGTGGCCACCCGGGCGCAGCCCGGTCATGTGGTAGGCGCTGTTGCGCCGCGCGAACCCGGCGATCTCGGCATACATCCTCGCTCCGCGGCTGCGCGCGTGCTCGAACTCCTCAAGGATCAGCACGGCCGCTCCCTCCCCGAGCACGAAGCCGTCGCGCGTCCGGTCGAAGGGGCGCGAGGCGGTCTGTGGCTCGTCGTTGCGCCGGCTGGTCAGCTTCAGCGCGTCGAAACCGGCCACGGTGATCGGGGCGATGGGCGCCTCGGTGCCACCGGCGATCATGACGTCGGTGCAATCCTCGCGGATCAGGGCGGCTGCGTGCCCGATGGAGTCCAGACCCGAGGTGCAGCCGTTGGAGAACAGCGTGACGGGTCCCTGCGCGCCGCAGTCCAGGGCCACTTCGGCCGCGAGCGAGCTGGGCAGGAGGTAGTCGAGCAGGTGGGGCACAGCGCGGGTGTGGTCGACGTGCCAGGTGGATCCGCAGTCGCTGACGACGGCGTACTCGGTGCTCAGACCCGTGACGCAGCCGGCCGCGCTGCCGAGCGCGACCCCGGTGCGCAGTGGGTCCCCCATGCGGTCCAGACCGCTGTCGGCGATCGCCTCACGCGCGCCGACAAGGACGAACTGGGCCGCCCTGTCGAGCCGTTCCGTCTCTTCGGCGGTGAAGTGGTGCTCGGCCGGGTCGAAATCGGCCTCGGCGGCGATACGGGAACGGTAGGGGGTGGGGTCGAAGAGCGTGATGGCGCGGGTGGCGGTGCGGCCCGCGGTGAGCAGCGACCAGAAGCCCTTGGTGCCCACCGAGCCGGGCGCGACCACGCCCAGGCCGGTGACGACGACGCGCCTCACGGTCCCTCCCCCACGCCTGCCCCCGCGCCGCCTGCCCGGTCGGGCGGACTCACGCCGCGTACAGGTCGAAGGTCGAGGAGCGCCTGGGACCCGCGACGACATCCAGCATCGGGTCGACGGCCAGGATCGCCTGGTGCAGTCGCTGCAGTTGGGGGGAGGGCTCCACGCCCAGGTCCTCGATCAGCCGCCTGCGCAGGCGGCGGTAGACGTCGAGAGCGGAAGCCTGCCGGCCGGAGCGGTAGAGCGCCACCATGGCCTGCGAGTGCAGTCCTTCGTGCTGCGGGTGACGGGCAATCAGGTCGGTGAGTTCGGCGATGAGTTCGCCGTGCCGGCCCAGCCGCAGGTCCGCGTCGATGCGGCGTTCCCGGGCGACGAGGCGGCTCTCCTCCAGCCGGGTCACCTCGATCTCCAGGATCGGGCCGACGCGTACGTCCACGAGCGCGGGCCCCTCCCACAGATCGAGGGCTTCGCGCAGGCAGCGGGCCGACGCGTGGTCATCGCCCTCTTCGAACGCGTCCTGGCCCTGGGCCACCAGGCTTTCGTACTGGTGCACATCCACCGCTTCGGACGGGATCTGCAGCAGATAGCCGCCGTAGCGGGTGGCGAGCACGTCCTTCGCGGAGCCCGGAGCATCGGGCCCCATGGCCGTGCCGAGCCGCCGGCGCAACTGCAGGATGTACGTCTGCAGGGTGGTCAGGGCGCTGGGTGGAAGGTCCGTGTTCCAAATCTCCTCCATGAGGGTCGGAACCGGCATGACCCGTCCCGGGTACAGGGCGAGCAGGGCCAGTATCTGGCGGGGCTTGCCGGCGGTCGGAACGATCGAGACTCCGTTGACCTCGGCACTCAGTGGACCCAGAACCTTCATCTTCACGATTTCCTCCGTACCTGGCCGGCCTCCGCCGTTTCGAGCCGGTATCCGGAGAAGCACCGTAACCGTGTTCGACGGCCATCCCTCTTGCACTCCGCCGCCTTTCGAGCCGTTCTCCGGCGGTGCGGCCGCCTCCGTTTCCGGCCGCGCGACACGCGCCCTGAACGAGACTCAAGAAACGTTTCACGGTGCGCTGAGCAGCACTGGTGTCAGCACTGGCCACTGCGCGCGGCATCTATGGTCCGTACGGCGAGGAGTTGCGCGTCGTGAATTCCAGGAATCTTTCCGGCGGATCACCGGACGGATCTTTCGTGGAATTCGATACCGGCTTCTTTTCTTCTGCGAGAGGAGGGGAGAGATGGAGTTTCGCATCCTCGGTCCGGTGGAGATCCATGACGAACGCTCCGGTGTGCGGATCGCTCTGACGGGAGCCAAACAGCGGGCGCTGCTGGGCGCGCTGATCGTGAAGCGTGGGCAGGTGGTGTCGGCGCACCGGCTCATCGACGAGCTGTGGGGCCACACCCCTCCGGCGAACGCGACCAATGCGCTGCAGGCTCATGTGATGCGGCTGCGGCGGCTGTTGCCGGTTCCGGTGCCGGGTTCGGGTGAGCCGCACCACGAGTGGATCGTGACCCGCTCGATGGGCTATGTGCTGCGCGCGGGCCGGGCCGGTACCGATGCCGGGCAGTTCCACCAGCTGGCAGCCGAAGGACGCGCTCAGGCTGTGGCGGACCCCGAGGAGGCGGCCGGCCTGCTGCGCCGGGCGCTGGCGCTGTGGCGGGGCGCGGCGCTGGAGGGCGCCGGGCGCGGGGACATCTGCTCGGCCGAGGCCGCCCAGCTGGAGGAGGGACGCCTCACGGTGCTGGAGACGCTGTACGACGTGTCTCTGCGCGCCGGACGGCACGGGGAGATCACCGGTGAGCTGGAGGAGCTGACGGCCGATCATCCGATGCGGGAACGCTTCTACGACCTGCTCATGACCGCGCTGTACCGGTGCGGCCGGCAGGCGGAGGCACTGAGCGTGTACGACCGGGCACGCAAGCGGCTGGTGCACGAGCTGGGGGTGGAGCCCGGGCCCGCGCTGCGGGGCCGGATGGAGGCGATCCTCCACCACGATCCGGGCCTTGACGCACCGGCGTGCCGCGAGCAGGTCGCCACTGTCCACCGGCTGCCCAGCTCCCCCGACGACACCGGCTCACCTGCCGCGGCGGGCCTGGGGGCGAGCGTGCTGAGTCTGAGCGACGAGATCGCACGCCTGCGCAGCCACGTCGAGCGGCTCTCGCGCGAACAGCAGCATCTGATGCACCGCTTCGACCAGTTGACCGCCCCGCCCGCGGCGGGGCAGTGAACGGCGCCGCGTACGGGTGCCCGCGGAGCCGCTCAGCGCGTCCAGGCCGCCGACGGCCCGGGAGCGACGGCAGTGGTGCTCGCGGCGATATGGGCCGCCAGGGCGGACAGGCAGGGGTGGTCGAACAGGACGGCGGGCCGGGCCCGAAGCCCGTACGCGCCGTTGACGAAGTCGAGGAACTCGGCGCCCAGTACGGGATCCAGGCCCAGGCTGCGGAAGGTGGCCTCGGTGTCGATGTCGAACACGTCGCAGCACAGCGTCTCGGCGAGCTGCTCGCGCAGGACGCCGAGAACGTCGTCCCTCCCTCCGCCGGCCCTGCTCGCCCCGGCCGGAACAGGCCTGGTCTCGGGCACGGCTCGCTCACCGAGCGGCCTGGGCGGCGGTGTGCCGGTCAGCTGGGCGGCGACATACCGGGAGAGGGCTGCGGGCGTGGGGTAGTCGTCGAGTTCGGCGACATCGATGTCCGATCCGCAGGCGGCGTTCAACAGGGCCACGAACTGCGCGCCGAGCAGTGCGTCGACGCCCAGCAGCCAGAAGGTCAGGTCCGGCTCGATGTCCGCGGCATCCTGGTAGAGCAGCCGGGCGAGCACCTGCGTCGCCTCCCGGAGGGACAGGGCCTCGGCCTCTTCCGGGCTCATGGTCCGGTGCGGGGGCGCGTGCCGGTCAGCGCACGCGAGCCGGTACGCGCGTGCCGCGTCCCTGGCCCCCGGACGCCGGGGCGTCGGGCTGGGCCATCAGGATGGAGCGCTGCAGCCGGCCCAGTGCGGCCGACGGCTCCAGGCCCAGCTCTGCGACGAGGGTGTTGCGCAGCCGCTGGTAGACGTTGAGTGCCTCGCCGCGCCGTCCCGAGCGGTGCAGGGCCAGCATGAACTGCCCGTGCAGGCTCTCGTGGGTGCGGTACCGGCTGACGAGCACGGTCAGTTCGGAGAGCAGCTCCCGGTGGCGGCCGAGGCGCAGATCGGCCTCGATCCGCTGGTCGAGGGCGCACAGCCGGGCCTCTTCGAGGCGCTCGATCTGCATGCCGATCTGGCTGCCTGCCTGTACGTCGGCCAGGGCGGGCCCCGACCACAGGGACAGCGCGTCCCGCAGCCGTGCGGCCGCCTGGGAGTAGTCCTCGGCGTCCATGGCCCGGTACCCGGCACCGGCGCGGCGCTCGAATTCGCGGAAGTCGACGGTGCCGCCCTCGGTCTCCAGGCGGTAGCCGCCGGGAAGGGTGACCAGCACGCTCTTGGCACTCCGCCCCTCGTCGGGGGCGGCGGCCAGGGCCTCGCCGATGAGGTCACGTACCTGGAGTACATAGGTCTGCAGTGTGGTGCGGGAGCTGCGTGGCGGCTTCTGGCCCCAGAGCTCCTCCACCAGCTGGGAGACCGGCACCAGTTGATCCGCGTTCAGCGCGAGCAGGGCCAGAACCTGCCGGGGCTTGGGCGCGGAAGGCGCGATCGACCGTCCCTTCTCCCGCACCGACAGCGCCCCCAGCACTTCGATGTTCATGTTTCTCCCCCAATGTCGGGCATGCAGGGTCAGGTATGCGAACTCACCGCGTCCGCCCCCGCAGATGCGGTTGCGGCACCTGCCGTACACGAACGATACGATTAAAAAACAGCACGGTCGGTTTGTCAATGCTGGAACGGATGCTTCCGCGAGGTTCCGCCATCTGAGGGCGACGGTCGGTTTCCGGCCGATGCCGGTCCCGTCGCACAGCAGTGCGCACCCCCGCCGCGCAGGCGTGGCAGGGGTGCGCACCGTGGCAGAAGGGGCAGGCGGTGGGGTGGGCGGGCGCCCGGACCGACCCATGACAAGCCATCCCGGCACACCGCACGGGCGGCGCGACACAGCACCCAGGGGGTCGCGAAAACAGACCGCCAAGACGGTTTTAATGTCTGGCGGGCGTGGGGGGAAGCGGGACGGCGCTACGGCTGGTGCGCGCCCTCGGCCGTGAGGCCGGCGAGCACCGACGCGACGGCGAGCCGGGGCAGCAACAGCTCCCAGAACCGGGTGACGGTGGGTGCGGAGCGCCACGCGGAGTCGCGGGCGCCGAGCACCTCGAAGCCCACCGTGGCCGCCACCACGGCGGTCACCACGTCCTGCGGTGCGACCGTCCGGTGCAGTTCTCCGTCGCCCTCGGCGTTGTGGAGTGTCCGGGAGACCCATTGCTGCCAGTGGCGGCGCAGGTCGTGCCCGGGTTCGCCGGCCGCGGCGCCGCTGAGTTCGAACCCGGCCCGCAGCACCACGTCCTCGCCGAGGCCGCGGATGAGCCGGTGCGAGGCATTCACCAGCAGCTGCAGACGGCTCACCGGCGCGGCCGCCTGCTCCTCGCCCGACGTGATCCCGCACAGACGCTCCAGGGCCGCCTCCTCGACGGCGCCTGCGAGTTGGGCCTTGGTGGCGAAGTGGAAGTGCAGCGCGCCGGTGCTCACCCCCGCGAGCGAGCTGATCGTGGAAAGCGCCGCCACGGTGAAGCCTTCCCGGTCGAAGACCTCCGCCGCGCACCTGATCAGCGCTTCACGGGTACGCGCCGCACGTTCCTGCTTGACCATCGAACTGCTCCGTCACTGCGGGGGGTTGCCGTGTTTGCGGGAGGGCAGGTCGGCGTGCTTGGTGCGGAGCATGGCCAGGGATGCGATCAGCACCCCGCGGGTCTCGGCCGGGTCGATGACGTCGTCGACCAGACCGCGCTCGGCGGCGTAGTACGGGTGCATCAGCTCGGCCTTGTACTCCTTGACCATGCGCACCCGCATCGCCTCGGGGTCCTCGGCATCGGCGATCTGCCGGCGGAAGATGACATTGGCGGCACCCTCGGCGCCCATCACCGCGATCTCATTGGTCGGCCACGCGTAGGTCAGGTCCGCACCGATGGACTGGCTGTCCATCACGATGTACGCACCCCCGTACGCCTTGCGCAGGATCAGCGAGATCCGCGGCACGGTGGCATTGCAGTACGCATACAGCAGCTTCGCGCCGTGCCGGATGATCCCGCCGTGCTCCTGGTCCACACCCGGCAGGAACCCCGGCACGTCCAGCAGCGTCACGATCGGGATGTTGAACGCATCGCACATCTGCACAAACCGGGCCGCCTTCTCCGACGCCTCGATGTCCAGCACCCCGGCCAGCGACTGCGGCTGGTTGGCCACAATCCCCACCACCTGCCCGTCCAGCCGGGCCAGCGCACAGATGATGTTGCGGGCCCACCGCTCATGGATCTCCAGATAGTCGCCGTCGTCGACGAGCTCCTCGATCACCTTGTGCATGTCATAGGGCCGGTTACCGTCGGCGGGGACCAGATCCAGCAGCGCCTCACCACGCCGCTCGGCCGGATCGTCCGAAGCCACCACCGGCGGATTCTCCCGGTTGTTCGACGGCAGCATCGCCAGCAGATACCGCACCTCGGCGATGCACGTCTCCTCGTCGTCGTAGGCGAAGTGCGCCACCCCCGACGTCTCGGCGTGCACATCCGCACCGCCCAGCCCGTTCTGCGAGATCTCCTCACCCGTCACCGCCTTGACCACATCCGGCCCGGTGATGAACATCTGCGAGGTCTCCCGCACCATGAACACAAAATCCGTCAACGCCGGGCTGTAGGCCGCACCGCCCGCACACGGGCCCAGCATCACCGAAATCTGCGGGATCACCCCCGACGCACGGGTATTGCGCTGAAAGATCCCGCCATACCCGGCCAGCGCCGAGACACCCTCCTGGATCCGCGCCCCCGCACCGTCGTTCAGCGACACCAGCGGCGCACCCGCCGAAATCGCCATGTCCATAATCTTGTGGATCTTCGTCGCGTGCGCCTCCCCCAACGCCCCGCCGAAGATCCGGAAATCATGCGCGTACACAAACACCGTGCGGCCCTCGACCGTGCCCCACCCGGTGATCACACCATCCGTGTACGGCTTCTTCGCCTCCAGACCGAACCCCGTCGCCCGATGCCGGCGCAACTGCTCGACCTCATGGAACGACCCCTCATCCAGCAACAGCCCGATCCGCTCCCGCGCCGTCAGCTTGCCCTTCGCATGCTGCGCCTCGGTCGCCCTCTCACTCGGCCCACGACGGGCCTCCTCACGAAGGGCATGCAGCTCGGCCACACGTCCGCGGGCAGGGACCGCCTCCACGCGGACCGGGGCGGTGTCACTCAGCAGCGTCACAACGGGTCCTTTCCTTGGCGCAGGTGCGTCCGGTCCGGATGCACCCAACATAACAAACCGCTTGTGCGGTTTGCCTAGTCCGGTCGACTGGCGGCTCACTGCCAGCTGTGCGGAGCGCGGTAGGCCGCCAGGCCCTCCCATCGCCTCCGGTCGGCAGCGGGCGGCCGCCCCTCGGCGCACTCCACTTGCGCCTTCTGCCCCGCGAGCACCGACAGCAACACCACGGTGACGGCAGCCAGTTCGTCCGCCTCGGCATGCCCGCGCTCGACGCGCACCACGTGATCAGCTCCACCTTCAGCGTTCACAGCGGCCTCCCCTCCTCACCCGCCACGGTCGGCGGCGATGCTCAAGGAGGGCTCGGATCCGGCTCGAGAACCGGTCCAAGACCCGTCTCGGCGGCAGGGAGGCACCGGGCACAACAGAGAACTCCGCCGGCCGCGAGGTGCTGCGGAGTTCTCCGAATGGGGACGGCGCTACGCGGGCGAGGTCGCTTCCTTCTCCTTGCGCAGCTTCATGGCCTCCTCGTACACCTTGGCCGCCCGGCCAGGGGAGAAGTCCAGCCGCACCAGCACGCCCGGAACCGCGATCGCGGCCATCAGGTGCCGGTAGAGCTCCGCCACGCGCTCCAGCATGTCCTCGTGCCGGGTCATGATGCTCGACAGCACCTGCACCCCGGTGAACGCCCCGACGAACATCGTCGCGATGGTGTCCAGGTCGGTGTGGGGAAGGAGCTCGCCGTCCGCCTTCGCCTGCTCGAAGAGGCTCAGGCTGTGGTCGGTCCAGGCCTGCATCGGCACCCGCCGGTCCAGGCCGTCCTTGGACGAACCCTGCTCCACGGTGAGCCGCACGCTGCCCCGCACGATCGGCTCGCGCTCCTTGAGCAGGTAGGACAGCAGCAGAGCCTCGTCGACCGCCCGCTGCAGGCTCAGGTCCCTGGGAGGCAACTCAGGGAGTGCGCCGAGCTGTTCACCCAGCACCTCCTGGGCCAGCTCCTTCTTGGAGGCGTAGTGGAAGTACAGCGCTCCCTTGGTCACTCCGGATCTCTTGAGGATCTCGGAGATCGTCGCTGCTTCGTATCCGACCTCATCGAACACCTCGGCCGCCGCGACCAGGATCGTCTGCCGCGTTCGAGTGGCTCGTTCTTGGCGCGCCACGCTACACCTCCGTACCCCCCGTCATACCCGGACATGACGGATGTCCCCGCGTCGGCCACCGGCCGACGAGAGGCGCGCTGAGCAGGCGGGCAACCTGCCTGCCTGCGCTTGCCGTTCGCACGTCCCGCCACCGGACGGCGCGGACGCCGTCCACCCGCCCATGCTCCGGCAGGGGTGCGAACTATCCCCACAATAAAACCAAGCGTCCGGTTTTTCAAGGCGTCCCGGACGGTCGCCTTCCGGTCATACAGGGCCCAACAGCGCATAGTTGACCTGCGACTTCCCTGGATTCCTTGCAAAAAACCGGTTGGGCCGTATCTTTATGGGCCATTGAACTTCCTTCCCTGACTCGACGTCTCTGCGGAGAGGTCCCATGACCCTGCTGACGTTCCAGAAGGATGACCATCCCCAGACCGCGGGGAGACCACTCCCGCGTATGGGGTCCGAAACCGCCGCCCCGGCCACGGCCGCCGCCGAACTGGCGCATCTGCTCTTCGACCGGGAGGACCGGGACCGCGTCCACGGCACCTGGCGCGCGCTCATCGCCGGCGAGGAGTTCCGTTACCGCCCGGGGCTGTCCGAAGAACAGCGCATCGCCCGCTCCTACGCCCGGCTCCGCCTGCTCAACGGTGCCCTCGACAGTCCCGAGGCGCTCGCGGGCGACCCCAGCCGTCTGGCCAGCCTGCACGAGTGGACGGGGGTGGTGGACGCGGCGCTGGGAACGGTGGCGGGGATCCACTACAACCTGTTCCTGGGCAGCCTCCTCGACCACGACCCCGAACGCCGCCGCAACTTGTCGGAGTTCACATCCATGCAGCGCACAGGAACGTTTCTGTGCACGGAGCTCGATCACGGCAACGATGTCGCGGGCCTGGAGACAATCGCAGCCCTCGACCGTGCCTCCGGCGGCTTCGTACTGCACACGCCCACCCCCGGTGCACAGAAGTTCATGCCGAACACCAGCATGATCGGGGGCCCGAAAAGCGCGGTGGTGGCCGCGCGGCTCCTCATCGACGGCGAGGACCAGGGCGTCTGCCTGTTCCTGACGCCGCTGAGCGATGAGCACGGCCCGCTGCCCGGGGTCCGGATCCGGATGCTGCCCGAGCGCACCGGCGTCCCGCTGGACCACTGCCTCACCTCGTTCGACCACGTGCGCCTCCCCCGCGAGGCGCTGATGGAGGCGGATCACGGGCACTTGGACCACGACGGCCTCGTCACCGGCAGCCTCGGCAGTCGGCGAAGGCGCTTTCTGCGCTCGATCGGCCGCGTCACCGTGGGCAAACTCTGCCTCAGTGCCAAGGGCGTCGGCGTCTCGCGGGCGGCCCTGGCCATCGCGGTGCGCTATGCGCACCACCGCCACATCAGCGGGCCGAGGGCGGGCGAGCGGGTGCCGCTGGCCGCCCACCGGAGCCATCACGGCCGGCTGCTGTACGCGCTGTCCAAGGCGTACGCGATGACCTTTCTGCACCGTACGGTCGTCTCCCAGTGGTCCCAGCACACCCCCGAGAACCGGGCCGAGGCCGAGCGGCTGACCGCCATCGCCAAGGGCTGGATCACCTGGCAGGCCCGCGACATCACCCTCGAGTGCCGCGAACGCTGCGGCGCCCAGGGCCTGTTCCCCGCCAACGGCCTTGCCGACTTCCCGCTGAACCTGGAGAGCTCGATCACGGCGGAGGGCGACAACCTGGTGGTCTGGGTCAAGGCCGCGTCCGAGATGGTCTTCGGCCACCAGACCACCCGGCCCGGCTCCCATCACCATTCCGGAACGGCCGAACAGGCCCTCAACGACCTCGGTTTCCTGCGGGCTCTGCTCGCCGACGTCGAAGGCATATGGCAGTTACGGGCGCGGGCCGCCGTACGCAGGGCCCCGGCGAAAAGCCCGCTGAACCGGTGGAACGCCGCGTCCTCGGCCGGCCTTGAGATGGTCTCCACCCATGCCAGCCTGAACGCCGCCGACGCCTTCATCGCCGCCGCCGCCCGGGCCACCGACCCCACCGCGGCACACCTGCTCCACGGGCTGTGCAGGCTGTTCCTGCTACGCCAGTTGTGCGCGCACACGGGTGACCTGCTCGCCGAAGGCGCCCTGAACAACCATCATGTCCGCGCCTGGTCGAACGCCATGGAGGAGGCCATCGCCGACCTGGCCCCCCACATGATGACCCTCGTCGACGCGTTCGACCTGCCCGGCGAATTCCTGTCCGCCATCCCCATCGCCAGCGGCGGCTATCTCGACCGTGTCATGGACGACTGACGGCCCCCGCCTCGCCCCGGCTCCCTCCGGGGCGGGGCGGCCCGTTCAGCGCGCAGCCCCGTTCAGCCGGCGGCAGCCCGCGCGGCTTCGATGACGGCGGCGTGCGGCGAGACCGGCAGCACCCGCGTCACCGTGAGACCCGCACGGTCGAGCAGCGCCTCGTACTCGTCCCTGGTACGCCCCTTGCCGTTCAGCACGGTCATCATCATCGCGTCGATGCTCTTGCCGGGATGGGGGGCGTTCCCTTGCGGTATCAGCGCGTTGACGACCAGCAGCCGTGCGTGGCCGGCCATGGCGCGGCGGCATTCGGCAAGAATGCGCACCGCCTCCTCGTCGGGCCAGCTGGCCAGGACATGTTTGAGGAGGTAGACGTCGCCGTCGGCAGGCACCGCGTCGAAGAAGCTGCCCGCCACCGCGCTCCAGCGCCCGGCCAGCCCCGGATCGTCCAGCACATGATCGGCGACCACCGAGGGCAGGTCGAACAGCACACCTGTCAGCCCCGGATGGCGCCGCAGCACGGCCCGCAGCAGCCCGCCACGCCCGCCGCCCACATCGACGACATGCCCGGTGCGACCGCCGGCGGCCGAGAAGTCGTAGGCGCGGGCGACATCGTCGCTCAGCGTGTCCGAGAACGCCGCCATGCTGGCGTTGAAGCGCGCAGCCAGTGCCGGATCGGCCGCGAGATAGTCGTAGAACGGGACGCCGAAGAGGTCCTCGAAGACCGTGCCGCCGGTGCGTACCGCTTCATGAAGCCGGCCGGCGGGCCGCCAGAAGATGTCCTCGCCCCGCATCAGGACGAAGTCCCGCAGGGAGCGAGGCGCATCACAGCGCAGGGGATCCGCGAGCGGCGTCAGATGAAAACGCCCCGCGCCGTCCTCGCGGAAGACCCCCTTCGTCGCCAGATACCGCAGCACCCGCTGCAGACTCGCTCCGTCCACACCGGCCGACTCGGCCAGCTCGCCGCACGTACGGGGGCCTCCGGCGAGAAGATCCGCGATACGGAAGCGGGCCGCGGCCTGCAGCGCCGCCGAGTACACATACCCCACGGCCAGTTCGAACAGCTCGCCGGAGAGATCCTCCTCCGCAGCCGCCTCGCCCGAAGCCTCGACACGAACAGCACCCATCGGCCCACACCCCTCCGCCCCACAGACTCGGCTCGTGGCGCCAGCCTCGATCACCGCCGTCGGGGCCCACTCGAACCACGCTCAAGGAACGCTGGTGGGCTCAGCGGGGGTCGCGTCCGATCATGCCGAGCAGCCGGTCCTGCAGTGGGGCGTCCTTGGGGACCGGCACCTCCGGACCGAAGACCTTCACGCCGGGACCGAAGGCTTCGGGCGTGCGCAGCTTCTCCAGCACGTCGTCCTCAATGGCCGAGGTCGACGACCACATCCGCTCGACGTCCGCCGGGTCCATCCGGTCGTCCTGCCCGGTGGCCCGGGCGAGGTCCCACCCGTGGAGCACCATGTCATCGCTGATGACCTGGTCGATCTGCTGCTCGACCGTCATACGGCCGGTGGGCGTGTCGCACTGCGTCCCGGCGCTCTCGGGGTCGTCGAGCACGGCCTGGATGTCGGCGCGTGCGGAGGTGAAAGCGCCCAGCGGGTCGTCCTCCAGGCGGGGCGCGGGGCTGAGGGAGCGGCCCAGGGGGCGCAGCATCACGCCATGCATGTCGATGATGTGGCCAACCACGTCCCGGGCCGTCCAGTCCTCGCACGGTGACGGGCTTTCCCACTGGCCGGACTCCACGGCGGCAACCTTCCGCTCGAAGGCGTCGGCGTGGCGGCGGTAGCGGTCGGCGATCGCGTTCATGTTTCCCTCTCGTTCCCACAGCGCTGATGACGTGCCATGGGTACGACTCCGGCCGTGGCCACAACTCATCGGTCAACAGCGTCCACGTTCTGCAGGGGCGCTCAGCGCTCCCCGGTCCTCAGCCGAGGATGACCTGGGCGAGGAGTTCGGCGACCCGTGCGGGCTGATCCGTCATCACCATGTGGGTCGCGTCGGGAATGGTGACCATCGTGACACGGGGGCTTGCCTCCAGCGCGGCGCGCTCGTCGTCGGTCAGCCCGATCTCGTCGCGATCCCCTCGTACGACCCAGGCCTGCGCGCCCGAGTCACGCAGCCGCGGGACCAGCGAACCGTGGTGGTCCAGATAGTCGAAGTAGTGGCGGACGCTCCGGCGGCAGTAGGCCGCGTCGTTTTTCTTCAGCTCGGCGACCAGCGCCTCACGGCGGGGTGGGGGCAGCATGCCCGACAGTGCGCGCGGTGCCACCCACACCATGGCGGACCAGGCCAGGGCCCCGATGCCGGGCAACCGCCCGAGGCGGTCGACGACGGCGAGCACCTTGGACTCGTCCGGCCGCGAAAACGTCGGAGAGAGCAGCACGATGCGGCCGGCGAAGTGCCCGCCGGCCGCCATCTCAAGGGCGATGTTGGCACCGAAGCTGTGGCCGACGACGACACCGCAGCCCCGCTCGGCGGCGAAGGCGCCGGCAAGCGCCGCGTAGTTCTCCATGCTGAGGTTCTGCGGGGCGGGAGTGCCCGCCATGCCCGGGACCGTCGCGGCCACCAGCCGCACCGGCGCGGTGGCGAGCGACGGTTCCGCGACCATGTCGTCGTAGAACGCGCCACTGCAGAGCCCGCCGGGCAGCAGCAGCACGCGGTGCGCGGCATCGGCGGGCCCCGACTCGCGGATGTCCCACGCGTTGAACTCCTCGGCACTGCTCACGGTCGGACCTCCGTCTTGCGCCTGCGGGCGGCCCCAGTGTGGCGGGCGGACCGGAGCGGCACGACGCCCCTGAGCCGAACGCGGCATGTCCCCCAGATCGAAGCCCGGCCACATACACGCCGCCGCCATAATGCCCGGATGACTGCCGCCGCGTCGCCTTTCTCCTCCGCCTCCTTACAGCGCACCCGCGTCGTCGTCGTGGGCGCGGGACCCGCCGGGCTCACCGTCGCCAACATCCTGCGCGCCGCCTCCGTCGACTGCGTACTACTGGAAACGGAGAGCAGAGAGTTCATCGAACAGCGCCCCCGCGCCGGCTTCATCGAGGAGTGGGCGGTACGCGCCCTCGAACGGCGCGGCCTGGCCGACCGGCTGCTGGAACAGGCGCAGGCGCACGGCGAGTGCGAATTCCGGTTCGCGGGTGAGCGCCACAGATTCCGGTACGGCGAGCTGTCGGGACACCGTCACTTCGTCTATCCGCAACAGCTGTTGGTGACGGATCTGGTCCGCACCTACGCGGACGAGGCGGGTGGCGACATCCGCTTCGGCGTACGCAACGTGGAACTGCACGCCGTCGATTCGGACCGGCCCTCGGTGGCGTACACGGACCCGGACACGGGCGAACGCCTGCGCATCGACTGCGATGTCGTCGCGGGCTGCGACGGCGCGCGCGGCGTGACGCGCAGCTGCGTGCCGCCGGAGCGCGCCACCGTCGCCCGGCACGACTACGGCATCGGCTGGCTCGCGCTCCTCGCCGAGGCGCCGCCCTCCTCGGACTGCGTCGTCTTCGGCGTACATCCGCGCGGCTTCGCCGCCCATATGGCCCGAAGTCCCCAGGTCACCCGCTACTACCTCGAGTGCCCACCCGGCGACGACCCGGAGAACTGGCCGCACGAGCGCGTGGGGTCCGAACTCCACCACCGGCTGTCCGCGGACGGCGCCGGGCCGCTCACGGAGGGGCCGCTGATCGAGAAGCGCGTGCTGGACATGCACAACTACGTCGTGGAGCCCATGGCGTACGGGCGGCTGTACCTGGCCGGCGACTCTGCCCACCTCGCGGCGCCGATCGCCGCGAAAGGCATGAACCTCGCCCTGAACGATGCGCTGTTGCTCGGCGACGCGATCGCCGCGTACTGCCACAAGGGTGACGACAGCGCGCTGCGCGGCTATTCGGAGGCATGCCTGCGACGCGTGTGGCAGTACCAGGAGTTCTCGGGGTGGCTCTCGGAGGTGCTGCACGCGGCCTCCTCGGGCGACCGCTTCCGGGCGGGCTCCGCGGCTGCCCGGCTGCGGCGGATCCTCGGTTCACCGGCCGCCGCGGCCGCATTCGCCGAGCTGTACATCGGCAAGGACGCCGACTACTGACTTCCGGTGGCCGCGCGGTGAACCGGGCGGCATCGCGCCACGTATGAGAGGAGGGCTCCCGACGTCCGGGGCCCGCGGCGTTCACAGCGCCGTCCCGGAACGACTGAGGGGCCAGGAGATGACGCACGCACGACGCAGGCTGCAGCGGTTCGCGCGGCTGGCGGCAGTCGGCGGACTGCTCTGCGGCGGGCTCATGATCACCGACGCCGTGGCGGGCGAAGGCTCCACCCCGAGAGGGGGCCCGGGCAGCACCTCCGAGAACAACGGCCTGGGGGCACGTCTCGTGTCCGAGCTCGGCATGTCCCGTACCGCCGGAAGCTGGATCGGCGACGACGGCCGACAGGTCGTCGCGGTGACCGACGCGGAGGCGGCGGCCGAGGTCGAGCGGGCCGGGGCGCGCGCCAAAGTCGTCCGGCACAGCATGAGCCGGCTCCGCTCGGCCACCCAGACCCTGAGCGAAGCCCCCCGGGTGCCCGGCACCGCATGGGCCGTGGACTACGCGTCCAACAAGGTCGTGGTGCAGGCCGACAGCACCGTCTCGGCCGGCGACTGGTCGCGCATGTCCGGCGTCGCCGAGGACATCGGCGGCTTCGTACAGATGCAGCGCACCACAGGCACCTTCACCACCAGGGTCAACGGCGCCGAGCCGATACTCGCCCCCAACGGCCGCTGCTCCGCGGGCTTCAACGTGACCAACGGACGTGACAACTTCATACTGACGGCCGGCCACTGCGGCCCGGTCGGCACCACCTGGTTCAAGGACAAGCGAGGCACCCAGCCGCTCGGCGCCACCACCACCAGCAACTTCCCCGGCACCGACTTCTCGCTCGTCCAGTACCGCAACGGCGAGACGCCCGGCGGAGCCAACGTCGTGAACGTCGGTGGCGGCAAAGGGGTCCAGATCACCGGCTCAGCCGATCCCGCCGTCGGCCAGCAGGTCTTCCGCAGCGGGAGCACCACGGGACTGCGCTCCGGCCGCGTGACCGGGTTGAACGCGACGGTCAACTACCCCGAAGGCACGGTCAGCGGCCTGATCGAGACGACGGTCTGCGCCGAGCCCGGGGACAGCGGGGGCCCGCTGTTCGCCGAGGGGCTGGCGCTCGGGGTGACCTCGGGCGGCAGCGGCGACTGCGGCACCGGAGGGACCACGTTCTTCCAGCCCCTGACCAAGGCGATGGCGGCCCTCGGGGTGAACCTGACCGGCGGCACCGCTCCCGCCCAGGGCAGTGGCGCGAGCCAGGCTCCCCTCAACCCCGCGGCACTGCCGCCGGCTCCGGCGGGCGCCGGTACACCGCCCGGGCCGGGGCAGGCGAGCGGTCCGACAACGGTCACCGCATTCTTCGGCCCCCGGGCACTCGCGCCGGGACTCGTCGTCCTGGCGGTGAGCCTCATAGGGCTGATCGCCACCCGCTCGATCTGGTCGGCCCAGGATCGCCGCCGCTACCGTACGCACTACTCGCAGAGCTGGAGCTGACCCGCAGAGAGCTGACCCGCAGCCAGGGCGGGGCGGCAGAGAGGGCGGGGCGGTGGCTGCGGCTACCAGTCCTTCTCGACACCGCCCATTTTCGCGCTGATCAGGACGCTCACGTGGCCCTTGTCGTCGTACACGTCCTGACGCCACTTGGCGAAGGCACCGGCCATGCGCTGCATGTCCTTGTCCGAGCTGTGGGCGACCTCCATCCACACCTGCGCCTCGTTGGTGTCCCCCACCTTGCGGATGATGACCTTGACCGCCAGCGGGCCGAGCACGTCGTCGGTCCTGTCGCTGTTCGACGCGAGGTGGCCGCGGAAGTCCGCCTTGGCGTCGTACCAGCCCGCCATCTCCTCCTCCGAGGTGATCACCGGCTCACCGTCGTCGGTCGTCAGGTCGGGCTGCGCCGTTCCGGACTCGTCGGTCGTCTCATCGGTGGTCTCGTCGGTCGTCACATCGGTGCCGCCCTCGACCGCTCCCGACTGTCCCTGTACGGAACCGTCGGCCACCACCGTGCCCGGCTGCTGCTTCTCCTGTCCGCACGACACCAGCACCCCGCAGCAGAGCAGTGCCACCACCGTCACGGCACCGGCCCGGCGCACACCTCGACCCGTCGTCATCTGGACTCTCCCCCGTCGCTTGTTGTTCCCCGCTGTCCAGATGCATGCGGCGACGGTTCCGTTCCACTCGGGTCTCAGTGGACGAGGGTGTAGCTGCCCCACGGCTCGGTGTCGGGCGGGATGTTGTCGGTGAGGGTCGTCGCAAGATACGTCGTCGTGTCCCCGGAGCAGTCGTCGTTGGGATACAGGATCATGTCCACGAGCGTGTTGTTGACGACCTCGACAGCCCCGGCGGGCCCGAAGCGGTGGCAGCCCTCGACCAAGGGGTTGCTCACGGTCACCACGCTCTCCCTCTCGGTTGCGTAGGAAACTGTGCCGACGGCGTTGCGGCCGAGGTCGGAGCAGCCCGCGACGGCGATGGTCAGGAGCGCTGCCCCGGCGGCAACGCCGAGGCGCCGGTGATCGGTCACGGCCATGGGCGGTCCTCGTCTGTGCGGAAGAGCCTGGAGGGTCCCTGAAGGGTCCTGGTGGAGGCCACCTTGCCGGGTTCGCCGCCGGGCGGCATCCGGTGCGCGCCGGCCGGGCTACAGCGCAGCCACGCACTGAGTATGCGGGGTAACCCGTGACGTCGCGGGGCTCCGGCCGTTGACCACGGTATGAAGAAGCGAAGCATGGCCGCTGTTGCGTCCCTCGTCACCGGTGTCGTTGCCTCCCTCATCACCCCGTCCCCCAGCGCTCACGCCGACACGCTCGGTGAGTCCCTGGGGCTTCCGATCGCCGCTCCGACTGTCGCGGACGGTTCACTCGAAGGTGTTGACGAAATCGTCCCTGCGGCCGAATAGCCGAGTCACCCCGACCGGCAGAGGTGCGCGACAGTGGCGGGCCGCATTCGTCTGCGGCCCGCCACTGTCGGCGCACCGGGTCAGCGCCGCTGAACCACCGGGCGGGGACGGTCCGGGCTCCGTGCCCCCTCCACCTGGCCCTCGGTGACTGCCAGTGCCGCGGCCATGATGCTCAGCTGCGGATTGACCTCCGGGCAGCCCGGCAGCACCGCCGCGTCGGCGATCAGCACCCCGTGCACTCCGCGCAGCCGCCCGGCGGGGTCGGCCGGGAAGCGCTGGGCGTCGGCACCGGCGGCGACCGTACCGGTGGGGTGGTACGCGGACAGGTGCAGACTGCGCGGGCCCACGCGCCCGAGGATTTCCTCCAGTTCGGGCAGGGAACGGGCGCGGGGCGCGACGGGGATGCCGGTGAGAACCTCCTCCGCGCCCGCCGCGAACAGGAGTTGGCCCATCGCGCGCACGGCGAGCATCAGGCGGTCACCGTCGCGCGGGTCCAGGTCGTAGCGGAGCAGGGTGCGTTCACGGCCCAGTACCCGGCCCGAGGGGCGGTCGGCGATCATCGCGCCGAGGGTGGCGAGCCGGTCGGCGCTCTCCAGTTCGCGCCGCAACTCGCCTCCCAGCCCCGGCAGTACGAAGGAACCCATGCCCGGCGGGGTCGCGGTGGCCTCGATCAGTACGCCTTGGTCGTGCAGCTCCTCCACGCCGACGCTCTGCAGCACCCCCTCCCAGGCGGTCACCGGCTCGGCGAAGCGCCCCGCGACGCTGGTCGCCGGATGGACGCTGAGGTTGCGGCCGAGCCGTGGGTGGCTGCCCAGGCCCGAACGGCGAAGCAGGGGCGGGGACTGCAGGGCGCCCGCGGCGACGACGATCAGGGGCGCGAGGATCTCGAACTCGCCCCCGTCCTCCCGTCCTGCGAGCACACCCGTCGCGCGGGGCCCGCCCGGACGGTCGGGGTCCACGAGGACACGCCGGGCCCGCGCGCCCGTGACGATGCGGGCTCCCGCGGCGCAGGCGTCGGGCAGGACCGACAGTTGCACGCTCTGTTTGGCGCCGGTGGGGCAGCCCACCACGCACTGGCAGGAGCCCTTGCAGCCGGTCGCGTTGCGGCGCAGGGGCGCGGCCTGCCAGCCGAGGCGTTCGGCTCCGGCGAGTGCGAGCCGGCCGTTGTTGCCGAGGACGTCCATCGGCTGGGTGGCCACGTTGAGGGTGCGTTCGACCTCGTCGAGGTACGGGCCGAAGCGTTCGGCGGGCGAGAAGCCGAAGTCGCCCGTCCAGCGTGCCAGCACATGGTCCGGAGTGCGGTAGCAGGTCCCGGAGTTGACGACGGTCGTGCCGCCGACCGCGCGGCCCACCGGAAGCAGCAGGGGCGGATTGCCCAAGGCGACGGTCGCCCCGCCGTCCCGGTAGAGCTCGGCGAACCGGTCGAGCGGGGTGCGCCGCCCGAAGGACGCCGTGGAGTGGTGGCGGCCCTCCTCCAGTACGACGACGCGGAGACCGGCCCGGGCCAGGGTCCGGGCCGCCATGGCGCCACCCGCGCCGGAGCCGATGACCACGGCGTCCGCGGTGGACCGGGCCCGCCACTCGCGCGACGGGGTGCAGTCGAGCGGCGGATCCTCGCGCGTCAACCCCTGGGGGCGTACGCCGTGTTCGAGCATCCGCTCGGTCCCGGCGGCCAGCAGAACGGGCACCTTGAGCACGTCGAGGAGGGGCAGCAGCGCGGGGCGGGCGCCGAGCGAGCCGAGCACCCTCTCCCGCTCCGCGGGGGTGAGGCCGGACAGCCCCCTGCCGGTGCGAGCAAGGGCATACGCGTCGAGCGCACGCGCCGCCGCCCGGACCCCGGCCCGCGTCGGCGCGGGCATCGAGCCCATCACGGCCTCCAGCCGGCCGGGAACCCGTGCGGGCCACTCGGCGGTGCCGTCGTCGGCGATGAGCGCGGCCACCAGGCCGTTGAGACTCATCGCGTGCCCACCTCGGCGTGTGCGGTGCCGTCCAGGGTCCACTCGGCCTCGGTGCGCCAGCTGCCCCACCAGCGTTCCAACAGGACATGCGCATCAGCACGTTCGCTGTTGCGGCAGGTCGCGTGGCTGCCGTCCGGATCGGTGTAGTCGAGCGCGAGCGTGCGCTCCTCGGGCTGGGTGACCTCGACGCGGATACGGCGCAGGCCCGCACGGCCGGTCGCCGTCCAGGTCGGCAGGCCGATGGCGCAGCGGAACCGCCCCAACCCGGCCCAGCCCACTGCCGTACGCTCCGCCCTGCGCGGCCAGGTCGCCCCGCCTCGGCGCAGTCGCAGGAACACCATCGGCGGCAGGCGGCGAAGCCCCGGCCGGGTGGAGACCGCGGCGACGATCTCCAGCACGTCTCCCCCGCCGAGATCCGCGTGCAGCCAGGCCCAGCGGCGGGCGTTGCCGTGGCCGTAGATCCGGGCGGAGGCTCCGGGCGCGCCGGCCGGTGTCAGGGTCGAGTTCTCGTACGAGAACGTCCCGCCGTACGAGGCGCGCGCGGCGGGAAGCATCTGGGCCGCGGGCAGCAGGGGGCGGCGCCAGGACCAGCGGGGGAAGGTGAACAGCGGGGCGTCGGTGGTCTGTTCGGTCAGGTCCCAGCGCAGTGCGCCCGCCGAGCCGGACAGCCGGCCGGGCACGGCCGAGACGCCGTCCGCGGTGAAGCCGTCGCCGCTTCCGGCCCACTTCTCGGGGCCGAAGCGGGCGTGCCGTACCGGACCGTCCTTGGGGAAGACCGCGGCCCATCCGTGCGCGAACGCCTCGGATCCGTCGGCGGGCGCGGTGAGTTCGTGATGCAGCCACAGTCCCGTGCCGGTGGCCGGGTCGGTCAGCGTGGTGTACCAGACCTCGGTACGGCCCGGCTCACCGTTCCAGCGCGGCGCCAGGTGCGTACGCGCGTCCTGGCGCCGCGGGAAGCGGAAACTGGTGAGGAAGGGCACGAGCCCCGTCGTGACCGGGAAGCGCAGCGTGCCTTCGCCTATCGCGGTGCCGTTCTCATACACCGTGAAGGGCAGCACGGTCATCGACGCGAGCGGCCTGCGCGGGGTCACGGACTTCCAGCCGTCGAGGGTGAGACGGCGGTCACCGGTCGTGAAGGAGATCCGGTAGCGGATACGCCGCCGGGCCAGCGGCGAGATCTCCAACTCGCCCTCGGTACAAGGGTCGTCGGCCCATCCGGCGATGCGTATCCGTCCGGTGACCCGCGCCTCGGTCGTGCCACGGGGCCGCAGAACGCGATCCGCCGCGGCCCTCAGGTCGAGCCGTACTGCCCGGGCCCGGTCCTCCCCGTCGAGGGTGACCGTGCCGAGCATGGTCTCCCGGAAGACGGTCCCCCGCGTTCCCCCAGCTGTCCGTGTACTCATGCGAGGCCCTCCAGCATGATCCGCTCGGTCGCGGTCAGATACGCCTGCGCGGCACGGCGCGCGCCGCTCTCGTCGCCCGCCACGACGGCTTCGACCACCGGTTCCAGCCTGGCGTGCGCGGCGACGGGGTCGGTGAACGGACCCACGAGGGCGGCCCGCACCGGCAGATAGGCATTGAAGAGGGTGTTGGTCAGCAGCACATAGACGCGGTTCCCGGTGGCCCGGGCCAGCGCGCGGTGCACCTCGATGTCGGCGAGCTGCACGGCATCCCCGCCCTCGGCCGCCCGCACGGCCGCCAACAGGGAGCGCAGCTCGGCCCGGTGCTCCGCGGTGGAACGGGCGGCGGCCCGCTCGGCGATCAACGCACCGACGCTGCGCCGCACTTCGAAGATCTCGCCGATCCAGTCCGGACTGTGCCGTACGAGCATGGGCAGCAGATCGGCGCCGCCGACCCGCGCGTAGTCGCGCACGCGGGTGCCCACGCCGTGCCGTGTTTCCAGCAACCCGGCCTGGACGAGACGGCCGAAGGCGTGCTTGAGGGTGGTACGGGTGACGCCGTACCCATCGGCGAGCTGTCTCTCCGGAGGCAGATAGCTGCCTGCGGGGTGGCGCCCGTCGAGGATGTCCTCGCGCAGCCGCGTCTCCAGGACATCGACGATGGTCTCGCGGGGCAGCGCCTCCATACGGATCCTCCTGCTTGACTCAGTGGCTCAGTGGATGAGCCACTCAACCAGCGCTGGAGAGAGAAGTCAATGCGTCAATCGCCATGCTGCCCGTGGCTGTTACGGCGTTCTGCCTCGGCAGCGAGTGTGCCGGCCCGGGCCATCAGGCATAGGCGCAGGAGCTGGTGCTCCTCCCGGCGCCTCGGCAGCCGGCTCGCGCGGCCTGCTGACGAAGCGCCGGGCGGCACCGGTCCGGCCACTGCGGACGGGTGGCAGGTTCAGGCCCGGCGGAGTCTCAGTCGTCCTCACCCGCCGCCGACTCCGCCGCGGCCGCCGCCGATTCGGCCGCATCCACCAGTTTCCGCATCTCCGCAAGATCCGACGGGCTCGTCGTCGCCGTGCCGTCGCTCGCGCCGCCGCCCTTGTCGTCGCCGCCCCGTCCGCATCCCGCGACGCCGCCGAGAACCGTGAGGACGACGAGTGCGGACAGGGCCGCCCTTCCGGTGCGTCGGCGTGCCGTCACTTCCCGCTCCCGTTGTTGTTCGCCTTGCACCAGGTCTTCACCGCGGCCAGGTCCTTCTGCCGCTTCTCCAGCGTGGGGACGAGCGAACGCCGGAAGGTGAGCTTGTCGTTGAGGTAGGTCTCGATCTCGGTGTGGCCCGCCTTCCTGGCGTTCTCGACCCGCTGCTCCAGCCTGCTGATCGACCCGCGCTGTGTCGCGTCGCCGCCCAGGCGGGTCAGAGCTCGCGCCAGTCGCTTCTCGATCTTCGGCACCCGCTTGCACAGTGCCTGCGCGCCGTCGCCGGTCGGCTCGGCGCCGGGCGACGGTGTCCCGGTGCCGGGTGTCCCCGCGTCGGCCGCGGCCGCGCCGGTCGCGGTGAGCAGGGCGGCCACGGCGGTGAGAGCCAGGGCAGCGGTCTTGGCGGTCCTCATGACGGTTACCTCCTGGAACGGGGCGCAAGGCCATGTGCCTGCGCGCAGCCAGAAGTTAGGGGCCCACTTTGTGGAAACCTTGTGGGTGCCGGGCCGTTGCGATCAGCCAGTCCCGATCGGCGGGCAGTGACGGTGCCCTCTCGCCCAGGACGGGGAGTCGGACCTCGAACCGGGTGCCCTCGCCCGTCGGCCCGTCGTGGACCTGGACGCGGCCACGGTGCAGCGCCGTCTGCTGAGCGACCAGGGTGAGGCCGAGCCCCGAGCCCGCGCTCTGCGGTCCGCGCTCGAAGCGGTGGAACACCGCGTCGCGCCGCGCGGCCGCGATGCCGGGTCCCCGGTCGTCCACCGTCAGCACCGCGACCGGTTCCGCCGGGTGCCCGCCCGCGCGCAGCCCGACCTCGATGCGGGCCCGCCCGTCGCCGCTGCGCCCATGGATCAGGGCATTGGCCAGGAGGTTGTCGACGATCGTCCGCAGCCCTGGCTCCCATCCGTACACGCTCGGACGCGGCATCACCGGCACACTGATCTCCGCCGTGGGGTGCCTGCGCCGGGCATCGGCGACCGAGGCGTCGATCACCTCCGCCAGGTCCACGGAACCGAAGGCCTCGGCCTCCACCAGGTCACCCCTACCGAGCTCGCGCAGCATCACCAGCAGGCCGAGCATCCGGGTGTGCTCGCTGTGCAGATCCTTCAGTACCTCGGTCCGGTCCTGCGTTCCGAGGTCGGGATGCTCGGTGAGGATGTCCAGGTTGGTCTGCATGCTCATCAGCGGCGTACGCAGTTCGTGCGCTGCGGCAGCCGCGAAGGACCGTGCGGTGGCGAGGGCGCCGGTGGTTCTGGCGGCCTGTTCGTCGTAGCGGGCCAGCACGGTCCCCAGGGTCCGGGCGAGGTCGTCGACCTCGGTGACCCCGGTCGGCGCGTGGTCGAGCCGTGCCGTGTCGGCCGTCGGGTCGAGTCCGCTGGTGCGTTGTTGCAGTCGGCGCAGCGGGCGGGCGGCGCGGGAGGCGACAGCCAGGCCGAGCAGTCCGGCCATCGGCGCGGCCAGCAGTGCCACGGTCACCACACGCCTGCGTACGAGGGCGAGTTGGTCCTGGCTCGCGGTGTCGGGAGAGAACAGCCACAGCGTTCCGTCGACGCCCGGTCGCGATCCCCGCACGCGAACCGACATGACCCGCCAGCTGTCGTCTCCCTCCTCGATCGTCACCGGCCTGGGCGCGCTGTCGGGGAGCGGTACGGACGTACGGGGCTGAGGCCCGCCCGAGACGGTTCCCTCGGGGCCGGTCAGCCGGATGCCGACGTCCAGGGCCGAGGCGTACAGCTGCCGCTCACGCGCCTGCTCGACCGCGGCGGGGCGGTCGGCGGCGGTGGCCCGCAGCAGTCGGCGGGCGTCCGCGGCGACGAGGGTCGCGCGCTCCCGCAGATGCGCGTCCTGCTGCGCGTGCAGGTCACGCGCGACGAGTTGGAGCAGCACCCAGCCGGCCGCCAGTACGAGTACCGGCACGGTGAAACCGACGGCGAGCGCTATGCGCGTGGAGAGTTTCATGTGCTCCGGCCCCTGTCTTCGCAGCGCAGGACGAAGCCCACTCCTCGTACGGTGTGGATGAGCCGGGCACGGCCGCCGGCCTCCAGCTTGCGCCTCAGATAGCTGACGAAGGTGTCGACGGCGTCGGTGCGCACGTCGAAGTCGTACCCCCATACGCGGTCGAGCAGTTGGTCCCTGGTGAGCACGATCCCCGCATTACGGGCGAGGGCCTCCAGCAGTTCGAACTCCCGGCGGGTCAGGGGCAGCGGCTCGCCGTCGAGCCGTGCTTCGCGGGCCGCGGGATCCAGTACGAGCGGACCGATACGCACCACGTCGGTGGCCCTGGGCGGTCGTCGGCGCAACAGCGCCTCCAGCCGCAGCACCAGTTCCTGCAGCGCGAAGGGTTTGACCAGGTAGTCGTCACCGCCGGCCTGCAGTCCGGCGATCCGGTCCGTCGTCTCGTCCAGTGCCGAGAGCATCAGTACGGGCACGTCGTTGTCGTCGTCGCGCAGTGTCCGGCACACCTGGATGCCGTCGAGATCCGGCATGGAGATGTCCAGCACGACGACATCGGTCGGCTGCTGCCGTACATGGGCGAGTGCGGGCCGTCCCCCTTCGGCCAGGGCCACGGCGAAACCGGCCAGCCTCAGTCCGCGCTGCAGCGAGCGCCGGATCGCCGGATCGTCGTCCACGACCAGCACCCGCCCGCGGCCGGTGTCCCCGTCCATCCGCTCCCCTCCCCCGCCTTCCGGCGTGGGCACCCGCCACGCCGTGGCCCCTTCCTATCGTGAATCAGCCACGGTGGCGCCCCCCGGTGGCCTGCGCTCCAGGTCACACGAGTCCTTGCCGATGGCGGAGCGACCCTTCACTCGTCGGTCGTCATGCCGCTGCTTGCGCCTCCTTGCCGGGCGGTCAGCCCGTCCACTCGGGATTTCTCCCGCTGGCACCGAGCGCTCGGTGGAAGGCGGGTGCGTCGGCGGGCACGGGGACGGGCGGGCCGTAGGAGCCCCTGATCCGGGCCTGCTCCGCGATCTGTTCGACCGCGCCGAGCGTGACCTGTCCGGCTTCCTCGCTGATGGTGAAGGACCGTCCGGTGGCCCGGGCCAGGTCCCAGCCGTGCAGGGCGAGTTCCTCCAGGGTGATCGTGGCGGCGAAGCCGGCAGGCATCTCGCCGGGGCCGAACTCGGTGGTGCCCTCGTACGCGCCGGGGTCGCCCCAGGCCGCGGCGGCCCGGTTCGCGGACTCGGCGACGGACGCCGGTGACATGTCCGTGGCGGCCGCCTCGTCGGGCTGTGGCTGCTTGTCGGCGGCTCGTACGGATGAGGTCAGGGTCCCGCCCAGGTGGTCGAGGAGCTCGGCGACGGTGAACTTCTCGCACGGGGTGCGCTCGCCGAGCTGGTCGCCGCGAATACCGGAGGCCGTGGCGGCGACCGCGTCTGCGCATTCGCGGATGGCGGTGGGCAGTGACTGCTGCTGCGTGTTCATGAGTCTCTCCAGTCCCGGGCGTCGTTCTTATTGCTTTAGTCGAGACTAAAATGACTTCGTCTCGAAGGCAAGCTGAAGCGGCGGCTAAAATGAACCCCATGGATGCGGTACGGGCGGTCGCCGAACCCAGACGGCGCGAGATCCTTCGGCTGGTCTGGGACGCCGAGCTGTCCGCGGGCGAGATCGCCGAGCGGTTCGACGTCACCTTCGGCGCGGTCTCCCAGCACCTCAAGGTGCTCAGGGACTCCGGCCTCGTTACGCTGCGCCAGGACGGCAGAAAACGCTTCTACAGGGCCGACCGCGAGGGCATGGGCCCGCTGGCCGACTACCTGCAGTCGATGTGGGCCACCAAGCTGGACGCCCTCGCCGAGCTGGCCGAAGCGGCCGAACGCGCCGAGAAGTCCGAGGAGGCAAGCCCGTGAGCACCGATCTGGTCACGCTGGAGCGGCGCATCGACGCCCGGCCCGAGACCGTCTTCTCCTTCTTCACCGACCCGAACAAATGGCTGTCCTGGATGGGCCAGGACGGCGAGTTCAGCTTCCGGCCCGGCGGCGCCTACCGCACCACCGTCACCGGCCAGAACATCGCAGAGGGCCACTTCGTCGAGGTCGACCCGCCCAAACGCCTCGTCTTCACCTGGGGCTGGGTGGACAACGACCTCGGCGTCCCGCCCGGCTCGACGACCGTCGAAATCACCCTCGAACCCGACGCCGAGGGCACGCTGCTCCGCCTGGTCCACCGTGACCTGCCCTCCCCGCAGGCCCGCGCGGCCCACAAGGACGGCTGGATCCACTACACCGACCGGCTCGCCACCCTCGCGGAGGGCGGCAACCCCGGCCCCGACACCTGGACGTGACGCGGCGCAGAGCCGTCGTCATCCGCGCAGGGTCAATGCCTCCTTGGGCGCACTGCTCTCGGGAGCGGGTGCCTTCGGGGTCGGCGTGATCGCATGAAGGGCCCATTCCAGCGGCCCGCGCCTGAGCGAGGTGCCGCGGAAGGTGTACGCCCAGAGGACACACCCCACCAGCGAGATCCCGCAGAAGGCGCCCAGAGCCTGCCAGCCGTGCTGCGGCTGCAGCTCGGCCCGCGCGAGGACGTGAAGCGCGTACACCGACAGGCCCATCGTCCCGACGACGGCCAGCGGGCGCAGGAGCAGTTCGAGCACCTGAAGGCGGCAGGCGGCCACTGCGAGGCCGATGAGGAGCCAGCTGACGCCGATGTTGGCCAGGGTCTCGAAGGGCGTCTGGCTGTAGGGATCGTCGACCAGCAGCCAGGCCCAGGAGGTGCTGGGTATCGCCCCGGCCTGTCGGGCAAGCACGGCCTGTACCGGATCGGGGGCGTTCATCGCGAAGGCGTGGCTGCGGGCTATGGCATCCAGCAGCGCCGCGCGCCCGCCGGCCGGCCCAAGAGCCAGCGCGGACAGGCCGTGCCCGGCCACCACGGTCACCGCTCCCCAGCCGATGAGCCGACGGGCTGTTCCGGGCCGGGTCAGGTTCACCACCCGGCCCAGCGCCATGCCGACGATGACGTAAGGAAAGTAGGTGAGCCAGGGGTAGGCGCCGGACACGAGCAGCGTGTCGAGCGCCTCAGTGAATCCGGACCAGCCGGTGACCGCCTCGAATCCGGGGTAGCGGCCGCGTCCGGCGGCGCGGTGTCCCAGGTACGGACCCAGCCAGTACGACAGGACCGGACCCAGCACCACGGAGACCGCGGCGACCGCGATCAGTGAACGGGTGCGCAGACGGGCCAGCGGTTCCGCTGTCAGGAAGTACAACGCGAAGAACGTGAGGATCACCGCGATCCCCGACCTGAGCTCCGTCAGCGCCATGCCGAGCACCGCGAGCACGGCGCAGCGTACGAGGGTGGCGCGCAGCGTGCCGGTCAGCGCTGGACGGGGCTCGGTGCCGCCCCGGGAGAGGGTCAGCGACAGTCCCGCGATCAGGGTGAAGATGCCGGGCGCACGACCGTCGAACGCGACCAGTAGGTAACCCGCACCTTCGGGCTTCACCGGGGGTCCGATGTGCGCGGCGAACATAGCGAACACGGCGATGGCGCGGACCAAGTCCACGCTGACCAGCCGCCTGTTGGCCGGGGTTGCGTTAGGTTCCTGCATTCTTGCTGCCCGCTCCTGCGTCTGTTCGTATCAACGGGCGGCCCTTCAGGGACGGTCTGCGACCGATGCCGACTGAATGTCTGTGCGCCCATGCGGTCGTTAGGAGGACGAGACGGCTGTTCAGGTTGCCTGCTACTGCGGCCGGAGTTGCGGCCGCTCTCTACACGAGCACTTCGGTCTCCCACAGCTCGGTGCTGTGAGCGGCGACAAGCGCGCCGATACGGGACAGAACCTCCGCGGCAGGCAGGGCGTCCAGTCGGCGCCCGTCACGCAGACGCAGTGCGACCTGGTCGCCGTCCGCCTCCTTGGCGCCTATCACCGCCTGGTAGGGCACGAGCCGGGCGGCGCGGACGCGGGCGCCCAGGGTGCCGCGTTCCGGCCCGGCGACTTCCGCCCGCAGCCCCTGGGCGACGCATCGCCGCCGAAGCGAGTCGGCCCGGCCCGACTCGGCCTCGGAGACCGGAAGTACGACCAGCTGGGTGGGAGCGAGCCAGGCGGGAAAAGCACCGCCGTGCACCTCGATGAGGTGGGCGACAGCTCTCTCCACGCTGCCGATGACGCTGCGATGAACCATGACCGGCCGGTGTTTGGCCCCGTCGGGGCCGATGTAGTGCAGATCGAACCGTTCGGGCTGGTGGAAGTCGACCTGGACGGTGGACAGGGTGGCCTCGCGGCCGGCGCCGTTGGCGATCTGTACGTCGATCTTGGGACCGTAGAACGCCGCCTCCCCCTCGACGGCGTCGTAGGGGACGCCGGACGCGTCGAGTACGTCTCTGAGCAGGGCGGCGGCCCGCCGCCACATTTCGGGGTCGGCCACGTACTTCCCGCCCGCCCCGGGAAGCGAGAGCCGGTACCGGGCGGGACGGATGCCGAGAGCTCCGTACGCCCGGCGGATCAGCTCCAGGGCCGCCCGCGCCTCGTCGGCCGCCTGGTCGAGGGTGCAGAAGATGTGCGCGTCGTTCAGCTGGATCGCCCGGACGCGGGTGAGACCGCCGAGCACCCCGGAGAGCTCGGAGCGGTACATGCCTCCCAACTCAGCCATCCGCAGGGGCAGTTCACGGTAGCTGTGAGCACGGGAGCGATAGATCAACGCGTGGTGGGGGCACAAGCTGGGCCGTAGTACGACCTGTTCGCCACCGAGATCCATCGGCGGGAACATGTCCTCGCTGTAGTGCGACCAGTGACCGGAGATCTCGTACAGTTCCCGCTTGCCCAGCACCGGCGAGTACACGTGCTGGTAGCCCGCCCGGCGTTCGGCGTCGCGGATGTACTCCTCCAGGGCGTGCCGGACGGCGGCGCCCTCGGGCAGCCAGTACGGCAGGCCCGCACCCATCAGGGGGTCGGTGTCGAACAGGCCCAGTTCGCGGCCGAGTTTGCGGTGGTCGTGCATCGTGGTCTCCTCGCAGAGGGTGAGGCGAGTGACCACATGGCGAAGCCCCGGGGCCACTCGCCCCGGGGCTTCGGACAAAGACAGCTGTCAGCGCGCCGGGACACTCTCCGGCGTCGTCGTCAGGCTCATGGCAGCGCGCTTCATAGGCGCGACCGTAACAGAGGCACCGATCTTCACGCGATCAATTTTCGGCAGGGGAAGGCGGTGGCAGAGCGATCGCGTCGGCAGGCGGAAACGGCTTGGGCCGACGCGGCTCGCGCACGCCCGCGCCACCCGGACCGAGCCCGCCACCCCAGTCGCCGCAGGCCGGAGCGGGTCGAACCAGCTGGACCGACGTCGCCAGCCAGAGCAGTGCGAGGAACGCCGCGACCGACCCGGTGGTCAGCAGCGCCCCGGCCAGTCCGCCGCCGAGCAACAGCCCGGCCACGGCCGCGGACACGAACAGGGTGCGACGCACACAGCCGCGGTACGTCACGGTGGTTCGGCCCAGCTTTCCGACGGCGAGCGGACCTTGCCAGACGGAGCAGGGCCTCCGCCCGCAGCGCGTGCAGGCGTTGCAGGCTCCCGAGGGCCTGGGGAACACGCGTGGTGTCATCGGGTCACGACGGCTGCGTCTGAAGACCACGGCGACCTCCGTACGGGTGCGCACTGGACACGGGCCTCACCCCAGACTGCGCCCCGGAGCCCGGCCGGGCAAGGAGCACGGACCCGGCGCCCGCGCGCCCGGCACCCTTACCTGCCCACCGCCTGGTCGTAGTGGAAGAGACCGCTGGGGTCGTAGCGGCGCTTGACGTCGACGAGGCGGTCGTAATTGCCGCCGTAGTACGCCCACTGCCAGTTCCGCAGGTCCGGGTCGGGGAAGTTGACGTACGCCGCCGACGTTTCCAGATCGCGGCGGAGCGTGCGATGCATGGCGCGCGTCTGGATCAGCAGGTCGTCGACGATCTCCTGTGGGGTGGTGGGCTTCCAGTGCGTGCCGACGTCGATGACGAAGGTGGCGTCTCGGTGGGGGTATGCCGTCTCGCCCGGCCCGACAGACCCGCTGCGTCCGCCCATCGCGAAGAGTGTGACGTAGCCGGAGTTGCCGACGACGCCGGGCCGCCAGCCGCGGACCCACTCGGCGACGGACTCGACAGTTCCCGAATTCAGCCACCGGTCCGGCACAAGGGACTTGGACGCCGTGGCACCACCCGCTCCGGGCTGCTCCATGAGGTAGTCCTGGGCGGTCCAGAAGTGCCGCTGCTCGATGAACTCCTTCGTAGGTCCGAGCTCCAGCACGGGGGCGAGGAGCCCGCGCAGCGCCGCCTCGTCGCCCAGCCTCTGCCCCAGCAGCGCGACGGCCGCCGGGCCATCGCCGGGGTGCTTGAAGCCGATGCGTACGTCGAAGTCGCCCGCGTCGTCGGCGGCGAGGATCTCCTGGACGGCGGCCACCAGCGGGACTGCGGACGTCAGGTCGAAGGTCAGGTCGAAGACCGTGGCAAGCAGGTCGCCGACCGGTGTGGCGTCGAAGACGAAGGCGGTGTTGATGCCGAAGTTGCCCCCGGCTCCGCCGCGGCACGCCCAGAACAGGTCAGGGTTCTCGTCGTCGGCCGCGCGCACCAGTGAGCCGTCGGCCAGTACGACGCGGGTCTCGACCAGCCGGTCGCATGTCAGGCCCCACTTGCGGTCGTTGAAGCCCAGTCCGCCACCGAGCGTCAGTCCGGCCACGCCCACGCCCGGGCAGCGGCCGCCGGGGAAATAGAGGTTGGCTGCTCTGGCCGCGTAGACGTCCGAGTTGGTGGTGCCGCCGCCGAGCGCGAGCCGGGTGCCGAGAACAGCCACGTCGTTCATACGCCGGAGGCTGATGAGGAGGCCGCGGGTGGTGGAGTACCCGGCGTAGTTGTGGCCGCCGGAGCGTGGCGCGAGGGGGACGCCGTGCCTCGCTGCCCACTCGACGGCGACCTGCACGTCGCGCTCGGTGGCACAGGCCACGATGCCCGCCGGCAGGACGTCGGCGTAGCGCAGATTGTCCGGCAGGGCGAGCAGACGGTAGTCGTCGCTGCCGGGCCGGTAGAGCCCGGCCGCCGGGCTGAGTCTCCTGCGCAGCTCCCGCCAGGCCCGCGGCTCCGGCCGGGCGGCCCCGCGGGGGAATCGCTGCTGCCCGGCTGCCTTCCCGGCGCCGCCCGTCAGTCCGGCAGCCAGCCCCAGTGCTGCGGCTACGGATCCCATACGCAGTACGTCCCGCCTCACGACCATCGCGGCGTTCCTCTCCTCGCACCAAATGCCGGTGATCATGGTGTCGGCCTGCGGGGACGGAGGGTCGTGGCGGCACTCCGGGGCACTTGATGTGCACCCGAACGGCACCCGGACACGGAGGGCGAGGACTCCTCCGCGACTGGAGGAATTGCGAAATTCTGCAATTCAATACATGCTGTGTTAGCAGTGTCCGCAGCGATGAGGAGAGTTCGAGGGCCGTGCCCGTTCCCCTGTATCAGGCCAAGGCCGAGTTCTTCCGGATGCTCGGGCACCCGGTCCGTATACGCGTCCTGGAGCTCCTGCAAGGCGGGCCGATGCCGGTCCGGGATCTGCTCGCGTCGATCGAGGTGGAGCCGTCGGCCCTCTCCCAGCAGCTGGCGGTGCTCCGCCGCTCGGGCATCGTCACCTCGACCCGCGAAGGCTCGACCGTCGTCTACGAGCTCGCCGGCGGCGATGTCGCCGATCTGATGCGCGCCGCGCGGCGGATCCTCACCGAAATGCTGTCCGGGCAGAACGAGCTCCTGGAGGAGCTGCGGGAAGCCGAGGGTGCCGCGAAGTGAGTACGGTCCTCGCCCGGGCCCTGCGCAGGCTGCGTTCCCTCCTTCCCGCCCGTGCCGACTTCGCGGTCATGGCGCGCAACCCGCGCCGCGACCTGCTCGCCGGGCTCACGGTGGCGATCGTCGCGCTGCCGCTCGCGCTCGGCTTCGGCGTGTCCTCCGGGCTGGGCGCCGAGGCGGGACTGGCGACCGCTGTCGTGGCGGGTGCCCTCGCGGCGCTGTTCGGCGGCTCGAACCTTCAGGTCTCGGGGCCCACCGGGGCTATGACGGTCGTACTGGTACCGATCGTCGCCGAGTACGGTCCCGGCGGGGTGCTGACCGTAGGGCTGATGGCCGGAGTCATGCTGATCGCGCTCGCGCTGCTGCGGGCCGGACGGTACATGCAGTACATCCCCGCCCCCGTGGTGGAGGGCTTCACCCTCGGTATCGCCCTCGTGATCGGTCTGCAGCAGATCCCGAACGCGCTCGGGGTGGCCAAGCCAGAGGGCGACAGGGTCCTGCTGGTGACCTGGCGGGCGGTCGAGGAGTTCGTGCGCACCCCGAACTGGACGGCCCTCTCCATCACCCTCGGGGTTGCCGCCGTGATGCTGCTCGGCGCACGCCTGCGGCCCACCGTCCCCTTCTCGATCGTCGCGGTAATCGCCGCGACCCTCGTGGGGCAGCTCTTCCAGCTCGACGCCGCCCCGATCGGGGATCTGCCGTCCGGGCTGCCCGCTCCCTCGCTCGGCTTCCTAGACCTTTCCGCGCTCGGTTCGCTGCTCGCGCCCGCGATGGCGGTGGCCGCCCTCGCGGCGCTGGAGTCGCTGCTGTCGGCCACGGTCGCGGACGGCATGACGGTCGGCCAGAAACACGATCCGGACAAGGAGTTGTTCGGGCAGGGCATTGCGAACCTGGCTGCGCCGCTGTTCGGTGGTGTCCCGGCGACGGCGGCCATCGCCCGCACGGCGGTCAATGTCCGTACCGGCGCGGGCTCCAGGCTCGCGGCGCTCGTCCATGCCGCCGTCCTCGCGGTGATCGTCTTCGCGGCCGCCCCGCTGGTCTCGAAGATTCCCCTGGCCGCACTCGCCGGTGTGCTGGTGGCGACCGCCGTCCGCATGGTCGAGGTCGGCGCGCTGCGTGCGATGACGCGCTCCACGCGCTCCGACGCCCTCGTTCTCGTACTGACCGCCGCCGCCACCCTGGCCCTGGACCTCGTCTACGCGGTGATCATCGGCCTGTTCGTGGCCGGTGCGCTCGCCCTGCACTCGGTGGCCAAGCAGGCCCGCATGGACCAGGTGGACTTCCGGCCCGACCTGCCCGGCGAGCACAGCGACGAGGAACACGCGCTGCTGGCCCAGCACATCGTGGCGTACCGGATCGACGGCCCGCTGTTCTTCGCCGGCGCGCACCGATTCCTGTTGGAGCTGAGCGAGGTCGCCGACGTGCGAGTCGTCATCCTGCGCATGTCGCGGGTCTCCACGATGGACGCCACCGGAGCACTCCTCCTGAAGGACGCGATACAAAAGCTGAACCGGCGCGGCATCGCCGTCATGACCTCGGGGATTCGCCCCGGCCAGCGGCGCGTCCTCGAGTCCGTCGGCGCGCTGGACCTGCTGCGCCGGGAGGGCCGGGAGTACGCCACCACCCCCGAGGCCATCGCGGGTGCCCGCGCCCACCTGCACCTCGCCGGGGTGCTGCCCGTCGTTCCCGTTGCCGAGGGGACCTCCCGATGACCGTCCCCCTCTCACGTCGTATGGTCGAGGTGCCCGGCATCGAGGCTCTGTGGCTGCTCGAAGGCGCGGTCCAGGGACGACTTGTGTACGTCCACCGCGAGAGCGCGGTGATACGCCCGGCGGTGCACATCCTCCAGTACGGCAGATTGATCGTGCGCACCCCGGTCCAGGCGGCAGCCCTGTCCGGCAGGCCCTCGCTCACCTACCACGCCGACGAGATCCGCGTGGCCGGCGGCACCGGGTGGACGGTGACGGCAAGCGGTCCGGCCGAGGTGATCACCGATCCGGACGAGGCAGCCCACTACCGCCGTACGCTGCCCGGCTGGGCCCTCGGACCACACGACACCCTCGTCCGGATCCGCCCGCAGACGATGACCGGCTTCCGGCTCGCCCACGAGGGGGCCTGATGGTCGCTCAGCAGGAGGGTCTGCCAAACCGGCATGTACTGACCGTGCCCGCCATGGGGTCCGCCGTACGGCTGACGCGCGAGACCACCGAACAGGTGCTGGCGGGGTGGGGCATCAACCGGAACCATCCAACGGTCGACCCCGCGTTGCTGATCCTGGGCGAACTGGTCACCAACAGCGTCCGGCACGCCGCCGCACTTTCCCCGAATATCACCGTGATCCACGCGGTCGGCCCGGACACCTTCGCGTTCGCCGTCCACGACCGTCACCCCTACCAGCCCGCCCTGTGTGCCGCGGCCACCGCCGCCGGGGGCGGCGGGCTGGCGACCGTCATCGAGCTCACCCTCGGGCTCGGCGGCACGGCGGTCGTACGCGCGGACGCCGACGGCGGGGGCAAAACCATCTGGATCACCCTCCCCCTGTGAGAACGAGACAGCAAAGATGACCATCGAGTGGCGTTACACCACCCACCAGGACCTCGGAGTCCTCTCCCTGGCCGGATTTCTCGGCGCCGACGCCGTGGCCCGCTTCACCGGAGCCGTCGGCTGGGCGCTGGCTCGCGGCACCGGGCCGGTGATCCTCGACCTCACCGAGCTGCGCGGCTGGTCGGCGGGGGGCCAGCTGGCCGTCGCTCAGGCCGCCCGCCAACTCGCCGACAAGGGGCGGAGCCTGGAGCTGGCGGCGATCCCCTCGGACGGCTCGCTCGTCCCCGACGGCAGCCATCCGCCGATCCCCGTCCACTGCGACCTGGCCGCCGCTCTGGTGGCGCACCAGGCGGTCACCGGTCAAGCGCGGGAATGGCGCACGGACGACTGGCCGGGCGTGCGGAACCCGGCGGCACAAGCCCTGAAGTAAGAGATACACGGGAACGAAAGCAGACAAGGAAGCAGCATGAGCGACGTGATCGTGAAGGACAGTAACGGAACCCCGCTTCAGGATGGCGACTCCGTGACGCTGATCAAGGACCTGAAGGTGAAGGGGACCTCCGAGACCCTCAAGCGCGGAACCCTGGTGAAAAATATTCGGCTCACCAGCAAGCCCGGCGAGGTCGAGTGCAACACCAAGAAGGTCAAGGGCCTGGTCCTGAAGACCGAATTCCTGAAGAAGGCCTGACCTCCGCGCGAGGATGGCCCCATGACGAAGAGTGTGGCGGCAGGCACGGGCGCGGGGTCTTCGAGATGCTGCCGGAGATAGGCGTCGAGCCCGCTCACCTCTCACAGCAACTGGCCGTACTGCGCCGGGCCAATCTGGTCATAACCCGCAAGGAAGGCTCGGCCGTCCACTACTCGCTGACCAGCCCTCAGGTGGCGGAGCTGCTCAGGTTCGCGCGGACGATCCTGTCCGGCGTGCTGGCGGGCCAGGCCGAGCTGCTCGCCGACCTGCGCGCCGCCGAACCTGACGCGGTGCCGCGGCAGCGCGCGCCGTCGTAGGCGACTCCCGCAGCGGTGGGGCGGCTCGTCCCATCCCGGCGTGGGCCCTCCGCCAAGGTCTCCTCGGCCCTTCAGCCAGGAATCCGGAACCGGACGAGGACGACCCGGCCACATTGCCGCACGTGGGCTCGTACACGACCGTCGAGACGCTGGGGGGCCGGAGTACTGTGAAGTCACCGGGTGCGAGCGCCATAATTCGCCGGACAGCGAGGCCCATCATGAGACCTGCGAAAACAGTGCCCGCAGCAGGATTTGCCGAGGTTCGTATCGTCGCCGCGTCCCCCGAGTCCGCCCGCCAAGTCGCAGAAGTGCCGGCGCAGCTTCGCGTCGACCGAACAGCGCAGCTACCCCGCCGGCCGCGAGGGCGGAACCCGGCTCCACGTCACCGTGGACACCACGCACCCTTCCGAGACCATCGATTCGGACGCGACGTGGCTGGTGACGAGCAAGTCCGGCGCGGGTGACGCCCCGCATCCGGACGAGGTCTGACAACTCCCTTCCAGAAAGCGGCAGTCATGGCATCCCTGGCCGAGCGGAAGGCATACCGCGAGAAGATCATGCAGGCTCTGTACGAGACCACCGAGGGCAACCGCCTTCTGGGCGTGACCGGGGAGAAGCTGGTTCACGATCTCGGCATCCAAGAAGAGGATCTGGCCGCCGCCTGCACTTATCTGGTGGGCGAGGATCTGATCACGGTCGACTGGGCCACAGGCAATACGCCCGCCATGGTCTCGCTGACACATCAAGGCATTCGACGTATGGAGGCCGAGGAGGAAGAGCGCGGTTGACGCGGCATCGGGCCGCAGCCCAGGCCCCAAATGCGGCATTGGCGGGAGTAAAATCGGGACTTGGGTTGGTGCACTCTCACGTGCAACCGCCCGGAAGGGCGGCCCCGGTGTGTATACGCCGGGGCCGTTGCGTCAGCTCCCGGATGCCGTCCAGCCCGGCGCTCCGCATGGGTCCGGTGGGTACCGGGCGGGAGTACCCTGGAGCTACCGAGGACACTTCGTGCACCAGCTCCCAGGCTCGTGTCGTTTTCGGCGATTCACGACACCGGGCGGGTTACGGCCTGCCCGGGGGCAGGTCCGCGTCATGACCGCGACCATTCTGAACCTACCCGCGGTCGAAGACCGGACCTCTTCTTCGTTGCCGCTCCGACTCATGCTGGCGCCGGCCGGCACCGCTCCGGCCCTGATCGACGGTGCCTGGTGGCCCCGCTCCCGTGATCTGACGGCGGAGCTTCCCGCGCTGACGGCCGTACTGGACCCGCTGTGGGGCCGGATCACCCGCGTCACCGTGAACCCCACGTTCTGGCCGGTCATCCCCCGAAAGGTGCCCGTCGCCGGGCATGTGGTGCATGTCGGCTGGTTCACGGCCGAGCAGGACCCCCACAAACTGCTGCTGCTGTCCTACACGTCCGGCCGCTGGGACCTGCTGGTGATCCCGCCCGAGACCAGCCCCGCAACTGCGGCCCGGCTGATGGCCACAGCGACTGATCCGTCGCGATGTCTCACCGCGAGCGGCCTGATCCAGGAGGCCGAGTTCTTCCGGACGGCGGCGGAGAACGACTGGGACTCGAACCGGGAGACGGTCTGGGACTCCGAAGGCGGCCACGAAGCGCGCCGCGTGAGCTCATCTCCAACTGCCCGAGCGGTCAGCGCTCACGCAATGGAGCCGACGGAAGGTATGTGAGGACCATGGGAACCTTCCTCACCGTGCTCCTGCTCATCGCGATGATCGCTCTGGGCACGCTCGTGATTCACGCCTCCGGTGCCATGGGGCGGCTCTGGCCCCGCCGTCGCTCATGACTGCCGACTTCAGCACTCCGACTCCTCTCCTGCTCCTCGCGGACACGAGCGATCAGCCGATGGTTCCCGGTGCGGCCGTGCTGAGGATGGAGACCACCTCCAGCCGTGTGGGGCTGTTCGACGGAGCCTGGTGGCCACGCTCCCGCGACATCGAGGCCCAGTTGCCCGGCCTGATCACCGCCCTGACCGCCCAGCTGGGCCCCATCGCACGCGTCGGCCTCGACGCAAGCGCCTGGGACCGTGCTCCGAGCCACCTGTTCATCGATGACCGCATGGTCCGTATCGACTGGTCCGCGGTCGACGACCACACAATGATCATCACTCGGGGACCTCAGGACCACTTCTCCTTCCTGGTGATCCCACTCGGGGCCGACGCGGACGCCGCGCACGCCGCGATGACGATGGCCATACAGGACGGCAACTGCACGTCCGCGGAACAGATCCTCGCCGACACCTGCATCCTTCCCGCCTAGCGGGGACATTCGGGCCCATCGGCCGAGCGGCCGAGCTCCTGCTCGATCCGAGGTGCGAGCGGTGGCTCGGGTAGGAAGACTGGCGTTATGACTACCAAGGCAGTCCTCGAGGGCGGCCCGGACGATCTGCAAGAGCGGATCGTCCCGATCACTCCTCCCGGACAAGAGCTGAAGATCCCGCACCGCGGCGGATACGAGCACTTCAAGGTCACGTCGCGGCACCAGGACACGCCCGAGGGACGGCTTCCCGTCTACGACTGGTGGGAACGGACGGAGATCGCCGAGTAGGACCTGCGGTCGGGGCCCGGTGCCGCACGCGGTTCCTTCGCCGCCCGGCGGAAAGGGGCCGCTCGTCGGTACGATCGGGAATGATCGCCGCTCGGCTCCACCGGGCTCGCGGACAGGGGCCGTCCGGGCGCGGCGAGGAAGGCCGCCATGACCACCATCTCCGTGAAAGCCGCGCCTCTGCGGGAAGGGCTCACGCTCCCCTACGCCGAGGCGGGCTACCCCCGTGGCACTCCCGTCGTCTTCGTCCATGCCATCGCCGACTCCTGGTGGTCCTTCGAACCCCTGCTGAGGCGGCTTCCGGCATCCCTGCACGGCTACGCCCCCACCCAGCGCGGCCACGGCGACGCCGACCGTCCCGCCGACGGCTACCGGCCCGAGGACTTCGCCTCCGATCTCGTGGCCTTCCTCGACGCCGTCGGCATCGGCCGCGCGATCCTCGTCGGAGCCTCCAGTGGCGGCGTGGCCGCCCGTATGGTCGCCGGCAGCCACCCCGACCGCGTAGCGGGGCTGGTACTGCTCGGCGTACCCGCCACGCTCGCGGACAAGCCCGCGGTGACCGGTCTGCAGGAGAAGATCGAGGGGCTCTCCGATCCCGTCCCGCGCGCGTTCGTCGAGGACCTGATGTCCGGCATGGTGGCTCGCCCGGTGGCCAGGGGCCTGATCGAGACCATGATCGACGAAAGCCTCAAAGTCCCGGCCCGCGTCTGGAAAGAGACGATGCGGGGGCTGCTCGATGCCGATCTCCGGGCGACCCTCGCGGGCATCCTGGTGCCGACGCTCGTCATCTGGGGCGACCAGGACGACTTCCTGCCGCGCAGCGACCAGCAGACCATCCTCGACGCCATCCACGGCTCGCGTCTTCTCACATACGAGGGCGTGGGCCACGTCGTCCACTGGGAACAGCCCGAACGCGTCATCGCCGACCTGATCGCCTTCGCCACCCGTACGGCGCCGGCCGCCGCTCCGTGACCGCAGAGGAGAGGGCCGTGTCCGACCCCGTGGCACCTGGCGATCGCCCCGCCCGTCCTCCGCGGGGAGGGCGGCGATGGACATCGTTCGTCGCCGATCCCACGACCCCCGAGAAGACGTCAAGGGGCCTGCACGAGGCCGCCAACCCGGACCACCGCCTCCGCGTGGAGCACGACCGGCGCACCCTGCTGATCCATCTCAGCGACGAGGACGGTCACGGGTGGACGACCATCGCGGTGGACCGGGCGACGCGCCAGTGGGCCGTCGCCCAGGACACCCGGCAGTCGGACACCGCACGCATCGCGTACGAGAGCCTGTACGGACCCCCGGGCTAGGCTGACGTTTCCTCGCCGCCGGGGAAGCCCCATCGGACAGCCCTTCCCCGTGTCATGACGGCCGTTCCGGCCGGTGCAGTACCGACGGGCCACCGGACGCCAGGTGCAGGTGGATTCCGTCCGCCTCGACCTCGACGGATGTCGCTTCGAGGTCCAGTGGGTAGTCGCGGTCCTCGTCTTGTCGGGCGAGGGAGTCGCCGATCCGGTCGATCATCCGGTCGGGGGCGGGCCTGCCCATGATCTCCGCCGACGCGATCGTCGTCTCGACGCGGCCGTCCCGGATCCGGGGGCGCAGCGTCACGCTGCCGATACCGGCCCGGCCGAGGAGGAGGGTGAGCGTGTCCGCCCGGGGGTCCGTCCGTACCTCGGTGACGGGCATGCCGGCGAGATCGCCCGCCATCTGCGCGACGGCGCTCACCGGGATCAGCACCGTCGCGCGGGCAGCGCCCACGGTGGCGGCGTCCGGATCGCCGCCGGTGAAGCGGACGTCGTCCAGGCGCGCGTGGAGTTCGGCGTCCGGTACGCGGCCGAGTCGCACATGATCGCCGTCCAGCTCGACGAACGGCAGGTGCTTGTCGCCGAGTTGGAGCAGTGCCGGGCGGGCCGCGAGGTCGATGTCGATCTCTCCGCCCAGAGCCCGGGCCGCCGACTCCTCGATGCGGCCCTGGATGACGGAGCGTGCGAGCAGTTCGCCGCACACCGGCACGGCTACGAGAACTCCGGCCACGGCCAGGGCGATCCAGGTCCGGCGCCTCATGCGCGGACCCCCTGCCCGGACCGTGCTGTCGTCCCCTCCGGATCGAGGCGTGGCAGCAGCCGGTCCAGCCACCGTGGCAGCCACCAGTTGGCCCTGCCGAACAGGTACATGGTGGCGGGCACCAGCAGCAGCCGCACCACCGTCGCGTCGATCACCACGCTCACGCCGAGCCCGAGCGCGAGCATCTTGATCACCACATTGGTGGAGAGCAGGAAGGCGAGGAACACGCTGGTCATCACGATCGCCGCGCAGCTGATGACGCGGGCGGTGGCGGCCAGTCCCCCGGCCACGCTTTCATGGTTGTCGCCGGTCTCCAGCCATGTCTCACGAATCCGCGCCAGCAGGAAGACCTCGTAGTCCATCGAGAGCCCGAAGACGATGGCGAACATCATCATGGGGACGTACGACTCCACGGGCACGGGTTCCGTGACGCCGAACAGCCGCTCGCCCCAGCCCCATTGGAAGACCGCGACGACGACCCCGTACGCCGCGCTGATCGACAGCAGATTCAGCAGGGCCGCCTTCACGGCGACGAGCAGACTGCGGAACACGCAGAGCAACAGCAGGAAGGCGGCACCGACGACGACCGCCACGATCCACGGCAGTCGCTCCACCAGGACGTCGCGGAAGGCGACGTGGACTGCGGTGGTGCCGGTGACGTACGCCCGTGAGCCGGTGCCGTCGAGGGTCTTGGGCAGCACCTCGTCCTCGAGCCTGTGCACGAGTTGGGTGGTCGACTCGTCCTGCGGGCCGTACCGAGGGACGACGGTGGCCGTGAGCAGGGCCCGGTCCGGCGTGTATACGGGCCGGGTGACGGAGGCGACGCCGGGGGTCCGCTTCAGGGACTCGTGTACGTCGGCCGCGACGCGGTCTGTGTCCGTACCGCTCGCGGCCGGTGCGACGACGACGGTGAGCGGACCGTTCGTGCCGGGCCCGAACCCGTCCGAGATCAGGTCGTACGCCTGCCGCTCGGTGTAGCCGGTCGGACTGGCGCCCGCGTCGATGTGGCCGATCCGCATCGAGGCGAGCGGCACACTGAGGATGCCGAGGATCAGCAGGCCCGCGGTGAGGAAGAGCCACGGCCGGCGGCCGACCGTCGCGGCCCAGCGCCGCCAGGTGTCGTCGGCGCCCTCGGACTCGGCCACCGGGCGGCGCACGGACCAGCGGTCGATCCGGCGCCCGAGGAGGCCGAGCAGGGCGGGCGTCAGGGTCAGCGAGGCGAGCGCGGCGACCAGCACGGTGATGGCCGCCGCCAGGCCGAGCGTGCCGATGAAAGCGACACCCGACGCGTACAGGCCCGCGAGAGCCATGGCGACCGTGGCGGCGGCGACCAGGACAGCCCGGCCGCTGGTGGCGAGCGTGCGGCCGGCCGCGTCCTCGGGCGGGACTCCTGAGGCGAGGAGCCCGCGGTGGCGGGTGGTCAGGAAGAGCGCGTAGTCGAGGCCCACGCCCAGGCCCATCATGGTGGCGAGAGTGGGCGCGGCGGAGCCGAAGGTGAAGGCGGCGGCGATCAGGCCGAGGACGGACAGGCCGCCGAGCAGGCCGACGACCGCGGTGACGAGCGGCAGCCCGGCCGCGGCGATGCTGCCGAAGCCGATCAGCAGCACGATCACGGCCGTCACGAGTCCGATGACCTCGGACAGGCCGTGCGCCGCCTCGGGCCGGGCGAGCTGGCCGAGCGGGCCGCCGTACTCGACGGTCACGTCGTCGGCGCGCAGCTCCGCGACCGCCGTGTCGACCTCGTCGACGTAGGACCGGTCGAAGGTTGCCGGGCTCTGCGCGAAGCGGACGGTGGCGTAGCCGATGGTGCCGTCCTTGGATAGGGCACCCGGTGTGCCGAGCGGACCGGCCACGGTCAACACGTCGGGCAGGTCGGCGAGTTCACCCATCGCGTCGTCGATCGCCGCCCGGTGTGCCGCGAGCGGGCCGTCGGCCCGGAGCACGATCTGCGCGCCCACGCCTTCCAGGTCGGAGCCGTGGTCCCGCAACAGGTCGGCGCCCTCCTGGGCGGTGGTGCCGGGCAGCGAGAACTCGTCCTCGTAGGCGCCGCCCCAGGCCCGGTCCGCGGCGAAGGCGGCGACCAGGACGAGCAGCCAGGCCACGATCACCCGGCGGGCGCGCCGGGCGCACCACCGGCCGAGTCGGTGCAGGGCCCCGGGTGGCGGTGCAGTCCCCGGCGGGGCGGGGCACACGGTGTCGGGTGCGGAAGCAGTCATGGCGTGATCCTGGAACGCGCAGGTGAGCGGCGGATCAGGGGAATGTTCGAGGAATGTCAGAGCGCGGCGGCCGGCATCCTGCGGCACCTGGCGCCGGGCTAGCATCGAAGATCCGTACGAGGGCGAGGAGTGGGACATGCCGGACAGCAAGGGCCTCGTCCTGATCGTCGAGGACGAGCGGCACATCGCGGATCTGCAACGGCTGTATCTCTCCCGCGAGGGCTTCGGCGTTCATGTGGAGGCCGACGGGCTCGCCGGGCTGGCGGCGGCGCGGCGGCTGTGTCCCGTCGCGATCGTTCTGGACATCGCCCTGCCGGGTCTCGACGGGGTCGAGCTGTGCCGCACGCTGCGTGAGGACGGGGACTGGACGCCGGTCCTGCTGGTCACGGCGCGCGACGACGAGACGGACCGGGTGCTCGGCCTGGAGCTGGGCGCGGACGACTACATCACCAAGCCGTTCTCGCCGCGGGAGCTGGTCGCACGGGTCAAGACGGTGCTGCGCCGGGCTGCCGGTCCGCCGGACGGAGCCATGCGGCGAGTGGGCCGGGTCACGGTCGATCCGGCGCGCCGTACGACGGAGGCGGACGGCCGCCCCGTGGAACTGACCGCAACGGAATTCGATCTCCTGACCCATCTCCTGCGTCACCCCGGACGGGTCTTTCCCCGAGAACAGCTGCTCGCCCAGGTGTGGGGGCAGGCGGACTACCGGGGCAGCAGGACCGTGGACGTCCACATCGCGCAGTTGCGCGCCAAACTCGGCGACGCGAGTCCGATCCGTACCGTGCGGGGCGTCGGCTACAGCGCGGCGGAGTCCGCCTCGTGAGGAGCCGGCCGGGACCCATCACCCGCAGCATCACCCTGGTGACCACCGCGGTCGCCCTGCTCGCCGTACTGCTGACGGGCGCGGTCGCCTGGTACATGATCCGGGACGGCGCCGAGGCACAGCAGCGCGACCAACTGGGGCGGCAGGCCGAGGTGTTGAGCCGCACCCCCGTCTTCTCCCAGCTGCTGCTCGACCGCGAACAGCGGCTCGCCGGATCCAACGGGGTGCGGCTCGCGGTCGTCGGTCCCGCAGGTGACGCGTCCGGACCGGCTGCCGCGGCCGTCGACGGCCCGACCCGCACGGCCCTCCTCGACGGCAGATCCGTATCCACCGACGCCCAACTCGACGGCGAGGAAGTCCTGGTGGAGGGCCGCCCCGGGAACGGGCACACCGCCGTCGTCCTCACCCAGCCCTACACGGTCGTGCACAACAGCGTCTCCCGTATGCGCCGGGCGCTGATCCTGCCGCTCACCGCGGGTCTGGCAGGCGCCGCGCTCGCGGGACTGTTGCTGGCCCGTCGCCTGTCGCGGCCGCTGACCACGGCCGCGACCACGGCACGGCGCCTCGCCGAGGGTGAGCGCGGTCTGCGTGCGGCGCCGGGCGGTCCGCGTGAACTCGCCGACCTGACGGGCGCGTTGAGCGTTCTGGACGAGGCACTGGCGCGCAGTGAGAACCGGCAGCGCGAGTTCCTGCTGTCCGTCTCGCACGAGTTGCGCACGCCGCTGACCGCGACCCGCGGTTACGCGGAGGCGCTCGCCGACGGTGTGGTCGGGGCCGACGACCTGCCCGAGGTCGGCGAGACGCTGCTCAGCGAGACCCGACGCCTGGAACGCTTCGTACAGGATCTGCTGGATCTCGCCCACCTGGAGACCGACGACTTCCGGGTCGAGACCCGTCCGGTGGACCTGGACGCACTGGTGGCGAAGGCGGGCACGGTCTGGGAGAGCCGCTGCGCACGCCATGGCGTGGAGTTCCGCCTGGAGCGCCCCGGCGCACCGCTGACCGTGGACACCGACGGCGAGCGGGTCCGGCAGATCATCGACCAGCTGGCGGAGAACGCCCTGCGCGTGACCCCGGAGCGAGCGCCGCTGGTGCTGGCCCTCGCCCCGGACGGTGAAGGAGCGCTGCTCCAGGTGCGCGACGGCGGGCCGGGGCTGGCGCGGGAGGATGCCCAGGTCGCGTTCCAGCGGGGCGCTCTGCACGCCCGCTACCAGGGGATCCGGCCCTCCGGAACGGGCCTGGGCCTGGCCATCGTGCACCGGCTCACCCAGCGCCTCGGCGGTTCGGTGAGCGCTCAGGGGCACGGTCCCGAAGGCGGGGCCTGCTTCTCGGTCCGGCTGCCGCGGCGGCGCCAGGGCGTGTTCTAGAAGTTCAGCGCCTGCGGGCGGTGAACAGCAGATACTCCCAGTCCATGACCGTGCTGCCCGTTCCCCGGTCGTGCCGCCGGGCGAGCTCGTCGAGATCGCGGTCCAGCGCGGCGACCCGGTCGGGGTCGTCGGCGATGCTCCGGTAGACGGCGATGGTCGGGCCGTAGTGGGTCTTGAAGTACTCGCGGAAGGCCTCGGGCTTGTCGAAGCGGTCGATCCGCACGGTCCGCCGGTGCGCGACCACGTCGGTCACCCGGTCGGCGAGGAGCGCCCTGACATGCTCCTCGCGTCCCCACAGCGGCGCGGGCTGCGCGCCGGGCGGTGGTGCGGGAGCGTACGGCTTCATCGTCGTGAACATCTGGCCGATGAAGCCCTCCGGTGTCCAGTTGAGCAGACCTATCGTGCCGCCTGGGCGGCAGACGCGGACCAGTTCGTCGGCGCTGGGCTGGTGATGCGGGGCGAACATGACCCCGACGCAGGACATCACGGTGTCGAATTCGCCGTCGGCGAAGGGCAGCGCCTCCGCGTCGGCCTGCCGCCACTCCAGCTCCGCGCCGAGCCGCTCGGCCAGGCGCCGCCCGGATTCCAGCAGCTCCGGGGTGAGGTCGCAGGCCAGCACGCTCGCACCGGCCAGCGCGGCGGGGATCGCGGCGTTGCCCGACCCGGCCGCGACATCCAGCACGCGCTCACCGTCCCGCACGTCACACGCATTGACCAGGACCGCACCCAGCTCCGGGATGACTTCGGTGGCCACGGCAGGGTAGTCGCCCAGCGCCCACATCCCCCGGTGCTTGGCCTTGAGGGCACGGTCGGCCTCGACGGCGTCGATCATCTGACTCATGACAGCTCTCCTCTGGGGTCTTTCCGGCAGAGGCCGGAAATCTTTGGATTTGTCATGAGGTCGAGAGTAGGAAGGGCCGGACTCCCGTCCTAGTACGAGATCTGTACCAGCGGGGTGCCGCCCGGGATGCGCCGGCCCGACCACCGGACTGGTCGCGCCGGTGTACGGGACCTAACCTGCAGAACATGGGGTCCTCGTACTACCAGTTCTGCCCCGTCGCCAAAGCGATGGAGCTGCTCGACGAGCGCTGGACGCTGCTGATCGTGCGGGAGCTGGTGACCGGGAGCGAGCATTTCAACGAGCTGCGCCGCGGGGTGCCGCGGATGTCCCCCACGCTGCTGTCGAAGCGGCTGCAGCAGTTGGTACGCGCCGGAATCGTCGAGAGGCGGGCCGAGGACAAAGAGGTGCGATACGTCCTGACACCGGCGGGCCACGAGCTGCGCCCGGTGGTGGAGGCGCTCAGCGTCTGGGGCGTCCGCTGGATCGGAGAACTCGGCGACGAGGATCTCGATCCGAAACTCTTGCTGTGGGACATGCACCGCCGCGTCGACGCCGATGCCGTTCCGGAGGGACGGACGGTGGTGAAGTTCCGATTCCCGGACGTGCCCGCACGCAACCGCGACTGGTGGCTGGTGATCACAGCCGCCGGTGCCGATGTCTGCGACGCGGACCCCGGCTTCTCGGTGGCGGTGACGGTGACTACAGGCCTGCGTCGCATGATCGAGGTCTGGCGCGGCGATCTGAGCTGGTCCGACGCTCTGCGGACGGGCGCGCTCGAGGTGCAGGGCCCCGAGGCGCTGCGCCGGTCGGTGCCGCGGTGGTTCACGCTGCCGCTGTACGCAGCGGCGCCCCGGCCGATCTGAGACCTGGACCCGTCGTTCCGACGGTCGGCCCCTGCCGCCCGGAGTGATCAGGCCCGTCTCGTACGGGCCTGGCGGCTGCCCAAGGGGGTCGGGCGTCACGCAGCGAGGCGGCTCGAGCTTTCCGCGGGCAGCACGACCGGGATGACCGGCAGCATCATGCCGCGGTCCGTCGGCGCGCCGGGGGTCACGAGTTCGCCGGCGCGGGCGAGTTCGAGCAGATCGGGAAGCTCGTACGGTTCGGCGGCATCGAGGTCGACCTGGTAGCCGAGGTCCTGCAGGCCCGCGACCGTCAGACGGCTGAGGGGATTCCCGGGCGAGCCGACGAAGCCGGACATGAGCTCGTTGTGAAAGACGGTCTCCCGCCAGTGACTGTCCGCGGTGCCCGGACCGCCCGTAGCCTCCACCGGTACCGGCACCGGTCCGCCCGCGCCCATGAGCGTGCCGAGTTCCTCCATGGCGGTGGCTCCGACGAAATTCGGATTGGGCGTCCGCGGGTCCTTGAGAAGGCCTTTGTCCTCCCACACCGTGCCAACTCCCAACACATGTCCCATTTCATGGGTGATGACGTCGAGCAGAGTCCCGTCGTCCTCCATACGCACCAGGTCGGCCGTGTCGAAGGACATGATTCCCTTGACCGGCAAAAGCGCGCCGACGGCGGCTGATGCGGAGCGCACATGTGTCGGACCCGCCTGTCCCAGAATTCTTCCGGTGCCGTCGATCGGCACTCCCTGAGCGAGTATCAGAATGTCGTCGATCACCTCGCCGCCGAGAATGACCGTGGGCAGATCGCCGATGATGACGCGCGCCCAGCGGTCGGCCGCCCGTTCGAAGGCCTGCTCCTGAGCGTCCGTCAGCCCTCCGAGGAACTGCACGTCGATCGTGAACGGTGAGGTGACGTCCGCGAGTTCCTGCGCGCGGGCGGGATTGGCAACCGCGTGGTAGGTCCGGTAAGTGCACATGGCCTCTCCTCGGCTGAATGCCGCTCGATCGTTTCCCTTGCGAGCCGTTTCCCCTTTCGAGCATAGGAGCCCGCCCGCCCGGGTGCTCGACAGGTTCCGGTCCGGGCAAACCAAATTCAATGCGCAATAGTCCAGCGGTCCAGTATTGAAGGGCCAACCACTAGGCCGTTCGAGTGAGCACCGATCGACAATCCGTGTTCAGATTGAGGAAGGGGCGACAGGCAGCAAATCCATGTTCGGACGATGGCCGGGAGGCGGGCCGATATGACAGTGCAGCAGTTGTCGCAAGCCGATTCCGAATATCTCTCCCAGATGAAGCAGGCTCGCGACCGCTACGAGATGCGCGCGGCGGAGCGGACCCGTAACCTGCGCGTCCTCGACCGGCGCGGCATCCTGTACGCCGACGCCCCTGAGCGCGTGGAGAAGAGGCTGGCACGCCTGGGCGCCGATCGGGCGCTGGCGACGGCGATCGAGCAGACACCTACGGCAGCCACCACGGGCAGCAGTCTGGAGCTGGCCCCCGACTCCTTCGGTGCCGATGTGCTGGGACTTGAACGCCTCATGGGGCGCAATGACCTCATCGGAGTCGGTTTCCTCGAAGCGGGCTTCCTGGCGGCGCGCTCGATCGGGCGCGTGACGGTCCGGGCAGGCGGCGGAGGCCATCACGGCACCGGATTCCTCATCTCCCCCACGCTCCTGATGACGAATAATCATGTGCTGCGCACGGCGGACGAAGCCGGCAATGGAGTCATCGAATTCAACTTCCAGGCCGGACTGGACGGACAGCCGCTCCTGCCCGTGGTGTTCCGGCTTGAGCCGCACAGGTTCTTCGTCACCGACCAGGCCCTCGACTTCAGCGTGGTCGCCGTGGCCCAGCGCTCCCAGGACGGTCAGCCGCTCGCGCCGTTCGGCCGGCTTCCCCTCAAGGAGGCCGAAGGCAAGGTCATCCTCGGCGAGATCGTCAACATCATCCAGCACCCCAACGGCGAGCCCAAACAGCTCGCGCTGCGCGAGAACAAGGTCGTGGACCTGCTGGACGAGTTCGTGCACTACGAGACCGACACGGCTCCCGGCTCCTCGGGATCCCCTGTCTTCAACGACCAGTGGGAGGTCGTGGCCCTGCATCACGCGGGTGTTCCGCGCACCGACGAGCACGGCAAACCTCTTGCCGTCGACGGTTCCGTCTGGGAGCCGAGCATGGGTGAGCAGCGGCTCGACTGGAAGGCCAATGAGGGCGTACGGATCAGCCGCGTCCTCGGCGCGCTCCGGCAGGTGCCGATGTCCGGACCTGCCGCAGCGCTCCGCGAGGAGATATTCGCGGCCGGAGCCAGCCTGCACACGGTGGAGGTGTCGCCACCGCCGCCGGGCACGACGAACGGAGTCGGACACCAGAGCCTCACCGGCCTTGTGCCGGACGGGGCCGTGCAGCAGCCGGCGCCCGGAGGGACGGTGCGTCTGAGCGTCCCGCTGAACATCACACTCAGCGTGGACCCGGCCACGTTCCAGGCGCAGGCCAACACCACTGCCGCGGCCCCGGCGCCGGTTCCGGCCACGGCCCTCCCGGGCCTTGCCGGCCTTCCGGGCCTTCCGGGCATCGCCGTCGGACACATCGACGGTCAGTCGCCCGCCGAGAACGACCTGGCCGCCGCGCTGGTCAACCTCGCGGCCGCCAGGGCCCGTCCCTACTACGACGCGGCCGCGGACCGTACCGCACGGGACGCCTACTACGCGGACATCCGCACCGGCAGCCCCGCCGCTCTTCGGCGTGCACTCACCGAACTGCTGGAGACGACGCACGAGAACCGGCCCGCGTACAAGCCGATGCGCATGCTCTACCCGTGGGTCGACCTGCACCCGGACGAGCAGTTGCGCAGCATCTACTCGGGCAAGGACTTCACTCCCGAAGAGCTGATAGAGGCCGACGCCGCGGTGGAGGCCGCCCGGATCGGACGCTGGCAGGAGTTCCTGCTGCACGAGAGCGCGCCCGGCCCCGGTGCGCTGGAGGCCGAGTTCGACGCGCTGGAAGCGGCTCTGCCGTTCAACTGCGAGCATGTCGTGCCCCAGTCGTGGTTCGCCAAGAAGGAGCCCATGCGCGGGGACCTGCATCATCTCTTCGCCTGCGAGTCGGCGTGCAACAGCTTCCGCGGGAACATTCCGTACTTCGACTTCGCGGAGAGCGAGGAAGTCGTACGGCACTCTTGCGGGCGCCGCGAGCCGCTCAAGTTCGAGCCGTCGGCCGGCAAGGGTCCGGTCGCCCGCGCGACGCTGTACTTCCTGCTGCGCTATCCCGGATTCATCGGGGACGAGGCGCGCGAGCTCCAACGCGAGCGCCTGGACCTTCTGCTGTCCTGGCACGCCGCCGACGCGGTGAGCGAGTACGAGCGGCACCGCAATGCGGCGACAGCCGAGATACAGGGCAATCGCAATCCGCTCATCGACCACCCGGAATGGGCCGAGGAGATCGACTTCGCCGGTGCCTGGCCCGACGGCGGTTGACGCGCAGACCTTCTAGACGGTGAAGGGGCGCTGCTCCAGGAACGCGTCCCCGGGACGGCCGGTCACGTAGAAGTTCGGGCTCTGCGTGGCCGGCATGTTCCGCACGATGTCGCGGTGGAAGGCGCGGTACCCGCCGCGGAACGTCCCGCCGTCCCAGACCTCCAGCAGCGTGCCGGTGAACTTGCCGTTGACGGGACCGTCCGAGGAGAGCTGGTTGTCCTGGCAGCCGGAGATGAGCAGAGCGTTCACTTTCTCCTCACCGCCGTTCCCGGTGCCCAGCGCGCGCTGGATGTCCTGGAAGAACTCCTTGTCCCGCTGGTAGATCTCGTACTGCTTGGCGACCGGCATGAGCCGTGAGGTGTTCTCGATACGGTTGGGGTCGCTGGTCTGGAACTGCTCCTTCATGGCCTCGGGGCTGAGGACTTCCCTCACCTCGATGCCGGTCCCGCTGTGGCAGGAGTCGAGGAGAGCGAGGATCCTGACGCCGTCGTCGAAGCGGGCGAACTCCCTGTAGAGCTCGTCGTCGAGGAATTCGCGGTCGTAGAGGACGAGGGTTTCGTCGAAGTCGTCCAGTTCGTCGTCGGACCCGACCGTGTTCGGCACCTGACCGCCGTGACCCGAGTACGTGAACATCAGGATGTCCCCGCTTCTGAGCCTGCCGGCCGCCTTGCGCAGCTCCGCGGTGACGTTCTCGACGGTGCCGTCGGGGGTGAGCAGGGTCGTGTCGTCGAAGCCTGCCTCGCGGGCCAGACGGGCCATGCCGTTGGCGTCGTTCTCGCAGGCGACGAGCTCACCGTCCCAGCCGCCGTATTTCGCTGGGTCGACCTTGTTGAGTCCGACGTGGAGGGAGAGGCCAGTGGCCATGAGAAGAGCTCCTTGTGCCTTGGTGACGTGCGTCGACTGGATGAGTTCCGTGGCACTTCGGTGTCTGAACCCTTTTGCGGCGGGCGGGCGCCCGAATGGCGGACACATCGGAGCAGGCCAATACTGAAAACGACCGACGCCCAAGTGACGGGCGTCCGTGGCGTGTCGGGAGGCGCAATGCAACCCAGGCTCATCTACGTCCACGGCAATGGGAACAAGGTCCGCTCAGAACTGCTCAAGTCTCAGTGGGACACGGCTCTTTTCGGCAGGGACATGGGCGATTCCTCGCGCATGGCGTACTGGGCCGCGCTCCGGTACGAAAGGCCTCTGCCCGACCACCGGCCCGACCCGCTTCAGGGTGGACCGGTCGACGGCGTGCCTCTGGAGGCCGAGGGGAGAGCCGCGCCGGTGGAGTTCGAGACGCCGGAGGAATTCGTGGCGAGAACCCTCGGCGAAGCGCGGTTCGAGGCCAGCGGGATCGCGCCGGAATCGGTGCCCGGTACGGGCGAGGTGAAGTGCGCGCTGAGTGAGTGGCTGCTGGAGATGACGTATCTCGGAGACACGCTCGCCGAGACGGAGGAGACCGGTCAGGGGACGCAACTGCCCCTCGAAGCACTGCCGTTGCCGCGCACAGCCCGCAAAGCGGTGTTCCGGCAACTCGTCAAACACACCTACAGGGACGTCCACGCCTACTTCTTCGGCGGGGCGGGAGCGGCGATCCGCGGCGTGGTCAAGGGGGCGCTGGAGGGCCTGGACGGCGCCCCGCTGGCCGTCGTCGGGCACAGCCTGGGGTCCATCGTCGCCTACGAAGTACTGGCCGATGAGGATCGGGACGTCGAGCTCTTCGTCACCCTGGGGTCGCCGCTGGCGATCACGGAGGTGCAGGACCATCTGGCGAAACCGCCCGCGGTTCCGTCCGGCGTGCGAGCCTGGCGCAACGCCTCGGACCTGCGCGATCTGGTGGCCCTCGACCACACGCTCCGGCCCGAGTACGCACCGGTTGAAAAGGTGACCGATCTGCTCGTCACCAACGACAGCAAGAATCATCACGGCATCTCCGAGTACCTGGGAAATCCGCAGGTCAGGGAGCCGTTCCAGCGCATGTTCAGCCGCCTTGCGTGAGCGCAGACCGGGTGAAAACATGACAACTAGGAGATCGTCCGTCTCATGCTCCACAGGGGCGGCTGGGCAGGTGTGGCATGCCGTTGGCCGACACGGAATGGGACCTCGTCACCATGTGGGTACGGGAGTACCTGCTCGACACCACCGACCCCCACACTCAGCTCGTCCAGTACGGTTTCGCCCCGGAATTCGTCGCCGCTCTGCCGCTGACGGCGGTCAGCGCGGAGAATGCCCGCGCACTGGTTCAAGCGTCACGCAAAGACATCCAGAGGCAGCTCAGACTCGTGGAGGTCGTCGCCGCGGTCGACAGACTCAGCGTCCTTCCGGAAGTCTCCAAGGCTCTGGAATTCCAGGACCGGCTGCGCGAGGACTACCGCGTCCACGCCTCACAGGACAATTTCCGTACCTGCGTCCTCAAGAACGGCACCGAGGTCTTCATCGACCGGCAGAACCTGCGCGAGACACTGCGTCAGTTCGTCGACGACCCTGAGAAATCCGTACTGCTGGTCGACGGCGATCCGGACAGCGGAAGGTCTTACACATACAACCTCATCCGCCATATCGGGCAGCACTACGGATTCCGGCCGGCCCGGGTGACCCTGTCGCACACGTCCACCGCGGACAAGGTGGTCCGCCGGCTCGCGGAATTCGTCTCCGACCCGCGCGCGGGAATCTCACCGCTGAATCCCACGGAGCTCAACGACCAACTGCCTTCGATCGACGATGCCGTGCACTGGGTCGTCGGCCGGGCGACAGCCGTCGAGGACCGCTTCTGGCTGGTACTGGACGAGTGCGACAAGCTCGACCCCAGCTCCGACGTGTGGGACTTCATCGGGCAACTGGCCCTCGCCATCTACGAACACGCCGCCGTACGAGGTGACCAGGCACCCCGTCTGGTCCTTCTCGGCTACGGGCCCTCGATGCGCCAACTTCCTTACGACCTGCGGGGAAGCATGTGCTGGGACACCGCCCGGGCCGCCGAACCCGCCGATCTGCGCAGGTTCTTCGACCAGTACTTCCACGAGTCCCCTCCCGGTTTCCTCGGCGGCGGACCGCCCGACGAGGCCACGATCACCGAACTCGTCGACGTGGCCGTCCAGGAGGTCCTGCGGGCCGCGGAAGCGCGCAGCGGCAGTGAGAGCTACATGAGGAGAGTCTGTACGGCGGCAGAGGGGGCGATCCGTGTCTACCGGGCCCTCTGAGGCGGGGAAGGTCTTCGCTGCCCGCCTGCGCCAGGAACTCAGTGCGGTTGAGGACGGTTCCCCAACCGTCCCGGACTCCCGCGCGGCCTATCGGCAGGCCGCCTGCCTGCTCACCCGCTTCGACCCCATGCTGCTCCGGCTGCCCGGCGAGGATCACGCCACCGGCGGCGCGGTACTCGAACTGCTCGACGACTGTACGACGATGGGCATGGGCATGAAGGCACGAGCCGTATGGACCCTCAAGGCCGATGCCCGGGACCGGGCGCTGCGTTCTCTCGCCGGTCCGCAGGCCGCGCGGCGCGCGCTGGAGTGCAATCTCGACCAGTTCGAGGACCAGCCCGGGCCGGAACGCATCTGCCTTGCCTATCTGTCGGGCAGCCCGCACCAGCCGGCCGATGAGAACGCGTCCGAACTGGCCGACACGCTCCAGGCGGTGCTGTGGCTCTCCCGCGTGCCGGGCATGACCGGTCTGCCGGACACCGGTGAACTCCAGCGCGCACTGGAGCGCGCCCGACTCCTGCAGCCCCTCGAACGCCTCGTCCAGCAACCGTTTCAGGGGCGTGAACGCGAACTCGACGAGCTGCGCGACTACATCGGCACAGCTTCCGACTCCGGCACACCCGTCCCGCCACTGGTCATCCATGGCCCCGGCGGCATGGGCAAGAGCACCCTGCTCGCCAAGTTCCTTCTCGACAGCATCCACGAACACGAGCGCAGCTTCCCCTTCGCGTACATCGACTTCGAGCGCCCCACACTCTCGATCCACGAACCGGTCACGCTCATCGCCGAGGCCGCCCGGCAGCTCGGCATCCAGTACCCCGCTCACCGTGACGAGCTGGAGGCACTGGCGTACGAGTGTCAGCAGACGGCCCGCGGTCAGCGGGAGGGCCAGGACCGGGTCACACAGCTGCACGAACTCGCCACCACCAGGACCGTCCTGGGCCGCAGTTCCTCCCAGGAGTTCCAGCTCCAGGCCACAGAACGCGATACCGACCTCATCCGGCGCACCGCGGACCTCCTGATCCGGGTGGTGGAGGCGGCGGGCCGGAAGAACCCGCCCTTCGTCCTCGTCATCGACTCGTTCGAGGAGGCCCAGTACCGGGGTTCACCCGTGATGGGCAGGCTGTGGCGCATGTGCGTCACGTTCCAGGGCGTCTATCCGGGGCTGCGTGTCGTCGTCTCCGGGCGTGCGCCCGTCGACCATCCGGCACGGACCGTGACACCGCAGGACATCGAGCTCCACGAACTCGACCGGGAGGCCGCCATCAGGCTTCTGACGGCGTGCGGAGTCACGGACGGGGAGATGGCGGGGATGTGGGCCGACCGTGTGGGCGGTCACCCGCTCAGCCTGAAACTCGCCGCCCGGGCCGTCACCCTTGCGGGAGGCGAAGCCGAGTCGATGGGCGACCTGATCAGCAGCATGCCCGCCCGGCGCCGCCAGTTCACGCGCCGCATCGACCGGATGCTCATCCAGGGCATCCTGTACGACCGCATCCTCAACCACATCGCGAATCAGGAGGTACGCCGTCTCGCCCATCCGGGCCTGGTGCTCCGGATCATCACTCCCGAGATCATCAAGGACGTCCTGGCCGAGCCCTGCGGACTGCCCGTGGAGACCCTCGACGACGCCCAGCTCCTCTTCGACGAACTCTCCCGCCTCGACCTCGTCGAACCGGCCGGCCCCGGGGCCGTACGGCACCGCGGCGACGTCCGCGCCATCATGCTGCGCCTGCCGGGCAGTGACCGCACCGACGTGATGCGCACGATCGAACGGCGTGCCGTCCAGTACTACGCCGCACGCGAGGATCTGGAGGCACGCGCCGAGGAGATCTACCACCGGCTGCGCCTCGAAGAGAACCCGCGCTCGGTGGAGGAGCGGTGGCTGCCCGGCGTCGAGCGTTTCCTGGTCGGGGCGCAGCAGGACATGACCCCCAGGTCCGCGGGCCTGCTCACGGCGAAGCTCGGAGGCGGAGCCTCCGAGCATGTCCTTGAGGGCGCCGACCAGGAGGACTGGGAGCGGATCGCCGCCCGTGAGGTCGAGGACCTGCTGGCCCAGGGCTTCCCCGAGGCGGCGCTCGTCCGCCTCGGCGAACGCCGGCCGTGGACGCCGTGCAGCCCCCTGCACTCCCTGCTGGCCGAGACGCTGAGCCGACTCGGACGGGGGGCTGAGGCGCGGGGGACGGTCTCGCAGGCCGTCAGCGCCACGGCGGGCGCGGGATGCGCGGACAGACAACTGGAACTGCTCCTGCTGTCCGCCCGCCTCGCGGAGGAGGGCGGCGACGTGGAGGGCGCGGGCAGCGACCTGCGGGCGGCGGAGGACATCGCGGTCGACCTCGGGCAGGATCTCGAAGCGATGGGTGCGCTGCTGGCCCGGGCCCGCCTCGCCGCTGGTGCCGACGTGCCCGATCCGGAAGCCGACAGCCGGCTCTCCGAGGGACTGCGGCGCCTGCCCGACGCCGTACTCGCCGACCAGCCCGCACTCGTACGCGCCGTCGCCTCGCAGATCTACCCGCAGGACGACGAGGCGCTGGAACACGCGCTGGACGTCGTCGGGTTGCCCGGGGACGACGAGGCGCTGGAGACCCTGGGGGCGGCCATGCGCCGGGCGGCCGCCCGCCAGCCACGACTGCTCGGTGCGCTGATGGACATCCTCGGCGATGCCGCGGACCCGGCCGAGCCGCCCGCGGGAGCCGGCCCCACAAGCACCACCGAAATCCTGCGCCTGGCACGCGACCGCGGCACCCTCGACACACTCGCCCGGCGGCTGCTGGCCCTGCCCGACACGAGCGGTGAGATCGTGGCCGGGGTGGCCGCCGCCATGGGCGCGAGGGGGCTTCCGCCGCCGAGTTCCACGGCCCCCACGGCGGAGCCGGACAACGCGAGCGAAGGGAACGGCCCCCCGCGGCCTGGTCGGTCATGAACGCCTACCTCACGGCGGCCGAGATCCTCCAGGTGCGCGACGCCGCCCTGGAGACCGGGCTCGCCGACCCGATGGTCCGGCCGCTGCTGTTCGACGGGATCATGCCCAAGTACCGGGGCACGCTGCCGATGCTTCCGGCGCCCGGGCGGCAACTGCACTCGGACCTCAACGAGATGAACCGCGTCGAGCGGCTCGTCGACGGTTCCGTACCGCTGGAGATCTGGCTCCGCAACGCCATCGCCCAGACCACCGAAGCCGAACCGCTCGCCCTCCTGCAGCGCACCCTGGACGATGTGGCACGCAGCGCGGGAGGCGAGCCGGACATCCTGGCGTCAATGCCCGCCCCGGACATCCGGGAGATCAAGGAGGAGATCGTCCACCGCGACGACACGGTCCCCTTCGACTTCCTGCGCGGCGGCGACCTCGCGGGCACGGCGGTCGCGCGTATCAAGGTTCCCCCCTATCAGGCAGGGGCCCCGCTGCAGCCGAACGGTTTCCCGCACTCCGGCACGGGATGGCTCATCACCCCGGACCTCCTCGTCACCAACCACCATGTGGTCAACGCCCGGTCCGGCACCGGCTCGGGACGGCCGCTGGCCGATGCCGAAGACCTGCGCCTGCAGGCACAACACGCGCGGGCGCGCTTCGACTACGACACGGACGAGGTGGAGACCGAGGAAGCCACCGTCGGCGAACTCGTCGCCGCGGACCCGGAACTCGACTACGCGATCGTTCGGCTGACCGCAGCGCCCTCCCGGCCGTCGCTGAAGCTGGCGAAACAACCGCTGTCGGTCGCCAACGGCGATGTCGTGGCCGTCAACATCATTCAGCACCCCGGCGGACAGCCGAAGCGGGTAGCGCTGCGCAACAACCTCGTCTACGCGGCCGACGGGAGCGACGTGCGCTACTTCACCGACACCCGGGGCGGATCCTCCGGTTCGCCCGTGTTCACCGACGACTGGAAGGTGGTGGCACTCCACCGGGGCACGCGGCGGGTGGAGGACGTGATGTTCCAGGGCAGGACGACGGCCTTCGTCAACGTCGGCACACAGATGGACACCATCATGCGCCACCTGCAGGCGAACAGCCCCGAAATCCATGCCGAGATCGAGAAGGCACAACACGACTGAACAAAACCGCCGAGGAGACTGAGGAGGGCGATATGGGCAGCCGGAGCAGATCACCGGTGGCGACCGGTCCCGAGCAGGTCTTCACCGATCTGCGCGAGGTCGCGCAGCGCGTACGGGAGGGACTGTGGCGGGAAGTCCCCGAGTCCTCGCAGGAACTCCCCGCCGAAGAGCAGCCCTCGGGGCAGATATCCCAGTTCGCCCAGCAGGAACGGGACCGCGTTCTGTCGGCGGGCGCGAACGGTCTGGAGAAGCTCGCCGACGGGCGCGAGGACGAGATCAGCGACGACGAGTCCTTCGGTATGGAGGCGATCGTCCTGCTGGAGGGCAGACCGGCCATCCTCGTCCAGAACCAGGACTTCGCCCCGCAGGACGGCGACTGGGCGGTCCTGGACGGGCACCGGGCCGCGATCCGCGAGTCGATCGCGCGCGTCGGCCGGGTCGAGGTCTCCGGACACGCCAGCCTGGACTGGATCGGCACCGGGTTCCTCGTCGGCCCGGACACCGTCATGACGAACCGTCATGTGGCGGCCGAGTTCTCCCGCGGTGACGGCACCGGCTGGACGTTCCAGCAAGGCATGAGCGCCCGGATCGACGTGGCGGAGGAGTACGGCGCGCTCCCGGCGATCAGCGAACCGGCGTACGAGATCACCGAGGTGATCGGCATCCACCCGGACGTCGACATGGCGCTGCTTCGGGTCCTGCCCGCCGCGGGTGGCACCACGCTGCCGACCCCGCTCGCGGTCGCCGCCGACGCGCCCGCGGATCTGCCCGGACGTCCGGTGTACTGCGTCGGCTATCCGGCGTACGACGGCCGTCGCAACGAACCGGAGTCGATGCGCAGAATCTTCATGGACATCTACAACGTCAAACGTCTGCAGCCCGGCACCACCACGGAACTCCGGCCCGAGCAGACGGTGATGATGCACGACTGCTCGACGCTGGGCGGCAACAGCGGCTCCCCCGTCTTCGACCTCACCGATCACCGCGTCCTCGGCCTGCATTTCGGCGGCCGCTACGGCTTCGGCAACTACGCCGTGCCCCTCTTCCAGCTGGTCGACGATCCTCTGCTGCACCGCGCCGACGTCAACTTCGTCTGAATGCGGGCAGGACTTCGGCGCGCGCTGCGGGAGCGGTGCCCGCGGGCCCCGCCATACTGGCGCTCATGCGCGTGGCGGTGATGACGGCAGGCTCACGGGGCGACGTGGCCCCCTACACCGGACTCGGCCAAGGCCTGGCGCAGGCCGGGCACGACGTCACCCTCGTCACCCACGCCCGCTTCGCGCCTCTCGTCGACACCGCACGCGTACGGTTCCATCCGCTGCCCGTCGACCCGCGCGCCGCACTGGAATCCGCGGCGGGCCGGGCCCTGCACCGCAGCACCACCGGCGCCGGAAAGCTGCTGCGCGTCATCGACATGGCGCGCTCCCTGGTCGGTCAGATGGCCGACGACCTGCTGGCAGCCGCCCACGCGAGCGATGTGCTGCTGCTGTCCAGCTCGCTCGGGCCACTCGGCCACACCATCGCCGAGGGGCTCGGCCTGCCCAGTATGGGCGTCTATCTCCAACCACTCGCCGCCACCGGGGAGTTCGCCCCGCCGGTCACGGGAACCAGGTCGTGGGGACGGACGGCCAACCGGCTGGCGGGGCGGGCCGTGAACGCCGCCGTGGACCGCGTCTTCGCCGACGCCACCCGCACTCTGCGAGCCCGCCTCGGCCTGCCGCACACCGGAGCGCGTGCCGCCCGCCGGGCCCGCGAACGGCAGGACTGGCCCGTCTTTCACGGCTTCAGCGAGCTGGTCGTGCCCCGTCCGCGGGACTGGCGCCCGGGGCTGCGCGTCGCCGGTTACTGGTGGCCCCACGATCCGCCGACCGCCCAACTCCCGCCCGTTCTCGGCGACTTCCTCGCCTCCGGCCCGCCCCCGGTCTTCGTCGGGCTGGGCAGCGCGACCGTGCCCGACCCGGACCGGGTCAGCGCGACTCTCGTGCGCGCACTGCGGGCCGCCGGTCTGCGCGGCGTGATCCAGTCCGGCTGGAGCGGACTGCACGCCGACGGCGAGGACATGCTCACCGTCGACGAGGTTCCGCACAGCGCCCTGTTCCCGAGGATGGCGGCGGTGGTCCACCACGCGGGCGCCGGAACCACGGCCGCGGGCCTGCGCGCCGGTGTCCCCGCCGTGCCCGTCCCCATCCAGTTCGACGAGGCGTTCTGGGCCGCCCGCCTGACCTCGCTCGGCGTCTCACCCGGCCCCCTCCCGCTGCGCCGCCTCACCGCGACCGCCCTCACCACAGCGCTGGTCAGAGCCACCACCGACCCTGCGTACGCGCACCGCGCCCGCGCTCTGGCTGCACGCCTCGACGCGGAGGACAGCGTCAGCCCTGTGCTCGCCGCCGTGAACGGGCTTACTGACAACGGAAGACCGGGCCACGGGCGGTGAACGGCAGGGAGGAGCCCTGCGGGATGAGAAAGGCGTGCTCACGCCGGATGCGCAGGACATCGCAGCAGCCGTCGGTGATCACCAAGACCGGCGCACCGGGCGGGAAGTCGTCGGCTCTCTGCAGCAGGTCCACGCCCGGCTGCAGCTCGGTGCCACCACGCCCGCGTACCCGGACCCGTCCGGCTATCTCCGTCGGCGGCAGATAGCCCGCGTCGTACGGGCGCGCGTCGCAGAACACCACACGGGCGGCCGGTACGTCACGGGCCTCGGCGTACGAGGCGATGGCACCCAGCGCCTTGCCCAGCAACGCGCGGTCCATCGAACCGGACGTGTCGAGCACCACCCCGAAGGTGCAGCGGGCGATCTCCTCCGGCGGGAAGTACCGGCCGGCCCGGGGGATGTCGGGGGTGGAGGCCTGTCGACGGGCGGGGCGGGCGTAACTGCGAACCGGCTGCGGGCGCGGCACGAACTCGTCGAACCATCTCGCAAGCCGGGCGTCCCAGGGCACGGGCGGATGGGCCAGCGCACGAATCTCCTCGATGAGCCCCGCCGGCAGCAGCCCGCGCTCCCCCGCCAAATGAAGATCGTGGCCCTGCAGCAGCCCGCGCCGGTAGAACTCGTCGAGGTCGACATAGGTGCCGCGGGCACTGCCGTGCGCGAGGGGTTCACCGAGGATGTCCCCGGCGCCCTTGCCCCGCAGCGTCGCCAGCCGTCGCCGCCGGCGCAGATCCCCGGCGATGCCGCCGTACACCTCCTCGACCGAGAGATCACGCAACTCCGGGTCGTACAGCAGCCCTTCGGGCATCGCGCCGACGCCCATCGTGTGCAGCCAGCCGTTGACGACATAGTCGGCGGCGACATTGAACAGGAGCGGGTCGCGTGCGCCGCACCGCTCGCCGTGCCGCAGGGCGGCATGCAGCATCTCGTGCCCGAGGATGAACCGCCACTCGTCGTCGGCGTACCGCACAAGCGGGTTGATGTAGATCTCGCCGGCGGCCGCGTTGACGGCGGCGATCGAAATGCCGTGGGCGCGGGCCAGTTCGGCGTCCGCGACCAGCGTCATGCCGGCCGCTATCCCGCCGAGCAGCGGATAGGAGGAGACGAACCAGTTCAGCGCGCGGTCCCATGGCTGCTGCCTGGCCCGCTCTCCGGTGAGGCTGTCCCGGCGCCCGCCCGCGACGTCCATGGCCGCGGACACGGTGCGGGTCAGGGCCCGCGCGAACGCCAACTGCCAGTCGGGGGGCTGCCCCTGCCAGCCGGTGTACGCCACGAGCACCTGGTCGGGGTCGGCGCCTGACGTACCGCAGTGTTCGTACGCCGCGGGGATGCCGTCGCGTCGCCAGCGGGCCGCGAGCTGCTCCTCGTCCCCGCCGGGGTACGAGCTCGGGAGATCGTCCGGTGCGCGGCCGACGGGGAAGCCTGCACGCGTGGAGTTCCTTCGGGGGAGGTGACCAGGGCGTCCAGTGTGGGCTCGGCCGGCCACCTCGTGCACGCGATTAATCGCCAGCGTCGCCTGGGCTCGCGGACTGCGATCAGCCACTGACGCCGGAGATGAAGTGCTCCGGTCTCGACGCGGCCGACCTGGCTTCTCCGCGAGCGGATCGACGGAAAAGTGGCAGTGACCACGGACCGCTGACACGGCTCCCCGGGCGGCGCCGCCTCACCCGGCGGGCCGCCCGGTGAGCCGGGCGGTCAGGCAGCCGCGCCGCGGATGATCGCCAAAGCCGCGCCGAAGGGGTCCGTGAACATCGCCAGGCGGCCCACGCCCTCCGCGTCCATCGGCGGAATCAGCGTGGTGGCGCCGCTCTCCATGGCCTTGGCGAAGGTGGCGTCGACGTCCGCCACTTCGAAGTACGGGTGCCACTCCGAGCGGGAGCCGGCTTCCAGGTGCTCCTTCTGGAGCTGCATGATCCCGCCCTGCGTGGCCTCCTGTCCGCCACCCGACGGGGAGACGACGCTGTAGGTGATGCCCGCGAACGGCATGTCCTGGTATTCCCACGAAAACACCGAGCGGTAGAAGTCCTTCGCCGAGGCCGCATCCGTCGTGTACAGCTCGGTCCAGGACAGGGTGTTCACATCGGTGACCGCGCCCAGGCCCTTGGTATCGCCCGGCTGCCAGACCGCGAACTCGGCGCCGGTCGGGTCGGTGAAGGCCGCCATACGGCCCTCGGTGAAGACATCCCCCGGCGGGACCCGGACGGTGCCGCCGGCCTGTTCGACGGCCTTGGTGGTGGCGTCCGCGTCGGGCGTCAGAAAGTACGGGGTCCATGAGGAGGACGCGCCCTCCTCGGTGAGCGGGCCGATCGCCGCGACCGTCTTCCCGTTCACCTGGAAGAAGCCATACCCTCCGGCATCCGGGCCCAGACTCTGCAGCTCCCAGCCGAACACGGCTCCGTAGAAGGCGGCGGCCGCGTCGACGTCAGGACTTCCCAGATCGATCCAGTTCGGAGCGCCCGGGACATATGTGGTGGTCAGCATCGCAATTCTCCTCCCGCGGGTGTGCGGTGGATGTCGGATGTGTCTGTCGGCCTCAGCATGGCAGCCACCACTGACAATTCGCGGTTCCGCGCGCGATGACACCCTGCCGCGCGCCACGCGTGCGAAGTGTGGCGGTATCTCCCCACATGGCCCGACGGACCGTCAGCCCCGGGGGGGCACGTCCCGGCCTCGCCCCGACCCTCCCCGTCACCCCCACCGGGGGTGACAAGGGTTTTCCCCGTATCGAGTTCATCTCCGCGTTCCCTACTGTCTGCCGCACCGGCGGATCTCATCCTCTGACCCTTAAGTGTCAGGTGCATGTAAACCATGGGTTTCCGTTCGGTGGCGGCCCTTGACCAGGGGCCGTCGCACGGGCGGCGGCGCACGGGCAAACCCGACCCAAGGGCACCAGGGATCGCACCCCCACAGCGAACCGTGGTTCCCGCGCCGCCCGCCCGCGCTCCGCACCGTCAGTGGAAAGGGAACACCTTGAACGGTTCCAGACGGAGACTCATATCCGTCGTGGCCGCGAGCGCGACGATCGCCGCCGTCGCCGCGACGTCGTCCGTAGCACTCGCCGCCACCCCGTCACCCTCGCCGAAGCCGGCTCCGGCCGCCCAGGCGATGACCTCGCTGCCGACCGCACCGGTCGAGAAGGTCATCGTCACCTACAAGGCCAAGACGGCCGAGGCCGGCTCCAACACGGCGGCCAAGACCGACGCGACGGCCAAGGGCGCCGAGACCGGCGAGACCCTGTCGTTCGAGCGCAGGCTCGCCGGCGGCGCCGCCCTGATCGACCTCGGGGGCGAGACGTCCAAGCAGGACGTCGCCGAGGTCATGGCCGCCTTCCGGGCCGACTCCTCGGTCGCGTCCGTGGAGCCCGACATCCGTGCCTACGCGATGGCGGTCACCCCGAACGACACCGAGTACACCAAGCAGTGGGACCTGTTCGAGGCCACCGGTGGCATGAATGTGCCCGGCGCCTGGGACAAGGCCACCGGAAGCGGCGTCAACGTCGCCGTGATCGACACCGGCTACGCGGCCCACTCGGACCTCGCCTCCAATGTCATCTCCGGCTACGACTTCATCTCCACCTCCGCCGACGCCCGCGACGGCAACGGCCGCGACAGCGACGCCAAGGACGAGGGCGACTGGAACGCCACCGACGGCGAGTGCGGCACCGGCTCCAAGGCGAGCAACTCGTCCTGGCACGGCACCCACGTCGCGGGCACCATCGCGGCAACGACGGGCAACAGCAAGGGCGTTGCGGGCATCGCGTACAACGCGAAGATCCAGCCCGTCCGCGTGCTTGGCAAGTGCGGCGGCTCATCGGCCGACATCGCCGACGCCATCACCTGGGCGTCCGGCGGCACCGTCCCCGGCGTCCCGGCGAACCCGACGCCCGCCAAGGTCATCAACATGAGCCTCGGCGGCGCCAGCTCCACCTGCCCCAGCGTCTACCAGAACGCCATCAACGGCGCCGTCTCGCGCGGCACCACGGTGGTCGTCGCGGCGGGCAACAGCAACGCCAACGCCTCCGGGTTCACCCCCGCGAACTGCGCCAACATCATCAACGTGGCGTCCACCAGCCGTGAGGGCAACCGTTCGTTCTACTCGAACTACGGAAGCATCGTCGACGTCGCCGCGCCGGGCGGTGAGACCCGCCGCGCAACCGACACGCCCGGCACCGTCACCACCCCCGAGAACGGCATCCTCTCGACGCTGAACTCCGGCGCCACCACGCAGTCGACGGAGAACTACAAGCCCTACCAGGGCACTTCGATGGCCGCCCCGCACATCGCCGGGCTCGCCGCGCTGCTGAAGTCGGCCAAGAGCACTCTCACCCCGGCCGAGATCGAGGCCGCGATCAAGAGCAACGCCAGGCCGCTGCCCGGTACGTGCACCGGCGGCTGCGGCACCGGTATCGCCGACGCCACCAAGACCGTGAACGCGGTCACGGGCACCACCGGCGGCACGACCTTCACTAACACGACGGACGTGTCGATCTCGGACAACTCGACCTCCACCTCGTCGATCGCGGTCACCGGCCTCACGGGCAACGCCCCGGCCGCGCTCAAGGTCGCCGTGGACATCAAGCACACCTGGCGCGGCGACCTGGTCATCGACCTGATCGCCCCGGACGGGACCGTGCGCAACCTGAAGGCCTCTTCGGGCTCGGACAGTGCCGACAACGTCCTCGCGACGTACACGGTCGACGCGTCCAGCGAGGTCGCGAGCGGCACCTGGAAGCTCCAGGTCCGCGATGTGGCATCGGGTGACACCGGCTACATCGACAGCTGGAGCCTCACCTTCTGAACCACCCCGAATTACTGCATCATCGCTGGTCAGGGGCGCGTCCGCGGTATCTCACCGCGGGCGCGCCCCGCCGCCTTTCCGAGGCCCGGCGTCCGCATGCCGGACACCGGGCCTGGACTGTGCGGGCTTGGTTCGTATTCTCTGCACACGTGGGCAGGGGGTCCGCGCACGCCGGAAGGTGGTGGGCACGTGACAACAGCGGCGTACCGGCCTGCGCCGGTCGGGCGGGTGGAGCTCCTCGCCCGGCTCGAACGGGTCCTGAACACCCGCGGGCGCGCCCTGCTCACCGGCCCTGCCGGGGTCGGCAAGACGGAGGTCGCCCTGGCCACCGCCGCGCGCGCGGAGTCCCGCGGCGAGCGCGTGCTGTGGCTCGCCACGCTCCCCGCCGACCGGGACATACCGGGCGCCGCGGCCGCCGCCCTCGTCGCCTCCATAACGGCGAGCGTGTCCTGGCCCGTGCCCGGGACACAGGGCGGCCCCGCAGCTCCCCACAGTCCGGGCGGCTTCGACATCCTCGAAGAGCTGCCCGGTCCGCAGCGGAACGCCGTCGCCATGCTGTGCCGCGAAGCGCCCATCCCCGACGACGGCTGGGATCCCATCGCGCTTCGTCTTGCCCTCGCCCAGATCCTGCGGACCCTTGCCGCGCGCGGCCCGGTCCTGCTGGTCGTCGACGGAGTCCAGCGCATCGACGCCGACAGCGCCGACCTGCTGCGCTTCGCCCTGCATCTGGCCCCCGCCGCGCTGCGGGTCATCGCCGTCGAGACCCCGGCGGCGTACGGGTCGGACCCGGCAGGGGCCGCGGTGCCGCAGCCGGACGCGGCGGGCCCTGAACCCCTGTGGGTGCCCTCCGAGGCCGATGTCCTGTTCGTGTCACCGCTGCACGCCGACGAGATCGCCGAACTCCTCATCCACCACCGGCTGCCGTCCCGGATGGCCGGGCGCATCCACCGGGCCAGCGGCGGCAATCCTCGGCTCGCGCTCGCCGTCGGCCGTTCCCTAGCCGACGCGCGCACGCCGGTGCACCACGCCGAGACACTGTCCCTCTCCGGCCGTGCGCGCGATCTCGCCCGGCAGTTGCTGGGAGCCGCCTCCCCCGCCGTGCGCGGCACGCTCCTGCTGTCCGCGCTGGCGCTGCGGCCGACGGCGTCACTCATCCGCCGCGCGGGCCGCCTCACCGCCGAGGCCGACCTCGCCGCCGCCGAGCGGGCCAACCTGATCTCCCTCAAGGAGGACGGCACGGTCGCCTTCACCGCCGGCCTGCTGCCCTCCACTCTGGTGCACGACGCCTGCTGGACCGAGCGCAGCGACGGCCACGCGGCGCTCGCGCGCGTCGTGGACGACCCTGTCGAGGCGGTACGGCACCGGGCTCTGGCCACGGACATCCCCGACGAGGGCCTTGCGGCTGAGGTCGCGGCGGCGGCCGAGACGGCCCGGCGCCGCGGAAACAGCGCGCTGGCCGCCGAACTCGCCCTGCTCGCGGCCGAGTCCACCCCTGTCGGGCTCGGCGCGCAGCGGATCACCCGGCTTGTCGACGCTGCCGAGGAGGCGGCCCGCGCGGCCCGCGCGGATCTGGCGATGCGTGCCGCGACCGATCTCCTCGCCCGCGACGCCGCGCCGGCCGACCGGGTCCGCGCGCGGCTCGCGGTGCTGGACACGGCCGGGCAGGGGCTGAGCGACCTCGACGAGATCTACGTACACGCGATGGAGGACTCCGAGGGCGACACGGCGCTGCGGGCGGCAGTGCAGCTGCGGCTGGCGCTGAAGTACGTGCTGGCGGACGGCGATCCCGTACGCTCGCGGGCCGCGGCCGTCGAGTCCGCCGCGCTCGCAGGGTCGGTGGGCGACCGCAAGACGGCGGCCAGGGCGCTGACCGTGCAGGCGCGGATGGAACGGGTCCTCGGCTCGCCGGACGCGGAACGGATTCTCGCGGAGGCGCGAGCCCTGGAAGTGTTCGAGCGCCCGCTCGGAATCCGTAACGCCGCACAGATACTGACGATCCGTCATGCCATGTTCGACGACCGTCTCATTGACGCCCGCGACCAGCTGAACGCCCTGCTGCCGCTGGTCGAGCGCCGTGGCGAGGTCGAGGACGCCATAGAGCTGTTCCGTACGCTCGCGGAGGTCGAGGCCAGGCAGGGGCAGTGCGCGGCGGCTCTTTCGCACGCCGGCCGGTCCCTCGCCCTCACGCTGGAGGCCGGTCTCTCGCCGGGACCCGCCTGGTACGCGCTGGCGCTCGCGGAGACGGCGGGCGGCAGCTTCGCACGTGCCGCCAGCTACGCCCGGCGCAGCGTCCAGGCCTCCGAGGAGGAGTGCGACCACGTCTTTCTCTCCCGCAGTCTGTACGCACTGGGCCGGGTTCAGCTCGTCGCCGGCGATGTGGCCGACGCCCTGGAGACCCTGCGCCGGGTCCAGGCCGCCGAGCACGCCCAGTCGACCGTGGACCCGTCCATGCTGCGCTGGCACGAGGAGCTGGCCGAGGCCCTGCTGGCGAACGACGCACCGGAGGAGGCCGCGAACCTGCTCGCCGATGTACGGCCGGTGGCCGAGCGCCTGGGCCGTACGACGGTGCTGCTCGGCTGCGACCGGACGTACGCGCTGTATCTGGCGGCGAGCGGCAAGGCGGAGGAGGGGGCGAACCTGCTCACCCAGACCGCCGACCGCTTCGACATGGCGGGCCTGCCCCTGGAGCGCGGCCGGGCGCTGATCGCGCTCGCGCGGGTGGAGCGCCGCCGCCGGCGGCGGTCGGCCGCTCAGAACGCGCTCCAGTCCGCGGCCGCGGTCTTCGAACGGGCGGGAGCATCCCCCTGGCTGGCGCTGGCCGCGGAGACCGGGTCGTCGCGGGCGACCGAACCCGACGCGGCCCGCGGCGGCGCCCCCGCCTCCCTCACGGAAGCGGAGCTGCGCCTTGCATTGCTGGTCCGTGAGGGAGCGAGCAACCAGGAGGCGGCGGCCAAGCTGTACCTCAGTGTGAAGACGGTCGAGGCGCGTCTGACCCGCATCTACCAGAAGCTGGACGTCCGTTCGCGCGCGCAGCTGGCGACCGCCCTGAATGCCTGGCCGAGCCACCGGGCGGCCCCGGAATCCGCGGACGGCCCGGCGGGAGGCTGATCCCGCCGGGCCGTCCGTGTCTGGTCGACAACAGGGTCAGACGAGGGCGCCCTTGCCCTGTGCCAGCGTCCACTCCTTGTGCAACGCGCCCAGGGGGATGCGGTGTTCGAAGATGGGCGTGCCGAAGATGGAGAGCTGCAGTTGCAGCCACCCCGCCAGGTCCACGCCGCCGTATATCTTCCAGGCTCCCACGACGGACCCGGGCGTCGCCGAGGCACTGACCTCGCCACGCAGGTACGGAGCGAGATCCGCGGTGACGCCGACCGCGCCGTACAGACCGACCGACGCCTCGGCGCCGAGAGTCGCCTTCACCTGACCGGCCGCTGTCGCCTTCGCCCGCACCGGCGTACCGGTGATGTCGGAGGTGCTGACCGGCTTCCAGCCGCCCGCCTTCGTGTAGCCGCCGCCGACCCGGAAGCCGCCCTTGACGTCCTGCTTGACCTCGACGGTGACGGTGCCGTCACCGGCCACCTGGACATACGCCGTGAGGTCGAGGTTCACCACGACCGGCACGGGCCCGACCTGGATCACGGGATCGGCGTGCAGCTTGGCGAAGGGGATCCGCACCGGCTTGCCGCCCGCACTCGCCCTGCCCTTCAGCTCCCACTGGGACGCCCAGTCACCGGTGAGTCCGATGAAGGCGGAGTCCGGGGTGAAGGCGGAGGACCCGTCGTACGAGAACTCGACCTTGGGGGCGAGCTGCACAAAGCCCGAGACCGACGCCCCGCCCGACACGGGAGCGCCCTCGGTGACCGGGAGCGGGACCGAGGCCCCGACATCGATCCGCAGGCTTCCGAGGGGCACCTTCGCGCCCTGGGGACCCACATGAATGTTCCCGGCCTTGGCCCAGGAGACCTTCACTCCCTTGACCAGCGGTTCGACGCCGACGCTCGCAGGGTCGACGGGCACGGTCCCGTCGGCCTTGTCGTCGCCGAGCAGTGCGCCGAGCGTCGAGGGCTCGGTCCTGACCTCGGTGCCCTTCTCGGTCTTTCCGGCGACGCCGGTGACCTTGGCGAGCAGCCCGTCGGGAGCGCCGGGCGCGGGCCCGCTGGCGATGATGTCTCCGACGGCCGGGGCGTCTTGGGCCGGTGCGGCCGAAGGCGTCTTCACCGGAGCGGTCGTCGAAGGCGACTTCTCCGCAGTGGATATGACGGCGCGTCGACTGCCGCGGTCGTACGAGGCGACCTTGAGCGGTGACTTCTTCGCCCCGCCTGAGCCCGCGCGGGCGACGGCGGTCGGCTTCCCCTGGGGCGCGGCGGACACGTCGAGCTGCCGCGAGGGGCCGGGGTCGGGGGTCATGACGCCGGTGGGAGCCGGCCCTTCGGCGCCGGCGGCGGCCGGGGACGAATCCCCGGTGCCGGCCGAACACCCGGAGGCGAAAAGGGAAATGGTGGCCAGAGCAGCAACAAGGGCATGCCTGGCGGACAGCTTACGCACGTGGGAATCCTCGGAGCGTGTGTTGGGGGATACGCGCAACAGGAAGGGACTCGCGAGTACCCGCGAGTAACAACCGGCCCGACGATCCCACACACGTCGCGGCCGAAGCCAAGATTCACCGGAAACCCGGCAATGAACTGCGTCACATCTTCAACACGCGGCCCTGGCAGGCCACTTCGGGATCAGCGTTCAGTGACGAGCAGAGTCTGCAGGATGCGGCCGCAGTCGCCGGCGCTGTCATCGAGCTGTCCCACGGCCAGCCCGGATCCGCCGGGGCTTGCAGCCGTCGCCGAGCGCAGGCAGAACCATTCGCCGACCGGTTCGCGGTGCAGGGCGAGCGTGACGTCCGTATTGATGACGAGCCGCCCATGGTGGTCGAGCTCGAAGCCGACCGCCCAGTTGCTGTCCGCCAGGGTGAGCGCCCGGGTCAGCGGGGTGTCCTCCTTGCCGGCCACGAGCGGGATGCGCTGCCGCGCCCACACCGTCCCGGGTCCCGGAGTGTCGAATCCTTGCCCGGGTTCGAATCGCCACTCCATGGCGGAGATATAGCCGTCGAGGTGGGCGGCTTCCATGGTCTTCGGCGGCTGCGGACCGGGCAACGCAGGAGGGCCCGGTTCGGGGCGCAACGAGGGGGTGTCAGCGGGACTGGCGATCATCCGCCAGGCCCGCGCCAGCAGGACCGGCTGCCCGTTGGACGTGATCTCGCCTTCGAGGAGTTCGACGCGCCCGCCCGAACGCACCGTCCGTACATCGACCTTCAGCTCGGCCACCGGCACCGGACGCGGCAGCTCCAGCGTGATGCGCGCGATCCGGAAGCCCTCTCTGGGCGTGTGCCGCTCCATGGCCCGGCCCAGCAGGGCGGAAGGGGGCCCGGCATGCTGCGTCTTCGGGCTCCACGGCCCCGCGGTGGCGGTTGTGCTCTCGTACCGGCCCTGGCCGAGACTCCGGTAGAAGGCCTCGGGCAACTCACTCACGTCGGGCATCGCATCAGCGGTCATACATGAACTCCCCATCGGTGGCGCATTCCTGGGGTTGATTACTACCCGGTACGTGCCAGCGAGGTCCACCCGTCACCACACGGTTTCCCGCGGATCGGTCAGCATTTCCTGCGGATGAGGATGACGGCCAGTACGGCGAGGGCCGCCGCGAGAAGGACTCCCGCCGCACGCTTGGCGACCGGGAAGCCCGCCGTACGCAGGAGATCGATCGGCTCGGCCTCACGGTTTCCGGCGCCCGCGACCATGGCTGCTCCGGCGCCCTGCTCGCCGTCGGTCTCGACGGCTCGCTGCGGTGTGCCGGCGGGCGCGCCCTCGGCCGGTTCGGGTCCGGCCAACTGCTGGGCCAGACAGTCCGCGAACCGGCCGATGAGTTTGTCGCCCACTTCGGCCATGACGCCGCGGCCGAACTGGGCCGGCCGTCCGGTGATCGTCAGATCGGTCACGACGACGACCGCCGTCGCTCCGTCGCGATCGGCCAGCGTTCCGGTCACCGTGGCGCTCGCCGTGCCCTGTCCGCGGACTTCCTTGCCCTTGGCGGCGAGGACGATCCGGTGCGCCGACTCGTCCTTCTCCTGGAAGGTGGCGGTGCCCCGGTAGGTCACGGTGACGGGGCCGACGCGCACCTTCACGGCTCCCTCGATTCTCTCGCCGTCGAAGCCCTCGACGGTGGCGCCGGGCATGCAGGGGGCGATCCGCTCGATGTCCAGGAGCACCCGCCATGCCTCGTCGACGGGGACAGGGACAGTGAACGAGTGATGCAGTTCCATGCTCTGCTCCTCACACCGGTTTCAGATGCGGATCGTGGATCGCTCCTGCCGTGTCCGCGAGCGGGGTGCCACTGCCGCCCCAGCGCAGTGCCACGATCTCCGCCGCGATGGAGACGGCGACCTCCTCGGGCGTACGGGCGCCGAGATCGAGACCGATGGGCGAGCGCAGTCGCGCAAGTTCCGCCTCGTCCAGCCCCTGCTCCCGCAGCCGCTTCAGACGGTCGTCGTGGGTGCGGCGGCTGCCCATCACGCCGATGTACGCGGCCGGGGAGCGCAGCGCCACTTCGAGCAGCGGGACGTCGAACTTCGGGTCGTGGGTGAGCACGCACATCACGGTCCGGTCGTCCACCTCGGTACCGCTCAGATACCGGTGCGGCCAGTCGACCACCACCTCGGCCCCGTCCGGGAACCTACGCGGGTCGGCGAATGCGGGGCGTGCGTCGCACACGGTGACCCGGTAGCCGAGGAACGCGCCGATCCGGGCGACCGCGGCGGCGAAGTCGATCGCGCCGAAGACCAGCATCCGCGGTGGCGGGGCGAAGGACTGCAAGAACACCGTGACGTCGTCCTCGCGCCGCTCCCCGTGCGGGCCGTAGTGCCGAAGCCCGGTCGCGCCCTGTGCCAGCTCCCCGCGCGCGTCCGCGGTGACGGCCACGTCCAAACCCTCCGGCCCGAGCGAGCCGGAGACGGTGTCCGGCCATACGGCGAGCGCGGACCCCCGCAGGGCCGGACCGTCGGTCACGGTGGCCGCCACCACCGGGCGGTGCTCGGCGACCGATGCCGCGACCTGCCCGAACGAGGCGTCCGTTTCCGGCGATACGGAGCGTACGAGGAGCGTGATCTCCCCGCCGCAGGTGAGGCCGACGGCGAAGGCGTCCTCGTCGCTGTAGCCGAAGGTCTGCAGCCGGGCCTCACCGGTCTGAACGACCTCCTGGGCCAGTTCGAAGACCGCGCCCTCCACGCAGCCTCCGGAGACGCTGCCCACGACCTCGTCGTCCGGGCCCACCGCCATCGCGGCTCCGGGACCGCGTGGCGCACTGCGGCTCACCGCGACAACAGTGGCGAGGCCGAAGGGGGTTCCGGCCGCGTACCACCGGCTGAGCACCGGGAGAATCTCACGCATCGTTCGCACCTCTCACCACGGCCGCCAGGCGCTCCAGGGCCGCCAGGCTGTGTCCCTCGACGAACGCGTCCACGCTGGGCAGCGCCGCCGCCATCCCGGCCGCGAGCGGCGCGTATCCCGGACGTGCCTTGCGGGGGTTGGCCCACACCACGCGGTGCGCCAGTCGGTGCAGCCGCCGCATCTGGGCCGCCAGCAGTTCCGGATCGCCGCGCTCCCAGCCGTCCGAGAGCACCACGACCACCGCGCCGCGGGCCGTGCCGCGCTGCCCCCAGCGGTCGAGGAAGGCGCGGAGCATCTCGCCGAGCCGGGTGCCTCCGCTCCGGTCGGGCACCGCGGAGGCGACGGCGGCCATTGCTGTGTCGGGGTCGCGGTGCGTCATCTCACGGGTCACGCGGGTCAGCCGGGTGCCGATCGTGAACACCTCGGTCTGGGTACGGGTGGTCGGCGAGGCCTGCGCGGCGGCGTGCGCGAAGCGGAGCAGGGCGCTCGCGTACGGGTCCATCGAGCCGCTCACGTCCAGCAGCAGCACGACCCGGCGGGGCTTGGTGGCGGGTGCCCGGTAGCGCAGCCCGGCCGGTTCCCCGCCGCCGTGGAGCAGCTCTCGTACGGTGCGACGCGGATCGACGCCGCCGCGCCGGGCCGGACGCAGCCGTGGGGTGCGGCGCGGCTCACCGTCCAGCGCGAACGCCGTGAGCAGCCGCCGCAGTTGGGCCCGCTCGGCTGCGGACAGCTCGGCCATGTCCCGGTGGCGCAGGACTTCGGCGGAACTCGCCAGGGCCGCGGCGGACCGCGGCGGACCGCCTTCTTCCTCCTGCCCGGCGGGCATGGCGGCCTCGGCGGTCACCAAGTGGAGCGCGGGCCCCGGGTCCGGCGCTCTGCGCGTCCGGTCGCCGACGGGCGGCTTCGGCGTGAAGTAGGCGGCGAAGACACGGTCGTAGCGCTCCAGGTCGTCCTGGCTGCCGCACAGGGTGAGCCGGCCTGCCCAGTAGACGTCGGAGCGCTGCTCGGACCCGAGGAGGGCGAGCGCGGCCAGGAAACTCTGCACCCGGTCCGGTCCGGCGGCGACCCCGGCCGCGCGCAGGGCCCGGGCGAAGCCGACGAGGACCGCGGTCGCGTCCACCGGGGGTGCTGGGGACAGGGGGGTAAGGGGCATGGTGATCACGCTCCCCGGGCCGCGAGGACGGCGGACAGGTCCAGGGAACGGGCCCGTTCGGCGTCCTCGCGGTACTTGAGCACCGAGCCGAGGGTGGCGACGGCCAGCTCCGCGTCGAGCTCGGTCGCGCCCAGTGCGTCCAGAGCCTCCGCCCAGTCGATGGTCTCGGCCACCCCGGGCGGCTTGAGCAACTCCTTGGTGCGCAGGGTCTGTACGACGGCAGTGACCTGCGCGGCGAGCCGTTCGGCCACCTGGGGCTGGCGTCTGCGGACGATCGCGAGTTCGCGTTCGAAGCCGGGATGGTCGAACCAGTGGTAGAGACAGCGCCGTTTCAGGGCGTCGTGGACCTCGCGCGTGCGGTTGGAGGTGAGGACCACCACGGGCGGTGACGCCGCCCGCAGGGTGCCCAGTTCGGGAACGGTGACGCTGTACTCGGACAGCAGCTCCAGGAGGAACGCCTCGAACTCGTCGTCGGCCCGGTCGACTTCGTCGACGAGCAGGACCGACGGCTGCGTCTCGAGCGCCTGAAGGAGCGGGCGCGCGATGAGGAACCGCCTGCTGTACAGCTCGCTCTCCAGCCGCTCCGCGTCGCTGACCCCTGCGGCTTCGGCGGCCCGCAGGTGCAGCAGCTGGCGCGGGAAGTCCCAGTCGTACAGGGCCTGCGACGCGTCGATGCCCTCGTAGCACTGCAGACGGATCAAGGGCGCTTCGAGGACCTGCGCGAGCGCGGACGCGAGCGCGGTCTTGCCCGTTCCCGCGTCGCCCTCGCAGAAGATCGGCCGGTGCAGCTTGAGGGCCAGGAAACAGGCGATGGCCAGCCCGTCGTCGACGAGATAGCCGGTCTTCTCCAGTCTCGCCCGCAACTCGTCCGGCCCGGCCGTCACACGCTCACTCCATCCCGGCCGCAGCCAGTACCGCCCGGCGGGTGAGCACCCGCGCCAGGTGTTCGCGGTACTCGGGCGACGCCGACAGGTCGGAGGCCGGACGGGTTCCGTCGGCCGCCGATTCGGCGGCCCGCGCCACCGCGGCCGGGTCTGCCTCCGCCCCGGCGAGCGCCTCCTCGGTGGCGCTCGCCCGCAAGGGGGTCGCGCCCATGTTGGTCAGCGCGACACGGGATTCGACGAGGTGGCCGTCGTCGCGCCGCACCATGGCCGCCACACCGACGATCGCCCAGGCCTGCGCGACCTGGTTGAACTTCTCGTAGTGGTAGCCCCAGGTGTCGCTCTTGGGCACACGGACCTCCACCAGCAGCTCGTCGGGCCCGAGCGCGGTCTGCAGGTAGTCGGTGAAGAATTCGCGTGCCGGGATGGTGCGCCTCCCCCGCGGCCCCATGGCGACCATCTCGCCGTCGAGTGCCAGCAGCACCGCGGGCAGGTCCCCGGCAGGGTCGGCGTGGGAGAGCGAGCCGCCGATGGTGCCGCGATGGCGTACGGACGGGTCGGCGACGGTCTTGGTCGCCGCGGCCAGCAGCCCGGCGTGGCTGCGTACCAGCGGGTCACGGATGACGTCGTGGTGGGTCGTCATCGCCCCGATCACGAGCGTGTCGCCTTCCGCGCGGACACCGCGCAGTTCGGGGATCCGGCCGACGTCGACGAGCAGTTCGGGGAAGGCGAGCCGCAGCCGGAGGATCGGGATCAGGCTCTGGCCGCCGGCCAGGACCTTGGCGTCCTCGCCGCCGTCCACCAGGGCACGTACCGCCTCGTCGACCGTCTGCGGCCGTGCGTAGTCGAATGCCGCGGGAATCATGCTGCTGCCTCCTCGGCCCGGGCCGCCGTGACGGCCTGCCAGATGCGCTGCGGCGTGCACGGCATCGCGACGTCCTTCACACCCATCGGCCGCAGTGCGTCCACGATCGCGTTGACCACGGCCGGTGTGGAGGCGATCGTCCCGGTCTCGCCGACCCCCTTGACGCCGAGCGCGTTGGTGGTCGCCGGAGTCTCGGTGCGGTCGGTGACGAAGTCCGGCAGGTCGACCGCCGAGGGCACCAGATAGTCCGCCATGGTGCCGGAGAGCAGGTTGCCCTCGGTGTCGTACACCGCCTCCTCGTACAGCGCCTGGGAAATCCCCTGCGCCACGCCACCGTGGATCTGCCCCTGGACGATCATGGGGTTGATGACCTTGCCGACGTCGTCGACGCAGACGTAACTGCGGATCCGGGCACGGCCCGTCTCGGTGTCGACCTCGATCGCGCACAGGTGGGTGCCGAACGGGAACGAGAAGGTTTCCGGGTCGACCATGTGCTCGGCGTTGATCGTCGGCTCCATGCCGTCGGGCAGGTCGTGGGACGAGAACGCCGCGAAGGCCACTTCCTGGATGGTCTTCGTCGCCTCGGGCGATCCCTTCACGGAGAAGACCCCGCCGGAGAACTCCAGGTCGGCCTCGCTCGCCTCCAGCAGATGCGCGGCGACCTTGCGGGCCTTGGCCACGACCTTCTGCGCGGCGTGGTGGACGGCGAGTCCGCCCACCACCAGCGAGCGGGAGCCGTAGGTGTCCATGCCCTGCGGTACCGCCTTGGTGTCGCCGTGCACCACCTCGATGTCGTCGAAAGGCACACCGAGCACGTCCGCCGCGATCTGGCTCCAGCAGGTGGCGTGTCCCTGACCGTGCGGGCTGGTGCCGGTGGCCACCTCGACCGTGCCGGTGGGCAGCATGCGGATGGTGGCGGCCTCCCAGCCGCCGGCGACGTAGCGCAGCTCGCGCAGGATCCGGCTCGGGGCCAGGCCGCACATCTCGGTGTACGTCGAGATGCCGATGCCGAGGCGGACCGGATCGTTGTTGTCAATGCGCGCGCGCTGCTCGGCGCGCAGGTCGTCGTAGCCGAAGAGCGCCATGGCGCGGTCGGTGGCCGCCTCGTAGTCGCCGCTGTCGTAGGTGAGCCCGGAGATGGTGGTGTACGGGAACTCGTCGCGGCCGATCCAGTTGCGGCGGCGCAGCTCCATGGGGTCCATGCCCAGTTCCACGGCCAGTTCGTCCATGGTCCGCTCGATGGCGAACGTCGCCTCGGGGCGTCCGGCGCCGCGGTAGGCGTCCGTGGGCGTCTTGGTGGTGAAGACGCCGGTGCACTGGAAGTCGTACGCGTTCATTTTGTAGATGCCGCAGTACATGAACGCGCCCAGCAGCGGGGTGCCGGGGGTGATCAGCATCAGATACGCGCCCATGTCCACGAGCAGGTGGGCCCGCATCCCGAGGACCTTGCCGTCGCGGGTCGCGACGATCTCGATGTCCTGGATCTGGCCGCGGCCGTGATGGGTGGCCTGGTAGCCCTCCGAGCGGGACTCGGTCCACTTGACGGGCCGGCCGAGCCGCCTGGCCACGGCGAGGGCGACTGCTTCCTCGCCGTACACCTGGAGCTTGGATCCGAAGCCTCCGCCGACGTCCGGGGCGATCACCCTCAGCTGGTGCTCGGGGATGCCGGTGACCATCGACAGCGTCACGCGCGCCACGTGCGGGACCTGGGTCGAGGAGTACAGGGTGTACTCGTTGGACGCCGAGGGCGGAGTGGCGACGACGGCTCGTGGCTCCATCGCGTTGGGGATGAGGCGCTGTTGGGTGTAGCGGCGGCGCACCACGACGTCGGCACGGGCCTTCTCCGCCTCGTAGTCGCCGGTGGCGAGTGGCCAGGTGTAGCAGCGGTTGGTGCCCTTGTCGGAGTGGACGAGCGGGGCGCCGTCGGCCAGCGCGTCCTGAAGATCCAGCACGGGCGGCAGTGGCGTGTAGTCGACTTCCACGGCCTCCAGCGCATCGGCCGCGGCGTAGCGGTCACGGGCGATGACGATGGCTACGGGGTCTCCGGCGTAGCGGACCTCGTCGACGGCGATCGGTGGGTGGTCGGGCATGACGATGTCTTCGGTCACCGGCCATACGCAGGGCATGGAGCCCAGCTCGTCGGCCAGGTCGCGGCCGCTGAAGGCGGCGATCACTCCTGGCCGCCCCAGCGCGGGCGAGACGTCGACGCGGTCGATCGTGGCGTGTGCCATGGGGCTGCGCAGGATCGCCATGTGCAGCAGGCCCGTGACGGCGATGTTGTCGGTCCAGGTGGTCCGGCCGGTCACCAGCCGGGCGTCTTCCTTGCGGGTCCGCGAGCGGCCGACCTCGACGCTGAGCTGCTCGGTAGTCATACCGGCGCCTCCTACCCGGCTGCGGCCGGGGCCGTGGATGTGACCGGCGCGGTCTCCGTGAGGGCTCCCGGCGCGGGAGCGCGGCGGCGCCGCTCCTCGGCAGCCGCCGCGAGGACGGCACGCACGATGTTCTGGTAGCCGGTGCACCGGCAGAGATTGCCCTCGAGACCGAGACGGATCTCCTCCGGGGTGGGGTCCGGGTTCTCCTTGAGCAGGTCCCTGGCGGCCATGATCATGCCGGGGGTGCAGTAGCCGCATTGCAGAGCGTGCTGCTGGTGGAACGCCGTCTGGAGGGGGTCCCATTCGGCGCCGGACGCCAGCCCCTGAATGGTCGTCACCTCACAGCCGTCGGCCTGGACGGCCAGGACCGAGCAGCTCTTGACGCTGTCACCGTCCAGCTCGACCGTGCAGGCCCCGCAGTTCGAGGTGTCGCACCCGACGGGGGTACCGGTGAGGCCGAGGTGGTCGCGCAGGTAGTGGACGAGCAGGAGGCGGGGTTCCACCTCGTCCTCGTAGGCCGTGCCGTCAACGGTCAGAGAGATATGAGTCATATGCCCTCCCAGAGACACAGGCAGGGGGTATCTGCCGTTCTGCTCTGATACACGCCAACTCTAGGACGGCGCTCCGGGCGGCGCGAGCCCTCGGGGCGGCCCGCGCACGGCGGAGATGCAGACACATTTCGCCCTGGGCTGACACCCTTCCATCCCGGCGAGAGCTGAGTAATCTTAATTACATGATTACAAGGGAGCAGGAAGAGGCGCTGCGCGGCTGGTTCGCCGGGCGGCTGCCGGAAGGACTCTTCGTCGAGCTCCTGGACGTGACGGTGGATCGTGAGGAGATCACCGTCATCGGCCGGATCCCGGAGCCCGACCTCGGCGCGGAAGCGTCACAGACCGAACGAGAGGCCTCGCTGGAAGGGCGCATCTCGGAATTCCGGGAACGCACCCGCGACGAGCGCATAGGCGTCGCGCGCGAGGCCGAGAAGCGATTCGGGCGCAAGGTCTCGTGGGGCGTCGAGTGCGGCGACAAGCGGGCCATGTACACCACCCTCTCCGCACCCGTGATGACACGACTGCGCCAGCCCGAGCGCCAGACCCTGGACACCCTGATCGCCGGCGGCGTCGCCCGGAGCCGCAGCGATGCCCTGGCCTGGTGCGTACGCCTGGTGCAACGCAACGCGGACACCTGGCTGAGCGACCTGCGCGACTCACTGGAGCATGTCCAACAGGTACGGGCACAGGGCCCGGACGCCGAATAGGAGGTTGGCTACACGTCCGCCGGCACGGCCTGGACAGCGCTCATCCCGGCCCCAAGTCGCCGACGTGTGACGGTGGCTGCGCCTCCTCCGTGCCCGGGGGAACCATGCGCAGCGTGCGCTCGGTCCAGGCCGAGAGGGCGCGGGCCGGTGCCTGGATGAGGACGTGCTCAGTGGGCCCCGACAGCAGCAGATGGACGAAGTTCATGGAGGGCCCCGTCCTCCCCGGCCAGACCTTCACATCCCCCTCGCCCGTCGGATGGAAGATGCCTTCGATCAGCAGATCGCGGGCGAAGCACCATTCGACGGGCTCGTCGGTGTCGGTGTGGAAGACGACATGGACGGCGTACGGGTCGTCGGTGCGATAGACCAGCCGCGTCGGCACGGGAAGCGTTCGCCCGGCCTCCAGGACGAGTTGACAGACCAGTTCGCGCTCGACCGTCGTATGTGTGCGGTCTCCCGGCAGGCGTCCTCGCTGCAGCACGGACGGCCTCCTCACCCCTGCGTGTGTTGTGTCGACGGAAAGTGAACGAAGCACCGCTCAGCGTCGGTAGGGTCCGTGGCTCACGAGTTCGCTTAAGCCGCTTAAACCCGAGGGGCGTCCAGGGCCGCAAATGACAGAAGGAAACGAACATCTGAGACGGGCCGTGACCGAAGCCGGCTGTTCCTACGCCGAACTGGCCAGGGACCTCAGGGCCGTTGCCACCGAGAGCGGCGCGGCTCAGCTGCGCACCAACTCCTCCGCCGTCGCCCACTGGATCGCCGGCACGCAGCCCGGCGCCACCGCCGCCCGCATTCTGGCCGAGACGCTGTCCCGGAAGCTGGGGCGGCTGGTCACACCCGAGCAACTCGGCCTCGTACGCATACCGGAAACCGCCGACGAGTCCCTCGGACTCGACATGGAGCAGGACCCGGTGGAGGCTCTCACCCGGCTCGGACGGGCCGACATCGAACGCCGGACGTGGATGAGCTCCGCCCTCTACTCCGTCCCGGCCGCCGCAATGCCTTTGGCACACGGGCCGCGGACCCGCACCGCCGCACGGCCGACCGGCACGGCCGGCGAGGGGGAGATCCAGGCGGTGCGGGAGATGACCTCGCTGTTCACGGCCGTCGACGAACGGCACGGCGGCGGGCACGGCCGCTCGGCCGTCGTGCAGTACCTGGTCTCCGACGTGGCCACCCTGTGCCGCAGCCGCTTTCGCACCGAGGCGCAGAAGCAGCGGATGCTCTCGGCTGCCGCGTGCGTGGCCTACCTGGCCGGATGGAAGGCGTACGACGCGGGCGAGGCGGGTCTGGCGCAGCGCTACTACCTCCAGGCCCTCAAGCTCACCCGGGAGTCCGGCCAGGACCTGCACACGGCGTTCGTCCTGCGGATCCTTGCTCATCACGGCCTGGAGACCGGGCGCGGCGAGCACACCCTGGACCTCATCGACGCGGCACTGCGGCTGGCGAAGGACCGCACCGATCCGGCCACCGAGTCGCTGTACGTCATCACGCGCGCGCGGGCCCTCGCCATGGCGGGCAGAAGCCGCGAAGCCGTCGCGGAAGCCGCCCGCGCGGCGCGCCTGGTCGACGGCGCGGACGAAAGTGAGATGCCCTTCTGGGCCGCACTGTGGGGGTCGGCCGGTGCCTGTGTGGGCACCCACACCGCCAAGTCGGCCGAACTGCTCGGGAATTACGACATCGCAGAGCGCCACTTCTCCCGGGCCGTCTGGAGCACGTCGGGCCACTCGTACCAGCGCATCACCGCACTGAGCCTGGCGCACGCAGGGTCCATGCAGTGCAGGCAGGGGCATGTGGAGCAGGCCTGCACGACCTGGCGCAGGGCCCTGGAACTCATGGACGGCGTGCGCTCCGCCCGCGTCGTGCGGGCCGCGCGGACCATGCGCCAGGATCTGGCGCCTTTCGCCCACCGGGGGTCGCGGACAGCCGTGGACTTCGACGAACGTGCCCGACTGTGGCTGGCAGGAGAAGACGCATGACGCAATCGAGCGAGAACCAGGTCAGCGAGCTCAAGGGCGGTGAGCACCAGGGCGGTGAGCACCAGGCCAAGGACGCGACGCCCGACGCCGGTCGGCCGTCGATGGCGCGCGTCGCCGCGGCCGGTGCGATCGGCACCGTCATCGAGTACTACGACTTCTTCATCTACGGGAGCGCCGCGGCCCTCGTCTTCGGGCCGGTCTACTTCCCGAACTTCTCCAGCACCGCGGGCACCCTGGCCGCGTTCGCGACCTTCGCCACGGGTTTCATCGCCCGCCCCGTGGGCTCCCTGCTCTTCGGACACATCGGCGACCGGCACGGACGTCGCACGGTCCTGCTGATCTCCGTTCTCGCCACCGGACTCGCGACCGTCTCCATCGGCCTCCTGCCCGGGTACGCGAGCCTCGGTGTCGCGGCCCCACTCCTGCTGACCCTCATGCGCATCGTCCAGGGTCTCGGCGTGGGCGGTGAGTGGAGCGCGGCCGTACTCCTCGCCTCCGAGCACGCCCCGCCCGGACGGCGCGGCCTGTGGGCGGGATTCCCGCAGACCGGACCCACCGTCGGATTCGTGCTCGCCAACGGCATCATGCTGGCCATGACCGCGACGCTCACGGACGAGCAGTTCCGTACGTGGGGCTGGCGCGTGCCCTTCCTCTGCGCGGGCGTGCTGACCCTCGTCGGCTACATCCTGCGCTCGAAGGTCGACGAGACGCCGACCTTTCTCGACCTCACCGCCCGCCGCACCCTGGAGCGTGCGCCCCTGGCCCGGCTGATGCGCCACCACTGGCGGCGCGTGCTGCTGGTGGCCGGTGCGGTCACGGCCGCGTACGCCGTGAACTACGCGGCCACGACCTGGGCGCTGTCCCAGGCCACCGGACGACTGGGGGTGGACCCGACCGTCATGCTGTTCTGCCTGATGGGGGCGATGGCGGTGATGGGCGTCGCCACCCCGCTGGTCGCCCTGCTCGGCGACCGGTACGGGCGGCGCAGGCTCAGCCTGCTGGGGTGCGGCGCGATGGCGCTGGGCGTCGTGCCGTATCTGGCGATGCTGCAGACCGGGCGGGTGGGGATGATCCTCGCCGGAACGTCGATGATCCTGCTCGCCGTGATCACGATGCTCGGCGTGCAGGGCGCGTACATTCCCGAACTGTTCGAGCCCCAACTGCGCTGCACGGGCACGGCTTTCGCTTACAACATCGGCGCGGTGCTGGGCGGCGCGCTGACACCACTGGTCGCGACGCGGCTGTCGTCGGGGGTGCAGGGGATGCCGTGGGGGGTGGCGGGGTATCTGCTGGTGCTGTGTGTGGTGAGTGTGAGCTGCTTCGCGCTGCTGCCGGAGACGTCGGCGGAGGCGTAGGTCGCCTGCGGCGGGCTTGTTCCCCTACCCGCCCCTTCCCGAACTGGGGGCAAGCCCCCAGACCCCCGAATGCGACCTTCGGCCGCATGTCCTCAAACGCCGGACGGGCTGAATGTGCGGCCCAGCCGCACAATCCAGCCCCGCCGGCGTTTGAGGCGCTGGAGGTTGGGGGTCCCCCCGGACGGAGTCTGGGGGAGGGCGGGGTGGGGAACAGCCCGCCGCTGGCGAACCGCGCCGCCTACCGGACCACCGCCGGCGACGTGCCCGACCTCACGACCAACCGCGCCGTCCCGCTCCCGTCCGCGGGGACCGACCAGAGGTCCGCGCCGAAGTCCCCCGGCAGCGCGTACACGAGAGAGAGGCCGTCCAGCCACAGCGCCTGGTCGTCGACGCTTCTGTGTTCGGCGAGCGCCGTCTCCCGGCCGGTGCGCAGGTCCAGGACGTACAGCCGCCACGGGCTGCCGACTCCGGCGCCCGCGACGCGCTTCTTGAAGGCGATGCGGGTGCCGTCCGGCGAGAGCGAGGGGCATTCGACGTTCTGGCGCAGCGTGCGCAGGGTGCGCGCGGCGAGGTCGCCTTCGACGAGGTAGGTGCGGCCACCGGTGGCGAGGGTCGCGTAGAAGCGGTTGTCGTCGGCCGCGAAGGTGACGCCCCAGAAGTTGTGGTCGGCGGCCCGGTGGCGGCGGCCGTCCTTGAGGACGGTGAAGCTCTCCAGGTCGGGCTGGAGGGCGCCGGTGCGGGTGTCGTAGACGGCGGTACGGGTGGAGAAGGCGCCGCCCGCGTACGAGTCTCCGCTGACGAAGACCGTCCACGCCACCAGTCGTCCGCTCGGCGACACCCTCGCACGCGTGGGTATCCCCGACACCTGGAAGGTGCGGACGGGCCGCAACTCCGCGTCCAGAAGGACGGCTTCATGGCCGGGGACCACCCCGCGCGTGGCCCGGAGACAGACGCCCGTGCCTGCGGCCGCATGGAAGCGCAGGCACTCGCGGGGCGCGGACGTGCGGGGCCCGTTCGCGGCGGTCAGCGGGACGGACGAGAGATGGTCGCGCTGCGGCCCCCAGGCGAGGTTCCGGAACAGCAGCTGTCCTGGCTGACGGAGCGTCACAGCACCTGCCTGAGCCGCCGGTTCGCCGGGCCGCGCCCGATCGTGTTCGGACGCACGGTCGGCCGCTCGCACGATCGTGATGCCCGCGAGAGCTGCCAGGAGCACAGTGGCGAGCAGGAACACGAGCAGCCTCGGCCGGACACTCATGCGCGACTCCGTCGGTGGAAGGCGGCGACGCCCGTCAGGGTGAGGGCGAGAGCGGCGGCGGCCGCGGTCAGCGCGCCGTCGGGCCCGAGGTACATCCAGCCCGCGCCGAAGAGCAGCGAGCCGCCGAAACGGGACAACGCCCCTGCCGTCTGCACCAGTGCGAGGCCGCTCGCCTTCAGATGCCCCGGCAGCAGCGGACCGGCCGCGGCCATCAGGACACCGTCGGTGGCCGCGTAGAAGGCCCCGAGCAGCAGGAGTACGCACCCGGCAGCCACGAGTCCGCCGCCCCAGGGCGCGAGCAGCAGCACATACGCCACGAGCAGCGCACCGTGTCCGGCGAGAAAGACCCGCGGGCGGCCGACCCGGTCGGCCAGCCGTCCCAGCGGCACTGCCAGCAGCAGGAATCCGGCGGCGGCGCCGACGGGGAGCAGCGGGAAGTACGGGGTGGGCAGGTCGAGGCGGCGCTGCAGCAGCAGATAGAGGAACGAGTCGCTGACCGTGACAGTGCCGAGCAGTGCGGCAAGCAGACACAGCCGCGGCAGGCCGCGCGTGCGGACGAGGCTGCCGAGTTCCGTGCGGATGCGACGAGTTCGCTCGGGACGCGGTCCCGCGGAAACGTCGCGGACGAACAGGACGAGCAGCAGCACGCCGAGTGCGGCGGCGCAGAAGCTCACCACGAACACGGCGTCGTATCCGTCATGTGCCGCCCACAGCACCGCGAAGGCGGCGAGGGGGCCCATCAGTGCGCCCGCGGTGTCCATCGCCCGGTGCACTCCGAACGCCCGGCCCTGCTCCTCGGCGGAGCAGGACAGGGAAATCAGCGCGTCGCGTGGTGCGGTACGCAGCCCCTTGCCGGTGCGGTCTGCGGCGAGGACCGCCCCGATCGCCCAGGGTGTCGTGACGGCGAGCAGGGCGAGTTTGCAGCCCGCGGACAGGGCATAGCCGGTGCCCGCGACGAGTTTGCGGCGCTGGGCGCGGTCCGCGAGGTGGCCTCCGGCCAGCCGGGACAGGACGGTCGCGCCCTGGTAGAGGCCGTCGAGGGCGCCGAAGGCCAGCGGGGACATACCGAGGCCGACGACGAGGTAGAGCGGCAGTACGGCGGTGACCATCTCGGCGGAGACATCCGTCAGCAGGCTGACCCCGCCGAGCGCGATGACATTGCCCGCGACCGCACGGCGGACCCCCGCGTTCCGCGGCGGGCGGGTGCGGCGTACGCCCGTCGTGGTGTCGGCGGTCCGGCCGGCCGACAGATACACAGAATCCCTCCCTTCCGGTCGCTGGGGCGCGCCCGTCAGAACCAGTTGATGGTGAGCGGGAAGGTTGCGGAGGCGGTGGCGCCGCCTGTGTCAGTAATGGTGGCCGTGATCCGCAGCGTGCCGACCTGCCAGGGTTTTCCGCTGATCCGGCCGGTCGAGGTGTCGATGGACAGGCCGAACGGCAGGCCGGACGCGCTGTACTTGAGGGGTGCCTTGCCACCGGTGGCCGTGATCTGAATCGTGCAGCTCTGGTTGAACCTGCAGGTCTGCGCACCGGGATTGGCCACACTAAGATCCCCGCCCGGCGGGGTGGTGCCGTCGCCGAAGACCTCGGTGATGGGTGTGGCGCTCGCCGCGTTCGCGGCATGGGTGGTGCCGAAGAGATCCTCAAAGGTACGCAGCAGGCTGTAGTGGTTGTAGGCGGTGCCGTACGTGCCCTGCTTGACCTTGGCGCCGGAGAAGACCGTGGCGATTGTGTTGGAGCCCAGGTAGTTGTCCTCGTCCCAGGTCAGCACCAGCAGGCTGTTGTTGGCCTTGGCCCACTGGGCGTACGCGTCGAGGTTGTTCTTGACCCAGGTGTCGCCGGTGCCGACGGAGCAGGAATGCATGTCGTTGCACTGGTTCGGCACGACGAACGACAGGTGCGGAAGCTGCGTGAAGTCGCCCTTGGGGAACTGCGCCCAGGTCTTGCCGCTGCCCAGCGGCACGTTCTTGAAGGCGAACCAGGGGTTGTGCTTCTGCGCGTACTGCCCGTTGGTGCAGGCGGTGGATCCCTCGCTCGGCAGATCCTCGTTGTAGGTGGCGAAGGTCTTGCCCGCCGCGATCAGTTCCTGTCCCAGGTTCGCCGCGCTCATCGACTGGGGCGTGTAGCAGCCGTCTGAGGTGATGCCCTGGGTGGCGCCGGAGAAGAGGTTGAAGTAGTTCGGCTGACTGGGGTGGGTCAGCGCCTTCATCGCGGTCAGGCTCGCACCGGCGCTCGCGAGCTGGTTGATGTAGGGCGCGTTGGGGCTGCCCATGATCTCGCCGTACTGCTTGTTTTCGAAGACGACGACGACCACGTGGTCGTAGGTGGGGAGCGCGGCGGGCGCCTGGGGCTCGGCGGCGCCGGAGTCGGCCGCGCCGAAGGTGACGACCAGGCACAGCGTGCTGAAGATCCCGGCGGCGGCCGCCCGCCACCTCCTGCCACGACGGCCGCTGTCGGCCTCCGGTTTTCGCGCGGTCGGCATCCTGTGCAGTAACTCTCTTGGTTTCACGGGGTGTTCCTCCCTGTCACTCCTCGCGGCGGGCCGCGCCCGCCACGGTGATGTTCACGAAGCGCGGCACGCGTCGTCCGCCGGAGCGGAACTCCTCGGTCACGGTGGTGCGGACATGGGTCAGCCGGTCCTTCGGCAGCAGCACCAGTGCGCTGCGCCCGGGGCCGTGTCCGGGCCACCAGGCGGCCGTCGCACCCGCACGCCGCGCGATCGCCACCGCGTCCTGGATGTCACCCGGACCGCGCCCTTCGCCGCGGGTCACCAGCAGGGTCAGGCGCGCCCCGTGCTCGTCCGGGTCGAAGCGGACATGCCGCCGGCCGCCGTCGCCGAGCAGCAGGGCCCGGCCGGGGCGGGCGAAGAGCACGGCCTCGCGCAGCGCCTGGTCCCCGCCCGGTGCTGCGGTCCGGGCCAGGGTGGCGAGCCTGCCGCGCGGCGGCCGTGTCCGCGCCGCGTGCAGATCGGCGACGGCGAGGGCGACGGCGCACTCCAGCGGCTCGGCGCTCGACAGACCGGTCGCAGGGGTCAGCGTGGAGTGGATGTGGAGGTCGATGCCGCCCCGGCCGTAACCGACCCGGGCCATGGTCCGCAGCAGGGCATAGGTGCGGGCGGCCCAGTCGGGGTGGGGCGATGGCGGGCCGGTGAGCGGGAGTTCGCAGCTTTGCGCGGGGTGGGCGAGCGAACTGAGCCGTGCGAGGCCGTCGTCACGGGGTGCGGCGGCGGCAGCGACCGGCCAGCCGGCGGCCGCGACCAGGTGCGGCGAGCCGAGGTGGAAGGCGTGCGGGGCGCTCCACACCGTGGCCGGTGGCCGGTCGTGTGCCGATTCGAGGGCGTAGGCGACCAGCCGGAAGAGCGGGTCGGCGGTGTGGCGGCGGGCGAGGTCCAGCATGCTCATGTCCCTCATCCGCTCTCGGGGCCCGCCGGTGTCCTGCGGGCCAGCAGCCGGTAGGCGTTGCCGCCGTCGGTGACGCGGGCCGCGGCCGCGCGCAGTCTGTCCAGGGCCGCGGCTGCCGCGAAGCACGGCAGCGCCGCCGTCCAGACCCCCTTGCGCGCCACTCGCTGAGCCACGGTGGCGCTGCCCGGTCCCCAGGGTGCGAACGGATTGGGGGCGATCCGGTTCGCGGCGAGCAGGACGACGCCGACGAAGTCGCAGGCCTGGTGGGCCGCGCCGTGCTCCTCGGCCAGGACCGTGAACCCACGCTCGGCCAGTGCCTGCTTGAGGTTGGCGATCGGCATGAGGTGCTGGTGCTGGGGCTGGAACCAGGGAAGCCAGTACGAGCCGAGCACGCGGGCGAGCCGTGACTCGGGGTCGGGCAGTTCGATGAGCAGATGCCCGCCGGCGGGCAGCACCTCGGCGGCCGCGTCGAGCTCGGCGAAGGGGTCCCGGGTGTGCTCCAGGTAGTGGAACATGCTGATCGTGTCGTAGCGGTGCACGAGCGTGGCGGCGAGCTCCGGGAACTGCCCGCGGTGGGCCGCCTCGACCCAGCCGCGGGCTTCCGCGTCCCGCACCGCGGCGGCCATGTCGAGACCGTCGAAGCGGGTGTCCGGCCACACCTCGCGCGCTCCGTTGCAGAAGTGGCCGTGTCCGGTGCCCACGTCGAGCCAGGCGGCGGGCGTGCCGAAGGGTTTCAGCATGGCGGCGCGGGCCATATACGAGCGGTTCATGCGGCCGAAGACCGCGGACGCGCTGCTGACGCTGAGACCGTCGTAGAAGTCGCGGTAGTAGAAGTCGAGTCCGTCCAGGGACAGCCGCGGGTTCTGGAAGACATGCCCGCAGCCGCCGCACTGTTCGAGACAGAAGCGGCCGGGCTTGGCCTGGAACTGATCCGGCATCCGGGTGCGCAGGGAGAGGTCGGTGGAGCCGCACCAGGGGCAGTCGGGGCGGCGCGGCTCGAAGAACCGCTCGGTGCCCGCCTTGAGTTCGGCCTCATATCCGGGCCGGAGCGCTTCCACTTCCGGCCAGGGTCCGGCAGGGGCCGGTCGCAGGGTGGCCGCCGTGCGGAGGGCGGCGTTCAGGGAGTGCAGCGGCCGCGCCGCGGTGGCGCGCGGCAGGTCGGCCGGGCGCAGCGGGCTGCTCGCAGCGCCGAGGACCAGCGCGGGCTGCAGCCAGTACAGGGCGAGTGCCGCGGCGCCCCAGCGGCCGTCCTTGACGGCCGCGCGTGCCAGCAGGGCCAGACCGGCGAGGTGCGCGGCGGTCAGCACACCCGGAGGCAGTCCCTGGGCTCGCAACTCCCCTGCGCGGAGAGTGAGTTCTGGGGACGGGACGGTGAGACCGGGGGCGATGGCGACACCGGTCTCCCCTGCGGCGTACTCCTTCACCCGGCCGAGGAGGACGTGCAGTTCGGCGGTGTCGAGGTCGCTCCCGGTCTCGACACCGGCGCGGCTGCGGACGTCCTCGGCGATCAGTACGGCCTGTCCCGCGCCACGCGCCTGTGTGGTACGGGCAAAGCGGGCGTCGCCGAGGTCGAGCAGCCGGAGCAGGCTCAGCGCGCGTTCCGCGTCGAGGCTGCCCGGCAGCAGGTCGAGCACCTTCAGACCGGTTCGCTCCGCGTACGCGACGGCGGCGCCCACGGTGGCTTCGTCGGCCTCGACGCCCCGGGCGGTGATCAGATGCCAGCCGTCCGTGGGCGCACGGTCCCCGGCCGGGTCGAGCACCGGTATCGCGGCCAGCCGCCGACGGGCGCGGACGGTGCCCGCGGTGAGCCCTGCGAGCAGGGCGGCGGCCGCCCAGGGGACGCGGCGGGTACGGGACTGTGTCATAGCAGCTTCTCCAACCTGTCGGCCGCGGCCGCGGCTCCCCCGGCCGCCGCGAAGGATGCCTGGACACGGCGGGCGGCCCGCCGGTGGTTCGGGTCGTCGAGGACTGCGCTCAGGGCCGTGTGGACCTCGTCCGCGCGGGGGCGGCCGAAGTGCACCCGGATTCCGGCCCCGCACGTGGCCACCTGCTGGGCGACGATCGGCTGGTCGTCGCGGACCGGCGCGACGACCAGGGGCAGTCCGTGGGCGAGCGCCTCGCAGACGGTGTTGTGCCCGCCGTGGCAGACCACGGCGTCGAGGTGCGGCAGCAACGCGAGTTGAGGGACGTATTCCTGGAGCAGGACGTGGTCCTGACGCGCGTCGCCGACCAGGTCCGCGGGTGCGGCCACGATCAGCTGCACCCGGTCGGCCAGGCGCTCGGCGGCCCGCAGGACCGCGGCGTAGAAGCGGCCGCCGGCCTCGCGGTTGAGCGTGCCGAGGGACACCAGTACCCGGCGGCGCACGGGATCCAGCCGCCGCCAGGGGAACGATGAGCCGTCCGACGGGCGGGCGCCCAGCGCGGGGCCGGTGAAGGCGTAGTGCTCGGGCCACGTCTCACCCGCGCCGACGAGCTCGGGGGTGGAGAAGACCAGGACCAGCCGGTCCGAGAAGCGTGGGTCCCAGCCGCCGGGCGCGCCGGAGGCGGCAAGGAATCCGTTGATCCGTTCCTTCACCCACTCCCCCACTTTGGGGAAACCCGCGAAGGGCCGGGTGAACTCGGCCGTGGTGGTCGAGGAGGTCACCCACGGCAGTCCGCGCCGCCGGGCGACCACCGCACCGGCGAGAGCCTGCTGGTCGGCGACGAGCACATCGGGGGCGTACGCGTCGACGGCCGCATCGACACCGGGCAGCATTCCGTGGGCGAGCGGAATGAGCGCCTCCTCCCACAGGAAGCGCAGAGCGGCGGCGCCGCGCAGATCACGCCAGCGTCCGTGCAGCGCGCCGTAGCCGCCGGGGCCCGAACGCTCGCCGGACGGGATGAGGGTGGCGCGGGCGGGCAGCAGAGGGGGCAGGACTTCGGCGGGGCCGGTCCATGCGACCTCGTGTCCGCGTGCGGTGAGTTCGGCGGCGACGGCGACCGTGGGGTTGACATGTCCGGCCAGCGGCGGGACGACGAACAGCACCTTCATACCGTCACCGCCTCGGGCTGCCGCCGAACTGCTTCGGACAGCCGGTCCAGTACGGCCCGCCGCAGCTCTGTGGTGGCGCCCTGCAGGACGTCGTGGCCGAGGCCCGGCACCACGCGCACAGTGCAGTCGGACGCGTGGCGAGCCAACTCCCGGGCACCGCAGACGAGTTCGGAGTGCTCTCCGCAGACGGCGAGCACCGGGCAGCGCACCCGGGCGAAGTCCTGGGCGGTGAAGGGCCGCCCCGCCGCGATGTCGTCGATCAGGGTGGTGCGGTTGAGGAGTTCGTCGGCCGTCGCGGTCAGCCGGGCCGCCTTGCGCGCTCCGAGCGAGGCCAGTTCACGCGGTACCTCGCTGCCTTCGAGGTCGAGGGCGGCGACGGACAGCGTGTCGAGCATGTTGTCGACCCAGGGGCCGCTCAGCGGGGCCTCGATCAGGATGAGTCCGGCGACGAGGTCTGGGCGGGCGAGTGCGGTGTGCAGTGCGAGGGTTCCGCCGAAGCTGTTGCCGACGAGATGGACGGGCTGCTCATCGAGGCCGAGCGCCCCGAGCAGGGCGGTCAGATCACGGACGGCGGTGGCGGTGTCGTATCCGCTCGACGGGCGCTCGGTGCGGCCGTGGCCTCGCAGGTCGTACAGGACGACTTCGTGCCCTGCCTGCGCGGCCGGGACGGCGAGGGTGCAGTAGAAGCTGGAGAGGTTGTCGACGACCAGGCCGTGGAGGAAGACGACCCTCGCTCCGGCGTCGCCGCCCGTGTCCGCCGCGGGCAGCCGCTGGACGTGGAAGCGGAGGGAGTTGGCGATGATCTCGGCCATGGCGGTCAGCCGGCCGGAGCCGGGGCCGGTGCCCCGGCAACGGTCGGAGAGGGATCCCCGGCGCCCGCCGGAGCGGGTCTCCCGGCGATGTGCGAGACGAGGTCGCCGACGGTCATCGCCAGGATCTCCTCCATGTCCTTTTCGGCCAGGAAGGCGATCAGGTCCACGGCTGACCCGTAACGCTGCTGGAGCAGTTCGGCGAGAGCGACGAACTCGATGCTCTCCAGCGCCAGGTCCTCGTTGAAGGTGGTGTCCAGCGTGACCTCTTCGGCGAGGAGGAACTCGTCACCGACGGTCTCGACGAGCATGGCGGTGATCTCGGCGAGTATCTGTTCGGCGATGGGGTCAGATGTCATGGCCGGCCTCCGGCGGGGTCGGGGTGGGGGGTACGGTCCGGGCGACAACATGGGTTACGGGGTGGCTGTCCGGGCCGGGCAGATCATCGACGGTGCTGATCCGTACGGCGTGGCTGCGGCCCTCGGGAGAGCGCACCCGCAGCCCTGTGGGTCCGTCGGTGACGTTCCACTGCCGCAGGCGGCCGCCCAGGCCGGTGCCTTCGGCCTTGGCCGCGGCTTCCTTGGCGCACCAGAGCGCGGTGAGCGCCTGCGCACTGCCGCACCCTTCCCGCGCCGCGAACTGCTCGGCGAGCTCCCGCTCTTCGGCGGTGAGCGCGATACGGCTCAGCGCCGCCGGGTCCTCGGTGACGGTCTCGATGTCGATACCGACGGCGTGGGACTGATGCGCGTACGCGACCGCCAGCCGGTCCTTGTGGGCCAGCGAGAGCCGCAGTGCGGCGGCGAGCGGACCCTTCGCGCGGGGGCGGCCCGACTCGTCGTTGCCGACCTGCACCTCCACCGGGAAGAGGGGCCCCGCGCCGCCGTCCCACAGCAGATGTCGTACGGCGTCCTTGGCGGCGATCCGCCCGAGCAGCCAGGGCGCGCGGGCGCGCGGCGGGCGCTGCTCGTACACGGCGCGCTCGGCGGCGCCCAGATAGCGCCGCATCACCAGCTCCTGGGATGCCGGGTCGGTCCAGCGCCGCCGGGCGAGGCACCAGCCGCCGGGCTGCGGTTCGCCGATCCCGCAGATCTCCGGGGTGAACTTCATGGGCCACACCCGTTCGTCGGCGGCGAAGCGCCGGTAGGTCCACCCTTCGAGGCGGGCCCACACCGTGCCGTCGGCGGTGAGTTCCACATCGCCCAGGACGGAGTCGGGTCGCACGGCCCGGATACGGGCGGTGGCGTGCAGGAGCGCCCCATCGCGCGGCGCGGGCCCGTAAAGGCTCACCCGCTCCAGCGATGCGGGGAAGACCAGGCGGTCTGCCGTCAGCCTCAACTGCATCCAGTGGCCGAGCAGTTGTCCGGCGGCATCCAGCAGCGCGCCCGGCGCGGGCAGCGCCCGCAGCACCCCGCGAATGCCGTCGTCGGCGACGGCGGTCACCTCGTGGACCCCGGCGAAGGCCGGACCGTGGAACATCCACCGGTCGCGGTAGAGGGCCTCCGCGCTGACCGGAGGCGTCGATTCACGGGTCAGCGTCGAGAGATCGGGGGCGGGCGGCTTCGCGTGGCGGTCGGCGAGGTGGACGGTGACGGTCGCGCAATCGCCGATCTCCACACGTATCCGGCTGCTCCCGCTGTCGCCGGTCACGGTGAACTCGGCGTCGACGGGCGGGTCGACGGGCAGCCAGCGCAGGGCCCGTACCTCCGCGAAACCGGTCACGACCGGTCCGGGAACCGCCGCGCGTGCGGCGTCGGCGGCCAGTTCCAGCAGGGTGGTCATGGGGACGACGGGGAAGCGGTCCGAGGGCTCGGGCCAGCCGTCGGGCTGGAGATAGACGCAGTGGTCGCGGACGTACGGCATGGTGTCGAGGGAAAGCCGTCGCCGGGAGTTGTACGGGGCGAGGACGGAGGGCCGGACGCTCTTCGCGCGCCAGGCCTCGGCGACGGCGCGCACCGTGTCCTGTGTCTCGCCGGCCACGGCGTCGAGGGCCGACAGCAGTACCGGCCCGCCGGTGGCCGGTACCCGAGGCGGGTCGGCCAGCCGGAGCGAGGGCGCGGCGGCGCCGAGACTCACCAGCGATGAGCCGAGATCGAGCCGCACGAGGTCCGGCCCCGGCGGTGCCACCGGACTCGCCGACTCGGGCTCGGCCAGCCGGTCCCAGCGAGGGTTCAGTCCCTCCGTCCACAACGCGGCGGCCAGACGGCTCAGTTGATCGAGACCGCTCCCGCCCCGGAGCGCGCCCGCGGAGATGGCGAGGTGGTCCCGCCCGTGCAGGGTGTCCGCCACGAAGCCGGGGAGGCTGCCCGGACCCATCTGCACGAAGGCGCGCACTCCCTCCGCGTACAGCCGCGTCGTCAGCTCCCGGAAGCGCACCGGCTCCAGCAGATGACGCAGCACCACGTCCCGTACCTCGTCCTGGGCGCCCGGGTAGGCGGCCACCGTGGTCGCCGACCAGACCGGCACGGCCGGCGGCCCGACCGGCAGTGCGCCGAACGCGGCGCGCACCTGGTCCAGGTACGGCCCCCACATGGGCGTATGGAAGCCCGACCGGAAGGGCAGCTCCTGGGTGAGTACGCCCTGGGCGGCCAGTCGGCTCAGCGCCTCGGCGATGGGGCGCGGCTCCCCGCACAGCACCGACTGGTGAGGGCAGTTGTCGTGGCTGACGGCGACGCCGCTGAGCCCGTGCAGCGCGGCGGCCGCCTGCCGGACCCCGCAGCCCAGCGCCGCGTACGCCAGGTCGGGCACGTCGAGATCGCCCGGTCTCAGCGAGTCGAGGAAGGTGTCGACGGCCTGCCGCGGATACATCCCCGCGACGACCATGGCGGTCCACTCGCCGAGGCTGTGTCCGGCCAGCAGGTCGGCGTGGATGCCCAGTTCGGGCAGTACCCGGGCGAAGAGGCGGCCGACGACGATGGTGTCCAGCGCCCGTTCCATCAGTGCGTCCCCGCCGGTCAGGGCGGGCCGGGGAAGCCCGAACCGGTCGGCGACATCATCGACGTAGGGCGTGAAGTCCGGTTCCAGGCCAGGGAAGACGAAGGCCACCCTGCCGTCGCGCGCGAGCAGCGGGCTGGGCGTGAACCAGACGCCGCCGCGCCCGCGCCACGGCCTTCCGCGGGCGACGACCGCCGCTGCCAGGGCCCGGCGTTTGGGTGTCAGTCCGAGGACGGCGAGGCGACAAGGGCCTTCGGACACACCAGGTACCTGTGCTGCCGAGTCCGGCAACGCCTCCACGAGACGGCCGAGTTCCGCGGCGGTGGCCGCAGCCAGCAGCGTGATGCGAGCGGGCGGCGCGGCGGCGGCGGCCGAGATTACCCGCCCGCCCGCGGCGAATGCCCCCGGCGCCTCTTCCAGCACCACATGCGCGTTGATCCCGCCGAAACCGAAGGCGTTCACCCCCGCCCGTCGCGCCACGCGCCCCCGGTGCCACGGCTCCGTCTGCGTCACCGGGCGCATGCGCGTGCTCGCGAAGCCCTCGTGCGGCTCTTCGAGATGCAGGGTCGGGGGCAGCGTCCCCTCGTGCACGGCGAGTACGGCCTTGATCAGCCCGGCCATCCCGGAGGCCTGCATCGTGTGGCCGAGCATCGATTTCACGGAACCCATGGCGACCTGTTCGGCGCCGTGCGTGCGCGGGCCGAACACCTCGGCCAGAGTGGTGAGTTCGGCCTCGTCGCCGACCGGTGTCCCGGTGCCGTGCGCCTCCAGCAGCCCGAGCGCGCCGGGCGCTGCCGGATCGAGCCCGGCCCGCACCCAGGCCTGGCGCAGGGCACGTACCTGGCCGTCCACCAAGGGGCTCATCAGGCTGGCGGCGCGGCCGTCACCGGCGACGCCGACGCCCCGTACGACGGCGTAGACGCGGTCGCCGTCGCGTTCGGCGTCCGCCAGGCGCTTGAGCAGGACGACGCCGGTGCCTTCGGACAGCAGCGTGCCGTCTGCGCGGCGGTCGAAAGGCCGGATGTGCTGACTGGGGCTGAGTGCCCGCAGCTGGGTGAAGACGCTCCAGAGCGTGGCGATATGACAGTGGTGCACGGCTCCGGCGACCACCAGGTCGCAACTGCCGCCCGCGAGCAGACCGACGCCCTGCTCGACGGCGAGCAGCGAGGAGGCACACGCGGCGTCGATGGTGTAGGCGGGGCCACGGAAGTCGAGGCGGTTGGCGGTCCTGGCGGCGGTGAAGCTCGGTACGAGCCCGATGGACGCCTCGGGCCGCTCGGGACCCAGCCCGGCCTGGAAGGCTTCGCGTACCTCGGTGATGCGCTTCTCGCCGAGTTCCGGGGCGAGTTCGCGCAGCGTCGCGGCGAGCTGGTGGGCGGTGCGCACGCGCTGGTCGAGGCGCGCGGTGGCGACGCCCATGAAGCCGCCACGGCCGAGGATGACGCCGATTCGGGACCGGTCGGCGGGCAGCCGTTCCTCGCCCCCGGCATCGGCCACGGCCTCGGCGATGACCCGCAGGGCGAGCAGCTGATCGGGCTCCGCTCCGGCCACGGCTGCGGGCATGATGCCGAAACGGGTCGGCTCGAAGGCGGTGAGCTCGTCGATGAAGCCGCCACGGCGGCAGTAGAAGTGGTCGCTGCGGGCGGGTCCTTCGGTGCCGTTCGGGTCGTAGTAGACCTCGGGGTCCCAGCGGCCGGGCGGTACGTCGCTGATGGCGTCCGTGCCCGCGAACAGATTGCGCCGGTACGCGGCCAGATCGGTGGCGCCGGGGAAGACGGCGCCCATGCCGACGATCGCGGCGTCGCTCGGCCGGGGACCGCGACGCTCCTCAGCCATGGCGGGACTCCCCCGGGTCCTGTGCCAGGAGGACGACCTGGCCGGTGGTGCCGTGGGCCAGCTCGGCGAGGAGGGCGGCCGTGCCCGCGGCCGGATCGAGGAGGGGGATGCCGCGGCTCGCGTACATCCGTTCCAGCTCGGGGGTGACCATGCCGCCCGCCTCGGCCGCCCAGGGGCCCCAGTCGACGGCGAGTACCCGGCCCGGGAAACGCTGGGACCAGGAGGGGGTGGCGGCCAGGGTGTCCAGAGCTTCGTTGGCGGCCGCGTAGTCCGCCTGACCGCGGTTGCCGAAGACTCCGGCGACGCTGCCGAAGAGGACGAGGAAGCCGGGCGGCGGGCCGTCCCCGTGGTCGGCGGCGGCGTCGATGAGATGGCGGGCGCCGTCGACCTTGGTGGCGAACACCCGGGCGAAGGAGGCCGGGTCCTTGTCGCGCAGCAGCTTGTCCTCGATGGTTCCGGCGCCGTGCACGAGACCGTCGAGACGGCCGTGCCGGGCGCGTACGCCACGGATCACGTCGCGTACCGCACGCGGATCGGTGACGTCAGCCGCGTGGTACCGCACCGAGGCGGCAGACCCGGTGAGAGCGGCGAGGGTGGTGCGGATCTCGCGCGCGGCGAGGATGCCGGTCGCGGCGGCCTCGATCTCGGCGGGGGTGCGCAGGCCCTGCCGGACGAGGGCCGCACGCAGGGCGACCCGGTCGTGGGCGTGGGCGACGGCCGGGTCCTCGGCGTCGTCGGGGAGCGGGGTGCGGCCGATGAGTTCGACATGGCATCCGGTGGCGCCGGCGAGGGCGATGGCTGTACGGGCGGTGATACCGCGGGCCCCGCCGGTGAACAGGACTACCGCGTCGCGGTCGAGCGGTAGCGGTGGTTCCGGTTCATCGGCCGGGAGAGGAACGAAGGCGGTACGAAGGGTGTTGCGGGTGCCGTTGGTGTAGCCGATGACCACGGGCTCTTCGGGAGCGCACAGTTCGGCGATCAGATGGGCGGCGATCCGCTCGGGACGGTCCTTGGGGTCGATGTCCACGGCACGTACGGCGGTGCCGGGATGCTCGATCGCCGCGGTGCGGGCGAAGCCGTACAGGCCGGCACCGGGGATCGGGTCGGGCGACGAGCCCGGCACCTCCTGCGACGGTGCGGTCCTGCCGAAGGCTCCACCGCGTCCGGTGACGAGCAGCAGTCGGCGGGTGCCCGCCGCCAGGATCCCGCGCAGGGCACCGAAGGTCTCGGGCAGCACGGGGTACGGGGCGGGACGCAGCGAGCTCAGGTCCACGACCCCGTCGGCTCCGGCCGCGTCGGCGAGCCGCTCGGGGTGGAGGGTGCGCACCTCGGCGCCGTGGGATTCGAGTGCGGCGGCCAGTGCGGCGGCGACGCCGAGACCGTCGTCGACGACGGCCAGCCGAAGGCCGGGCAGTACATCGGCGGGGTCGCGGGTGTCGGGCGGCCCCACGGGGGTGACCTCGACCAGCAGCCGCGCGGGGCGCCTCGGCCGGACCGGACCGGTGGACGGGAGCATGGTCTGCTCAGTTGCCGGGGCCGGGGCCGGTTCGGGTGTCGTGGTCGTGCCGCGAGCGACGATCCAGTCGACGATGCCGCTGATGGTCTTCAGCCGGGACAGTTCCTCGACGGCCGATTCCGCCGGGCCGTCCACACCGCGCGGCAGCCCGATCCGGTCGGCCAGGGCCCCGATGATCTCTACACGCTTGATGGAGTCCACCGACAGGTCGGCCTCCAGGTCCAGCGCGGGGTCGAGCATCTCCCGGGGATAGCCGGTGCGTTTGTGGACGATCTCCAGTACGGCGTCGAGGAGTTGGTCCGGCGTCAGAGGGCGGCGGTCCGGCTCTTCGGCGGCGGGTTGCGGTGCGGTGATCTCCGGAGCCCGCGCGGCTATGCCAGTCGGCGGCGGGGCCTCCGCACCCAAGTAGCCGAGCAGCACGTCCCGTTGGGCTGCGACCAGTTCCCGCGCTCCGCGCAGATACTCCAGGACGGCGTCCTCCCGCCGGTCGGCGGTGGCGGCAGCGGCGGCCGGTGTCACCCGGCGTGCCGGAAGCAGCCCGCCCGTCACCGGCTTGCCGTCCGCCGTCCTTACGAGATGGCCGTCGACCAGCCATCCGGCGCGCCGTGGCGGTTCGGCGGGCAGCGTTGCGGAGCGGCCCCTGAACAGCGGCTCCGGGTCGAACGGGACGCCCGCCGCGGCGAGTTCGGCGAGCGCGGTCACCAGACGGGTCACGCCGTGCTCTCCCGCGATGTCGAGGGGAACAGCGGCGTGGGGCCGGTCGCCCAGGATGCGGCCGACCAGAGCGCTGAGCACCCGGCCCGGTCCGGCCTCCACGAAGGTCCGCACCCCTGCCGCGTACATGGCTTCGATCTGCTCGGCGAAACGCACGGGCTCGGCGACCTGGCGGGCCAGCATCTCCCGTACGGCCGCCGCGTCGGCCGGATAGAGGTCCGCGGTGGTGTTCGACCAGACCGGGATCGCGGGCTCGGTGACGCAGGCCCGAGCCAGCTCCTCGGCCAGCTCCTGTGCGGCCCCGGCGACGACCTCGCTGTGGAAGGCGCAGGCCACCGGGAGGCGTTCGGCCCGGATGCCCGCCCCGCGCAGTGCGCCGATCGCGGCGTCGACCGCGCCCGTCGGGCCGGAGATGACGCTCTGCGCCGGTGCGTTGTGGTTGGCGACGACGCATCCGGACGGCAGGTCGGGCAAGTCCTGTGGGGCAGAGGCCACCGCGGCCATCGCTCCCGGGTCGTCCCCGGCGGCGGCGAGGATCGCCTCCGCCCGGCGTTCGCTGAGCCGCAGGAGCGTCGCCGTGTCGTAGGCGCCGGCGGCCCAGACTGCGACCAGCTCGCCGTAGGAGTGTCCGGCGGTGCAGTCGGGGCGTATGCCGAGGGAGGTGAGCAGGAGGTGTGCGGCGGCGCCGGTGAGCCCGAGGGCCGGCTGAGCGGTCCGGGTGTCGGTGACGGCCGCGCGCTGGGCGGCCCGGTCCTCGGGCGTGAAGGCGGCGGGCGGGAACATCGTGGCAGTCCGGCGCGGATCCTGGTCGTACAGAAGCCCCCTCAGCCGGGGAAAGGCGATGAACAGATCGCCGAGCATGCCCGGCCGCTGGCTGCCCTGCCCCGGGAAGAGGAAGGCGGTCCGCCCGGGACCTTGCGCTTCGTCGCGTACATGGATGCCGTCGCCGTGGACGAACTCCCGGGCCTGCTCCAGTTTTCCGGCCAGATCGTCGAGTGAGGTGGCGACCACCGCGACGTGGATCGTCCCCTCACCGGCGGAGGTCTCCGCGGCGAGGTCGCGCAGCGGCCACGGCCGTCCCGCCCTGTCGTTCTGCTCCAGCCGGGCGGCGAGGCGTTCGATGAACCGGAGGGCGGCGGTCCGGTCGGCCCCGCGGAAGCAGAACAGCTCCGCCGGCCAGGCGTCCAGGCCGTGGGCGGGCTCGTCCTCGTCCCCGTAACCGGCAAGCACCGCATGGTAGTTGGTGCCGCCGAAGCCGAAGGCACTCACTGCCGCGATGCGGCGTCCGGCGGGCTCGGTCCAGGGCCTGGCCTCGGTGTCGAAGCAGAAGGGGCTGCTGCCTGGCTGCCAGTCGGGGTTGGGGCTCGTCAGGTGCAGCGTCGGCGGCCGTACGCCGCGGTGCACGGCCCGTGCCGCCTTGATCAGTCCGGCCAGGCCCGCCGCACATTTCGTATGGCCGAGCTGCGACTTGACCGAACCGAGCGAACAGAGGCCCGGCTCGCCACCGCCGAAGACCTCGGTGAGGACGCCCAGTTCGGTGCTGTCGCCCACGACGGTGCCTGTGCCGTGCGCCTCCACCAGACCGATCTGACGGGGCGCGATCCCGGCCCGCCGGTAGGCGCGTTCCAGGGCCCGCCGCTGTCCTTCGGGGCGGGGTGCGGTGAGGCCGAGGGAGCGTCCGTCGCTGGAGGCGCCGACGGCCTTGACGACGGCGTAGACGCGGTCGCCGTCGCGTTGCGCGTCCGCGAGGCGTTTGAGTACGAGGCAGGCGACGCCCTCGCCGAGCGCGATGCCGTCGGCGGAGGCGTCGAAGGGGCGGCAGCGTCCGGTGGGTGAGAGGGCGCGTACGGAGGCGAACATCAGGTAGTCGTTGATGCCGTTGTGCACATCGGCGCCGCCGCACAGCACCATGTCGCTGTCCCGGTCGCGCAGTTGCTTGCAGGCCAGGTCCAGTGCGGCGAGCGAGGAGGCGCAGGCGGCGTCGATCGTGCAGTTGGCGCCCCCGAGGTCGAGGCGGTTGGCGACCCGCCCGGCGATGACGTTCGCGAGGACTCCTGGGAACGAGTCCTCGGTCAGCCGGGGCAGCTGGTCGTCCAGCTCGGGCGGCAGTGCGCCGAGATAGCCGGGGTACAGGGCGCGGAAGCCGTACGCGCCCGCGAGATCCGTGCCCGCCTCCGCGCCGAAGACGACCGAGGTGCGGGAGCGGTCGAAGTGCCGCTCGCCCGCGTATCCGGCGTCGGCGAGGGCGCGGGCCGCGATGTCGAGGGCGAGGAGCTGCACCGGTTCGATACTGCCGAGCGAGGCAGGGGCGATTCCGTGCGCGAGCGCGTCGAAGGGTGCCGGTGGCAGGAAGCCGCCCCACCGGGACGGGGTCCGCTCCCCCGCGCGCGCCGGGTCCGGGTCGTAATGGGCGGCGCTGTCCCAGCGGTCGGCGGGTACCTCGGTCACGGAGTCGGTCCCGGCGACGATGTTGGCCCAGTACCCGGCGAGGTCGTCGGCGCCGGGATAGCGGCAGGCCATGCCCACGATCGCGATGTCGAGCGGTGCCTGATCCGTCTCGTGCGGGGATGCAGCGCACAGCTGTTCCCAGCGCCGTTCGAGCAACTGCGTGGCGCCTTCGGTCACTTGGGCGTGGAGGGCGGCGACCGTAGTGGTCGCGGTGCGGGCGGTGGCGATCTGGCCGAGCATGTAGAGGCCTTCGCCGCGCTGTTCGTCCTCGTCCACCGGGACGAGCCCACTCGCTGTGCGGCGCAGGCCCTTGCTGGCGATCCGCAGCCGCCCGAGGTTGAGTTTCTCCAGCTCCTCCCAGACCTCGTTCGGGCTCGCGCCGTCCTGCCGCAGCCGCTGGGCGGTGGCGCTGAAGACGTCGGTGTACGGCGTGGTGGCGCAGCGGGTGGCATGGCCCGGGGCGGTGCGCAGGAGCGTGGTGGCCTCGCAGTCGATCGCCGCGCGCTGGAAGCCGGGCAGTACGGCTCCGGCGGCCACGGCCTCCTCGGTGAACAGATAGGCGGTGCCCATCAGAACGCCGGTGCGGGCCCCGCGCTCGGCAAGCGGACCCGCGGCGGCCATGGCCATCGCCGCGGATCGCTCGTCGTGGATGCCACCGGCGAAGAGGACGTCGAGTTCGTCGGCGTACGGGCAGGAGAGCAGCCGCTCGATCTGCTCCTCCCAGAGCGGGAAGGCGGCGCGCGGGCCGATGTGCCCGCCGCACTCCAGCCCTTCGAAGACGAAGCGCCGCGCTCCTTCGGCGAGAAACTGCTCCAGGAGTCCCGGCGACGGCACATGCAGATAGGTCCTGGTCCCGGCCGCTTCGAGGGGGGCGGCCTGGGCGGGCCGCCCGCCCGCGATGATCGCGTACGGGGGCCGGGCGTCGGCGACGGCGGCGAGCTGTTCGCGGCGCAGCTCCTCGGGGGCGAAGCCGAGCAGTCCGACACCCCAGTCCCGGCCTGCCAGGCGCTCCGCGGTCCGGGTGAGCAGTTCGCGGACATCGGGGCCGTCCATGACGGCGAGGGCGAGAAAGGGCAGCCCGCCCCCGTCCGCCACCGCCGAGGCGAAGGCGGGCCGGTCGCTGACCCGGGTCATGGGCCCCTGGGCCACGGGCAGATGGCCCTCACCCGGGCGCGAGCCGAGCGGACGGGCACGTACCGCCGCTTCCAGGTGGCCGGTGATGGCCGCCCGGACGGCCTGGACGAGCGAGCCGGTGGTGCGGTGACGTGCGGCGAGCCGGGCGGCCGTGGCTCCCTCCTGGCCGATGGGCAGCGGCTGGGTGCGCAGTCCGCGGGCGCCGAGGTGTTCGGCGATGTCCGTCTGCGGTGGCGGCAGATCCGGGCGGGCGTAGATCCGGTGTCCGCGGACGACGGTGGTTTCGCTGCCGTCCATGGCGCGGATCGCTGCCTCGACATCGCCGGGCAGCCCGGCGGCGCCCTCCGTGGTGAGCGCGAGCTGGGTGTCGAGTACGACTCCGGTGGCGCCGCCCGCGACGGCGGCGGCGGCCGTGTGGGGGCCGATGCCTCCGGCCGCGAAGACCGGAACGTTCAACTCCGGCTCGCCCAGGAGGCGTTGGAGCAGCACGAAGGTGGTCAGTTCGCCGACCCGGCCGCCAGCCTCATGCCCCCTGGCCACCAGGCCGGAAGCTCCCGCTGTGACGGCGGCCGAGGCCTCGGCGGGGCTGACCACCTCGGCCCACACCCGGCGTCCGCCGTACGCGGCCCAGCGGGCCGTCCCGGTGCGCCAGTGCTCTTCGGCGAGCAGAACGGTGTCCACCGCTGCGGGCAGTTCGTCCGGGGCCAGCGGGCACCCGGCCGGTACGCGGACTCCGTACCGCCCCCGCAGCCCGGCCATGGCGCCACGCGCCCGCTCACGGTCCCTGCCGAGGTCGAGCACGCCCAGCGCACCGGCTCGTTCCGCGGCCGCGACCATCCGGGAATTGGGCTCTTCGAAGGGGCTGACCACGATCACGAGGTCCCGGTCCGCGTGCCGGGTGGGCTGAGAGATCACGGGCTCTCCTTGGGTTCCGGGCAGGGCCTGCGAGGGGGGCCACGGCGGGTCGGACCGTGGCGTGCCGGGGACGGATCGGGACCCCAGGTCCTGTCCGGCCGATCTTGCCGGGCTCGCGTGCCCTGGCACGCACATCTGCCGCGTTGTCGTCAGTCGCCGACGCTCCGCGTCGTCTCCTTCCTCCGCCTTGCAGCTGCACGCACCAGAACCCGCTCACTGATCCGGCCTGATCGACCGGACAGGACCTACGAGAGAAGTGACCGGACGGTAACGTCCGATGCCGCGTTGCATCGTGCGGCGGTAGGCCGACACTGTCAACGCACATCAGCCACTCATGCCTCAGAGGTATGGATTACTGCCGGCCAAGTCTCAACTCAGGTGTGGATATGGGCAGTTGTTCGTGCTTGTGCCTCTTACACCCTCACGACCCGGCGGCTACCGTCCGCGCATGACCCCCACACTCCAGCAGTTGCGGTACCTCGTCGCCGTTGCGGACTGCCGCTCGATAACAGCCGCCGCGTGCTCCGTCTATATCGCCCAGCCCGCCCTCTCACGGTCCATCCAGTCCCTCGAACGGGACCTCGGCGTGGAGCTCCTGGACCGCAGGCGCCGGCGGGCGACCCTGACCCCGGAAGGCGCCCGCGTCGTACGCCTGGCCCGTACGGTCCTCGATGCCGTGGAGGCCATCGAGGACATCCGCCCGGCGCACGGCGGCAGTTCGCGTACCTCGCTGACGGTGGCCGCCACACCGACCCTGTCCCTCGATCTCGCCGCCGATCTGGTGCCCTCCTTCGCCGAACGCCACCCGGGCATCGACGTACGCCTTCTCCCGCACGACAGCCGTGAGGCACTCGTGCGGGCCCTGACCGACGGCGTGGCAGAGCTCGGCCTGGTCGATCTGCCGCTCGACAAGGAACTGTCGACGCACCATCTCCAGGACCGTGAGGTCGTCCTGATCTCTCCCCCCGGCTCCGGGCTGCCCGACCCGATCCCGTTCCGGATGCTGGGCGGCCTGCGAATGGTGCTGCCGACCCCCGGCACCGGCCGGCGCACGGAGCTGGAGGCGATGTTCGGACAGATCGGAGTACGCCCCGTGCCCGTGGTGGAAGCGGACGAGCGCCTCGCCTGGGTGACCAGTGTCGCGGACGGGCTCGGCTCGCTGATCTGGTACCGGGACATGGTGTTACGGGCCTTCGGCCACCGCGTGGAGGTCCGTTCCTTCACCCCGCCGCTGCTGCGCGCCGTCGGCATCGCGCACCCCCGCCGCCCGCTCAGCCGCGCCGCGCGCGCCTTCCTTTCCCACGCCCGGCACCACGCGCCCGTCCGCGAGCCCGCCAGATGAGCTGACGGCTGCACCGGCGCTGTCCCTTCCCGCTCACCGTCAACTGGTTCTGACCGAGGCCCGCTCGAAGAAGTCCAGCAGAAGCGCGGAAAGCCGGTCCGGCTGTTCCTCGGCGACGTAGTGGCCGCTTTCCGCCACCACCTCGCCGCGGACGTCGGAGGCGACCTCGGCCAGGCTGTCGAGCGGCGCCGGCCCGCCCGCCTGCCCACAGCCCACGGCCAGGGCGGGCATCGGCAGCTTCGTGCGGGCGAGAGCGGTGATTTCGGCGGTGTCCGCGTCGAGGCCTCGGTAGTACGCGAAGCCGTTGGCAAGCCGCTCCGGCTGGGCGTAGCTGCGCAGATACTCGGCGATGTCGTCGGGCCGGACGGCGCCGGCGTCCAGGGCGTGCCGGTAGAAGTACTCGAGCAGCACCTGCTCGCGTCCCTGAGAGAGCCCCTCGGCGAGCCCGGGTACCGAGAAGAAGCCGAAGTGCCAGAGCCCGGCGCGGGCGATCAACTCCTTGAGCCCGAAGCCGTGCAGGGGCACGCCGATCAGGGCGAAGCTGCCGACGTGGCCGGGGCGGCTCGCCGCCCACGCGTATCCGATCGGGCCGCCCAGGTCGTGCCCGACCACGTGGACCCGGGGCAGGTCCAGGGCAGCGCGCCATCCGTCGAGGAGGTCGGCGGCGATACGGACCCCGTGGCCGAGGGACGACGATCCCGAGTCACCGAGGCCGGGCAGGTCGATCGCGTACACCTCATACTGCTGCGCCAGTACGGGAATCACCTTTCGCCAGGCGTACCAGGTCTGGGGCCATCCGTGCAGCAGCACGACGGGAGTGCCCCCTGCCCTTCCCGCGTGGACCCAGTGGAGATCGACGCCGTCGACCTCGGTACGGCCGTGCTCCCAGGTGCCTGTGCCGGTGCCGCTTTCCTTTGTCGGGCCTTGTGCCCGTGTCTGCTCGCTCATGCCCGTCAGTGGACCAGGCCCGGACGACCTTTTTCATGCCCGATATATGAGCGAGGATGGCGTGATTCACTGAGAGATATCATCGAGGCATGGAACTGCGGCATCTGCGGTACGCACTGGCCGTGTCCGAGCACGCCCACTTCGGCCGGGCCGCGGCTGCTCTGGGAATCCAGCAGCCACCGCTGTCCCAGCAGATCAAGGCGCTGGAGACCGAACTCGGGGTCAGGCTCTTCGACCGCACCGGACACGGAGTGCGCCCCACGGCCGCCGGACGGGCCTTTCTGCTCCGCGCCCAGCAAGTGCTGGACCACGTCGACCTCGCCGTGCGCGACGCCGCCGACGCGGGCCGCGGGGACACCGGCTCACTGGCCGTGGGCTTCCTCGGTACCGCACTGGCCGCGGTGCTTCCCGAGGTGCTCGCAGCTTTCAGTGGCCGCTGGCCCCAGGTGCGGCTGGACCTGCGCGAACTGCCCAGTGCCCGGCAGGTCGAAGCGCTCCTCGACGGCAGCCTGGACGCCGGTTTCATCTGCGGCCCGGCGCCCGGCGCGGCCCGAAGGCACCTCACCACGGTCCCTCTGGCCCGCGAGAGCCTGGTCGCGGCCGTGCCTGCGGACCATCCGCTGGCCGGTGAGCCGTTCATCGCCCTCGATGCCCTGGCCGGGCAGCCACTGATCCTCTCCTCACGGCAGACCGAGCCCGCGGCTGCCGACACGGCCATCGCCGCGTGCCGCGCCGCGGGTTTCGAACCACGTGTCGCTCACGAGGCGGACGGTCTGCACACCCTGCTGGGGTTCGTCGCCTGCGGGCTCGGCGTCGGCATCGGCCCCACGGGCATGCGCAGATTCCGGCATGTGGGGGTCACACTGCTCCCTCTGGCGCCTGCCACGCCGAGCCTCGAATTCCACCTCGTCCACCGCACTGCCGACTCGGGCACCGTCCTGCGCAACTTCCGCAACACCGTGCAGCGTGTGGCCCGTTGACGCCTGCGGGAAGCGTCGGTGCGCCGGACGGCTCAGTACGCGACGGGTTCGCGTCAATCCCACAAAACGCCTTCGTGGCGCCGGACGTGCATGACCGCAACCACGGATACTGAGGATGCTGCCGTCCCAGAACGACCAGGAGCGTGCACCGTGCCTGTCCCGATCATCATCGACTGCGACCCCGGGCACGACGACGCCCTCGCCATCATCCTCGCCGCGGGAGATCCGGCGATCGATCTGCTGGCCATCACCACGGTCGCCGGCAATCAGACCGTCGAGAAGACGACCCTCAACGCCCGCCGGATCTGCACCGTCGCCGGAATCACGGGCGTGCCCATCGCGGCCGGATGCGCACAGCCCCTCGTGCAGCCGCTGCTCGTGGCGGACGACGTCCACGGCGACTCGGGCATGGACGGGCCGCAGTTCGGGGAACCCACCGTGGACGCTGTCCCCGAGCACGCGGTGGACCTCATCCACCGGATCCTGACCACGCATCCCGAACCCGTCACCCTCGTCCCCACCGCCCCGCTGACCAATATCGCCCTGCTGCTCACCCGCTACCCCGACAGCGCCGCGCACATCCGCGAGATCGTGCTCATGGGCGGCTCCACCGGGCGCGGCAACAGGACCCCGGCCGCAGAGTTCAACATCCACGTCGACCCCGAAGCCGCGGACATCGTCTTCCGCAGCGGCGTACCGGTCACCATGTGCGGGCTCAATGTCACCCACCAGGCACTCGCCACACCCGACGTCCTGGCCCGCCTCGAAGGCCTCGGCAGCGAACTCGGCCGTACCTGCGCCCAGCTGATCACCTACTTCGCGTCCACCTACAAGCGGCTGTGGGGCTTCGACTCCCCTCCGCTGCACGATCCCGTCGCGGTGGCCCGCGTCATCGACCCCGCGATCGTGAACTGCGTCGAGGCGAGCGTGGCGGTGGAACTGCGCGGGCAGTACACACGCGGGGCGACGGTGGTGGACATGCACCGGTACCTGGACCGGCCTGTGAACGCGCGAGTCGCCGTGACACTGGAGGCGGAACTGTTCTGGGACCGGGTGATCGCGGCCGTGGAGAGGCTCGGGAAAGGCGAGGCGCGAACGTAGCATGACAGCATGGAACAGCGAGTGCTTCGCAGGGCGGGCAAGAGCGTTTCCGTCGTAGGTCTCGGTACGTGGCAGCTGGGCGCAGACTGGGGCGAGGTCCGGGAGGCGGACGCATTCGCTGTCCTGGACGCGGCCGTCGATGCGGGCGTGACCTTCTTCGACACCGCCGACGTCTACGGGGACGGACGCAGCGAGCGGCTCATCGGCCGCTATCTCCGGGACCGCTCCGACGCGAACGTCTTCGTGGCCACGAAGATGGGCCGCCGCTCGGCCCAGGTGTCCGAGAACTACGTCCTGGACAACTTCCGCGCCTGGACGGACCGTTCGCGCACCAATCTCGGCGTGGACACACTCGATCTCGTACAACTGCACTGTCCTCCCACGCCGGTCTACGCATCCGAAGCGGTCTTCGACGCACTTGACAAACTCATTGCCGAGAAGCGCATCGCCGCGTACGGGGTCAGCGTCGAAACCTGCGCCGAGGCACTGACCGCCATCGCCCGGCCGGGGACGGCCAGTGTCCAGATCATCCTCAACCCCTTCCGGCGCAAGCCCCTGGAGGAGGTACTGCCGGCCGCCAGGGCGGCGGGCGTGGGCATCGTCGCCCGGGTGCCGCTGGCCTCCGGTCTGCTGTCCGGCAGATATACGAAGGACACCGTCTTCGCGGCCGACGACCACCGCATGTACAACCGCCACGGCGAGGCGTTCGACCAGGGCGAGACCTTCTCCGGCGTCGACTACGAGACGGGCGTCGAAGCGGCGGCGGAGTTCTCGGCGCTCGCGCTCGAAGGTGCCACTCCCGCCCAGACCGCTCTGCGCTGGATCCTCCAGCAGCCGGGAGTCACCAGCGTGATCCCCGGCGCGCGCTCGGCCGACCAGGCCCGCGCCAATGCCGCGGCCGCCGCGCTGCCGCCACTCCCGCCGGAGACACTGAGCGCGGTGAGCGAGCTGTACGACCGGCGCATTCGCGGCCAGGTGCACCACCGCTGGTAGCCGCATCTCCGGTCCCCCGTGGGGGCGGGCGGACCGGGCACGGCCGGCAGCTCGGAGTCACCGGCCCTGAGGCGAGGTCAGGCGGGACGACGCGCGATGACGCCGAACATGGTCACGGACATGTGCAGAGCGCCTTGTTCGGCGGCGGCGCCGAGATCGGCGTACAGCGTGTCGCGCTGCTCCTCGGTGATCAGCTGGCCCCGCAGGGCCGTCTCGGCAAGCAGCTTGACGAGCGGCCAGGTGACCTTCCGCGGGTCCTGGACAAGTGCCTGCGAGCCGAGGTCGTCGATCTCGAGTCCCACCGCGGCCAACTGGCCCGCCAGTTTGCGCCCGGCGTACGGGTTGGCGGCGGCCGCGAGCGCACCCTGGGTCAGTGCCGCCACCACCTCGGGGTCGCCGGGGTGCAGGATCGTGGTGGCCCAGTCAGTGTCCAGCAGCGCCACCCTGCCGCCCGGGCGCAGGATTCGCGCGATCTCGGCGGCCGCCTTGTCCGGCTCGGCGAGGTGCTGGAAGACCCGCTCGCACCAGACCACATCGGCGTCCAAGTCGGCGATCGGAAGGGCCAGCGCGTCGCCGTCGACGAATCGGGCCGGGCTGCCCGCATCGGCCGCGCGCTGCTCGGCCACCGTGCGCAGGCCGGGGTTCGGTTCGACTCCGATCGCCTCGCCGTCCGGCGCCACCGCCGCGGCCAGCACCCGGGTCACCGCGCCGGTACCGGAGCCGATGTCCACGGCCCGCTCACCGGGCCGCGCTGCCACACCGAGCTGCGCCCAGTCTCGCAGCCGCCGTACGCCGGCGCTCGCCGCCTGCATGTCCAGCACCCCTACCAGGGTGTCGGTGGCCGAGGCGGTGATGTTGTCCGAGTGAAATGCCGAGGTCGGCTGCGAGTCCTGCATGCCGACCAGCTTAGGACCGCTTGAGGGGGCCGCGACCGCCAACTCGCCTTACCGAGGCCGAAACCGGCAACCGGGCGTTCCGAAATCCGATCTGGTTCCGCTGCTTCGACATCCCTACTCTGGTGCGGCACGTCGCTGGAACACCCTGTCTCTCTCCGCTGTCCTGAGCACGAGGAGAATGAATGTCCCACCGCCCCCGCCGCCTTCGTACCGGTTCCGTCGCGGCCGTGTCCCTGATCGCGAGCCTGCTCCTCGTCACCACGCCGGGAGCGTCGGCGAACGAACCGCTTCCCGAGGGGTCTGCCACCCTTCAGGACTTCGTCGCCGGGTCCGTACCCCAGTGGAATTTCGCCCGCGCCAATCGCAACGATCCGTGCTGGCCCGAGCCGGCTTTCGACGGCAACGGCAATCCGGCGGACGGCGGCAATGTACAGAACTGGCCCAACAGCGACGGCGATTGCGCGCCACACGGCGCGCCGTTCCCCACGTACTACACGGTCCAGAAGTGCAACGCCGACGAAATCCGCGTCGCGTTCACCATCTATCAGGCCACCAGCGGCTTCCGGCCCTCGGGCCATCGGCACGACTTCGAGCATGTCGAGGTGGTGTGGCGGAAGAACGGGAACGACTGGACCCGCGACCGGCTGCTGCTCAGCGCGCACGGCGGCCATCGCGTGGTGGCCTGGGGCAACGCGGAGAGCTGGAATCACGACCGCGGACACGCGGCAAAGGGCCTGGAACACCCGCGGATCTTCGTCGGATACGGCAGCCACTCGATGTACAACAACCAGGGCGGCCTGAAAGACGTCATCTCCGCGTACACCAATGAGTACCGCCACGCCGACTACCCGGTGTGGGCGGATCAGGGCGGCGGCCTGGTGGAGGTCGCCAAGGACGGTGCGCTGCAGCAGAAGTTCGAGGCGAACGCGGCCGCGTGGGGAAGCGCCAACGGCAATCCCGGCAAGGTGGCGAGGGAGTCCTGCTCTCACTGATCGTGAACGGTTGGGCACGATGGACGCCATCTGGACGGCCCGGCCAGATGCCCGGGAGTCGTCCTCACCGGCGCTTGGGCTGCGGGCGTAAGTTACTGCTCGACGATGTCGTGTCAGGTCCCCGGCCAGGGGCCTGCTTGTTGAGAGGTGTCATGTGCCCAGCGTTGTAAAGATCAACGTCCTGACGGTTCCCGCTGAGCAGCGGGAGACGCTGGAGAAGCGGTTCGCGTCCCGCGCGCATGCCGTCGAGAACTCGGACGGCTTCGAATGGTTCGAACTACTGCGCCCGGTCGAAGGCACAGACACTTACCTCGTCTACACGCGGTGGCGCGACGAGGAGTCTTTCCAGGCTTGGTTGGAAGGTCCGATGAAGGCAGCACACCAGGGGGGCGGCGACCACCCCAAGCCCGCGGCATCCGGTTCCACACTCTGGTCCTTCGAGGTCGTGCAGCAAGCGGCGCCAAAGAGCGACTAGGTGTATTGACCTGGAGGTTGTTCACGCGGCTGATCAGGCGCTCCGGGCGGGTCTTCATCACTCCCTGAGCGCCGCCAGCCGCTCGCGGCACTCCGCCGCCGACGTACCGGCCCCCAGCTCCTCGTAGATACCCAGAGCTTCGGTGTACGCCTGCCTGGCCTCGGCAGCGTGAGCTGCCAGATCGGCCAAGCCGCGCAGGACGGCGGCCAGCCCGCGCCGGTTGCCGATCCGCTCGAAGATCCCGCGAGCCTCTTCGTAGGCTGCGCGGGCCTCGGCCGGGCGGCCGTCGGCGCACTCGGTGTCGCCCAGCCCGCGCAGGGCGAAGGCCAGACCGCCCTGGTTGCCAAGTTCGCGGTGGACGGAGGCGGCCCGGGTGAAGGCGTCACGTGCCTCGGCGGTCCGGCCCAGCAGCCGCTCCACATCCGCGAGGCCACGCAGCATGTCGGCCTCGCCTCGCCGGTCGCCGATTCGCGCGGATTGGTCGCGGGCCCGGGTGAACGCGTCGCGCGCCTGGTCGTAGCGGCCGTCCAGGCGCTCCAGATGGCCGATGCCGCGCAGCGACTGGGCCTGGCCGCGCAGATCGCCGATCTCCTCATAGATGGCCAGCGCGCTTCGGTAGTTGTCGTACGCTTCGGCGGGCCGGTCCCGGTTTCGTTCGATGTCCGCGACGCCCCGGAGGGCCTGGGCCTGGCCCTGCCGGTCGCCGAGGTGCGCGTAGATCCTCCGTGCGCGGGCGAAGGCGTCCGCTCCATCCTCGTAACGGCCGGTCGACAGGGCTACGTTGCCGAGCCCCCAGAGCGCGTCGCCGCAGCCGCGCCGGTCGCCGAGCTGCTCGTACATGGTGAGAGTGGGCTCGAACAGCTCGCGGGCGTCGGCGTGCCGACCCTGGGTACGCGCGACCTCGGCGAGTCCCCACATGACGCCCGCCTGGCCGCGCCGGTCGCCCAGGTCCTCGTAGATCTCTCGCGCACGCAGGTAGTTCGCCTGGGCGTCGGCCCAACTGCCGCGCATGCGCTCCGCGTCGCCGAGGCCGCGGAAGGAGTCCGCCTGGCCGGGCAGGTCATGGTCCGTCACCGCGACATCCCTCATGGCCGTCCAGATACTTGCGAGTGCGGTGGGCATGCCGAACCAACCCAGCACGGTGTGCGACAGTGCGGCCAGCCGCCTGGCGTGCGGGGAGCGGCGTCGGGCGGCGGCGAGGGTGACGGCGACCAGATTCGCCCGCTCGGTGTCCAGCCAGGCGCGCGCGTCGTGGGGGTCGTCCCTCCCGGTGGTCAGAGCCTGCCGGGCGGCCTCGCCTTTGCGCGTCATGTGGTCGAAGACCCGTTCCAGGACCTCGTCCCAACGCCGGTCCGGCTCCTGCGCCATCGCCCGCTGCCGGGCGTGGGCGAGGAACAGGTCATGGAACGCGAAGCGGTTGCGGCCCATCCGCTGCAGCAGATGCCGGTCGGCCAGATCGCCCAGCCTGCGGCGGCACTCGCGCACCTGAAGCCCCGTCATCGCCGCGCACAGCTCGGCCCCCAGGTCCGGCCCGGGGTGCATGGCCAGGGTGCGCAGCAGCTCTGCCTGCACCGGGTCCGCCTCAAGTGCCTGATAGGACACGGCGAAGGCGGAGCCGACCCGCTGGTCGGCGTCGGGAAACTCCAGCAGCGGGGACTCGGCCTCCCGCATGGCGAGCAGCAGCTCGCCCGGGTCCTCGAAGCGCAGCCGCGCGCCCACCGCCTGAACGGCCAGTGGGAGAAATCCGCAGGCGCGGCAGATCTCCTTCAGGACCGGGTCGTCGGATTCGCCATGAGGCAGGCCGGCGCTGCTCATCAGCAGCTGTACCGACTCCTCGGGAGGCAGGGTGTCGAGTGCGGTGATTACTATCCGGTCGGGGTCGTGGAGGGCGATCCGGCTGGTGATCAGGACCAGGGAACTGTGGTCCCCGGGCAGCAGACAGGACACCTGATCCACCGACGCGGCATTGTCGAGCAGCAGCAGCGCCCGTCTTCCGCTCAGCCAGTTCCGCCACAGCGCGGCCTTGGCGTCGAGCGTCCGTGCGTCATCCGCACGAATACCGGCCCAGTTGAGCAGCACCTCCACCGCGGCATGCGCGTCCAGCGGCGTCTGGTCCGGCGTGTGGCCGTACAGATCCAGCTCGAACTGCACGTCGGGGAAGTCGGCGGTGAACTGCTGGGCGAGGTGCCGGGCCAGTGCCGACTTGCCGACCCCCGGCATGCCGACGATCGCGTGTACCAGCTCAGGCTGCCCCGAAAGACCTCCCGTGATGAGTTCGGGCAGCCGTCTGCGTTCCGTTGTCCGGTCGACGATCCTGCGCGGCGGAGCCTTGAGCGTGCTCCGTACCGCGCTGGGCAGGGAGGGTGCCGCCAGGAGCGGGGCGGAGTCCACGCGTTCGGTGTCCAGGGGTCGCACCTGCGGCACCTCGCCGAGGTGCTCGCGGAGCACGGCCCGGAAGTCCGGGTCCGCCAGCAGCGCCCGTACCGGAACAGCCGTCAGCCGACGGCCTTCGTACGGCTGGTCGCTCCAGGCGACCACACCGACGAGCGCGCCGCCCTTGTGGAGCACCGAACTGCCGGACATCCCCGACCACTCGCTCCAGCCCGCCGGCCAGGCCGAGGCCAGATCGACGGCAAAGCGGTCGCTGCGGGTGTACGTCAGCGGGTCCAGGGTGCCGCGCACCGTCTCCGTCTCGGTGGCGTCGCCCGTACTGCGCGCGGCGGCCGCCGACATGCCCGTGACGGCGACAGGCACCGGTTCCGTTCCCGTTGCCTCGGCCCAGGACAGCCTGGGGCCCACGAATCCCGCGGGCAGCGTCCAACTGTCCTCGGGCTCCAACTTCAGCAAGGCCGCGTCGATTTCCGCGTCCCCCTGCCAAACCACGGCACACGGGACCGGTTCGGTGAGCCGCACCGCACCTCGAGGCCCGGTGACCAGCCGGACCTCGATGTCCGGTCGGTGCTCCCCGTCGCCGAAGGCCACGCCGTGACGGGACGTGAGCACCAGAGACGGCGCTATCAGCCGCCCGGACGAGAACTCCCGGCGCCCCTCGGAATCCAGCGGCCCGGCAGTGACCGCCACCAGGCCCGGATGCACATGGGCCGATCCGGCCGGTACGCCCACGATCTAGCGCCGGCCGGAGACCGTGGCCGCGTCCCCGGTTCGGCCGTCACGTACGTCGAGCTTGAGCCGCAACGTGTGCGTCGTGCCCTGCGACACCTTGGCATCGGCACCCAGCTTGACCACCCCGAGCTGAACGCCGCCGGAACCACCGGCGTCCTTGCGAACCTCGACCAGGAACTCCATCTCCACCTCGGTGATACGGAACTGCAGGCGCGCGTCCTTGCCCGCTTCCTGGGCACTCGCGAGCTGTGTGCGCAACTGCTCGATCGCCTCGGTGATCTCATTACTGTCTGTCGCCAACTCAAGCCCCCCGCTGGTCAGGTGCGTACGCAACCGAAATCCTGCCCCAGCGGCTGCACTTCCGCCAGCGCTTCCCGAGCGAAGGAGAGGGGCGAGGCAGCGACGAGTCATCAGGCGCGGCGAGGCACCGTGCTTCCGCAGGCAGTCTGTCCGTCGCCCGGACAGGCGGGCGGGGACGGTCGCCGCTTCGGCTCCGGGAGCGCATCCTAGGGGCTGATCACCGCTTGCGTCGTGGTTCGGGCATGTCCGTCGGCATCTCGCATACGGCCAGTAGCGTCGTCGTCGCAATCCGTCGGCAGTCGCCGGTACGAACTGCCGTCCACCTATGGAGTCTGACGAGGAGTGAGCGCTGACGTGGTGAGTTTGGAGACCTCTCTCAAGGAGGCCATGACATCGATCGAGGGCACTCTCGGAGTCGCCCTCGTGGATTACACCAGCGGGATGGCGCTGGGAACTCTCGGGGGCGGGAAGGACCTCGATCTGGCCGTCGCGGCGGCCGGCAACACTGATGTGATCCGCGCGAAGGCGCGCACCATGGAACAACTCGGCCTCAAGGACGAGATCGAGGACGTACTGATCACCCTGGGCGGCCAGTACCACCTCATCCGCCTGCTCAAGGGTCGTTCCGGCAACGGTCTCTTCCTCTACCTCGTGCTCGACAAGGCCAAGTCGAACCTGGCCATGGCTCGTCACCGGCTCAAGCGCATCGAGGCAGAGCTCGAGATCTAGGCACCGCCGGTCTCCCCGCCTTCGTCTGCCCATGACTTGAAGATTTCTTCAAGTAGCCACATCCCGATGCGGTGAACCCCCTGGGAGTGCGGCACCAGGAGGCGGGAAGATCGGACCCTGCACTGCATCGCCTCGCGGCGGCAGCAGCGGAGGCCTCAGCACACGGCAGGCCGTCGAACACAGCAGGAGCGTCCACATGCAGGTACCGCTGTACCAGGCCAAGGCGGAGTTCTTCCGCATGCTCGGACACCCAGTCCGCATTCGCGTGCTGGAGTTGCTGCAGAACGGCCCTGTGCCCGTGCGAGACCTGCTTGCCGAGATCGAGATCGAGCCGTCGAACCTGTCCCAGCAGCTCGCGGTGCTGCGCCGTTCCGGCATTGTCGTGTCCATCCGCGACGGCTCCACCGTCAGTTACGCCCTGGCCGGCGGCGATGTCGCCGAGCTGCTCCGCGCGGCCCGCCGTATCCTCACCGAACTCATCGTCGGTCAGGGCGAATTGCTGGCCGAGCTGCGACAGGCCGACGTGAGTCGATGAACGGGCACGGCATCCGCGAGGGCTGGTGGCAGGCCAGGCGGCGGGTGTCGCGCTCCTCCTGCGGGATCAGCGCGGGCCGCGCGGGCGACTCGACCGGCCCGGGGGCGCGCCGAACTCATCGGCCACGGTCGCACGCGCCCCGACGGGATCAGTTCAGGCCAGCCGATACCGAAGCTGATCCGCGAGCCGGTGCACGGCCGTTACCTTCCCGCCGTGATCTTGAATCGATACGCACATACGCCCACGGACACAGGCCGCCGTTCCCTCCTGCGCGGCGCCCTCGGATCAACCGCCGCCGCCGGCGCGAGCCTGGCCATCGGAGCGATACCCGCCTCCGCCGCACCGTCCCGGGCCACGACCACCCGCCCGGCCACCCCGGACGAGGCGCTGCGCGAGCTGTCGGACGGCAATCGCCGGTGGCGCGGACTGCGGCAGCGGCATCCGCACGAGAGCGTCTCCGTGCGCCGGTCGCTCGTGACGGGCCAGCACCCGTTCGCCGTCGTGCTCGGCTGCATCGACTCCCGCGTGCCGCCGGAACTGGTCTTCGACCAGGGGCTCGGCGACCTGATGACGGTCCGCTCGGCCGGCGAGGTCCTGGACGAGGCCGTCCTGGGCAGCATCGCCTACGGGGTGCTGGAGCTGGCCATCCCCCTGGTCCTGATCCTCGGGCACCAGTCCTGCGGCGCCGTCACCGCGGCCGTCCGCGCGGACGAGACGGGAGAACAGCTCCCCACGCACATTCAGTACCTGGCCGACCGCATACGGCCCGCGATAGACCGCACCCAGCACGGCCAGGCCCGCGTCGACTCAACCATCAACCGCAACGTCGGCCTGGTCCGCTCGCTCCTCGCTGCCGAGCCGGACCTCGCGGGCAAGGTGGACTCGGGGGACCTGGCCATCGTCGGGGCCCGTTACGAGCTCGACTCACAACGCGTTCACGCCATTCGCTGACCCCGGCCCCGCCGCGGCCCCCGGGAACCGCTCGTGACGGAATTGTGTCTGCCAAGGGGAGAGCAGGTGAGCTATCGTGCGGCGGCCGCGCATGAGCGATCGCGGCGCATAGGGGGACAGTAATGAACGCATGGTCGGTCCCCGGGTACACCGAGACCCGGGAACTGGGCTCCGGCGGCAGCGGGCGCGTCGTCCTGGCTGTCCATGACGCGACCGGTGTGCCGGTGGCCGTCAAATACCTGAGCGAGCGGCTGCGTACCGATGCGGCCTTCGTACAGGGCTTCCGGGCGGAGGCGCGTCTGCTCGGCGGTCTCGATTCGCCGTACGTCGTCGGGCTGTACGAGTACGTCGAGGCTCCGCAGGGTGCCGCCATCGTGATGGAGCTGGTCGACGGCATCGCCCTGCGCGCACTGCTCCTGCGGGAAGGAGCCACCGGTCCCGAGGCGGCACTGGTGGTCCTGAAGGGCTCGCTGCTGGGCCTGGCGGCCGCACACCGGGCGGGTGTCGTGCACCGCGACTACAAACCTGAGAACGTCCTGGTCGCGGCCGACGGCTCGTCCAAGCTGGTCGACTTCGGCATCGCGGCCGGGCGCGGCAGCACGCCGGGCGTCGCGGGCACTCCCGCGTACATGGCGCCGGAGCAGTGGAACGGGGAGCCCGCCTCCCCGGCGGCCGACGTCTATGCGGCGACCGCGACCTTCTACGAGTGCCTGACCGGCCGCAAGCCGTTCACGGGCCAGAACTTCGCCGAGCTCGCGCTGCAGCACATCGACGCTCCGGTTCCCGACGAGGACGCGCCGGAGCCGGTGCGCCCGCTCATCCGGCGCGGGATGGCGAAGGAGCCTCGGAAGCGGCCCGAGAACGCGGAGGCGTTCGTCACCGAGCTCGAAGAGATCGCCGGTGCGGCGTACGGCCCTGACTGGGAGGAGAAGGGCCAGCGCAAGCTCGCCGCTCTCGCCGCGCTGCTGCCGCTGCTCTTCCCCTCGGCCGCGGGCCAGGCGGCGGGAACCACCGCGTTCGCCACGACTGCTGTGTCCAGCGGCTGGCGCCGCATCTTCAAGCCCGGCCTGCGGGGAGTGCTGACGGGTGCCGCGGCCGTGCTGCTGGCCATCGCGGTCGCCGTCGCAGCTCGTGCGGGCGGGGACGGACCCACGCGGACGACCGCTCAAGCCGTCGCCACCACGAGCGCACAGCCGGGCGCGAGCGGCGCCCCGCCCGTCTGGCCTTCCGCTTCCGCGAGCCCGTCCGCGAGTGCCAGTGCCTCGCCCTCCGACTCGCCTTCCGCCGGCGCGAGTACGACGCCCGCGACGCCGACACCCGGGGTGACCCTGCCCACCACCACCGCGCCGTCGGCGTCGCCATCGGTCTCGGCTCCGACCACGGAGCCCAGCCCCTCCACTCCCAGCACGCCGCCCGTGGCCGTGAAGTCGGTGTCGGTCACGAGCCTGCGGCAGGTCGGTCCCACGAGTGGCACCGCCTCGATCGACGTCACCACGGACGGGACCGGCCCGGTGACCGTCGTCATCTCGTGGTTCACCAGCGACGTGAAGGGCGACCTGGGCACGCCGGACGGCTCGCAGACCTTCGTGCGAAGCGGAGCGACGAAGTACACGATCGCTCTTGACCACACCTTCCAGGGGCAGGGCTGCTACTGGGGTGTGCGGGCGACGACGAACCCGGCTGCCGCGACCGGCAGTTCCTCGCAGCAGATCTGGATCCGGCGGTGCATCATCACATGAACGATCCTCGCGTCCCCTACGGCCCGGACGACCAGGTACCGGAAGTGGACAAGGCGGTCGAGGCCTCCGAGAGCGACGGCTACAGCGCGACCGCGCTGGGCAGCCACTGGTTCGAACGGCCCGAGTCTCAGCCGGCGCCCGACACGGCCACCCTGGTCCAGCCCGTGCCCGACACAGCAACCACGGTCCAGGACGAGCCGGACACGGCCACCACGGTCCAGGACGAGCCCGGCACAATCACTCTCATCCAGGACGAGCCACCGGCGAGCGTGGCCCCCGACCGGGTCGAGGGCGAGGTCCTCCGCTTCGGCCCGGGAGTCACCGCCGCCGTACTGAACCGCAATGGCACCAGCAACACCGCCGCCGACATCTGGCACGGCACGCTGGCCGGACAACCCGCCGGCCCGGCGCAGCCCCCCGCTCGCCGCCGTTCAGGACTGCGCCGCTACGCCCTGGCGGGCACGGTGCTGCTGGCCGTACTCGCCTTTCTGGCCTGGCAGCGCTACGGCCCCGCCCTGGCCGTGAAAAGCGTGACCGTCCAGACCACAGCGCAGACTCTCGGCTGTGACAGCACGGCCGACATCGTGGGCGTCCTGTCGACCAACGGAAGGCCCGGCACCGTGAGGTATCGCTGGGAACGCAGCGACGGCACCACCTCGGGCGTGCTCCGGGAGAAGCTGACGCGCGGCCAGAAGCAGGCGCGTCTGCATCTGCTGTGGACCTTCCAAGGGAAGGGCGAGTACCAGGCGGCCACAGTCCTGCGGATCGTGTCACCCACCGGGGACACCGCCACGACGCATTTCACCTACCGCTGCGCCTGACGCCGTCGCCGGACCGGACAGGGCTCGGCTCAAGTGGCCCGGAGTGCGGGACACTTGAGCTCGAGTCGGGGGGCCATGTACGGCTGAGGGCCAGCCCCCGTCCGCCCCTCCCGTCCCCGCCGGTACGCTGATACGCCTATGCCCCACACCCCCCGCACCGGCCCCCACGACCGCGGGCGGCTCCGCGCAGCCGCGGTCGCCGCATGCGTGACCGCCGTGGGCCTTGCCGGCTGTGCCGCGGAGACGGGCGCGCGGGACGGGGGCGTCGCGCCACGGCTGTCGCCGCCGACCAGTGCCTCGCCGCTGTGGCCGCAGTACTCCCCTCCGGTCACGCCCACCAGCGAGCCCACCGGTCCCGGCCGCCGGTATCTCAGCATCAAGGACGTCGAGGTGCCCGCGGCCGGGCTGAAGGGGATCCCGGTCCAGGAACTGCTGGAGAAGGACCCCAATGTGCCCAAGCTCGTGCAGGCCGAGCTGGAGGCCTGTCCCGGTCCGGAGTGCGGTCTGCGCAAACCCGTCTACCGGGACCTCACGGGCGACGGACAGGACGAACTGGTCGTCGGGCTCGACGCGCCCGCGGCCGGGCTGACGCTGGTCCAGGTCTACCGGGCCTTCGGGACTGCGGTACGGCCCGTGCTGATCAGCTGGGGTCCGCTCGGGCTCACCGGTGAGATCTTCGGCCACGACCTCGTACTCGTCTCGACCGGGAACGACGGGCGCTTCACCACCCGCTACCGGTGGGACGGCAATGTCCTCTCGGCGGCCGCCCCGCAGGACCAGACGGGCGACTCGGCCCAGAAGAGCGCCGCGCCGAGCCCACCACCCACCGAAACGCCCCCTGCCCCGGCCCCGACCCCGACTCCGAGCAGGACAGAGTGATGGCCAGTCCCCCCGCCACGCCCGGCGGCAGTGCCACCGAGGCACATCTGCTGCTCGTCGAGGACGACGAGGTCATCCGCAACACCGTCCGCATGCTCCTCGAACGCTATGGCTTCACCGTCTCCGCCGCCGCCGACGGCATGTCCGGTCTTGAGATGTTCCGCGAGCGACGTCCCGACCTGCTACTGCTCGACGTCATGCTGCCCGAGCTGGACGGCATCGGACTGTGCCGCCGTATCCGTGAACTGAGCCTCGCCCCCATCCTGATGATGTCGGCGCGCGGCGACGCTCTCGACGTGGTGTCCGGCCTTGAGGCGGGTGCGGACGACTATGTCGTCAAGCCCGTCGAGAGCGCCGTACTCGTCGCACGTATCCGCTCGCTGCTTCGCCGCGCGTCCTTCACCCCCGCCCACTCCCGCGCGGGCGCGAGCGGCGCCGGGGCCGGTGCAGGCGGGGGCGACACGACCACGATGACGTTCGGGGATCTGACCATCGACACCCGGGGCATGGAGGTGCACCGCGCGGGACAGCCGCTCGCTCTCACGCCCACCGAACTGCGGATGCTGCTCGAATTCGCCGCGTCGCCCGGTGTCGTGCTGGAGCGCCGGACCCTGCTCAGCCGCGTGTGGGACCACGCCTGGCACGGCGACACGCGCGTTGTCGATCTGCATGTGCAGCGGCTGCGGGCGAAAATCGGCGCCGAACGGATCGAAACGGTCCGCGGTTTCGGCTACAAGCTGCGGCGCTGACCATGCCGCTGAGATGGCGCATCGCCGCCCTCGTCGCCGTGGCCATCTGCGCCGTCGCCGCGGCCGTCGGCGTGATCGTCCACCAGGCATCCCGCGACCGGGAGCTGAACCAGGCCCGCGAGGCGGCCCGGACCACCCTCGACCGGGCCGCTGCCGCCTACACCCGCAGCGGCACCGTCCAGGGCACCGGCGCGGTCCTCGACGCGCCCGGTCTGCCCGCCGGGCTGCGAAGCCTCGCCGCCAAGGGCCGCCAGGGCACGGAGTACGACGCCGGACCGGCCGGCCCCGCGATGTGGGCGGCGCGCCCCGCGGGTGAGCAAGTGCTGTCCGTACGCGTCGACATGACCACCGCCCTGGGCGACATCAGCGCTCTCGACACGAGCATCGCCTGGGCCGGAGTGCTCACCACGGCGGTCGTGCTGCCGCTCGGAGTGCTCAGCGCCGGCCGGATGAGCCGCCGGCTGCGCAGCGCGGCGGGCACTGCGCGCCGCATCGCCGCGGGTGACCTCGACGCCCGTATCGAGGCCGGGCCCCGGCCGCGCGACGAGATCGCCGAGATCTCCACCGCCGTCGACACGATGGCCGCGGCCTTGCAGCAACGGCTGCGCAGCGAACAGCGCTTCACCGCCGACGTGGCGCATGAACTGCGCACTCCGCTCATGGGTCTGGTCACCTCCGCCGAGCTGCTCCCGGACGGAGAGGCGGCCGGATACGTCCGCAACCGGGTGCGCGTCCTGGCCGCGCTCGTCGAGGACCTGCTGGAGATCTCCCGGCTGGACGCCGGCGGGGAGCAGGCCGACCTCTCGCCCTGCCCCCTCGGCTTCCTGGTCGAGGACATCACCATGCGTACCGGTCTGTCCGTACGGCTCGTCGTCGAGGACGGGGCGGGCGAGGCGACGGTGTGGACAGATCCCCGGCGCCTGGAACGCATTGTGACCAACCTGATCGTCAACGCCCACCGGCACGGCCGGGCGCCGGTCAACGTCACCGTGGCGGCTGACGGCAGGACCGTGACGGTACGCGATCACGGCGACGGCTACCCGGACTCCTTGCTCGACGACGGACCGCAGCGGTTCCGCACGGGTGCCCGCGAGCGCGGTACCGGTACCGGACTGGGGCTGACCATCGCCCTGGGACAGGCGGATGTCATCGGCGCGACGCTTCAGTTCACCAACGCGCACGGCGGCGGCGCGCGTGCGACGCTCCAACTCCCGCAGCCCGGGGCGATACACGACTGATACACCTCCGAGGCACGGCCGATGTCGCGCTTTGGGTTTACGAAGATCTTCGGCACCGAGGATGGCGCCATGCGTACCAGGTGGAGTCCGGACCAGAAGGTGAGTTGGCTGACGCCGAGCGGCATCAGCGGCGAGACCGATGAGGCTGGTACTCCCGAAGAGGCCAGAGGTCCGCAGCGCGAGGGCCCGTTCCGGCGGCGTCGACCGCGCCACTCCGGCAGGCGCACGAGGAAGAAGGCAGCCAGGAGGACCGGGATCCGGCGCCTGATCACCTGGCGCAGGGCACTCGCCTTCGTCATCTCCCTGGTCGCCCTGCTGATCGGCGGCTTCACCGTCCTCTACTTCGCCATCGACATCCCCCAGGCCAACAAACTGGCCCAGGCCCAGAGCAACGTCTATCTCTTCAGCGACGGCACCCGCCTGGCCCGCACGGGCGAGATCAACCGCGAGACCGTTCCGCTCAGCAAGGTGCCCGAGGACGTGCAGCACGCCTTCGTCGCCGCGGAGAACAAGGACTTCTACAGCGACTCCGGCGTGTCCCTGTCCGGCACCGCCCGCGGCATTCTGAGCACCGTGACGGGCAAGGGCAAACAGGGTGGGTCGACCATCACCCAGCAGTACGTCAAGAACTACTACCTCAGCCAGGAACAGACGGTCACCCGCAAGGTCAAGGAGCTGGTCATCTCCCTCAAGGTCGACCGGCAGAACACCAAGGACGACATCCTCGCGGGGTATCTGAACAGCAGTTACTACGGGCGGCTCGCCTACGGCGTCCAGGCCGCGTCCCGCGCGTACTACCGCGCAGAGGTCCAGAACCTGAGCGTCGAACAGGGCGCCTATCTCGCGGCGTTGCTGCAGGCTCCGAGCCAGTACGACTGGGCCATCGCCAGCCCTGAGGGCAAGCAACTGGTCACACAGCGCTGGAACTACGTACTCGACAACATGGTGGAGCAGGGCTGGCTGGACAAGGGCAAACGGCAGCAGATGAAGTTCCCCGTGCCGGTCGCCCCCAAGCAGGCCTCGGGTCTCTCCGGTCAGACCGGCTACCTCGTGGACGCCGCGCGGCGTGAGCTGATGGCCTCCGGCGTGAGCGAGCAGGAACTGGCGGGCGGCGGCTGGCGCATCACCCTCAACATCGACCCCGCCAAACAGCGCGCCCTGGAGCAGGCCGTCACCACGGGCCTCGGCGGCGGGGTGGAAGCGGCGGCCGACAAGGCGGACGCGGACGCCAACCGGCAGGCAGGGGCTGTCTCGGTGGATCCGCAGTCCGGCCGCATCGTGGCTCTCTACGGCGGCCGCGACTCCACCCGCCACTACGTCAGCAACGCCACCCGTGCCGACTACCAGGCAGGCCCCACGTTCGAGCCCATCGCCGTGGCGGCAACCATGGAGTCCAAGACCGACGCCGAGGATGTGTCCGGCACCGAACACATCAGGAAGACCGCCACCGCTCTGGGAATGGCCGTGGAATCGCGTGACTTCGCCTCGTCCCAGGCGACAACGCTCGGCCTGATGGGAGCAAGCCCGCTGGAACTGGCAGGTGTCTACTCCTCCTTCCGTCACGACGGCAGGAAGGTCACCCCCTCGATCGTGAAGTCCGCGGAGCGGGACGGCGAACAGACCAGCCTGCAGGGGGCGATCGGCGGCCAGGCGATCGATCCCCGGACGGCCGACATGGTCACCTCGTATCTCCGCGGCGACCTGAGCCCGGACGAGCCCGACGGTCTCCGGTACGCGGACGACCGCGAGAGGACGATGACCACGACCCAGGGCCGCACCGACGACAGGAAGGCCGAGTGGTTCATCGGCTCCACCGACGAACTCGTCACCGCGGTCGGCCTCTTCGGCGAGGACGCCACCACCCAGAAACAGGTCACCCTCAAGAACATCGGCAACGGTGCCCCCGCGATCATCTGGTCCGGCTACGCCAAGCGGGCGTTGTCCGCTCTGCCGCTGCCCGAGTCCAAAGCTCCCGACGCCCCCGTGTTTACGGACGCTCCATCGCCCTGAGACGAATGCAGCTGCCGGTTCCGGCGAATCGGCGCCGGGACAGGACGGCCGGGGCGAGGGCGGCGGCGATCCGCCTTCGGGAGTAGTGGTCCATACCAAGCCCTTGACAGCCCCTTAGTTCACTTCTTAAATCACGTAGTGAACTAAGCGCGCTCCCATACCACCCCCCACTGTGCTCGGATATCTGGTCTGTCATATGCATGCCAGGCCGGGAAGGGAGAGTCATGGACTCCCCGCGCCCATCACGGCGTTTACTGCTGTCTGTTCTGTCCGTCCTGACGTTTGCGACGGTCACCACCGGACTCGCGCAGGGCACCCCCGCACCCGCCTCGATGACCACCACCGCCGCGCCTGCCGCCGTGACCTTCGCCGATGAATTCGACGGTCCCGCGGGCTCCGCCGTCGACGGCGGCAAGTGGCAGATCGAGACGGGCGACAACGTCAACAACCACGAGCGGCAGTACTACACCGCGGGCAACCGCAACGCCGCTCTCGACGGCCAGGGGCATCTCGTCATCACCGCCCGCCGCGAGAACCCGGGCAACTACCAGTGCTGGTACGGACGATGTGAGTACACCTCCGCCCGGCTGAACACCGCGGGCAGGTTCACGCAGACCTACGGGCATGTCGAGGCCAGGCTGAAGGTGCCGCGCGGCCAGGGCATGTGGCCCGCCTTCTGGATGCTGGGCAACGACATCGGGCAGGTCGGCTGGCCGAACTCGGGCGAGGTCGACATCATGGAGAACGTCGGCTTCGAGCCCTCCACCGTCCACGGCACGCTGCACGGTCCCGGCTACTCCGGCTCCGGCGGCATCGGCGCCGCGTACACACTGCCCGGCGGCCAGGCATTCGCGGACGGCTTCCACACCTTCGCCGTCGACTGGGCACCCGACTCGGTCACCTGGTCCGTGGACGGCAACGTGTACCAGCGCCGCGCTCCCGCCGATCTCGGTGGCAGGCAATGGGTGTTCAACAAGCCGTTCTTCCTGATCCTCAACCTCGCGGTCGGCGGATACTGGCCGGGCGACCCCGATGGCAGCACCGTGTTTCCCCAGCAGCTCGTCGTCGACCATGTGCGCGTCAGCACGAGCCACAGCCGACCGGGGACGGGCAGGGCCATCACGGGCCTGGGCGGCAAGTGCGTGGACATCGCCGGGGCGAACAGCGCCAACGGCACACCCGTACAGCTCTACGACTGCAACGGCACCGCCGCCCAGCAGTGGAGCGTCGGCGGCGACGGCACGATCCGGGCCCTCGGCAAGTGCCTCGACGTCACGTCAGGGGGCACCGCCGACGGCTCCCTGGTCCAGTTGTGGGACTGCAACGGAACGGGCGCGCAACGCTGGAACGTCACCGCCGCCCACGACATCGTCAACCCGCAGGCAGACAAGTGCCTCGACGCCACCGGCAACAGCTCGGCCAACGGCACCCGCCTGCAGATCTGGACGTGCACCGGAGCCGCCAACCAGAAGTGGACGGTGGCTGCCGGCTGACCGGGTGGCTCCCCGCGCACACCCCCCACCGGCTCACCCTCAGCACAGGAGAGAACGTGCTTCGAACGCAGCGCACGCCCAGAGCGGGCCGCCACACTTTGCGACGCTCCCCGCGCACCACGTCACTTGTGGCAGGCATCGCCGTGCTGGCTTCGGCCGCTTCCGTCCTTCTCGCAGTCTCCACCTCCGAGGCGGCCACGCCCCGAGCGGCAATACCCCAGGCGGTCGCCGGTGCGGCCGCGCTGCCGACGAGTTGGGCCACCGTCGTGAACAGCGCAAGCGGCAAGTGTCTGGACGCGCGCTCGGCCGCGACCGCGAACGGCACCGCCGTCCAGCAGTACAGCTGCAACAACTCCACGGCCCAGCACTGGAGTTTCACCGCCACCAGCGGTGGCTTCCTACGGATCAACAACCGCAATGACGCCAACCAGGTGGCGGATGTGAGTGATGTGTCCACCGCAGACAACGCCGCCGTGCATCTGTGGACGTACGGCGGCGGCGCCAACCAGCAGTGGCAGGCGGTGGACGAGGGCGGCGGCGCTTATCACTTCGTCAACCGCAACAGCGGCAAGTGCCTGGACGTCCCCTCCGCGTCGACCGCGGACAGCGTTCAGCTGGTGCAGTACACCTGCAACGGGACGGCGGCCCAGCGCTTCCAGGTCGCACCCGTGAGCACCGCGCCCGGGGATGTCGATCTCGGTCCGAACGTGGTCGTCTTCGATCCGTCGATGTCGTCCTCGACCATCCAGAACCGGCTCGACTCGATCTTCCGGCAGCAGGAGACCAACCAGTTCGGCTCCCAGCGCTACGCAGTCATGTTCAAACCGGGCACCTACAGCAATGACGTGAACGTCGGCTTCTACACCCAGGTGCTCGGCCTGGGCCAGTCCCCGGACTCGGTGACGATCAACGGCGCGGTGCATGTCGAGGCCGACTGGTTCCCGCCGCAGAACGCCACCCAGAACTTCTGGCGCGGCGCCGAGAACCTCTCGGTGAACCCGTCCGGCGGCACGGACCGGTGGGCGGTGTCGCAGGCCGCTCCGTACCGGCGTATGCATGTGCGCGGCAACCTGGCGCTGGACGACGGCGGTTGGGCCAGCGGCGGCTTCATGGCCGACAGCAAGATCGACGGTCAGGTCCGCTCCGGTACGCAGCAGCAGTGGGTGACGCGTAACTCCCAGCTCGGCAGCTGGACCGGCTCCAACTGGAACATGGTCTTCGTCGGCAGCCAGGGCGTTCCGGCAACCAGCTTCCCCAGCCCGCCCTACACGACGGTGAACCAGACGCCCACGGTCCGCGAGAAGCCCTTCCTTTACGTGGACGGCGCAGGCGCCTACAGGGTGTTCGTGCCGTCCCTGCGCGCCAACTCCTCGGCCACGACCTGGGCGGGCGGCAGCGCCGCCGGAACCTCGCTGGGCATGGACCAGTTCTATGTCGTGAAGGCCGGAGCGAGCGCCGCGCAGATCAACGCCGCGCTTGCCGAGGGCAAGAACCTGCTGGTCACCCCGGGTGTCTACCACCTCAACCAGACCCTGCGGGTGACTCGTCCCGACACAGTCGTCCTCGGGCTCGGCCTGGCCACGTTCATCCCCGACAACGGCGTCACCGCGATGACGGTCGCGGACGTCGACGGCGTCAAGGTCGCCGGCATCCTCTTCGACGCCGGTACGACCAACTCGCAGACCCTGATGGAGGTCGGCCCGTCCGGCTCGTCCGCCTCCCACGCGGCCGACCCGACATCCCTGCACGATGTGTTCTTCCGCGTCGGCGGCGCCGCCGTGGGCAAGGCGACTACCAGCCTGGTGGTCAACAGCGACAACGTCATCGGCGACCACATGTGGATCTGGCGCGCCGACCACGGCACAGGCATCGGCTGGACCAGCAACACGGCGGACACCGGACTCGTGGTCAACGGTGACGACGTGACGATGTACGGGCTGTTCGTGGAGCACTACCAGAAGCATCAGACGATCTGGAACGGCAACGGCGGGCGGACGTACTTCTACCAGAACGAGATGCCGTACGACCCGCCCCATCAGGCGGCGTGGATGAACGGTTCGACCCAGGGCTATGCCGCGTACAAGGTCGGCAGTCAGGTGACCAGCCATGAGGCGTTCGGGCTCGGCAGCTACTGCTTCTTCAACGCCAATCCGTCCGTGACCGCGGAGCATGCCATCGAGGCTCCGAACAACCCGAACGTGCGGTTCCGCAGCATGGTGACCGTCTCGCTCGGCGGCACCGGGACCATCCGCCATGTCATCAATGACCGGGGCGGTCCGTCGAACTCGTCCACCAACGTGGCCAACCTGGTGAGCTACCCGTGAGGCGGCTCACGTCACGGCTCCTGATTCCGGCGTCCTGAGTCCTCTCCACCGGCCTGGCCCGGGCACCCGCTCCGCGGATGCCCGGGCCTCCTGTCTGTGGTTCAAGGGGCCCCGTTCTCAGGTCACGAACAGGCAACTGACCGACTGGACAGTTCATGCAACAATGCACCGGCTGCCGCTACCCATGAGTAACGTAGCCGCTCCGCCAGCCTGCCCTGCCCCTGCCCCCGCACAGGCACACGAGGAACAAACGCGATGTCGCACTACCCTCCACCGCGCTCCTATCCCGAGTTTCCCGAGTACCCCCAGCAGCCGCGAAACCCGCTCCACTACTGGCAGGAGCCCGCTCCCCCGGCCACGCCGCGGCAGCCGTCCGACCCCCACCGCGACGTGCGCGCCCTGAGCTCCGCCTACCGACGGCTGCGCCGGGTGGCGACCCTGACGGCCCTCGGCTACTTCGTGCTGTTTCTCCTCCTGTCCGCGTACGCGCCGGACCTGATGACGAGCAAGATCACCGGCGGTCTCAACATCGCCCTCCTGCTCGGCCTGATCCAGCTCCCGGTGTCCCTCATAGCCGTCGCCGCGTACGAGAGGTCCGCGCGCCGCCGGGTCGATCCGCTGGCCTATGCCGTACGTCTCCAGGCCGCACCGACCACCCAGGGAGCACGCCGATGAGCGGATTCGGCTCCGAAGCCCAGACCATGTCGTTCGTCGCCTTCATCGCGGTGACCACGGTGACCCTGCTGCTGTGCGTGATGACCGGGCCCGACCGCGACGACCTGGACGAGTTCTACACCGGCTTCCGCTCGCTGTCCCCCATGCAGAGCGGCCTCGCCATCGCCGGCGACTACATCTCCGCCTCCAGCGTGCTCGGCACCATCGGCGTCATCTCGCTGCTCGGCCAGGACGGTCTCGTACTCGCTCTCAGTACGGTGCTCTCGCTGGTGCTGCTGATGTTCCTGCTGGCCGAACCACTGCGGAACGCGGGCCGGTTCACCATGGGCGACGTCCTCACCCGCCGCGAGCCCAGTTCCGCCGTACGCATCACCGCCTGCATCGTGTCGCTCATCGCCCTGTTTCCGCTGCTGATCTTCCAGCTCGCGGGCGCAGGCGATCTGCTGGCCTTCGTCCTCGGCATCGACGCCGCGGGATTCAAGACCGGCTCCATCGTGCTGCTCGGTCTGCTGATGATCATCTACGCGGCCATCGGCGGCATGAAGGGCACCGCCTTCATCCAGATCGTGAAGACGGTGGTGCTGCTCGCCGCGGCCCTTGCCATCGCCTCGCTCATCCTGAACCGCTTCGACTTCAGCATCCCCTCGCTGCTGGACGCGGCGGCACGCGGGAGCGGTGTGGGTGACGCGTACCTGGCGCCCGGGCTCCAGTTCGGCGGCGACGGCCTGGACATGATCAGCGCCCAGCTGACCGTCGTCCTGGGCGCGGCCTGCCTTCCGCACATCACGATGCGTATGTTCAGCTCCCGCAGCGCGTCCGCCGCGCGGCGCTCCATGTCCTGGGCAGTGTCGACGGTTGTCGTCATGTGTGTGCTGAGCGCCGTCATCGGCTTCGGCGCCGCGGCGATCGTGGGCCATGAGCAGATCGCCCTCGCCGATCCGCAGGGCAAGACCTCGATCCTGCTGGTCAGCCAGGCGATCATGGGCTCGGAGGTGTCCACCTTCGAGACGCTGCTGTTCACGGCCATGGCCACCGCGATCTTCCTGACCCTGCTGGCCTCGGTCGCCGGCATCACGCTCGCCTGTGCCAACACCCTCGCCCACGACCTCATCACGCACGGTCTGGGCCGCAAGCGGGCCCAGCGCGACCGGACCGAGATGATGGTGGCCCGGGGCACGGCGGCCGCCGTCGGTCTCTCCGCCATCTTCCTGGCGGCGGCCTCCCGGCATGTGAACCTGCAGGCGATGGTCACCCTGTCCTTCTGCCTGGGCGCCTCCGCGGTCGCGCCCGCGCTGATCTACAGCCTCTTCTGGCGCCAGTACAACCGGACGGGGCTGCTGAGCACGCTGATCGGCGGCACGCTGAGCGTGCTGATCCTCATCACCGGGACCAATCTCGTCTCGGGTTCCCCCAGGGCGATCTTCCCCGACGCCGACTTCACCTGGTTCCCGTACACCACCACCGGCCTGCTCTCCGTCCCCGTCGGATTCCTCGCCGGCTGGCTCGGCACCGTCCTCAGCCGTCGCAGCGCCGGAGCTCCGCTTCGGCACAGCGACGAGTACGACGATGTCGACGCTTCCATCCTGGCCGACGCGGTACAGCCGCGGGGATGATCAGCGACGGCGCTGTCCGCCCGAACTCACGATCGGAGTCGTACCCATGGCACGAACCTTCTCTGTGTCGGACAGCGTCGTCATCGACGCCAACCCCTCGACGATCTACGCGCAGATCAGCAACCCGGCCCTGATGGGTCGCTGGAGTCCGGAGAACCGGGGAGCGAGGGTACGCGGCGGCGCTCAAGAGGCGTACGTGGGCATGGTCTTCGACGGCGACAACAAGCGCGGGCCGCTGCGCTGGACCACACGGTGCACGGTGATCGCGGCGGATCCCGGTGAGCGGTTCGCCTTCCGGGTACGCGCCATAGGCCGGCGCAGGCCCGTGCTGCCCGGCCGGATCGCGACCTGGGAGTACCGCTTCGAGGCCGTCGACGGGGGGACCCGGGTGACCGAGACCTGGACGGATGACCGTCGGGGCTGGCCGGATGCCGTGGCCAACGCCTTCGACCGGATGGCGACCCGGGGGCACACGTTCGCCGACTTCCAGCGCCGCAATATCCGCAGCACGCTGGACAACCTGAAGAAGGCGATGGAGGCGACGCCGGCCGGCTGACCGGCCGGTCCGGGGGCCCGCTCAGTCGGAGGAGAGTCCGGCCGCCGACTTGGCCAGCGCGTCGAGCACAGGGCGGATCAGCGGGTGGGACTCCGCGCCCCGGCGCACGGCGGCGAAGACCCGCCGGGTCGCGGCCGGGCCCGCCACGGGCCGTACGACAACGTCCGTGAGTTCCATCCCGCGCAGCGCAGAGCGCGGCACCAGTGCCACTCCCGCCGCCGCTCCCGCGAGGGCGACCACTGCGCGGAAGTCGTCCGAGGAGTGCATGAGGCGGGGCTGGAACCCGGCGAGTTCGCAGGCGAGCAGCACCATGTCGTGACACGGGTTGCCGGGGTAGGGGCCGATCCAGTCACTGTCGGCGAGCTCGGCCAGCTCGACGCGTTCACCCGCGCCGAGGGGATGTCCCGCGTGCAGTACGGCGTCGAACGGCTCGGCGTACAGCGGCACCCTCGACAGCCTGCGATCGTCCTCGCGGGGCGCCCCCCGGTACTCGACCGCCACCGCCAGATCCGCCTCGCCGTCGAGCACCAGCGGAAGGCTCTCGTCGCCCTCGGCGTCCCGTACGCGCACCCGGATGTCCGGATGGCCGGCGGCGAGGTGCACGATCGCCGGGGCGACGACCTCGGCGATGCCGGTGGCGAAGGCGGCGACCGTGACCTCGCCGGCTACGCCGCCCGCGTAGGACGCGAGTTCCGCCTCGGCGCGCTCCAGCTGGGCGAGCACGGTGTGGGTGTGGGCCAGCAGGATCTCCCCCGCGGCCGTCAGCCGCACCCCCTTGCCGCTGCGGATCAGCAAGGCGTGGCCGGTCTCCTGCTCCAGCGCGTTCAGCTGCTGGGAGACGGCCGAGGGGGTGAGGTACAGCGCGGCGGCCGCGGCGGTCACCGTACGGTGGTCCGCCACGGCACGCAGGATGCGCAGCCGCCGGGGGTCGATCACCCGGTCCATCTTGCCAGGTGAAATCAGCCCTTCAGCGCCTCGCGCGCGTCGATGAACGCGGCGACGGCCCGCTCCACGTCCTCGGTGGAGTGCGCGGCGGAGAGCTGGACCCGGATCCTCGCCTGGCCCATCGGGACGACAGGGTAGGAGAAGCCGATCACGTACACCCCGCGCTCCAGCAGGAGTTCGGCCATCCGGCCGGCCTCGGCGGCGTCGCCGATCATGACGGGGGCGATGGCGTGGTCGCCGGGAAGGATCTCGAAGCCCGCCTCGGTCATCTTCGTACGGAAGAGCGCGGTGTTCGCGTTCAGCCTCTCGCGCAGGTCACCGGCGGACTCCAGCAGGTCCAGGACCTTGAGGGAGGCGGCGGCGATCACGGGGGCGAGGGAGTTGGAGAAGAGATACGGGCGCGAGCGCTGGCGCAGAAGCTCGACGATCTCGGCGCGGGCCGCGACATAGCCGCCGGACGCGCCGCCGAGCGCCTTGCCGAGGGTGCCGGTGATGATGTCGACGCGGTCCATCACGCCGTGCAGCTCAGGGGTGCCGCGGCCGCCGGGGCCGACGAAGCCGACGGCGTGCGAGTCGTCGACCATGACCATCGCGTCATAACGGTCGGCGAGGTCGCAGATCTCGGCGAGGGGGGCGACATAGCCGTCCATGGAGAAGACGCCGTCGGTGACGATGAGACGGCGGCGGGCGTCCTGGGTCTCCTTGAGCTGCTGCTCCAGGTCGGCGAGATCGCGGTTGGCGTAGCGGTGGCGGCGGGCCTTGGACAGGCGGATGCCGTCGATGATGCTGGCGTGGTTCAGCGCGTCGGAGATCACCGCGTCCTCGGGGCCGAGGAGCGTCTCGAAGACGCCGCCGTTGGCATCGAAGCAGGAGGAGTAGAGGATCGTGTCCTCCTGGCCGAGGAACGCGGAAAGGCGCGCCTCGAGCTCCTTGTGGACGTCCTGGGTGCCGCAGATGAAGCGGACGGAGGCCATTCCGTAGCCCCAGCGGTCCAGCGCCTCCTTGGCGGCGGTGACGACCTCGGGGTGGTCGGCGAGGCCGAGGTAGTTGTTGGCGCAGAAGTTGAGGACCTCGCCCGAGGCGACGGAGACGGAGGCGCTCTGCGGGGTGCCGATGACCCGCTCGGGCTTGTAGAGACCGGCGGCGCGAATCTCCTCGAGGGTGGTGCGAAGGTCGTCGCGGACGGACGCGTACATGATGGGGCTCCTTACGAAGGCTGCGGAGGCTCGGAAGGGACGAGGGGGCAGGGCACGCGAGCCCGGCAGGATCGGCCGGACAGGACCTAGACGGTCCAGTCGAGGATGATCTTGCCGCTGCGGGCGGTGGCGGCCTCGTCGAAGGCGGCGTCGAAGTCCTGGTACCCGTAGCTGCCGGTGATCACGGGGCTGAGGTCGAGTCCGCCTTCGAGCAGAACGGTCATCGCGTACCAGGTCTCGAACATCTCGCGGCCGTAGATGCCCTTGATGGTGATCATCGAGGTGACGATCTTCGACCAGTCGACCGCGAACTCCTGCGCGGGCAGTCCCAGCATGGCGATACGGCCGCCATGGGTCATGTTGTCGACCATGTCGCGCATCGCCTCGGGACGACCGGACATCTCCAGGCCGATGTCGAAGCCCTCCTTGAGGCCGAGCTGCCGCTGCGCCTCGGCGATGTCGTGCTGGGCGACGTTCAGGGCGAGGGTGGCGCCTGCCTTCCGGGCGATCGCGAGGCGGGACTCGCTGACATCGGTGATCACCACGTTGCGTGCGCCCGCGTGCCGGGCGACGGCTGCGGCCATGATGCCGATCGGGCCCGCGCCGGTGATCAGTACGTCCTCGCCGACCAGCGGGAAGGAGAGCGCGGTGTGCACGGCGTTCCCGAACGGGTCGAAGATCGCGGCGATGTCCAGGTCCACCTCCGTGCGGTGCACCCACACGTTGGACGCGGGGAGCGCGACGTACTCGGCGAACGCGCCGTCCCTGCCGACGCCGAGTCCGACGGTGCTGCGGCACAGGTGGCGGCGCCCGGCGAGACAGTTGCGGCACTTGCCGCAGACCAGATGGCCCTCGCCGCTGACCACATCGCCCACCGCGATGTCCTCGACGTCCGCGCCGACCGCCGCGACCTCGCCGACGAACTCGTGGCCGAGTACCCGCGGTGTGCTGACGGCCTGCTGGGCCCAGCCGTCCCAGGATCTGATGTGCAGATCGGTGCCGCAGATGCCGGTGCGCAGCACCTTGATCAGCACATCGCCCGGGCCGGTCTCCGGCTCCGGCACGTCCATGAGCCACAGGCCGGGCTCGGCATGCTGCTTGACAAGTGCCTTCATCGGGGCGGCTCCAGGCATGGTGACGGGATCGGGGTGGACCTGGACCAATCTGCCCAGCCGTGACTTCTGAGTCCATCGAGGATTTCTTAAGCGGGCCAACAGCCCAGCTTCACGTTGTACGGCGAACGGGGACCGCGCAGTGCAAGGCTTCGCCGAACTCCGGCCCGGACCACTCGATCAGGTGCGTGCCCGGTCGCGCCGCATGCGGGAGCCATCACCGAATGCCCTCGGTCCCGGTCCTGCCCGGCGCGGTCCCGCGGTCCAGTCCTGCCCGTCGGTCGGGCGCGGCGGTCAGTCGGTGCCCTGGATGCTCCGGGCACGGCCTTTCGTGCCGCCGCTCTGGTGCGGAAGGCGTGACTCCAGGAGGTCGGGCAGGCCGGCCGCGGAGCCGTCGGCCCGGCGACCGGTCAGGGCGCCGAGCTGCGCGCGCAGGCTCTGGTTCTCCGTGTACAGATCGGCGAGCGCCCTGACTTTCGTACGCACCACCCAGGGGTCCACCGGCTTGACCAGGAAGTCGGAGACGCCGAGGTCATACGCACGGGCGGCCAGGTCGTCGTCCCTGCCGAGGCCGGTCATCAGCACCACGGGCAGATTGCGGGTGTGGTCCAGTCGCTTGAGATAGGCGAGCACCTCCAGGCCGTCCATCTGCGGCATCACCACATCGAGGATCACCACGGCTATCCCGCCGCGCAGCACGGTCTTCAGTGCTTCGTCCCCGCTGTGTGCCCGTACCACCGGACGCCCCACGGGGCGTAACAGGCTCTCTATCGCGAAGAGGTTGTCCTCGCGGTCGTCCACCACCAGGATTTTCAAGGCACAACCCGCGTCTCCATTTGTGCCTCCCTCGGCAGTCGGCCACATCAGCGTATGCCGCGCGATACGGCTGGAGCAGCCCCGTCCTTGTCCTCCGGCTCCCGCGGGGCTTCGGGCGTAGAGGCAGTATGAAGCCTCGCGCGGCTTCGAGCACCAGGCGGTAACGCGCCCCCTTCGTCCGGAAACGCGAACCGACCAGTCCGTAACTCCATCTGTCGCACCATCAGCCCCGCCCGTCCCGCCCCACCTGCGCCGTATCGCGTCGCTCCTTCCGCAGGCGCAGCCGCGCGAGCAGTCCCCGCCCGTGCGGACTGCGGCCACTGTGGTGCGCCACCGGCACCGGCCGGGAGCGGACGGAGACCTCGCGACGCACCGGCCGCGCTTCGTCCCTCGCGCCCGGCCGTGGCGCCGGACGCAGTTCGCGCGCCTCTCGCAAGGCATGGGCCAGGCTCACCCGGTGCCAGAGGATCTCGTCGGGGTGGTCAGCCAGGAGCAGCCGCCCGACCACCTCCCTCGCTGCCGGTGTGTCCGGGAGGCCCGGGACGAGTTCGGGCCGGAGCACGCGCAGATGTGAGCGTTCGTAGGGGTCGGTCACCACCTCGGCCACCGTCGCCGAATCGAGCACCGAGGCGATCGCCGCCGCCTGCTGCCAGGGGTCCTCGGTCACGCGCAGGAGCAGTCCCAACCGCCTGCTCCGCCAGTTGCGAGCGCGCCGGTCCTCACCGGCGTCGAGCAGGGCCCGCAGCGTCGGCGGGGTCCTGCCGCTGAGGAGTGCGGGGTGGGCGAGGGCGAACTCGCGCAGTTCTTCGGCCAGATAGAGCCAGACGACCGCGCGGTAGCGATTGAGATAGAACCGGACCGGCGTGAAATGGCCCGTGCGGGCGAGCCGGGTAAAACGCGCGGGGCTGATCGAGACGAGCTCCGCCCCCTCCATCGTGCCCACGGTCCGCACCCGCTCCCGCAGGGCGTCCGGGAATCCATCGGCCGCGCGCAGCCGGTCGACCTCCTGCCGGTCGATCCTGGGCGGGCCGCCGCTCGCGCCCGGCGTGGCGCGGACATGGCCCAGCCGGACCGCGAGGTCCAGCTCTCCCCGCTTGAGGCCCAGCTCCTGCGCGGCTCGCCCCAGCGCCAGACTGCGCACGGCCCCGCCGGACGTCGCTGCTTCCTTCACCGTCATGCCGGTCTCCCCGTGAGGTGTGAATACTCTCGGTGACGACCGTAGCCGGACACAGTCGCATCGCGCCGGGCCTGTGGATAACCCCGCAGCGATCCGAATTCCCCCAGGTCAGAGGGAGGTTCCGCCCGGCTGTCTGGCCTCGACTCCCAGATGCTCACCGACCCGGTTCACCATCAGCGTCATCTCGTACGCCACCTGACCGACGTCGGCCTCGGCCGCGCTCAGTACGCACAGGCAGCTTCCCTCGCCGGCCGCCGTGACGAAGAGCAGCGCTTCATCGAACTCGACCATGGTCTGGCGCGCCTTGCCCGCCCGGAAGTGACGTCCGGACCCGCGGGCGAGGGAGTGCAGGCCGGAGGAGACCGCGGCGAGATGTTCAGCGTCCTCCCGGGCAAGTCCCGTGCTCGCGCCCGTCACCAGACCGTCATTGGACAGCACCAAAGCGTGCCGTATGTGCTCGATTCTCTTCGTCAGGTCGTCCAGCAGCCAGTCAAGTCCCTTGTCCAGCGCCATGGTCGGTCCTCCCCGCTCATACGTTCCCCGTGGCCTCGCGTTGCCGTAAGCCTTTCGTACACACGACGACTCGGCAAGGTGCGCCTAGCCGACCGAATCGAGCAGCCGGGCGGTGTGCATTCGACCGGCATATTCGACCAGGCGTACGAGCACCTCTTTTCCGGAGTCACGGTCTCTCGCGTCGCACAGCACCACCGGTGTCCCCCGTTCGAGATCGAGGGCGCGCGAGACTTCGTGCGCCCCGTAGGTACGGGCCCCGGCGAAACAGTTGACCGCGACGACGAAGGGAATCCTGCGGTGCTCGAAGTAGTCGACAGCGGGAAAGCAGTCCACCAGGCGCCGGGTGTCGGCGAGGACCACCGCTCCCAGGGCACCCTGCGAAAGCTCGTCCCACAGGAACCAGAAGCGGTCCTGGCCGGGGGTCCCGAAGAGATAGAGGGACAGGCCCGAGCGGATCGTGATGCGTCCGAAGTCCATGGCGACGGTCGTCGTGGACTTCTGGTCGACTCCACCGGTGTCGTCGACCGTACTGCCCGCCTGACTGAGCTGTTCCTCAGTACGCAGGGGCCGGATTTCACTGACCGCGCCGACCAGCGTGGTCTTGCCGACGCCGAATCCGCCGGCGACGAGGATTTTCAGCGCGAGGGCGGTGGTGTCGCCACCGGTGCTGTGAGAGCTCTCGGAAGCCATCGGTAACTTCTCTCGGGAGTGATACGGGAGTGATATTCGCTGGCGGGTGGTGCGGGATGTGCCGAGGATCGGGGCATGCCCTACTTCCTGGAGACCGGCCGTCTGGCGCTTCGCGCTCTCGGCGAGGCCGATGTGGACCACCTGCTCGACCTCGACAACGACCCCGAGGTCATGCGTTTCATCAACGGAGGCCGGCCGACCACGCGGGAGGCGGTGCTGGCCGAGTCGCTGCCGCGCTATCTCCATCACTGTCCGTGCCTCGGCAATCGGGGCTTCTGGGCGGCAGAAGAGCGGTCCACCAATGAATTTCTGGGCTGGTTCGAACTGAAGCCGCTGGACGCCCACAGCGCTGCGGAGGCCGAACTCGGATACCGCCTGAACCGAGCCGCTTGGGGCCGCGGCTATGCGACGGAGGGCGCGGTCGCGCTGGTTCGCAAGGGGTTCACGGAACTCGGCGTGGAGCGGGTGACCGCGAACACCATGACGGTCAACGCCCGTTCGCGGCGGGTGATGGAAAAGGCGGGTCTGAGCTATGTCCGGACCTTCTTCGAGGAGTGGCCGGAGCCCATCGAAGGCTCCGAGCTCGGCGATGTCGAATACGCCCTGACCAGGGCCGACTGGGAACGCAGTAGCGGAGGCTAGAGAGCCCTCAGCCCCTCGATCACCTCCCTGAGGATCTTCTCGTCGGGCAGTTGAGCCGGTGGTACGGGACGGCTGACCCGCACGAATCCCGCTTCGAGCAGATCTCCGAGAAGGACCCGTACGACGCCGACCGGCAGATCGGCGTCGGCGGCGAGTTCCGCGACGGACTGGGTCTCGCAGCGGCACAGGGTGAGCAGCGCCCGGTGTTCGGGGCCGAGAAGGGACTCCTCGGCCGGGCCGGGCGCGTCGGCCTCGATGTCGACGAGCGCGATGAGGTCGAACCGCACATTGCTGGGGCCCGGTTTGGTCCGCCCGCCCGTCATCGCGTACGGACGCACGAGCGGCCCGGCGTCGTCGTCGTACCACTGGCCGGCGGCGCTGTCGGCCGTCCCCTGCGCACCGGGTCTGCCCGGTGCACCGGCCGCACCCGTCGCGTCGCCTCTGGCCTCTGTCATGGCACTCACGTCGCGGTGATCCGCGGCGGGGTCCGAAGATGTTCGCCGACACGTTTGACCAGGCGGGCCATCTCGTAGGCGATCAGGCCGATGTCGGCGACGACCAAGGTGAGGACGGCGAGGCAGGACCCGTCACCCGCGGCCGCCACGAAGAGGAAGCCGTCGTCCATTTCGACCATCGTCTGGCGCACGCCCCCGGCGTGGAAGTGACGCCCCGCCCCCTTGGCGAGGCTGTGGAATCCGGAGGCGACGGCCGCCAGATGCTCGGCGTCCTCTCGGGTCAGGGCGGTCGACGCGCCGACCGGCAGGCCGTCGTTGGACAGCACGACCGCATGGCGGACTTCACGGACGCGCAGGACAAGGTCGTCCAGCAGCCAGTCGAGGTCTCCGGTGGTGGGGCGGGCTACGGCCGACTCGTACTCGGTCATGCTCTGTCTCCTTCGCTGCCTCGGGCTGCCGTGCCGGGTGCGGCACCGCCGCCCCGGGTCCAGCCGTTGCGGTACGCCGTCATGCGGTCCCGTACCTGTTCGGGGGTGCGTTCCGTGGTGTCCTCGGTGCTTGCCCCGTTCCCCTCCGGCTCGTCGGCCCTGGGCTCTTCGCGCAGCTGCGGGACGAGGTGCGCCTGGCGGGTCCGGCGCGGGAGTTCGCCGTCGTCGGACTGCTGCGGGGCCGCACGCAGGCGCAGGGCGGTGACGCCGGGCGGCGGGGTCGGGATCTCGGTCCGGGGGGCGAGTGCGGGACGGGGGGCCGGCGGCGGGACGGGGGCGCTGTCCGTACGCGGTCGACGCCCGGGCCGCGCGGCCGGGGCGTCGTCGTCCCGCTCCGGGTCACGGCGGGAGCCGAGTGGGGCGGACAGCGCGCTCTGCAGCAGCGCGGTGGGCAGCAGCACGACGGCCGTCGTACCGCCGTACGGCGAGGGGCGCAGATGGACCCTGATCTCGCGGCGCGACGCGAGCCGGCTGACGACGAAGTGGCCCAGCCGGTCGCTGTCGAAGAGATCGAGGGCTTCGGACTCCTCCAGTCTGCGGTTGCCTTCGGCGAGCGCTTCTTTGCCCATGCCCAGGCCGCGGTCCTCGATCTCCAGGACGTAGCCGTTGCCCACGGGCTCGCCGCTGACGCGAACCTTGGTGTGAGGCGGGGAGAACTGGGCCGCGTTCTCGACCAGTTCGGCCAGCAGATGCGTCACGTCCGCGACGGCGGCGCCGACGACGGCGGTCTCCGGGAGCTGGCGTACCTCCACGCGCGCGTAGTCCTCGATTTCCGAGACGGCGGCCCGAACGACGCTGGTCAGCGAGACGGGCATGCGCCAGGCACGTCCGGGCGCCGAGCCGGACAGAATGATCAGGCTTTCGGCGTGCCGCCGCATACGGGTGGTGAGGTGGTCGAGCCGGAACAGGTCGCCGAGCTCGTTCGGGTCGTCGGCGCGGCGCTCCATGGTGTCCAGCAGGGTGAGCTGGCGGTGGACCAGGATCTGGCTGCGGCGGGCGAGGTTGACGAAGACTCCGGAGATGCTTCCGGCGAGTTCGGCGCGTTCGACGGCGGCGCTCAGGGCGGCGCGGTGGACGGTTCCGAGCGCCTCGCCGACCTGGCCGATCTCGTCCTCGGCGGGCTGTCCCGGCGGTGCCTCGGCCTGGATGTCGATCTCCCCGCCGGTCCGCAGCCTGCGCATGGCCTGCGGCAGCCGGTGCCGGGCGATCTTGAGTGCGCTGTTGCGGAGGCTGATCAGTTCGACGACGAGGCCGCGGCCGATGCGTACGGAGATGACCAGCGAGGCGGCGACAGCGGCGAGTCCGAGGAGCACGGCAGCGCCGGCCGGGGTCAGCAGGCCGCGCGCGACGGGATCGGCCCGGTCGGCGGCGCTGCTGCGGGCGCCGTCCTCGATGGCGCGCATACCGTCGCCGACGGCGGCGCGGGCCTTGTCCCAGACGTCGGCCGGGACGATCTGGGCGGCCTGGCGGCCGGCGGGGGCTACAAGGAGCTTGTCCTCGGCCGCTTCCAGCTGCCGGTAGGAACTCTGTGCGGCGAGATCTCGCCAGGCGGCGCCCTCGGGGCCGCGCAGATCGGCCACGGTCGATTCGGTGAGGCTCCTACGGGTCGAAACGGCACCGGTGAACAGCCGCAGGCGCTCCGCGGCAAGGGACTTGCTGAGCTGGGCCGAGCCCAGCAGCGCGTCCTCCCGCGCGAGCATTTCGCCCGCCCGGGCGAACTCCAACAGGACACGGGCATCGGATCCGGGCCTCGCGTCCTGGATGCCGGTGAGTGCTCCGGTGACGTCGAAGGCGGAGCTGACGGCCGCGGTGTACTGCTCGTAGGTGGCGTCCCAGGTGGCCTTGCGGCCGAGTACGGCGCTGCGCAGTGTACGCAGCCTGTCGGCGCGCGCGACGAACCTCTCGAGCCGTCCCGCCGCTCTGGCCGGGACGCCGCCGCCCGCCGCGACGGTCGTCGTGTCGTCGATACGCAGCCTGCGTACGGCGTCGTCGGTGCGCCGGGCCTCCTGCTGGAGTGCGGCGGCACGCTCGTCGGAGGGGGCTGCGATCTGCCGTACGGCCGCGCGCCGTTCGGCCTGCAGAGCGGCGACGGCGGCGGTGACCGGTTCGCGGACCTGGGTGTCGACCAGCTGCAACTGGCGCAGCCGCGAGACCTCCTGGGCGGTGCTGACCGTGGCAAGTCCCCACAGGGCCAGCAGCGACACGACGGGCACCATCAGCAGGGAGATGATCTTCGCGCGCACGGTTCTGGGCCGCGGGAGCCGTCCTCCGCGGGCGACTCGCGGGGGCACGGGTACGTCCTGCGGCTCCTGTCCCGTGTGTTCGACCGCGGGCGGCCCTGCGTGCGCCCGTCGTCCGCGGGCGGCCGACGCCGGTGGCAGCGGGGGCGGCGGCGGGCCGTCGCCCGGGATCCTCGGGGGTGTGCGCATGGCCTCCTCGTTCCGGTTACGGGTCTGGGGTGCGGCAGGCGGGCCGGCTATGCGGTCGCGGTGGTGGTGTTCACGGCCCCGGGCACGGCGGAACCCGAGCCCGCCCCGGAGCCGGCCCCGAACCCGGAACCCGAGCCGGACCCGGTGGCGGACCGGGCGGCCTCGCCGTCATCGGCCTGCGCGGCTCCGGTCGGCCGCTCGGCCGAGGTGTAGGCGGCGCGCTCGCGGGCCGTCGGTGAGAGTGCGACGAACGCCGAGGTGACGAAGAGGTACGACCCGAGGCCGACGGCGAGGGGGAAGATGAACTGCATCGCCGTGGCCCCGGGCAGTTCGCCGCCGGATGGCACGACCCGCACGCCGACCGCGAGCATTCCGGTGTAGTGCATGCTGCTGACCGCCGCACCCATGACGAACGAGGCGACAGCGACGGCGACCGGGGACTTGATGTTGAGCGCCGCCCACAGGGCCGCGGTCGCGGCGACCACGGCGATGACCACGGAGAGCACGACGAGCAGCGGGTCGTAGTGCACGGAGCCGTGCAGCCGCAGGGCCGCCATGCCGAGATAGTGCATGCTGGCCACGCCGAGCCCGGTGGTGAGCCCGCCGACCAGCAGCGCGCGGACCCGGTCATGGCCGAAGCCGACGCAGAACACTCCGGCGCCGACGACGACCATCGCGACGACCAGGCTGAGGATGGTCAGCGGCACGTTGTAGCGGATGTCGGTGCCGCGCACGGCGAAGCCGAGCATGGCTACGAAGTGCATCGTCCAGATGCCGGTGCCGATCGACGACGCTGCGGTGATCAGCCAGTTGCGGCGGGAGCGGCCGCTCGCGTCGAGCGCGCGCACGGTGCAGCGCAGCCCGAGGGCGGCGCCGATGACGGCCATCGCGTACGACAGCACGGGGGTCAGCAGGCCGAAGGCTGCGTGGTCCAGGTGTCCCATGGCTCAGGGACGCTAGACCCGTGGGGGGCGTGCGCTGGGGGCGCATTTCGAAAGCTGATGGAATATGACAGAGAGACGTTTCAGAACGATCGTGCCGCGCTCGAACGTGCGCACCGAACGGTCGTCCGAGGCTGTGGGGGATCATGTCCTCATGGCCGACGACCACACGCATGTGCAGGAATTCTTCGGCGCCCGCGCCGCGGACTGGGACGCTCGCTTCCCCGACGACGGCCCGGCCTACGCCGCCGCCGTCGCCGAGCTCGGCCTGCGCCCCGGCGACGCCGTGCTCGACGCGGGCTGTGGGACGGGGCGCGCCCTGCCGCCCCTGCGCTCCGCCGTGGGACCGCGGGGGACGGTGATCGGTGCGGACCTGACGCCCGCGATGCTGGACGCGGCCCTGCGGGCCGGGCGCGGGAGCAGCGGGCAGCTGCTGCTCGCCGATGTCACCCGGCTGCCGCTGCGCACCGAGTCCCTTGACGCGGTGTTCGCCGCGGGCCTGATCGCCCATCTGCCTCAACCGGAACTGAATCTACGGGAGTTGGCGCGGGTGGTCCGGCCGGGCGGAAGGCTGGCGCTCTTCCATCCCATCGGCCGCGCGGCCCTCGCCGCCCGCCAGGGCAGGCAGATCACCGAGGGCGATCTGCGCGCCGAGCCCAATCTCCGTCCCCTGCTGGCCGGTTCGGGCTGGCGGATGATCTCCTATGTCGACGAGGACGCCCGCTTCCTCGCCCTGGCGGTCCGCCGGGACTGACCCGCCACGACACGCGAGGACCGAGCCGCCGCGACAGCCCGTACGAAAGCGGCAGGGTTGTCGAACATGACGTTGTGACCGGCGTCCGGGACGGTCACGACCTGCACACCCGAGGCCGTCAGCGTCTCACTCCCGGCGAGTTCACCACTCCTCTCGCCCTGCAGATAGGTGCGCTCGGCGGTCAGTTCCGTCAGCATCCGGCGCATCGTGGGCCGCGTGCCGCGGAACAGACCCGCCGCGCTGCGGTGCAGGGCGAGCGGGTCCGCCAGGCGCATGGTCGCCGCCCAGGCAGGGCCGACCCGCTCCAGCACGCGCGCGAAGCCGCCGCCGTCGACGAACTCCTCCTCGCTGTAGGTGGCGATCCCGCTGCTTCCGGCCTTCGGCGGCGGGGCGGGGTCGAGGTTGGCCTCCGTGACGACCAACCGTGACACCAGCTCCGGCCGGCGGTACGCCAGCACGATGGCGACCGATCCGCCCATGCTGTGCCCGACGATCTCGGCGTCGCGGACCTCGGCCGTGTCGAGCACGGCGGCGAGCGCGGCCGCATGGTCCTCCAGCGAGTAGCCGAAGTCGGCGGGCCGGTCGCTGAGTCCATGACCAGGCAGGTCGACGAAGAGCGAGCGGCGTCCGGCCAGTTCGGGGCTTGCCGCGATATGCGCGTGGTACGCCGCCGAGGCCGCGCCGAGCCCGTGTACGTACACCCTCGGCGGACCGTCCCCAGCCGCTTCCGTCCAGCGAATGAGGCTGCCCCTCGAGTCGAATCCGGCCTGTCGCACGGTCGCTCTCCCCTGCTTGTCGAAGTCCGTACTTCGCTCGCACCATACATCGGCACCGATGTATTGCGACAGCGATGTACACCGCTGATGCGGCAGAATGCGGGCATGCTCGAGCTCGCGATCCTCGGATTTCTCCATGACGCCCCGCTGCACGGCTACGAACTGCGCAAACGCATCACCGCTCTGACCGGGCACGTGCGGCCCGTCGCCGAGAGCACCCTGTACCCAGCGATCAAGCGGCTCGAAAAAGCAGGCCTGCTGGCACGCGAGACACAGCCGGGGTCGGGCGCCGCGCCCCGGCATGTCCTCAGCCTCACGGCCGAGGGGCGGCGCGAACTGCTGCGCCGTCTCGCGGAGCCCCCCCAGGGCGACATCACCGACGAGAACCGGTGGTTCACCCTCCTCGCCTTCCTGCGGCACCTCGAGGACGCGGAGGCACAGACGGTCGTACTGCGGCGGCGGCTGGCCTTCCTGGAGGAGCCCGCCAGCTTCTTCTACGAGGGCGATCGGCCGCTGCGGGCCGAGGAGTTGGACGACCCCTTCCGCCGCGGCATCCTCACCATCGCACGCGCCACCAGCGAGGCGGAGCTGAAGTGGCTGCGCACCACGATCCGCGCCCTCGTCAGCTAGAACGCCGTTCCTCTCTCCGATAGAACGCCGTTCCTCTCTCCGACGCCCCAGTTCCAACTCCGCACAAGGATGCGAAACTTGGAAGATCGGCGGCAGCCGCCGCCCTGGGGAAGGTGGTCCGGGTGTTCGACAGACTCCGCAGGCTCCGCAAGTTCCTCGCGTACCGCCCCGAGGAGGCGCCGGGAGCCCGGCCCCCGGCGCGGCAGCACAACATCTTCGAGGCCGCGGCCGTCTATGTGTCGGGATGCGCGGAGGACGATCAGGACCAGATGGACGAGGCGGTGACCTGGGTGTCCCCCGAGGCGCTGTCCTTCGGGGTCAGCGAGTTGGCCTGCCGGGCGGTCATCGCCCTCGCCCGCGAGCGGGACGAGTCGCCGCAGACGGTGGCCCGCAGCCTGCTGGGCCTGCCCGCCGCGTGAGGCAGGCCGGGGCCGCTCACGAACGGGCGGGACCACTTTCCGTACGCCAACCCTCGACGGCCGGGTTACCCACTGGTTAAGGTGCGCCGACGAACGATCGGATGGGGAGGGTGACGTGGCCGGGACGGACGACGCCGTCGACGAGGACGCGCTGTATGTGCTGACCGCGCTGCTTCTGACGCCTGCGCAGTACCCGAGCGTGCTCGGCGACGACTTCCCCGCCGCGTGCGCGGCGCTGGGCCTCGAGCCGTACGCCCAGGGGTACGGGCTGGTGCTGGGCCAGGACTCCGGTGGCGCCCGGTGGACGGTCGTGGTCGACGACGTCTCGCTCGTCGCCGTCGCGATCGCTTCCTGGGACTGCGGCATGGAGTACGACCTGTCCCCCGGCGAGCGCTCGGTGGTCTCGGCGCTGCCCGGCTGGCCGCTGGCCGTCGCGGTCGCCGCGCCCGGCGTGCCCGAGCCGCACGATCCGGAGCCCGAGGAGGGCGATCCGGCGCCACTGACACCGCCCGACGCCGAAGTGTGGGGGCCTGCTCAGCGCCGGCTGGGGGCGGACGAGATCGCGCTCCAGTGGACGGAGTGGCGCGAGCAGATCGGCGATGCGGACATGTCGCCGCCGGACACGTCCGAGGACGCGCCGAAGGAGCGGCACGAGGGCGTGCAGCGGGCGCTGAAAGAGGCCCACGGCTATGTGGAGTCCGCGCCGCCGGTCGGGCGGGTCCGCTCCAGCTTCGCGCCCGGCGGGGCGCGCACGCTGCGCGCCGACGGGCCCGGCTGGTCCATGGTCGCCAGAACCGACGACATGGCCTTCGTCCTGCTGGACGAGGAGCCGCGCGAGGTGATTCCGGTGGGGCGCGGGGCCAGGCTGCCCGAGCTGCTGGAGGCACTCGACAAGATGGCCGTACGCCCGGCCTGAGGATCGGCGGGAGCGCGGACGCACAGCAGGTTACGGGGAGGAACCGGTATGCCGGACAGGGCCTAGACCCGTTCGAGCGGCGTGTGCGGCCCGTCCGGCAGCTCGACGGCTATCGGATCGCCGGGCCTGACGACTCCGCCGGTCCTGACGATGCTCATGATTCCGGCCCTGCGCACGATGTTGCCCTCGTCGTCCCTGCCGACGACCTGCTTGAGCAGGCCGTCCTGGAAGGCGTCGATCTGCAGGCACGGGTTGCGCAGTCCGGTGATCTCCACTTCCGCTTCCTCGCCCAGTCGCAGCACGGTGCCGGTGGGCAGCGCGAGCAGGTCGATTCCGGTTGTGGTGATGTTCTCGCCGAGATCGCCCGGGGCGACCTCGAAACCGGCCTGAGCGACCTCGATGAAGAGCTCCTCATGGATGAGGTGGACCTGGCGGAGATTCGGCTGGGTCGGGTCCTGCGCGATCCGGGAGCGGTGCTTGACCGTCACCCCCGCGTGCACGTCGCCCTCCACGCCGAGTCCGGCGAGCAGCGTGATGCTCTCGCGGTTCGGCTTCGTGAAGGAGTACGCCCCATTGCTGCTGACCGTCGTGACTGTGGCGCCCATCGCGCGGAGTCCCCTCTCCCGTGCCGGTGATCGTCTTCGACCCTACCGGCACGGTCGAGAAGCCCGGGTCAGCGGCCGATCTCCTTGCGGGAGGCCCGGCGCAGCCTGCGGCGCTGGCTGGGGTCGAGCATGAAATACGCCACCGCGGGGACTCCGATCACTACGAGCAGCGACAGCCAGAATCCGATCAACGGCATCAGGAGCAGGCCTACGGCCACTCCCCCTATGACGAGCTTTGTACGTGTCGACATCTCGACGCCTCCATTCGCGGCCTTGGCCGCTCCTGCTGTGAGAACGTGCGCGCACGTCCCACGGTTCCACTATGCGTCGGCGCGCAGCGGTTCGCCGACCTCGTGCAAATGGGTCAGTGCCTGCCGGTACGACTCGATGAGCCCGGTTTCGGTGTAGCTGACACCGAGCGAGCGGCAGTGGGCGCGCACCAGCGGCTGGGCCAGCCTCAGGTGCGGGCGCGGCATGCTCGGGAAGAGATGGTGCTCGATCTGATAGTTGAGCCCGCCCAGGAACCAGTCGGTGACCGGGTTGCCTCGGATGTTCCTGGAGGTCAGGACCTGGCGGCGCAGATGGCCCCAGCGCTCGCCGCTCCCCTCGTCGGGCACTTCCATGCCCTTGTGGTTGGGCGCGAAGGCCAGGCCCAGGTGAAGGCCGAGCAGCATCTGATGCAGCAGCGCGAAGACCACGGCGTGGCCGAGCGGCATGGTGGTGAGGAGCAGGGTGGCGTACGCGGTGACGTGGGCGAGGAGCAGCAGGCCCTCGACGGCGCGCTCACTCCCGGACTGGCGGGCGCCCGCCTCCTTGGAGAAGACGGCCCGGAATCCGTAGATCTTCAGGGCGATTCCTTCGAGGGTGGTCAGCGGGAAGAACAGCCAGGCCTGGTGGCGGGTGAGCCAGCCGAGGAACCCGGCGCGACCCCTGGCCTGCTGCTGCGTGAAGACCAGGACGTCGGCGGCGACGTCCGGGTCCTTGTCCATGTGATTGGGATTGGCGTGGTGGCGGTTGTGCTTGTCGTTCCACCATTCCTGGCTCATGCCGAGCAGCAGATTGGCGTGGACGAGCTGGATGATCCGGCTCATGCCGCGATCGCCGGATATCTGTGCGTGTCCCGCGTCGTGGCCGAAGAAGCCGGTACGGGAGGACAGGACGGCGAGCGGCACCGCGAGCAGCAGGACCCACCAGGATCCGCCGATGAGCGCCATACCGGTGATCACGGCGACGAGACCGAGCAGATTCAGGGTGATGCCGCGGGCGTACCAGCCGGTGCGTCGCTCCAGCAGGCCGGCCTCCTTGACGGTCCGCAGGAGTGGCGCGAATTCGCTCCCGCCACCCCGCCGCGCTCCCTCGACAGGGGCAGGCGGCGGCGCGAGGGTGGCGGTGGCTTGGGGCATGTGCGGTCTCCGGTCGGTAGGCCGTGAGCTGATGCGCTTCGTGGCTGACCTGACCAAACGTACGGTCCCGGGAGACTTCGCGACGATGAGGTCACCACCCGGACCGGCCTGGGGCCAGCCCCTGACCTGGGGTGGGGCTGACTGCACCCCGACGGGTCGACGTGAGTTGTGTCACGGCCCAACCCCCTCCGCCCGGAGGCGGCGTGGAGTACCCTCGGCGGCTCCGGTCCGCAGTAGTCAAATTTGAGGAATGCGTCATCGCTGTGCACAAGCCCGTTGCGGCAACGCCCTCCCCGGTCACCGAACCACGACGTGCCCTCTGTGATCTCACCGAACTCGTCCGCTGCTCCACGGTCTTCGTGCCCGGGGACCCGGCCCGCACCGGACGCGTCGCCTTCTTCCGCCCCGCCGTCGACACCCCTCTCGACGTCGGCGAACTCCCCACCACGCCGGGCACTGTCGAGCCGCTGACCGTGGTCGGTGACGACCTCCGCCCGCGGTCCGTACGGGCGTTGCTGCTGCCCGTACGAGAGGCACTGCCGGTCCTGACCAGGGCGCGGGCCGACGCGGACGCCTCCGCGGCGGCCGCCTTCTGGGGTGCGGCGACGATCCTCGCGCTGCAACTCGCCGCGCGCGGGCTGCTGTTGCCCGGGCTGACGGCTACCGACCACGACGCGTGGCGGGTCGGGCCGCTGAGCCCGAAGGATCTTGAGCGGGTGCGTACGCTCGCGGCTTCGATGCCGCCCTCCGCGCACGCCGTGCCGCTCGATGCCGCGGCCGATCCCCTGCTGCTGCCCGAACCCGAGCGCCTGCTGCGCGCGTTCCTCGACGCGGTCGCCGACGGACTGCCGCGCACCCCCGCGGCCCCGATCGCCGCCGGTGGCCCGGCCTTCGCCGCGCACAAGCCGCAGCGGCTGCCCGACCTGCGTACCTGGGCGGCGGATGTCGCCGCCGGCCATGACGCCGGCGTACGGCTCTCCCTGCGTATCGAACTGCCGGGCCTGGAAGAGGCCGGGGGCGAAGGACCGTCCTTCCGTGCCGTCCTGCAGATGCACAGCGTCAGCGACCCGGCGCTCGTCGCGGATGCCGCCGAGGTGTGGGCGGGCTCCGGCGGGGCCTTCGGGCCGCGCGCCCGCATGGATGCCCTGCTGGCGCTGCGCCGCGCCGCCCGCGCCTGGCCACCGCTCACGCCGCTGCTCCATGCCGCCGTGCCGGACGCGATCGAGCTCGCCGACGAGGAGGTCACCGAGCTGCTGGGCGAGGCGGCCAAGGCGCTGGCGACTACCGGCGTCCAGGTGCACTGGCCCAAGGAGATGGCGCGCAAGCTGACCGCGCGGGCCGTGATCGGCCCGGCCGACGACGAGGATTCCGACGGCCCGGGGAGGGACGAGTCGGGGCTGCCTTCCTTCCTGTCCGCCGACGCCGTGCTCGCTTTCAACTGGTGGTTCGCGCTGGGCGATCAGCGGATCACCCGCGCCGAGCTCGACCAACTGGCCGAAGCCGGCCGCCCCGTCGTACGACTTCGTGACCAATGGGTGCTCATCGACCCGGAGGAGGCCAGGCGCGCCCGCGAGAGCCGGGACCGCAAGCTGACTCCCGTCGACGCGCTCGGCGCCGTCTTGACCGGATCCACCGAGGTCGACGGCCGCCGCGTCGATGTCCAGGCCTCGGGGTGGCTGGAGCGACTGCGCGGCCGGCTCGCCGACCCCGAGGGCACAGGGCAGGAGATCGACCAGCCCGAGGCGCTGGCGGCGACGCTGCGGGACTACCAGCTGCGCGGGCTCAACTGGCTGAACCGGATGACATCACTCGGACTCGGCGCCTGTCTCGCCGACGACATGGGCCTGGGCAAGACCATCACGCTCATCGCACTCCATCTGCACCGCCAGAACGACGCATCGGCCGCCGGCCCCACCCTGGTCGTCTGCCCGACGTCTCTGATGGGCAACTGGCAGCGGGAGATCCAGAGGTTCGCACCCGGCACTCCCGTACGCCGCTTCCACGGCTCCACGCGCGCTCTCGACTCCCTCGCCGACGGCGAGTTCGTCCTCACGACCTACGGCACGATGCGGCTGGACGCCGCGAAGCTGGGCCAGGTCGCCTGGGGCATGGTCGTCGCCGACGAGGCGCAGCACGTCAAGAACCCGTACTCCACAACCGCCGGACAGCTGCGCACCATCGGGGCGAAGGCGCGTGTCGCGCTCAGCGGCACGCCCGTGGAGAACAACCTCTCCGAGCTGTGGGCGATCCTCGACTGGACCACACCCGGGCTGCTCGGCCGGCTCGGCACCTTCCGTAGGCGCTACGCCCAAGTCGTGGAGGGCGGCAACGATCCGGCCGCGGCCCGCCGACTGGCGGCGCTGGTCAGGCCGTTCCTGCTGCGCAGACGCAAGTCCGACCCGGGCATCGCACCCGAGCTGCCGCCCAAGACCGAGACCGACCGCGCGGTGTCGCTCACCAAGGAGCAGACCGGTCTGTACGAGGCGGTGGTGCGGGAGACGCTCGCCGCGATCTCGGAGGCGGGCGGTATGGAGCGGCGCGGTCTGGTGGTGAAACTGCTCACCGCGCTCAAGCAGATCTGCAACCACCCGGCGCAGTACCTGAAGGAGGAGCGACCACGCATCCCGGACCGTTCGGGAAAGCTGGAGCTGCTCGACGAACTGCTGGACACGATCCTGGCCGAGGACGCGAGCGTGCTGGTCTTCACGCAGTACGTGCAGATGGCGCGGCTGCTCGAACAGCATCTGGCGGCACGCGGTCTGCGCACCCAGTTCCTGCACGGCGGCACGCCGATCGCCGAACGTGAGGCGATGGTCAGTCGCTTCCAGGACGGTGAAGTCCCGGTCTTCCTGCTGTCGTTGAAGGCGGCGGGCACCGGGCTGAATCTCACCCGGGCCGAGCATGTCGTGCACTACGACCGCTGGTGGAACCCGGCGGTCGAGGCGCAGGCAACCGACCGCGCGTACCGCATCGGCCAGGACCGTCCCGTCCAGGTCCATCGCCTGATCGCCGAGGGAACCATCGAGGACCGGATCGCGGACATGCTGGCGCGCAAACGGGAACTGGCGGACGCGGTACTCGGCTCGGGCGAGGGGGCGCTGACGGAACTTAGCGACGCCGAGCTGGCGGATCTGGTGGAACTGCGAGGGAGCGGACGATGAGCGGGACCGACGAGAGCGAGCGGACCTTCGCGGCGCTGCCGCCGGCGCATAACCGTGGCTTCGCCACGAGCTGGTGGGGTCAGGCCTGGCTGAAGGCGTTGGAGGACACGGCCCTTGACGGCGCACAGCTGAAGAAGGGCCGCAGGACCGCGCGCGAGGGTGCGGTCGGGGCGGTGTCGGTGCGTCCCGGGCGGATCACCGCCGTCGTACGGGACCACGACGGGACCGCGCAGCGCAGCGATGTGCTGCTGCAGGAGCTGACCGGGGCCGAGTGGGACGGCTTCCTGGACATGGCGGTGGAGCGCGCGGGTCATATCGCGGCGCTGCTGGACCGGGAGATGCCTCCGCATCTGGTGGAGGACGCGTCGGCGGCCGGGGTGGAACTCCTGCCGGGGATCGGTGATCTGGAGCCCGAGTGCACCTGCGGAGCCTGGGACCACTGCCCGCACACGGCGGCCCTGTGCTACCAGATGGCGCGGCTGCTCGACCAGGATCCGTTCGTGCTGCTGCTGATGCGGGGGCGCGGGGAGCGCCGTCTGCTCGACGAGTTGCAGATGGCGCCGGAGCAGGAGGCTGTGCGGCGACCGGCAGGGGTGCGGGCCGACGAGGCGTTCGCGGCGCGGGACATCGTGCCTGCGCTGCCCGCTCCCCCTCCGCTGCCGGAGGAACCCGGGCTGCCGCCCGCCCTGGACACCGAGACCCCTCCGGGGCCGGGCCTGGACGTCGCGGCGCTGGAGTTCCTGGCGGCGGACGCGGCGGCGCGGGCGCACCGGATGCTCACGGACGCGCTGTCGGGCCGCGGTGGTGCGGGGCTTCAACAGCACCCCGTCGAGCCTGAGTTGACTCCTGGCCAGGATGCGGTGCGGCTGGCGGCCGGCGCACCCGGACCGGTGGTCGCAGGTCGCCTGGCCGCGGGCACGGACCGGCAGCGCGCAGAGCTGGAACTGGCCGTGCGTGCCTGGCACTTCGGCGGCGCCTGCGCGCTCGCGGTGCTCGAGGAGGAGTGGACACCGCAGCCCGATGCGCTCGCCCGGGCGCGGACGGCGCTCGACGAGGCATGGGAGGGGGCCGACCGCCCGCAGCTGCGGGGAACGGGGGCGGGCCGCTGGACGGTGGTGGGCGCCGATGCGCAGCTGCGCCTGGGGCGGGACGGCGGCTGGTGGCCCTACCGCAAGGAGCGGGGCCGCTGGGCTCCGGCGGGATCGGCGGACCATGATCCGGCGGCGGCGCTGGCGATGCTCTCCAACGAGGGCGAGGGCGACGCGGCCTGAGTCTCAACCGCGCGCCTGGCCTGCGAGCGCCTTCGCGATCTCTCCGGCCCGGTCGGCGCCAAGGCCGTTGGTGCCCTCACCGAAGCTGACGATCAGTGCGATGTCGCCGCCGCCCGCCACCGGGAGACGGACGGTGGCGACATTGCCGCCGGGCGTCACGACCGGTTCGCCCTCGGCGGCCTTGTCCGCCTTCTCCACGAAGGCGGACAGTGCGCTCACGCCCATCCCCGCGTCGCGCTGGATCCTCGGGGCCATCACACTCACGGCGAGGCCTTTCGCGACACCACTGGTGAAGATGTGCAGGTCCTCGAAGTTGATGCGGTAGGCACAGTCGAGCACGGCGCCGTCCGTCTTCCCCAGCACCGCGTCGGGGCTGTCCGCCCTCTCGCCCCATGCGTGGGGCCCGTTGCCGGGCACGCCCGCCCGGCCCGTGAGGCCCGCCGCCCTGGCCGCGGCGACGATGTCGTACGGCACCGGGCAGGCGTCGGCGCCCGCTCCCGCCTCGGCGGCCTGCTTTTTGACACCTGCGACGCTCAATGGCTTGGCGTCCTCGCCGCCGGGCCACTGTGAGCAGCCCGTCGGCAGCAGTGCGGCCCCGACGGCCGCCGCCAGTACGGCACGGTTCCGGATGTCCATCTCCCCACCCCGCTCTACGAGTTCGACTGCCCCGAGTTCAACTGCGTGATCCTATGCGCGGCCTGCGGAGACAGGACCGCGCCGCCCGCCATTCACCCCACGGATTCCGGGAGTTCGCAGGGATCTCGCAGTCTTACCCGCCGGGGCACCCGCCCCGGCTGCCGTACGAACGCTCGCCCCCTTGGGAGGACTCATGTCCCGTCGTGCCGTCAGGCGCACCACCGTCGCGGCCGCCGTGCCGCTCGCCGCGCTGACCGCGTTCGCGGTGGCCGGCACGGCCACCGGCGCGCAGGACGGGACCGGGCCGGCTACGGCCCGGGTCACCGGGACGGCGGTCCTCGCGGACATCCCGCTGGGCGACTTCAGCAACGCCCTGCTGCCCGGTTCGGTCGCCGACGAACGCGGGGTCGACCTCGGTGGGATCGGCAGCGACATCTTCCCGGCCGGCCGCAAGGGCGAGTTCTGGACGGTGACCGACCGCGGTCCCAACGGGCAGATCAAGGTGGACGGCAAGAAGCGCCGCACCTTCCCCGTCCCCGGCTTCGACCCGGCGATCGTCAAGATCCGCGTGTCCGGCGACCGCGTGCAGGTGCTCAAGGCGATCCCGATCACGACGCGCTCCGGCAAGCCGGTCACCGGGCTGCCGAACCAGGCTTCGCGCGACGAGGCCCCGTACACGTACGACGCGAAGACCCCGCTCTCGTACGACCCGAACGGTCTGGACACCGAGGGCATCGTGCGCTCGGCGGACGGCACCTTCTGGCTGGCCGACGAGTACGGCCCCTCGCTCGTCCATGTCTCGGCCCGCGGCAGAGTCCTCGCCCGTCATGTGCCCGAGGGGCTGAAGCTCACGGGCGCCGACTATCCGGTCGTGGAGTCACTGCCGGGCGTTCTGCTCAAGCGCAAGACCAACCGCGGCTTCGAGGGCCTGACCCAGCTGCCGGGCGGCGACCTGGTGCTCGCGGTGCAGAGCCCGCTGTCCCTGCCGGACACGGCCGCCGGCGACAAGTCCCGCAACGCGCGACTGCTGCGCTTCTCCCCCAGGAAGTGCGCCGTGACGGCGGAGTACGCCTATCGCTTCGACGCGGTGGACGTCGTCGACCCCGGCGAGGACGACCCCTCGGAGCTCAAGATCTCCTCGGTCGTGGCGATCGGCCGCGACACCCTGCTGGTGCAGGAGCGCACCGACAGGACGTCCCGGCTGCACCGGGTCACCCTGCCGCACGGCCCGGGCATCCTGGGCGGCACCTGGGACGACCCCGCCACCTCTCCCTCGTACGAGCAGATCGAGGACCCGTCGTCGGCGGGCGTCCCGGTGCTCCGCAAGAGCCTCGTGGCCGACTTCACCAAGGTCGCGGGCGTGCCGGGCAAGGTCGAAGGCGTCGCGCTGGTGGGCCGGGACACACTCGCGCTCGTCAACGACAACGACTTCGGCATGACCGACGGCCCGGAGGCCTTCGACGCACAGGGGCGCCTGGTGGACAGCGGCATCGAGACGACGGTGATGTACGTACGGCTGCCGAAGCCCCTGCACGGCTGAGGAGCCCAGCGGGCCGTATCAACTGTCGTTCGGACAACGGCAGTTGATACGACTCGCTCGCGCGGGGGAGGCACCGCCGCCGGTGGGCCGCTGCCGGGAGCGCACCTGCGGGAACGCTTGTCGGCTCCCGGCGCCTGGGCCACGATGGGCGCGGGAGGCCGAGTTGAGCGACGCATGGGTGGCCCTTGAGTCCGGCGCGGATCCGGCGGAGCGGATCGGCGTACTGCGGCGGGCGTACGACGCGTATGTGACGGCGGGGCGGGTCGAGCGGCCGGTGCGTTCCGTGGTGGCCGACTCCTGGCAGCGCTCGGCGCGGGCCCATGTCAGCCCGGACGGCACGGCGGGCGTCGAGCTGGACGCCGACGCGCTGACCGCGTACCGCGAAGGCCATCCGCTGGCCCGGGTGATGCCCGTGGTCAGGGAGCTGACGGGCGCCTACGCGCAGGACGGCGAGCACCTGGTCGCCGTCTGCGACGCGCACGGACGGCTGCTGTGGGTCGAAGGGCCGCCCGCCACCCGCGGCAAGGCGGGCCTGATGAACTTCGTGCCGGGTGCCCGCTGGGCCGAGGCGGTCGCCGGGACGAACGCCCCCGGCACCGCGATCACCGTCGACCGTCCCGTGCAGGTCTTCGCCGCCGAGCACTTCCGGCGGCCCGTCCAGGCCTGGACCTGCGCGGCCGCCCCGATCCACGATCCGGGCACCGGACGGCTGCTGGGCGCCGTGGACATCACCGGCGGGGACCGGCTGGCGCATCCGCACAGCCTCGCCTTCGTGGGCGCCGTGGCGCGGGCCGCCGAGTCACAGCTCGCGCTGCTCGCCCCGGCGCCGGCCACCGAACGTGTGCAGCTCTCCGCGCTGGGACGGGACGAGGCGCTGCTCGTGGTCGGCGGGCGCAAGCTGCGCCTCAGTCGTCGGCACAGCGAGATCCTGGTCCTGCTGGCCCATCGCCCCGAGGGCATCGGCGGCGACGAACTGCTGGTGGAGCTGTACGAGGACGAGTCGGTCACCCCGGTCACGCTGCGGGCCGAGCTGTCCCGGCTGCGCGGTCTGCTGGGCCCGGAACTGCTGCGCTCGCGCCCTTACCGGCTCGCGGTCCGCGTCGACGCCGACTTCGGCACGGTGACACGACGTCTCGCGTCGGGCGCGGTGACCGGGGCGCTGAGCGCGTACGCGGGTCCGCTGCTGCCCGCCTCGCAGGCGCCCGCGGTGGCGCGGCTGCGCCGGCGTCTGGAGGACCAGCTGCGGGCGGCGCTCGTCGCACGCGGCGATGCGGGGCTGCTGGCGGACTGGGCCTACAGCCCGTGGGGCGAGGACGATCTCGTGGTGTGGCGGGCTCTCGCCGGCGCACTCCCCCTGCCGCAGCGCGCCTCCGCGCTCGCGCGCGTACGTGAACTGGACGCCTGGCAGGGGTCCTGACCGCGGACGTCCGGCGCGCCACAGCCTTCATTCGAACATCTGGACAGCGTGCTTTCCCCACCGGATGACGGTTCCCGCACTGCGAACACGGGCCGATCTCCTTACTGTCAATGGATGGAGCACCACAGGGCATGTCCCGGCCGGGCCCGTGTCGGGTGCCTGCCCATGCGAAGCCGGAGGAGTCCCCATGCCGGAGCTGTTCATCGGCGGTAAGTGGACCGCCGCGGTGGACGGGCACGTACGTGAGATCCGCTGCCCCGCGGACGGCACCCTGGTCGCGACCGTGGACGAGGCCGGGCCGAAGGACGCCGCCGCAGCGATCGCCGCCGCCCGTGACGCCTTCGACCGCGGCCCGTGGCCCGCCACCCCGGCCGCCGAGCGAGGCAGGCTGCTGCTGCGCGTCGCCGACCTGCTGGAACGCGACAAGGACGCACTCGCCCGCGCCGAATCCCTGGACACCGGGAAGCGGCTGGTGGAGAGCGAGTACGACATCGACGACATCGCGGCCTGCTTCCGCTACTTCGGCAGCCTGACGGCCTCGGGCGGCAGCGACCGGATCGTCGACACGGGCAGTCCCGACGCGGACAGCCGGGTGGTGCACGAGCCGGTCGGCGTGTGCGCGCTGATCACTCCGTGGAACTATCCGCTGCTGCAGACCGCGTGGAAGGTCGCCCCGGCGCTCGGCGCGGGCAACACCTTCGTCCTCAAGCCCAGCGAACTGACCCCGCACACCGCCATCATCCTGATGCGCCTCCTGTCCGAGGCCGGGCTGCCTGACGGGGTGGCCAATCTGGTGCTCGGCGCGGGTCCCACCGCGGGCGCGCCGCTGAGCGAGGATCCGCGCGTCGATCTGGTGTCGTTCACCGGCGGTCTGCTGACGGGACGGCGCATCATGGCGGCCGCCGCGCCGACCGTGAAGAAGGTCGCCCTGGAGCTGGGCGGCAAGAACCCGAACATCGTCTTCGCGGACGCCGACTTCGACGCGGCGGTCGACTACGCGCTGATGGCGGTGTTCCTGCACTCCGGCCAGGTCTGCTCGGCCGGTGCCCGGCTGCTGGTCCAGGAGGAGTTGCACGACATGTTCGTCGACGCGGTGGTGGCGCAGGCGAGGCAGATCAGGCTCGGCGGCCCTTTCGACGAGAACGCCCGCACCGGGCCGCTGATCTCGGCCGCTCACCGGGACAAGGTCGAGGCGTACGTCGCCGCCGGGCTCGCCGAGGGCGCCGTGCTGCGCTGCGGCGGCGCACGGCCCGACGACCCGGCGCTGCGCGACGGCTTCTACTACCTGCCGACCGTGCTGGACGAGTGCACGCCGGGCATGTCGGTGGTGCGTGACGAGTCGTTCGGTCCGGTGCTCACGGTCGAGACCTTCCGCGACGAGGAGGAGGCGGTCGCGCTCGCCAACGACACGGTCTACGGGCTGGCAGGGGCGGTCTGGTCGCAGGACGTCGGCCGGGCGCACCGGGTGGCGTCCCGGATCCGCGCCGGAACCGTATGGATCAACGACTTCCATCCGTACGTCCCGCAGGCCGAGTGGGGCGGTATGAAACAGTCCGGCTTCGGACGTGAGCTGGGGCCCGCGGGACTCGCGGAGTACCAGGAGGCCAAGCACGTCTGGCGCAATCTCGCACCGCGCCCCCAGAGGTGGTTCGCATGACCGGCGGCACCGGCGGCGGGCCGGACCCGTCAAGTCCCCAGGACGTCCGTCTCGCCCAGGGCAAGCACGACGACGACGCGCTCGGCGCATTCGGCTACAAGCCGGAACTCAAACGCACCCTCGGCAACTTCCACACCTTCGCCGCCGGGATCAGCTACATCTCGATCCTGACAGGCACCTTCCAGCTCTTCTATTTCGGTGTCGCCTTCGGCGGCCCCGCGTACTGGTGGTCATGGCCGATGGTCTTCGTCGGCCAGCTGATGGTGGCGCTCTGCTTCTGCGAGCTCGCCGCCCGCTACCCGGTGGCCGGGTCCGTCTACAACTGGTCCAAGACCATGGGCGGCCCGCACGTCGGCTGGCTCGGCGGCTGGATGATGATGACGGCCACCATGGTGACGCTCTCCGCCGTGGCCCTCGCCTACCAGATCACGCTGCCGCAGATCGACGACTGGTTCCAGTTCGTCGGTGACGGCAGCGGCAAGACCGACGCCGCCGCCAACGCCGTACTGCTGGGCACGGTGCTCATCCTCTTCACCACCGTGGTGAACGCCTTCGGCGTCAAACTCATGGCCACCATCAACTCCACGGGCGTCTTCATCGAGCTGATCGCCGCCGTGGCTCTGATCATCTTCCTCGCGGCGCACATCACCCGCGGCCCCAGCACCGTCCTGACCGACACCTACGGGCTCGGGAGCGGCGACACCCTCGGCTACTTCGGCGCGTTCCTCACCGCGTCACTGGCATCGGCGTATGTGATGTACGGCTTCGACACGGCATCCTCGCTCGGCGAGGAGTCGCACGACCCGAGCCGCAACGCGCCGCGCGCCATCCTGCGCGCCCTGATCGCGTCCTTCATCATCGGCGGGCTGATTCTGCTCTTCGCGCTGATGGCCGTGCCCAATCTCGCCGCGGAGCAGCTGGGTACGGAAGGACTGCAGTACGTGGTCCTGGAGACCCTCGGCTCGACGATCGGCGAGATCTTCCTGTGGTGCGTCGTCGTCGCGATCACCGTCTGTGCCCTGGCCGTACAAGCCGCAGGCATCCGGCTGATGTTCGCGATGGCACGCGACAACAACCTGCCCGCGGGCTCGCTGCTCGCACGGGTCAGCCCGCGCTTCAAGACGCCTGTCGTGCCCGCCGTGGTGATCGGCGTGGTGGGGGTGGTCATCCTGGTCATCAACATCAACCAGCCGCAGATCTTCTCGGTGATCACGAGCATCGCGGTCATCATGATCTATCTGGCCTATCTGATGGTCACGCTCCCCATGCTGGTGCGGCGGCTGCGCGGCAGGTGGCAGCCGGCCGAGGGGAGGTTCTCGCTCGGGCGGTTCGGACTGCCCGTCAACATCCTGGCCGTGGTGTGGGGCCTGGCCATGTCCATCAACCTCGCCTGGCCGCGTGCCGATGTCTACAACGCCACCGGTCCCCAGCACTGGTATCTGCGCTGGGGCGCGTTCCTTTTCATCGGTGTGGTCGCGCTCGGCGGCTTCGCCTACTACTGGTTCGTGCAGCGCCACCGTACGGGCGTACTCGCCGAGCACCGCGCCGTCGCGGCGGACGAGCCGCCGGCCACCGCCACCCCCTGACGTCCCGACCTGACGTCCCGACCTGACGTCCCGACCCGGTTTCCCGACCCGGTTTCCCGACACTGGAGCTGCGATGGCCTCACAGAGCCCCGCCGGCGAGTTCGACTACGTGGTGGTCGGCGGCGGCACGGCCGGCGCCGTGGTCGCCGCGCGGCTGAGCGAGGACCCGGAGTCGAGTGTCTGCGTGATCGAGGCCGGGCCCAGTGACATCGGCGACGACAACATCCTCAGACTCGACCGGTGGATGGCCCTGCTGGAGTCGGGATACGACTGGGACTATCCCGTGGAGCCGCAGGAGAACGGCAACAGCTTCCTGCGGCACGCCCGCGCGAAGGTGCTCGGCGGCTGCTCCTCGCACAACTCCTGCATCGCCTTCTGGGCTCCGGCGGAGGACCTGGACGAGTGGGGCGCGATGGGGTGCACGGGCTGGAGCGCCAAGGACTGCTATCCGCTCTACCAGCGTCTGGAATCCAATGACGCGCCCGGCGAGCACCACGGCCGGACGGGCCCGGTCACCATCCGCACCGTACCGCCGAACGACCCCTGCGGCAGAGCCCTGCTCGCGGCCTGCGAGGCGGCGGGCATCCCCACCACGCCGTTCAACACCGGCACCACGGTGGTACGCGGCGCGAACTGGTTCCAGATCAACGCCCGCCCCGACGGCACCCGTTCGTCCGCGTCGGTGTCCTATCTCCACCCCGTTCTCGGCACGCGGCCCAACCTCGAAGTACGCACCGGGCTGCAGGCCAGGCGGCTGCTCTTCGGCGACCAAGGACGCTGCACCGGCGTCGAGTACCTGGAACCCGACACCATCCACAGCGGGTCGGTCACGGCCCGCCGCGAGGTCATCATCTGCTGCGGGGCCGTCGACTCGCCCAAGCTGCTAATGCTGTCGGGCATCGGACCCGCCGGGCATCTGCGCGACTGCGGCGTCGACGTACGGGTCGACTCCCCCGGTGTCGGCTCCCATCTCCAGGACCACCCCGAGGGCGTGATCATGTGGGAGGCGAAGCAGCCCATGGTCACCTCGTCGACGCAGTGGTGGGAGATCGGCATCCTCGCCGACACCGAGCCCGGCCTGGACCGGCCGGACCTGATGCTCCACTACGGTTCGGTGCCCTTCGACATGAACACCTACCGGCGCGGCTATCCGACCTCCGACAACGCCTTGTGCCTCACACCGAATGTCACCCGCGCCCGGTCCACGGGCACGGTCCGGCTGCGCACCCGCGACTTCCGGGACAAGCCGAAGGTCGACCCGCGCTACTTCACGCACGAGCACGACATCCGGGTGATGACCTACGGCCTGCGGCTCGCCCGCGAGATCGCCGCCCAGGCCCCGCTGGCCGAGTGGGCCGGCACGGAACTCGCGCCGGGGCCCTCGCTGGTGAGCGACGACGAGTTGTTCTCGTACATCCGCGAGACCCACAACACGGTCTACCACCCGGCGGGCACGGTGCGGATGGGCGCGGCGGACGACGCCCAATCGCCGCTCGATCCTCAGCTGCGGGTCAAGGGAGTCACCGGGCTGCGCGTGGCCGACGCGTCGGTGATGCCGTTCCTGCCCGCGGTCAATCCGTGCATCACAACCATGATGATCGGCGAGAAGTGCGCAGACATGATCAAGTCGGGCTGAGTGCAACGTCGTCGCAACCTCCCGGTCCCTAGCCTCGCGGCGAGCGCCGTCCAAAGGCGGGCGGCACCCTCACCGGGAGGCCTTGGAGATGACCCGATACGCAGCGCCGGGCAGCGACGGCGCGATCGTCTCGTACCAGTCCCGCTACGACCACTGGATCGGCGGCGAGTACGTCGCACCGGCCCGCGGCCAGTACTTCGAGAACCCGAGCCCGGTCAACGGCCGCCCCTTCACCGAGATCGCGCGCGGCACCGCCGAGGACATCGAACGCGCCCTGGACGCGGCGCACGCGGCGGCCCCCGCCTGGGGCCGGACGTCGGCGGGCGACCGCTCGGCCGTCCTGCTGAAGATCGCCGACCGGATGGAGGCTCATCTGGAGGAACTGGCGGTCGCCGAAAGCTGGGAGAACGGCAAGCCGGTCCGCGAGACCCTGGCCGCCGACATCCCGCTCGCCATCGACCACTTCCGCTACTTCGCGGGCGCGCTGCGCGCCCAGGAAGGCTCGCTCAGCGAGGTCGACGACGACACGATCGCGTACCACTTCCACGAGCCGCTGGGCGTGGTCGGCCAGATCATTCCCTGGAACTTCCCGATCCTGATGGCGGTGTGGAAGCTGGCGCCCGCACTGGCGGCGGGCAACGCGGTGGTGCTCAAACCCGCCGAACAGACCCCGGCCTCCATCCACTTCTGGCTGAGCCTGGTGGCCGATCTGCTGCCGCCGGGAGTCGTCAACATCGTCAACGGCTTCGGAGTGGAGGCGGGCAAGCCGCTCGCCTCCAGCCCACGCGTGGCGAAGATCGCGTTCACCGGCGAGACCACGACGGGGCGGCTGATCATGCAGTACGCCTCCGAGAACATCAGGCCGGTCACCCTGGAGCTCGGCGGCAAGTCGCCGAACATCTTCTTCGACGACGTCTGGGCGGCCGACGACGACTTCCGCGACAAGGCGCTCGAAGGCTTCACCATGTTCGCCCTCAACCAGGGCGAAGTGTGCACGTGCCCGTCGCGGGCGCTGATCCAGCGGGGCCACTACGGCGAATTCCTGGAGGCGGGCATCGCCCGCACGGAGAAGATCGCGCCGGGCCACCCCCTGGACACCGACACAATGATCGGCGCGCAGGCGTCCAACGACCAGCTCGAGAAGATCCTTTCGTATCTGGACATCGGCCAGCAGGAGGGCGCGAAGATCCTGACGGGCGGTCAGCGCATCGAGCACGACGGCGAGTTGGCCGGAGGCTACTACGTCCAGCCCACGATCTTCGAGGGCGACAACCGCATGCGGGTCTTCCAGGAGGAGATCTTCGGCCCGGTCGTCGCCGTCACATCCTTCTCGGACTTCGACGACGCGATCAAAACGGCGAACGACACGCTGTACGGGCTCGGCGCGGGCGTCTGGACGCGTGACATCAACACGGCCTACCGAGCGGGCCGGGCCATCCAGGCGGGCCGGGTCTGGACGAACTGCTACCACGCATATCCGGCGCATGCGGCGTTCGGCGGCTACAAGCAGTCGGGGATCGGCCGCGAGAACCACAAGATGATGCTGGAGCACTACCAGCAGACGAAGAACCTGCTGGTGTCGTACTCCCCGAAGAAGCTGGGCTTCTTCTAGACGCACGAGAAGGGCGTCTGACCTGGCCTCATGCCCTCGGACGCCCTTCGTGTCACTCACTCACGCCGCCGTGGCGAAGCTCGTAGAGCCGCTTCGCCGGCATGACGGCGTGCTCGCCGAGGGTGAGCGCCTCCTCGCGGGCTCGCGCCCACAGCTTGCCGTCCCGCCTGTCGGCAGGCCGCCCATCGGGTCAGCATCCGGATGCCGTCGCGGAGCGAGCCGTGACGACGAAGCCGCGAGGGGCCGGCCGCGGGGCCGGCGCGGCTACCGTGGGTGCACGGCGTAGGTCAGGTGCGTCACCCGCGACGACGGCTCCGAACGGATCGGCTCCAGCGCGACCCTGGAAGCGTCCACGCCGTCGAATAGGCGGGTACCGGCGCCGAAAAGCACCGGTGACAGCGTGATCGAGAACTCGTCGACCAGGCCGGCGTTCAGGTACTCCAGGATCGTCGCACCGCCGCCGGCGATGCGGACGTCGCGGTCGCCGGCGGCCTCGCGGGCCTGGTCGAGGGCGTTCTCGATGCCGTCGTCGACGAAGTGGAACGTGGTGCCGCCGGGCCGCTCCCACGGGTCACGCTTGGTGTGCGTCACGACGAAGACCGGGGTGTGGAAGGGCGCCTCCTGCGGCCATGACTGCTCGCCGAGGTCGAACATGCGCCTGCCCATGACGCTCGCGCCGGTGCGCTCGAACGTCTCCCGCACTACGTCGTTGTCGCGGCCCTCCTCGCCGCCCTCGCCCAGCTTCAGGTTCTCCCGGATGAACCGCAGCGGGAACAGCCACTGCTGCAGCTCCGCCCACTGCGCCATCCAGCGCTGAACGTCCGGGTCGTCCTGCTTGTCGGGCGCGAAGAGCTCGTCTTCAACGGGCACGGACTCGGGCGCGATGAAGCCGTCCAGCGACATCGTCACGCTGAAGAACACCTTCCCCGCCATCAGCCCTCCGCCCCCTTCCGCGCGAGGTCGGTGACATAGTCCGCCAGGCTGCTCAGGGTCTGCCGGCCGCCCTCGATCGCGTGGTACTTCACGACCGCCTCGTCGCGCAGTTCCTTGGTGGGGAACACCGTGCGCATCACGATCCGGGTCGCCGCGCCGTCCGGCGCGAAGGTCAGGACCGACTCGAAGGCGTTCGGGTCGTCGCGGGACTCACCGTGCAGCAGCGCGATCCGCTCCGGCGGGGCGATCCGCAGCCAGCGGATCCACTCGGGGTAGTCGGTCCCGTCCGGCCCGTGCAGCACGAAGTCCCACACCCCGCCCTCGCGGAACTCGAAGGACCGCGTGGTGGTGGTGAACCCGTCCGGACCCCACCACCGCGACAGGTGCCGGACCTCGGTGAACGCCTCGAACAGCAGCTCCCGCGGGGCGTCGATGACCCGGGAGATCACGATCTCCCGGTCGGCCGTCGCCGGCTCCGCCCGCGATTCCTGCCTTGCCCCTGCCATCGGTCATTCCTCCTGCCGTGTCTGCTTGAGGTCCAGCACGTAGGTGTCCAGCCGGTCGAAACTCTCGTTCCAGAACCGCTCGAATCCGCCGACCCACTCGTGGACCGGCCGCAGCCCGCGGGCGTCCAGGCCGTAGAGGCGCTGCTTGCCCGCCCCACGGACCCGCACCAGCCCCACCTCCCGGAGCACCCGCAGGTGCTTGGACGCCCCCGGCTGGCTCATGCCCAGCTCCTGGGCCACGTCGGTCACCGGCCGCTCACCCGCCCGCAGCAGCGCCAGGATGTCCCGGCGCTGCGGCTCGGCGATCGCGTTGAACGCGTCCGACGTCGTCGCTGCTCGTGCCATGACAGCCATCATATTCCCATATCGGAATACGTCAAGCCGTTGGGAATCGGGCGAGGTTGGATGAAGATCGCAAACAGCGCTCCCTGCCCCGCCGGGTACGGCGTGGCCGCCTCCCGCAGGCGTATCTGCGCGCGATGGCGGGGGATCGTCAATCGGTCCGGGTGCGGAGGCTCCGCGCCAGGGTGGGGATCATCACCGTCGCAGCGACGAGGTGTAGTCCGAGGAGGGCGGTGGTGGTGGCGGTGTCTGCCCCGGAGAGGAGAGGCGGGACCAACGAGATCGCGGTCAGCGACACTGCCGTCCATACGAATCGCTTGGCGGGGCGAGCGCTCCAACGGAGAAGGGCGACGGCAATGACGATTCCCACGACCGAGAAGAAGCCGGTCACCACGGCGAACCCGGACAACGGGATCGTCTCGCCACCGTCGGGGACCTCGAAGTCGACGCCAACGGCCTGGGCAAGCGCAGCGGCGAGGGTGGTGGCCACGATCGCTGCGAGCGTGGCAATGAAGCCGGTGCCGGCGAGCCTGCGGAGCCGGTGGGTGTGGCTGGTCTTGTCCGATGCCGGACCTGCGACGATCCCGGTGCCATTCATGCTGTTCATGTCGTTCCTCCATCATTCGCCAACTGGCGTACGGGTGTGGTGACTGGCATGCGAAAGTCCTGGCCTTGGGACCGGGACTACTCCGTGCCGTCCGCCGGCAGGCGCTCCGGCAGCCCGAGCCGCGGGAACTGGTCGTCGTGGAATGTGACGATCTCGGTGATCGCCCCGCCGGTGATGCGCAGGACGTCGATCGTCAGCGGCAGGTACGCGTCCTCCTGCTTCCGCCAGAGGTAGAAGGCGACGGCGGGCTGCCGGTTGACCGAGGTCAGGACACAGCGCAGTCGCCCCAGGTCCTCGAAGCCGCTCTCGACCCAGTCGTTCACCACCGCGTCGCGGCCGACGTACAGGCCCGGCGTGGGCGGCATCGAGCAGCGGACGTCGTCCCGCAGCAGTGCGGCGATCCCGTCGACGTCCGTGGCCACGCTCGCGTCGGTATAGCGGCGCACCAGCTCGCGCGTCCCTGCGTCCTGTTCGCCGCCGGTCCAGTCCTGCCGCTCGGCGGGCAGGTGCTCCCGCATGCCGGCGCGGGCCCGCTGCAGCGCGCTGTTCACGGAGTTGACGGAGTCCCCCAGGAGCTCTGCGACATCCTTCGCCGGCCAGCCGACCACGTCCCGCAGGATCAGCACGGCCCGCGGGCGCGGCGCGAGGTGCTGGACCGCGACCAGATACGCCAGCTCGATCGTCTCCCGCGCGACGGCGACGGTCTCCGGCTCGTCCGCGTCTCCCGCGGGCAGCTCGTCGAGCAGCCGGTCCGGGTAGGGCTGCAGCCACAGCACCTCGCCGCCGGTCGCGGGCTCCGGGCGGCGCTTGGCGAGCAGGTCCAGACAGGCGTTGGTGGCGATCCGGTACAGCCAGGCCCGGAACGTCGACCGCCCCTCGAAGGTCTCCCGCCGCCGCCAGGCACGGAGGAACGTCTCCTGCACGGTGTCCTCGGCGTCCTCGAACGACCCGAGCATCCGGTAGCAGTGCACGTGCAGCTCCCGCCGGTGCCGCTCCACCAGCCCCGAGAACGCCGGCTCGTCGACCTCGCCCAGACCGCTCCCGCCCAGCTCCTCCAGCCGCGTGTCCGCACTCATCACGTCATCCTTCCGTCTCGTCGTGTCCCGTCGTAGGTATGACGGGTGCGGGCGCGACAACTCATCACCAGGGTCGGTCGGCATGGCTGAGCGTTTTCATCCTTGGTAGAGACCGAGGCTGCGCTGCGGCACGGCACCTGCGCCAGCACTTCATCACCGTTGGCTACCGCCGGCCCGCCGTCACCAGGCTGGTGAACCGCTGGGCTCACGGGAGGAGCCAGACCTCAGTCAGGCAGCCCCCAGAAAGCGCCGTGCAGGTCCACCTCCGCGAAGTAGGCGGAGGCGGTGGCGGGGTCGCGGCGCGTGTAGCCCGGCTCCAGGCGTCCGGTGTACCAATCACTGGCGAAGCGCCACAGGGTCGCCAGATCCATGACGTAGCCACGCTCCTGGCCCGTCTGCTGCAGCCAGGTGTCGACGCAGTCGGTGGAGCAGAACATGCGCTGGTTGGCGCAGGTGTGCACGACGTTGTCCCAGGCCCGGTGCATGGGGGTGAGGAAGTGGGCCACCTGGTCGCCCTTCGGGGGTGCCTCTCGGCCGACCACCCAGGCGTGCGGGTTGTCGCAGGCCGGGCAGCGGGTGGCGACCAGGACGTCGGGTTCGTCCTGGAGCAGGTGGGGCATGGCGAACGAGTCCCAGGCGCAACCGCCCCACCACAGTGTGTGTGCGCCCATGACGGAGAAGCCGAGCGGCACGGACGCGAAGGGGTGGGCCATCACGACCTGGTCGTTGTCCTGCGGGTCCAGGACCACATCATGATGTGAGTGAAGGGTGCGCAGTTCTTGACGCACCTGGTCGGGGGCGATTCCGGTGAGGGCGGCGATTTCCGGCACGCTCGGAGCATGTCCGGTACGCGCGAATCCGTGGTAAACCGCCAGGCGGACCTTCTCCGTCCCGTCGAGGCTCGTCGGTGCTGCTGAGACGTTATCGGTCATTCCTGTCGTTCCTTCACTGGTTGAGGCGCTGGTGTCCAGCATGCTCCTTGGAAGCGCGCGGGGGCTTGAACGCTCGTGCGGCACAATGGGGACATGACGTCTGCTGGGGAAGGCGCCGCATAATTCACGGTCCGACCCTGGGGACGGTGAATTCCACGCTGTCGCAGACACATCGCCAATGCCTGCCGGAGCACGCGGTCACACTGCGGGAGGCGCCGAGCTCGGCCAGGCGTCCGGAGGGCCGTGGCAGTTCCTTCCGCGAGTGGGTCGCCACCCCAAAGGCACCTGCCCACACCTCGGCACGATGCGCAGGAGTCCGCGCCACTCCGTCCAGGCTGGGACCTGGTCGCACCCCTGCTGCGTGCGCACCGGGCGGCCGGACCGGGTCTGCGGCTGCTTTCCCCACCAAGCCTTTGTCGCATCGCACTTGAGTCGTGGTTGAGCCGCCTCGACCGACCTCGTGCCACACTCGCCGCATGCTCCACAGGCGTGCTGATCAATCTCTGATCGAACGGACAAGGCAAATTCGCCAGGGTCTTATGGGAACCCCGCTGATTCCCCTGGAGGACGAGCAGTGCGACATCGTCGCCAAGCTGGAATTCTGCAATCCCACTGGAAGCAGCAAAGACCGTTCGGCACTGTGGATTCTGGAACAGGCAATCGGTCGCGGGGAGATAGTGCACGACACCACGGTGGTCGAGTCGTCGTCCGGCAACTTCGCGCTGGCCCTGGCTTTCTACTGCCGAATGCTCGGCATCTCGTTCGTCCCGGTCATCGATCCGAACTGCAACGAGGCCACCGAAGCCCAACTCCGGCTACTGTGCGAGCGGGTGGAGAAAGTATCCATCCGTGATGGGACGGGCAGCTACCTGAAGAATCGGCTGTCCCGGGTGCAGGAACTGCTGGTTGAACTCGACTCGGCCTATTGGCCCAACCAGTACGCCAATCCGGATGCCCGCGACGCGCATTACCGCTTCACCGCAGGCGAGTTGATCGCGCAGGCCGGCCCGCTCGACTACCTCTTCGTCGGCGTGGGAACGGGCGGCACAATCGCCGGGCTCTCCCATCGGATCAAGGAAACGTACCCGGGCTGCGTGGTCGTCGCTGTCGACACCGAGGGCTCGGTGATCTTCGGAGGCCCGCCGAAGAAGCGGCGGATCCCCGGCATCGGCTCCAGCATCGTGCCGCCGCTGTGCGATCAGGCGCTGATCGACGAGGTGGAGATCGTCTCCGAGGTGCGTGCCGTCGACGCCTGCGGCGCCCTGGCCGCCAAGTACGGCTTGTACGCGGGCGGTTCGACCGGCAGCACCTATGCCGCCGTCCAGGACTACTTCGCTCGTCACCGTCCCGGCGCACACCGTCCCCGGGTCGCCTTCATCGCCGCCGACCGCGGCCATGCCTACGCCCAGACCGTCTACGACCCCACGTGGTTCCAGCAGCTGCGCGCGGAAGCGGTAGAGCCCGCCCGCGTCGAGACTCTGGCCGTCAACTGAAGGAGAACCACCCCGTGTCCACCCTGGCCCCACCGCCCATGACCGTGATCGGTGCGGGCGACGTCGCCGCCGAGACGGACCGTCACCGTCCGGAGCTCATCGAGGTCGTGCGTGCCGCCTACCTCGCGCACGACGCCGGACAGAGCTCGAACCCACACAGCTCGTTCCTGCGCTTCCCGCACCAGAACCGGTCGCGCATCATCTCCCTGCCCGCCTATCTGGGCGGCGAGTTCGAGGTCGCCGGCAACAAGTGGATCGCCAGCTTTCCGGACAACACACAGCACGGAATCCCCCGCGCCTCGGCCACACTGATCCTCAACGACTGCGTCACCGGCTACCCGTTCGCCTGCATGGAGTCCTCGATCGTCTCGGCGACGCGGACCGCGGCCTCCGCGGTGCTCGGCGCGCAGACGCTGCTCGGCGAGCGCCGTGCCCGCCGAGTCGGCATCGTGGGCACAGGTCTGATCGCCCAGCACGTATGGCGGTTCCTGCGTGATCTCGACTGGGAGATCGACGGCTTCCGGCTCTTCGACCTCGACCCGGCGGCGGCGGGCCGCTTCAGCGCCGCCATGGCCGAGCACACCGAGGCCGAGATCGTGGTCGCGGACACGGTGGAGGACGCGTTCACCGACTGCGACCTGGTGGTGCTGACCACAGTGGCCGGCGAACCGCACCTGCACGACCCCCAGCTGCTGGCGCACAACCCGGTGGTACTGCACCTGTCCCTGCGCGACCTCGCCCCCGAGATGATCCTCGCCGCCCAGAACTTCACCGACGACGTCGACCACGCCGTACGCGAGCGCACTTCGCTGCACCTGACCGAACAGCGCACCGGCAACCGGGACTTCATCGACGGCACCCTCGGCGACCTGCTGCGCGGGCGGCTGCACCGGCACCACGGACGCCCGGCGATCTTCTCTCCGTTCGGACTCGGTGTACTCGACCTCGCCGTCGGCAAGTGGGTGCACGACCGGGTCGTCGCGGCGGGCCGGGGCCGCCGCGAGAGCGACTTCTTCACCGGGGTGGGGGTCTGACGCATGAGCACCTCACCCGCCCCTCGCCCCGCCGGGGACCGGTACGTCGTCGTGGTGAACCACGAGGAGCAGTACTCGGTCTGGTTCGCCGACCGTGCCCTGCCCGCCGGCTGGACCGCCACCGGCGCGCAGGGCACCCGCCAGGAGTGCCTGGACCACATCGAGCAGGTGTGGACCGACCTGACCCCGCGCTCCGTGCGAGCATCTCGATGACGGCCGCCGCCCTCGCCCAGGTCTGGCTGCGCGGGCTCGGCACCCGCGAACTCACCGCGCGGCGGCGCCTGTTCGTCTTCCCGCACGCAGGAGCAGGCGCCTCCGCCTACCGGCTGGCGGCGTACCTGCCGGACACCGTCGAAGTCTGCACGGTCCAGTTGCCCGGCCGGGAGAACCGGTTCGCCGAACCGGCCCTGACGTCCCTGGACGACGCCGTGGCCGCGCTCGCGCCGCTCATCGCGGACCACACGGACCTGCCGTACGCCTTCTTCGGGCACAGCATGGGCTCCCTGATCGCCTTCGAGACGGCCCGGCGGCTACGTGCACTCGGCAGGCGCCTGCCCGACCGCCTGTTCCTGTCGGGCATGCGCGCCCCCGGCTTGCCGGACCGCGACTCGCGGCACACACTGCCGGACGACAAGCTGCTCGCCACAGCCGAATTCGACGGCGTGGATGCCGAGTTGCAGGAGCTGCTGCTGCCGCTGCTGCGCGCGGACCTGACGCTGTGCGAGACGTACACGCACCGGGCCGAGGCACCCCTGCCCTGCCCCCTGACCGTTCTGGCCGGCGCGTACGACGACAGCGTCGACGGGTCTGAGCTCGCCGACTGGCACAAGCACACCTCCGCCAACTTCGAACTGCACCTGTTCCCGGGTGCCCCCCACCTGTATGTGCGCGGCGCGGAACGACAGCTGGCAGAGACGATCATGCGCACCTTCCCCGCACGGGGCTGAGAAAGGATCGTTCATGGCGCCGACCACCCTCGTCGCACTGTGGGAGCAGCAGGCAGCCGCGACGCCCGACGCGGTCGCCGTCGTCGCGGGAGCACACCGCGCCACCTACGCCGACGTCGACCGCCGGGCCACGGCACTCGCCGCCGAGCTGCAGGCACGCGGCATCGGACCGGAGAACCTGGTCGGCGTCTGTCTCGGCCGCTCGGTCGAGATGGTCGTGGCCCTGCTGGGCATCCTGAAGTCGGGCGCCGCGTATCTGCCCCTCGACCCGAGCTACCCGGCCGACCGGCTGCGGCACATGACCACCGACTCGGGGGCCGGGCTGTGGCTGTGCGACGCGGACCACCGCGCGCATGCCCTGGCGTCCGGCGCGGCCGACGTCCTGCTGGTCGAGGACCTCCCCGCGGAACCTGCCGCACCGGTGGCCCCGGTGGTGCACCCGCACCACCTGGCTTACGTCATCTACACCTCCGGTTCGACCGGCCTGCCCAAGGGCGTGGCCGTCGACCACGCGGCGATCGCCTCGTTCCTACGGAGTGCGGCCGAACGCCCCGGCCTCGGGGCGGACGACCGGGTCCTCGCGCTGACCCCGCTGTCGTTCGACATCTCGATACTGGAGCTGTTCCTGCCGCTGACCCGGGGAGCGACGGCGGTGATGGCCCCGCGCGCCGCCAACACCGACCCCGAGCTGCTGGCCGCCACCATCGCCGAGGCGGGTGTGAGCGTCGTCCAGGCGACCCCCACCACCTGGCGGATGCTGCTGGCGTCCGGCTGGACGGACGGGCACGGCCGGGTACTGCTGTCGGGCGGTGAGCCGCTCGATCCCCAGCTGGCCCGCGACCTGCTCGCCACCGGCGGCACCCTGTGGAACCTGTACGGGCCGACCGAGGCGACGGTGTGGGCCACCGCCGCCCGCATCGATGCTGTGGCCGACCGGGTCACGGTCGGCACGGCCCTGTCCAACACCCGGCTGCACGTCGTCGACGAGGGCGGGCGGGAGGTCGGCCCGGGAGTCACCGGCGAGCTGTGGATCGGCGGCGCGGGCGTGGCGCGCGGCTACCTCAACCGGCCCGCGCTGACCGCCGACCGGTTCGTGCCCGACCCGTTCGGGGACGCCTCCGGGCGCCTGTACCGGACCGGCGACCTCGCCCGCTGGTCCGCCGACGGCATTCTGGAGGTGCTGGGGCGCAATGACCACCAGGTCAAGGTGCGCGGCTTTCGCATCGAGCTCGGCGAGATCGAGGCCTGTGTGCGCAGCCACCCCCTCGTCACGGACGCGGTGGTGGTCGTCGACCGCGAGGCAGCCGGCGGCGACCAGTTGGTGGCGTACCTCGTGCCCGCGCACGACGCGCGGAACGCATCCGAGGATCTGCCCCGCCAGGTCCGTGACCACCTCGCGCAGCGGCTGCCCGCCCACATGGTGGCCCAGGGCTACGCAGTGCTCGACGCCCTGCCCCGCACCCCTGCGGGCAAGACCGACCGCGGCGCCGTGCAGCGGATCGCGCACAGCCCGGTCCGGGCGAGCGGGCCGATGCCCGACGACGCCCCGCTGCCGCCGCACACCGCGGCGGTGCGCCGCGTGTGGTCCGAGGTTCTCGGGCTCGACGACGTGTCCCCGTACGACGACTTCTTCGGCCTGGGCGGTCAGTCGCTCACCGCGATACGGGTCGTGGCCCGGCTGCGTACGGAGCTCGGCGTGCCGGTCGACGCCCAGTCGGTCTTCGCGCATCCGACACCCGCCGCGCTCGCTGCCGCCCTGGACGGCGTGGCGCCCTCGGACGACGAGCCGATCCCCGCGGCCGCGACCGCCGAACTCTCCTTCGGCCAGGAACGGATCTGGTTCTTCGAGCAGCTGAACGACGCAGTGCCCGCCTACCACCTGCCGGTCGCCCTGGGCCTGCCCGGCGGGCGCGTCGACCTGACGCTGCTGCAGGACTGCCTGTCCGCGCTGGTGCACCGGCACCCGGCGCTGCGCACGGCGCTCGTCGCCGTCGACGGCCGGGTCCGCCCCGAACTGCGCGAGCCGGGACCGCTGCCGCTGCGCTGCACCGAGGTCGCCGAGGAGGACCTGGACGCGCTGATGACCGAGCGGGTCCGCGCCCCCTTCGCCCTTGACCGCCCACCGCTGCTGCGCGCGGACGTGCTGCGCACCCCGAGCCGTGACATCACGTTGCTGACGATTCATCACATAGCATGCGACGGCGCATCGGTCGACCTGATGGTGCGTGAACTGGGCGAGCTCTACACGGAGCTCACCGCCGGCCGCCGCCCCGCCCCGGCACCCCTGCCTGTGACGTACGCCGACTACGCGGCCTGGCAGCGCGAGCGACTCACCGGCGCCGAACTGGAGCGGCTGCTCGACCACTGGCGCACCCGGCTGTCCGGCGTGCCCGTCCTGGAGCTGCCGACCAGCCGACCCCGGCCGGCCGTCGCGAGTCACCGCGGCCGCCGCGAACTGCTGCGCATCCCTGGCGACTTGACGCACCGGCTGCGCAGGCTGTGCCGGGCCGAGGGCGTCACTTTGTTCATGGGCCTGCTGGCCCCGTTGCAGGTGCTGCTCGGCCGGTACGCCGACGAGAGCGATGTCGCCGTCGGCACCCTGGCAGGCGGCCGGCCGCGCCCAGAACTCGACGATGTGGTCGGCTACTTCGTGAACACCGTCGTCCTGCGCACCGACCTGTCGGGCGACCCGACGTGGCGCGAGCTGCTGGGCCGCGTCCGCGAGGTCGCGCGGCAGGCGTACGCGCACCAGGAGCTGCCCTTCGAGAAGCTGGTGGCGCAGCTGAGCCCGGAGCGCGACCTGAGCCGTAACCCGCTCTTCCAGGTGCTGTTCGCCCTGCACGAGGAGCCGGCGGCCGGTCACGTCACCGAGCTGTACGACCGCAAGGAGCTGGAAGGACGGCTCGGCACAGCCCGCTTCGACCTCGCCCTCGACGTGACGGACCACGCCGCCGGAGCCGGTGACCTCAGCATCTCCATCGAGTACGCCACCGACCTGTTCGAAGCCGACTTCGTCCGGGGCCTCGGCCGGCACTTCCTGCGGGTGATCGAGCAGATGGTGTCCGGCGCCACGGCCCGACTGTCCGAGCTGGAGATCGTCTCGGCCGATGAGCTTCGTGCCCTCTCCATCGGCCACCGGGCCGAGCCAATGCCCGAGCCGACCACCCTGGTCCGCCTGTGGGACCGCCAGGTGCGGACCACCCCGGACGCGATCTGCGTCGTGGGCGACGGCCGGTCGCTGACGTTCGCCGAGACCGACGCGCGGGCCTCGGCCCTGGCCCGGGAACTGCGGACCGGGGGCGTGCGCCCCGAAAGCCTGGTCGGCGTCTGCCTGGAACGCTCGGTGGAGCTGGTGGTCGCCCTGCTGGGCGTGCTCAAGGCGGGCGGCGCCTACGTCCCACTCGACCCCGGCTACCCGACGGACCGGCTGCAGTACCTGCTGGCCGACTCGGGCGTACGCCTGGTCGTCACGGACCCGGCGCACCCCGCCTCGGCCCTGTTCGGCGACGGCGTGCGGCTCGTGGCGGTGGACCAGGAACCCGGGGCGGACCCGGGCCCGGCGGAGGAGGCACAACCGCACCACCTCGCCTACGTGATCTACACGTCCGGCTCGACCGGCAACCCCAAGGGCGTCGCGATCACCCACGCCAACATCACCGGGTTCCTGGACTGGAACCAGCGGCTGTGCCGGCTCACCGGGCGGGACCGGGCCCTGCTCAACCACTCGGTGGCGTTCGACAACTCGGTCTGGGAGATCTTCCAGTGCCTGGTGTCCGGCGCCGAACTGCACCTGGCGAGCCCCACCGCCGCCTACGACCCCGATGAGTTCCTGCGAGAGGTCGCCGAGCGCGGCATCACCACGCTCAACGCAACGCCCTCGCAGATGCGGATTCTGCTGGAGTCCGGTACGGATCCCGCTCCCCGACTCGGCTCCGTACGCCTGGTGTTCACGGGCGCCGAGGCCGTGCCGCACGATGTGGCCCGCCGCATCCTGTCCTCCACCGCGCCGGGATGCCAGGTCTTCAATGAGTACGGGCCCACCGAAGCGACCGTCACCTCTGCGTTCTGCCCGATCACCGAGGAGCTGCTCGACCGGCACAGCCATCGCCCGAGCGTCCCGTTCGGCCGGGCGACCGACAACGCCCATCTCTACGTGCTGGACCCACGGCTGCGCCCGGTCGCCCCGGGCTGTCGCGGCGAGCTGTACGTCGGCGGCAGCGCCGTCGGCCGCGGCTATCTCGGCAGGCCGGCCCGCACGGCCGGGGCGTACCTGCCCGACCCGTACGCCGCGGAGCCCGGCGCCCGTATGTACGCCACGGGCGACGTGGTCCGGCTGCTGCCCGACGGAAATCTGGTCTTCCTCGGCCGCAACGACCACCAGGTCAAGGTGCGCGGCTTCCGCATCGAGCTCGGCGAGATCGAGTCCGCACTCCAGAGCCACCCCACCGTGGCCGACTGCGTGGTGGCCGTGCGCCGCACCCGCACCGGCGTGGACCAGCTGGCGGCCTACCTGATCCCCGAGCACCCCGACCGACCCGCCCCGGACCCGGCGGAGCTGCGCGCCCACCTGGCGGAGCAACTGCCGCCGTACATGCTGCCGCAGAGCTACACCGCGATCGACGAGATCCCCCTCACCCCGAACGGCAAGGTCGACCGGGGCGCACTGCCCGACCCATTGACGGTGTCCGCCCCTGCCCCGGCCACCCGCCGGGCCGTCACCAAGCAGCAGCTCCTGGTCGCCGAAGTGTGGCGGGAGTGCCTGGGCGTCGAGGAGGACTTCGGGCCACAGGACGACTTCTTCGACGTCGGCGGCACCTCGTTGACCATCACCACGGTCGCGGGCCGGCTCAGCGAACGACTCGGGCGCCGGGTCCCGCCGGTCCTGGTCTTCAGGAACCCCACCGTCGAGGGCCTCGCCGAGGCCCTCGGGGAGGACACACAGCGATGAGCAGTACCGACGGCACTGCGGGACCCAGATCACGAGACACTAGCGAGGGACGTGCAAGATGACCCCCGGCGAAGAGGAACTGGGAAAGACAGTGGTCTCCCGGAGTCCCGCATCCGTTGCTGGCTATGACCGTGTGCGACACGGCATCCACAATCTTCGGCGTGCTGAGTTCATTGCCGATCCACGAGGCTACTGGAACGCGATTGCGGAGCTCCCGCCGATCTTCTACGACGAAGTAGGAGGCGTCTGGGTCTGCTCCGGCTATTCCGAGGCGGCCGAGATCCTTTCCAACGGCCGGGTCTTCTCCTCAGCCCGTCATCATGCCCCCGGAGATCTGCAGCAGCGTGGCATGGAACATTTCCTGCCGACCGCAGAAATGCTTTCGGCGCAGTTCCTGTTCAGTGATCCGCCCGAGCACACCAGAATCCGGGACGCGCTGCGCGGGCAGTTCACCCGGGCGAGCGTGCGGCGGCACGATCCCGCAATGCGGGACATGGTCGCCGAGTTGCTGCGCTCGCTGCCCGACCACGGGACCGTCGACGTTGTAGCGGACTTCGCAGAGCAGTTGCCGACGCGCCTGATGACGTATCTGCTGGGCATGGACGGCCGGGCCGAGGAACTGACCCGGTGGGCGGATGCCTACGAGCGGCTGCTGAGCAGTGTGTCCACCTTCCCCAGCCGGACGGACAGCGAGATCGTTCCGGTTATCGACGAGGCACTCGCCGGGCTCCGCCGACTGGCGGCCGAGCGTCTGGCCGCGCCTGGTGACGACCTCCTCTCCGCGCTCGCGACCGGCCTGCAGGGCGACTTCGGCCGTCGCTCGGATTCCCCTGGAAAACCGCCCGAGGAACTACTGCAGTTGGTCGCGGCCAACGCCATGGTCTTGATCGCCGGCGGCTATCAGACCCTCACTCACCTGGTATCCACCGGCCTACTGCTGCTCGCCGAGCAACCTGAGCAGCTCAAGCGACTGCGCGCCGAACCGTCGCTGATCGACTCTGCGGTGGACGAGCTGATGCGCATCGACGGATCGAGTCAGTACGTGGGACGCCAGGTGGTGCGCGATGTCGAGGTCGGGGGAGCGCGACTGAAGGCCGGAGCGAGTGTCATCGTGCTTCTTGGCGCTGCCAACCTCGACCCGCGGAAGTTCACGGAACCGCTCGTCTTCGACATAGGCCGCAGTGAGGGGCGTCACCTGGGCTTCGGAGCGGGACTGCACTACTGCATCGGCGCACCCTTCGCGGAACGACTGGCCGGATGGGCGATTCAGGGCTTCATCGAGCAATACCAGGAGTTCACTCCGCTCGACGGGCCGTCAGACACGGTCCAGTGGGGCCGGCATGGCAACACGCGGTCCCGGGCCCACGCCGGGATGACTGTTCAGCGCGGCCCCAGGGAGAACGCGCCCGGCATCGAGCCACCGGACAGGGCGCAGGATGTCCTCCCGGAGCCGAAGACGCTCACCGAACTCGAGCGCCACCAGCTCGTCACGGAATGGAACGAAACCAGCCCCCTGGTCGGCACCTCCGCTTCGGTCTGCTGGCATGTGCTGTTCGAGGAACGAGCCCGTCTGACACCGGACGCCATGGCGGTCGAAGACCAGGGCGTGCCCTACTCGTACGCCACAATCGACGCGCTCGCGAACGGCAATGCACAGCGCCTGCGCGCGCTCGGCATCGAACCCGAGTCTGTCGTCGCCATCACCATGCAACGATCCGTGGACCTCGTCGTGGCGCTACTGGCCGTTGCCAAGGCGGGCGGCGCCTTCCTGTTGGCGGACGCCGCGTGCCCCGCAGAACGCCTGAAGACGATGCTTGAGCAGGCGCACGTGCGAGTGGTCCTCACCGATGACATGACCGCCGACCGGATCGAAGGGCTTGATGTCTCCGCGGCTGTCACCCTGTTGGACAGGGCCACTCCTGCAGCCGAACCGCCGATCACAGGTGTCATGCCGGGCAACAGCGCGTACGTCGTGTTCACCAGCGGCACCACGGGGCAGCCGAAAGCCATCATCAACAGCCATGAGTCGCTGGCGAACCTGCACATTGCCCAGCGACGTGTGTTCCAGGTGCATCCCCAAGACAAGGTATTGCAGTTTCTGTCCCTGAACTTCGACGGCTGCATATACGAGATCGTGCTGCCGCTGCTGTGCGGAGCGACCCTCGTTCTGGCGAGCACTGCGGAGCTCATGCCGGGCCCGTCCCTGGCGCGCCTGTTGCGCGAACGGCGGGTGACCATCGCAATCATGACCCCATCGGTGTGGGCTGTGATTCCCCATCTGGAGCTACCCGATCTGCGGATCGCCGCGTTCGCCGGCGAGCGGTTGCGCGGCGATCTGGTGCGCCGGTGGCGCGTGCGGGGACGCCGGTTGCTCAACCTCTACGGGCCCGCGGAGGCCGCGATCTGGTCCACGTGGCACGAGTGCTCGGACGACGACGACCCGCCGATCGGGCGGCCGGTTCATGGAAAACGTGTCTATGTGCTCGACGACGACCGGCGGCTGCTGCCCGTCGGCTGCCCGGGCGAGCTGTACATCGGAGGGGTGGGCGTGGGTCGATACCTCGGCCGCCCGGACCGTATGGCCGACTCCTTCGTGCCGGACGTGTTTGCCGACGAGCCGGGACGACTGCTGTACCGGACCGGTGATGTGTGCGTGTGGCGCGCGGACGGGGTCCTGGAGTACGTGGGCCGTCGCGACCGGCAGGTCAAGATCCGAGGGCAGCGGGTGGAGTTGGACGAAGTGGAGCGCGTCCTGGAAAGGGCGCCAGGGGTGGGCATGTGCCTCGTCACGGAACGCGACGGTCGTCTGACGGCCATCGTCGTGCCCTCAGCGCCTGGTCCCTGGCGCGAGGCCGAGGTACGTACGTACCTCGCGGCGCACCTGCACACCGGGATGATCCCCGCAACGTTCACCCTCGCCGACCGGCTGCCCATCACCCGCAATGGCAAGGCGGGGCATGATGCGCCGGCGCCGGCTCACGCCCAGGCGATCGAACCGGGCGGGGGCGGGCCGGCCGCGGCGTCCCCTCGCGGAGTCTCTCGGCCCACCGAAGACCGCACCCAAGGCACCGACGAGCCGTCATACATCACCTGGGAGCTTGCCCGTCTCTTCTCGTCCTGCCTGGGCTTGCCGCAGGCGGCCGTGAAGTTGGACACCGACTTCTTCTCGGCAGGCGGGGACTCGCTGGCCATCGCCGAGTTCATGGTATCCACCGAAGAACGGTATGACATGGAGATCCGAGTGGAGGAACTGCTCGCAGACGCCACGCTGGCCGGTGTAGTGCGGTTGGTGGGCCGGCGGAAGGAAGCGCGGTGAGCGGGGTTTCGGCCGCGGAGCCGAGTGGGCTGCGGGTCAGGCCTGCCGTCAGCAAGGTTGGCGGCGCAGTCCCTGCGGCGGCTGGTCCGGTGGTGTTCGTGCACGGTTCCATGGACCGCAGCATCAGCTTCCGGCGGGTTGTGGACTACCTCCCGGGGCGTCCGATTGTCGGCTACGACCGGCGCGGGTGGGGCCGTTCACGGTCGATGGGCGGTCCGAACGTGTCCATGGCGACGCATGTCGACGATCTCTGTGCAGTCCTTGCAGAGCTGGACACGCCACCCGTGGTGGTGGGCCACAGTTACGGCGCGCTGGTGGCGTTGGCCGCCGCCGCCCGCAGGCCGGAGTCGACCGCGGGCGTCGTCGCGTTCGAACCTCCGGTGCGATGGCTGCCGTGGTGGCCTGCCACCGACCCTTGGGAGGAAACAGTCAGCCGCGGCGCGGCCGACGGAGGACCCGAGCAGGCGGCTCGCGCGATGCTTACCGAAATCCTCGGCCGGACAGGTCGCTTGGTGCTCGCGCGGGCGCAGCCGGCAGATCTCGCTGCCGACGGAGCCTCGCTGTTGGCCGAGATGGCCGATCCGACCTTCAGTGTGCCGTTCTTCGACCCGCTGGACTTCCACACGCCCACCGTTGTCGCCGCCGGCTCCCTGTCTGTCCCCCATCACCGTGAGGTCGCTCGACGACTCGCCGACCTGCTTCCGTACGGGCAGTTCGTGGAGATCCAGGACGCACGACATGGCGCCCACGTCAGTCATCCGCAGGAGTTCGCCCACCTGATCGACAAGCTCGAACAGACGCCGCCCGATCGCGTCTGAGCCGCACTCGTCGATCGCGAGGCGCAGGAAACGCCGACCGCCGCCCGGTGTGTTGCCGGGCGGCGGTCGGCGTCGAGCGCGGTGCACGCTCAACAGGCGCGGGCAGGCTCAGCCGACGGCGTCGCCGTCGAGCTGTTCCACGGGGGCGACGTCCCCGCCCTGTGCGGCCTCGCTGGTGGCCGCGGCCCGCCGGTCGATCCCGAGCACGAGCGGTACGGCCAGCACGCTGATCGCGGTGAGGAACACCCAGGGCAGCACCGCACCGCCCTCCAACAGCGCTGTGAGCAGCGCCGGGGCGAGGGCACCGCCGACCGACCAGGACATCTGGTAGACGCCCAGATAGCGGCCCCGCAGATGCTCGGGCGCCATCACCACGCTCAGTTCGCTGGTCGGCGGCGAGCCGAGGATCTCGGCCACGGTGTAGAGCACCATCGCGATCAGCAGCCCGGCGATCACCGCCCAGCCGGGCAGCACGAGCAGCGTGCCGAAGACGACGAACGCCGCCGCGTTGAACAGCAGGGCCAGCATCAGCACCCTCGCCGGCCTGCGGGCCTCGATCCACCGGCTGGCCAGCGTCTGGAGCAGCGCGACCATGACCGTGTTCAGCACGACGAGCACGCCGACGATCCAGGAGCCGACATCGAGGTTGTCCGCCGCGTAGACGGCGAGCAGCACCGTGATCACCGTGGAGGCGAAGGCGAAGGAGATGTTCGTCGCGACCAGCCGCAGATACCGGGTGTCCTTCAGCACGGTGCGATAGCCGCCCGAGGGTTGTCCGGTGGGTTCGCCCGCCGCCTGCTCCGGCTCAGCGGGCTTCGGCTCCCCGGGCCCGGTGTCGGCGGCCTCGCTCGTGTCCGCGCCCCGGAAGGTGATCACGAGCCAGCCTGCGACGGCGAAGGTGACCACGTTGATCACCATGACCGCCCGCAGCCCGGCGACGGTTCCGATGCTCAGGGCCACCGCGGACGCGGCGCCGCCGAAACCGATGCCGACATTGCGCAGGGCACGGACGAAGCCGAACCAGCGAGCCCGCTCGACGCCCCGGGCGACCAGCACGATGAGCGGACTGTTGCCCATCCAGAAGGCGGTGGAACCCAGTTGCACCACGAACTGCCACAGCACGATCTGCCAGGCCGCGTGCGAGAACAGGAAACCGATGAATCCGGCCACCGAAACCCAGTTACCCACAGCGACCACGGTGCGCGGACCGTATTTGTCCAACAGGGGCCCGATAAAGGGCGGAACGGGCAGGGCGAGCAGTTGGCCGGCGGTCAGCGCGGCGCCGACGGCGACCAGTGACAGCGACGTCGTCTTCACGAAGAAGACGACGGTGAACGCCATCACCAACCCGTTTCCCAGGCTGTCGATCAGATTGGCCGTGACGAATCGGCCTTTTCCTGCGAGGTCCGGCAGACCCCAGGCCGTCTGAATCCGCCGCCACGCCGAATGCGCGGGGGAATGCTGCGGCACCATGACTTCTCTTTACTTCGCTGCGTCGGCGGGCAATTCGCCCACGGCAGGCACCTCGCCCCAGGCGGCAAGCTCGCTCTGGTGGAAGACCGTTGCGTAGCGCGCCTTGGCGTGCGACGTGCCGGTGATGATGCCGCCCGAACCAGCCGGTACCACCCTGGCGTCTGCTCCTGCACAACCACGCGGGGTGTAGAACATGCCATAGACCGCATGCCATTCCTCGGTTTCCCCGGATACCGGGTCCACCACAAGCTCCGGCCGGGGGATCACGCGCTGTTGTACGACACATCCTTCGACGGCGGAGTTCTCCAGAGCCCGCCGCCAAGTGGCGTCGTCCGTTTCCCAGCCCACCACGGCGCCGACTCCGCCGCCGAGTGCGTTGACCTTCAGGATCAACTGCTCGCGCCGCTCCAGGCATTCGTCGACGAGGTCGGTGTCGGTCTTGAGCACGTCAGTGTTGATCAGCCGGGTCCAGGGCAGCACCCGGTCGATGAGCCGGCACTCGTCCTCGCTGAGGTCGCGCCGCCGCGCCGGGTCTGAAAGCAGCGCCATACAGGCCTTGTTGGCGAACATGGTGCTGGAAAGCGGGGTCCACAGCAGCGTCCCGCCCGCCCGGTGCGCACGCAGCAGGGGTGCGACCAGGTCCCAGCCGTCGGATTCCTCGGCGATCTGGTCCGGGACGAAGGAGCGGTAGACCACGTCGATCTTCGTGTCCCCGAGGTAGAGCGCCCCGCCGCGTTCGTGCACGTCGGAGACCTCGGCCACCAGGACGTCGAGGCCCGCCGAGCGCAGTGAGGACTGGAAGTTGAGCCAGAGCTCGCCGTAGTCCGTCAGACCGCCGCGCCATTCCAGCAGGGCCACCACCGGGTCGCGCCCGGGTGCCACCCGGGCGCCGAAGCGGCGCAGCGCCTCCACCACGGCGCGAACGGGATGCACGTAACCGAGCCGGTTCCGGCGCGCGAAGTCGGCGAAGGCGTCGACCTCCATCATCGCCCGGGACATTTCACTCGCGAGGCCCCAGCCGCCGGTCTCGCTCCCCAGATTGGTCTCGAGGAGCTTGAATGAGGTGCCGTCGTGGTACATGTCGGCCCGGCCATAGTAAGGCGGCAATAGGTCACCGAACCGCCGTATCGCTTCCCAGCGGCCGTCGCTGATGCCGAGCACCGACCGGAATGCGTCCAGATCGCCGCCGAACATCCGGTCCGGCAAGGAAAAGAGTATTTCGACGAGATGCTGCAGGTCATCGGCGAACTCGCGAATATCACGCTCGGCGACGAAGAGGGGTCTGGCCAAATTCTCGCCATGCCAAGACGCGAGCGTCGGGAAGTCCTTGATGTGCTGGGCGACCGTACGCAGGTCACTGCCCGGTGCGCGGAACTCCTCGTTGTACTGGGCTGTTGCCCGCTCCGCCGACATGAAGTCTCCCTGCTCGATGGTGACTGGGCCCCTCGGCCCGCAGGGGGCACTATTTCACCCCAGTACCCGGCGCGACTCAATTGCGGCTCAATTGGCGGCCAATAGGCCCCCGTGGACACTGAACATCTGTGTTAAAACTAGAATGCTCGAACACCCGAAAAAGAACAGTTCTGCGGCCATGGGCGCACGATGTTCGGCACACTCAGCGTTCCGATCGCGCAGCGAACTCGCGGGCACGGTCAGGCCGAGACTATGGGAGGCGCCATGACCGCCACGACGGACACTTTCGCCGACGCCATCGGCGGGCTCGGGGACACCGAGTGGGACCGGCTCGCCGACGGCAGGTTCTACTCGTCGGCGCTGTGGCTGCGGGTGTGCGCCCTCGAGCCCGGGGCGGTCTCCGGCGGACTGCACGTGGAGACCCCGGGCGGCGGCCGGGCCGCGATCCCCGTGGCGGCGGTGACCGACGAGCCCACCCCAGACCTGCGGTGGCACGACCTGCTTACCGCGCGCGGCCTGCCGGCGCCCGAGCCGGGCGGCCTGCTCATCGGCCAGCGCCGCGGCTACCTGGCGCACCTGCTGACCGGCGAGGGAACCGATCGGACCGAGGCCGCCGCCGAGGTGCTCGACGCGGTCCGCGCGCTGCGCTCACCTCTGCACGAGGAGTCGAAAATCGCCCGCGTGGCGATGTACCTGACCACCGAGGACGTGGGGGCACTGCGCGCGGCGGGGGTGCGGACCGCCCCGGTCGCGCTGAAGACCGACGCCTGGATCGAGATCCCGCCCGGCGGCTACGACGCCTGGCTGCAATCACTGTCGGCGCACCGGGCCCGTCGTATCCGCAGCGAGATACGGAAGTTCGAGAAGGCCGGATACGAGGTGGAGCACCGGACGCTGTCCGAGTCCTGGCAGGACGTCGCCCGGCTGCTGGCCCGTTCATTGCTGCGCTACGGCCGAACTGTCGACGTGGCCCCGATGGCCGAGTCCTTCCGCAAGCAGGGTGAACTCGCCGGTTCGCGCGCCGAAGTGGTGCTGTGCTCACGCCCCGGCGAACCGCCCGTCGGCTTCTGCCTGTACTACCGTTGTGGCGACACCGTGCACCTGCGGGGGCTTGGCCTCGACCACGACCAACTCGCCTCGGCCGCCGAGTACTTCAACCTCACCTACTACATGGCGGCGCGGCTCCCGGGAGTGCGCAGGATTCACGCGGGCACCGAGACCGCGGAAGGAAAGGCACTGCGCGGCGCGAGGCTCCGGCCGCTGTGGCTGCTGGACCTCTCCGAGGACAGCCCGCTGGCCGGGTACGACGAGGAGATCCGCGAGCACAACCGCGCCCTGCTCGCCCGCCTGCGCGACTCCTCGCCCGCGGTTTCCGACGCCCTGGAGTACGAGCTCTGGGAGCCGTACTGCTGAGGCCAACTGCCGCCGCGGCAAGAGGCCGCGCGGCCGACCTCGACCGCGACCAGGCTGCGATCCGCGCCATGGAAGCGGCGGGTGCACGGACCCGTAGCCGCACCGGCCGGGGCCGCGCTGTAACCCGGCTTGAACCGCGCTTGAGGCGCCCCACCTATCGTCCCCATTTGGTGACGCCCTCGGCCTGAGGCCGACTGTGGCCGTTGGATTCGCCCGAACCCCCTGTGTCATCCCAGCACTCGCCGCTCGCCCATCCCCCTCGCCACAGGAGATTTCTATGTCTGTCTCGGCCTATGACTCCTTCACGGAGTTGCCTGCCGTTGACTGGGACACGCTCACGGTCGGTTCCAACATCTATTCCACCAGCGGATTCGCGGGAGTGCGCGAGGAGGCACTACCACCCGAAGCGCACGCCCGCTACCTGCTGGCACGCGACAGCGACGGCACCCCGGTTGCGGGTCTGGAGGTGTACTGCTTCACCAACGCACCGCACGATCTCTACGCCCCTGGGGAATTGCTGGGCGAGCTGATCGGTGACGAGCGAGCAGCCCACCTGAACACGAGGCCGATATCCATCGCGGCGGGCTGGTCGGAGTTTCGCGGACAGGTGCCCGGGCACGTAAATGCCTCAGCCGAGCAGCGGGAGTCGGCCCTCAGCCGGCTCACTGCGGAAGCGTTGCGGTTGGCCGAGCAAGCGGACTCGAGCGTGCTGGCCTACTGCTACCTACCGCTGGAGACTGCACGCGAGTTGGCGAAGGCTCACGCCTCGGACGGAGCGGTACTGCTCTTGCACAACGTTGAGACCAGGATGCCCATCGGTCTGTGGGCGGACTTCGACGAGTACGTCGACTGGCTGCCCGCCGGCCGGAAGCAGCGCGTTCGCCGCGAGCTGCGCAGATTCCGGGAGAGTGGGCGAGTCGTGACCGAACTGCCGCTGCCAGAGGTGATTAAGGAGATCGCGCCGCTGAACAGCGCGCTCATGCAGAAGTACGGGCACACCGCGCACGACGAGGAGCGCGCGGTGACCGTCTTCGATCGGCAGAGCCGTTTCCTCGGCGATGAAAGCTCGGTGCTGCTCTGTAAGGAGAACGACAAGGCTGTCGGTTTCCTGCTGCGCTACCGGCAGCACGACGTGCTGTACGCCCGAGCCGCCGGGTTCGACTACTCGGTGCCCAACGCCGACGACTACTACAACTTGATGTTCTATCACCAGATTGCTGCCGGTGTCGGCCGCAGCGTCAGCAGCATCCACCTGGGCATCAACACGTATGAGGCCAAGCTGCGCCGAGGAGCCCAGCCCACCCCGCTCTACAGCGTGTTCGTCGGCGTGGACCGGCCGTTGGAGGCGCAGGACAGTGTTGTGCGCGAGTACAACCGGACCCGATCCGCGGATTTCATGGCCAGGCACAACAAATACGTGGTGGGTGGCATCAACACCGACGACTGGCTGCTGGACTGACCCTCGTGCGGGGCACGGGTCAGGAACCGGCAACGGGCCCGCCGCGGCCGCGCACCACGCGCTGGAGACGTGCGGCGCGACGGGCAAGGTCGTCCTGGAGCGTGACCGTCAGGCGGAGCACATGACCGGCGCGCTGCTCTGCCGCGCCGCGAGCGGGCGCATTCCAAGTTCCCACTCGTAGGAGAACCGGCCGTTCACGCAGGGGTGCCGCGCGCGCAGCAGGTAGCTCTCCGCCAACTCCTCCAGCAGGTCCTCGGCCCGCTGGTCGCTGATCCCCAGGGCCGCGGCGGCAAGCGCCGGCGTGAGCCGATCGGGGACGTCGGGAGACAACAGCTCGTATGCCAGGGACCGCGACTCGGCGGGCAGCGTCGCGAGCGTCCGGTCGAATCCGGCCCGCACGCCCAGCGGATCACTGTCGGCGCCCCCGGACGCGAGGACCCAGGCGATGGCCTGCCGGGCCGTCCAGTGCGGGCGGCGGCGCAACTGCGAAGCGACCGCGAAGAGCGCGCCCGGCAGCCCGCGGCACAACCCGGCCAACCGTCGCAGCCCCTCCGGGTCCAGGGTGACCGGGTGTCTCGGCACGGTGGATGCCAACAGGTGCAGACAGTCGTCGAAGGGCAGTCCGGCCAGTTCGACGTGGACCGCCGACGAGGACACGAACAGCCGCCGCCGGCTGCCGATCACCACGCCGCAGCCGGCGCCGGACGGCAGCAGCGGCGTCAAGTCCCGTACGTCGCACACGTCGTCGAGCACCACCAGGACGCGCAGGTCGGCGGTCCAGGTACGGAACAGCAGGCTCAGGTCGGTCGTGCCCAGTCGCAACTGCTCCTCCGTCGCGCCGAGTCCACGCAGGAACGAGCGGAGGATCTCGGCCGTCCGCACCCGCCGGCCGGCTCCGTCACGGAGACGCGCGTACAGCCGTCCGTCCGGGTAGTGACCGCTCACCTGATGCGCGGCGTGCAGGCACAGCTCGCTCTTCCCCGTGCCCGGGGCGCCCCCCACGATCACGAGCGGCCGGTCCTCCCGCGCCCGGCCGGCCAGCACCGCGGTGAGGCGGGCCAGCTGGCCGGCGCGTCCGGTCAGACGCTCGCGCGGGGCGGGCAGATGGCAGGGCGCCCGGGTGGCGGCGGTCACGGCCGTAAGCGGCCCGGCGGGACGCAGCAGCGCCTCGTCCGACGTGAGCACGGCCGTGTGCAGGGCCTCGAGTTGGGGCGAAGGGTCGAGGCCCAGCTCGCTGGCGATCCGCGCGCGTGTCCGCCGGTAGACCTGGAGCGCTTCCGCCCGCCGGTCCATGCGGTAGAGAGCCGTCATCAGATTGCCCTGGGCCCGCTCGTCCGTCGGTTCCCGACCGGCCATCGAGGTGAGCTCGCCGAGTACCTCGTGGTGCCGGCCGAGGTGGAGGTCGGCTTCGATCCGCAGGTGGTGCGCGCTGGTACGCAGCTCCTTCAGGCGGACCGCCTCGGCCTTCAGCGTGGGCCCCTTGCGTACGTCCACCAGGGCGTCGTCCCGCCACAGCTGCAGCGCCGCGGCGGCCGTGTCACGGGCCCGGGCGAAGTCCTCGTCACGGAACTCCGCTCGGGCACGGGCGAGCAACGGCTCGCACCGGAAGACGTCCACATGGTCGGCGGGCAGCGACAGCTGGTAGCCGCCGTCGACTGTGCCCAGCAGCGGCCCGGCCACCCGTACCGCGCCGCCGCTCCTCGGATTGCCGAGGGAGAACCGCTTCCTGAGCTGGTACACATACGTCTGCAGCGCGGTGTGCGCGCTGGCCGGCGGGTTGTCGTTCCACAGCTCGTCCATGAGTTGCTCGAAGGGCACCACCCGGCCCGCGTTCAACACGAGCATTGCCAGTGTCTGACGTACTTTCTGGGCGGCCGGCGCCATGTCGACGCGGTGATCGTCCCCGTAGGCCTGGAGCGGCCCGAGAAGGTTGATTCTCATGAAATTCGCCCTGTCTCATGTTCGTTCGGTCCCCGTCGGACCGGCCGGCGACGCCACCGCCCGGCCCGACCACTCGGGCCGGGCGGTGAGGATGTGCTCGGCCGCCCGAGGTCAGGAACTCCTGGACCCGGCTACCGCGGCCAGGGTCGGGTGGTGTCGGGCAACGATGTCGGGGAAGGAGCGGATCAGCCCCTTCATGACGTTGTCGCCGTAGAGGGCGAACAACGGGTTGCCGGCCACGTCGATGACTCCGCCGGCGGCCTCAACATAGGGGCTGGGCAGTGGCTGCATCGTGGCGTCCAGCCGAGGGTTGTAGAAGAAGGGAATGGAGTAGCGGTCGACACCCGGGGCGGGCCGGACCACCCGGTGGAGGGTGGCACGCACATAGCCCCTCGTCGCCACTTCCAGCAGCTCTCCCAGGTTGACCACGAACGCCCCCGGGATCACCGGCACATCGGCGAACTTCCCGTCCTCGACCGCGACCTGGAGGCCGCCGTTGTCGTCCTGGACGAGCAGGGTGAGCAGCCCGAGGTCGTTGTGAATGCCGGTCCCCTGGCCCTCGCCCGCGTCCTCGCTCGCCTGCGCCGGACCGGGGTAGTGCAGGAGTTTGAGGTGGATCTGCGGATCCGGATCGACCACATCGTCCAGGAACCCGGCGGGGGCGTCGAGCGACTCGAGCAGCAGCCGCAGCAGTCGATGTGACAGATCGGTCAGTCGGGTGATCCATGACTCGACGGCCGGACGCAGCTCGGGCATCGCCGCGGGCCACTGGTTCCGGCCGATCAGGCACCGGTAGGCGGGATCGCCGGGCGCGGGCGGCCTCGCGGGCTGCTCCGGCCCGATGTCCAGCTGCTGGCGCTGGTCGGGCACGCCCCGGGTGTGTTCGCGGCCGAGTTCGGAGTAGCCGCGGAACAGCGGCGAGTCGAGGATGTTCAGCGCGAGCCGATCGGCCTCGGGCAGGGCGAAGAACCGGCGGGACAGCTCGAGCATGTCGTCGGCGTCCTCGATGCCGTGGCCGACGAGCTGGAAGAAGCCGATCTCGTGCACGGCCTTGCGCAACCGGTGCAGGAACTCTGCCCGGGCCTCCTCCGAACCGGCGGCGTCACGGAGGTCGAGCACGGGAAAGGGGTCGGTCATGGCAGCTCCTTCGGATCGCTGGTCTGGTAGGTCGTCGGGTCGGTCACGCCGGCGTCCCGGAACGCCTCCTGCCGCTCCCTGCAGGCGGCGCACCGTCCGCACTGCAGCGCGTCGCCACGGAAGCAGCTCCAGGTCTCGGTCCAGGGGACGCCGAGTTCCTCACCGAGCGACACCACGTCGCTCTTGCGCAGCCTGACCAGCGGTGCTCTCAGGGTCAGGTCGGGGTGCGCGTATCCGCGGGTCGCGATCCGCTCCATGGCGAGGAAGGAATCGATGAACGCGGCATTGCTGTCGGGCGCGGCCTGCAGGTCGTCGACCACCCCGACGGCCACCGCTTCCGCCTTCTCGGCGACGGCGACCGCGAAGGCGACGGACAGCAGAAGGGCATTGCGGTTGGGTACGACGTTCGGGCTCCCGCCGGACGACCCACTCGTGTGATCCGGCACGTCGACGGTCGGGTCGGTGAGCGAGGAGCCGCTCAGGAGCTTGCCGACGGGGCTGAGATCGACGACGTTGTGCGGCACCCCGAGTGATCGAGCCGCCTTCGCGGCGAACTCGTGCTCGACGAGATGACGCTGGCCGTAGTTCACGGACAGCAGGTGGAGTGTGTGTCCTTGCGCCTGGAGGTGGTAGGCCATGGTGACCGAGTCCAGGCCGCCGGACACGATTGCGACAGTTTTCGGCATGCGTCGTCTTCCGGCAGACGGAAATGGATGGAGGATCAGTACGTGGAGATCAGGGCAGCGTTGTGCTTGTGCACCGAAACAGCGGCGGACGTGCGGGCGTCCGTCACGGCGCCGGCGTGGCCGGGACGAGCAGCCGGGTCGATCGGTGGCCCTTGCGGTAGGTCAGTTCGACTTCGGGCCGCGGACCGTCCAGCCTCGTGGTGACGGTTCGCTCCTCGCTCCACCCGACCAAGCGGTACTCGTGTCCGCCGAGGGCCACCAGCGGGAAGAGGTGGTCCTGGGGAGATCGCAGGGCAAGGCCCGTGCCGGTGTCGACGATGCTGAAGGTGGCCTGCGGCTGTGAGCCGGTGAGCGACCCGAACACCTCTGTCTCCAGCAGGTGCGCCGGCGCGTCGAACGAACACCGCGCAGCTTCCCGCTCTTGGTCGGTCGTGGCCACGGCCGGACGGTTGTAGAGCACATCCGAGCCGTTGAAGTAGTCGGCCCAGTCAGCCGGGAACAGCTGTGCGAGCTCCGGTGTGACGAGCACGTCCACGACGAGATGCACCCGATGCTCGGGACCGAGATTCTGGATCTGGTGCTTGCGGCTGAAGTCGCCGAACCAGAACTCACCGGGCTGCCAGCGATGAATCTCTCCGTCAAGGTCCAGCGAGGCTTCCTCGTGGGTGATGACCGGGATGTGCAGCCGGGCCATGCCCCAGTCCGGTGCGAACTTGGGATCGGAATGGGGGTATCCGACGACGCCGGGTCCGAGATCCATGAATCGGGCTGCGTAGAGGGGTCCGGGAATCGAGCTCAGGATCTCCCGCACGTACGGCATGTGGTCCAGCCAGTCGGTGTCGGCGAACTCCGCACTGCCAGGGCCCCCTGCGTCGGTACGTGTCTTGTCACCACCGGGACTGCGCACCGCGAGGCAGCGCCAGTCCTGCTCGGCCCACCTGGACACTCGCCCGTTCTCGTACGAGCTCTGCTCATCCCACAGGTGGTCGCGCGCAGTCATGAGGTCGGCCACCAGCCGGTCGGCGTCCAGCACGGGGAGCAGCCGAGCCGCTTCGGCAGGCGTCGAAGAATCATTTACGTCCATCATTGTCCTTTCATCTCGACCGGACCGGATTCGCATGTATGGCTCGTCACGCCCTGAGCAAGTCGAACAGCTCGGCCCGGAGCCCGGAGTCCGTGCTGAACTCCCCGCGATATGCGGTCGATGTCATCTGCGCGGCAGCCTTGATGCCGCGCATCGACATGCAAAGGTGCTCGCCCTTCGCTATGACCGCGACGTCCGGGGTGCCGCTCAGGGTGCTGATCTCGAGCGCGATCTGGTCCACGAGGCGCTCCTGGACCTGCAGCCTGTGCGCGTACTGATGGGCGACCCTCGCGAACTTCGACAAGCCGAGCAGTTGCCCCGCCGGTCGGTACGCGATCGTCACGGAGCAGTTGAACGGCAGGAGGTGATGCTCGCACAGCGACCAGAGCTGAATGTCTGAGACGACCACGAGCTGGCTCGTGCCGATGGACTCGAAAAGCGTGCCCAGCGAACCCGGGTCGTAGTTGATGAACTCGCGCCACCAGCGAGCGAACCGCGCAGGTGTGTCGCGCAGTCCGTCGCGATTCGGGTCCTCGCCGATCTCCTCCAACAGTTGGCGGGCGAGCTCGACCAGTGGGTCCTCGGTCGTCCTCGACGCCGACGAGTCACCTTCGAGGTCCAATTCTGTCACCGACATGCGGTCACCTTTCGTCCGGGCTTCGGAGTTACTGACCTCACGGCCGGTATTCGGCCCAAGTCTTGGGGGTTTCTGAGATACGCACGCAGGTCAACTCCGGGAACTCCATCAACCAGGTCTTGTAGACCCAGGCTGCCATATTCTCAGCCGTTGGATTTTCGTCCATCACATCGTTCAGATGCCGATGATCAAGATGCTTGTCGAGCCACACCTTGAATGCGGACAATTCTCCGTAGTCTCGAACGAAGCCCACCGGCGACAGATCCTTGTCGTCGGCTCCAAGCTCCAACTCGATCACATAGTTGTGCCCGTGCATTCGGGCACACTGGTGCTCAGGAGCAAGGCCGGCAAGCTGATGACTGGCCGAGAATTCAAACTTCTTCGTGATGCGAAATGCCATCGATCCGAGTTCCGTTCTTCTTTGCGTGCGCCGCCGCTCACACGGCGCGTTTGTCGTCCCACACCAAGGTGTGCAGTCTGGTCGTCAGATTCCAGCCGCGCTCTACCACCGCGTCGGCCAACTCGCTCATGTGTTTCGTGACATCGTCGGCGGTACGCCCGATCGGCATGATCCATACCGACGACAGGTCGAAGGTGGCAACCAGCTCGGCCACTTCGTCGAGATCGCGGGTGTTCTGGCAGACGAACTTGAACGTGCTTCCCGGCAGTGCCGAGAGGCTGGTGAGTGCGGCAGGGACGATCCTGCGCTGCAGGGGGTCGCCCGAGTGCGACAGCTTCGGCGAGACGTTGAACCTGACACCGGCGGCGATGAGTTCGGGGTGCGCGGCGTGCGTCCCGTTGGTCTCGATCTCGATCTCTTTGCCGCGTCCGGTCAGTGCTGCCACTAGAGGAATCAGCCGCTCTTGCTGACCCAGGGGCTCACCGCCGGAGATGACGATCAGCTCGGTGTCGAATGCGAGCAACTCTGCGAGGACATCTTCGACCGCGCGGCGGTGCAGCTCCTTACGCGGATCGTGGGCAACCCCGCTCTCACCGGCTCCGGTCCAGTCCCACGTGTATGGCGTATCGCACCACGAGCACGACAGGTTGCACCCGCCGAGTCGCAGGAACGCGCACCTGCGTCCCAGGGACCGACCCTCGCCCTGGACGGTCGGACCGAAGACTTCGTTGACTACGAGATCCTGCTCCATGGCGCACCGTTTCCTATGAGTGGGACGGCTCGACGGCCGCCGGCTTCTGCGCCTGCACTACGAACCAATGCCGACTCAGCCGGACGCCCTGATCGACGGTCACCGCGGCGACATATCGATCGAATGCCTCCTTGTCCGCCGCCGAATCGTAATTGTCGACGATCGGCACTTGGTGCAGAAAAGTGTCCAGATCGCCGGCCGAGTGGTAGAACTCCTCGAACCGGAACGCCTGGTTTCTTGTCACAACGAAGCCTGCATCGGAGAGCTCTTGAGCAATCTCCTCCGACAAAGGCCTGCCGTTCCAGCTGTCGAAGTTCTGGCCGCGACCGAACGTTTCCTTCAGCTCGCGTGCGTCCTGCTCCCCGATCCCCATGTACAGCACGACCCCACCGGGGCGCAGCACCCGCTCGAATTCATGGGCAATCAGCGGACCGCGGCGGGAAGTGACCACATCGGCGTGCCCATTGGGCAGCCCCGTGTGGGCGGCGTCGCACAGCTCAAACGTGACGTGCGACAGACCTGCCTCCGCTCGATACCGCTCGGCGCATTCCAGCATCGACGGCGACAGATCTATCCCGGTTACGGCGCCGTACGGTCGGGAGATGCGCAACAAACTACGTCCGTCGGCGCAGCCGACATCCAGCAGTCGGGCGTGCGGCGCTCCCAGTGCAGTCGCCAGTTCATCGAAGACGGCGTCCGGGCGACCGTCGGCGAATACGTCTGTGCTCCGCGCATCGCTGAAGTAACCGCCGAACCGCTCGGCCACCCGGGAGTAGAATTCCGCGTCCATCGTCATCGGCCGTGCACCTTCCGCTGAGCCACGGTCAAGGAGAGGTCCTGGTGCGCACGCACCGGTTCCTTGCTCTTCCGTGGGAACTCCCTGACAAGGTCTACCGCTGCGGTCGCGGGGGACTTTGTGCTGCGCTGCGATTCGGTTTCCGGGACGCCGAACGCGGGGGGCGTCACCGCGTCCCGGGTCACTACGGTCATTGGACTACTCCTTGAAGGCCGTCCCCTGAAGGGGCGCCGAGCTCGGCAGGACCCAATCTCCGGTGTCGCCCTATCGGTCCGGCATCACGGCGCATCCACGGCGGGACGGGGCCGGGATAAGACGCTGATAGCGCGAGCATGCGGCCGCGATGGGCACGTGGTTCACGCTGGTTTCAGTAACGCGCGGACGGATGGCGAAACGGGGGTTGCGAAGGGAGCAGAACTGAGATGGCCATCAAGAAGTCGTCGGCTGCCTCGGGGGCCGTCGTCGTACTCTCCTGGTATCAGCCGACCGACGTCATCGGCCTGCCCAGGATGGCAACGATGTCAGCACGTGGACGGCCTGTTCCACGCGACGCAGGTGGGCATTGACCTGGCCGAGGCCGTGCAGCACATACCCCTCTCCGACCAGGTCGCCGCTCGCCCCGACCATGGCGAGGACCTCAAGCAGGGTCCGTTCCGCCGCCTCGTAGCGCTGCTGGTACATCAGCATTTGGCTCAGCCGCCGCAGTGCGAGGGCTTGGCCCCGGTCGACACCGGCTGACCGGCAGATCCCGAGAGCCTCGTCGAGATAGGAACGGGTTCGCGCGAAGTCCGCTCGCCGCATCGTGATCTGTGCCATCTCGCCCAGCACGTACGCCCGGCCAATCACGTTCTGCGCCCGCACGAAGTTGCGCTCGGCGCTCTCGTAGAGGGCCAGCGCCCGATCGTCGTCACCATGGTGCCGCTCGATGCGCGCCAGGTCACGCTGGCACAGCGCCTGGCCACCCAGGTCCCCAACCCGCTCGAAGATCTGCAAAGCGGTGCTGAGGTAAGGGGCTGCCGCCTCATGCTCGCCCCGGTACAGGTGCAGGGTCCCCAACGAGCCGAGTACCGCCGCCTGGCCCCGTTCGTTGCCGGCCTCGTGTACCGCGGCCAGCGCTACCCGATGTGTGCGCTCCCAGAGCTCGGGATAGCCACCGGCCTCGAAGAGCGTCACCAGAGTCGTTGCCAGCTCCCAGCACAACTCGTCCATTCCGGACCGGGCCGCCAACTCGACCGCGTTCAACAGGTTGGTCTGCTCGCTCTCCAGCCACCCGAGCGGGTCGCGGAGGCACCGCCGGACATGGTCCTCCGGCGGATGCCACCGTTCGGCCCGGCCCGCCACCATGGTGTACGCACCCCCGTAGATCTCTTTGTGCGCCATCTCCGCGAGCGCCAGCCAGCCGCCGACCATACGCCGCACCGCTCCGGCGCGTTCCGCCTCGGGAATCTCCGCGAGCAGCCGTTCGTGCGCGAACGTCTGCACGATCTGCGACAGTCCGCATCGGAACTCCCCGCCCTGGTCCGTGGCGGTGATGTCGAGGAGCCGCATGTCGATGAGCGGATCCAGCAGATCAGCGGGGCGTGGCGTGCGGTCGTCGATAAGGGCGCCACCCAACCAGCTCGGAATCTCCGCCCCTTCGGCCAGGCTGATCAGGCACAACAGGCGACGGTCGGCCGCCGCCAGGCCGTCGTAGCTGAGCGAAAGACTTGCCCGGATGGACAGTTCACCGTGTGCCAGCTCGTCCAACCGGCGGTGTTCGTTCTCAAGCCGGTGCCACATGGAGGTCAGTGACCAGTGCGGGCGCGCGGCCAGACGCGCGCCGATGATACGCAGCGCGAGGGGCAGCCCGCCCACCAGGCGTATGAGGGCCCCCGCTGCCTCCCGCTCGCTCTCCACACGGTGCTCCCCAATGATCCGCCCCAGGAGCTGGATGGCCTGTTCCGGGCTCAGCGGCTCCAAGTCGAACCGGCGTGTGCCCGGCAACGCCGTGAACTGGCCGCGGCTGGTGACCAGCACGCCGCTGCTGCCGGTTCCGGGCAGCAGGAGCATCACCTGCGACTCGCTCACCGCATTGTCCAGCAACACCAGGATCCGGCGATCGGCCAGCAGACTGCGGTACATCTCCGCGCGCTCATCAAGCGCATCGGGTATGGCCTGGCCTGGTACGCCCAGCGCTCGGAGGAACCGCCCCAACGCCTGGGCGGGGCCCACCGGTCGTCCGCCCAGCCCTCGGAGGTCGCAGTAGAGCTGTCCGTCCGGGAAGTACTCGGTTGCGAGTCGGTGCGCCACGTGCTTGGCCAACGTGCTTTTGCCCACACCAGGTCCGCCAAGCACCAGGACCACGTTCAGTAACCTCTTTTCCTGCCCCTCGGTGACGGCGTCGCAGACCGCTGACACGATCGTGTCGTCGGCTACGAGGTCGCCGATGTCGGCGGGAAGTTGCCTCGGGGTTACGACCGGGTCGGGCTCGGCAATACGCTCTTGAACCGCCTCGAAGAGCGGCGTCGCCACGAGAGAACGCGGTTCGGCCAGTTCGGCCACTGCCAGGTCAGCGTCGTCGGTCAGGATTGCCTGCGCCAGGTCGCGTAGTTCCCTTCCTGGGTCCAGGCCCAGTTCCTCGGTGAGCATCGCACGGCCCTGGTGGTAGGCATCCAGCGCCTCCGCCTGCCGGCCCGAGCGATGTAGGGCCACCATGAGATGCCCCCGCAGCCTCTCGCGCAGCGGGTGGTTGGCGACAAGCTGCTGCAGTTCGCCGACCAGGTGCTCGTGACGGCCCAGCTCCAGCTCCAGCCGCATGCAGGTCTCCACCGCTTCCAGGCGGCTCTCGTCCAACTGCGCCGCTGTGCCGGCCAGGACTTCGCTGGGTACACCGGCCAGGCACCGGCCACGCCACAGGCCTATCGCCTGGCGGAGCATGTCCACCGCGGGCACCTTCAGACCATCACGGGCGAGGGCATGCGCCTCTGTTGCCAGGCGACGGAAGTCGCCGACGTCGGTCGCATCCTCCGGCGCCCTCAGCATGTACCCACGAGTGCGGGTCTCGATGGTGGCGTCAACTCCCCCGTCCGACAGCGCCTTGCGGAGCAAGGAGACGCAGATCTGCACCTGGGTGCGTGCGGTCTTCGGAGGATCGTGAGCCCAGATGGCATCCACCAGAGAGGTTGTCTCCACCACCCGGTTCAGTTCGAGCACCAGAGCCCCGAGAACGATCTCTTGTCGCCCCGGTGCCACGTACACGGCCCCCAGCTCGCCGTTCACCTCAAGCGGCCCGAGCACCCGGAATGCCGCCGCCGCAACGCCGCTGCCGTCGTAGCTTGCCGAGGCTGTCATGCACACCCTGTTTCTGTGGTACCTGCCAGACCATGCGATCTGGCTCGTGCAATTGAGCAGCGGAACTCATGCCGACCTGGCTACTCAGACGCAACCCCTGGCCAACGCAAATGCTGCCACAGTCAGGTACATGCACGCCTGACACCAAAGGTTCCATGACCGGTCACGGATATGGCGAGGCCGCTTGGGGCAACGTGTGCGGGGCACACCCCTCATGGCACATGCGGCCAGGCCGCTGACCAGCCGCCTCCGCGCGACCACGATGCGAGGCGGCGGGGACGCCGCTCCGGTCATGAAGCGACGGTAGAGCGCGTCGGCCAGGCGGACCCCCACGCATGGACGAACCGCCTATAGCGGCTGGAGTCGGCAACTCGGACACCGAGGGCGGAGGGACGACTATTTTCGGCCAGAGGTGCGATTCGTGGCGCCATGTACGAGATCGACCGAGGCCTGCCGGGCGAGCACTTGTACGGATCCTCTTGCCACGAGGCCTGAACGCGCGTGATTCATCCGGAGTTTGTCCTGATCTGGCGAAAGATTCGCCGATCAGGCGGCGATATCGCAAGAGAAACGACCGAAATTGCGCTTTGTGTTTTGACTGTTGATCGGACTGGCGGTGAAGGTCTGACTCATGGCCCCCTCACCCCCCGTCGCATCCAGCGGGCTGCTGCGCATGCGCGACTTCCGTCTCCTGCTCGCGGGCGCCGCGGCCGGTCAAGTCGGCGCCCAGGTCACTCTGGTCGCGCTCCCGCTGGTGGCGGTTCTCGTGCTGAAGGCACCCGCGTTTCAGGTGGGACTGCTGACGGCTGCCGAGACCGCCGCGTTCCTCCTGATAGGGCTGCCTGCGGGCGCTTGGGTCGACCGGATGCGCAAGCTCCCGCTGATGATCCGGGCCGATGCGGTGCGCGCCCTTTCCATGGCGAGCGTCCCGCTGGCCGCAGTCGCCGACGTACTGACGATGGCGCAGCTGTACGTCGTCGCTCTGGTCACCGGAGCGGCAACCGTTTTCTTCGACGTGGCCCACCAGAGCTACCTGCCCGAACTGCTGCCCAGGGAGCAGCTGATGGCCGGAAACGGTGCATTGGAAACGGTCCGCTCATCGGCCCACGTCGCAGGCCCGGGGATCGGCGGCGGGCTCGTACAAGTCCTCGGAGCCCATCTGGCGATCGTGGCCGACGCGATCGGCTACGCCATGTCCGCGCTGTTCCTGCTGGCCATGAAGCGACCGCCCGAGAGCCGGCCCGAGCCTGCTGCGGGCGCGTCCCTGCGCAAGGACATCGGGGAAGGCCTCCGGTTCGTCCTCGGCCACCCCCTGCTACGGGTCATCGCCGCAACGACCGGCCTCGGCAACTTCTTCACCGCGATGCTGATGGCCACTCAGACCATCTTCCTGGTAAGGGTGATCGGCCTGCCGCCGTTCGCGATCGGTCTGATGCTCTCCGCGTCCGCCGTGGGCGGGCTCGTCGGTGCACTGAGCGCCGGCACGCTCGCCGGCCGCCTCGGTCAGGCCCGCATCATCTGGCTCTCCGCCCTGGCAACCGGGCCGTTCGCACTGTTGTGGCCGCTGTCCGGACCGGGAGCCACCGCTGCCCTGTTCGCCATCGGCTCCGCTGTGGTCTCCTTCGGCGCCGTTGTCTACAACGTGGCCCAGGTCAGCTTCCGTCAGACGGTCTGCCCTCCCCGACTGCTCGGCCGGATGAACGCCACACTGCGCTTCCTTGTGTGGGGCACCCTGCCGCTCGGCGCGGCCGTGGGCGGCGCCGTCGCAGGCGCCTTCGATCCGCGCGCCGCACTCTGGGCCTGCGCGATCGGCTACCTCTTCGTACCGCTGCCGTTGCTGCTCTCCCCCCTGCGCCGCATGCGCGATCTTCCGGCGCCGACCGCTCCGGACGACACGCAAGACCCGGAAGACCCGGCCACGCCCGACACCGGCGGCCACCCGGAGACCCTCGCCGTCGGCTGACTCGCGACCCCCGTTCCAGCTCCGGCCTGCCTGCCGGTCACTTCTTGCTGCCGTCCCGTCCGAGCGGCACGGCGCGGCGTCCGACGCGCGGCCACGACAGACACGACAGAGAGGACAACGTGCACCTCAGCATCACGGGCCAGTATCTGGCTCGCTACCAACGCGTCGCCGCCGCCAACGGCGAATCCGATCTGCTGCCCGTCACCGGAGCTCAGCGGCGCTTCGCCCTGGTGCGTTCCCTGGACCCCGTCGGACGGCCGGACATCGTCCCGATGTTCTTCGCCTTCCCCCGGGGCACCGTGGATCCCGTACGGCTGCGAGCGGCCGCGAACCATCTGGCCGCCCGGCACCCGGTACTGCGCGCCCGCCCGGAGGTGCTCCGCGGCACCCCCGCGCTTCGCCTGGCGGAGGCGGACGTGCCGGTGGAACGCCTCGTTCGCGCGCCCGGCGAGGACGCGGCCGGCGCCGTTCGCCGTGCCCTGAGTGCCTGGACCGCACAGGGCTCGTTGCTGCGGCTCTACCTGGCCGACGACGGACCGGATGCCGAGGAAGAGGTGCTCGCGGTCGTACTGGACCACACCGCCTGCGACGGCCAGTCGCTGGCGCGCATCGTCGAGGAGCTGAGCAGCGCCTACCGCCACGGGATCGGCCCCGATGAACTCGCGCCCGCCGACGCGGCCGCGGAACTGGCCGCCTACCGGGAAGCGGTTCAGCTGCAGCTCGAGGCCGAGCAGCGCGCGGGGTCTGCCGCCGCGCTGGAGTACTGGGGCGGGCGGCTGCGCGCCGTGCGCGAACGCCCTGCGCTGTCCGTGCCGCAGGATCTCGCCCCCGGCACACTGCCCACCGGCGCGGCCGAACTGCGGCTGCCCGCTCCGGCCTCCGGCGCACCGTTCCCCGCACTGCTCGACGCCTGTCGGGCAACGGCCCGTGTCCTGTACGGGGCCGGTCATGTGTCACCGATCGGGTATCCGTGGGGCGGCCGCCCGGCCGCCGCGGCGCCGGTGGTCGGCTGCTTCCTCAACACCGTCGTCTTCCCCGCCGGGACCGATGACGCCCCCAACGGCCCGAGCGGTGACGACCCCTTCGGCGCGGAGGCGACGGCCACCGACTGGTGGGGCGATCTTGACCGGGCGGACACCCCCTTCGACGAAGTCGTGCACGCCGCCCGGTCGGCCGGTTCCCCGTGGTCGGGCCGACTGGACGGCCTGCTGACCGTCGACGACGCCCGTCGCCGTCCACCGCTGAGCCTGGGCGGAGTAGTGGGCCGCGAGGTCCACATCGACGGCCGGCACGTACGCGCCCCGTTCGCCGTGTCCGTCACCCACGGGCCGGAACTCCACATCCGCATGGTGTGGGACCGCCATGTGCACGACGACCGCACGGCCGAGGACGCGTTCGGCGCCTTCTGCGCGGCCCTGCCCGCACCGCAGCGAGCCGACGTCAGCGTCGGCTGAACGCCGCAGTCGTACACAGAACCGACACAGCGCCGAACCGCACGCGGCGGCGCACCGCACATCCCTCAAGCCACACAGCCACAGAACCACCCCGAAGCCACCGAGCACAGCACGGCAGGACCGCGCGATCCGCGGACCGGCCTGCGAACCCCGGGTGGGGAGCACAACCGTGCCCCGACCCGTATCCGAAGAACCCGACCCGACAACCTCAGGGATCGCCCATGCTTCCCCTCTCCTCGTCGCAGGAGATCGTCTGGCTGCACGAACAAGTGCAGCCCGGCAGCCGCGCCTACAACTTCACCGCCTCACTCGACCTGTGGGGGACGCTGGACACCAAGGCCCTGCGCCGCGGGCTCACCGCCGCCCTCGACCGGCACCCCGGACTCTGCCTGGAACTCGTGGCTGTCCCCGGCGCGATGCCGGCCCAGCGGACCGCTGACGCCTGTGTACCCCGCCTGCGCAGCGTGGATCTGACCGGGGAGGCCGACCCGGAGGCCGCGTTCGCCAAGCTGCTGCGCACCGAGGCCGAGACCCCGCTCGACACATACGAGGCGCCACTGCTGCGCTGGACGCTGGCGCGGCTCGCCGACGACCAGCACCGGCTCATCCACGTCGAGCACCACCTGATCCACGACGGGCACTCCTTCGCGATCCTGCTGGGCGACGTCTTCACCGTCTACCGCGCCCATGTCCTCGGTGAGCCGGTCACGCTGCCTCCGGCGACCTCGTACGCGGACCATGTACGTGCCCAGGCCGACGTCCAGGCCGACGACGTACGAGCCGCAGCCCGGCAGGCGAGCCTCGAGTACTGGGCCGACGAACTGCGCGGCGCCTCCCACGACATGCCGTTGCCCGGCCTGACCCGGCCCGGCGCCGTGCGCAGGCACCACGGCGGCCAGCTGCGGCAGTCGATCGGTGCGGATCTGACGGAGCGGCTGCGCGCCCACACCCGTGAGCGCGGCCTGACCCCGTTCTCCGCGCTGCTCGGGCTTTTCGCGGAACTCCTGCGCCGGCACAGCGGCCGCTCCGAGATGGTTGTCGGCACCGCTGTCGGCAACCGCCCGCGGGGATTCGAGGACGCCGTGGGCATGTTCGTCAACACCATCCCACTGCGGCTTCGCCTGGACCCGAAAGCCCCGGCCGAGGACACGATGGACGAGGTGACCGACACCCTCATCCGCGCTCTGCCGCATCAGGAAGTCCCGGTCCAGGAGTTGACCCGCGCACTGGCCCTGCACACCTCCGGCGCGGACAACCCGCTGTTCAGCGTCATGTTCAGCGCACACGACGCGGCACTGCCCGAGATCGAGGTGCCAGGCCTGGACATCACCCTGTTCGAGGGGTTCAACACCGGCACCACCCGATTCGACCTCGATGTCGTCCTGCTGCCCGACGACCGACGTGGAGTGGGCCCCCGGCACGGGGCGCCCGGCATGACGCTGGTCTGGGACTACGACGCCGATCTCTTCGGCGAGGACGTGGCGAAGCTGCTCGCCGAACGCTTCCTGGATCTGCTGCGCGCCTACCTTGATGCTCCCGCCACCGTGCTCGCCGACCTGGCGCTTGCGGCGACGGCGTGCGACCCCGCGCCCGAACTGCACGCGGCCGCGCAGGGCCTGGACGCGCTCGACCCGGCCGCCGCCCACGACGCCTCCCTGCCCGCGCTGCTGATCGGGGCCCGCCGGCTCACCTACGGCGACCTCGACGAGCAGGTCACCTCCCTCGCTCAGCGGATGCGCGACGCCGGTGTGACGGCCGGTCAGCCGGTCGCCGCCGTACTGCCGCGCGGTGCCGACTCGGTGGTGACGCTGCTGGCCTGTCTGCGGACCGGAGCCGTGTACTGCCCGCTCTCACCGTCCGACCCGGTCTCCCGTCTGGAGCTGCTGCTCGAGCGGCTCGGCCCGTCGCTGGTGCTCACCTCCGCCGACGCGGGGGCGACGCTGCCCGCACACCTGCCGACGGCGCGTATCGACGCCGCCTCTTTCCCCGCCGCGCGGCCGGCCGATGTGGTGGCCGGTGCGGCGTACATCATCCACACCTCGGGTTCGACCGGCATACCCAAGCCTGTCGCGGTGGGCCGGGCGGCCCTGGAGAACCATCTGACCGGCGCGGCCGACCGGTTCGGCCTGGCCGCCGGTGACCGGGTGCTGCTCTTCGCCCAGCCCTCCTTCGACGTGGCGCTGGAAGAGGTCCTGCCCTCGCTGTACGCCGGTGCCTGCCTCGTCGTACCGGAGCGGGAAGTGCCCACCGGAGCAGAACTCGCCGAACTGCTGGCCGCCGCCCGGGTCACCGTCGCCAACCTCCCGACCAGTTACTTCCTCGCCACCCGCGAGGAGTTGCGGCCGGTGCTGCGCGAGCGCCGCTGGGCGCCGAGGCTGCTGGTGCTCGGCGGCGAGCGGATCCCGGCGGACGCGATGCGCGCGTTCCTCGGCGACACCGACGCCGCCGTGTTGAACGTCTACGGAGTGACCGAAGCGGCGATCAGCTCGACCGTGTACCAGATCACCCGCGAGAACCTCGCGGACGGGGCGGAAATCCCCCTGGGCACCGAACTGCCCGGTGAGCGGATCCACGTCCTGGACGCGGCACTGCGTCCGCTGCCGGCCGGTGCGGTCGGTGAACTGGCCATCGCCGGCGCCGGTCTGGCCGAGGGGTATGTCGGCAACCCGGAGGCCACCGCGGCCCGCTTCGTACGGATCGAGGCGCTGAACGGCGAGCGGGTCTATCTCACCGGCGACCTCGGCTACCGGGATCGCGACGGGCTGTTGCACTTCCTGGGGCGCCGCGACAACCAGATCAAACTGCGGGGCTACCGCATCGAACTGGAGGAGGTGGAGGCCGCGGCATCGGCCGTGCTCGGCGGACGTTCCTGTGCCGTCGTCCTGGACCGGGAAGCGGCCGGCGGACCGCGCCTGGTCGGCTTCCTGGAGAACTCCGACGGACAGCAGCCGTGGGACGAGCAGGCAATGCACCTCGAACTGAGCCGACGTCTGCCGAGTGCCCTCGTACCCGGTCGATGGGCGCGACTGGATGCCATGCCGACGCTGCCCGGGGGCAAGCCGAACCGAGTGGCGCTGGCCCGTCTGGCCGCCGAACTCGAGCCCAGCGCACCGGCCGAGGAGAGTGCCGCGGCCGCAACCGACCCCGCGGAATTCACCGATCCGTCTCTGGCGCTGCTCGCCGAGGGCTGGCGCGAGGTGCTTGGCCACAGCCGGTTCACCGATGCCTCCCACTTCTTCCGGACCGGCGGGCATTCGCTGCTCGCCGCGCAGCTGGCGGCCTGGCTGGAACCCCGCATCGGCGCACGGCCGCCGCTTCGGCTGCTCTTCCAGAACCCGGTCCTGTCCGACCAGGCGCGCGCCCTTGGCGCTTTCGCCACGCCGACCGTTGCTGCCCACACCGCTACGACCACGCCGACGGAGTCGTGATGACCGAGATCCTGAATGAAACGCCGACGGGGGCTACGCCGACGACCGGGCGATCTGCCGAGCCGATGGCCGAGCAGAGCTCCGAGCTGATGAACGACCGTCAGGCCCATCTGCCGAGCGTCGTACACGGCGTCCCCCTTTCCCAGGCCCCGGCCGCCGGAGTGCTCTCCCGTTACGAGGAATGGGTACGCCGCAGTCCCGAGGCCCCCGCCCTGGTCGACGGGACCCGTACCTGGAGCTACCGGCAGCTGGACGAGGCGGCCGACGACGTCCTTCGTGCCCTGGGCGACCGGGTCCGCCCGGGCGACCTGGTCGGCGTCTGCCTCGACCGCTCGGCGGCGCTGGCCGTGACCGCGATCGCCCTCGCCCGGATCGGCGCGGTCTATCTCCCGCTGGGCCCCCGCCCCGGTGAGCGCCGCATCGACGCGGTCACCGAGGAGGTGGCCGTGGTCTGCCTGATCGGGGACCCCAGCGTGCTGCCCGCCCGCCATCGGGCCGCCGAGCGGATCGCGCTGCCGCTGCCGGGAGAGGGGACGAACGCCGCCCCGAAGGCCGTCGCGGCCTTCGCCCCGCCCGCCGCGAGTGCGCGCCCGGCTCCGCAGGAAGCCTTCTACGCCGTGCTGACCTCCGGCTCCACCGGGCGCCCGAAGGCCGTCGCCGTCGCGGAACCCGCTCTGTCCGCACTGCTGGACTGGTACCGCACCGAGACCGGCCTGGCGCCCGGAGACCGCCAGTCACTGCTCATCGGCGTCGCGTTCGACCCGCATGTGATGGAGCTGTGGGCCGGTCTGACGTCCGGCGCGGCTCTGGTTCCCGCGCCGGACGCTGTTCGCTGGGACCCGGCCGAACTCACCGCATGGTGGCGCGACGCCGCCGTGACGGTGTGCGTCGTGGCCACTCCGATGGCCGAACCGGTGCTGGCACGGACCTGGCCGCAGGACCTGAAGCTGCGTCACCTCATAGTCGGCGGTGACCGGATGCGCCGACGGCCCGGTGCGGATGTGACCGCCACGGTGCACAACGCGTACGGGCCCGCCGAAGCCACCGTCGTCACCACCACACACGCCATGCGCGCCACGGACGGCGACGCGGGCGACGAGAGCGCGCCCTCGATCGGAACTCCGATCCCGGGCGCCACGGTCGTCGTCACCGCGGCGGACGGCCGTGTCGCCGCCCGCGGTGAGGCCGGCGAACTGTGCATCGGCGGAACGTGCCTGGCGCTCGGCTATCTGGACCCGGAGCTGACGGCACGGCGATTCACCGCCCCGCCCCCGGGAATCGACGCGGGGCGGACAGACCGCGTGTACCGCACCGGGGACCGGGTGCGGATGCTGGACGACGGCAGGCTGGAGTTCCTCGGCCGTCTCGACGATCAGGTGAAGATCAGCGGAGTACGGATCGAACCGGCCGAGGTGGAGGCCGCGCTCGAACAGAACCCGTCGGTGCGCAGCGCGGTTGTCACCGCGCCCCGTTCCGCCGACGGCAGCGCCCGCCTGGTGGCGTACGTCCTGGCATCCGGCGGAGCGAGTGCTGACGAGCTGCTGTCCGAGGTACGGGCCTGGCTGCCCGAGCAGGCCGTGCCCTCGGCCGTGCGGATCCTGGACGCCTTCCCACTCGACGCCAACGGCAAGGTCGACCGGGCCCACCTGCTGAAGCTGGCTGCGGCCCCGGCGCAGCCGATCACCGGCGACAGCGCCACAGCCGACAACGGCGATGCGCACGACGGCGCGACGGAGAGCGAGCGACTGGTCCTGCGGGTGGTGCGCGACCTGCTGGGCAGCCCTCGTACCGGACTGATGGACAACTTCACCGAGGCCGGCGGAACCTCCCTCGTCGCCGCGCGTCTGCTGACCGTGATCGAGCAGGAGACCGGAGTCCGGCTGCGCGCGCCGGAGTTGCTCCGTCAGCCCGACCTTCGGGCAGTCGCGGCCGTACTCGACAAGCGCCGGCCCGCCGTCGGACCGGAGGTGGCCTGAGATGGCGACCGCCCTGGCGAACACCCCCGACCGCAGAAAGGACAGCCCCGTGCCGGCTGACCGCACACCGTCCGCGTACGCCTCCGGTCTGCCCGCCCTGGTGGCGCGGCACGCCGAGCGGACCCCGCAGGCCCTGGCCGTGATGGACGGCGACACCACGCTGACGTACGCGCAGCTGGTCACCTCCGCCCGCGCCCTGGCCGCACACCTACACGACCACGGCGTCCGCCCCGGCGACCGGGTGGCGCTGCTGGTGCCGCGATCGGCCCGCGCGCTTGTCGCGCAGCTCGCGCTGTGGTGGGCAGGCGCGGCATGCGTGCCACTCGATCCGGCACACCCGCGTCCGCGTACCGAAGCCATGCTCGCCACCGCCGGGGCCACACTGACCGTCGGCGACAGCAAGCTGCTCGAATCCGCGGCTCCCACCGGCGCCACCCTGGCGCTGCCCGAGGATCCCCTGCTGACCGGCGCCGAGCTGCCCGCTGTCGAGCCCGGCCCGAACGCGACGGCGCTCGTCCTGTTCACCTCAGGATCCACCGGCCTCCCCAAGGGCGTGACGGTCACCCACGGCGGCATCGCCCAACTGGTCACCGCTCCGCAGTACGCCACCGTCACCGCCCGCGACCGGGTGCTGTTCCACTCGCCGGCCACCTTCGACGCCTCGACCTTCGAGGTGTGGTCGGCCCTCGCCAACGGCGCCGCCGTGGTGGTGTGCACCGTCGAGCGGCCCTCCTTCGAGGATCTGGCCCAGCAGGTGGAGCGGCACGGCGTGACCGTGGCGTTCTTCACGACGGCGCTGTTCCACCAGCTGGCTGCCCGCCGCTCCCGGGTGTTCTCGGTGCTCCGTACGGTGGTGGTGGGAGGCGAGGCGATGGCCGCCCAGCATGCCCGCGCGGTGCTGCGCGCGTTTCCCTGGCTGGAGTTGGTCAATGGCTACGGGCCGACGGAGACGACGACGTTCGCGACGGCGCACCGGGTCACCGATACGGACTGCGACAGCCCGGTGCCGATCGGCCGACCGATCGCCGGTGCCGTCGCACACCTCCTGGACGGGACCGGGCAGCCGGTGGCGCCGGGCGAACGCGGTGAACTGTGGATCGGCGGCAGCCGTCTGGCAGGCGGATACGCGGGACAGCCGGAGCTGACCGCCGAACGCTTCGTGGACCATGCGTCGCTGGGCCGCCTGTACCGCTCCGGCGACCTGGTCTCGGAGCGCCCGGACGGAGTGCTGGACTTTCACGGCCGCGTCGACGACCAGGTCAAGGTCCGCGGATTCCGCATCGAGCCGGGCGAGGTCGAGCACATCCTGCGCGAGCAGGCGGAGGTGGACGACGCCGCTGTGACGGTGCGCCGGCCCGCAGCGGACGACGCCCGCCTGGCCGCCTTCGTGGTAGCCGCGCCAGGCCCGGTACCTCGTGCCGAGGGGCTGAGGGCGCGGCTCGCCGAACAGCTCCCCGCCCACCTGGTCCCCGACGAGCTGACCCTCGTGGAGCGGCTGCCCCTGACGGTCTCCGGCAAGGTGGACCGGCGCGCGCTCACCGCTCTTCAGGGCACCGCCGACGCCGAAGGCGCCCCCCAGGCGCTGACCCCGATCCAGCAGGCCGTCGCCGAGGTGTGGAGCCGCAGCCTGGGCTGCGAAGTGAACCGGCCGGACGCCGACTTCCTGGCCTACGGCGGCCACTCCCTGCTCGCTCTGGTCGTCACCGACGACCTGCGCGAGGAGCTCGGAGTGGAGCTGTCCCTGCCCGACTTCTTCGCCGCCCCGACGGTGGCCGGACAGGCCGCCCTCGTCGAGCGCGCCCTGCTGGCCAACCACAGCGATCTCCACCTCGACGCGCCGGAGGACACCGATGGCCACTGACAGCACCCCCGGCTCCGTCATGCCGCAGGAGGAACTGCTGCGCAGGGCCCGGGCCCGCGCCGGCACCCGCCCTGCCGCCCCGGTCCCCACAGCCGTCCACGCCCAGGGGCCCGCCCCGCTCTCCCACGCCCAGCGCCGGATGTGGCTGATGGACCGCCTCGGCCAGGGAGGCTCCCTCTACAGCGTGCCCTTCGCCACCCGGCTGCACGGGCCGCTCGACATCGACGCCCTCGCCGTCGCACTCACCGCGCTCATACGACGCCACGCCGTCTTGCGCACCCGTTACGGTCAGCGCGGCGACGAACCGTACCAGGAGACGCTCCCCGCGCCCGGCACGATCGCCGTGCCGGTGGTGGAGGTCGACGGCGACGGCGCGCAGACGCTCGCCGCGGAGGCGCGCCGTCCGTTCGACCTGGCCGCGGGTCCCCTGCCGCGCGCCCTGGTGCTGCGGCACGGCCCCCAGGACCACACCGTGCTGCTGACCTTCCACCACATCACCATCGACGGCGGGTCGCTGGAGACCGTCGCCGACGAACTGGCGCAGCTGTACGCAGCCGCCGTGGACGGACGCCCCCACGAACAGCCGGAGCCGCCGCAGTACGCGGACTACGCGCGCCGCGAGCACGCGGCGGCCGGCCGCCTCGATGCAGGACTGGGGCACTGGACGCGCCGGCTCGCCGGAGCCGTACCACTGAGGCTGCCACGGCCGGCCCACCCTTCCGCCGGCCCGGGCACACGGCCGGCCGTCGCCCGCACCACGAAGCTCGACGCCTCGGTGCTGCCTGCACTGCGCGAGCTGGGCAGGCAGCACCGGGCCACCCTCTTCACGGTGTCCCTCGCCGCCGCCTTCGCCGCGCTGCACCGGTTCACCGGCGAGGACGACCTGGTCATCGGCTGCGCCGGCACGCACCGCGAGGGGGCGGCCATGCGCGGTCTCGTCGGACTGTGCGTCAACACCCTTCCGGTACGGGTGAACCTGTCCGGCGACCCGGAGTTCGGGATCCTTGTGGACCGGGTGCGGGACGCGTTGCTGGAGGCCCAGGAGCACCGGGACGTTCCCTTCGACCTGATCCTGGAGCGGCTCGGCGCCGCCGCGCGGGACGCCGACGGCACGCCGCTCGTGCGGGTCACCGCGGACGTGCTGCGGGAGCCCACGGCGCTCCTGCTGCCCGGCACGATCGCCGAGCCCGTCGAAGTCGGCCTCGGCGAAGCCAAGTTCGACCTGTCGTTCGGCCTCGTGGACACCGACGAGCCCGCCTGCCTGGTCCAGTACGGTCAAGCAGCGCTGGCGACGGAGGCCGGAGACCAGCTGGCAGACGCCTTCGCCGACCTGCTGGCCGCGGTCGCCGTCGACGGGGAACTGACACTGTCACGGCTGCCGGGCCGGACGTGGGCGGTCCCGGCCGACGACGAGTGCCATCCTGCCGAGACCCGGCTTCGGACGCATCCGCAGGTGAGCGATGCGGCCGTGCCGCAGCCGACGGCCGGACCGCTCATCGCCTATGCCGTCCTGCGGGAGACCGGGGGCCCCTCGCCCGCCGAGTTGCGGGCTCATCTCCGGTCCGTCCTCGCCCGGGGCCTCGTCCCGGCCACGGTGACGCTGCTGGACGCGATGCCGCGGAGCGCCGACGGTGCACTGGACGTCGGCCGGCTGCCCGGCGCGGCATCAGCCTCCGCCCTGCACGGGGACCGTGCGCGGGCGGTGACGGCGGCGTTCACCGCTTTGCTGGGCCGGACCCCGGCGCCGGACGACGACTTCTTCGTCCTCGGTGGCCATTCCCTGGTCGCCGTGCAGCTTGCGGAGCGCTTGCGCACCGGGCTCAGGCTGCCGCTGACCGGTCTCGATGTGATGCAGAACCGGACACCGCGCGCACTCGCCGCGCTGCTCGACGCGCGGGAGACGGAACGCGCGGCGGCGGCCTCGACGGCTCCGCCGGTGTCACGTGGCCGGCGGGCACGCGAGGGCACCGTGCTGGTGACCGGCGGCACGGGCGGCGTGGGCGCGTTCCTCCTGCGCGAACTCGCCGCCCAGGGCAGGCCGGTGCTGGCGCTGGCCCGTCCCGAGTCGGCACATCTGGTGGCCGCTGACGGTGTGGATGTCGTCGAGGGTGATCTGACCGACCTGGACGGCCTGCGAGCCGCCGTGGAGAGTGCGGACGCCGTGATCCACGCCGCCTGCACCTTCACCCGTCCCGAGGTGGACGTGGCGGCGATGGAAGCGATGGTCGACGCCTGGCGCAGCGGCCCGTTCGTCTTCGTCAGCAGCGTGGATGCCTACGGACGCCCCACGGAGCAGTGGGTGACCGAGGAGTCGGCCTCCCGACAGCCGTTGAGCGCGTACGGACAGGCGAAGCTCGACTGCGAACAGATGCTGCTGCGGGCGGCGGGCACCGGGGGCCGGGGCGGGGCCAGCGTCGTACGCTCGCCCATCGTGTGGGGTCCGCACGACCGGCTGCGCGATCAGTTGCGCTGGGGCGCGACCGGATTGCTCTATCAGGCTGCCCTCGCCGGAGAGCCGATCACCCTACCGCGCCCCGGCACGGCCGGGCGCGACTGGTACGGCGCCCCGTGGGTCCACTCGGCTGCCCTGGCCCGTGCGGTGACCGCCTGTCTGGACACGCCCGTCCACGGCGTGGCCAACGCCCTGAGCGGTCACGTCGCGTGGCAGGACCTCGCCGCCGAGCTGCGTACGCTCCTCGGAGGCGACAGTGAGATCCAGCTCGCCGAACGGGCGCATCCGGACCTCGACCACCCCTGGCACTACCGAGCGGACCGGCTGGCCACCGCACTGAGTGAACAGCCCGGGGAGGACTGGCAGTCCGTACTCGCCGCGATGGTCGACACCAACCGGGCCTGAGCGCCCGGGACAGCGGGCCACGCGATCAGCCCCCGGCACGGGTCGGCGGCTGATCGCGTCCGTGTCACTCCTCGTCGCGCAGCCGGGCCGCCAAGGAGATCAGCGGCTCGGTCTCCTCGGTGTGGCCCAGGGCCGTCAGGCGGGAGACCGCAGCGTCGAGGCGGGTGAGGGCGGGGGCTGGGCGTTCCAGGTAGAGGCCCTCCACTGCGCCCGCCAGGCGGACGCACTCGGCCCACTCGCCGACGCCTTCGTCCTCCCGTCCCGGCTCGCCGAGCAGGGCAAGGGCCTTCTCCAGGGCGGCCAGTGCGTCCTCGTACTCGCCTGCGTAGGCGTTGACTCGCCCGTGTTCGTAGGCCAGTGCCGTGTCCAGGGCACGGCCCTGGGCCTCGTATTCGGCAGCGCGGGCCTCGTCGGCGATCCGGCCCGCGTCGGCGAGGAAGACGAGGGCGCCGGACAGGCCGTCGGAGCCCTGCTGCTGGGCCTGGAGACGGGCGAGTTCACGCAGGCAGTTGCTGAGCTGCTCGTAACGCGGAGCCTGTGCGTGGGCGGCGAGTGCCTGGTCCGCGACTTCGCGCGCCCGGCCGAATTCGCCTGACTCGCCGAGGAGTACGGCGGTCTCCGCGGCGATCATGGCGTGGCTCCCCGGGTCGTCGTCCCAGCCGGACGACTCGCTCGCCAGGGTGACGAACTCCGCCGTGGCCGCCTTGAGGTCCTCCCCCGCGTGCAGCGCGCGGGCGCGGGTCAGGCGGAGCTGAGCGACGAGCCGGTCGTCCAACTCTCCGGCGGTGACGTCCGGTTCGGCCAGAAGGGAGTCGATCAGAGCGATGCAGTCCTCGACACGGCCCAGGTCGAGGCTGAGCCGGGCCGCGTTGCTGTAGGTGCAGAACGCGTCAGTCCGGCTGCCGCGGCGAAGGTCCGCCTCCGCCGAGCGCGTCAGGTGCCGCAGTGCCTCGTCGGGGCGGCCCAGGTGCATGCAGGCCTCGGCCAGATCACCGTGAAGGCGGGTGGTGTCGGCGGTCTCGGCCGGCCAGTCGGCGGCCAGCCGCAAGCCCTCGGCGAGGTCCGCGTACGCGGCCTGCGCGTCGCGGAGGCCGAACTGGAACCGGCCGCGCAGTCCGAGCGTGCGGGGCAAGTGCCAGGCGGGGCCGTGTGCCTTCAACCGGTCCAGCAGGGCGTCGATCTCGGTGACTGCGGCGGGCAGGTCGCCGGAGAGGGCGTAGGTGCCGGCCCGCAGCAGCAGGGCGCCGGAGATCTGCCCGGCGATGTCGTGCCGGGTGGCGAACGCGTGCAACTGGTCCACCTCGGCGAACACCGGCGCGACCTGCTCCTCGCTGCCCGAGATCTGCAGGCGCAGCGCGAGCGCGGTCACCCGCAGCCGCAGCAGGCGGGCCTCCTGGTACGGAGCGAGGCCGGGCGTCTCCTCGTGGAGGCGGACCAGGGACGCGTGTGCGGCGATCAGCGCGACGGCCTTCGCCTCGGCTCCGTCGGCGCCCTGCGCCGGAATCTCGGCGGTGGCGAGCAGGGCGCAGGCACGGGAGAGCGCCGCGTGACCCGGCTCCCCGGCGTCGTCGTACAGGGCCGCGGCCTCCTCGTGGAGGGCGGCGGCGTCGGTGAACTCGTCCTTCTCGCCCGCCCGGTTCGCCTCTTCGGCCAGCAGGTCCGCGCGCAGCTGCACGAGCGGACCCACGGCCGGATCGTCAGGGTGGGTGTAGTCGCGGGCGGCCATGAGCGTGCGCAGCCGCGCCCAGCAGGCATGTGCGTCGGGGTGTCCCTGCTCGTCCAACGTCCTGGCCTGGAGGATGAGTTCGGACAGCGTGTCGGGAACGGCGACGCCTGCACGGGCAGCGGGCGCGGCAACCGGTGCCGCCGGAGCCACGTCTTCCAGGCTGCGGGGGCGCAGGGTCAGTTCCAGCGCCTCCCGGAGCGGGGCACTCTCGAGGCGGGCCCTGCGGCGGTCGGTGTGGGCCGTGGTTCCGTTGCGGGCGTCGAAGCGGGCCGCGAGGTCGTCGGCGCGGCCGCGCACCTCGGCGCGCAGGCCGGTCACCGTCCAGGTGCGGCCCGCATACCCGGCGGCGGGCAGTTCGCCGTGGCCGAGGAGCTCGACACGCTGCAGGAGGACCTCCACGCCGGTGAGGAAGCCGAGCAGGTCCAGCGGCGAGTCGACCTCCTCGAACAGGTTCCGGCTCTCGGCGAGCAGTTCCAGGCCGCGTGCCTCGTTGCCGGTCAGCGCGCAGAACTCCAGGTGCCGGCCGATCTCCTGGGACATCGAGGCGTTGCGGCGGCAGCTGCGGTAGCCGGCGAGGTGCAGTTCGCGGGCCCGGTCGGTGCGGCCGGTGCGCAGCAGGGGCAACAGCGCGTACGAGACGGAGCGAGCCGGCTCCTCCAGGCAGGACTCCTTCCCGGCCAGGACGGGCTCCCAGGCGCTGAGCGCCCGCTCGTCGTCGCCCGCCGTGAGGTGGTACTGGGCGCGCTCGCAGATCTCGCAGGCCTCGCAGTCACTGAGCCTGGTGCGGCTGCGGCCCGCCCACAGCTCGTAGGCGAGGGTGGTGTCCTCGCCGACGTGGGCGGCGAGCTGGTACGCCTGTCCGTAGTAGGGCTGGAGGCCGAGGTCGGCCTTCTCGTACCGGTCGCGCATCTCCTTCGTCCACTGGTGCAGGCTGGCCAGCGGTATCTCGGGCAGCGCACGCAAAGCGTTGGCCACCCACTTGAACCGCCAGAACAGCTGGTGGCGCAGGCGCTCGTCGAAGACGTCGGGCTGCTCGTCGAAGAGGGTGAGCAGACGGGCGAAGACGACGGGCGACTTCCGGGGTTCGGAGCCGTAGGTGTACGCCTCCTGGAGTTCGAAGAGCGCGTGGACGAGCGGGACGGGCTCCGCGAACTGCTCGGCGGCGTCGACGAGTTCCTCGGCGGTGACCGTGCGGGTGCGGCCGTAGGGACGCCCGTCGTTCTCCCGGAGCGCCTGGAACAGCTCGTCTGTGCTCTGGGGATGGGGTGTGGTAGGCATCGTCAGCTGTCCTTGCGGAGGGCGTGGGCGAGAAGGTCGAGGAAGGAGCGGTTGATGAGGCTCGATTCGGAGGGCCTCAGCGGGCGCCGGGACAGCATCGCGGCCTGCCCGTAGAGGGCTTCCGCGCTGGTCCGGGCCAGCTCGGGCTCGTCGATCGCGACGGCGGCGCGGACCAGCGGGTTGAGCTGGTTGAGGATCAACTGGGCCCGCGGTGCCTCTTGCCGCAGAGCGCCGAGAATGTCGCCCCACAGGCCACCCTCCTGCTCACGGGCGATCTGGGAGCGGGTGCGCTCGTGCCGCGCCTCGCGGCTGTCCACCAGGAGGGCGGGTGCGGAGGCGGGCTGGAAGGTCCGCAGCGCTACGTCACAGTCGAAGACGGCGAGGGCGTCGCGGGCCAGGGCAAGGTAGGCCGCGGCGGCCAGTTCCGTCTCCCGGTCGACGGGGTCGAGGTGGGCGGTGAGGGTCGCCGGGTCGAGGTCGGCGACGCTGACCTCGGGCCTGATCTCGGGCAGCCGGTGGACCAGCTCGCGGTCGTAGGTGTAGCCGCCGTTGACGACGCCGAGCCCGGCGGCCGAGGCGATCGCCGCGACCTGCCGGAACTCCTCCACGCTGGACGTCACGAGCACGGTGCGGTGGGTGCGCGCGAACTCGTCGAGGGTGCAGTGCCCGTCGGTGGTCTCGAACGGCAGCCAGGGCAGCAGCATGCGCAGAATCTCGTCGTCGTGCACCGCGAGCGACTTCACGGCCAGGTGGTGGGCCTGGAGGAAGCGGGCGAGCAGGTCCGGGTCGCTGGCGGCGGCCCGGGCGATCCACGCGCGCAGCCGCTCGGCGAGGGCGTCGCGGACGGCGGCGAGGGTGTCGTCCTCGTACAGGGACTCGCGGGACGCTGTCGGGCGCAGGCTCTCGGCGTCGACGACGCAGCGGACGAAGAAGGCCCACTCGGGCAGGATCTCCTCGGCCTGCTCGGACAACAGCATGCCCTTGACGTGCACGCGGTGGCCGTGACGGCGTCCGGCCGGCACCGTCTCGGGCAGTACGCATGCGATGCCCTTCAGGCCCACGGCCGGCAGGTCCAGCTCGATGGTGTCCAGCGGCGTGAACCCGAAGACCTCCTCGCCGTACGCGGCGAGCGCACGGGATCGGGCTCCCGGCGTGGGGTACGTACGCGCCCAGGGGGCCGGCTCGGGGTTGATGGACGCGCCCGGGCCCCCCTTGCCGTCGTCGAAGGTCACCGGGTGGCGCAGCAGGGAGCCGAAGTGCCGGGCCAGCACGTGAACCTGCTCCGGGCGGGTCCACTCGCGCGCGTCGGCGCGCGGCGTCAGCGTGACGGTGGTGCCCGGCCGGGGGCGGGCGGAGGCGGGCAGGGTGCGGACGGTGTAGCTGCCGTCGCCGCGTCCCCGCCACTCCACGGCGGGGGCGTCGGGACTGCCGGCGGAGCGGCTCAGCACGTGGATCTCGTCCGCGACCAGGAAGCAGGAGAGCAGACCGATTCCGAACTGGCCGATGAAGTCCCCGCGTTGCTCGGCGATCCGCTCCGCGCGCTTGCTGCTGCGGCCGATCGTGGCGAGGAAGGTGTGGACGTCGGCTTCGGTGAGACCGACGCCGTCGTCCTCGACGCGTACCACCGAACCGTCGGCGTACAGGCGGATGCCGAAGGCGTCGACGGGCGCGGCAGGTTCGAGGCCGCGCCGGGCGGTCAGCGCGTCCACCGCGTTCTGCATCAGTTCCCGCAGGTAGACGCGAGGGCTGGAGTAGAGGTGGTGGGAGAGGAGGTCGACGAGGCCGCGCAGATCCACCTGGAAGGTGCGATCGGCGCCGGCCGGGTCGACGGCGGTGTCGGGCAGAGTCATCGGGCAGTCCGGGGTGGGAGGAGCGACGGGTGGCGGGCAGGCGGCACCAGGCCTGACGTGGTGTTCAGGCGCGGCGGTGGTGGCGGGCGAACGCCTTCTCGGGCTCCGCGAAGTAGGTCCATGGCCACTTGGTGAAGGCACCGTCCAGCGTTTGGAAGACGCGCCGGACCGTGTGGCGCTCACCGGCCAGCGACAGGGCCATGGCGAACATGTTGAAGTCGTGCTGCCAGCCCGGGCGCCGCGCGTAGGCGGAGTGCAGGATGCTGTGGTCTGCGGCATCCCGCAACTCGGCCTGGATCTCGGGGGTTTCGAGGCAGTCCCCACGGTCCGACTCGACCCAGTCCTCGATGTGGGCCATGGCGATCACACAGCCGAGGCGGTGTCCCTGTGGGGCGCGGGCGAGCGCGTCGCGGGCGAACGCCAGGGCCTGGCCGGGCTCGCCGCCCCAACGGGGCTGCGACTGCGACACCCACTCGACGTGGGTCTCCAGGTCGAGTGGGTCACGGCGCAGGGCGGCGTCGAGCCGGGTCTCGTTGATGGCGGGGCCCAGCGACATGCCGCGACCGGAGGTGAGGAGGCGGCGCCACGGCGTGACCCATTCCGGCCGCAAGGCGGCGGCTTCGAGCAGCTGCTCCTCGGCGATGTGGAGACGCTCGTGGAAGACCCGCCACTGCTCCTGCGTGACGTTCACGGCACGCGCGGCGGTGCGGGCTTCCCAGCCCCAGCTGATATGGCGCGTCCCGGATATCAGCAGGGCGGTCGCCCGGTGCTCCTCGTCCTCCTCGACGGCCCGGCCGATCCAGTCCTGCACACCGTCCAAGTCGGCGAGCTCGCCCAGGACCTGGTGGTCGCGGCCGAGATCGAAGGGGGCCAGCGCCGCCTTGACCGCCTCCCAGTCACCCGCGTCGGCCGCCTCCACCAGCGCGAGCACCCGCGTGTCCCCGAGCGCGCGCAGCGTGTACACCCCGTTCTTCTGCTTGCGCGGGACGGGAAGGGCGTGCGGAACCGCCGCCGGTCTCTCCGCCCCCCTTCCGAACAGCTTGCCCAACATGCCGCGCCCTCCCCTGGTCCTGCGTGATCGTCCGGTGCAGCATAAACGGCCCCACTGACACTGCTTCCACAGGTTTTTCACCGGTGCTTCATGGTGCCGGGCCCGGTCCCACCCTCTCGCCCCTACCGGTCCCCGCCGACACCTCTACGACTCCGGCTCGTGATCGAGCTGCTTGCTGTCCACGTGCCGTTCCAGCCACTCGCCGGCGTCTGTCGTCAGCGGCACGCTGACCAAAGACACCAGGGCGTGGGCCAGCGGTGCGAGACCGAACCGGCGCATGACCGAGGGGAGGGCGGCGCATGAGTCCGTGTCCCGTCTCATGATCCATATCGACGGAATCCTGGTGTGCGCCATTCCTGGCCGTCGGGCAGGACCGTGAGGGCTTCGTAGCCGTCCAGTGTCTCTACCCAGTCCTGTGCGCCCTCGCCTCTGGCGAACGCGGCGGTGGCGTAGGTGTCGGTCAGCGTCAGACGGGGCCCGACGAGGGTGAGGGAGGCGAACGCGGTGGCCGGTGTACCCCGGTGTGGGTTGAGGATGTGGGCGCCGCGTTCGGCGGTGCCGGAGGTGGCGATGGCCAGGTCGTGGTGGGCGGTGATGACGGTGGCCAGTTTGCCGGGGCGCAGGGGGTGGGCGATGCCGATGCGCCACGGGGTGCCGGGGGCTGCCTGGCCGCGGAGCTGGAGGTCGCCGCCTCCGTTGACGCAGGTGTGGTGCGCGCCTGCGTCGTAGAGGAGTTGGGATACGGCTTCGGTGGCCCAGCCTTTGACGAGCCCTGAGGGGTCGAGGATCCCTGCGGGGACGATGCTGAACCAGCCGTCGCTGGCACGGGTGGCCTGTGCGCAGAGGGACAGGACTTCGTGGACTTCGGGCGGGCAGTCCTCAAGGCGGATCTCGCCGCGGTCGAGGCGGCTTATGTGGCTGTCTGGCCGGTAGGTGGAGAACACGGCGTCGACCCGGTGGAGGTGTTGCACGGCCTCGGCGAGGGCGCGGTGGATGGCGGTGGTGGGCTTGTCGCGGATGTCGAAGGAGAAGACGGTGCCCATGACGTGCTCGACATGACGCAGTCCGCGTGAGGTGTCAGGCATGGGCCTGGTCCAGGGCGCTTTGGAGGGACTGGATGTAGCCCTGGCTGGTGTAACTGGCGCCGGAGACGGCGTCGATGTGTGCGCTCTGGGCGCCGATCGCTTCCTGGGTGAGGCGGGGCATGGCGTAGGAGGTGATCTGTCGGTCGCGGCCGTTCTGGTCCGGAGCCTGGAGGACGTTGACGGCGGTGATCTTTCCCTTGGAGAGGGTGGCGGAGACCTGCACCGTCCCGTACTGGGTGTCGATGGGGTCCCCGGTGAACGTGCCCGTCCCGGTGGGCGTGCCCGGCGAGGTGCCCGCGGGAGTGTGCGAGGTCGTGGGGGAACGGGGAGTCACCCCGGCGAGGGAGGGGAGCTGGTGGGGTTTGAGAGCGAGCAGGGCAACGATGAGGGCACTGATCCCGGTGGTGGCGATGACGGCTCGGCGCATGACGGTTCTCCTCAGAACGCGAAGGACTCGTGGTGGATGCGCCGTGCCGGGACACCGGCATCGCGCAGGGCCTGGATAGCGGCCTGTGCCATGCCGGGAGGACCGCAGAGGTAGACGTCGTGCGCGGCCAGATCCGGCACCAAAGCGCTCAGGCCACGCGCGGTGAGGGGTGAGGAGTACCCGGCCGGCCCGTCGACGACGTAGTGCACGGTGGCCCGTCGGCGAGCGGCTATCGCGTCGAGTTCACCGCGCAGGGCGAGGTCGTCGGCGCGGCGCGCCCGGTAGACGAGGGTCACCTGGCCCGGCAGTGTCTCGAAGAGTGTGCGCAAGGGTGTGATGCCGACGCCTCCGGCCAGGAGCAGAACCTTGGGAGCGGTGCGGCGGCTCGCGGTGAAGCCGCCGTAGGGTCCCTCGGCCCAAACCCGGGTGCCCGGCGTCAGGCGGGCGAGTGCGGCACTGTGGCCGCCTACGGTCTTCACCGTGATGCGCAGGTGCCGTGGGTGTGCGGGGGCGGAGAGGGAGTAGGGGTTCGCGGTCCACCACAGTCCGCGGGCCAGGAAGCGCCAGCGCAGGAACTGGCCCGGCTCGCCCCCCAGCTCGTCCAGGTGGTCGCCGGTGAGGTGGACGGAGACCACGCCCGGTGTTTCGGGGTGGACCGCGGTGACGCGCAGGTGGTGGCGAAGTCCGCGCCGGACGGGGACGGCGAACCGGTACCAGGCCACCAGCGCCGCGACGCCGAGGAAGAGCGTGTACCAGGCCACCTGGGCGAGGCGGTTGCCGACGAAGTCGGCGCCGTTGGAGAGCTGGTGACCGAAGGTGAGGAAGACCGCCAGGTAGGTGGAGAAGTGCAGATAGTGCCAGGTCTCGTAACTCATCCTGCGGCGGGCCGCGCGGGCCGAGAGGACTCCGGTGGCCAGGAACAGCACGAAGCCGGCCGTGCCCTTGAGGAGGTCGGGGTAGTGCAGCACAAGAGTGGAGGTCTGACTCACCACGTTCGTGCGCGAGGTCAGCGAGTATCCCCAGATGATCAGCAGGGTGTGGGCCAGTGCCAGGGACACGGTGCAGCGGCCGCCCCAGGCGTGCCAGCGGGCGAGCCGGTCGGTGCCGATGGTGTGGTCCAGGAGCGGCATGCGGGCCATCAGGGCCAGCAGGACTGCGCAGGCGTAGCCGGCCAGGAGCCCGGTGATCCGGCCCGCGCCGGTGAGCCATCCCGCCGGGCCGACCACCGAGGTCGTGTCGCTCCACCACAGGGCCAGCACCCCGCCGGCGCCCGCCCAGATCACCAGTGGAGCCAGGAAGGGCACGACGCTGCGGCGCGGGCGCCGGTGACGCATCCCGCGGCTCGCATACGTGGTGGTGGTGGACGTGGCTGTCATGGGCTCCTCCGGATAAGGCCGGCTCCGGCGATGGGCGGACAGCCTCACAGCCCGACTTCTGTGTACCTTCTGAAACAGCCCCGATCACCTGCCTCAGCGCCGATTCAGAGGAAACTCAGAGACACGGCTCGCCCTGCCGTGGCCTGCGCCGGGGGATGCTGAAGGAACCATGGACGAGTCGCGTACGACATCGCTTCTGCACCGCCCCGACGGAGAACCCGTGCGGATCCTCGTCGTCGATGACGAACCCGATGTCACCGACGTCCTGGCCGGAGTGATGACCGGCGAGGGCTGGCAGGTCCGCACTGCTGCCGACGGTGCGACCGCGCTCGCGACAGCCCATGATTTCCGGCCCGATGCGGTGATCCTGGACTGGATGCTGCCCGACCTGGACGGCCTGCAGGTCCTGCGCGCCCTGAGACGTGAGGCACCCAGCGTGTGCGTGCTGTTCCTGACCGCCCGCGATGCTGTCGAGGACCGCATCGCCGGCATCACCGCGGGCGGCGACGACTACGTCACCAAGCCCTACAGCCTGGAGGAAGTTCTGGCCCGGCTGCGCGGGCTGCTCCGGCGGGCCGGGATGACCGCCGAGCCGGGCACGAACTGGCTCACCGTCGGGAACCTCACCATGGACGAGGAAGCCAGGGAGGTCAGACGTGGCGGGGTCACTGTCGATCTGTCCCGGACCGAGTTCGACCTCCTGCGGTTCCTGATGCGCAACCCGCGCCGGGTGCTGTCCAAGGACCAGATCCTCGACCGCGTCTGGGCCTACGACTTCGGCGGCCGCGCCCACATCGTCGAGCTCTACATCAGCTACCTGCGCAAGAAGATCGACGCCGGTCGCACCCCGATGATCCACACCGTTCGCGGCGTCGGCTACGTTCTCAAGCCGGAATCTCCATGAGGCGCCCGCCGCCGCGCACCCTGCGAGGCCAACTCACCGCCGGACTCGTGATTCTGCTCGCCCTCGCCTGCTTCGCCGTCGGCATCACCACCGCCCTCGCCCTGCGCGGCTTCCTGATGGGACGCCTGGACGAACAGCTCACCGCGTCCGGCGGCCGGTTCGCCGCCAGCCTGGAACACGAGGCCAAGCCCGACGCCGACAACCGCCCCGACACCCGCGGGCAGGCAGAATCGACCTTCGGCGCCCGCCTCCTGAACAACACCGTCACCCACGCAGCCGTCGTCGACGACGCCACCGACCGCCCCCTCCAGCTCACCCCCGGGGACCGCCGCGCTCTGGCGAGAATCCCCGTGGACGGAAACGGGCACAGCATCCGCCTCTCCACTCTGGGGGCCTACCGCGTCACGGCCGTCCAGGGCGACGACCAGGACACCCTGATCACCGGTCTGCCCCTGCACCCGGTGGAAGAGACCGTTCACCGCCTCGAAGCGGTCGAAGCGGTGCTGTTCGGCGCCGCCCTGGTGGCCACCGGCGCCGCCGGGGCCCTCTGGGTGCGGATCTCCCTGCGCCCCCTTCAGAAAGTCACCGCCCGGGCGGCGGAGGTCGCCGGGCTGCCGCTCGCCAGCGGAGAGGTCGCCATGCCGGGGCCCCTTCCCGACACCGACCCGCGCACCGAGGTCGGCCAGGTCGGCACCGCCCTCAACCACATGCTCGGCCACGTCGAGGACGCCCTCACCCGCCGCCAAGCCAGCGAGGAACGCCTCCGGCACTTCGCCGCCGACGCCAGCCACGAACTGCGTACCCCCGTCGCCAACATCCGAGGCCACGCCGAACTCGCCATGCGCCACCACGGCCCCGTCCCCGCCGAAGTCCGCCACGCCCTGGAACGCATCAACGGCGAGTCACAGCGCATGACCCGTCTCGTCGACGACCTGCTCCTCCTCGCCCGCCTCGATGCCGGACGCCCCCTCGAACACGAACCGGTCGACCTGACCCTGCTGATCCTGAACGCAACGGACGACGCACGCGCCGCAGGCCCCGCCCACCACTGGCTCCTCGACCTCCCCGACGAACCCGTCACTGTCACCGGCGACGCCCACCGCCTCCAGCAGGCCATCGGCAACCTCCTCGCCAACGCCCGCACCCACACCCCGCCCGGCACAGAAGTGACCATCACCCTCACCACCGGTCAGACCAGCGTCTCTGTGGACGTGAGCGACAACGGGCCAGGTATCCCCCAAGAGCTCCAGCCCGAAGTCTTCGGCCGCTTCGTCCGCGCCGACCACGCCCGCTCCCGCAGCACTGGGAGCACCGGTCTGGGCCTCTCCATCGTCCACGCCGTCATCACCGCCCACGGCGGAACCTCCACAGTCACCAGCAGCCCCGGACACACCACCTTCCGCCTCACACTCCCCAACTGACACCGTCCGGTCCGGCCGGCGCACCGATGGATCAGGCTCGTGAGCAGCCCCGCATCATGGCATGGGCCCCCGTCTCGACCGGGGATCTTGGTGAGCTGGGTCTTGACCGGTCGAGGCGGCGGGTCCCTGACGGCGCCCTACCTGGGTCGCGACGCCTGCCCGACGTGTGGGGTGGGGCTGCTGCGCCCCTGCTGGGCCCCGGCGGCCGGAGCCTTGCCCGGCGGCAGGAAGGGTGCCGGTCACCGCGTCGCCAAGGCGGGCGGGCAGGCTGAGCACCCAGGTCAACTGCCCGCCGGACGCCGGACGTCCGGCACGGCGGCCACGGGTGCGTCTACCCCGGCTCATCGTCGCCTCAGCAGGTCCAAGCCGGCATGACCCATGCCCGCACCGTGGTCACCGTCGAGGTCCCCGACATCACCCTGCACGTCTTGGACCATGACGGGAACCGCCTGCGCACCGTCCCTCGCACCACCAGCAAGGAGGTGACCCGCTACAAGGCCTACGGCACGAAGAACCGCACGACAAGCTAGGAACTGACAAGCATCAACCGACATCCATCCGTCAAGGATCAACTGAACCTAGACAAGACAGTTCCTCTGTTCTGGCCCGCCTGACTCACAGACGACGGCCTGATTTGTGGACTGGGAGGCTTCGCCTCGATGGGCCTCAGCCGTTCCGATGGTCGATGATCCGGACCGCCCCCTGACCAGGCGTCGTCGGGCAAGCCGCATCATCAGCATTCGTGCAGGCCAGAGGCTCTATCTGCCCAGCAATGCGGGTGTCGGGCCGTCGGGGCGGACGGTGATGCCGTAGGCAGCCTTGGCCGGGGTGGACTGGAAGCGTGGGGTGTGGTCAGGCAGCAGGTGCTCAAGGAGGACGGTCGACTCCCGGAGGGCGAACTGCAGGCCCAGGCAGGCCCGGGGCCCGAGGCCGAACGGGAGGTAGCTCCCCGGGTGGGTGGGGCGTCGTCCGGGGGTGGTGAAGCGCCCCGGATCGAACCGCCCAGGGTCTTCCCAGAGCCTGGAGTCCCGGTGCGTGAGGTAGGGGCAGACCAGCACGTCGGTGCCGGCCTCGACCTCGTATCCGGCGAGGATGTCGTCCTCGGCCGCGCAGCGCGGCAATATCCAGGCGGACGGATAGAAGCGCAGCGTTTCGTGGACGAGCGCCTGGACGGCCTGCCGCCGCTGGGGTGAACCCTCGGCGCCCGCGGCGAGGGCATGCTCCCGCGCCTGCGGGTTTCGGTCCAACAGGAGGTAAAGCCAGGTCAGGGTGGTGGCGGTGGTCTCGTGACCGGCGACCAGCAGCGTGACCAGCTCGTCACGGATCAGCCGGTCGGTGTACTCGGGGCGCGTTCCGGCCGCCTCGAGCAGGACGTGCAGCAGGCCCAGGCCGTCGGGTCCTGCCTCGCCGTCGCGGGCGGCGGCGATTTCGTGGGTCGCCACGGCGTCGATTCTGGCCAGCTCGGCGGCGACCGCCCCTTGGACGGCGGCGCCGTCGGCAGGCAGGCTGGGCAGCGCGGCCACCACGGCGGGCACGGCGGCCAGTTCACGCTCCGTTCCGGGGTCGAGGGGATGTCCGGTCAGGGAACGCCAGATGGTGTCCAGGGCGAAGCGGCGCATCTCGTCGCCGACATCGACGACCTTCCCGGTGCGTGCGTACCCGGCCCAGCGTGCCGCGGTGATCCGGGCGGCCTCGGTGATCCGCTCCTCGTAGCGGCGCATTCCCCGGCCGGTGAACTGGGACTGCAGCAGCCGCCGTTGCCGCTGCCACGCCTCGCCGGTCGCGCTCAGGACTCCGTCGCCGATCAGCAGTCGGGCGCGGTGCGAGCGCTTCACGTACCGGCCGGGATGGAGCGCGAGCACGTGCTGTACGGCCTGGGGGGCGGTTGCCAGGACGGTCGGGCGCGGACCGAGCCGGAAGGCGGCGACGCCGCCGAGTCGTTCGTGCGCCTGGGCGAAGAGGTCGATGAGGTCCCCTCCCCCGGCCTGCCACTGCCCGACGAGGGCGGGATCAAGCTCGGGGACCCGGCGACCTGTAGGGGACGGGCTCGGGAGGGAGCCGGGGCGGGCGTGGGTGGCCACGGTGGCTGCTCCTATTCGGCGGCGGTACGTCGTCACGCGGATGCAGGCATCACGCACTGTAGGGAGGCGACGCGGTGGGCGACAGTCCGCCTCGCCCCTCCCGTGCTCCCTCTGAACTCACCGAGGGCGGCTGCCCCGAAAGGGCCGGAGCCGTCGGCTGACGGGCCCGGCCCCTTCAGCCGGCGGTCGGTCAGATGCGGTCGGCTGCAATCAGGAGGTACTGGAAGGAGCCGTCCTTATAGGAGTTGATGAACGCCTCCTCGATGCCAGTGACCAGGGAGGACGTGGCGCGCAACTCCCAGTAGGGGAGGGTCGCAGCAGTCAGGTCGATGACCGTCTGCGGTACGAGACGGTTGTCGGCCATGGCGCGCAGGTATTCCCGGCGGGAGTGGATGTTGCACTCGAAGTGCGCGTTGATCTGGGAGACCCACTTCGAGGGTTGTCCGTAGCGCGGGTTCCAGCAGCCGGTGATGGTCACGTAGCGGCCGCCGACCGCGAGGATGCGCGAGTGCTCGGCGAAGAGGTCGTGCAGGTCGACGTACATACTCGACTCGTTGTTCCACGAGGCCGCGGCCTGCCCCGTCGTGAAGGGCATGTCGAGCATGTTGCACACGCGGGCGTGAACATGGTCCTCGATGCCCAGTTCATGGGCGCGCTGGTTCGCGAAATCGGCCTGCTTGGCCGAGAGGGTGACGCCCTCGACCTTGCATCCGAACCGCTGGTGGGCCATGACCATCGAACCGCCCCGGCCGCAGCCGGCGTCCACGAGCGTGTCGTCGCGCCCGATGGAGCCGAGGTGGTCCAGGAGGACTTCGGCCTGCGCCGACTCCAGGCGGTGGAGTTCGGCGATCAGCTTCTTCTCGTACTCGCTGTCACATGCGTCCCCGAGGGCGGCGTGGTCGACGTCGCCGATGCCGTAGTGGTGGTGGTAAAGCCCGTCGACGTCGCCGAGACGCAGGTTCACGGGCCTTGCCTCGTGATCCCAGTAACGGGCGATGTCACCCTGGTAGGGCGACGCCGGGGCGGGAATGAACGCGGAGGTGCCGTTGACGGTGAGCTCGGTGCTGGTCACAGATGAGTCCATTTCTTACCAGAAATCGGGCAGGCTGTATCGATAGGTGTTGGTCTGGTGCCAGTAGTGGTTGCCGTCGACCCACACGGCCACTCCCCGCAGGAAGCGCAGCACGCTCGGGACGGGACAGGCGGCGGCCAGAGCGGCGGCTTCGGCTTCGAAGTCGCGCATGAGGTCGTTGTGGACCTCGACCGCCTTGAGATATGCCTCCCGGTCGGCGATGCCCTCACGCTCGGCGATCACCACGGGCAGGTTCAGGTGCCGACCGGGGGCGGCAAGCTCCTTGGTGTACGAGTACAGGTCGTTGACGATGGTGCTGGCGTTCCCGGCGAGCGCGAGTACACGCTGCATGGCGGGCTGGGCATGCAGGTCCGTCGGCAGTTCGTAGCCGCCGACGGTGTCGGTGATGGTGGGGCAGGGACGGAAGTTGTTGAACTGCCGCATCACCAGGTACTCCCACACCTCGGGCGTGTGGTCCGTCTCGGCCCAGGCGGCCTCCGCGAGGTACCCCAGGTGCAGACGGGCCATGTCGTGCCGGAACCGGTCGGCCTGGGAGGGGGTGGCGTGTTGGACGAAGTACTCCATGGCGGAGCGGTAGGCGCGCCGCGGGGCGTCGGCGTGGAGCGACTGCGCCCACTGCGGCTGGTACTCCTTCGTCGCGTGAAGGGGGTCGAGGGCGGTGTGCGCCAGAAGAAGGCGTCCGCCGAGGCCGATGGGCGAACCTCCGTGGTCCTCGCAGTAGTAGTCGTCCACCGCGTTCTCGGCGACCATCAGCCGCGTAGCGATCATCAGGTGGTCGACGGACGCAGCGTCCGGATGGCAGGCAACCATGTAGCGCCCGACGGAGAAGCCGTCGAACTGGCCCTCCCACTCCTCGGGGTACAGCTCGACCTCGTCCACCGCCCAGTCCTTGATCCTGCGACAGACCTCCTCCACCCGCGCCGGATCGGGCTCCGGCACCGGGTGGTAGTAGAGGCCCGGGATCGGTTTGCCCTCCGGTGGTGCCTCGGACGCCGGTGGCGCCGGAGGCTCCTCGCGCAGGCCCAGGTACAGACCCGACGTGCCGAGACCGGTGGGGCCGCGCAGGATCCGGTCCAGGGCCGGGCTCGGTTGCCTCGCCGCGGCAGCGCCCTCCCGCACGTACGGAGCGATCAGGTCGCCGCCCGGGCTGTCGTCGGGTACGGACACGTCTACGGCGCCTGCGGCTGCTTCGATGCCGGTGGCGTCGATGAGGGCATGCGCCCCGAAGCGGGCCGCAGCGGTAGGCAGGCTCGACTGCAGAGGGGAAAGCCCAGGATCGGGCATCCGAAGCTCCTCGGTGAGATGGGTGGGCTGTCCCGCATTCCGGGCGTGCTCGCCCGGCCCGGGAAGGTGCGGGCCGTCGTGGCCGTCGGACGGGTCCTACGCGGGCGTGTTGGGGAAGTGGCGCCGTCCGGCTGCAGGGCGGGGCCCGCAGGGCTGGGGATCGCCTTCGTACTGGACGTGGGCGTCGCGGGGCAGGCGTGACTTCTCAACACGCCCAAGCGTCAACGCCTGCGGGCGATCTGCACGTTCTCCAGCACGCCGAGCGCGTTGGGCACCAAGATGGCGGCGGAGTAGTAGGTGGTGACCAGGTACGAGATGATCGCCTGCTCGCTGACGCCCATGAAGCGCACCGACAGGCCCGGCTCGTACTCCTCCGGCAGGCCGGTCTGACGCAGACCGATGACGCCCTGGTTGTCCTCGCCGGTTCGCATGGCGAGGATCGAGCTGGTGCCCTCCTTACTGATGGGGATCTTGTTGCAGGGCAGGATCGGGACCCCGCGCCACGCCGGGACCTGCTGTCCGCCGAGGTCGACGTGGTCCGGATAGAGCCCGCGGGCGTTGAGCTCACGGCCGATCGCCGCGATCGTCCTGGGGTGAGCGAGGAAGAACTTGGTGCCGCGGCGGCGGCAGAGCAGCCCGTCGAGGTCGTCCGGGGTGGGCGGGCCGGAGTGGGGCTGGATCCGCTGCTTGAAGTCGGCGTTGTGGAGCAGGCCGAACTCCCGGTTGTTGATGAGTTCGTGCTCCTGGCGCTCGCGCAGCGCCTCGATGGTGAGCCTGAGCTGCTCCTCGGTCTGGTTCATCGGCCCGTTGTAGAGGTCGGTGACCCTCGTGTGGACCCGCAGAACGGTCTGCGCGACGGAGAGTTCGTACTCGCGCGGCTTGAGTTCGTAGTCGACGAAGGCGCCCGGCAGGTCGACTTCGCCGGTGTGGCCGGCCGACATCGCGATCTCGGCCTCGCCGTGACGGTTCTGCCGCTGCAGGTGAAGCGAGCTGAACTGCCTGATGTGGGCCTGGAGGCTCGGCGCCGAGGACATCACGGCGGCGAAGTCGGCGCGGGACAGGGTGAGCAGGGTGCCGGAGGTCTCGGCAGTGGCGGTGTAGTCCCATCTGGCGTCGGCGTCCAGAAGGGCGTTCTCACCGAACCGGTCGCCGTCGGCAAGGACGGCGACGACGGCCTCGTCGCCGTACTTGCCGACGGAGGTCTGGTTGATCCGGCCGTGGGCGATCAGATGGATCTGCTCGGTGGGGGTACCGCGCTCGGCCAGCACCTCGCCCGCACGAAAGTCCCGCTGGACGCACCGGCCGGCGATCGCGGTCAGCACCTCCACGTCTTCGAAGCCACGCAACAGGGCCAGTTCGCCGAGCTCTTGGGGGATCACCCGGACGTCGGGACCGTCCTGGACGAACTCGATGCGCCCGTCGCCGACGGTGTAGCTCAGCCGGCGGTTCACCCGGTAGGTACCGCCCTTGGTCTCCACCCAGGGGAGCATCCGCAGCAGCCAGCGAGAGGTGATCTCCTGCATCTGCGGTGCGGACTTGGTCGTGGTGGCAAGGTTGCGGGCAGCCGCGGTGCCCAGGCTGGACTGCCGGGGCGGCTCCAGTTGGGCTTCCGGGCCGGTCTCAACGGTCATCGGGTGAACTCTCCTTCGCAAGGCTGGTGATCGGCGTACGCGCACGCCAACCGGTGAAAGAGGAAAGGGGCAATCTCCGGGAATCCGTCCAGATCCCGGTGAACAGTAACGGCCGATATGCCCAGGTCACCCCATGAGACTGTGGTCATTACCTCGATGAAGTGACCTTGCTCCGCACGGGGTTTATCCGGACGACTGACGACATCCGAGCCATCCGACCGACGGCCGCCCGTTGCGCGGAGCGGCCGCCCGCCCCGTCTCTTCTTCGGCATCCACGGCTTGATCTGACAGACCATCAGGAATGATCTGGGGCACCGGGAGGCGAACGCGCAGGCGGCCGCAAGGGATGACCGCCATCGACTCCGAGGGTGGCGTCGGCCCTTGCATCAGGCGGCCACCCGCCGTCGTCCGCGCCCCCGGGAACGCCGTCCCCGGCTCGCGTGCAGAGCCAAATCCGGCCAAGTTCGCAGCCGATGTCGGCCCTGTGGCCGCCACACCGCTCACCGGCCCACCGACATCTCCGACGAGGCCGGCGCGACCGTCAGCGACCCCGGCGGGCGTTGAGCCGGGCGGCCTGGCGCGTCAAGTGGTCACGCTCGGCGAGGTTGGGTGCCTTTTGGGCCGCCTCGGCATACAGCCTTGCCGCCTTCGCCAGGTCGCCGTCGCGCTCGTGGAGGTACGCCGCCACCGCGGTGTGGCGGGGCAGTGAGTCGTCCAACGCCGCGAGGGCCGCCAGGCCGGCGCGCGGTCCGTCGGCCTCGCCGACGGCCACCGCGCGGTTGAGCCGGACGACCGGGCTGTCGGTCAGGCGCGCGAGCTCGTCGTACCACTCGACGATCTGCACCCAGTCGGTCTCCTTGGCGGTGGGCGCGTCGGCGTGGAGTGCCGCGATGGCGGCCTGGGCCTGGAACTCGCCGAGCCGGTCGCGGGCGAGGGCCGCCTGCAGGATCTCGACACCCTCGGCGATCGACTCCGTGTCCCACCGGCCGCGGTCCTGCTCGGCAAGCGGCACCAGGCTGCCGTCGGGCGCGGTCCGGGCCGGGCGCCGGGCGTGGTGGAGCAGCATGAGGGCGAGCAGCCCCGCCACCTCGGGGTGGTCGATCACGGTCGCGAGCTGCCGGGTGAGTCTGATGGCCTCGGCGGCGAGGTCGACGTCGCCCGAGTAGCCCTCGTTGAAGACCAGGTAGAGGACGCGCAGCACGGTGGCGACGCCTCCGGCCTGGTCGAACCGCACGCCCGAGACGGTGCGCTTGGCCCGGCTGATGCGCTGCGCCATGGTCGCCTCGGGCACCAGGTAGGCCTGGGCGATCTGGCGGGTGGTCAGCCCGCCGACGGCGCGCAGCGTGAGCGCGACCGCGGACGACGGCGTCAGCGACGGGTGGGCGCACAGGAAGTAGAGCTGGAGCGTGTCGTCCACCGCGGGCGCGGGCCCGGGCGCCGGCTCCTCATCGAGGCGGTCCTCACGCCGGCGGCGGGCGGTGTCCGCCCGGGTCGCGTCGAGGAACTTGCGCCATGCCACGGTGACCAGCCAGCCCTTCGGGTCCCGCGGCGGGTCGGCCGGCCAGACGCGGACCGCCTCGACCAGAGCGTCCTGCACGGCGTCCTCGGCCACCGCGAAGTCGGCTCCGCGGCGGACGAGGATCCCGAGCACGCTCGGCGTGAGGCTCCGGAGCAGGACCTCGTTCACCTCAGTGGCACTCCGTGATGGTGGGCGGCGCCGTCAGGAACGGGCGCAGCTCGAGCCACTCGTGGATCGGCTTCCCGCCCGCCCCAGGGGCGGCCGACAGTTCCCCGGCCAGCTCGACGGCGCGCTCGTAGCTGTCGACGTCGATCACCATCCAGCCGGCGATGAGGTCCTTGGTCTCGGCGAACGGGCCGTCGGTGACCGGCGGGCGGCCCTCGCCGTCGTACCGGACGAACGTCCCCTCGGGGGCGAGCGCCTGACCGTCGACGAACTCGCCCGTCTCCTCGAGCCGGGCCGCGAAGTCGTTCATGTACTGAACGTGGGCCGAGATCTCCTGGGGCGTCCACTGGTCCATGGGCACGTCGTTGACCGCAGTCGGGGCGCCCCGGTAGTGCTTGAGCAGCAAGTACTTGGCCATCGTGTTTCTCCTCGGTGCTGTGCGACCCATTGTGGTCGCGTTCACCACAGGGACGGAGCCGGCCACGGGTTCTCGACATCGCCGCCTGAATCTTTTCCCGGCTCATCCCTGAGGCGTCACGCCCTCCCACCGTGGCCCGCCGGGCGCGAGCTGCCGCCATCGGGCTGCGGCCAGCGGCCCTCTATGCTGGGCCCGTGACACTGAAGGGCGAGCAGGGGCCGACGCTACGGACGGATGCCGCACGCAACCGCGCCCGGGTGTTGCAGGTCGCCCGCGAGCAGTTGGCCGCCGGTGACGACTCGCTTCAGCTGAACGCCATCGCCCGGCTCGCCGGCGTGGGCGTGGGAACCGTCTACCGGCACTTCCCCAACCGCCACGCGCTGCGGGAGGCGCTGTCGGCCGAGCGCTTCCGAGAGCTGGTGGACGAGGCCCAGGCCGCGGCCGCCGACGAGGACGCCCTGGGTGGGCTGCACCGCCTGCTGCGGTTCACCCTCGCGCGTGCGCTGGACGACAGCGGATTCGCCGCCGTGCTCGAATCCGCCAGCGATACCGAGGAGCAGACCTCGGCACTGAAGGCCGAACTCGACCTGGCTGTCGCGCACCTGCTTGACCGCGCGCGCGGGACCGGCGCCATCCGGCGCGACATCGAGGCCGACGACGTGCGCCGCCTGCTCTGCGGCATCGAGCACGCCCTGCGCTCCGGCGCCGTTGACTCCACCCGTACCGAGGTGTACCTCGGTGTGCTCCTTGAGGGCCTGCGCCCCCCGCGCTGATCGCGACCGGCAACGGGCTCCAGGCACCGTTCGCCTCACCTTCACCCTAACCGGATGACTATCCGGTTGTGCTAGCTTGCCTTCACGGAAACGGATACCTATCCGATTCTGACGGGCGAAGCGACGGAGGGCAGAGCCGTGGAACAGCGGGCAGTGGTAACGGCAGGGACCGGGGGAATCGGCCTGGAGACCGCGATGGGACTGGCTGCGCACGGGCTCGCCGTCACCGTGGTCGGCCGCAACGCCGAGCGCGGCGCCCGCGCGGTCGAGCGCATCGCGACGGTCGCGACCGGAGGCGATCCGCGGTTCCTGGCGGCCGACCTCGCGTCACTCGGCGACGTACGAGCGCTCGCCGCCCGACTGGCGGCCGAGGGGCCGCTCACGGTGCTGGTCAACAACGTGGGCGCGATGTTCGCGGACCGGCAGCAGACCGTCGACGGCATCGAGGCGACGTTCGCCGTCAACCACCTCTCGCCGTATCTGCTGACCGAGCTGCTGCTCGATCGGCTCCGGGCCGGCGGGCCGAGCCGCATCGTGAACGTCAGCTCCGGCGCGATCAAGGTGGCCAAGCGCACCTTCGACGCCGTCGAACCACCGGGCGGCTACTACGGCTTCCACTGGTACGGCCGCGCCAAGCTCGCCAACCTCGCGTACACCCTGGATCTGGCGCAGCGCCTGCGCGACAGCGGTGTCACGGTCTTCGCGGCCGACCCCGGCGGCGCGGCGACCGACATGACCAACGGCACCATGACCTCACCGAGGATCGTCTCGCCGGGGCTGCGCCTGCTGTGGCCGCTGGTCCGCCGGACGTTCGAACGCTCCACCGCCGGCCCCGCGTCGGTGGCCGCCCGGCCGTCCGTCTTCGCCGCCACCGACGCCTCGCTCGATGGGCAGACCGGCTTGCTCATCGGCCCTGAGGTTCGCCCCGTCCCCGCCTTCCGTGGGAGCACCGACCCTCGGACGGTCCACCACGTGCTCAGCCTCAGTCAGCGCCTGGCGCCGATCTGAGGCGGCCGGTGATCGTCCGGTCACCGCCCGCACTCAACAGGTCCGCTGCCGCCGCCCGTCGGCCTGATCCACGGAGCAGGTCCGGGTGGCGCGGCGGCGCCGCGCTCAGGCGCGACCGGCGATCACCGCGTCAAGCCTGCCCCCTGGGGCGTCCGCTCCCTTCCACGGCACGCGGATCCCGGCCGCGCGCCGACGGATACCGGCCGAACTCGTCCCCGCAGGAGCGGATCGACGGCCCTCGCGCTACCCTCCGCCGCATGATTGGCATGAGCATGTTGCGACCGCGGTCGCACGGTCGCCTTCGCGGCGGCCCGGCGTCGCCCGGCCCGCGGACCGCTCGCGCCGCGCTCCTGCGTAGAGCCGGCCGGCACTCCTTCGTATGCCTCCTTCTCCTGGCCCTCGTGGGCGCGGCGACCGCCTCGACCGCCTCGGCCACGGGCGGCACCACCTCCACCGTCTCCGCGGACACGGGCGGCGCGTCCGGCGCTGCGGCCGCGCGCTGGGGTGATCGCCGACTCGACGAGGCCGCCTTCCTGACCACCCACAACGCCTTCACCAACTACGAGGATTCTCGCTGGAGTTCGGCGAACCAGGCCGAGTCGGTGCGCGCACAACTCGACAACGGCGTTCGGGGCCTGAGCCTGGACACGCACTGGTACGAGCGCAGCACCTGGCTGTGCATCATCAGCTTCGGGAGCGACTGCTATCCCAGCGACGTGTACCTGTGCCACGGCGACTGCAAGACCTTCGCCGGTGCCACGTACGCCCTGCCACGGCAGTCCTTCCACGGCACGATGCAGACCGTCGTGGACTTCCTCGCCACCCATCCCCAGGAGGTCGTGACCGTCTTCCTGGAGGACTACGTCAGCGCAGAGCAGCTGGGTCAGTCCCTCGGCAGGGTCAACGGGCTGTCCGAGATGCTGTTCCGGCCCGAAGCGTGGGGCGTACGAGAGCACGGTTGGCCGAAGGTTGCCGACCTCGTCACCGCCGGAAAGCGTCTGCTGATCTTCTCGGACCGGTCCGACCGCGAGCACCTGGGCGTCATGTACGACAAGTCCTGGACGGTGAGCAACTACTGGAGCCTGGGCGACCTGGGCAATGACCTCGCCTGCGTCAGCCGCTGGTCCGACGTGCCCCTGGACCGTCAGGAGCCCGGATTCCGGCGACTGTTCACCATGAGCCACCACCGCAACGTACCCACCGTCCTCACGGCGGCCCTGGACAACGGCACCAAGCTGAGAAACCGCATCGCCGACCAGTGCCGGCCCGCGGCCGGGGGCCGGAAACCGAACTTCGTCTCCGTCGACTTCCACCGCCTGTCCGACGGCAGCGGCCACACCCCCGCCTCGATCGTCGCGGAGCTCAACGCGAGCCCCTGAGGCGCGCGCCGGACAGGGGGGCGAGAACACGGCTTCCGGCCGCGATGGCGAGCGCGATGACGATCAGCATCGCCGCGACTGCGAACGTGATCCGCATCCCGGTGGCAACGGCCCCCGGGTGCGCCGTGGCGATGTCGGTCGTCGCCGATGCGAGCGCGAACACGGCGCCCATGACGGATGCACCAGTGATGAGCCCGAGGTTGCGCGACAGGTTGAGCAAGCCTGAAATGACGCCCCGCTGGTCCGGGCGGGCATCTGACATGACGGCCGTGTTGTTGGCCGTCTGGAACATCGCGTAGCCGGCGGTGATGACGACGATGGGGGCGATGTAGCCGGCGATGCCGATCGTTCTCGGCATCGCGGAAAGGACGAAGGAGCCGGCCGCCATCGCGATGAGCCCAAGGAGGGTCATGCGTTGTGCGCCGAGACGGTCCACGACGCGGCCGGCCGGCACGCCGGTCAGCGCGGCGACGAGCGGACCGACTGACATGACGAGTCCTACGAGAGCCGCGTCGCGCCCGAGCCCACGCGAAAGATAGAACGGCCCGACCACCAGCGTCGCCATCATCACCGTCGAGACAAGCGCGCTCGTGGCGAGGCTTGCACTCAGCGCTGGATCGCGGAACATCGCCAATCGGATCAAGGGCGATGCCGTCTTCGACTCGGCGAGGACGAAGACGCCGACTCCGAGGGCGGCAGCCGACAGCAGAGCCATGTTGAGCGGACCGAAACTGCCGTGCCCGATCGTCATGGCGAGTGCGTAGGCCGCGAGCGTCAGGGCGAGCAGCAGTGTGCCCACGCCGTCGAAGCCGGTCGGAGCAGTCTTCGGTTCACGGCGGTCGACGGGCAGGCAGCGATGCGTGAGAAGGAAAGTCAGCACACCCAGCGGTACGTTGACGAGGAAGACTGCCCGCCAACCGAGTCCGGAGATCAGAACACCGCCCAGCGACGGACCGAGAGCGGTGCCGATCGCGGACATCGTTCCGAGCAGCCCCATGGCGCTACCGGTCCTCGCCTTCGGAACTGTCTCACCGACGAACACCATGGTGAGGGCCATCATGATGGCCGCTCCGAGCCCCTGCGCCGCGCGGGCGGCAATCAGCATCCAGAGCGTGGGTGCGAGGCCGCACAGGACCGAGGCCAGCGTGAACAGGGCGATTCCCGTCAGTAGGAGCCGTCGGCGGCCGGTGATGTCGCCGAGCCGTCCGACACTGACGATCAGGGTGGTGATGGCGAGGAGATAGGCGAGGACGATCCACTGGACTTCCTGGAAGGAGGCGGTGAACGCCTGTGCCAATGTCGGCAGGGCGACATTGGCGATGCTGGTGCCGAGCGAGGACAGCAACATGGACAGCGCAAGTCCGGCGAGCGCCCACCGGACCGAGGGCGTCCGTACCGCGCGTCCAGCTCTTGGTACATCTCTTGGTTCATCTCGTCCAGCGACAATTGGCTTCAACATGAGCTCCGTTGAGTGGCGGCTTGAGCCGTGCCGGGTGTTGTGGGGGCCGTGATGTCACCGTCGGCCGGCCCTGCGCCCACAGTGCGCCGTCCTGCCCTGTCGGCAAAGTGGGTTTGCCGATCCGGCAAACGACGCACACCACGGTCGTTTCCCGCCCCGAATCCGGCGCACCCCCGCAATCGACCGGACTACGGTGATCCCCGTGGCATGAGCCCGTCCGAGCAGCAGAGGAGATCGTCATGACCACGCTGTAAGATCGACCCCACACCGCCTTGTTGGTGATCGACGTCCAGAAGGGCGTCGTGGCCGATGCGCACCAGCGCGACGCGGTCGTCGCCAACATCCGCACGCTCGTCGAGAAGGCTCGCGAAGAGGGTGTCCCGATCGTCTGGGTCCAGCACTCCGGCGATGGCCTGGAGAAGGGCAGTGCCGCCTGGGAGTACGTCCCGGAACTGGCACGCCAGGGTTCCGAACCGTTGGTGCACAAGACGTTCGGGGACTCCTTCGAGGACACGGACTTGGAGGAGGTGCTCGCCGGGGCCCGCGTCGGACGCCTGGTCGTGACCGGCGCGGAGACCGATGCCTGCGTCCGGTCCACGATCCATGGCGCATTTGTGCGTGGCTACGACGTGACACTCGTCGGTGACGCGCACACCACGCAGGATCAGAGCTCGTGGGGCGCTCCGCCGCCGGACAAGGTCATCGCGCACACGAACCTCTATTGGCAGTACGAGACTGCGCCCGGCCGCACCGCTGGAGTCACGGACACGAAGGACGTGACGTTCAGCCGAAGCACGTGACGGTCAGCGGCTGAGCCGACAGGTCGACACCTCGGCTCAAGACACCCGCTTGCCCGCCCGCCACTGCGGGGCAAGCACCGACCAGACCTCCTCGTCGTGCCGCCGGCCCCGGTACAGGTAGCTCTCCCGCAGCACGCCGTCCTTCGTCATCCCGAGCCGCCGGGCCACGGCGATGCTGGGCTCGTTCGCCGCCGAGACCCACCACTCCACGCGGTGGATGCCCCGCTCCTCGACGGCCCAATCGATGATCACGCGCGCGGCCCGGGTCACCAGCCCCTTGCCGACCGCCGACGGCTCCAGCCAGCAGCCGGCCTCGGCAGTGCCCTGCTCCGCGTCCATCCTCCGGAAGAGAACCGCGCCGACCAGCTTGCCGTCCGTCCAGATTCCGTGGAGCCGCCCGGCGTCGGCTGCGGCCTTGTCCGCGTACGCCTGGAGGAACGTCCGGCTCGACTCCAGGTCCGTTACGACGTCGGGCAGCGCGTTGTACTGCCCGATGAACTCCCGTCCTCGGTCCACGTGGGCCAGGAACTCATCGGCCTGCCAGGGTTCGAGCGGGCGCAGTTCGGCGCCGTCGCCGCCCAGGGATATCACGTACATCGTCACCTTCCGCGGCCGGAAACCAGCGCACACAGCGCGAAGGGATCTTCTCACGAGCGATATCACCGGCGCGGCGTCACCGGCAGCGTCACGGGCGCCGTCACGGGCGTCCGCGACCGAGCCGACGACCCATCAGGTCATCTGTCCCGGACTATTGACTCCGAGTCTCACAGCCGCGATTCTCGTCGCATCGTTCGCGTGGGACATGACAATCACGTCAGGTCCCCGGACGGTCTTGCTCCACGACCCGCGCAATCCTCCGACCGAAGGCGTGAGTGATGACCACGACTCGACGCTCGCACCGCCGACGCAGGCCCATCGCGGTCCTGTCGTTGCTTCTCACCGTCGTGGCCATGGTCCTCGGCACAGCGCCCAACTCCTCGGCCGAGTCCGGCTGGTGGACCCCGACCGCGCGGCCCGCACCCGACTCCCAGATCAATGTCACGGGCGAGCCCTTCAAGGGAACCGACGCCCAGGGGCGGGTACGGGGCTTTGTCGACGCACACGACCACCTGATGTCCAACGAGGCCTTCGGCGGCCGGCTCATCTGTGGCAAGACGTTCTCCGAACTGGGTATCGCCGACGCGCTCAAGGACTGCCCCGAGCACTACCCCGACGGATCGCTCGCGATCTTCGACTTCATCACCAAGGGTGGCGACGGCAAGCACGACCCCAACGGATGGCCGACGTTCAAGGACTGGCCGGCCCATGACTCGCTGACCCACCAGCAGAACTACTACGCCTGGGTCGAACGGGCCTGGCGCGGCGGTCAGCGGGTGCTCGTCAACGACCTCGTCACCAACGGCGTGATCTGCTCGGTCTACTTCTTCAAGGACCGCAGCTGCGACGAGATGACCTCCATCCGCCTGCAGGCGCAGAAGACGTACGACCTGCAGGCCTACATCGACAAGATGTACGGCGGCCCCGGCAAGGGCTGGTTCAGGATCGTCACCGACTCCGCTCAGGCCCGCGAGGTCATCCAGCAGGGCAAGCTGGCCGTCGTTCTGGGGGTCGAGACCTCCGAGCCGTTCGGCTGCAAGCAGATCCTCGACGTCGCGCAGTGCAGCAGGGCCGACATCGACCGCGGTCTCGACGAGCTGTACAAGCTGGGCGTACGCAGCATGTTCCTGTGCCACAAGTTCGACAACGCCCTGTGCGGCGTCCGATTCGACTCGGGCACCCTCGGCACGGCGATCAACGTCGGCCAGTTCCTGTCGACCGGCACCTTCTGGAAGACGGAGAAGTGCGCGGGCCCGCAGCACGACAACCCCATCGGCCTCGCCGCGGCGCCCAACGCGGAGAAGGAGCTGCCGGCGGGCGTGCACGTCCCGTCGTACGCCGCGGACGCGCAGTGCAACACCCGCGGTCTCACCGAGCTCGGCGAGTACGCCGTGCGCGGCATGATGAAACGCAAGATGATGCTGGAGATCGACCATATGGGCGTCAAGGCAGCGGGCCGGGCCTTCGACATCTTCGAGTCCGAGTCGTACCCGGGCGTGATCTCCTCGCACAGCTGGATGGACCTCAACTGGACCGAGCGCGTCTACCGTCTCGGCGGCTTCGTGGCCCAGTACATGAACGGCGCCGAGGCCTTCAGCGCGGAGGCGAAGCGCACGGACGCGCTGCGCGACAAGTACAACGTCGGCTACGGCTACGGCACCGACATGAACGGTGTGGGCGGCTGGCCCGGCCCCCGCGGCGCGGACACCCCGAACCCGGTGAAGTACCCCTTCCGCAGCACTGACGGCAGCGCCGTCATCGACAGGCAGACCACCGGCGAGCGCACCTGGGACATCAACACCGACGGCGCCGCGCACTACGGTCTGGTCCCGGACTGGATCGAGGACATACGACTCGTCGGCGGCCAGGGTGTCGTGGACGACCTCTTCCGGGGCGCCGAGTCCTACCTCGGCACCTGGAAGGCGTCCGAGAACCACAAGGCCGGGGTGAACCTTGCCGCGGGCTCGTCCGCCTCGGCCAGTTCGTCGGAGTGGAGCCTGTTCACGAGTTACGCACCCGACCGGGCAGTGGACGGCAACGCGGACACCCGCTGGGCGAGCGACTGGAGCGACGACCAGTGGCTACGGATCGACCTCGGCAGCCAGAGCCTGATCAAGCGCGTCACCCTCAACTGGGAGCGTGCCTACGGGAAGTCGTACCGCATCGAGGTCTCCAGCGACGGCACGAACTGGCAGTCCGCATGGTCCCAGGCCGCCGGTGACGGCGGCCTGGACACGGCGCAGTTCACCGGTACGACGGCCCGCTACGTCCGCGTCCACGGGCTGGAGCGCGGCACCAAGTGGGGCTATTCCCTCCGCGAAGTCGGCGTCTACAGCAGCTGACGCCACCCATGGAGTCCCCCAACGGCCGGGGCCGGCCGGATCAACTCTCCTGATCCGGCCGGCCCCGGCCGCTTGCTTCCGCGCGGCACAGATACGAAGGAACGACATGGCACGTATGCCGTCGGCCGACCGGCGCCGACAGCTGATCGAGGCAGCAATCCGCGCGATGACCCGCGACGGCGTCTCCAGGACGACGACCCGGTCCATCGCCGCCGAGGCGGGCGTGTCACTGAGCGTCTTCCACTACTGCTTCGACTCCAAGCAGGCACTGATCGAGTCCGTCATGGCGACGATCACCGATCACTCCGTCACGCTGGTGAAGGAGGCGATCCGGCCGAAGGCCACCCTCCGGGAAACCATCCGGGCCGGTTTCCAGGCCTACTGGGACCATGTGACCGCCAACCCCGGCGAGCACATGCTCACCTACGAACTCACGCAGTACGCCCTGCGCCGCCCGGGGTTCGAGCATCTGGCACGGCGGCAGTACGCGCTGTACTGCGACACCTACGGCGAACTCATCGAGCAGCTGCGTCACAGCGTGGGGTTCGAACTCCGCGTGCCCGTCCCCGTGCTGGCCCGCTATCTGGCCGCCATGACCGACGGACTGACCCTGAACTTCCTCGTCCTCGGCAATGACACGGCCTCGGCGGACATCCTCGACATGATCACAGACCACGTCACCGGCCTCGTATGCGACCAAGTCCAGCCGGCGGCCAAGGACTGAAGCGTCCCGCCGGGCCCGCGAGCGAGCCCGGCGGGAGATCGCCCTAGGCGCCGTCCGTCTCGTCCACCGACGGCCCCGCCGCACCCGTGGGGGCGACCTGGGCCGGCACCCCGGCCGGGGCAGGAGCGGGACGATCCGGGGCGTCGTCCGCCGGGTCCACGCCCGTCACCACACCGCCCGCCACCGCCGGCTCGCCCTGCGGCTCCTTCGGGCCCAGGCGGTTGAGGACCAGGTTCAGCAGGATCGCGGTGCTCGCGCCGAGCGTGACGCCGCTGTTCAGCAGCGAGGAGAGGTCCGCGTTCATGTGCTCCTTGAACAGCACGGGGACGGTGGACGGCAGCAGGGCCATCGCCAGCGAGACGCCCACCACCAAGGCGTTCTTCTCCTCCTTGAGATCCACCTTGGCCAGGGTCTGGATACCGGCCAGGGCGACCATCGCGAACATCACGGTCGCGGCGCCACCGAGCACCGGGTGCGGCACCGAGGCGACCGCGGCGGCGGCCTTCGGCAGCATGCCCAGCACGATCATGAAAACACCGGCCGCGACGACCACGAAGCGGCTCTTGACCTTCGTCATCCGCACCAGGCCGACGTTCTCGGCGAAGGCGACGTACGGGAAGGAGTTGAGCACACCTCCGAGGGCGGTCGCGGCGCCATCGGCGCGCAGGGCGCGGGCCACGGTCTCGCCGTCGATCTTCTTGCCCACGATGTCGCCGATGGCGTACGTGTCACCGGTGGTCTCCACCATCGTGATCAGCATGACGATCAGCATCAGCAGGATCGGGAACCACTGGAACTGCGGGGCGCCGAAGTGGAAGGGGGTGGTGACGCCCACCCAGTCCGCCTTGCCCACGTCATTGAAGCTCGCGTCACCCAGCAGGAAGGCGGCCGCGGTGCCGGCCACCAGCCCGAGCAGGATGGCGATGCTGGACAGGAACGGCCGGCCGATCTTCATCAGCACCAGAATGAAGACCATGGTGCCGCCCGCGTAGGCGAAGTTCTCGGGATCGCCGAAGTGCGGGCTGCCCACCCCGCCCGCCGCGTCGTTCAGCCCCACCGGGATGAGGACCAGCCCGAGGACGGTGATCACCGTGCCGGTGACCACCGGCGGGAAGAGCCCCAGGACCGCCTTGAAGGCCCGGGCGGGGAGCCAGGCGAAGGCGAAGGTGGCGACGCCCGCAGTGATCACCGCGCCGTAGATCACCAGCAGGGCGGCCGTGCCACCGCCGGCGCCGAGACCGATCGCGATCATCGGGGACACCGCGGTGAAGGTGACCCCTTGGATCAGCGGCAGTCGCGCGCCGATCCGGCCGATGCCGAGAGCCTGGATTATCGACGCGATACCGCAGGTGAACAGGTCTGCGTTGATCAGGTAGACGAGCTCTTCGCGGCTGAGCCCGAGGGCCCCGCCCACGATGATCGGGACGATCACGGCACCGGCGTAGAACGCCAGGACGTGCTGGAAGCCGTAGAGAGCCAGTTTCGGGAGGGGGAGCACCTCGTCGACGGGGTGCTCACTTTGCTTTCCGGCAACGGAAAGCGGGGCGACTCGTGCCATCTCCGCCTTGCCCTTCAAGAGGTAGGTAGTGAGAGGTCCTCTGGTTATCCCTGGCGCGACGACGATGGCGCACCCTGGTTTCAGCCAGTCGCAGGGGGCTCGAAGGCTCGCGGTGTCTCCGTCGGCTCTTCGTCCTGTGTGACGCATATCCAACGCCAGAGAGGAACTCGGCGAACATCGTAGACTTCTCCAAAGAAAGAGCCGCCCTCGGGGCCTCTACCTGGCCAAACCTCCAAAGCCAGGGCAGCCCGCCCCGGCCCTGGATACGGCAAGTCCCCCTGAGGCGGGGCCATTTCGAGCCACGATTCTCACGATCACGAGGTGGATGATCACGAGGTGGATGACGGGCCTTCCCGGCCCCCGGCCGTCCGGAAGGACAGGCGCATGACCGTCCCGCCGTCCTCCGCGGGCTCTGCTGTGGCCCTGGCACCGTGCAGGGCCGCGGCCTGGGCGACGATGGACAGGCCAAGGCCCGAGCCGGGGCGGGCGCGGGCGGCCGGGGCGCGGTAGAAGCGGTCGAAGATGTGCGGCAGGTCGTCAGGGTCGACGCCCGGACCATAGTCACGCACGGTGAGCTCGCCATCACGCAGTCGGACTTCCACCACGGAGCCGTCGGGGCTGAACTTGGCCGCGTTGTCGAGCAGGTTCGCCGTGGCGCGAGCCAGCCGGGCGCGTACGCCGAGGATCAGCGTCGGCTCGGTCTCGACCGTGAACACCGTGGCGGGCCGATGCGCACGCGCCCGCTCCACGCACTGGGTCACGACCGCGTCGAGCCGGAGGTCGTCGGCCGGTTCGTCCGCCCCTTCGTCGCCCCGCGCCAGCTCCGCCAGATCCTCCACCAGGTCCACCAGCTCGGTGATCTGCCGGCCCAGAGCCGTCGTGGCGCGTTCTCGGCGGCGGACGTCGTCGGGGGCGATCCTGGCCAGGAGTTCGGCGTTGGTGCGCAGGCTGGTCAGCGGAGTGCGCAGCTCGTGGGAGGCGTCCGCGACCAGGCGGCGCTGGGCGGTGAGCGAGTCGTGCAGAGCCATCAGCATCGTGTTGAAGCTGCCCGTCAGCCGGGCCGCTTCGTCGTGGCCGGTGACAGCGATGCGGTGCCTGGTGTCACGGGTCGCGGCGATCCGCTCGGCGACGGCCGTCAGCCGGGCCAGCGGGGCGAGGCTGGTGCGGGCGACGAGGTACCCGAGAAGGCAGGCGAGGAGCACGCCTGCCGCTCCGGCTTCGATCAGTACCGTACGGACGCGTGCCACACCGCGCTCCACCCCGTCGGAGCGCACCCAGACCTGCACCGCCCGGCCCTGCGCGACCGGCGCGGTGTAGACGCGGACGGGGTGGTCCTGCAGCCGGGCGGTGCTGAAGAACGCGGTCTTCGTGCCGCCTGCGACCGCCCGCGCGTCACGGGTGTCGAGCGCCCCCCGCTCGGTCGCGCCCTCGGCGCTCACCTCTCCGTCGGAGCCCACGAGTTGCACGCAGGCCGGCGCGGACAGCCAGGCACAGGGGCCGGCCGCCGACCAAGTCCCGCTCTGGATCTGCCGTTTGATCCGGTTGGCCTCGCGGACCAGCCCGAGATCCAGCTCGCGATGTGCCTGGCGGTCGGCGGCGACATAGCCGACCGCGGCCATCGCTGCGACCGCGAGGGCGACGGCGAGCGCCGCTGTGCCGGCCATCCGGCTGCGGATCGACAGCCGCCGCCAGAAGACCAGGAGTTCCGGTTTCATTCCAGAGCCAGCCGGTAGCCGAGCCCGCGCACCGTGTGCACCAGGCGCCGCTCGCCGTCCGCTTCGAGCTTGCGGCGCACGTAACGGATGTAGACCTCCACGGAGTTGGAGCCGGGCCCGAAGTCGTAACCCCAGACGCGGTCCATGATGACTTCACGGGTCAGCACACGGCCCGCGTTGCGGACCAGCAACTCCAGGAGAGCGAACTCGGTTTGGCTGAACTGGATCAACCGGCCGCCGCGTCGCCCCCTCCGCGTCTGCGGGTCCAGGGTGAGGTCCCCGAAAGCCGGCGCGTCGCCGTCCTCGGGGTAGGCGCGCCGAAGCAGGGCCCGCAGCCGCGCGAGCAGTTCCTGCAGCGCGAACGGCTTGGCGAGATAGTCGTCGGCCCCGGCGTCGAGCCCGCCCACCCGGTCCTCCACGGTGCCGCGCGCGGTGAGCACCAGGATCGGCGTGCGGTCGCCGAGTGACCGCAGCCGGCGGCAGAACGTGAGCCCGTCCATGCGGGGCATGAGGACGTCGAGCACGATGGCGTCCGGCGGGCGCGCCGCCACGCTGTGCAGTGCCTCGGCGCCGTCGGCTGCCAGCGCCACGGCATAGCCTTCGATCTCCAGGGCCTCGGCGACGGCCTCGCGCGTAGCAGGCTCGTCATCCACGACCAGCACCGACAGCGTTCCCAAACGTACCTCCCGCGGATTGGTCCGACGCGTCCTCTGCCGACTCTCACGTCACGACGCGCCCGGTGGTTCTCATCTGCCTCTCACCTTTGAGAAAGACGGTGACTGCCATGTTGCCGTTCACCAAGAAGACAAAGCATCGTTGGCCGGGCTCGCGACGAGTCCGGGCCGTGACCGCGGCCGCCGTGACCGCGACGCTCCTCGCCGGCGCCGCCTCCCTCATGCCGGGCGGCGCGGCAGCGCCACCTGACAATCGTGCCCGGCTTGACCGCGGCACGGTCGTGGTGCCGGTCAAGGGCGGCCAGGCGCGGGTGGATCCGGCCTCGCTCGGTGTCACCGCCCGTGCCGCCGACGGGACTTCGCTGGTGATCTCCGCCAAAGCCGCGCAGGACCTCGGTCCGGCCGGGGACGTTTCTCTGCGGGACTCGGCGGCCACCTGGAACTACCCGAAGCGGGGCCTGACTGTTACGGCCCGTGAGCGCGACGGCCGGCTGGTGGTCGAGATGCGCAGTTCACGCGACTCGGAACTGACCTGGCCGGTCAGCGGGGTGGACCCCCAGGCATCGGCCGTGCAGATACCGCGCGGCGAGGGGCTGTCGATCCCGGCGGCGGACCCGTGGTGGAACTCGCACCGGGCGAAGCTGGCGGGCGGCGGAGCAATCGCGCTCACCGACGGGCTGACCATGCCGTTCTGGGGCTGGACGATGGGGCGCCACGGCGTCAGCTACGTGGTACCGACCGATATCGGCACCACGCTCGAGTTCGCCTCGCGGACCGGCCGCCTGCGCACCGCCACCACCCACGCCTTCAGCGAGAAGGAGGAGACCCGCCGCTACACGGTCGCCTTCGCCCTGACCGACTCGTCGCCGGTCGCGGCGGCGAAGGACTACCGGCGGTGGCTGGTCGAGCATGGGCAGCTCGGCAGCCTGGAGCGCAAGATCGAGGAGAACCCGCAGGCGGGCAGGCTCATCGGCGCCTTCCACGCGTACCTGTGGGGCGACGGGCGGAGCAAGGAGTCCGTCGAGCGGATGCGAGCACTGGGCCTGGACCGGATGTGGCTGGGTTACGACGCCGACGCCCGGCCGATGACGCGGGAGGCCGTCAATGCGGCCAGGAAGGCCGGGTACCTGGTCGGTCCCTACGACTCGTGGTCCAACGCCCAGGATCCTGCGACGGCTGACGCCCCGTCCTCCACGTGGCCCGCGCCGGTCTGGCCGGACGCGTGTGTGCGCGAAGCGGACGGCAAGGTGAAGACCGGCTTCGGCGGCCGGGGCTGCTACGTCAGCTCACAGGCCCTGGCCCAGGCCGAGCCCACGCACCACTATCTGGCCGACCGGACGAGGTCGATGACCGCCAACGGCGCGAACAGCTACTTCCTCGATGTCGACGCGGCGGGCGAGCTCTTCCGCGACCACTCCCCCGCGCACCAGGCCACACAGGCGCGCGACCGAGCCAATCGGCTCGCCCGGATGGAGATGCTGTCGCGCGAGCGGAAACTGGTGCTGGGCTCCGAGTCGGCGGGCGGCTGGGCGGGCGGCGTCCTGGCCTACAGCCACGGTTCGAGTACGCCCGTGTCGGACCACCTGTGGGCACTGGAGCGCGACCGCAAGACCTGGGGCGGCTACGCACCCCAGAACGCACCGGATCTCTTCTTCAGGCCCGCGAAGCTCACCTCGGACGCCGCCCGGGCGATGTACGACCCGCACTACAGGGTGCCGTTGTACGAGACCGTGCTCCATGACTCCGTGGTGAGCGTCGAGCGGTGGGAGCTGGGGTACTACAAGCTGCCCGAACAGCAAAGGGTCCGCGCGCTGCTGGCGATGCTCTACAACACGCCGCTCAACTTCACGCTGGACGGCGCGAGCTTGAAGAAGCACGGCCCTGAGATCGCAAAGCTCCAGCGCTTCTTCTCCCATCTGCAGCAGGCGGCGGGTACCAAGGCGATGACCGGCTTCACCCGGCTCACCGCCGACCACCGGGTGCAGCGCACCACCTTCGGCGACACGGCGCTGACCGTCACGGCCAACTTCGGCTCCTCGCCGTACCGGGGGCTGCCGGGCGGCTGCGTACGAGCCGAGGTGCCGGGAAGCCCGGACCGCACCCTCTGTCCGTAACGGCCGGGCGACCGTCTCACCGACGGTCGGCCCGTGCCGGGTCATGGCGGCCGCGCGCGGACTCGCGGAAGGCGATCGGGGTCTGCCCGGTGCGCTGGTGGAAGTACTTGCTGAAGTTGGTGGCACTGGAGAAGCCGAGCTGCGCGGCGATCCGTACCGCGGGCAAGTCGCTGTGCGCGAGCAGGCGTTTGGCCTCCAGGACGACCCTGCGGTCGATGAACTCCTTCGCCCCGACACCGGCGGCGGCGAGGGTGGCACGCGAGAGCGTACGCGCGGAGTAGCCGAGGGCATGCGCGTAGTCGTCCAGGCGGCGGGTGGAGGCGAACTCGCGCTCGACCTCGTCACGGAAACGCAGATACGTCGATCCGGGCTCGGGCGAGGGACTGCCTTCAGGCGAGGCCAGGTGTGTGAGGCGCAGGACGAGGACGGCCAGCAGGTGGCGCAGCACCGTGACGTGGATGTCGACCGGCAGCTCCATTGCCGCGTGGAACTCTCGGTCCAGGTGGTGGGCTGCCGTGTGCAGCGCTTCGATGTCGTCGCCTCGCGGCACTCGTACGACCGGAGCGTGCGGGTCGTCCAGGCGAGCGGCCGCTGTGGTGGCCGGGTCGGGGAAGTCCCGCTCGAAAATGATCACTGTGCCCTCGGCCTGGGTGATGTCGCCCCATTGGTACACCTGGCCAGGCCGCGCCCACAGCCAGGACCCGGGCCTGAGGGCGTACCCGGTGAAGTCCACCGTCTGCCACAGGGAGCCGCTGGTGAGGGTGAGCAGATGGTGGAAGTCCGGCCGTCCCGGCGCCACCATCCGACCCTGCTCGGGTCCGATGCGTGAGCGCAGTTGGGCCAGCGAAAGGACCTCGACCCCGGCGGGGGTGCCGACGGGGGCGGCGAAGGCGACCTCGGGGATCACGCGCGAAGCCGGTTGTCGGTTTTTGACCATAGTGAGTCAGCAGCCTATCCGGACGGGTCCCAGTTCTGCCCCTAGCGTTGTGCAGGGTCACCACGGCAGAGCCAGGAGCCGGTGACGGAATTGTACAAGGACCTCGGCCCGGCACCCCGGCCTCTGCGGCACCCGACCCGCCTGCACTCCCCCCACGCCACGAGTACCAGGAGATGTCCAGTGCCCCCTGAGCCCGACGCTGAGCAAGCAGCCCGCGCCGTGGAAAAGGTCCAACAGTCTCACAACCAGCCGATTGACGCGCAGCGCCTGCCCCGATGGTTCGCAGTGGCCTGGGGTCTCTATCTCTTTCTGATCCTCGTCGAGCCGGACCTCCTGCCAATGCTCCACCTGGAACGTTGGAGTTTGTGGTGGCTCGGGATCTGCACGGTCCTGACCCCGGCGTTTCTCGCCGCCCAGTACACCCGCCGGGGGCGGAGGCTGCTGGGCATATCGCCCGGGTTGCAGCCACAGGGGCTCGACCCGGCGATGGAGCGAACTTCTTGGGCAATATTCCTTGCGGTCGTGGGCGTGGCGGGTGTCATTTATGTGGGATCTACCCTGATGCTGCCCCAAGCCCCGCCATGGCGCCTGCTGCTGGGACTCGCCCTGGGGCTGGGTGCGATGATCCCGCCGGACCGTCAGCTTGAGCGCCTGAAGCGGTTCGGCAAGCGGCGGACGCCCGGGACCGATCCTGAACTCGACCAGCGCCGGCCAAATAGCGGTTCGAATCCGTAGATTGACACTACAACTACCAGAGAGAGGCTACCTGTAATGACTGACATGACTGCTACCTATCTCGAGCGCAACAAGGCCGCGGCCAAGGCGTTCTACGACCTGCTGTTCAACGAATGCCGCCCAGCGGAAGCTTACGAAAGGTACGTGGGCGACACCTATATCCAGCACAACCCGCTTGCCAGTGACGGCAGGCAGGACTTCGTCGACTACTTTGAACGAATGGCTGCCGAATACCCGGGCAAGCGAGTGGAGGTCAAGCGCGCCATCGCCGAGGGCAGCCACGTCGTCCTTCACTGCCACCAGGTATGGCCGAACGAGGAATACGCCGGCATCGACATCTTCCGTTTCGACGACAACGGAAAGATCGTCGAGCACTGGGACGTACTCCAACTCATCCCCGCTACGTCCAGGAACCCCAACACCATGTTCTGACGGCACGCCGGGTCAGACCGCCCAGAGGAATCGTTCACGAACACCCTCACGTCAGTCGGCTACGCCGCTGAACGCCAGGACCTTCTCGATCGACACTCGCACCAGGAGAATCCCCGGCACGCTGTTACGGGCGGCGTACTGTGCCGCAAGGTCCTCTCCCACGTAGCGGCCGGCGATCCGGGCCGCCCAGTCCCGCACCTCTGGCACAACCTCGCTCACCTGCGCCCGGCCGTCGATGACAACGAAGGAAAACGGCGGCCGATCGTCGTCCACGCAGAGGGAGACTCGCCCGTCGCGGATCAGGGTGCGGCCCTTGACGGAGTTCTTGCCGGTGTTGAATACGAGATTGTCGCCGTCCAACAGGAACCAGACGGGTGCCACGTGTGGGCGTCCATCGGCACGGGTGGTGGCGATTTTCGCGGTGCGGGTGCCTTCACTGACGAAGGCGCGCCATTCGGCGTCTGTCATGGGTGCGGCCATGAGCCCTGGGTTTCCTTACGAAAGGGTCGGCTGCGGTGTGTTCTGTGGTTGCCCTGTTGCCGCTGTCAGTTAGAACAGGCCGTTGCTGTGCGGCAGTTCGGCGGGGATCGCCTGGATGGCGTCCCAGTGCTCGACGATCTTCCCATCCTCGAGGCGGAACAGGTCGTAGTAGGCGACCGGCTCGCCGAACTCGCCCTCGGCCTGCACCAGGACGAAGTCACCCTCCGCGATGACCTTGTGGATCGCCTTGTAGACCACGTTCTTGCCCTGCTCAGCCCACTTGGCTGCGGCCACCCCGAAACCGTCCAGACCGTCACCGGCCTCCGGGTTGTGCTGGTGGTAGGTCTCGGCGGAGGTGTAGTCGGTCGACGCCGAGTAGTCGGCCCCCTTGAGCACCTTCTCGGCGTACCCGGCGACCAGCTCGCGGTTCGCCTCGGTGATCTCCAGATCGCTGACCTGGGTAGGGCCGTCGGTCTGGGAGCGGCCGCTGACGGTGTCCTCGACCACCGGCACCAGGGCGTCCCAGTGCTCGGCGAGCTTGCCGTTCTCCACACGGAAGATGTCGAAGGCAACCAGCGCCGTGGGGCCGAGGCCGTGATAGACCCCGTGCAAAGCGACAAGATCTCCGTCGGAGATGACCCGGACGCCCTCGTAGCGAAAGTCCGCAGAGAGCGAGTCGACCAGCTCACGCAGAGCCTCGGGGCCGTCGGCGGCCAGCGCGCTGTGCTGCTTGTACGTCGGCGAGACCCAGCGGTCCACGGCGGAGGGGTCCATGTGACCGAACAGCTCACCTGTGGCCTTGAGGACCAGATCCTTGTTGTTCATGACGCGTATCCGTTCAACGGGGGCGGCGGACCCGGTGTCCGCCGACTGCTCCTCCAGCGTTGTCGGAATTGATCCGGCACGCGAGGTAAGATCCTGAACAACTATGGTCAAAAATGGACAGCCGCCTCATAGGTCATCCTCCCTGAAGCCGGTTACAGCAATTCGGGCAGACCGCACCTGTGCGTGGAAGCACTCGACCACACACGTCTGAAGAGCCGGCTGTCTGCGCAAACGCTCGCGATGCCGTACCGGCTGGTCTCCCGCCAGATCACCCTGGTGGCCGGCGGCGTCGGAGCCGCGATGGTTGATTTCGTCGACCGCCCCAAGGCGGCGACGCGCCCGGGCCGACACCCGTGCAGGTTCAGCCCCGCTTCAGGTGCCGGGGGCCACAATCGGGGCATGCGGGTACTGGTCGTCGAGGACGAGGAGCGCTTCGCCGAAGGGCTGCGCATCGGTCTGGAGGCGGAGGGCTTCGCCGTCGATGTCGCCTTCGACGGTACGGACGGCCTGTGGCGGGCCCGCGAGAACCCGTATGACGCCATCGTCCTCGACATCATGCTCCCGGGCCTCAACGGCTACCGCGTGTGCGCGGCCCTGCGCGCCGAGGGCAACTGGACGCCGATCCTGATGCTCACTGCCAAGGAGGGCGAGTGGGACGAGGTCGAGGGGCTGGACACCGGTGCCGACGACTATCTGACCAAGCCCTTCTCGTACGCCGTGCTCCTGGCCCGGCTGCGGGCACTGCTGCGCCGTGACCCGCGCGAGCGGCCCGCCGCGCTCACCGCTGGTGATCTGCGGCTCGATCCCGCGGCCAAAGAGGTCTCACGCGGCGGGGAGCGGGTCCAACTGACCGCCCGGGAGCTGGCGTTGCTGGAGTTCCTGCTGCGCAGGCGCGGGGAGACCGTGTCCAAGCGGGAGATCCTCGCGCATGTCTGGGACGACGACTTCGACGGCGATCCCAACATTGTCGAGGTCTACGTCCGTCATCTGCGCAACAAGCTCGACCGGCCTTTCGGACGGGCCGCGATCGAGACCGTGCGTGGCTGCGGCTACCGGCTGGCCTCCGATGGCGGTTAGGCACGGAGTCAGGTTCCGGTCGACAGTTGCGGCCGTCCTCGTCGTCGCGGTGGGACTGGTCGCGGGGGCGGTGGCTCTGGTCGCGCTGCTGCGGGCCGAGCTGACCGACGACGTACGGCAGGCGGCACGTGCTCGTGCCGAGCAGGTGGCCGCCGTCATCGAGTCGGGGCGCGGGGTGCCGTCCCTGGCGGTGGCCGATCGCGACGAGCAGTTCATCCAGGTCCTGGATGCCGACGGCGATGTGGTGGCCGCCAGCGCGAATGTCGATGAGCTGCCCGCGCTGGCCCGCCCGGGCAAGGACGGCGAGAGCCGCATCACCACCCCGCTGGACGAGGACGAGTTCCTGGTGGTGGCAACGCTTGCCGACGCGCCCGACGGGCAGAAGACGGTGCTGGTCGGGCGGGCGCTGATCGCGGTCGCGGAGGCGACACAGATCGTCACCAGGCTGCTGCTCGTGGGGTTGCCGCTGCTGCTCCTGCTGGCCGGGGCTGCCACGTGGATGGCGGTCGGGCGTGCGCTTGCCCCGGTCGCCGCCATCCGCGCGGAGGTGGAGGAGATCTCCTCCGCCCAGCTGCACCGTCGCGTGCCGCTGCCCCGCGGACGGGACGAGATCGCGGGGCTCGCCGCGACCATGAACCGCATGCTGGACCGCCTGGAGCGGGCTCAGAAGGCGCAGCGGCGCTTCATCTCGGACGCCTCGCACGAGCTGCGCTCCCCCGTGGCGTCCATCCGCCAGCATGCCGAGGTCGCGCTCGCCCATCCCGGCCGTACGACGCAGGAAGGGCTGGCGGCGACCGTACTGGCGGAGGATCTGCGCATCCAGCATCTGGTCGACGATCTGCTGCTGCTGGCCCGCGCCGACGAGCACGCCCTGCGCCCGGATCGCCGGCCGGTCGACGTCGACGACCTCGTGCTGGACGAGGCGCGGCGGCTGCGGACGGCGGCGACGGGGCTGCGGATCAGCACGGCCGGGGTGTCGCCGGCGCGGCTGGCGGCGGATCCGCAGGGCCTGCGGCGCGTGCTGCGCAACCTGGGTGACAACGCGGCCCGGCACGCCCGGCACCGGGTGGCCTTCGACCTCACTCAGGAGGAGGGGCGGATCGTGCTGGGGGTCGAGGACGACGGGCCCGGGGTGCCGGCCGCCGAGCGTGAGCGGATCTTCGAGCGGTTCGTACGGCTCGACGACGCGCGCTCACGTTCCGTGGAGGAGGGCGGCGGCAGCGGGCTCGGGCTTGCGATCGTCGCGGAGCTGGTCGCGGCGCACGGCGGTGCGGTGACGGTGTCCGGGGGCGCACTGGGCGGGGCCCGATTCGAGGTGTCGCTCCCGGCTCGCGAGGACCTTGGCCCTGACTGAAGACCGGTTCAGTTTGGTTCAGCCTCCCTTCAGCGCCCTGCTGTCACGGTCTGCGTACGAGACGAGGAGGCGCGTCATGAACAGCAGGAGGCTTGCGGGAGCGGTGGCGGTGGTGCTGGGCGCGACCCTCGCGAGCGGCGGATGCAGCAGCGGTTCGGGCAACGCCCAGGCGCGTTCGGACTGCGTGCAGATCATCGACGAGGCCACCGGAGAGAAGACCGGAAAGTGCATGCCGCTGGCACCCGAGAAGGACCGCGTCGACCGGGTCAAGCCGGTCTTCTCCGATTCGACGACCATCAACAATCCGCTGCATCCCAGCTCACAGGTCCAGCAGGTGATCTACGGAGGCCAGGTCGGCGGCAAGCCGTTCCGGACCGAGTTCACCCTGCTGCCCGGCACCACGTCCATCGCCATCAAGGGCGAGCAGGTGAAGGTGCGCACCCTGCAGTACATGGCTCTGTCCGACGGGCGGATCGAAGAGGTCGCGCTCGACTGGTTCGCGCAGGCCGACGACGGTTCCGTCTGGTACCTCGGCGAGGATGTCTTCAACTATCAGAACGGCGTGGTGGCCGACACCGACGGGACCTGGAAGGCCGGAAGGACCGGACCGGCCGCGATGATCATGCCCGCTCACCCGAAGGCCGGGGACGTGTACCGGCCGGAGAATGCGCCGGGCATTGTCTTCGAGGAGGTCACGGTCAAGGCCGTGGGCCAGACGTTCGACGGCCCGTACGGACCCGTCAAGGGTGCGATGACCGTACGCGAGCTGCACATGGACGGCAGCCGCGAGGACAAGGTCTTCGCCCCCGGATACGGGGAGTTCTCGACCGGGAGCCCCGACGGCGACCTCGAAGCGGTGTCCCTCGCCGTGCCCACCGACACCGAGCCCGGACCCGTGCCGACCGCGCTGAGCGCCCTGTCGGACACCGTCCGCGCGGCACAGAGCGGTACGCCGGACCCGGCGGCAGTGCGCAACGTGCGGACCGCATGGGACGCCTACCGGACCGGGGACAGGGTCCCCCCGCTGCTCGCCAAGCAGATGAACCGCGATGTCGACACGCTCACCGCGGCGGTCAAGGCCGGCGATACGAAGCGGGTGCACAGCGCGGCGCTGAGGGTCGCGCAGAACGACCTCGATCTGCATCTGCGGTATGAGCCGCTCGCAGCCGTCGAGGCAGCCCGGATGTCCTTGTGGGCACGGCAGTTGGCGACCGATGCCGCCACCGGCGACCCGGGTGCGGTCGCCGGGGACGTCACCGGTCTCGAACTCACCTGGACACGGGCCCGCCACAACACCGAGGCCGGCAAGGCGGCGAAGGTCGACGGCCGGTTGCGCGAACTGCGGGACGCGGCCGACCACAAGGACACTGCCGCAGCGGCGAAGTCGGCGCCCGGGCTGCAGGCCGCACTCGCCAACGCTCAGCCCTGACCCACGCCCTCACCCTCACCCCACCGGTCAGTGCTCCTTGTCCACCGGCTCGAGGACGAACACCGGGATCACGCGCTCCGTCTTCCTCTGGTACGCGGCGTAGTCGGGGTAGGCCGCGATCGCGCGCTCCCACCACAGCGCCTTCTCGTCCCCCGTCACCTCACGCGCCGTCATGTCCTGGCGCACCGGTCCGTCCTGGAGCTCGACCCGCGGGTCGGCCACGACGTTGTAGTACCAGACCGGGTTCTTGGCCGCGCCGCCCAGCGATGCCACCGCGGCGTACGTGCCCTCGTGCTCCACCCGCATCAGCGGGGATTTGCGGATCTTGCCGCTCCTGGCGCCGCGGGTGGTCAGGACGATGACCGGCAGGCCCCGCAGCGTGATCCCCTTCGTGCCGCCGGAGCTTTCGTACAGGTCGACCTGGTCGCGTACCCACTTCTGCGTGCTCGCCTCGTACTCGCCCTCAAGAGGCATGGCATCCATCCCGTCGTCGAAGAGTCGAAGACTTGCTTCGTCGCTTCAACACCTGGGATCCGGGCAATCATCCCGCCGGACGCTCGTAGCGAAGCAGCACGGTCCGTGCGTCGAAGGACCGCGATTCGACGAACTGGAGGTTGAGCCGGTCCTTGCCCTGGAGAAACAGCGGTCTGCCGCCGCCGAGGACCACCGGGTGCACGACGATGTGGTACTCGTCGATCAGACCGAGGTCCGTGAGGGCGGCCGGCAGCGTCGAACCGCCCATCAGCAGCAGGTCCTTGCCCGGGCTCAGCTTCAGGGTGGTGACCTCTTCTTCGAGATCCCCGCCGATCACGCGGACGTTGCCTTCGGGCTGTTCCAGCGTCCGGGAGAAGACGATTTTCGGAGTCCGGCGCCAGACGGGAGCGAAGGCGAGGTCGTGCGGGTCGTGGGAGATCGACTCGGCGTTGGGCCAGTAGCCCGCCATCATCTCCCAGACCACGCGCCCGTAGAGGAAGGTGTCGGCGCGTTCCTGCAGGCCGTCGCCGTACGCGGCGAGTTCCGGTCCGAGCAGCGTCCAGTCGAAGGCCCCGCCGGGACCGTCGATATGTCCGTCCAGCGACGAGTGGACGAAGTAGATGATCTTCCTCATGGCCGTTCCTCCTGCTTCGGTGGCGCACCCCTCTCGCGCCCTCATCCGTATGTCGAACGGGACCTCGCCCGATCGACACCCCAGGGAAAGATCTTCGGCGAAGGCCCTGCAACGGCGTTGCAACCTCGCCGGTGCTCTGCTGGCGGGATGAGTGATGCCCCGCGCGTGGAGCTGACCCCCGCAGCCGCCGATCTGCTGAAGCGGCTGCGGGCCGCCCACGGTCCGCTGATGTTCCACCAGTCCGGCGGCTGCTGCGACGGCAGCGCGCCGATGTGCTACCTGGCCGGAGAGTTCCGTACGGGCGAGTCCGACGTCCTCCTGGAGGATCTCCGGGTGGAGGGCGTCGAGGAGCCCGTCTCGTTCTGGATCTCCAGGAGCCAGTACACGGTGTGGAGCCACACCCGGCTCGTCGTCGATGTCGTCGAGGGCCGGGGCGGCGGCTTCTCGCTGGAGGCACCACAGGGCGTGCGATTCCTGATCCGCTCGCATGTGGTGGACGGCGAATGAGGGCTCAGGCCGGGGGACGTCACGGCCTGAGGCTGCCGACCACGTTGGCCGTGGCCGCGATGCCCTCCTGGATGGTCGGCGCCATGCTGGTGCTCGCGAGGTAGAACCCGAGCAGGGCGCAGACAACCGCGTGGGACATCTTCAGTCCGCCGTTGCGCAGAAAGATCACTGCGAGAACGAGCAAAAACAGCACGATCGAGATCGAAATGGCCATCGCCAACCTCCAGCGCCGCGCGGGGATCGCGGCGTACGGCGGTCAGTCTGGCGCAGTGAGGGGCCCGTACGGCCGACTGGCGTGTCCGCCGTACGGGTGCTGTCTGCGGGTCAGTTCGATTACTCGCCGCGGGCGCGCAGGAAGCTCTCCAGGCCTGCCAGGTCATCCGTGTTGATGTGGTCGACCCGGGCGGCGAGCAGTTCGCTCCACATCGCGTCGCGGGCGGGCCCTGCCACGTCGGGGGTGGCCCAGAAGCGGACGCGCTGACCGTGGCCGTGGGCCTCGGCGACGACCGCTTGCAGCTTCTGCCGCTCGGCCGCCGGGAAGGGGCCTGTGCCCAGCCAGGTGAAGCTCTGCGTCCAGTTGCTGGAGATCAGCGGGACGAAGGAGGCGGGGGCGGCGGTGCCGAGGTCGTCGAGGCGACCGTCGTAGAAGGCGTACCGCCGGCGCTGGGCCTCCATGGGCACGCGGGCCGAGCGGTCGCCGGAGATGACGGGGGTGACGGCGCCGAGGTGGACCCGGCCGTGGGAGTAGCTGCTCAGCATCCGCCGGTAGTGCCGCAGCTGGCGGTCGAGTTCGAGGTAGGCGTTGACGCCGTCCGTCTTGATGTCGATCAGGAGCTGCACCGGTCGCCTGTAACCGCGGTACACCGAGCCGTGGTTGGCCCTTACACGGGCGAGCAGCGGGTCGAGGTAGAGCGAGCGCAGGGAGCGCGTCGGGTCGAGGTCCGCCGGCTCATGGGCGACGAGCAGCTCGCCGTCCACGAGGAAGATGTCCGCCTCCATACTGGTGAAACCGTGCGACAGGGCGTCGTGCAGGGGCCGTTGGTGCAGATAGTCGTTGTGGGCGTGGGCCCGGCGCAGTGGCCTCGGGCGGGTCTGTCCGCCGTGCTGCTGCGCGGCCTGCGCATAGGCGGGCGCGGCGACTGTGGCGGCCAGTGCGGCGGCGATGGTGGTGACAGCTCTGCGACGGGTGGTCAGCACGATGGTGCCTCCGGGCTCTGCGGGTCGGGAGGGACATCGGCGAGTATCCGTCGCGGGCGGTCCAATGGGCAGTGCAGCGCGAAGAGTTCGGCCATCCGTCACCGGGCCGTCAGCGGTGACGGACCGTCGGTGCGGGTGGCACACGACGGCCGCCGCGCTGATGGTTCAGCGCGGCGGCCGGGGGCGGGGTGGGGCTACGGCGCCCGGAGGTCGACCAGTTCGGCCAGTTTCTCCTTGTGGCGGCCAGGTGTGCCGAGCGAGATCTCGTCGGACTTGGCGCGCTTGAGGTACAGATGCGCCGGGTGCTCCCAGGTCATGCCGATGCCCGCGTGCAACTGCACGCACTCCTCGGCGGCGTGTACGGCGACCCGCGAGCTGTACGCCTGGGCGACGGCGACCGCGAGGGCCGCCTCCGGGCTGTCGGTGGCCAGTGCGTCGGCGGCGTTGCGGGCCGCGGCGCGGGCCGAGACGACCTCGAGCCACAGCTGCGCCATACGGTGCTTGAGCGCCTGGAACGAGCCGATGGGGCGGTTGAACTGGTGGCGTTCGCGGGTGTGGCGGACCGTCTCCTCGAGGCACCACTCGGCGAGACCCAGCTGCTCGGAGGCGAGCAGCCCGGCCCCGGCGAGCAGCCCGCGCCGCACTGCCCGCTCGCCGGTCGCCCCGTCGGCCAGACGCGTGCCGTCCGCCGTGTCGCCGACCGTGACGGCGCAGAGCGGCCGGGTGAGATCGAGCGGGGTCAGCGCCTCGACCGTGACGCTCGCCCTGTCGACCGCGTACAGCCCGTCGGACCTCGGAACGAGCAGCACATCGGCCACTGCGGCGTCCGCGACCCCGGTGATCCTGGAGGCATCGGCGGGGAGCGGACCGTGCGGCGAGGCGGACAGCGGCACTGCGAGCACGGCGGTCTTCCTGCCTGCCGCCAACTCGCTGATGAGCTCCGCCACTTCGGCTGAATCCACGTCGAGCCCGAGCAGCGTCTCGGTCGCGATGACCGAGCTCGTGAGATACGGCGCGGGGGCGACGGCGCGGCCCAGCTCCTCCAGTACGACGGCCGCCTCGCGGTGGCTCGCGCCCTGGCCGCCGAGCTTCTCGGGTACGAGCAGTCCGGCCGCGCCGATGTCCCCGGCGAGCGCCTTCCACAGTCCGGGGTCGTACGGCGCACCGGCCTCGGCGCGCGCAAGCACGGACGCCGTGTCATTGCGGTCGATGAGCAGGGAGCGTACGGCGGCGCGCAGGTCGTCCTCGGCCTCGGAGTACAGCAGGTCAGTCATCGCGCGAGATCCTTCCAGGCGACGTCCTTGTCGTTGCGCGGCTCGGAAGGCAGTCCGAGTACCCGTTCCGCGACGATGTTCAGCAGCACTTCGCTGGTACCGCCCTCGATGGAGTTGCCCTTGGAGCGCAGATAGCGGTAGCCCGCGTCGCGCCCGGTGAAGTCGACGAGTTCGGGACGGCGCATGGTCCAGTCGTCGTACAACAGCCCTTCCTCAGCGCGGAGTTCGACCTCCAGTCCGCTGATCTCCTGGTTGAGGCGGGCGAAGGCGAGCTTCATTCCGCTGCCCTCGGGACCGGGCTGGCCCGCGGCCAGCTGCTGGCGCAGCCGTTCGCCGGCCAGCCGGGCGACCTCGGCGTCCACCCACAGGGTCAGCAGCCGCTGGTGCAGATCGTGCGTGCGCAGTTCGGGACGTTCGCGCCAGGTCTGCGCGACGGGGCCGATCATGCCGCCCTCGCGCGGGATGCGGCTGCCGCCGATGGAGACGCGCTCGTTCATGAGGGTGGTCTGGGCGACCTTCCAGCCCTCGCCGATCTCGCCGAGGCGGTGCGCGTCGGGGATGCGCACATCGGTAAGGAAGACCTCGTTGAACTCCGCCTCGCCGGTGATCTGGCGCAGGGGGCGCACCTCGACACCGGGGTCGCTCATGTCGCAGATGAAGTAGGTGATGCCGCGGTGCTTGGGAAGGTCGGGGTCGGTGCGGGCGATGAGGATCGCCCAGCGGGCCACATGGGCGCTGGAGGTCCACACCTTCTGACCGCCCACGATCCAGTCGTCGCCGTCCCTGACGGCGCGGGTGCCGAGCGCGGCGAGGTCGGAGCCCGCGCCGGGCTCGCTGAAGAGCTGGCACCACACTTCCTCGCCGACCCACAGCGGCCGCAGGAAGCGCCGCTTCAGCTCGTCGGAGCCGTACTTGAGGATGGTCGGCGCGGCCATGCCCAGGCCGATGCCGATCCGGCGCGGGTCGTTGTCGGGTGCGCTCGCGGCGGTCAGTTCGGCGTCCACGACGGCCTGGAGTGTGCGGGGCGCTCCGAGTCCGCCGAGGCCCTTCGGGTAGTGCACCCAGGCGAGGCCCGCGTCGAAGCGCGCCTTCAGGAAGTCCGTACGGTCCGTGGTGGCCGGGGGATGCGCGGCCAGCAACTCCTTGGTACGGGCGAGCAGTTCTGCGGCGTCCGTCATCGGGCATCTCCTTCCGGGATGACGACCAGGCGGCCGGTGGTCGCGCCGTCGGCGACGCGCTGGACGGCGTCCGCCGCATCCTTCATGGCGACGCGTCCGCTGATCAGCGGCTTGATCACGCCCTGTGCGGCGAGCTTGGTGAGCTCCTCGTGGCAGGCGCGGATCGCAACGGGATCCATCTGGTTGTACAGGCCCCAGTGAAGGCCGACGATCGAGTAGTTCTTCACCAGGGCGTGGTTGAGGGCGGGGCTGGGGATCGTGCCGCTCGCGAAGCCGACGATCACGATCCGGCCCTCGAAGGCGACGCACTTGGCGGACTTGGCGTAGGCGTCGCCGCCGACCGGGTCGTAGACGACGTTCGCGCCGCGGCCGCCGGTGGCCTCCTTGACCGCGGCGACGATGTCGTCCTCGCGGCGGTCGATGACGACGTCGCAGCCGAGCTCCCGCGCGATGCGGGCCTTGTCCGCGCCGCCGACGACTCCGATGACGCGTGCGCCGGCCGCCTTGCCGAGCTGGACGGCCGCGCTGCCGACGCCGCCGGCCGCCGCGTGGACGAGCAGTGTCTCGCCCGCCAGGAGGTGCGCGCGGCGGTGCAGTCCGAACCAGCCGGTCTGGTAGCCGATGTGCAGGGCGGCCGCCTCGGCGTCGTCGAGCGCGTCGGGGGCGGGCAGCACGGCAGCGGCGTCGGCGACGACATAGTCGGCGAATCCACCGTTGGGCAGTGCGGGGTTGGCGATCACGAGGCGGCCGTCCTCGCTCTCGCCGCAGATCTCCACGCCCGGTGTGAACGGCAGCGGGGGCCGCACCTGGTACTGGCCGCGGCAGAGCAGGGCGTCGGGGAAGTTGATGTTCGCCGCGCGGACTCTCAGCAGCAGCTGCCCCTCACCGGGCGTCGGCCGTTCCACCTCTTCGAGCCGCATCACCTCGCTCGGCTCGCCGTTCCGGTGCACTCGCCATGCCTGCATTCGGGGCCTCCACAAACTGTCGGCAGTACCATGCTCGTCGCATACTAAGCGGTCGCTTGCCTCTCCGGAAGACCCCGTCAGCCGCGCTTGGGCCTCGCCCGTACATGCATCCGCTCGCCCTGCGGACCGAACAGACTCAGGAACTCCACGGGCGCGTCCCCCGCCGGGCCGAAGCTGTGCGGCACGCGGGTGTCGAACTCCGCCGCCTCCCCCGGGGTCAGCACCACGTCGTGGTCACCGAGCAGCAGCCGCAGGCGGCCGGACAGTACATACAGCCATTCGTACCCCTCGTGCGTCCGCGGCTCGGGCACAGGGGCACCCGCCTCCTGGACCACCTTGTACGCCTGGAGACCCCCCGGTTGCCGGGTCAGCGGCAGCATCGTGCGGCCATGCCGGACGATGGGCTTGGCCCGCACCCGCGGATCGCCGACCGGCGGCGCACCGACCAGCTCGTCGAGCGGAACCTGGTGCGCCCGGGCGATGGGCAGCAGCAGCTCGAGACTGGGTCTGCGGCGCCCGGACTCCAGCCGCGACAGGGTGCTCACCGAGATCCCGGTCACCTCGGAAAGCGCCCCGAGCGTGGCTCCTCGCTCCCGCCTGATCCTGCGGAGCCGGGGGCCCACCTCGCCGAGTACGGCATCGAGCTGCGTGTCGTCGTCCATGCCGTCCATTGCAGAAACGGCAAGCGCATTTGTCAATCGGGCGAGTAGGGGTCAGCGGCCGAACAGCTCGAAGGTCACGGCGGGCCTGCCGCCGAAGCGTGCCGCCGCCTGCTGGGCGTACCCGGTCAGAAAGGTCCTGCAGTACTCCTCGGGATCCTGGTCCGTCAGCACCTCGATATAGCTGCGGTGCTCCAGCAGGGAGAGGACGGAGCGCTCAAGACCCGCCGTCGCGTCGACGGCGTGGGTGGGCGTCGTGGTGCCCGCGACCGCCACCCAGCGCACCCCGTTCCAGGGCTCAAGGCCCTGTTCGGCGATGAGTTCTGGGAAGATCCAGCGGTTTCCGGCGTCCGCCGCCGCGTCCAGCGTGGCCCGGCCGACCGCGCGGTGGTCGGGGGTGTTCCAGGCGGTGCCGCCCCAGGTGTCCCGGTGATTGAGGGTGATCACCAGCTCGGGCCGGTGACGGCGGATCGCCGCCGCGATGTCCCGGCGCAGCTCGGTCCCGTACTCGATGACACCGTCCCTGTGGTCCAGGAACTCCACCGAGGACACCCCGACGACGGCCGCACTCGCCCGCTGCTCCTGCTCGCGCAGCGGGGCGCACGTGGCCGGATCCATCGTGTCGATGCCCGCCTCGCCACGGGAGGCGAGCAGGTACGAGACCTCACGTCCGCCGTCGGTCCAGCTTGCAACGGCCGCGGCGCAGCCGTACTCGAGGTCGTCCGGGTGCGCCACGACGGCCAGCGCGCGCTGCCAGTCGTCGGGCATGGGTTCCAGCTGCTCGGGCGCAGGCTCGTTCATGCGGGCAGGATACGACGCTGACCGGGCGTCATACCTCTCCGTGGGCCAGCGAGATCAGCCGGTCGAGCACCCGCTGCCCGCTTGCCCGCACCCCGTCGTGCTCGTACTCGTCGGTGACCCAGGTGCGCAGTCCGCGGATGGTACGGGCGGTGCGCAGCGAGTGCTCGGTGTCGACGTACATGTCGTCGTGGTAGACGGCCGCGGCGACGGGCACCTGGTTGGCGGCGAGCCGGGCGGGGTCGTACAGGGGTGTCCAGTCGGTGCGGGCGGCCAGCAGTTCGGCGCTCTCGCGCAGCGGCCGCAGGGCGGGGTCCACCTCGAAGTGCCAGGGGTGGACGGTCTCCCCGGTGAACAGCAGCGGGGCGTCCGCGTCCAGGGCGGTCGCGACATCGAACTGCGGGAATTCGGCCCTGACCCGCTCGGCGGCCCACGCGGTCGGCCCCGCGCCCTGGGCGTAGATCGCCTCGTGCAGCACGGCGTACAGCGGATGTCCCGCGTACGAGAGCGTCCCGAGCACGGCCTCCTGGAAGGCGTCGGAGAGTTCGTACCCGGCGCCCGTACGAACGAAGGCGTCCTCCAGCAGATAGTGCAGCTGATGGCTGCCGTCCCCGCCGCCGAGCAGAATGCCCAGCGACTGGAAGGCCTCGGGGGTGAGCAGATAGCCGCCGGGCAGCTCGGTCTTGTGCTCGGCGAGGTACTCGGCGATACGGCGCGCCCGGTGCACGTCCTGCGGATAGCGGGCGTAGTGCGCCTCGACCTTGCGCTGGATGCGGGGATACGCGGCGCGGTAGACGTCATCGGCACAGGCGTCCAGGGCGGGCAGACCGCCCGTGACGAGTACGGTCCGCAGCCCTTCGGGGGCGGTGGAGAGATAGTGCGTGGCGCAGAATCCGCCGAAGCTCTGGCCGAGCACGGTCCACGGCGCGCCGCCGGTGAGCAGCGGCCGGATGGTCTCGCAGTCGCGCACGATGCTGTCGGCACGGAAGAGGGCGAGATGGTCGGCCTGGGCCCGGGGCCCGCCGCGCAGGGGCAGGGTCTGGCGGTTCAGGGGGGTGGACCGGCCGGTGCCGCGCTGGTCGAGGAGGAGGACCCGGTACTCCTGCACCGCCCGCCCGAGCCATGCCTGCTTGCCGACGAAGCGGCGGGCTCCGAAGCCGGGGCCGCCCTCCAGATAGACCAGCCAGGGCAGATCCGCACCGGACCGTCCGCTCGCGACGACCTCGCGGCCGAACAGGTCGAGCTGCTCACCCGCCGGGTCGGCGTGGTCGAGCGGGACGGTGAAATGCCGGTCGGTCAGGACGATTCCCGGCTGGCGATAGCTGGTCACTGATGCTCCTGTTCTGTGTCCCTGCCCGCCCATGGGATCACATGGGCGGGCAGGGGGACACAGGGAGCCCTGGTCAGCCCGTCGGGAAGTCGTCCGGGGTCCTGGCGCGGTCACGGACCCAGACGCCGGCGGGCTTGAGCGGCCCGGTGCCGGTCCAGGGACCGTTGTTGTCGCAGGTGCCGCCCTTGAAGACGGCGCCGGAGCGTTCGTCGTCGGAGTAGTTCCAGTTGGACCAGCTGATCTTCTTGCTCGCCATCAGGTCGATGTACTGCTGGGACCTGGTGAAGTTGTTCCCGCCGTCGCCGGATGCGGTCTGGGTGCCGAACTCGGTGACGAACATGGGGAGTTTGTCGGCGGCACGGGACAGGGTGTTCAGATACTCGGTGCCGTGCGAGGCCGCGTAGAAGTGGAACGTGTACATGATGTTGGACGCCTTGACCGGGTTGTTCACGATCTCGGTCTCGTCCGAGTCCTCGGAGACACCGAGGGAGGACCAGGCGCGGGTGCCGACGAGGACCGGGGTGTCGGGGTCGTGCTGCCGTATCACCGGGATGAGCTGCTCGGCATAGCTCTTGATCTTCGACCAGCTCACTCCGCTGGGCTCGTTGGCGATCTCGTACAGCAGATTGTTCTTGTTGGCGTGGCGCTGAGCGATCTCGGTGAAGAAGGTCTTGGCGCGGGAGAGGTTGTGGTTCGGGTCGCCGGGGCTGAGCATGTGCCAGTCGACGATGGCGTACATACCGCGCGCGGTGGCCTGTTCGATGATCGAGTGGACCAGGTCCGTGAACTTGCGCGGATTGGTCTCGTAGCCGCCCTCCTGGATGTACATGGAGATGCGCAGGACGTCGGCGTTCCAGTCGGTGGCCAGGGCGTCGAGCGAGCCTGAGGTCACACACTGGCTGTACCACTGCAGGCCGTGGGTGCTCATGCCGCGCAGCTGGATGGGCTTGCCGTACTGGTTGCAGAGCTTGGTGCCGCAGACCTTGAGCTGTCCGTTGATCTCGGTGGGCGTCCTGCCGCCGGGGGCGGGGCCGCCCGCGGCCGTGGTGAGACTGTCCACGTTGGGACCGCCGTTGGCGGTGGTGGCGGTGGCCCGGACGGTGTTCGCACCGGCCTTGAGAGTGGCGTTGACAGTGGTCGTCGACCAGGAGGTCCAGGCGCCGGTGCCGGGGAAGGCGCGGGCCGTGGCGGCGACGGCGCCGTTGACGGTGATGTCCATCGGGCGGCTGGTCGCGGTGCCGTTGGCGAAGCGGATGGTCAGCGAGGTGGTCCCGGCCTGGGCGGCGTCGACCGTCCACTCGACATAACTGCCGGAGATGTTGTTGTAGTTGACGAATCCGCTGCCGGTGAATCCGGCGTGGTCGGACTCCACGGCGCCCTGCGAAACGACCGCGTTCTCGGCTTCGTGGACGACGGCGGCGGCCGGTGCTTCGGCGGCGGGGGCCGACGGCGCGCCGGTGAGGCCGAGGAGCAGAGCGGTGACGGCTGTGCCGACGCCGCCGAGCGAGCGTAACCAGAACTGTGCCCGTCTCATGGGGGTCTCCATTGCCTTGACAGAGAACTGAAAGGAAACTTTCCTAACCGATGGAATAGCAGCGCCACCCCCTCTCTGCAAGGGTCATGACAAGAAAGCCGACGGCGGGCCGCACTGCGCCGGGCGCCGTCGGCCGCAGCGCCGTCGGCTAACGTCTTGCGTGTGGTGATCAACGAAGGGGACACAGCAGAACCGGGAACGGCGCTGCTCATCGCGGCCGCCCCGGTCGGCAAGGGCCGTCTCGTGGACGCGAGTTCCGTACTGCCCACGCTCGCCGCCGTCCCGCCCAGCGCGCTCACCGGAACCCCGGCGGCGACGGTCGTCGAGCTCGCCGATCCCCTCGACCCGCAGACGGTCCTCACCCGGATCCGCGCGGCGGCGACCGCGGCAGGCCCGTTGTTCCTCTATGTCGCGGGCCAGCTCCAACTGGACCGCAAACAGCGGCTGTTGCATCTCGCCCTCGCCCGGACCACTCCGACGACCATGCGCTACACGGCGCTTCCGTGGCACTGGCTGGCCGCCGAGACGGCGATCCGGCGGCCCGGCACCACCACCGTCGTCGTCGACCTGGTCGCCGACGCCGATGCCTGGCAGCACCTCGCTTCGCGCGGCCTCGGTCTCGGACCGGGCATTCGTCTCTACGGGCGCGTCTGCCCGGCTCCCCGGCGCAGCCGGGAAGCCGCAACTCCCGCCTATCTGAAGGCGTGCGCGGCGATCTGGCGCAGCGGGGCCCGGCCGGACCCCGCCACCCTGCACGAACAGGCCGCGGCCCGGGCGGGTGACGGGGAGGCCCTGCTGCTGGCGATCGGCACTCCCCCGCCCGTACAGACCACAGGGCCGGCCGGTGCTCCGGAGCCTCGCGAGGATCCGCACCCGGCGATTCTCGCCGCCGCCGGGGCGGGGCGGCATTCGGAGGCCGCCGCCGCTGCCGCGGCCTGGGAGCAGCGGGAGCTGCGCACCCACGGCCCCGGTTCGGTGCAGGCGATCCACTGGCTGGAAGTCCGGGCCGATCTCGCGCGGCTCGCGCAGGATCCGGCCCTCAGCTGCGAGTTGTGGATGGCTGCGGCCGAGGCCCGGCTGACGCGCCGGCAGGCCACCGACGACCCCGATGTCGAGGGTGCGGTCGACCGCGCTCATCACCAGTGGGAACAGATCCGGGACCTGCCCAGGGCGCGGGCGCTCGCACCCGCGCTGGTCCGGCTGCGCCGCAGTGTTCCGGGCCGTCAGCGCGGGGCGCTGCAGGTGCTGCAACGACGCCTGGAGAGCCTGCACACCGGCCCGGTGGCGTAAGAGCTCCGGCCGCCGGCGTTCAGCCGCCGGACCCGGGGAGCAACTTCTTCGACTCCAGATACTTTCTGGCCACGTCCTTGGGCGGTCGGCCCTGGCTGTCCACCTGCTCGTTGAGCCGGGCCAGATCGGCCGTTGTCAGTACGGTGTTGAGCCTGCCCAGGGCCCGCGTGACCTCTTCGCCGCCCGCCCTGGCCCGGTTGACGACCGGCACGATGTAGTTGGCGTTCTGCAGGTGTTTGTCGTCCGCGAGCAGGACGAGACCGAAGTCGTCGAGCGTCGCGTCGGTGGTCGTGGTGAGCAGCATCTGGTCCCGGCCGCTCTGGACGGCCTGTATGGCAGGCGTGGTGCCGACTCCCAGAGGGTCGACCGCCGTGATGTCGATTCCGTACGTCTTCCTCAGCCCGGGTTCGCAGTCAGGACGTTGGACGCACTCCTCGTCCGCCGCGAGCCGCACGGGCAGCTTGGTCTTCCCCAGGTCGCTGAGCGTGGTGAGCCCGAGGTCCCGGGCGAAGGACGCACTGACGGCGAAGGCGAACTGGTCCACGGCCCTGCCCGCGTCGAGGACGGTGAGACCGCGCGGGGTCGCCAGCTTCCGCAGGGCCGCCATCGTCCTTGCGAGGTCGGGCGAACCGACCGTGCCCGCGTCGGGGCCGTTGACCTTGGCGTTCAGCCAGTCCGCGAAGTCGGCGGCGTACTCGGGCACCACATCGATCCGTCCGCTCTCCAGCGCCGGCTCGTAGATCTCCCGGCTCGGGACGGAGACGATCCGGGTGCTGTATCCGGCCTCGCCGAGGAGCAGCGCGTACATCTGGGCGAGCAGATCACTCTCGGTGAAACCCGCGGAACCGATCGTCAGCTGCTTGGTGGTGCCCGGCGACGCGGTGACAGCGCCGGGGTTCGCGGGGGACAGCCCGGTCGAACAGGCGGCGACCGCCACCAGCACGGCGGCCGCAAGAGCGTGCCGCGCCCTCGTCCGGATCTGCCTCGCCCAGGTCACCTGTCCATTGCAGCCCGGGCGGGGGGCGGGCGCGCGTTGTCCGATGCGGGGACACCCACGGCCCGCCGGATGTCGGGGTCGAGGCCGCTCGTCGTGCGGTGTGCGGCGTGCCGGAGCACCCTGGTCCTGGAGAGCTGCCTGCCCCCCGGCCGGCAGCCGGCCAGGAAGGGTTGGCAGCCATGTTCGTGAGGCTCAGCACGTACCAGGGTTCACCGGTCCCGGCGCAGGGGGACCTGACCGCGAACTGGGAAGCGGTTCTCAAAGATGTGCGGGAGGCCCCCGGCTTCCGGGGCGTGTACTACCTCGTCGACCGGGCCTCCGGGAAGGCCAAATCGCTGACCTTGTGGGACGACGAGAAGGCCATGTACGCCAGTGAGGAGCAGGCGAACCTGCTCCGCGACCAGGTCGCCCAGCGCGAGGGCCAACGGGTCGTCTCGGTGGAACGCTTCGAGGTGGGATTCAGCCATCTGGAGCCTTGACAGCCCGGTGCATCCAGGGAGCGGTGTTGCGCCATTCGTGTTGTAGTCGATGGCAGAGGACACAACGCTCTCGAGGACGGGAGGAAATCATGGCTGAGAAGCTGCGAGCCCGGGACATCATGTCCGGCGGCGTGCAGTGCGTCGGGGCGCACCAGTCGCTCTTCGACGCGGCGAAGATGATGCGCGACCTGAACGTCGGTTGTCTGCCCATCTGCGGCGACAACAACCGGCTCACCGGCTTGATCACCGACCGTGACATCGTCGTCCGGTGCTGCGCCGAAGGCGTCGACCCGGCAACGGTGCAGGCCGGATCCCTCAATGCCAAGGTGCACTGGATCGATGCCGACGCGGAGGCGACCGAAGTCCTGACGACCATGGAGGAGCACCAGATCAGGCGGCTCCCGGTGATCGACGTCAAGGGCGGTCACCGTCTGGTCGGCATGATCACGGAGGCCAATCTCGCGAAGAACCTGAGCGACGAGCAGATCGCCGAGTTCGCGACCCGTGTTTACGCGACGGCCCCGATGTCGGGTCAGTCCCAGGGCTGACCCGAACGTGGGCCGAGCCGTCTCGTCGGGCTTTCACGAGCGGCCTGATGGCCCCGCCCCCCGGCCGGGGGCGGGGTCTTCGCCGCGCCCCGCGGGGCAGGAATACCCGAGTTGTACGATCCGGACGCCAATCGCCCTTGTCAGCAGGCGAGTTGACCCTCGCGAACCGGCCATGACAACCACCGGCAGAGGGTAGTCTCGCCACGGCGGAGCGGGGCTCCGCAGACGGAGAGGCGGAGAACACGCATGGCCGATGACAGGCAGTCCGAGACGACCTCGATACCCTTCGACGTGCCCACCTCGGCACGAGCCTATGGGTGGATGCTGGGAGGCAAGGACAACTACGACGTCGACCGTGCCTTTCTCCTCTCCACGCTGCCCTCCTTCCCCGAGTGCGTGGACATCGCGCGGCAGAACCGCCAGTTCCTCTTCCGGGCCGTGCGCTACCTGACGCAGGAGGCGGGCATCCGCCAGATCCTCGACATGGGGTGCGGCCTGCCGACCGACAACAATGTCCACCAGGTCGCCCGGCGCTTCGCACCCGACGCCCGCGTCGTCTACGTCGACATCGACCCGATCGTGCTGGCACACGGCCGGGCGCTGCTCGCCGACGACGACTCCACCACCGTCATCACGGCCGACATGCGGGACCAGCAGTCGGTACTCGACCACCCCGAGGTCCGGCGGCTGATCGACTTCCGCGAGCCGGTTGCGGTGCTGTTCCTGTCAGTGGGCCACCACCTCACCGACGCCGACGATCCGCGCCGGGTCCTGCGCACCGTCATCGACGAGGCGGCACCGGGCAGCTATCTGGGCCTGTCCCAGGTCGTCTCCGACGATCCGGCCAGGGGCGCGCAGATGACCGAGCACATCTCGGAAAGCGGCATCCCGTGGCAGACCCGCACCCCTGCCGAACTCGATGTCTTCCTGGACGGGCTGGACCCGGTGGAGCCGGGACTGGTGAACCTCGCCGACTGGCGCCCCGACCCCGACCAGCCGGCCCTCGCCCCGGTGCACGAGGCGCTGGCCCAGTACCTGGGCGCCACCGAGAAGAACAAGGGCATCTACGAGTACGGCGGGCTGCTGCGCAAGTCGTAGAGGTCGCACCCCGGATTCCCACGGCCTCGGCCGGGCGGCGCTGATGGGCGAAGCACCGGTGGACGCCGGGGAGATCACCTCGCGACGTCCATGACATCCTGTGATGTCACAACTCGCCGGACGGGATCGGCGGACGTCCGGGGGTTACGGGGAAGGTCGATGAGGCTCTGCTTCCTGGTGGAGGAGCACTACCGGCACGACGGCATGCCGATCGAGGTGATCCGCAGGCTGACCTCCTGGGGACACCGGGTGGACGTGCTGCGGCCCGGCGGTTCCCTGCTGCCCATGACCGAGGTGGTGCAGGCGGGTACTCACGACGCGTGGGTTCTCAAGACGGTCTCCGGCGGCCCGGGGCTGACCCTGCTCGAAGCCGCGGCCTCGGCGGGGATGACGACCGTCAACGACGCACGGGCGATACGGGGTGTACGGGACAAGGCGCTGGCCGCGGCGATCGGCCGCAGTCGTGGGCTTCCCCTGCCGCCCACCTACGCGGCGGCGGGGCCCGAACTGCTGGCGGAGATACCGGCGTCGCAGTACCCGCTGGTGGTCAAGCCCGCCGACGGCAGCTCGGGGCGGGCCGTCTACCTGGTCCCGTCGCCGGACCGGCTCGCCGCCATGGTCCCCGAACTGGCGGGGGAGGGCATGCTCATCGCCCAGCCGTATGTGACCAACTCGGGCATCGACGTCAAGGTGTACTGCGTCGGCGGCGAGCTGTACGCGACCGAGCGCCGCTCCCCGCTCCACCCCGACCGCTCGGTGCCGGAACGCCGTGTGCCGCTGTCGGCCGAGGTGGCCGCGATAGCCGCCCGGGTCGGGGCGGTGTACGGCCTCGATCTGTACGGCGTGGACGTGGTGCTGGGACCGGACGGCCCCATGGTCGTCGATGTCAACGATTTTCCGAGCTTCCGTCAGGTCCCCGACGCCGCGGCCCGGGTGGCACGAGCCGTGCTCGGGCTGGCCCGCACGGGCGGGTCCTCCGGGCCGGCCGTGCCGCCCTCGGCCCGTCCGCATCCGATGCAGTTCCCGGCTCAGGCTCCGGTGCAGGTTCCCGCGGCTGCGGGCGAGAGCGCATGAGGATCGGCCTGATCACGCCCGAGCCCGGGCATCCGCTGCTGGCCGCCGCCACCGCCCTGCTCACGCCCGCGCATCAGGTTCAGACGCTGGATCCGAGAACGGTGGAGAAAGTCCCCGGGGCGCTCGCCGACGTCTATCTGCTCAAGTCACGTACGCCACGCGCGCTGGCTCTCGCCCGCGATCTGGAGCGGCGCGGCGCCCCGGTGGTGAACTCGGCTGCGGCGACCGCGCTGTGCCAGGACCGTACGGCGATGGCGCACAAGGCCCGTCGGGCGGGACTCCCGTTCGCGGCCACCCGCACCTTCGCCACGCTCGCCCAACTGGCCTCCGGACCACCGCTCCCCGGCCCGGTGGTGGTCAAGAGCCGCCACAGCCGGCGGAACGACCTGGTGGCCCGTCTCGACAGTGACGTACAACTGCGGGAGCTCGCCGCCGCGCACCCCCTGGAGCCGGTCGTGGTCCAGGAGTTCGCACCGAACAGCGGCTGGGACCACAAACTGTGGGCGGTCGGAGACGGGCTCTTCGCCGCCCTGCGCCGTTCAGAACTCTTCCCCGGGGGGCGGGGTCCCTCCCTGCCTCTCGCCCCCGAAGACCTGCCGCCCGGCTGGCCGGCCTTGGTGCGCCGGGTCGGCGAGGTCTTCACACTCGATGTCTACGGCGTGGACATCATCGACACGGGGGACGGCGCCCCGCTGATCGTCGACATCAACGCCTTTCCCGGAGTCCGGGGCCAGTCCGGCGCCCCGGAGGCTCTGGTGGCACTGGCCCTGGACCGCTCGGCGTCAGAGGCGGATCCTCCAGCCGGTGGTGGACTTCAGCGTCCCGGCGATTTCCGGGTCGCGCACTGAGGGCGTACGGTCCTCGGCGGTGACCGACAGCGAGTGCGTACGCCGGTCGATCAGCCGCGGGGCCAGCTCCGACACCCGTATCTGCTTACGGCCCTCGAAGAACCTCAACTCCCTGCCGTCCAGGTACCAGCGGATCCTGAGCTGATGCCCGTCCGCGGCTGCGAGCCGGGGTACGGCGATCTTCGCGGTGTTTCCCGCCCGGAGGGTGGGGGCGGTGGGTGTGACGGCGGTGACGACCCTGGCATGGCGGTAGAAGCCGGCGATCATCGCCTCGACGCCGGGCAGGTTGAAGGGCTTGCCGAGGATACGCATCAGGGAGTTGTCGGTGGGCCGGTACAGCCCCTTGACGTAGTAGCCCCCGCCTTCGTACGTGCCGACCGTACCGCCGTCGGGCGACTGCTCGCCGAGCCAGCGGTGCCACTTGGCGCCCTGCCCGGACATGTCGTCGGCGGCCAGGGTGGAGATGTTCGGTTCGGCGGGCTCTGCCCCCGTGTACTGCTCGTAGCCCGGGTAACCGGGGTAGTAGTACTCGTCGGCGAGCTTGCCCAGCGAGTGGCCGGTCTCGTGGATGGCGACCTGGCCGGACTTGTCGTTGCCCGCCGATGCGGTCGAGATGCCCTCGTAGCCGAGGCTCGCGCTCGGCTCGTTGTAGCCCGCTCCGCCGTACTTGGCGCTGTTGGCGAGGACGAGCACCAGGTCGGCCTCCGGAGCCTTCGCCACATAGCCGTCGACCTTGGCCTGGTCGATACAGAGCAGCCGCTCGATGTCGTCGCACCAGAAGTACGAGCCGAGGGCGGTGTCGCGGACCGTGTCCTTACCGGGGTCGCCGGAGACTCCGGACTGGTTCGAGACGGCGTCGACCGCCCAGACGTTGAAGAGGCCCTGGTACGTCGTGTACGGCTCGACGGCCGCCATCTCGGCCCATTTCTCCTTGGCGTCGATGTGGAACTGCGCGATCTCGGCGGCGGTGTAGCCGTCCCCGATGACGACGATGTCCAGCCGGTCGGCGGTGGAGCCGTTGTCCACCAGCTTGGTGACCTCGCCGTCGGCGGCCTCCTCGGCCGCCGAGAGCCGGGAGGCCGGCCGGCCTTGGCCCTCCTTCGGTACGTGCGTGTGGCCGGATCCGGCGGCTGCGCCGCGCTCCGGCCCGGGTATCTCGACCTCGACACCGCTCCTGTCCGGTGTCGGCGCATCGGCGGCCGCGTTGCCGGGTGCGGCCGCCAGAACGGCCACGAGGACAGCGGCCGCGCCGGCCGCCGCCAGGGCACTGCCCCGTGCTGAACGCATGAATCCTCCCCCTGTCACGAAAGTTAAGTAGTTGATTAAGCGCGATGAACTGGGTGCTTAAATTAGGGGGACGCACAGGAGGTGCGCAATGCCTACGACCCCTGAATACTGGGGAGTTCAGGAACCAGAGGGGGCCCCATGGACAAACCGGCCGAGATCGGACGCCGGGTGCAGCGTCTGCGTAACCAACGCGGGCTGACACAACGGCAGTTGGCCGAACCCTCGTACACGCCCGCGTATGTCTCCACCCTGGAGTCCGGCAAGGTCCGGCCCTCCGAGACGGCGCTGCGTTTCCTCGCCGAGCGGCTCGGCACGACATACGAGGAACTGGCCACCGGACGGCCCGCCCATGTGGCCACCGAGCTGCGGCTCGCCCTCACCGACGCCCAGCAGCACCTCGCCACCGGCGCCGCCGACGAGGCAGCCGTCCTCTACCGCCGGCTTCTGACCGACGCGGAACACCTCGACCTCGCTCCCGAGCAGGCCGAGGCGCTGCTCGGGCTCGGCGAATGCGCTCTGGAAACCGGCGAACTTGCCCATGCGGGACGGCACTTCGAGGCGGCCGAACGGCTCCTGGCCGGTGAGCCGCTGCCCCGCCGCGCCCGCGCGATCCGGGGCCGCGCCGTCGCCCACCTGCTCGCCGGGGAGCTGCGCTACGCCTGCTATCTCCTCGAGTCCACCATCGACGAACTCGGTACGAGCGGCCTCGCCGACCCCGAGGCGCTGGTGCTCCTGTACGCCGCCGTCATCGGCCCGTACATCGACATGGGCGCGCACGCCCGCGCCGCACATGCCGCCGAACTCGCCCTGGCCCTGGCGCCGCAGGTCAGCGATCCGGCACTGGTGGCGGGCATGCACCGGCAGGTGGCCCGTACATTCCTGGCCGAAGGACGCACGGCGGACGCCGACGCCTCGCTCGCCAAGGCCCAGACGATCTACCGCCAGCTGAGACTGCGGACCGACCTCGCGCACTGCCACTGGATGCGCGGTTACGTCCAGGCACAGAACGGCGAACTCGCCCTCGCCGAAAAGGAGTTGCGAACAGCAAGGGACATGCTGACCGCCAAGCGCGCCCTGCTCTACACCGCCCAGGTGGAGGTGGAACTCGCCGACGTACTGCGGCGGCTCGGGCGGCACGACGAGGCGGCCGGTCTGCTCTCGGCCCTCCTCGAACTCGGCGACCGGCACGGCGCGGTGCACGCGGGCGGCGCCCACCGGCTGCTCGGGCTGATCGCCGAGGAGCGGGGGGAGACCGAGGCCGCCGAGGAGCACTATGTCGTGGCGCTCGCCCTGCTGGAGCGGAGCGGGGCCAGCGGTGACCTGGCCGATCTGTGCCGTCTGCTGGGCGATCTGCTGCGCCGCGCCGGCCGCACCGAGGCCGCTCTGGACGCGTACCGAACGGGGCTGGGGCACCGGGCGGCCCCCGGCACCACGACCCTGGGACCGGCTCCTGCGGCTCCGTCGTTCTAGATCATCCGGTCAGCGGCGCCCGCGCAGGGGCTCACCGGCGTCCTGAGCCGTCCCCGCATCGCGCAGGCGTCGGGCCCGTAACACCAGCTCCAGCTTGAATCGCCGGTCCGGATCGTCCACCTCGTCGCCGAGCAACGCGCGGATCTGGCGCAATCGGTAGCGCACGGTCTGCGGATGGACGCCGAGCCGATCCGCCACCTCGGGGGCGCCGCCACGTGTCTCCAGCCAGGCCAGCAGTGTCTCGACAAGTCGCCTGCTGTGCGCGGGGCCGCACTGGTCGAGCGGGGCCAGGCAGCGCCGGGCCAGGTCCTCGATCAGTTCCTCCGGCGGGAGCAGGACCAGCGCCTCGGTGTGCTCCGTGCACTGCAGCACCTGGCCGGCAGGGAGCAGGCCGCGCTCCATCAGGCGTACGGCGGCGAAGGCCCAGTGCAGCGACTTGGCGGCCTCGGCGAGCGGAACCGGCGGCCCCATCGCGCCGGACCAGCCGGTCATCGCGCGCTCCAGGAGTTCGGGCCGCCCGGCCGCGTGCGGCTCGGGGACGACCATGCGCGGCTGCTCGTACTCCATGTCCAGCAGCACGTCCTGTCCCACGGCCGGGGCGACGGACTCCGGGGCGGGCCGCAGCAGTACTCCGACGGCGACCTGTTCGGGCAGCGGCCAGCCGATGCGCCCGGCATGCTCGGTCAGGGCGTCGGTGGGATCGGTGCGGTGCTCGCTGAGCAGCAGGCTGATCAGCCGCCGCTGCAGCCGCAGCCGTTCGCCTGCCTGGCGGGCCGCTGCTTCCACGTAGCCGCGTACGGACTGGGCCACGAGCCCGTCGAGATACTCGAAGCCCGACTCCACCAGCTCGTACATGGCCGGCGGCGGAATCTCGACCTGCTGCCCGATCTCGGCGAGGCGACGCCACGCGAGCCGCACACCGAGCCGGTAGATGGCCTGGAGCGAGTCCAGGCTGCGGCCCTGCAGCACCTCCCCGCGGCCGAACTCCTGGAAGACCTCCAACTGGTGCCCGTGCGGCCGGTGTTCCTCCACCACGAGGTGACCCACGAAGTCCTCCAGCGCCTCGCGGATGCCGATCAGGGCCATGGGCTCGCCCGATTCGTCGACGACGAGCGGCAGGCCGGGGTACTCCTGGCGGATCTCGCCCAGGATGGCCTGGGCGAGCGCGGGCACCTCGGCCATGGCCAGGGCGGCGAATCTGCGTGCCCGCAGGCGGGGGACGTCCCGCCAGGCCGTGCGCACGGGCATGGGTTCCTCCCTCGCGGCTGGTGGACGTCCCTAAGGCTGCGGAGACGCTGTCGGCCGGCCCGTCTCGAAGGAGACGAGAGGCACATTGGGCTGCTCGGGTGTGGCGTTCAGTGCGGCGACGATGCCGAAGGCAGCCCCCACGGCGAGGGCGGCTGCGGCCATGGTGGTCAGCACGGCGGCGGTCAGTCTGTGCATGGTTCAGCGAGCCTCTCGGTCGGAAGGCACCCCGCCCCGCGGCCACCGGCTCGGCGACTGCCCAGTCTGTGAGGGGCATTGACACTTCGTCAAGAGGGCGCTTACGGTCCCGGCCCGTACAGACGCGCACCGTTCCTGATATCCCCCACCGTCCGGGAGTGACCGAATGCGTCGTACCGCCTCGCCGTTGTCTCTGGTCCTGCTGGGCACCGGCGTCTTTCTGCTCGTGCTGGCCCCGCTGCTCGCCTGGTACGTCGAGCCGCGCGCCGAACGCACCCCGACCGATGTCGATGTCACCACGGTGTTCACCGGCACCGGCGCCTATTTCGACACCGAGAGCCTCAGTCCCGTACAGGGGAAACCGATCACCATCACCCGGCGGGTGCTGGGCGACGTCGCGGCGAGCGAGCGCAGCGGGCGGGCGGTGTGGGACGTGTCCACTGCCATCGACACCCCGGACACGCTGACCTTCCGCGATCCGCGCAGGTCCTACCAGTGGACGCTGGAGCGCTGGGTGACCGACCGCCGGACCAACGCTCCGGTGCACTGCTGCGGGGAGACGCCGCAGTATCAGGGGGAGGCCTACCTCAAGTTCCCCTTCGACGTGCAAAAGCGCGGATACCTCTGGTGGGACAACACGCTGGGAGCCACGGTCCGGCTGGAGTTCAAGGGCACCAAGAAGGTCGCGGGCTACGAGGGTTACCGCTTCACCGGATCCGTGAAGGACACCCGGACGGGCACCCGCCAGGTACCGGGGCGGCTGGTCGGCCTGCCGAAGCAGGGCCAGGTGCATGCCGAGGAGTGGTACGCCAACCACGGCATCGAGCTGGTCGTCGACCGGCGGACCGGCCGCATCATGAACGCGAGGATCGCTCCGCGCAAGACGCTGCGGGCACCCGGTGGCGAGAGCGCGAAGGTGGTCCTGCTGGACAGCGCCGGGCTGGAGTTCACCCCGGGCACCCAGCGCGAGCAGGTGGCGCTGGCGAAGACCGACAGCGGCAGACTGCGGGCGGTGGGAGAACTCGTGCCGATCGGCGCGGGAGCGGCCGGGCTCGTCCTGGCGGCCGCAGGTGTCGTACTCGTCGTGCGCGGCCGGGAACGCCCGAATCCCCAGTAATGCGCACAATGTGATGGAGCGTCAGGCTCAGGACGGGCCAAATTTGTCACCACCGTGAGTAGCGGCGTCGAACAGGCGGGCGGACACTACCAACCCACCCCGCCCCGCCGACCGCTCTCGCGCACCCGACATTCCCCACCGTCCCGCACCCCGAGGCGAGTTGGAGCTCGAATGCCCCAGCACGTACCCCCCACGTTGCGCGCGCCCCTCCCCCACCATCCGCGGCTGTCCCCGCGGCACGACCCCGCGTCCGGCCCCGACCCGCATCCCCGCCGGATTGTCTTCCTCGCCCGACGCGACCTGGGCAACCCGGCCGCGGGCGGTTCCGAACTGCTCATCGACCGCATTGCCGACGGGCTCACCGCTCACGGCCACCAGGTCACGCTCCTGTGCGGCGGTCCCGCCGCCTACCGCGACTACCGCGTGGTCTCGGCGGGCGGCGACGCCGGGCACTTCCTGCGGGCCCGCCGCGCCTTCGAACGGCAGGTCGGTGACTGCGACCTGTTCGTCGAGGTGTGCAACGGCATGCCCTACCTCGCCCCGCTGTGGCACAGCGGACCGACGCTCTGCCTGGTCAACCATGTCCACACCGACATCTGGGGAGAGCGTTTCCCCGGCCCGGCGGCCCGGCTGGGCAGACGACTCGAACGCTGGGCACTGACCCGCGCCCACTGCGGCAACCTGCTGGTCGCCGTCTCCCCCTCGACCGCCGACGCGCTGCACGGCCTCGGTGTCCCGCGCGAGCGGATCCGGCTCGTCCACAACGGTGTCGAGGAGCCGGGACCGCTCTCCCCGACCTCGGCCGAGCCGCTGTTCCTCGCCGTGGGACGCCTGGTCGAGTACAAGCGGATCGAGCTGCTGCTGCGCCTGTGGGAGAGGGTCAGACCGGTCACCGGGGGCCGCCTCGTCATCGTGGGTGACGGACCGGAACGGACCAGGCTGGAAGCTCTCGCCGGGCCCGGTGTGACCTTCGCGGGCCGTGTATCGGAGGCGGAGAAACACCGGCTGCTGTGCGCGGCCTGGGTGTTGCTGCACCCCTCGCTCGTCGAGGGCTGGGGGCTCGTGGTGACCGAGGCGGCGGCCCGGTACACGCCTGCCATCGGCTTCGACGTGCCCGGACTCAGAGACTCGATCGAGGACGGAGTCACCGGTGTGCTCGCCCGCGGCGAGAGCTCGTTCGCCGCGGCCTGGTGCACGCTGGCGCTCAGCCCCGAGCGGCGTGAGGCGCTCGGCCGCGCGGCCGGGCAGCGGGCGGCGCAGTTCCGCTGGGGCGCCACTGTCCGGCAGTTCCGGGCGGCGGCCGCGGAGGCCGCGCTGCAGCGGAGGTGATGCGGCCGTGAAGGATCCCTCCATCCGCAGGTCCCTGGCGCTCTTCCGGGCGTTCATGGGCGAGCAGACCGACCCGGACCGGTGTTACACCCTGCTCGCGCAGGACGCGGCCGACCAGCTGGAGCGGGAGATGCCGCTGAAGGGCCGGCTGGTGGTGGACGTGGGCGGCGGACGCGGCCACTTCACCGAGGAGTTCCGGCGGCGCGGTGCGCACGGCTATCTCTTCGAGCCCGATCTGCGCGAACTGGGCGCCCGGGGCACCGTCCCCGCGGGCTCGGTGGTCGCCGACGGCTATCTGCTGCCCCTGGCCGACGGCGTCGCCGACATCTGCTTCTCCTCCAACGTCCTGGAACACGTCGCCGACCCGCAGACCTTCCTCAGCGAGCTGATCCGCGTCACCCGGCCGGGCGGGCTGGTCTACGTCTCGTTCACCAACTGGCTCTCCCCCTGGGGCGGTCACGAGTGGGCGCCCTGGCACTACCTGGGCGCGGACCGCGCCCGCGCCCGCTATCTGCGGCGGACCGGGCGCCAGGCCAAGCACACCCTGGGCGAGAACCTCTTCGCGATCCACATCGGTCCGACCCTGCGCCAGGTGCGCGCCCGCGAAGACGTCTCGCTCCTCACGGCCCGCTCGCGGTACTGGCCGTTCCTCGCCCAGGCCGTCACCCGCGTCCCGGGCCTGCGCGAGATCGCCACCTGGAACCTCCTCCTCGTCCTTAGGCGCCGAACAGAAACGGCAGCAGCGATGACCAGCCCCCTGCGAGTCACCGATGGCTGAGACGACGTTGACCCTCCCCCCGGGCAGGCCGGGCCGTCCCCGGCCCACCGCTCCGCCGCCGTCCCCGCCGCCCGCCGGCCGACCGCGCGGCAGATCGTGGCTGCTGGCCTTCTGGGCGGCGGTCCTCGTCGCGTTCCTGTCCGTGTCACCGGGCAGGATGACCTTCGAGACCAAGCTCGGCGTGGTCGCCGACCCCTGGAAGTTCATCGGCGACCTCGGGGAGCTGTGGCAGAGCCGCGCGGGATTCGGCGGGCTCTCCAACCAGTACGCCGGATACGCCTTCCCGACCCTGCCGTACTACGCGCTCACCGACCTCGCGCACATCCCGGTCTGGCTGGCGGAACGGCTGTGGCTCTCGCTGATCGTGACCACCGCGTTCTGGGGTGCCCTGCGGCTCGCCGAGCGCCTGGAGATCGGCAGCGCACGGTCCCGGCTGCTCGGCGCCGTCTGCTATGCGCTGTGGCCGACCTTCACGATCGTGGTCGGCTCCACCTCGGCGGCCGCGCTCCCCGGGGCGCTGCTTCCGTGGGTGCTCCTGCCGCTCACCGGCACCCGGACCACACCACGGGTGGCCGCGGCCACGTCCGCGCTGCTGATCCCCTTCATGGGCGGCGTCAACGCGGCGTCGACACTTGCCTCGCTGCTGCCCGTTGGCCTCTATCTGCTCAGCCGCCCGGCGGGTCCGCGCAAGCGGGCTCTGATCGCCTGGTGGGCCCCCGGCGTCGTGCTCGCCACCGCCTGGTGGGTTGTCCCCCTGCTGCTTCTCGGCGTCTACGGCGAGGACTTCATGCCGTACGTCGAACAGGCCGACACCACCACCGGGACGATGTCCGCGACCGAACTGCTGCGCGGAGCCGGCAACTGGGTTGCCTACCTCCACTTCGGCGAAGCCTGGCTGCCCGCCGGCTGGACTGTGGCGACCGCGACGGTCACCATCCTCGGCACGGCGTTCGCGGCCGCGCTCGGGCTCGCGGGTCTGGCCCGGCGCGATCTGCCCGAGCGCCGCTGGCTGCTGCTCACCGTGCTGGCCGTCGCACTGATCGCCCTGACCGGATACGCCGGGACCTTCGGCGCCCCCTTCCACGGGGCGGTCAGGGACTGGCTGAACGGGCCGCTCAAGCCCTTCCGCAGCGTCTACAAGTTCCAGCCGGGGCTCGCCCTCGCGCTCACCTTCGGGCTGACGCACCTGGTGGCGACGGCGGGCGAGAGCCGCGGGGCCCGGCCCTTCCCGGCCCGCCGCCATGCGCCGTTGATTGCCGCGCTGCTGGTCCTGCCCGGTCTGGCCTGGCCGTATGTGAACGGGACGATCCTGCAGCCGGGCGCCTTCAAGAAACTGCCCAGCCAGTGGACGCAGGCCGCCGACTGGCTGGAGAAGAACTCCCCCGACAGCCGTGCCCTCGTCGTTCCCGCCACCGCCCACGGCCTCTACACCTGGGGCTCTCCCATCGACGAGCCCCTCGACGTCCTGGCCGACTCCCCCTGGGCGCAGCGCGACTTCGTGCCCCTCGGCACGCCCGGCTCACGGCGTGCGATGGACGCGGTGGACCAGGCGCTCATGAGTGGCGGCGAAGTGCCGGGCCTGCGCGACTACTTGTCACGCACCGGCCTCTACTTCGTCGTCGTACGCAACGACCTCGACCCGGACCAGCTCGGATACGTCCCGCCGATCACCGTGAAGCGCACGCTGGAAGCCTCCGGCTATCGGCGGGTCACCGGTTTCGACCCGCTGCTCACCGGCGGCCGTATCCCCAGCGACACACCCGTGCAGATCCAGGGCATCTTCCCGCGTATGCAGGCCGTCGAGATCTACGAGCCGACCGGCAATACCCGGCGCCCCGGACAGGTCGGCCTGCCGGCGGTCGCCGACACCGCGGTGGTCAGCGGCGGCCCCGAAGCACTGCTGCAACTGTCCGCCGATCCGAGCCTGCGGGGCAGGCCAACCGTTCTCACCGGCGACAACCATCCGGGGCTCGGCACACCCGCGGCGCAATACGTCGCCGACGGGCTGCGCCGCGCGGACACCCGCTTCGGACTGGTCAACAGCAACACCTCGTACACGTACACCGCGGACGAACGGAACCCCACCGGGAGCCTGCAGGATCCGGGCGAGCGGCCGCGGCAGATCCTGCCGAACACGGGCATCGGGCATCAGACGACGGCCGTCCTGCGCGGCGCCGCCTCGGTGACGGCGTCCAGCAGCGGCAACTGGCTGTTCCATCTGCCGCAGTACGACCCGGTGAACGCGTTCGACGGCAACCCGCAGACGGCGTGGGCCGAGGGCAGTGCCGGAAACGCCGTGGGCCAGTGGCTGCGTATCGGCTTCTCCTCGCCCACATCCGTCCCCGCATCGCTTCAGCTCACTCCTTTGCCGGGCGACGGAATGCGTGCCGCCCCCACACTCGTACGGGTCGAGACCGACCAGGGCTCCGAGGACAGCCCGCTGGCTCCCAGCGGCAGCCCGCAGCCGGTCAAGGCGCCCGCGGGGCAGGCCAATTGGCTGAGGATCACGATCCTGGCGGCCCAGTCCCCCAAGGCCGGACTGGGCGGCGCGGGCTTCAGCGAGGTCTCGGTCCCGGGCGTCCAGGTGACCCGGCTCCTCCGGCTCCCGACCGACGCGGGCGACACCGAGGCGGGCGCCGAGGTGTTCTCGCTGCATCGCGGCAGCGACCCGGGCGGCCTCTCGCCGGTATCGGCCGAGGAGGGGCTGCACCGCAGGTTCGGCGTCGGCCGGGGCGGGGACTTCGCCGTCACGGCGAAGGCGCTGCCCGTGCCCGGCGAGGCGCTCGACCGGCTCATCACGGCCGCCGATCCACGGCAGGGGCGACGGATCACGGCGACCGCGGACTCGACCAGCCGGCTCGACAACGGCCTCAGCCCGCGCAATCTCGTCGACCAGGATCTGACCTCCGCATGGATCGCCGGCGACAGGCCGGTCATCCATCTGCGCTGGCCCGGCCGGAAGACCATCGACAGACTCGTCCTCGCGGCGGCGGGCGGCCTGTCCACCCGGCCCGAGCAGATACTGATCAGCACGCCGAACGGCGGGGTGACGGCCGCGGTCGACGAGAACGGCCTGGCCCGTTTCGAGCCGATCACCACGGACCGGCTCGACATCACCGTCAGCCGGGCGGCACCGCTCACCGTCCACAACCCCGTTGCCGACAGCCGGATGCAGTTGCCGGTCGGCCTCAGCGAGGTCTATGTACCGGCACTCGCCGACCTGCGCACACCGCCGCCCGCCGCGGAGCTGAGGTTCTCCGTGCCGTGCGGCCAGGGTCCGCCCGTCGCCGTCGACGGCACGCTGCACGCGACGAGCGCGTCGGGAACGGTGCGCGAGCTGACCGAGCGACGCCCCGTCGATGTGAGCCTCTGCCGGACAGTCCAGGGCACTGTTCCGCTGGGCCGGGGGCTGCACCAGGTGGAGGCGGGCGACGAAGGTCCCCTCGCGCTCACCGACATCACACTGACCCGCGGTGAGCTGCGGCCACCCGCTGTCGGCGACCAGCGGGAGGCTTCCGCGGTCGACTGGCGCGGCGACCGGCGGTCCGTGACCGTCGGCTCGGGCGAGGCCGCGTACCTCCAGATGTACGAGAACGCCAACGACGGCTGGAAAGCCACCCTGAACGGCAAGACGCTGATCCCGCTGCGCATCGACGGCTGGCAGCAGGCCTGGCTGATTCCCGCGGGCGTGGGCGGCACGGTCGAGCTGGAGTACGAGCCGGTGCTGCTCTACGACATCGGAATGATCGGCGGCGCGGTGGCGGTGGCACTCCTGGCGGCTCTCGCACTCGTACGCCGCCGCAGCGCCACCCCGGCCGCGGCGATGACACCACCGGAGCCCGGGTGGGTGCTGGGCCTGGTGGCACTGACCCTTGTGGTCGCGGTCGTTGCTGGTCCCTTCGCGCTGATCGTCCCCGCGCTGGCGGTGGTCGCCCGTCTGCGGCATGCCCTGCTCGTGCCGATCGCCCTGGTGGCGATGGTGGCCGCCGGGATCGCGGCGGCGACGGAGGCGGGCGATCCGGTCTCGGCCGGGCGGGGCGCGTTCGGTCCGGCGGCCCAACTCCTGGCGCTCATCGCGCTGTGCGCGGCGGTGGTCACCGTGGACCGGGGTACGCGCGAGCGCACATCGGGCGCGGTGGATCCGGATCCGCCGCCGCTGCCGCAGCGGGTGCGGTCGGCAAACGGCCCTGCCGGGCACCCCGATCCGGCCCCGCCACCCCTCCCCCGCCCGGATCCGCCCGGCAGCGCACCGATCGACCCGAGGGAGGCCCCGCCGCGATGACCGCTCTGCAACCCGCGCGGCCGGGGCCACCGACAAAGCCCACTGCTTCGGACAGGATTCCGTTTCCGGTCGTCGACGAGATCTCCCGGCACTGTGTGCGCGAGGACGAGCCCGAGACCGTACACATCGAGGTGCGCCTTCCCCGGCAGCCGGATCCGGAGCGGCTTCGGGCAGCGTTCGGCGAAGCCTTGCGCAGGCACCCGCGGATTCTGGTCCGTGAGGCACCCCGTCCCTGGTACCGGCGGCGTTACGAATGGGAGCTGACGGGCACCCCGGACGTGGATCCGACTCGCTTCCCGGAGCCGGGGCCCGGCGCGCTGGAGCGGGCCAGGGCCAGAGCGCTGGCCGAGGCTCCGCCGCTGTCCGTATCCCCGCCCGTCCGGCTGGACGTGGTCAGGCCATCGCCGGCGGGCGGCTCGTGTGTCCTGCTGCTGACGCTCAACCACACCGCCCTGGACGGGCCGGCGTGTCTGAGGGTGCTGGCCACGGCCGCCGAGTTGTACGGCGGCGCCCTCTCTCCCGCAGGCACTACCGTCGCAGCGCCCGGGCGACCCGGGCCGCCGCCCGCCCGCACGGGCGGCGGCGCTGCACGGCCCGCCCGTGTCGCACCGGCGAGCGACGCCCCGGGACGCGGCGGCAACGGCCTGCTGCTGGCCGATCTGCCGGTGCCGGGCCGGCCGGCCGGGGCCGGCTACACCGTCAACGATCAACTCCTCGTCGCCACCTGCCTGATGATCGCCCGCTGGAACCGGCTGCACGACGTCCCGCCGCGCCCGATGCGCATCACCATGCCCATCGACGAACGGCCCCGCGGCACCGAGATGCCCATCGGAAACGGCACACGTCTCGTCGAGGTCGGCTTCGCGGCGCGGGAGTACGTGCGCGAGCCCGACCCCGACGCCCTCGCCGCGCTGCTGCGCCGCACCGCGGAACGCACCCGCGCCCTCAAGTCGGCGCCCCGCCCTCAACTCGGCCATGCCGCCGCCCTCCTGACCGCACCCGCCGTGCCCGTCGGGATGCGGGCCGCCCTGACCCGTGGCCTGCGGCGGGCCGCCGCACCCTGGACCTCGACCACGCTGCTCAGCAACATCGGACGCATCCCTTATCCACTGGACTTCGCGGAGGCGGGCCGCGCCGACGCCGTCTGGTTCTCGGCTCCCGCCTCGATGCCGCGCGGGCTGACCGTGACCACCGCCAGCACGGGCGGACGGCTGCATCTGGCCCTGCGCTGGTCGCGCGCACTCCTCGACTACGCGGCGGGCAGGCAACTGCGCGACTTCTTCACGGAGTACCTGGCGGCCATGACGGACCTGCCGGCCGATTCAGGAGGTGACGGGCCATGACCGGAACTCTCCCGGCGGGACTGCGCGAGTTCTACGAGAACCCGGCCGTCCCCGTCGCCTCCGGGGACGAGCGCAGCCGCCGGCAGGCGGTGATGCTGGCCAGGGTGCTGCCCGCCGAGCCCTGCGTCGTCGTGGACGTCGGCTGCGGTGACGGCTCCGCCGCCGCCACCGCGGGTCCGCTGCTCGGCGATCACAGGATCCTCGGTATCGACTGGTCCCAGGACGCGCTGCGCCGGGCCGCCACCCGGATGAACGATGTCGTGCGGGGTGAACTGACCGCGGGAGGACTGCCGTTGGGCGACGCGATCGCCGACGCCGTGCTCTTCAGCGAGGTGATCGAGCACCTGGTGGATCCCGACGGTGCCCTGGACGAGCTGCGCCGCATCCTCAAACCGGGCGGCCATCTGATGCTCTCCACGCCGAACCTGGCCGCCTGGTACAACCGGGTGCTGCTGGTCCTCGGGGTGCAGCCCGTGTTCTCCGAGGTCAGCCTGCGCGGGATCCACGGCCGCCCCGGTTCCCAAGTGGTGGGCCATCTGCGCCTGTTCACGGCCCGGGCGCTGCGGGGGTTCCTGACCGCCGCGGGCTTCGAGGTGGTCACCCTGGCAGGCGCGCCCTTCCACGGTGTGCCGCGCCCCCTGCGCCCGGTGGACCGTGCCGCCTGTGCCGCGCCGTCTTTGGCCTCCATCCTCCTGGTGCACGCCAGGCGGGTGTAGCGCCATGTGGTGGGGAGTGGCATCGGCTCTGCTGGCCAACGTCTTCTACAGCACCGGCTTCGTACTGGAGAAGCGGGCACTGTCGGGCCTGCCGCGGCTGAGTACCGGACAACCCGCGCGCGTCGTGCGCCTGCTCATCGGCAGCCCCTTGTGGCTCGGCGGTTCGTTCGCGCTCGCCGCGGGCTTCGCCGCGCAGCTCGCCGTCTACCGCACCCTTCCCATCGCTGCGGCGCAGGGCATCTTCGTCTCCGGTCTCGTCCTGCTGCTTCTGCTCTCCTCGGTCGTGCTGGGCGAGCGCCCCAGCGGCCGCGAGCGACGGAGCGTGGTCGTGATCACCCTCGCGCTGCTGATGGTCGTGGCCTCCCTCCAGCACTCCGAATCCGTGGGCGGCCATGCCTCGTACGGCCGTGTGCTGCTGATCTGCCTGCCCGCTCTCGCGGCGGGGCTGTGGCTGTACCGGTCCGTGGAACGCAGGGCACGCCGCCGTCACCGGCTGCCCACAGCGGGCGTCGAATACGGCGTTGCCGTCGGGCTGTTGTACGGAGTCAGCTCGCTCGCCATCAAAGGCGTCTCCGGCCATCTGACAACCCGCGGGGTTCAGGGCGCGGCTTTCGGCCTGCTGAAGTCCCCGTATCCGTACATCCTGATCTTCACCGGAGTCACCGGCCTGATCCTGTCCCAGACCGCCCTGCAGCGCTGCCGGGCCTCGCTGATCGTGCCCGTGTGCACGACCGTCACCTGTCTGTTCACCGCCGCGCTGGGCACGTTCGTCTTCGGCGAGTCCCTGCCCGAAGACCCGCTGCGGCTCGCGCTGCGGCTCGGCGGCACGGCGCTCGCCGTCTGTGTCCTGCTGATGCTTCCACGTCATGACGAACCCCCCACGCCGACAAAGGAGTTGGCCCATGAAGCCTGACGATCCGCTGCTCCGGATCATCGCCTGCCCGATCGACAAGGGACAGCTGACGCTGCTTCTGCCCGAGGAGGTCCTCTACAACCCGCGGCTGCGCCGGCGCTATCCGATCATCGACGGGATCCCCCAGTTGCTTCCCTCCTCGGGTACGCGGGTGCCCGACGATGAGCACGAGCGGATCCTCAGGCGGATCGGTCCATGACACTGGCCGCCCGGATCGCCCCTCGTCTGCCGCCTGCGCTGATCGCCACGGGCGTTGCTCTGCTGTATCCGCGGTACGAGCCGGAGCTGCGGCGGCTGGCGGACTTCTGCCCGGCCGGAGGCACGGCGGTGGATGTCGGCGGCTGGTACGGCCCGTGGTCCCGGCGGCTGGCCCGGCGGGCCGACCGGGTGGTGGTGATCGAGCCGGTCCCCCACCTCGCCCGCGTGCTGGCCGCCACCACACCGGTCCATGTCGACGTGGTGAACGCGGCGGCCACCGACCGCGACGGCGGCACGGCGCACCTGTGGCTGCCACCGGGCGACCGCGGCAACCGCGGTGTCTCCTCACTCGTCCGCAGGGACATTCACAGCAGGTCGATACCAGTACCGTGCGTCCGGATCGACAGTCTCGGCCTGACAGACGTCTCCCTGATCAAGATCGATGTGGACGGCAGCGAGCTGGACGTCCTGCGCGGGGCCGATGAGATCCTGGTCCGTGACCACCCGGCGCTGTTCGTCGAGCTGGAGGCCCGGATCGGGCCGGTGGACCCGGTACTGGACCGGCTCGCCCACCACGGCTACCGGGGCTGGGTGCTGCCGGGCCGCGACTGGCTGCCGCTGTCCGACTTCGACCTGCCGGGCCGGCAGTCGCTGACCGCACACGTCGCCGAGCACGGACTGCTGCGCCGCAGCCTGAACCCCTTCCGGCGGCGCTACGTCAACTCCGTGCTCTTCCTCCACGGCTCCCGGCGACCGGGCGGCGCGGAGGCGGCGGGCCGAGGTCGTGGCAGCCGAACGGGTAGCGATGTTGGGCCGACCGGCCCTCTGCCGGCTGCCCCGGGTTCGGCGATGCTGAGGGGACAGGGCCCGGTTCGAGTGACCGGGCCGCGCACCCAGTACGGAGGCAGCCCCATGACCCGCACGATCGCTGTAGGAGTGGACGGATCCCCGGAAAGCCTGGCCGCGGCCGACTGGGCAGCCCGCGAAGCGACACTTCGGGGGCTGTCGCTCCGGATCGTGCACGCCTGGCTCTGGCATGCGCTCGACGTGCCCGTGGTCCAGGACAGGGACGCACTGGCCCGATCGGCCAACGCCGTCGTACGGGAAGCCGAGACACAACTGGCCGGCCGGTACCCGGACTTGTCGGTGACCGCCGAGGTGGTGCCCGACACCGCGGTTGCCGCGCTGCTCGCGGCGAACGAGCAGGCCGAGATGCTGGTACTGGGATCACGGGGGTACGGCGCTCTCGTCGGCTTCATGCTCGGCTCGTACGGTCAGCAGGTGATCGCTGCCGCCACGCGTCCCGTGGTCTCGGTCCGGGCCCAGGCAGGGGACGCGGGCGAGCCGGACGGCGCTGAGATCGTCGTGGGGCAGCAGGGCGGGGCGGAGGACAGCGACGCGGTGCTGGGATTCGCCTTCGAGGCCGCTGCAGTACGGGGAGCGACGGTGCGAGCGGTGCGGGCCTGGAGCCTGCCGCCCGTCTTCGCCTACAGCCCTGGCTCGATGCACCTGGCCGACGAGGCAGGGGGGCTGGAACCGTTCGAGAAGAAGGCACTGGAGCAGGCGCTCGCCCCCTGGCGCGAGCGGTTTCCCGACGTGCCGGTGATCGAGCATGTCGAAATCGGGAGCGCGGGGCAGGTGCTCCTGTCGGCAGCCTCGCGTGCGCGGTTGCTCGTGGTGGGCCGCCGCGTACGCCGCTCCGCCATCGGTATGCGCATCGGCTCCGTCGCCCATGCGGCCCTTCATCATGCGACCTGCCCCGTCGCGGTGGTTCCGCACGCTTGAGTCACCGATCGGACGGAGTGATGCGGCGACCCGTGAGGCGCGTGGGCCGGATCGACACCCACAGCTCGCGTTCACCACCTGCCCAGGGGTCGGCATGGGCCCGCTCGGCCAGCTGCCGCATCGCGTCGGGCTCGGTAACCGCCTGTGCGGGGCCGACGGCGAGCACACTCCAGCCCCGGCTCATGGCCTCGTCCACATGGTCCACCTCGAAGGCGACGTCTGCTCCCACAGCCGCTGCCGCGTCGGAGCCAGGGGCCGTCCTGAAGACGATCGCATCGTCGATGACCTCGTAGTTCACCGGAACGACCGCCGGGCCGTCGGGCGTCGACACCGCGACACGTCCGACGCCGTGCGTGGAGAGGCGGGCGCGGCATTCTTCGGCGGTGAGGTCCTCCAGCACGGGGTGGCGGAGCGCCTGTCCCTGTCCGGGCGGCTGGTCCACCCCGCCTCCCCGCAGGTCGGCGACTCCCGTCCCCAGGGCGTCGGCCAGCCTGATGAGAGTCGCGGGGCTGGGGTGGGCCGACCGCTCCTCGAGATACCTCAGGTATTCCGGGGCGATTCCGGCGCGCCGAGCCGCTTCCGTCCGGGTCAGTCCCTGGCGCTTTCGTTCGAGAGCCACGCGCCGCCCGATGTCCCCGGGGTCAGGTGCTCGCCGGATCGTGTCGTCCGACCCGCGGCGGGACACATGCCGAAGGCTCTCCGGCCTGTGCTCGCTGTGCTGGACATGCGCATCGGGCCCTGGGAACACCAGCGTGATCTGTTCGGTGTCCGACCAGCGAACGTCGTAGGGAGGCGTGCCGTCCTCGTGGTGGAGTCCGACGATCTCGCCGTCCCGCCGGGTCGATCCCGTGGTCGGGCTTTCCACCACGAGTTGATCACCAATGTGGGCTCGCATGACCATCACCGCCTTCCGGCCCCCTCGCAACCACCGTGCCACGCCTGGCGTGCGGTCGCATGGGGCGACGTGCTGCCGAGTGGGCTGCCCGGCATGTCGTCCAGGACGAATGACCCGAGCCGACGCACCCCCTCTGCGGTGTGGGCCGCACGGCCTGTGACTGGGGACATTCGGCCCCAGCGGCGCCCGTGGGCACGACCTGATGCTGGAGACGAGCCCCGAGGCAGGCCCGGCACACGAACCTGGTCCCGCCTCGCAGGCGCCCAGCGCTCCGCACGAAGGGAGGCCGTCGTGTCCGTGCCCGCTCTCGACACCACAACCGTGGCCGCACTGGTGAAGGACGCCACCACCGCGCCGTCCATGCACAACGCCCAGCCGTGGCGGTTCCGGTTCCTGCGCGACTCGGGCACCGTCGAGCTGTACGCCGATCCCGAGCGTGCGATGCCGCACGCCGATCCGGCCGGCCGCGCCCTCCACATCGGCTGCGGCGCCGCGCTGTTCACGCTCCGTGTCGCCGCCCAGCACGCGGGCCGGGAGCCGCATGTCCGTCTGCTGCCCGACCCTGGACGCCCTCATCTCCTCGCGACGGTGGACCTGTCCGCGCCCGCGGACCCCGGCGGCACTCTCACCTGGCTGTACCCCGCCATCGCCCGCCGGCACACCAGCCGCTACCCCTTCGCGGACACGCCGATCCCCTCTCCCGTACGCGACGACCTGCGCGAAGCCGCACGGCTGGAGGGGGCCTCGCTGGACTTCCCAGGGCCCTGGCACGTGCGGTTTCTGCTGGACCTGGTGGAGGACGCGGAGGGGCTCGACACGATGGACCCCGACCGCGTCGCCGAGGTGGAGCAATGGACCCGCATCGGCGCGGAGACGGCTGCCGACGACGGTGTCCCCGAGTACGCCTTCGGGCCGCGCCGACGCTCCGGCAGGGCACCCGTCCGCGACTTCGCGGGCCGGCGTCACCCGGCGGACTTGGGCACCACGGACTTCGAAGAGAAGCCCCAGCTCGCCCTGCTGGGAACGGAGAGTGACCGCCCCGGCGACTGGCTGCGCGCGGGCCAGGCCCTGCAGCGAGTCCTGCTCCGGGCCACCAGCCACGAGCTGGTCGCCTCCGTCACCACCCAGGCTCTCGAATGGCGCGACCTGCGCTGGGCGGCCCGCGAACCGCTGTCGACGATGGCGCACGTCCATCTGACGCTCCGCCTCGGCTACGGCCCCGTGGGCCCGACGAGCCCTCGTCGGGCCGTGCGGGACGTACTGGACTTCGTATGAGCCCGCCTTCGGGTACTCAACGAGGAACTCCACGAAGAGGCAGGCCGATGAACGCGACCACGATGATGCGGGCGCTGCCCGCCGAGCACCGCAACCAACTGCTGCGTATCGCGCGCGAGGTCAGCTTTCCGCAGGGGACCCGTATCTTCGAGGAAGGCCGACGGGCGGACCGTTTCCGGATCATCCGACGGTGCGCTTGATGTGCCGGGCCGACCCCGAATTTCCCGTCCCGTACCGCGCAGCCATCGCCGTCAGCCGCACGGCGCCCGGCCGGGTGACCATCTGAACCTACCGTCTCCATCACGGCCAGTTGCAATACCGAACGACTCGGTTTAGATTTTAAGAGCAAACCGTCACCCATCGAAGCGTCCGTACCCGCGGAAAGGACCCAACCCTCATGCGTTACGCAGTTCTCGGCACCGGCATCGTCGGCCGTGCCGTGGCGGCAAAGCTCTCCTCCCTCGGCCACGAGGTCTCCATGGGCACCCGTGACGCCAAGGCCACCCTCGCCCACACCGAGCCCGACGGTTACGGCAATCCACCGGTCGCCCAGTGGCTGACCCAGCACGCCCAGGTACGCCTTGTCACCTTCGCGGAGGCCGCCGCCTTCGGTGACACGGTGGTCAACGCCACCTCCGGTGCCGTCAGCCTGAAGGTCCTCGAGGCCGCCGACGCCGCGAACCTGGCGGGGAAGGTGCTGATCGACATCGCCAACCCGCTGGACTTCTCCCAGGGCCTACCCCCGTCACTGAACCCGGTGAACACCGACAGCCTCGGCGAGCAGATCCAGCGCGAGTTCCCCCTCGTGAGGGTCGTCAAGACCCTCAACACCATGAACTGCCAGATCATGGTCGACCCGGCCCACGTCCCCGGCGAGCACACCGTGTTCGTCTCCGGCGACGACACCGAGGCCAAGAAGGCCGTCACCGAACTGCTGGGCTCCTTCGGCTGGCCCGCCGGGAGTGTCATCGACCTGGGCGACATCACCACCGCGCGCGGCACCGAGATGCTGCTGCCGATCTGGCTGCGCCTGTGGGGCGCGCTCGGCCACGCCGACTTCAACTTCCATATCCAGCGCGCTCACTGAGCCGTCTGCCTGGTCACGCCTCCCCGGGGCGCAGGCCTGCCAGCACCAGATCCACAGCATCCTCGGCCCAGCCCATCCTGCCGCCGCGCCCCGCCATGTAGTCGGCGTAGAACGGGCCGAGCAGGGCCGAGGTCGCGGCCTCCAGATCGGCATCGCGGCGGACCTCTCCCCGCGTTCGGGCCTGCTCCAGCACGGCGCGCAGCAGGGCACGCCGGGGCAGGACGGTGCGCTCACGCAGCAGGGCGAGCAGCTCGGGGGTGTGGGCCTCCTCAGCCAGGCACGTGCCGATCAGCGCCATGCCCCGGACCCGTTCCACCGTGGCCGCGAAGTCGCGCAGAATGGCCACCAGATCGGTTCGGGTGTCCCCGGTCGCCGGTGGGGCCTCGGCCATGCGCGCCGCCTCCAGTGCGGCCGTGAGCAGGTCCGCCTTGGTCTTCCAGCGCAGGTGGATGGTGGACTTGCTCACCCCGGCGGCCTTCGCGACCTGGTCCAGGGTCATGCGGGTGTACCCGTGCGAGGCGAGCAGTTGCAGCGCGGCCTGCAGGATGGCCGAATCCTTCTCCGCGGAGCGCGGGCGCCCGGAGCTCCTAGTCTGCGTCTCTCCCATCCCGCAAGTATAGCCGGATTCGAAACGGAACCGTTCGGTATGGGCCGGGACGGGATCGAAGGCGGCGTGCCGGGCGCCTCCGAAGTCCGGCGGAGCCGATCGGGGTCCAACGGAGGCAACTAGGGCCGGTCGGCCCTGGTACTCCTGCCCGGGCAGGGCAATGATCGTCTCAGCAGTCCGCACTACGGGAGAGATCACGACCGAGGGGCCCGTCATGACCGAGGCACGGAAATTCACGGCGGAGGATCCGGTACGGGTGTTCCTCGTCGACGACCACGAGGTCGTACGCCGTGGACTGACCGATCTCCTCGACGCCGAGCCGGACATCACCGTGGTCGGTGACGCGGGCAGCGTCGAACAGGCGCTGGCGCGCGGCCCGGCGCTGCGCCCGCACGTGGCCGTGCTCGACGTACGCCTGCCCGACGGCGACGGTATCGGTGTGTGCCGTGAACTGCGCAGCCGTATGTCGGAGTTGGCCTGCCTGATGCTGACGTCGTTCGACGACGAGGACGCCCTGCTCGACGCGATCATGGCCGGTGCGGCGGGCTACGTACTCAAGCAGATCAAGGGGTCCGATCTGGTGGCCGCGGTGCGTACGGTCGCTTCGGGCCAGTCCATGCTCGACCCGGCCACGACGGCCCGGCTGATGAGCAGCCTGCGCGCGGAGCCCACCGGAGCGGAAACCGTGGCGCCCGCGCTGGCGGGCCTGTCTCCACGTGAGCGGGACATTCTCGCGTTGATCGGCGAAGGGCTCACCAATCGGCAGATCGGCAAGCGGCTGTATCTGTCCGAGAAGACGGTGAAGAACCACATCTCCCGCCTGCTGGCAAAGCTGGGCGTCCAACGCCGCGTCCAGGCCGCGGTCCTCGCGACCCAGCTGGAACAGCACGAGGCCCCAGACCACCCGTCCCGCTGAACCGCGGGCGCACCTCCCAGGACGGCGACGATCCGTCGTGGCCGGACGGCGGAGAACGTGGTGGGATGGCGCCGTGAGCCGCGCCGCAGAAGAGACCAACCGCCGCATGCTCCGGGCACGGGACGCGATGGACCGCGCCTACGCGCAGCCGCTGGACGTACCGGCCCTGGCGCGGATCGCCCATGTGTCCCCGGCGCACTTCACGCGCACCTTCCGGGCCACGTTCGGCGAGACGCCGCACCGCTACCTGCAGCGCCGCCGTGTCGAGCGTGCGATGTTCCTGCTGCGGGAGACCGACCACAGCGTGACGGACATCTGCTACCAAGTCGGCTTCGGCAGCCCGGGAACCTTCAGCCGCACGTTCCGCGACATCGTCGGCCGCTCACCGAGGACGTACCGCAAGGAGGCGGCGGCCACGGGCGTACCGACGTGCTTCACGATGGCGTGGACACGGCCGAGCGCCTGACCGTCCGCACTGCCCGTCCCGTCCGTCGACCGAGCAGTTTTGGATAAGTTTTCGTGCCGCCTTCCCACTAGCGTGATGCACATGTTGAACGCCATCACGCACTCACAGATCTACGTCCTCGACCAGGACGAGGCCCTCGACTTCTACGTCGGCAAACTCGGCCTGGAGGTCAACGCCGACGTCGACATGGGCTTCATGCGCTGGCTGACCGTCAGCGTCCCCGGTCACCCCGAGCGCCAGATCCTGCTGGAGAAGCCGGGCCCTCCCGCGATGTCCGACGAGACGGCGCAGCAGGTCCGCGAGCTGGTCACCAAGGGCGTCATGGGTGGCCATCTCATCTTCGGCACGGACGACTGCCGCAAAACATACGAGACGCTGCTGGGCCGAGGCGTCGAGTTCACCGAGGAACCCACCGATCGCCCGTACGGAACCGACTGCGGCCTCCGCGACCCCTTCGGCAACCACATCCGCCTCACCCAGCCGAAGGCCTGAGGACGGGTCGCGCCACGGGATGCCGGTCCGCCGACGCAAGGACATGCCGGCCGGCGGACCGCCTCCCGACTCATCCCGCCGGCGCGCCCGCGGGGGCCGTGCCGTAGGACCCCTCTTCCTTTCGCCAGGTCAAGGTGACTTTGAGATCCGCCGCTGCGTCGGCCGAGACCAGCAGGCTGGAGAGGTGACCGGACTTGGCAGAGACGTTGATGCCGAACTCGACGGTGACCTCGGCCGGGTTGACGGCCCGCACCGCGTTGAGCACCCCCTGCGAGATACCTTGAAGCGAGTCCATGACGTCGCGGAAATGGCGGGTCGAGTCGGCGACGTCCCTGGATTCGCCCCCGCCCATGTCGTTCCGTACCTCGATGAGGGCGTTGTTCGGCAGCAGGACTTGCGTCGTGTTCAGACCCAGTTCGTCCATGGGATTCCTTTGCACCTCTCGTGTCCAGCGGTCAGGTTCTTCGATTTCTTCGATGCGTGAGCGGACGGGAGAACTCACCGGTCCGATGACCCTCAACCACCCAGTCCTCGTTGCCGTTCGGCGCGACGGTAACCTCGAAACCGAGGACTTCCGCAACCTGACACGGTTGTCCCGGGGGACCCGCTTGACCAGCGACGACGGGGCGTAGGGGCGTCGTGAGAGCGCTCCACGCCCGCGCGCAGACGCACAGTGAGGAGAAGGACCTGGACGGCGAGGAGCGTCGACGTGCCATTCTCGCGGTTGCCCGACGCAATGGATCGATGGAAGTCGCCGCCGTCGCGGCGGAGTTGACGGTTTCCCCGGAGACCGTGCGGCGCGATCTGCGGGTGCTGGAGGAGAACGGCCTCGTCCGGCGTACGCACGGAGGGGCCTACCCTGTCGAAAGCGCCGGATTCGAGACCACGCTCGCGGCCCGCACCACCCGGTACGTACCGCAGAAGGCCCGCATCGCCACGGCAGCCGTCGAGTTGCTCGGCGAGGCGGAGACCGTCTTCGTCGACGAGGGCTTCACCCCGCAGCTGATCGCCGAGGCGCTGCCCCAGGACCGGCCGCTGACCGTCGTCACGGCGTCACTCGCCACCGCGGGCTCGCTGGCCGGGCGGGAGCACACACAGGTATTGCTGCTGGGCGGGCGGGTGCGGGGCAACACGCTGGCCACGGTGGATCACTGGGTGACCGGGATGCTGGCGGGCCTGGTGATCGATCTGGCGTACGTCGGAGCCAACGGCATCTCGCGGGAGTTCGGGCTGACGACGCCCGATCCGGCGGTCGGGCATGTGAAGGCGCAGGCCATGAAGTCTGCCCGGCGCCGGATATTTTCCGGCATACACACCAAGTTCGGAGCGGTGAGTTTCTGCCGGTTCGCCGAGGTGACGGATTTCGAGGCCATCGTCACCGACACCTCGCTCTCGGCCGTGGAGGCCCAGCGCTATGCGCAGCTGGGCCCCCAGGTGATCCGGGTGTGAGCGGTCCGCTCAGCCCTTCTTGGCCCCCGCCGGGTCGGCCGGCAGGTCGTCCGGCAGCAGGGTCCGCAGGTCGTCCACGGTGGGGGCGCGCAGGCCGCCGAGGCGCCGGGCCTGATGGGTGATCATCGTCTCCAGGAGCTGACGGGCCAGCCGTGCGTTGCCGAAGGAGCGGCCCCTGGGCAGGGTGGCGATCTTGGCCCGGAGGGCTTCCAGAGTGCCGGGCAGGCACTCGTATCCCGAGGACACGGCGTGGCGTTCCACGATGGTGACGAGTTCGTCCGTGGTGTAGTTCTCGAACTCCACATGACGCGCGAAACGTGAGGCGAGTCCGGGGTTGGAGTCGAGGAAGCGTCCCATCTCCTCGCTGTATCCGGCCACGATGACGACCACCTCGTCACGGTGGTCCTTCGGAGGAGCTCCCCTCGGGGGTGAGGGCATAGGCCTCGTCGTTGAACAGCACTCCGCCGATGACGCTCTGGAAGACCTCCTTGGTGAGCTGGGCGGTGTGGCCCACGTACCGGCCCACCAGATCGGCCCTCGCCACCTCCACCAACTGGCCCTTGGGCAGGATGCCCAGAGCGTGCAGCAGCTGGGCGTACAGCCGGGCCACCGTCGTCTTGCCGGTGCCGGGCGGTCCCGCGAAGACCAGGTGCTGGCTGATGCGCGGTGCGGGCAGGCCCGCGGCCTCGCGCTGCCGCGCGGTGGAGAGGAGGTTCACCAGGTCGGTGACCTCGCGTTTGACGGCACTCAGTCCGATCATGCCCTCGAGTTGGGCCAGCATCTCCTCCCGGTCTCCCGCCTGCGGCGTGTCCGCTGCGGCTCCATCGGCGACGTCGGCGGGCAAGAGCAGGGTCAGGTCGTTCTCGGCCGGATCCGCCATGGCGGCCAGCCGGAAGGACTGGCGGTCCACCATCTCCTCGAAGACCCGCCGGGCCGCGCGGCCGTTGCCGAAGGTGGCGTCACGGGTCATTCCCTCGTAGTGCGCGGCGAGCGCGGCCGAGGTGCCGGGGGGGGCCGGCGCGAAGATCGGCAGCACCGTCTACCTGGTGACCGACACGGGAGTGAAGTTCCGCATCGCGACGGCCGACGCCGCCACAGCACTTGGCTACGAAGGCGCCGAAGTGCAGGGGCTTCCCTCGCTGTTGCTCGCCATGCTGCCCTCGGGTCCTGATCTGTCCCCACGCGCCGCTGAGCAGGGGCGCAGCGTCGCCACCGCGCCTCGCTGCGACTAGGGCGACAAGGTTTCGGCAAGCTCTCGACAAGACGGCGGCATGCCTTTCAGGCCGTAAAAGCAAACCCCCCGTCCTAGCGTTCGATCACCGGAACAGCCGGGCTGGTCCGCTCGGTTGTGCGCCGCCGGCGCGAGAGGAACCGGTGGCAGGTCGACGACGAGAGGGGCACACATGTCTGCCAACGGAATGCAGCAGTCGGCGGAGACAGGCGACACGGAACGGCATTCAGGCTCTGGAGATGGCCTTCAGCGGCATCGTGAAGAGCCGTCAGGACGTCGAGGCCACGAAGTTCAATCTGTCCTCCGGCTATCAGGGCAGCGACGGAAATGCCTTCCAGAGCCTGATCACGGCTTGGGAGGAACAGGCCGACGTCATCCTGAAGAACGTCGAGGACATGATCGAGACGTTGAATCACACGCTCACCGAGCACGGGCTTCAGCAGGGTTCCTCGAACGAGCAGATCAACACCGCGTACAACCAGTCCGCTTCGGTCTTCGACACCCTGACCGGCTGACCGCCGCACAGACCGCGCGCGGCCTGCCCGCCGCTTCAGCACACCCGCTTCAGCATGCCCGCGGCGATCCGAGGAGGTTCCCATGACGGACAACTTCAGCGACGGATACATCTACGTCGACTACTCGCACATGAACAACGCGGCCGACGACATGGTCCAGCAGACCAAGGCGATCGCGACCACGCTCTCCAATCTGGAAATGGAACTGGGCGAACTGCGCATCACCTGGATCGGTGACGACCGCGATGTCTACAGCCAGAAGCAGCAGGCCTGGGACAACGCGGTCAAGGCCATGGAGGACCTCCTCACCAAGCACTCCGGGCTGCTGACCGATGTCTCGGAGAGCTACCGCTACAGCGAGGGTTCGCTCACGCAGATGTGGAGCTCGGTGAAGATCGGCCGCTGACCCCGTCGAGCGGTACACCCCCGAAGCCGCTGTCGACGGTCGCCGCGCGCCGACCCGCACGGATCCCGGGCGGGCCGGCGCGCGTGCCACACCCCTTCACGTACGTTCCACGCCCGGCCGGATGAGCCGGTGCCCGGAGAGGAGAGATCATGCCGGAGGATCCGAATCCCGCCACGGGCAAGCTCGCCATGGACAAGGCGGGGCTTGAACAGTTCCTCACGAACCGCGTCCTGCCCTTCAAGGAAGAGGTCCGGAAGATCGGGGTGGACGACGACACCTTCGGACCCACCATGTCCACCGTCCTGGGTGACGGGGACATCGACTCGGATGCCGAGCTCGAAACGTACGCCACCGGAAAGCCGCTGGCGATCGGCTTCATGGCGCAGCCGGCGAACCTGGGCGGCAAGGGCAAGGCACTCAACACCGGCATTCTGAAGACCGCCAAGTCGCTTGTCACGATCTACAAGCAGCAGACCACGCTGTTCGGGGACATCGAGAGCGACCTCCGCGAAACCATCGAAACGCTGTCCCGCACCCAGGGTGCCAACCTGCTCACTCTCGACGGCAAGAGGTTCCTCGACATCTTCGAGGACACCGCGGACGACCTCGGCGGCACACAAGGCGGCGGGAACAGCGGCGGGAACGGCGGCGGGGACGACGACTCGTAGGGTGCTCGCTCCCCACCGCCCGTGATCCATCGACTCTCACCAGGAGGTTCCCCCCCCGTGGCCGTGCATCCCGCGCACTCGACTGACGACTACTGGCATCTCGCGGTCAAACTGCTGACGGGATACGTGATGCCCACGCGGGACACTCTCTTCGACAAGCTGCTGGGAAACCAGCACATCCCCTTGATGAAGATCGAGTTCGACGACTACGACGGCGAACCGTCCAATGCCATCGTCGAGGCCGCGGACTCATTGCAGTGGCGCAGCCAGAACTCCGGCTGGCGGATCCAGAACACCGACTTCGTCATCCCGTTCTACTCGGGGAAGAACGGCCCCACCACGACCGCGTCCGTCGGGACCCACGTGGCAGGCCGAGCAGGACCGGAAGCAGGCCGAGCAGGAGGCCAAGCAGGAGCAGCGGCAGGCCGAGGACGAGAACCGCTACGACCAGCAGCGTCGCGAGGCCCTGTCCCCCGGCGGCAGGGAGTGGGAGCTCCCCTTCGACGGTCCGGACACAACACCCGGTTCCGACGGCGGACTGACGAGCCTCAACCCCGACGGCTCGGTGACCACGAGGTTCCCGGACGGGAGTTTCACAACGGTCGACCCGACGACGGGCGAGACCACGGTGGGGCTGCCCGACGGCACCCATCAGATCAGCGATCTCGCTCCCGGGGAATCACTGCACAACAAGGACGGCAGCTGGACGACGCTCAACCCCGACCACTCCCTGACCACGGACTTCCCCGACGGCAGCTCCACCACGGTCGACCCCGCCAAGGGCACGACGACGACCACGTTCCCCGACGGAAGCTCCGTCACCTCGCCGCTCGAGCCCGGCCACTCACTGCCCAGCCATCCGGGCAATCCGCACCAGACGGACCCGGCTGCTCCGTCCTCGTATTTCCCCAACTACGAGGAGGAGTTGTTCGACACGCTGCCGGACTACTCCGACGACCTGGGCTCGCCACTCGCCCCGGCAGGCCTCGCCGGGGACCCGGATTCCGATCACGAAGGGTACGGCGCACCCGGCGGGGGCGGCAGCCCGATGCTGCCGATGGGCACCCGCCTCAATGGCTCGACCAGCGGGGGCGGCGACGGCGAACGGGTGCGCAACGTGCTGGACGACGGGCAGCAGCCCGTCAGGCGCCGGATTCCGGCATCAGGTGGTGCCGATCGCTCCCCGTACGCGGAAGTGGGTGCCGCCCGACGCGGCGGGACGTCGACCGCCAGCGCGGGGACACCCTTCATGCCGATGGGAGGCTCCGGCGCCGGCGGCCAGCCGCAGACGGAGAGCAGCGACCGCGAGAGGGAGTCGTGGGTCGCGGAGGACGAGGACGTATGGGGGACGGACGAGGGCGGGGTTCCCGCCGTTCTCGGGAGGGACTGACATGACGGAATCGATGCAGGAGCGCCTGGCCGCGGCCATGGCGGAACTCAAGCGGACCCAGGTGGCGGTCGCCCAGGCCGAGGAGAGCTTGCGCGCCGCCGCGACGAAGGTGCGCTCGCGTGACCGCTCCGTGGAGGTCACGGTCGGGCCGCAGGGCGAGCTGACGCACATCCGGTTCCTGGACGGCAAGTACCGCAACATGGGATCCGCACAGCTGTCGGCGGCCGTGCTTGACGCCGTCCAGGAGGGACGCGCCCAGATGGCCCGGCTCGTGCTCGACGCGTTCCAGCCGCTCTCCGAGCGCTCCGGTGGCCTGCCCGAAGTGACGGGCTCCGAAATCGACTGGGAGAGGATCTTCGGCCCGTTGCAGGCCGCGGCGGCGGAAGGCACCCATGACAGAACAGGCGGGGGCAGGCTGCGCGACGAGATCCACGAGGACGTCGGCGAATCCGGCCCGCATTCGCCGGGCCGGGCGATTCGCGGCCACGCGGAAGGGCGGTAGCGCGATGGTGGCATCCGAGGCCTACGAGGCGGATCCGGGTCGTATCGAGGCGGCGATCGGTGAAATCGAGGCGATCGCCGCCCAGTCCCTGGCCATGGTCGGGGAGTTCACTGACGGCATCGCGTCGTACGCGGGCTGGGAAGGGGTGGACGACGAGTACGCGATCGAGGCCGGCGGCCAGTTCAGCCTGAGCGTGCTCGGTGTCACGCAGACCGGGCAGGCGATCGCCGATGCCGTGGGGTCCATCGTGAACGGACGGCTCCTGGAACTCAGGGAGATCACCAGCACGCAAGGCTTCGCGCAGGAGAACATCGACGCCGCCGTCACGGCCACCCATGGCATCGGCGCCGGCGGCGAGGGCGGCGGAAGGCACTGACGTGCCGGGCGACATCGAGTTCAGCGAAGAAGTCAGCACCATGCTGTTCGTCCTTCTCGGCGAGCGGCCGTTGCAGGCCGACTCGGACTTGGCGTACGGAAGTCGCCTCCCGTTCCAGGACTACGGGGACCGGCTCAGGGATCTGAGCGACAAGATCAGGGACTCGCTCTCCAGCGTCCAGGGAGCTCTGCCACCGCAGGTCGCGGAGCAGTACATCCAGGCAATGGGCATGCTCACCGGCACCAACGGTGTGGATCACTTCGGTGAGTTCGTGAAGCAGCTCGAAGATCTGGCGGATGGGCAGATCGAGCAGTTCAGAAAGATCATGGAGTCCAAATGGGAGATCATCGCCGAGATCGTCCAGCTGCTGATCGAGCTGGCTTTCATCGCGGCGATGGCCTTCTTCACGGGTGGTCTCTCGTTCGGGGAGGCGGCGCTGGCCAAGGCCAGAACCCGCTTCTCCGTTCTGCTGATTCTGGACCGGCTGCTCAGGAGCACCAATCTGCTGCCTGCCTTCAGCGAGGCGCTGCAGGAGGCGTTCACGACCTTCGCGGTGCGGCTGGCCATGCTCTCGCTCAACACGGGCGACCGCCGGCCGGACGGGATCGACTGGAGTGACATCGGCAAGTCGGCGGCGTTCGGTGCGGTCGCGGGCTTCTTCATCGGCGGCCTGTCCGGCGTGTTCAACAACATCTTCAAGAACTACTTCAAGGACTTCGGCGACAACAAGTGGCTGCGGGGCGACGGCGACATCGGGGAGGGTTTCCTGGCAGAAGGCTTCGGTGAGACCGGGGCGGAGTTCGTGGTCAACGGTCTTTACACAGGGAACTTCGAGTGGAAGTGGGACACCTTCCTCGGCGCCGGGCTCAGCTCCATCTCCGAGTTCGTCATCTTCGGCGGTGTCGGCGCCGGAGCGTTGTTCCTGAACAACAAGTTCTTCGGGCCGCACGACTTCAACGAGTACAACGAACTGCCCGGACAGGATGGACGGGCTCGTCCGAAGCCGTGCGGTCGGTACTCGCGACGCTGGTGACACAGGAGTTGGGAATCCGGCTGGCCGTCGTCCGGCGGGGGTCGGACGGCCACGAAAGCATCCAGTATTTCGGTCCCGTGCGCGGCGTCCCGATTCTGCTCTCGGCGATGGACGACGGACCTTACTTCGCCGCCCTCTGGATCCTTCTGTCGCCCCCCACCGAAGCCGGGACCCATCCGCCCGCCACCGAACCGACCACCGCAGCGAGGGACCGATGAACCGATCGCCCGCCGAGCCCGCAGGACCCGAGGGAATGCCGGAACCGCCACCGGAGATTCTCGCCGCCGCCCGTCGGGCGCCCGAGCACTGGCTGCACCTCACCGATCCGGCGTGGTCGGGTGAGGGCCCGCCGCCCGACTGGGCCGTCGTGGGGCGATGGCGCACCGACCGGGACGGCGATATCGAGGAGTGGGAGGAGAACGAGCTCTACCGCCCCTCACCCGAGGCACTGGGCTGGCCGCAGCCGCTGGGGCCGCTGGACGGCGCGGTGCAACTGGCCGCCACGGGGTACGGGCCCGAGGACGAGGTGCCGCTCGCTCTCGCCGCCTCGGACGTCGCCGTACTGCTCGGCGCGGACGGTACGCCGAGGGTGACCACCACGCCCGAAGGGACCTTCGCCGTGCCCATCACCTCGTACACGCCTGACGGCCGCTCCGGCGAACTGCCCGCGCACGTCGTGGTTTGCGCCGCCGAACTGCTCGATGGGCGCGCGGAGTCGGGGGAACTGTTCTATCTCAGCCCGACGGCTCCGGTCAGCATGGTCGTCGAGGCCGCGGCTCTGCGCGAGGCGGTCCGCCGGGCGGCGGACGGTCCGACAGCTGCTATCGGCTCGTGAACAGCCAGTTCTGGTCGTCGGTGTCGCTGCAGTAGAACAGCGTCAGGGGCACGTCCCGGCGCCGGTCGTTGCTGCCGTCGACATCCAGACACAGATCGCTGCTCGCATGGTTGCGGATCCAGAAGGTGTTGTTGGCCCTCTCCTGCAGCCACCACAACTGGTTGTCGGCGGTTGTGTGGTTGCACGCGTACTCGGTGATCCGGGTCGTGACACCCGCGCTGCCGTAGTTGGGCAGGTCGAGACAGTTCCCGTCCTTCACATTCCGGATGACGTAGAGCTTCGTGCCACCGGGGCCCGCCCCGTCCCGCGCGGCTTCCAGGTTCCACAGCTGGTTGTCTTCCGCCGTGCTGTTGCACGTCGACTGGTTGACCGGACCGTCCTGTACGCCGTTGCCGAAGGCAGGGATGTCGACGCAGGTCTGGTTTTTCCAGTTCTTGATCAGTATTCGGCTGAGGTCCGGGCCACTGACCGCGCGGCGAACGGGCTTCCGCCTGGGCGTGGCCCTGTGCCGCTCGCGCGCGGCGGTCCCAGAGCTTCGCGTGCCCTCGGCCGTCGCCTCGCCGCGAGCCTTCTTTTCGGGCTGAGCAGCCTTGGCCGGCTTGCTCGGGGGCTGCGAGCGCTCCGGGACGAACGCGCCTGCCCGGTCCGGGCCTTCGTCGTCGAGGTCGGTGCCGGCCGCATTCGCCACCGCGGCGGTCTTCTTCTCGTCGTCGGATGCGGATCCCATGAGCAACAGAGGGATGGCGACCAGTACGGCCCCGGCTATCGCGGCTCCGGCCAGGACGGGCCGCTTGGGGCCGCCCGACGCTCCGGCCGGGCCCGGCTCGTCCGGGGGCCCACCGCCCGCGACTGCGGGTGCTGCCGCGGCAGCCCCGCTGGGATCTCCTTTGTGCGCCACGGCCCGCGGCTCCGGGGTTGCTGATGTCGTCGCCCCGGTAGGCAGGGCCTCACCCGAAACGACAGGCAGGGCCGCGCTCACCGGGTCGGGCGAGGACGACGTCCGGGATGCCTCTTCCCCGGCCTGGGGGTTGGCTGCCACCTCGGCCGAGGAGACCTGCGGGACGGACGTTTCCCCTGAGGGCCTGGCTGCCGCCGGGGCGGGGCTTGCCGATTGGCCCCGGGCGGGGCTCGCCGATTCGCCGGTTGCCTGCTCTTCGGACATGGGTTCTCCTTGCTGGCTACGGGGCGGTCGGGCGAAGGCGACTGGGGCACGGAAGCCGGTGCACGACGGCCAGACCGGGGACCGGGGAGTCCGCTTCCCGCACCAGAGGGGCCGGGGAGCCTGTCGCCAGCCACTGCGCAGCGCGCTTGGCCTCTCTGTGCAGCGACAGGTGTTCCGGGCCCGCGAGATCGGCGGCCCGCTCGAACCACCCGATCGCGGCAGCGTGCTGACGGTCGCGCACACAGAGTCGGCCGACCCGGAGAAAGGCCCGTACGAGCACCTCGGTCTCCACCAGCGGCCCGGCCTGCACCAAATGGGCAGCGCTCTGGGCGGGATGACGACCCGGCAGCGCCTCCAGGGCCATGGCGAGACCGGCGTGCGCCCGCTGCCGGGTGGCGGGGGTCAACGTGGCGAGCACCGCATCGCGCAGCATGCCGTGAAATCTGTAGTGCCCGGCAGGCCGGCCGGCCTTCCCCTCCTGCCATACAAGGATCCGCGCCCGTTGAGCCTCGTCGATGAGCCCGAGCAGCCCTTCGCGGGAGCCGTCCGAGAGGTGGACGAGTACCTCGATGTCCAGGGTCTCGCCGCTCACCGCCGCATGCACAAGCATCGCCCGTACCGGTTCGGGCAAGGCTTCGAGCCGGGTCAGCACCACGCTCTCGACCGCGGCCGGGATCTGCGCGGCGGGGCCCACGCGCTGGACGACGGGCAGCTCGAGCAGTTCGAGCAGCAGGAAGGGGTTGCCGTCGCTGCGGCGGTGCAGTGCGGCCGCCTCGAGGTTCGAGTCGGCCTCACCGGCAGCGGTCAGCAGCTGCGCCACGTCCGCGACACCGAGCGGCCCCAGATGCAGCCTGGTCGCGCGCTGCCGGGCCAGCTCGGAGAGAAGCCTGCCGACCTGCGGCTTGTCCGGGTCGCGCACGGCGCACAACACGGCGAGCCTCTCCTCGCGGAGCAGGACGGCGAGTTGGTTCAGAAGACGCAGACACGCGGCGCACGACTCGTCGAGGTCGTCCACCACACACAGCACGCGCCGGTCGGCGAATTCCCGTACCAGTTCGGCGAGAGCGGCCCCTTCGGAGATGGCTTGCGGATGTGCCGCCGCATCGGCATCCGCCGCGTCGTGCGATACGGGCTCTTCGCTCCGTAGCTCCGCGAGTAGTCGTGCCGCAGGGCCGAAGACCGACGGGTTCCGGCCGTTGTCGAGCGAACCGGAGCACCGCATCCGGGCGATGGTGAAACCGCGTTCGGCGGCCAGCTCCGCGGTCTCCTCGAGCAACCTGGTCTTCCCGGCCCCGGACTCTCCCGTCAGAACGGCCCAGCGGACCCGCCCGGCGTCGGCTTCGGAAAGCAGGGTGTCCAGCCGCGCCGTCTCCTGGGACCTGCCGACGACGGGCAGCCGGCCGTCGTTCCTGGCGGCACGCACGGCACCCGTGATCCGCCGGGGCCGGGCGATACGGAGCACGGCGGAATCGTGGCGAAGGATCGCCATGTGCAGATCGCGCAGCCCGGGACCCGGATCGACGCCCAGTTCCTCGGCGAGTGTGATGCGGAATCGCTCGTACTGCTGCAGCGCCTCGGCCGAGCGGCCTGTGCTGTACAGCGCCCTCATGAGAAGGGCCCAGGGAGCCTCACGCAGCGGTGCCGACCCGATCAGCCCCTCGGCGAGGCCCACCGCGGCCTCGGCCTCGCCGTCTTCCAGGAGGATGCTCACCCGTAGTTCCTCGGCCAGTTGACGGCTTGCCTCGAGTCTGGCTATCTCCGGTGCGGCGAAACTGAGCTCGGCCGCGTCGCGCAGCGCGGGCCCACGCCACAGCCTGAGCGCCTGGTCGATCTCCTGGTGTGCGCTCGCCGTTCGGCCCGAACTCAGCAGTTCCCTGGCCCGGCTGACCGCTGTCTCGAAGACAACGCTGTCCAGGGCGTCGCGCGGTGCTTCGAGTGCGTACCCGGCCGGCCGGCGCACCAGCAGAGTCGCGGGCTTGCTGGTACCGCGGCCCGGTTCAAGTACCGTGCGCAGCCTGCTGATGTGCGCGTGCACCGAGGAGACGGCTCCCGAGGGCCGGCGGCCGGCCGGCCAGAGGTCCTGGCACAACTGGTCGACAGACAGGGGCCGGCCGCCCTCGACGAGCAGCCTGGTCAGCAGCACCCGGCGCTTCGGCGGCCCGAGATCCAGGCCGTTGACTCCGCGCCAGGCCTCGACGGGGCCCAGGAGTCCGAATCTCATTCCTTGGCCGTGCACAACATTCCCCATTCGCCGAATGACGTGAAGTACCGGTCTATTGGTGTAAACGCTGAATCCCGGCGAAACATTCATCTGTGGTGTGCCGAAATTGAATCGGCCGAAAATCGCGCGATGCCGCGGATGCATTCCCGTGCTCGCCCGTCAAGCGGCACAGTCGGGAAGCGGGTGCGTCGCATCGGGAATCGGACACGGTCCAGGCATCACAATCTGTGCGAGCACCCCGAACCGCTGGGTCTCACCGGTTGGTGCGGGTCGCCCAGAGCGCCGAATTGTCGCTCCCGTACAGGCACATATTGCCATCGTCCTGCACCGTCAGATAAGTGGGCCTCCCCCAGACCCCGGCCGCCCAGATCGCCCGCTGATTCGCGTCGAGGAGTACGAAGTTCCCATCCGACTGCACGACCGCGCAGTCCCCCCGTCCGATGGCTCCGGGGGCGGCCCACACCGCACCGCCGTCCCGGTACAGAACGAGGTTCCGGTCTGCCTGCATTCGGAGCACGGTTCGCCCGTCGTACGAGGTCCAGGCCTCATTGACGCAGAGCTTCGATCCGGCGCGGAAGGTGGCGTCCCTGCCTGTGCCCAGCGCCTTCGGTGCACTCACCCGCTTCTTCGGCGCCGCTGCCCTACTGACGGGACGCCTGTTCTGCACCTCACGGCGGGTGGGGGACACGACCTCCCGCCGGGTGGGGGACGACTCCCCGCCGGACGTCGGCGCGGCCGCGCCGGAGGTCGCTCGCGGCGTCGCGGTGCCTTTCGTGGGCGCAGGCGGGGCGGGGACGAACTCACCGGGCTTCTGCCCCTGGGCGCCGTCCTCGAGCAGGGTGGCCGCGGCCTCCGCAGCAACGGCGGAACCCCCGGCGGGCGGCTCGGACTTCCCGGCCACCAGCAGCAACGGGACGGCGACCAGCACCGCTCCGGCGATCGCGGCGCCCGCGAGTATCGGCTTGCGCGGCCCGCCCCCTGAGGTCTCAGGGGTCGTCGTGGTGGGTGGGTTCATACCGCCGGCAGCGGCGGCTTCACCGCCGCCGGCAGGCTCGGCAGCACCTGCGGGCTCCGTATCCGGAGCCGCTGACGCGGCACCGGTCGCGGCCGAAGCCGTTTCGGCCTCGGCAGTCGGGAGCGTTGCAAGGGGCGTGGCCGACAGTGCGGCATCCGGCACTGATTGCGTCTCCGCCGATTCTGCTGCGGTCGATTCTGCTACGGCCGTTTCCGCGGCGGCCGCTTCTCCCACCCCCGGCGGCAGTTCGCTGGACACCTGATGCTCACTGTCAGCCATCTGCTTCTCCTCGCCCCGTTCGCTGCCCATCCGCTCGCGCATGGCCCGCGAGCGGGGTCTTGCGCCGATGCGCGAATTGAATGGCGTTCGGTCCTGCCAGTCTCGGCGAGCACATTGGACCGACATCGCTGCATTCATGTCAAGCACATCAATTGCCATTCTCCGCACCGTCATTGCACTTCGGGCAGGAAAAGCACCGGGCTCCGGGGCAAACAGTCAGGACGGGGAGGCGAGATGTCCGGAGAAAGCACTGTAAGAGTTCTATTTCTGGGGGTGAACGGGCAGCAACCGGGCCTGGAAGTGGGCGATCCGGGTCTGTGATGCGCCCCTCATTGACCCGCTCGCTGAAACCTTGTGTTCACTTGCGTCCCGTCTCCTGCGGGCCCCAATCCGCTATCGCGGGGCCGATGCCGGGCTTGAGCGAGGGCTGAGGTCGTCACGAGGACAATGCGGCCCGTTCGGAGTCGGCCAGCAAAACGCAGAACTCGTTGCCCTCCGGGTCGGCGAGAACGACCCAGCCCCAGCCGTCGGGCTTGCGGCAATCGGCGACCAGGGAGGCGCCGAGCTTCAGCAGCCGCTCAACCTCCGCGTCCCGCGAGGTGTCCGGGCGCAGGCACAGATGGAGCCTGTTCTTGGCCGACTTCGGCTCTGGAACCTCGTTGAAGTGCAAGGCCGGGCCGCCGGGCAGCATGACCTCGGTCTCGTCGTCACCGGGTTCGTCCTCGGGATCCAGCGGGCGTCCGGTCACATCGCTCCAGAAACGCGCCAGTTGGTAGGCGTTCGCACAGTCGATCGCTATGTTCGTCACCGTTGAGACCATGCGCGCGATCATCTCCGAGCGGCGCCCCCGCTCGCCACGGAGTATTGCCGCACCTCGACCTGGTCTTCTGAGTCGGGAAGCGCTCCTACGCCCTTAGGCGCAGGATGGGCACAGTCCGCGGTAGGTGACCTCGACCTCGGACACCGTGAAGCCGAACCGTTCCTCTGCCGGGAGGTCGGCCAGCGGATTGCCGGTCGGGTGGACGTCGCGGATGGTGCCGCAGTTGGAGCACACCAGGTGCTGGTGCGGATGGTGCGCGTTGGGGTCGTAGCGCTTGGCGCGTCCTTCGGTGCAGACCTCTATGACCTCACCGAGCAGGACCAGCTCGCCCAGGGCGTTGTAGACGGTCGCCCGGGAGATCTCGGGCAGCCGTTGTGCCGCGTGGGCATGCACCTCGTCGGCCGTGAGATGCACGTGGTCGCCGTCGAGGACCTCCGCAACGACACGTCGCTGGGAGGTCATCCGCCAGCCACGCCCCCGCAGTCGCTCCAGCAGGTCGCTCATATCGGTTCACCTATTCAGGTTCGGTGGGATGCCCGGAGTTTACCGGTGGACATCCGGGTTCCGATGGGATACGGGTTTGGCGCGCTTATTGACTTGGATTCTGTCCATTGTAGGATCGGTTCCGGCGATAGCCAAGGGACAGGAAGACTCCAGTACGGCAGGAGACAGAGACGTGATGGTCGGCCGGCCGCCAGGCCCGGTGCGAGGGACGTGTCGTGTCGTCGCTGACGTCGGCTGCGCGGTCGGCGAGACCCCCTGCCCGACCCGGTCCGACGATCCCGGCTTCTCGATCCACGAGGCCGGGGTCACCCACTGGGGCCCGTGCCCCGACTGTTCCACCGCCCGCAGTTCCTGAGCACCATGATCCGCCTGGTCCGGAAGGATTCCCATGTCTGAGAACCACGATGCAATCGTCACAGACGCGAAAACGGAGGATGGAGGTGGCTGCCCGGTCGCGCACGGGCGCGCCCCGCACCCGACCCAGGGCGGCGGAAACCGCCAGTGGTGGCCGGAGCGGCTCAACCTGAAGATCCTTGCCAAGAACCCCGCCGTGGCCAACCCCCTCGGCGAGGAGTTCGACTACGCCGAGGCGTTCAAGACCCTCGACCTCCCCGCCGTGAAGCGCGACATCGCGGAAGTGCTGACGACCTCGCAGGACTGGTGGCCCGCCGACTTCGGGCACTACGGCCCGTTCATGATCCGTATGGCGTGGCACAGCGCGGGCACCTACCGGATCAGCGACGGCCGCGGCGGCGCCGGAGCCGGCCAGCAGCGCTTCGCCCCCCTCAACAGCTGGCCGGACAACGGGAACCTGGACAAGGCCCGCCGCCTGCTGTGGCCGGTCAAGAAGAAGTACGGCCAGAACCTCTCGTGGGCCGACCTCATGATCCTCGCCGGCAATGTCGCCCTGGAGTCGATGGGCTTCGAGACCTTCGGCTTCGGCGGCGGTCGTGCGGACGTCTGGGAGCCCGACGAGGACGTCTACTGGGGGCCCGAGTCCACCTGGCTCGGCGACGAGCGCTACACCGGCGACCGGGAGCTGGAGAACCCCCTCGGCGCCGTGCAAATGGGCCTCATCTACGTCAACCCGGAGGGCCCGAACGGCAACCCGGACCCGATCGCCGCGGCCCGCGACATCCGCGAGACGTTCCGCCGGATGGCGATGAACGACGAGGAGACGGTCGCCCTGATCGCGGGCGGTCACACCTTCGGCAAGACCCACGGCGCGGGCCCGGCGGACCACGTGGGCGCCGACCCCGAGGCCGCCTCCATCGAGGAGCAGGGCCTCGGCTGGAAGAGCACTTTCGGCACCGGCAAGGGCGCCGACGCGATCACCAGCGGCCTCGAGGTCACCTGGACCAGCACGCCGACCCGGTGGAGCAACAGCTTCTTCCAGAACCTGTTCGGCTACGAGTGGGAGCTGACGTCGAGCCCCGCCGGCGCAAACCAGTGGGTGGCGAAGGACGGTGCCGGTGCGGGCACCATCCCCCACGCCCACGACGCGTCGAAGAGCCTGGCCCCGACGATGCTGACGACCGACCTCTCGCTCCGGTTCGACCCGGCCTACGAGCAGATCTCGCGGCGCTTCCTGGAGAACCCCGACGAGTTCGCGGACGCCTTCGCCCGCGCGTGGTTCAAGCTGACCCACCGCGACATGGGCCCCGTCGTGCGCTACCTCGGCCCGGAGGTCCCCTCCGAGACGCTGGTGTGGCAGGACCCCCTGCCCGCCGTGACGCACGAGCTCGTCGACGCCGCGGACATCGCCTCCCTCAAGGCTCAGGTCCTCGCCTCGGGCCTGTCGGTGTCCCAGCTGGTGTCCGCCGCGTGGGCCTCGGCCTCGTCCTTCCGAGGAAGCGACAAGCGCGGCGGCGCCAACGGTGCGCGCATCCGCCTCCAGCCGCAGAGCGGGTGGGACGTCAACGAGCCCGACGAGCTGGCGACGGTTCTGCGCACCCTGGAGGGCATCCAGGAGTCCTTCAATGCGGCCGGGTCCGGCGGCAAGCAGGTCTCGCTCGCCGACCTGATCGTGCTCGCCGGCGGTGCGGGCGTCGAGAAGGCCGCCAAGGACGCCGGCTTCGACATCGAGGTCCCCTTCACGCCGGGCCGCGTCGACGCGTCGCAGGAGCAGACCGACGTGGAGTCGTTCGCCGCGCTCGAGCCGACCGCCGACGGGTTCCGCAACTACCTCGGCAAGGGCAACCGTCTGCCGGCCGAGTACCTGCTGATCGACAAGGCGAACCTGCTGACGCTGAGCGCCCCCGAGCTGACGGTGCTCATCGGTGGCCTGCGCGTCCTGGGCGCGAACCACCAGCAGTCGTCGCTCGGCGTCCTCACCACGACCCCCGGGTCCCTGACCAACGACTTCTTCGTCAACCTGCTCGACCTGGGCACGACGTGGAAGGCGACGTCCGGGGACCAGAACACGTTCGAGGGGCGTGACGCCGCCACGGGCGAGGTCAAGTGGACCGGCACCCGTGCCGACCTCGTCTTCGGCTCGAACTCCGAGCTGCGCGCGCTCGCGGAGGTCTACGCGAGCGATGACGCGAAGGCGAAGTTCGTGAACGACTTCGTCGCGGCATGGGACAAGGTGATGAACCTCGACCGGTTCGACCGCGCCTGATCCCGCCTGATCGCGCCTGATCACGACGTCCAGGTCGGCCCGCAAGGGCCGACCTGGACGTTCTCATTGGCAGGGCAGGCCTCCGCCTCCGCGCCGAAGGTCGGCCCACCCTCCCGACGGGCCCGGCAACCCCCGCCCGCCCGGTCGACACGCTCACTCCTCGCGTTTGCACGTGATTACGCTCTGTGTTCCTATGTCACAGTCAGTCACATTCGGTCTATTCCGTCTGCATATTCACCACCCAACCCCGGGGACGGTCATGCACACGGAGGCCGACAGCCCACGAGGAGTGCCATGTCACGACCACGACTGTCCAGGCTGCTCTCCGCCTGCGCCGTCATCTCCGCCCTGACCACCCCCCTCGTCACTGTCCTCCCTGCCGCCGCTCACGACGGCGCGCCGGAGCCGCGTTCCCTCTCCCGGGAGACGGAACCCGACACCGGCGGCAAAGTCGCCGTTGACCAGGCCGAGGCCGCCGTCCTCGGCCAGGAGCACGCCGAGACGCACGCCAGGGCCCGCCAGGGGGCCGAGGACCTCGGCGACTACTCACAGCCGATGCGTACGGCACGCCTGGAGTCGCTCACCAAGTCCCAGGCGAAGCACAACGCCCCGTTCAGCGCGCGGGAGTTCGGCGTCTTCAAGGAGTACTTCCCGTCACCCGACTTCGCCGTGCACGTGGCGCAACTGCCCACCGGCAAGGTCCTGTTGTTCTCCTTCGAGAGGATCGAGACCAACCCCACGAAGGAGACCGCCCCCACCCAGATCATCGGCAAGGCGAACGCGGGCCGGGCGCATCTGTGGGACCCGGCCAAGGGCCGCGGCCCGGACGCGTTCAAGGAGGTCACGCCGCCCACCGTGATGATGCCGGACGGCAAGGACGAACCACGTCCCGCGCCGTTCTTCTGCGCCGGTCACGCCTTTCTGCCCAACGGGATGCTCGGCGTCTTCGGCGGCAATCTCGGCGGCAACCACGGCTCCGGCGCCAAGCTGTCCCTCGTCTTCGACCCCTGGACAGAAACCTGGTCCATCAACGAGCAGATGTCCGTGGGCCGCTGGTATCCGAGCGCCGTGACCGGTGCCGACGGGCGGATCCTGATCATGTCCGGGCAGTCGGAGCTCGGCTGGGGCACGCCCACGCCCATCGTGGAACGCTTCCCGGCACTCAGCTTCCCGGTCCCGACCACGAAGACCGACGTCCCCGAGAACCTGCCCGTGGACATCTTCAAGGCGGAAGCCCCGTTCAAGCACGACTATCCGCATCTGTTCTCTTTGCGTGATGGCAAGATTTACGGCCTCGGCCGCGATCGCAACCAGCAGTGGCTCTTCAACCCGGTCACCGAGACCCGCACGAGCCTGGCCGACCGGCCCGGTGTCCTCCTGCGCAACTACGGCTCCGCGGTGCCGCTGCCCGCCGGTTTCAAGGGCCCCGACTCCGTCCTCGTCCTCGGCGGCGACCGGGACGACCCGAACACGTATCAGTACGTCGGCGGCCAGTGGAAGACGAAGGAGGCCCGAGCCTTCGGCCGTACGCAGGACGACACCCTGATCCTGCCCGACGGCACGCTGTTCACCGTCAACGGCTCCTACGACATCCGCGACTACGGGAACGGGCTCTACAACCCGAACGCCGACCTGAAATACCGGCAGACCGAGATGCGCGACACCGACGGCAACTGGAAGCTCGGGCCCGCCCAGCGGCTGCCGCGCGGCTACCACTCCAACGCCGTGGTCCTGCCCGACGGACGCATCATGGTCACCGGTGACGAGGCGCAGCAGATCGCCAACGACCCCGATATCAAAGACGACATGGACGGCTCCATCGAGATCTACGAGCCGGCCTATCTGCACAACGGCGAGCGTCCCGACCTCTCCGCGGTGCCCCGGCGCACGGTCGGCTACGACGACCGGTTCACAGTCCTGACCTCCGACGCCGCGGACGTCAAGCGAGCCGTCCTGCTGGCCCCGACGACCGCGACCCACTCGGTGAACTTCAGCCAGCGCCATCTCGACGTCCGCATCAAGAGCCGGAGCGACGGTTCCCTCGAACTGCAGGCGCCGCCCACCGCGGAAGCCGCACCGCCGGGCTACTACATGCTCTTCCTCCTCAACGAGGACGGCGTACCGAGCATCGCCAAGTTCGTGTCCTTCGGCCCGCCGAACACAGGCTGACGCCGCCCGCTTCCCCGACGCAGGAGTTCCATCCCCAAGAACCCGAGGAACTGGAGACACGATGACAGACCTGACACTGCGGGAGAGCACGGAAATCCAGGGCGATGTGATCGCCGGCTTCAAGAAGGACCACGTACAGCTGCTGTTCCTGAAGTTCGACGACGCGACACGGGCACGCACCTGGCTGCGTCGGCTGAAGCCGCGCATCGCCACGACCCGGCAGGTCGCCGCGTTCAACGCGGCCTTCAGCGCCGCACGCGGCAACACCGGCGGTGACGACCCCAAGGCTCTCACCGCCGTATGGCGCAGCGTCAGCTTCACCCATGCCGGTATGCAGACGCTGACGGGCAAGGACCCCTTCCCCGGTACGGCGGAAGGCACGACGCAGCACGCGTTCAAGCAGGGCTCCGCCGTACGCGCCGGAATGCTCGGGGACACCGGGGAGAACTCGCCGGAGAACTGGCTCTTCGGCGACAGCAACGCGCAGCCCGTCCATGCGGTGCTCACCATCGCGGCCGACAGGGTCGCGGACCTCCGGGCGGCCCTCGCCCAGGAGCGGCAGGAAGCCTCCGTCCACAAAGTGGTGATCATCTTCGAGCAGGACGGCGGAACGCTGCTCGGGGACCGCAGGGGCAAGGAGCACTTCGGCTTCAAGGACGGCGTCAGCGAGCCGGCCGTCCAGGGATTCGACGAGCCCGACCCCAGGCACCCCGAGTGGAAGAAGGGACACCCGGGCACCCGGATCATCCCGGCCGGCGAGTTCGTCGTCGGTGAGGAGACCGTGAGCGGCAAGCCCTCCGGTCTGCCGGAGTGGGCGCGGAACGGCTCGTTCCATGTGGTGCGCAGGCTCGGCCAGGACGTTCCAGGCTGGTGGGCGCAGATCGGGGCACGGCTGAAGGAGCTGAAGAACGCGAAGGCCGTGCCCCCGGAAGCCACCACGGAGTGGCTGGCGGCCCGGATGGTCGGGCGCTGGCGTTCGGGCACGCCCGTGGCGAAGTGTCCGCACGCCGACATGCCCGCGGACCCGGAGGCGGCGAACGACAACGACATCAGCTTCGCGAACGACCTGGAAGGGGAGATCACCCCGCTGTTCTCCCACCTCCGCAAGACCAACCCCCGTGACGGGCTCCTGTTCCAGCAGGGCCAGACACCCGTACCGGAGAAGGGCAACCTCGACGGCCGGCGCATCATGCGCCGCGGCATCCCCTACGGCCTGCCCTTCGACCCGGCGGGCGCGGGCGGCCACGGTCCTGACGCCGCTCGCGGTCTGGTCTTCGTCAGCTACCAGGCCGACCTGGTGAGGCAGTTCGAGTTCATCCAGAAGGACTGGGTCATCGAGACCGGCTTCCCGAAGCGTGATCCAAAGGTAGGCGCGGACCCGATGATCGGCCCGACGACCGATGTCTCCTTCGCCGGCAAGCAGGTGCGGTTCGAGCAGTTCGTACGGACCGAGGGAGCGGTTTACGCGTTCACGCCGTCGCTGTCGACCCTCGACCGCCTGGCCGACGGCAAACTGTCGGACGAAGCCCCGAAGATCAAGGTCCGGGTCACGGAGGACGGCAACCACGAGATCTCCGCCGTCTCCATCCTGGACATCGGTGACGAGGTCGACGCGGGCAGGGCGAAGCTGACACTCCAGGACGACGGCAAGCTCGTGGTCTTCGACGAGCGGGAGGAACCCCGCTGGGCCTCCAACAACCCGGCCACGCGGGGCGCTCGCGCTGTCTTCCAGGAGGACGGCAACCTGGTGATCTACACGCCGGACAACCAGCCGGTGTGGGCGTCGGCGACCGCGGGCAACCCGGGCGCCAAGCTCGCGGTCCAGGCCGACGGCAACGTGGTGATCTACACCAGCACGGGTGACCCCGTCTGGCACACCAAGACCCGGCACTGACGCCCTGAACGGGAGCAGTCCGCCGGAGCACCGGCGGACTGCTCCCGTACGTCATGCGCCCCGGCTGCCGGAGAACTACTCATGGCCGCACCGGTCCGCGTGCGGCCAGGGCACGAAGCTTCCGTCCGCACGTTCCACCAGGAGCCGCTTTCCGTGTGCCACCACACCGCGCGGCTGCAGTCCGCACAGGCTTGCGCTCGTGTACGCGGCGCACATGCTGTTGAGGTCGTGGACAAGGCCGATCCTGAACAGCGAACGGGTCTCCGCGATGGCCTCGTGGTCACCCGCGCGTATGACCACGCGGAGATCAGGTGCGACCGCCAGCGCTGCCACGGAGACCGCGATGTTGTCCAAGTCGTCCGAGGCGACGGCGGCCATCGCCTGCGCCTTGTTCAGGCCGAGTTCGCGCAGCACGAACCTGTCCGTCGCGTCGGCGACGACGACGGGCACGCCAAGTGCCCTGGCCAGCCGGAGGTTGGGAGCTGCCGGGTCCCGCTCCACGGCGACCACACCGATGCCCAGGTCCTGCACCTGGGTACAGAGCCGCAGACCCACCTGTCCCAGCCCGACGACCACCACATGGCCCGCCCGGGGAATGGCCCGGGGACCCACGATGCCGACCGAACGCGGAGCCAGGAGACGGTCGATCAGGCCCGCGGTGAAAACGGCGGTGAACACGATGGTCAGGAGCATCGCGACGCTGGCGAAGACCATGTACGCGTCCGAACCGTGCGCCGATACTGGGCCGACGGCCGACACCGTTCGCGCCGCCTCGAACAGCGCCTCGACCGGCGGTCGGTGATGGAGAGTCACGGACCAGAGCCAGTCCAGGAACAGCACCAGGAGAAGCCCGGCGAGGCCGGTCAGAGTGATCCGCGAGCTGCTGTCGTGTGGCCGAAGCTGGCCCCGCATCCTCCCGAGCCGTGCCGTGTACCTCAAGGAGCGCGGTGGCCTGTAGGGCTCGAGGCGGACGCTGTCCCCCTCCCGGCGGGCGGCGACGTGGCCGGAAGCGGTCCGGGTGAGGGCCAGCAGGTCGGACTCGACACATGCGGCCAGGAAGGTCGGTGCGACGACGTCCGCCGGGGAGGTGACCCGGCAGTTCGGGACCACACGTACCAGCTGCTCGGCCACCGTCCGGTCGAAGATCGTCACCACCAGCGAGACGTTCGGACGAATGTGCTCCACCGCAAGGGCATAGCGCAGGGACTCGACATCGTCATCGAGCAGGATCGCGACGCCTGCCACCTCCCGGTCCAGCGCCCGGCGCAGATCCTCGTCCGTGGGCTGAGCCAGGTGGCGCACCTGGTGACCGGCCGACTTCAACGAGCCGCAGACCCTGCGCGCCACGTCGCTCCCGACGACGATGAAGCACTCGTCGGCACGCCTCCCGTCGGGAGACGTGCCTGCGACTGGGTCCCCCTCGGCAGCGGCGCCGTCGCGCGGACGCTCAGAGCCCGAAGGCGCAGTCATCGGAACGGTAAGGGTCGCAATCAAGGCAACGCAGGGCAGCGCAACCGTCGCAGCGGACCAACGACTGCCCGCAATGACATGAGGGGTCATGCGTGCCCGGAGATCGGGGTGCATCGGCTGTGTTCCGAACGTCCGTGGCAGGCCGCTGCCCGTCGGGGCCAGGGCCGGTCGTGGCCGTCTCCGCGGGATCGCAGGCAATGCTCATCGGTACTCCCGTCGCGAGGTGGTCTTAGCGTCCCGGCCGACCATGGAGCACAGTGTCCGAGCGGCGTGGCTCGCTCAGCATCCGGCCTCTGGTGTGCCGTCGGGGAGATCTCGAAAGCCCATAACCCGGAGTTATGCGATTGCCGACCAGCATTGAAGCGGCGCGGCCGGGTCGCTGTGCATGGGCGTAGCAGCGGGGGCGGGGATGGAAGCCGGGACGGCTTCGGTCGGGCCAGGAGCCCACAGTTCGAACCAGACCGTCTTTCCCTGGTGATCCGCCCGGACACCACAGCGGTGGGACAGCTCATGGAGCAACCGCATGCCTCGACCGGATTCGTCGTCGGCGCCGGCCGCCTTGAGGCAGGGGAAGGCCGGATGCGCATCGGTGACTTCGCACCGCAGCGACCCGCCACGGACAGTCACACTGAGCAGGATCGGGCCGGCTCCGTGGCGCACGGCATTGGTAACCAGTTCGCTGACGAGCAGCTCGACGGTTTCCGATTCCTCAAGGGGCTGTTCGACCAGGGTGTCGCGGGTGAAGCTCCGAGCGGCGGACACGGAGGCCGGGTGGCGATCGAACCACTGAGATCTGGTCTCACCTCGGTATGGCCGGGGATCCAGGCGGGTGGGATGGGCCGGGCCGTAGGCCGGGCGGCCGGTCAGCGAGCCGTCCACTTCATTGATCGTCATGATCCTGCCGCCCTTTTCGCATTCCGGATGTCTTGAACATCTGTCTCCACAGAACGCCGGCGGCCACTGAGAGATCAACGCGTAAGCGCACCCATTAAGTGGGGGAAAGGATGGGTAGCGCAGTGCGGTAGCCATTTTGGGCTCTCAAGCAGTGACCGGGCATGCACGTACGGTGCGCCTTAGGCGGCGGATTTCGAGGTTCATAACGCCATGTGATGAACAGGCGAGGGCTGCCCGAGGCGACGGCCGGCCCGCACTATGTCCCCGAACCGACATTCAAGCGAATCCTGCTCAGCGGCAATTCCAGGCGGCACCCGGCCTGGACGGGCAGATACGCTCCGCGATCGCCCGGAGGATCCGGAGGGGCGAACCTCCGATACCGGCGCGATCCCCGGGGCAGGTGAGAGCTCCCCAAAGCGAGCTGCAGACCTGCCCTCCGCCACATCGCAACAGCTGCGAAGAGACGGCGAGCCGAGTCTGCGACCCGCCCACCCTTCATCGGCAACCGCCACGTCGTCTACCGGAGGGGCGCAGCTGCCGCGCCCGAGCCCGGACCACTCTCCCCACGGAGGCATACCTTGCGCTCTTCGACCTGGACGCGGCGCCCACTGACCGCGGCGCTCCTGATCGTCCTGTCCGCCCTGCTCGCTCTGCTTGCCCTGGTCACCGTCCCCGCAGGCCCCGCCCACGCATTCAACGGGAGCACCTCCGCGTGTGCGCTCCAGGGCACGACCGGCTTCACCGACGAGGGCCAGCAGACCGACTACAACCGGTTCCAGAACCCGACCGGCACCAAGCGCGTAGGCGTGATCTACGTGGACTTCCCCGACGCCGTCGGCACCACCCTGCCCCTCACCCCGTACTACAACCAACTGTCCGGCGCGGCCAATTGGCTGTGGAACGCCTCCAACGGCAAAACCTGGCTGGACCTTCAGGCTCCGTACGGCAACTGGGTGCGCATGCCGAAGAACTCCACGGCGTACAACTGGCAGCGCGACTTCTCCTGGGCAACGCACCAGACGTACGTCAAGGACGCGCTCACAGGCGCCGCCAGTGCCGGCGTCAACCTCGCCAATTACGACACGTTCTACATCGTGCCCACCAGCACCGCTGCCGCGATCAGTCACTCCCCCACCTTCATCCAGGACCCGAGCAATGTGACCTGGGTCTGGAACGGGCAGACGAGCAGCTGGGTGGCGATCCGCTGGGCGGTGACCTTCGGTCAGGACCTGTGGACCTGGGGCTCCAAGGTCGCCGTCCATGAGACCGGCCACACCTTCGGACTGCCCGATCTCTACGCCTTCAGCGGCGATCTCCACCAGTACGTAGGCGGCTGGGACATCATGGGCAAGGTCAACGGCGCCGCCCCGCAGTTCTTCGGCTGGCACGCGTGGAAGTTCGGCTGGATCACTGACAGTCAGGTCTCCTGCCTGTCCACGGCAAACACGTATTCCACCACCCTCAACGGGGTGGAGTACGGGGGCACCGGCTACAAGCTGGCAGTGATCAAGACCAGCGCCACCACCGCCTACGTCGCCGAGTCCCGCAAGGCCGCCAACAACGACGCCGGCGCCTGCGCCACGGGCGTGGTCATCTACAAGGTCGACACCTCCACCACCACCGGCAACGGGCCGATCCGGATCGTGACGAACCCCAACGCCGCCGCGCCCACGGGGAACTGCTCCACGCTGGACATGCAGACCTGGAAGCCCGGCCAGTCGTTCCAGGACGACACCGCCCGCATCAGGATCTACGTGAACAGCTCCGACTCGTTCAACGACACGGTCTGGACCTACAAGTGGTGACCACCTAGCACGTGAGTGGTCAACGGGCGATGTGGGCGGCGCGGCATGCGCCGGTCACACCGCCCCGACGTGCCTTCGAGCGCCCACGGCAGTCGACCCGGCAGCGCCGGGAGAAGGCTCCATAACGCGAAGTTATGGAGATATGGGGGCTATCCGTACGGACTGGTCGCATTCAACCTTGTCCCCACTTCGTGAAATGTCACATCGCAAAGGGAGCCTGTTGTGAGAATACGACGAGCCAGAATGGTCATGGCGGCCGCCCTTGGGCTCGTCGCCGTTGCCGGTTGCGGGGGAACCGGCCAGGGTGGCGACGGTGGGCAGGCCAAAGCGGCAAGCAAGGGCGGCACTCTGCATGTGCTGTCCAGCATCGACCTGGAGCACCTCGATCCGGCCCGCAACTACGTCACCTCGTCCCAGAACGTCGGCCGGCTTGTCTACCGGACGCTGACGACTTTCGCGGCGGCCCCCGGCCTGGCCGGAGGCAAGATCGTGCCGGACCTGGCGACGGACAACGGGCGGCCCAGCGATGACGCCCGAACCTGGACCTTCACTCTCAGAGCAGGGGTGAAATTCGAGGACGGCCGGCCCATCACCAGCCAGGACATCAAGTACGGGGTCGAGCGGACGTTCGCCGCGGAGCTGCCCGAAGGCCCGCCGTACGGCCGGATCTGGCTGGCGGGCGGCAAGGCGTACAAGGGCCCCTACAAGGACAAGCAGGGGCTCGCCTCGATCGAGACACCCGACGACAGGACGATCGTCTTCAAGCTCAACCGCCCGGTGGCCGACTTCGGTTCGGCGGTGTCGCTGCCGATGTTCGCCCCGGTACCGAGAGACAAGGACAACGGCGTCAAGTACGACTCCAGGCCTTTCTCCTCCGGGCCGTACAAGATCGAGAACTTCGAGGCCAAGAAGCAGCTCACACTCGTCCGCAACACTCACTGGAGTCCGGACATCGACCCGGTGCGCAAGGGACTCCCGGACAAGATCGTGATCGATCTCAATCTGGATCCGGCAGTGATCGACCAGCGGCTCATCGCCGCTGGGGGCGAGGACGCCAACGCGGTCGGCTTCGAGCCGATCGGCGCAGCCTCCATCGGGCCGGTGATGACCAACCCGCAAGTGCGTCAGCGACATGTCATCGGCGAATCGATCAACACGCGCTTCGTCAGCATCAACACCAAGCACAAGCCGCTGGACGACGTCCGGGTGCGGCAGGCGATCGCATACGCGCTGGACAAGGAGGCTCTGCGCACCGCTCGGGGCGGCCCGATCATCGGGGAGCTGGCCACCACTCTGCTGCCACCGTCGCTGCCCGGCTTCGTTTCTGACGACCCGTACCCGAGCCAGGACGGCAAGGGGGATCCGGCCAAGGCCAAGGCGCTGCTCGCACAGGCCGGTCACTCCTCGGACCTGGCCCTCACCCTCGACGCCCCCGCGACGACCACAGGCAAGGCCCAGGCCGAGGCGGTGCAGGCGTCCCTCGCCCGGGCGGGCATCACGGTGAAGATCAACGCGATCAGCTCGTCGGCGTACTACAGCACCGTGGGCAACACGGCCCAGGAGCACGACCTGGTGATCGACGGCTGGACGCCCGACTGGCCCGGCGCCTCCACCTACCTGCCGATCGTGTTCGACGGCCGGATGATCACCGCGGAGGGCAACAACAACCACTCGCAGTACAACTCCCGCAAGGTCAACCAGCGGATCGACGAGATCGTCAAAGAGCGCGATCCGGCATCCGCTGCGACGGCCTACGGCGAGCTGGCCAAGCAGATCATGCAGGACGCGCCGGTCGTGCCGTTCCTCTGGGACAAGGCAGCCGTCCTCGTGGGTCCCAACGTCACCGGGGCGTACGGGCACATCGCCTACGTAGGACGTCTGGATCTGGTCTCCCTGGGGCTTCGCAAGTGACCACGATGCTCCCCACCTCGCTGTCGTCCGACGTGTCACACCGCGTCGGACGCCACGAGGCGTCCCTGTTGCGGCGGTTGCTGATGCAGCCGTCCGCGGTGGCCGCGCTCACAGGAGTCGTCGTACTCGTCCTGATCGCGCTTGCGGCCCCGCTGATCACCTGGGCAACCGGTACATCGCCGACCGAGTTCCACTCCGATGCCGTGAATCCGGCGCTCGGTGGACTGCCGCGAGGAGCGGCGGGCGGCATCAGCACCACGCACTGGCTGGGAGTCGAGCCGGGCAGCGGCCGGGACATCCTCGCCCGCGTCGTGTACGGCGCGCGGGTCTCGCTGCTGATCGCCATGCTCGCCACCGGTCTGTCGGTGGTGCTGGGAACGGCACTGGGATTGGCCGCCGGGTACTTCGGCGGCTGGACCGACGCCCTCGTCGGTCGGCTGATGGACCTGCTGATGTCGTTCCCCAGCCTGATTTTCATGATCGCGTTGATCTCCGCGGCGCCGGGCGTGGACCGGCAGTTGCTCCTGGTCGTCGTGCTCGGCTTCTTCGGCTGGCCCTACGTCGGGCGAATCGTGCGGGGGCAGGCGATGGTGCTGGCCCGTGGGGAGTTCGTGGCGGCCGCCCGGGTGCTCGGCGCCTCCCGGCGCGCGCTCCTGGTGCGCGAGGTGCTGCCCAACCTGACCGGACCGATCCTCGTCGTGGCGACCATGTCGATCCCCGGCTACATCGCCACCGAGGCGGGCCTGTCCTTCCTCGGCGTCGGCGTTGCCCCGCCCACCCCCTCGTGGGGCCAGATGATCGCCTCCGCGGTGCCGTGGTACGCCGCCGACCCCGTCTACTTCCTGATCCCCGGTGTCTTCCTGCTCGTCACCGTGCTCGCCTTCAACGTGCTGGGCGACGCGGTACAGGACGCACTCGACCCCCGGAGCCGGCGACGATGATTCTCTATGTCCTGCGCAGACTGGCCGCAGCGGCGACGATCCTGCTGGTGATCTGCGGCGCCACCTTCGCGATCTTCTATCTGATGCCCGCTGATCCGGCACTTGGGGCCTGCGGCAAGGCGTGCAGCCCGGAGCGGATTGCCCAGATCCGCGCGACGCTCGGCCTCGACCACTCGCTCCTTGTGCAGTTCCGCGACTACCTCGTCGGCATCGTGGCCGGCCGGAACTATGGCACCGGTGAACAGGCCGTGACGTGTCCCTTCCCCTGTCTGGGGTTCAGTTTCCAGACGAATCAGCCGGTCTGGCAGCTGCTCACACACCGGCTGCCGATCAGCATCTCGATCGCGGTGGGCGCGGCGGTACTGTGGCTGACCGGCGGCGTCTTTGCGGGCGTACTGGCCGCGCTGCGCCGCGGCAGCCTGTGGGACCGGGCGGCGATGACGGCCGCGCTCGGTGGCGTCTCGTTGCCGATCTATTTCACGGCCCTGGTGCTGCAGTACGTGCTCGTCGTCAAGCTCGGGCTGCTGCCCTATCCGCAGGCGGCCCCGATCACCGCGGACCCGCTCGGCTGGGCGCAGTCGATGATCATGCCGTGGATCACGCTGGCGATGCTCTACGCCGGGGTCTACGCCCGGATCACCCGCAGCGAGATGCTGGGCAGCCTGGGTCAGAACTACGTCCGCACCGCGCGCGCCAAGGGCCTGCCCGAGCCGACGGTGATCCGTCGGCATGCGCTGCGCCCAGCGCTGATGCCCATCGTGACGATCTTCGGGATGGACCTCGGTGCGCTGCTCGGAGGCGCCCTCATCACCGAGTCGGTGTTCGGCCTGCCCGGCGTGGGCAAGCTCGCGGCCGACGCGATCAACAGCGCCGACCAGCCGGTGATCCTCGGGGTGACCCTGTTCGCCGCGTGCTTCGTGGTGCTCGCCAACGTCGTTGTGGACCTGGTGTACGCGGTCCTGGACCCGAGAGTGAGGGCCGTGGGATGACGTTGCTGACAGTGCGTGATCTGACCGTGGACTTCGGTTCAGGGACACGCGCCGTAGACGGACTGAACCTGGATCTGGATGCCGGTGCTGTGCTCGGCGTGGTCGGTGAGTCGGGCAGCGGAAAGTCCGTCACCAGCCTTGCGGTTCTGGGTCTGTTGCCGGACGCCCGCGTCACCGGTGAAATCCGGTTCGACGGACAGGATCTGACGGGCTTGGGCCAACGCGCGCTGCGCAGGCTGCGCGGGGACCGGATCGCGATGATCTTTCAGGATCCGCTGTCCTGCCTGAACCCCTACTACCCGGTGGCCTTCCAGATCGCCGAGGCATACCGGGCACACCGCGGGGCCGGGCGCCGCGAGGCACACCGCGTCGCGGTGCGGATGCTGGATCGTGTCGGCATCCCCGAGCCCGGGCGGCGTGCCCGCGCCTACCCGCACGAGTTCTCCGGCGGCATGCGGCAGCGGGTGATGATCGCGATGGCACTGTGCCTGGAGCCCGACCTGCTCATCGCGGACGAGCCGACCACCGCGCTCGATGTGACCGTACAGGCCCAGATCCTGGAGCTGCTCCGCGAACTGAGGGAGCAGTCCGGCACCGCGATCATGCTCATCACCCACGACATGGGTGTGGTTGCCGGACTGGCCGACGAGGTTGTCGTGATGTACGGCGGCCGTGCGGTGGAACGGGGCGGGGTCCGCGATGTCTTCTACCGGCCGCGGGACGCCTACACCAAGGGTCTGCTCGCCTGCGTGCCACGCGTCGACGGGCCGCTGCCGCGCCGCCTTCCCACCTTGCACACGCCGGTCGCGGGACCTGTCAAAGCACCGGAGGTGACGCTGTGAACGCACCACTGCTCGAAGTCCAGGACCTCCTTAAGCGCTTCCCGGTGCGGCACGGACTGACCCGTCGGCTTGCCGGTCATGTCACGGCAGTTGACGGTGTGTCGCTACGGGTGGAGGCCGGCGAGACGCTCGGCGTGGTCGGCGAGTCCGGCTGCGGAAAGTCGACGGTCGCCCGGCTGATCACCCGCTTGATCGAGCCCACGTCCGGCACGATCCGCGTGGCCGGCCGGGAACTGGCATCGATGGACGAGGCGGCGATGCGGCCGGTCCGCCGGGACCTGCAGATGATTTTCCAGGATCCGTTCTCATCGCTGAACCCCCGCAAGACCGTCCGGCAGATCCTGGCTGCTCCATTCCGCTACCAAGGGCTGACGCCGGACGAGCCGGTGGAGCAGCTGCTGGAGCGGGTGGAGCTGCGGCCGGAGCACGCCGACCGTTTTCCGCACGAGTTGTCGGGCGGTCAGGCCCAGCGCATCGGTATCGCGCGAGCGCTGGCACTGCGGCCGAAGCTGGTCGTCTGCGACGAGCCGGTCTCCGCGCTCGACGTATCGGTGCAGGCGCAGATCCTCAATCTGCTCAAGGATCTCCAGGAGGATTACGGGCTCGCTTATGTGTTCATCGCGCACGACCTCGGTGCGGTCCGCCAGATCAGTACCCGCATCGCTGTCATGTACCTCGGCACCGTGGTGGAAACGGCCGACCGGGCCACGTTGTTCGACCACGCCGCGCACCCCTACACCCATGCCCTGCTGTCGGCGGTGCCCCTGCCCGACCCGGACGCCGAGCGATCGCGCGAACGGATCGTGCTCGCCGGAGACCTGCCCAGTCCGCTCAATCCCCCCAGCGGCTGCCCGTTCCGCACCCGCTGTCCCAGGGCGGCCGAGCGCTGTGCCGCCGAACGACCCGCCCTGCGGTTGATCGCTCCGGGCCAGGAAGTCGCCTGCCACTACCCCGAGCCGCTCTCCGCGGGGAGGACCCCATGAGCCACACCTATCGCCTGCCCGGGCACCAACGAGTGGGAACACGACGGGGTCACCGCCTCCGGTGATCGCTTCCTGGCCCGCCTCATGGACATGGCTGCCGGACGCATCTGACGTCCGGCAGCCACCGTAAGAAAGGAACTGAGGAAATGCACAGACACGCCCGCAAGGTCCGGCGGCTCGCCGTCGCACTGACCGTGCTCGCCCCTCTGGCGGTGGCCGCCCCCGTGGCGAGTGCCGTCTCGGAGGACACGGCCACAACTGCCGCCGACTGCGCTCTCCCCGGCAGGACCGGCTGGACCGACGAAGGCCATGACACCGACTACCGCCAGTTCCAGAAGCCGATCGGCACCAAGCGCGTGCTCATGCTGTTCGTCGACTTCCCCGACGCCCAGGCCACCGACTCCACCGACGACTACTACAACGAACTCGCCCCGGCCGCCGACTGGATGCAGAAGGCATCCTTCGGGAGAGTCAAGCTCGACATCACCCCGGTGCACCGCTGGCTGCGGATGCCGCAGGAGTCCACCACCTACGGCTTCGACCGCGGGATCACTTTCGAAGAGCACGAGTTGTACATGCGTCAGGCGGTTCAGGCCGCTGATCCGGATGTCGACTTCTCCCGGTACGACATGGTCTACATCGTCCCGAACAAGGCCGCCAAGGCGATCAAGTTCTCCCCGACGTACCTGTACGACCCCGCCGCCGCCGGCATCGTCGCCGACGGCAAGCGCCTCAAGTGGGGAGTGACGTTCGGGCAGGACATGTGGCGCTGGGGCTTCAAGGTCGTCAACCACGAGACCGGCCACACATTCGGGCTGCCCGACCTGTATGCCTTCGAAGGCGCCGACTTCCACCGCTATGTCCGCGGCTGGGACCTCATGGGCAACATCGCCGGGCCCGCCCCGCAGTATGTCGGCTGGGAGCTCTGGAAGTTCGGCTGGATCGACGACGACCAGGTCAGCTGCCTGTCCACGGCCGGCAGCCGTACGGTCCAACTGAAGGCTGTCGAGCGCCCCGACGGAACGAAGATCGCGGTGGTCCGCACCGGCGAGACCACGGCGTACGTCGCCGAGTCCCGCAAGGCCGTCGGGAACGATGCCAAGGCCTGTTCCACCGGTGTGCTCATCTACAAGGTCGACTCGGCCGCCCAGACGGGCTACGGCCCGGTCCAGGTCGTGAACGGCAACCCCGACGCCACCCCGCCGTCGGGCTGTGCGCAGCTGGACATGGCCGCGTTCCGCCCCGGGCAGTCCTTCACGGATCCCGACACCGGGGTCCGGATCGACGTCAAGAGCAGCAGCCCTCTCCACGACGTCATATCGATCACCAAGCAGTAGGCCGCTGCCGTGGATGGCGACCACAGTGCCCTCGGTCGCCATCCACCGCGTCGCCCCAAGGGGCGGCGGCACCGCAGCGGCTCAGTCCAGCAGCCGCACCGAGCGCGGATGGCGTTCACGCCACCGTGCGTACGCGGGCGTGGCGGCGCAGGTGGCCAGATAGCCTCTGCCGACCCTGCGGAAGATCTCGTCGCCGTGCGGGGCGAGCGGGCCGTCGCGACGCCAGGCGAGAACATGGCGGTACCAGATCGGATTCCCGGCGAGAGGGCGGACCGCGACGCCGGGCACCGCGATGAACGTGGCCTGGCAGAGGCTGACGGCCAGACCCGCCCGTACGAGCTCGATCAGCTGCCGGCCCTCCGCCTCGAAGGGCGTCTTCGGTTGGCCATCCGCAAGGGCGAAGACGGACGCCCAGTATTCCCGGGTGCGGTCGGTGTCCGGGTGGGGCACGGCCCAGTCCTCCTCGATGAGCTGGTTCAGGCTCACCTCTTCCTGCCCTGCCAGCGGGTGGGCGGACGGGAGCAGGGCGAAGACGGGCTCGGTGGCCAATGGGCGCAGTACGACTTCATCGCGTGGCGAGAGCTCCTGGCCAGGGTTGTCACCGAGGACCGCCGCCTCCAGGCGTCCCGCGGCGAGGTCGTCGAGCAGCGGGGACGGGGAGTACTGGCAGCGGACCGTCACCTCCGACCGGGGCGACAACTCCCTTACCGCCACGACGAGATCGGCAAGCACCGGGGCGCCCACCGATCCGAGGCGGACGCGGTCGGGTGTGGTTCGGCAGCGTGCGGCGCGGGCGGTGTCGGCCAGCAGGCCGTCGATGCCCGGCAGGATGGCACGTGCGCGGGTGAGCACCAGCTCGCCGAAGGTTGTGGGGACGGCACCGGCCTGTCCACGGTCGAAGATCGACCCGCCCAGCATGATCTCGATGCGCCGCAGCTGGGCGCTGAGCCCTGGCTGGGTCATGCCCAGCGATGCGGCGGCGCGGGTGAGACTGCCGGCCTCCGCGATCGAACAGATCACTCGCAAATGCCGTACCTCGAGATCCATGGCGCGGATGCTAGAGACCCGCGGGAGCTCCCGAACAGTGGCGGGAAACCCTCAGTCGTATGTGAAATGTCACATGTAATTCATGCAGACGCCCGGTGTAAGCGCGAGGACACTGCGCCCGGGCCGAAGGCGGGAGTCTTCTTGATCAACGACCCGCGATCACCGGTCGCCCCTTTCGCGCTTCGCGCGAGCGGGATTAGCGTGGTGTGCACGAGGTTGCGGGTGTGACGCGGGATGGAACGGGCAGCCGCCCGGCCCGTGGCCGTGGTGAACGGCTGGGTGCGTCAAGATGGTGAGTCTCGATCTCAGCCCCCGCGCCGCGGGCGGCGGAGGTTTCGCCTTTGTGGGCCGTCGACGGGAGTCCGGTCTGCTGCGGGGCGCCCTGCAGCATCCACCCGCAGTGGTGCTGATCGAGGGAGAGGCCGGCGTCGGCAAGTCCCGCCTGGTCGGCGAGGTGACCGCGGACTTGGTACGCCAGGGCGGACGGGTCCTGTACGGGTGCTGCCACCCGCTGCGCGAACCCTTTCCCTACGGGCCGGTCATCGACGCCCTGCGCCAGGCCGGTCCCTACCTGCCGCCGGCCGCCGAGATGTCGCCACTCACCGGCGTCCTCGCGCCGCTGCTGCCGGAACTGGCCGACCACCTGCCTTCCGCCGGCGACGACGTGCAGGAGACCGGAGCTGAGCGCTACCAGCTGGTACGGGCGGTGCGCGCGGTCCTGGAGGCCTGCGGCACAGCGATCCTGGTCATCGAGGATCTGCACTGGGTAGACGAAGCCACCCGCGAGCTGCTGCTGCTCCTGGCCCGCGACCTGCCGCCGCAGCTGGGCCTGGTGCTCACCTACCGGCAGGAAGAGCTGCCGCCGCGCGCACCTGTCCTGGGCGCGGCCTATCGCCGCCCGCCTGGCACCAGCGGCGCGGAGATCCACCTGGCTCCGCTGACCGAATCCGACATCCAAGACCTGACGGCCGCCGCCCTGGGCCCGCGCGCCACTCACGCACTGGGCCACATCCTGTTCGAGCGCAGTGCGGGCTTGCCCTTGGTGGTCGAGGAGGACCTGATCACCTTGAGTGAACAGGGCCATCGGGTACACCTGAGCGTAGAGGTGGTCGATCCGGTGACCGGGCTCGGCCAAGCGGTCGTGCCTCGAGGGCTGCGGGAGGCGGTCACCACCCGGGTGCGGGGCCTGGGGGCGCAGGCGGTGGCGGTCGTGGAGGCCGCCGCGGTGCTGGCGGTGCCCACCGCCGAACCCGTGCTGACCCAGGTCGCCGGCCTCGACCCCGAACAGGGCATGGAGGCATTGATGGAGGTGCTGGGCGCCGCAGTGCTGCGCGAGAACCGGCCGATGCAGTACGGGTTCCGCCACTCTCTCGCCCAGCAGGCCGTCTACCAGACCATCCCGGGTCCGCAGCGTCGCCGCCTGCATGAGCGGGCGATCGCGGCCCTGCGCGCAGTGGACAGTCCCCCGCTGGTGCAGATCGCCCATCACTTCCGTGCCCTGGGCGACCAGGAGGGCTGGCTCACACAGGCCGAGGCGGCTGCCGCCCAGGCGCTCACGCTGGGTGACCAGGGCACCGCCGCCGCCCTTCTGCACGCCATCCTCGCCGAACCCGGGCTGGATGAGGATGTACGTACCCGCGTAGCGCTGGCTCTCAGCCGCACCGCCACCTACAGCGTGGAGTACACGGCGTCGGTGGCGGTCCTGCAACGGATCCTGTCCGACCCTCAGTTGCCCGCCACCACCCGCGGGGAAATCCGCGTCGGACTCGGCCTCATCCTCACGAGTCAGGCCGGCGACCCGGCAGGCATCCGGGAGCTGGAATGCGCCATCGGGGAGCTGGGCGACCAGCGGCCCGAGACCGCCGCGCACGCGATGAGTCATCTGGCCCTGTGGGCAACGTTCAGAGGGCGGCCCGCCGCGGAAGCTCTGGCCTGGATCGAGCGCGCCGAGCGCGCTGTGCAGGCCAGTCCCGATGAGGCGGCGCGGGCCACGGTGCACGCCAACAAGATCGCGGTGCTGGCCCAGATCGGGCATCCGCAGGTATGGGAGCTGGTCGACCACCTGCCCCGGGAAGGCAGAGACCTGGCCGTGCTGAGGCAGACCGCCAGGGCGCTGTACAACGCGGCCGATGCGGCCGTGGATCTCGGCCACGACGATCGGGTGGGCCCGCTGCTCGAACAGAGCCGGGACCTCGCCCACCGCACCGGTGCACCGCAACTCGACGCCACCTGCCGCATACTGCGCCAGGAACTCGCCTGGCACGCGGGCGCCTGGAGCGACCTGGAGGCCGCCTACGCGACCTTGTTCGCGCAAATCCCCGACATCCAGATGCTGGAGATCGAGGGATCGCTCGTTCTGGGGGCGCTTGCCGAGGCCCGCGGACAGTGGAGCCAGGCTCTCAAGAGGTACACCACCGCCGCGGACGCGAGTGACTATGCGGTCTGGAGCGCTGATGCGGCCGCCGGAATCGGCCGGGTGAGGCTTGCCCAGGGTGAGCCCGAGACAGCGTGGGCGATCACCGCCCCGGCAACGGACCGACTGCGGCACAACGGGCCCTGGCTCAGAGCCTCAGACGTGATACCGGTCGCCGTCGAGGCCGCGCTGGCCACCGGGCGGCTCGAGTCGGCCACGGAGCTGACCAGGGAGTTCGAGCGCGCGATCGAAGGCCAGGACGCGCCGGCCGCCATCGCGCACCTTCACCTCTGCCTCGGACTTCTTCTGCGCGACGAGGACCCGGCCCGGGCTCGCGACCACTTCGACCGTGCTCGCGCCACCTTCCAGGGCATCGGCCGTCCCTACCCCGCGGCCCAGGCCGCCGAACACGCCGCCCGCACCTTGATCCCCACCACGCCCCACCGTGCCGCGCAGGACCTGACAGAGATCGACGAGATCTACCGGCACCTGGGGGCCACCTTCGACGCCGCCCGCTGCCAGCGCACCCTGCGAGACCTCGGCGAAGCCCGCCCCCCGGTCGGACGCCGCGGCTACGGCGAGCAACTCTCCCCCCGCGAGCAGGAAGTCGCCGGCCTTCTCGCCACCGGCGCCACCAACCGCGACATCGCCCATGCCCTCTTCCTCTCCCCCCGTACCGCGGAACACCACGTGGCCAGCGTCCTCAAGAAACTCGGCGTCACCAGTCGTCACGCCGTCCGCGACGCGCTGACCACCAACAACCCATAGGTCGCCGCAAGGTGGCGAAAGCCGGTGTCGACGGACCCTGGCTCAACCGGTACGGCCGGCCTCAATAGGCACACGTGGGGTCCGGACTACGCAGCGTTCCCTTCCACGGGGGGGTACCCCATACCCAGCGATCCGCGGTACGGGCTGCCATCGGTGACCGGACTGTGTTCGCCCTGCCATGGACTTGGCCCCCTTCTCTCCGTCTCCTGGATTCACCGGCCCCATACATCCGGGGAAATCCCTTATGACTGGAGAATCCGATGGCGGTGGAGAAAATCGCGGGCCTCGCTGCACGGTGCTGGAACTCCCGCCCCTTCACGTCCCACAGCACAGCGGAGGGGGAGCCGCCCGCTTCGATGGCGCTGTCTTCGGTACGCGCCGCCGATGACACCTTGGCCGACCGGACGACAACGGTCGGGTTCAAGCCATTGACCGATCACCCTGGTGCGATGTGAAATGTCACACGCCACATGGCGCCACAGGGTTCATGCCCCGACCAGGGGAAGAGCCGCGTCCTGAGCCGGCTGCGACTCACCGTGTCGCCCGCTGACCGATACCCCAGGTCCTCGCACCCGTGACCGATCCACCCCAGGTCCTCCTACCCGACCGTCCGCATTGCCTCGCCGAGGAGCGTGCCCCCGTGAAGAGACCCACCATCCCCGTCCTGCCCCCAACCGCCCGCACCACGTCCCGCGTCGTGGCGCTGACCTCGCTCCTCACGGTGGCCGCGCTGTCCACCACGGGCTGCAACGGACTGGTCGGCTCCAGCTCCGAGGGTGACAACAAGGGCGCCATCGTGCTCGGTATGGACATCCCGATGTCCGGCAGCAGCGCGGACATCGGCCCGTACATGAAGAACGGCGCGCAGCTTGCGATCGACGAGATCAACGCCAAGGGCGGTGTGCTCGGCCGGAAGCTGAAGCTGCAGGCCGAGGATGACGCCTGCGACCCGAAGACCGCGGTCGCGGCAGCCAACAAGCTGGTTGCGGCAGGCGCGGTCGTCTCGGTCGGCGGCTACTGCTCGGGCGCCACGCTGCCCACACTGCCGGTCTTCGGCAAGCAGAAGATCCCCATGATCATTCCGGCGGCCAACTCCAACGAACTGGTCGCGCAGCAACAGGATCACGTCTTCCTCATCAACGGCACCGGCAGCCAGCAGGCGGACGCGGCCGTCAAGTGGCTGACCAAGGAGGGGGTCAAGAAGGTCGCCGTCATGGACGACAACACCAGTTACTCCAAGGACATCGCCGACCTCACCTCGGTCAAGCTGGGAGTGGGCGGCGCTCCGGCCAAAGCCGGTGAGGATTCGGTCAACCCCGGTGAGAGCGACTACAGCCCGAATGTCACCAGCGTGCTGAAGTCGAACCCCGACTACATCTACTGGACCGGCTACTACCAGGAAGGCGGCCTGCTGATCCGTCAGTTCCGCCAGGCCGGCTACAAGGGCAAGTTCCTCGTCGGCGACGGCTCGGTCGACGCGAAGCTCGTCGAGATCGCGGGCGCCGCGAACGGCAAGGACGTCTACGCGACCATGACCCAGACCCCCGAAACCACTCCGGGCGCAGAGAGCTGGATCGCCTCCTACAAGAAGAAGTTCGGCTCCGAACCCGGCCCGTACTCGACCCAGTCCTACGACGCCGTGCGGGTCGCGGCCGAGGCCATCAAGAAGGCCGGCAGCACCGACGGCGACAAGATCATCAAGGCGCTCGAGGGCCTGAACGGCTTCGACATCTTCTCCGGCCCGCTGAAGTTCACCGATGAACACACCCTGAGCAACGGCGGATTCGTGATCCTGGGCGTCAGGAACGGCAAGTTCGTCCTGCAGGACTCCCTCAAGTAACCGGAGGGGTTCGCATGGCACAACTCATCTGGAACGGGCTGTTCGTCGGCTCGTTCTACGCCCTGGTCGCCCTCGGCTACAGCATGGTCTACGGGATCATCAAGCTGCTCAACTTCGCCCACGGCGACCTGTACATGCTCGGAGCCTTCTCGGGATTCGCGCTGCTCGGCACGCTCGGCGCCGTCCCCGGTGGTTCGCTGGCCGCCCTGTTCGTGGTGCTCGTGCTGACGATGCTGGTGACCGGCCTGAGCGGCGTCGCGCTCGAGCGGGTGGCCTACCGGCCGCTGCGCGGGGCACCGCGGCTGTCGCTGCTGATCACCGCTGTGGGTGCGTCGTTCGCCCTGGAGTACGGGGTCCGCATCGTCGCGGGCCCCAACCCGCGGGTGTATCCGGTACGCCTCGACGGCACCGCCATCTCGGTGCTCGGCGCCAGGATCACAGTTCAGCAGCTCATCCTCATGGTGGTCGCCCTCGGTCTCATGGTGACGCTCAACGCGCTCGTCATGCGCAGTCGCCAGGGCCGGGCGATGCGCGCCATCGCGCTGGACCCGAAAGGCTGTCTATTGATGGGCATCGACGTCGATGCGGTCATCTCCCGTACGTTCTTCATCGGTTCGGCCCTTGCCGGAGCGGCCGGAGTCATGGCGGGCGCCTACTACGGGAAGATCGACTTCCTGATGGGCTTCATCATCGGGCTCAAGGCGTTCACCGCGGCTGTCATCGGCGGCATCGGCAACCTGAAGGGCACGATGCTCGGCGGCCTCGTCCTCGGTCTGCTGGAGTCCTTCAGCACCGACTGGTTCGGCGGCGAATGGCGCGACGTGTTCGCCTTCGGCTTCCTCATCCTCTTCCTGACCGTGCGGCCCACCGGCCTGCTCGGCACACGTGTGACGGAGCGAGTGTGATGACCGCCGTCCAGAACCAGAACCCACCGGTCAAGCCGAGGGGCCGCGGCCCCTCGGTCATCACGCGGCTGCTCGAAAGCCGCAGGCTCGGCTGGGCCGGGCTCGCGATCGGCCTGCTGGCCCCCTTCGTGACCGCCACCCCCTATGCCCTGAACGTGATGACCAGCGCGGCGGTCTTCGTGATGCTCGCCGTCGGTCTGAACATCGTCGTCGGCTACTGCGGCCTGCTCGACCTCGGTTTCGCCGCCTTCCTCGCCGTCGGCGCGTACACCGGCGGCATACTCGCGACGCGGCTGGACGTCCCGCTGCTGGCCACCGTGCCGGTCGTCGTCGTGGTGACGGTGGTGGCCGGAGTGGTGATCGGAGGCCCGACGCTACGGCTGCGCAGCGACTATCTGGCGATCGTCACCCTCGGCTTCGGGGAGATCATCCGGATCGTCGCCAACAACCTGGACATCACCGGCGGCCCTTCGGGGATCTACGGCATACCAGGGCTGCTCGGCGACACGCTCTCCGATCCGGTCGTCTTCTACTACACGACCGTGGTGATCGTCTCGGTCGCGGTGCTGTTCGCCGCCCGGCTCGGCCGCTCCCGTATCGGCCGTGCCTGGCGGTTCGTCCGGGAGGACGAGGACGCGGCCGAAGCCAGCGGAGTCAATACGTACCGGGTCAAGCTGGCGGCCTATGTCGCGGGCGCGGTCTGGGGAGGTCTCTCGGGCGTCCTGTTCTCCGCCCAGCTGTCGGCGGTCTCGCCGGCCAGCTTCACCTTCCTGCAGTCCGCCCTCGTCCTGATGGCGGTCGTGCTCGGTGGCATGGGCTCCACCCGCGGTGTCGTGGTCGGCGCCGTCGTCATCAGCCTGCTCCCCGAACTGCTGCGGGACCTGGCGGACTACCGGTTCTTCGTGTTCGGCATGCTCCTCATCGTCGTCATGCTGCTCCGCCCCCAGGGCCTGTGGCCGCACCGCACACGCGACCCGGACGAGACGGCCGCCCGCAGCACGCCCGGCGTACCAGCGACCGCCCTGTCGGCGAAGGAAGACACATGATGCTCGAAGTCAATGATGTGCGGCTGGCCTTCGGGGGAATCCGCGCTGTCGACGGCCTCACCTTCTCGGTCGGCGAGAGTGAGATCGTCTCGGTCATCGGCCCCAATGGCGCGGGGAAGACGTCCGCGTTCAACTGCGTCAGCGGGTTCTACAAGCCGACCGGGGGTACCGTCCGGCTGGCCGGTCAGGACGTGACAGGCCGGCGCCCGTCGGCGATCGCGGCCTGTGGCCTCGCTCGTACCTTCCAGAACCTGAGGCTGTTCGGCGAGTTGTCGGTGCTGGACAACGTACGGGCGGGCACCCATCTCTGGCTGAAGCAGAGAGCCGTCGACGCGTTGTTGCACACCCCTCGCTACCGTCGCACCGAACACGAGGCCACCGACGAGGCGCACAAGTGGCTCGACTTCGTCGAGCTGCGCGGCGACCGTGCCGGTCCCGTGCGCAACCTGCCGTACGGCGAGCAGCGCCGCGTGGAGATCGCCCGCGCCCTCGCCCGGCGGCCGAAGCTGCTGCTGCTCGACGAGCCGGCCGCGGGGCTCAACCACGGCGAGAAGGCAGAACTGCTCACCCTGATCCGCCGGATCCAGGAACTGGGCATGGCGATCGCCCTGATCGAACACGACATGGGCCTGGTCATGGACGTGTCCGAGCGGGTGGTCGTCCTGAACTTCGGCAAGGAGATCGCGGACGGCCGTCCGGACGACGTGCGACGCAACCCGGCAGTCATCGAGGCCTACCTCGGCCGGGATGCCGACGACGACGAGGTCCACGCCGCTCGCGCGGAACTCGTGGGGGACGGAGCACAGCATGCTTGAGATCCACGGCCTCGAAGTCAGCTACGGAGGAGTACGGGCGTTGCGCGGGCTCCATATCACCGTCGGCGAAGGGGAGACCGTCGCCCTGCTCGGCAACAACGGCGCCGGCAAGACCACGACGCTGTCCGCCGTGTCAGGACTGGTCAAGCCCGCAGCCGGCCGGATCCTCCACGAGGGCGAGGACATCACCAGGACGCCGCCGCCGAAGATCGTCGCACGCGGGGTGGTGCATGTCCCCGAGGGGCGCCGGATCTTCAGCACGCTGACGGTGCACGAGAACCTCCTGATCGGCGGTTATCTGGTGCGCGACGGCGCGGAACTGGCCCGACGGGTCGACGAGGTGTACGAACTGCTGCCCCGGCTGGCCGAACGGCGGACCCAGCACGGCGGGACGCTGTCCGGCGGCGAGCAGCAGATGCTCGCCATGGGCAGGGCCCTCGTCGCCCGCCCCCGCCTGCTGATGCTCGACGAACCGTCAATGGGACTGGCCCCGCTCATGGTCGCGGCCGTGATGGAGGTGATCAGGGACATCAACCGCGGGGGCACCGCCGTGCTCCTCGTCGAACAGAACGCCAAGGGGGCGCTGAAAATCGCGCACCGTGCATACGTGATCGAGAACGGCGAGACGGTACTTGAGGGGACGGCGGCCGAACTGTCCGCCGACCCCCGCGTCGCCGAGGCCTATCTGGGCGGGGTTTCGTGACCGGTGACGAGCGGCTCGGACAGGTCAGGTCCGAACTCCGCCCGCTCGACTCAGGCCCGTGGTCCTCGAGTTGGTCGCGGTCGTCGACGGCCTGCTGGTCAGCACCGCGGGGGGCTGGAGACGTGTCGCAGTCCGGATGAGGTCGGCGACGGCTCTGGACCGGCTGTGCGGTGGCCAGGCGATCACGGTGGTGACTGTCGGCGCGTCCAGCACGGGCACGGCGGCGAGGTCACCGAGCAGTAGGGCTCGGCACGACTCCGGCAAGAGGGTGCAAGCGCGGCCGAGCGCGATCAGCTGTAGCAACTGCGTGTGGTCGCGGACCTGCGGGCCGGGGCCGGGCGGGTAGGTGCCGGCGCGGTCGGGCCAGCGTGGCAGGGGCAGGCCTGGCAGCGCGGTGATGTCGGCCATGTACACGTGAGCCCGGCCGGCGAGCGGATGCCCGGCCGGCAGGACCACAACCTGGCTCTCCGTGCTGAGCTCTTCGGTGTCGAACCCGGCCGTCGAGTCGAACGGCCGGTGCAGCAGCGCCACGTCGGCCCGGCCCTCGCGCAGGTGTCGTTCCTGCTCGCCCGGCCCGCACAGGGTGACGTCGACGGGGACCGCGCCGGGTTCGGCGGCGTAGGCGTCGAGCAGTCTCGCCAGCAGTTCGCTGGCCGCGCCGGCTTTCGTGACCAGGACCAGGCCGGGACGGCCGGTCGCGGCGAGGGCGGCGCGGCGGGTCCGGCGGTCGGCCGCATCGACCGCGTCCAGGGCCGCTCGGCCCTCGGCCAGCAGCACGGAGCCGGCCTCGGTCAGCGTGACGGTGCGGCTGGTCCGGTCCAGCAGCGCTGCCCCGAGCCGGCGTTCGAGCTGCTGGATCGCCCGGGACAAGGGCGGCTGTGCGATCCCGAGCCGCTGCGCGGCGCGCCCGAAGTGCAGCTCCTCAGCGACAGCGACGAAATATCGCAGTTCCCGGGTCTCCACGCAGCCATCGTATCCCCGGATCGATACCTGGGAGGTATCGCTGCCCACCTGATCGGTGTTGGACCCCTCGCCAGGGTCCCAGCCAGCATTGTCCCCATGAGTGAACGAACGATTGCGCTGGTCACCGGCGCGAACAAGGGAATCGGGTACGAGATCGCGGCGGGCCTGGGGGCCCTCGGCTGGAGCGTGGGGGTCGGCGCCCGCGACGATCGGCGCCGTACTGCCGCGGTGGAGAAGCTGCGCGCGGCAGGCGTCGACGCGTTCGGTGTACCGCTGGACGTGACCGACGACGCGAGCGCGACCGCCGCCGCCCGGCTGATCGAGGAACAGGCCGGGCGCCTCGACGTGCTCGTCAACAACGCCGCCATCACCGGTGGCATGCCGCAGGAACCCACCCGGGTCGATCCCGCCACCATCCGGACTGTCGTGGAGACCAACGTCATCGGCGTCATCCGCGTCACCAACGCGATGTTGCCGCTGCTGCGCCACTCGGCCTCGCCGCGGATAGTGAACATGTCCAGCAGCGTCGGCTCCCTCACCCGGCAGTCAGGAACCGCTGCTGAGCAGACGACGGGTCCGGTGGCCGTGGCGTACGCGCCGTCGAAGACGTTCCTGAACGCCGTCACCCTTCAGTACGCCCGGGAGTTGAGCGGCACGAACATCCTGATCAACGCCGGCTGCCCCGGATACGTCGCGACCGACCTCAACGGCTTCCGCGGCGTGCGCACCCCCGGACAGGGCGCGGCGATCGCCGTCAAACTCGCGACCTTGCCCGACGACGGCCCGACCGGCCAGTTCTTCGAGGACGCGGGCGTAGTGCCCTGGTGATGTGCCCGGCGGTCGTCACCCGCCGGGTGAGGCGGCTTCACAGCGTCGCCCGGCGGGTGCGGATCCAGGGAGGGAACCAGGGATTTCCCGGAAGCTCCGGGGTGTCACCCGGCCCTAGCCTCGCAGGTGTTGACCGGTCCGGCGCACAACTGCCGGGCAGCGTTGGTGCCGTATCCGCACGATCGGGGGGTGATCGCAGTGGGCAGTCCCGATGTGATCGCCGATGTGTCCGACATCCTGCTGAAGGTACTCGCCGCCGCGGTGCGCGAGTCCGGCTCCCAGGCCCAGGTGCGTCTCGTCGACCTCATCGGTCAGCAGCAGGGCGGCAACGCCGGGCTCGGTCTCGAGCTCTTCCTCTACGAGGTCGCCGAGGACCCCAGCGCACGCAACCGCGGCCCCCGCCACACCGTGGTGGAGGACCCGGTCACCGGCGCGGTCCGCCAGGAACTCCGCAGGGCCGACATGGCCCTGTTGCTGCGCTATCTGCTCGTCCCGACCGGCGGCACCCCGGACGCCCAGCAGCGAATGCTCGGCAGGGCGATGCGGGCGCTGTACGACGACGCCATCCTGCAGGGTCCGTTGCTGGTGCCGGCCGCGGAGAGCAACAGCGTGGCCGAGGCCGGGGAGTCGCTGAACCTGCGCCTGGCCCCGCTGTCGCTCGACGAGCGGGCGAAGGTGTGGTGGGCGATCTCGCAGCCGTACCGGCTCTCCCTCAACTACGAGGTGCGGGTGGTCAATCTGGCCTCCCGCGACCTCACCGTCGAAACGGCCGTGACCGGCGGCGGCGTCGGCGTCGGCGTCGGACAGCGCGTGCGAGCCCGCACGTGACGGCCGGCGACGCGGCGGTGGACACCGTACGGATCGCACCGGGACCGGTCTGCCTGCTGCCGCTGGATGCCTTCACCGGACGCGCGCCCGTCCTGCAGGTCACCGCTGTGGTCGAGCGGCGCCTGGCCGGCGGGCGATGGGCTGCCGAGGACGACGTACCGGTGGTGGCGACTCCGGGCGGCGCAATTGTGCTGCCTTCCCTGGCGAGTGCGCACCCGGCTCCCGTGCCGGGCGCCGTGCAGCGGCTGCGTATCCGGCTCGTCTCGCCGTACCTGCTGGACGCGGAGCATCCGGGCGGCGTGGAGTTCGACGCCCCGGCGTCGACGGTACCCGCGGTGACGCGGGTACGGCTGTATCCGTTGCCCGCCTATCCGTTCCCGCCCGGAACCCGGCTGCTGCGCGGGCGGGTGCGGCGTGGTGGGCCCGCTGGTGCGGCGGTCGCCGGAGCGGCGGTCAGCGGCCGGGCACGTGCGGACGCGGGCTCTGTGCCGCGGGTCGCCGAGTGGGCGGAGTACGCGGCGACGGCTCGGGACGGCGCTTTCCGGCTGCCGCTGCGGCGGCCCGGCAGCAAGCCGCCACTGCCCGCACCGGATCCGGCCGTGCCCGAGGCCGAGTGGTTCACGGTCACGGCGCTCGCCGATCCCGGTCGGCCCGGCGGGCCCGAGGCGTCGATCCATCTGACCGCGCAGGACATCAGCGGTACCGAGCAGCTCATCGAGATCCCGTAGCGGAGGAAGCCCCGATGCCCGAATATCTCAGCCCAGGCGTATTTGTCGAGGAGATCTCCACCGGCCCGAGGCCGATCACCGGCGTGGCCACCAGCACCGCCGGCATGGTCGGAGTAACCGCCCGGGGTCCTGACTCGGGCAAACCCAAGCTGGTGACCAGTCTGTTGGACTTCCACCGGCTCTTCGGCGGCTTTCTGCCCCGGCCGAGCGACGCCGACGTGGTCACGGCCGACGCGAACGGCATCCGGTGGTGGCTGCTGCCGCTGGCGGTGAAGGGATTCTTCGACAACGGCGGGCAACGGCTCTACGTGAAGCGGATCGTGCCCCCGGCCGTGGGAAGCACCGCGGCTTCCGCGACGCTGCTGGACGATGCCACCCCGCCGGTACCTGTCCTCAGTGCGCAGGCAGCACAGGCGGGCGAGGGAGGCAACAGCCTGCATGCCGTGCTCCGGATCGCGCGCTCCGCCACCGTCGCCGTGGTGGCGCCGGCCGCCCCGCCCGCGGGCGACCCCCCTGCCACCGTGACGATCGCCGGCCTGGGCGCGATCGAAGACGGCAGCACGGTCCTCCTCGTCCCCGCCGACCGTACGCAACAGCCCAGTCTGCACACGGTCCTGAGCCACGCCCCCGACGGCGCCAACCACACGCTCACCCTGGACCGCCCGCCCGCAGCCGCTGCCGTCGCGGGCGACACTCTCGTACTGGCCGGCTTCCGGCTGGACATCATCGACGCGCCTCCGGGCGTCGCGAGGCAGACCCGGACGATCCCCTCGGCGCCCAACCCGCCTGCCGCCGACCTGGGGATGCTCGCCACTGCCGTCGGATCGGACCCGGACGCGCTCCTCGCGCTCACGATCGGCGCCGATCCACTGCCGTTCCTGGGCAGCGGCATCTCCAGGACCGACCCTGGCCGGCCGCTCGCCACACTCGATCTGGCCGGCGGCGTCAGCGCCGGGGGAGGTCTCACGCCCGCCGACTACATCGGCGTGGACGGAGGCAGCGGAAACCGTACGGGCATCCAGGCCCTCGAAGACATCGACGAGGTGGCGATCTGCGCGGTGCCCGGCGTCTGGGAGCCGACCGTCCTCGACGGCCTCACCACGCACTGCGAGATTCTCGGCGACCGGTTCGCCGTGTTCGACGGACCTCCCACCGCCGATCTCGAAGGCATCAGGGACTTCCGCCAGCCGCTGTCCACCGACCGGGCGGCCCTGTACTACCCCTGGCTCCAGGTGCCGCATCCGGCGGGTGCCGGCACCGCGAAGGCGCCCCCGTCGGGGCACATGATCGGCGTCTACGCCCGTACCGACGTGGAGCGGGGAGTCCACAAGGCACCGGCCAACACGGTCCTGCGCGGCATCGTCCCCGGCGCCGGCCTGGCCTCCGACGTCACCCGGCGCGAGCAGGACACCCTGAATCCCGTCGGGATCAACGTGCTGCGGGCCTTCCCCAATCTGGGCCAGCGGGTGTGGGGCGCGCGGACCCTGTCGGACGACACCCGGTGGCGGTACGTCAACGTCCGGCGGCTCTTCCTCTTCATCGAGGAGTCGCTCGACGAGGGGTTGCAGTGGGTCGTCTTCGAGCCCAACGCCGAGCAGCTGTGGGCCTCGGTCCGGCAGAGCATCAGCAGCTTCCTGACCGAGGTCTGGCGGGCCGGCGCGCTGGCCGGCACCACACCGGAAGAAGCGTTCTACGTCGTGTGCGACCGGTCCACGATGACCGAGGACGACCTCGCGCAGGGCCGCCTGGTCTGCCAGGTCGGAATCGCCCCCGTCTTTCCCGCCGAGTTCGTGATCGTGCGGATCCAGCAGGCGACCCGCGAGTCGAACACGTCCTGAACACCCACACCGCCCAGGCCACTCACAACGCTTCAACCGCCGCAAAAGAAAGGGGACGGCTGTGCCACCCGTTCAGCGTGACGATCCGTACGGCGCCTACAACTTCCTCGTGCAGGTCACCGGCGTCGCCGCCAACGGCCAGGACGTCCAGGCGTCCTTCACCGAGGTCTCCGGGCTCACCGTGGACATCCAGCCGATCGACTACCGCAACGGCAGCGAGGACATCCGGGTGCGCAAGATCCCCGGCCTCAAGAAGTTCTCCAACCTGACGCTGAAACGCGGCATCACCGGCCATCCGGAGTTCTGGAACTGGATCAAGAAGTCGATGAACGGCCAGACCCAGCGCGCGCCGGGGGCGATCCTCCTTCTCGACGAGAACCGCCAGGAGGTCATGCGCTGGAACTTCGACCGCGGCTGGCCGGTGAAATACACCGGCCCCTCGCTCGGCGCGACCAAGAACGAGATCGCGATGGAGACGCTCGAACTCTGCGTCGAAGACCTCCAGATCGACGTGTGACCGGGAGACCGCCGTGTCCGCATCCGCCCTCGAACCACCCCTGCCCGCCGAACCGTTGCTGCCGGGACTGACCGCGATGGCAGCCGCGGCGGTGGATCCCGTCCAGCCGCTGCGTACCGATGTGGCCTGCTTCGTGGGGCGCACCCGGCGCGGCCCGGTGGCCACCCCTGTTCGCGTCACGGACTGGGCGGCCTACACCGCGGCCTTCGGCGGCCTGGATACCGCACTCGATCTGCCCTACGCGGTCCGCGGATTCTTCGCCAACGGCGGCACCGCGCTGTGGGTCCTGCGGACAGAACCGGCGGGCACAACCGCCGCCACGGCCGCCTGGCCGGCCGGGGCACCCTCACCGTTCGCACCCGCGGCGGGCTGCCGGGTCGAAGCAGTGTCCCCGGGCGGCTGGGCCGACGGCACCCGGGTAACGGTCCGTCATCGTCTGACCGGATCCGCCGGGCACCCCCAGGTGCTGGTGCGGGTCGATGCCCCCGGCGAGTCCCCCGAGTCCTTCGGCTGGCTGCGCCCCACCGAACTCCCCGCCGCCGTAGCAGCCGTCTCCCGGCTCATCCGGCTCATCCGGCTGATCCCCGACGGCCCCGCGCCCACCGGAGGGGAACCGGCCGCCCACGCGGGAACGCACACGGCCACCCTGGGCGGAGGAACTCCCGCCCCCGGCAGTCCCGATGACACCGGGACACTCGCCGACGCCTACGCCGACGCCGTACGGGCGATGGTGGAACTGCCGGAACCCGCCCTGCTGGCGCTGCCCGACCTGGACCGCAGCGGGGTCGGCGAGACCCACCGCGAGGAGTTGGCCGATCTGCTGATCGAGGGGTGCGCGGACGCGCTCGACCGGCTCGCCCTGCTCGACCCGCCGCTCACGGGCGCAAGGACCTCCGACCCCGCCGCCGCCACCCGGCGGGCCATCGGCTGGATGGAAGCACTGCGCCGGCGGCATGACATACCGGGCCTGCAGGCGTGCGCCGTCCACTGGCCACCGCTGCGGGTGCCCGATCCACTGGCGACCGCGCTCCCGGCGCTGCGTACGGTGCCCGCCTCCGGCCATGTCGCCGGAGTGGCGGCGCGATTGGACCGCGAGCGAGGCGCGTTCGCGACCCCGGCCAACGCCTCGCTCGAGGATGTCGTCGACCTCGCCCACGTACTGCGCTCCGATCAGGAGGTGGCGGTCTACGGATCGGGCGCCAATCTGCTGCGCTGTCCGCCCGGGAGAGGCCCCCTCGTGTGGGGCGGTCGCACGGCGGTGCCGCAATCGCAGGCGCAGGGGGTGGGTGACGGCTGGTTCATCGCCCACCGCAGGCTCGTCCACCGGCTGGTGCGGGCAGCCCGCGAGGTGGCCGGGCCGCTGCTCTTCGAGCCCGACACACCCGGTCTGCGGCTGCTGCTCGTCCAGGGGCTGACCGAAGTACTGCTCGGCCTCTTCGAGGCGGGCGCGCTGGCCGGGGACCGGCCCGCTGAGGCCTTCCGGGTGCGGTGCGACGAAGGGCTGAACCCTCCGGAGCAGGCGGCGCTCGGGCAGGTGGTCTGCCAGGTGGAGGTTGCTCCGGCCGCCCCCATGGAATTCATCGCGATCCGGCTGCTGATGGGCGGACGGGACCGGCTGGAGGTGGTGGAGGGATGACCGAGCAGACGCTGGAGTTCTTCGCCGAGCCGCTGCCGAAGTACCGGTTCCTGGTCGTGCTCGGCCCGGCCGCAGCCCATCTGCCGCCCGCGCAGACGGCGTTGCTGCCGCTCACCGCCCAGGGCGCCTTCCAGCAGATCACCGGACTCGGCGCGCAGCTGGAGGTCACCTCGTATCCGGAGGGCGGGGTCAACGACCGGGTCCGGCAGTTCCCCGTACGCCACTCCTGGAACCGGATTGTGCTGCATCGCGGGGTGGCCCGGGGCACGGGCCTGTGGTCCTGGTACCAGGCAGGGCTCGGCAATCCGCTGGGAGCTCGCCGCAGCGGGGCGGTGCTGCTGCTGGACGGGGCCGGAGTACCCGGCGCTGTGTGGGCTTTCCGGGGCGGCCTGGCCTCGAAGTGGACAGGCCCCGATCTGCACGCGGAGCGCAGCGAAGTGGCCGTGGAGCAGCTGGAGATCGCGCACGAGGGTCTGGTGGCGGTGGAGCAGGCGGTGCCGGGGCTGGGCTGACGCACGCGGCTACGGCCGCAGGGAAAAGCACCGCATGTCGTGATCACGTTCGGGAGAGAACAATGCTGACGATCCATCACCTTTCAGTCGACTTCGAGGTCGGCGGCGATGACACGGCAGTCTTCGCCCGGCTGTTCGCACAGCACATCCGGGAGTGGTCGCAGCAACAGGAGGATGTCAGGGCCCGCAGCCGACTGCTGGCCAGAGAGGCGTCCTTGACCGGTTGCGAACCGGGCCAGGACCCCTCCGGCGGGTCCGCGGCCGGCTGCTACGGGGGTGCCTGATGCTTCCGCTGCCCGGCCTCTCGGGACGGGACGCCGCCGCTACGCAGGCGACCCTGAGCGTGCACCCGCCCGGTTCGGTCTCGGGGCCCGTGGCCCCGCTGCTGACGCTGCCGGTCAATCCGACGGAGTACGCCGTCTCCAAGGCGGTGACGTTCGCCGAGATCGGCGTCCCGGGCCTGGACGCGCCCCCGCTGCAGTTCGTACGGGGCGGCGCGCGGACCCTCAAGCTGGACGCGCTGGTCGACGCGGCCGAGGAGCCGCTGCGTGGGCGCCGCGATGTACAGAAGCGATGGCTCGATGACTTCGAGTCTCTGACGGTCCGTCAAGGTACCACCCATGCACCGCCGGTGGTGACCTTCGCCTGGGGCGCCAATCCCCCGTTCACCGGTGTGGTGGACAGCCTCTCCATCACCTACGTGCTCTTCGACCGGGACGGCACACCGACCCGGGCCAAAGTGTCACTGTCGCTCAAGGAGTTCAGGACGGCGGAGGAGCAGAAGCTCACCACGCCCTTGAGTTCTCCGACCGTGCAGAAGGTCTGGACGGTGCGGCGCGGCGACACGCTCTCCTCCATCGCAGCCGCGGTGTACCGGGACTCCGGGCGCTGGCGCGAACTGGCGGCCGCCAACGCCCTCGCCGATCCCCGGGCGCTCGCCCCGGGGATGGCGCTCGTCGTCCCCGCGCTGGACCGGGGGTGAGGCGTGATGGCGCTCCTGGGGAACACGACCGCGACACCGCTGCCGGCCGATATCTACGCCCCGTGTTTCGAGGTCGCCCTGGACGGCTCCGAGATCGCCGAGCAGATGCGCAGTTGCGTGCTCGACATCCAGGTGGTCCGTGAGCTGGACAAGACCGGCACGTTCTCGCTGGCACTGAGCAACTGGGACGAGCTGAATCTGCGGCTGCGTTTCGACGACCCGAAGCACTTCGCCCCCGGCCAGCTGGTGGAGGTCCGGCTCGGCTACACCTCACAGCCCCGGCCGCCAGTGGTGGCCAAGGGCCAGGTCACCACGATCCAGCCGGACTTCCCCTCGTCGGGGCCGCCGACGCTGCAGATCTCCTGCCAGGACCGCACGGCGCAGATGAAGGCCCGCAAGCCACGGGCCGACGAGGTGAAGAAGTATCTGGACCTCGCCGACTGGCAGATCGCGCAGAAGGTCGCGGAGCGGCACGGGCTGGAGCTGGTGGCCGAGAAGGAGGGCGTGGTGCATCCGCTGGTGATGCAGAAGAACCAGGACGATGTCGCCTTCCTGCTGGAACGGGCGAAAGGCGTCGACCGGGAGTGCTACGTGGCGCCCGACCCGAAGAGCGGGGTGGAGCAGCTGTACTTCGTCTCCCCCGCCGACGGCAGGGCGGGTTCGACGGCCCGCCGGCCGCGCACCTTCGACCTCTGGTACGCGGTACTGGCACGTGGAGCCCGCTCCGGACGCCCGGAACAGGGCGAGGCGTCCAGGACCTCCCCCGCACCCAACCTGATCTCGTTCCGCCCGACCCTGACCCTGTCGGGGCAGGTCGCCAAAGTGACGGTGCGCGGCTGGGATCCCCGGACCAAGAAGGCGATCGTCGGCAGTGCGACACAGGCGGACTTGCAGGCGGAGCGCGACGCCGGGCGCAGCGGTCCAGCGGCCGCCGCACAGGAGATGGGCGAGAGGGAAGAGGTCATCGTGGACCGCCCGGTGAGCTCGGAGCACGAGGCACGGGCACTGGCGGTGAGCGTGCTGCGCGGCAAGTCGTATGAATTCGTCACCTGCGCGGGCCAGTTGGCCGGCCTCCCCGACCTGGTGCCGAGCGACTCGCTCCGGATCGGCGGGGTGGGGAGCAGGTTCGGCGGCACCTACTACACGACCAAGGTGACGCACTCCTTCAACTCATCAGGATTCCTGACCTCGTTCGAGGCACGGCGTACTTCCGAGGGACGGTGACGAGGCGATGACGGGAATGCCCGGATCGACCGTGGACAAGCGGTATTTCGGTGTGGCCACTGGTGTCGTGGAGCGGGTGGAGGACGACCCGGAGAAGGAGTGCCGGGTGCAGTTGAGACTGCCGTGGTTCGACAGCGCCACGATCACCGAGTGGTGCCGGGTGGTACAGCCGTACGCGGGCAACGGATACGGCACGAGCTTCGTGCCGGAGAAGGGCGACGAGGTGCTCGTCGCCTTCGACCAGGGGGACATGCGGTTCCCTGTCGTCATCGGCAGCCTCTACAACGGCGTGGACAAGCCGCCCACACACCGGGCGAGCGGCCGGGACGAAAAGCTGCTGCGGACCAAGCACGGCCACGAACTGGTTCTCGACGACAGCTCCGGCAAGGAAGCCGTACGGCTCACTTCGTCCGCCGGGCACCGCATCGAACTGGACGACGCGGGCAGCTCGGTGGTGGTGCGCACCGCGTCCGGCGGCAAGGTGACGGTGACCGCCGACGGCTCTGTGGAGATCAGTGCCGGTTCCGGCCCCGTGAAGGTCACCGGCGGCTCGGTGACGCTGGACGCGCCGCAGGTGCGGCTGGGGTCGGGCGCCTCGCAGCATGTGGTCCCGTGGGAGACCTTCCTGCCCTGGTTCATCGGGCACACCCACCCCGTCGTCTCGCCCGTCGCCACCGGTCCCGCACTCCCCGCGCCCGGCCCGCCGCCGATGTCGACGACGGTGCAGGTGGCGCCGTGAACGGCGGCGCGCCCGGCGGCGCGGAGGCCTTCCTCGGGCAGGGCTGGAGCTTCCCGCTGCTGCCGGACGCCTCGGGGCGACTGGCATACACGGCAGGCGAGGACAGCGTCCGCGACTGCCTACTGGTGCTGGTGCGCACTGCGCTGGGCGAGCGGGTGATGCGCCCCACGCTGGGCACCCGCGCCCCGGAACTGGTCTTCGCGCCCGGCAGTTCGCGCTCACTGCGCGAGCTCGAGGACTCGGTACGTATCGCCATCCGCGACTTCGAACCACGGGCGGCCGTGGACGACGTACGGGCGCAGGCACAGCCGGGCGAGGAGTGGCGGGTGACGGTCTTCGTCGACTACCGGGTCAGGGCGACCGGCCGGCACGAGACGCTGGTCTTCCCCTACTACCTCGACGGCGGCTCGGGACTGGTGGGCGGCGCGGGCGCGTTCGGGGCAGGCGGACCGGCGGGCGGCGGTGAAGCGTCATGACCCTGGCACCGCTGCGGCTGGACGATCTGTCCTGGGCCGATCTTGTTGACGCGGTCCGCTCCCGGATTCCCGCCGAATCCTCGGGCCGCTGGACCCTGCACGCCCCCGTCGACCCGGGCATGACACTGCTGGACCTCCAGGCATATCTGCTGGAGCAGCAGGTCTACCGGCTCGACCAGGTCCCCGACGCGGTCGTGCACGCGGTGCTGCGGCTGCTCGGCGTGCCCGGACCGGCCCCGGCGACGGCCGCGGTGACCGTGCTGCAGATCGTCCCGCAGGCGCCCGGCACCCGGCTGCGGATCCGGGAGGGCGCGTCGTTCAGCCGTGAACCGGGGCGCGGGAGGGACTTCTACCTCGACCGGAACCTGGACGTACTGCCGGTGCGCGTGGCCGGGTTGTCGGTGCGGGAGGGGACGGGCGACCGGGACCGCACCGCCGACCTCGCCGCCGGACGCCCGGTGCCCCTGACCGGCGTCCACGGCCGCCCGGCACGGGTCCGGATCCGGCTCTCTGTGTCCGGCGACGGTTTTCCGGACGGCGGAACCCTTTCGCTGCTGCTCGCGCTGGAGCAGCCGGCGGGGCCGTGGACCGGGAGCCGGACGCCCGACGGCTGGACCGCCGGGGCCGTACCCGACGTACCGCCCCCGGTTCGACTCAGCTGGTCCTACGGGGCCGTTGGGGACACCGCCCCGCTGCCCGAGGGGGCCGTGGCGGACGGCACCGGCGGACTGCGCCGGTCCGGCCTGGTCCGGCTGACCCTGCCGGCGACGGCCGCCGGGGCCGAGGTGGAGCTGGTACTGGCCACGCCCGCCTCCACCTACGCCGCACCGCCGCGACTGCTGCGGCTGTCCCCCAACTCCGTTCCCGCGCACCACGCGCAACGCGTCCGTCTGGAGGAGGCCTCCGACGGGCCCGTGGTCGCCCAACTCTCGGGCCGCCCGCCGCTTCCCGGCCTCACCGCTGTACTGCCCGGCGACGCCGCCGGGCGGCTGATCGACGTCGTGCGCTTCACGCTGCGCGAGAGGGATGACACCGGCAGCGGTCGCACGCACGACTGGACGGCCGTGCCGGATCTGGCGTTCAGCGGGCCGCTGGACCGGGTGTTCACCGTGGACCGGGCCCTGGGGGCGCTGCGCTTCGGCGACGGCCTGACCGGGCGGATCCCGAGGCCCGACGCCACCGGGCCCGGGACCGTATTGCGGGCGGAGTACCGGCTGGGCGGCGGGCCGTCCGGCAATGGCGGCGCGGACCCGGCAGTGGGCGTCCCGGCCCGCGCTGCCCAGCCGACGGCGCTGCTGGCCTTCCCCGCGCTGGCCGGATTCGCCCGCCCCCAGCCGCAGCGCGCGGCCGAGGAGGAATCGCCGCCCGGGGACTGGGTGTTCACCGGCGGATCCTCGGACACCGAACCACCCGATGCCCCGTGCACCGCTCGCGCCCTCGTCCCGTCCACGGGCGGGGCAGAGCCCGAGACCCCGGCGGCCGCGCGCCGCCGGGCCGCCACCGCGCTCGCCGTCGTCACCCGGGCCGTGACCGCCGCCGACCACGAGGAACTCGCCCTGTCCACCCCCGGGGTCGCCGTCGCCCGCGCCCACGCAGTGGTCGGCGCCCATCCCTCGCACCCGTCGCGGAACGTGCCGGGCGCCGTGACCACCATCGTCGTCCCCCGGGTGCCCCGCGCCGCAGGCGACAGCACCGCGCCCGACGCGGTACCCCTGCCCGTTCCCGACCCCGGCGCGCTGGCCGCCGTACGCGCCCGGCTGGAGGCCGGACGCCTGCTGGGCGCCCAGGTGTTCGCTGCGCCTCCGCGCTACCGTCCGGTCCGCGTCCGCGTCACCCTGTCCGCGGACACCGCCCGTCGGCAGCTCCTCGATGCGGCACTGCGCCGCTTCCTCGACCCCCTGACCGGCGGCGACGACGGCACCGGCTGGCCCTTCGGCGGCGTACTGCGCCCCTCGGCGCTGCTGCGAGCGGCCGAACGGGCTCTTCGAGCGGCGGGCGACCGCACCCCGGTGCAGGCCGTCGCCGCTGCCCTGGACGAGGGTCCCTACGAATCCTGCGGCGATCTTCCGCTGCGCCCCGGTGAACTTCCCGGCCCCGTCGAGATCCTCATGTGCACCACACAGCCGTCCGGTGCCGCTCCACGGGAGGTACGCGCATGACCGCCCACGGCGTCGACCGTTCCACCGCTCCCGATCCCTCCGCAAGGCTCGCCCCCGGGGCGGACGAACCGTGGTGGACGCTGTCCGCCGGCGCCGCGCGTACGGCGCTGCTCGACGCGGACGGCCGCCCGGTGCTGCTGGGTGCCGCACGGGACGACCTGGTCGCCGCGCTGCGCGCCCGGGTCGGCGGCTTCACCCCCGACTGGACCGGGACGGGCCCCGACGACGCGGGGGACGCGCTGCTGCGGCTGTTCGCGCTGATGGCCGAAGCGGTGGCCGAACGCGTGGACCGGCTGCCCGCCAAGCTGCTCGTCGAGCATCTGCGGATCGCCGGGGTCTCCCCGCTGCCCGCCGCGCCCGCCCAGGTGCTGCTTCGTCTCACCGCAACGGCGTCCGCAGGAGCGGGAGTTCAGGTCCCCTCGGGCTTCCAGGCCGGGGCGCCCGGCGAGGACGGCGCCGAAGTGGTGATGGAGACCGTGGACGACATGTGGGTGTCGCCCTCCGAGCTCACGTCCCTGGCCGTCGGCCGCCCCGCGACCGGCAGTCTGCCGGGCCCCGTGGATGAGGTGACGCCGGGTCAGGACCCCTGGGCCGACGGATTACTCCCCTTCGGCGCCCACAGCGCGCCCGGCTCGGCCCTCTGGCTGGGGTTCACCGCCCCCCAGGCGCTCGAGGGCGGACTCTCGCTCGCCTTCGTCGCGGCCCCGCGCCCCGGCGGTCCGGCCGCGGCCGCCCGGGGAGCCGTCGCTCCGCCCGAGGCGGCCCCGCCGCAACTGCGCTGGTCCGTACTGGACGGTGACACCTTCCGCGCGGCCGACGTGGTGGTGGACCACACCGGCAACCTCGCCGCCACCGGGACCGTACAACTGCGGCTGCCGACGGGCTGGCGGCCTGGCCGACCGCCCGGCGGGGCCCAGCTTCCCGAAGCCCGCTGGCTGCGGGTGCGGCTCACCGCAGGGACGTACGCCGAGCCGCCGCGGATCGCCGCGGTCCTGCCGCACACAGTGCTCGCGAGCGCCGTACGGACTGTGCGCGACGAGGTGTTGAGCCCGGCACCCGCGGATCCCCGGGAGCAGGACGGCGGCGCGGGCGTGCGGCTGCGCGTGGCGACGGCGCCCGTCGTTCCCGGATCCCTGACCGTCAGCGTCGCCGACGACCCGGCCGCGCCGCTCTTCCCCGTCGACGGCGCGGCCCCCACCGCGCACGACCCGCTGCCCGTGTGGCGGGAGGTGCCCGACCTGGTCCTCGCGGGCCCCGCCGACCGGGTGTTCGCGCTCGACGCCGACACCGGAGTCCTCACCTTCGGCGACGGAGTGCACGGGGTCGCGCTGCCGCCCGGCGTGGGCCATGTACGGGCCGTCAGCTACCGCACCGGAGGCGGCAGGCAGGGCGCCGTCGCGGCGGACACCGCCACAGTGCTGCGCACGGCGGTGCCGGGAGTGGCTTCGGTGACCAACCCGTTGCCAGGGACCGGCGGAACGGACACCGAGCCGTTCGGCGCGACCGTACGGCGCGGCGCAGCCGAGATCCGCACTGCCGGGCGGGCCGTCACCCCCGCCGACCACGCGCTGCTCGCGATGCGCGCCCCGGGTGCGCGCATCGCCCGCGCCCACGCCGTACCCGGGCACCACCCGGACCATCCCTGCGCCCGGCTGCCCGGCATCGTCGGCCTCTACCTGGTGCCGCCCGACGAGGACCCCGCCACCGCCGGTGCGCCGCTCCCCTCGGCCGGCGACCTCGAGGCCGTCACGGATCACCTGACGCGCACCCTCGCCCCCACCGGTATCACCGTCGTCGCCGCAGCGCCCCGGTACGTCCGCGTCGACGCCCGGATCGGGCTGGCGCTCGTCACGGGCGCCGACCGTGCCGCAGCCGTACGCCGCGCCGAGGACGGGCTGCGCCGCTTCCTGCACCCGCTCGCCGGGGGCGCCGACGGCGACGGCTGGCCCTTCGGCGGCCCCCTCGTCCACACCGCGCTGGCGCGCCGGCTGCTCACCGACGAGGAGGTGGCGGCCGTGCCACTGCTGACGCTCACAGTGGACGGCCTGCCCGTGCCGCCCTGCACCGATACGCCGCTGCCCGCGCACGCCCTGGTCCGCGTCGGACGGGTGACGGCCTCGGTCGTCACCAACACCGCCGCCAACATCACCGCGCAGAAGGGGAGGTGAGGCATGGACATCCGCACCGACGCACCCGCGCACCTGCTGCTGGACTCCGCCTCGGGCTGGCGCCCGGCCGCAGGAGCGGCAGACCCCCTCCCCGAACCCGTCCAGGACGGCGACGCGCTGGTCCTGCCGCCAGGCGTGACAGAGGCGGCGCTGGTCACCGTCCCGCTCGACAGCGGCATCTCCCGGTGCCGCTGGCACCGGATCCGTGTCGACGCCGATGTCCCGTCGGGCAGCGCACTGGTCGTCCAACTGGCCACCACCGGCGACGATCCCGACGGCGTGCCGGGGCCCGACGACTGGCAGACGGCCGCAGGACCGGCCTACGACGTCCTGGTGGACCAGCCGCCGGGCCAGTACGTCGTCGTGCGGCTGCTGCTCGGCCGTACCGACGCCTCCACGCCCGGTCCCGCCGTGCGGCAGCTCCGACTTGACCTTCCCCGGGCCACCTCGGCCGACCTCCTCCCGGCCGTCTACCGCGAGGATCCGACCGCCGACGACTTCACCGAGCGGTTCCTCGCTCTGTTCGACTCGGTGGTCGAGACCCTCGACCGGGCCACGGAACGGGCCCCCGCGCTGCTCGACCCGGCCGGCGTGCCGGACGGTGTGCTGCCGTGGATCGCGGGTCTGCTCGGCATCGATCTGGGGCCCGACCCCGACCCGGCGCCGGGCGCGAGTTCCGGCGGCGGCCCCGGGAGCGGCACGAACCCGGGCGCCCCGGACCCGGGGACTGCACAGCTCGCGCCGTCCGTACTGCGCCGACTCATTGCCGCGGCGCCCGAGTTGCGCAGACGGCGCGGTACGCCCTGCGGGCTCGCCCTCGCCCTGGAGATCGTGCTGGGGGTGCGCCCGGCGATCGTGGAACCTGCCGCGGCGCCGTGGGGTGCGGTGGGCCGGGACACGCGCCTGGGTGAGGTGCGGCTGTTCGGACGGTCGGCCACGCGGGTACGGCTCGGCGGCCCCGCGGTCCTCGGTTCGCGGCTGGCGGGACCCGGCGCCCACCGGAGCGGAGCACCGTTGCGATCGCTCGGCAACCCGGACGAGGACCCGCTGACCGGCACCACGTTCCGTTTCCGCGTACTGATCCCCCCGGGCCCGCCGCCCAGCCCCCGGCGTCCCAGATCGACCGACGCCACGGCCAGGACCGCCGCCGATCTGGTCGAACGACTCTCCCCCGCCCACACCACGGCGACCGTCTGCATCGGCGGTCTCGGTTTCACCGTGGGTGAGCGCAGCGCGGTCGGCGTGGACACCCTCCTCGTCAGCCCCGAGCCGTCCCCGGCCGGCGTGGCCGTCCTGGGCGCCGACACCGTTCTCGGGGCGGACCGTTCGGGGCGACGCGGCATCCGCCTGGACGGCACGTCAGGTGCGGGCATCCGCACGGTCGCCCTGCACGAGGGCGACACCGGCGCACACCCCGACGAGAAGAAAGGCAGGACCCCATGACGGCTCCCCCGACCGGGCGTGACAGCGCCCCGCGGACCGGCCGGCGGCGGCTGACGTACTTCCACGGCCAGTTGCTGTCCGCACAGGATCTCCGCCAGGAACAGGGGCAGTTCCTCGCACGGCTGCGCCTGCACAACCTCGCCCTGCACGGCTATGGCGTGGCCTACGGGATGTGGACGCGCCCGGTGCCACCACCGGCCGCCGAGTGCCCAGATCCGGAGCGCGCGGCCCCCTGGTTCGAGGTGACCGACGGCCTGGCCGTCGACCGGCACGGCGACGAGGTGATCGTGCCGTGCGGCGTCCTGCCGAGACACGACCTGTGGCAGCTGCTCGACGAGGACGAACGGTGCCGCGCCCTGGAGGAGATCCGCTCCGGTCGCGACGGCGTCACCGTCTATCTGACGATCCATCACTGCGAGGAGCCGGTCGACAGCGTCCGCGCCGTCTACACCGAGGCCTGCGACGGCCTCCCGCGCACCGCCTACGCCCACATCCGCGAAGGCTTCGCCCTGCGGGCGACGACCCGGCGGCCCGAGCCTGACTCCTGCGACCCTCCGTGCCCCTGCGAGCCGCCCGTCGAGGGCGCGCCGGAGCAGCACGGATGCGGTGACGGCAGGATCTTCGGCCCCGGGCTGCTGCTGGCTCGCGTGAACCACGTACGTCCCGACCGCGTGCTGGCCCCCGAGCAGATCCGTCCCGAGGTCCGCCGGCCCCTCGCCCGGCGTCCGGCGACCGTGATCACCCGCATCTCCTGGCCGCACGGCGGCCGGCTGACCACCCAGCAGGCCCGCGTGCTGCTGGGCGAACGCGGCCTGCGGATCCGCTTCTCGCGGCCGGTGCGCACCGCGACCCTCCAGGACCCGGGTATCGCCGACCTGTTCCAGATCACCGGCGGGCGGGGCGTCCACGGCACCGTCATGCGCCTGGAGACCCGGATCGAAACCGACGGGCCGGACGACGAGACCACGGACCGGATCACCATCCGGCAGACGGACATCGAGTACCTCAACGACGGCGACCGGATCCACCTGGTGCTGCGCACCCCGTTCGTCCTCGACATCTGCGGCGACCCGGTGGACGGCACCCACACCGGCGGGCTCGTGCCGCAGTCCGGCGGCCCGGTCGCCCACCGTCCGGGGCTACTGCCGCCCGACGGCTGCGGACCCCGCACCTCCGGGACGCCCACAGGCGCGGCCGGCGTCTTCGAGAGCTGGATCTTCATCGACAACCACCGTCCAGACGCCGGCTCCGAGGCCGGGGCGGAACCCGCCGACCGGACGGACAGCGCGGCCGACGACAGCGAGACCACCGAGGGGCAGCCATGACCACCTCCGGCACACACACCGCCGGCCCCCGTGACTGCGGCTGCGGTTGCGGCGGAAGCAGTGGCGGCAAAGGCACCGCGACCATCGCCTCACCTGCCGGATTCCGCACGGGCGGACCGGTCCGACCGGTCTTCTCCGCGGGCCAGCTGCTCACCGAGGACGATCTCGGACAGCTCACCGCCTGGACCACCGGGCGCATCCGCCTCCACAACCGGCTGCGTTACGTATCGCCCGAAGGACAGGGCGCGGTCCTGTGCGGGCTCGCCGTCAGCTGCGACTCATGCGCCCGCGGTGCGGTACGCATCGGCGAGGGGCACGCCGTGGACGGTCTGGGCAACGACATCCCGGTCATCTGCGTCGAAGACGTGGACGTCGTCGCCCTGGTACGGGAGTTCCGCGCCACGGGCGGCGGCTGCCCCGACCCCTGCCCGCCCGGGCCCGAGCGCACCTACGGCCTCTTTCTGCGCTACGAGGAGGAGTTCGCCGAGCCTGTCGCCCCGTACGATCCCGGCGACGGCTGCACGCCGACTGGCTGCGTTCCCACGCGGGTACGGGAGGGCCACCGCTTCTTCGTGGGCTGCGTCCCCGACCCGCCCCCCGACCGTCTCTGTGAACTGCTGCGCCGCCGATTCGGTGACGACCGGGAGTTGCTGGAGGACTGTCAGAGCGAGAGCCGGCCCTCGGCGAGCGAACTCACGGAGTGGCTCACGGCCCGCCTCGATGTCAACGGCGACCTGTGCGACCGCACCCCCCTGGCATTGCTGTGCGACGTACCACCCAGGCCGACCGGCAATGACGTTCAGCACAACCTGCACCGCAAGGTGGGTGCCTGGCGTGCCTTCGAGGCATATCTGCGCGCCGCCGTCCGCTCGCTCCTCGTCGTCCCGTGCCCCGGCGGCTGCGCCCCGGACGTGCTGATCGCCGAGGTGACGCTGGACGGCTGCGATGTCGTCCGTGCCGTGCCGGCCGGGCGGCGTGGCGCCCAGTTGCCCGATCCGGTGGAGCAGCGGTGGCGCAGCCGGCTGGCCAGGCTCTTCGAACACGACGCCGGCACATCGCAGTTGCTGGAGTTCCTACTGGAACTCCTGGACCGCACCGGCTGCCTGCCGCAGCCGACCGACACGTAGAAGCAGAAGGAGCGCAGACCATGCCGGCACCTCTGCGGCCAGAATTCCACGAGGGCCAGATCCTGGCCGCCGACGACCTGTCTGCCGTGGTGCGTTACGACCGTGACGCCGCCGCGCGCCACCACCGGCACCTGCACACCTGGGGGATCGCCTCGGGTCTGGAGGTGACGGTCCGCGCGCGGGCCGGCTCGGACATCTACAAAACAGTCGTCGTCGGCAGCGGCACCCTCGTCGACCCGTCGGGGCGGGAGATCGTGGTGCCCGCGCCGGTGGAACTCTCCACACCCGACCAGGGGTTCGTGATCGCCGACCCCGGCAACACGGCCGCCCGCCCGCTCATGCTCATGTGGAGCGACCAGCCCTCGAACAGCGGCGCGACGGTGTCCTCGGGCGGCTGCGGCACGAACGGGGCCGCGCGCACCTCGGAGGGCTTCGCCCTCGTGGTGGGCGCCCCCGGCGACGAGCTCGACCTCGGCGACCAGCAGCCGCCTGCGCCCGACGCGGGACCCGACTGGCTCGGCGGCGGCGACCGGGGCCGGGTACTCCTCTCATTCGTGACCTGGGGAGGCGGCGAGGAGGGCGGCTTCACCGCGGTGCTGCCCAGTGCGAACGGGGTCGGCCGGCGGTACGCGGGCGTCCTCGCCGACCGTGTGTCCGCGCGCGGCGGCACACTGGAACTGGCGGCCGAGCCGCGCCCGGTGGCCGGAAAGGTGGGCGTCCGGATCGGCGGTGAGCAGGGCAGTCTGGACATCGGCCGGTTCAACGCGGCCGGAGCACTCGCCCCGGCGCTGCGCGTACTCGGCGACGGCAGCACCCAGATCCACGGCGACGTGAAGATCACCGGCGGGCTGACCGTCACCGGCGCCGTAGACAGCCCGCTCGTCACCGGCAGCGTCCTCGTCCAGTCCGGTACCGCGACACACGGCGTCATCCTGCCGTTGCCCCCGCCGGTGACGGCAGATCAGGTGGAGTCGGGCGAGGTCGTTCTGCACCTCCAGGTGACGCCTCGGCTCCAGACGTACGGCGGGCCGCACGAAGGCGGTGTCGACGGATCCGGCTTCGGCGCACTGCCCGTGGTGCTGCGCTGCGAGGTGGACTCCCAGCGCCGGCTGAGCTGCCTGATCGCCTGGTACGGCGGGTTCCGCCCCGACCAGGCACTCGACTCTCCGTCCGTACTGCCGGGCGCCGCCGACTACTTCGTGCTGGCCACGGCCCGGCCGACCACCTGATGCATCCCCACGGAAGCAACGAGGGAGAGCAACGATGACGATCACCGCGCGAGATCAATCGGTGTCGCAGGCACCGGAGTTGACCGTCACGGTCGTCCGCCTCGAACACACCGGCCATGTTCTCGCCGCACTCACCCGCGCCACCGCCGGTCCCCCGCCCACCGTACGGCTGCTGACGCAGAGCGCATTCCCGCTGGCCGTCCCGGGTGCCTCGGGGCTCGTCCTGGTCCCGGCGGAACTTCTCACGACCGAGGAACTCAGCGCGCCCCGGGACATCCTGGCCGCGCCCTGGCGCTGGTACGTGGACACCGGCGGCGAGGAGGCCGCCACCCCAGCAACGCCGCAGCTCAAGCCGGTCTCCTGCCCCGCCCCCTCCGTCGGCCTCACCGAAGGATCGCTCACCGTCACGTCCTCCACCGCTGACGGCGCGGCCCCCGTCCTCGCGCTGGTCCATCCGACCGCCCAGTGGGGCGCCGGCAGCGCCGTCAGCCTTCAGATCCGCGACGTCCTCGGCCCGGGCGGAGCAGCCGTGCTGGGCAATGGCGCCGTCGAGGACAGCGACGAAGCCCTGGTCTTCGTCCGGGGGCGGCCGGTGAAGGTGTACAGCCCGGGCGGGATCGACTGACGGAAACAAGCGGACGGACCAGGGCAGGACGCAGGTGACAGCATGGTGACGGTTCACATGGATGCGACGACCGATGACGGTCTCATCGCCGCCCTCGGCGGCTGCACCGTGCTCGAATGCCGGGTGCGCGTTGTCAGGACCGACGGCTGGAGCTGGGGACCCGATCCCTCCGAACTGGCCCGTGGCGCAGTCGCGATGCTCCCCCGCGTGGTGGAGATGCACCTCGCCGGGGCCCTGGCTCGCACCGGCGTGTCGCTTCCCCCGCCCGTCGCGGGACAAGACCCGCACTCAGGCTTCATCCCGCAGGACATGGAGGTGACCGTCCCCGTGCACATAAGGTCCTTTGCCACTCTCGACGAGCTGGCGGGTGCCGCCCCCATGACGGACCGGACCATCGCGCGCGGATCCGGTCCTGACGCGACAGTGCTCCCCCACCGCGGTCACGCGGACCCATCGGCTCCGGGCACGACGCCGCTTTCCCGTCAAGCCGGATCCGATGCCGGATCCGGTACCGACGCCCGTGCCGAAGCCCTGCCTGGGCCCGGCCGACCGGTGCCGCCCGCGCTCGCCTTCGACCGTGACCAGGTGCTGGTCGGCCTCCTCAACGAAGCCTCCGCGTGCGGGGCGTTCGAGACCGTACTGGCCGGGCTTCCGCACGAGGCGCTACTGCTCCTGTTGCGCGCCCTCGATGCGGCGGGCAGCCGCCCGGCGCCCGGCCCCGGCGCTGCGGCCGACGCGGCCGACGCGGCAACTCCGTTCCCCGGTAGGGCCGGAGCAGTCCCCTGCGAAGCCCGGGACCCGGACCCCGACGCCCTCGCCGCCGCCCTCATGGCGGCCCTGCGGTACGAGCCACCCGTGTGGACGGACACCACGCTCCGTGCGACGCACACCCCGCTCACCGCCACCGGACCCGAGCCCGCCCCCGACTCCGCGCTGCCCGCACTCCCCGCGCGGATCCCCCCGGCCCCCGGCCGGGCAGAACAGCACCACGCAGGCCCTGCGCCCGGCACGGTGACCGATATCGACCGCGTACTCCCCTTCCTCCTGCTGCCCCCGCTGCACGACCGCGGCTATCTGGAAGCGGCGGCCGCCGTCCTGAGCGGTGGTGGCGCACAAGCCCCCGACGGTGCGGCCTTCGCCGCCTGCCTCGCGCACAAAGTGCTGCCTCCGCCCGCGCACGGCTGGCTGCGCTCACCACAGGACACGCACGCGGTCGCCGTCTTCGCGGGCACGACGACGACAGGCCACGCCGCACCCGACATCTCCGCTCTGGATCTCGAACGGCATCTCGGCCCGCTGCTGGCCCTGCTCGACTCCCGGCTCGGACTCCAGACCGCCCAAGGTCACACCGCCACCAGCCCCCTGCTGCTGCGCGCGGTGGCCCCGGGCCGGCTCCTCCTGCTGGACGTCGACGGCCTGTACCCGGTGTGGGACGCGACTAAGCCGGCAGAACTGCTCCGCCCGTGGGAACTGGCCGGGACACCCCTCGTGCTGCTGCCCTCCCAGCCCGATGCCCCCGCGGCCGGAGGGCTGACGCTCGCCCTGGACGCCCTGGGCATCGGCTTCGTGACCGATCTGCCGCCGGCCCGCGGCGAGCAGCTCAGCCGGGTGCCCGCTCCTCGCCGCTGCTGGACCAACACCGGGGCACGGCTCCCCTTCCGCTCCGCCCCGGACGACGCGCTGGTCGGGGCCGCACGGCGGCTGACGTACGAGGCGTCCCGCGCCGCCCGGTTCACCGAGGCGCTGGTCGAGCTGCGCCCTGCCGTCCGCGGCCAGGCCCCTGCGGTCGAACGCACGGTGACGCTGGCCGCCGCGGTCGCGCTGGCCGATCTCTCATGGAAGCTCTGGTCGGAGCGGGAGCCGTCCGACCCGATGTGTGCCCTCGACCGCTTCGCCGACCTGGGGGCCCGCGTGGCATTCCACGACAGCACCGTCGAGGTGCGCCTTCCGCTGGGTGCCCGCCACTCCGACCTCTACCGCCACCGGCTGCTCGCCGACGTACCGGACGTGCCGTGGTTCGGCGGCCGCACCGTCGTGTTCACAGGAGGGTGAAATGCCGACCCGATCAGGCGCCGCCGCGGCTCACTTGACCCTTCGCTACGGAGGGGTCCACCGCGCGCTGCGGGCGGCCGCGGCCCGCCGCGCGAAACGCTCCGGCCTGCTCGCCGGGGCCGAGCTGTCCCCCTATTGCGTCACCGACGAGCAGGCCGGACTGCTCCTCGACTCCACCGATCCCGCCGTGGTGCACCCGGGGCCCCGGAGCGGTGGGCCGCCCGCCGCGCAGACCCACGCCGAGCGCGAACTCCGCTTCCAGGCGGCCGCAGAGGGCATTTCGCTGCCGCTCGACGAGCTGGCGTCCGCAGCAGACCTTGACCCTTTCGAATGCGACGCGCTGCTGCTGTGCCTGGCGCCGGCGCTGGCCGCCGAGCACGCCCTGCTGTTCGGCTATCTCCTCGACGACCTCGACCAGCGCCGTCCCACCGCCGAGTTGCTCCTCACGGTTCTGGCGCCCTCCCCCGCCGAGCGGTACGACCGCCTGCCGGCGCTGGGACCGTACGGGCGGCTGCGCCGCTTCGGTCTGCTGATCCAGGACGGCGACCCGGACGCGTACGGCGGACCGGAACCCTCCGGCGCCGATCTGCTGCGCCCGCTGCACATCCGCGCCGAACTGCCCGCCTTCCTCCTGCACGGCCTCGGGGACCCCGCGCTCCTCGCGTACGACCCCGGCCGGGTACCCGCACCGCGCCCCGCGCTGCTGGACGGGCCGACCCGCGGCCGCACCGCACGGCTGGCCGCCCATCTGCAGGCGCACCCGGCCGGGATCGCCGCCCTCTGGGGGCTCCCGGACGGCAGCCAACTCGATGCGGCACACGCCGTGGCGGAGCAGGCGGGGCTCGCACTGCGCGGCGCTCCTGGCCTGGAGCTGTGCCGGACCCCCGCCGAGGTACGGGCCGCCACAGGCCGGTCTCTGGCCGCGGCGGCCGCGCTCGGTACCGCGTTGTGGCTGCCCGTCGACCGCTTCCACGACCCCGACGCCCGATGGGCCACGGCAGCGGCCGCCGACGTACTGACACGGACCGGCGTCCCGGTCGTCCTCACCGGGCAGACCCCGTGGCGCCCCCTCGATCTGCTCTCCTCGGGCCGCTACGCGGAAGAATCCACGGACGAACCCGGCTACGGGGAACGTCGCACCCTTTGGAGCACCGCCACCGCCGGCGCAGACCCCGAACCCCGCGCCCTTGACGACCTCGCCGCCCGCTTCCGGCTGACGCCCGCCCAACTGCGGTCAGCCGTCCGGCTCGCCGAGTCCGGCGGCATGCTTCTGGATACGGCGGTGCGCCGCGTCCTGGCCGCAAATCCGGGCCGCCTCGCCGATGTCCGCACTCCCTCCCGCGACCCTTCGGACCTCGTACTCCCTGCCGAACAGGCACAGCAGATCGGCGAACTCGCCGCCGCGTTCCGGGCTTGGCCCAAGGTCTCCCAGGAGTGGGGTTTCGGCGGGCAGCACGGCGGCCCCGGCCTCAAGGCCCTGTTCACGGGCGAGCCCGGCACCGGCAAGAGCCTCGCCGCCGAGGTGATCGCCGCCACGCTCGGCGTCGACCTGATCAGGGTCGATCTCGCGCAGACCGTCTCCAAGTGGGTCGGCGAGACCGAGAAGAACCTCGATGAGGCCTTCAGCCACGCGGAAGCGGCGGGCGCACTGCTGCTCTTCGACGAGGCCGACGCCGTCTTCGGCAAGCGCGGCGCGGTGAGCCGCGGCACCGACCGATACGCCAATCTCGAGGTCGGCTATCTGCTGCAACGCCTGGAGCGCAGCCCCGCGTTGGTCGTTCTCACCACCAACCTCCAGGGAAATCTGGACGAGGCCTTCACCCGCCGCTTCCAGTTCGTGGTGCACTTCACGCGGCCCGGCGACCGGGAGCGGTACCGGCTGTGGCGGATGGCGTTCCCGCACAGCGCCCCGCTGGACCCGCAGTTGACGCTGGAGGGGCTGGCGCGGCTCGATCTCACCGGTGCGGGCATCATGGCCGCCGCCCGCGGCGCCGCGCTACTGGCGGCGGAGAGCGGAAGCGCGGTCATCGGCCGGGAGCATCTCGCCGAGGCGATCGCGCGCCAGTTCCGCCAGGAGTCGCGGCTACCACGGTCCGGCGAGCTGGAGTTGGCGCTCGGCCCGGTGCCCGTACGGGACTCCGCCGCGTCAGCGGCGGCAGCAGCCTCCTGCGTGCTGCCATGAGCGCCCCCGCGCGGACCCCCACCACGCCACCGCCCGCCGTGACCCAGCCGGGCGCCAGGCCGGGGCCGCCTTCACCCGGCAAGCTCAAGGCGGTACGGAAACGACCGGCCCAGGCGGCAGCCGCTCCGGCGAAGGAGCGCGGAACCACCACCGCCACACCCACCAAGCGCCCGGGCCGTGCCAGGCCCGCCGTCGGCAACGCCGCCACCGCCGCGCTCGCCGCCCGGGGCGCGCAGGCGCCGGCCGGCCGCGACCAGGGCAAGACCCCAGGGCGGCCCGTCGTCGGCAAGAAGGCCGCCGCGCCGGGGCTGCGCCGGATCGCCGCCCAGGTCACCGCGGGCAAGCGGATCCTCACCCGGCACCCCGCGCCCGCCGCCGAGGCTGCGGCCGCGCAGCGCGCGGCCGCAGCCCCACCCGGAGAGCGTGCCGCGTTCGCCGGGCAGGACCAGGCGGCGGCGATCGCCTCGGCACAGGCGAAGCCCTTCGGCCGGGCCGAGTTCATCGCGAAGTTCGAGAAACGCATCAAGGAACAGCAGCCAGCCACCGCGGACGAGGCCAAGGCACTTGCGGACCCGGCCCGCCCGGACACCCTCACACCCCAGCTTTCCGGCGAGGTGCACGCCGCCGCGGATGCCTCATCGGGTGAGGTGCGAGCGACCGCGGAGACCCCGCCGGACCCGGCGCGAGTACCCGAGCGTCCCGCCGTACCCCTGTCGCCCGACCGCCCGCCGCCCGTCCCTGCCCCGCCCCGTGCGGCGGACGCCGTACCGGCGCCGGTGCCTGCCGCCGCGGTGGACCTGTCCGCGCATGCGAGCGGGACGACGGCGGAAATGGACAAGGCGGGGCTCACCGACGAGACCCTGCAGCGCGCCAACGAGCCCGCGTTCACGGCCGCCCTGCAGTCCAAGAAGGCCGCGGAGAAGGACTCCGCCGCTGCGCCGGGCTCCTTCCGGGCCAAGGAGGCGGAGCAGCGGGCCGCAGCCGAGCAGCGCGCGGCCGGCGCGGGCAAGGCGGCGATGGCCGCCATGGCCGGTGTACGTGCCACTACCGGCAAGTCGGTGGCGGGCGGCAAACAGGCCGCCCAGGCACGTACCGAAGCGCGCCGTGCAGAGATCACGGCACAGCTCACCGGGATCTACGAGGAGACCAAACGCAATGTCGAGGCCGCGCTGGCGGGCCTGGACGACACGGTCCGCACGCTCTTCGACGACAGGGCCGGGCAGGCCCGGAAGCGTTTCCTCGCCGCGTGCGAGAAGAGCTGGTGGGACTTCTTCTCCGGCGAGCCCGACTATGCGAAGCACTCGGCCGCCTACACCGCCGAGATCCGGGGCGTGGTCGACGAGGTCGCCACCGTCGTGGAGAAGCGCGTCAACGACGCGCGGCAGAAGGCCGCGGACGGCCGGCGCCGGATGGCCGATTTCGTCGCGGGCCTCGAGCCGGCGATGCGGGGGTTCGGGGAGCAGTCGGCTGCCGGATTCGCGGCGAAGTTCGACGAGTTGGAAGCCTCCATCGACGAGAAGGCCGACGCGGTCGTCGACCAGCTCGCCGAGTCCTACGCGCAGGCGCAGGAGGCGACGAACGCGGCGCTGGCCGAGGTGAAGGAGTCCAACAAGGGTCTGTGGGAGCGGGCCCGCGACGCCGTGGTCGGCGCGATCAAGATCCTCATCGATCTGAAGAACCTGCTGGTCGGTGTGGTGAAACGGGCGGCGGGCGTGGCCGAACGGATCATCAAGGACCCGATCGGCTTCCTCAGTAACCTGGGCGCCTCGGTCAAAGCCGGGCTGACGCAGTTCCTGTCGAACATCGTCAAGCACCTCAAGGCGGCCCTGCAGGAGTGGCTGTTCGGCAATCTGGCCGCGGCCGGGGTGGAGCTGCCCGAGCAGTGGGATCTGCGCGGCATCGTCAAGATGGTGCTGTCGCTCTTCGGGATCAGCTGGGCCTTCATCCGCTCCGAACTCCTCAAGCACATGCCCGAGTCGGTGCTGAACACGGTGATCGGTGCCATCAAGATCATCGGGGTGATCCGGGACAAGGGCGTCGGAGGCCTGTGGGAGGAGATCAAGGAGAAGATCGGGGACCTCAAGCAGCAGGCCTTCGAGATGATCAAGGGCTTTGTCGTCGAGACCGTCCTCAAGGCGGGCATCACCTGGCTGCTGTCCCTGATCACTCCGGCCGGCGCCCTGGTCAAGGCGGTCATGGCCGTCTACGACTTCGTCACCTTCCTGGTGGAAAAAGCCCGCGCGCTGGCCGAATTCGTCAACAGCATCCTCGACACGCTCGAGGAGATCTGCAACGGCGTGTCCCAGAAGGTGGCCACGAAGATCGAGGACTCCCTGGCGCGGACGCTCCCGCTCGCCATCGACCTGCTCGCCCGGGTGCTCAAGCTCGGCGCGATCCCGGCGAAGATCAAGAGCGTGCTGGAGAAGGTCGGTGCGCCCGTCCGGGGCTTCATCTCCAAGATGATCGCCAAGGCGGCCGCGTACGGCAAGAAGCTGCTGGCCGGCGGGAAGAAGGCCCTCGGCAAACTCGTCGGCAAGGCCGACCGGCGTACGGCGGTGGAGAAGGAGCGCGACGTCAAGGCCGCCGTCCGGCTCGGCGTCAAGACGGTCAACAAGCTGAAGGGAACCCGCCTCAGCAGGAGCATCCTCAAGGCCGCACTCCTCGCCATCCGGATTCGGTATCGGCTCAACTCCCTCGAGCCGGTCGACAACGACGGCGTGTGGAGCGTGCGGGGAACTCTCAATCCGACGGCCACGGAACAGACCGATGTGTCATCTCTCCCGCCACCTGGCACGCCCCGCTACGGAAGCCTGGACGGGCATGGACGCGCCACCGGGGTGGAAGCAACACTCACCGCGGCTTCGATCGGCGGCAGGACCAACCCCAAGGTCAACCCCGTCGACTGGGACACCGAAGCCAACAAGAAGGGCAAGGTGATCTTCCACCGATCGCACTTGCTCGGCGCCCAGCTCGGCGGTTCCAACAGCGAGAGGGGAAATTTCGTCACCCTGCACGCGCGCGCGAACACGCCCAAGATGCGCGACATTGAAAACAAGGTGAGGAAAGCAGTGAAGGAGCCGGGACAACAGGTGAATTACATCGTCACGGCCTTGTACGAGAATCCCGTCCCATCTGTGCCCAACCCCAACAAGAAAGACCTGCGGCCCACGAAGGTGCTCATCAAAGCCACAGGAAAGAATTACAACGTCAGCGAACCCGTGGACAACGTGCCTTAGGCTCACGCCCCGCCCACCGTGTCATACGTCCGCGCCAGTTCACTGCGCGACCGCACCCCTAACTTCCGGTACACATTCCCGAGATGAAACTCCACCGTCTTCGGGCTGAGGAAAAGCGCCGCAGCCGCCTCCTTGTTGGTGGCGCCGCCCGCCACCAGCGCGGCGATGCGGCTCTCCTGCTCGGTGAGCTGTCCGCACGCCGTTCGCCCGGCACGCCCGCCCGCCGCACGCAGTTCGCTGCGGACCGCCTCCTCCCACGGGACTGCGCCGAGCGCGCCGAAGACAGACAACGCCTCCTCCATGGCGTCGCGCGCCTGTGGGATGCGTCCCGTACGGCGCAGCCACTGCCCGTGGCAGAACACGGTCCGCGCCCGCTCGAAGACGACGGCACCACGCGCATGCCATTCCAGGGCCTCGTGGAAGGCCGCCTCGACGGCACCGGGCGTGCCGTGACCGTCGGCCTCCAGCAGCAAGGCGCGGCATCGGGCGCTCACGGCAAGCGCCCAGGAGGGGCCCGAGCGCCGCATTTCGGCGTCGAAGCGGGCGTGTTCGCGCACCGCTTCCCCGATCCGCCCGCTGCGTATGTAGGCCTCGATCAGGTTCGCCGCCCACGGGGTCACCGACGGGTTCTCGATTCCCGCGCTCCGCGCCAGGGCGCCCGCCCGCTCGTAACCGGCCACCGCCTCCTCATACTTGCCCGCACCGAGTGCCAACAGGCCCTCGGACACTGCGACCTGGCCCATGACGAGTTCGAGGCCGTGCGCCCGCGCCACTCCGGCAGCACGGGCCAGCACTGCTCCGCACTCCGTGACACGGCCCTGCGCTGCCTCGAGCCACCCCAGCGCGACCAGCCCCTGGGCCAGCGAAGCGGTCTCCATCCGCCGCGACGCGCACTCGACCGCTTCCGTCGCGTCTGAGCGGGCGCCGTGCCAGTCTCCGGTCCACAGCCGGATCCAGGCCCGGCAGCCGAGCGCGGCCGCCCGCCGCACCTCGTACGCCCTTCGCTCGGTGCCGGGCTGCTCCCCCAGGACACGGGCCAGGAGCACGCAGGCCGCCTCGTACTCCTCCAGCCAGCCCAGCACTTCCGCCCGCCCCACCAGAGTCCCTGCCGACTCGCCCGCCATCTGCGCCAACAGCAGTTCGCCGGCCTGCGCACGTTCCCCCCGCAGAGCCAAGACCTGCGCGAGATGGACCGCCGCGGCCTCGGCCAGATCCCCGCCGGACGGCCGGGTGATCCGGTACGCCTGCCACGCGCTGCCCAGTGCGGCACGGCTGTCCGCCGCGCGGACTGCGGAACCGCAAGCCTCCAGCAGCAGTTCAGCCGCCCGCGAGGGCTCGCCCGCCAGCCGCCCGGCCGCATCGCGCAGTACCCGGTGGACGATCCGCGGATGCCCGGTCGCGCCGCGCTGCCGTGCCTGAAGGACGCCCAGTTCCCGGCGCAGATCCGGCTCACGCGCAAGCTCCATCGCCTTGGCCAGCAGCACCGGTACGTGCTCCGCAGCTCCGGCCCGCTGCCGGCAGCCCGCTGCCAGTCCCAGCAGCCGGGCCGCGTCGTCGTCATCGTCGGCGAAACCCGCGGCGCACTCGTACAGTTCCGCGCATGCGTCCGGGTCCGCCTCCGCGGCGGCGCTCGCCGCCGCCTCAATGGCCTGTGCCACGGCCGGGCTCGGGCCGATGTGCGCGGCGGCCAGGTGGCGTGCCGCGGCCGTGCCGTGCAGGACCTGCGTGAGCGCCCGGTGGACGGCGCGCCGCCGCGATGTACAGGCGTCGTGGTACGCGACCATGCGCAGCCGCCGCTCGGCGAAGACCAGCCGCCCCCGGCGCAGTTCGAGGATGCCTTGTTCTTCGGCGGGCACCAGCGCGTCGGGCTCATGGCCGAGCAGCGCCAGTGCACGCTGGACGTCGCCGCTGCGGCCGTCGCCGGCCGCGGCGGGCACGAGCAGGGCGGTGCGGGCGGTGTCAGGGAGCCGCGCCAGCGTCGGCAGATGGGCGTCGCGCAGCCGCTCACCGGGGGTGAGCGGGTCGTCGAGCGGCAGGATTCCCGCGCACTGGCCCGGCGTGAGGGCGAGCGGCAGTTCGGTGAGTGCGAGCGGATTGCCCTCCGCGACGGCGAGCAGCCGCTCGGCGACGTAACGCCGGAGCGGATGCGGGGCGGACTGCTCGAGCAGGGTCCGCGCATCGGCCGGGTCCAGCGGTCCCAGCCTCAGTTCCGGTACGCCGGTGACGGCCGGGCGGATTGCGGACGTGGCGGCGGAGCAGCGGTGTTCCGCGGTAAGGAGCATGGCGATCGGCTCGCCCGCGATGCGCCGGGCGACGAAGAGCAGCACCTTCATGGACGGGGCGTCCAGCAGATGCGCATCGTCGATCGCGAGCAGCAGAGGACGCCGGGCGGCCGCGGCGCCGAGAAGACCCAGGGCTGCGGCGCCGACCGCCAGAGGGGTGTCCCCGGGCCGGTGGTGCCCGGTGGCCAGGAGGTGGCCGAGCAGATCGCGCTGGGGGGCAGGGAGCTGCGGCACAGCGCAGCGGTGCGCCTGGACGACCTGGTGCAGCCCCGCGTAGGGCAGTCCTGATTCGGCGGCAGTGCCGGCGAAGTACACCGATCGGAAGGTGGCGTCGAAGGTGAGGATCCTGCGGAGCAGGGTGGTCCGCCCCACCCCCGGCTCTCCTGTGATGAACAGCGCACCGCCACGCCCTGATGCCGTGTCACGGAGCAACCGGGCCACGGCTGATGTTTCGACGGTCCTCCCGAGCACATGCACATTGCGCGCGGCGCTTCGGGAATCAGACGCGACGCCCCGCGTCTCCGGTTGCCGCTTCCCCCCTACGGCAGTCTGGCACGCGACGGTTCACCAGAACCGGGAAATTCCAGACATTCACCCGATCTTGCGACGCCTGCCCGACGGCGGACGGGGACCGCCCGCGCCGATCCGACCAGCCGGGTCACCAAGACTCTGACGAGTCCTGGCCACAGGCGCCAAGACCCGCACCTCTCAGCAACCCGAGCCAACGCCCATGACCCGGATCAGCGCACCCGTCCCCGCGGCTTCAGGGCCACCGCCGGGAGTTCGGGAGCGGCCAGCGGACCACCGTCGTAGCCCTTCACCTCGCCGAAGCGGGAGCCGGTCATCCAGTCCGCGCGGGCCTGTTCGATCTCCTCGTGCGAACGGCCCACGAAATTCCACCACATGACGATCTCCTCCTCGAAGGGCTCGCCGCCGAGGAGCATCAGACCGGCATCGGATTCGGCACGCAGCGGGAGTTCGGTGCGGCCGCAGCCGAGGTAGAGCATCGAGCCGGGCAGTACGGGCACGCCGTCGACATGGGCCTCGCCCGACATGGCGAGTACGGCGTACTCGAAGTCGGGCACCAGCGGCAGGTTCAGTTCCGCGCCGCGCGTGAGCGCCAGGTCGGCGCCGACGAGCGGGGTGTACGTGGTGCCGGGCGAGGCGGCGCCCGCCAGTTCGCCGAGGATGACCGTGGCGCTCAGGCCGGGCGAGGTGACGGTCGGCAGGTCGGTGTGGTGCTGGAAGTGCGGCTCGACGTTCCGCTGCTCGTCGGGCAGCGCGACCCAGAGCTGGGCTCCGTGCAGGAAGCGGGCGTGCGGCTTGGGGCTCTCCTCGGAGTGGCTGATCGCGCGGCCCGAGGTCATCAGGCCGAGTTCGCGCGGCCGGATGGTGGCGAGGCTGCCGGTGCTGTCGCGGTGCAGCACCTCCCCGTCGTGGAGCCAGCTGACGGTCTGGAGGCCCATGTGCGGGTGGGGCGGGACCTGCATGCCGGGCTCGTCGGCGATGTCGTCGGGCCCGTAGTGGTCGACGAAGGCCCAGGCGCCGACCATCCGGCGGCCCAGGTTGGGCAGGAGCCGGCGGACCACGGTGGACTCGCCGAGCTGGACCCGGCGGGGGCTGAGGAGTTCACGGACGGGCTCGGCGACGACAAAGCCACGACCGCCGCAGACGGAGAGGGCGGCCTGACGATCGAGATTGCTCATGGGGCTCAACCTATTCCTGTTCGGGCGCGAGCCGTCAGTCCCCACGCCCACCTGATAGTGGAATATTCAACCATCTCTCTCTGTTCAGCTCCATGCAAGCAGCAGACCGGGACTCCGAGGAGGAGAGCACGTGAACGAGACGTACTACGAGTTCGGCACCCCCGCCGAGCGGTGGGACCGGGCGCAGCTGTTCTTCGACGCCAAGGAGTACGTCACGGCCGCCCGCATTCTCGGCGGGCTGGTCACCGAGGCGCCGGAGCAGATCGCGCCGCGGCTGCTGCTCGCCCGCGCCTACTACCACTCGGCGCGGCTGCGCCTGGCCGAGGCCGAGCTGCGCGCCGTCCTGGAGCTCAGCCCCGTGGAGTACTACGCGCGCCTCATGCTCGGCCGCACGCTGGAGCGCCAGGGGCGGCCCGCGGACGCCGCGCCGCATCTGCGGATGGCGGCGGCGATGTCCGGAGAAGCCTCGCCGGTCTGACCGGCAGGGGTCAGGCCAGCAGCCAGGTGATGAGCGAGAGGGAGCCCATCGACAGCAGCGTGGACAGCAGGACAGTGTCCCTGGCCAGATCCGTGTTCAGCCGGTATTCGGAGGCGAAGATGAAGGCGTTCTGCGCCGTCGGCAGGCCGGCGCAGAGCACTACGGCGAACAGTTCGTGCCCGCCGAGACCGAAGCCCCAGCGTGCGAGCGCGTAGGCGAGCAGCGGCTGGACGGCGATCTTGAGGGCCACCAGCACCCGGCGCTCCGCGCGGCCCGCGGAGTCGGGACGCTCGGCCCGCGCGTTCAGCGACATTCCGAGGGCGAAGAGCGCCGCGGGCACGGCCGCACCGCCGAGCATCTGGACCGGAGCGGTCAGCTCGGCGGGCAGCCGCCAGCCCGCGGCCGCGACGCTGACCCCTGCGGCGGACGCCGCGATGATGGGGTTGCGCAGCGGAAGCTTCAGGATCCGGCCCCATCGGGCGCGCGCTTCGCGCCGTACGTCCAGATCTATGAGAACCAGGATCAGGGGCGTGATGAACAGCGTCTGGAACAGCGCGGCCGCGATCACGAACGAGGCGTCGTCGAGGACATGGACGGCGATGGGAATGCCCAGATTGGCGGAGTTGACGTATGCCCCGGCCATGGCGCCTATCGCCCGGTCGGCCCGACGGCGGCGGAAGACCCACCGCCCCAGCAGCAGTCCCACCGCGAACACGATGACGAGGCTGGCCGCGAACACCGCCACGCCGGGACTGGCCAGCTTCGACACCCGTGACCTGGACAGCGTGAGGAACAGCAGCGCGGGCATGGCGAAGGCGAACCGCCCCAGCACGCTCTGCGCCTGAGTGCCGAGCACATTGAACCTGCCCGCCGCCCAACCGACGGCGGTGATGGCCCAGATGGGCAGAAAGCCGGAGAGCACGGTCACCCGGCCAGCATGCATGACCGCGATCATCGCGCCTCGGCCGCCCCCTAGTCTTCTGAGTCAGGAATTCTGTTCAGATGTGTAGGCTTGCTCTATGGCGGGGATGGGGCGGCCGAAGGCCGAGTTGATGCTGTCGGATGAGGAACGGGCCGCGCTGGAGGGGTGGGTGCGGCGTCGTTCCACGCCGCAGGCGTGGGCACTGCGGTGTCGGATCATTCTGGCCTGCGCCGCGGGTGCCTCGAACAAGGACGTGGCGGCCCAACTCGGTTCCACGCCTCATGCGGTGGGGCGGTGGCGTGCCCGGTTCGTGCAGTACCGGATCGCCGGTCTGGGTGACATGCCACGTCCGGGTGGTCCCAGGACGGTGACCGACGAGCAGGTGGCCGCGGTGGTCACCAAGACGCTGGAATCCACTCCGAAGAACGCGACGCACTGGTCGACACGGGCCATGGCGAAAGAGATGGGCCTTTCGCAGTCGTCGGTGTCCCGGATCTGGCGGGCCTTCGGCCTGCAGCCGCACCGGTCGGAGACCTTCAAGCTGTCGACCGATCCGTACTTCGTCGACAAGGTCCACGATGTCGTCGGTCTCTACCTGGACCCGCCCGAACGGGCTCTGGTGTTCTGCGTGGACGAGAAGTCGCAGATCCAGGCCCTGGACCGGTCCCAGCCCGTGCTGCCGATGATGCCCGGGGTTCCCGAGCGGGCCACCCACGACTACGTCCGCGCCGGTACCACCACACTCTTTGCCGCTCTCGAGGTCGCCACCGGCAAGGTAATCGGCTCCCTGCACCGCCGGCACCGGGCCGAGGAGTTCAGGAAGTTCCTGACCAAGCTCGACAAAGAGGTGCCAGCCGGCCTGGACGTCCACCTCGTCTGCGACAACTACGCCACCCACAAGACGCCCGCCATCAAGAAATGGCTGCTGGCCCACCCCCGCTTCCACCTGCACTTCACACCCACAGGATCGTCCTGGCTGAACCTCGTCGAGCGGTGGTTCGCCGAACTCACCAACAAGCAGATACGGCGAGGCGTCCACAAGTCCGTCCCGGCCCTGGAGAAGGACATCCGCAACTGGATCGCCGCCTGGAACACCGACCCGAAGCCCTACGTCTGGACGAAGACCGCAGACGAGATCCTCGAACGCCTCGCCTCATATCTGAACAGAATTCCCGACTCAGAAGACTAGGCCGTGTTTTAGAACTCCCTCCCCCAGAGCTTCGCATGGGAGGTACCCCCAGCCCGCGACGCCTGGCACGCACACTCGCTGCGTTGTCGGAGTCATCCAAGTACGTCCAGTACGAGGATGATCCTCCGCCTTGCGATTGCACGCACCAGACGCCGCGAGCCCCGCCCTATGGGCGGACGGCGCTAGTTCTAAAACACGGCCTAGGCGCTATCTCCCCGCCCCGAGGCAGCGGAAGTTGGGCCGGATTTTCACCGTCGGGTGGCCAGGAAGTGGAAGCCCGGACGGGGGTGCATCAGGAAGTCGTGGTGGGAGATGTTCCACGCGTACGCCCCGGCCAGCGCGAACACCACACGGTCCCCCGCCCGCAGACCCGCCGCCGGGACTTGGCGAGCCAGGACGTCCTTCGGTGTGCACAGCTGGCCTGCCAGGGTGACCAGCTGCTGCCGGGCCACTGGCCGCGGCCACGAGTGCGGCCAGTCCTCGACCGGAAGGACGACGCAGGGCTGGTCGTGGCCCTTGGTCGCCGGGGTACGCAGATGGTGCGTGCCGCCGCGTACGACGGCGAACTCCTCGCCGTGGCTGGGCTTGACGTCCAGGACCTCGGTGGCGTACCAGCCGCAGTACGCGGTCAGCGAGCGGCCCGGCTCGATGCGCAGTGTCAGACCGGGGTGAGCGGCGGTGATGCGGGCGAGGCCGGCGCCGAAGGCGGGCCAGTCGAAGCGCGCTTCGGGGGCGGCGTAGTCGACGGTCATGCCGCCGCCGACGTTCACCTCGGGCAGCTCGATGGTGTGGCGGGCGGCGAGGCTCGCGGCCCAGGTCACGATGGACTCGGCGGCGGCGAGCTGGCGAGGGGCGTCGAGTCCGCTGGCCAGGTGGGCGTGGATGCCGAGGAGTTGAAGGTGCGGGTAGGTGCCGTCGGTCAGGAGGCGGACGGCGGCGTCCGCCTGGGTGGGGTCGAGGCCGAACGGCGTCGGACGGCCGCCCATGGACAGGGCACTGGCCTCCAGCGATGCGTCGGCCAGCGGAAGGTTGAAGCGCAGCAGCACGCCGACGGGCTCGGCGCAGGCCCGCAGCAGGGCCAGATCCGCCAGCATCCTGAGCTCGTGGAGACTCTCGACATGGAAGCGCTCCACGCCGAGGTCCAGCGCCGCGGTGATCTCGGCGGGCGTCTTGCCGGGGCCGCCGAAGGCCAGCGGACGCTCCGGGACGATCTTTGCGACATGGGCGAGTTCGCCGCCCGACGAGACCTCGTAGCCGTCCACGTACGGCGCGAGCGCGGACAGGATCTCCGGTTCCGGGTTGGCCTTGGCGGCGTAGTACAGCTCGACGCGGTCGGGCAGCACCGAGCGGACGGACGCGGCGTGCCTGCGCAGCGCGCCGAGGTCGTACAGATAGGCGGGCAGGGACTGGGCCGGGAGCGACAGGGCACGCTCGCGCACCGGCGGTGTGAGGACGGTCATCGGGCGCTCCAGACATCATCGGTGCTGCTCGCCCCGGAGAGCACGTCCCGGGGAAGCGCTGCGTCGCTGAAGGGGGATGGCAGGCGCACATAGCCCGCGTCACGGTCGGCCGTACGCTCCCAGCGGGTGAGGAGGTTGGCCTTGGCCGGCAGCGGCGCTCCGGCGAGCAGGGCGGCGAGCCGGGGCGGGCAGTCGTGCTTCTCGGCGTACTCCTCGAGCGCCCGCCGGACCAGGGACCACAGCGCCGCCTCGATCTCCGGATGAAGATCGGCGAGCGCGGCGAGCATGTCGGACACATGGTTCACGACGAGGCAGTAGACGACCCGGTCCCAGCCGCGTTCGGCGTCGTACGTCAGCGGACCCGCGACCTCCGGCGGCAGCCCGGCCAGGCCCTCGGCGTGATGCCCGGCGACGAGCTTGGTGCCTTCCAGGTCCCGGAACAGGACGCGGGAGGGTCTGCCGTCGGCGTCGACGCAGACGATGACGTTCTGGAGGTGCGGTTCGAGGACCAGGCCGTGGTCGAAGTAGGCGGCGAGGACGGGCGGGACGAGCAGCGCGAGGTACGTCCGCCACCAGCTCAGGGCGCTTGCGGGGTCCGAGCCGGCCAGCAGCCGGGAGATGTGGGCGGGGCCCGTGGGGTACTCGTCGGCGACGGCCGCGGCGAGGAGAGGGGTGGTGCCGGGCCGCAGATGGCCGGCGAGGCCCTCGCGGACGATGACGCCGAAGCCTTCGAGAAGTGCGAGATCGGGCCGCCCGTCCGGGCCGGGGAGTGCGAGGCTGCGATAGGCGGGTTCGCGGAGGATGCCGCTGCCGGGGAAGCGGGCGGCCAGGTCGGCGAGGACCGGTCCGAGCAGGCTGGTGAGGGCGACCGCGCCGGCCAGTTCGTAGCTGGCGTTCTTGCGCACGCAGTTGGTGATGCGCACATTGAGGCTGAACTTCAGGAAGGTGTCGCCGTCGTAGAGCGTGCGGACGGACGCGGTCGCGGCGAACAGGGTCCTGCCGGTGCCAAGGTCGAGTACGTCTCCCCGGGCCAGGGCCGCCCGCAACGACGGGTGTTCGTGGAGCAGTTCGTACTGCCAGGGGTGCGCGGGCAGCAGCCGGTAGCCCGCGGGGACCGTGTGCAGCCTCTCCAGCGGGTCGGTCGCGCCGGGCTCGGCCCGCTCCTGGACGACCAGTTCCTCCCGCACGGCGAGCAGCCGGAGCGGGAAGGCTGCCGCGGCCTCGGGGGCGTACGCGGACCAGAGGGCGGGATCTCCGCTGCGGGCCTTGGGCGTGGGGTGGAAGCGGTGGCCGAGGGGGAGGGACTGTTCGGATGCCAGATAGGCCGACAGCGGGCTCCCGTCCAGCCGCGGACGCGGTGCGGCCAGGGCGGCGCCGACTCCCTGGTGGCTCGCGTCGACCTGGGCCAGGAACTCGTCGTTGCGCGCGCCGGTACGCAGCGAGAGCTCGGCATGGGCGTACTCCGCGAGGCGGCGCCAGCCGAGCTCGAACCAGCCGCCGCCGGCCTGTTCGGCGACCGGGCCGCTGAAGCGGTGCGCCCCGATGAGGGACGTGCGGCGCAGGGCCACCCTGAGCAGCACCCCGAGCCGTGGCAGACGCAGCAGCAGATGGCCGTCGATGACGGCGGTCTCGTGCTCGGGACCGGAGACCTCGCGGAGCAGACAGTTGAGGAGGGTGTGGGCCACGGCCTCGTCCGCGGTGGGAAGCCCGGCCGGGACCGCGGAACGGCCGGGAGCCGGCACCAGGGGCTCCGGCGGATACGGCGGGCGGCAGGCGGGTTGTGTGCCGGGCACCGGCGCTCACACCTCCCGCGACAGGTAGTTGGGACCGGTGGTGTAGTGCTTGTTGATGTCGGACGCGCCCGAGCGCTCCTTGCTGAGCAGGGTGCCCGCGGTCACCATCGCTTTGACGGGGAGGCGCGCGGCGTCCAGGACGTGTTCACGCAGGACGGCGCCAGGCTGCCCGGGACCGGTCCCGAGCCGCTCCACGGCTTCGGTGAGACGGTCCCGTACGAGACTCAGCAGCCGGTGGAGCGGGGCGCGGCCGTGGCGGGCGAGACCGAAGGCGTACGCACCCGCGCAGAGGTGGACCGTGATGGTGGTGAACAGATCGACGACCGGAGCGTCGGTGTCACCGAGGATCCGGGCATCGTCGAACTCGCAGGCGTCGGGCGCCTGCGCGCCGAGGGCCGAACGCATCCGGACAGCATTGATGCGCGGTCCGTCGTTGTCCTTGAGCAGCAGTCTGATCCGGGTGCGGTTCGCATGCGTGTCCAGCACCAGCGAGATGTTCTGCTGATGGGACTCCAGGGCGATCCCGTACCCGAAGAGCGTCGTCTGCCAGTCGAAGAGCAGGGCGAGTACGGCGTCGAGGAGGGCGAGGGGATCGCCGCCGTGGAAGCGGTCGGCGAGGTGGTCGATCAGCAGCCGCCCGCCGGGGGCTTCGCTCAGCAGGGCGGCCATCGGGACGACGACGGCGTCGTCCAGACCGGCCGGATACCGGCGGAGCAGTACGGCGAGAAGTTCGTGCCCGGCGTGGGCGAAGCTCGTCTCGTCGGTGTGCAGGACGCTGTCCCGGAAGCGGGGCTCGCGGGCGATCACGGTCTCGAGCAGACGCTGGACCGCGGCGCCGTCGACGAGTGTGCCCGGCTTGATCGTGCGCCGGTTGCGCAGGCCCAACGTGGCGGTGGGCAGGGGCAGTTTCAGATGGATGCGCGGATACGGGGCGAGTGCCACGGTCCGCATCGACAAGGTCGGCACGACCTCCATGTGGGAACGGCCGGACAGTACCGCCCGGCTGTCGAGCCCGGAGCTGCGCAGTGCGTCGCGCAGCGGTTCGCCCACGGTGAGCGGATGCACGGGCAGGGCGACGTGGCTGTCGTCGAGCTCCGGCAGGCCGAGTGCCGACACAGTGGGCCAGGCCGGGTCCGGTGGACCGGCCGTGCCCCGCATCGTGACCGTGTCCCTCGGCAGCGCGAGCCAGCGCAGCCGGAACCGGGGATGGAACTCCGGTGCGTACGCACGTAGTTGGTCCGTGGTGAGTCCGAGGCGGCCGCGCGCGGTGGGGTAGACGGGGTGGTCGAGGCGGGCGGCGAGCGTGTCGTGCGCGAGCCCGCCCGCAAGTCCGGTCCACCGCGCGGGATCGGGGCCGTACCGGGCGGCGAGCGTCGCTGCGACCTCGTCGTGCGTGGCGGCGTGCAGCCGAAGAGTGGCGAGCGTCTGACGGCATTCCTCGGCGAGGGCGTCGAAGCCGCCGCGGTCCTGCGGGTCCGCGAGCGCGCTGAGCGCGGCCAGGATGTCGTCGGCGGTTGTCAGTTCCCTGCGGTCGGACTCCCGGCGCAGCAGCGGCAGACGGGCGCCCCTCTCGTACTGGAACCCGTCCTCGCGTACGGGCAGCTCGAGCGCGTCGCCGTCCGCGCCATCCAGACGCAGCCAGGTCCCGTCCGGGTGCTCCGTCGCGGTGGAGCGGGTGCGCAGACCGGCGACGTCCTCGCGCAGGAGCGCGCTGAGCAGGCGGAGGACGAGGTCCGTCTCGGCCGGAGCGGCGGCTGTGGTAGTGGCGGTCACGGCGTGATCTCCCAGCGCTGGGCGGCGAGGAAGTCGGTGACCGCCCCGTCCACGCTCTCCTGGTCGGTGCCGATGGCCCGGACGACGCCCAAGAGGTCGCGGTTGGTGCGGTACACCTCGTGCCGCTCACCGGTCCGCCGCAGCGGCCGGTAGGTCAACTCGACGTCGTCGATGGTCAGTTCGGTCGGCTCAGGCGCGGCTGTCAGGGTTCCGGCACGCTCGGCGCACGGATAGTCGAGCCGGGCCGCGCCGCCGGTCCGGGCCCCCAGGTCCGTCGGCAGGGGCTCGCCCAGATGCGTACGCAGGATGTGCTCGAAGAGCGGGATGCCGAGCAGCCGGGCGAGGAGAAGATCGCACTGGTCCCCGATCGCGCGGTAGTTGACCTCGATGATGCGCGCGCGTCCTTCGTGCACGACGAACTCGGTGTGGCAGGCGCCGAATCCGACACCGAGGGCGTCCAGTTGGGCCAGGACCTGCTCGACCACGGGCTCCGGGTGGGTTGGAGCGTAGGTCAGGCGTTCCTCGACGAAGTACGGGGGCGGGGACAGCTCGGTGCGGAAACCGCCGAGCACATGAAGAACACGGCCGTCCCCGAGCGTCTCCAGGGTGTGCAGCTCGCCGGGCAGATACTCCTCGACGACCAGGGCGGCTCCCGGCCGGCGCGCCCGTATCTCCTTGCAGCGCAGAGCAAGGTCCGCGGGCCCCTCGACGAGGACGACGTCCTCGCTGGCGACTCCCTCGCGCGGTTTGACGACGCACGGATACGGCATGCCGAGACCGGCCAGCGCGGATGCGGGGTCCTGTCCGGCGGCGATTTCCACCGAGCGGACTGTGTCCATGCCGGTGGCGGAGAGGTGGCGGCGCATCTGGGCCTTGTCCTTGGTGCGCAGCGCGGTCTGCCAGCTCTTGGCGGGGAGGCCGAAATAGTCGGCGGCCAGGGCGGTCTGGGTCTGCAGATGGTCGCTGTTGGTGAAGACGGCGTCCGGCACGCGGTGGGTGGAAACGCGGGTGATGACCGCCCGGAAGTCGCGTACGTCGCAGGCGAGGATCTCGATGTCCGGGCAGACGGCGCGGTGTGCATCGGGCTGGTCGGTGAGCAGGGTGATGTCGAGGCCGAGCCGGCGGGCTGCGGGGAGGAACCCTTCGGTGACCGAGTCGGTCGGGTTGAGGGCAAGCAGGTACAGCTGCATGAAGGGATCACTTCCGCGCGCGAGGTCGGACCGTCCGAGGCGACCCAAATTCTTCTGGGACACGAGCGGAAAGCCTAAGTTAGGTATACCTAACACTGTCAATTCGTCGCCGCGCGGCCCCGGTTCACGGAAAGGCACCTTCATATGGTTAAGGTGAGCCTTGCCTTACCGCTCGTGAGGCCTCTTGTGTGACCTCCCCTGTGTCCGCTCTCGGTATTGAGGAGTACCTGTGACCCTGGCCCCGGCACTCGCCCCGGCCGGACCCGGCGTGAGCTGCTCCGCGCTGCTCGCCGCGACGTACCAAGGGCTCGCCGGGCTCTGCGGGTCGTTGGACGTGGATGTCATGGCTCCCGGCTCGCCGGCCGCCCAGGGGTGGGCCGACGGCGCCGAACTGGCGGAGCGTCCGGAATTCCTCCAGGCGTTCCTCGACGCCGAGGCCCGGCGCATCCAGGAGGAGCACGCCCACACGGCCCGGCGGGACGTCGCCGCGTCCCGTGCGCTGCACGGCTACCTCTGGTCCGTCTGCCTGCTGATGAGCGGCCCCTGGTATCTGGAGCGGCGCGCGCCGCGGATCCGTCCGCGCGACGTCCGGATCAGCCTCACCACCGGAGCGTTCGGGATCGTCCCGGGCGGCTTCGCCTGTCTCCCCGACGATCCGGCGGCCGGCCTTCCCGGCGCCCGCGTAGTGGCTCACGAGGAAGCGCTGCGGGCCGAGTTGCGGGCCGCGGTCGCCGACCACGTACGGCCCCTGCTCGCCGCGGTCGGTCCGCAGATGCGGCGCGGGCCGCGGGCGCTGTGGGGCATGGTCGGCGACGACCTGGTCTCGGGCATCTGGTACCTCGGCCGCATGCTGGACCTGGAGGAGCACGCCGTGCGGGCGGCCGGTGAACTGCTTCCGGGGCCTGTTCCGCCCTTCCCGGGCGGCGCCGACTTCCGCCGGCTGACGGGCCGGGCAGGGCAGTCGTATCTCACGCGGACCCGGCTGGGCTGCTGCCTCTACTACTCGATCCGCCCCACCGAGGCCTGCGACACCTGCCCGCGGACCTGTGACACCGAGCGGCTGCGCCGGTTGGGGGGCGACGAACCTGGCAACACCGTCAGTGCAGGTGACTGACGACGTTGACGACCCGGCCGTTGGGGTCGCGCACGAAGAAGCGGCGTACGCCCCACTCCTCGTCCCGCAGCGAGTGCACGATCTCCGCGCCCCGCTCCAGCATCGCCGCGTACACGGCGTCCACGTCGTCCACCTCGATGCTCAGGTCGGCCGGGACCGGCGCGGTCGCGTCATGGGTGGCGAGGGTGACCTGGGCGGTGGGGTTGGACGGGGATGCGAGCGTCATGACCCAGCCGTGGTTCATGACCTCCTCAAGACCGATGAGGCCGTAGAAGTCCCGGCTCTCCTCCATGGCCTCGGTTCGGATGTCGGGCACGACCCGGCGTACGGACATCGGCGCTTCCTCTCTGCGAACGGACCGTCCACGGTACGTCTCCGGCGGCACGGAGGGTCCGTGAACGGTCCGTTCGGGGCGGGCTAGGCCGTGTTTTAGAACTCCCGCCTGGCCCGCGACGCCTGGCACGCACACTCGCTGCGTTGTCGGAGTCATCCAAGTACGTCCAGTACGAGGATGATCCTCCGCCTTGCGATTGCACGCACCAGACGCCGCGAGCCCCGCCCTACGGGCGGACGGCGCTAGTTCTAAAACACGGCCTAGCTGAACGGGTCCAGCGTGATGTACGCCTGCTGCGGGTTGCCGTCGTGGACCAGCGACTCATGGGCGCCGACGTCGTCGAAGGCGAAGGCGTACGCCTTGCCGTCCGCCATCTGCGCATGGATCTTGCGGGCGTAGTGATTGGTCACCACGTCCTGGTAGAAGTTCGCCGGACCGCTGTCGGGCTGGTTGGGGTTGGTGAGGAGGGTGGAGCGGTTGAATCCGGCGCACAGCGTGCGCGAGATCGGGCCGCGCACCAGGTCGTTCGGCGCGTCCAGCCGCTTGTAGCAGCCGAAGATGCTGTCGGAGTCGGGCTTCTGGAACGAGGTGACGACGGCTCCGGAACCGTTGGTGAAGTTCATGACGCCACCCGAGACCCTGCCGTAGTACTTGGTGCCCGGCTGGTTGGCGAAGGGCGTGACGGTCAGTGTCGAGGCGGAGTACTTGCTCCACACCCGGTTGACGTAGTCGTCCATGACACCCGCCGGCAGGGCGCCGGTCTCGATGCCGTGGCCGGGCGCGAGAGCGCGCAGGACGGTGCCGTCGGAGCGCCGCTGGATCAGGTTGCCCCAGCCGCCGGGCTGTCCCCTGAGGGCGTTGTAGAGGCCGTTGTATCCACCGGGCTTGAGATGTCCGGTGCTCTTGGTGGCTCCGCTCGCCGGTCGGACGCCGACGGCGTACGGGGCCGAGAACATGTCGACCTGGGTGCTGTTGATCCACAGACCGGCGTCATTGAGCGTGTACTCGGACCAGTTGAAGAGGATGTTCCGGTTCGGGTCGGACGGATTCTGCACCGCGGGCTGCACGAGGCCGCCTGTGGTCAGTTTGAAGACGAGCTTCTGCCCGTAGGAGAAGTAGATCCTCCCGGAGAATTTGGGTATGCGGATCGTCTTGGACTGGCCGCCCGCCGGTCCGGCGATGGAGGCGTCGGGGGCGGGCGTGGGCGGGTTGCCGCCGGCGGGCCAGGGGTGGAAGGTGCCGTTCGCGTCGGCCCAGCCCTGTTGGCCCGTGGTGAGCAGCGTCCCCAGGTTGTAGATGTAGATCTGGTCGCCGCGCCCGGAGTTGTTGGTGAACGTGAGGGGAATCGTCGCGGGGACCGCGGCCTCGGCGGGGGGTGTGGGTCCGGCTGCCGTGATCCCGGCGGCGAGCAGCACCGCGGTGACCAGTAACGCCAGGACGTTTCGTTTGGCGAGCACGCTCATCCTCCCAGTCGGGTGGAGCTGTGGGGGTCATTCTGAGAGCGCTCTCAGAGTCAGCTCCCGCAGCGGGAGCGTCAAGCACCTCGACAAAGCTCGGTGAACTCGCCCCGTCCCGGCCGCAGTTATCGGCCCGGGCGATCGGCGGCGTCACGCGGCTCGGGCACCGCGCCCCCGGTCGTCGGTGACCCGTAGGTGGAGGCGAGTTCCGCCGCCAGAAGCGCGAGCCGCCTGCGGGCCGCGGCCGGTTCGAGGATCTCCACGCGCGCTCCGAGCCCGGCCAACTGCGCCGCCAGGATCTCCGGTGACCGCCCGTCGACCGCGATCTCCATCCATCCGCCGCCGAGCGGCCGACCCACCGTCAGCCGCCCGCCGAACAGCCCCTGCAGGACCGGCTCGGCGCTCCGTTCGGCCCGCCCCCGCACGGTCGCCGCGAGCATGCGGTCCTCCATCCGCCCGGCGAGGGAACGCCAGGCGGTGGCCAGATCGAAACCGTCCGGCGGTACGACGGGATCGCCCGTCGCCTCGACGGAGGTGACCCGGCTGAGCCGGTAGGCCCGCAGGCCACGGTCCGTACCGGCGACGAGGTAGTCGACGCCCGCTTTGGACGCGATTCCGAGCGGATGCACGGTCCGCTCACCGTTCGGCCTGCCGGGAGCGGCGTATCCGAGCCGGATCTGCGTACCGTCCACGACCGCACGCCGAAGGGCATCGAGGTGGGGCGCGGCGGCCCCGAGCGCGGAGCGGGACCAGTCGGTGCCGTCGGTGACGCCCGCTCTCGACGCGGCCTCGGCGCCGGACCTCATCGTCGCCGGAAGGGCCCGGACCAGCTTGCGCAGCGCGGTCCGCAGCTCGGGCGTGGCCGACGAAGGTCCCGCCACCAGGAACAGCGCCCGGATCTCGCCCGCCGTCAGTCCGGTCAGATCGGTCCGGGCTCCCCCGACCAGCGACCAGCCGCCGCCCCGGCCCCGCTGCGAATAGACGGGAATTCCGGCGCTCGCCAGCGCCTCCAGGTCGCGTCGCGCCGTGCGCTCGGACACTTCGACTTCCGCTGCCACTTCAGCCACGGTCACGCGCCCGCGCGCCTGAAGGAACAACAGCGTCGCGACCAGACGATCAGCCCTCATGCCGATCAGTCTCTCCCGGAAACTGGCCAGAAGATGGCCAGTTTGGCGCCCAGGATGGCGTTGTGCACCGGCCGGCAGACGGGCCGGACAACCGGAATGGGAGCTGATCATGATCGTGGTAACAGGAGCAACCGGCAATGTCGGACGGCCACTTGTGCAGGCGCTCACCTCGGCGGGAGAGACGGTCACGGCGGTCTCACGGCGGCCTTCCGATACGCAGGCGCAGGCGGGAGTCAGGCATCGGCAGGCCGATCTGACCGAGCCCGAGAGCCTCAAGCCCTTGCTCGACGGCGCCGACGCGCTCTTCCTTCTGGTCGCCGGAGGCGGCGAGGGCGTCAGCGCGAGCGGCATCCTCGACGTGGCCGGGGCGGCCGGGGTCCGGCACGTCGTTCTGCTGTCCTCCCAGGGCGCCCGGACACGTCCGTTGTCCCCGTCCCACGCTCCCCTGCGGGCGTTCGAGGACGACCTGCGGCACTCGGGCCTGCAATGGACGGTCCTGCGGCCGAGCGGATTCGCGTCCAACGCGTTCCTGTGGGCCGAAAGCATCCGCGCGCGGCGAACGCTCGCCGCGCCGTTTCCCGGTGTCGGGCTGCCGGTCATCGACCCTGCCGACATCGGGGAGGCCGCCGCCGCGGTCCTGCGCGATGCGGGGCATGCCGGTCACACCTATGAGCTCACCGGGCCGTCGCCGGTCTCTCCGCGCGAGCAGGCCGAGGCGATCGGTCAAGCGCTCGGGACACGCGTACGGTTCGTCGAGCAGAGCCGTGACGAGGCGCGGGCGCAGCTGCTGCGGTTCATGCCCGAGCCGGTCGTGGACGGCACTCTCGCCATCCTGGGCGAGCCGCTCGCCGCCGAACAGCGGGTGAGCCCGGCCGTCGGGCAGATCCTCGGCCGGCCCGCCCGCACCTTCACGCAGTGGGCGCAGCGCAATGTCGCGGCGTTCAGGTGACCGGCCCGGTGTGACCTTGCCCGTTCGGGCCACCGATGTGGACCGCGGCGCCGGGCGGGGTCAGGCTGGTCGCGTACTCCCGCTCAGCACGCGCCCTGCTCGCGCCCGGCACCAGGAGACGGCCGATGACCTCGACGACGTACCGCGACGACGACCTGCGCGCCGTCTTCATCAACTGCACGCTCAAGCGGTCACCGGAGACCAGCAACACCGAGGGCCTGATCGACAAGAGCCGCGCCCTCATGGAGACGAGCGGCGTCGCGACCGAGGTGATCCGCGCGGTCGACCACGACATCGCGACCGGCGTCTGGCCGGACATGACCGAGCACGGCTGGGAGACGGACGCCTGGCCGCAGTTGTACGAGAGGGTCATCGCCGCCGACATCCTTGTCCTGTGCGGACCGATCTGGCTCGGCGACAACAGCTCCGTGATGAAACAGGTCATCGAGCGTCTCTACGCCTGCTCCAGCATCCTCAACGACCGTGGCCAGTACGCCTATTACGGCCGTGCCGGCGGCTGCCTCATCACCGGCAACGAGGACGGTGTCAAGCACTGCGCCATGAACGTGCTCTACAGCCTCCAGCACCTCGGCTACACGATCCCTCCGCAGGCCGACGCGGGCTGGATCGGCGAGGCCGGACCCGGGCCCTCGTATCTGGACCCGGGCTCGGGAGGACCCGAGAACGACTTCACCAACCGCAACACGGCGTTCATGACCTGGAACCTGATGCATCTCGGCGCGATGCTGAAGCGGGCCGGCGGCGTCCCGGCCCACGGAAACCAGCGCTCCGAATGGGATGCGGGCTGCCGCTTCGACTTCCCCAATCCCGACTACCGCTGAGGCGATCGAGGCCCTGAGTCACGGCACTCAGCCGCGGTACGCCTCCAGCAGGCGCAGCCACACCTCGCTGATCGTGGGGAACGCGGGCACCGCATGCCACAGCCGCTCGATCGGCACCTCGCCCGCGACCGCCACCGTCGCCGAATGCAGCAACTCGCCCACGCCCGGGCCCACGAAGGTGACCCCGAGCAGAATCTCGCGGTCCAGGTCGACGACCATCCGGGCGTGGCCGCGGTAGCCGTCGCCGTACAGGCCGGCGCCCGAGACCGACGCCAGGTCGTAGTCGACGGCCCGGACCCGGTGTCCCGCCTCCTGCGCCTCGGCGAGCGAGAGGCCGACGGCGGTGGCCTCCGGGTCCGTGAAGACGACCTGCGGGACGGCGGCGTGGTCGGCCGTGGCGGAGTGCGCGCCCCAGCGGTCGGTCTCCAGGAGCGGAACATGCTGTGCCCTGGCGGCGATGGCTGCGCCCGCGATCCGTGCCTGGTACTTGCCCTGGTGCGTGAGGAGCGCGCGGTGGTTCACATCGCCCACCGCGTACAGCCAGTCGCTGCCCTCGACCCGGCAGCTGTCGTCGACGGGAAGCCACGAGCCCGGCGCCAGGCCCACGGTCTCCAGGCCGATGCCGTCGGTGCGCGGGGAGCGGCCGGTGGCGAAGAGGACCTCGTCGGCCTCGGCCCGCCCGCCGTCGTCGAGGACGAGCGTGACGGGACCGGTGCCGCCCATGCGTTCCACGGCGGTGACGGATGTGTGCGTACGGACCTTGGCACCGGCCTCGGTCAACGCCTCGATGACATGCTCGCCGACGAAGGGTTCCATCCGGGGCAGCACTCCCCCGCCCCGCACGAGCAGGGTGACCTGCGAGCCGAGCGCCTGCCAGGCGGTGGCCATCTCCACGCCGACCACGCCGCCGCCGACGACGGCGAGCCGCCCGGGCACCCGGTGGGCGCTGGTTGCCTCGCGGCTCGTCCACGCCTTCGCACCGACCAGACCCGGAACGTCGGGCAGTACGGCGCGGCTGCCGGTGCACACGACCACGGCGTGCCGGGCGGTCAGCACATGGTGCTCACCCTCGGGACCGTCGACCAGGACCTTCTTGGGGCCGTGCAGTCTGCCCGTGCCGCGATAGATGCGGGCGCCGATCGAGTCCAGCCAGCGGACCTGGCCGTCGTCCTTCCAGTGGGAGACGTATTCGTCACGGTGTGCCAGCACGGCCTCGGCGTCGAGCGGCCCTTGCACCGAGTGGCGGAGGCCGGGGACTCGGCGGGCGTCGGCGCGGGCGAGCCCGGAGCGGAGCAGCGCCTTGCTCGGAATACACGCCCAGTACGAACACTCGCCCCCGATCAGCTCGCTCTCCACGACCGCGGTACTCAGGCCCGCCGCCCTGGTGCGGTCGACCACGTTCTCCCCGACAGGTCCTGCGCCCAGCACCACAACGTCGTACTCCACGGCTTCCGTCATAGGGACAGTCTGGTCCCGGGTGTGCGTCCTGGCCACATGGGCAGGGGCAGGAATAGCACGACCCCGGGCACCGTTGTCGGGGGCGAGTCCACGGACATCAGGAAGAGGTAGCACGTCATGAGCACTGTTGAGCTCACCAAGGAAAACTTCGATCAGGTTGTAACAGACAACGACTTCATCCTGATCGACTTCTGGGCTTCCTGGTGCGGTCCTTGCCGTCAGTTCGCCCCGGTCTACGAGGGTGCCGCCGAGCGCCACCCCGACCTGGTGTTCGCGAAGGTCGACACCGAGGCTCAGCAGGAACTCGCGGCCGCGTTCGAGATCCGCTCGATCCCGACGCTGATGATCGTCCGTGACAACGTCGCGGTGTTCGCCCAGCCCGGCGCGCTGCCCGAGGCCGCCCTGGAGGACGTGATCGGTCAGGCCCGCGCGCTGGACATGGACGAGGTCCGCAAGTCGATCGACGAGGCTCAGAGCGGCAGCGCGGGGGCGGAGACCGCTTCGGAAGCCTGACCGGCGCCGCGGTTCCTGGTCGTCCCGGTACGGGACGACCAGGAACCGGTCACTTGTGAACTCGCACCTCATTGGCCAATGGTGCTGAAACCATGGGGACTTGAGGGCAGATGGCGGGGTTTCAGCGTTCTGCCGGGTCGACGACTCGCGCCGAAAGCCCGTAGTCCAGTTCCGTTCCGTCGACCAGCAGCGCCTCGACCGTACGTGTGACCGGGTCGATGTCCGCCTCCAGGCCGTCGCCCGAGAAGCGCGGATATCCGGATGACCCGTACTGACCGGTGGCCACCACGACGGCCGAGCGGATGGCACTTGCGGCCAGATGGGCCGCATCGCTGCCCTCGACATGCTCGGGCACCAGCAGGATCTCGAAGCGCTGCGGATCTGTGCTCATGCAAGCGACGCTAGACACGCACCGCGCGGCCCGCATGTCGTCGGGCTCAGGCCGTGGGGCGCGCGGGTCAGCTGGACTCGCGGAGCAGTGCCCGCGCCCCCATCAGATCGTGCCGCTCCGGCTCGACGCCGGGGTCACGCACCACGCGGTCGACGAGTTCGGCGAGCCGCTGACCGGTCACCATGTCGATCTGCACGGTGCTCAGCCGCGGCCGCAGCAGCCTTCCGAGCAGCAGATCGTCCGCACCGATCACCGCGGCCCCTGCGGGGACATCGATGTCCGCGTCCTGCAGGGCCCGCATCAGGAGCATGGCGTACTCGTCGTTGTACGCGTAGACGGCGTCGAGACCGAGTCCGCGCCAGCGGGCGGCGAGCCCGGCGGCCGACTCCTCGTCGTACGGCAGGGGCAGCGGCTCGATCCGGGCGCCCGTGCCCCCCGCGGCCCGCCTGGCACCTTCCAGGCGGGGTTCGGAGAACAGCTCCAGGCCCCTGTCCTGCGGCATGACGACGCCGATGGCGCGGCGGCCGCGCCCGACCAGATGGGCCACGGCGCAGTGGCCGATTTCGCTCTGGTCCATGACGAGGGAGTGCGCGCCCTCCACACGCTGCGGTCCGAGGGTGATGACGGCCTTCGCGCCGGAGCGTTTGAGGACGTCGACGCCGTACGGCGTGAGCGCGACCTCGCCGAGCGAGACGACCGCGACGGGACGCAGTTCGGCCCAGGCTCTGGCCGCCTCGTCGCCGGCGAGGCCGAGGCTGCCGTACTGCACGACGGTGTAGTCGAGGCGGCGCAGCGCCCACTGGAGCTCGTTGAAGAAGCGGCTGTAGAGCGGCCCCACGGGGAAGTGCGCGGTGGGCAGGAGCACCATCCGGGTGTGCCCGGCGCGCAGGCTGCGGGCCGCTGCGTGGGGCACGTAGCCGAGTTCTTCGGCGGCTTCGCGGACGCGGCGGCGGGTGGGCTCGCTGATCCGTACGGCGGAGGTGTTGTTGAGCACGTAGGAGACGGTGGCCCGGGAAACACCGGCCAGCCGGGCGACGTCGGCACTGGTCGGAATGGGGCGTTCTGCGGACTGCTTGGGTGACTGGCTCATCGCCCTCGGCATCTTTCCAGAACAGCTCCGTACGGGGTCCGGCAGATGGCCGGAAACGAGTGCCGCACGGCATCGGCCGTATCCGCGGCGGGGCCGAGCATTTCCTCGCGTATCCGGCGTCCGCGAAGGACCGGATCGAGACGGGGACGGTGGGGACGGTGGTGGAATGTCTGCCGCCACGCACCGTCTGTGTCTCCGGTGTACGGCAGTTGAGCCGGGCCCGATGAGGAGGACACTCTCGATCAGCCGGCGCCGGACGGCACCGGACGAAGGGGGCGAATGCCGATGGTCGTGACGGACGAGCCGAAGGAATGAGGGCGGCACCCGCCCTGCGGGAAGGACCGGGCAGGTCCTACCGTGTGGCGGGTGACGATCTCCCCTGACGCATCCGACAGCGCTTTTGACCTGCCCGGCCAGTCCGGCCCCGCGGCCACCACCGAGGCCGATCCCGCCGAGGTCGGCCCGGTCCGCACCTCGTACGCCCCCGACCGCGACGGCGATCCCGACCCCGGCGAGATCGTCTGGACCTGGGTGCCGTTCGAGGAGATGGACGGACGCGGCAAGGACCGTCCGGTCCTGGTGGTGGCCCGTGAGAAGGCCGGAACCCTGCTTGCCGTGCAGTTGTCCAGCAAGCGCCACGACCGGGACCGTGAGTGGGTGGCGATCGGCGTCGGGCCGTGGGACCGGGCGGGACGCGAGTCCTGGGTGGATCTGGACCGGGTGCTTCGGGTGCACGAGGACGGCATGCGCCGTGAGGCGTGCGCGCTGGACCGGCCGCGTTTCGACCGGGTCGTGCACCGGCTGCGGGAGCGCTACAGCTGGAGCTGACCCCGCGCTCTAAAGCTGAAGCTGACCGGCGAAGGTCCGGCGGAAGGCCCCGAGCGTCGGCCCGGCTGAGCTACGGTCCAGTACGGCGAAGACGATCTCCTCGAAATGGCCCGCGAAGCGGCCGCCCCCGGTGAGCAGGACGTGGAACGCGGCCGCGACCACCGCGGGGTCGTTGCGGAAGACCCCGCAGCCCCAGGCCCCCAGCACCAGGCGCCGGTAGCCCTCCCGTGCCGCTGTTTCCAGCACACGCTCGGCGCGGGCGGCAACCGCGGCCGGGATGCGGTGCGCCTGCTCGGGAGTCCGGCTCGTGATCACCCCGGCGTTCGGCGCGGGCGAGGTCAGAAATCCCACGGTGCAGGGCTCGTCGAGTAGCCGTCCCCGGTCGTCGCGGAAGACCGGGACGCCGGGTGAGTGGATGACCCGGTCGGTGTAGAAGGGGCTGCGCTCGGCGCGGTGGTGCTCGTAGAACTCGGGGGCACGCAGGAGCGTGACGTACAGCGCCGAGGCCCGGCAGAGCGCCTCTTCCTGGGCCTGTGCGCCGTTCAGATAGCCGCCCCCGGGATTGCGTGCCGAGGCGAAGTTCAGGACGGCGACGGGGCCGCTGTCGGTCGCGGTGAGACGCCGGGCCGCCTCGGTGCTGCTCTCGCCCGTGACCTCGAAGGATGTCGCGCGGTCGGTGTCCGGCACGACCTCCACCGCCTCGGGTCCGTACATCCGGGTCCCCGCCAGCGCGGCCGCCAACTCCCGGCCGATGTCGACCGTCCGGCCGTCGGAGGCCGGGTAGTGGCCGGTCTCGACGATTTCCTCGGTCTGCCGTGCGATCCCCCGCAGTCGTGCACTCATGGCGACATCGTGGGCGACCTGCCACGGGCGCGGCAATCGAATTTCTTACGTCCCACGAACATCCAACGGGCACTCTTGTGCGAAGCGGCGGCCTTGGCTTTAGGTTGGCAGAGTGCCTTTGAAAGAGGAACCGGACATGCACCCACCCGATGCAGGCGGCTTCGGCCCGCCTGTCGAGGAAACAGAGGCAGAGGATCTGCTCCGATGTATCTGCTTCAAGAACGGCCCGCCCCGCTTCGTGGGCGTGGAGGTCGAATGGCTCGTCCATGAGCTGGAGCGGCCCGATCGCCCCGTCCCCGCCGGCCGTCTCGTCGCGGCCCACGAACAGATACGTGCTCTACAACTGAATTCGGCCCTCACCTTCGAGCCCGGCGGTCAGCTGGAGCTCAGCTCGCCCCCCGCCGCTTCCCTGATGGAGTGCATCGACTCCGTCGCCGCCGATCTGGACGCCGTACGCACCGCGCTCCGCCCGGCAGGCCTCACTCTCAGCGGAATCGGGCTCGATCCCTTCAATCCCCCGCGCAGGCTGCTCCACGAACCCCGCTATGACGCCATGGAGGCGTACTTCGACCGGACAGGTGCGTCCGGCCGCGCCATGATGTGCAGTTCCGCCTCGGTCCAGGTGTGCCTGGACGCCGGTGCCGAGGAGCCGGGCCCGCTCGGGCACGGTCGTCGCTGGCAGCTCGCGCACCTGCTCGGCGCGGTGTTGATGGCGTCGTTCGCCAACTCGCCCGTACAGGGCGGGCGGTACACCGGCTGGCGCTCTACCCGGCAGGCCGTATGGTCCTCGCTCGATGCCGTACGGCCGCTCGCGCCGCCCCTGGGCGTGGAACCGCGCTCCGCCTGGGCCGCGCACGCGCTGGACGCACCGGTGATGTGCATACGGGGGGACGGCGACCCGTGGGAGCTGCCCGACGGGCTCACCTTCCGTGAGTGGATACGCTCCGGCGTCGTGCGCCCGCCGACCCGGCAGGATCTCGACTACCACCTGACCACCCTCTTCCCGCCTGTGCGGCCACGAGGCCATCTCGAACTGCGCATGATCGACGCGCAGCCGGGCGACGACGGCTGGATGGTTCCGCTCGCAGTCACCACGGCCCTGTTCGACGACCCCGAGGCGGCCGAGACGGTCTACCGCGTCGTGAAACCACTGGCGGAGTACGCAGGTTCGCAGCCTGCGCCGCGCAATCCGCTGTGGACCAACGCCGCACGGCACGGACTGGCCGATCCCGAACTGCACGCCGCCGCCACAACCTGCTTCGCCGTCGCCATGGAGGCGCTCCCCCGCATCGGCGCGTCCCACGCCGTACGGGACGCCGTCGCCGCATTCAACGAGCACTACGTCCTGCGGGGTCGATGTCCTGCCGACGAGCTGCGCATCCCCTCCCTCGGGAAGGAACCGATCAGATGACCGAAGACCTCCGGCTCCGCGCCCTGGACGCGCTGACCGCCGCCCGAGCCCGTACGGCCACGCTCACCTCGTGCGTCGACGACCATGAACTGACCGCCCAGCACTCGCCGTTGATGTCCCCGCTGGTGTGGGACCTGGCCCATATCGGCAACCAGGAGGAGCAGTGGCTGCTGCGCACCGTCGCCGGACGTGAGGCGCTGCGCCCCGAGATCGACTCCGTCTACGACGCCTTCGAGCATCCGCGGGCCCTGCGGCCCACGCTGCCGCTGCTCGCCCCGGCCGAGGCGCGTGCGTACGCCTCCGATGTGCGCGGCAGGGTCCTGGACGTCCTGGAGAGCACCCCGCTGGAGGGCCGGCCACTTCTCGACGCCGCCTTCGCCTTCGGGATGATCGCCCAGCACGAGCAGCAGCACGACGAGACGATGCTCATCACGCATCAGCTGCGCAAGGGGCCCGCGGCCCTCACCGCGCCCGAGCCGCCGTCCGGCAGCGCGCAGGGCCTGCCCGCCGAAGTCCTGGTCCCCGGCGGCCCGTTCACGATGGGTACATCGACCGAGCCGTGGGCGCTGGACAATGAACGGCCCGCCCACCAGCGCGTCGTTCCGGGATTCTTCATCGACACCGTGCCCGTGACCTGCGGTTCCTACCAGGCCTTCATCGAGGACGGCGGCTACACCGATTCCCGCTGGTGGGCGGCCGAGGGCTGGGAGCAGATCCGGCAGCACGACATCGGCGCCCCGCTGTTCTGGCGCCGCGAGGGCGGCCAGTGGCTGCGCCGCCGCTTCGGGGTGACCGAGCCGGTGCCCGCGGACGAGCCGGTGCTGCATGTCAGCTGGTACGAAGCCGATGCGTACGCCCGCTGGGCGGGGCGGCGGCTGCCCACGGAGGAGGAGTGGGAGAAGGCCGCCCGCCACGATCCCCACTCGGGCCGCTCGCGCCGCTTCCCGTGGGGCGACGAGGATCCCAAGCCCTCGTACGCCAACCTCGGCCAGCGCCATCTTCGGCCCGCCCCGGTCGGCAGCTGTCCCGAGGGGGAATCGCCGCTCGGGATCAGGCAGTTGATCGGCGATGTGTGGGAGTGGACGGCGAGCGACTTCCTGCCCTACCCGGGCTTCGCGGCATTCCCGTACCGCGAGTACTCCGAGGTGTTCTTCGGCAGTGCGCACAAGGTGCTGCGCGGCGGGTCGTTCGCCGTCGACCAGGTGGCCTGCCGCGGCACCTTCCGCAACTGGGACCTTCCTGTGCGCCGGCAGATCTTCTCCGGATTCCGTACGGCACGGGACGCACACGTGCGGGAGGAGTCGGCCTGATGTGCCGCCATATCGCCTTTCTCGGCCCGCCGCTGCCGCTTCGGCAGCTGCTCGTCGAGCCCGCGCACGGGTTGTTCAGGCAGTCCTGGGCGCCGCGTCACCAGCGGCACGGAACCGTCAACGCCGACGGCTTCGGCGTCGGCTGGTACGCCGAGGGCGATCCGGTGCCCGCGCGGTACCGGCGCCCGGGCCCCATCTGGGCCGATCTCTCGTTCGCCGATCTCGCCCGCGTGGTCCGCAGCGGCGCCGTGCTCGCCGCCGTCCGCGACGCGACCGAGGCGGGCGCGGACGGCGAGGCGGCGGCGGCGCCGTTCGCGGCCGGGCCCTGGCTGTTCAGCCACAACGGCGCGGTCAAGGGCTGGCCGGGCTCGCTGGCCCCGCTCGCCCTGACCCTGCCCGCGGCCGAGCTGCTGTCGCTGGAGGCGCGGTGCGACTCCGCGCTGGTGTGGGCGCTGGTGCTGCACCGGCTGCGCGACGGCGACGAGCTCGGCCAGGCGCTGGCTGACACGGTCCGCGAGGTCGGCGAGGCCGCGCCGGGCTCCCGGCTCAATCTGCTTCTCACCGACGGAGAGACCGTCGCGGCCACCGCCTGGGGCGACACGCTCTGGTATCTGGCCGAGCCCGGGCGCCGCACGGTCGTCGCCTCGGAGCCCTACGACGACGATCCGCACTGGCGCGAGGTCCCCGACCGCACCCTGCTGGCGGCGACCCGCACCGATATCCTTCTGACCCCGCTCAAGGAGCCACCCGCGTGAGCCCGTTCCTGCTGACCCGAACCCTGCCCGAGGACGCCACCGACGCCGCTCTGCGCGCGGACGTGCTGCACGGTCTGACCCGTACGCCCAAGACGCTGCCGCCCAAGTGGTTCTACGACGCCCGCGGCAGCGAGCTCTTCGAGGAGATCACCCGGCTCCCCGAGTACTACCCGACCCGCGCCGAGCGCGAGATCCTGCTCGCCCGTTCGACCGAGATCGCCGCGGCGACCGGGGCGCGCACCCTCGTGGAGCTGGGCTCGGGCTCCTCGGAGAAGACCCGGCATCTGCTGGACGAGCTGCCCCAGCTGCACACCTATGTGCCGGTCGATGTGAGCGAGAGCGCGCTGACCGGCGCGGCCGAGGCGCTGCTCGCCGAGCGGCCCTCGCTCAATGTCCATGCCCTGATCGCGGACTTCACCCACGGTCTGGCCCTGCCCGGCACCCCGGGACCGCGGCTCATCGCCTTCCTCGGGGGAACGGTCGGCAATCTGCTGCCCGAGGAGCGCGCGGAGTTCCTGCGCTCCGTGCGCTCGATGATGGACCCCGGCGACGCGCTGCTGCTCGGCACGGATCTGGTGAAGGACGAGAACGTGCTGGTGCGGGCGTACGACGACGCGGCCGGGGTGACGGCCGCGTTCAACAAGAACGTGCTGTCCGTCATCGCGCGCGAGCTGGATGCGGACGTCGACCCCGACGACTTCGAGCATGTGGCGGTGTGGGACCGCGAGCAGGAGTGGATCGAGATGCGGCTGCGGGCGCGCTCCGCACTGACCGTGAAGATCCCCGAGCTGGATCTCGTGGTGCCGTTCGAAGCGGGCGAGGAGATGCGTACGGAGGTGTCGGCGAAGTTCCGTCAGGAAGGCGTACGGACCGAACTGGCTGCGGCGGAACTCGAGCTGACGAACTGGTGGACGGACACGGAAGGCAGGTTCGCGCTGTCGCTGGCGACGGCCAGCTGAGCCGCGCGGGCCAGTGAGCGGCGGTCGGGGCAGCTCCCCGCGGGGATGGCCGGCAGCAGCCGGATCTCCGCGGTGAGCCCGCCGGCCGCCACCACCCGCCGAAGGGACGCGGCCAGCGAGTCCTCCCCGACGAAGGCGGCGGCGCCGGTGGGCAGATAGCTGATGCGTACGGGCTGAACGTCCGCGCCCGCGTCCAGCGCGGCCTGGAAGACGGCATGCCTGAAGCGGCCCTGGGCACGGCCGCACCAGGTGGAACCTTCGGGGAAGGCTATGACGCGCGCGCCGCCGTTCATCGCGGACGCCATATCGCGGACGGTGCCGGGCAGCGTACGCAGCCGGTCGCGCTCCAGGAAGAACGTGCCGCCGCGGGCGGCCAGCGGTCCGAGCACCGGCCAGCGCCGCACCTCGCTCTTGGCCAGCATCCGCCCGGGCAGGGCCGCCGCGATCAGCGGTATGTCCAGCCACGAGATGTGGTTGGCGACGACCAGGGATCCCCCGGTGCCCGGCGTGCGGCCGCCGCCGACGATCCGGACGCGTACGCCGAAGGCGCGTACCACCGCACGCGCCCAGCAGCGGGTCGCCAGATGGCGGAACCGGGTTCCGAGCACCACCGCGAGCAGCGCGACCACCGGCCCGAGCAGAAGACCGGTGAGGACCGTCGCGATTCCGGCGAGCAGCCGGGCGGCGGCCCTCAGCGAGCCGGCCGCCGGGCCGTGATGGTTCGCGCAGCCCCGCGGGGTGCAGGGCGCGCTGGGCAGCCAGACGCTCATCGCACCGGGGCGAGGGAGAGGAAGTGGCGCAGGTAGCGCGGGTTGGTGCGGCGCAGCGAGAGCAGCACATAGAGGTCCGCGACACCGAAGTCCGGGTCGTGGGCGGGCGCTCCGCAGACCCAGGCGCCCAGCCGCAGATAGCCGCGCAGCAGTGCGGGCAGCTCGGTGCGGCCCTCGGGGCGGGCGACGGAGTCGGGGTTCCACAGCTTGTGCGGGGTGACCCAGTACTCCTCGGGGGCGAGGTTCTTGGCCTTCACGGTGTCCCAGGTGGCCGCGGCGAGGGTGCCGCCGTCCGCGAGGGGGATGGAGCAGCAGCCGGCGAGCCAGTTGTGGCCGGTGCGGGTCATGTAGCGGGCGAGCCCGGCCCAGATGAGGGCGATGACGGCGCCGTTGCGGTGCAGGGGGTGGACGCAGGAGCGGCCGACCTCGACGAGGTCGTCGCGGATGGGGGCGAGCCTGGCCAGGTCGAACTCGGTCTCGGAGTAGAGCCGGCCCGCGCCCCGGGCGCGGTCGGGCGGCAGCAGGCGGTAGGTGCCGACGACCTCTCCGGTCTCGGCCTCGCGCACGAGCAGGTGGTCGCAGTACGCGTCGAAGGCGTCGATGTCCAGACCCGGCTCGGGCCCCTCCAGCCTGGCGCCCATCTCACCGGCGAACACCTGGTGCCGCAGTCGCTGCGCGGCCCGGACGTCCTCCTGGTCCCGGGCGAGAGAGACGACGTAGCGCTGCTCGTCCCCCTCACGCAGCGGCCCGGGGGCGGGCGAGGGCAGGGGCCCGGCGAGCTGGGTGGGGAGCTGCGCGGGGACGGAGAGCGGGGCGGCGAGTGGGGCGGGGACGACAGCTGGCGATGCGGGCATGACGGTCTCCTGTGCCGGACGGAAGGGGACGGACCGCGGGTGCGGCGGCCCGGCTCCTTACTTCTTCCGTGGCTGGCTGGATTCGACATGACCGCCCGGCGGAGAGTGGATGTGCGACGGCTGAATGGCGGGGAATGGCGTGCCGGGGACCTGGCACGCAGGGTAAGGAGAGCCGTCGGTTCAGTGAGGAGCGAGGGCTCCGGCGATGCGCTTGGGGGCCTTGCGCACCGCCCGCCGCAGGTGCCGGGACACGTCAGGCGGCCCGCTCATACGCGCTAGGCGGAGTCGAGATGGGCGAACACCACCACATTCTCGGTGTAGTCCTTCTTCTTTCGGTCGTACGAGCCCCCGCAGGTGATGAGACGCAGCTGCGGGTTCGGGGTGTCGGCGTAGACCCGCTCGTTGGGGAAGCGCGCCTTGCTGAAGCTCTCGACGGAGTCGACCACGAACGAGGCGACCGTGCCGTCCTCGCGGGTGATGGCGACCTTGCCCCCGGGCTTGAGCAGGCGCAGCTGCACGAACACGGCCGGGCCGGTCTTGGTGTCGACATGGCCCGCGACAATCGCCGCGCCGCGCTCCCCGGGCGAGACGCCTCCCGCGAACCAGCCGACCAGGTTGCTGTTGTTGGCGGGGGGTGCGTCGAGCCGCCCGGACTTGCCGATGGCCAAGGTCGTGAAGGGGGCGTTGACGCCGATCTGTGGGATCGAGAGCCGCTTCGGCGCGGAACGGGGCAGCACCAGCTCGGCGACGGGCGGCGGGACAGGGCCGTACGTGGGCGGGGCGGCGACCACCGGAAGGACCTGGGGAACGCTGTCCGCGGAGGATCCGGAGGAGTTGAGGATGACGATGACGCCCAGCCCGATCGAGGCGATGGCCCACAGCATCGAGCGGCCGAAGGAACGGGATGCGGAGGCGGGCGGGTTCGGGCCGGAGGACTGCAGGGCGGCCATGGGGGCGTGCCTTTCGTGGACGCGGGCCGGTGGGTCGCGAGCGGACGGCCGCGCGGGGGTTTGCCAGAGGAACCAGCCACCGCGGCCACCGTCCGGGAAGGACGGCGGCCGCGGCGGGAAGTGACTACGGGTGGCCCGGGCTATCAAGCCACCGCGCCACTCGTTGCGTTGCGGCGGCGCAGCGTGTACGCACCGAAGCCGATGCCGCCGAGCAGCAGGAGGGAGCCTGCGGCCAGGCCGCCACCGGAGTCGGCCAGACCGCCGCCACCGGCGTGGACACCGCCCGCCGGCTTCTCCTTCTTCCAGGAGCTGCCGCTCTCCGAGGAGGAGCCGCTGTCCTGACCCCAGTCCTCGGCCACGACCTTGGCCAGGGCGCCACCACCGGCGTGGACACCGCCCCACGGCTTGTCCTTCTTCCAGGACTCCTTCTTCGCCGGCGCCTCAGTCGTCGCCGACTCCTCAGTGGTGGCCGTCGACTCCTCAGTGGTGGTCGCCGACTCTCCGGTCGTCGCCGACTCCTTCTTCCAGGACTCCTTCTTCGCCGACTCGCCGGTCGTCGCCGAGTCTCCGGCGGCCGACTCTCCGGTCGTCGCGGAGTCTCCGGTCGTCGCCGACTCCTTCTTCCAGGACTCCTTCTTCGCCGACGGGTCGGACGCGGTGGAGGAGCCTTCCGTGGTGGAGTCCTGCGCGGTGGAGTCCTGCTTGTTGGTCTTGCCGTAGCCGCTGCTGGAGGAGGAGCTGTCTTGCCCGTAGTCCTCGTCCAAGGTGATGGCATTCGCGGCGGGCGCGGTGATGGCGAGGACCGCCGTCACGGCGGCCGAGGCGAACAGTGTGCGGGCAGAGCGCATGGGGCACTTTCCTTTCGCCGCGCTGCGAAGGCTGACACTTCGTCGGCTCATCGGATCGCAGTGCGACATGATCCACCGTCAGCCCGATCACGGCTCAGCACCAGTCGACACCACCGCAATCGAGTCAGACCCTGGGCCCTTCGAGTGGCGAAGGCCGGAATATCACTCGTTGGACTGCACAACACGCCGAGGCGATGTTTCAGCCGCGGCAATTTCGTCTTCACCTGACGGTGCATCACCTCGAAGAAGCTCTGACCTGCGAAGACGAGAAAGCGGAGGGCGGAAACGATGCTCGAAGCCTCGCTCTCGCCGAGGACCGGCGTCCCCGGCGACGCGATTCCTGCGAGCGCACCCTCGCCCCCGGACTCGGCGTCGACCGGTCGCTCCACCGCCGCGCCCGGCCGGCGCTCCGCCCGGCCTCGGACAGCCGTCCGGGTCCCGACGCCTCGCGCGCCGCCTCCCGGTGGGGCACCGTGGAGTGAACGCATCGAGAGGAGTGCGACACACATGTCGAATCACACCTACCGGGTCACCGAGATCGTCGGCACCTCGCCCGACGGCATCGACCAGGCCATCCGCAACGGCATCCACCGGGCGTCCCAGACCCTCCGCGCTCTCGACTGGTTCGAGATGACCGAGGTCCGAGGCCAGATCGTCGACGGGCAGATCCAGCACTGGCAGGTCGGTCTCAAGGTCGGATTCCGGCTCGAGGACGGCAGCTGACAGGCGGCCGCACGGACACCCGGGCGCCTGAGGGCTCACCCGTACGGACCCTCAGGTGCGGCCCGCGTCGCTCGTGGTCCACGCACCTGGGGAATCCTCGCGCGGCGCGGACGTTGAACCCTGTGTGAGCGCATTGATCGAGTCGACCCGCCTCTCCGTACTGGACCGTTCCCGCACCCGCGAAGGGCACGACGGGCCTGCGGCCCTGCGGGACACGGTCCGTCTCGCCCAGGAGCTGGAAGCACTCGGATACCACCGCTTCTGGGTCTCCGAGCACCACAGCGTGCCCGGAGTGGCGGGCTCCGCGCCGACTGTTCTCGCGGCCGCGGTCGCCGCCGCGACCTCGACGATCCGCGTCGGCACGGGAGGAGTGATGCTCCCGAACCATCAACCGCTGGTCGTGGCCGAGCAGTTCGGGGTCCTCGAAGCGCTCTTCCCCGGCCGGATCGACATGGGGCTCGGCCGCTCGGTGGGCTTCACGGACGGCATACGCAAGGCGCTGGGCCGGGGCAAGCAGGACGCCGGGGATTTCGCCGGGCAGCTGGAAGAACTGCTGGGCTGGTTCGACGGCCGGCAGACGGCGCATCCGCAGGTGCACGCCCGCCCGGCGGAGGGCCTGCGGGTCCCGCCGTATCTTCTGGCCACCGGCGAAGGAGCACAGATCGCGGCCGCCGCCGGGCTGCCGCTGGTCATCGGCGACATACGGAGCCGCGACCGGATGCTCTCGGCGATCGACCGCTACCGCCGGGACTTCCGGCCGTCCTCCTGGTCCGCGCGGCCGTACGTGGTCGTCTCTGGCACGGTCGTCGTCGCCGCCACCGAGCGGGAGGCGCACCGGCTGCTGATGCCGGAGGCCTGGTCGCTGGCGTACTCCCGGACGCACGGAGTCTTCCCTCCGCTCGCCCCGCCGGAGCGGATCGAAGCGCTGACGATGACGGCCCGGGAGCGCCAGTTCTACGAGTCCGGGCTCGGCGGCCACATCGCGGGCACCCAGGAGCAGGTTGCGGACGCGCTGGAGGCGGTCATCAAGGACAGCGGCGCCGACGAAGTACTGGTCACGACGAGCACGTACGACCGTGAAGCCCTGCTGGACTCCTTCCGCGGGCTCGCCCGGATCGCGGGGCTGACCAGCGCGAACGCCTAGAATCGTCCGCCGTGCGCAGCCCCGCGACCCGCTGTTGCGCTGTATCGCCTAGGCCGCTGTGTCGAAGGTGTAGTGGCGGGTGTGGTCCAGCATGTCGGCCGGGGTCACGTCGTTCCAGGGGCGCATGGTCTCCCGCAGATCGACGACATTGCGCGTGCCGGCGGCCGGGAGGTAGGTCGAGCCGGGGTGGCGTGTCTGCCACTCGGCCCAGAGCTTGTCGATGAAGGCGTGATGCATCCAGAACACCGGGTCATTGGGCGAGACTCCGGTGGCCATCTGGCCGCCGACCCAGACATGGACCCGGTTGTGCAGATTGACGCCGCGCCAGCCTTCCAGGTGATTACGGAAGCCGTCCGAGGCGCTGTTCCACGGCGGAGCGTCATAGGTGGCCATGGCGAGTACGGAGTCCACCTCGGCCCGGGTCGGCAGCTGACGCCCCCCGGCGCCGAGGTCCCGGCGCAGATAGCCGCGGCCGTCCACGCGTATGCTCACCGGCCATTTGCCGGCCGCGAAGGCGAACGGGCCGTCCGTCACCCGGCCGTCCCTGCTGCGCCCGGTGCCGCCGAGGAAGTCGGCCGCCCAGAGCGAGGAGGCGGCGGTGCGGTCGGCGGTCCAGTCCCAGTACGGGAGCGCCACCGAGGGGTCCACGGCCTGGAGCTGCTGCTCGAACTGTATGAGGAACCTGCGGTGCCAGGGCAGGAAGGAGGGCGAGCGATGGCCGACCCGCTCGCCGTTGTCGGTGTCGCCCATGATGAAGGCGTTGTGGGTGGTGACGAAGGTGTCGTACTGCCCATTGCGCTTGAGTTCGAGCAGCGCGTCGACGAAGCGGCGCTTCTCGGTGGCGGTGAGCTGCGCCTGGTTCTTGCGTACGGTCATGACGGTGCGGGCTCCTGGATCAGGTGGCGTTGAGCGGGACGAGGGCGGCGCCCTGGAGTTCGGCGACGGCGGCACGGGCCACCGCGCGGGGCGTGGCGAACGTCTCGTAGTGGTTGACGACGCTGATCCAGGTGCCGTCGGCGTTGCGCATCACATGCAGTTCTTCGCCGTCGATGTGCACGGCGAAGCCGCCCCCGTGTCCGCCGCCGTGTCCGCCCCCGTGGTGTCCGCCTCCGTGATGCCCGCCCGCCTCGGAGGGCGCGCCTTGTATACGGCGGCCCTGGAAGACCTCGTCGAACGAGGCGGGTTCGGCCGAGGGGCCGGGCACGGTCCGCCCGGTCCGAGCGGCAGCGGCCGTTGTGCCCGCTACGGCCACCGCGGCGGCCGCTCCTGCGACGGCGCCCAGGGCGCGTCGGCGGGTGAGTTCAGGCATGGCAAATACCCCCAGATGTTTCGGTGCTTCGGCCGGTCACGGGCGTGGTCGGCGCCCGTGACCCGGCTCCATGCCTACCGGCTCACCCGAACTCCGGGGAAATCTCCGGGAATTGGTTGGCTGCTATGCGGACATGTCGCGATACGCAGTGCAGCGTTGAACAAGGTTGATCTTGCTGTCCGCGCGTCCCGTTGCCGCCAGAGACGTAAATTCTGCGGCGGATGTGACAGTTGCGTGAAGAGTTTGTTGCTCACATCGGGAAAACGTGCGCGGCCTCACACCGGGAAGCTGTCCGGAATCTCATGGCTCAGCGGCGGACCTTCCGGCTCGCCCGCAGCCACTCCTTGTTCATCGCGGCGATCGACGGCAACGGGATCCCCTTCGGGCAGGCCGTGGCGCATTCGCCGGTCAGGGTGCAGCCGCCGAAGCCCTCCTCGTCCATCGTCGCGACCATGTCGAGCACGCGCGTCTCACGCTCGGGAGCGCCCTGTGGCAGCACATTGAGATGGTTGATCTTCGCCGAGGTGAAGAGCATCGCCGAGCCGTTGGGGCAGGCCGCGACGCACGCGCCGCAGCCGATGCACTCGGCGTGCTCGAAGGCGAACTCGGCGTCCGGCTTGGGGACGGGCGTGGCGTGGGCCTCGGGTGCCGCTCCGGTGGGGGCGGTGATGTAGCCGCCGGCCTGGATGATCCGGTCGAAGGCGCTGCGGTCCACCACCAGGTCCTTGACCACCGGGAAGGCGGAGGCACGCCACGGCTCGACGTCGATGGTGTCGCCGTCCTGGAAGGACCTCATATGGAGCTGGCAGGTGGTGGTGCGTTCAGGGCCGTGCGCGTCGCCGTTGATGACCAGGCTGCACGCGCCGCAGATGCCCTCGCGGCAGTCGTGGTCGAAGGCGACGGGGTCCTCTCCGCGCAGGATGAGTTCCTCGTTGAGGGTGTCGAGCATCTCCAGGAAGGACATGTCCTTGGAGATCCCGTCGACCTCGTACGTGGCCATGGCGCCGGGCGCTTCGGCGCTGCGCTGGCGCCAGACGCGCAGGTTGAGCTTCATGCGTAGCTCCGCTGGGTGGGGTGGACGTACTCGAAGACCAGGTCTTCCTTGTGCAGAACGGGGGCGTCACCGCTGCTGCGCTCTCCCGGGGGACGACCCCCGGACCCCCGAAATTCCCAGGCAGCCACATACGAGAACTCCTCGTCGCGCCGGGCGGCTTCGCCGTCCTTCGTCTGGGACTCCTCGCGGAAGTGGCCGCCGCAGGACTCGGAGCGGTGCAGTGCGTCGAGGCACATCAGCTCGGCGAGCTCCAGATAGTCGACGACGCGGTTGGCCTTCTCCAGCGACTGGTTGAACTCTTCGCCGGTGCCCGGCACCTTGATGCGGCGCCAGAACTCCTCGCGGATCCGCGGGATGCGTTCCAGAGCCTTGCGCAGGCCCGCGTCCGTACGCGCCATTCCGCAGAACTCCCACATGAGTTCGCCCAGTTCGCGGTGGAAGGAGTCGGGTGTGCGGTCGCCGTCGACCGCGAGCAGCAGATTCAGCCGGTCCTCGGTCTCCGCGAGCACTTCTGCCACCACCGGGTGCGAGGCGTCGACGCTCTCGGTGTGCGGGTTGCGGGCGAGATAGTCGTTGATCGTGGACGGCAGGACGAAGTACCCGTCCGCCAGGCCCTGCATCAGCGCGGACGCTCCCAGCCGGTTCGCCCCGTGGTCGGAGAAGTTGGCCTCGCCGATCGCGAAGAGCCCCGGGACGGTGGTCTGCAGGTCGTAGTCGACCCAGAGCCCGCCCATCGTGTAGTGCACGGCGGGATAGATCCGCATCGGCACCTCGTACGGATTCTCGGCGGTGATCCGCTCGTACATGTCGAAGAGGTTGCCGTACTTCTCCTGAACCGCCGTGCGGCCCATCCGCGAGATCGCGTCGGCGAAGTCCAGATAGACGCCCTGCCCGCCGGGTCCCACGCCGCGGCCCTCGTCGCAGACGTTCTTGGCGGCGCGCGAGGCGATGTCGCGGGGGACGAGATTGCCGAACGACGGGTAGATCCGCTCCAGGTAGTAGTCGCGCTCGTCCTCGGGGATCTCGTTCGGCGGCCGGTCCTCGCCCTTCACCGCGGGCACCCAGATGCGGCCGTCGTTGCGCAGCGACTCGCTCATCAGGGTCAGCTTGGACTGGTGGTCGCCGGTGCGCGGAATGCAGGTGGGGTGGATCTGGGTGAAGCACGGGTTGGCGAAGTACGCGCCGCGCCGGTGGGCGCGCCAGATGGCGGTGGCGTTGGAGTTCATGGCGTTGGTCGACAGATAGAAGACGTTGCCGTAGCCGCCGGAGGCCAGGACCACCGCGTCGGCGAAGTGGCTGGAGATCTTCCCGGTGATCAGATCTCGGGCGACGATGCCGCGAGCCCGCCCGCCGACGACGACGAGATCGAGCATTTCGGTACGGGCGTGCATGGTCACGGTGCCTGCGGCGATCTGCCGCGACAGGGCCTGGTAGGCGCCGAGCAGGAGCTGCTGACCGGTCTGGCCGCGGGCGTAGAAGGTACGGGAGACCTGGACGCCGCCGAAGGAGCGGGTGTCGAGCAGTCCGCCGTACTCCCGGGCGAAGGGCACGCCCTGGGCCACGCACTGGTCGATGATCTCGACCGAGATCTGCGCGAGCCGGTGCACGTTGGACTCCCGTGCGCGGAAGTCGCCGCCCTTGACGGTGTCGTAGAAGAGACGGTGGATCGAGTCGCCGTCGTTGCGGTAGTTCTTGGCCGCGTTGATGCCGCCCTGGGCCGCGATGGAGTGGGCCCGGCGCGGGGAGTCCTGGTAGCAGAACTGCTCGACGTGGTAGCCCTGTTCGGCCAGTGTCGCGCCCGCGGCGCCACCCGCGAGGCCGGTGCCGACGACGATGACGGTGTGCTTGCGGCGGTTGGCCGGGTTGACCAGCATGGCCTCGAAGCGGCGCCGGTCCCAGCGCTCGGCGACGGGCACTTCTGGGGCCTTGGTGTCGGCGAGGGGCGCACCGACCGTGTAGTTGAGACGGCTCATGTCAGCCCACCACTCCTGTCATGACGGCGACGGGTACGGAGATGAACCCGGCCGTGAGCACCAGCGCGAGGACATTGGCGACGGTCTTGAGCGCGCGGTCGCGGGTGGCGTTGCCGACACCGAGGGTCTGGGCGGCGCTCCAGAAGCCGTGGCGGACGTGCAGCCCGACGGCGAGCATCGCGACGATGTAGATGACGTTGCCGTACCAGGTGGAGAAGGTCGCGACGACGTTCTCGTACGGATGACCCGGCTCGGCGTTCTCGTTCACCGTCAGCGTCGTCAGGTCGAGCAGATGCCAGACGATGAACAGCGCCAGGATGATCCCGCCCCAGCGCATCGTGCGGGTGGCGTAACTGGCCCGGCGCCGTTTGTGCGCGTACGGCACCGGCCGCGCCCTGAGGTCCCGCCTGCTGAGCTGGTACGCCGAGACCGCGTGCCCCACGACGGCCGCCAGCAGCACGACGCGGACGATCCACAGACCCCACGAGTAGTGCAGTACGGGCTCGCCCATGGTGCGCAGCCAGTGGCCGTAGGCGTTGAACTCCCCAGCCCCGAAGAAGACCTTGAGGTTGCCCATCACATGCGCGACCAGATAGCCGAGCATGATCAGGCCGCTCACGGCCATCACCGTCTTCTTGCCGACCGTCGATCCCCAGAAGGTGCGCGTGGGCGACGGTTTTCGGTCCGTCCTCGTTGCCAGAGCCATACCGGGAACGCTAGGGCCGGGATGCTCCAGAGGTCCAAGACATGATCCGGCTCATCTCCATAGCCCTGGCCTATCGTGGATGCCATGCAGTTCCAGCAGCTCGTCTACTTCGTGGCGGTCGCCGAGACCCGGCACTTCACCCATGCCGCCGAGCGTGTCCATGTCTCCCAGCCGTCGCTCTCCCAGCAGATCAGGGCGCTGGAGAAGGAGCTGGGCGCCGAGCTGTTCAGCCGGGCTCGCGGCAATGTCGCGCTCACGGACGCGGGCGAGGCGCTGTTGCCGCTGGCCCGCCGGATCCTCGCCGACACCGACACCGCCCGGCACGAGGTGCAGGAGCTGGTGCAGCTGCGCCGCGGCCGGGTCAGGCTCGGCGCGACACCCAGCCTCTGCACCGGGCTGCTCCCCGATGTGCTGCGCGCCTTCCACGATCTGCATCCGGGCATCGAGCTGCTGATCGAGGAGAGCGGTTCGCGCGATCTCGTGCGGGAGCTGGCGCGCGGCTTCCTCGATCTGGCTCTGATCGTGCTGCCGCTGCCGCCCGCTTCACCCGCGCTGACCACGGTCGAGCTGTTGCGCGAGGACCTGGTGGTGGTGTCGTCCGCATCGGTGCCCGGACCGCGGAGCCCGGTCCGGATCGCCGATCTGCGCGATCAGCCGCTGGTGATGTTCCGGCACGGCTACGACCTGCGCGAACTGACGGTCGCCGCGTGCCGCGCGGAGGGCTTCGAGCCGGGCTTCACCGTGGAGGGCGGCGAGATGGACGCGGTGCTCGGTTTCGTACGGGCGGGGCTCGGCATCGCGGTGGTGCCGAGCATGGTCGCCGACCGGGCCGGCCGCGACCTGCGGGTCACACCGCTCGCCCGGCCGGGACTGCGCCGCACGATCGCGCTCGCGCACCGCAGCGACGTGGCGCCGCCGCGGGCGGCCCGCGAGCTGCAGCGGGTGCTGCTCGGCTCACGGGCGGCGGTGCGTTAGCTACGGCCCCAGCTACGGCTACCGGACCGCCCGGTCACACCGCGTCCGCCAGAGACAGGGCGTGCAGCTTGTCCGGCGGGCCCGGGCGCGCGTAGTACCAGCCCTGAGCCGTGTCGCAGCCGAGTTCCCGCAGCTGCTCCGCCTGCGCGCCCGTCTCCACCCCCTCGACCGTGACCGCGAGTTCCAGGCTGTGCGCCAGCGAGACGATCCCCTCGACGATCTTCAGATCGACGGGGTCGGCCGGGTGGCGCTGCATTCCCTGGGTGAAGGAGCGGTCGAGCTTGAGGACGCTCACCGGCAGCCGGCGCAGGTTCGCCAGGTTCGAATACCCCGTGCCGAAGTCGTCGAGCGCTATGTCCACGCCCATCTCGGCGAGTTGGCGCAGCGGCTTGAGCAGATCCTCGTCCGCGCCGATCAGCGCGGACTCGGTCACCTCCAGGCAGAGCGCGCCCGGTTCGAGGCCGGAGCGCTCGAGGACGTCGACGGTGTCGGTGACCAGGCCCGGGTGGTGCAGCTGCGCGGGCGAGAGGTTCACATTGATCCGCAGCGGCCCGCCGTCGGAGTGCCGCTCCTGCCAGTATCTGGCCTGGCGTACGGCCTCTTGGAGCACCCAGCGGCCCAGCGGCACGATCAGTCCGGTGTGCTCGGCGAGCGGAATGAACTGGTCCGGTCCCAGCACTCCGTGCTGCGGATGGCACCAGCGTACGAGTGCCTCCGCGCCGTGCACGCTTCCGTCGCCCAGGTGCACCAGCGGCTGGTACTCGATGAAGAACTCGCCGCGCTCCAGAGCCGCGGGCAGCGCGGTGGTCAGACCGTGCCGGGTGATCGCACGGGCGTCCGCCTCCGGGTCGGCGAGCTCGAAGCGGTTGCCGCCCGCGGACTTGGCCCGGTACATCGTGATGTCGGCGCTGCGCAGCACCTCGGCCGGGGTGCGCTCGCCCGCGGGGCCCTCGACGATGCCGATGCTCCCACGGACCGTGAACTCCCGTCCGTCGACCCGGATGGGGGATGCGAGCGCGCCGAGGATACGGCCCGCGAGCTCGTCGACACCGATTTGCGTATCGGGTCCGGTGGTCAGCGCCACGAACTCGTCGCCGCCGAGCCGGGCCACCATCTCGCCCTGAGCGGTGGCGCAGCTCTGCAGCCGGTCGGCGACCTCCACGAGGAGCCGGTCGCCCGCCGCGTGGCCGAGGCTGTCGTTGATCGCCTTGAATCCGTCGAGATCGAGGTAGCAGAGCCCGAAGCGTGAGCCCTCGCCGCCCGACAGAGCCTTCTCCAGCCGTTCGAAGAAGAGCGTCCGGTTGGGCAGTCCGGTCAGGGCGTCGTGCGTGGCCTCGTAGCGCAGCCGCAGGTTGAGCAGCCGGCGCTCCGTGGTGTCCTCCATCAGCGCCAGCTGGTACTGCGGCTTGCCCTCGGCGTCCCGCAGCAGGGAGACCGTCAGATTGGTCCAGAGCACGGTGCCGTCATTGCGGAAGAACGGCTTCTCGACGCGGTAGTCGTCGCGCTCGCCGCGTACCAACTCCCGGTACAGCTCCCAGACATGGGGCCTGTCCTCGGGATGGGACCACTCGGTCACCTTCCGGCCGCGCACATGGTGCTCGAGGCCACCGAACATCCTCGTCAGGGTCTCGTTGACCTCGAGGATATTGCCTTCGAGGTCGGCGATCCCGATGCCGATCGCGGCTCCCTCGAACACCGCCCGGAAGCGGGCCTCGGTCGCGTGCAGCGCCTGCACGGCGTCGCTGCGGGCCAGCAGCGAGGAGCGGGCGATGGATTCCTGCTCGGCGAGGGTGCGCTCGCGCAGCCCCTGGGCGAAGCCGGCGGCCAGCGCGTGCTGCAGCTTCGCGCAGCGGGCCCGGCTCTCCTCGGCCGGCTGCTCGGGATCACCGCTGCCGCAGTAGAGCACCAGATAGGCGTCGACGACGCCGAGCGTGCGGCTGAGCGCCTCCGGGTGCGTGCAGTGGACGTCGATGAGGGCCGCGCCGATGCGCTGGGCGCTCTGCGGGTCGAAGGGGCGCGCGTGCAGCGACTGGCTCAACTTCCTTGCCAGCGGCAGCAGATGCTCCTCGACCTCGGGCCGGGTCAGCGACGTGGCCGTCACCGGGAACACGGCACGGCTCCAGATCGTCGCGAACCGGCGGAGTCTGTCCTCCAGGCCGTCCGGGTCCGCCGGGGAACCCGCCGCCTGCGCCGGCGCCATCACGCCTTGTGCCCCACCCCGGCGAAGCCCGAGAAGGCATATGGGTCCTCCTGCTCGGTGGGGGTGTCGGGCCGCCAGCGCGGCATGGACACCAGGCCGGGCTCGACCATCTCGTACCCCTCGAAGAACCGCGTGATCTGCTCGCGCGAGCGCATGATCAGCGGGTTGCGTATGTTCCGGTAGACGCCGACGGCGCCGCCCGCCTGTTCCTCGGACAGCGGGATGCCCTCGTACGAGGCGTGGGTGACGACGACGAGACTGCCAGGCGCGAGCGCGTCCCGCAGCAGGGCCACGGCACCGTACGGGTCGTCCTCGTCCTCGATGAAGTGCAGTACGGCGACGAGGAGCAGCGCCACCGGCCGCTCCAGGTTGAGCAGTCCGACGACCTCGGGGTGGTCGAGTATCTGCTGCGGCTTGCGCAGATCGGCGGAGACGACGGCCGAGCGCTCGTCGCCGTCCAGGACCGCCCGGCTGTGCGCCACGGCGACCGGATCGTGGTCGACGTAGACGACCCTGGCCTCGGCGCTGGCCTGCTGCGCCACCTCATGGACATTGCCGAAGGTCGGAATGCCGGAGCCGATGTCGAGGAACTGGGTGACGCCCTCGCTCACCGCGTAATTCACGGCCCGGCGCATGAACGCCCGGTTCGCCTGCATGATCTTGGGCAGGCCCGGCATGAACTCCATCGCCTTGCGGGCGGCTTCCCTGTCGACCTCGAAATTGTGCGAACCGCCAAGGTAGTAGTCGTAAATGCGGGACACGCTCGGCACCGATATGTCGATGCCCTGCGGGGCCCAGGCGGGACGCTCCATCGATGTCTCCAACAAGTCGCCACGGGGGAGTTCGGCCATGTCCATGGCCAGTGTTCGAGCCGAGGCTACTGATCGCCCGCCTGGAGAGCGAGCCCAAACGGAAATTAGCGGTCCGTTCTTGGTCACACGTGTTGCTCCGCACGGGTGTTGACATAACGACCGGCCCGCCTGCACGCGGGGGGCGTGAGACGGGCCGGCCGGGCCGGACGCGCAGCGTGGGGACTACTTGGGCGCTCCGACCAGCTTGCCCTGGGGAGAAACCGCGTACCAGGTGCCGCCAACGCCCTGACCGTTGGTGTCACCGGGCTTGGCGTCGCCCGCGAAGGTGTAGATCGGCCAGCAGTCGAGGCTCTGCTGCTTGATTCCGTCGGGACGGTTGAAAGTCACGAAGCCCTTCTTGATGATTCCCTCGGTGTCGTTCTTGTCGACAGGGGCCACAACCGGCCACTTCTTGAGGCAATCTCCAGTGCAGGCCGACTTCATGGGCCAGGCGGAGTCCTTCTTGAAGCGGTAGACCGTCATTCCGTTCTTGTCGACGATGATCTCGCCGAGCTTGGGGTCCTTGCGGACCGAGAGGCCCGCGAGATCCGCCTGCTCGCCGCCCGCTTCCTCGCCGCCGTCGCCGTAGCCGCCCTCGCCGGAGTCCGAGCCACCGCCGGCGCCGCCCGCGGCCTTCTTGCCGTCGGGGGCGGAGGCGAACCACGTGCCGCCCACACCCTGGCCCTTGGCGTCACCGGGCTTGGTGTCCTTGGCGTAGCGGTACATCGCCCAGCCACCGATGGTGAGCTGCTTGGTGCCGTCGGTCCGGGTGACCTCGCCGATCAGGGAGGGGTCGACGCCAGGAGCGGCCGAGGCACCGCCGGCGGCCACGATGGGCCAGGTCTTCGCGCACTCGCCTTCGCAATTCGACTTCGGCGGGCTGGCGGTGTCCTTGTCGAAACGGTAGAGGGTGAAGCCCGCGCTGTCGGTGACGACCTTGCCGAGCTCCTTGCTGTCCCACACGGCCAGCTGGCCGGCGGGCTTGGCCGCCGCCTGGGCCGCGGTGCCGGAATCGGCACCGTAGTCGGAGCCGTAGCCGCCGCTGCCGGGCTGCGCCGGGTTGACGGCGCCGACGGCCTGGCCGTTGGGGGTCTCGGTGCCCTTTTCCTGACCGCACGCCGTCGTCAGCGCGAGTACGGCCGCCGCAGTCACCGCGAGCGAGGCGTTACGCCAGGTGTTCATGTCCACTCCCGTTAGTCCATCGAACCTGTTGCGACGCGTGTGTGCGCCGTGTTCATGGCCCTAGGTACGGACAGCGGGGCGGGGTGTGTTCAACGCGTCGGGAAAAATATCCGAGGTCGCGAACGCGAATCGTCGAAATCCCGCTTCCATCAGGGGAATTCACCCCACAACGGAATGGCTTGATCTCAACTGCCCCACAGGTTCCTTCAGTCACTCAGGGAGCCGAACCGGTCCAGTGCTCCGCGCACCTGTGCCCGCATCGACCGGCTGCCCTTGTGCCCGGCGTCGTCGACGACCACGAGTTCCGCTCCGGGCCAGGCGCGCTTGAGTTCCCAAGGGGTTTCGAGCGGGCTGCTCAGATCGAGCCGGCCGTGGAAGAGCACGCCCGGGATGCCCTTCAGCCGGCCGGCGTCGCGCAGCAGGGCGCCCTCCTCCAGCCAGGCGCCGTGCGCGAAGTAGTGGGAGGCGATCCGTACGAGCGCCAGCCGCGCGGACGGCGGGCAGCCGCCGTAGGGACTGGGCGCGCCCTGAGGTTCCATGGACAGCACGGTGTCCTCCCAGCGGCACCACTCGGCGGCGGCCCTCTCCCGTACGCGGGTGTCGGGGTCCGCCATCAGACGCGCGTAGGCCGCCACCGGATTGACCTCGTCGTCGGCAACCGGGGCGAAGGAGCGGAAGCGGTCCCATGCCTCGGGGAAGAACCGTCCGACGCCGCGGTAGAGCCAGTCGATCTCGGACCGCCGGGTCGTGGTGACACCGTTGACGACTATCTGGGAGACCCTGTGCGGATACCGCTCGGCGTAGGCGAGAAGCAGCGTCGAACCCCACGAGCCGCCGAAGAGCAGCCAGCGCTCGATCCCGAGGTGCTCGCGCAGGCGCTCCATGTCGGCGAGGAGATGGCCGGTGGTGTTGTGGGTCAGATCGGACGCGGGGTCGGCGGCGTGCGGTGTGCTGCGTCCGCAGCCTCGCTGGTCGAACAGGACGACGCGATAGCGGTCCGGGTCGAAGTAGCTGCGTACACCGGTGGAACATCCGGATCCCGGGCCGCCGTGGACGACGAGTGCGGGTTTGCCCTGGGGGTTGCCGCAGACCTCCCAGTGGACGAGGTGCCCCTCGCCTGCATCGAGCATCCCCTGCTCGTACGGCTCGATCGGCGGATACAGCTCGGACATGCCTTGCGCTCCCTGTCTGTACGGATGGGCTCGACCGCCCAGTACATCCCGGCGCGGGGCACGTCCGCCCCTCCTTTCTCATGCGTCGGCCCGGACAACGCCCCGACACCTCCTGGCCGTCCGCCGCACGGGGGACACGGATGCCCCATTCGCGCTACAGCGATCGCGGGGGGTAACAGCCGCTTCTAGCGTTTCGGGCATCGAGGTGCATTCCCCGCATTTTGTGGAAACCGGTTCCGCAGCTGCTCCTCGGAGACCCGGAGGACTGACCATGCGCGCGAAACGTGCCGCATCCGCCGCTCTGCTGGGAGTGGCCTCACTCACTCTGACCGCCCCCGTCGCCATGGCCGCCGACAGTCAGGTGTCGTCGCCCGTCTTCAGCGTCGCCCCCTCGACCGTCTCGCCGGGCGGCCGTGTCACCCTGTCCGCCACCGGATGCAACACGACCTCCACCGCCTCTTCCGGGATCTTCGACACCGTCAGCATCAGCCCGGGCTCCTCGGCCACGGTCACCGTCGACCTCGATGCGCGCCCGGGCGCCCAGTACTCGGTCCAGTTCAACTGCCCGGGGCAGGGCACGGGCTCGTTCAACCTCACCATCAGCGGCGGCCGGTCCACGCCGACCATCAGGACCACCTCCACCTCCAGCGCTCCCGCGGGTGTCAGGGGCGGGCTGGGCGGCAGCATCGGCGGGCTGAACGCCGGGGAACTCGCCGCGGGTACCGCACTGGTCGTGGCCGCGGCCACCGGCACCATCTTCGTCGTACGCAGACGCGCGGAGAGCCGCCGGCACTGACACTGATCGACCCGTAACCGCCCGTCGCCCCGAGTCCTGGCCAGGACTCGGGGCGACGGGCGGTAGGGGGTGTCCGGGAGGTTCGGCCGGTCAGACCTTTCCGCTGATCATGCGGCGGCGCCGGACGATGAAGAGCGAGCCGCCGACGGCCGCCGTGGCGACGAGTCCGCCGCCGATCGCCATTTCGGTGCCGCTCGGGCCGACCGAGCCACCGAGGCCGCCCATCGCGCCGCGGGCCGCCAGCACGGTGAACTGCGCGGTCGCCACGTTCTGGCTGTCGTTGCACCTGACGGCCAGGTTGTACTGTCCCGGCGCTGCGTTGTCGTTGACCCGCGCGGTGGCGGTCGAGATGCCGTTGCGGGGCTGGGAGAGATTGGTCTGCGGGAAGGCGTTGGACGTGACCGTGCCGCCGCGGTTGCAACCCCGGACGGTGACGGTCAGGGAGCCGCCCTGGTGGACAGCCTCCGGGCTGACGGAGAGGACCTGGACTCCGCCGTCGCCCCCCTGCCCTCTTCCACTCTGACCACCTTGGCCGACGTCGCCGCCCGCGGCGGCCATCGGGGCAGAGAGCCCGACGGCCGCGATGGCGGCCGCGGCCACTGCGAGAGCGCGTGATGCACGCATCGTAGAACCTCCTGTGGAAGACGCCCCAAAGCGGCGCTCCGGGAGATTCGACGAGTACGTCTTCCACGACGAACCCTCACCGGGCCTGACAACCCCCGCATTTCGGAATTGGTCCCTTCCGGTGAGCGACACGCCGACGACACGCCGAAAGATCTGACGGAGTCCCAGGTCACAGACCGTCAGAACTTTTATCCGACAAATACGTCGGATGGGCCAGCCCCGCCCGGCCCGCCACCCGTTCGCCCCTCCCTCCTCGCCGGTCCCCCCGCGCTCACTTAGCGTGCGTACAGGGCCTACGAAAAGGGAGAGTCATGGGCGAGTTGTACAGCGGCTCGGAGTCGAGGAAACGCTCGCCCTGGGGCGTACTGGCCCTTGTCATGCTCACCGGGTTGGCGATGATGAGGAACGGCGTCGATGTGGGCCTGGGCCCGCCCCAGCCGGCGGCCGCCGCATCGCAGAGCCGCCCCGGCGAGACCTTCGCCCCTCTGGTCGCCGCTCGGACACTGCCGTACGCCCCCGCGGAACGCGTACGCATCCCCGCGATCAAGGTCGACGCGCCGGTCATGAACGTGGGTCTGGACCCCGACGGCTGGATCGAGGCACCGCCGCCCCAGGACCCCAATATCGCGGGCTGGTACCAGAACGGCATCTCCCCGGGTCAGCGAGGCACCGCGGTCGTCGTCGGCCACGTCGACAATCTGTCGGGGCCCGCGGTCTTCTACGGGCTCGGCTCCATCGAGAAGGGCGAGCACATCGAGGTCGCCCGCTTCGACGGGAAGACCGCGGTCTTCGAGGTGTACGGAGTCGAGGTGTTCTCCAAGGCGAACTTCCCCGGTGCCCATGTGTACGGCGACACGGGCTATGCCGAACTGCGCGTGATCACCTGCGGCGGCGGTTATTCGAAGGGCCGCGGCTACGACGGCAACGTCGTCGTCTTCGCCCGGATGGTCAAGGTCCGCTGACCCGAGCCCGGATGAGCCGTCCCCCGCCAGTCCGCCGCCGTTCGCTGCCGCTGCTGCTGCTGCTGCTGCTCAGCGGTGCGGCACGGTGATGCTGTATCCCGCGTCCAGCAGTTCGGGCAGATAGCGGCGCAGTGCAGCGACGCTCTGCGCACGGTTGCCGCCCGCGTCGTGCGAGAGGATCACGACGCCCGGCGCCGCACTGTCGAGCACCCTGCGGACGATGGTCGCGGTGCCCGGCTCGGTCCAGTCGCGCGAGTCGAGGGTCCAGCCCAGGGGCTCCATACCGAGCTCCGCGCCGATTTCGAAGGAGAGCTTGTTCCAGGCTCCGTACGGGGCGCGGTACCACAGCGGCGCGGCGCCCAGGGTCTGCTCGATCAGCTCGCTGGTGCGGCTCAGTTCGCTGCGGATCTTCGACGGCGGGAGCCCGGGGATCAGCGGGTGGGACCAGGTGTGGTTGCCCACGATGTGCCCGTCGCGGGCGATCTCGCGCAGCAGTTCGGGGTTGTCGGCGACCATCTGGCCGCAGACGAAGAACATCGCGCTCACGTGGTACTGGCGCAGGGTGCTCAGAATGCCGGGCGTGTAGTGGGGATCAGGCCCGTCGTCGAAGGTGAGCACCAGGCTGCGGCCCGGCGCCCGGAACCGCTCGAAGGGTCTGGTCCGCACGGGCGGCAGCGCTCGGCGGAAGCGCGGTGGGACGTCCGCCGTCATGGGCTGCAGCCGGTACGCCGACTCCCTCACCGGCGGGCCCCCGGCGGCGGCCTGTGCGCCCGCTGCCGGGCCCGGGGCAGGGGCCCTGTCGGGGCTCCGGCCCAGCTCGGTGAAGAGCGTCCCAGTGGTGGCGGCCGCGCCGAGGCAGGCCGCGATACGGAGTACCGACCGGCGACCCGGGAGCATCTGATCAGATTTCATGACTAACTGCTCGCACGATCGGGGCCCCTGACACCTCACCCACACCGTTCGGGCGGGTGAAAGCACCCAATCGGAGCAGCCTGGGGTCGTCGGCGGGCGCGTCAGTTGCGGCGGACGAGCGGGAAGGGCAGTGTCTCGCGGATGGTCAGCCCGGTGAGGAACATGACGAGCCGGTCGACCCCGATGCCGAGACCGCCGGTCGGCGGCATCGCGTACTCCAGCGCGTCCAGGAAGTCCTCGTCGATCTCCATGGCTTCCGGGTCACCGCCCGCGGCCAGCAGGGACTGCGCGGTGAGCCGGCGCCGCTGCTCGACCGGGTCGGTCAACTCCGAGTAGGCCGTGCCCAGTTCGGTCCCGAAGGCGACCAGGTCCCAGCGTTCGGCCAGGCGCGGGTCGCGGCGGTGCTGGCGGGTGAGCGGGGAGACGTCGGTCGGGAAGTCCTTGTAGAAGGTGGGCAGCTTCGTCCGCTCCTCGACGAGGCGCTCGTACATCTCGAGGACCACGTCGCCGCGGGTGTCGTCCGGGATGTGCGGCACACCCACCCGGTCGCACAGTCTGCGCAGCACGGCCTCGTCGGTGTCGGCGTCGACCTCCTCGCCGAGCGCCTCGGACACCGCTTCGTACAGCGTCCTGACCGGCCAGAGGCCCGAGATGTCGTGCTCCACCAGCTTGCCGTCCGGGTCCGCCTTGTGCGCGATCGGGGCGCCGAAGGCGGCGGTGGCCGCGCCCTGGATCAGCTCGCGGGTCAGATCGAGCATCACGTCGTAGTCGGCGAAGGCCTGATAGGCCTCCAGCATCGTGAACTCGGGGTTGTGCTTGTAGGAGACGCCTTCGTTGCGGAAGGTGCGGCCCATCTCGAAGACCTTCTCCAGACCGCCCACGCACAAGCGCTTGAGATAGAGCTCGGGGGCGATCCGCAGATAGAGATCGAGGTCGTAGGCGTTGATGTGGGTGGTGAAGGGGCGGGCGTTGGCGCCGCCGTGGATCTGCTGCAGCATCGGCGTCTCGACCTCGAGATAGCCGCGCTCCAGCAGGCCCTGACGCAGCGCCTGGACGGCCGTGGAGTGGTGGCGTACGACATCGCGGGCGCCGGGGCTGGACACCAGGTCGAGATAGCGGCGGCGGACGCGCGCCTCGGGGTCGGCGAGGCCGCGGCGCTTGTCGGGCAGCGGGCGCAGGCACTTGCCGGTCAGCTGCCAGGCGCTGACGAAGAGGGACAGCTCGCCCCTGTCGCTGGCACCGATCTCGCCGGTGGCGGTGATGTGGTCGCCGAAGTCGACGTCGGAGGTGAAGCTGTTCAGTACGTCAGCGCCGCAGATGTCACGGGTGAAGGCGAGCTGGAGGTCGCCGGACCAGTCGCGCAGCACGGCGAAGACGACACCGCCGAGGTCGCGTACGACCATCACGCGCCCGGCGACGGTGGCCTTCCGGCCGGTGCGGGTACCGGCCGCGGGCGCGGGGTTGAGGCTTCGGATCTCGGCGAGCGTGTCCGTGCGCTCTGCGATGCCGACGGGGTACGGATCGATGCCGTCCGCCCGCAGGCGCTCCAGCTTGCGGTGACGGATACGTATCTGCTCGGGCAGCCGCTGCTCCCCCGCCGCCTGTGCCGAGGCCGGGCCCACCAGGCCGAGGGAGTCGATGGACGGCAGCCCCGCGGTCGTGACGGGGCTGACCACGCCCCGGTGCCGTGCCTTCCCCTTGCCCCAGAGCTTGCGCAGGCTCGGTACGGAGACGAAACCCTCCGCGATCGCCGAGGCCATGCCGACCCGGGCGAGGGAGCCGGCGTCTCCGTAGCAGAGGAAGCGCGGATACCACTCGGGCTGGTACTTCACGTTGGAGCGGTAGAGGGCTTCCAGCTGCCACCACTTGGAGAAGAAGAGGAGCAGCCTGCGCCACATCCGCAGGACCGGGCCCGCGCCGATGCGGGCGCCCTCCTCGAAGGCCGAGCGGAAGACGGCGAAGTTGAGGGAGATCCGGCGGACGCCGAGTCTGGGTGCCTGGGCGCAGAGTTCGGCGACCATGAACTCCATGACGCCATTGGGGGCGGTGCGGTCACGGCGCATCAGGTCGAGTGAGATGCCGTCCCTGCCCCAGGGGACGAAGGAGAGCAGGGCGATCAGATTGCCGTCGGCGTCGAAGGCCTCGACGAGCAGGCAGTCCCCGTCGGCCGGGTCGCCGAGGCGGTCCAGTGCCATGGAGAAGCCGCGTTCGGTCTCGGTGTCCCGCCAGGCGTCGGCCTTGTCGACGATGCCTCGCATCTCCTCGTCGGTCAGCGCGGAGTGGCGGCGGATCCGGACGGTGGCTCCGGTGCGCTTGACCCGGTTCACGGCCTGCCGGGTGACGCGCATGTCGCGGCCGTCCAGGTCGAAGCGTGCGACGTTCAAAATCGCCTCGTCGCCGAGCTGGATCGCGCCGAGTCCGGAGCGCGCGAAGGCCGTGGCACCCTCCTCCGAGGCTCCCATCACGGCAGGGGCCCAGGCATAGCGCTTGGCGAGGTCCAGCCAGGCCTGGATGGCCGGGGCCCAGGACGCCCGGTCGCCGATCGGATCACCGCTGGCCAGAGCGACTCCGGCCTCGACGCGGTAGGTGACGGCGCCCCTGCCGCTGGGCGAGAAGACGACGGCCTTGTCGCGGCGGGTGGCGAAGTAGCCGAGTGAGTCCTGCGCGCCGTACGCACCGAGCAGGGCCCTGATCCGGGGCTCCTCGTCGCCGTGCAGAGCGGCTTCCATGCGCTGGGAACGAAAGAGCGTGGCGGCGGCGCTGAGCAGGGCGATCGCGCCGAAGAGACCCAGCAGGAAGAAGAGGAAGCGGGGCGGGTGGCCGTCGAACTGGTCACCTGAGGCCAGACCGCCGAGCACCCGGTTGGCGGCCCACAGCAGGCGCTGGTTCTGCGGCAGAGTGCCGGGGAACAGCTCGACAAGGCCCCAGCCGACGAGTACGCCCGCGGCCAGTCCGAGGACCAGGACGAGAAGCGCGTGACCCAGCGACGCGCGCCGGGACTTGGCGTAGAACTCCCCCCGCGCCGCGACGAGCACCGCCACGGCGGCGGTGCACAGCACCAGATTGGGGATCCACGTCCACTCGTGGTCGACGGCCAGGACCAGTACGTCCGCGATCAGCAACAGGGCCAGATAGCTGACGACCAGCCACCACGCGGCCTTCTTGCGCGCGCCGATCGCCGCGGCGAGCAGCAGCAGGAAGACCGCGTAGGCGAGGTTCGCGCTGACGGGGATCGCGACGCGGTCCAGGAAGACGGCGACGGGGCGCAGCAGGCGCCGTAGCGGAGGGATGAGCGAGAGGATCACGCAGAAGACGCCGAGAGCGGCGAAGAACATCGCGAAAGCGCCGGGCACCCTGCTGAGCAGGCCGCCGCGGGCGGACGTGGGCTGCTCCACGGTGACACTCATGATCTGCACTTTAAGGAGGGCACCGGCGGGCCGCCTGTTGGAACGGATGAGGTCCGTTCCGGTTGATCGGACCCGCAGGATCGGCCGGACAGGGCATAACCTCGATGCTGTGACAGAGCAGCGGCCCCAGCAGCAACCTCAGCGCTTCGAGCGCGGTACCGACGGCCCGAAGGTGATCGTCGTCGGCATGGACGGCTCCGATTCCTCGATGCGGGCGGCGTCGTACGCCGGAGGTCTCGCCCGGCGGCAGAACGCCCTGCTCGCGATCGTGTACGTCCAGCCGGTGATGCCGACGGGTGCGGCGTTCGGTGCGCTGGTCGGGGACGCGACCGGGGACATCGCCGAGGAGTTGGCGGCCGAGATCCGCTCGGCGGCCGAACGGGTCAAGGGGATCTGGGACGTCCGCTGGGAGTTCCACACCGTCCGCGGTGACCCGTACAGCGGACTGGTCGCCGCGGCCGACGAGCTGAAGGCGGACGCCGTGGTGGTGGGTGCTTCGGAGTCGGCGGGCCACCGGATCATCGGCTCGGTGGCGGTCAGGCTGGTCAAGGCGGGCCGCTGGCCGGTGACGGTCGTTCCGTAACGCCGTCAGCGGCCGAGGGTGAGGCCGTCCCCGGCGGCGCCGCGGCTGAGCACCGCCGCGCGGATCGTCTGCTGTGCCTCGCGAAGCTCGTCCCGGTCGGCCCCGCGTCGCAGCGCGTCAGGGAGATTGATGACGCGTCCGGCGTCGGTGTCCATCCACGTCGGGACGAACTCCGCCTTCTTCACCACCCAGCGCCGACCGGCCCCGGCGGGCGGTGCGAAGGTGAAGCGGCCGATGGACCCGTGGACGGCGCCCATGCCGTAGACGATCCAGGTGCCGTTGACCTTCTCGTACGGCTGTGGCGCTCGGGCCTGCGTACCGAGGACGAGGTCGATGTCGGGGCGGCCGGCGCCGGTGGACCCGGTGAGCCGTCTGCCGACGTTCAGCTGATGCTCGTCGGGCTCGGTCTGCCACCGCGTACCCCAGTCCAGACTGACGACGACCACATCCGCTCCGGCTCTGCGGGCGGCGCGCGCGTCGGCGACGATCTTCTGCTCGTCGACGAGACTGACCGCCCAGGGCCGCTTGTCGGCGGGCGTCACGCCGTTGGTGCCGGAGGTGTAGGCCAGTTGGGCGACCTTGGCGCCGCCGGCCTTCAGCCAGGCGGGGCGGCGGGCCTCGGCGGCGGTACGGGCCGATCCCGCATGTCTGACGCCCGCCGTGTCGAGCGCGTCGAGGCTCTGGTTCGAAGTGGTGGAGCAGGAGTCGTATCCGGTGGAGCCCAGCGCCTTCGCGAGCTGCGGCAGGGAGGTGGTCGTGGGGTACTGGCAGATCGCCAGATCGGCCCGCGAGACGACGGGCTTGATGCCCGCGAGCATGGGCCGGAAGTCGTAGCCGTCGCCGCCCGCGTCCGCCCTGGCCCGGCCGACGACCGAGTCGTGCGCGAGCATGTCACCGCTGGCGACGAGCGTGAAGCCGCGGGTCGCGCCGGCACCGCCTGCGGCGGAGGGGGCGGGGTGCACGCTCCCCCGGTTCTGCGGGGCGTGGGCGGGGCCCGTCCGTCCCACGCAGCCTGCAGCGGCGGTGAGGAGCAGGAGGGTGGCGGCCACCGTTCCCTGACGCGTGCGCTGAGTCATCGGTCAGGGTTGCCGGTCGGGGCACGGTCGAGTCAAGCGACAAAGCCGACATGTCACTGAGACGGAGGCAGGGGCTGCCCGGCCGTTCGATTGCTCCCGGCCGCCCGCTCACCGCACCATTCGCCGCTCCGTGCGACCACTCGCCGACAACCGCTGCACGTCATCTGTCCCTTGGCGCCCTGATGCGTTCGTATACGCCACGTGGCGGCGACCTCTGCACGAAAGGGTGTTTGGCGATGGCGACGGCGACCGAGACGACCGACGAGCGGGCCATGGCGGAGCTGCAGCGTGAGCACGGGCCCGCACTGCTCAGCTTTCTGCTCGGTCTGACCTACGGGGACCAGCAACGCGCCGAGGACCTGCTGCAGGAGACGCTCGTACGTGCCTGGCAGCACCCCGAGGCCTTCGACGGGCCCTACGAGTCGATGCGGCCCTGGCTCTTCACGGTCGGCAGGCGGCTCGCGATCGACGCCAGGCGCTCCCGGATGGCCCGGCCGACCGAGATCGGCGACGGCGTCCTGGCCACCACGCCGGACCCGGCGGACATCACGGAGATGGCCGTCGCCGCGATGGATGTGCGGGCCGCGGTCGAGTCGCTGAGCCCCGAGCACCGCGCGGTGCTGGTGCACATCTACTTCCACGGACTGAGCGTGAACGAGGCCGCCGAGGAACTCGGCATACCGGCCGGAACGGTCAAGTCGCGTTCGTACTACGCACTGCGTGCGCTGGCCCGCTGTCTGCCGGGGTACGCGCGCCGCCGCTGACAACCGCCCCGGCTCTCGCGCCGCTCGTCCCGCCGGGCCGACCGTTCGTCGCGGCCCGCGACCCGTGGCGCGGCGGCTGGGCGATGGGGGCGGCACGGGCGGTGGCTGAACCAGGGGCGTGCGCCGTGCGTAATGCCCGAAGTGACCATCGCATGCTTCGACCATCCGAGGACGGTTCCCGTGACCGAGACGCCGTCATCCCGGCGGCCGGCGATCGCCGAGACGGCGCTCGCCGCTCTGGCGCTCGGCCGCTGCCCCGACGCGGCTGCCGCCCGGGCGGCCCGTCGTGCGCGCCGCTGGCTGCGCGGCGCCTCGCCCCAACCGGCGTACTCCACAGCCGGGTTGATCGAAACAGCGCTGCGGAAGCTCGCTCTCCGCGAAGGCGAGCCGGTCGATCTCGGCCACCCGCTGCTCTCCGCACCCGGCTGCGCCGCCCTCACCCGGATCGTCCATGCCGTCGCCGTCCACGTCGATCTCGCCGTGATCGGCGGCGCCCCGATCGCCAGGCTGGGCGGGCTGCTGGCCCGCGACATCGCGACCGGTACGCCGTGCCCCTTCACCGGCCGGCCCGGCTCCCCCGCCCTGCTCGCCGCCCGGCTTCTGGTCGAGCATCCGGCGGCGGGCCGCCTGCCGGTGCGCGAGGCGGTGGCCCGTATCGCGGCCTCGCGACGGGACGAGGCGCGCATCGAGGACGAGCCACCCGCCACGGCGCTGGCTCTGCTGGCGCTCAGCGCGGCGGACGCGGGCAGTCCCGCGTGGCGCAGATGCCGGGCGGGGCTGTTGCGTATTCAGCTCCACGACGGCAGCTGGCGGCACCGGCCGGTCCCGGTGGCGGCCTGACGCCAACGCCCGGGACAGCCGTCCCTCTGTCCGTCGATCCGTCCGAGATTCAGTCCCGCGCGCCCCGGATGTCCCTGCGGTGTCCATGTCCCCCTCGGGCCACGACCAAGGAGCGACAGTATGCGAAACCTCACGCGCAAGTTGAGTAAAGACGGGCTCCTGGCCGTGTCTGACGGTGGAGGCTCGTCGTCGTGTCGGCACGAAGTCGTCCGGAAGGAAGGTGGGAAGGGTGCAGCCCGAGAGTACGAACGGAACCAGCGGCGGCGGGCTGGCAGTCCCCATGGCGTGGCTCTGCGCCGAGTACATCGCCGACGAGATGCTGCGGGCGGGCGCGCTCGTGCAGGGCGGTTCGCTCGAATACCGCGCGGGCAGACAGACGCTGGCCCTCACCATCTATCTGTGCGACAGCGCGGACGAGCTGGCGGGCGTGCGGGTGGTCTCCCGGATCGACGAGTGGCTGTCATTGACCTCGTACGGCCATCCCTGGCAGGAGTGGGTGCAGGAGCGGCTGACCGCCCGGCAGGAGCGGGAGCGGGACCTCGACGAGGGAGCCGATCCGGATCTGGCACTCGCGCTGGACGCCTGGCGCTGGCTGCGGCAGACGGAGCTGCTCGCCGCCGATCTCGGGGACAGCGAGCCCTGGCACCCGGCCGGTCCGCAGTCCGGTGCCGTGGACGAGTACGCGGAGATATGGACTCCGGCCTGGCAGCTGGGTCTTCCGCTGAGCCACCTGGCCATCCATCTCTTCTGCTGAGGGTCCGGCGGCGGATCTTCTGCCGACTGTCCGGACGGGGTTCAGGCCGCCTTGCCCCGCGGCTGAGCCGGACCACCGCGCGATCGCGCGGTCTTCTCAGCCCGTGGACCGGCGGCCTGCCGAGGAGTGCACGCCCGAGTGGTACTTGGGGAGCCGGATCGTGATCTTCATGCCCGCGCCGACGCCTGTCTCGATGACCAGTCCGTGATCGTCGCCGTACACCTGGCGCAGCCGCTCGTCGACATTGGACAGGCCGATGCCCGACGACGCCGTCCGCTCCCCCGCGAGGATCCCCCGCAGCACGGCCGGGTCCATGCCCACGCCGTCGTCCTCGATGGTCACCATGGCCTCGGATCCGGCGTCCTGTGCCGCGATGGTGACGCGGCAGTCGTTCCTGGAGTCCTCCAGACCGTGTTTGACGGCGTTCTCGACGAGCGGCTGCAGACACAGGAACGGCAGGGTCACCGGGAGGACTTCGGGTGCCACCTGGAGCGTCACCTTGAGACGGTCTCCGAAGCGGGCACCGGCGAGCGCCAAGTACTGCTCGATGGAGCGCAGTTCGTCGGCCAGGTTGGTGAAGTCGCCATGCCTGCGGAAGGAGTAGCGGGTGAAGTCGGCGAATTCCAGGAGCAGTTCGCGGGCCCGCTCGGGATCGGTGCGGACGAAGGAGGCGATCGCGGCGAGCGAGTTGAAGATGAAGTGCGGAGATATCTGGGCACGCAGCGCGCGGATCTCGGCCTCGATCAGCCGGGTGCGGGACCGGTCGAGCTCGGCGAGTTCCAGTTGTACGGAGACCCAGCGGGCCACTTCGGTCGCGGCCCGCACCAGGACGGCCGACTCCCGCGAACCGTAGGCGACGAGCGCCCCGAGCACACCCTCCTCGCCGGTCAGCGGGGCGATCACGGCCCAGCGCAGGGGGCACTCCAGGTCCTCGCACTCGGTGTGGACGCTCTGGCTGCGCCCGGAGTCCAGCATGTCGGCGACGCGCACCATCACCCGTTGCTCGTGGTGGTCGGCGCCGGGACCGTCCCAGGCGAGCACGGATTCGCGGTCGGTGAGGCACAGCGCCTCGGTGCCGAGCAGGGAGCGCAGCCGCCGGGCGGCCTTGCGTGCGGTGTCCTCGGTGAGGCCCGCACGCAGCGGGGGCGCGGCGAGCGATGCGGTGTGCAGGGTGTGGAAGGTGGCGCGCTCGACGGGTGTGCCCAGGTCGAGGTCGGGTTTGATGCCGCGCCGCGCGGTCAGTCTGCCGAGTGCGACACCGGCGGCGAGCAGGAGCGCTCCCGCGGCGGCCAGCGCGGCCATTGCAGTCCCGGTCATCGTTCCGCTCCTTCGGGCTGCGGCCTGCCGACAAGGTCTTCCGGCAGATGCAACCGCGCGAGGATGGCGGCGGCGCCGGGCGGTATGTGGCGCTGGGTGGCCAGGGACACCAGCACCATGGTCAGAAAGCCGACGGGTACCGACCACACGGCGGGCCACGCCATCAGGGTGTGCACCCACCCGGCCGGGGCGAGGCCCGCGCGGGTGGCCATCACCGCGGTGAGGGCCGAGCCGCCGCCTGCGACGAGCCCGGCGGCGGCGCCGGGCGGGGTGAGTCCGCGCCACCAGATGCCGAGCACCAGCAGCGGGCAGAAGGAGGATGCCGAGACGGCGAAGGCGAGCCCCACCGCGTCGGCGACCGGCACATTGGTCGCCATCACGCTCAGGGCCAGCGGCACCGCCATGGCGAGCAGGGTCGCGAGGCGGAAGTGCCGTACGCCGCGCGAGGGCAGCACGTCCTGGGTGATGACACCCGCGACGGACATGGTCAGTCCGGACGCGGTGGACAGGAACGCCGCGAACGCCCCGCCCGCGAGCAGCGCCCCGAGCAGGTCCCCGGCGATGCCGCCCACCATCCGTTCGGGCAGGACCAGCACGGCCGCGTCCGCCTCGCCGGTGAGCGAGAGTTCGGGGGCGTAGATCCGTCCGAGTGCGCCGTAGACGGGCGGCAGCAGATAGAAGGCGCCGATCAGCCCGAGGACGACGAGTGTGGTGCGGCGGGCGGCGCGGCCGTTGGGGCTGGTGTAGAAGCGGACGGCGACATGCGGGAGTCCCATCGTGCCGAGGAAGGTGGCGAGGATGAGTCCGTACGTGGCGTACAGGTGGTAGCCGTCCCTGCCGCCGGACAGCGGCTGGGACCAGCTGGCCGGATCGGAGCCCGAGGAGGCCCGCTGGGGCACCTCGGCGCCCTGCGGGAAGCCCAAGCTGGTCCCCGCCCCGATGCGGTGGGTGCCCCGGTCGAGGGTGGCTGTCCCGTTCTCGTACGGAGTGTTGTCGATGTCTCCGGTGACGGTGAGGGTCAGCGGTTCGTCGAAGTCGACGCGGACGGTGTCGTCGATGCGCACGGTGGTGTGTTCGCGGAACACGGCCGGTGCGTCGAAGCGCGCCCGCGGTGTGTCGTCACCGGCCCAGGCCGCCACGAGGAAGAGCGCGGGCACCAGCAGAGCGGTGAGCTTGAGCCAGTACTGGAAGGCCTGCACAAAGGTGATGCTGCGCATGCCTCCCGCCGCGACGGCCCCCGTGACGACGAAGGCGACGACCACGCCGCCCACCCAGTCGGGTGCGCCGGTGAGGATCTCCAGGGTCAGTCCCGCACCCTGGAGTTGGGGCAGAAGGTAGAGCCAGCCGATGCCGACGACGAAGAGGCTGGCGAGTCTGCGTACGGCCGCGGACTCGAGCCGGGCCTCGGCGAAGTCGGAGAGGGTGTAGGCGCCCGAGCGGCGCAGCGGGGCGGCCACCAGCACCAGCAGGACGAGATAGCCGGCGGTGTACCCCACGGGGTACCAGAGCATGTCGGGGCCCTGGAGGAGCACCAGTCCGGCTATGCCGAGGAAGGAGGCGGCCGAGAGGTACTCGCCGCTGATGGCGGCGGCGTTGAGACCGGGCTTCACGGTGCGCGATGCGACGTAGAAGTCGGAGGTGGTGCGGGATATGCGCAGGCCGAGCGCGCCGATGAGCACAGTTGCCAGCACCACCACGGTGACGGCGGTCACCGCGTAGGTCTGGTTCATGTCCGGTCACCGGCGAGCACGGTCAGCGGCCTTCGACGAGTCTGCTGAAGTCCTGCTCGTTGCGCTCGGCACGGCGTACGTACCAGCGGGCCGTCAGCCACATCACCGGGTAGACCGCCACGCCGAGCGCCACCCAGACGAACGGCTCGGGTGAGGAGAGGGTGCCGCCGAAGGCGGCCGGGAGCGCGAACAGCAGCGGCAGCGAGCCGACGAGCAGGGCGAGCGCCCCCAGTGCGCAGAGGGCGGCCCGCAGCTGGCTGCGCATCAGGGAGCGGACATAGGTGGCACCGAGTGTCGTCTGCTCGCTGATCTCGGAACGGGCGGGCGCGTGCCCCGGTGCACGCCGGGCGCCGCGCGGCACGCCGGTGACCACCTCGCGGCGGGGATGTTGCTCTGCAGACATCGTCGTCCGCTCCAGCATCGGTAGGCGAACTCTCGGGAGCTGTGGAGTCTACGCAGGCGCGATTACCTGCGGTAGGGGTGTCTTTTTCGATCAGGCCGGGTCAGTGGCCGGTGCGCTTTGCGCAGTCGCTCAGCGCGATCTCCAGCTCGACATAGGACTCCTCGGCCCTGCGGAAGGCGACTTCGAGGGCGGCTTCGGCGCGCGGGCCGACAAGCCCCTGGGCCGACTCCTGGATCTCGTACAGCACATCCGCCCACCGTCCGGCGGCGCTCTTGACCGTGGCGAGCAGGGCTTCGAGGTCATCAGCGCCGGCCACCCGGGTCGCCGGCAGGCTCCGGAGCTCCTCCAGCAGTGCTTCGATGTCGGACATCAGGCCCCTTCCCCGCTTGCCGGATCAAGGTTAGGCGGCTGCCGGGGGCGGCTGCGGCCGAACGGGAGACCGGTCGGTCAGCGGACGGCGCGCGTCGCCGTACGGCTGTGACGGGTCGACGAGCGGCTGCCCACGGCGCCGAACGGTCACACGTCTGTGTGTCAGCCCCTGGCGTGCCGCATCAGCAGATCGCGCAGCTGGCGGGCGTGACGACGGCTGACGGCGAGCTCCGCGTCGCCCACGCGGACCGTGGTCGTCCCGGCGTCCAGGCGCAGTTCGTCGATGCGGGCGAGGGCGACGAGATGGCTGCGGTGTATGCGTACGAAGCCACGGGAGGCCCAGCGCTCCTCCAGTGTGGACAGCGGGATGCGCACCAGATGGCTGCCGTCCTTGGTGTGGAGGCGGGCGTAGTCGCCCTGGGCCTCGACATAGGCGATGTCGTCGATCGGTACGAACCGTGTGATACCGCCCAGTTCGACCGGTATCTGCTCGGGACCGGCGGTACTCCCGGCAGCGGTGTACTGCGGACCAGCCGGTGCGGTGTGCGCTGCGGGCGTGTGCGTGGCCGGGTCCTGCGGCGCGGGCTGCCGGGGCTCGCGCGCCGAGGCGACCAGGTCACGGACCCGCCGTACGGCTTCGGCCAGCCGCTCCCTGCGCACGGGCTTGAGGACGTAGTCGACGGCCTTGAGGTCGAAGGCCTGGACGGCGAAGCCCTCGTGGGCCGTGACGAACACGATCAGCGGCGGGCGCGCGAACCCGGCGAGCAGCCGGGCGACATCGAGGCCCGTCAGCCCTGCCATATGAATGTCGAGGAAGACGACATCGATGCCCTCCTCGCCGTCCGGGCCCGCGTCCAGCGCGCGGCTGATGCGGCGCAGTGCCTCAGTGGCGTCCGTGGCTCCCTCAGCGCTCCGGATCCGGGAGTCGGAACGCAGCAGGTAGAGCAGTTCCTCAAGTGCCGGTTTCTCGTCGTCGACGGCCAGTACGCGCAGCATGCTGCGGAGTGTAGGCGCGCCCGGACGGCGGGACCACGGGGTGTCGTCGCCGAGACCGCCGAGCAGTCAGCGCCTGTCGCGTTGCGCTTGTGACACATGGGTTGAGCAGAGCGCGCACCTGATGCGTACTCCATGGCGACAGACCGCAACGAAGTCAGCACCGCAAGAGACGAAACGAGGACGCCATGAGCATGCAGCAGCGACACCAGGACGTCGCCGCCTATGCGCTGGGCGTCCTCGAACCCGCGGACGCCTTCCGCTTCGAGGAGCATCTCGCCGAGTGCGTGATGTGCGCCGTACAGCTCTCGGACTTCACCTCGGTCGCCGCTTCGCTGGCCGAACTCGCCGGACCCGAGCGGGTCGAGGCCTCTGTGAGCCCGCGCCTGCTCGACCGGCTGACCGGCGAGGTCGCGGCGGAACGGCGGCGGGGCCGCAGACGCCGGCTTCAGCTGGTGGCGGCGGCCGCCGCGCTGATCGTGGCCCTGCCGGTGGCGGCGGTCGCCCTCCGGGGCGGCGGCTCGGGACCGGCCGGTCAGCAGGTCGAGGCGAGGGACGCCAAGACGGGCGTCACCGCTTCCGCGACACTTCAGGACCGGCAGTGGGGCACCGCGGTCTCGCTGCATCTGACCGATGTCAAAGGGCCGCGCACCTGCTGGCTGATCGCCGTCGGCAAGAACGGCATCGAACACCCGGTCCTCAGCTGGGCGGTGCCGGAGGGCGGCTACGGGATCGCGGGGTCACCCGGGCACGAGGAGCCGCTGGACATCGAGGGCGGTACGGATCTGCCGAGCGGCGAGATCGCCCGCTGGGAGGTCCGCGCGGCCGACGGGCAGCCGCTGGTCACGCTCGGGGGGTAGTCCTTGCCCGACAGCTCGCTTACTTGAGCAGGCGGGAGAGCCTGCGGTCGGCGAGCGGTTTGCCATCGGTCTGGCAGGTGGGGCAGTACTGCAGCGAGGAGTCGCTGAAGGAGACCTCGCGGATGGTGTCGCCGCAGACGGGACACGGCTGACCGGTGCGGCCGTGGACGCGCAGGCCGCTCTTCTTCTCGGCCTTCAGCCGGCCCGCCGCCACTCCGCGTGAGCGGTCGACGGCCTCGCCCAGCGTGGTGCGCAGCGCCTCGTACAGGGCGGTGATCTGGGCCTCGTCGAGGTTCTGCACCGGTTTGAACGGGGACATCTTCGCGGCGTGCAGGATTTCGTCGCTGTAGGCGTTGCCGATGCCCGCGATCAGGCTCTGGTCGCGCAGGGCGCCCTTGACCTGCCGCCGTTCCCCGGCGAGGAGGGCGGCGAAGGCGTCGCGGTCGAAGCCGTCGGCGAGCGGATCGGGGCCGAGGCGGGCGATGCCCGGCACTTCGGCGGGGTCGTGCACGAGGTGGACGGCGAGGCGTTTGGTGGTGCCCGCCTCGGTCAGGTCGAAGCCGCCGCCGGACTCGAGGACGGTACGCAGGGCGAGCGGCCCCTTGCCGGGGCGCGGCGGAGCGGCCGGGAACTCGTCCTTCCACTGGAGCCAGCCGGCCCTGGCGAGATGGGCGACGAGATGGAGCCCGCCCGCGCTGATGTCGAGCCACTTCCCGTGCCGGTCGACGGCGGTGACCTCGGCGCCCTCGACGGCGGTCAGGGGCGGGTCGTACGTCTTGAGGACGCTGATCGCCAAGGGCAGGACGCGGACGATCCGCTGTCCCACGAGGTGATCGTCGAGGAACTCTTTCAGTGCTTCGACTTCGGGCAGCTCCGGCATGCATCCAGAGTGCCAAAGGCATCAGGGGGCCGCAGGTTCACTGCTTGGGCAGTCCGTAGACGCGGCGCGCGGTCCCTTCGAAGACGGCGGTGCGCTCGCCCTCGCTCAGCCGATGGGTCAGGGCGCGGGCCGCGCTCACCACCTCGGCATAGCTGGCGGCGAGCAGGCAGACCGGCCAGTCGGAGCCGAACATCAGGCGGTCGGGGCCGAAGGCGTCGAGGACGGTTTCCGCGTACGGGCGCAGATCGGGCGTGGACCAGGTGGACCAGGCCGCCTCGGTGACCATGCCGGAGAGTTTGCAGACGGCGTTCGGGCGGGCGGCCAGGGCGCGCACCTCGCCTGCCCAGGGTTCCAGCTCCCCGGCCGCGATGGGCGGCTTGCCGAGATGGTCGAGTACGAAGGTGAGACCGGGGAGCCGGGCCGCCGCTTCGGCCGCGGCGGGCAGTTGGTGGGGCCGCACCACGAGGTCGTAGACGAGTCCGGCGGCCGCGACGGCGGCGAGGCCGCCCTGTACGTCGGGGCGCAGCAGCCAGCGGGGGTCGGGCTCGCCCTGGACCTGGTGGCGGATGCCGACGAGCCGGTCCCCGCCGGGGAGTTCACGCAGGCCCGCGAGGGTGTCGGCGACGCCGGGCGCCGTGAGGTCGGTCCAGCCGACGACGCCCGCGACGAGATCGCTGCCGTCGGCGAGCGCGAGGAGTTCGGGGGTCTCCCCGGCGACGGTGACCGTCTGGACGAGAACAGTGGCGCGTACGCCTTCGGCGCGCGCCTCGGGCGCGAGGTCGTCGAGCGAGAAGTCGCCGCGGACGGGCGCCAGCTCCGGGCCGGTGATCCAGTCCTGGTCCCGTACGGCGAGGTCCCACACATGGTGGTGCGCGTCGATGATCGCCATCGGCGGTCACAGCTCCCACACGACGGGCAGTCCGGCATCCGCGCCGTCCGCGGAGTAGTCGTGCGCCACGTCGAGGAGTTCGGCCATGCGGGCCTGCCAGGCGATGTTGACGGGGAGCTTTTCGAGTTCGGCGAGGAGATGGCCGTAGTCGGCGCAGTCGAGGAGATGGAAGAGGTCCGTGCCGCTGCGCCAGATGGTCCAGGAGGTGACACCGGCGGCGCTGATCGCGGCGGTCAGCTCGCCGGGGACCTCGCGGTGCGCCGCCTCGTACTCGGCGATGCGGTCGGCGCGGACCTTGGTGTGCAGGGCGACTCTCATCGGGGTTCCCCGTTCTTCGGTAGCAGTCCTTCGCCGCGCAGGTCGTCCCAGAGCGCGGGCGGGACGGTGAGGGCCAGCATCCTTGCGGCGTCGCGTACTTCACCGGCCGAGCGGGCGCCGACCAGGACGCCCGCGACGGCCGGGTGGGTGAAGGGGTAGTGCAGGGCGGCGGCGCGCAGCGGGACGCCATGACGCTCGGCGACGGCCTTGAGCCTCAGGGCACGCCTGAGGATCACGTCGGGTGCGGTGGTGTAGTCGTATGTGGCGCCGGGGCGCGGATCGGCGAGCAGTCCGGAGTTGAAGACCCCGCCGACGACGACGCTCTTGCCCCGGGCCGCCGCCTCGGGCAGCAGTTCGGCGAGCGCGCTCTGGTCGAGGAGCGTGAAGCGGCCGGCGCACAGGACGGCGTCGACATCGGTGTCGCGCAGAAAGCGGCCGAGCATGGGCGCCTGGTTCATTCCGGCGCCGATCGCGCCGATCACGCCTTCGGCGCGCAGCCTTTCCAGGGCCGGATAGCCCTGGCGGAAGGCGGCTTCCTCGTGCTCGTCCGGGTCATGCAGATAGACGATGTCGATCCGGTCGAGGCCGAGCCGCTCAAGGCTCTCCTCGATGCTGCGGCGCACTCCGTCCGCGCTGAAGTCCCATACGCGGCGGTGGTCCGCGGGGACGGCGAAGCCGTGATCGAGGTCGTCGCCGTCGGCGGGGCAGGGTTCGAGCAGCCGCCCGGCCTTGGTGGAGAGGGTGTACGCGTCGCGGGGGCGGGTGCGCAGCACCTCGCCCAGTCTGCGTTCGGACAGTCCGAGGCCGTAGTGGGGTGCGGTGTCGAAGGTGCGGATGCCCGCGTCCCAGGCGGCGTCGACCGCGGCGGCCGCTGCGTCGGGTTCGACCGGGGCGTAGAGATTGCCGATGGCGGCGGCGCCGAAGGACAGCTCGGTGATCTCGACCGCACTGTGTCCGAGCGTGCTCCATCGCATCCGCTGCTGACCTCTCGCCGTGGCGTTCGCCGATCACGACGAATATTCATCGGGTCTCTTGAGGCCGTCAACACCTTTGATGGGGCGATCTCTTGTGGCGGGACCCGATCCATCCGACCTATCGGCTGAGCGCGAGGAGTTCGTCAAGCTCCTCCCCCAGGCTGCGAGCGAGTCGGTCGAGGTCCGGAACCGCTTTGCCGTCCGCGACCAGGCCGACATGCACCCGCCCGCCGTATGTCGACAGCGCGATCGCCAGGGACTGCCCGCGGGCGAGCGGCGCCATCGGGTAGATCTCCCGCAGCGGGCAGCCGCCCAGCGACAGGGCCGAACGCGGCAGCGGCACGCTGGTCACCAGGACGTCGAACAGCATCCGGGCCGCCCCTCCGGCCAGGGGCGCGCCGAACCTGTGTGCCAGAGGCGGCAGTTGGTCGGCGAGTACGGTGAGCGCCCCGGCCCCGCGGGAGGGCCCGGCCGCCTTGTTGCGGTCCATGGCGGCGCGTACGCGATCCATCCGTGAGCGCGGATCCGGGTCGCCGACCGGCAGTTCCAGCAGATACGCGGAGAATTTGTTGCCCGATCCGGGCGGGCTGCCCGGCCGGCGCCGGGAGACGGGCACCAGGGCACGCGGGCCGACGTCCGGCAGCGGCTCGCCGCGAGACTCCAGCCAGCGCCGCAACCCGCCCGCGACGACGGCGAGCAGCACATCGTTGGCGGTCCCGCCCGCCGCTCTGCGGACGCGCTGGACGTCGTCGAGGTCGAGCACGGCGGTGCCGAGCCGCCTGGTGCCGCTGGAGCCGGCCGAGAGTGCGGGCACGCCGCGCGGGTCGAGCCTGCTGGCCCGTACGACCGAGGCGCCGACGCCGACGGCCCGGCCCAGCTCCTCGATACGGCCCCGAGCGAAACCGGCCACCTGCCGGGTGCCCGAGAGCCAGGACGTGGGCTGCACGGCACGCGCCCGACGGGCACCGACGGTGCGGGCGTCGGCGATCTCGTCGAAGATCCCAGCCCCGATGGCGACCGCGCGCATACCGTCGGCGAGCGCGTGGTGGAGCTTGACCAGCACCGCGAACGGACCTCCCGCCTCCCCGGTCAGCAGGTACATCTCCCAGGGCGGCAGACCCCGTTCGAGCGGACGCTCCATCAGCTCACCGGCGATCGCGACGGCCCCGGCGGCGAAGTCGCCGTCGGGGATGCGGATCTGATGCACATGACGCCGTACGTCGAAGTCCTTGGCCACGGACCAGGCCGCACCGCCGACGGGCAGCAGGACGTCCCGCACCTGCATCCGCAGCCGGCGGATCGCCGCGGCGCGGGTGGCGAGCAGGTCAAGGACACCCTCGCCGCTCTGTCCTCCCGGAGCCGGGGCGAAGCAGGCGAGGGCGCCGAGATGCATCGGATGCCCTTCGGACTCGAGATGCCAGAACGCCAGGTCGAGGGGGGCAAGAAGCTCGCTGCTCAAAGGGGTCCTCTTGTCCTAGAAGTGTCCCGGAAGGCCACGGAATACGAAGTCAACCGTCTACGGTCGGTTACGGTCAAGTACGATCAGTTCACGGACAGTTAACAACAGGTAATCATCGGCGGACCTGCCTGTCCGGGACAATGAATTCGCACCAGACACACTTGCCGCTGCCTCTCGATTCGACGCCCCAGGCCTCGGTCAGCCGGTCCACCAGCATCAGCCCGCGGCCCGAAACTCCCGACTCCCCCGCCTCGCGGCGGCGCGGCAGCGCGCTGGAACGGTCCTCGACCTCCACCCGCAGCCGCCGCTCGGGGCCCGCCAGCGCGCGCAGCGTCACGATCGCGCCTCCGTCGGTGTGCACCAGCGCGTTGGTGATCATCTCGTCCGCCGCGAGCTCGATCTCGTCCGACCGCTCGCGCGCCCCCCACGCCCGTACCGCCGCCCGGATCATGTGCCGGGCCGAGCGCAGCGCCTCCGGGTCGTTCTGCCCGACATGCTGCTGGAGCCGGCCGCCCGCCTGCGAGGTGAACGCGCCCCTGCGGCGCAGCAGCAGGAGCGCCACGTCGTCCTCGCCGCCCCGCTCGTCCACCACCTCGCACAGGCGGTCGGCGAGCAGTTGCAGATCCCGCGGCCCCGAGCGCACCAGCGAGGTCAGCAGCTGCATGCCGTCGTCGAGGTCGATGCCGGGCTGTTCGACAAGCCCGTCGGTGCAGAGCACAAGGGTCTGTCCGGGATCCAGTTCGACGGTGCTGACGGGGTATTCGAGCCTGCCGAACTCCGCCGAGAGCCCCAGTGGCAGCCCGCCCTCCACGGGCAGCCTGCGGCAGTCGCCGTCGGTGTCCCGGATCAGCGGGTCGATATGCCCGGCGCGCACCAGCTGCACCACGCCGGTCGTGAGGTCGGCCTCCGCGTACATGCAGGTCGCGAAGCGCTCGGTGTCCAGCTCGTGGAGGAAGACCGAGGCACGCGCCATCACGGTGGCCGGGGTGTGCCCCTCGGCCGCGTACGCCCGCAGGACGATCCGCAGCTGCCCCATCACCGCGGCCGCGTCGGTGTCGTGCCCCTGTACGTCGCCGATGACCGCGCCGACCCGTCCGCCGGGCAGCGCGATGATGTCGTACCAGTCGCCGCCGATGTCCCGGCCCAGCCGCGCGGAGCGGTAGCGCACGGCGATCTGCGCCCCGGGCACATCGGGGATCCGGCGCGGCAGCATCGCCTGCTGCAGCCCCTCGGCGAGGTCGTGCTCCTGCTCGTACAGGACGGCGCGCTGCAGGCTCTGCGCGATGCTGCTGCCGAGCGCGACCAGCAGATTGCGCTCGTCGGGGGTGAAACCGGTCTTGTCGCTGTACAGCAGGCCGAGGGCCCCGATGGGACGGGCCTGGGCGATCAGCGGCAGATAAGCGGCCGCGCTGATGTCGAGCCCTTTGATGTGCGGCCACAGGCGCGGGTAGGACTCGGCGAAGTCCTGTTCGGACTCGATGAAACGGGGCGCGAGGGTGCGGACCACCTCGCTCATCGGGTACTCCTCGTCGACGCGCGTGTAGCGCGTGCCGGGCACGAAGGAGCTCTCGGGACCTTCGGCGACGAGATGGATCCGGCCCGCTTCGAGCAGCCCCATGACCAGGCTGGTGGCCCCGAAGCGCTCCAGGCCCTGCGAGTCCTTCAGTACGTCGATGACGTCCTGGACGGTCCTCGCGTGGGCGAGGGCCGCGGTGGTGCTCTCCACGATGCTGGTCTGTCGGCGCCGGTCGCTGTCTGCCGCCACCCGCGCTGTGTACTGCGCGAGCTCCTCGGTGGCGTCGCGGATGATGCCGATGATGCGCAGCGGACGTCCGCTCTCGTCCCGGCGGACGGATGCCTGGGTATGGGTCCAGCGCAGCTTTCCGTCGCGGCGGCGGATGCGGAAGTACGCCCCGTAACGATCGCTGCCCTTCTTGAGCGCCTGCGTCACCATCGCGTCCAGCCGGGCGGCCTCGTCCGCCGGCACCCGGCTCGAGAGACTTTCCGGGCGGCCGTCGTACTCCTCGGGTCGCAGATCGAACACCTCAAGAGCGGGCCTGTCCATATGCATGAGCCCGCTGACCAGGTCCCAGTCGAAGCTGCCCATCCGATTGAGGGTCAGGCTCAGATCCGAGTCGGCCGGCCAGTCGTCGGGAAGCGACAGGGCACCCGCTGCCCGATCAACCATGTCGCCACTCTGCCATCATTTGTCGGATTCTTCGACCGATTCGGACCGATCCGCTCAGCCCTGGAAGGTGTCCGGCTCCGCCGGTTCCTCGGTGGGCAGGAGCAGGTCCGGCTCAGATGGAGTGACCCCCTCATCGGAGGGCACATCGGGCTCGACGGGCGGAGGCAGCTGCTCATTCGGCATGTCCGGCACCGGTTCCACGGGCGGGTTCACCGGCTGCTCGGGCGGGGCGGGGCTGCTCGTACCCTCGCTCGGCCCGGTCGAGTCGCCCGGCTGTGACGGGTCACCGGTTCCGGGCGGCTCCGGCATCGGCGGGTAGGTGAAGATGTCGTCCGGGGTCACGGGCGGGAGCACGTCGGGCCGCTTGTCCTCTTCGCCGTCGGTTCCGGCGTTCCGCTCGATCCAGGTGTTGTTGATGACGTTGACGATCACCAGGCTGTTGATGATCTGGACCGTGGGCTTGATGACGACCACCTTGTCGGGCTGGTAGCCGTCCCAGGACTGCCCCGTGTGGACCACGGCGCCCTTGACGGCGACCGGGGGCTTCAGCGGGTTTCCGCAGGCGCATCTGACCTTCGGTTCTCCGTGTCCGTCGACGAGGACCGCGGTCCCGGCCTGCAGCACGGCCTGGAAGCTGACGGCGGAGCCGGCGCGATAGCCGTGGTTGGTGACACGCGTGTCGGCGCGCAGAACGACCGGGGTGAGCCCTCGCAGATAGTCCGGGATGTCGGCCTGGGAGATGCCCGCACCCCGGGCGAAGGAACGCGCCCTGGCCTGGTCGCCGCCCAGGAACATCACCTGCTGCTCGACGTCGCAGCTGCCGATCGACTGGGTGCCGCCGTAGAGACCGGGCGTCGCGCCGGACAGCGTGCGCAGCGTCAGGCCTCTGGTGGGGCTCGGCTCGCTCGACGGTACGGGCGGCACAGGCGGGGGCGCGCCCCCGGAGAGAGCCGTGGTGTCGGTGTACGGGTCCGGCCCCTGGGCCCCGGCCGGCTGCAGGACGACCTCCCCCTGCCCGTCCGTCGCCGCGCTGCTGGCGCCGCCGCAGCCGGCGGCCAGGAGCGTGACGAAGAGCGCCGCGGCAACCGCGGCGTACCGACGACGTTTGGGTGGACGCACGAAGATCTCCCGCCTCTTCACCCGCTGTGCTCCTTCGAGCCGATGTGGTTCCTCAAGTTCTGCCGGACTGCCGACGCCCTCGCGACTTGAACGCGTTCAAGTTTGGCCCTAGTCTCGGCCGCAGAGAGTTGAACACGTTCAAGCCTGGGGTGGGGTGCGTGATGTCCGTACTGGTCAACGTGATCGTGATGCTCGGCATGCTGGTGATCGTGCCCGCCGGACTGCGCCTCATGGACGCCGCCGAGCTCGCGCCCATTCGGCGGATCTGGCCGGTGTTCGCGGTCCCGGGAGCGGTCGCGCTCTGGCTGCCGCGCTCGACGACGGCCGCCGCCCTCGCGGGCATCTACGCACTCGGCACGCTCGCCCTCGCCGCTCAGGCTCCGCGCAGACTCGCCCGCACCCGCTCACTCGCGCCCGGCGAGGTCGCACAGCTCACCGCGCTGGTGAGCCCGTCCGTCGCCGGGCTCGCGCTCGTCGCGGAACGCGCCGGGCACGAGCTCTTCGGTTTCGGCCTGACGGTCCTCGCGCTGACCGTTCCCCACTTCCACTTCGCCGGATTCACCGCTGCCCTGGTGGCGGGCCTGGTCTGCCGCACAACGGCCGGAGCCGCCGGGCGCTTCGCCGCGCTGAGCGTGCCGCTGGGCACCCTGCTCGTCCTGGCCGGGTACTTCCTCGACGACTGGGCCGAACTGCTCGGGGCACTCGTACTGACCGCGGGCATGTGGACCGTGGCCCTGCTGACCTGGCGCGATGTCCGAGCCGGCGGACGCGACGGGGTCACCCGCACCCTGCTGGCCGTCTCGGCCGCCGTCCTGGTGGCGACGATGCTGCTCGCCCTGAGCTGGGCGCTCGGCGAGGCAACCGGCCTGCCACACCCGAATCTCACCTGGATGGCCGCCACCCACGGCCTCGGCAACGCCCTCGGCTTCGCGCTCTGCTCGGTGCTCGCCTGGCGACGACTCAAGGAGACGACCGTATGAAGGACGACGGCATCAACAGCGTCCGCCCCACCACCGGCCGCGGGCTCAGCTACCCCGAGGTGGGCGCCACCCGGCTCGGGCCACTGCCCGACGGCTACCACCATCTCCACCACACCACCCGCATCGGCCGTGGCCGCACCGTCTTCGACGCGGCCGGCGAGGCGGTCACCACCTGGCGGATGCACCGCACATCGGGGGCACAGGTGCGCAGCACGGCGGTTCGCGCCGAGCCCGGCGCCCGGCTCCAGGTCTCGGTCGGCGTGGGACCGCTGCGGTTCACCGCGCCGTGCGAGGTGATCTGGACGGCGTACGAGTCAAACCGCACCGGCTTCGCCTACGGCACGCTGGCCGGGCATCCCGAGCGCGGTGAGGAGTCCTTCGTCGTCGACATCCGGGACGACGGCTCGGTGTGGTTCACCGTCATGGCGTTCAGCCGCCCCGCCCGCTGGTACGCCCGGCTCGCCGGCCCGCTCGTACCCGTACTGCAGAAGTGGTACGCCCAGCGGCTGGGTCAGACGGTGCGGCAGCTTGCCGCGGACCGATACTGGAGGTGATGGAGTGGTTCACGGACAGCGACTACTGGCTCAGCCGGCTGGTCTTCCAGCGGGCGCTGGCCACCGTGTATCTGGTCGCCTTTCTCACCGCCGCGCTGCAGTTCCGGGCGCTGATCGGCGAGCGGGGCATGCTGCCGGTGCCCGCGTACGTACGCCGGGTACCGATGCGGCGCGCGCCGAGCCTGTTCCAACTGCGCTACTCCGACCGGCTCTTCGCGCTCTGCGCCTGGTGCGGGGCGCTGCTCTCGGCGGGCCTGGTCGCGGGCGCCGCCGACGACATCCCGCTCCCGGTCGCGATGCTGTGGTGGGGGGCGCTGTGGGTTCTGTATCTGTCGATCGTGAACGTCGGTCAGACCTGGTACGGCTTCGGCTGGGAGTCGCTGCTGCTGGAGGTGGGCTTTCTCGCCGTCTTCCTCGGCAATGAGCGTACGGGCCCACCGGTGCTCGTGCTGTGGCTGCTGCGCTGGGTGCTGTTCCGGGTGGAGTTCGGCGCTGGGCTGATCAAGATCCGCGGCGACCAGTGCTGGCGGGATCTGACCTGCCTCTACTACCACCATGAGACCCAGCCGATGCCGGGCCCGCTGAGCTGGTTCTTCCACCATCTGCCCAGGCCCTTCCACCGGGTGGAGGTGGCGGCCAATCATGTGACCCAACTCCTCGTACCCGTCCTGCTGTTCACCCCTCAGCCGATGGCGAGCGTGGCCGCCGCGATGATGGTGCTGACCCAGCTGTGGCTGGTGCTCTCCGGCAACTTCTCCTGGCTGAACTGGATCACGATCGTCCTCGCCCTGTCCGTCGTGGACGGCTCTCTGATCGCCGATCCGCACGCGCTGCCGGGCGCCCCGCTCTGGTACGAAGTCGTGGTCATCGCCGTCAGCGCGCTGCTGCTCGGCCTCAGTTACCGCCCGGCGCGCAATCTGCTGTCCCGACGGCAGTCGATGAACCGCTCCTACGACCCCTTCCACCTGGTCAACGCCTACGGCGCGTTCGGCACGGTGGGGCGGGTGCGCTTCGAGCTGGTGGTGGAAGGCACGGACGAGAGGACGCTCCACCCGGGCACGGTCTGGCGGGAGTACGAGTTCAAGGGCAAGCCCGGTGATGTGCGCAGGCTGCCGCGTCAGTACGCCCCGTACCATCTGCGGCTCGACTGGATGATGTGGTTCGCCGCGCTCTCCCCCGCCTACGCGCACCCCTGGTTCGGCCCCTTCATGGAGCGGCTCCTCGACGGCGACAGGGACACTTTGCGGCTGCTGAGCCGCAATCCGTTCCCGGACGCGCCGCCCGCGTATGTCCGCGCCAGGCTTTATCACTATCGGTACACGACCTGGCGCGAACTGCGGGCCACGGGCGCCTGGTGGCACCGGACATATGTGCGCGAATTCCTCAGGCCGACCAGGCTGCTGTGAACACCCGGGCGATCGCCTCGCCGTTGACCTTGAGGCACGTACCGGCGGCCGCTCGACTGCGCGCACCGGCTCCACGACCGTCCGTGCCCCCTGCCTGTGGGGCAGGGGGCACGGGGGCGAAACGGTCCGCTCAGTCGATGCTGGGCAGGATATGCGGCTCGGCGAGGTCTTCCTCGTAGCCGGCCAGCCGGATCGGGGCCGATCGGGCCCACACTTCGAGACTGCCGAGTTCTTCGGACCGAGTGGTCCGTTCGCCGCTGCGTTCTTGCGGGCGCTTATCGTGCTTCTTCACTTCTGATGTCACCGCGCACTCCTCTGTGTCGCGTAACTGGGACAGGGCAGTTCGGGTCGCGGTGGCGCCGTTACTCGGGCGGGACCGCAGCCTGGTTGCAGACTTGTCCCAGGACGGCCAAGGGAGTTTCGTGGATCCCTTGGTGGCGTCCGTTCCCCCAAGGGTAACCATATGAGCGGCCCCCTGCTCGATGGGGCCCTGTAAATCTCCGGTAAACCAACCCAATTCCGGCCAACGATCTTTCTCTGTGCGGGGCTTCGTGGGATCGTACGCGGATGATTTCCGGGCGGGCTGAGCGCTGCCTCGAAGGCAGAACGGCCCTGGTGACAGGGGCTTCACGGGGTATCGGCCGCGCCCGGCGGTGCACTGGCCGCGGCCGGGGCGAACGTGTGGCCACCGCGCGGGACACGGATGGAGTAACAGAGGCTGTGGCCGGGCTGCGGAAGTCGGGCGCGCACGCCGCCGGCTGTCGGCGCGTACGGCACCAGTAAGGCAGCGCTGTTGCACCTCACGCAGCAGCTCGCGGGCGAACTCGCCCCGGGTGTACGCGTGAACGCCGTCTCACCCGGGCTGGTACGCACCGAAATGGCCCGTTTTGTCTGGGAGGGCGCCGAGCGGCGCACCGCCGAAGGTCTGCCGCCGAGCCGTGTCCGGCCTGTTCGACCGGACACAGCCTGAGATCTACCAGTTCGCCGGAGCGTAGTCCTTGAGGAAGCAGCCGTAGAGGTCCTCGCCGTCCTCGCCGCGCACGATCGGGTCGTAGACGCGGGCCGCGCCGTCGACCAGGTCGAGCGGGGCGTGGAAGCCCTCGTCGGCCAGGCGCATCTTGTCCGGATGCGGGCGCTCGTCGGTGATCCAGCCGGTGTCGACGGCGGTCATCAGGATGCCGTCGGTCTCGAACATCTCCTGGGCGCTGGTGCGGGTGAGCATGTTCAGCGCGGCCTTGGCCATGTTGGTGTGCGGATGGCCGGCGCCCTTGTAGCCGCGGCTGAAGACGCCTTCCATCGCGGAGACGTTCACCACATAGGTCCGCTTGCCCCGCGCGGCGGCCATGGCCGGGCGGAGCCGGCTGATCAGGATGAAGGGCGCGGTGGAGTTGCACAGCTGCACTTCGAGTAGCTCGACCGGGTCCACCTCTGAGACCGTCTGGATCCAGCTGTTGGTGTCGTGCAGATCGGGGACGAGACCGCCGGCGTCGATGGCGGTGCCCGCGGCGATGCGCTCCAGTGAGGCCGAGCCGCTGACAAGTGCGAGCTCTGTGACGTCCTGGGCGCTCAGGCCCTCGCCCGCGCCGGAGGGCAGTGCGGCCACGGAATCCACGGCGCCGCTGCCGAAGGTGCCGATGACCCGGGCGGGCGGCAGCTCTCCGGCGGGCAGCGGCGCGGACTCGGCGGCGACCAGTTCGCTGTACGCCCCCGGGGAGCGGCGTACGGTCTGGGCGGCGTTGTTGATCAGGATGTCCAGCGGGCCTTCGGCGGCCACTGAGTCGGCGAGCGCGACGACCTGGGCGGGGTCACGCAGATCGATGCCGACGATCTTGAGGCGGTGGATCCACTCGTCGCTGTCCGGCATCGCCTTGAAGCGGCGGATCGCGTCATTGGGGAAGCGGGTGGTGATGGTGGTGTGGGCACCGTCACGCAGCAGTCGCAGCGCGATGTACATGCCGATCTTGGCCCGGCCGCCGGTGAGGAGGGCCCGCTTGCCGGTCAGATCGGTGCGGGCGTCACGGCGGGCGCGATTCTCGGCCGCGCACTTCTGGCACAGCTGGTGATAGAAGGCGTCGACCTCGACATAGCGGGTCTTGCAGATGTAGCAGGACCGGGGGCGCTGGAGTATCCCCGCGATCTCGCCGCTGACCGAGGAGGACGGCAGCAGACCTTCGGTCTCGTCGTCGATGCGCTCGGCGGAACCGGTCGCGGTGGCCTCGGTGACCGCCTTGTCGTGGGCGGTCTTGGCGGCCCGGCGATCCTGGCGGCGGCGCTGCTTCACCGTGCGGTAGATGCCCGCGGTGGCGCGGCGCACCATGATCGCGTCGGGGTGGTCGACGTCCAGCTTGTCGAGCTCGTCGAGCACGCTGAGGCAGACGGCCAGGCGCTCCGGGTCGATGCCCGGGCCGAACGCCGGGCTGTCCTCTGTCACCGTCATTGCCTTTGCCGTTCCTCGGTCACTCGTACGCAGTGGTTTTCAAAAGCGCAACTTTACTGAGCAAAAGGGTGACGACAAAATCCCGTGACCGGCGGCTTCGGGACAGGAGCTCGCCCGCGGACCCCGGCCCGCGGGCGAAACCCCGGCGATTCCGCACCGGGTCACGCGAACAGGCCGGTCAGCCACGTCCGCCAGGCGTCCTCGTTCTTCCCCGCGTCCGCGCCACTCGCGAAGTCGTGCACGCTGACACCGACCGGCGCACCGAAGTGGTTGCGGCCGAAGACGCGGTACATCGCCTCGTCCGTGCGCAGCCCGACGAAGTACGGGTTGCGGTAGTCGAGGACCGCGTCGACCTGGCCGGCGCCCGGCACCTCGACGCGTACGGTCGCGCCCTCGGCGGCGTCGTCCGGCAGCCCGAGTCCGCGGCTGACGACCTCCAGGGCGCCCGGGGCATTCGACGCTGCGGGAGCGTCCAGCGTGGTGAAGGTGACCGCCCGGCCGGTGAAGTGCTTCAAGTACTGGCGCAGGGTGTGCAGATAGAAGTCCGTGTGCTTGCTCGCACCGTCGTACTGGTTGTCCCAGTCGTCGACGAAGATGCCGCTGTGCACATAGCGCACCCAGGAGCCGCCGCCCTCACGCGGCTCGATGACATGGTCGAGCTGGTTGTAGGTCTGCTGGGGAATGTCCTCCACGTTCTCGGTGCGCCCGGTCAGCCGGCGCGGGGGATCCCATTCGGTGACGGTGCTGCCGAAGGGGCCGGCGCCGCCCTTCTTGGGCTCGTACTCCAACGGCCACAGCCAGCCTCCCGTGCCGGAGGTGATCGCCTCCCAGACCTCTTCGGGGCTTGCGTCGACCTCGAACTCGCGGACGATCTCGAACTCCTTGGACATGGTGACTCCCGGTATTCAGGCGCTCTCGGGCGCTTTCTCAATGGCGGGGACGGCGGGTGGTGTCTTCACCGTGGGGTGGAGGGCGACGACGATGCGGTGCTCCCGGCCGCCCGGCGCGTCCTGGTCGTGATACTTGGCGATCAGCGCGCCGATGCCCTGTGTCAGCTCCTCCACGAACGCGGCCCGGTCGGCTGCCGAAGCGAAGCGCACCTCGCCGTCGAGTGCGTAGGTGGCGAGCCGTTTACGGGCCTTGGCGGCGCCCGTGATCAGCGTGCCGACGTCGCGCACGAGCCGCGCGGCGACCGCGAGCATCCAGCGGGCGGAGAGCTGGTCGCGGAAGCGGCCCGGGTCGGGCTGCACGGCGGCCAGGGCGAGCGGCGAGATGACGTACGAGGCCGCGGTGGCCCGCATCAGCCGCTCGGTGACATTGCCCTTCCTCCGCTCGCCGGCGAGCTCGACCAGGCCGTGCCGCTCCAGTGCCTTGAGGTGGTAGTTCACCTTCTGGCGGGGCAGCCCGACCCGGGCGGCCAGCATGGCCGCCGACGCCGGACCGGCGGCGAGCTCGGCGAGCAGCCGGGAGCGCATGGGGTCCAGCGAGACGGCGGCAGCCGCCGAGTCCTCGATCACGGTCACGTCCAACATGGCTTCACCCTCCCACCGAAAACTTTTTTTGTCCATACTCATTTCATTGTCGGTGGGCGGGCGCAAATGGGAGACGTTCCGACCAGACCACGGCTCGCGCCCGCCGACGGCAGGGCGCATGGGCATGCCAAGAACGACCTTTCCCCAAGTCGCCCAGCTGGTAGGGGACTTCGACTTGGCGGTGGACGAGGAGTGCGCACAGTACGACGACTGTGCGGCGCTGACGCCCTTCGCGAAGGGTGTGGCGTCAGCCGTGCAGATGCGGCGCCCTTGAGGATCTGGTCCTCAGGACGCGGCGAGCACCGCCTGTACGGTCTTGCCGCCGCCGGGTCCGCCCCGTACCGCGAAATGCTGCGACAGCTCGCGCACCATCACGATGCCTCGTCCGCCCTCGTCCAGGTCCAGCGGCGAGCACAACCGCGGGTGTACCGGACTGGCGTCCTCCACCTCGACGGTGACCAGCCCCGGGTCGACGTGCAGCCGCAGCCGGCAGCTGCTCCTGCCGTGCCGGGTGGCGTTGGTGACCAGCTCGGACACGACCAGGGTCGCGTCCTCCACCTGGTCGCCGGACAGCTTCTCGCCGCAGCCCCGGGTGAGGAAGGCCGTCGTCATGTGCCGTGCCCAGCGGGCCGAGTTCTCCGCCTGGGGCAGGACATACGTCGCGCATGCGGCGCGCCGACGGGAGCGTCTGTGCGCACGCATGTCATCACTCCGTTTCCGATCGGAACCAGCCAGGAAAGCCGTGTGGGGCTTTTGTCCGCGGTCCAAGCGCAACGACAGGCCCCTCACCCCAGTGATTCCCGCGGGGTGTGATCGGCAATCGGCCATGGCGCCGCGTTGCGGCCTCAGAGCACCTGCCGGCCCTTGCCCAGAGCGATGACTCCGTTCTTGGAGACGGTATAAAGCTCCTGGTCACGCTCGGGATTGACACCGATCGTCGCGCCGGGCGGGACATCGACGTTCTTGTCGAGAATCGAGCCGCGCACCACCGCTCCACGACCGATTCGCACGTTGTCGTGGAGGACCGAGCCCTGCACCACCGCTCCCTCCCCCACCGTCACACCCGGTGAGAGCACGGAGCGGGTGACCTGTCCGCGGACGATGCAGCCCGGGCTGACGACCGACTCGCTCGCGATGCCCGCGCCGATGAACCGGGCCGGCGGCAGCTGCCCGGGGTGGGTGTAGATGGGCCAGCGGCGGTTGTCGAGGTCGAAGACCGGGTGGTCCGAGATCAGATCCATATGCGCTTCGTAATACGTGTCGAGCGTGCCCACATCGCGCCAGTAGCCGTGCTCCCGGGCGCGCTCGCCGGGCACATGGTTCTCATTGAAGTCGTAGAGCTGCGCCACACCCCGCTCGGTGAGCATCGGCAGGATCGAACCGCCCATGTCATGGACGGAGTGCTGGTCCTCCGCGTCCCGGTGGAGCGCGTCGACGAGGACCTTGGTGGTGAAGAGATAGTTGCCCATGGAGGCGAAGACCCGGCCGGGGTCGCCGGGCAGCCCGGGAGGGTCGGCGGGCTTCTCCAGGAACCTCTCGACGCGGACGCCGTCCGATGCGGGGGTGATGATCCCGAACGAGGACGCCTCGGAGCGCGGCACCTTGATCCCGGCGACCGTGACGCCCGCGCCGCCCTCGATGTGCTGCTTCAGCATCTGCCGCGGGTCCATCCGGTACACATGGTCCGCGCCGAACACCGCTATGTAGTCCGGCCGTTCGTCGTTGACGAGGTTGAGGGACTGCAGAATCGCGTCCGCGCTGCCGAGATACCAGCGCGGTCCGAGCCGCTGCTGTGCCGGGACCGGCGTGACGTAGTTGCCGAGCAGGCTCGACATCCGCCAGGTGGTGGTCACATGGCGGTCCAGGGAGTGGGATTTGTACTGCGTGAGCACACAGATCCGCAGGATGTCGCCGTTGACCAGGCTGGAGAGCACGAAGTCGACGAGCCGGTACATGCCGCCGAAGGTCACCGCCGGTTTCGCGCGGTCGGCGGTCAGCGGCATCAGCCGTTTGCCCTCCCCTCCGGCCAGTACGATTCCGAGCACCGAAGGTCCACCGCGCATCGCCGCCCCTCTCTGCATGCCGTGCCTGCTACTCCTGCTTGAGCAACTCCTCGTACACCTCGTACGTACGCCGGGCCACCTGGTCCCAGCCGAACTCGCGCACCGCGCGCTCACGTCCGGCGGCGCCCATCCTGGCGGCCTGTCCGGCGTCGTCGAGTATCCGGTTCACGGACTGGGCCAGGCCCGACTCGAAGGCTTCGGGATGGTCGGCGTCGTACGGCACGAGCAGTCCGGTGCGTCCGTCGTCCACCACCTCGGGGATGCCGCCGACCGCAGACGCGACGACGGCGGTGCCGCAGGCCATGGCCTCCAGATTGACGATGCCCAGCGGTTCGTACACGGACGGGCAGATGAACACGGTCGCGTGGCTGAGCAGTTGGATGACCTGGGGTCGCGGCAGCATCTCCGGGATCCAGTGCACGCCGTCGCGCAACTGCTCCAACTCGTCGACGAGCGAGCGGAATTCACGGCCGATCTCCGGCGTGTCCGGGGCGCCCGCGCAGAGCACCAGCTGGGTTTCGGGGTCGAACGAGCGGGCGGCGCGCAGCAGATGCGGAACGCCCTTCTGGCGGGTGATGCGCCCGACGAAAAGGACGAAGGGCCGGTCCGGGTCGAGGCCGATGCGCTCCAGGGCGTCCGTGTCCGCGTCGGGGCGGTACATACGGGTGTCGATGCCGTTGTGGACGACGCGCACGCGGTCCGGGTCGAGGGCCGGATAGCAGGCGAGGATGTCGGCGCGCATGCCGTGGGAGACGGCGATCACGGCGTCGGCGGCCTCGATCGCGGTGCGCTCGGCCCAGCTGGACAGCGCGTATCCGCCGCCGAGTTGCTCGGCCTTCCAGGGGCGCAGCGGCTCGAGCGAGTGGGCGGTCATCACATGCGGGACGCCGTACAGCAGCTTGGCGAGATGGCCGGCGAGATTGGCGTACCAGGTGTGGGAGTGCACCAGTTCGCGGCCCTGCAGCTCGGCGGCCATCGCCAGATCGACGGAGAAGGTGCGCAGGGCGTCGTTGGCGTTCTCGAGTCCCGCGAGTGCCTGGTGGCGCAGGACACCTTCGGCCTCACCTTCGCCCCAGCAGTGCACTTCCAGATCGGCCAGGGCTCTCAACTCCCGGGCCAGGAACTCCACATGGACACCGGCGCCGCCGTAGACGTCCGGCGGATATTCGCGCGTGAGCAGTCCCACCTTCACGGAGTCTCACCTCGCGAGGGCGGTCGGTTCAGCCCCGATGGCCTGTCTTTCTGCCGGGGGTCCGGGGGTTGTCCCCCGGGAAGACACAGCACCTCATGATGGTCACTCACATGCGGCGTGCGGGGAAGAGCACGGCCAGGATCACTCCGCTTCTGGCGCCTTCACCTTCTGCCGCCTTCACCGCAGCGAGCGGGGCTGCGGCGGGCGGTCGAAGACGCAGTCGCCGCAGAGCCCGCCGCCGGGGCACCGGTAGTAGAGGCAGCAGGTCCGCCGCCGCATGGCGGGACCTTCGACCGTGCCGGACAGATCGGGGTGGGCGAAGAGCCCGGCGGCGAGGGCCGAGGCCCGCTCGGCGACCTCCGTCCGGCCACCGCGCCCGGCCCAGGCACGCAGTTCGCGCACTGCTCCGGCGAGCGCGGAGCCCGCGTTGCCCCACAGCAGCTGCCGTGAGATGCGGGTGTCGCCGGTGAGCGCGTCGGCGAGCGGCAGGAGATGGCCGTACTGGACCGCCTCGCGCACCGTGGCCACGGTGGCGGGCACGGTCCGGGTGGCGGTCAGACAGAGATCGTCGGGTGCGCTGAGCCGCGGGTCCCAGTGCAGCCGGGCGGGGTCGAGATCGGGGAGCTCGCCGTGCAGCGCGGCACAGCCGAGCGCCACCGACCACAGGCGGGCGGCGAACCCGAGGTGCGCGACCGAGGCTGCGACCCGCCGCTCGGGGGTGCGCAGCCGTGCGGCGACCGTGTCGACCCGGGCCGTGAGGGGTGCCGTGTCGCCCGCGTACAGCCGGGCCAGCGGCATATGCCCATCGCCGGGCTCGCCGGTCCGCAGGGCGAAGAAGCCGCCCACGGACCCCACCTCGTCGAGATCCACACCCACGTTTCCGTCCCTGGTGTCAGCTTCGTGTCAGCCCTGCCGCGGCGACCTGGCCGCCTGCGTCACGGTAGCGATAGCGTCGGCTGTCCCCACGCGCGCTGACCTGCCCACCCGTCGCAAGGGGGACTTTTGACCTAGGCTCGTACTACGTCGGCAGTACGTCCAAGTGCCTGCTCAAGGACGACGACGCGAACGCTGAAGAGGGAGATCGTGGTCTCTATGAGTTCCCTCGCGCTGGCCGTGGTGCTGTCACTGGTCTCCGCGGTCGCATATGCGGCCGGGGCGATCATGCAGGAGCATGTCGCCGCCTCCACCTCGGCCCGGCCGTACGCCCCGCTGCACCACGCCGCGTGGTGGGTCGCCGTCGCCCTCAACGGCTTCGGCGCCGTACTGCATGTCGCGGCGCTGGCGTACGGGCCGCTGAGCCTGGTCCAGCCGCTCGGAGCTCTGACGATCGTCTTCGCCCTGCCGATGGCCGCGCTGTTCGTACGGCGCAGGGCGGGCGCGGCCGCCTGGCGCGGCGCGATCATCACCACGGCCGGGCTCGCCGGACTGCTGGCGCTCACCGGAACATCCGCATCCCAGTCGCTGGACGGCGGGCAGCGCGGACTGCTCGCCGGTGCGACCTTCGGCGGGGTGGCCCTGCTCTTCCTGGTCGCGCAGACCGTGAACCGGCCGATCATCCGCAGCGTGCTGCTCGCCGCCGCGGCGGGTGTGGCCTTCGGTATCGCGTCGGTGTTCACCAAGACCGTCGCGGTGGACTGGACATGGTCGGCACCGCTCGACCAGTGGCCGAGCCTGGTGGCGATCGCCGTCCTGGCCTGCGGCGGGTTGCTGCTGTCTCAGTCCTCGTACCACGGCGCGGGCCTAGCGGCCCCGCTGGCCACGGTCACGGTCGTCAATCCGGTGGTCGCGGCAGCCGTCGGGCTGACGATGTTCGGCGAGACCTTCCGGTACGGCGTGCTGGGAACGGTGTTCGCGCTGGCCTTCGGCGCTGTGGCGGCGGGCGGGCTGATCCTGCTGACGACGGAACGGATCAAGGCGACGAGTACGGCAGCGGAAGCCCTGGCTCAGGCAGAGCCGGCGGCGCAGATACGCGCGTCGGAATCGGCGCCCTCGCGGCAGACGGCGCGCCACTCGGAGCCGCGTGTGCACCACGCGGACGGTACGCCGCGACCCTCGGACCGGCGGGTGCTGTCCTCAGACGCCGGCTCCGCCGGACCTGAGGTAGGCGAGGGGATCGATGTCGGACCCGTATCCGGGCCCTGTACGCACTTCGAAATGCAGATGCGGCCCTGAGGCGTTGCCGGTCGAGCCCGAGCGCGCGATCCGCTGACCGCTGCTGACGTGCTGGCCCGAGCGCACATTGAGCGCCGACAGATGCGCGTACTGGCTGTACCTGCCGTCCGCGTGCCGGATGACGACCTGGTAGCCGTACGCACCGCCCCAGCCGGCCGAGACGACACGGCCGGAGGCGACGGCCTTCACCGAGGTGCCGGTGGGGACCGGGAAGTCGACGCCCGTGTGGTAGCCGCTGGCCCAGGCGGAGCCCGGCTTGCCGTAGGGCGTGCCGACGCTCGCCTCCACGGGCGCGCTGAACCCGCTCCTGTGCGCGGGCTTGGTCTCGTGCGCTTGCTTGGGCGCCTGCTGTTTCGGCTGAGCCTTGGGCTTCGGTGCCTGCTTCTTCGGTGCCTGCTGCTTGGGCTTTTGTGGGGCATGCTGCTCGGGTGCCTGCCGCTTCGGCTGGGCCGTCGGCTTCTGCTTGCCGGGCACCTCGACGCGGAGGACCAGCTTCTGGCCGGGGAAGATCAGGTCGGGGTCGCTGCCGATGACGGTGCGGTTCTGCGCGTACAGACGCTGCCAGCCGCCGACGACGTCCTCGGAGTCCGCGATCTTGGAGAGGGAGTCGCCGCGGGCCACGGTGTAGCCCTCACGGTGCGTGGGCACGGTGGTCGGCGTGACCTTGCGGGGCGCGGTCTTCCGCTCGCTGTGCGTCTGTAAGCCCCTGGCCGGTGCGACGTCGGGTGCGTCGCCGCCACGGGTGAGACCCGCGCGGGCGGAGCAGGCGGGCCAGGCCCTCGGGCCCTGGCCCTTGAGCACCTTCTCGGCGATGGCTATCTGCTGGTCCTTGCTGGCCAGATCCGCGCGCGGGGCATAGTGCCTGCCGCCGTACGCCTCCCAGGTGGACTGGGTGAACTGCAGTCCGCCGTAGTAGCCGTTGCCGGTGTTGATCTTCCAGTTGTTGGTGGACTCGCAGGCCGCGACCTTCTCCCAGACATCCACGGAGGCGGCATGCGTCGTGCCCGCGCCGATGAGCGGCAGGGCCATGCCCGCACCGCCCGCGGTGAAGGTGAGGGAAGCACGGTTGATACGGCTCGGCTGGTATCGGCGGTGCCGACCGGTAGCGCCCATGGTGAGACTCCCCCACTGCCCTGTAGGTCACGCATGCAGTCACGTCGCAAGCGGTCAACTTAGGTGCTTGGCCCGGACCATGACAAGGGCTCAGGCCCGGCGCACTGGTGCCGGGCGGCTGCCTCCGCGCGCCAGGAAGTCGGCCAGCGGGAGCGTCGCCGCGCCGACCGTGACCGCGTCCGGGCCGAGCCGTCCCAGCTCGATGGTGGTGCGGTCGGCAGCATGCCGCAGGGCGTACTCCCCGGCGTACCGGCGCACTTCGGGAAGCAGATGCGGGCCGATGAGCAGTCCCGCCCAGCCGCCGATGAGGATCCGTTCGGGCCGGAAGAGATTGATCAGGTCGGCCACGGCCGCGCCCAGGTACTCGGCGGTGTCGTCGAGGAGGGAGAGCGCCACCGGGTCGGGCTTCGGTCCCTCTTCGCCGGGGAAGGCCGCGGCCAGCAGGGCGGCGAGCGCGGTCTCGTCGTCGGCGTCGGCGGGGAGCGGTCCGCCGGCCTCCTGCCAGCGTTCACGCAGCGCTTCGGCCCCCGCGTACGCCTCCAGACAGCCCAGAGAGCCGCAGCGGCAGCGCCGTCCCCGGATCTGTACGGTCGTATGGCCCCATTCGAGGGCGCTGCTGCGGGCGTTCTCGTCGGGGGTGGCGGCATGCACGACACAGGCGCCGACTCCTGAGCCGATGAGGGCGACGGCGGCCTCGCGGGAGCCGCGCCCGCCGCCGAACCACATCTCGGCCTGGCCCAGCGTCTTGGCGCCGTTGTCGATGAACACCGGGACTTCCGGGGGCAGTTCGACTGCGTCCCGGAGCAGTTTCTCGAGCGGCACGGCGCTCCAGCCGATGGTCTGGCCGTGCACGATCGCGCCGGTCGCTCCGGCACCGGCGTCCTGCTCGATGATGCCGGGGACGCCGATCCCGATGCCGAGCAGCCTCTCGGCACCGACGCCCGCCTCGGCCAGGACATCGGCGATGCCGGTACGGACATGGGCGACGATGCGCTCGACGTCGTAGCCGTGCTGGGCCAACAGGCGTTCCGTGCGGGCGAGTTCGGTGAGCGAGAGGTCGAAGAGCTCGACACGCACGCGGGTCTCGCCGATGTCGATGCCTATCAGCAGGCCGCTGGTGGGGGTGACGCGGAGCAGGGTGCGCGGGCGGCCGCCGTCGGAGTCGACCACTCCGGCTTCTTCGAGCACTCCTTCGGCGACGAGCTCCGCGACGACGTTGCTGATGGAACCTGAACTCAGCCCCGTGGCCGGTCCGAGTTCCTGGCGGCTCAACGGGCCGTCGAAATACAACCGTTGCAGAACCCTCGCGCGGTTGCCCCGCCGCAGGTCACGCACTGTCCGTCTGTTGCGCTCCGCCATTGTGCTCCTTCCCTGGAGGGAACATACCCCGGTCACAGACCTTGACGCGCCCTTCTCTCACCTCTTAAATCATGGCATAAATTAAGTCATGGAGGCCGTTCGGGAACCGAACGCAGCCACCCCCGGGAAGGGGCCACCTCTCATGCGCACGTTCAGAGCCGCAGCAACCTTCAAAGCCGCAGCAAGCCTCGCCGTCGTCACCGCGCTCGCCGCCACCGGCTGCGGCGGCGGCACCGCCACCGACGGAGCCGGCAGCAACGATTCGCCGAGGACGCTCACCTACTGGGCCTCCAATCAGGGCCCCAGCATCGAGGCCGACAAGAAGATCCTCACACCCGAGCTGGAGAAGTTCGAGAAGCAGACCGGTATCAAGGTCAAGCTCGAAGTGATCCCCTGGTCCGATCTGCTCAACCGGATCCTCGCCGCCACCGCCTCCGGACAGGGTCCCGACGTCCTCAACATCGGCAACACCTGGTCGGCCTCCCTCCAGGCGACAGGCGCGCTGCTGCCCTGGGACCAGAAGAACTTCGACACGATCGGCGGACGGGACCGCTTCGTCGATTCGGCGGTCGCATCGGCCGGGGCCGAGGGCAAGGACCCGGCGGCCGTGCCCCTGTACTCCCTCGCGTACGCGCTCTACTACAACAAGAAGATGTTCGCCGAGGCCGGGATCTCGCAGCCGCCGGCCACCTGGGACCAACTGGTCGCGGACGGAAGGAAGATCTCGAAGAACGGGAAGTGGGCGCTGGGCGCCGAGGGCGGGAACCTCGCCAACAACATCCACCAGGTCTTCGTCCTCGGCAAGCAGCACGGCGCGGACTTCTTCGACTCCTCGGCCAAGCCGGCCTTCACCTCCGACGGCGCGGTCGCGGCCGTGAAGCAGTACGTCGACTTCATGGCCAAGGACAAGATCGTCGCCCCCGGCAACGCGGAGTACGCCCAGAACCAGTCGCTCCAGGACTTCGCGCGCGGCAAGACGGCCATGGTGCTGTGGCAGGCGGCCGCATCCACCTTCGCCGCCCAGGGCATGAAGCCGGCCGACTGGGGAGTCGCTCCCGTACCCGTCCCTGCGGGTGCTCCCGGCGCCGGCCAGAACACCAACTCCATGGTCGCCGGGATCAACATGGCCGTCTTCAAGAACACCAAGAACATCGACGGCGCCAAGAAGTTCGTGAAGTTCATGACGAGCGACCCGGAGCAGAAGCTGCTCAACAAGGCGTACGGATCCATCCCGCCGGTCAAGGCCGCGCAACAGGATCCGGCGTTCTCGGCCCCCGACCTCAAGGTGCTGCGCGACACCCTGGCGACCAGCGCCGCGCCGCTGCCGCAGGTGCCCGCCGAGTCGCAGTTCGAGACGACGGTGGGCACGGCCGTCAAGGATCTGTGGGCCGATGCCGCGGCCGGACGGCCGGTGACGACCGAGTCCGTCAAAGCGCGCCTCGCCAAGGCCGAGCAGCTGATGCAGCAGTGAGGTCCTTGCGATGACCGCCACCGTGACCGAAGGCCGCACGGACCGGGCGGGCAGCGGTGAGAACGTGGGCAAGGGGGAAGCGCGCAGGAGACTGCCGCGCATCCCCGACCGGATCCGCCGCGGCGGCCTGCCCTATCTTCTGCTGCTGCCCGCCGTCGTGCTCGAACTGCTCGTCCACCTCATCCCGATGGTCATGGGCATCGTGATGAGCTTCCGTCAGCTCACCCAGTTCTACGTACGCAACTGGGGCGAGGCCCCGTGGGCGGCGTTCGACAACTACAAGGTCGCCGTCGACTTCGACGCCCCGATCGGCGAGGCCCTGCTCCACTCCTTCTACGTCACCTGCGTGTTCACCGTCATCGCGGTCGGCCTGTCCTGGCTGTTCGGCGTGGCCGCGGCGATCATGATGCAGGAGAACTTCCGCGGCCGGGGCCTGCTGCGGGCCGTCTTCCTCACTCCGTACGCCCTGCCCGTGTACGCGGCCGTCATCACCTGGGCCTTCATGTTCCAGCGCGACAACGGCCTGATCAATCACGTCCTGCACGACCAGCTCGGCCTCACCGACGAACCGTCCTTCTGGTTGATCGGCGACAACAGCTTCATCGCGCTGGTGGTGGTGGCCGTCTGGAAGTCCTGGCCGTTCGCCTTCCTCATCCTCATGGCGGGGCTGCAGAACATCCCGCGCGAGCTCTACGAGGCGGCGGCGATCGACGGCGCGGGCATCTGGCAGCAGATCCGCAGGATCACCCTGCCGTCGCTGCGCCCGGTCAACCAGGTGCTGGTGCTCGTGCTGTTCCTGTGGACCTTCAACGACTTCAACACGCCGTATGTGCTGTTCGGGAGGGCGGCACCGGAGGCCGCCGACCTGATCTCGATCCATATCTACCAGTCGTCGTTCGTCACCTGGAACTTCGGTTCGGGCTCGGCGATGTCCGTCCTGCTGCTGCTCTTCCTGCTGGTGGTCACGGCCGTCTATCTGCTGCTGACCTCGCGAACCTCACGGGGAAGGAGGAGCGCCGATGCCTAGGACGGCCGTCTCTCCCAGTGCACCGCCGCGGTCCTTCGTCTGGACGCGTCGTATCGTCCTGAGCTTGCTGACGGCGTTCGCGCTGCTGCCCGTCTATGTGATGCTCAGCAGCTCGCTCAAGCCGCTGCAGGACGTGTCGGGCACGTTCCGGTGGATCCCCTCCGGGCTCACGATCCGGCCGTACATCGACATCTGGCACACCGTGCCGCTCGCCCGCTACTTCCTCAACTCACTGATCGTGGCGGGCGCGGCGACCGTGCTGTCCGTGGTGATCGCGGTGTTCGCCGCGTACGCCGTGAGCCGCTACCGCTTCCGCGGGAAGCGGGTCTTCACCGTCACGGTGCTCTCCACGCAGATGTTCCCCGGCATCCTCTTCCTCCTCCCGCTGTTCCTGATCTTCGTCAACGTCGGCAACAGCACCGGCATCGCCCTCTACGGCTCGCGCGGCGGACTGATCCTCACCTATCTGACGTTCTCGCTGCCCTTCTCCATCTGGATGCTGATCGGTTACTTCGACTCGATCCCCCGGGATCTCGACGAAGCCGCGATGGTGGACGGCTGCGGGGCGCTGGGCGCGCTGTTCCGGGTCGTCGTTCCGGCCGCGGTCCCCGGCATCGTCGCCGTGGCCGTCTACGCCTTCATGACGGCCTGGGGCGAAGTCCTGTTCGCCTCCGTCATGACCAACGACACCACCCGCACGCTCTCCGTCGGGCTCAAGGGCTACGCCACCCAGAACGACGTCTACTGGAACCAGGTCATGGCCGCGTCGCTCGTCGTCAGCGTGCCCGTCGTCGCCGGGTTCCTGCTGCTCCAGCGCTATCTCGTCGCCGGCCTCACCGCGGGCGCCGTCAAGTGAACCGTCCCCCGACCCCAGCAGAAAGGCAGTCCGTGAACGACCTCAACGCCCTTCCGGCCGACTTCACTTGGGGCGCCGCCACCGCCGCGTACCAGATCGAGGGTGCCGTGGCCGAGGACGGCCGCGCCCCGTCGATCTGGGACACCTTCTCCCACACCCCGGGAGCGGTGGCGGGCGGCGACACCGGCGACGTGGCCTGCGACCACTACCACCGCTGGCCCGAGGACATCGCGCTGATGAAGCAACTCGGCCTCGGCGCCTACCGGTTCTCGATCGCCTGGCCCCGCGTCGTGCCGGGCGGCGACGGTCCGGTGAACAAGGCGGGCCTGGACTTCTACGACCGGCTGGTGGACGGGCTCCTGGACGCGGGCATCACGCCCTTCGCGACGCTCTACCACTGGGACCTGCCGCAGGCGCTCCAGGATCGCGGCGGCTGGCCGTCCCGTGAAACCGCCGAACACTTCGCGGCGTACGCCTCCGTCGTCACCGAGCGCCTCGGCGACCGGGTCAAGGACTGGGCAACCCTCAACGAGCCGCTCTGCTCGGCCTGGATCGGCCATCTGGAGGGCCGGATGGCACCGGGCCTCACGGACATCGGGGCCGCCGTGCACGCCTCGTACCATCTGCACCTCGGCCACGGCCTGGCCGTCCGGGCGATCCGCGCGGCCTCGCCCGACGCCCGCGTCGGCATCGTCAACAACCTCAGCCCGATCGAACCGGCCACCGACCGCCCTGAGGACCACGCCGCCGCGACCCGGGCGGACGGCCACACCAATCGCTGGTGGCTGGATCCGGTCCACGGCCGCGGCTACCCGCAGGACATGCTCGACCTGTACGGCGTCGAACTGCCCGAGCGGGCAGGCGACTTGGAGACCATTGCGGCGCCACTGGACTGGCTCGGCCTGAACTACTACTTCCGCCAGATTGTCACCGCCGACCCCACCGGCCCGGTGCCGCACGCCAAACAGATCTTCCTGCCGGGCGCCCGCCACACGGCCATGGACTGGGAAGTCCACGCTGACGGCCTGGAACAACTCCTGCTGCGCCTGACCGAGGAGTACGGCGCGCAACGCATCCACGTCACCGAAAACGGCTCCGCCTACCCGGACGTGGTCCGCGCGGACGGCACGATCGACGACCCGGAACGGGTGCGGTACCTGGAGGAACACCTGGCGGCATGCGCCCGGGCGGCCCGCCAAGGGGCCCCGGTGGCCGGGTACTTCGCGTGGTCACTGATGGACAACTTCGAGTGGGCGTACGGCTACGACAAGCGCTTCGGCCTGGTGCACGTGGACTACGCGACGCAGCGGCGAACCATCAAGGGGAGCGGGCACCGGTACGCGGAGATCATCCGCTCGGCGGGGAGGAGGGGCCGCAGGGCGGCGTGAACTGGGGCGACGGGCGGCTGAGTGTCTCCGAGCCGGCCACGAACGCTGCTTCACGGAGTGCCGCCGGGCCAGGAGTTCTGCGTGAGATCACGTACCTGCAGCCGGAACGTCCGGCGTTTGTCCGGGGCGTGGCGGGTGTGAGGCATCCGTGCGCCGTATGTGCAGATGGCCATCGACAGGGTACGAGGGCGGCGCTGCAGGCAGGACTCTGTCGAACTCGTACCGGCTCTTCTGCGCAACCCGGCACGATGCGAGGTTGTCCATCTGATGAAGGAGTTCGAGACGTTCCAAACCATCGGCCCCGAAGGTGTCGAAGGCCCAACGGGTGAGAACCTCCAGAGCCCGGGGGGCCACACCCCGCCCGCGAGCGTGCGCAGCTGTCCAATAGCCCACTTCCGCCGAGGGTTCGCCGGTCGTGACGTCCTTGAGGACTACGCTGCCGACCAACTGTCCGTGAGCTGATTCGGGTTGTGCTTCAAGGACTGCGAAGCCGAACCGGTCTCCTGCTGCCCAACCCTGTAGCTGAGCCTGGACCCATCGCGCCCCGTCAGCATCGTTCTCCACGGAAGAGCTGGTCCAGGGGCTCAGAGCGGGATCTCGGCAGACCTCAACCAGTGGCTCAACGTCCTCCACACACCAGGGTCGAAGAACGAGAGCGGGAGCGGACTGCGTCGCGCCCGCCTGCAGTATGACGGCGGCATTCACCAATCGATCATATGCGGCGGTGCTCTCACCTGACGCCGGCCATGCCTGCCCCACTCCGCCTCTCGACCGGCCACTACGATGTCTCGGGCCGCTTGGTCTCGAGCTCCATGCCTTGTAGCTGACCGCTCGCCCGGCCCTCCCCGTCGGACCGCTTCGCGCTGGTTCTATCCGCCCTGGTGCCCGCCGGAGCGAAAGGTTCGGCGGTGGGTCGCGGGGCCAACCCCCCGGCGGGCGGCGAAGTGGTGGCGCAGGGTGTCGGCACTGCCGAAGCCCGCGCGGGTGGCTACCGCGTCGACCGGCAGGTCGGTGGTCTCCAGCAGTTCCTCGGCGAGCTGCAGCCGTTGGTCGAGCAGCCATCGGTGGGCGGTGGTGCCGGTGACCGATTTGAAGCGCCTGGCGAATGTCCGCGTCGACATCGCCGCCCGGGCAGCCAAGTCCTCCACAGTCATCGGGTGGTCGAGGTGCTCCTGCATCCAGTCGATCAGACCGGACAGTTCATAGGTGGTGCGGACCTCAGGGACGGGCATTTCGATGAACTGCGCCTGCCCTCCGGATCGGTGAGCCGGCACCACCATGCGACGCGCCAGGGCGTTGGCTGTCGCCGCGCCGTGCTCTCGGCGCACCACATGGAGGCAGGCGTCGATTCCGGCAGCTGCTCCGGCGCTGGTGAGGATGGGACCGTCTTCGACGTACAGCACCTCACGGTCGACCCGCACCGCGGGATACCGCTCGGCGAGCAGGTCGGTGAACTGCCAGTGGGTTGCGGCTCGTCGCCCGTCGAGCAAGCCCGCTTCGGCCAGCAAGAACGCGCCTGTGCAAACGGAGAGCACCTGCGAGCCCCGGGCCACCGCGGTACGCAGCGCCTCCAGGAGTGCCGGCGGCGCTGCCCGGTCCAGCTGTGGCCAGGCGGGGACGGTGACGAGATCCGCGGCCGCCAGCCGGTCAAGGCCGTGGTCGACCTGAAGGGAGAATCCGGACGTCGTTCTGACCGCGCCCGGGGAGGGCGTGCACACGGCGAAGTCGTAGAACGGCAGGCCGTCGGCCAGTCGGTCCAGGCCGAAGACCTGACAGACCACTCCCAGCTCGAAGGCCGCAGCCTGCTCTCCGACCACGGCAGCCACATTGCGGATCGCACCACCCACACCACCATGATGGCAGAAAATTCCCGAACCCTGGCAACCATGCCACTGTTCGCCCGTGCCCGGGCTCGTCAGGCTGGGCTCATGGCAATCAGCGAACACCCCAGCTTTCCCCTTCCGGGGAGCGGACGCGCAGTAGTCGCCGTCGCCGCGCCCGGCCCGGGGCCACAGCGGTGGGCAGGCGCACCGAGCGCCGCCTTCGACGTCGACGGGTCCGTGGTCCTGGCCTATCGCGTGCGTGCCGAGCAGGACTTCAATGTCGTCGCCCGCTCCGCCGACGGCGAGCGGTTCACCACGGTCGGCATCCTGACCACGGACCGCTTGGGCGCCGCCATGGTCGAGCGCCCGGCCCTGGTGCGGACCGGCTCCGGCGCATGGCGGCTCTACGTCAGCTGTGCCACTCCCGGCACCAAACACTGGTGGATCGGCGTTGCCGAAGCCCGCGATCCGGAGGGGCTGGCCAGGGCCGGGATACGCCGGGTGTTCGAGGGCGACAAGGACACAGCGGTCAAAGATCCGGTGATCCGGTACGACGGTCGGAGCTGGCACGCATGGATCTGCTGTCACCCCCTCGACGAGCCGGGCGAAGAGGACCGCATGACGACGGCGTACGCCATCAGCGACGACGGATTGCGCTGGCAGTGGCAGGGCACTGCGCTGACCGGCCGACCCGGTGAGTGGGATGCGCGTGGCGTACGGCTGACCAGCGTCCTGGCCGACGGCCGCGCCAGCTACGACGGGCGGGCCAGTGCCCAGGAGAACTGGTTCGAGCGGACCGGGCTGGCGGTAGTGACCGGTGCCGCCGGAGAGCCACGGATCATGCCGCTCGAGAACTCCCCCGTCGTCGACGTCCGTTACCTCGACGTCCTCGCGCTGCCCGGCGGCGGCCACCGGATCTATTACGAGGCGCGACTGCCCGACGAAAGCCATGAGCTGCGGACCGAACTGATTCCGCCCACAGGCTCAGGCTGACCACTCCGAGGCCCGGCTCAGCCCTAGGCCTGTCGTTCGGATCTTGCCGGGTTCGCGTGCCCTGGCACGCACTCCCCCGTAGCCCTTCGGGCACGGGAGGTGCCCCCACGCCGCGTTGTCGTCAGTCGCCGACGCTCCGCGTCGGCTCCTTCCTCCGCCTTGCGATCGCACGCACCAGACCCCGCCCACTGATCCGGCCTGATCCAAACGACAGACCCTAGTCGACCTCGTCGATCCGCCGCCGCAGGCGCCGCATCCCCCGGAGCCACCTGTCCGTGTCGGTCGCCCGGAACGCGTAGTGCTCCCGCACCTCCCCGTGCGGCAGGATCAGGAAGCGTCCGTCCGCGAGTCCCTCCATGACCTCGTCGGCGACCTGCTCGGGTTCGAGGACCGAGCCGCCGAGCACCGCCTTGGCCGCCGCGTCCGTCTTCTCGTACATCTCGGTACGAACGCCCAGCGGGCATACGACCTGGACCTTAAGGCCCCGGTCGCCGTACGTGGCCGAGAGCCACTCCGCGAAGGCCAGCGCGCCGTGCTTGGACACCGAGTACGGCGCCGATTCGAGGTGGGTCAGCAGGCCCGCCGCGGAGACCGTGGCCAGGAAGTGGCCGCGTCCCCGTTCCAGCCACGGCCCGACGAGGTGGCGGGCCACCCGCACGTGTCCCATGACGTTCACCTGCCAGACCTGGTCCCACACGTCCTCAGGGGCGTGCAACCCGCCGCCGGGCTCGATGCCCGCGTTCGCGCAGAACAGGTCGATCTCGCCGAGGTGGGCGCGCGCCGCCGCGACCATGGCGGCCACGCTCTCCTCCGCGCCGGCGTCGCCCGGCACGGCGAGCCCGCCGACCTCGGCGGCGACCCTGGCAGCCGCCGCGCCGTCCAGGTCGTTGATCACGAGCCGGGCGCCCTCGGCGGCGAAGCGGCGGGCGAGCGCCGCTCCGATGCCCGATCCGGCGCCCGTGACGACCACACCCGCGTCCTTGAGATTCATCGCCGCCATCTGGATCACGCGTCCGCGATCTGGAGAACGAGCTTGCCGAGGTTCTCGCCGCGGAACAGCCGCATCAGGGTCTCGGGGAAGGTCTCGACCCCGCCGGACACGACGTCTTCCCTCGACACCAGCCGTCCGTCTGCCAGCCACTCGGCGAGCTGCGCGACACCCTCGCCGTAGCGGTCGGCGTAGTCGAAGACCACCATGCCCGTCATGGAGGCGCGGTTGACCAGCAGAGACATGTAGTTGCTCGGTCCCTTGACCGGCTCAGTGTTGTTGTACTGGGAGATCGCACCGCAGATGACGATCCGGGCGCCGCGCGCCAGCCTGGTCAGCACCGCGTCCAGGATGTCGCCGCCGACGTTGTCGAAGTAGATATCGACACCGTCGGGAGCGTGCTCGCGCAGAGCCTTGCGCACATCCTCCGTCTGGTAGTCGATCGCGGCGTCGAACCCGAACTCCTCCACCAACGATCGGCACTTGCGCTCTCCCCCGGCGATGCCGATGACCCGGCAGCCGAGGATCTTGGCGACCTGGCCGACCACGTTGCCGACCGCACCGGCCGCTCCGGAGACCACAACGGTCTGGCCCGGCTCGGGGCGGCCGATGTCGAGCAGGCCGAAGTAGGCCGTCATGCCCGACATGCCAAGGGTGCCGAGGTACACGGGCAGCGGAGCCATGGCCGGGTCGACCTTCGTCACACCGCGCCCGTCCGAGACGCAGTACTCCTGGACACCGAACGAGCCCGAGACGTGGTCGCCCACCGAGAATTCGGGGTGCCGGGAGGCGATGACCCGGCCCACCGCGCCCGCGCGCATCACCTCGCCGATTTCGACGGGGCGTATGTAGGACTTGCCCGCGTTCATCCAGCCGCGCATCGCCGGGTCGATCGACAGGTAGAGCACCTGCACCAGGAACTCGCCGTCGCCCGACTCGGCGACCGGCTCCTCGACCTGCTGCCAGTCGGTGGACCGGGGCTCCCCCACGGGGCGGGCGGCCAGGCGCAGTTGACGGTTGGTGCGGCTCATCTTCGGCTCCTCGGCCGTAGCGGGCGGTCTGCACGTACCTACCGGTCGGTACGTCCCTCGTGAGGCTAGATGCCGTCGCAACAGGAGGCAAGCGGCCCGCCGAACCGCAGGAGTGGTGCCCATCACATCGTCGGCCGGCCGGCCCTGGCCCCGCCGGAGGGGATGGTCCGGCGGGGCGAGAGTTCATACGGAGGCCGGTGCCGAGGGCTCCGTGCCCGGCTGGGTGACCACCGACGCCGCCACCTGTGCCGCGAACTCCAGCATGCTCACCGCCCGCTCCGGGCTCAGGGCGCGCTCCCAGCCACCCGTCGTGGCAAGCCAGGCCAGGACGCCCGCCATGAAGGCGTCACCGGCGCCGATGGTGTTGACCACCTCGACCGGGACGGCCGGGACCGAGACGGGCGGGCCCGACGGGGTGTGGGCGGTGGAACCCCGGGCGCCGCGGGTGAGGATCACCAGGCGGCCGCCCGCGGCCAGCCGACGGCAGGTCTCGTCCGGGGCCGAGTCCGGCCACAGCCCCAGCAGGTCCTCGTCGCTGGCCTTGACCACATGCGCGAGCTCGCACAGGTCACGCAGCAGGGCCAGGCTCCGGCCGGGGTCGATCGTGCGGTCCTCGCGGACGTTGGGGTCCACCACGAGCAGCGAGTGCCGGGCGGCGGCGCGCGCCGTGGACGCGACGGCGCCGGCCGCCGGATCGACGACGGCCGCCAGGCCCCCTGCGTACACCGCGCCGAAGCGGCTCACGTCGGCCGCCCGGTCGGGGAAGCGGAAGGTCGCCGTGTCCTGGAGGTGGAAGTGGTAGCCGTTCCCCGACTCCCCCGGGTCGGCGACCGCCAGCGCCGTGGGCAGGTCGGGGCGGGCGCATAGGGTGAGGTCGACGCCCGCGTCCGTGAGCCGGCGTTCGATCGCCCGCGCGAAGCCGTCGGTGCCGAGGGCTCCGGCGAAGGCGACGGGCCTGCCGAGGCGGGCCAGACCCGCCGCGACATTGGCGGGGGCGCCGCCCGACTGGGCGCGCAGGCTTTCCGGCTCGCCGGGCACGGGGACAAGGTCGATGAGCGCCTCTCCCAGGACCAGCACCGAGCCGGGTCCGCCGCTCACGGTTCCACCACGATCTTGCGGCCCTGCCCGGCCTTGAACCGGTCGATGGCCTCGGGGTACTGCTCCAGTGGCAGCCGGTCGCTGATGAAGACGGACGGGTCGAGCACACCGCTCGCGAAGAGCGCCGCGGCCCGCTCGTAGCTGTGCAGCACAGCCATGGAGCCGGTGATGGTGATCTCCTGGTTGTAGATGCGGTACGGCTCGATCACGGCGGTCGTCGCATAGTCGGCGACGCCGAACTGCAGGAACGTGCCCCCCTTCGCGACCCGTCCCAGGCCGTCCTGGATCGCCCCCGCATTGCCGGTCGCGTCGATGACGAAGTCCCAGCCCCCCGGCTGCTCCAGTTCCCCGGCGCCGGCTGCCGAGCGGGAGCAGCCGAGCACCGACGCCGTCGCGAGGCGGTCCGGGTTGATGTCGAGTATGTCGACGCTCGCGGCGCCGGTGCGCTTGGCGAGCTCCAGCATCATCAGGCCCATGGTCCCCGAGCCGTAGATCAGCACATGGGCGCCGAGGGTGCTGCTGTTCAGTACGTCGTACCCGCGCACCGCGCAGGACAGCGGCTCGATGAGCGCCGCGTCCCTGACGTCGATGTGGTCGGGCAGCCGTACGCAGTTGGCGACGGGCGCGACGGCGAACTCGGCCGCGCCGCCGGGCTCGGTGACGCCGATGGCGGCCCACCGGTCGCAGAGATTGCCGCGGCCTGCACGGCAGTAGCGGCATTCGTGACAGTGCAGGGACGGATCGACGGCGACCTTGTCCCCGACGGCGAGTTCGGTGACGTCCCTGCCGATCCCGACGACCTCACCGGCGAACTCGTGCCCGGGCAGGATCGGCAGGGTGGGCGCGAACTCGCCCTGCAGAATGTGCAGATCGGTGCCGCACAGACCGCACGAGGCCACCGAGACGACGACCTCCCGAGGTCCCGGGGTGGGGTCGGGAACCGTCGTGACGGAGACCTTGCCGGGGGCTTCGACGATCGCTGCCCTCATTTAACAGCTCCAAGGGAAAGGCCCTGGACGAGCTTGTCCTGGGCGGCGTAACCGGCGGCGAGCACCGGCAGGGACACAACGACGGACGCGGCGCACAGCTGGGCGAGGAACAGGCCCTGGCTGGTGACGAATCCGGTCAGATACACGGGCGCGGTCTGGGCGACGACACCGGTCAGTACGCGGGCGAAGAGCAGCTCGTTCCAGCTGAAGATGAAGCAGATCAGGGCGGTGGCCGCGATCCCGGGAGCGGCCACGGGCGCGACCACCCGGGCCAGGACCGTGGGCAGGCGCGCGCCGTCGACCTGCGCGGCTTCGATGATCGAGACCGGTACGTCCGCGAGGAAGGACTGCATCATCCAAACCGCGATCGGCAGATTCATCGAGGTGTAGAGGATGACGAGAAGCCAGATGTTGTCCAGCATCCCGGCGTTCTTGGCGAAGAGATAGACGGGCAGCAATCCGGCGACGACTGGCAGCATCTTGGTGGACAGGAAGAAGAACATGACGTCCGTCCACTTGCGTACGCGCCGGATGGAGAGCGCGTACGCCGCCGGGAGGGCGAGGAGCAGCACCAGCAGGGTGGAAAAGGCTGACGCCGTCAGGGAGTTGATCAGGGAGGGCCAGGGGCTCGGCCCGCCGCCCGCGCCGAAGAACTCGCGGTAGCTGTCGAGGCTCAGCGGGGCCGCGAAGGACGGCGGATTGGTCGCCGCGTCCGCCTCCGAGTGCAGGGAGGTCAGCAGCATCCATGCGGCGGGCAGACAGAATCCGATGCCCGCAACCCAGGCCAGCAGGCCCAGCACGGCGGACCGGCGCCTGGCCCGGCGGGCCGCGGGCGGCAGAAGCTCGGGCGGCTTTTTCGACGGAGCCGGTGCGGCTGTGGGAGCGGGAGCGGTATGAGCGGTCATGCGCGGTTCGCCTCCTCACGGAAGAGGGACGAGACCACCCGGAGCGCAAACGTCGCGATGATCATCGTGCCGATCACGACGACGACTCCCGCGGCGGACGCCAGTCCGTACTCGTGGGCCTGGTAGAAGGTTTGGTAGATCGTGTACGGGAGGTTGGCGGTGCCGAGCCCTCCGGAGGTGATCGTGAACACCGCGTCGAAGTTCTGCACGATGTACACGGAGCCGAGCAGCACGCCCAGTTCGAGATAGCGGCGCAGATGCGGCAGCGTGAGATAGCGGAAGGACTGCCAGGCGCTCGCGCCGTCGAGGCGCGCGGCCTCCATCATGTCGGCGGGCCTGCTCTGCAGTCCCGCGAGCAGGATCAGCATCATGAACGGCGTCCACTGCCACACCAGCGCGGCCTCGACCGCGATCAGCGGCATGCCGGATATCCAGTCGGGCTGGGCGGGAGTGTCGTCGCCGAAGAGCCCGGCGACCCAGTTCCAGGCCCCGTTGAGCAGTCCGTACTCCGGGTTGTAGAGCGCGTGCTTCCACAGCAGCGCGGCCGAGACGGGGACGATCAGGAAGGGCGTGATGAGCAGGGTGCGCACCATGCCGCGGCCGAAGAACGTGCGGTCGAGGAGCAGGGCGAGCAGCAGTCCGAGCAGCACGGTGGCGATGACGACGCTCGCGGTGAGCAGGACCGTGGTGAAGACCGAGTCACGCAGCTCCGGATCGGTGACCACGGTGCTGTAGTTGGCGAGCCCGGCGAAGCTGCGTTCGTCGGGGCTGAGGGAGTTCCAGTCGAAGAGGGAGATCACCAGCGTTGCCACGAAGGGCAGTTGGGTGACGGCGATCAGAAAGATGAGGGCGGGAAGGAGCGGGGCCCGGGTGGCCCAGGCCCGTACTCCTCCCTTGCGCTTCTTGGACTGCCGCGCCTGCTTCGAGCGGACCTGCGGGTTCAGCGGCTGGGTGGTGACGGAGGCACTCACTGCTGCTCCTTGCCGACCTTCTCGGCCAGCTTCTGCGAGTCGGCCAGGGCCTGGTCGACCGACTGTCGGCCGGCGATGGCGGCGCTGATCTCCTGCGAGACCTTGGTGCCGAGGTCGGTGAACTCGGGGATGCCGACGAACTGGATCCCGGCCGCGGGGCGGGGCTGGACGCCGGGGTTCTCCGGGTTGGCGCTCGCGATGGCCTTCTGGGTGATGTCCGCGAAGGCGCCCGCTGCCTTGCGGTACTCGGGGTTGGCGTAGGTGGAGGCCCGCTTGCCCGCGGGCACATTGGCCCAGCCGCTCTTCGCGCCGACCAGAGCCTCGTACTTCTTGCTCGACGCCCACGAGATGAACTTCCAGGCGTTGTCGGTCTTCTTGGACGCCTTCTGCATGCCCCAGGCCCAGGTGTAGAGCCAGCCGGAGCTCTGCGTCTTCTCCACCGGCGCCGGTACGTATCCGATCTTGCCCTTCACCGGGGATCCGGCCGCTTCCAGTGACCCGGCTCCCGCTGTGGCGTCGTACCACATCGCCGTCTTGCCCTGGGTCATGTTGTTGAGGCACTCGGCGTACCCGGACTGGGCCGCTCCCGCCTCACCGTGATTGCGCACGAGGTCGACATAGAACTGGGTGGCCTTCTTGAACTCCGGGGATGTCAGCTGCGCCTGCCAGTCCTGGGTGAACCAGGTGCCGCCCATGGTGTTGACGACGGTGGTGAGCGGGGCGATGACCTCGCCCCAGCCGGGCAGCCCGCGCAGGCAGATGCCCTTCATCCCGCTCTCCGCGCCGTCCGCCTTGGCCGCGAGATCCGCCACCTGCTGCCAGGTGGGCTTCGCGGGCATCGTCAGCCCCTTCTTGGCCAGCACGTCCTTGCGGTACATCAGGAAGGACGACTCGCCGTAGAAGGGCTCGGCGTAGAGCTTTCCGTCCTTGGCGGTGAGGGAGTCCCGCAGGGGCTTGAGTATGTCGTTCTGGTCGAAGGCGGTGTCCTTCGTCGCGTACTCGTCGAGCCCGTGCAGCCAGCCGTTCTTGGCGTAGAACGGCACCTCGAAATTGCTGATGGTGGCCACGTCGTACTGGCCCGCCTGGTTGGAGAAGTCCTGACTGATCTTGTCGCGGACGTCGTTCTCCGGGAGCACCGTGAAATTGACCTTGATACCGGTCTCCTTGGTGAAGTTCTCCGCGGTCAGTTTCTGCAGCTCGACCATCTGCGGGTTGTTCACCATGAGTACGTTCACGGCCTCGCCCCCTCCCGAGGACGATGCTCCTGCTCCGCTGCACCCCGCGAGCAGGGCCATGGCGGCCGTGCCGGCCCCCACTCTCAGGTGGATTCCACGTCGTCGGCGCTGGAGGGGCATGATGTCTCCTGATGGCTCGTAGCGGCTCGGTGATCGGTGGTTCAGGGCGTGAGGGCCCTGAACCCCGGCCCGGTGGCCGGGATCAATACTCTTATGGGGTAAGGAAGTCGGGCGTCGGGGGCGCGTCGGCGTCAGACCCGGATGATCTGGGGGCCGAGCAGGGAGTAGCGCTGCGCCTCGGCCGAGGGCAGGCCCACGTCGGTGACGATGGCCTCGAAGTCGCCGACGTCGGCGAAGCGGCAGAAGCTCACCGCGCCGAACTTGGTATGGATGCCGGCGAAGATCCGTCGGCGAGCGCTGCGCATGGCCTGCGCCTTGACCTCACTGACCGCGGGGTCGGGGGTGGTCAGTCCGTACTCACGGGAGATGCCGTTCGCGCCGACGTATGCCAGATCGATGACGAAGTCGGCGAGCATCCGGGTGGCCCAGTGGTCGACCGTGGCCATGGTGCCGCCGCGGACGCGTCCGCCCAGCAGCAGTACGGAGATCTTCTCGGCGTCCGCCAGGACGGTCGCGACCGCCAGGGAAGCGGTGACGACGGTCAGCGGCCGGTCCCGCGGCAGGGCCTCCGCGACGAGCTGCGGGGTGAAGCCCTCGTCGACGAAGACCGTCTCGGCGTCACCGAGGAGATCGGAAGCGGCCGCGGCGATCCGGGACTTCTGCGGGACGTGACGGGTGGTCCGTACCGCGAGCGTGGTCTCGAAGCCGGCGGACTCGACGGGGTAGGCGCCGCCGTGCGTACGCCGCACCAGGCCGTGTTCTTCCAGGGCGTGCAGATCCCGCCTGATGGTCTCCTTGGCCACCTGGAACTGCGCGGCGAGCCGGTTGACGTCGACCGACCCGTCCCGGCGGGCCGACTCGAGAATTCCCCGTCGGCGTTCCTCGGTGTCCACGGCACACTTCCTTGCTTGTGCTTGTGCTGTCGGCCCGGCGTCCGTTCGGGCCCATGCGTCGTTTGTACAAGCAGGTACGGGGGCTCGACCAGGCTCTTCACAGGATCCGCTGTGCCCGATCGTGCCCGTTTCGCCGGGGCGTCGGCCCTGGTAGCACTGCCCGTGGCGAGTCCCACGCCCTGCGGCGGTGCCCGCTTCCCCCCGATATGGCGTCCGAAACCCTGCCCGCGGGCGCACACAGAAGCCGCGCCGGGATTCGGCCACGACGGAAATACGGAAGCATGGGCAGGGCTTGAGGATCAATGAATGGCCGGCTGCGCGCGTACGTATGCGTAGAGGCCGGATTTTCCGACGGACATCCAGGAGCGCACGTATGAGTGGAACAGCCCAGATCGGCGTCACGGGGCTCGCGGTGATGGGCCGCAATCTCGCCCGTAACTTCGCCCGCAACGGCCTCACCGTCGCCGTGCACAACCGCACGGCGGCCAGGACGCGCGCGCTGGTCGAGGAGTTCGGCGACGAGGGCACCTTTGTGCCCGCCGAGTCGCCCGAGGAGTTCGTCGCGGCTCTGGAGCGCCCGCGCCGGCTGATCATCATGGTCAAGGCCGGCGATCCGACCGACGCCGTGATCGAGGAGTTCGCGCCGCTGCTCGAAGAGGGCGACGTCATCATCGACGGCGGCAACGCCCACTTCGCCGACACCGTCCGCCGCGAGAAGGAGCTGCGGGAGCGCGGCATCCACTTCGTGGGAACGGGCATCTCGGGCGGCGAGGAGGGCGCGCTGCACGGGCCGAGCATCATGCCGGGCGGCTCCACCGAGTCGTACGCCTCGCTCGGACCGCTGCTCGAGAAGATCGCCGCGAAGGCTCCCGACGGCACCCCGACCGTCGCGCACATCGGCCCGGACGGCGCCGGGCACTTCGTGAAAATGGTCCACAACGGCATCGAGTACGCCGATATGCAGCTGATCGCCGAGGCGTACCACCTGCTCCGCGCGGTCGCGGGCTACTCCCCCGCGCAGATCGCCGAGACCTTCCGCACCTGGAACACCGGGCGCCTCGACTCGTATCTGATCGAGATCACGGCGGAGGTGCTGGCCCACACGGACGCCGCGACCGGAAAGCCCTTTGTCGACATCGTCACCGACCAGGCGGAGCAGAAGGGCACGGGCCGCTGGACCGTGCAGATCGCGCTCGATCTGGGTGTGCCGGTCTCCGGCATCGCGGAGGCCGTGTTCGCCCGCTCCCTGTCGGGCCATGCCGAGCTGCGCGAGGCCTCACGCACGCTGCCCGGGCCGACGGCGCAGCCGCTGAGCCCGGCCGAGGCCGGGCGCTTCGCCGACCGTGTGGAGCAGGCGCTGTACGCGTCCAAGATCGTGTCGTACACCCAGGGCTTCCACCAGATCCAGGCGGGCAGCGACGCGTACGACTGGGACATCGACCTCGGTTCGGTGGCCGCGATCTGGCGGGCCGGCTGCATCATCAGGGCGGCGTTCCTGGACCGTATCCGCGGCGCGTACGACGCGCAGCGCGACCTGCCCAGTCTGCTCTCCGACAAGCAGTTCGCCGACGAGATCGGCGCGGCTCAGGACGACTGGCGCGAGGTGGTGGCGACAGCCGCACGGCAGGGCGTGCCGACGCCGGGCTTCTCGGCGGCCCTCGCGTACTACGACGCGCTGCGCGCGGAGCGGCTGCCCGCGGCGCTCACGCAGGGGCAGCGCGACTTCTTCGGTGCGCACACCTACCGGCGGACCGACCGGGCGGGCTCGTTCCACACGCTCTGGGGCGGCGACCGCTCGGAGGTGGGCACCGACTGAGTCTGCGCACGCCGGCTGGCCAGCGCTGAGACGATCAGCTCGAAGGCCCCGGCTGGGGCTCCGGCTCCGGCGGGGGTACGGGCTCGGGGCGGGGGCCCGGGCCCGGCGGCTGCGGAATGGGGTCCGGCGGGGGTCCCGGGGGCGGTGCCGGAGGCGGCACAGGGCTGGGCAGGGGCCCCGGATCAGGTCCCGGGAGGGGCGGCGAAGGCGGTACGGGCGGCTGGGTCATGCCGGACCTCCTGAGCTACGGAGTCGTGCGTTCCCAATGTCTCCCGTTGCGCGTGCCCACGCGCGCCGGGTCCACGCGTCATGCGCCGGACGCGATGGCCCCGGCGGCGGCCCGCAGTCCGGCCCGCGGGCTGCACAGAACGGGGACGGCGGTCGTCGTCCGGACTGCCGCGTCCGCCATCGACGCCTGGGCCAGCACGATGACATCCGCCTCCCGCACCCTGTCGACGGCGGTGGCGACCGCGTCCAGATACCCGTCGCGGTCGCCCGCCTCGAACAGCTCCCAGGCGCCCTCGACGAGCAGTGTGCGCAGGTCGACGCCCCGTCCAGCGGCCTCTTCACGGATCAGCGCGAGGGTCGGCTCCAGGGTGCTGTGCACGGAGGCGACCACGACGATCCGGTCGGCCGCGGCCGCCGCCGCGGCCATCGGGCGGTCGACCCGCAGCACCGGCACACCGAGCTCGGCGGCGCATGCCTCGGCAACGCCGCCAATCGTGGAACAGGTGCACAGAACGGCGCTCGCCCCCTCGTCGACCGCCTGTGCCAGCGCGTCCGCGACGGCGGGGGCGACGGCCTCGGCCCCTTCCTCCCGGGCCCGGGCGAGCAAGTCCTCGCGGACGAGATGAAGCATCCCGAGGCCGGGATGGTCCGCGTCCCGCAGCCCCTCGAAGACCGGGACATGGACCGGCGAGGTGTGCAGCAGCGCCAGCGTCCCGGAGGGGCCGGTGGGCACTACCAGAGCTCCGCGTGGTCGGCCTCGAGCTGCGCCTTGGCCTCCTGCACCAGTTCGGCCGGGGCCACGGGGGCCTCGTCGGGGTGCTTGGTGGCCCACTTGGCGGCGTACGGACACAGGGGCACGACGGGTACGCCCTCGCGTGCCGCCATCGCATAGAACTCCCGCACCAGGGCGCTCGCGATGCCCTTGCCCTCGTGTTCCGGCTCCACCACGGTGTGCACGGCGACCAGGGCCGCGGGATCCGCGTCGAGCGTGAAGTAGACGACGCGGCCCGTCACGCGACCGTCCTCGTACGCCTCCAGGAGTCCCTTCGGCCTGTTGTCACGGATGTCGCGTTCTGCCATGGCGGGCTCGCTCCTTGTGGCGCTGGGTGGGTGGTCACACGACGGCGTGCGGACTGCGTTCCGTATCACTGCCGGGTACGGGCGCGGAGGCGTCCGAGCCGAGCGCGACGATCCTGTTCTGCGCGTCGACATGGACCACACTCGGCACCAGTGTGCGCGCCTCGTCGTTGTCGACCTGGGCATAGCTGATCAGGATCACCAGGTCGCCGGGGTGGACGAGATGGGCGGCCGCACCGTTGATACCGATGACGCCGGAGCCGCGTTCGCCCTCGATGACATACGTCTCGAGGCGGGCGCCGTTGGTGATGTCGACGATGTGGACGAGCTCGCCGGGGAGCAGATCGGCTGCCTCCATGAGCGCCGAGTCGACGGTGACGGATCCGACGTAGTGCAGGTCGGCCTGGGTCACGGTGGCCCGGTGGATCTTGGACTTGAACATGGTACGAAGCATCGAGAAACTCCCGGAATGTCTGCTCCCTGCCTGCTTCCTCCAGGTCAAGGGCGGTTCTTTCACTCTACAACGGCTCGCTTTACGACTGCTTTTCACCAGGATTCCCGGTAGCCATGCTGACCGGTTACTGAGTTCCCTGACGCCACGTCGGGCACATGCAAAGACGCCTCAGGAGCCCTCTACCCCACCCTCAAGGCCGACAGGCGGGATCAGCCTACGAAACGGCGCCCCGGACCGCACCGAGAAATCCGTCACGTCGTCCGCGGCCGCGGCCGGCTCCGCGGGCCGTTGGCAGCATCCTCAGTGCAATCGAGCCGCCAACGAGTCCGCCAGGTTGAAGACTTGGTGGCCTGTTCACGGCCGGACAGTTCCAGACATGACTGTGCCCGCCCACCGCCCCCGAAGGGGACGGTGGGCGGGTGCGGAGAGCCGGCTCGGTATCAGAGCGTGCCGGCGAGGGCGATGGAGCCGAGCGGAGTGGCGGCGATGCCCTGGATCGTGGGCACCGCGACCGGGTTCGTGAAGATGGCGCCGGCGGTGTTGCGGGAGGTGTGCACGACCCGGTTGTCGCTGGTGGTGAAGGCGATCTCGACGTCATGGTCGACGCCGGCCGCACCCACGGACTTGACGGTGATGTTGCCGAGGTGGGCCGTCAGCTCCTTGAAGGTGCTCCAGCCGCCGGTGCCGAGGCGGACGGCGTGGTACTGGCGGGTACCGTTGTCCGTGGCGAGGACGATGTGGGCGGTGCTGCCCATCCCGGCCATGGCCACGGAAGTGATCGGGCCGGTGGCGCCGGCGGCCTGGGCGACGTCGCCCCAGACGGACCAGTGACCGGCGGTGGTGCGCAGGGTGTGGTATGCCTTGCCGCCGGTGATGGCGATGACCTGGAGCTCGCCCCCGGTGTTGGCGGTGGCGATCGAGGTCACGCCGCTCATGGGGCTGCTCACGGCGGCGACGTCACCGAAGGGGGCCCAGGTACCGTTCGCGCGGCGCACGGTGTGGAAGACCTTGCCGTTGGAGACCGCGACCACCTGCATCTCGCTGCCGGTGGAGACGGCGGACACCTGGGTGACATTGGAGAGCACGCCGGCCTCGGCACCGACGTCTCCGAAGGTGCCCCATGTGCCGTCCGCCTTGCGGATGGTGTGGTAGATGCGGCCGTTGCTGCCGAGCGCCACCACATGGGTGTCACCGTTGATCCCGGCGACGGTGGCCGTGCGGACGCCGCCGATGCCCCCGGCCTTGGACTGGACGTCGGTGAAGCCGGTCCAGGCGCCGTCCTCGAGGCGGATGCCCTGGTAGAGGGACGTGCCCGCCTGAACGACGGCCTCGGTCTTCCAGCCGGCGGTCAGCGAGCGGACCTCCGCGGACCACACGCTCAGGTTGTCGGCCCGCGCGGAGATGGCCCCGGTGCGGGTCTCGGTGGTGGCAGTGCCGAGGCAACCACCCTGCCAGGAGCGGCTGTTGACGCCGACGAGCTGGCCGGCCGCGTTGAGGAGCGGACCGCCGGTGTCGCCCTTGCAGAGGACGTCGGAGCCCTTGCCGGTGATGGTGATGGTGCCGGTGTCGGACGCGTTCGTGGCGAAGGTGCCCGTGTGGAGCTTGTCGGGGACCCACTCGGTCTTCGTACGTCCGAACCCGGCCGCGGTGAGGTCGGTGCCGGCTGCGGGCGCCGCGGGGGCGATCCTGACGATCGGGAGACCGGTGGCGGCGGTGGCCAGGCGGGCCAGGACCAGGTCGCGGTCGGTACGGGGCACGAGGTCGACGACCTCGACGGCCCTGCCGTCGGACAGCGTGGCGACGGACTTCAGCGCCGGCTTGCCGGCCGGGACCGACGTACCGGGGGTGCCGGCGAAGCAGCTGGCGGCCGTGACGATCCAGTTCGCGTCGACCAGAGTCGCCGTGCAGGCACGGGAGTTGGCCTCGTCGCCGATGTTCAGCTTCACGACGGACTTGTACTGGTCGGCCGGAGCCTCAGGACCTGCCACCGCCAGGGCGGGGGCGGCCGAGATCAGACCTGCGGCGACCGCGGTGGCGGAGAGCAGAACGGTTGTCCGCGCCGGGCGCAGACGGGGTGCGAGCATGGTTCTTCCTTCGGTGAACGGGTGCGTGGGGAAGCGATCGAGTGACGGCCGGACGCGCATCCGGCCTCCGTGCCTGTCGGCAGTGCCGGCTGACCCCTGCCAGTGCCGTACAGGCGTTACTTGGAGGTGCGGATCTCCATGAGCATGAAGTCGCGGCCCTGCTCATCGGCGCTCTCACCCACCGCGGTCCAGGAGTTCTTGTTCACGTCCCACGTCTTCTCCTCCTCGCCGACCTTCATGTCGACCTGGGCGGAGTAGTTGTTGCCCTTGACCGCGAAGACCGAGGGGATCTCCAGAGTCAGGTAGCCGCTGGTTCCGGTGACCCGGAAGCAGATCTTCTCCTTCTCGCGGGACCAGACCTCCATGAGGTCGGTCGCGCTCGCGCAGTCGGCGAGGAGGATGTGGCCGTCACCGCGCTTGAGGGTGATGTTCCGCTCGGCGAGGATCTTGTCGGCGTTCGGGTAGCCGAAGTCCTCGATGGCGTAGCCCGGGCCGTCCTCGGCGATGGACTTCATCGCGGCGGCGTCCGTGGCGGTCCCGCCCGCGGTGGCACCGGCGCCCGTGATCGCCAGCCATGCGAACGCGCCGGCGGCCGTGGTCGCGGCCACCGTGCGGACGAGCTTCTTGCGTGCCTTCATCCCTACCCCAGTCCTCAGTTCCGGTTCACTGCCCGGAAATTTCCATACGGATGCGAAGGCTCATGTCCAACCAACAAGAGGCGCACCAAAGACGGGTGTTCCCTCCTTGGAAGCCCCCAACTTCCTCCGGGATCTTAACCGCACACTTGGAGCAGAAATCAAGTCCAGAAAACGAAGATGACAGCCCGTCAGTCGATTTCTCGGCATTGACCACCGCGCGAGGACATCCGTTCACCAGGCGCCGCGCGGGTGGACTCGCCGACGGTGAAGGGCGGTCGACGGACCTCATGGGCAAGTGATCCGGCTCACATGGGATCGAGGCGCTGACCAGTGAGTATGTATCACTCAGGGAGTTCATGTCCGATTTGGACAGCGAGTTGGGCCACACCGAGGCCCAGTCAAGCTGGGTTTGAATAAACGGAAGTTGATTCTCCGTCATCTTCCGTCTGGCCAAGGCCATGTGTCCCGCGTAGGGTCATGCTGCGCGCCTCTCGGACCTCGCAATGCGTTCCATGGTCCGGCGATTGAAACGCGACTCACACCTTGCCGCCCTGGACCCGTCGCACTCTTTTGCGGCGCGCCATGCGCCGATAGCGAAGGACCGTTTTGGACACCATTTATTGGAGTAGGCGGCGCAGCCTCGCGGTGGTCGGCAAGGGGACCCGTCGTGAAGCGACCGGCGCGCTCAACGACGGTGACTCCGCCATCTCCGCGTTCCTCGCGGGCGGCTTCAAGTCCGCCCACGTGGAGGACCTGCGAGTGGCCACCGCCACGGTGATGGCCACCAGCGGGAAGGCCGTGACGAAGGCGGGCAACGCCGCCCTCACCGACGGCTCGCCGGCCGCGCTGGAGAAGTTCCTCACCACGGACCAGTTCACGGCACGGCTGGAGGACATGCGCGTCGAGGCCTCCAAGCTGCTGATGCTGGCGGGCCCGGAGGTACAGAAGTACGCCAACAGGGCCCTGTCCGGCACGGAAGCCGAGGTCAGCTCACGTGTGCCCGGAGGGGTGCCGGTCCGGACTCGGGGAATCTGCCGCTCCCGCAGGAGCCCCGTGAGGCATGACGGCCAAGGCCGGAAGAGCCCGGGAGATGCCGACCAAAAGGTCGCGGTACTCGGCTTCGGCGGCCCGCAGCGCCCGAACCGCCACCACGCCTTGTTCCTTGTCGGCGGGCATCGCGAGGGCGCGGGCGTCCGCCGCGGCCGTGAACATGGCGGCCAGGCCGAAGGCGACACTCTCGGCCTCCGTGCTGCCGCCCTCGCGGGCCCGGGCGTAGGCGTCCGCCCGTACCCCCTCCGAGCAGTACGCCCCCAGCTCCAGCATCCGGTCGTGGATGTCGGTCATCCGGTCCGTGAGGCGCCGGCCCGGACCGGCGTTCCAGGGAGTGGAGAGCCGCACCGGGCCCCGGGGACCACCGGCGCGACATAACGTCCGCCGCAGGGGGCCCAGGGAACGCAGGGTCCACAGAGGCCCGAACACCCGCGCGGTGATCCAGGGTCCGACGATGGGGATGAGGAAGCCGACGGCGATGAGGAGGGTGCCGAGGCAGGCGAACGACACGGCCGCCCGGTTGAGCGGTTCCCAGTCCCGGCCGCTCCAGGCGGCCACGACCGCGGCGAGCTTGGCCACACCGTAGGTGACGTTGGTCAGGAAGCCGACGGCCAGGACGGTGAGCCCGATGCGCAGCAAGCCTCCGGCCGGTGTCTTCCGCTGCGGGCACTCCCTGCGGATGTCGCGCGCCCAGTTCCAGCACGCGGCTGCCGCCGCGGCGGCAGCCGCGGTGACGGCGAGCAGGCAGAGCAGCACCATCTCGCGCATGAAGGGGGTGTTGGCGTAATACGTCTCGAAGTCACGCTGCCGTTCGACCGGCGCCTCGCCCAGTGCGAAACAGCCGATGAGGAGGATGGTCACGACACCGTGGCCCCAGATCCAACGCCTGACGCGGCGGCGTGTGTGGGGGAGGACCTCCACGTCCTCGCGCCAGTTCTCCATGAGGACCCGGCAGGCACATGCGTAAGCGGAGAGGATGCAGTAGACCAGCACCGCCGAGAAGTTGCTGACGCCCGACATCTCGTTGACGACCGTGATCGTCGGGGGCGCCGAGAAGAAGAACGCCGCGGCCTGCAGGAAGATCACGGCGTTGACGCTGCGGACCATGGGACTGCGCCGGCGCCTCACCAACGAGGGAAGTTTGACGGCCAGCACGATGCCGAGCGCGGCGGCCGGGATGTAGAGATTCACGCCTTCTCGCCCGTCATCCTCTGAGCGAGGCCCAGATGCGGCCGGCCACTCCGCCGAATGGTGTCGTGCTACGCGTGCGCTCCAGGCAGGGCCTGACCCGGTCGGCGAGCATACGGCCGAATCTCTCCGCACGCCGCTCCTCTTCGAGGTCCGGCTCCGTACGGGCGGCGACGTGGGCGACCGCGTCGGCAGGGCTCCAGCGGTCCCCCACCATGCGGGCCGCGGCCATCGCACCGGCCGCGCTGCCATGACCGCAGTGCCCCTCCTTGAGGTGCCACAGCTCATGCCCCAGGATCACGACCTGGTGCAGGGGAGAGGTGTTCGCCTCGAGGACGATCAGATCGTAGTCGCCCATGTCCAGCCACAGGCCCGTCACCGAGCCCGGCGGGAACTCCTCGAGCATCAGGCGCACTTCGCGCCCGCTGCTCCGTGCCGCACACGCGCAGATCGCCTTCAGCAGCTCCACCGGCTGCTCGGGAACCGGCTGCGGCAGCCCCATGAACAGCGCGTCGCGATACCGCTTCATCTCGCGCGAGACCCCCACCCGTGCCACCCGTCCCTCGTGCCGGATGCACAGCCCCCCATGCATCGTTCCTTGCGCGTTACCGCTGGTGAGCCGTGGTGTCCACGCCGCCGCGATCAATCGACGTCATTGTGCACCACTGTTGTCTCGAGGGCGGCCCGAGCCTCCCGGGCACGCTCCTCCCGGGACCGCCGCGCCACGGATTCGATCAGCGCGATCAGGGGCTGGGCGGTGTCGTCCGGTACGTCGGCCAGAGCCCGGGCGGCGTACGCGACCACGCCGAGCGCGGGATCCACCTCGCTCGCGGGCCCCGCGTTCCGCAGGCGCCGCAGATCCTGGTCCTGGCGCTCCACGGTCCGCTCCAGCAGGTCCTTGTGGATCTGCTGCAGGACGCGGTCCAGCGCCTCGGCGGGCTCGGCGACCAGGAACTCGATCTTCTCCCCGAAGAATGCCGCGATCCCGGCGGCGTGGTCGAGGTTCGGAGCGCGGCCGGTCTTGATCATCTTGTCCAGCCACTGCGCGCTCGTTCCCGCGCCGGCCGCGATCTCCGCCAGGGAGTACGCCCGCCTGCTGCCGTCCGAGGCCGCGCGCAGCCGCGTCGCGCGCAGGAACAATATCCGCTCGACCACGCGCCGGTGGCGCGCCTCGACCACGTCCACACCCGGGCCAGGCCCACCGAGCCGCTCGCCACGCAGCAACTCCCGTACCTCCTGGGCCGCCACCCCCGAGGCATACGACAGCCCGCCCTCGCCCTCCACCCGCAGCACGTCCCCGCGGATCAATCCCATGCGGTCCAGCAGAGAGTCGATACTGCGCACCGTTCCCACGAGGCCCCGAGCCGGCCCATCACTCACGCGAACTCCAACGGTTGTTGAACGAGGCCGTGCAAGGCTACAACCACCGTTGATCCGTCATCACCGATCCCTGATCGCCCGATCCCGCCAGCTCGGGCTCGTCCCGGGCAGCCACGGCGATGTATGCACGGCTCATGCTGACCTGCTGCTGATTCGCTGACGCTGCGTAAGCGGGAGCGAGGACTGTGTGTCCGTGAGCGTCGAGGCCTCACCAGAAGCGGGCCGCAGGCGCGAGTGCTGGGGAGCCAGTCGGGTGCAACCGGTGCGCCGACCCGTGGAACACCCTGGCGAGCCTGTTTGTCCTGAACCGCCCACGTCTATGGATTGTGTTGCTTATTCGGTCGATGCCTTGCTGTCCGAGTCATGGCCCCAGAAGTCGTCCACCCCGCGCCGAGAACAACAAACGATCACTGCCCAAGGCCTTCTGAAGGAGCCGAACCCGATGCTCAGACGATCAAGACGGCGTGTCGCCATGGCCGCCGCCACCGCAGCCCTGATTGCCGCCGCTCCGATGGTGCTTGCCGAGCCGGCCTACGCACAGTACCCGCCATGTCCTCCCCCTGAGCTGAGCGATGACACCGTGGCCCCCGGTGATGAGCTCACCTTCTCCGCGACGTGCTTCGAGGCGAATGAGGAGGTAGTCGCGCTCCTGCTCCCCGGTGGTGCCGCCACCACCCGAAGCGGCGCGTCCACGGCCGCACTCAGGACATCGCCGTCGTCCGTTCTGCCCATCGTGTCGCCCGCGGTGGACAGCGGAGAAGGTGGCGGACACGGAGGCGGACACGGGGACCCCGTGTACCTGGGCACCTTCACAGCCGACGCCGACGGAGCTGTGAGCGGAACGGTCACCATCCCCGAGGACGTTCGCCCCGGTGACTACCGCTTCACGCTCAAGGGCCGGTCATCCGGAAATTGGCTCTCGGCGGCGCTGACCGTCACCCGCGACGGGGACGGTCCCTGGGACAACCACGGACGCCCCGGCCACCCGGGCCATCATCACGACCCCTCGCAGCTCGCGAAGACAGGTTCCTCGGATGCGACGGTGGCGCTGCTCAGCGCGGCAGGCGCTCTGGTGCTTCTCGGCAGCGGGTCACTCGTGATCGTCAGGCGGCGGCGCAGCCACACCGAACGCGGCTGAGAGGCCAGCGGATGCCGTGGACGACCCGCAAACTCCAAGGCAGCGCGGTTGTGTCCCACGTCACCGGCCTGGTGCGACGGAATCACCGCCGCGCCCGGCCGCTGATGTGGGCAACGGCAGCCACTCTCCTCACCGGTTCGTGCTGGCTGGTCGTCACCGGCCTGTACGCCCGTAGCGAGCTGCTCGCGGCCCGCGGCGCCCTGGAAACGCTGCGGAACTCGGTGACGGCGCCCGCCTCGTCGGTCTCGACGGCGAAGGACGCAGCGGGCCGCCGTGAGCGCGGCGAAGCCGCTGCCCGGTCCGCTGCGGCGCACGCGGACCGGGCGCACCGCCTCACCACCGGACCCGCTTGGTCCATGGCCGCGTATCTGCCGGGCCTCGGCGGCACGGTCGAGACGGTTCGCGGTACGGCCAAGGCCGTCGACCGACTGACCGGTGACGTTCTGCCCGCCGTCGTACGGACCGCCGGCAACCTCGCCGACGATGCAGGCGCCGACGGCGGCCACTTGGACCTCTCCGAACTGCGCAAGGCCGCCCCGGCTCTCGAGAACGTCTCACGCCAGGTGGCCGTGACCCGTGCGGAGACCCGCAAGCTGCCCAGCCACACCTGGCTGCCCGCCCTGGACCGGGTCCGGGACGAACTCCTCGGCCGGCTCGACCGGATGGCGCCCGCTGTGGAGGACGCCGCAACCGGCGCCCGCCTCCTGCCGCTGATGCTGGGGGAAGACCGTCCACGGCGCTACCTGGTGGTGTTCCAGAACCCCGCCGAGGCGCGGGGAACCGGCGGAATGCCCGGTGCTCATGCCCTGATGACGGCCGACAGGGGCCGGCTGGCCCTGACACACTTCGGACACGACGCCGAGATGGTGACCACCCACCCCAAGGTGGATCTCGGTGCCGAATTCACCGCCATGTACGGACACTACGACGCCGTGAACACATGGCCCAATTCCAATATGAGCCCGCACTTCCCCTACGCAGCACGCATCTGGTCGGCCGCCTGGCTCGACAGGAGTGGCGAGCGTGTCGACGGCGTGCTCTCACTGGACCCGGGCGTGCTGGCCCGACTGCTGGCAGCCACCGGGCCGACGCGCACGACCGACGGCACCGTCGTCACCGCGGACAATGTGGTGGATCTCAGCGAGCGCACCAACTACACGCGGTACTCGGACCCGCTCAAGCGCAAGGCCTTCCTGCTCGACATGGCCCGTGCCTCTGCCGGGCAGTTGCTGGCCGCCGCCGAAGATCCCCAGCGGCGGCCGGGGCTGCTGCTCGGCCTGTACGACGTCCTGAGCAACGGGCAGATGAACATCTGGAGCGCCCACCGCGACGAGCAGCGGGAGCTGGAGTCACGCCCGGTCGGCGGCTCCCTGCCGCTGAAGCCGGAGCCCTACGCCGGGCTGGTGGTCAACAATGCCGCCGGCACCAAGCTGGACTACTACCTCGACCGCACCCTGGACTGGCGTCCCGGTCGCTGCACCGCGGCCGGCCGCGAGGTCACGGTCAAAGCCGTCGTCGCCAACAACGCGCCGTCCCAAGGGCTTCCCACATACGTCACCGACCGCCTGGACAAGCCGCCGTATGCAACGCACGACGGTGACAATCGCCTGCTCGTCTCCTACTACGCGACTGCCGGGGCGGATCTGATCAAGGCGACGGTCGACGGGCGCACGGCTCTCACGTCACCGGGCATCGAGCGCGGGCATCCGGTGTACACGCTCGACGTCGAGGTACCTGCGGGCAGCAGCCGTACCGTAATGCTGCAGCTGCTGGAGCCTCCGGCCGACGACGCGCCCACCGTGCTGAACCAACGGCTTCCGCGTCCGCTGCACGCCACAGTGCACCCCTCCTCGGGCTGCAAGGGGGTACTGAGCGGGGACCCCACCGGTCAGCCCAGCACTGCCGCGGTGATCCCTTCCACCGCTTCCGCGATCCGGGCGGCGCACGCCCTTGCCTCCTCCTCGGACGCACCATAGGGGTCGTCCAGGTCGTCGTCCCGCGATCCCCCGCCGCTTGCTCCCCGCCGGGCCGCGGCCCCTCTGGTCAGGGCCGCGGCCCGCTCGACCGGGTCGGTCAGACCGGCCGCGTCGTCCTCGTGCAGCAGCCGCGCGAACTCCCGCAACGTAAAGGCGCGTCCGAGCCCATGCACCGGGGAGAGCCGGACGGCCGCCTCGCGGTGCTCGGTCGCGGCGCCCAACACCAGTTCCGCATCCTTCACGAGAGGCGCGGTGAGCCGTCGGGCGGCGGCACCGGCGGGGTCCCCGCCCAACTCGGTGAGCAGGGAGGCTGCGGCCGGGTCCATCGGCGCCCCGTTCACCGCGATGGTTCCCGCGCTCGACACCCGGAACCTGCCCCCGGCCGAGGCGAGCCGGAAGGCCAGCAGACGCTCCGCCAGGGGTGAGCGATGCAGGTTCCCGGTGCAGACGACAAGCACACGGAACGGTTCACTCACGGCCGAGCACTGCGAAGGGCGGGGACTCGGCGAAGAAGCCGACACCTGGAAATCCTTTCAACAGGCGTGTCTACGTGTGGCGTTCACGAAATCGACGTGCCGCACCACGCCGGCCGTACGTGAAGGCCAGAGGAACGGCCAGACCCAGGACGCACACCGCCAGGCACTTGCTCCACGCCGTGGGCGTGAGGTGCGGGCTGTGCACAACGGCCACGGCAGCGATGGCGGCGAGCCACACGTGGATCCGCATCATGGCCCTGGCCGGAGAGAGAGGAAGATAGAGCACCACGAGAAGGAGCAGCATGCATTCGAGCAGGGAACGCTGCCGGTAAAAGGCTCCGCCGAAAGCCGCCATATAAGCAGCGGCATAGGCTGAGGCCCCCAGCACGGCGGCGCGCCCGACCCCCGTGGTGTCCGCCCAGGCCCTGCGCAGTGCGGTCGGACCAAGGAAAAGGCAAGCGATCCAGATGATCGTCCCCAGATAGAGCCAGCGTTCCGGCACGGCGGTCTCCGGCCCGAACTCCCACGGGAACGGCCCGAGCAGCAAGGTCACCAGATACTGAGGATGATTCAGCAGGTTCTGGGAGCCGTATCCCCCGCCGAAGGCGAGACGGGTTCCGTCGTGGACCTCCAGACTGTCCACAAGGCCGAAGAGCGTCATCACACGAGGAAGAATGAAGACGGCGGCGGCCCCGACGAGGACAAGTGAACCCGCCAGGTACTCACGGCGGAATCTCACCCGGGCGAGCAGAGCAACCCCGAGAAAGAGGGCTGCCGTTGGTCTGAGGTACAGACATGCGTAGATGCTCACCAGCGTGCTGAAACAGGCGAGCGAGAAGCGCGCACGGGTCTGCACGAGCAGGGACCACAGGACGATGCTGGTGATCAGCCCGTCCTTCAGGCCCCAGGCGTCCCACAGCAAGAGGGACGGACTTGCGCCCACCATCAGTCCGGCGGCGGCGGCGCGCTTGCGCCCCCGCCCGGATGTGAGGGCCAGTCCGTACGCGGCGACCGCGCCGGTGGCCGCGAGAAGAGCCAGAACCGTCTTGGCGGCCAGCCACCCACCACCGGTCAGGAGCCTGCACAGCGCCATGATCGCCGGGTAGCCCCACACCGCGGAACCGACCATGCCCGAGATATTGCGCGGCTCCCAGGGGATCCCGCTGCGCCAGGCCGCGGCAATCATGTCGCTGGCGGATCTATAGCCCTGAGCATCCGGAAAGAGCGCGTCGCCATTGGTCTGCGAGTGAACGACCAGAACAACACCGACGTGAAGAACCGCCGCTGCGGTGAGTACCGCAAGAGCGCCCAGGAAAGTACGTCGCGGGCTGTCGGTCGGGGACGGATGAGGACCGGCCGGTTTTCTGAGCACGGTCGTTGCGCGCATGGTCAACCGGCCTCTTTCGATCTGTATTACTTCGTTCCACGGACGACATAGAGCCCGCGAATGCGTTCGATCTCGAATTCGCTCAGGCGAAGATCCCGGCACCAGCGCTCGAGTCGGCGCCGCGGCTGGGGCCGCTCGAATTGAGGCGAGAGCCAGTCGAAGGTGTCCAGGATCGTCCAGGTCCGCAAGGTTTCGGAGTCGGTCAGCCCGAGGTGGCGGTGATTGGCGACAGGAACCAGCCGGGTCAGGTAGTCGCCCACCCGCGGAACTGCGCCGAGTCGCATGGAAACAGGCAGCAGTCGTGGCGCCACGGATTCGACAACGCTATAGAGCTTGCCGGGAGAAATTCGCTTGGTGACGGGCCTCAGCAGTTGCCGTAGATGCGGATAGGCGACGATCGCCGCGTACACGTCGATGCAGAACTTTCCACCGGGCCGGAGGTAACGGAAGATCGTCTTGAAGGATCGCTCGACGTCCGGCGTGTGCTGGATGACCCCGAGGCAGACGAGGTAGTCGAACGACTCGTCCACCAGGGGAAGGTCGTACATGCTGGCCTGGAGTAGACGCAGGTTGGCGAAGCGGCCATTGGATGCGGCGTTGGCGTCCACCGCATGGGAAATGTCGAAGGAGGTTACGGCAGCGCCCGTCTGGCACAGCACTTCCGTGAAGCGTCCGGCGCCGCTTCCGCACTCGAGAACTTCGCGGTCCTGAAGTTCATCAGCACTCCAGCAACTCTCCCGCAGCAGGCGATCTCTTGATACGGGGAGCCCCACATACGAGTCGAGCTGGGTAAGCCGATGCACATTCCATTGATACCCGAACGAATTCGCGTAGTTGTCCTCGGGAACGAACCGCGGGATCCCGTCACGCACCGGATAGGTCCGTCTGCACCTTTCGCAGGTCAGTGTGGTAACTCCGTGAAGCCGCGCACGGCAGTTGGGACACTGAAGCGTTTCGAACCAGCCACCGTCCCGGTTCTTCTCCGCGAGGCCATCGGCCAATCTCCTGTGCATGCAGGACAAGCTAACTGATCGTTCGCATTGCGGCGGGCAAGCACTCGCGTGTCGTGTTCTTGCCGCATATTACGACGAGTTAGGCGTGCAACCGAATCACGAGACCCACCAATCACCCACCAGAAGAGGTCACCGATTCAGAGCACACCGCGGCGTTTCCCGAATCGAGGGGCGGGCGTTGCGTGGTAAACCAGCCGAAATAGCCGTAAATGTGTGGTATGTATCTCAGGGCCTCTGCGGTCAGCCCGCGAGGCAGTGCACCGGCGAGCGGGAGCCCGCGATGTTGGCGGACCGGTCATCCGAACGGTGCAACACATGGGAGCGTTTATGTGCGGTGTAGCTGGAATCGTGTCCACCAGCCCTCCCGATCCCGAGCAGGTGCGGGCGATGTGCCGCCTCATCACTCATCGGGGGCCCGACGGTGAGGGCTACCACACCGACGCCAACGCGGCGCTGGGGATGCGGCGACTCGCCATCATCGACGTGGTCGGCGGAGGGCAGCCCGTTTACAACGAGGACCGCACCGTCGCGGCGGTCTTCAACGGAGAGATCTACAACTTCGTCGAGCTGCGCGAGCAACTGATCGCGCGCGGGCACCGGTTCGCCACCGACGGCGACACCGAGGTACTGGTCCACCTCTACGAGGAGCACGGCGAGGACCTGGTCGCCCAGCTGCGGGGGATGTTCGCCTTCGCGATCTGGGACATGTCACGGCGCCGGCTGCTGCTCGCACGAGACCGGGTGGGCAAGAAGCCGCTGTACTACCGGCAGTCGGGGACCTCACTGGCGTTCGCGTCGGAGCTGAAGGCCCTCATGGCCGATCCGGCGGTCTCCCGTGAGGTGGACCCGGTGGCTCTGCATCACTATCTGACCTACCAGTACGTGCCCGCCCCCTGGTCGATCTACCGCGGAGTCCAGAAGCTCTCCCCCGGGCACCTGCTGGTCTGGCAGGACGGAGAGGTGAGTCTGAAGCGCTACTGGAAGCTGGACTTCACACCCCGGCCGGTGGGCTCCGAGCAGGACGCGGCCCAGCAGGCAAGGGAATTGCTGCTGGATGCGACGCGGGTCCGGATGGTCAGCGAGCGTCCGCTGGGGGCGTTTCTGTCCGGTGGCATCGACTCCTCCGCGGTGGTGGCCGCCATGGCCCGGCTCAGTGACCGGCCCGTGAAGACGTTCTGCATCGGATTCGACGACCAGCGTTTCGACGAGCGTTCCTACGCGGCGACCGTGGCGCGCCGCTATGGAACCGACCACCATGAGTTCGTGGTGGCGGGATCGGCCGCGCTGGAGGTTCTGCCCACGGTGACGCGGCATTTCGACGAGCCGTTCGCCGACTCCTCGGCCATCCCCTCCTTCTTCGTGGCCGAACTGAGCCGTCGGCATGTGACGGTGGTGCTCAACGGCGACGGCGGGGACGAGAGCTTCGGAGGCTACCGGCGCTATGCGTACATGAAGAAGGTGGGTCGGCGTCAAGCCCCCCGTCGGCTGCACGGCGTGCTGAACCGTGTCGGCTCGGCACTGGCGGAGGCCGGCACCGCACCCCGGTTGCGCAGGGTCGGACGGGGGTTGCGGCTCCTGGGCGAGACGCCACAGCACCGCTACGCCAGCCTCATGTCCTACTTCACCAACGAGAACAAGGACGCTCTCTACACGGATGCGATGCACGAGCAACTGGACCACCTCGACAGCTACGAGCTGATCGGGGAGGTGTTCGACACGTCCCGTGCAGACGAGGACGTCAACCGGTTGATGGACGTCGACGTCAACACCTACCTGCCGGGAGACCTGCTCGTGAAGGTGGACATCACCACGATGGCTCACTCGCTGGAGGCCCGCTCTCCCTTCCTGGACCACCATTTGATGGAGTGGGCCGCGGGGCTGCCCGGGCGCTGGAAGGTCGACGGCCAAGTGACCAAGGCCCTGTTGAAGAAGGCGATGGCTCCGTGGCTGCCGTCCGAGCTGATCACCCGGCCCAAGGCCGGCTTCGGGGTGCCGCTGGCCGACTGGCTGCGCTGCGAGCTGCGACCGCTGGCTTTCGATCTGCTGACCGACCACACCGCTCGCTCTCGTGGGCTGTTCCGGCCCGAGGTCGTGCGCGGACTGCTGCAGGACCATGACGAAGGGCGCGACCGCTCCACGCGGCTGTGGTCACTGCTCCAGTTCGAGCTGTGGCATCGCACATGCGCCGAGACCACCTGCGACACCACAACTGCCCCTCCCGAACCCGCCGCCCAGGGGCACTGTGGCTGACACCGCGCGACAGGTTCTCGGCATACTGGGCAGCAGGGCTGCCTGCCTGGTGCTCTCCGTGGTCACCAGCGCTGTTATCGCCCAGTCGCTGGAGCCGGAGGGCCGCGGTGTCTACTACATGGCAGTCACGGTCGCCACAACCGCCACCATGCTGGGGCACCTGTCGGGGGAGCAGGCGCAGAGCGCCTTGTGGACCGGCACGGAGCGCCGCGAGGCACTCGCGGGCAACAGCGTGCCACTCGCACTCGCCCTCGGGACGCTCAGCGGGCTGGCGGGGACCGCTTTTGTGGCCGTGGTCGGCCCTGAAAGACTGAACCTGCCAGGGCAGTACCTGGTGATGATGGCCTGCCTCAGCGTGCCCTTCGGCATCGCATCGAACTACGCCGGAAACATCGTGCTGCTGCGGGGGCGGGTCGATGTGGCGAATTGGTCGATGCTGGCAGGTGCGCTCGCCCAGTGCGCCGTGGTGGCCGCACTGGCGGCCGGGGGGCGCTTGAGTGTCGAAGCTGCGGTAATCGTGTGGGTCGCCGCCGGATGTGTCCCCCTGGTGGTGTTCACCGCCGCGGGGGCGGCTGCGGGACGCCGCCGGGACCTGAAGCTGGCGTGCACGACTGTGACCACCGGCGCCCGCTACCACCTCGGACCCGCCTCGGTGTACCTCTTGATGAACGCCGACATCTACCTGCTCAGCGCACTCACCGGCGCGCGGGAGGTGGGCATCTACTCCCTGGCTGTCGGCCTGGCCGGGTACAGCCGGATGCTGGCGGATGTCGTCTCCCAGGTGATGCTCAAGCGCCAGTTCAGCTCCAGCGACACCGAATCCGCCGACGTCACCGCCCGGATCACCCGGTACGCGGTCCTGCTGGCCACGGGCTCGGCACTCGTGCTGACAATGGCCGCGCCGGTGCTCGTTTCCGCCGTGTACGGTGCGGCGTACGCCGAAGCCGTTCCCCTCGTGATGCTGCTGGCTCCCGGCGTGATGGCCCTGGGGGCGAGCCGGCTTCCGAGCACCTACCTGCTGCGGTCGCGCCGCGCGCGGACGGTCGTCGTCCCGTCCGTGATCTCGTTGGCGCTCAACATCGCACTGAACCTGCTGCTGATTCCCCTGTGGGGTGCTGCGGGCTGCGCGCTGGCGTCCTCGCTGGCATACGTACTGCTGGCCGCCCTTCAGACGCGACTGTTCACCAGGATGACAGGCGTCCCGGCCCGGCAACTGCTTCCCACGGCCGCCGACTTCCTCACCCTTCTCGCCACCGCGCGTCGCTGCGTACCGGACAAGCGGGCTGCCGTCTGACTGCCATCCGACAGAGGCCTGCGGACTGCCGACCACCGCCGAGCGGCCGTTCACCCGGACGACGGCGCGTCGCGATCGACACCAGAACAAATGCGACTGAGAGCCTGGAGGGAAGGAGCACCCCGCGTGTGCGGAACTGCTGCTGGACGGAGCTGTGATCAGTGACTGGATGCCGCGACACCGAGGCCGTACAGATCACCGGGAATGCCGCCACCGGTAATGAGCTGGCGCGAGTGAGCCTCATGATCGGTCAATTGGGGCTGGGCGGGGCCGAGAAGCAGGTCGTGATGCTGGCTCGTGGTCTGGTCGCTCAAGGCATTGAGACCACGTTGCTCCTGCTGTGCGAGCGAGGGCCGCGTGAGGAAGAGCTGGCCGGTTCCGGAGTGAGGATCGTCAGCCTGGGTTACCGGGGAATCACGCGGCCATGGGTGGATCTCCGGCGCGCCGTCAACGACACCGGTGCCGCCCTGCGGGCGTTCGCCCGGCTCGTGGCGCACCTGCGGCACACGCGACCACAAGTACTGCACGCCTACTTGTTCCACTGCTACATCGCGGCGGCTCCCGCGGCGCGTTTGGCGCGTGTTCCGGTGTGCGTGGCCGGGCGGCGCAGTCTGGGCACGTTCAAGGAGGGGCGCCGCGTGCAGCTGGCCGTGGAGCGCGTGGCCACAGGTATGACCGACTTCGTCGTGGCGAACGCACATGCCGTCGCCGCGGACGCCCTGCGCCAGGAGGGTCTGCCGCAGGACAAGATCGCCGTCATTCACAACGGCATGGAGGAGCAGGATTTCCTGGCGGTCGCACCGGCTGACCTGACAACAGATCTGCCCGTGGTGCTGTGCGTCGCCAACCTGCGTACGTACAAGGGCCACCAGTACCTGCTGGACGCCGTCTGCCGGCTGCAGCAGCGGGGGCAGCGCTGCACACTCGTCCTGATCGGGGAGGGTCCGCAGCGGCCCGATCTGGAGCAGCAGGCAGAGCGGCTGGGCATCGACGTACGCTTTCTGGGCCATCGCACTGATGTGGCCGCATTCCTCGCCCGCGCGGACGTCGTCGTACTGCCTTCCCTGGAGGAGGGCTTGAGCAACGCGATCATGGAAGCCATGGCCGCCGGCCGGCCGGTGGTGGCCACCGCCGTCGGCGGAACACCTGAACTGCTGCGCGACCGTGGGGTGCTGGTACCAGCGGCTGATGCCGAAGCTCTGGCGGAGGGCCTGCACTGGATGCTCACGGACCACACCGCCGCCGCACGACTGGGAAAGGCCGCCCGGGAATGGGCACTTGCGCACCTGAGCGCGGACACCATGGTGGAACGGCACGTCAGCCTTTACCGGAAACTGCTGGAGCGCGGATAACCCCTCGGCCGGGAACGCGGCGCCGCCCGCGCCGGGCGGTTCGCACCCGGCGCGGGCGGTTCGTACGGCCTCGGTTCGTACGGGCCTCGGTTCCTGACGAACGTCAGGCGGCGGCTGTCACGCTGCGAGCGGCGGGCGACGTCTGCACGCTGTCGTGATCGGTGATCGCGGCGAAAACGTACTCGTTGCAGCCCAGACCCCCTCCGCAGGTCTTGAGATGGCGCAGCTCCAACCCATGGCGCCGGCCCAGACGGAACACCTCCTCCGGAGCGGCGACTTCGAAGGGATAGCCTCCGACCCAGTCGATGAGGTCGTAGCGGGCCGACATCCCGCGAGCGCGGCGGTCCTCACCGCCGGCGGGACGTCGCCCCGTCGTGACCGACTTCAGCAGGGTGACCGCTTTCTGGGGAGTCCTCAGGTACAACCCGCTCCCGGCGACCAGCAGACGTCGCGCCAGCGGGCCGGAGGAGTTGTAGGTGCGCTTGACGCCCCTCCATACCCGGCTGCGCAGACCCTGATCGTTGTAGATCGACACGTACAGCAAGCCGCCGGGAGCGACCAGTCGGCAGGCGGTGTCCAACGCCTCCCACATGGCGCCCGTGTGGTGCAGCACGCCCCAGGAGTAGACGATGTCGAACTGTCCGAGGCGGGAGACGAGGGTGGAATCGAGCACGGAACCCTGCTCGACACGCCAGTCGCTGCCGGGTGCGTACCGGTCGCGCAGCTGCTTGGTGGTCGCCACGGCGTCGGGGTCGTAGTCGAAGGAGTGCACCTTCGCACCGAGTTGATGCGCGGCCAGCGAGAAGAGCCCGCTGCCGCAGCCGATGTCCAGGAAGGCGCGCCCCGTGAGGTCGCCGGTTCCCAAGGCCGCCACGAGGGATTCCCGTGCGGCGGCAATACGGTCCTCGTCGACCAGCCGGCTGAACTTCTGCCAATTCTGGCCAAAGGCGAAGCGCTTACCCTGCTCCACCTCGCTGGTGCAGTCGATCACCTCAAGGTCTCCTTCCTTCTGGGGGCATGTACCGCAGGCGCCGGCGCCACCCCTTGTGCTCGACCCGAGGAGAAACGCGCGTACTGACGCGGTATACCAGACGCCGGTCGAGAAAAGCGTCGACGCTGCGGTGACGGATACGAGAATCGACCGAATAGCGGGTTGCCGGCGGGCTCCTTGGCCTGTCGAAATATTTCCGGGCCCAAAGCGATGGAAACCCAATTCGCGCCCTTGCCGGATACCGGAGTGCGCTCGGCTTAATATCGGGCACATGTCGACCACCACGCACCGAGGTACGGGTTCCGGCATTCCACGCCTGCGCGTGATGAGGGTCATCACGCGAATGAACGTCGGTGGTCCGGCAGTTCAGGTCTCGGCCCTCATGCGAGGGCTGGACCCCGAACTATTTGACCATCTGCTGATCACCGGTCAGGTGGGTTCGGGTGAGGCGGACTATCTGGATCAGCGAGCGGCCGACCTGCCGGTCCAGCGGCTCGAATGGCTGGGACGGGCCGTAAGGCCCACCGACGATGTGCGCTGTGTTGTCGAACTGGCCAGAGCCATGCGCCGATTCCGGCCCCATATCGTCCACACTCACACGGCGAAAGCGGGTGCCCTCGGTCGGGCGGCCGCCGTCATGGCGCGTGTCCCCTCAAGGGTGCACACCTTTCACGGCCATCTCCTGCACGGCTATTTCTCCCCGGCGAAGACCCGCGTCGTGGTGCAGGCAGAGCGCTCGCTGGCAGCGTTCAGCGATCGGCTGGTAGCCGTCGGCAGCCGGGTGCGGGACGACCTGCTCGCCGCCGGAATCGGAAAGGTGAAGCAATATACGGTCGTGCCACCGGGAACCAGGCTCGCAGGTGCACCAAAATCCTCGGAAGCCCGGCGGTTGCTCGGTCTTCCGCAGGACTGTCCCGTGGTCGCCTATGTGGGGCGAATTACCGGAATCAAGCGACCCGATCGCTTTCTGGCCGTGGCCCGCGAAGTGCGCCGCGCCGTTCCCGCAACGCATTTCGTGGTGTGCGGAGAAGGTGACTTCGAGCCTGATCCGCAGGCGATCGCCGAACTCGGTGACTCGCTCCACCGGCTGGGCTGGCGCGCGGATGTGGAGACCGTCTACGCGGCCGCCGACCTGGTGTTGCTCACCTCGGACAACGAAGGCATGCCCGTCAGCCTGATCGAGGCCGGGCTGGCGGGACTTCCGGTGGTTGCCACGAACGTCGGCAGCGTCGCGGAGGTCGTGCAGGACGGCACGACGGGGTTCCTGGCACCGCCGTCGTCCACCGAACTCACCCGGCACACGGTGAAGCTTCTGCGCGACGGACAACTGCGCCAGGAGATGGGGGCGCGGGCGCGAACGTTCACCGCCCGGCACTTCGGCGAGGAACGTCTGGTGGCCGACACGCAGGCTCTCTACACCTCCATCGCGGTCGCCCGCCACTGGTGGACCGCATCCCCGTTCGAAAGGTCAGCACTGTGAACGTCCTAGTCACCGGAGGTGCCGGATTCATCGGTGCCAACCTCTGCCGAGAGCTCGCATCACGTCCGACCGTGAGCAAGGTCATCGCTCTGGATGACCTGAGCACTGGATTCGCGGCCAACCTGGCGGGAGTCGACGCGGAGCTGATCGAGGGCAGCATTCTCGACCCCGAACTCCTCGACGACATCGTGTCGGGAGTGGATGCTGTCGTCCACCTCGCGGCCCGCCCGTCCGTACCGCGGTCTCTGGCGGACCCCGTCGCCAGTCACAACGTCAACGCGAACGGGACGGTGTACGTCCTCGAGGCATGCCGACGCCATCGCGTCCCCGTGGTCGCCGCCTCGTCCTCCTCGGTCTACGGAGCCGTCCCCGTACTTCCCAAGCACGAGGACCTGCCCACGCGGCCCATGAGCCCCTACGCCGCGAGCAAGCTCGCCACCGAGTCGTATGTCCTTGCCTACGGGGCCTCGTTCGGCCTCCCGGTCCTGGCGTTCCGGTTCTTCAATGTCTACGGGCCGTTGCAGTCGGCGGGTCACGCCTATGCCGCCGTCGTACCGGCCTTCATCGATGCCCTGCTGCGCGGCACGCCGGTGAGAATCTTCGGCGACGGACTGCAGACGCGGGACTTCACCTACATCGGAACCGTCGTCAGGGTGCTGGCCGACGCTGTCCTGCGCAAGGTCACGTGCCCCGGTCCGGTCAACCTGGCCTTCGGCACGCGGGTGCCGGTCATCGACCTGACCCGGCAGCTCGCGGACATCATCGGGTCTCCGGCCGACATCCGGCACGAGGCGGCGAGGCCGGGAGACGTCCGACACTCCCAGGCCTCGGGCGGCCTTCTGCGCGAACTCTTCCCGGATGTCGCCCAAGTGCCGCTGGAGCAGGGGCTGGCCGAGACCGTGCGCTGGTTCCGTACCCTGCCCGAGTACGAGGCGGCGGTACCTGCCGAGCGCCTCACGGTGGAAGTGGGCTGACCACTGAATCGAGGGGAGCCCCGGCGATGCGCCGGGGCTCCCCTCAACTCTGTCCGCGCCGCTACGTGTACACAGGGACTCTCAGCAGCAGACCCCACGCCAGCGCGGTCACCGCGGTCACCACGACCACCGCGGCCAGCACGGCGCTCTGCGGGAACACCCTGAACATGACGAGCACCGCAGTCAGGCACGACATGGTCGCGAAACCGCCGATGACAACAGTCACCTGACGGACGGTCAGTCCGAGGCTGCGCAGCCGGTGGGCGATGTGGTCCCTGCCGCCCTGGAGCAGAGGCCTGCCCTCCCTGCGGCGGGCGACCATGACCAGGCCGGTGTCCGCGGTGACCACCAGCGTGATGAGCAACAGACTCGTGTACCCGGAAAGGGCGGCGGTGTCCCGGTGCAGGGTCACGGTGGCGGACGCCACCAGAAAGCCCACGAAGAGCGAGCCCGCGTCACCGAGAAAGATCCGCGCGGGATGCCAGTTGTGGAAGAGGAAGCCCGCGCTGGCTCCGGCGAGGGCAGCCATGACCGGGGCAAGGCCGGCCAGTCCGACGGAGAGGGCGGCGCAGCACAGGAATCCCGCGGTGACGGCGGTCACGGTGGACACCACCCCGTCCATGTTGTCCAGCAGGTTGAACGCGTTGGTGGTGAAGAGGATCCACCCGACCGCGAACACCACGTCGAACCATGAACCGAAGAGAACGGGATGGCCGCACCACAGCACCACCGCCAGGGCTGCCGCGGCCTCGACACACAGACGCAGACGAATGCTGAGCGGACGCAGGTCGTCGCCGAGGCCCAGCAGGGCGATGAGCGAGGCGCTTGCGAGCAGGACGGCGACCGTGGCGTCGGTCCCCGTCACGGCGACTGTCGCCGCACACGCCGAGCCGACCGTGGCGATCGCGACCGCGATGCCGCCGAGATACGGAGTGGGATGGACATGGGCTTTGCGTGCGCTCGGCTGGTCGGTGTAGCCGCGCCGCAGGGCCAGGCGTCGCAGGGGCTCGGTCAGCAGGGCGGCGATGAAGAGCGCCCCCACACCTGCAACTGCCGACACGAGCCACGGACTCAGACCGGACATGGACCCACCAGCGCCGTCCGGCCTTTGGGGTCGCCTGTTCCTCCCTTCGCCGAGCTGTCGGCGGCAGCCCCGAGTGCCTGCCTCCTCACGTCGCTCCGGGCGTCTTCGACAGCGTCGTCCAAAACGTCGTCGAGGTCCCGTTGCGGCTTCCAGCCGGTGAAGTTCCTGAGTTTCGTGGTGTCGGGGACCCGGCGCTCCATGTCCTCGAACTCCGGTCCGTAGACCTCGCTGTACGAGAGACGGTGCACCGTCGAACTGCTCTTGGCGCACGCGATGATCCGCCGCGCCAGATCCAGAACGCTGATCTCCTCGTCGCTCCCGATGTTGAAGGTCTGGCCCACCGCCTCCGGACGGTCGATCAGCAACAGGAGCGCTTGGACCACATCCGCTACATGGAGGAAGCACCGGCTCTGCTGTCCGGTGCCGTAGACGGTGAGGGGTTCTCCCCTGACTGCCTGACGGGCGAATCTCGGGATGACCATGCCGTAGGCGGGGCTCTGTCGAGGGCCGACGGTGTTGAAGAACCGCACGATGATGGACCGCAGTCCGTACTCCCTGCGATAGAGCTCGGCAAGGATCTCGTCGACCGCCTTGGCGGTGCTGTAGGACCAACGCGCGACAGAGGTGCTGCCGAGGACGCGGTCGGATGTCTCGCTCAGCGGTCCGGACGAGTTCTTGCCGTAGATCTCCGACGTGCTGGCAATGATGACTTTGCGGCCATGGCGGTGAGCGGAACTGAGCACCGTTTCAGTGCCCTTGGTGTTGATGGTGAAGGAATTCAGTGGCTGTTCGACGATGAGTTTCACACCTACGGCCGCCGCCAGATGCACCACGACATCGCATTCGCTGACCAGCTTGTCGACGAGCGATGTGTCCAGCACGGAACCGTGGACGAACTGGAAGTGACCCTGCTCGCGCGCTCGGGCAAGGTTCACCAGGCTTCCCGTACTGATGTCGTCGAGTGCAACGACCGGCTCACCACGCGCCAGAAGTGCATCAACGAGATGGGAGCCGATGAAGCCGGCTCCTCCGGTGACCAGGTATTTCGGACGTTCCATCACGCCGTCACTCCATGTCTGCGGGTGGGCGTTGCCCGGGGCAAGTGCCCGGCAACGCACGGAAACCATAGCCAGGGATGACGCAAAAAGAATGAATTGAATCCCGCCCTTAGCCCATTCGCACTCCTTGACTGCCGACATGCCCCCATTCGCCTGGCGAGTGTTCACTCGGGAGACGGACAGAAAGCCGCGTCGGGCGAGCACCGGGCATATCCCATCGAAACATTCTGCATGGCCAGCAGAGAGGAGTCCGATCATGTCGGAGGCAACAAAGAAGGTAGTGGTGGTCGGCCAGGGGTACGTGGGTCTTCCACTTGCCGTTCGCGCAGTGGAGGCCGGGCGCAACGTCGTTGGTCTCGATGTGGACGAGATGCGTGTCAAGCGTCTGGCCGGCGGCGAGTCGTTCGCCGAGGACGTGACGTCGCCCCGCCTGCTGGCTGCCCTCAACTCGGGCCGCTATGCCCTGAGTACCGACTACGCGGATGCGGCGGACTTCGATGTCTGTGTCATCACGGTGCCCACGCCTCTGAAGGAGGGCGCCCCCGATCTGAGTTTCGTGGAGAGCGCCGCGCGGGAAATCGCCCGGCACCTCCGCCCGAACGCCACGGTGATCCTGGAGTCGACCACGTATCCCTGCACCACCGAGCACGTGGTGTGCCCGATCCTCGAGGCGGGCAGCGGGCTTCAGGCGGGCAAGGACTTCTTCCTCGGATACAGCCCGGAGAGAATCGACCCGGGAAACCCGACCTGGCGGCTGGAGAACACCCCGAAGGTCGTCTCCGGTATGGACGAGGACTCCCTGCGACATGTGGAGCTCTTCTACGAAGACATCGTGGACCGTACCGTCCCGGTCAGCTCACCCCGCACGGCCGAGCTGACCAAGCTCCTGGAGAACACGTTCCGCCATGTCAACATCGCGCTCGTCAACGAGTTGGCGATGTTCTGCAAACCGCTCGGCATCGACATCTGGGAAGTGATCGACGCGGCGTCGACCAAGCCCTTCGGATACATGCGCTTTCTGCCCGGGCCCGGCGTCGGCGGACACTGCCTGCCCATTGACCCCTCCTACCTCTCGTGGCAGGTCAAGCAGAGGCTGCGGCACGACTTCCGCTTCGTGGCACTGGCCAACGACATCAACAGCCATATGCCCGACCATGTGGTGCTGCGGGTGGCCAGAGGGCTCAACGCCCGACGCAAGCCGGTCAACGGCAGCCAGGTTCTTGTCCTCGGACTCGCTTACAAGAGGAACACCGGCGACATCCGGGAGTCCCCTTCCGTCGCGGTGGCTCTCGGACTTCAGCACATGGGCGCTCACGTCCTCGCCGTGGAACCGCATGTCGACCCTCGTCAGCTGCCCGTCGACATTCTGTGCGTCGACCTCACGGAGGAACAAGTCGCTGCTGCCGATGCCGTGGTCATTGCCACCGACCACGACGCATTCGACTACGCAATGGTGGAGCGTGTCGCCGACTACGTATTCGACGCCTGCAATCGGTGCCGCGTGGAAACAGTTGAGCGTCTCTGAAAGGACGCCCGTGCACTCCATTGGGGTACGAATAGTCGAGTGCACCTGCCATGCGCCCCAAATCCCTGAGCCTGCTCCTAGGCTGACTGCTCACTCACTGCCTCCGACTGGGGAATGGCCTTGGATCTGCGCGACTACCTACGTGTCCTTTCCCGTCGTTGGCACGTCATCGCCCTGGTGACTGTGCTGGGAACGGTGGCGGGCGTCCTGGCGAGTGTCCTCGTCACTCCGGAGTACCGGGCGACGACCACGCTCTTCGTGTCCCTCCAGGCCGACACCAACACCGCCCAGCTCAACGAGGGCAACTCGTTCGCCCAGGCCAGAGTCCAGTCCTATGCCGACGTGGCGGAGAGCCCCGCGGTGACCGGACCCGTCGTGAAATCCCTCGGGCTCACGATGACGGCGGCCCAGCTGGCTGAACGGGTCGAGGCCGAAGCGCCGCTCAACACGGTTCTGGTCCGGCTGACCGTCACCGACACCAGTGCGGCACAAGCCGCCCTGATCAGCAACTCGGTCGCTCGGCGCTTTACCGACGTGATCAGGAAGCTGGAGCGTCCCCAGTCGAGCAAGCTCCCCTCCCCGGTTCGGCTCACCGTGACACACCCTGCCGCCGTGCCGACCGCGCCCTCGTCCCCGAACACCGCGGTCAACGTTGCCCTGGGTCTGGCGGTGGGCCTGCTGCTCGGGCTGGGGCTGGGTGTGGCACTGGAGACGGTGGACACCTCGATGCGTGACTCCAAAGCCCTTGCCGAGTGTCTGGCAGCCGCCGGGGGGCCGGCCGTACTGTCCAGCATCGTCCAGGACCCGCGAGCCGCACGGCAACCGGTCTCCCTGCGCGACGACATGCACAGTCCGCGTGCCGAGGGCTTCCGGAAGCTTCGCGTCAACTTGCAGTTCGCGCAGGTGGACCAGCGGCCGAAGGTGATCGCCGTCACCAGTCCGCTGCCACGCGAGGGCAAGAGCAGCGTGTCGGTCAACCTGGCCGCCACACTGGCCGAAGAAGGCGCAAAGGTATGTCTGATCGACTGCGACCTGCGCCGGCCTTCGATCGCCCCGGCCCTCGGCCTGGTCAGGGACGCCGGGCTCACCACAGCTCTGGTGGGCCATGCCGAACTGCATGAGGTACTCCAGTCGGCCGGTACCTTCTCGGTGCTTGCCAGCGGGAGGATCCCTCCCAACCCGACGCAGCTCCTCGGCAGTACCTACTTCGCCTCCCTGCTGCGCACTCTTGCCGAGCAGTTCGACCATGTCGTGGTGGACACCGCCCCGGTACTCCCCTTCGCCGACACCACAGCGATGGCACCGGCCATCGACGGCTACCTGCTCGTGGCTCGCGCCGGGCGGACGAGCCGGAGCCAGGTCATCGACGCCCTGCGCATCCTCGAACGCGTCAACGTACCTGTGCTGGGAGCCGTCTTGAACGCGGCTCCGGTACGCGGAGAGGGCGACGCACACGCCTATGCGTACACCTACCGGCCGAAGCAGGACACGACAGCCCGGCTCACCGCACTGGTGTCGTCGCGCTTGGCGGCGGTGGTCCCGGGCCGACGGCCGGCCGACAAGCAGCACGGAGCGCGGGTGCCGTCCAAAACACGGTCGTAGAACCGGGCAGCGTGAGGTCATGCGTCCCGCACTGAAGGTCCCCGTCGTGGTCCTGGCTCTGGTCGGTGGAACGCTCGCGACTTCGTGTGGGACGGGGGGCGGAGCCGGGGAGATCGGCCGCGGCACCGCCGGGCGGGCCCCGGCTGGGATCGAGCAATTGCGGGCCGAGGTCGTCGGCACCCTGCCGCATGACCCGAAGGCCTTCACCCAGGGCCTGGAGTTGACCGAGGGCGGCACGCTGTACGAGAGCACGGGCGTGGTCGGAAAGTCCTCGGTCCGGGCAGGCCCGCTCGAGCGATTTCCGGCAGTCCGCACCGAGTTGGCCCGGCCGCTGTTCGGCGAGGGGATCACCGTCATGGGGCCCACTCTGTGGCAGCTCACGTGGCGGAACGGCCTGGCCCTCGAACGGGACGCGCGAACGCTGGCCGAACTGCGCCGGGTCCCTTTCGGGGACGAGGGCTGGGGCCTGTGCCACCAGCGGCATCGCGACCGGCTGGTGACGAGCAACGGCTCCTCCCGGCTCACCTTCCGGGACCCCCGGACACTCCTCAAAACAGGAGAGGTTGCCGTCACCGCCGGTGGGCGCCCAGTGAGCCGGCTCAATGAGCTCGAATGCGTCGGCGACCTCGTGTACGCCAACGTCTGGCCGTCGGACCGGATCGTGCGCATCGACGGGAATAGCGGCACGGTCACCGGGGAGGTCGACGCCGCGGGGCTGCTCACGCCACAGGAGGCTGACCGAGCGGATGTCCTGAACGGCATCGCGGCCGTTCCCGGGACCCGTCAGTTCCTGCTCACCGGCAAGTGGTGGCCCAAGATGTTCCGGGTCGCCTTCGTTCCCCGGTGACCCACACCGTCGCTCTGGTCAGTTGCCGGACGCCCTGGCCCACAGGTGGTGCATCGCGTACGACCTCCACGGCCGCCACCTCTCCCCATCCCCGCTCTGCGCTTGCACCGTCACGTCGTCCAGCAGCAGGACGTCCGGGTCGCCGAGGGCTCGCATCCGGATGTAGCCCGCCGTCCGGCGGTCGATGCCCGGCAGCATGAGCAGCTGCTGTTCTGCCTCGTCGCGGTCCGCCCCCGGGTCGAGGATGAGCGAGCCGTCCGCGAGCGCGGCCGCCAGGGTGCGCAGCCGGCGGGGCTCCGCAGCCGACAAGTCCTCGGCGCGCGGGAAGAGATGTGTCAGCCCGCCGCTCGGCTCGGGCAGCTTCTGCCCGTACGCCGCGACGATCTCGCCGCAGAGCTCCCGCCGGCCCAGCACGGCCCGTACCGCGAGCTCGTGGGGATCGGCCGCGCCCGGCGCGCGCAGGCCGGGACGGGCCGCGACCAGGGGAGCCAGTGCCGGGTCTGTGCCGAGGCGTTCGGCGACAGCGCAGGGGTCGGCGTCGAGATCGAAGAGGCGGCGCATCCGCTGGGTGGCGGTCGTCAGGTCCCGCAGGTCCGTGAGATGCAGTCGGCACTCCAACCAGCCCCCCGCGCCCGGCTGTTCAGCGACCTCTGCCACGCCGGATCCTCCGGGCAGCCGCAGAGTGCGGCGGTAGGTACGCTCGCCGCGCTCACCGACGATCTCCTCGACGCCGGTGACGGCACGCGCGGCGAGGTGGTCGAAGACCTCCGCCGAGGCGTACGGGCCGCGGTAGGCAAGCCGCAGTGGCACGCCGGCGGCGCCGTTGGCCGGGGCGACCGGGCCGAAGCGCGAGCCGCGTCCGGGCCGGGCCGAGCGCAGTTCGCTGGGGGTGGCGGCGTAGATCTCGCGGATGGTGTCGTTGAACTGCCGTACGCTCGCGAAACCCGAGGCGAAAGCGATCTCCGCCGCCTGCAGGGTGGTCGTCTGCAGCAGTACGCGTGCGGTGTGTCCGCGCTGCGCGCGGGCGAGGGCAATGGGGCCCGCGCCGAGCTCGGCGTTCAGCTGCCGCTGCACCTGGCGGGCGCTGTAGCCCAGCCGGTCGGCGAGGCCCGCGACGCCCTCGCGGTCCACGATGCCGTCGCCGATCAGCCGCATGGCCCGGCCGACGACATCGGCGCGGGCGTTCCACTCGGCGGACCCGGGCACCGCGTCGGGGCGACAGCGGCGGCAGGCCCGGAATCCGGCGCCCTGGGCGGCGGCGGCCGTCCGGTAGAAGCTCACGTTCTGGCGCTTGGGCGTGATCGCGGGACAGCTGGGGCGGCAGTAGATCCCGGTGGTGGACACGGCGAAGAAGAACATCCCGTCGAACCGGGCGTCCCGGCTGCTCACCGCCTCGTACCTGCTGTCCTCGATCGTCATACGGCCAGTATGGGCACCGCCCGGGGCGGGGGCTGGCGGAAATCGGACATGGCGTTCGACGCGGAGATGCGCGGCGCGCGGCCACCGGGAAGCCGCCCTCCGAGCCCGAACAGGTCCGTCGCGCGGCGTGGTTCGTCACCGGACGCGCGTGCCCGCCGAGATCGCGGCGGGCAGGACACTCGTCGTTCGTCGGCACCGACGACGCCTTCTGCCTGACGGCGAACGCACCCCTGATCACCGGGCGCGTTCCGGCCGCCCCGGCGGTGCGCGAGGATGCATAGTGTCCGGATGCCGCCGGGCCACGATGGACGGACGCTGGAGACATGGCTGTACACCCACCGATCGTTGTACACCGGATCTCCCCGTCGGGTGGCCGCCGGGTCACCGTGCGGGATCAGATCATGGGGCTCGCCCACTCCGACGACCAGTTGCTGGAGTTCCTCCGCCGGGCCGGACTGCCCGACGCGGACAATCTGCTCGACGACCCGACCTGGATCGAGTGGGTGGGCGACCGGCCCCATGAGTACGACCCCCTGGAACTCATGCCCTGAACTGCCCGCGCCCCACGGCAGGACCCGGGCGAACCCGCTGCCCGGCGGGCATTGTCAGTGCCTCGCGAGATGCTTGACGGTCCGACACCTTTCCAAGGGGGCAACCGACATGACCGACTCCGAGCTCGCCGCGGCACAGGCGTACCTACGACTGCTGCAGACCACCCGGGCCGTCCTCTCCGAAACGGAACAGCCGCTGCTCACCCTGCCGCTGCTCACCGCGCCGATCGCCGAGGCGGACGAGGCGCTGCGCGCTCTCGGCATGGCGGGCAACGAGGCCGGCTTCTTCCGTCTGGTGTCCAGGCTTCAACCCGCGCTGCGCGAGGACAGGCGGGTTTCCTGAATGTGGGGCGCCGGTTGAACTGACAACTATCCGCCTTCCGGCGCACCCCCCTCCGCCCTACGCGCCCTGGTCAGGCGAGTCGTGGCCGGACAGCGGGCCGCCCCGGGACCGTAGCCCCGGGGCAGCCCGTCCACCTGGCCGGAGACTTACCGTCCGCCCGGCTTCCTCACCTGGTCGGCGGCTTGCCGCACGGCCTCCTGGGTCGAGCCGGCGATCTGCTCGCCCCGGCCTTCCGCCTGCATGCCGCGGTCGCCCATGGCCTTGCCCGCGGATTCCTTCATCCGACCCTTGACCTGCTTGCCCTTGGCCTTTGCCTTACCCATGACATGTCCTTTCGGGTGTTTCGGGTGTGGCGTGAAACGCCGTAACCACACTGCGCCCATCGCTCAAAGTACGCAACCGAACACTTAACGTGACAATTTGATGGATCTTGCTCGACCCGCGACGTACCCCAAGCGCTCATCCGCCGAACTCCGGCAGGAACGTCGAGCAGAACGCCTTCAGATCGGCCGGTCTACGGCTCGTGATCAGCGTTGCCGGGGCGGCGCGGCAGACCGCGACCTCCTCGTCGACCCAGGTCCCGCCCGCGTTGCGGATATCGGTCCGCAGACTGGGCCACGAGGTCAGCGTCCGATGGCGGACCACGTCCGCCTCCACCAGTGTCCACGGGGCGTGGCAGATCGCGGCCACCGGCTGGGCGAGGCCGAAGAAGCGTTTGACGAACGCGACGGCCGCTTCGTCCATACGCAGTACGTCCGGATTGGCGACGCCTCCCGGGAGCACCAGCCCGTCGTAGTCCGCGGCGCGACTCTCGGCGACCGTCCGGTCGACGGCGAAGGTGTCGGCCTTGTCGAGGTGACGGAAGGCCTGCACACGGCCGGGCTTCGTCGACAGCAGCTCCGGCTCTCCACCGGCGTCGACGACGGCCCGCCACGGCTCGGTCAGCTCGATCTGTTCGACCCCTTGGGGGGCCATGAGGAACGCCACTCTCATGGGGCTCACGTCCTTTCGCGCTCCTTGCTCGTGCCGCTGTCGGTCGCCGGGTTCCCATGGCCCGGCGGAGTATCCCCGTGAGGAGTTCGAGGTTGATCACCCGCAACCGGGCGACGGGCCACGGTCCGCGGGGACACCCGCCGGCCGGGTGCCCGAGTCGGCTGGCACAACAGCGGCTGACGACCTGCCCCAAGGACAGGCCGTCAGCCGTTCACGTGGTGCGGGCACCTACAGGGGGCGGGGGTCCCCACTGCCCATGCTGCTTTCCTGCTCGCTCTGCTCCTGCAGCTTCCGGGCCTTCTCCTGGAGCCGCTGACGCTCCTGCGGGTCGGTCGTGCGCTCCGCGGCCTCCTGCATCTGCTTGGCCTTCTCGCGCATCTGCCGGACTCGGCCACCGGATTCACCTGCAACGCTCATCGTCACTCCCTGGACGTCGGGTAGAGCGGACTACCTCAGCGAAGCAGCGCGCCGACACGCTCGCAATATGAACCGTCACGCGCTGCAACCACCGCCGGACCGCGCCTCGGACGGTGCCCGCCGGCGTTCCGGGTCCACGAATGGGTCGTTGCTCGGGTGCGCCTCAACTTGCTCGATTCCGCAGGGCACTTTGGGCAGGTCGTCGTAATCTGGTAGTAATCACCCTCCCAAGCCTGGGGGAGATCATGGAACTTGCTTTTCTCAAGCCGCTGTTCGATCGTCCAGGCCCCTGGGCCTCCGTCTACATCGACACCTCGCGCGCGACCGAGGAAGCCGCAAAGGTCCAGAAGCTCCGTGAGCGCTTTGTCGCGACGCAGCTCATCGACGCGAGCGCCGACGCCTACACCGTCAAAGCGGTGATCGACACGCTCTCCCATGAGCCGGTCTCCGGGGCACCCCCCGGCCGGGCGATCTTCGCCGCCGGCGCCGAGGTCGTGCTCGACCTGCCGCTCGCCGTCTCTCCCCTCAACACGGAGGCGACCTGGTCGATCCTGCCCCACGTCGCCCCGCTCGCCGGCCTGCGTGGCGACGAACCCCCCTGCCTGGTGGCGTACATCGACCGGACCGGCGCCGATCTGGAACTTCGCGACGCGCTCCACCGCGAGACCCTGGGCCACGCCAACGGCAAGGAGTGGCGGGGCCGCGGGCATCGCAGCATCCCCGCCGACCGTTACGAGTGGCACTACCGGAACAAGGTCGAGAACAGCTGGAACGAAACCGCAGACATCATCGCGGGCGAGATCGCGAAGCAGTGGCCCGCCAGCGGCGCCCGGCTGCTGGTCCTGACCGGAGACTCCCGCGAGCGCAAGGCGGTGCACACCCGGCTGCCCGAACCCATCCGGGCCGCTGCCGTCGAGGCCGAGAGCGGCAGCAGATCGCCGGGCGCCTCCAAAAGCGTGCTCGACCGCCGGATCGCCGAGGCCCGCGAGGCGTACGCGCGCGACCGGCTCCAGAGCGCCCTGGAGCGCTTCCGTATCGGACGCGGCCGCCCCGGCGAGCACCGCAAAGCCTCCGTCGACACCGGACGCGGGGAAGCCGCGGAAGGGGTTCCGGCGGTCGTGGACGCGGCACGCAGCCACCAGGTGGCCACGCTCCTGCTCGCACAGGACGCGTCGGACGCGGCACGCGACGTATGGATCGGCCCCGGCGTGGACGAGGTCGCCGTACAGCGCGGCCAGGCCCAGGCGATGGGCGTCGCCAAGCCCGTGCAGGCACGCGCGGACGACGCGCTGCTGCGGGCGGCCGCGGCGGCCGACGCCGAGGTACTGCTCGTGCCTCAGGGCATGCACGGTCCGGCGGGCGGGCTGGGGGCGGTGCTGCGCTGGAGCACGCCGTGACCCCCTGAACAACGCAAGAGGGCCGTGCCGGAAACTCCGGCACGGCCTCTTCTTCCGCGATTCTTCTACGACTTCGAAAAGTCGGGACGACAGGATTTGAACCTGCGACCCCTTGACCCCCAGTCAAGTGCGCTACCAAGCTGCGCCACGTCCCGCTGCGCGAATCCTCCCGGTTTCCCGGCCGAGCGCGCAGGAGAACACTACCTCACCGCGCAGGGCCACCGGACGCACTGCCTGCGGTCATTCGCTCGCGGCCGGCGAATCGGCAGCCGGCGAATCGACTGGTCCGGAGGAATTCCAGCCGGGCGTACGTACGTCGAGCCGCAGATCCTCGGGCACGACCTCCTGGCCGCAATGACGGCAGCTGTGGACCATGTCCAGCTCTTCGCCGCACGAGTGGCCGAAGACGGCGGGCGGCTCGTCGACGAGCCACCGGTCGCCCCACGCGCGCAGCGTGGTCAGCACCACCAGCAGGTCCCGCCCGGCCTCGGTGAGGTGGTACTCGAAGCGCGGAGGGTGCTCGCTGTACTGCCGCCGGGTCAGGACGCCGACGGACTCCAGATGACGCAGGCGCGCGGTGAGGACATCGCGGGGAGCGCCGGTGTTGCGCGCGATCGCGGCGAAGCGACGGTTGCCGAAGCTGATCTCCCGCACCGCCAGCAGTGACCACTTCTCGCCGACGGCCTGGAGCGATGCGGCGATCGAACAGGGCCGGCCACGCGAGTCGAGGGCGAGTGCGGGGAGCTTGTGGTCCTCGGTGGTGCGTGCCTTCATGCCACTAGGTTGCCACATCCAACTCACTCCCTGCCGTCCGCCGACGACCCCGTCCGGTCACCGGGTCCGTGGCACGGGGGACAATCGATGGGTGGACAAGGCACGCAGGGACCGCGACACCGAAGGGCGCGCACGCAACGCACGGCCGCGCGACGGGCTGGGGCGCCCTCTCCCGTACGGGACGCAGGGAGTGGAGCGGCAGCCCGAGGGCGTCGTCCGTACCCCCGGCCAGACACTCGCCGATGCCCAGCGGCTGCTCGACGCGGGCATGCCCTTCCACGCCCACGAGGTCTTCGAGGACGCCTGGAAGACCGGGCCCGAGGCGGAGCGCGAGCTCTGGCGCGGGCTCGCCCAGCTGGCGGTGGGGCTCACGCATGCCGCCCGCGGCAATACGGCGGGCGGCGCGCGGCTGCTGCTGCGCGGCGCGGACCGGATCTCCGGCTACCGCGATCCGTACGCGATCGATGTGGCCGGTCTGACGGCCTGGGCGCGGGTGCTCGCGGCCCGGCTCGACGGACCGGTGGACGCGGGCGCCGAGGCTCCCCGGCTGACCTCGGTGTCGTAACAGGCTCAGTCCTGGGCCGTGTCTGACACATCTCGCCTGGTGCGCGACGCCCGGCACGCACACTCGCTGCGTTGTCGGAGTCATCCAAGTACGTCCAGTACGAGGATGATCTCCCCCAGACTTCGTCCGGGGGTACCCCCACCGCCTTGCGATTGCACGCACCGGACGCCGCGCACCCCGCCCTGCGGGCGGACGGCGCCATGTGTCAGACACGGCCCAGCAGTACGACCTCGAGGGTGCGGGGGCCGTGGACGCCTTCGACCCGGTCGAGCTCGATGTCGCTGGTGGCCGAGGGACCGGAGATCCAGGTCAGCGGGCGGGTCGGGTCGATGCGCGGCATCGCCTGCGGTACGGAGGCGACGATCTGCCCGGGGGCCCTGACGACGCAGATGTGCAGATCGGGAACGAGCGTGAGCGCCCGGCGCCCCTGCCCGGGGCCCGCGTCCAGGACGATCGTGCCGGTCTCGGCGATCGCAAGGGTGCAGCCGGTCACCACGGCATCAATGGCGTCGAGCTCGTACGGAGTGAGCGGACCGTCGTCCGTGCGCTGTGCGGCGGTCGTGTCGGCGAGCCAGGCGTCGGGCAGCCCGTCCGGTACGACGACTGACCGCGCACTGTGCGTGCCGAGCAACTCGGCGATGAGGGCGGGCAGTTCGGCTTCGGTTGCGCGGTGCACGATCGCCCGGTAGTCGGCGAGGTTCTCGTGCAGCAGATCGAGGATCTCGTCCGGATCGTCGGAGGTATGGCTCTCCAGATAGTCGCGGGCAGGCTCGGGCGCCTCGGGGGCGCCGGCCACGGCCGCGCGGACCCGGGCGAGGATGCGCTCGCGTGAGGCGCTCATGTGCGGTTCTTCTTCCACCAGTCACGGAAGGATTGGGCGGGCAGTTCGGGCAGTTCCCGGTCCGCGGTCCAGGCCCCCGCGCCCGGGAGATTCTTCGGATGCAGTTTGCGGGTCCTGGCGGCGGCCTTCTCCCCGGCGGCGAGCGCGGCCGGATGGCTGAGGATCCACCCCGCCGCCTTGATCGCCGCCTTTTCGACGCGGTGCCCCTTGCCGCCCTGCTCCGCGACCTTCTCCCTGAGGTGGAGCAGGACTTCAGGGATGTCGATGGCGACCGGGCACACCTCGTAGCAGGCGCCGCACAGCGAGGACGCGAACGGCAGCGAGGCGTCGATCTCGCTCTGGATTCCCCGCAGTTGGGGACTGAGGATGGCTCCGATCGGGCCGGGGTAGACGGAGCCGTAGGCATGGCCGCCGGCCCGCTCGTACACCGGGCAGACGTTCAGGCAGGCCGAGCAGCGGATGCAGCGCAGCGCCTGGCGGCCGACCTCGTCGGCGAGCGTCTCGGTCCTGCCGTTGTCGAGCAGGACCAGATGGAAGGTCCGCGGTCCGTCCGCGTCGGCCGTTCCCGTCCACATCGAGGTGTACGGGTTCATGCGCTCGGCGGTCGACGAGCGCGGCAGGGTCTGCAGGAAGACCTCGAGGTCGCGCCAGGTGGGGACCACCTTCTCGATACCGACGACGGAGATCAGGGTCTCGGGGAGGGTCAGACACATCCGCCCGTTGCCCTCGGACTCGAAGACGACGAGGGTGCCCGTCTCGGCGACCATGAAGTTGGCGCCGGAGATGCCGACCTTGGCGCGCAGGAACTTCTCACGCAGATGCAGGCGCGCGGCTTCGGCGAGTTCGGCCGGGGCGTCGGTCAGTCCTTCCGGGGCCGCTCTGCCCCAACTTCCCATCTTCTTGCGGAAGATGTCGCGGATCTCGCCGCGATTGCGGTGGATGGCCGGGACGAGGATGTGGGACGGGCGGTCGTGGCCGAGCTGCACGATGAGTTCGGCGAGGTCGGTCTCGTACGCCGCGATGCCCTCGGCCTCCAGCGCTTCATTGAGGCCGATCTCCTGGGTGGCCATCGACTTGACCTTGACGACCTCGCTCTGGCCCGTCGCCTTCACCAGATCGGCGACGATGCGATTGGCCTCGGCGGCATCGGCGGCCCAGTGAACGGTGCCCCCGGCCGCGACGACCGCCGACTCCAACTGCTCCAGATAGCGGTCGAGATGGCGGAGCGTCTGGTTCTTGATCTGCTTGCCCGCTTCGCGCAGCAGCGCCCAGTCCTCCAGCTCCGCCACGGCTTTGGCGCGCTTGTCGCGGATGGTGTGGGTGGCGTGACGCAGATTGGCGCGCAGCGTCACATCGTGGACGGCCTCCCTGGCGGCTTTGGGGAAGGACGGCATGCCGAGATACGTACCGCTCACAGCAGGGGCTCCTCTTCCGTGCTCGCGAGGATGTCGGCGATGTGCAGGGCGCGCTGCGGGGCGTCCTGGCGGCGCAGGATGCCGCCGATGTGCATCAGACAGGAGTTGTCGGCGCCGCACAGCACCTCGGCGCCGGTGGCGAGGGCGTTGCGGACCTTGTCCTGGCCCATGGCGGCGGAGACGTCGGGGTTCTTGACGGCGAACGTGCCGCCGAAGCCGCAGCACTCCTCGGCACCGGGCAGTTCCCTCAGCTCCAGGCCCTTGACCGCTTCGAGGAGCCTGCGTGGCCGCTCTCCCAGGCCCAGGGCCCGCAGTCCGTGGCAGGAGGGGTGGTAGGTGACGGTGTGCGGGAACCAGGCGCCGACATCGGTGACACCGAGGACGTCGACCAGGAACTCGGTGAGTTCGTACGTACGGGCCGGGAGCGCCGCCTCACCGAACTTCGGATAGTGCTCCCGCACCATCGCCGCGCACGACCCCGACGGCGTCACGACATATTCGTACCCCTCGAAGGCCTGGGCCGTCCGCCGTACCAGGGGCTCGGTCTCCCGCCGGTAGCCGGTGTTGTACTGCGGCTGTCCGCAACAGGTCTGCGCCGCCGGGAAGTCCACCTCCACCCCCAGCCGCTCCAGGAGTCTGACGGTCGCGATGCCCGTGGCCGGATACACCGCGTCGTTGACGCAGGTGACGAAGAGTGCGACACGCATGGTCGGAGGATATGCCGCGACCGGCGGCCCCGGTAGCTCCCGCTTACCGCCGGATGAGGGGTGCCCCGCATAATCGGTGGGGTGAGAAAGATCTATGTGATCGGCATCGGGGCGGGCGACCCCGACCAGCTGACCTTGCAGGCCGTCAAGGCGCTGAACAAGGCGGATGCGTTCTTCATCCTCGACAAGGGAGAGGAGAAGTCGGATCTGATCCGGCTGCGGCGGGAGATTCTCGACGCCCATGTCGAGAACCGCGCCTACCGTCTGATCGAGGCACGCGATCCGGAGCGGGACCGGGAAACATCGGACTACTCCCCCGCCGTCGACGACTGGCGCCGCCGCCGTGCCGATCTGTACGAGCGGTTCATCACCGAGGAACTGGGCGATGACGAGTGCGGTGCGTTCCTGGTGTGGGGCGATCCCGCGCTGTACGACTCCACACTCGCCATCCTTGAGGAGATCCTTCAGCGGGGCACGGTCGCCTTCGAGCACGAGGTGGTGCCGGGCATCAGCAGCGTCTCGTCGCTGCTGGCCAGGCACCGCACCGCTCTGAACCGGGTGGGCCGCCCGGTGCAGATCACCACGGGCCGCCGGCTCGCCGAGGGCTGGCCCGAGGGCGTGGACGACGTGGTCGTGATGCTCGACGCGCGGCAGGCCTTCACCCGCCATCTCGACCAGGATCTCTTCATCTACTGGGGCGCATACGTGGGCACCGAGGACGAGATCCTGGTCTCGGGCCGGCTCGCGGACGTGTCCGGGCGGATCGAGGAGCTGCGGGCCGAGGCGCGTGCCCGCAAGGGCTGGATCATGGACACCTATCTGCTGCGGCGCGGCTGACGGATCCCGTCCCCGGGCACTGCTTCGCCCAGAGATCGCGTACGGAAGCTCGGAGGTGATCTGCCCACGGGGATCAGTTCACCAGGCGAGATGCAGCGCCTCGGGCGAGCGGTGGATGAGCGTCGGCCGCATCACGGGCCACGGCTTGTCCTCGTCGAGCCGCAGGCCGGGGAGCCTGCCGGCGAACAACTCAAGGGTCAGGCGCAGTTGTTCGCGGGCCAGCTGCGATCCGGGGCAGCCGTGCGTGCCATGCCCGAAGGCAACATGCTGCCGCGAGAGGGGCCGGGTGATGTCGAAGACCTCCGGCCGGTCGTAGCGTTCCTCGTCACGGTTGGCCGATCCGTACGCCACGAACACGGTTGCCCCGGCGGGGAGATCGGTACCGGCGATCGTGACGGGCCGGGTGGTTGTACGCCGGAAGCCCTGGACCGCCGTGTCGTACCGCGCCGCTTCCTCGACGGCGGCCGGTATCAACTCCGGTTCACTGCATATCAGTTCCCACTGCCGCCGGTCGCGCAGCAGATGCAGCAGCGTCGAACCGATAAGAGCCGTGGTGGTCAGATGCCCGGCGATCAGGAAGTTCTGGAGGTTGGACACGAGCTCGTGGCGCTGGTCGAGAGTGAGCTCGCCGCTTCCGGGCGCGAGCGCGGCGACCATCCCGGACAGCAGATCGTCGCGCGGGCTCTGCCGCCGCTCACGTACGTACTCGTCCAGCAGCTTCTGGAGCGCAACGACGTCCTCGGCGGCGGCGACCTGCCCGTCCGGGTCCATCGGCCGGAACAGCAGTTCCTCGGCGCGGTGGCCGCCGTGCACCGCGAGCGGCACGTCCACCGGGTCGAAGCCGATCAGGCGCCCTATGACCTGGCCGGGTAACTTCCGCGCGTACGCCTCCATCAGCTCGACACGGCCGTCAGGTCCTGCGGCGAAGCCGTCGACGAGCGCCTCGGCTCGCTCGGCTGCGTACGGGACGAGTGCGGCGATCCGCCCGGCGGACAGTCCGCGGTTGAGCGGAGCGCGATGGCGCTGATGCGCCGGACCGTCCGTGGAAACGACGGTGGGCCGCTTGCCGAACCCCTTGGACAGCACCTCCAGGGCGGCGGGCGAGGGCATCACATCGGGGAGCAGAGCGCGTACGGACGAGAACTCCTCGGGCCGCCGCAGGACTTCACGTACATCCGCGTCCCGGGCGACCAGCCAGGCGTCGAGCTCGGGAACGAAGGTCAGGCCCTTGGTCCGGCGCGCCCGCGCGTAGAGCGGATAGGGGTCGCGTTGCAGCTCGTCGAGCCTGGCGTGATCTTTGCTCGGCACGCGGCGCCTCCGGTTACTCCGGGTCGGAACGGATCTGGACGGTGGGCACACTTGTTCGCCCGGCCATCGTGCCCCAGCCCTGCCATGCCCGAAAGGGCCCCTCGGTCACACGCTTCAGGCACACCCCTCGCTCGCGGCGACCGGTCACACCCGGAAGGGTCGGCCGGTGTGTGCGGTGGGTGAGTAAGCGAGCGCGGGCCGGTGCCCAGCCAATGATGATGTCCATGCCAGGAGCCGATGCCATGCCCCCGGAAAACCGGCGAGGCCGTATCGGAAAGTTCCGATACAGCCTCTGACCTGCATAAACGCTGGTCGGGACGACAGGATTTGAACCTGCGACCCCTTGACCCCCAGTCAAGTGCGCTACCAAGCTGCGCCACGTCCCGGTGCCCGTCTGACCTGGGGTTTCCCCCGGCCGAACGCGCATGAGAACAATACCGCACTTCGACCGGTGGTCACGAACCGCTTTCCCCTGGGCGCAGGGGGGCCGGGGCGGAGCTGCAGGCTGGTGATCGCGCCGCAGGCAGCCCGCACCCTCACCCCCGCCCCGCCAATTCCGGGTGCGCGTCCAGCAATCTCCGCGGAGCCGCCTGCCGCCACGAGTCCCCCAGAATCGCGTACAGCTCCTCCTCGTCCTCCAGCGCCGCCAGCCGCACTCGCAGCCACGCGAAGTTGTCGTCGTGCCCCGCCCGCATGAAGAATTTCTCCGGCTCTGCGGCGATCAGCTCCTCCCTGTCCCCCTTCGGGCACTTCACCCCCATCACCTTGTCGTCGTCGTCGAGCGAGGCGAAGATCCTTCCCCCGCTCTCCAGGCGGAACGTCGGCATGCCCCAGGCGAGCTTCTCCATCGCCCCGGGCAGCGAGAGCGCAAGTCTGCGTACGTCGTCGGCAGTGGCCATACGAAGACCGTACGACGCGGCACTGACACTCAGCGGGCGCCTGCATATAGCGAGAAAGCGCTTTCCCCGCAGCTCGCGAGTGTCTTTAAAGTCCCGTATGCGTGGCAGCACCCCGGGGCCATACAAGCGCAGGGGCGTGCGCCCCCTGCGCCCCCTTGCAACACTTCGCGCGCCGGGTAGCACCTCCACGCGCCAGCACTGCAGACCTCCGCGCCTGCCCTTCGTGCTCGCATGCGCTCTTTTCGGTGTGGGTGTGTGCCGTATCGGTTCTTCCGGTGTTCCCGAATGTCGCACATATGCAGGTCTGCGACTCGCACATGTCCCTCAGTGCCACATGCCCACCAAACCTTTGCCGTTGGCATGTGGCAGAAAGAGGCACAGGGGGAATGCCGTACGTCAGGACCGGACAGGCTCGTACCACGCGAACCACATCCTCAATCAAACGTCAACGGCCTGCGTTCAGGCCAAAGTTGGTATCGATCTTGTGCCGCCGAAAAGCGATCAACACCATGAGGTGGTCGGCCTGTTCGGGACGAGATCACTGCCGATGCACCACCTGCTCGAACAACTGCCCGGGCAGGCGTTTCGCAGAGGAGGACTCGCGATGGACGGCTACTTCGCCAGTCGACTGCATCACCAATTACGCGACCACGTTCGCGAGTTCGCCGAGACCGAGGTACGTCCACGGATCCCGGCGATGGAGACCGCCCGCTCGGTCCACCGCGAACTGTCCCGGCTGATAGCCCAGCAGGGCTGGCTGGGCGCGACGATCAGCAAGGAACACGGAGGCATGGGGGTCGGGCATCTCGCCAAGACCATCATCATCGAGGAACTGTCCAGGGTCAGCGGGGCGATGGGTGCGATGGTGCAGGCCTCGCAGCTCGGCGTCGCCAAGATCATCCACTTCGGCAGCGACGAGCAGAAGAAGACGTGGCTCCCCGTCATCGCCGCCGGCGACTGTCTGCCGACGATCGCCGTCACCGAACCGGAGTCCGGCGGCCATGTGCTGGGCATGAGTGCCACCGCCGTACGGGACGGCGACGACTACGTTCTCAACGGCCGGAAAGTGTATGTGGGCAACAGCCATGTCGGTGATCTGCACGGCGTCGTGGTGCGGACCGCTCCCGGTTCCAAGGGGCTGACGGCCTTCCTGGTGGAATCGGACCGCCCCGGGTGCGCCGTCGGCGAGCAGCGGCCCGCCATGGGCCTGCACGGCTTCAGCTTCGGCGAACTGCACTTCCACAACTGCCGCGTGCCCGCCCCGAACCGGCTCGGTGAGGAGGGCGACGGACTGGCCGTGGCGTACTCCTCCAGCGTGCTCTACGGACGGGCCAACCTCACCGCCGTGTCGCTCGGCATCCATCAGGCGATCCTTGAGGAGACCACACGCTTCTGCGCCGAGCGCCACCGCTACGGCAAGCCCCTGCACCATCTGCAGTCGGTCAAGCTGAAGTTGGGGAAGATGCAGTCGCGGCTGATGACCGCACGGCTCGCCGCGTATCACGCGGTGCATCTGCTCGACCGGGGTCTGCCGTGCGACGCGGAGCTCATGAACGCGAAGCTGGTCAATGTCGAGTCGGCGATCGACACCGCGCGCAACGCCATGGAGGTGCATGCCGCAGCCGGGCTCTTCACCGACCGCCCCATCGAACGGTATCTGCGGGACGCCCTCCACATGTTCGCCCCCGCCGGCACCTCCGACATCCAGCTGCTGCGCCTGGCGGAGGTGGCGCTTGGCACGTCGAAGGGCGAGTGGTCGGACCGGCTGTCCGACTCGGTGAGGCTGGAACCGGCGGTCTGACCGGCCCTGAACTCCGCCCCGGCCCGGGGTACGCCCCCGAGAGGCGTACCTCGGGGCCTCGGGGCAACCCCGCTAGATCCGGCCATCCTCGCGGCGGTGGATCTGTTCGATCAGCTCAGCGGCCAGCGACTTGATCGTCTCCAGGCCCGCACGCCCCCACGGCCGCGGCTCCGTGTCCACGACACAGATCGTGCCCAGCGCGATCCCCGTACGGTCGATGAGCGGCGCCCCGAGATAGGAGCGGATGCCGATCTCGTCGACGACCGGGTTGCCCGCGAACCTCGGATAGTCGCAGACGTCCTCCAGGACGAGCGCCTTGCGCCGTACGACCACATGCGGGCAGTAGCCGTGGTCGCGCGCCATGAAACGGCTGACCCCGCCGTCCCCCGCCGCGCCCAGATCGCTTCCGGTGTGCATACCGGACGGGGTGTGCAGCCCCGCGAAGAACTGCCGGTGCTCGTCAATGAAGTTGACCATGGAGAACGGCGCCCCGGTCACCTCCGCGAGCTTGTGCGCGAATTCGTCGAAGGCGGGGTCCGGCCGGTCCCCGAAGCCGAGCTGGCGCAGCCGCCGCACGCGGACGGGCGCCTCGCGGTCGACGGGGGTCAGCAGCAGATGGCCGGTCGGGTCGTACGTCATATCTGTGCTCCGTAGCTCGGGGCCGGCGCGGCCGGCGCCGGGGTGGTGGTGAGCAGATGCTGGACGAGGGTGACCAGTGTTCCTATCCCCGAGCTGGCGATACGTGCGTCGCACAGGACGACCGGCACCTCCGGCTTGAGGTCGATCGCGGCCCGTACCTCTTCCGGTTCATAGCGGTAGGCGCCGTCGAACTCGTTGACGGCGACGACGAATCCGATTCCGCGACGCTCGAAGAAGTCCACCGCCGAGAAGGAGTCCTCGAGTCGGCGCGTGTCGGCGAGCACAACCGCTCCAAGAGCGCCCTCGGAGAGCTCGTCCCACATGAACCAGAAGCGCTCCTGGCCGGGTGTGCCGAACAGATAGAGCACATGACTCCGGTCCAGCGTGATCCGGCCGAAGTCCATGGCGACCGTCGTGGTGGTCTTGGACTCGATGCCGTCGAGTCGGTCGGTCGCCACGCTGACCTGGGTCAGCAGTTCTTCCGTACTGAGGGGTTCGATCTCACTGACCGCCCCCACAAAGGTTGTCTTGCCCACCCCGAATCCGCCCGCGACAAGGATCTTCAGAGCGGTCGGGAAGAGGTCGTCGACGTCAGAGCCGTCGTCGTAGGCCATCGAGCACCGCCTCCAGCAATGAACGGTCCGTGAGTGAGTCGTTGCAGCGCGGCGCCCGCGCGGTGACCGCGCCGCAGTCCACCAGATCGGAGAGCAGCACCTTGGTGACGACCGCCGGGAGCCTGAGATGCGCGGAGATCTCGGCCACCGACGTCGGCCCGTCGCACAGGCCGAGCGCCGTGGCGTGCTCGGGCCCTAAGTGCGTCTGTGGCACGGTCCCGGTCGCCATCACGAGGGAGAGCAGGTCCAGTGCGGCCGTCGGACGGGTGCGGCCACCGCTCACCGTGTACGGGCGGATGAGCCGGCCTGCCGCGTCGTCGAGCAGTGGCCCGTCCTTGGGGGACGGCACTTTCAGTGCCCCGCGGCACTCGGCGCCCCGGCCGAATGTCTGGCGGGCGTGGTCAAATACGGCCGCACGCTCTTGACCAGCATCGCCATCTCGTATCCGAGGACCGCGGCGTCCGCCTCCCGGCCGGCGAGCACGGCGAGACAGGTGCCGGAGCCCGCGGTGGAGACGAACAGCAGAGTCGAGTCCAGTTCCACCACCACCTGGCGCACCTCTCCCCCGTCGCCGAAGCGCGCTCCGGCGCTGCGGCCCAGGGAGTAGAGGCCGGAGGCGAGCGCCGCCATGTGGTCGGCGCTGTCGGGGTCCAGGCCGTGCACGGATTTCACCAACCCGTCGGAGGAGAGCAGTACCGCGTTCCGGGTGTACGGCACGCGCTGGACCAGGCCGCTGAGCAGCCAGTCGAGGTCCGAGGCATGGCCGTTCGGCACATCGCTCGCCATGGTGATCTACTCCTTGGAGGTGTTGTCGTGGCGCTGCGGGTCAGGCAGCGGCGCGCTGTCCGCGAGGGGCTGGGACTCTGCCAGTCCGATGCCTCGCTGGAAGGCTGCCATCAGCCCCGGGTCGTGGAGGGCGTGATCGTCGTCCTTGCGGGGCGCCGGGGCGTCCCGCAGCTGGGGGACGAGGTGTTCCTGGCTGCGGCGCTTGGGCAGTTGGGGGCGGCCCATGGCGCCGCGCACCGCATCGGGGGCCTCGGCGGGTGAGCTCGGCGCGGGTGCCGCGTGGTTGACGCCGGCGTGGTTGACGCTCCCCTGGCTGATGTCCCCGTGGCTGATGTCCGAGCGACCGACACCGGGCGTGGCTGCCGCCGGGTTGGGGCGGTCGGCGTGCTCTCCCCGCACGGGGAGGGGGCCCGAGCCGAGGGTGGTGGCGTACACCGGCTCCCGCTGCGGTTGCCTGTGTGGCTGCTGTGGCAGCTGCGGCGGGGAGTGGGGCTGCTGCGGAATCGGCGGGCGTGCCGCGGTCGCCTGGGTGCCCCTCGTCTCTCCCCTCGGGCGCGCCGCGGCTTCCGACACGGCAGCCGCACTGTTCTGCTGGAGTGCGTCGGGCTCGGCGCCGAGGAGCCCCTGCGGGAGTACGAGGATGGCCTGGACGCCGCCGTAGATGTTGGACTGCAGGCGTACCGCGATGCCGTGCCTGCGGGCCAGCGCCGAGACGACGAAGAGGCCGATACGCCCGTCCTGCAGCAGATGGGCGACGTTCACCTGGTCGGGGTCGGCGAGCAGCGCGTTCATCCTGTTCTGCTCGTCCACCGGCATACCGAGGCCGCGGTCCTCGACCTCGACGGCGAGTCCGGCCGTGACGTGCTGGGCGCGCATCAGCACCTGGGTGTGCGGGGCGGAGAACAGGGTGGCGTTCTCGACCAGTTCGGCCAGCAGGTGGATCACGTCGGCGACGGCGTGGCCACGCAGTGTGCCGTCGATCGGCGGCACCAGCTTGACCCGGGGATACTGCTCCACCTCCGCGATCGCGGAACGCAGCACCTCCGTCATGGTGACCGGGTTGGACCACTGCCGCCGGGAGATCGCGCCGCCGAGGACGGCGAGGTTCTCGGCGTGCCTGCGGATGCGGGTGGCGAGGTGGTCGACATGGAAGAGGCCCTTGAGCAGCTCCGGGTCCTCGACCTCGTTCTCCAGCTCGTCGAGGAGCTGGATCTCCCGGTGGACCAGCGACTGGAGCCGCCGGGCCAGATTGACGAAGACCTCGACCTTCTGTTCGTTGCCGACGCTGCTGGAGAGCCGGGATGCCTGCACCACTGCCGCCACGGCGGCGTCGTGCGAGCGGCTCAGCTCCTGCGTCAGCAGGTCGAATTCGTCGCCGTCGAGGGGCGCGGGCAGGGGGGAACGGCGCGCGGGCGGACCCTCTCCCCGTCTGAGCTGTTCGACGACCGTCTGCAGATCGGCCTGCCCGCGTGCGGAGTTGCGGCGCAGGGCCGCACAGCGGTCCAGTACGGACTTGGCCGTGCGGTCCGCGCCGATGGCCGCCGCGGCGACCGCGGCGATGGCGAGCACGGCGGCACCGGCCAGTACGGCCCAGAGTTCGACGGTGGGCCGCAGCCCGGCGGCGCGGATCGTGAAGAGCACGGCAGTCGCACCGCTGAGGGCGACGACGGCCGCCGGCAGCACTGCGGTGCGCTGGAGTTGAGGGCGTATCCGGGCTTCCGGCGACGACGGCACGGGTTGCGACCTTCCGGCTGACGGCAGGGAGCGTGCGCCTGGCCGGCCATGGCGCCCGCCCTCCCGGCGGTCCGGCCGCGCGGCGGGTGCGCGTAATTGAGACATCAGCATCCTTGGTACGTGGGGCCCCAGGAATCGGCGTACTGCAATGCAAGTGGTCAGCTTCGGCTCGACGATAGGCTCGGCGTACGCAGAAAAATCCCATCGTGGATCACCGGGCACACACGGTAGTCGCCAAGAGGGCACGTGCGGAGGGCAGTTGACAAACTTGCCCGCTATTCATTCCCGCTCTGGTATGAGCCTTCGCACGGCAGGCCGAAAACGCGGCTCCCGCCGGGTGTGTCGGCGGGAGCCGCGGGCCGACGGGAGCGAGGCGTCGGGGATCAGGCGGTCGGCGCCACCTCGGGGCTGCTGCCCTTGCCGCCGGAGGCGGCCCAGCCCTGGGCGGGCGCGGTCGCCGCCGCGCGCCACCACAGCTCGGACGGAACACGCTCGGCCGTCGGCTCGAAGGGCTCGCCGGGCCGCGGCAGCGCGACGCGGGCGCCTTCCGCCGCTGCCGCGGCGACCGTGTCCTCGCCGGGCTCGGCCCACGGGTGCGGCGCGAGATTGAACGTGCCCCAGTGGATCGGCAGCATCGCGCCGGACGGCTCGCCGCCCTGGAGATCGAGGTGGGCGCGCATGCCCTCGGCGGGTGTCATATGGATGTCCGGCCAGTATTCGCTGTACGCGCCGATCTGGATCATGGTGGCGTCGAAGGGGCCGTGCTCGGCGCCGATGTCCTTGAAGCCGGGAAAGTATCCGGTGTCACCGCTGTGGTAGACGCGGTGCTCGGGGCCCGCGACGGCCCAGGACGCCCAGAGCGTGTGCTGCTGATTGCGGATTCCGCGCCCGCAGAAGTGCCGGGCAGGTGTCGCGGTCAACCGCAGGCCCGCCACCTGAGCCGATTCGTTCCAGTCCAGCTCGCGCAGCCGGTCGGCGGGCACGCCCCAGTGCTCCAGATGTGCCCCGACGCCGAGAGGCACCGCGAAGATCGTGTCGGTGGAGGCCAGCGCCCGGATGCTGGGCAGATCGAGGTGGTCGTAGTGGTCGTGGGAGATCACGACGACATCGACCGGGCCGAGCTCTGCGAGCGGGACGGGCACGGGGTGCAGCCGCTTGGGCCCGGCGAAGGGGAAGGGGGAGCAGCGCTCACCCCAGACCGGATCGAAGAGCACCCTCCGCCCGTCGATCTCCGCGAGGACGCTGGAGTGTCCCATCCAGGTGAGCCGCAGCCCGGAGGCAGGCGGTTTGGCCAGGTCGGCAAGGGTGGTGGCATGCAGGGGCACATGCCCGACCGGGGAGCGGCGGGCCCGCGCCTCCTTGCGGAAGTAGATCTTGGCGAACTCGATCATGGAACCGCCGGACGGCCTGGTCCTGGCTCCCACGGGGTTCTGGAAGACGCCGTCGGAGAAGTTCGGTGAGCGCTTTATCCGCTCCCACCGCTCGCCGGACGGGTCGGCGCCGAAAGCAGCCGGCCGGAGCGCGCGCAGCCGGGAACTCAGCGGGTTGTGGGGGCCAGTGCCGGTCACGGCACCTCCTGAGGTCGGTGTGGTGTCTTCATTATGTGCGTGGGGTCCGACAGCGGTCAGCCTCGGGGCTGGCCGTATGCCCGTTCCACCCGCAGCCTGAGCACGAGACGTTTGTCGCGGACCATGGCACTGCGGTAGTCGTCCCAGTCCGGGTGCTCGCCGCTGACGTCGCGGTAGAGCGTGATCAGTTCCTCGACCGTTTCGTCGTACGGATCGGCCGCGACCGCGGAGAGCTCGGCGGTGCCCTCGGCGACGGTCCAGGCCCAGCGGTCCCCGCTCGTGACGTGGTACGAGGCGCGGGGGTCGCGGCGCAGGTTCGCGGTCTTGGCGCGGCCGTCCGTGAGCGACACCCTGATGGTCCGCTCCTGCGGATAGTAGAAGTGGTTCACATTGGAGAGCTGGGGCCTGCCGTCCCGCTTGAGGGTGACCAGCACCCCGCCCTTGTGTTCGGCCACCAGCCTGAGCAAGGCGTCCTGCCGCGCGCTTTCCGTCATGACCAGGCAACGCCCGTCCCGGTGCGGGTGTTCCTGAAGATCTTTTCCCGGCCGCGGTTCCAGATGTCACGTCTGGCCACACCCCGTCCGTCGTAGGCGTGAAAGGACACCGTCCACAGCTCAGGAGGCCCGTCATGGCCCGTATCTCCCTCACCCCGCGCCGTTCGCTGCTCTTCCGCCTCACCGAGCGGTACTCCCGGCGCGTGTACGGAATGGTGCTCGACCCCGCCCGTGCGCTGGCCCACAACCCACGGGTGCTCTGGAGCGATCTGCGTTTCGAGCAGTCGGTGGCGAAGTGGAAGCACCTCGACGCGGATCTGAAGGCGCTGGCCGAGATGGCGTCGGCCGCGTCGATCGGTTGCAGCTGGTGCATGGACTTCGGCCACTGGGTGAGCCGGGAGCGCGGCATGGACGTGCGCAAGGTGCACGATGTGCCGGTGTGGCGCGACAGCGACGCGTACACCGCGCTGGAGCGCGATGTCATGGAGTACGCGGAGGCGATGACCGCCAATCCGCCCGAGGTCGGGGACGAGCAGGCCGGGCGGCTGCTCGCGACGCTGGGCGAGGCCGCGTTCGTCGAGCTCACGGCGATCGTGGCGGTGGAGAACCTGCGCTCGCGGATGAATTCGGCGCTCGGTCTGACGAGCCAGGGGTTCAAGGACCACTGCGAGATCGAGGCCCGCGGGGCCGTGCCGGGGTCAGCCTCCGTCTGACCGCCGGCTCGCCCTGCCCGTTCGCCGCCCGTACAGCCGCCCGGTCCGCCGGGCGGACCATCGGGCGGGGCACCGCGCCGGGCATGTTGACGATCATGTTGACACGGGAGCCCACGCCTCCAGATACTGACTGACGGTTCAGTTACTCCGTCCTCGTCGTGCCTGGAGGCACCATGTCCGAGCTCCCCACCGAGCTGGTCCCGCTCACGACCGAACAGCGCGACATCGTCGACGTCAGCCGCGCGTTCGCCCGCGAGGAGATCCGGCCTCGGGCGCGCGCGGTGGACGAGGCGGACACCGAGACACCATGGGATCTGTGGCGCAAGGCCGCCAAGGTGGGCATCACGGGTTTCATGCTCCCCAAGGAGTACGGAGGCGGCGGCTACACCGACGTGTTCACGCAAGTCCTCGTCCAGGAGGAGCTCTGCGTCGGCGATCTCGGCATCGGCAATCTGCTCTGCTCCAACGGCTTCTTCGCCGACCCGCTGCTCGCCCTCGGCAGCGCGGAGCAGAAGCGGACCTGGCTCACGCCGCTCGCAGGCCCGGACACCCCGATGACCGCCCTGGCGACCACCGAGCCGGGCTCGGGCTCGGACGCCGCCTCCATCGTGACGACGGCCACCAGGACCGACGGCGGCTATCTGCTGAGCGGCCAGAAGGCGTGGATCTCCAACGCCGGTGAGGCCGAGCAGTACGTCGTCTTCGCCAAGACCGACCCCTCGCAGCGCTCTCGCGGGGTCAGTGCCTTCCTCTTCCGCAAGGGCACGCAAGGGGTCAGCTTCGGCGAGCCGATGCGCAAGATGGGCCAGCGGGCCATCGTCTGCCGGGAGATCTTCTTCTCCGGCGCCTTCGTGCCCGAGGCCGACCGGCTCGGCGGCGAGGGCGAGGGCTTCCACGGCCTCATGCGGACGTTCGACATCTCGCGCGCGGTGCTCGGCGCGGCGGCGACGGGCGTGGCCCGCGCGGCGTACGAGTACGCACGCGACTACGCCAAGACCCGGCTGCAGTTCGGCAAGCCGATCATCGAGCACCAGGCCGTGGCTTTCCGGCTCGCCGACATGCGCACTCGGATCGAGCAGGCCCGGCTGATGACCTGGCGGGCCGCCAAGCGGCTGGACGCCGGTCTCGACGCGACGACCGAGGCGGCGATGGCGAAACTGACGGCCTCCGAGACGGCCGCGTACTGCACCTGGGCAGCGGTCCAGACGCTGGGCGGATGGGGGTACTCCCGCGAGTTCCCCGTGGAGCAGTGGATGCGGGACGCCAAGCTGGAGGAGATCGAGGAAGGCACCTCGGACATCATGCGGCTGATCATCTCCAGGAGCATGTGACATGGCGTCCACGGCTGTGACGGGCGGCGAAGCCGCCGTCCGGGCACTCGCGGCGCACCGCGTCACCCAGGCCTTCGGCATTCCGGGCACGCACAACCTGGAGATCTACCGGCATCTCGACGCTTACGGAATCGCCCATGTGACGCCCCGTCACGAGCAGGGCGCGGGATACGCGGCCGATGCGTACGCCCGGGTCAGCGGGCGCCCCGGGATCGCGATCACCACCACGGGACCCGCCCTGCTGAACATCGCGGCGGCGGTCGGCCAGGCGTACTCCGACAGCGTGCCCCTGCTCGTGGTCTCGCCCGGGATGCCACTGCGCCACCCGCGCCAGTCGACCGGCCTGCTGCACGAGATGCGCAGCCAGACCGAGGCGCTGCGGGGCGTCGCGGCGTTCAGCCACCGGGTGTCGACGGCCGACGAGATCGGCGCCGCGGTCGCGCGGGCGTTCACGCTCTTCGCCACCGGGCGGCCGCGGCCCGTGCACATCGAGATTCCGCTCGATCTGCTGGAGACCGCGGAGAAGGCGGGTGAGGTACGCGGCGCCCCGGCGGCCGGGACCTTGATCCCCCCTGCCACCGGGCTGCGGGAGGCCGCCGAGGCCCTGCGCACGGCGAGCCGGCCCGCGCTCGTGCTGGGTGGCGGGGCACGCGGCGCGGCGGGTGAACTGCTCGCTCTGGCAGAGGAGTTGAGCGCACCCGTCGTCACCACCGCCAACGGCAAGGGGATCGTGGACGAGTCCCATCCGCTGTCGCTGGGCGTCTCGCTGCACAGCCCGGCAGTACAGAAGTGGCTGACCGAACGCGATGTGGTGCTGGCGGTGGGAACCGAACTGGCCGAGTCCGACCTGTGGTCGGAGCCGCCGCCGCTGGGCGGGACGCTGGTGCGTGTCGACGTGGACCCGGCGCAGATGTACGCGGCGCTCCCTGCGGACGTCGCACTGGTGGGCGACGCGCAGCAGGTGCTCGGCGCACTGCTGGCCGCGTGCAGGGACGCCGGAGCGGGCCGGGGAGCAGGGGGAATCGTCACCGCGCTGCGTCCGCCGCGTGCCGTGGATCTGTGTCTCGTACGGGATGCGGGGAGCGGAGCCGACGACGCGGGGGACGGCTCGCCCGGTGCCGCCGAGGAGGTCGCCGCTCTGCGTCTCGCGCGGGACGCAGAGACCCGGGAGCGGGACGCGCGCTGGCTGCCGTACCTCCGGGCGATCCGCGGCGTCCTCGACGCCGACGCCGTCATCACCTCCGACAGCGCCCAGTGCTGCTACTACGGGGCCCTGCCGCATCTGCCCATCGGCCCCGGCGCCCGCTATCTGCACCCCACGGGATTCGGCACCCTCGGCTACGCCCTGCCCGCCGCGATCGGCGCGAAGACCGCGCACCCGGACCGCCAGGTGATCGCGCTCAGCGGGGACGGCGGGCTGCAGTTCTCCGTGCAGGAGCTCGCCACCGCCGCCCAGCTCCAACTGCCCCTTCCCGTCGTGGTGTTCGACAACGGCGGGTACGGGGAGATCCGCGACGAGATGGCCGCCCGCGGCGACGAACCGGCCGCCGTCGACCTCGCGCCCGTCGATCTGCCCGCCCTCGCCCGCGCCTACGGCGGGCACGGGGTGCACGCCCCCACCCCCGGCGCGCTCGCCACCGCTCTCGCCCGGGCCCTGGCCACCCCGGGCCCCACCGTGATCACCGTTCCCGAGGAGACCGCCCGATGACCACCACTCCCCTGCTGTCGCTCACCTGGACCGACCATGTCACCGGGCGCCAGGGCCATCTGGTGATCGACCGGCTCGTGCGCGGGGTGTCCAGCGGCGGACTGCGCATGCGCGAGGGCTGCACGCTGGAGGAGGTGACCGGGCTGGCCCGCGGGATGACGATGAAGGAAGCCCTGCACTACAACCCCGACGGGCGGTACATCCCGCTCGGCGGCGCGAAGGGCGGCATCGACTGCGACCCGCAGGACCCGCGGGCGTACGGGATCCTCGTGCGCTATCTGCGTGCCGTGCGGCCGTACCTCGAGACGATGTGGACCACCGGCGAGGACCTCGGCCTCACCCAGGACATCGTGGACCGCGCCGCCGAGGAGGCCGGTCTCGTCTCCTCCATCCAGGCCGTCTACCACCTCCTCGACGACGAGGCCTCCGCGCGCAAGCGGCTCGCGGACGCCTTCGCCGTGGAGGTCGACGGCATCGGCCTCGACGAATTGGTCGGCGGCTGCGGCGTCGCCGAGTCGGTCCTCGCCGCGCTCGACCGGGCGGGGGTGCCGTACGAGGGAACGCGCGTCTGTGTCCAGGGACTCGGCACCATGGGCGGCGCGAGTGCCCGCTTCCTCGCCCGCGCCGGGCTGAAGATCGTCGCCGTCGCCGACATCAAGGGCACCGTGGCCAACCCGGACGGCCTGGACGTCGACGTGATGCTGGCCGCGCGGGACTCGTACGGCACCGTCGACCGCAGCGCCCTTCGGCCCGGTGACCTGGAACTGCCGGGCGACGCCTGGCTGTCCGTCGACGCGGACGTGCTTGTCCCCGCGGCCGTCTCGTACGCCGTCGACACGGCCAACCAGGCGCAGATCACGGCCCGCCTCGTCGTCGAGGCCGCGAACATGCCGGTGCTGCCGGACGCCGAGGAGATGCTCGCGCGGCGCGGGATCACCGTGCTGCCCGATGTCGTCGTCAACTCCGGTACCAACGCATGGTGGTGGTGGACGCTGTTCGGGGACATCGACGCCGACGCGGACGAGGCGTTCGCCCACACCCGCCGCTCGATGCGGGCGCTGATCGGCCAGATGCTGGCGCGCGCCGAGGCGGACGGGACGACCCCGCGCGCCGCCGCCCATGCCATCGTCGCCGACCGGCTGCCGGTCATCGCCGAGCGCTTCGGCCGGTACAGATGACGACGTCGCTCGACGCCCTCTTCGACCCGCGGTCGGTGGCCGTCGTCGGCGCCTCGGACAATCCGCAGAAGTGGGGCTATTGGCTCGCGGCCGGAGCGCTCGCCGGGCGCGCCCGCCGCACGGTCCACCTCGTCAACCGGCGCGCCGGCGCACTGGACGGGGTGCCCTTCCTCCCCGGCCTCGCCGCGCTGCCGGGACCCGCGGACCATGTGGTCGTCGCCGTCCCACCGCAGCAGGTGCGGCCCGTGGTGACCGAGGGGCTCACGGCGGGAGCGCGCTGCTTCACGGTGATCACCTCGGGCGGTACGAGCGCCGCCGAGGAACTCGAACTGGCCGAGCTGGTCCGGGCGCACGGGGCACGGCTGCTGGGCCCCAACTGCATGGGCATCGTCGACACCACCAGCGAACTGCGGCTCAGCTGGGGAGAGTTCCCCGCGGGCGGGGTCGGCCTGGTCTCGCAGAGCGGCAACCTGGCCCTGGAGATCGGCCGCCTGCTCGCCCGCGCCGGTCAGGGCTTCTCGCGCTTCGTCTCGCTCGGCAACCAGCGGGACATCGACGCGGCGGAGGCCCTGGAGGCGCTGATCGCACACGAGCCGACGCGGGTGATCGCCGCGTACGTGGAGGACTTCCGCGACGGCCGCAGACTGGCCCACGTCCTCGCGTCGGCGAGCGAGGCGGGCAAGCCGGTGCTGCTGCTGACGGTGGGCGCGAGCGCGGCTTCGGGCCGTGCGGCGGCCTCGCACACGGGCGCGCTGGTGAGCGCCCGCGCAACGGTGGAGGCGGTCTGCGACGACGCGGGCGCGCTCCTGCTGAACACGGCGGGGGAACTGGTGGACACGGCGGTTCTGCTGCTGTCCGGCGTGCCCGCACCGGGTGCGCCGGATCCTGCGGCGCAGCCGGTGGTGCGCCGCGCGGCGACGGATGCAGCGAGAGTCCCTGCCGGGACGTCAAATGCGGCGGCAGAAACCGTGGTTGACCCACCAGCTTCGCCGCAGGCGCCCGCGCAACCCGCCACGACCCCAGCCGATGCGTGCGGCGCGACGGCGAAGCCCGTCGCCAGTCCGCCGGAGGCGGCTCACGCGGCACCTGACCCCTCGCCCGGACATCCGGGGACCGCCCACCCGGCAGCAGACCCCGTCGGCGGGAACGCGCCAACCTCCGGCGCGCCGGCGGACGCGGTCCCGCATCGCACACCACTCCGGGTCGCCCTCGTCGGTGACAGCGGCGGGCAAGGCGCCCTTGCCGCCGATACGTTCGCCGCTCGCGGGCTCGGGATACCGCCGCTCTCCGCCGGCACCGCCGCCGCGGTCGCCCGGCATCTGACCGCCCGCGCGGAGCGCGGCACCCCCGGCAACCCCGTCGATCTCGCGGGCGCCGGTGAGGCCGACCTCGGAAGTTACGCCCGCATCGCGCGCACGCTCCTCGAAAGCGGCGACGCCGATGCCGTCGTCCTCACCGGATACTTCGGCGACTACGCCACCGCCAATCCCGCCCAGACCGACCGCGAGTGCGCCGTGGCCCGTGAACTCGTGGACGCCGCAAGGGATTCGGGCCGTACCCTCGTCGTCCACACCATGGCCCGGGACACCCCCGCCCTGGCCGTCCTGCGGGAGGGGCGCATACCCGTCTACGAGCGCATCGAGCAGGCGGCGACCGCCCTCGCCGCCGTGGCCAGGTGCCGGCACCTGGTGCCGCCGCCCCCACCGGAGCTCCCGCCCGCGGCCCGGTACTCCGTGCCCGACGGAGGATACGAGACCGTGCGCGAGCTGCTCGCCTCGTACGGACTCGCCTTCCCCGACGCGGAGTTCGTCCAGGGCGCCGCGGAAGCCGCCGAAGCCGCACGACACACCGGGTATCCGCTCGTCCTCAAGGCGATGGGGCCGGCCCACAAGACCGAGGCGGGCGCCGTTGCCCTGAACATCGCCGACGAGGGCGCGCTGCGGGCCGCGTTCGCGCGGATGCGGGCCGCCACCGGTGCCGAGAGGTACGCGGTGGAGGTGATGGCGGAACCTGCGAACGCCGTCGAACTGATCGTCGGCGTACGGCACGACCCGGCCTTCGGTCCCGTCGCCATGGCCGGCATCGGCGGAGTAACAGCCGAACTCCTGGCGGACACAGCCGTCGCCCTCGCCCCGCTCACTCCCGAACGGGCCCGTGCCCTGCTGCTCTCGTTGCGGCACGCACCGCTGCTGACCGGCTGGCGTGGTGGTCCGCCCGTACATCTGGACGCCGCGGCGGCCGCCCTGTGCGCCCTCTCCCGGGCCGCCGCCGAACATCCCGAGCTGTCCGAACTGGAGGTGAATCCCCTGCTCGTGCACCCCGGCGGGGCGCTCGCACTCGACGCACACGGTGTACGGGCCGCGTCCAAGATCGGCTGTGTAGGGTGAGCACGTGGCCAGAGTCCGGTTGAACGTGGCGGAGAGGCGTGAGGAACTGCTCGGCGCCGCCGTCGAGCAGATCGAGGAGCACGGCGTGGCGGCCGTACGCATCGCCGATGTCGCCTCCGCGCTGGGGGTGAGCAACGCCCTGGTCCTCTACCACTTCTCGACCAAGGAGAAACTCGTCGCCGCGGCTTTCGCGTATGCCGCAGACGGCGATCTCGCCCATCTGCGCAAACTGCTCGGCCGACGCACCACGGCGCTGCGCCGGCTGCGCGCCGCGGTCCGCTGGTACGCGCCGACGGGGACGGCCAAGGGCTGGCGCCTGTGGATCGAGGGCTGGGCGGCCGCGCTGCGGGAACCCGCCCTGCGCGAGGTGGCCCGCGATCTCGACCAGCAGTGGAAGGCCGCACTGACCGAGGTCATCGCGGAGGGCGCGGCGGCAGGCGAGTTCCCGTGCGAGGACCCGGCGGCAACGGCCTGGCGGCTGACGGCGTTTCTGGACGGGCTCGCCGTGCAGATGACCTCGTACGCGGGGTCGCTCTCCCGTGCCGCGATGCTGGAGTGGACCGACGAGGCCCTCGCCCGTGAGCTCGGCGTGGAACGCGAGGCGCTGACAGCCGCCGCCCGCTGACCCGCCCGCCGGTACGCCGAACCGGCTGGGCAGTCATACTGGGCGACTGTGTCTCATCTGTCGCAGCATCAGCAGACCGGTCAACTCCCCTACAACACACAGGATGTGCTGGTCGTCGGCGGCAGCGGCGTCGACACGGTCGTCCGCGTCGACTCCCTGCCGGTTCCGCTCGCCGACTCCGTCGGCGTCGGCCCGATCCGCGAATGGCCCGGCCACACCGGCGGCAATGTGGCACTCGGCTGCCGGGCACTGGGACTGAAGGTCACGCTGCTCGACTACATCGGCGACGACTGGCCCGGACGCCAGGTCCAGGACCGGCTCGCCGCCGGCGGGGTGGACTTCGAGCCGCTCATCTCCCCGGCCGGTACCCGGCGCGCGGTCAATCTCGTCGATCCCTCGGGCCGCCGGATGTCGTTCTACGACGCCCGTGATCCTGAGGAGTTGCGCATGCCGCGCGAGGTCTACCTTCCCCATCTGCGCCGGGCCCGCCATGTCCATCTCTCGATCGTGAACTTCGCTCGGTTCCTGTACGACGACATCGAGAAGCTGGGCGTCCCGGTCTCCACCGATCTGCACGACTGGGACGGACTGGCCGACCACCACCGGGAGTTCGCGCTCCGCTCGGACCTGGTCTTCCTCAGTGCGGCGGGCGCGGGCGAGCGGATCGCGTCGGTGATGCGGGAGATCCTGCGCGACGGACGGGCCGAGGCCGTGATCGCGACGGCCGGTGCGGGAGGCTCGTATCTCCTGACCCGCGACGGCAGCAGCACCCCCCGCCCGGTCCCCGCGGTGGCGCCGCCCGCCCGGGTGGTGGACTCCAACGGCGCGGGCGACGCGTATGTCTGCGGCTTTCTCTACGGGCGGCTGGCGGGCCGTGATCTGGAGCAGAGCGCCCGGCTCGGCGCGCTGGCGGGCGCGCACGCCTGTACGGGCGAGGGCAGTACGGCGCTGATCGGCGCGCCGGAACTCCTGGCGGCTCAGACCTGACAAACGGCCGCCGAGCCGCGGGGCCGCCGGGCCGACCCCGCGGGGCGCTTCACCCCGCCGCTGTCACAGGGGCAGCAGATTCGGCCGCTTGGCCTCCACGTGGTCGCCGGAGCTCTCACCGCGCAGCCGGCGGCCGATCCACGGCACCAGATGCTCCCGCGCCCACTGGATGTCGTCGCGGCGCACTTCGAGCGTGCCACGGGGCGGCAGCGGCGGCCACGGCTGGTCGGGGTTGGCGGGCACCTCGATGCCGAGGACCTGGGCTGCGCGCAGCGCGACCCGGGTGTGCCCCTCGGGGGACAGATGGAGCCGGTCGGCGTCCCAGGCGCGCCGGTCCTGGACGGACCTGAGCGACCACAGATCGAGTACGGGACAGTCGTAGCGGTCGGCGATGGCCCGTACATGCGCGGTGTACATGGCGATCTTGCCGCGGAGATGGCGCAGCACCGGCACCCCGCGGGTGTCGAAGCCGGTGGTCACCATGACCGTCCCGACGGCGCCGGTGAGGTCGGCGACCGCGCGCTCGAAGCGCTCGGCCACGTCGTCCGGGTCGGTGCCGGGCCGGATGATGTCGTTGCCGCCCGCGCAGAACGTCACCAGGTCCGGGGCCAGTTCCATCGCCCTTGGCACCTGTTCCTCGACGATCTGGTCGAGCAGGCGCCCGCGCACGGCGAGGTTGGCGTACCTGAAGGTGTGCTCCGGCATCCGGTCGTCGAGCAGCACCGCGAACCGGTCCGCCCAGCCGACGTACATCCCGTCGGGGCCCGGGTCGCCGACGCCTTCGGTGAAGCTGTCACCGATCGCCGCGTACGACCCGAATCCGCCGCTGTTCTCTGTTCTCGAATCGTCTGCCACAAGTACTGATCCTCCCCTTACGGATGTGACCTACGCGACCGTAAGGAGGGGTTGACGAGGGGTGATCTTTGCCACCGCTCAAGATTGTCCACGGCGGAATACGCCGGATCCCCCCGCGCCGCCGCTGCGGCACGAGGGGACCGGGACGTGATCGCCGCGTCGGACGGGCGTCAGACGGTGACGCCGTGCTGGCGCAGGTAGGCCAGCGGGTCGATGTCCGAGCCGTAGCTCGGGCCGGTGCGGATCTCGAAGTGCAGGTGCGGTCCCGTGGAGTTGCCGGTGGAGCCGGAGAGGCCGATCTGCTGGCCGCCGCTCACGCTCTGGCCGGCGGAGACGGCCAGGGCGGAGAGGTGGGCGTACTGCGAGTAGCTGCCGTCGCTGTGCTGGATGACGACCTCGTTGCCGTACGCGCCGCCCCACCCGGCGGAGACGACGGTGCCCGGGCCGACGGCCTTGACCGTGGTGCCGGTGGAGGCGGCGAAGTCCACACCGGTGTGGTAGCCGCTGGCCCACATCGACCCGGCGAGGTGGTACGGCGTGATGACGGTCGCGCCGTCGATGGGGGTCGTGAAGCCGGAGCTGCTGGTCTGCGGGGCGCTCTTCGCCGAGCCGGAGTCCGTGGAGACCTTGGCAGCGGTCTTGGCAGCGGGCTTGGACGCGGTCTTGGCAGCGGACCGGGCCTGGCTCTTCTCGCGGTGCTGCGACTTCTCGGGAGCCTTGGCCTTCGAGGCGGCGCCGAGGGTGAGCTTGAGGCCGGGGTGGATCAGCGAGGGGTTGTCACCGACCCGCTCGCGGTTGTCCTGGTACAGCTTCTTCCAGCCACCGCGGACATTGTGCTCGTCCGCGATCTTGGAGAGATAGTCGCCGGCGACGACGGAGTACGTCGTGGGTGCGGCGGCCGGCTTGTGCGGCGCCTTGTACGCGGCCGGTGCCGCGGTGGCGGTCACGGTCGTGTGCGACGAGGTCGCGACGGGGGCGGTCTTGCCCGCGGCGTGGGCCCCGGTGGCACCCATGAGCGGGATCGCGATGGCGGCGCCACTGGTGCCCGCTGCGACGAAACCGCGGGTGATCGGGCTGGTCTTGGGACGGCGGTGCTTACCCTTTGCGGGCATGGCGCTTTCCTCTCCGGCGCCGGCGAGGTGAGCTGTCGGGTTCGGGCTGGAGATGCCCGGCCGCGCGGTTGCGCTGCTTAACCCCGAGCCGTTCCACAAGTGCGGAATCGGCGTACTACCTGGGTCCCCCGCTCCTGCCACGCGTGGGTGGGTTCGAATTCCGGGCGGCGGCAGGATTTGGCGGTCCGTCCGGATTGCGGTGAACGTAAACGAGCCGGGCCGACCGGAACAAGCGACCGCAATTACGGATCACCATCCGGCGTGATATCGCCGGAGAATTCCCGTTACGCTCCGTCAATCAATGATCTTCCCTGCCCTGTCAGGCAACGGATTTCGCAACCGTCACGCCGCCACACACCGTCACAAATATGATCCTGCTCACGAGGCATGCCCCATCTGCATTGCAGACGGGGCAGGTTATACCGAACCGTCCAATTCGGACAGAAGCACCATTTGATGACTATCGACCGATCAGGCTCACTTTTCCCTCGGATCCACCATTACCGAGAAATTCCGCGGCGGCTGATTGTCCCTTTTCGGGCGTATTCTCCGGACCTCTCCGTCACGGTTGCCTCCGCACGAGCCGCCGCAGCCGGATCACCGTGGCGTCCAGGTCACCCTTGAGTCCGGTGTGCAGCCCGTGGTGCAGCAGTAGCGACCCAGGATGCTCGGCTCCGGTGTCCGGGCACTCGTAGACCGCCGCCGGATCGAGACCGCGCAGCCTGAGCCGCGGCGGCTGTTCGCCGTAGTGCTGCGCCTGCAGCCAGGCGAGGACGACGGTCTCCTCGCCATGTACGTACTGGACGGCACTGAGCCCGCCCTCGGGCGCGCGCAGCCGGTACAGCTCGCCGTGCTGCACCAGCGGCCTGATCTCCTTGTAGAGCTCCACCCAGCCGCGCGCCTCTGCGAGCTCCTCGTCGGTCCACTCGGTGAGGTCGCCGCCGACCCCGAGCACCCCGGCCATCGCACTGACGAAGCGGAAACGCAGCGTACTGATGCGGCCGTTGAGCTGGACATTGGGGCTGTCGGTGACCCATGCGGCCATGACCCGAGCCGGGTGCAGCTGGGTGAAACCCCGCTGGATGGCGAGCCGGTCCAGCGGGTCGGTGTTGTCCGAGGTCCACACCTGGTCGGTACGCGCGAGGATGCCGAGGTCGATCCGGCCGCCGCCGCCCGAGCAGGACTCGAAGGCGACGCAGGGATGCGCGGCCCGCAGCCGGTCCAGCAGTGCGTACAGCGCGTGGACATGCTCGACCCACAGCTTCTGCGGGTACTCCTCACCGGGCCAGCCCGCGTCCGTGAAACAGCGGTTGAAATCCCACTTCACATAGTCGATGGGGGCATTGGTCAGCAGGGTGTCCAATTGCTCCCACAGATAGTCCTGCACGTCCCGGCGGGCGAGATTCAGCACCAGCTGATTGCGGAATTCGGTCCTGGCGCGGCCCGGATGGTGCTGCACCCAGTCGGGGTGCGCCCGGTAGAGATCGCTGTCGGCGTTGACCATTTCCGGCTCGACCCAGATCCCGAACTGCATGCCCAGCGCGTGCACTTCACCGGCGAGCGGGCCCAGGCCCTTCGGGAAGCGCTCGGCGCTGGGGGTCCAGTCGCCGAGGCCGGCGCGGTCGCTGGTGCGCCGCCCGAACCAGGCGTCGTCGACGACGAACAGCTCGACGCCCATGGCTGCGGCCCGATGCGCGAGGGCCCGCTGCTGCTCCTCGCAGATGTCGAAGCCCGTGGCCTCCCAGGAGTTGTAGAGGACCGGCCGTTCGGTCGCGGCGTCCGGAATGACGTGTGCCAGCTGCCAGGCGTGCCAGGCCCGGCTGGCACCGCCGAAGCCGCCGCTGCTCCACAGCCCGGCGAAGACGGGCGAGGTGTAGGACTGCCCGGGCGCGAGCCGCAGCAGCCCTGAGTCGTCGTAGCCCGCCCCACCGGTGATCTGCACCAGACCGTCGGGCAGTTGCTGTACGCAGATCCGCCACGATCCGGACCAGCCGAGCGCCACGCCGTACACCTCACCGTGCTCCTCGGTGGCCTCCTCGGCGTCCAGCGCCACCCACGGCAGATGCTGATGCCCGGTGTGGCCGCGGCGACTGCCGATCACCTTCTCCCCGTATGTCAGTTCCGACCGTACGAGCAGGGATTCGGCGGCCCACCGGCCGTGCAGCCGGCTGAGCCGCCAGCCGTCGCGCTGCGGCAGCGTCCAGGCGGCCGCATCGGCCCTCAGCAGCTCCAGATCGGGTCCCTCGCCCTCATGGGCGACGGTGACCCAGCGCTCGATCACATCGGCGTCGTCGCGCATCCGGTGGTGCAGGGTGAGAGCGAGTCCGTGCACGGCGTCCGTGAAGCGCAGCCGCAGCTCGTCGCCGTCCACCGCGGCCCGGTGGAAGGTCCACTCGGTGCCGCGCACCTCGGCCGTACGGACGGACAGCGCCGGGCGTACGAAACGGGGGCCGCCCTCGACCGGATACTCCTCGTGCCCGTCTAGCCGGGACTCGAACGGCCAGTACGGCGGCGGACCCTGTGCCGCGAGCGCCTCGGCGTCGGCGCCCGCGATCCGTGGCCCCCAGTGCAGATGGAGCAGTTCGTCGTCGTCCGTGAGGTGAAGTGCGTAACTGCTCGTCGGTCCGGAGAGGACCCACGTACGTCCGCTGCCAACGCTCTCGATCATCCCGGCCCCTCAGATACTCACAGGTCCGCACAGGCCCGAACATCATCCGACGGGAGTCGCCGCCCGTGCAACGCCCTTGAGGCGACAGATCGAAATGATTGCCCGCTAAAGCGATGTCGTATCGTCGGGAAAGCGCCATCGTCGGCGAGGAGCGCCGACGGCAGTCACCTCAGGAGCCCACGTGACGCAGCAACTGCCGCAGGCCCCCTCGACAGAGCCCGAGCTGACCGGAGTGCGCAATTTCCGTGATGTGGGCGGCCTGCCGACCGTGGAGGGCAGGCGGGTGCGGCACGGCCGGCTCTTCCGCAGCGGTCATCTGGCCCACGCCACCGAGTCGGACACCTCGTTCCTCGCCACGCTTGACCTGCACACGATCTTCGACTTCCGCAATGCGGCCGACATGCGCCTTGAGGGCCCGGACGTCGAGTTGCCCGGCGTGCGCAATGTGAATCTGCCGCTCACCGACCCGGCCGACGGCGCGGAGTTCTGGAAGATGGTCCGGGACGGCGACCTCGACCAGCTGCGCTCGATCCTCGCGGACGGGAAGGCGGCCGGCCGGATGTCGGCGTCGTACCGGAGGATCATCAAGGAGCGCACCGCCGAGCACAGCAGGGTCCTGCACGCGCTGGCCGAGGACAGCGTTCCGGCGCTGATGCACTGCGCGGCGGGCAAGGACCGCGCCGGTCTGTCCATAGCGGTCTCGCTGCTCGCGGTCGGTGTCGAACGGGACGCCATTGAAGCGGACTACCTCAAGTCCAATGACCCGCACCGCCGTTACCTGGTACGCCGCGGCGACAACTCTCCGGCCGCGATGTCCCCCGAAGTGATGGAACTGCTCGCCCCGCTCTTCGACGCGCGCGCGGAGTATCTGAACGCGGCCTTCGAAACGATCCAGCAGACCTGGGGCGACACCGAGCGCTACCTCAGCGAGGGCCTGAAGGTGAGCGCCGAGACCCGGGAGCGGCTGCGCGAGCGTCTCCTCGACGAGGCGTGAGCCACGGCGGCTACCCCTTGCCGCCGAGCGTGAACAGCAGATAGAGGAACGCGGCGAACAGATGGCCCGCCACCAGATAAGCGAAGAGGCGGATCACGAGCCCTCGGGGGAACTTCCCCTCTTCGTTGTGCTGGGACATGGCGGGCCTTTCGCGTGTGTCAGACATGCGGATGGATGTCGGGGCTCTGCAGCAGCGTATGGACGAACAGGAGCTCGGCCCCTTCGCGGGTGGCCGCGGCGATGCGGTGCGGGGTCCCTGAGTCGAAGTGCGCGCTGTCCCCGGGGCTCAGCTCGTACACGGCGTCCCCGAGCGCCAGCCGGAGCCGCCCTTCGAGGACGTACAGCCACTCCTCGCCCGGGTGCACCCGCACCAGATCGCCCTGGGATCCGTACGGCACCACCACCCGAAGGGCCTGCATGGCCCGGCCGGGGCCCCCGGCCCGGTGGTAGGTCCAGCCGTCGGCCGACGAGGGCTCCGTGTGCCCGGCGCGCATGATCGGCTCGCGCTCGGGCGCCGACTCGCCGAGGAGTTCGGCGACCGTCGTACCGTAGATGCGGGCGAGGCCGAGCAGCATCGGCAGCGAGGGCTGGCGGCGGCCCGTCTCGAGCCGCGACAGATGGGCGGGGGAAAGCCCCGCGCGCTCGGCGGCGGCCTCCAGGGTCAGACCGCGGCGGCGGCGCAGATCGCGCAGCCGCGGCGCGACGTCGGGCAGCCCGTCAGCCGCCCCTGCGGCAGGAATGGTCATGCGTCCATTGCGCCAGGAGACTGCCTCTGAGGCAAATTTCTTGCCCCAGAGGCAAACAGGCTCAGCGGTTCGCGACGGCCTGCTTGACCAGGGTCTTGCCGAAGTCCCACATCAGTCCGCCCCCGCCGTGGGCATCGTCCATCACGGCCGTGAACGCCTCCACGAACCGGTCCACCTCCGGCTCCCCGATGGTCAGCGGCGGAATCAGCTTGATCACTTCCAGATGGTCGCCGGAGACCTGGGTCAGGATCCGGTGCTTCTGCAGCAGCGGCACAACGACCATCTGGGCGAACAGACCCTTGCGGGCCGCCTGCAGCATGGTCCAGCGGCTGCGCAGCTTGATCGAGTCCGGCCGGCCGAACTCGATGCCGATCATCAGGCCCCGACCGCGCACCTCGTGCAGCAGCTCATAGCGGTCGACGAGCGCGGCAAGACGGGAGCGAAGCAGCTCTCCGGTCACCCTGGCGTTGGCGACGATCTGCTCGTCCTCGATCACCGAGAGCACCGCGAGCCCGGCGGCCATCGCCTGGGCGTTGGACCCGAAGCTCGCCGAGTGCACAAGGACCCGGTCCATCGAGGAGTAGACCTTCTTGAAGATCCAGTCCTTCCCTAGGGTGGCTCCGACCGGTACGTATCCGCCCGAGAGCGCCTTCGCCACACAGACCAGATCCGGCTCGACCCCTTCCTCGTGCTGGTAGGCGTAGAAGTCGCCGGTCCTGCCGAGGCCGGTCTGCACCTCGTCGGCGATCAGCAGGGCCTTGTGCCTGTGCAGCAACTCCTGTGCCGCGTACAGGAATCCGGGCGGGCTCGCGTGCACCCCCTTGCCCTGGACGGGCTCCACGACGAACCCCGCCACATCGCCGCGCTTCAACTCCCGCTCCAGCGCGGCCAGATCGCCCATGGCGACAGCGGTGTCGGGCAACAGCGGCGCGAATCCGTCCCGGAAGCCCGCCTCGCCGTTGACCGACAGGGACCCGGTGGTGAGCCCGTGGAAGGCGTGGGAGCAGTAGATGACCCTCGGCTTCCCGGTCGCGTACCGGGCGAACTTGAGGGCGGTCTCCACCGCTTCCGTACCGCTGTTGCCGAAGAACACCCGGTCCAGGTGCGGGCTGTGCGCCAGCAGCTTCTCGGCGAGCAGTCCCGGCAGCGGCTGGCAGTCGAAACGGGTGAGGTCGGCCAGCGAGGCATCCAGGACGTCGTGCAGCGCCTTGCGTACGACGGGGTGGTGCCGGCCGAGCCCCATCACGCCGAACCCCGCGAGCATGTCGAGATAGTCGTTGCCCTCGGAGTCCCAGAAGTACGCGCCCTCGGCCCGCTCGTAGACCTTGTCGAAGCCGATGGTGTGCAGCATGCGCGGCAGCTGGTGGTTGAGATGTCTGGCGTGCAGCTCGTAGCGCTCGCCTCCGCGCTCGGCGAGCAGCTGGGCCAGGTCGAACTCCTTGCTCATTGACCGTTCTCCTTGACTGCCATGGCAGCGCTGATCCGTCCCGCGATCTCCACCGGCGTGAGCCCTATGTCGGCGAGCACCTCGCCGCGCTTGGCGTGCGCGAGGAACTGCTCGGGGATGCCGAAGGTACGCAGCGGCACATCGACGTCCGCGTCCCGCAGTGCCTGCCCGACGGCCGAACCGACGCCGCCGTTGCGGCTGTTGTCCTCGACCACGGCCACCAGCCGGTGCTGGGCGGCGAGCGGCGCGAGCTGTTCGTCGACGGGCTTGACCCAGCGCGGGTCCACGACGGTGCATGCGATGCCGCGCCCCCGGAGCAGTTCCACGGCCTGCAGACAGACCGACGCCAGGGCGCCGACGGACACCACAAGCACCTCGGGCTCGATGTCCCGGTGCAGTACGTCCATCCCGCCGATCCGGCCGATCGCCTCGACCGGTTCGCCCACGGACTCCTTCGGAAAGCGCAGCACGGTGGGCGCGTCACCGACCTCGACGGCCTCGCGCAACTCCTGGCGCAGCCGGTCGGCATCGCGCGGCGCCGCGATCCGCAGTCCGGGGACGACCTGGAGGATCGACATGTCCCACATGCCGTTGTGGGAGGGTCCGTCGACGCCGGTGACGCCGGCGCGGTCGAGCACGAAGGTCACTCCGCACTTGTGCAGGGCCACATCCATCAGCAACTGGTCGAACGCCCGGTTGAGGAAGGTGGCGTACACGGCGACGACCGGGTGCAGGCCTCCGGTGGCCAGCCCGGCCGCGGACACGGCGGCGTGCTGCTCGGCGATCCCGACGTCCCACACCCGCTCGGGGAAGCGCTCGGCGAACTTCGTCAGACCGACGGGGTGCAGCATCGCGGCCGTTATCGCCACGACGTCCGGCCGCTGCGCGCCGATCTCGGCGATCTCGTCCCCGAACACCGAGGTCCAGGAAGGGCCGTTGGACGGTGCGAGCGGCTCGCAGGTCAGCGGATCCATGATGCCGACCGTGTGGAAGCGGTCGGCCTCGTCCTCCAGCGCGGGCTGATAGCCGCGGCCCTTCTCGGTCAGACAGTGCACCAGGACGGGGCCGTGGAAGCGTTTCGCCCGGCGCAGCGCCGACTCGACGGCGGCAATGTCGTGACCGTCGATGGGGCCGACGTACTTCAGGCCCAGATCCTCGAACATCCCCTGTGGCGCGAAGGCGTCCTTGAAGCCCTTCTTCGCACCGTGCAGCGATTCGTACAGCGGCTTGCCGACGACGGGCGTGTGCTGGAGGACGTCCTTGCCCCAGGCCAGCACCCGCTCGTAGCCGTCGGTGGTACGCAGTGTGGCGAGGTGGTTGGCGAGCCCGCCGATCGTCGGCGCGTAGGAGCGTTCGTTGTCGTTGACGACGATGATCAGCGGCCGGTCCTTGGCCGCTGCGATGTTGTTGAGAGCCTCCCAGGCCATGCCGCCGGTGAGCGCGCCGTCCCCGATGACCGCGACGACATGACCGCTGCTGCCGAGCACCTGATGGGCCTTGGCAAGGCCGTCGGCCCAGCCGAGCACGGTGGAGGCGTGGGAGTTCTCGATGACGTCGTGCTCGGACTCCTCGCGCGAGGGATAGCCGGAGAGCCCGCCCTTGCCGCGCAGCTTGGAGAAGTCCTGCCGGCCGGTGAGCAGTTTGTGTACGTAGCTCTGGTGCCCCGTGTCCCACAGGATGCGGTCGACGGGCGAGTCGAAGACCCGGTGGAGGGCGACGGTCAGCTCCACCACGCCGAGGTTCGGTCCCAGGTGGCCGCCCGTCCTCGCCACCGCCTGCACCAGGAACTCTCTGATCTCCTCGGAGAGTTCTTCGAGTTCCGCATCGGTCAGCGCCTTCAGATCGCGCGGCCCCCGGATGTTCTCAAGAATCGTCACGGTCGGACCCCCTTCACTTGCTGGTTCAGCTCACGGTGACGGCGGGCGGACCCGAGGCCGTCCCCGCGTCCTCCATGGATTCGGCGATCTTCATCGCCTCTTCGATGAGGGTCTCGACGATCTTCGACTCGGGCACGGTCTTGATGACCTCGCCCTTCACGAAGATCTGACCCTTCCCATTGCCCGACGCCACGCCGAGGTCCGCTTCCCTCGCCTCGCCGGGACCGTTGACGACACACCCCATGACGGCGACGCGCAGTGGCACCTCCATGCCCTCAAGGCCTGCCGTGACCTGGTCGGCGAGCTTGTACACATCGACCTGGGCCCGTCCGCAGGACGGGCAGGAGACGATCTCCAGGCGGCGCTGGCGCAGATTGAGCGACTCCAGGATCTGGATGCCGACCTTGACCTCTTCGGCGGGCGGTGCGGAGAGCGAGACCCGGATGGTGTCCCCGATTCCCTCGCTGAGCAGCGCCCCGAAGGCGACGGCCGACTTGATCGTCCCCTGGAACGCGGGCCCCGCCTCGGTCACCCCCAGGTGCAGCGGATAGTCGCAGGCCGCGGCGAGCTGCCGGTAGGCGTTGACCATGACGACCGGGTCGCTGTGCTTGACCGAGATCTTGATGTCGCGGAAGCCGTGCTCCTCGAAGAGCGACGCCTCCCACAGCGCCGACTCGACCAGCGCCTCCGGTGTCGCCTTTCCGTACTTGGCGAGCAGCCGCCGGTCCAGCGATCCGGCGTTCACCCCGATCCGGATCGGAATCCCCGCGTCCGAGGCGGCTCGGGCGATCTCCTTGACCTTGTCGTCGAACTGCTTGATGTTGCCCGGGTTGACCCGGACCGCCGCACACCCGGCGTCGATGGCCGCGAAGACATACTTCGGCTGGAAGTGGATGTCGGCGATCACCGGGATCTGTGATTTGCGGGCGATGGTGGCGAGCGCGTCCGCGTCGTCCTGGGTGGGGCAGGCGACCCGTACGATCTGGCAGCCCGACGCGGTCAGCTCGGCGATCTGCTGCAGCGTCGCCCCGATGTCCGAGGTGCGCGTGGTCGTCATCGACTGCACCGATACGGGCGCGTCCCCGCCGACGGCGACCGGCCCGACGTGGATGCGCCGCGAGGTGCGGCGCATCGCGATCGGCCGGGCCGGCAGCTCCGGGAGCCCCAGCGCTACTGGCTCTCCTTGGGACATGACGTCACCCGCGGTTTCCCGAGACGGTGTCGCGGGCGGCCCGCAGAGACTCCTTGAGGGAGCCCATGGTGGCGAGGACGGCGGTTGGCTCGTAGCCGCAGTGCGCCATGCAGTTGGCGCAGCGCGGGTCCTTGCCGCGGCCGTACTTGCTCCAGTCGGTCTCCTCGATGAGCTCCCGGTAGGTGGGGACGTAACCGTCGGCCATCAGATAGCAGGGGCGCTGCCAGCCGAAGAGCGAGTAGTTGGGGATCGCCCACGCCGTGCAGGGGAAGTCGGCCTTGCCCTCCAGGAAGTCGAGGAAGAGCGGCGAGTGGTTGAGCCGCCAGCGTCGCCGGTTGCCGCCGGCGAAGGACTTCTTGAACAGCTCGCGGGTCTGCTCGACGCCGAGGAAGTGCTCCTGGTCGGGCGCTTTCTCATACGCGTACGCGGGCGAGATCATCATCTCGTCCACCTTCAGGTCGTCATTGAGGTAATTGAGCACCTCGATGACGGTCTGCGGGGTGTCGGTGTTGAAGAAGGTCGAATTGGTGGTGACCCGGAAACCGCGCTTCTTGGCCTCCTTGATCGCCTCCACCGCCTCGTCGAAGACACCTTCCTTGGCGACCGATTCGTCGTGCCGCTCGCGCAGCCCGTCGATGTGCACGGCAAAGGCGAAGTACCGGGAAGGGGTGAAGTTCTCGATCTTCTTCCGCAGCAGCATCGCATTGGTGCAGAGGAAGACGTACTTCTTCCTCGCCACCAACTGGCGCACGATCTCATCGATCTGAGGGTGCATCAGTGGCTCGCCGCCCGCGATGGAGACCATCGGCGCCCCGGACTCCAGGACCGCCCCCACCGCCTGCGCGACCGGCATGCGCTGCTTCAGAACCCCGGCCGGATGCTGGATCTTCCCGCACCCCTCGCATTTCAGATTGCAGGCGAAAAGCGGTTCCAGCTCGACGATGAGCGGGAACTTCTCACGCTTGCGGAGCTTCTGTTCAAAGAGGTACGTCCCGACCCTGATGGTCTGACGGAGCGGCATGGCCATCTAGCTCACCTCCTGGGGAGCAGCAAAGAACGGTGCCATTCGAAAAAAGCAGGAAGGACGGCACGAAGAACACGGAAGGCTGATATTCCACCGCGTACCGTGCCAATACGGACCAGCTCATGCTCAGGAGCGTCCACGACCACCCGGACGGCCGCAACCGGGCGGGGCCCGGCGCTCAGAGCGCTGCGGAGTGTGGCCGCGGATTCCATGTCCACGGCGATCGCACCGCCGGCGCGCAGCTCGGCCCGTTCGTGTCCGCGGACGACATGGTCGGAGCCGGTCAGCGGGCCGGTGTGCACCCTGCGTCCGGGCACCGCCCGGGTCACCGCCTTGACCAGCAGTTCCGTATCCGTGCAGACCGTGGAGCCGCCGGCGTGACGGGTCTCTTCGGCTACCACCAGATCCCCGGGGTGCATCCCCGGGGCGAGCCCGGCGCAGAAGCCCGAGGCGACGACCGCCGCATCCCGCAGTGGCCCTTCGCCCAGCGCCTCCCGCACGGCACGCTCCGCGCTCTGCGGGCCCATGCCGCTGCGGAGCACGGTCACCGGACCGCGTGCGCCACTGCGGTCACCGGTGCGCAGGGCGAGTTTCTCGATGCCGAGCGCACAGGCGATCAGCAGCGGCGCCGGGGAGCCGGACGGCTCCGGGGACCGGTCCATCAGCCCCCCTCTCGGTTGTCCGGGGCGCTGCCCGCGCGGTCGCTGAAGGGCTCACCGTGCACATAGCGGCCGAGCGCCGTGAGCGGGAAGACCTGCCGGTAGAGGTGGTAGTTGATCGAGAAGTCCCAGGGGAAGCCGGTGCCGGTGAAGTACGGCTCGTCCCAGGATCCGTCCGCCTGCTGGGTCTCGGCGAGCCAGGCCACGCCCCGCTCGACCATCTTGCTCTCCCGCCCCCCCGCGGCGAGCAGCGCGAGCAGCGCCCAGGCGGTCTGGGAAGCGGTGGACTCGCCGTGGCCGATCCACTTCTGCTCGCGGTAGGAGCGCAGGTCCTCGCCCCACCCTCCGTCGTCGTTCTGGACGGATTCGAGCCAGCGCACGGCACGCCGGATCGCGGGATGAGTGAGGGGCATCCCGGCCGCGGTGAGCGCCGGGACCACCGAGCCTGTTCCGTAGATGTAGTTGACGCCCCAGCGGCCGAACCAGGCACCGCTGGGCTCCTGTTCGGCGAGCAGCCACTCGATGCCGCGCCGGGTACAGGGGTGGTGGGCCTTGCCCTCGTGGGCCAGCATCTCGACGACATGCGCGGTGACGTCCGCCGACGGCGGGTCGATCACCTCGCCGAAGTCGCAGAACGGCAGCCGGTTGGGAAACGCGCTGGTGTTGTCGGCGTCGAAGGCGGCCCAGGCTCCGTTCCTGGACTGCATGCCCACGGTCCAGCGCGCGCCCCGGACGATCGCCGCGTCCACCCGCTGCGGATCGGGGTGCCTGACCCGCCGCAGCGCGAGGATGACCTCGGCCGTGTCGTCGATGTCCGGGTAGTTGTCGTTGTGGAACTCGAACGCCCAGCCGCCCGGGGCGAGCCGGGGCCTGCGTACGGCCCAGTCGCCGGGCCGCACGATCTCCTCGGCCAGCATCCAGTCGGCGGCCTTGACGAGTGCCGGGTGGTCGGGTGCCAGTCCCGCGTCGGCCAGCGCGATGGTGGCCAGGCAGGTGTCCCATACGGGCGACTGGCACGCCTCGATCATGCGTGCGCCGTCCTCGCGCCACACGGCGAAACGGTCCAGCGACTCCAGGCCCGCCCTCATGACGGGGTGCTGAAGGTCGTAGCCGAGCAGATGCAGAGCGATGACGGAGTACACAGCGGGCGGCTGGATACCGCCCCAGCAGCCGTCGTTCTCCTGGCGCTCGATGATCCAGCGCGCGGCCGCGTTCATCGCTACCCGGCGCAGCCGGCGGGGTGCGACCTTGTGATAGGCGTGCAGCACCTTGTCGGCACGCTGGAACAATCCGTCCCAACTCGTGGCGGGAGCAAGGGGCTTGACCGGGTTCGGCGTGCGCGCGTCGGTGTGCAGCTCGTCGAGTGCGAACGGCGCGGGCCGCACCGGACGCTTCGCCGAGACCACCGTGAGCGGCACTATCGTCTGCCGGGCCCAGCAGCCGAAGTCGTAGATGTTGAGCGGGAGCCACGGGGGAAAGAAGATCAGCTCGGGCGGCAGCTCGGGGAGGTCGTCCCACTTCCACCAGCCGAAGAGCGCGAGCCAGATCCGGGTGAAGACCCGGCTCGCGGCGATGCCGCCCCGGTCCCTGATCCAGGCGGATGCGCGCGCCATGTGGGGATCGTCGGGCCGGTCACCGGCCAGCCGCAGCGCGACGTACGCCTCGACGGTGGTGGAGAGCTCGCCGGGCCCGCCGTAGAAGGTGGCCCAGGCGCCGTCGTCGCGCTGCTCGCCCCTGATGAAGCGGCCTGCCGCCTCGGTGATCCGCGCGTCCTGGATCCCGAGGAACTGACGCAGCAGCAGATCCTCGGCGTCCATCGTCACATTGGTCTCGAGGTCGCCCTTCCACCAGCCCTCGGCGTCCTGCCGGCCCAGCAGATGCTCGATCGATCGTTCCGCGGCCCGGGCCGCGGCCCGGGTGACATCGACGGCTTCGCGCGTGATGTCGGTTTGTTCATTGGCCGCGGCTGCCACGGGCCCCGCGGGCCCGCTGCTTCCGTCGGTCGTCGCTGTCATGGCTTCCCCTTCGTTGCAGTGGCTCTCTGCTGTGCTGGGGTCTCCGTCGGCCGGTGCCCGGTCTCCCGAACGCCGGCCGGCGACTGCATGGGGGTCTGGGGGCTAGCCCCCAGAGGACACGCATATGCTGCAGGCGATAGCGATCATCTCTTTCGTACGACGACGAAGTCCGCGAGCGCGACGAGCTGCGCCCTGACCTGCTCCGGCATGTCGACACCGCTCAGGGCCTCGATCGCGATCGTGTGCTGCCTGCGGGCCTCTTGCGAGGTCCACTCGCGGCCGCCCGCCTCCTCGATCAGGGCCGCCCTGGTGGCGAATTCCTCCTCGGAGAAGCTGTCGAAGTCATTGCTCTTGGCATCGGCCGCGAGCAGCTCCCCGAGACGCTGCGACGCCGGGCCGCCGGCCGCGAGAGCGGCGACGACCGGCAGGGACTTCTTGCGCTGACGCAGATCGCTCCAGGTCTGCTTGCCGGTCGCCTCCGGGTCGCCCCAGATGCCCAGCAGATCGTCGACGGCCTGGAAGGCGAGACCGAGGTGGTAGCCGTACGCCTCCAGCGTGTCGGCCATCTTGTCGTCGGCCCCGCCGAGCACCGCGCCGATGGAGCAGGCGCAGGCCAGCAGGGCGCCGGTCTTGTTGCCCTCCATCTCCAGGCACTCCTCGACGGTGACCCGCTCGCGGTGCTCGTAGGAGATGTCCTGGGCCTGGCCGTCGATCAGCTTGCGGGTGGCGGTGGTCAGCCGGCGGGTGGCGCGGCCCGCCTCGACGGTGCCGAGCTCCAGCAGCACCTCGCCCGCGAGCGCGAACAGCGCGTCGCCGACGAGGATCGCCTGGGCCGGTCCGTGCACCTTCCACACCGTGTCGCGGTGGCGGCGCTGCTCGTCGCCGTCCATCAGGTCGTCGTGCAGCAGCGAGAAGTTGTGTACCAGCTCCACGGCGACAGCTCCGGGGATGCCCACCTCGGGTGCGGCGCCGGCGGCCTCGGCGGACAGCAGGGCGAGCGCCGGGCGTACGGCCTTGCCGCCGTCGCCGTCGGCGGGCCGCCCCTGCGCGTCGATCCAGCCGAAGTGGTAGGAGGCGACGGTGTCCATGGGCGGCGCGAGCCGGCCTACGGCCGCACGCAGCACCGGGGTGGACATGGTCCGCCCGCGCTCCAGCAGCGCGATGATGTCCAGGCTCTCTCCTCCGGCTGCGGTGTCATCAGCCGGGTTCGCCGAGGGCACAGTCGGCACGGTCTCTCCTCTTGTTCCAGTACTGATGCTCACGCCGCCTCCTTGAGCGGATGTTCCTGGTGACGGCCGAGAGCGGAGAGTGCGGCGCCGGCGGCGCTGAAGCCGCTGCGTACGGCACCCTCCATGGTCGCGGGCCAGCCGGTGGCGGTCCACGCGCCCGCAAGGTACAGGCCCGGCGCTGCGGTACGCGCACCGGGGCGCAGCCTGCCGACGCCCGGGCTCGGAGCGAAGGTCGCCGTACGCTCCCGGGTGACGAAGAAGTCGCGGACTTCGGCTCCGCGCGTGGCGGGCAACAGCCGCTCCAGCTCGGGCAGATACCGCTCGCGCAGGGCGGCGACGGGCGTGTCGATCTCGTCCTCGGCGGCCGACTGGGACAGGGCCAGATACTGGCCCTCGCCAAGCCCCGAGGCCTCCGTGCGGTCGAAGACCCACTGGACCGGCGTGCCGAGCGCGGCGAAGAACGGGCGGCGCAGGACCTTTCGGTCGTACAGCACATGGATGTTGAGGATCGGCGCGGTGCCGATGTCGAGCAGCCTGTCGGGGTCCTCCAGAGCCCCCTCGGGCAGCAGCGCATGCGCCTCGCGCTGCGGTACGGCGAGCACGACGGTGTCCGCCTCCAGCAGTTCGCCGTCCACCTCGACGTGCCAACGCCCGAGATCCGCACGGGAGATGCCGCGGACGCGGGTCGACAGCTCGGTGCGTACGCCCGCCGAGTCGAGGGCCTTGCGGGCCAGCGTGTCGTGCAGTTCCCCGAGCGGCACGCGCGCCCAGCCGATGTCGGCGGCGCCCGGCTCGGACAGGAGTCCCGTCTTGAAGACCATCGCGGCGAGCCCCATGGAGGCGTGCGGCGCGGTGGCGTTCAGGGTCGCCACGCCGACGAGGTCCCACAGGGCCTCGATGGCGCGCGCCGACTGGCCGTGGCGGCCCAGCCAGGTCGCGAAGTCGATGCCGTCCAGCGCCGGGTCGGCGGGGTCGAGCTTCTGCAGCGCGAGCGCGGCGCGCCCGACGGCGGCGCGCTCGGCGAGCGAAAGGTGCGGATAGGTGGCCAGTCCGGCGGCGAGGTGCAGCGGCACGGGCAGCGCGGTACGACGCAGCCGGCCGAGGCGCGGACCGCGCTTGTGCCCCACATCCAGCACCGGCACGTCCAAACGGTCCTGGAGCGGGGCGAGATGAGCGCCGTCGATCCGGTCCAGGAACCAGCTGTACGCGGTGCAGCAGCGCAGATACACATGCTGGCCGTTGTCGACGGTCAGGTCGCCGCGCCGGAAGGAGAAGGCGAGGCCGCCCAGCCGGGTGCGGCTTTCGACCAGTGTGACGCTCATTCCCGCCTCGGCGAGTTGCAGCGCCGCGGTGATGCCGGCGAGCCCTCCGCCGACCACCACCGCGTGCGGGGACCGCATGTCGTCGTCCGTCACGCGACCTCCCCCCGGTCCCGGTCCTCGTCCGATGCAGTCAGGGACGCCGCGTCGGAGCGGACGGTTGCCCGCCGCTTGTGCGCCCGCATCAGACACGCCCCCTCAGGGTCTGCCGTGTGATGTGGCGGGCGTCGAGTCCGGACAGTCCGCGCACGGCGACGTACGCCTTCTCACGCCCGGGCAGCGAGACGCGGCCGCGCAGTACCGCCTCGGGGTCGCGTTCGATGCGGTCGAGAAGCCGGCGGTAGATCCCGGCCATCGCGGCGACACAGGCGCCGCTGCGCCGGTCGAGCATGGGCAGCAGGCGATAGCCCTCGGCGAACAGGGTGCGGGCGCGCCGCACTTCGAAGTGCACCAGGCCCGCGAAGTCGGAGCCGGGCGGCGGGGTCGCGGTGTGGAAACCCGCGGAGCAGCCGAACTTGGCGAGGTCGTCGGCGGGCAGATAGGTGCGTCCGTTGGCCGCGTCCTCGCGAACGTCCCTGAGGATGTTGGTGAGTTGAAGGGCGAGCCCCAGCGTGTCGGCGTACTCTGCGGCGCGCTCGACGCCGCGCGCGCCGGGCTGAGTCCCGAACACGCCGAGCGAGAGCCGCCCGATCGCGCCCGCGACACACCGGCAGTAGACCTTGAGGTCGTCCCAGGTCTCGTAGGTCTCGCCGCGTACGTCCATCAGCACGCCGTCGATGAGCTCGTCGAGGCCCGCGAGCGGGAGCGGGAAACGGCGTGCCGCGTCCGCGAGGGCGACAGCGACCGGGTCGGTGTCGTCCTCCTGGACCGCGCCCCCGCGAATCCGCTCCAGCACGTCCCGCGTGCTCTCCAGCCGGTTCCGCTTGGCCTCGGGGGCGAGCTCCCCGTCGCCGATGTCGTCGACGCGCCGCGAGAACGCGTACAGCGCCGACATGGCCTGTCGCTTGTCGGTGGGCAGCAGCCTGATGCCGTAAGCGAAGTTCCGCGCCTGCCGGCCGGTGACGGCCTCGCAGTAGCTGTACGCGGCCTGCACCGGCGCCGACGACTCCGTCGATCCCTCCATCGTCCGGCTCACCCCTCTCTACGCGCTCTTCGCAAGACTGCTCCCACCTCACGCAGCAGATTGGCCTTGGTCGCCGTGGGCGGTCCGGGCAGGACGTCGTGTCCGGCTGCAGCGATCGCGGTGAGGGCGGCGCGCCCTCCGGCCACGAATCCGGCGAACAGCAGCCGCAGCCTGCCGTGGACGCTGCCCACCAGAGGTGTGCCTTCATCCAGGAGTCGCCGGGCGCGATCCGCTTCGTATGCGATCAGTGCGCGCACCGGCACACCCGCGGTCCGTGCGGCGAGATCGTCCTCCGTGACATGGAAGCGCTGCATGTCCTCGGCGGGCAGATAGATCCGGTCGCGTCCGAAGTCCTCGCCCACGTCCTGGAGGTGCTCGACGATCTGGAGCCCGGTGCAGATCGCGTCGGAGAGCCGGACGCGCTCGGGGCTGGCGGTGCCGGTGATCTGCAGGACGAGCCGGCCGACGGGGTTGGCGGACAGCTCGCAGTACGCGACGAGCTCGTCGTACGTCTTGTAGCGCCCCACCAGCTGGTCCTGGCGGTTGGCCTCGATCAGCCCGAGGAAGGGCTCCGGGGTGAGCGAACGGCGGCGTACGACCGGCCGCAGGGCGCTCAGCAGCGGGTGGTGCGGGTCGGCGTCGGCTCCGGCGAAAACGCGGCGCAGATCCGTCTCGAAGGCGTCCAGCATCACCAGCCGGTCATCCGCCTTCGCGGGGTCGACGCCGAGGTGGCGGGCGTCCGCGCCGCCGGGTGCGAGGTCGCCGTCGCCGATGTCGTCGACAAGGCGGGCGTAGCCGTACACCGCCATCAGGTCATCGCGCCAGGCGCGCGGCAGGAAGAAGGGGGCCACGGGAAAGTTCTCGTCCGCGGCCTTGTCGAGTGTGGCGCGCGCGGAAGCCTCGGCGCGCGCCTGCCGGGTGCCCGTCATTCGGAACTGCCCGGTGCGGGGACGGCGAAAGCCTCGCGGAGCTGGAGATTTTCCGTCATAGCCGTCACATCTCCCGTTCTACACTGCCGATCCAACCCATCCTATTTCGGACACGCCGCCGGTCCTCCCGACTCAGCGGAGACCGCCCGGCGGACGGCGCGCCACAGGTCTGGTCCGGCCGTATCGCCCCGATTGCCGCGATTCAGCACCGGTACAGCTTACGTTGTACAACGCGCGGTGATACGTCCGGGTGTTGCGCGCATTACAAGAACACTCCAATCCTGACCAACCTTCCGCGGCGGCTCGGGAATTGACCTTGGCTTGACGATCCTTGCCCGCTTGTTCGGCGCGCGGCGCGGTCCGTGTCCTCCTAGGGACGCAGAAGACCCCCGCCGGGATGCGCCGACGGGGGTCTTTTCAGGCGATCTTCGTGGTCCGGCTACTTGCCGGTCTCCTTCTCGTACGCCCGCAGGACCTCGTCGGTCGGGCCGTCCATCAGGAGCTCGCCGCGCTCCAGCCACAGGACACGGTCGCAGGTGTCCCGGATCGTCTTGGCGCCATGGCTGACGAGGAAGACCGTGCCCGCCTCCTTGCGGAGCTCGCGAATGCGCTCCTCGGAGCGGATCTGGAACTTGCGGTCACCCGTCGCCAGGGCCTCGTCGATCATGAGGACGTCGTGGTTCTTGGCGGCGGCGATGGAGAAGCGGAGCCTGGCACCCATACCGGAGGAGTAGGTGCGCATCGGCAGGGTGATGAAATCGCCCTTCTCGTTGATGCCCGAGAACTCGACGATCCCCTCATAACGGTCACGGATCTCCTCGCGCGACATGCCCATCGCGAGGCCGCCGAGAATGACGTTCCGCTCGCCGGTGAGATCACCCATGAGCGCGGCGTTGACGCCGAGCAGGGAGGGCTGACCGTCGGTGTACACCCGGCCACTCTCGGTCGGCAGCAGTCCGGCGATGGCACGCAGGAGAGTCGACTTGCCGGAGCCGTTGGTCCCGATCAGTCCGATCGCCTCGCCGCGGTACGCGGTGAAGGAGACACCGCGCACGGCATGGACCTTGCGGATACCGCGGGACTGGCCCTTGTCGCGGCGGAGTATCCGGCTCAGGGCCGCGGTGGCACTGCCCTTGCCGCCACTGCCGCCGTGCACCCGGTACACGATGTGCACGTCGTCAGCGATGACGGTGGGGATGCGCTCCTGCGCGATGTCCTGCGCTGTGATGTCCTCAGCCACGGCCATATCGCTCCTCCGCCTTCCAGAAGTACACAAACCCGGCGACGCCGAAGAGAACGGCCCACAGGACGGCCGCGAACCAGACGTGCGACGGCAGATTGGACGCGCCGTATCCGTCGATCAGCGCGAAGCGGACCAAGTCCATGTAGACCGCTGCGGGGTTGTAGCCGAGCACTTCGGCGATCCAGGCCGGCTTGTCCTTCAGCATGATCGGGATGGAGTACATGACGCCCGAGGCATACATCCAGGTGCGCATGATGAACGGCATCAGCTGGGCCAGGTCGGGCGTCTTGCTGCCCAGCCGCGCCATCATCAGCGCGATACCGATGTTGAAGACGAACTGCAGGCCCAGTGCGGGCACGATCAGCAGCCAGCTGAGCGAGGGGTAGCTGCCGAAGGCAGCCGCGATGATGAAGAGCACGATCATCGAGAACATCAGCTGCTGAAGCTGCTGCAGCGCGAAGGAGATCGGCAGTGCCGCCCGGGGGAAGTGCAGTGCCCGTACCAGCCCGAGATTGCCCGAGATGGCTCGGACACCGGCCATCACAGAGGTCTGGGTGAAGGTGAAGACGAAGACGCCCGTCACCAGGAAGGGGATGAAGACATCGTTGGAGATGCCCTTCCTGGTCCCCAGGATGAGGCCGAAGATCAAGTAGTACACGGCAGCGTTCAGCAGGGGCGTCGCCACCTGCCAGAGCTGGCCGAGCTTGGCCTGGCTGTACTGGGCGGTCAGCTTCGCCGAGGCGAAGGCCACGATGAAGTGGCGCCGGCCCCAGAGCTGCCGGATGTATTCGACGAGCCCCGGTCGGGCACCGCTCACCGACAGACCGTACTTGTCGGCGAGCTGCGCCGGTGTCAGGCCTTCGTCGGCGGATGGCGGGGCGCTCGTCGCGATCGCACCGTCATGGGTTGTGTCACTCACAAGTTGAAACTTTCGTGTTCAAGATGCGCAGCCGGTCGGGCGCAGGCTCGGACGTCCAGGTCCCGGGAGTACGCCCGATGCTCTCAGGACCGAGCATGTCAGATGACAGGAGGGCGGCCCAGACGGGTCAGGCGCCACACCGTACGCCACCTGATGGGCCGACGGGGACCACAAGGAGTTTGCCAGCCTTCCTTGAAACCGCCGAACCAGGCCTTCAGAGCGGGCAGCGATGGCCGCCGCAGCAGGGTCAGCAGCACCCAGACACCGAGGTAGACGGGGACCAGGGGCGCAGGGAGGTTGCGGCGGGCCAGCCAGACCCGGTTGCGGGCCACCATGCGGTGGTAGACCGCGTGCCGGGACGGCGGCATCGTCGGATGGAACAGCACCATGTCCGAGCGGTAGTCGATCGCCCAGCCCGCGTCCAGCGCCCGCCAGGCCAGGTCCGTCTCCTCATGGGCGTAGAAGAACTCGTCCGGCAGCGAGCCGACCTCGGCGAGGACCTTCGTACGCACGGCGTTGGCGCCGCCGAGAAACGTTGTCACCCGCGAGGAGCGCATCGGGTCGGAGGCGCGCAGCCGCGGGACATGGCGGCGCTGGGTGAGCCCGGTCTCCGGATCGGCGATACGGAAGCTGACGATGCCCAGCTCCGGATCGGCCTCGAAGGCGCCGCGCACCAGCTCGCCGGTGTCGCTGTTGGGCAGCAGACCGTCGTCGTCCAGGAAGAGCAGCGCGTCGACGTCGGAACCGGAGGGGCCGAAGGCCTCGATGCCGACATTACGGCCGCCCGGAATGCCCAGGTTGTCGGGCAGGTCCACGGTCCGTACGCCCTCGGGGACATCGATCACCGGGGCGCCGTTGCCGACCACGACCACCTCGATCGGGTCGCCGTCCTGCTTGGCGACCGAATCGAGGAGGGCGCGCAGATCGTCGGTGCGATTGCCCATCGTGATGATGACCGCGCCGAGCTTCATCGGCCTCGGGGTTTCGGGGGTCGTCCCCCGGGAGAACACAGTCATTTGAGCCTGCTCGAAGCCAGGATGGACACCAGGTGCAGCACCGTCTGGAGCAGCGCGATGCCGGCAAGCACGGCGACGCCGAGGCGCGTGAAGAACAGGTCGCCCTGGATCGCGTCCAGGACGGCGAGCACCAGGATGAGCAGGGACGCCTCGATGCCGAGGACGAGCCGGTGGAACTTCAGCGCGGCGGCGGCCCGGCGGGCCAGTGCCATGCCGGACGAGCGCGGCTCGGCCGCCGCCTCCTTGACCGGCGGCAGCCCGCCCTGATGGCGGGCGACCCCGACCAGGTCGGTCTCGGCCTTGATCAGGATCGCGCCGAGCGCGGCGAGGGTGCCGAGGAAGGCCCACAGCCAGTCGATCGGCCCGGGGCCCCACAGGTCGGCGGCGCGCAGGCCGAAGCCGACCAGGACCGCCGCGTCGCACAGGTAGGCACCGACGCGGTCGAGGTAGACGCCGGAGAGCGAGAACTGCTTCTTCCAGCGGGCGACCTCGCCGTCGACGCAGTCGAGCAGCAGATAGAGCTGGACCGCCACGACGCCGAGGACGGCGCCCCAGATGCCCGGCACGAGCAGGGCCGGGGCCGCGAGGACACCGCAGATGGTCATCAGGTACGTCAGCTGGTTCGGCGTGACGTCGGTGGTGACCAGACGGCGGGTGATGCGCAACGAGATCTCGCGCATGTACAGGCGGCCGCCCCAGTGCTCGCCGCTTCGCCGGTCCTTCACTCCCGCCGGGTGAACGACCGGACGGAGTTCAGCTACTGATGGTCTTGACATAGTCGGCGTACGCGTCCCTGATCTGATCGGTGGTGAGGTCAAGGTGCTCGAGGATGGTGAAGCGGCCAGGACGGGTCTGTGGTGCGTACTCCACAGCCTTGACGAACTCGTCCGTGGAGAACCCGATTTCCTCGGGCAGCACCGGCAGGCCGTGCCTGCGCAGCACCTCGGCGAAGAGTCCGGACTGCTCGTGCGCACCACGCAGGTGCATCGCGAAGGCGGCTCCGATGCCGACCTGCTCGCCGTGGAGTGCGGAGCGCTTGGGGTACAGCAGGTCGAAGGCGTGGTTGATCTCGTGGCAAGCACCGGAGGCCGGTCGGCTGTCGCCTGCTACCGACATGGAGATACCGGTCAGGACCAGCCCTTCGGCGAGGACGGTGAGGAATGCGTCGTCGCCGATGCCACCGGGATGCCGCAGCACGGCCTCGCCGGCCTGACGGGCCATCGCCGCGGCCAGTCCGTCGATGGATTCGCCGGTCACCCGGTGGGAGAGCTCCCAGTCGGCGACACACGAGATGTTCGAGATCGCGTCACCGATGCCGGAACGCACGTAGCGCACGGGGGCTTCGCGGACCACATCGAGGTCGATGACGACGGCGATCGGCGTGGGGACTCCGTAGGAGCCCCGGCCGTTGTCGTTGTCGAGAGTCGCGACTGGGGAGCACAGCCCGTCGTGTGCGAGATTCGTGGCGACTGCGACCATCGGCAGCCCCACACGGGCCGCCGCGTACTTCGCCACGTCGATGATCTTGCCGCCGCCCAGGCCGACGACCGCGTCGTACCGCTTGCCCTTGATGTCGTCGGCCAGTCTTACGGCCGAGTCGATCGTCCCGTCGGCGACCGCATACCAGTCGGCGTCGGGAAACAGCGGCGCCAGCTTCTCGCGCAGCGCCTGACCGGAGCCATTGCTGATCGCGAAGGCGAGCGTGCCCGACGCCGAGATCCGCTGGTCGGCGAGGAGGCCGACCAGGTCGTCGAGGGCTCCGGTGCGGATGTCGACGACGACCGGCGACGGAATCAGTCGGGTCAGTACAGGCACGCGATCTCACGGCCCTTCGCGAGGTCGTCGTGGTTGTCGATCTCGACCCACCTGACGTCGCCGATGGGGGCCACGTCCACGGTGAAGCCGCGGTTCACGAGCTCCTGGTAGCCGTCCTCGTAGTAGAGGTCGGGGTCGCGCTCGAAGGTGGTCTTCAGCGCGTCGGCGAGCTCGTCGGCGGCCTCGGGCTCGATGAGCGTGACGCCGATGTACTCGCCGGTGGCGGTGGCCGGGTCCATCAGCTTGGTGATGCGCCGGACACCCTTGTCGCCCTCGGTGATGACCTTCATCTCCTCGTCGGCGAGGTGCTTCACCGTGTCGAGGGCGAGGATGATCTTCTGGCCGTTGCCGCGGGCGTCGAGCAGGGTGCGCTCGACGGAGACGGGGTGGACGGTGTCGCCGTTGGCGAGGATCACGCCCTGCTTGAGGACGTCACGCGCGCACCACAGGGAGTAGGCGTTGTTCCACTCCTCGGCCTTGTCGTTGTCGACGAGGATGAGCTTCAGGCCGTACTTCGCCTCCAGCGCCGCCTTGCGCTCGTAGACGGCCTCCTTGCGGTAGCCGACCACGATGGCCGCCTCGGTGAGGCCGATCTCGGCGAAGTTCCCCAGGGTGAGGTCGAGAACGGTGGTGTCGCCGTCGACGGGCACGAGGGCCTTCGGAAGCGTGTCGGTGTAGGGGCGAAGACGCCGTCCGGCACCGGCTGCCAGTACGAGGCCGATCATGCGGGTTCTCCTTCGTCATGTACGGCGGGTGCTCCGGAGGACACCCAGAAGCGGATGCTCTCCACCAGCACCACGAGTGCGACGGCCACAGCGAGGACCGTCAGCGCGATCGTGAAGTGTGCGTTGGTGACCAGTGCGGCCAGCACCGCGACTGCCAGGGTCCGCCCCTCGTGCCCGCCGATGACCCGCACCAGCCAGTTCGGGGGCGCGCCCGTACCGCCGCGGATGCGGTACACCGTGTCGTAGTGATGGTAGGCGACGGCCGCCACCAGGCCGAAGGCCGCGGGCAAGGCTCCGTTCACCTCGGCGCGGGCGGCGAGCGCAAGGACGGTGCAGTACTCGGCGGCCCGGAACACCGGCGGTACGAGCCAGTCGAGGGCGCCCTTGAGGGGGCGGGCGACGGCGATGCCCGAGGTGATGACATACGCCACAGCGGCGACAGCCGGCCAGGGCGAGCCGTAGTCGGTGAACGCGGCGGTCGCCACCACGGCGGCACCGCCCGCCAGGGCGATCACGAAGGGAGCGAACGCGGGCAGGCTCGGCGCGCGCTTGCTGAAGCCGCCCGCGACCGCTTCGGCGAGCGGGCCGGAGTCGGTCAGGTCGGCGAGCGCCTGAGCCGCGCGGTCGGTTCGCTGTGCCTTGCGGGTCAGCGAGCGCAGGACGCGGCCGGCGGTGGTGTAGGAAGCGGCGAACGCACAGCCGATGAGCAGTGCGTAGAAGACGATCCGGGGCGTGGTCACGGCGGTCAGCACGGCGATCATCGCCCAGCGCTCGCCGATGGGCAGGACGATCATCCTGCGCACCCAGACCGTCCAGCCGACGCTGTCGAGCTTGTCGGAGAGCGCGGCGGTGGGGCTCGTGTTCGACACGGCGTCGTGGTTCGCCTCGTTGAAGGAGAAGTCCACGACATGGCGGCAGGTCTGCAGCACCATCGCGCCGAGCGCCAGCGCCCATACGTCGTCACCGCCGCGTGCCGCGCCGAGGGCGAGGCCCGCGTAGTACGCGTACTCCTTCGCGCGGTCGAAGGTCGCGTCCAGCCAGGCGCCCATCGTGGAGTACTGCAGCGAGTAGCGGGCGAGCTGCCCGTCGGTGCAGTCCAGGACGAAGGAGAAGATCAGCAGCACGCCCGCCGCGATGTAGCCGCCGCGGGTTCCGGTGGCCGCGGCACCGGCCGCGATCAGCGCGGTCAGCAGCGAGGCGGTGGTGACCTGGTTGGGGGTCAGTCCCCGGCGTGCGCACCAACGGGCGATGTAGCGGGAGTACGGGCTGATGCAGAAGGTGGTGAAGAAGCCGTCGCGGGCCTTCACGGCCGAGCGCAGGCGTACGTCCTCGTCGTCGACCGCGGTGACGGCCTGCCGTGCCTCGTTACGGGCCTGGGGGTCATCGGGCACCGTCGCGACGAGCGATCCCAGCTCGGGCCGGTGCACGGCGGTGCCTTCGGCATCCAGCGCGTCGGCGAGCACGTCGGGCAGCACCACGGCCCGCACCGCCGACAGGGTGTCGCCGTCGTCGGCCGCACCGGAGGGTGTGCCGGTTCCTGCGGCCGACAGGGCCCGGGTCAGCGCTGTGCGCGCCTCGGGCTGTGCAGTCAGCGCGCCGGGCACCGCGGCTGCCGGGAAGCGGGGATCCGTCAGCGCCAGCCGCAGCGAGTGGACGTGCCCGACGAAGCGGGGGTCGACGACAGCGACGCGCTCGGCGCCCGGGACGGCGGCGATCAGCGCCGCGGTGTCCTCGGTGCCGGAGGCGATCCGTACGTCAAAACCCAGCGACCGCAGATCGCCCTCGAGCGACGATCCGGGTACCGGCGGACCGGTGAGGATGGCGGTCGACAGACGAACTCACTCCTTGGAGCTGAGGGTGCGGATGCGCGGCGGCTCGGCCCGTATACGGTCGGCGGCTCGTCGGCAGAGGCTATCGGATGTGCGGAAGCGGGAGTTCACTGGCCGTTCACGGCTCGCTCGCCATGGACATGGCTTGCTGGGTCCCGCCGAGATCATCATCGACGATCGCATGCCCGCTCAACAAACCGCGGACCCTGCATGATCCACAGGACACCGCCTAAGGTGGCGGTCATGACTTGGCTGATCACAGGTGGAGCGGGGTACATAGGAGCGCACGTCGCGCGGGCCATGACGGCGGCGGGTGAGCGGGTCGTCGTCCTCGACGACGTCTCGTCCGGCGTCGCCGAGCGGCTGCCTCAGGAGATTCCGCTGGTGCGGGGGGCGGTCCTGGACCGCGAGCTGCTCGACCGCACTCTCGCCGAACACGCCGTCACCGGCGTCGTGCATCTCGCGGCGAAGAAGCAGGTCGGACAGTCCGTCGAGCAGCCGCTGCTCTACTACCGGGAGAATGTGCACGGCCTCACCGTGCTGCTCGACGCGGTCGTCGAGGCCGGTGTGAAGCGGTTCCTGTTCTCCTCGTCGGCCGCCGTGTACGGGGTCCCCGAGGTGGAGCTGATCCCCGAGTCCTCTCCCTGCGAGCCCATCAATCCGTACGGCGAGACGAAGCTCGCGGGCGAGTGGCTGGTCCGGGCGACCGGCAAGGCGCACTCCATCTCCACGGCTTGTCTGCGCTACTTCAATGTGGCTGGATCAGCACGGCCCGAGCTGGCGGACACCGGGGTGTTCAACATCATCCCGATGTTCTTCGACCGGATCACGCGGGGCGAGGCTCCGCGGATCTTCGGCGACGACTATCCGACGCCGGACGGCACCTGCATCCGGGACTACATCCATGTCGCGGATCTGGCCGACGCCCACCTCGCTGTGGCCCGCAGGCTCGCGGAGCAGGACGGCGCGGGGGATCTCACGGTCAACATCGGCCGCGGCACCGGGGTCTCGGTGCGAGAGCTCGCCGATCTGGTGGCCGAGGTCACGGGTGACGATACGGAGCCGGTGATCGAGCCGCGCCGCCCCGGCGACGCCGCCAGGGCCGTCGCCTCGGTCGATCTGATCACCAAGGAGCTCGGCTGGACGGCCTCGCGCGGGGTTCGCGAGATGGTCGAGTCGGCCTGGGACGGCTGGCGCGTCCGGCACCCCGAGGCAGGGGCCAACTGATCTTGTGAGTGCCTGACCTGCGCGTCGTCCTGTAGGTCGTTTCCGCAGGTCAGGCGATATGACAACGGTGTTCAGTGCCGTGTTGCTCGATACCCCCCACCCGTAGTTCACTGAGGTCTCGGCAGTCACGTCCGAGACCAGGAGGCGTCTTTCATGGGGGCTGGGCACGACCACGGGCATTCGCACGGCGGACCGCCGCCGACCGGCACCGCGGCATCGGCCTACAAGGGACGTCTGCGCATCGCCCTGTCGATCACGCTGGGCGTGATGGTCCTGGAGATCGTCGGCGGCATCCTGTCCGACTCGCTCGCGCTGATCGCCGACGCCGCCCACATGGCGACGGACGGAGTCGGGCTCGCCATGGCTCTGCTGGCCATCCACTTCGCCAACCGGCCCGCGGAGGGGAACCGCACCTTCGGCTTCGCGCGGGCCGAGATCCTGGCCGCGCTCGCCAACTGCATCCTGCTGCTCGGCGTGGGCGGCTATCTGGTCGTCGAGGCGGTACAGCGCTTCATCACTCCGGCCGACACCAGGGGCGGACTGACGATCGCGTTCGCCGTGGTCGGTCTGGTCGCCAACATGGTCTCGCTCGCCCTGCTCGTACGGGGCCGGCAGGAGAGCCTGAACGTCCGCGGGGCGTACCTGGAAGTCCTCGCGGACGCGCTCGGGTCCTTCACCGTGCTGGTCTCGGCGGGCATCATCCTCGCCACCGGCTGGCAGGCGGCCGACCCCATCGCGTCCCTGGTCATCGGCCTGATGATCGTCCCGCGCACCTTGAAGCTGCTGCGCGAGACGCTCAACGTGCTGCTGGAGGCGGCTCCCAAGGGCGTGGACATGGGTGAGGTGCGCGCACACATACTCGCCCTGCCCGGGGTCGAGGACGTACACGATCTGCATGCCTGGACGATCACTTCGGGGATGCCGGTGCTCTCGGCGCACGTGGTGGCGCACCAGGACGTCCTGGACGCGGTCGGGCACGAAAAGATGCTGCACGATCTGCAGGGGTGCATCGGGGACCACTTCGATGTGGAGCACTGCACCTTCCAGCTCGAGCCGGTCGGCCATGCCGAGCACGAGGCCAGGCTCTGTCACTGAGGGGTTCCCGGGGCCGGTTCTGAGCCATCCGGCCTACTGCCCGAGGTTCGCCTTCGAGGGGGCTCCGCGCCGTGGGACGAGGCCGGTTTCCGAGGTGCCCGGCGAGGCCATGATGGCCCTTGTGCTCAACGATTCCGGGGGCGTGCCACGAGGCACGGCCGAGCGCCCCGGAGCCTTCGGCATATGACGAACAACGTCGCCCCCGCCGCGTCCAGGCGCGGCGGGGACGGACATGCCCGGACTGCCGAAGTGCGGACAAGCCGCTTTTGTACGGCAGACTGGGCAGGCCACCCAGGGCCGCCGAGGACCGATGCGAAGGATGGTTATGCCGACCTCACCAGCCACCGCGACGAACAGCTCGTCGAACGGAACCACCCAAGCGATCCTGCTCGAACTGGTCGACGAGCACGGCAACACCATCGGCACCGCGGAGAAGCTCGCCGCCCATCAGGCGCCCGGGATGTTGCACCGGGCGTTCTCCGTCTTCCTCTTCGACGAGCACGGGCGGCTGCTGCTTCAGCGTCGCGCGCTGGGCAAGTACCACTCCCCCGGTGTCTGGTCGAACACCTGCTGCGGGCACCCGTACCCGGGCGAGGCCCCGTTCGCGGCGGCCGCCCGGCGTACGCACGAGGAGCTGGGGATCTCGCCCTCGCTGCTCGCCGAGGCGGGCACGGTCCGCTACAACCACCCCGACCCCGACTCGGGTCTGGTGGAGCAGGAGTACAACCACCTCTTCGTGGGACTTGTGCAGACTCCGCCGCGTCCGGACCCGGACGAGGTCGGCGAGACGGCCTTCGTGACGCCGAGGGAGCTTCAGGCGCGGCATGCAGCGAGTCCGTTCTCGGCATGGTTCATGACCGTGCTCGACGCGGCGCGCCCCGCGATCAGGGAGCTGACCGGTCCCTCCGGCGCCTGGTGACCGGACGGGCACGGCGACCTACGGGACAGGCAGGGCGGCCTACAGGCCGGGCAGGGCGCCTAGAAGACCGCGGGGCCGCCCGGTCTCAGCGGCAGCGCGGCCCAGATGATCTTCCCGCCGCTCGCGGTGTGCTCGACGTCGCAGGATCCGCCGGCTTCCAGGGTGATCTCGCGCACGAGAAGCAGACCGCGGCCGCCTGTCTGTCCGTAATCCGTCTCCAGCGCCTTGGGCCGGTAGGGATGGTTGTCCTCCACCGACACCCGGATCCACTCCGCGCCGATGGCGACCTCGACGGCGATCTGGGGCGAGAGCAGGGCAGCGTGCCGTACGGCATTGGTGACCAGCTCGGAGACGATCAGCAGCAGCCCCTGGACGAGGTCGTCCTGCACGGGGACACCTTGACGGTTCAGCAGGTCCCGAACGGCGTGCCGGGCCTGCGGTACGGACACGTCGACCGCTGGAGCGGTGAATCGCCAGACGCCCTCGTACGACAGGGGCCGGGCCGGGACGCTCCCGCGGCTCTCCATAGTCCGGCACCCACCCTCGGCTCGACTGCCACTGACCATCGAGTAATAAGTGTTGGTCTCGGTTGGTCCAGACCCGGCCACTGAACACAAGTCAGCGCCTATCGACGTCTTTTGATCGAGTGCGCATGACGCAGTCGGCCGTTCGACCGTTCCTGATCTTCTTCTGGCTGATTGGTGGGCTCGGGGGCGGCGGATAGCATCCGGCGCATGGAGCCGCAGCTGGAACTCACCGTCGCGGACGGGGTCGCCACCGTCGTCATCAGCAATCCCGCCAAGCGCAACGCCATGACCGCGGGGATGTGGCGCGCGCTGCCCGGGCTGCTCGCGGAGCTGGGCACCGACGATTCGGTACGAGCGCTCGTACTGACCGGCGAGGGCCCGACCTTCTGCGCCGGCGCCGACATCTCCTCGCTGCGGGAGCCCGGCGAGGCCCCCCAGGCCCTCGCCGTACAGGCCGAGGATGCGCTGGCCTCGTTCCCCAAACCGACGCTCGCCGCGGTGCGCGGCTACTGCGTGGGTGGCGGCTGTCAGCTCGCCGCGGCCTGCGATCTGCGGTTCGCGGAGGACGACGCGCTGTTCGGGGTGACCCCCGCGAAGCTCGGGATCGTCTATCCGGCCTCGACCACCCGGCGGCTGGTCTCACTGGTGGGCCCGGCGACTGCCAAGTACCTGCTCTTCTCGGGCGAGTTGATCGACACGGAGCGGGCACTGCGCACCGGACTGGTGGACGAGGTGCTGCCGAAGGGCGAACTGGGCAAGCGGGTCGCCGAGTTCACGCGGATCATCGCCTCACGCTCGCAGCTGACCCAGGCAGCCGCGAAGGAGTTCGCGACCGGCCGCACCGACCGGGACGCCCACTGGGAGGAGCAGGCGCGCGCCGGCGGCGACACCGCCGAGGGGGTCGCCGCCTTCCTGGAGCGCAGGGCGCCCCGTTTCACCTGGTCTGTGTGACCTTCCCTGCCTGACCGCGCCAGTAGTCGACGATCTTCGCGGGAGCCTTGTCGGGCGAGCCCGCGCGCGCACCCGGGCTTCACGGCGTACCGACCGGTCGGTAACATCTCTGGTATGAGCACTCTGCCCGCGCGCTCCGGCCGCCACTGTCACCACGCACTCAACCCGATGCACTCGACGCTCTACTTCTCGCCGGACTTCGCGGCCGAGTACGCGCGGCTCGGCATCGAGGACGAGCGCGCCGCCTACTTCGCCACGCGCGCGGCCGCGATGGGAGCCGTCGGCCCGGGCGCGGTCGCGGCCACCTTCTACAACTTCAACCACGAGCTGATCGCACAGCATCTGCCCGCCGTGTGGGACACCGCCTCGCCCGAGGCAGTGCTCGACGCCCGGCTGCGCATCGTCGACCGCACGCTGCGGCGGCTGCTCGGCGACGAGGTGATCGGCTCCAAGGAGCTGGCGGAGGCCGCCGAGCTTGCGCTGCGGGCCGCCGAGGCCTGTACCCGGCACGCCCGGCCGCTGTATGCCGCGCACGCCGATCTGCCCGTGCCCACCGAGCCCCATCTCGCGTACTGGCACGCCGCCACCCTGCTGCGCGAGCACCGCGGCGACGGCCATCTCGCCGCCCTGCTCTCGGCCGGGCTCGACCCCCTCGAAGCGATGGTGAGCCACACGGCGACCGGAAAGGGCGCGGCGCCGCGCTGGATCCTGGCCACCCGCGGCTGGCGGCGCACCGACTGGGAAGCCGCACAGGACCGGCTGCGCGAGCGCGGACTGCTGGACGCCGAGGGCGAGTTGACCGAGGCGGGCGCAGAGCTGCGGGCCGGGCTCGAAGACCATACGGACCGCATCGACAAGGCACCGTACGAACATCTGGGCGCGGAAGGCGTCGAGCGGCTGACCGAGCTGGCGCGCGGCTTCCTCAGCCTCGCGGTGGCCGCGGGCGCCTTCCCCGCGGACCTCAGCAGCAAGAGCTGAGGCCTAGGCGCGGCACGATGGCCGGATCGGGTCCGAGGCGGCGCGCGACACGGGCCCCGGCCACCCGGCACAATGCACTCTCAAGCACAGCCAGCACGACCAGCATGAGAAGGCGAGTCGGGGAACCGTGACGACGTCCATCGAAGGCAGGATCGCCGAGGAGCTCGGCGTACGCGAGCGGCAGGTGAAGGCGGCCGTCGAGCTGCTCGACGGCGGGTCGACCGTGCCGTTCATCGCGCGCTACCGCAAGGAAGCGACCGAGATGCTCGACGATGCGCAGCTGCGCACGTTGGAGGAGCGGCTGCGCTATCTGCGGGAGCTGGAGGAGCGGCGGGCCGCGATCCTTCAGTCCGTGGGCGAGCAGGGCAAGCTCACCGGCGAGGTCGAGGCGCAGATCCGGGCGGCCGACACCAAGGCGCGCCTCGAGGACATCTATCTGCCCTTCAAGCCCAAGCGGCGCACCAAGGCACAGATCGCGCGCGAGGCCGGTCTCGAACCGCTCGCCGAGGGGCTGCTCGGCGATCCGTCGGTGGAGCCGCTCGCGGCCGCCGCCGCCTTCGTCGACGCAGACAAGGGCGTCGCGGACGCCGCCGCGGCGCTGGACGGCGCGCGGTCGATTCTGACGGAGCGTTTCTCCGAGGACGCCGACCTGATCGGCGAGCTGCGTGAGCGGATGTGGACGCGCGGGCGGCTGGCGGCGAAGGTGCGCGCGGGCAAGGAGGAGGCGGGCGCCAAGTTCGCCGACTACTTCGACTTCGCCGAGCCCTTCAAGGAACTGCCCTCGCACCGGGTGCTCGCCATGTTCCGGGGCGAGAAGGAAGAGGTCCTCGACCTGGTCCTGGAGCCCGAGGAGCCGTCCGAGCAGCCGGGTCCCTCCCTCTACGAGTCGATGATCGCCCGGCGCTTCGATGTCGCCGACCGGGGCCGTCCCGGCGACAAGTGGCTCGCCGACACGGTGCGCTGGGCCTGGCGGACCCGGATCCTGGTGCACCTGGGCATCGATCTGCGGCTGCGGCTGCGCACGGGCGCCGAGGACGAGGCGGTACGCGTCTTCGCCGCGAACCTGCGGGATCTGCTGCTGGCGGCCCCGGCGGGCACCCGGTCCACGCTCGGGCTGGACCCCGGCTTCCGTACGGGTGTGAAGGTCGCCGTCGTCGACGCGACCGGCAAGGTCGTCGCGACCGACACGATCTATCCGCACGTCCCCGCCAACAAGTGGGACGAGTCGCTGGCCAAGCTGGCTCGGCTCGCCAAGGAGCACTCGGTCGATCTGATCGCGATCGGCAACGGCACGGCTTCCCGCGAGACGGACAAGCTCGCCGGTGAACTGTGCGCCAAACACCCGGAGTTGAGCCTCACCAAGGTGATGGTCTCGGAGGCGGGGGCCTCGGTGTACTCCGCGTCCGCGTTCGCCTCGCAGGAGCTGCCCGGCCTCGATGTCTCGCTGCGCGGCGCCGTCTCCATCGCCCGCCGCCTCCAGGACCCGCTGGCCGAGCTCGTCAAGATCGACCCCAAGTCGATCGGCGTCGGCCAGTACCAGCACGACCTGTCCGAGGTGAAGCTCTCCCGCTCGCTGGACGCGGTCGTCGAGGACTGTGTGAACGGCGTCGGAGTCGACGTCAACACCGCGTCCGCGCCGCTGCTTTCACGGGTGTCGGGCATCGGCACCGGACTCGCCGAGAACATCGTGGCGCACCGCGACTCCAACGGTCCCTTCCGCTCCCGCAAGGCGCTGAAGGATGTGGCGAGGCTCGGCCCCAAGGCGTACGAGCAGTGCGCGGGCTTCCTGAGGATCCGCGGCGGCGACGACCCGCTGGACGCCTCCAGCGTGCACCCGGAGGCGTATCCGGTGGTGCGGCGCATGGTGAAGACGGCGGGCGAGGAGGTCGCCGCGCTGATCGGCAACGCGCCGGTGCTGCGTTCGCTGAAGCCGGCCGACTATGTGGACGAGACCTTCGGTCTGCCGACGGTGACCGACATCCTGCGGGAGCTGGAGAAGCCGGGGCGCGACCCGCGGCCCGCGTTCAAGACGGCCACCTTCAAGGACGGCGTCGAGAAGATCGGCGACCTGGCGTCCGGGATGATCCTGGAGGGCGTGGTCACCAATGTGGCGGCCTTCGGTGCCTTCGTGGACATCGGCGTCCACCAGGACGGACTGGTGCATGTGTCGGCCATGTCGAAGACCTTCGTCAAGGACCCGCGGGACGTCGTGAAGCCGGGCGACGTGGTGAAGGTGAAGGTCCTGGACGTCGACATCCCGCGCAAGCGGATCTCGCTCACACTGCGCCTCGACGACGAAGCCGCACCGAAGGAGGCCGGCGGCCCGAAGCAGCGGGAACGCGGTGAGCGCGGCGGCCGGCCGCCGCAGCAGCGCGCCCGGCAGGGCGGACGCGGGGACCGGGGCGGCGACCGCCAGGCTCCACCGCCGGCGAACAGCGCGATGGCGGACGCGCTGCGGCGCGCGGGTCTCACCGATCCCGACCGGCGCCGCTGACAACGCGCCAGGGCCCCGTCACCCTCGGGTGGCGGGGCCCTTCGCGTCCGTTGTGAGCGCGGTTCGGCTCTCCGGAAGTGACGAGACGTCAGCCTTCGGTGACCTTGCCCGCCGACACGTCGATACGCCGCGTGGTGCGGACCGAGTCGAGCATCCGGCGGTCGTGAGTGACCAGCAGCAGCGTGCCGGTGTACGAGTCGAGCGCGGACTCCAGCTGCTCGATCGCCACAAGATCGAGATGGTTGGTCGGCTCGTCGAGTACGAGGAGATTGACACCGCGGCCCTGGAGCAGCGCCAGCGCGGCGCGGGTGCGTTCACCCGGGGAGAGCGTCGTCGCCGGGCGCAGTACGTGCTCGGCCTTGAGCCCGAACTTGGCCAGCAGGGTACGTACTTCGGCCGGTTCGGTGTCCGGGACGGCGGCGCAGAACGCGTCGAGCAGGGTCTCGTTGCCGTAGAAGAGACCGCGGGCCTGGTCGACCTCGCCGACCACGACGCCCGAACCGAGCGAGGCATGGCCCGCGTCCAACTCGATGCGGCCGAGCAGGGCCGCGAGCAGTGTCGACTTGCCCGCTCCGTTGGCTCCCGTGATGGCGACCCGGTCGGCCCAGTCGATCTGGAGCGAGGCCGGGCCGAAGGTGAAGTCACCACGGCGGAGCTCGGCCTCGCGCAGGGTCGCGACGACGGAGCCGGAGCGCGGGGCGGAAGCGATCTCCATCCGCAGCTCCCACTCCTTGCGGGGCTCGTCCACAGCGTCGAGCCGCTCGATCATGCGCTGCGTCTGGCGCGCCTTCGCCGCCTGCTTCTCGCTCGCCTCGCTGCGGAACTTACGGCCGAGCTTGTCGCTGTCGGTCGCCTTGCGGCGGGCGTTCTTGACGCCCTTGTCCATCCAGGACCGCTGCATCTGGGCCCGCCCTTCGAGCGCGGCCTTCTTGTCGGCGTACTCCTCGAAGTCCTCGCGGGCGTGGCGGCGGTCGGTCTCCCGCTCCTCCAGATACGCCGCGTATCCGCCGCCGTACAGGGTGATCTGCTGCTGTACGAGATCGAGTTCCAGGACCTTGGTGACGGTACGGGTCAGGAACTCGCGGTCATGGCTGACGACGACCGTCCCGGCGCGCAGTCCCTGCACGAAGGTCTCCAGGCGGTCCAGTCCGTCCAGGTCGAGATCGTTCGTCGGCTCGTCGAGCAGAAAGACGTCGTAGCGCGACAGCAGCAGGGAGGCGAGGCCCGCACGGGCGGCCTGGCCGCCGGAGAGCGCGGTCATCGGCAGGTCGAGCCCGACGGTCAGACCGAGGGTGTCGGCGACCTCCTCGGCGCGCTCGTCGAGGTCCGCGCCGCCGAGAGCAAGCCAGCGCTCCAGGCTGTCGGCGTACGCGTCGTCCGCGCCGGGCGCGCCGTCCACGAGCGCCTGGGTCGCCTCGTCCATCGCGCGCTGGGCGGCGGCGACGCCCGTCCGGCGAGCGAGGAAGTCCCGCACGCTCTCCCCGGGCCGCCGCTCGGGCTCCTGCGGGAGGTGCCCGACGGTGGCCGTGGGCGGCGACAGCCTCAGTTCGCCCTGCTCGGGGCGGTCGAGCCCGGCGAGCAGACGCAGCAGGGTCGATTTGCCGGCGCCGTTGACTCCGACGAGACCGATCACGTCGCCGGGCGCGACGACGAGGTCGAGCCCGGAGAAGAGCGAGCGGTCGCCGTGCCCGGCGGCGAGTTCTTTGGCGACGAGGGTTGCGGTCATCAGGGGGCTGATCCTAGCCGCGGGGGTGCGGGGCTGGGTCCCCAGGCCCGCGCATCTCCGCGGCCTGAACCAGCACGGCTCAGCGCCCCAGCCCGAGGTCTTCCCGGGCTGGGGCGCTGACTCGTAGCGGCTCCCGCGCTCGTGCGTCAGCAGCTGATCGAGTCGATGTACACGTGGTTGACGTCGTAGATCTTGCGCCAGATGCTGTCCTTGCCGCGGCGGTCCTCCGTCTGGATGGAGCCGCCCCAGAAGTGGTAGCGGGTGACGCAGCCCTTGTAGAAACGGATGGCGTCGGTGTCGTAGTAGTAGTAATGATTGCTCGACCAGCCGCCCACCGGAAGTTCCACATCGGCGTTGTAGTAGCTCCAGCTGTTCGGATGGGTTACACAGCTGAGCTTGTCACCGTTTTCCCATACGCCGTAGCTGTCCCGCCAGCAATTGGTTATCCGGATACTCATTCCGGAGTTGTTGCTGACCTCTCCGCCGCAGCCCTGACTGGTGCATGTACCTGCCTGCGCGGCGCTGGGTGCTCCGAGGACGATCGCGGCACTGATCGAGGTGGCCAGCGCAATCCGCGCCACGTATTTCTGCAGTCTCTTCATTTCTGCCCCCTTGGGTGTTGGTCCCCGCACGGAACGACGAGGTAGGAGCCGAGCGGGCGGCCGTCCGGCGGTCAGAGCATGTCCCGGCGGATATCGCGGCACAACGACGGCAGGGTGATCCGGCACGCCTGGAACGGCGAACCCTCGTTGACCTGCGACGTTGCGCGAACATGAAACGCCGGTCGCGGAGGCGCACGGAACGGGACAGCAGTTTCCGGCCGGGGCGGTACCCTACGCGCGACGGTGCAGGCCGGCACCGGACCGGGGCGGGGGGACATGGCTGAGGGACGACCGTGCGACGAGGAGCTGGGGACGCTTCTCGAGGAGTTGAAGCGGCGCAGCGGGCGCAGCTATCAATGGATCGGCCGGCAGGTGAATGCGAGCAAGTCGACCGTGTACCGGTATTGCACCGGGCGCAGCATCCCGCCGGATTTCGGCACGGTCGAGCGCATAGCGAAGGCATGCAATGCGGACCGAGCCGAGATGGCGAAGCTGTACAGGTTGTGGAATCGCGCGACGGACATCGCAACGGTCACTGAAACAGAAACATCCGGCGCAATCCCGGCCGAACCCGAAGAACCCGGCAGCGGCGGCTCCGGCCCTTCCGCCCCGGAGGCCGGTCCCCGTGCCGGAATACCCGCGTCCGCGCCCGCAACACATCCGCATCCGCATTCGCATTCGCATTCCATAAAGCGCAGGCTCACCGTTCTGCTTTCCGCCACGATGGCGGTCCTGCTGATCGGCATGACCGCATCGCGTGACGGCCGTCCCGGGAACCGGCTGTCGCGGCAGCCACCGGCGCAGTGGATCGCCGGTCCGGCATGGGTCAGTTCCCCGGCGCCGGTGCCGTCCACGCTGTTCGGCGTAACCCTGAACAGCACCACGGGCACGATGCCCGCCTTCCGGGTCGGTGCCGTACGTTTCTGGGACAGCGGCACCCGGTGGGCGAGCATCGAGCCGCGGCGCGGCGAGTTCGACTGGTCGGTGCTCGACCGGTTGGCCGGCGGAGCCGACCGGGCCGGCCTGCCGTCCCTGTTCGTGATGGGCGGCACACCCCGGTGGGCCGCCCCGGACGGCCCGGCCGGACCGTACGAGGACGGCTCCCGTGCCGCCCCGCCAAACAGCCTCGCCGACTGGGACGCCTTCGTGAAGGCCGTCGTTCACCGGTATCGGGGGCGCATCGACGCGTACGAGCTGTGGGTGCTGGCCAACGATCGCCGCTTCTACAACGGCAGCGTCGAAACACTGGTCGAGATGACCCGGCGCGCAAGCCGGATCATCCGGGCGGCCGACCCGAAGGCGACCGTGGTCTGCCCGGGGATGGGGCGGCTGTGGGAGCCCGGCGGCGTGGCGGTGCTACGGCGCTTCGCGGAGCTCGGCGGATACGGCTACTGCGATGTCGCGGGCATCAAGCTCTATCAGCGCACGGCCTCCGATCCGCCGGAGACCATGCTCGGTCTCACCCGCGAGGTGGACCGGGTCCTGCACGCCGCCGGAGTCCACCCACGTCTGTGGAGCACGGGAACGATGTACGAAATCCCGCTGCAGGGCTCCCTGGACAGCGTGCGAGCGACCAACTACGCCGTACGTTTCTATCTGGTGGGCCTGTACGCGCACGCGGTGAACGTCGAGCGCATGTACTTCTACAACTGGGGCGGAACGAAGATCCCGATCGTGCTGCAGGCCGAAGGCGGCCCCCCGACGCAGGCGGCGCTGGCCGTGGAGCAGTTGCAGCGCTGGCTCGTCCACGCCCGGATCCGCTCGTGCGGCCACGGCCTGTCGGCCAACCTGCCCGGCAACGTGTGGCAGTGCGAGTTCACCATCTCGGATCCACAGCGAAGTCACCCGGCCGTGATCCGCTGGACCGATTCCGGCACCGCCGCGATGACGGCGGAACCGGATGCCAAGGCCGTGCACCGGCTCGGAGGTGCGACAACGCCGGTACGTCCCGGCGACACCCTGGTGATCACGGAGCAGCCGGTGCTCATCGAGCATTGAGCATGAGCGCATCGGCCTCACCCCACCACCGGCGCCACCACCACGCCCCCCATCGTCCTCCCCACCAGGAACGACCGCCCCCGCGCCGCCCGCCCCTCCAGCGGAATCCGGTGCTCGCCCGGTTCCAGCATCCCGTCGAACACCTCCCTCGTGTGCGTGCGGTACAGCCGGTCCAGGCGGTATGCCACCAGCTGTACCCGGCACGTCGAGGTCACCTCCACGTGTGCCACCCCCGCCGACGCCGTCAGGCTGATCAGCCTGCGGCGTTGTGGCGGGCTGCGGTCCAGGGCGTGTTCTATCTGGGCGACCAGCAGCGGAATGATGGGGGCGAGTCCGTCCACATACGCCACGTCCGCGCCCGCCGCCTCGAACGCCGCCCGTACCGCCGCGCGTTCGGGTTCGCCGACCGCGCGGCCGAAGGCGACCGCGCCGTAACCGACGAGCTCCTCCGCGTCGATCCCGGTCGCGTCCTGGGTGATGTCCGCGCCGATGCCGATGGTCCGCAGGGCGGCGGCCAGCTTGGCCAGTACGTCGACGCGCGCGCCGATGAGCAGGACCCGGCGGCGCGGGGGCGGCGCGGCGTCGCCGTCCGGCAGCAGGCGTTCGAGCTCGGCGCGGTACGCCTCGCCGCGGAAGCGGAACGGCCCTATCCCGCGGTAGCCGTTGAGTTCCAGGTCCGCCGTCTCGGACGTCTGCCAGGCGAAGTCCCGCCATACGACGTCGTCACCGTCGCACTCGATGACGGCGGTCACCGCGCCGCACTCGATGCTCTCGCACTCGGGGCAGCCGTAGATCACACAGCGCCCGTCCGCCAGCGGCGCCGGCGCTTCGAGCAGCAGAGTGCGCAGCTGGACGGTGAGTATCGCCGGGGGTATGTCGGCAGCCAGCGGAGAGACGGCGTCGAGGTCGCAGAGCTGGAACAGCAGCGGCCGCCCGTCGACAACGAAGTCCATGAAGTCCCGGTGCGCTTGGTGGCCACCATTCGCCAGGACTCCCCCGACCCGCGTCGCCGGCGACAGCTCGAAAGTCGCGTACACGGCAGACATGTCCTGAGTATCCCCACCTTTGACCCGTTCTGAGCACGGCGCCCGTCATTGGGCTACGGTCCCGTCATGAGCGGCGACGTGGTGGTGGTGGGTGGCGGGGTCATAGGGCTGACGACGGCGATCGTGCTTGCGGAGAGTGGCCGCCGCGTACAGGTGTGGACGCGGGACGCGCCGCAGGAGACGACGTCGGCGATGGCGGGCGCGCTGTGGTGGCCGTACCGCGTCGAGCCGCTGGAGTTCGTCGGCGCATGGTCGCTCGCCTCGCTACGGGTGTACGAGCAGCTGGCGGCCCACCCGGAGGAGACGGGCGTGCGCCTGGTCGCGGGCGTGCACGCCCATGAGCGGCTGTCGGGTCTGGGACCGTGGGCCGCCGAGGTGGCGGGCCTGCGCGAGGCGCGCGCCGACGAGCTGCCCGAAGGGTACGGGACCGGGCTGTGGGCCAGGCTTCCGCTGATCGACATGCCGGTTCATCTGGGCTGGCTGCGGCGGCGGTTGGAGGCCGCGGGCGGCACGGTCGTGACGCGCGCCGTGAAGACTCTGGCCGAGGCCTCGGACCGGGCGCGGGTCGTGGTCAACTGCGCGGGTCTCGGCGCGCGCGAGCTGGTCGGGGACGCCCGGCTGAGGTCCGTACGCGGGCAGTTGGTGCTGGTGGAGAATCCGGGCATCGAGGAGTGGTTCACCGCGGCCGACCACGCGTCGGCGAAGACGACGTATTTCTTCCCTCAGCCGGGCCGGCTGATTCTGGGCGGCACGGCCGAGGAGGACGACTGGCGGCTCACGCCGGATCCGGCGACGGCCGAGGAGATCGTGGAACGGTGTGCGCGCATCCGCCCGCAGATCGCGGGGGCACGGATCCTCGGACACCGGGCGGGGCTGCGTCCGGTGCGGACGAGCGGCGTGCGGATCGAGGCCGGGGAACTGCCGGGTGGCGGGCTGCTGGTCCACAACTACGGCCACGGGGGCGCCGGAGTGACGGTGGCCTGGGGGTGCGCGGAGGCTGCGGCGGCGCTGGCCGAACGGTGACCGGAGCGGGGCGCACCGTCGCATCGCCCGCCCCGATGTGTCCCGGGGCGGGCGATGTCGACGTGAAACCGCTCGGCGTCAGCCGCTCGGCGTCGGCAAGCGCGGCGTAAACCGCTGGGCGACTTGATCGACCGGCCTCAGCAAGTGGCCACCGCCTGACCCGATGTGAGGTGATAGGTCGCACGGGAATCAAGCAGCAGCGGGATCAGCTCGCGCTGGGACTGCCGCAGCGGTACGAAAGCCCCGTCGCCGTCCGGTCTCGACACGACGCCATGCAGGGCCAGTTCGTCCTTGACGTCCGCGTACTGCGCGCCGTCGAGGCGGTAGCCGCAGGGCGGGTCGAGGAGGGTCTCATCGGGGGTCGCCGGATCGTTGTCTGCGCCGCCCAGATAGACCGGGCCACGGTCCTTCAATCCGGCCAGCCGGGCCGCCGCGGTCACCGCGACGATCCGGCCGCGTCGTTCGTCGGCGAAGGCCAACAGCCCGCCCAGGGCGTCCAGTTGGCTGGTGACACGGCGGCGGTTGTTCAGCGCGGGATCGGCCTTCTCCTCGGGTGTCATGGGGTCGACGCGGCTCTCGATGAGCAGTCCCAGCGCGTTCTTGACGCCCGAGGCATTGCGCAGGATGCGCTCCTGGCCGTCGCCCGCGACCTGTTTGACGGGGTCGCCGGTGACCGGGTCGGTCCAGATGCCGTAGGTGCCCGTGCTGAAGCCGCCCTCGTGTGCGGCCGGGCGGACATAGTCCCGCGAGAGCGTCTGTGACTCCTCGTGGACCTTGGCGTCGGTGTTCAGATTGCGCGGCCAGAGGTCGAACAGATCCTTGTCGTAGTACTGAGGGGTCGTACCGTACTCGTGCAAGTCGTAGACCACGTTGGGGCGTTGGTCCCGGATCACCGCGGCCGTCGCCCGCGCCTCGGCGGTCTTCAGAGCGATGTGGTCGCGGTTGATGTCCAGGCCGTCGGAGTTCTCCCGGGTGTCGGCGGCCCGTCCGTCCGGGTTGGCGGTGGGGACGACGAGGATCCTCGTACGGGACAGCAGTCTGCGGGTGTCGCTGTCCCTTGCGTACGCGAGATCGCGGATCGTGGTCAGGCAGGCTTCCCGGCCTGAGGGCTCGTCTCCGTGCTGCGTGCAGATCAGCAGCACGGTGTTCGGCGCGTGGCGGGAGCCGATCCGTACGAGCTGGAGCGGCCGGCCCTGCTTCGTCGTACCGATCCGGCCGACCGAGACCCGGTCGCTGCCCCGGTCCACGGCTGAGAGGAAGGTCTGTTCCTCGGGCTGCCCGGTCCAGCGCGCGCCCTTGCTGGTCTCGAAGCCGGTGCGCGGCACACTGTGCGCCGCCTCGGCCGGGGCGGAGACGAACGGCAGCGCGAGCGCGGCGGCCGTGACCGTGAGGGCCAGGGTGCGGGCACGGGGGATCATCGGCCGCTGCCTCCCGGGATCGGGCGGATCCTGCGCGGCTCGGCCACACCGCTCAGGCGCGACTCGCTCGGGACGGCGGACGCGGTGGATCCCGCGGTCGCGCGTACGAAGGCGGGGGCCCCGCCGACGATCGGCAGCTTCGCCGAGGTGCGGGCCAGATCGAGGGTGAGCGTCGGAGTGCTCGCGGGCGGGTCGATCAGATCCCTGTCCGTACCGCCGACGATCAGCGCGAGCCGGTGCCCGGCCGGGACGACATGGTCACTGGCATGCAGGTCGAGGGTGATGGTGTACGCCGTGCCGGGGGTCAGCGGGCGGCCCTTGGCGTCGGAGGCGTAGTTGCCCAGATCGGCCCAGCCTCGGCTGAACACCGTGTAGTCGACGGCGGCCGTGCGCGCCTTGGTCTCCTTGAAGCAGGGGCTGTCGCCCGGCGTGCTCGCTCCCCAGCAGGTGCGGTCGGTGAGAGTGGTGATCCCCTCGCCCGCCGCCGCGTAGTCGCGGATGGTGTCGGGCCCCAGGTCGACGAGGACCGCGGAGAGATGGGCACTGGTGGTGGACGGGGTCGCGGTGATCGTCACCTTGGACGAGCCGGAGATCCGCAGATCGCGGCCGAGCGGCTTGGTGAGGAATCCGGCCTTGGCGGGCGTCGACGTGTCGATCGCCGCGGCCCAGTCGGTCTCGTCCAGCGCCCGGTCGTCGGTGAACGTCTCGGTCGCGCCCGCAGGTGCGGGGGTCAGGGCGAGGGTGCCGACGCCTGCCGCAGTGCCCTTGCCCGGCCGGAGGCTGGTGGTGCCGGTGGCCAGGGGCGGCCACACGCGGCCGGTGGTCCACCGGTCGGGGGCACGCTCGATGTCGGCCATCGGCTCGCGGTCGATGCCGTTGTCGTAGCCGAGGAGATAGTGGTCGAACCAGCGGTGCAGGGTCTTGGTCCACTCGGCCCGTCGGAAGTCGAACGGGTCGACGTGCCCGGTCTGCGAGAGCCAGATCTTGCGCTCCACGCCCCGGTCGGCGAGGGCGTCCCACCACTGGCCGAAGTGCTTGGTACGGACGTTGAGGTCCTGCATGCCGTGCACCGCGAGGACGCTGGCGCGGACATTGTCCGCGGTGCGGACGTAGTCGCGCTCGCTCCACAGCCCGGTCAGGTCACCGCTGCGCGGGGCCTCGTCGACCAGCCGCTTCTGGACGGCCTGGCAGCGGGCGCGTGCCTCGGGACTCTCGACATAGTCGGAGAGCCATTCGGGTCCGGAGTCGTAGAGCGGCGCGCCCTTGGCGAAGTAGTAGTCGTACCAGGAAGAAATGGCGGCGATCGGGACGATCGTCTTCAGCCCCTCGACTCCCGTCGCCGCGACGCCGTTGGCGATGGTGCCGTCGTAGCTCTTGCCGATCATCCCGGTGTCGCCGTTGCTCCAGCCGGCCCGGGCGCGCTCACTGCCGGTGCGGGTGGTGTAGCCGCGTGCGCGGCCGTTCAGCCAGTCGACGACGGCCTTCGCGGACTGGACGTCGGAGCGCCCGCCGACATCGACGCAGCCGTCGGAACGGTTGGTGCCTGCCAGGTCGACGCCGACGAAGGCGTAGCCGCGCGGGACGAAGAAGTTGTCGTAGTAGAGCGGCATCTGCACGACGTTGCCGTGAGCGTCGTAGGTCTTCTTCTGGCTCTCGTTGCCGCGTCCGCAGCAGGAGTAGTACGGACTCGCGTCCATGATCACGGGGATCTTCCGGCCCTGCTGAGCCGGCTCCCGCGGCCGGACGATGTCCACGGCGACACGGTCGGTCCGGCCGTCTCCGTCACCGTCGAGACGGGTGTCCACCCACACGGACTCGCGTATCGCGTTCTCGTACGAGTAGACCGGTCTGCTCTCCCGCAAGGGCGTGCTCTGGGCGCCCGTCGGGGCCAGGGTCATGGCCATCAGGGCGGCCGAAGCCGCCACCACCAGCGATCTGCACGTCAAGCGGGTCCCCCGCGCGCGTATCGGCATGGGCGGAAGGTACTCCGGCCAACTCCCTTGCGACAGAGGGCCATCAGCGCATCAAAGTGACGACTGGGACACCCGGGTTCATGTCGGCCGAATGGCGATCCCGTGAAAGGCCGAGCTTCGCTCCTGACTGAGGGCCCGGGGTCTGCATAGGGTCCAAGTGATCATCGGCCCCCCACGACTTGGAGCATCCGTGCACCGCAGACTCATCGTCCCGAGCGCGCTCGCGGCCTCGCTTGTGCTGGCGATCCCGGCATCGGCCGCAGACTTCTCACCGGGAGCACCGGGCATCGGCGACCCCTACTACCCGGCCAGCGGGAACGGCGGATACGACGTATCCCACTACGACCTGAGGCTCACCTACCAGCCGAAGACCGATCTGCTGGAGGGTACGGCGACGATTCTCGCCACCGCCCAGCAGAATCTGAGCCGCTTCAACCTCGACTTCGGCCTGCAGGTCAAGGAGGTCCGGGTTGACGGCAAGAAGGCGACGTTCGCCAAGGAGGGCGACCAGGAGCTGGTCATCACTCCCGTCGCACCGCTGGAGAAGGGCAAATCCGTCTCGGTGGTGGTCCGTTACGCGGGCAAGCCGTCCGAGCTGAGCATCGGCGGATACACCGCCTGGCACCGCACCCCGGACGGCGGCGTCGCGGCCCAGGAGCCGGACTCTGCCGTGTGGTGGTTCCCCAGCAATGACCACCCGCTGGACAAGGCGACGTACGACATCTCCGTGTCGGTGCCGGACGGCACCCAGGCCATCAGCAACGGCGTACTGCAGTCGCAGAGTTCGAAGCTCGGCTGGACCCGCTACAACTGGCGATCCAACAAGCCGCAGGCGTCATATCTGGCCACGCTCGCCGTCGGGAAGTTCGACATCACGACGGACAAGACGGCCGACGGGCTGCCGATCCTCAATGCGTACAGCAAGGATCTCGGCGACAACGCGGGGGCGGCGCGGGCGAGCGTCGAGCGGACCGGTGAGGTCGCCGAGTGGCTGACCGAGGTCTTCGGCCCGTACCCCTTCAACGCGCTGGGCGGCTATGTCCCCAACGTGAAGAGTGGCTACGCGCTGGAGACGCAGACCCGCCCGTTCTACAGCCCGCGCCAGTTCGCGAACGGCGCGAATGTCTCCGTGGTCGTCCACGAGCTGGCCCACCAGTGGTACGGCGACAGCGTCTCCGTCCACGGCTGGAAGGACATCTGGGTCAACGAGGGCTTCGCCCGGTACAGCCAGTGGCTGTGGTCGGAGAAGGAGGGCGAGGGCACGGCGCAGCAGCTCGCGGACTGGGTCTACGCACAGCACCCGGCCGACGACGCCTTCTGGACGGTCAAGCCGGGCGACCCGGGCGCTGACAAGCAGTTCGACATCGCCGTGTACGACCGGGGCGCGCTGGCGTTGCAGGCGCTGCGCAACGAGGTCGGCGACAAGGACTTCTTCGCGATCCTCAAGGGCTGGCCGGCCGAGCACGCCTACGGCAACGCCAAGGTCGGCGACTTCGTGAAGTTCGCCGAGAAGGTCTCCGGCAGGCCGCTGGCCGGGCTCTTCGACACATGGCTCTACCAGCCGTCGAAGCCGGGCACTCCTGCCGCGGCAGGGGCGCGGATCGCGCGGGCGGACGGGAAGCCCGCCCGGCCCGCGTCGTGGAAGAAGATCGCCGCGACGAACTCGATCCACGATCACGACCACGACCACCACTGAGGTGCCCGCGTGCGGCGCCGCCGTCCCAGGCCGGGACGGCGGCGCCGTTCACCTCGGAACACCGCGGGTGGGAGCGCTCTCAGCCGATCGCCGGGACCGGATATCCTGGACGTCCCACGCGGCTGAATGACGCAGACGAGGAGCTCCCGCCTTGCCCGAGCAGACCACTGGCTCCCGCCCCACTCTGGAAGCCGTCGCCGCCCGCGCCGGTGTATCCCGGGCCACGGCATCGCGGGTCGTCAACGGCGGCGCGGGGGTCAGACCGCCGCTGGTCGACAAGGTGCGCCAGGCGGTCGAGGAACTCGGATACGTACCGAATCACGCGGCCCGCACGCTGGTCACCCGGCGCAACGGTGCGATCGCGGTGATCATCGCCGAGCCGGAGTTCCGGATCTTCTCGGACCCCTTCTTCGAGCAGCAGGTGCGGGGCATCAGCCGTGAGCTGGCGGCGTACGACTCCCAGCTGGTGCTGCTGTGGGTGGAGGGTCCCGGGGACTACGACCGGATCGCCCGCTATCTCGGCGGCGGCCATGTCGACGGCGCGCTGGCCTTCTCGCTGCACAACGACGACGAACTGCCCTCCATCATCCGCCGGGTGAAGGTCCCGACCGTGTTCGGCGGCCGCCCCGGCTGGCCCGGCGCCGCCGCCGGGTCCGCCGTCCCCTATGTCGACTGCGACAACCGCGGGGGCGCCCGCGAGGCCGTGCGGCATCTCGTCTCTCTCGGCCGCGAGCAGATCGCGCACATCGCGGGCCCACGCGACCAGACCTCCGCGACGGACCGGATCGACGGGTACCGCGACGTTCTGCTGGACGCCGATCCCGGTCTTGTCTGCCAGGGCGACTTCACCGCCGAGAGCGGCGCCCGGGCGATGGCCGAGCTCCTCGACCGCCGCCCGGAGCTGGACGCCGTCTTCGCCGCGAACGATCTGATGGCGTCGGGTGCCCTGCAGACACTGCGGGAGCGGGGACGGCGGGTGCCGGAGGATGTGGCGCTGGTCGGTTTCGACGACATGGCCTCGGTGGTCGAGTCGACCGATCCTGCGCTGACGACGATCCGTCAGGACATCGAGGGCATGGGCCGGTTGATGGTCCGGCTGCTGATGCGCGTGCTGAACGAGGGCGAGCCGGGCTCCGGCGCCCCCGCCTCGGTGATCACCCCGACGACACTGGTGCGGCGGGCCTCGGCCTGAGCGATCGGGGCCCGCCGTACACAGAGCATCAGCTGTAGGGGATCACCAGTACGGACTTGTCCGTGCCGGTCTGGAGCTTGCTGGTGCCGTTGCCGATGGCGCTCCACACCTCCAGCCGTACGGTGCCGCCGCTCAGGTTGCCGAGGCTTCCGGTCGCCGCCTTCAGCCCTCGTGACTGCGCGTACTCCTCCCAGCCGGTGACCGGATCGGTCGCGAAGTACTGATAGGTCTCCGCCCGGTCGAAGGTGCCGTCGCCCGTGAAGTCGTAGCTGATACGGGCCTGCTGGCCGAGGCCGACCGTGGTGCCCGCGTCCAGCTGGAGGCGGAACGCGGTGGCCGCGCCCGGGGTGAGGGTGCCGTTGACATCTCTGATCTCGTAGACGAGCGGCTGATGCGGGGTGCCGTCGTAGTTCGCGCCGCCCGCCGAGGCGATCGTGTCGCTGCCCGCCGTGCCGTCGGTCGCGGTCGTGAGCACTCCTCCCGTACGGAGCCGGAAGGTGTTGCCGGTCGGCGGCTCGGGGTCGGGATCCGGGTCCGGGTCCGGGTCGCCTCCCCCGGTCCCCGTGCCCGTCGCCGTCGAGCGCGCCGGGACGGCGAGCGTCTTGCCGTCGGAGAAGGTCACCGTGCGGGCCGTGGCGCCGTAGTTGTGCGCGGCATAGGTCCGTTCGGTGCCCTTGGTGAACACGGCGGAGCTCGGAATGTCCCCGGTCACCGTCGCGTCGGGGGCGCCGAGCGTGTCCAGTGTCGTGAGCCAGTGGTAGGTGTGCGCCTTGGACTCGCCCTGCTCGGGGGTGTAACCGGTGTTGCCCGCGTCCCACTTGGCCTTCGCGGCCGCCGGGTCGGCGAAGGACTGGAACTCCCACAGGATGTCCCGCCATTCGACGGCCGGGCCGCCGTTCTCCCGTTCCATCTCGGCGATATTGCGGCGGATCGCGGCCTTGTCGCCGCCCAGGTGGAGTGAACCGCCCGTCACCGGAAGGGCGTTGATGCCGTGGATCTCCTCAGGGTTGGCGGTCCACCAGGTGGCGTACGCGGCCCCGCTGCCCCACACCATGCCGGCCGTGTCATGGCCGAAGGAGGACGGGAAGACCTGCTCGTCGGCGTCGAACCAGTACTGGGCGATCGCCTCGGACTCGGTGGTGAGCAGATACGTGCCGAGGTCGCGCAGCGTGTTGTCGCCGGTCGCCGATCCCCACAGCACGAGGCCCGCGCTGAGGTTGGTGGACTCCGAGGACGACTCCTGGTTGTTGCCCGCGGCGAAACCCTGGTGCCCGGAGGCCCAGCTGTGGCCCGCGTACACGTCGAAGCCGCGCAGGAAGGGGAAGGCGGTGTCGGTGCGGCTGGGGTTGGCCGCGTCCCGCACCAGTGTCTTCACCATGCCGCCCCAGGCGGAGTCGGCGGCCCATGCCTGGTCGTACTGGGCGACGACGGCAGCCGCGTAGACGTAGTAGCTGTAGTGGAAGTGGTGGTCGTTGAGCTCGGTGTCGCTGCCGTACGAGGCCGGGTAGCCGGTGAGCGTCTTCCAGTCCTTGTCGTACGAGAACTCGTTGCCGCCCCCGGTGGTGAACCAGTCCTGGAGCTTGCCCTTCATCAGGCCGATGAGCTTGTCGCGGGTCGCGGTCTCGCCGATCTGGTCGGCGAGCGGCACGAGTTGGGCGAGCTGCCCGAGCACCTTTCCGGTCCAGTAGGTGTCGGTGTAGTCCTTGAACGGGTTGGGATCGTTCGCGACCTGGTCCAGATAGCCCTTGAGCCGGGCCTGGTCGACGGCACTGGTCTTCGGCAGTGCGGGCAGGACCGCCGACGCCTTCTGGCTGGTGGTGAAGGAGGCCGCCTCGCGGACCTTCATGGTGCCGCGGGGCGAGACGTAGGTGTACGCGGTGAGCGGGTCGGCGGTGTGCAGCCACTGGTGGCGGTAGAGGGCCTGGAGCGTTCCGCGCTCGGTGCCCTCCTTGGCCTCGGTGGTCAGGCTGTAGGTGGCCTGGACGGTGCCGCCGGTGTAGTTCCAGGTGGCCCTGGATCCGGTGACGAAGCTGTAGGCGTACTTCTTGTACGTCGCGAGCGCGTCGGTGGAGGGCAGCACGGCGAGCGAGAAGTAGTCCTTGGCGCCGAGGCCCGCGGTGATGGTGGAGCCGGAGACGGTCCAGTCGCTGCCGGTGGGGGCGAACAGCGCGTAGTGGTGGCCCGCGACGGTGATGCCGAGGACATTGCCCTGGTCGGCGAAGACGGCGGGCGAGGCGGCGGTGGTGATCTGTGCGTTGCCGCCGGAGCCCTTGGCGTATACGAACGGCAGGCCGTGGCCGATGGTCGTGCGCAGGGTGCGGGTGCCGTCCGACCAGTAGGGGGTCACGGTCCAGTCGGACCAGTCGTCGGCCTTGGTGTCGGGCGAGTTGAGGCCGCTGAGACCGAGAGTGAGGTCCCGCTTGTGCGCGTACTCGTACTGGCGGCCCTCCCCGACGATCGCCGGGGCTGTCGGATAGCCGATGTCGAGTCCGCCGGCGGTGGCCTGGTAGGTGAGCGGGTGGCCGTACATGGGGGTGGAGTACGGGTTGTCGCCGTAGCGCTGGAAGGCGAGCGAGGACCACCAGTCGTTGGTGGGAACCGGCTTGTCCTTGGCTGCGGGGGTGACTTTGGGGGTTACCGGCGCACCGGTGTTGGTGGTCGGTCCTGACGTACCGGCGGGGCGGGTGTCGGAGTAGCTGCCAGAGCCTACGGGGACGGTTGCGGCCGCCGCCGGGGTGGCGGCCGGGCCCAGGCCGAAGGCGGCCAGGGCGGTGACCAGGACCAGCGCGGCAGCTGGTCCTGTGCGGGTGGCTGGCATGGACGGCACCTCGAAGTCATCACGGGTAAGGGCGTCCGAGAGCGCTCTCAGATGCCATGGAACGTAAAACTCCTGAAACAGAAGTGTCAATAGGCGGGACACAGGCGGTAGTTGGCGGCCCACCCAACCTGTTATGTGTTCGGGACTTGACGGGGCGATCGCCTCCGGGGCACTCTCCAGTCGCAGATCTGAGAGCGCTCTCAACGGCGTCCTCGCTCCACCGAAGCCAAGGGAGGCTTCCCATGCCCATCGCCCGAGCCGCCAAAAGGGCCACCGTCCGCCTGAGTGCGGTCGCGCTCGCCGGGGCACTGCTCGCCGCCTGTGGATCCGGCTCGTCCGGCGGATCCTCCGACAGCGCGGGCGGCAAGGTCACGCTCACCGTCGACCTGTTCGGATCCTTCGGTTACAAGGAGGCCGGGCTGTACGCCGAGTACGAGAAGCTCCACCCGAACATCAAGATCAAGCAGAGCGACACCGAGGACGAGCAGGACTACTGGAAGTCGCTGCAGACCCGGCTCGCGGGCGGTGGCGGCCTCGCCGATGTGCAGGGCATCGAGGTGGGCCGGATCGCCGCCGTCACCCAGCAGCAGGCCGACAAGTTCGAGGATCTGAAGAAGTACGGCGCCGACAAGCTCAAGGACCAGTTCGCAGAGGCCAAGTGGTCGGCGGCGACCGGCAGGGACGGTCAGATCCTGGGCCTGGGAACCGATGTCGGCCCGGAGGCCATGTGCTATCGGACCGACCTCTTCAAGCAGGCCGGTCTGCCCACCGACCGCACCCAGCTGGCGGCCAAGTGGTCCACCTGGGACGGCTATCTGGCGCTCGGCAAGGAGTACAAGAAGAAGGCCCCGGCCAAGAGCGCCTGGGTGGACAGCATCGGCAGCCTGTACGCGATCATGGTCGGTCAGCAGAAGGAGCGGTACTACGACGCCTCCGGAAAGCTGATCTACGAGAACAACCCGGCGGTCAAGGCCGCCTGGGACGCCTCCACCGATGCCGCGCAGGCAGGCCTGAGCGCCAAGCTCGACCAGTGGTCACCGCAGTGGAACCAGGCGTTCTCGGCCGGCTCCTTCGCCACCATGCCCTGCCCCGCCTGGATGCTCGGCTACATCAAGGGCCAGGCCGGTGACGCCGGCAAGGGCAAGTGGGACGTCGCCAAGCTGCCCGAAGGCGCGGGGAACTGGGGCGGTTCGTATCTCTCGATCCCGCGTGCGGCCGAGCACAAGAAGGAGGCCTACGAGCTGATCCAGTGGCTCACCGCCCCCGAGCAGCAGGCCAAGCTCTTCACCAAGCAGGGCAACTTCCCCTCGTCGACCGGTGCCATCGCCAAGGTCGCGGCTGCCAAGGACCCGTACTTCTCCGACGCCCCGATCGGCCAGATCTTCGGCGACGCCGCCAAGGCCGCGCCGGTCCAGGTCCTCGGGGTGCACGACAAGAACGTCGCCGACCAGATCACCAACGCGCTGAGCGAGGTCGAGCGCAAGGGCACCTCGCCCGACAAGGCCTGGTCGACCGCGAAGAAGAACGTCGAGAACGCGACCGGCTGACCCCGCCTCCACCCGCTCCGGAGGCCGGTCCTCGACACCCGGCCGGACCGGCCTCCGGTTCCACAGCCCGTACCGACTCTCGAAGGGCCGCACAGTGACCCTCACCGCCACCGCGAAGCCGGTGTCCCCGAAGCCGGGGGCCCGGCCGTCGGCCGCGCGCAGGACCTGGCGCACGCTCTCGCCGTACGCCTATATCGCCCCGTTCTTCACCCTCTTCGCCGCCTTCGGTCTCTTCCCGCTGATCTACACGGCCTTCGTCTCGCTCTACCGCGTCGAGCTGCAGACCCCCGGCGAGATGGAGTGGCGGGGACTGGGCAACTACACCGCCCTCTTCGGCGACGAGATCTTCTGGACCGCGCTGCGCAACACCTTCACCATCGGAGTGCTCTCCACCGTCCCTCAGCTGGTGATGGCGCTCGGTCTGGCGCATCTGCTCAACTACCGGCTGCGCGGCCGGACTTTTCTGCGTACGGCGATGCTGCTGCCGTACGCGACGAGCGTCGCCGCCGCGACCCTGGTCTTCGCGCAGCTCTTCGGCCGCGACTTCGGACTCATCAACTACGTACTGGGCCTCGTCGGCTTCGACCCGGTGGACTGGCAGGCGGGCACGGTCTCCTCGCAGATCGCCGTCTCCACCATCGTCATCTGGCGCTGGACCGGCTACAACGCGCTGATCTACCTGGCGGGCATGCAGTCCATCCCGAGCGAGCTGTACGAGGCCGCTGCGATGGACGGCGCCTCACGCTGGCGGCAGTTCATCCATGTGACCCTGCCGGGGCTGCGTCCCACGATCCTGTTCACGGTCGTCGTCTCGACGATCGGCGCGACCCAGCTGTTCGGTGAGCCGCTGCTGTTCGAGGGCTCCATCTCCGGCGGTATCTCGCACCAGTACCAGACGCTCGGTCTGTATATGTACGAGCAGGGCTGGGGCTTCTTCCATCTGGGCCGGGCCGCCGCCATCGCCTGGGTGATGTTCCTGCTGATCCTGGTGCTCGTCGGGGTCAACGCCCTGATCGCGCGCCGCCGCTCGAGCAAGGAGGCCGGCCGATGACCGCGCTCGCCGCCCCGCCGACAGAGCCGCCCACCACGGGCGGCCGGCCCGCGCGGTCCCCGCACCGCAGGAGGAACCGGGCCGGGCGCACGATGCAGGGCGGCAGGCTCGCGTACGCGATGCTGATCCTCGCCGTGCTGATCTCGGCGTTCCCGTTCTACTGGACGATCGTCGCCGCCAGCCGTTCCAACGCCGATCTGGCGAAGGTGCCACCGACACTGCTGCCCGGGCCGAATCTGTTCCGCAACTTCGAGGCGGTGGTGGAGGAAGCCGATATCGGCAAGGCGCTGCTCAACTCCTTGATCGTCTCCGGCTCGATCACCGTGGGCACGGTGCTGTGCTGCACGCTCGCCGGTTTCGCCTTCGCCAAGCTGCGCTTCCGCGGCCGCGGCGCACTGCTGGCGGTCACGGTCGGCACGATGATGATTCCGCCGCAGCTCGGTGTGATTCCGCTGTTCATGCTGATCGCCGAGCTGCAGTGGGTGAACCAGCTGCAGGCCGTGATCCTGCCCGGCCTTGTCTCCGCTTTCGGGGTGTTCTTCATGCGGCAGTACCTGGTGCAGTCGCTGCCGGACGAGCTGATCGAGGCGGCCCGGGTCGACGGCGCGTCGACCGCCCGGATCTTCTGGTCGATCGTGGTGCCCATCGCCCGGCCCGGTATGGCGGTGCTCGGGATGCTGACGTTCATGGCCGCGTGGAACGACTTCTTCTGGCCGATCGTCGCCCTCTCCTCGCAGGAGCCGACCGTCCAGGTCGCACTGCGCCAGCTCGGCGGCGGCTATGTCCACGACCAGTCCGTGATCATGGCCGGGACCCTGCTGGGCACCCTCCCCGTGCTGCTCGTCTTCGGTCTGCTCGGCCGGCAGATCGTCGGCGGCATCATGCAGGGCGCCGTCAAGGGCTGACCGGTCTCCCCCCACCGCCACCTCACTTCCTGGGAGTTCTTTCCTTATGACCGCACTCGACGCACGCCCCGGCACGACGACGACGCGACGCTTCCCGGCCGGTTTCCGCTGGGGCACCGCCACCGCCGCCTACCAGATCGAGGGCGCCGCCGCGGAGGACGGCCGTACTGCCTCCATCTGGGACACCTTCAGCCGCACGCCCGGCAATGTGCGCAACGGCGACACCGGTGACATCGCCGCCGACCACTACCACCGCATGCGCGAGGACGTCGCGCTGATGGAGCAACTCGGCGTCACCGACTACCGGTTCTCCGTCGCCTGGCCGCGGGTCCAGCCGACCGGGCGCGGTCCCGCCGTGCAGAAGGGCCTGGACTTCTACCGGCGGCTCACCGACGAGCTGCGGGACGCGGACATCCGGCCCGTCGCCACGCTCTACCACTGGGATCTGCCGCAGGAGCTTGAGAATGCCGGCGGCTGGCCCCAGCGCGAGACCGCGCAGCGCTTCGGCGACTACGCCGGGATCATGGCCGATGCGCTCGGCGACCGCGTCGCGACCTGGACCACGCTGAACGAGCCGTGGTGCGCGGCCTTTCTCGGCTACGGCTCCGGGGTCCACGCACCGGGGCGCACCAGCGCGAGCGCCTCGCTGCGTGCCGCGCACCACTTCAATCTGGCGCACGGCTGGGCGGCGCAGACTCTGCACGCGGCCCTGGCGTCGAGAACCGAGATCTCGCTGACGCTCAATCTGCACGCGGTGCGAGCGCTCACCGACTCGGAGGCGGACCAGGACGCCGCCCGCCGCATCGACGCCGTCGGAAACCGGATGTTCCTCGACCCGGTCTTCCACGGCCGCCTTCCGCAGGACCTGGTCCGCGACACGGCCGCGGTGACCGACTGGTCCTTCGTCCGGGACGGCGATCTCGAGGTCGTCTCCACGCCGATCGACTCACTGGGCATCAACTACTACTCCCCCACGGTCGTGGCCGCCGGTACCTCGGACGCGCCCTCGCCGTGGGCCGGTGCCGAGGAACATGTGCGCTTCATCCCGGCTCCCGGCCCGCGCACGGCCATGGACTGGCCGGTCGACGCGGAGGGTCTGTACGAGCTGCTGATCCGGCTGCGGGACGATCTGCCGGGTGTGCCGCTGGTGATCACCGAGAACGGGGCCGCCTACGACGACTACGCCGACCCGTCAGGCGACGTCCACGACCCGGAGCGGGTGGAGTACGTGCGCACCCATCTCGCCGCCGTGCACCGGGCGATCGCCGACGGCGCGGATGTGCGCGGCTATTTCCTGTGGTCCCTGCTCGACAACTTCGAGTGGGCGTACGGCTACAGCAAGCGGTTCGGCATCGTGCATGTCGACTTCGCGACCCAGCGCCGTACGTTCAAGGACAGCGCCCGCTGGTACGCGGATGTCATCGCACGCGGCGGACTGACCGGCTGAGTCCGGCGGCGCGCCGCGCCTCGCGCGCGATCGGGAGGTAGCGCAGCCGCTCGGGGAGTACGGGAACCACGGCCCGTACGACCCGGGCGAATCTGCGCAGTGCGCGCTCCTGCTCCGCGGTCCACTGCAGACCGATCGCGTCGCGCGCCTCGGGCGGCATCAGCCCGATGGTGAGGAAGCGGCGGAAGCGGACGAACGACGGAAGCAGCATCGGCCACAGCATCGCGAGCAGCACTCTGACGGGCCGCGGCCCGCGGTCGGGCGGCGGCAAGGTCACGTCGAGGGCGACCAGTTCGCGTACGACGGCCGTCTCCTCCACCTCCTCGGCGAGCCTCTTGCGGAAGTACGGCCAGAACTCCTCGACCGTCTGCGGCATGTCCCGCTCGTGGATGCCGAGGATCCGGCCGACCTGGAGCCACTCGGCGTACAGTTGCTGCTCCTGCGCCGCGGTGAGCGGGCGCGCCAGATAGCGCAGCGCATACCGGAAGACGGGGAAGCCGGTGGCATGGACCCAGGAGTAGCACTCGGGATCCAGGGCCCGGTACCGGCGGCCGTGGGAGTCGGTGCCCCGGATCGGCTTGTGGAGCTCGCGGAGCCTGCGCCCCTCCTCGGCCGCCGCCTCACCTCCGTACACCCACAGCTGGAGCGATCGAAGGGAGCGCTCGCCGCGGCCCCAGGGGTCGGTACGGAAGACGGAGTACTCGTCGACGCCCGCGGCGACGGCCGGGTGGGCGACCTGGAGGGCGAGGGCGGCGGGCAGCATGAGCAGCTCGCGGATGTCGCCGACGACGGACCACAGCACTCCGCCGGGCGGTGGTGGCAGGGGATCTTTCGCGGCCCCGGTCATGCTCACCATCGTAGTGTCGCGATCCGGGCGGTGGGGAGTTGGTGTGATCGTGCGGTTGTGGAAAGAAAGTGGGCACCTGGTCATTACCAGGAGGTAACTCTGGCTGATTTGATGTGCCGCGCCGGTCGTACCCCCCACCTGAATCGGGAGTTCCTGTGCCGCACTCCGTGCTCCGCCGTATCCCTGGCGCAGCTCTGTCCACCGCGCTCGCCGCCGCCGTCCTGACCGGGACGGCTCCGGCGGCTTCCGCCGCCGAGGCGGCGACCCCGCCCCTGAAGGTGCTGACGTACAACACCTTCCTCTTCAGCAAGACGCTGTACCCCAACTGGGGCCAGGACCACCGGGCCGCCGCGATACCGGCGACCTCGTTCTTCCAGGGCAAGGACGTCGTCGTGGTCCAGGAGGCTTTCGACAACTCCTCGTCGGACGCGCTCAAGCAGAAGGCCGCCGCCCAGTACCCGTACCAGACCCCCGTGATGGGGCGGAGCAAGGACGGCTGGGACGCCACGGGCGGTTCGTACTCGGCCACGACGCCCGAGGACGGCGGTGTCGCGATCCTCAGCAAGTGGCCCATCGTGCGCAAGGAGCAGTACGTCTACAAGGACGCCTGCGGTGCCGACTGGTGGTCCAACAAGGGCTTCGTGTACGTCGTGCTCAATGTGAACGGCACGAAGGTCCATGTCGTGGGCACGCACGCGCAGTCCACCGACCCCGGCTGCGACGCTGGCGAGGCGGCGCAGATGCGCAGCCTCCAGTTCCGGGCGATCGACGCCTTCCTGAACGGCAAGAACATCCCCGCCTCCGAACAGGTTCTGGTGGCGGGCGACTTCAATGTGGACTCGCGGACGCCGGAGTACAACACGATGCTCACGGACGCCGGGCTCACGGGGGCGGACACCCGCACCGGGCACCCGTACTCCTTCGACACCGAGCAGAACTCGATCGCGAACTACCGCTACCCGGACGACCCGCGCGAGGACCTCGACTACGTCCTGCACCGTGCCGGGCACGTGAAGCCGGCCGGCTGGACCAATGAGGTGATCAAGGAGCAGAGCGCGCCCTGGTCGGTCTCCAGCTGGGGCAGGACGTACACGTACACCAATCTCAGCGACCACTACCCCGTGATCGCGTCGGGGCAGTAGTCGCGAGCCGTTCGCAGCTGGTCAGAGGCCGCTCTTCGGCAGTGGCTGCAAGGTAGTTGATGTGTCACGGTGGTGACCATGACGGGGTTCGGACACGTCCATGGTCACCACCATCACGCTCCGCACGACCGCATCGACGCGGCCCTCGAAGGGTCCGTGCAGGGGCTGCGCACGCTGTGGTTCTCCTTCGGTGTGCTCGCCGCGACCACCGCCGTCCAGGCGGTGATCGCGGCCGCCTCGGGCTCGGTGGCGCTGCTGGGCGACACCGTCCACAACGCGGCCGACGCGCTCACCGCGCTGCCGCTGGGCCTCGCCTTTCTCCTCGGCCGCCGGGCGGCCACCCGCCGCTACACCTACGGCTTCGGACGTGCCGAGGATCTGGCAGGCGTCTTCGTGGTGCTGGTGATCGCCGCGTCCGCCCTCTTCGCCGGGTACGAGGCGCTGCGACGGCTGTTCGAGCCGCAGGAGGTCAGCCATCTGGCCGCGGTGGCCGGGGGCGCGCTGGTGGGGTTCGCCGGCAATGAGTGGGTCGCCCGGGCCCGCATCCGGACCGGCCGCAGTATCGGTTCGGCCGCGCTCGTGGCCGACGGACTGCACGCCCGCAGCGACGGGTTCACCTCTCTGGCCGTACTGCTGGGCGCGGGCGGAGCTGCACTCGGATGGCGGTGGGCCGATCCGGTGACCGGGCTCGCGATCACCGGGGCAATCGCCCTGGTACTGCGCGGTGCGGCCCGTGAGGTCTGGCACCGGCTGATGGACGCGGTCGACCCCGCGCTGATCGACGAGGCCGAGGACGCGTTGTCCCATGTCGAGGGCGTACGGGCCGTGGGGACCGTCCGCATGCGCTGGCTCGGGCACGGGCTGCGGGCGGAGACCTCCATCGTGGTCGACCCCGCGCTGACGGTGATGCAGGCACATAAAGTGGCGTTGGCCGCCGAGCACGCCCTGATGCACGGGGTCCGGCGGCTGAGCACGGCCACCGTGCAGATCCATCCCTGACCCCCCTTGCCGGGAGGGTGTTCCGGTATTCCCGCACTCCTGCGTACATGACAGGGCCATGTCACATCGAACAATCGGATTGCTTCATTCCGCATCACTTCTCGGCACTCCCCCACAGCGCACTCGCACGAAGGAGAAGCCCCCCATGAGACGCACGCTCCGCGCGCGCATCTGCCTTTCCCTCCTCATCTCCCTGCCCGCCGTCGGCCTGGGCTCGGGCACCGCAGGTGCCGCCCCGGAACCCACACCGGGCGTCACCGCCTCCGCCTCCCAGTACGCCATCGACAGCAGCCTCGAACGCTCACTGGACGACGACAACAGCGCCGGGTCGTATCTCGACGCCGCGACGGGCGAACTGGTCGTCACCGTCACCGATTCGGCCGCGGCCGAAGCGGTGAATGCCGCCGGCGCGCGAGCCAAGCTCGTCGAGCGCAGCACGGCGGAGCTCCAGGCCGCCATCAACACCCTTGAAACCCAGGCGAAGATCACCGGCACCTCGTGGGGCATCGACCCCTCCACCAACCAGATCGCCGTCGAGGCCGACCAGTCGGTCTCCGTGGCCGCCATGGCCCAGCTGCGGAAGGTGGGCGCCGGACTCGGCGCGGCCGTACGTATCACGCGCGTGCCGGGCGTCTTCAAGAAGGAGGTGTCGGGCGGCGACGCGATCTACGGCGGGGGCTACCGCTGCTCGGCCGCCTTCAACGTCGCCAGGGGCACGGCCCGCTACTTCCTGACGGCAGGCCACTGCACCAACCTGGCCTACAGCTGGTCGGCGACGTCCGGTGGGGCGCCCATCGGCGTCCGCACGGGCACGAGCTTCCCGACCAACGACTACGGCATCGTCCGCTACCTGCCCGGCCCCCAGCCCGCCGGGAGGGTCAACCTGTACAACGGCACGTACCAGGACATCGTGACCTCGGCCGATGCCATCGTCGGCCAGGCCATCAGGAAGAGCGGCTCGACCACCCATGTGACCAGCGGGAGGGTCACCGCGGTGAACGTCACGGTGAACTACCCCGAGGGGCCGGTCTACCAAATGGTCCGCACCACCGTGTGTTCGGCCGCCGGTGACAGCGGCGGCGCACACTTCGCCGGTTCCGTGGCACTCGGCATCCACTCGGGCAGCTCCGGCTGCTCAGGCACCAACGGTTCGGCGATCTTCCAGCCGGTACGGGAAGCGCTGAGCGTGTACGGCGTGAACGTGTACTGACGCACGACGTGCGATGAGGACAGGCGTGCCCACCGCGGTGGGCACGCCTGCCGCGCCACCGGCGCGAGCGCGCCACGCCGACGGCCCTGCGCCCGGGACGGCGCCCGGGACGGCACCCGGTCACCCCTGATGGTCGTACACGGTGACCGGTATTCCCCGGCCCGTCAGCCGCTGAGCTATCAACGGCTCGACGCGGGACCAATTTCCGCCCGCCAGCCCGCAGCCGATCCTCGGCATATGAACCGAGGCCTCCAACTCGGCGGCCTTCTCGGCGAGCGCGCCGAGGGCGGTGTCGATCGCCTCGTACCGCACCGCCGAGCCCGAAGTCATTGCCCGCACGCTCGCGGTGCCAGCGGCGGTACTCCGCCTCGGGCCCGGGCCACCGGCGCGATATCGCCAGCACGAAGCCCTTGCCCCAACCGCCCAGGTCGTTGCAGACGTGCGCGATCAGCTTCACCCCCTTGCCCCGCGGCGTGGTGGCGTCCCCCCGTACGTATTCGATCTCGAGCATTCATCCACCATAGAGACGGTCACTGACAATCTGTGTTCGTTGTACAGCGCCTTTCACAACAATGGTGAGACAGCAATACTGTTGCACCGGACGGATGTCCAGGAGAGGCGAGGCAGACCATGGCGACCGACACCGAGGAGCCGACGCTCACCGTCGACGAGCTGGCTGCGCGTGCCGGGGTGACCGTGCGGACCATTCGCTTCTACAGCACGCGCGGGCTGCTGCCGCCCCCGGTCATCGGACCGCGTCGCGTCGGGCACTACGGGCAGGGGCATCTGTCCCGGCTCGCTCTCATCGAGGAGCTTCAGCACCAGGGCATGACGCTCGCCGCGATCGAGCGCTATGTGGAACAGCTGCCGCCGGATCTGAGCGCTCACGATCTCGCCATCCACCGTGCGCTGGTGGCCTCCTGGGCGCCGGACTCGGCCGAGGAGGCGACCCGTGCCGAGCTGGAGCGCCGCGCCGGACGGTCGCTCGGCGAGGAGGACATCGACCGGCTGGCGGCGATGGGCGTCCTGGAGCGCGAGGCCGCCGGGGGCGGCTACCGGCTCGACCCCGGACTGCTGCGGCTCGGTGTGCAGTTGCTCGATGTGCCCATCGCGCACGAGACGATCCTCGCCGCCCGTACCGTCCTGCTGGAGCACACCCGCTCGGCAGCGCACGAGCTCACCCGGCTCTTCCGCGACGAGGTGTGGAACCCGTACCGGGAGCGGGAGTCGGACCCCGAGCATGTGGCCGCGATGAAGTCGCTGTCCGCCCATATGCAGCCGATGGTCGTGCAGGCGCTCGTCACCGCCTTTCAGCGGTCGTTGAAGCAAGAGCTGCGGGCCGCGTTCGGCCAGGAGGGCTGAACGCGGCCCGGGCATCGGGCGTCACGCGTCGGTGAAGACCTCGCCGCGCTCCGCCTTCTCGACGAGCAGCGCCGGCGGCTCGAAGCGCTCGCCGTAGCGCTCGGCGAGTTCACGGGCGCGCGCCACGAAGCCGGGCAGCCCGCCCTCGTAGCCGTTGATGTACTGCAGCACACCGCCCGTCCAGGCCGGGAAGCCGATGCCCATGATGGAGCCGATGTTGGCGTCGGCGACCGACGTCAGCACGTTCTCCTCCAGGCAGCGGACGGAGTCCAGAGCCTCGGAGAAGAGCATCCGCTCCTTCATGTCGGTGAAGGGCACATCCACGTCCGGCTTCGCGAAGTGCTCGCGCAGGCCCGGCCACAGTCCGGCCCGCTTGCCGTCCTCGCCGTACTCGTAGAAGCCCGCCCCGCCGCTGCGGCCCGTACGCGCGAACTCGTCGACCATCCTGTCGATCACCGCGTCCGCCGGGTGGCCGGCCCAGGTGCCGCCCGTCTCCTCGACCGCGCGCCTGGTCTCGTTGCGGATCTTGCGCGGCAGGGTCAGCGTCAGCTCGTCCATCAGCGAGAGCACCTTGGCCGGGTATCCGGCCTGCGCCGCTGCCTGCTCGATCGACACGGGGTTGACGCCCTCGCCGACCATCGCCACGCCCTCGTTGATGAACTGCCCGATCACACGCGAGGTGAAGAAGCCGCGCGAGTCGTTGACCACGATCGGGGTCTTGTTGATCTGGCGGACCAGGTCGAAGGCACGGGCCAGCGCCTCGTCGCCGGTGCGCCCGCCCTTGATGATCTCGACCAGCGGCATCTTGTCGACCGGCGAGAAGAAGTGCAGACCGATGAAGTCGGCGGGCCGCGAGACACCTTCGGCGAGCAGGGTGATGGGCAGGGTCGAGGTGTTGGAGCAGAGCAGCGCGTCCGGCTCGATGACGTCCTGGATCTCCTGGAACACCTTGTGCTTGAGTGCGGTGTCCTCGAAGACCGCCTCGATCACGGCGTCGCAGCCCGCGAGATCGGCGGGGTCGGCGGTCGGCGTGATCCGGGCGAGCAGGGCGTCGCGCTTGGCCTCGGTGGTACGGCCCCGGGAGAGCGCCTTGTCGAGCAGCGCCTCGGAGTAGGCCTTGCCCTGCTGGGCCGCCTCGGCCGTCACGTCCTTGAGGACCACGTCGATGCCCGCGCGGGCGCAGGAGTACGCGATGCCCGCGCCCATCATCCCGGCGCCGAGGACGGCGACCTTGCGGACCGGCCGCGGCTCGATGCCCCCCGGGCGGTTGGCGCCGGAGTTGACGGCCTGGAGGTCGAAGAAGAACGCCTGGATCATGTTCTTGGAGATCTGCCCGGTGACCAGCTCGGTGAAGTACCGGGCCTCGATGGTCAGCGCGGTCTCGAAGTCGACCTGGGAGCCCTCGACGGCCGCGGCCAGGATGTTGCGCGGCGCGGGGTACGGGGCGCCCGCCGTCTGCTTCTTGAGGTTGGCCGGGAAGGCAGGAAGGTTCGCCGCGAAGCGCGGGTTGGACGGGGTGCCGCCGGGGATCTTGTAGCCCTTGACGTCCCAGGGCTGCTGGGAGACGGGGTTGGCGTCGATGAAGGCGCGCGCCTTGGCGAGCATCTCCTCGGGCGTGGCGGCGACTTCGTGGACGAGCCCGTTCTCCAGGGCGCGCTGCGGCGAGTACTGCGTGCCCTGCAGGAGCACCTTCAGCAGCGCGTCGGCGATGCCCATCAGCCGTACGGTACGGGTGACTCCGCCGCCCGCCGGAAGAAGTCCGAGCGTGACCTCGGGCAGGCCGATCTTCGAGCCGGGTGCGTCGAGCGCGACGCGGTGGTGGCTGGCGAGCGCGATCTCGTAACCGCCGCCCAGCGCCGCGCCGTTGATGGCCGCGACGACGGGCTTGCCCAGGGTCTCGATACGGCGCAGGGAGGCCTTGATGGCCGTACCGGCGTCGAAGGCCTGCTGGGCCTGCTCGGGGCCGACCTTGATCATGTCCTTGAGGTCGCCGCCCGCGAAGAAGGTCTTCTTGGCAGAGGTGTAGATGATGCCGCGGATCGAGTCCTTCTCGGCCTCGGCCCGCTCGGCGATGACCGCGATCGAGTCCTTGAAGGCCTGGTTCATGGTGTTCGCGGACTGGTTGGGGTCGTCGAGGACGAGGGTGACGATCCCCGTCTCGTCCTGCTCCCAGCGGATGGTGGTGCTCTGGGTCATTGCGAAGTCTCCTGAGGGTGTGGTGAGGACGCGGGCGGACCTGTCGCACGGCGACGGTCACGCAGGCGTCCGCGCGGCTGCGCCGCAGCGGCCGGCGGGCTCGCGCATCGGACGTACGCGTGCCCCGGGAGTGTGCGTGCGGCGCTAGACGCGCTCGACGATCGTGGCGATGCCCATTCCGCCGCCCACGCAGAGGGTGACGAGGCCGTACCGCTTGTCCTGGCGCTCCAGTTCGTCGATGACGGTGCCGAGGATCATCGCGCCCGTCGCACCGAGCGGGTGGCCCAGAGCGATCGCACCACCGTTGACGTTGATCTTGTCCAGCGGGAGGTCCAGATCGCGGGCGAAGCGCAGCACGACACCGGCGAACGCCTCGTTGATCTCGACGAGGTCGATGTCGTCGATCGTCAGTCCGGCCTTGGCGAGTGCCTTGCGGGTGGCGGGCGCGGGGCCGGTGAGCATGATGGTCGGCTCGGAGCCGGAAACCGCGGCCGCGACGATGCGGGCGCGCGGGGTCAGGCCGTAGCGCTCGCCGACCTCCTTCGTACCGATCGCGACGAGCGCCGCTCCGTCGACGATGCCGGAGGAGTTGCCCGCGTGGTGGACGTGGTCGATCTTCTCCACCCAGTGGTACTTCTGCAGTGCCACCGCGTCGAAGCCACCCATGTCGCCGATGCCCGCGAAGGAGGGCTTGAGCGCGGCGAGGCTGTCGGCGGTGGTTCCGGGGCGCATGTGCTCGTCGTGGTCGAGGACGACAAGGCCGTTGCGGTCGCGCACCGGGACCACGGACCTCTCGAAGCGGCCGTCCTTCCAGGCCGCGGCGGCACGCTCCTGGGAGAGTGCGGCGTACTCGTCGACATCGCGCCGGGAGAAGCCCTCGATGGTGGCGATGAGGTCGGCGCCGATGCCCTGCGGGACGAATCCGGTGTCGTAGTTGGTCATCGGGTCGGCGAACCAGGCGCCGCCGTCGGAGGCCATCGGTACTCGGGACATCGACTCGACGCCACCGGCGAGGACCAGGTCCTCCCAGCCCGAACGGACCTTCATCGCCGCCATGTTGACGGCTTCGAGACCCGAGGCACAGAAGCGGTTCTCCTGCACGCCGGCGACGGTGTCGGGCAGTCCGGCCGCGATGGCCGCGATACGGGCGATGTCGGAGCCCTGGTCGCCGACCGGTCCGACGACGCCGAGCACGATGTCGTCGACGGCCGCCGGGTCGAGGCCGGACAAGCGGCCGCGCAGCTCATGGATCAGGCCGACGACGAGGTCGATCGGCTTGGTGCCGTGCAGGGCGCCATTGGCCTTGCCGCGCCCGCGCGGGGTGCGGATCGCGTCGTACACATACGCTTCGGTACTCAAGACAGCAGCCTTTCAATAAGTGTCAGCCGAGAAGGGAACGGCCGATGATTTCCTTCATGATCTCGGTCGTACCGCCGTAGATCGTCTGGATACGGCCGTCCGTGAATGCCCTGGCGACGCGGTATTCGGTCATATAGCCGTAGCCGCCGTGCAGTTGGAGACAGCGGTCGGCGACCCGCTTCTGGAGTTCGGTGGCCCACCACTTGGCCATCGAGGCATGGACCGCGTCGAGTTCCCCGTTCGAGTGATCCACGATGCAGCGGTCGAGGAAGGCACGGGTCACGGCGCATTCCGTGGCCATTTCGGCGATCTCGAAGCGAATGTGCTGCAGCTTGGAGAGCGGCCGCCCGAAGGCCTCGCGCTCCTTGACGTACTGCGTGGTGATCTCCAGGAGATATTCGGCGGCGGCGATCCCGGCGACCGCGATGCCCATCCGCTCCTGCGCGAGATTGGTCATCAGATGGATGAAGGCGCCGTTGAGTTCCCCGAGCAGATTCTCTTTGGGGACGCGTACGTCGTTGAAGAACAGCTCTGCCGTGTCCTGGGACTTCTGGCCGATCTTGTCGAGATTGCGGCCGCGCTCGAAGCCTTCCGTGCCGCGCTCGACGACCAGCAGCGAGAGGCCCTTGGCCCCGCCCTCGGGCGTGGTCTTCGCGACGACGATCACCAGGTCGGCGAGGATTCCGTTGGAGATGAAGGTCTTGGAGCCGTTGAGGATCCAGTGGTCCCCGCGGTCCTCGGCGCTGGTGCGGATGCCCTGGAGGTCGGAGCCCGCGCCCGGTTCGGTCATCGCGATGGCGGTGATGATCTCACCGCTGCAGAAGCCGGGCAGCCAGCGACGCTTCTGCTCCTCGGTGGCGAGAGTGGTGAGGTACGGGCCGATGATGTCGTTGTGCAGCCCGAGCGCGAGTCCGGCCGCGCCCGCGCGCGTGAACTCCTCGGCCAGGACGGCGCTGTAGCGGAAGTCTGCGTTCCCGCCGCCTCCGTACTCCTCGGGCACGGCCAGACCGAGCAGCCCCTGCCTCCCCGCGGCCAGCCAGGCCTCGCGGCTGACGATGCCGTCCTTCTCCCACTGCTCGTAGTGCGGAAGGACCTCCTTGGCGAGGAAGGTGCGCACGGTTTCGCGGAAGGCCTCGTGCTCGGCGGTGAAGATCTGGCGCTTCAACGGTCCTCCTTGGTCAGCCCGGGCTGGTCCTCTTCGGTGAGCCCGGGCAGGTCCCAGTCGCGGGCCACCTCGGCGGTGTCGGCTCCCGGCTGGGCGGGTCCCCGGTACACGGAGCCGGGCGTGGCGGAGAAGCGGGGCGCGGGCGCGGGCTGGGTGATTCCGCCGTGCTCGACGAAGGTCCCGCGAGCCGCGAGATGGGGGTGCGAGGGAGCTTCGCGCAGGGAGAGCACCGGTGCGACGCAGGCGTCCGAGCCCTCGAAGACGGCCGCCCACTCCGCGCGGGTCCTGGTCTTGAAGCGGGCGGCGACGGCGGCGCGCAGTTCGCCCCAGCGGGCGAAGTCCTTACGGGCCGGAGCCTCGTCCTTGATGCCGAGCAGCTCGATGAACTCGTTGTAGAACTGCTGCTCCAGCGCCCCGACGGCCATGTACTGGCCGTCCGCGGTCTCGTAGTTCCCGTAGAAGGGGCAGCCGCCGTCGAGGAGGTTCGCCCCGCGCCGGTCCTGCCAGCCGCCGGCCGCCATCATGCCGTGGATCATCGTCGCGAGATGGGCGGCCCCGTCGACGATGGCCGCGTCCACGACCTGGCCCGAGCCGCCTTCGGTCCGGGCGTGGTGCAGGGCCGCGAGGACTCCGACGACGAGATAGAGCGAGCCGCCCGCGTAGTCGCCGACGAGATTGGCCGGGACGGTCGGCGGCTCGTCGGGCTTGCCGATCATGCCGAGCGTGCCGGTGACGGCGATGTAGGCGATGTCGTGCCCGGCCCGCTGGGCGAGCGGTCCCTCCTGGCCCCAGCCGGTCATCCGCCCGTAGACCAGCCGCGGATTGCGCTCCAGGCACTCCTCGGGTCCGACGCCGAGCCGCTCGGCGACGCCGGGCCGATAGCCCTCGATCAGTACGTCGGCCCGCTCGACCAGGTCGAGGACCCGGGCGCGGCCGTCGTCGGCCTTGAGGTCGACGAGTACGGAGCGCTTGTTGCGGTTGGTGAGGTCGTACGCCGGATCGATCGCGAGCCCCGAGCCGCCGGGCCGGTCGACCCGTACGACATCGGCGCCCAGATCGGCCAGGAGCATGGCGGCGAACGGACCGGGCCCGATGCCCGCCAGTTCGACCACACGCACCCCGGCGAGCGGGCCGTTCCCCGTCGCTGCCATCGAGCCCCCAGCCCTGCCTGTGACACAACTGATGTAACACCAGTGATGGTAAGAACGCGTTCCACCCGGCACAAGGGTCTGGGCCGAGCAAGCGCTTAGAACCGGCCGCAGCCTACACGCGGATTCCGACCGAAATCATGGCTTTCCGGCCCATGCCGTCAGGGTAGGCGGGTCGCTCAGCGCGCCGCGGCGCCTCTCTCCCTCATCTGGCCCGCCGCCGTGCTGACCGCCGTCGACACCTCGTCGGCGCGCGAGAGTCCGGGGGCCAGCCAGTGGTAGGTGCCGACCGCCATGACTCTGGTCCGTGAGCCGTCCGTGCGCCGGATCTCCACCGCGCCGTGCCCCGGCGCGGCGGAAGCGACCTCCGCCAGCGGTATGTGCCGGTCGGTGGCCAGATTGCGGACCACGACCTCGCTGTCGGTCAGGGACACCCGGCGGTTGAAGGCGAGCAGCAGCAGATAGGCGGAACAGGCGATCACCACCCCCGCCATGCCGTACAGCTGGCCCGCCCCCTCGTCGGTGGTCGCGGCGAGCGCCACCAGTGCGGCGCCGGCGACGAGCCCGCACACCCCGAGCGCGGTGTGGAACCACCGCACCAGGCGGTGGGGACGCCATGTACGCATGTCTTCACGCTAGATCCGGCCCTGGGGCCCGGCATGTTACCGATGGGAAACGCATCTTCTTCCCGGGCCCGTTCGCACGCTAGCCTCAGCCACCGACATGACCGCGGGGGCAACGGCGGAGGGGCCATTGAACAGGCAGAACGGGACCGATCGCGCACAGCGCCCGTACGACATAGTGCTCTTCGGAGCGACGGGTTTCGTCGGCGTGCTCACCGCGGAGTACCTCGCGGCGCACGCGCCCGAAGGCTGCCGCTGGGCCGTCGCGGGCCGCAGCCGGCAGAAGCTGGAGCAGTTGCGTGAGCGTCTTGCCGCCAGTCATCCCGGCTGTGCCGGGCTGCCGCTGATCGAGGCGGACGTGAATGATCCCGAGGCACTTCGCCAACTCGCCGAGTCCGCCCGTGTGGTGGCCACGACGGTCGGCCCCTATCTGCTGTACGGCGAGGCGGTGGTCGCCGCGTGCGCGGAGGCCGGGACCGATTATGTCGACCTGACCGGCGAGCCCGAGTTCGTGGACCTGATGTACGTACGCCATGACGCGCGGGCCAGGGAGACCGGGGCCCGGCTGATCCACGCCTGCGGCTTCGACTCGGTCCCGCACGACCTCGGCGCGTACTTCACCGTCCAGCAGCTCCCCGAGGGCGTGCCGCTGCGCGTCGACGGGTTCGTACGCTCCAACGCCACCTTCTCCGGCGGGACTCTCGCCTCCGCGCTGAACGCCATGGGCCGCGGGCGGCAGATGCTGCGGGCCGCGCACGAGCGGCGGCTGCACGAGCCGCGGCTGGTCGGACGGCGGGCCCGGGCTCCGCTCGGCTCGCCGCGGTTCAGCCGCGAGACGGGGGCCTGGGCGCTGCCGCTGCCGACGGTCGACGCGCAGATCATCGCGCGCTCGGCGCGGTCGCTGAAGCGGTACGGCCCGGACTTCCGCTACCGGCACTACGCGGCGGTCCGCACCCTGCCGATGGCGGCGGGTGGTGCCGCGGCCGTCGGGACGCTGTTCGCGCTGGCCCAACTGCCGCCCGCCCGGCGCTGGTTGTCGGAGCGGATCAAGCCGGGCGAGGGTCCGGACGAGCATCGCCGGGCGAAGAGCTGGTTCTCTGTGCGTTTCGTGGGTGAGGGCGGTGGCCGCACGGTGTTCACGGAGGTGTCGGGCGGCGATCCGGGCTACGGCGAGACGGCGAAGATGCTCGCCGAGTCCATGTTGTGCCTGGCCCACGACCAACTGCCCGACACCTCGGGGCAGGTGACCACGGCGGTGGCGATGGGTGACGCGCTGCTGGAGCGGCTTCAGGCGGCGGGCATCCGCTTCCGGGTGGCCGCCACGCGCTGAGAGGTGGAGCGTGCCGATCACGACCCGCCGGTGATCTCCGCGAGTGCGCGCCTGCACAGGCGGTCGGCCAGCCGCGTCGATTCGGGGAGCCGGTAGCGGGACGCGAGGTGGAGGGTGTGCGCGCAGGCGTTGTCGAGCGTCGTGCGGTGGCCGACCGAGACGAAGACCGGCTTGATGTCGTCCTGGGTGCGCAGCGCCCGGCCGACCTCCTCGCCGTCGTCGGCCCGCAGGGCGGCGAAGTCGCCGCGCCGCGGGCCCAGTTCGCCGTAGCTGAAGACGAAGGGGTTCTTGGCGACGCCGATCACGGGAAGCCCGGTCAGCACTCCGAGATGCGAGGCGAGCCCGAAACGGCGGGGATGCGCCCGGCCGTAGCCGTCGCAGACGACAAGACCGGGATCCGACGTGAGCGATTCCAGGACGGCGAGCACGGTCGGGATCTCCCGGAAGGCCAGCAGCCCGGGGACGTACGGGAAGGCCACCCGCCCGACCGCCGTGGCCTCCTCGACGACGGTGAGCGTCGCCGCGTCCAGGACGACGGCCGCCGCGGCGACGACGTCGCGGTCGTCGTCGTAGGCGACATCGACGCCCGTCACGAGGCCGGTGGCGGGCGGCGGCCCCGGCTCGTCCAGGACGACGCGCGTGCGCAGTTCGTCCTGGACGGCCAGGGCAGCGGCCTCGTCGACGGGCCAGTGCGGGGGCGTCTCGATGATCTTCATGGTGACGCCCAGCCTACGACCCGGACGGCTGGGTCCTGTCCGGCCGATCCTGCCGGGCTCGCGTAGCCTGGCGATCATGTTCGTACTGGAATTGACCTACACCGCACCCCTCGAGCGCGTCGACGAGCTCCTCGAAGCGCATGTGGCCTGGCTGGACGCGCTGTACGAGGAGGGCGTGTTCCTCGCGTCGGGACGCAAGAATCCCCGTGACGGCGGGGTGATCCTGGCCGTGGGGGACGACCGCGCGACGATCGAGAAGACCGTGGCGGCCGACCCCTTCACGGTGGGCGGCGTGTGCGAGTACCGGATCACGGAGTTCATCGCGACCAAGACCGCGCCCGAACTCGCTCCGTACCGCCGGCAGTTGCCCTCCTGACGCGATCGCCGAGCGCGGCTCAGAACTCCAGCCGTGCCACGCGGCCCTTCTCGCCCGAGGCCCAGCAGCCGAAGCCGGCCGTGCAGTCGACGGTGTCGTACGAACCGGTGTCGACCGTGCGCCAGCTGCGGCCGCCGTCCAGGGTCAGATCGGTCCCGGTCGGGCCGACGGCGAGGGCCGCCGAGCGGCTGTGGGGGAGCCAGGTCACGCCCGAGCGGTAGGCCGGCGGCGGTGTCTTCGCCTGCTGCCAGCTGCGGCCGCCGTTCCCGGTGACCGCTCCGGCGCTCGGGGATGCCTGGTCCGGGCGGTAGTCACCGCCGACGGCGATGCCGTGGGCGCGGTCGCGGAAGGCGAGCGCGAAGACTCCGCGGGCCGGGTCCCCCGCCGGGATGGTCGCATCGGCGACGGTCCAGTGCAGGCCGCGGTCGGCGGAGTGCAGCACGCGCGCGGTCGCGCCGCCGCCGGTGGCCAGCCAGACGTCCTTCGGTCCCGAGCTGACCAGGCACTGGCCGCTCGCCGCGAAGGCCGCCTCGCCCGGCAGCGCGTCCGGCATCCCGGCGCTCGGCAGCACCTTCCACGACTTTCCGCCGTCGCCGGTCGACAGGATGCGGTACTTGCCGTCCACCGGATCGCTCATCGCGAGGCCGTGGCGGTTGTCGAAGAAGGTGATGCAGTCGTAGAACGCCTTCGGGTCGGTGTTACGGAAGGACTCGGTCCAGCTCGCGCCGCCGTCGTCGGTGCGCAGGACCCGGGAGGCCTCGCCCTCGCCGATGGCCAGCACCACGGCCCGCCTGCCGTCGAAGGCCTCGATGTCGCGGAACTCCAGCCCGCTCGCCCCCGGCGGGGAGACGTCTCGCCAGCTCCGCCCGCCGTCCGTGGTGCGCAGGACCGTGCCCTTGGAGCCCGCCACCCAGGCGGCGTCGCGGCTGACGGCCGCGAGGCCCCGGAACCGTACGTCGGTGCCGGTGTTCTTCAGGCTCCAGGCGGGACCACCCTTCTCCGCCGCTTTCTCCCCGGCCGCGCCTCCGGTCTGCTGGGCCGCCTGTGCCGGTGCGGCCAGTGCGGCGGCAACTGCCGTGGCACACAGCACCCCTGACACCATTCGTCTCGTCTTCCCCATGGAGGTCATGGCGCTGGAAGCTAGCCCACGGGCCCGAGCCCGTCCAGGGTGCCGCCCGGCGGCTCTTTGGCCGTCAAAGTCCCGTCTGTCCGGCGGTGACACAGGTCACTCTGCCTTCCGATGCACGGATTCCGTCGTTCCGACGTCTCTGACGTTGTCAGCCAGACGTCAGCGAGCCGCGCACGAAGGAGCAGGCCTTGTCCACCGTCATCGAGCAGGCCGTGCAGGCCCGCCTGGTCGCCTCGGCGCCCCAGATGGAGTCTGTTCCGGCCATGCTGCGTTACGACCGCGAGGATCCCTTCGCCGTACGTATGGCCTTCCCGCCCCCCGCGACGCTGGAGGGCAACGAAGTGTCGTGGGCGTTCTCGCGCGAGCTGCTCGCGGCGGGCGTCGACGGACCGGCCGGCGTCGGCGACGTACGCGTCAGGCCCTTCGGCTACGACCGTACGGTCCTGGAGTTTCACGCCCCGGAGGGCGTCGCGATGGTGCATATCCGCACCAGCGAGGTGCGCCGTTTCCTCAAGCGCGTCCAGGGCATGGTCCCCACCGGCCGTGAGCACCTCTATCTCGATCTCGACCACAATCTGGCCGAGCTGCTGCGCGACGCCTGCTGACGCTTTCCCTCATATTCCGTTGACGGCCACCGGGCACCTTCGTACGGTGTACAGCGGTTCTGTTGCCGTTGAATGGAGAAGGACGTTGCTCCTCTGAGGTCTTGAGACACCGTGCGTCGCAGCTGCTTCGGGCAGGCTGCGCGCTTCGCGTGCGACCTCGGCATTCGAGCCGTCCTCCCCCGGCCGGGACCCCTTCCATCCCTGTGTGTCCCCCGGCGGCCGTCGCCCGCCCCACGGTGTCTCCACCCGTTGCCCCACCCCCTTCGTCATGCAACCGGGAGACCCGTATGTCTACTGCCCCCACGTGCATCACCTGCTCCTCGCTCACCTTCGCCTGGCCGGACGGCACCGGCGTCTTCGACGACTTCCATCTGGCGGTCGGCCCGGGCAGAACCGGCCTGATCGGCCTCAACGGATCAGGTAAATCAACGCTGTTGAAGCTGATCGCCGCCGAACTGGCGCCGACGGAGGGATCGGTCCGCACCACGGGCGGAGTCGGCTATCTCGCGCAGGACCTCGTTCTCGACACGACACTGCGGGTGGACGAGGTGCTGGGCATCGCCCGCACGCGCGCCGCGCTGCACGCCATCGAGGCGGGCGACGCGAGCGAGGAGCACTTCACGGCGGTCGGCGACGACTGGGACGTGGAGGAGCGGGCACGCGCCACCCTCGACCAGCTCGGGCTCGGCCACATCGGGCTCGAGCGCACCATCGGCGAGGTGTCGGGCGGCGAGGGCGTCCTGCTGCGGCTGGCGGCCCTGCTGCTGGCCAGGCCCGGCGTACTGCTGCTCGACGAGCCGACCAACAACCTCGATCTGTACGCGCGCGGACGGCTGTACGAAGCGGTCGCCTCCTGGTCCGGCGTGATGGTCGTGGTCAGCCACGACCGCGAACTGCTGGAGCTGGTCGACCAGGTCGCCGATCTGCACGACGGGGAGGTGCGGTGGTACGGCGGCAACTTCTCCGCGTACGAGGATGCGCTCGTCGTCGAACAGGAGGCCGCGGAGCGGAAGGTACGCGTCGCCGAGTCGGATCTGCGCAGGCAGAAGCGCGAACTGGCCGATGCCCACATGAAGTTGGCGCGCCGCAAGCGGTTCGGACAGAAGAGTTACGACAACCAGCGCGTGCCGAAGATCATCGCCAATGCCCGCAAGGCCGAGGCCCAGGTCTCGGCGGGCAAGCACCGCATCCTGCACGAGGAGAAGCTCGCCGAGGCCAGGGAGCGGCTCGACGAGGCCGTGGACGCGGTGCGCGACGACGACGAGATCCGCATCGAGCTGCCGTTCACCAAGGTCCATCCGGGCCAGGGCGTTCTGCGCCTGAGCGAGCTGCGGCTGCGCTACGGAGCCGAGGTGAAGGGGGAGTTCGAGATCCGCGGCCCCGAGCGGATCGCGCTGGTCGGGCGCAATGGCGCGGGCAAAACAACTCTGCTGCGGACGATCGCCGGAGAGCTGGAGCCGCTCGCGGGTGAGGCCGTGGCGGAGGTCCCGCTGCGTTTTCTGCCCCAGCGGCTCGATGTGCTGGACGACGCGCTGAGCGTGGTGGAGAACGTGGCGCGGTTCGCGCCGGAGGCCACCAACAACCGGATCAGGGCGCGGCTGGCCCGCTTTCTCTTCCGGGGCGCGCGGGCCGACCAGCAGGCCGGGACGCTCTCGGGCGGGGAGCGTTTCCGCGCCGCGCTTGCCGCGCTGCTGCTCGCCGAACCGGCGCCCCAGCTGCTGATGCTCGACGAGCCGACGAACAATCTGGACATGGCGAGCGTCCGGAAGCTCACGGCGGCTCTTGAGTCGTACGAGGGAGCGCTGATCGTGGCGAGTCACGATGTGCCGTTCCTGGAGTCGATCGGCATCACACGCCGACTGCTGCTGGACGGCGAACTGCGCGAGATCACGGCGGACGAGGTACGGGAGGGGGTGCCGGCTCGCTGACAGGGCCCTCGCCGGCGAGGCAGCCGGACGGAGGCGGCGCCGGGGAGCGGGGGCGCCAGCGCCACGGGTGCCGCACGCCCCCGGACTCGACGTCCCATACGCGGCTCGTCAGGGATTCCATCGGCCGAGCATCGCGGGACATGATGGGCGCCACCAGACCCCCGTAACCTCTGGAGACCCCCTCGTGCCCAGCAGGAAAGCCCTGATCCGCCGCCCCAGCCCGCGTCTCGCCGAGGGCCTGGTCACCCATATCGAACGCTCCCCGGTCGACGCCGCGCTGGCGCTGGAGCAGTGGGAGACGTACGCCGAGACCTTGCGCGAGCACGGCTGGGAGACCGTCGAGACGGAACCGGCCGACGACTGCCCGGACGGTGTGTTCGTCGAGGACACGGTGGTGATCTTCCGCAACGTCGCGCTGATCGCCCGCCCGGGGGCGGAGTCGCGCAGGCCGGAGACGGCGGCCGTCGAGGAGACCGTCGCCCGCCTCGGCTGCTCGGTGAACTGGGTGTGGGAGCCGGGCACGCTCGACGGCGGCGATGTGCTCAAGGTCGGCGACACGATCTACGTGGGCCGCGGCGGCCGTACGAACGCGGCCGGCGTGCAGCAGTTGCGCGCCGCCTTCGAGCCGCTGGGCGCCCGGATCGTGGCGGTGCCGGTGACCAAGGTGCTGCATCTGAAGTCGGCGGTGACCGCGCTGCCGGACTCGACCGTCATCGGATACCCGCCGCTGGTGGACACCCCGACCGTCTTCCCGCGCCATCTGCCCGTGCCGGAGGAGTCGGGGGCGCATGTGGTGCTGCTCGGCGGCGGGAAGCTGCTGATGGCGGCGAGCGCGCCGAAGACGGCCGAGCTGTTCACGGATCTCGGCTACCAGCCCGTGATGGTGGACATCAGCGAGTTCGAGAAGCTCGAAGGCTGCGTGACCTGCCTCTCCGTACGCCTACGTGACCTGTACGCATAACGGAACGTAACTGGACATCCCTCATCCGGGCTTGGCCAGGGGCTTACTGCGGCTTTAACCTACGGTCTCGTAACCTACGAATACGTAGGTAACTCTCCCGTCCCCCTGGAGCACCCGTGACGATCACCTCTCCCCACCTCGGCAGTTCGGAAGCGTGGAGCGACGCCCGACTGCTGTTCGCGCTGGAAGAGGTGGTGGAGAAGGAACTCAACCGCCATCTCAAGGTCGCCAAGGACTGGATGCCGCACGAGTACGTCCCGTTCAGCGACGGCCGCAACTTCCCCGGTTACTTCGAGGACGGCCAGGCCTGGGAGCCCGAGCAGTCCAAGGTCACCGACATCGGCAGGATCGCGCTGGTGGTGAACCTGCTGACCGAGGACAACCTCCCCAGCTACCACCACGAGATCGCCTCCCTCTTCGGCCGCGACGGCGCCTGGGGCACCTGGGTGCACCGCTGGACCGCGGAGGAGGGCCGGCACGGCATCGTGATGCGCGACTACCTGCTCACCTCGCGTGCCGTCGACCCGGACAAGCTGGAGCAGTTCCGGATGGCGCACATGGCGGAGGGCTTCGAGTCCGACAACCGCCACTCGATGCTTCACTCCGTGGCGTACGTCGCCTTCCAGGAGCTCGCCACCCGCGTCTCGCACCGCAACACCGGCCATCAGTCCGGTGACCCCGTCTGCGACCGGATGCTCGCGCGGATCGCGACCGACGAGAACCTGCACATGGTCTTCTACCGCAACCTTCTGGGCGCGGCCTTCGAGCTCGCCCCCGATCTGACCATGCAGTCCGTGCGCGACGTCGTCGTCAACTTCCGGATGCCCGGACACGGCATGCCCGGCTTCGAGCGGGCCGCCGCGCAGATGGCGATCGGCGAGATCTACAACATGCGCATCCACCACGACGACGTGCTGCAGCCGGTGCTGCGCTTCCTCAAGGTGCTCGACATAGACGGTCTGGGCCCGGAGGGACTGAAGGCGCAGGAGGAGCTCGGCCTCTACATGGGCGGGCTGGACTCCGAGGCGACGAAGTTCGACGAGAAGCTCGCGGCCCGCAAGGCGCGGATGGCGGCGCGCGCGGCGGGCTGAGTCCCGCCGCGCTCGGGCGGCCGGCTCACCAGTCGGCCTCCTCGTAGTCCTTGAGAAAGACACCGGCGACCGGTGCGCCCGCCTCGCCGCGCACGATCGGGTCGTAGACACGGGCCGCTCCGTCCACGATGTCGAGCGGCGTCCGGATCCCGGCGGCCGCGATGCGTGCCTTGCGCGGCGCGGGATTCTCGTCGGTGATCCAGCCGGTGTCGACACTGCACATATGGACCCCCTGCGCGGCGAGCCCGGCCGCGCTCGTGCGGGTGAGCATGTTGAGCGCGGCTTTCGCCATGTTGGTGTGGGGATGGCCGGATGTCTTGTTGCGTACGGCGAACCTGCCCTCCACGGCCGACACGTTGACGATGTAGCGGCGCGGCCGGGGTGAGGCCAGGAGCAGCGGAAGCAGCCGGTCGGCGAGCAGCGCGGGGGCGAGAGCGTTGACGAGCTGGGTCTCCAGGAGCTCGGCGGGGTCGAGCTCGCCGAGACGGGCGGACCAGGAATTGGCCGGGGAGAGGTCGGGGAGCAGCCCGGCCTCGTCCGCATCGCCGAGTACGAGGGCCAGGGCGCGTGTCCCTCCTTCGAGGGCAGCCATGGGCGCCCAGCCGGGTGCGGCCAGCACGCCGGGCGGCAGCGCGCCGCTCTCCCCGGCCGCGAGCAGGGCGTACGACTCGGGCGGCCGCCGGATGGTCTGCGCGGCGTTGTTGACGAGAATGTCGAGCGGCTCCCCGTCCGCGCGCAGCCGCTCGCACAGCCCGAGTACCTGGCGCGGGTCGCGCAGGTCGACGGCGACGACCGTCAGCCGGTCCAGCCACTGCCGACTACCCTCGACCGCGGCGAACCGCCGCAGGGTGTCCTGCGGGAAACGGCTGGTCACGAGGAGCTCGGCGCCGTCGCGGAGCATCATCAGCGCGAGCTGGAATCCGATCTTCACGCGTCCGCCGGTGAGCAGGACGCGCCGTCCCGAAAGGTCGGTGGACAGGGTGCGGCGCGCGGTGTTGTCGGCGGCGCAGCGAGGGCACAGCCGGTGGTAGAACCCGTCGGTCCGCCGATAGAGCGCTTTGCAGACATAGCAGTGCCGGGGCCGCAGGAAGACACCCGCACGTCCCTTGCCGGTCAGCGCCGCGTCCTCACGCCGGTCGAGCGCACCGGTGGCGGTGCCCGCCGTGACGGCGGCGTCCGCGCCGCTCTCCAGGCGCCTGCGCGCCTTGCGGCGCTTGTTGCGGCTCTCGCGCGCGAAGGACGCGGCGATCTCCTCGCCCCGCATGCGCAGGGGATCGGCCATCGGCAGAGCCCGCAGCCTGCGGACGGTCCGCTCGAAAGCCGCCAGTTCGTCGTGAGTGACCGTGTCGTCCATGTGCCCTGCGCCCCCGTTGTTTCCGGGCGATCCTAATGACCGGGCACGGGGTCAGCATCCGGATATCCCACGGTGTTTGTCGCATGCGCGGGGTCAGCTCACTGAGGTAATCGAGTCGGCGGGGACGCGCCGTCCCGAAGGCACCCCCGAGGACGACGCGCTCGCGCGCCCCGCCATACACGGTCAGCCCTGGCTTCGCTTGAGGCGATACCGCTCCTTCTCCGACAGCCCGCCCCACACCCCAAACCTCTCGTCATGCGCCAGCGCGTACTCCAGGCACGGCACCCGCCCCTCGCACGCCCCGCACAGCTGCTTCGCCTCCCGCGTCGACGAGCCGGGCGCCGGGAAGAAGAATTCCGGGCCCGCCTGGGCGCACAGCGCGGTCTCCTGCCAGGAGAGTTCCTGGTCCGTAGTGGTGTTGATCGGCATGCCGCACACATTCCCCGGCCGCGATAAACACCGCATCAACGAAGCATCAACGTCCCCACGGGCACCACCCCGGCGCCGGGCCCGTCCGCGCGCGTCACCGTGGAGAAGGCCGGCTCAGTCGTCCTGCTGCACGCCCTGCATCACCGCGAACCGCGCCCCCGCCGGGTCCGACAGTTTCGCGAAGCGGCCGACGCCTTCCATGTCGACCGGGGCCATCCGGACCGTGCCGCCCAGGCGTTCCGCCGTGGCCACCGCCGCGTCGCAGTCCGTCACCTCGAAGTAGGGCAGCCAGTAGGGGCCCTCCGTTTCGACCGGGTCCGCCGCCAGCGGGACGATGCCGCCGAACATCGCTTCGGTGCCTGCGCCCGCCGGGTTGATCATCGTGTACGAGCCCGTGCCGTCCGGCAGCGGCATCGTGGAGGTCTCCCAGCCGAACACGCCCTGGTAGAAGCCGAGGCCCGCACCCGGGTCCTCGGTGTACAGCTCGGCCCAGCACAGCGTGTTGGGGTCGTTGACGGCGTCCAGGCCCTTGTTCTGGCCCGGCTGCCAGGTCGCGAAGGCCGCGCCCGCGGGGTCGGTGAAGACCGCCATGCGGCCGAGTTCGAAGACGTCCAACGGCTCGAACAGGACCGCGCCGCCGCCCGCCTGGACCGCTTTGGCCGTGGCGTCGGCATCGGGCGACTGGAAGTAGAGGGTCCAGCCCGGGCCGCCCTGTTCGGGGGTGACGGTCATGGCGCCCGTGACGGTCCTGCCGTCCAGTTGGTACATGCCGTAGCCGCCGGCATCGGGACCCGCGGACTGGAAGGTCCAGCCGAACAGTCCGCCGTAGAAGGCGGTCGCCGCGTCGAGATCGGGGGTGCCCAGGTCGATCCAGTTCGGGGAGCCCGTGACAAAACGGGTGCTGAGCATGGTGCGCTCCTTCGAGGGTGATCCCGTCGTCCTGCCCTGTCCTGCCGAGTCTGCTACCGATCCCCGGGGCCCGCACTCAGGCGGCGGATGTCACGAAGCGGTCGAGCAGCGCGGCCAGGCCGGCGGCCAGCCCCTCCGGTCCGCCGTGCTCGGCGAGAGCGGGCGCGGTCTTGCGAAGCCTGGGAAGTTCCTGGACCGGCATGCGGTGCAGCCCGAGCCGGAACGCGGGGTCGGACTCTTCGGGGTTGTCGACCATGGCTCGCAGCTCCACGAAGATGTAACCGAGCACCCAGCTGGTGAACGCCCGGAAGGCCATCGAGGCCTTTTCCTCGTCGAGCCCGGCCTGCTCGAGCAGCTCCAGTACGCGCTCGTGGTCCATGAGGACCGCCAGCGGGCGCCGGGCCAGCGGCACTGCCAGCATGCGGGTGGCCAGGAGGGGGACCACCTGCGGGTGGTCAAGGGCGACCTGGTAGGTCGCCTGGGCGATCCGGTGCAGCTCGGTGCGCCATTGCGGCCCCTCGGCCAAGGAGCCCGCGGCCGTGGCCACCGCTTCGTCCGGACCGTCGGCCGCGGCGTCATCCAGGTATTCCTGCAGCTCGATGAAGAGGGCCTCGACCAGGCCGTCCAGGAGTGCGTCCTTGCTGGGCGCGTACCGGTACAGGGCCATGGCCTCCACGCCGAGCTCGGCTCCCACCCTGCGCATGCTCAGCGCCGAGAGCCCTTCGCGGTCGACCAGCTCCAGAGCGGTGGCCAGTACGCGTTCCCGGCTCAGCCTGCCGTAGTGGCCGCGATCGCCGGACCGTCGGCCGCCCTCCTTCCCCCCGCGCTCGGCGCCCTTGCCCTTCTTCGCCATGTCGTCCCTCCAGTCGCCTGAGCAAGCCGCCTTGGCCTCCCTCTTGACCGTAGACGCAAAAGGGACAAAAGTGTATGTATACAACGTAAATATATAGCGTCAGGGCGCGGCACGAGAATCCAGGCGCCCACCCGGTCCCGGGCCCGCCCCTTGGACGGCCGGCGGAGACCTCCCCCTCGGCACATCACGTCCAAAGGAGAAGAGTCCATGCCCGAGCCATCAATCGTCCTGGTCACCGGCGGTGCCGGTTTCATCGGCAGCCACACCAGCGTCGAACTTCTCGAACACGGCTACGAGGTCATCGTGGTCGACGACTACTCCAACAGCTCGCCCCTGGCCTGCGTACGTATCCAGCGGGTCGCCGGCCGCCCCCTGAGAGGCGTGTACGCGGTCGATCTGCGTGACCGGCGCGCACTCTCGGCCATATTCCACCAACACCAGGTGGAGGCCGTGGTGCACCTCGCCGGAAAGAGGTCTGTCGACGAATCCCTGCAGATGCCGATCGACTACTACGACGTGAACGTCGGCGGCACCACGTCCCTGCTGAACGCCATGCAGGAGCACGGTGTGCACCAGCTGATCTTCTCCTCCTCCTGCTCCATCTACGGCGAGGGCGACAGAGTGCCGCTCGCCGAGAACGCCCCGGCCCATCCGGCGACACCTTCCGCCGCGTCGAAATGGGTCTGCGAGCAGATACTCGCCGATCTGTGCCGACTCCGCCCGGAGTTCACCGTTCTGACGCTGCGCCACTTCAATCCGGTCGGCGCGCATCCCAGCGGACTGCTCGGCCAGGACGCGCGCGGCGAGCCCGCCAATCTGATGCCCCGAGTGGCCCGCGTCGCGGCCGGAAGGCATGTGCGCCTCAGCGTCTTCGGCGGCGATTACGACACCGCCGACGGCACCGTGGTCCGGGACTACATCCACGTCATGGACCTCGCCGATGCCCACCGCAACGCTCTGGAGCATCTCGCCGACCGCAGGGGTATGCGCGTCTTCAACCTCGGCGGCGGATCGGGTACCTCGGTCCTCGAACTCCTGGCGGCTTTCGGCGAGGCATGTGGCAGGTCCATCCCGTACGAGGTCGTGGACCGCCGCCCGGGCGACGCGAGCGAACTCGTCGCCGACGCGAGCGCGGCGGCGCGTGAGTGGGGCTGGCAGCCGACCAGGGATCTTGCCTCGATGTGCCGCGACGCATGGCGCTTCCAGCAGGTCAACCCGTCCGGCTACACGTCCGACACTTGACCAAATGTCCGATATGGTTAATATGTATGTATACGATGTAAACGTACAGAGGACACGGAGCCCTCCCGACTCGAATCCGGAGACATCATGACCACGAACCAGACGCATCACCAGGCCACCGACCCGGCGCCGTCCCCCACCGCTCACCCCTCGCGCCGGGCCACGGACACACCGGCCCACCCGATGCGCCGCGCGGAGGACAATCTCCCGCCCCGCGCGTCCGTGTCTCTGGTCGTTCCGGCCCTCAACGAGGCGCGCAACATCCCCTGGGTCTTCGAGCAGATCCCGGACTGCGTCGACGAAGTCATCCTGGTCGACGGCAACTCCGTCGACGCCACGGTGCCCATGGCGACCCACTGCCTGCCCACCGTCCGCAGCGTCAAGCAGAACGGCCCGGGCAAGGGAAACGCCCTGCGCACCGGGTTCCTCGCGGCGACCGGCGACTACGTGGTGATGATGGACGCGGACGGCAGCATGTCGCCCGCCGAGATCCCGCACTACCTGCACTTCCTGGAGAACGGCTACGACTTCGTCAAGGGCTCCCGGTTCGTCGCGGGCGGCGGTTCCCTGGACATCACCCGCTTCCGGCGCCTGGGCAACAGCGTGCTGCTGGCAGCGGTCAACCGGCTCTACGACGCCTCGCTGACCGACCTGTGCTACGGATTCTGCGCATTCCGGCGCAGCTTCCTGGACCAGTTGGACCTGCATGCCGCCGGCTTCGAGATCGAGGCCGAGATGATCGTGCACGCGCTGCGTTCCGGACTGCGGATCGCCGAGGTCCCCAGCCTCGAACTGCCCCGCCGCAGCGGCCGTTCCAATCTCCACGCCATCTCCGACGGCCGCCGCGTGCTGCGCACCCTGGTGTCCGAGCGCCCCGGCGCGCAGTCCGCGTCGACCGGACGGAGCACCGGGTGAACGCCGCCGGCTCCCGTTTCCCCACCCCGGACACGGCAGCCTCCGTGCCCGCCGCCCCGCCGTACATCCCGGCAAGGATCGTCGACATCGATCTGGCCGAGCCCGGCGAGTTCTGCCCGCCCGGCAGCCGGGAGCGGATTCGCCCGGAGGGCCGGGTGCTGGCCCTGGTACGGCTGCACGGCCACCCGCTGGGCATGGTCTCCGCGACCGGCCCCGGCCCTGTCGAGCTGTGGCAGGCCCTGGCCAACGCCGCCCACCGGGATCTCACCACCCCCGTCTCCCAGCACCTGGCAGCCGACGGTCCGAGCACCGCGTTCGGGGATTCCTCCCGGTCGTGGGACGAACCGGCCGCCCTGCACTGTCAGGCCGCCAGGCTGCGCGCCCTCCAGGAGGCCACCGACATCAGCGTGATCGTCGCCACCCACAACCGGCCCCAGCAACTGCGCCAGTGCCTGGACTCGCTCCTGCAGATGGAGTACCCGCGGTTCGAGGTGATCGTGGTGGACAACGCCCCGGCGAACGGGGCCGCCGAGCAACTGGTCCACGAGGTCTACGGCCGGCGCGTCCGTTACATCCGCGAGCCCGTGGCCGGTCTGGCCCGTGCGCACAACCGTGGACTGGCCGCGGCGCGCGGCCGGATCGCCGCCTTCACGGACGATGACACCCTCGTCGACTCCCGCTGGCTGACCGAACTCGCCGCCGCCTTCGCCGGCGACCCGCGGATCGGCTGTGTCACCGGCCTGATCGTGCCCGCAGAACTCCAGACCGGAGCCCAGGCCGCACTGGAGCGGCACGGCGGATTCGCGAAGGGGTACACCCCTCACACCTGGTCGCTGCACAACCCGCCGGACGACCCGCTGTTCCCGTTCACCGCCGGACGCTTCGGCTCCGGCGCCAACATGGCCTTCCGTACCGATCTGCTGCACGCCATCGGCGGCTTCGACCCGGCCACCGGAACCGGAACGCCGGCACACGGCGGCGACGACCTGCTCGCCTTCTTCCGGGTTCTGATCGCCGGCCGCACACTCGCCTATCAGCCGGGCGCGATCGTCTGGCATCGCCATCACCGCACCGAGGACGCCCTGAAGACACAGGCCTTCGGATACGGCGCCGGGCTCGGGGCCTATCTGACCGGCGCACTCGCCAACGAGCCCAGGATGCTGCCCGCCCTGCTGCGCAGGCTCCCCGGCGGCATCCGGTACGCGGCGACCAAGGCACGCGGCCGGACGGAACCGGGCGACAGATGGTCCCGGCAGCTGGCCTTCCTGGAGATCAAGGGTCTGCTCTACGGGCCGCTCGGCTATCTGCTCAGCCGCGGTCTCCGCCACCGGGCCTCCAGGAGGTCCTCATGAATGCCGCACCGACTCTGTCGGTCGTCGTCTGCGCCTACACCGTCGACCGGTGGGACGACCTGCGTGCCGCGATCGGGTCGGTGCATGCCCAGGACCACCCGGCGGACGAGATCGTGCTGGTCATCGACCACTGCCAGGAGCTCTACGAGCTGGCCTCCACGTCGCTGTCCGGAGTACGGGTGATTCCCAACCACGAGAGCAAGGGGCTGTCGGGGGCCCGCAACACCGGTGTGGCGGCGGCCCGGTGCGAGGTGGTGGCCTTCCTCGACGACGACGCGGCCGCCGACCCGGACTGGACCGACCGCATGCTGGCGCGCTACGACGACCCGCGGGTCGCGGGCGTCGGCGGGCTGGTCCGGCCGTGGTGGGGCACAGAGCGGCCGGCGTGGTTCCCACCGGAATTCGACTGGGTGGTCGGCTGCTCGTACCGGGGACTGCCCGAACAGCCCGCCCCGGTACGGAACTTCATCGGCGCCAACATGTCCTTCCGCCGGGCCGAGGTGGTCTCGGCCGGCGGCTTCCGCACGGACCTCGGACGGGTCGGAACCCGGCCCCTGGGGTGCGAGGAGACTGAGCTGTGTCTGCGGATCGCGGCCCGCCGGCCCGACGCCGTACTGCTGTACGAGCCTGGCGCGGCGGTACGACACCATGTCCCCGAGACGCGTACCACCTGGGCGTACTTCCGTTCGCGCTGCTATGCCGAAGGGCTCTCCAAGGCGCTGGTCGCCCGGCACAGCGGCAGCAGAGCCGCGCTGGCCAGCGAGCGCACCTATCTGAGGTCGACCATTCCTCAGGCCTTCGTCCGAACCGTGCGGCCTGGCGGTCCGAGCGCCCTGCGCACTTTTGCGGCACTGTCCGCGGGCGTCTGCGCCACGGTCGCCGGCTACGCCGTCGGCCGGATCCGCTCGCTGTCGTCCGGCTCCGCTCCGCACCGCCCGCCGTCTGCCCCGGACGCGCCGGACACCGACACGGCACCGGAGCCCTTCTGGGGGTCTCCCTACGCCCTGCGGGCGTGGGGGCCCGTCGGCAGGCGAGACTGACTCGCTCCTTGCCGCTCAGTGCTGCCAGACACGCACCCAATCCACTCGCATCCGCGCCGAATCGACCGAGGGGGGCGGGGGACCGGGAACGCCCACTGCCAGATTGACCAGTACTTCCATGGCGACGTGCGGGATCCTGTCGGCTTCGGTCACCCGGAACCGTTTGATGCCGTCCACGTACCAGGTCAGCTCGTCGGCCTCCCAGAGGAGCCCGAACACGTGGTACCCGGCGGGGAAATCGACTGGTCCGTAGGTTCCTCGCGCCCGCTGCTCGGCGCCCTTGCGGTCGCGCCAGTGCACATACATGAAGGCTCGCTGCGTGGTCCCGATGAACTCCATGATGTCCAGCTCGGGAGGTGTGTAGCGGGACGCGGGCATCATCCAGAAGGCCGGGAACATGCCCCCCTCCGGGGGAATCCGGATCGCCGCTTCGAAATAGCCGTAGGTGAAGGTCCGGCGGGGACGGCCGTCCCAGTGGTCACGTCCCGTGGAGATCATGCCGGAGGTCCACGGGTAGGTCCTGCCGTCACTCCCCCGGGTGCTTCTGCGCTCGGCGTTCAGGGACAGGGCGCCTCCCCCCACCGAGACCTGGCCCGGGAGGTACCACTGCGCCTCGTTGTTCCCGCGGTTGGTGCACCCGCCCTTGTTCCAGTCGTAGCAGGTCACCCAGCGTTCGGTATCGAGTTTCGAGCCGTTGAAGTCGTCGTGGAACACCAGGTGCCAGGTGCCCGCAGCAGGCGGTTCCGGGGCCGAGTTGTCCCCGCCGCAGGCCGTCGCCAGCATCAGCAGGATCGCGGCCACCGCCTGCCAGGCGTGCCTGGCCGGTCCCGCTGTCACCGGTTCCTGGCCGCGAGCCCGACGGCGAGCTGCCGGGCGGCGAAACCCGTCCCGCAGACGAATCGCAGGACCGGCCCGAAGCTGGGTGCCGCGGCCAGCCCGGTGAAGTAGAGGCCGGGCACCGAGGACTCGAAGCCGGCCGACAGCCGCGGTGCACCGCCGAACGTCTGCACCGCCTGACGGAGTGTGGGCTCCAAGAGGTCGAGGCGGTCCACCTCCACTCGGTAACCCGTGGCCATCAGGAGGTGGTCGGCGCGCAGCAGTTCTCTTCCGCCGCCCGTGTCCGTCAACTCCAGGAGCACCGTCCCGTCCTCCGGCTCGGCGGAACGCACCATGCGCCCGCACAGCACCGGGAAACGGCCTGCGACGCGCTCTCGCAACCACCAGGCACCGGACGGCCCCAGCACGGTGTGCAGCAGATGGCCCCGCACAGGCGTCGGCAGATGGCGGTAGGCGGCGGCGCCTCGGCTGACAGCCAGCAGTGACCAGCCCGGGCCGAGGGGAGAGCCGGGCTTGTGCAGCCGGGTGGAACGGGGGCGGGCGCTGGGCGTATCCGTCTGCGGAGGGTCACCGAAGGCGACGGTGGCGGCACGGGCGACCACGGTGGGGCGGGCACCCGCCTCGTGCAGCAGTGCGGCGCTCTCCAGCGCCGACTGCCCCGCCCCCAGGACCACCACCCGCTGTCCCGCGAAGCCGGTCAGATTCCGGTGCTCGCACGTGTGGGAGGTCAGCCCCGCCGCGGCGAGGCGGCGCAGCTCCGGCGGTTCATGGGCGAACGGGACCAGCCCGGTGGACACGACCACAGCTCTGGCGAGGAATTCCTCACCGGAGTCCAAGGTGATACCGAAACCGCCGTCGACGGCTTGCACACCGCGCACCATCGACCGCTCGACTTCGGGCACCCGGCGCTCTTGGAACCATCGCCCGTAGCCGATGAACTCCTCCACCGGGATCGGATAGAGGTCACCAACCGGTCCGCTGCCCTGAGCCGCCCGGAAATCCGCGAAGGCGTACCCGGGTTCCGGGGCGGAAATCGACGACGCCGACGGGACGGACTTGAGGAACATGCCTTCGGGCATATGGGTGTGCCAGCCCTGCATCGGCTCGCCGAAAATTCTCAGACGAACCCCCGATGCGCTCAGCCGGGCAGCGGTGGCGAGCCCGTACGGTCCAGCTCCGATGACCACGACCGGAACCCCTTCCCGGCGGATCCCGGTCGTTCTCGTGGCTGCCCGGTACCGGGCAGCCACGCGCAAATTCGGGGGCATTCCCGTACCTCCTCCGAGGAAAGGTCCTTCAACCAGGGTGCACCAGCGGCCCGAAGGCGACCATTCGTGGACCCTGTCCGCGCGGCGCCCTTCGCTGTCACGCTTTCGATTCGGGCTCAATGGCCGGCGCGGTGGCCTGCCGTTCCTCAAACCGCTTGCCACCGCGTCGCGGCATGAGTGCGAGGACGGAGGTGAGGACGGCGAGTGCCAGCAGAGCCCGCCTGGTGGTGAACGTGCCGGTGAGGAAGAACGCCTCCGCCACGAGCACCGACAGCGACATGCTGAGCACCACGCTGAGTACGGCGGTCTCCAGGAGGGCGACCCGGCCGCCGCCTCGCCACGCCTGGGGACGTACGGGTCCCACGGCCGCGAGTCCCGGACACACGAGCAGAAAGACGGCGGTGACGACAACCCGCAGCCCAGTCCCCGCCGGCGGCACGGTGGCCGCGAGCGCCAGCCAGCCGGACGCGGCGAGTCCCCAACGTAGCGAGGTCATCGGCGGATCGTCTCCCTCGGAGTCTCGTACCGGTACACCACCGCGTCATCGCTGTCGTAGACGCGAGCGAAGCCCGCTGCGCCCGACAGGGCCGACTCCAGCCGTTTCACGGTGTCGGCGGGCAGCTCCCCTGTGAGGTACAGGTCCCTGGCCTGCGCCTGGCTGAGGATGATGTACGCGGGCTCCTTCGGGCTGGCCCCGTGGACGAAACCCTTCACGCCCTCCACAGGATCTCGTACCAAACGCCGTCTGTCCGCGACCTCCTGCTGGCCCAGTAGCACCTGCTCGTGCTGGTCGTAGTGCATGAAGAGGCCGGGCACGGCGGAGGTCAGTGTCACGATCCGCGAACCTTTCGGAGCGTGAGAGGCCACATAGCGGGCGGCGGCGACCTCCTGGAGGGTGAAGCGGTTCACGGCCTCCTTGCCGTAGTAGCCGAAGACGAGGCCGCCGAGCAGGGCCAGCAGCAGAGGGTAGATGACCAGCATCCGCGGACGTGGCCGCGTGCCGCGGTACACGAGCAGCGCGGCGATCAGGAAGGCTGCGGCGGGCAGTGCGAAAAGGTAGGCCCGGAAGATCATCTCTCCGCCGTACGCGTTCGCGGCGAGGATCAGCAGAGGGGAGATCACCAGCAGGGGCAGTCCGATGCGGCGCGTCCAGGGACGGCGTACGAAGCCGATCGCGGCCAGCAGGAACACAAGCCCGGACAGGCCACGGTCGATCCAGGACACCAGGGCCAGTCCCGGCGCGGCTGTGCCCAGGGTGGCCAGCCCGGAGGAGATGTTGGTGTCGGGCTGGATGAGAGCGTCCAGCATGCTGCTGAGGTGGGGGGAGATGTACGACCGCGCCACGGTGGCGTCCCACGCGGCCGTGAGCACGAGTGCCCCGGCCAGAACCGGCAGCACCACCCGCCGGTTGCGGCGCGGAAGCGACAGAAAAACCAGCGCGCTGAGCAGCATCAGCGGGGTGAGTGGGTGTGACGAAACGATCGCGGCCACGATCACAAGCACCACGAGCAGCAGTCCCGGCGGCCAGGCTCCTCGTCTTCGACGGTCCGGCCGTGGGAGCGCGGAGGACGGCAGCTGCCGCAGGATCAGGGCGATCACGGTCACGAACAGCAGGAAGCCGAAGGCCTGCGGCGCGAAGTAGTCCTGCCCCACCCAGGAGCAGGAATAGAAGATCCAGGCCGCTCCCCAGATGAGCCTTCTGTCACGGGCCACCGCCCGGTACATCAGCAGCAGCGGACCGAGCAGCAGGACGTTGGTGAAGGCCGGGGCCCAGGCCGCGTACCCGACGGCGGATTCCAGACCGGTTGCCCGCAGGAACAGCGCGTTGAGCTGGAAGAAGCCCGGCCACTCGTTGTAGATGGAGAGCTGTCCCGGGTTCGGCACATCGCCGCCGTGTCGCAGCATCGCGTCGATGATCGCCAGATGCTTCCAGGCCCAGGAATAGCGCAGGGTCGGATAGAGCAGCGTGGGCGTGGCGTGGATGACGCCGATCAGCCCAAGAACGTAGGCCGCGTACCAGGTGTTGCCGGTCCGCCGGTCGCCCAGCGCAAGGCAGAAACCCAGGGTGAGCAGGGCCAGTGCGACCCAGAAGAGCACCGGCAGTACCTGCAGCAGGCCCAGGTCACGCATCCGGTCGAGGTCGACAGTGCGCAGCGACAGCAGCCACAGGACGAGCGCGGTCGGCAGGACCGCCCGGATCACCCAGCGGCGCGCGGCTGCCCGCCCTGGACTGGATTCGCCGGTCGTGGACGTGCCGGGCGCCGCCTCGGCCCTCGCACGAGACGACGTCGAGCCACCTGTCAGCGTCGGGCGCTCGCCCATCGAGACGCCTCCTCAAGGACTGGGGCGACGGTGTGGGCCGCCCACCAGTGGCTTCGCCCGAACTGCGGCGACTTCTGGACATTGCTCGCCACGTGCCACAGCCACGTCAGCAGCGGAAGTACTGCCGGGTCGCCGCCGTCCGGATCCACGCCGGCGGACGCGAGCAGTGCACGGTCCGCAGCCGGCAGCCCGTCGGCACGGAGGGCATCGGCGACCAGCCTTCCCAGCGGGCGGCCGCTGAGCGCCTGCCGGACTGTCAGCACGAAGGCGCAGGCGTCGATCTCCGAGGGACCGTCCATTCGCGCGTTCCCCCAGTCGTAGACACCAGTGACCCGGGTCCGCTCCTCGTTCAGCAGCACATTGCCGGGATGAAAGTCCCCATGCGTCCAGGCCTCCGTCAGCACGGCTCCGGCAAGGCCCTCGTCCAGACGTCGGCGCAGCGCTTCCAGTCCCTGCGCTCCGGCACCTGTCCTGCACCATCCGATCTCCGTCGAGAGGATCTGCAGCTGCGGTTCGGCCCACTCGTCGGCCCGTTCGGCTGCCGGCTGCCGATGTCCGCTCGCACGACGCAGTTCCGCCAGGAAGGAGAGTGCGGCAGTGACCGTACGCTGCAGGTCCTGCGGTCTGTGCGGCACCAGGTGATCGGCGGGTGCGCCCGCGAGCCAGCCCTGGGCCAGCATCCTGGCCGGCCCGTCGGGCCGGTAGCCGACGGGTTGTGGCAGCAACTGCCGCCAGGGTTCGAGCCGGTCGTCCGCGGCCAGCTGCCGCAGGACCTCCCACTCACGGGCGAGGCCGTCTGCCGCCCTTTCGTTCCTTGGGTGCTTGACCAGGACGGCCCACGTGCCTCGCTGCAGCCTGAACACGAGCAGGTTGGTCTGAGGGTAGGTGTTTCGCCGAACCACGGTGACATCGCAGGGGTGCATCCCGCGCACCAACCAGTGCGCCCTCAGGCCGTCGGCCAGTCCGCCGAGAACACGTGGAGAGCGGAGTGGCAGCAGCCCGAGCACGGGCTCCCACCGCGAATGGCCGCTCCGGTGGCCCGTCGATTTCACGGCGTCCACACACTGCCCGGTCGGAAGCCTCGTCATCGTCTCGGGCGGGGTCGCGAAGTTCTGAGCATGATTCATGATCAAACTTTCGGGGGGCGGGCGCCCACCGGCGCGACCTGCACCTCGCGCGAACGGCGGAACTGATGGGTCCAGATGGCGGTACTTCTGTCCGTCAGCGCAAACGGACGGCGATTCACTGTCCGCTGCCGGGGGTCGATTCCTGAGGAACGCCACTCACCATGAGATCAATGATCCAGAATAGGGTATATATGGTACTAATTCCTAGCTTCTTCTGTGTAGTGCTGATGGGTAGCAGGAGGATCCGGGTAACGGTCCGTCACGGCGCAAGGCAAGACAGCAGGCGCATCCCCGTCCCGTGAAGGGAGAACCGTGAGGCCACGAGCGAGGGGCGCGAGGCCCTTCCCGGTTGGCGGGCCGGGGCGCACCAGGAGCGAGCCGCCCAACTACCTGACCTCCCAACTCCTGGTCGACGCCTGGAGAAGCGATGACTGATCTCCGCGGTGCACAGGACAACGGATGAATCCCGGATCATCCCTCGACCGGGAGGTGCCCACGCTGCTCGCCAAGATCGGCAGTTATCCCCAGCACCATGGCGGCCTCGGCGTGGTGCGCACGATCGGCCGCATGGGTGTCCCGGTACACGCTGTCGTCGAGGACCGGTTCACTCCGGTGGCGGTATCACGCCATGTCACCAGGAGGTTCGTCTGGCCCACTACCGGGCTGGAGGAACCGCGGCTGCTGATCGAAACGCTGCTGTCGATCGGCCGGGCCATCGGCTCGCCCTGCATCCCCGTACCGACCGACGACGAAGCGGCCGTCCTGCTGGCCGAGAACGCGGACCGGCTGGCGGAGTGCTTTCTGCTCCCACCGACGCCCTCCGGTCTGCCGCGGCTGCTGGCCAGCAAGGCAAGTCTGCACAAGCTCTGCGAGAAGCTCGGCGTACCCACCCCTCGCACACGGGCACCCGCAAACCGCGATGAACTGGTCGACGCGGCGCGTGAACTGGGCTACCCGGTGGTGCTCAAGAACCGCGAAGCATGGACCAGACTGCGCGCCCCGGCGGTGGGCAACACCACCATGGTCCGCGACGAGCAAACTCTGCTGACCCTGTATCCGGCGGGCCCGCTGCCCCCGCTCGTGATGCAGGAATACATCCCCAGGGAGCAGGCCGAGGACTGGATCACGCATCTCTATTGCGGTGCGGGCGGCGTGCCCCGCGTCGTCTTCACCGGTCTGAAGCTGCGCTCGTGGCCGCCGCACGCAGGGGTGACCACCCGGGCTGTGACCCTGCGCAACCCCTGCTTGGCGAAGCTGGCCGGGGACCTGTGTCAGCGGATCGGCTACAGCGGACCGGCGGACCTCGACTGGCGCTACGACCGGCGCGACGGGCGCTACAAGCTGGTGGATTTCAACCCGCGCACGGGTGCCCAGTTCCGGCTGTTCGAGAATGTCCACGGTATCGACGTGGTACGGGCGATGCATCTGGACCTGACGGGCCGTCACGTGCCGGTCGGCCCGGAGGTCGAAGGGCGGATGTTCGTCGCCGGTCAGCTCGATCTGCCATCGGTTGCCGCCTGGCTGTGGGAGGAGCGCAGGCTGCCGCCTGCCCTGCTGCACGGGACGGAGCGGGCCTGGCTCTCCCGGGACGACCCACTGCCCGCCGCGGCCGAGGCGATCAGGCTGGCAGGCACCGTGGCGCGTCGCATCGGTTGCTCACTGAACCTCCGGCTCGACGGACGCCGAAAGGCGTCCTGCCCCTGATGCCGAGATCGCGCGCGCGGCTGCCGGACACCTCTCCGACTCGCGCGTTGCTGTCGACTCAACCGCAGCGAGTCGTCCGACATCTGGCGGTTGCTCATATATATGGTGATGTGTCATGACTTTTACCCAATAGTGGACGGAGGGTCCGTGGAAGTCGCCTTCCCTCACGTCGAGCTGTCGGGATCCTGGGTGCGCGGCCTCATCCCGATCCGGCCCCGTGGCCTGCTGACCCGGCCCGTAGATCTGCTGATGGCCCGTCGGCTGGCGAGCCGGCTGCGTACGGACACCGTCAGATTCCACGACCTGCATCGGCTGCAGCGAACAGTTTCCGATCTCCTGGTGTTCCAGTTGGACGGACAGACCGTGCAGCCCCCTCTGGTGGTCAAGCATCCCCGCAGCAGCCGAGCTGCCGCGTCGCTGGCCGTGGGATGTGAGGCCGTGCGGCAACTGACGCGGGACGACCGCCTGGACGACTGGAGGCGGCTGCTGCCTCGCGTGGAGGTGTGCCGACTCGATGAGCGGCTTCCCCTGGTCGCGGAAGGCCTGCTGCCGGGCGTCGAAGGCGACACACTGCTGCGGCGCTCTCCACGGCAGGCTCGGTGCCTGGCGGTCGCCGCGCTCCGGACGGTCGGCGACCTGCACCGGGCGACCGGCCGCCCGGAGCGCGTCACGGACCGTGTCCGGGACTGGGTGGACCCCCAGCTCGCGATCCTGTGCGAAGAGATCCACTGGTGCCGCAAGGGCCGCGGCGCGGCCGCCGTCGAGGCACTGCGGGAGCGCCTTGTCCGCGGTCTGGACGGACGCACCCTGACGGTCGCGTGGACCCATGGGGACTTCCACCCCGGAAACGTTCTACTGAGCGAGGAGCGCGGGACACTCACCGGGGTGATCGACTGGGCGAGCGCCCGCCCCGACGGCCCGTGCGTGATCGATTCCTACATATTCGTTCTGACGCTCCGGCATCAGCGCGGTGGGCGGCAGCTGGGGCGAATCGTGGCCGATGTCGTACGACGCGGCTCTCTGCTGCCCGAGGACCGCCGCCTCCTTGCCGAAGCCGATGTCCCGCCACCGGACGAGGACGAAGCCGTACTGCCGCTGCTGACCTGGTTGTGGCATGTGGCGGGCAACGTGGCCAAGTCGGCTCGCTACGGGCGCAGCCATCGGTGGGTCGCGGGCAATGTGGTGCCAGTGCTCAAAGAGGTGGCGGGGCGATAGCGCCAAGCACCCGTTGCGACGCACGCCGAGTGCCGCCGGGAGGCCGTGCGACGGGGCTCGGCCTAGGCTCGGGAAAGAGGCAGGCAGGGCATGGCCCGCCCCGTCCCCGACTTCTCGTCCCGCCCTCTCATCCCTCGTCAGCAGGAGGAGGCCATGAACTCAGCCGTCGTACTCCCGGCGACCACAGCGTCGGGCCCGGTGCGGGTGACCAGCCCCGCCCCGCGGGAGGTCTGGCGGCAGCTGGCAGAAACCGATGAGAACGCCGTGGTCAGCCAGACTCCGACGTGGCTCGATTGCATCTGTGCGACGGGGCCGTTCGAGGACGCCAGCCGAATGTACGAATTCGGCGGAGGGCGCCGGCTCGTCGTACCGCTGGCCCGCCGGCGAGGCTGGCGGGCGAGACTGGCCGGCGAGGACTCCTGGCCGTCGGACTGGGGGATCGGCGGCCCGTTGGTGCCCCCCGGGGCGCCCGACGAGACCGAGGCTCGCGTCGTCTTCGACGACCTGGCGCGCCGCCCGATGCTCCGGGTCGCCATTCGGTTCGGGCCGGGCGCCGACCCGGTGTGGGCACGGGCGGCCCCGCAGAGCTTCCACGCGGAGGAACACATGACGCAGGTGCTGAACCTGAACGGCGGCTTCGGCACCGTCTGGGACCGGCGCTTCCACGGGCGCGTCCGACGTGCCGTGCGCCGAGCCGAGCGGTCCGCGATCGAGGTGGAGGTCGATCGCACGGGCAGGCTCGTGCCGGCCTTCTACGACCTGTACGAACAGTCGATGGAGCGCTGGGCCCGGCAACAGCACGAGCCACCGGCACTCGCCCGGTGGCGGCAGACCCGGAGCTTCCCACGACAGCGGCTGGAGGCCGTTGCCGAGCGGTTCGGTGAGTCGTGCGTGATCTACATGGCATCGTGTTCCGGCGAGCCCGCCGCGGCGATTGTCGTCCTGCGTCACGGGCCTCATGCGAAGTACTGGCGCGGTGCGATGAACCGGGATCTCGCCCACCCGGTCCGGGCCAACTTCCTGCTCCACCACCTCGCCGTCGAGGACGCGTGCGAGGCGGGCTGCACCTACTACCACCTGGGAGACTCCCGGCCTGGGTCCTCGCTCGCTCATTTCAAGGAGGGCTTCGGGGCCGAGAGCTACTCGACCCCCACCTTCCTGCGCGAGCGGCTTCCGGTCTCGGCCGCCGATCGCGGGCTGCGGGACGTCGTCAAGCGCCTGATCCGCTTCGAAGACGCCTAGCTCGGGACACGGAAACGCGTGCGAGGACGGCCCGAGGCGGACCGGGTCGCAGACTGTCCGTGCTCGACCTAGGCTGAGGGGAAACGAGGAGTTGTTGGAAAGCCGAGCTATCCGTGGCCGCCGGATGGAGTCCTCCGTAACGCAGATTCTTCGTACGGAACACCCGTCGCCTCCTTGTCCGGGCTGCGCATCACTGGGAGTCACCTTGCGCCGTCGGCAGGAGTGCTACCGCGGACATCTGGGCATCGCCCGGTGCCCTGAGGGTGATCGGGCGAGCGCTGCTGCCGACGGCCGTGGGGCCGCCGCGCCGCACGAGGCCGAGCACCTGCACGACAACTGGCGGGCACGGTGAGCCGGGGGCAGCAGCAGCCCAAGGACCATTTGCTGCGCACCGGCCACGTGCTGACGTTCAACTCGGTAGTGACAGCGGCACTTGGGGCCGGGTACTGGGCGTTGGCCGCCCGCTGGTACGACACCGATGCGGTGGGCCGCAACTACTCGGCGGTGTCGGCGATGATGCTGCTGGCCGGGGTGGGCCAGCTCAACCTGACCAATGTGCTGCTCCGTTTCGTGCCCACCGCGGGGGAACGCACCCGGCCGCTGGTCTCCAAGGCCTATCTGGCCGCTTGCGTTTTCACCGCGTTCCTTGCGGGGATGTTTCTCCTCCTGCTGCCCCAGATCTCGCCGGGGCTGCTCTTCCTGCGCGAGCCGCTGCTCGGGGGATGCTTCGTCGTGGCCACTGCGGCGTACGCGATTTTCGTCATCCAGGACGGCGTGCTGACCGGCCTGCGACGTCCGGAATGGGTGGTATGGGAGAACGCGGTGTTCGCGGTGGGGAAGATCGTGCTCGTCGGCGTGCTCGCCGTCGTCGCGAAGTCGACCGGAATCCTGCTGTCCTGGGCCCTCGCGCTGGTCCTCGCCATCAGCCTCACCAACGGCTTCCTGTACGCCAGGGCCTTCCCCCGGCACGCCAGCAACCCGGCGGACGAACGGGCCGACCCGAGCAGACCGACGCCGGGATACATCATGGCGGACTACGCGGCCGCGCTTTTCTGGCTCGCCGCGACCGCCCTGCTCCCGATCATCGTTCTCAACCGCCTCGGCCCCGACCAGGCCGCCTACTTCTCGCTCGCCTGGCTCGCCGGGTTCTCGCTGTACCAGCTGAACGCGAGTATGGGCGAATCGCTCATCGTCGAGGCAGCGAACGACCCGGCGCAACTGCCCATGCAGTGCCGCCGGGTGCTGCGACACACAGGGATGCTGCTGCTGGCGGGAACACTGATCCTCTGTGCAGCGGCGCCGCTCGTACTGCGGGTGTTCGGCCCGGAATACGCCCAGAACGGGGCGGGTCTGCTCCGCCTGGTTGCTCTGTCGGCGTTTCCCAATCTGGTCATCATCACGGCCGTGAGCGCCTGCCGGGCCCAGCGCCGGATGCGCGTGCTGGTCGGAATCCTGGCCGTCGTCTGCTCGCTGGCCACATCGCTGTCCTTGGTCCTGCTGTCGGCACTGGGCATCGCGGGGGTCGGTGCCGGCTGGCTCATCGCCCAAACGGTGGTGGCCGCGTGGCTGTGGTGGCGCAAGCCGCTCTGGCTGCCAGTGCGGGACCGGTCGGCATCACCGACAGACGGGGGCCTGGTGGGACCGCCCTGAGGCGCGCTCAGCTCCGTTCGGCAATGAGACGGGACTCGACAGCCCCGCGGACCCGGTCCAGCCGATCCTGAAGCCGAGTGAGCGGCAGGCGCTCGAGCCGGTACTCGGCGAGGTGTCTCTCGCGGGCACCGAGGTTGGCCTTGAACCGCTCCAGTGAAGCGACCCCGCCCGATTCGCCCATCTCGTAGTAGCGGCAACCGACATCACAGGCTTGCTCGACCGAGCGGAGCTGAAGGAGCTGGTTCACGCGCAGCGGACCGGCCGTCTGCTTGTCGCTGAAGCCGCGCCAGTAGATGCAACTCGATGCGTGCACCAGAACGATCGTGGCGGCCACCGGTTCACCGTCGAGGGTGGCGACCAGAATGCGGCAGGTGCCCGGGAGGGAAGCGGCAACGGCTTGGAATTTGGCGAGCGGCTCCGCACGCTTGCCGCGCTCCCGGACAACAGCCGAGGGCAGGTGCCTCTCCCGTGCCCGCCGGTCGAGCCAGCGCAGGTAGAGGTCGTAGAAGTCGGCAACCAGCTTGGGCGAGTGGCCGCTTTCGATGACCAAGCCGGCCTGCTCGGCCTTCCGTTCAGCCGATCGCAGGCGACTTCGCGTGTTCCTGGACCATCGCTGCGTCCACAGGACGTCCATGCCGCCCTCAAGATCCAGTACATGGACCTTCCGCGGGATGTGGACGACCCCCGGTGCCTGGTCGGGCCACGCGGGCGCAGCGGCGAAGGCAGGGCGGACGATGGTGCGCAGTGCTCCGTCCGACACCAGGTCGGCAAGGATCATGTCGACTTCGTGGGGGCGGACTCCTCCGGACGCCAGAATGCCGCCCGTTCCCCACCCCGGAGGGAAAGAGGACTGCAACGAGAGCGCGCGGAACCACCCCGGCCGGCGAACCATCGGCAGGACGAGCTCCCGGCCTTCGGCGGTCCGGTAGAGCCGGCTCGCGTCCTGCCAGCCACCGACGCGGCAGATGCAGTCCAGCCATTGCGGCATGTGGAATGCCGTGGCTGCCGGGTCGGCGGCGAGCACCTGCGCCCAGGTCTCATGTGGAACCGGGCTCACGGCCCGCATCACCCCATCACCGGCGTGGACGTCCCACTCCTGAGGCTCATGTTCGGGTGCCTGGTGATGGCTCACGAATGGTCTCCTCACGACCCCGCCCCGGCGGATGGACACCACGGCCCAGTCTTCCGGCGAGTGAAGCAGGAGAACTCGGAGCGTCGGCTCAAGTCTCCTGCTGCCACGATCCATTGTCCGAACACTTGCGCAGCCACGCAACGCGACGCCTGTGCCGGTACGGCGGCGACACCCGGCACGCGGAGACGAGTAATGCAGGCCGCGAGCCCGAAGTGCGGAACCTCTTCACGACGGCGGTGGCCGTTCACGTCCTCTGCCCGTCTCCGGCTGACCAGCGGCTCGCCATGAGGGCACCGTCCAGGCCTGCGCTCGCCAGAGCGAGCCTGGCCAGCCGGGCGGGCATGCCGACGCGGCCGGCCTCCGGTACCGCGAGCAGGGCCGTCAGGGCTCTGTCGTCGGGAGCCAGGCGCGGCGCCCGGCAGGCCGGACAGTGACCCGGCCGGTGGCCCAGCAACCGCTCGACGGCCTCGGCGAGCCCGGCCTGGCAGGGCCGTCGCAGGACAGGAAGCCCCGCCGCGCGCACCGCCCGGTCGGCGTTGCGCGGCGCACAGCCGGTTTCCGCTGATCGCAGCATCGGGATATCCGTGAAGCTGTCGCCCACAGCCAGTACGGGCCGCGCTTCGGGGGCGCCGAGCAGGTCCAACAGACCGCGCAGACCCGTGGCCTTGTCGATGCCCACCGGCACAAAATCGGTCTGCATGTCCCCTTGAACCACCGAAAACCGATCGGTGTCTCGCAGCTGTGCCATGAGACGGCGGACGGTGGTCATGTCCACGGCCCTACGACCGGCGCCTTTCCCGCGAGACGCCCGCACGGCATACCGGTACTGCGGGTCCACGCTCACGGACGGTACAGCGGACAGCAGGTCGGTCAAGGCGCCGTCGTGTTCGGCCACGAGCCCGACCGACCGGTCGGAGGCCGCGTCGTACGCCACGGCCCCATACTCTGCGACCCCTCCCGACAGGCCGTACGCCCGGCACCGGTCCCTCACCTCGGGGAGAGAGCGTCCGGTGGCGAGCAGCACCCGGTATCCATGGGCTCGAAGCGCGCGGAGGGCGAGCATCCCGGCGGGTGTGGAGACCGGGAAACCCGACAGGCTCGTCTCCAGCACACCGTCCACGTCCAGAACGCACCACGGCCCGTCCGCCACGGCATCCACATCCTGGAGGAAGAGACCTGACAGGTACTGCTGCACCGCCCGGGACTGGGCGCGCCGCGCATCTGCTGCAGTCATGCCTACGTCAACACCCGAGTGTGCGAGCCTCTCGGCGTTCCAGCCGTGCGCCACCTTGTACAGGCACCACTGGGAGGGTGGGACGGGAGTCTCGGTCAGCTTCTCGTAGCGGGCCAGCAGCCGGTCCTCCTCGCCGGGCAGCGGGAGCACAGCCCCTGCCAGGTCATACGCCGCGTCGTAGGCGGCCAGGTCCAGGTGACTGAAGAGGCCTTCGTGGAAGTCGACCTTGACCCATCCCTCGGCACCTTCCCGCCACTGCCCGTACGAGGTCCGGCCGTCCACGAGACACGGCGACGGCGAGTGCAGCAGAGCGCGCAGCAGAGGATCGATCAGCAGCGGGCGGAGCGGGGTTGCCAGCAGTCCGCACCTGTCGGCGAAGACCCGGGCTCCGATCTCCCACACGGGCTGACGCCCCTTGAGGAACGAGCTGCGGTCGGCCACCACGGCCAGTCGCTGTCGACGCTGCGTGACGTATTTGACGACGGCGTGCGGCGGCACGCGAGCGGCATCCCCGACCGCCTCCCCCTCCCCCGATTCCGCATCCTGGCGTTCGCGCAGCAGTACCCCGTCGTGGAACCCGTAGACGGGGGGCACCAGGCTGCCCAGCCGGCCGGCGACCGCGACGGCGTACCGGCCGAAGTAGCCGGTCCCCGCCGCTTCCGCGACCATCTCCAGCCGCTTCTCGCCGGAACCGGTGCGGACACGTGCGCTGAGAGGCACCGCCACCCGCGACCAACGGGACGGAAGGCCCGGTCGGCCCACCGACAGCTCGATCACCTCATGGTGGGGCAGCACATGCTCCAGGGTGCGGCGCATCGCCTCCTCGCCCATACGGGTGCGCACGTACCAGTCCGTGCCGGGGAGCACGACACTCGGGTGACCGGCAATCAGATCCGGAAGCGAACCCTCGCCGAATACGGCGAGCATCATCACGATGTGTTCGGCGGAAATCCCTGCCCGGCCGAGCTGGCCGGCGACAGCCGCCAGACTGCCGCCGGTTGTCGGAGGGTCGTCGCACAGCAGGGCCAGGCCTCGGCTTCGTCCGAGGGAGCGGAGAAACTCCCCGTCGCTGCGCAGCGGTGGCTCCCCCGGCCGGACGGTCTGAACCTTTACATGCCGGTATCCCGCGTCGCGCAGGGCGGCTCCGGTCAGCGGAGCAAGGTAGTTGCCCGATGTGCGCAGACCGATAACCACGAGGTGACGGTCCCGATCGGGATACCTGTGCGCGAAACGGGCGACGAGTTCTACGACATCGCGCGGGTGCTGGTCGAAGCTGCGGAAGGAGGAAGGAGGCCGCAGCAGGCTGTCCTCCAGGAGCGCGGCGATGCGTCGGGGCACTCCGGCCGTGTGGTGGCGCAGCAGGTGTTCCGCCCGCGCAACGCGTTCGGTGGAACGAGCGTCGGAAGCGGACACCAGCTCGGCGATCACAGCGTCTGCCAGCGCATCGGCGAGATCCTCGACCGATGTCAGCCACGCTCTCAGTTCACGGGCTGCGGGCGACGTTGCGGCGACCGAGAGCAGACCGCCCACGGCCCGGCGCAGTGCGGTCGCGCCGGTCCCGCGCGCGCCCAGCCGCCGCACCACCCGACTGGGCAGCCAATGGGTCCCGTGCAGGTAGTCCTGACCCACCTGAACGATGCCCGCAGCGCACAGAAAGGCATCCAGCACGTCGTCCCGGTCCGCAGCTGCCTGCAGACGGCTGTGCAGTTCCCGCACATTCGCATGCAGGTCCGGCACCGTCGGCCACGGGACCGTACCGCTCACGGCGACGGCGCCTGTCCTGCGGACAGTGACAAATACGACTGCCGGGGCGGGGAATCAGTACCTGTGAAGCTCATCAGGACCTCGACCACTCCTCCCGGGGCGCTTGCGCAACTGCCCGGGATTGCCGGTACGTGCACCACGAGTGACAGGCGGCAATGCTTCCGTGTCTCATGCTAGGCGTGGGCCCTCACGCGGGCGACCGCTGAGCCGCCCGGCACGACTGTGCCCGGCCGCGAGGTACACGGCCGGGCACGTCGTTCTGAGGGTCAGTGCTGCCAGACCCTCACATAGTCGGTCATCATGTCGGCCGGGGTCACGATCGGACCGCCGTGCTCGGTGCTGACGCCGTTGTTGAGGATCACGTACATCGGCGACGAGGTGATGCCGGTCGTGATCTGGCCCACCTGCTTGCCGTCGTAGTAGTACGTGACGACTCCGGACTTCCACTCGGCTCCGTACGTGTGCCATCCGGTGAAGTCACCGGGGGCGCAGCCGCCCGGGCCGCCCGACGGGGAGTGGAAGTGGTAGCAGGCCTTGCCGCCGCCGAGACCCTCCATGACATCCATTTCACCGTCTTCCGGCCAGTTCTGTCCGTCCGTCCAGAAGGCGGGCCAGTTGGCGATCACCCCAGGGGACGCCGCCGGGGTGTAGATCCTGGCCTCGAAGGCGCCGTAGGTGAACTGCGCCTTGCCGTTGCTCTCGACCAAGCCGGAGCGGTAGGCGTAGGTCTTGCCGTCGTTTGCGGTGGTCGCCTGCTTCTCGGCCTTGAGGTGCAGGGAGCCGCCGCTGACGCTCACCTGAGACGGGGCGTAGGCAGCCAGCTCGGCGGAGTTGACCGGCTTCGTCGTGCAGGTGGGGCAGCCCAGCCAGTTCGGGTTCCACTTCGAACCGTCGAGGCTTGTGCCGTTGAATTCGTCCCCGAAGACCTGGCGCCAGGTGCCCGGGATGCCCTGCGGCGCGCTTCCGCTCGTCGGCGTGGTCTGGCTGGGGGACGGAGCCGTCGTGGCCGGCGCGGTCGGGGTGGAGCTCGGGCTGGGAGTGGAGCTCGGGCTGGGCGATGCGGAGGCGGAAGCCGTCGGGCTGGGCGTCGGCGTAACCGTGGAGCCGGAGGTGAACGTCTTCACCGGCGAGAGGTTGTGCCAGGTGTTGTTGTACTTGTACGCGGCGAAGGCCTTGTACGTGCCGGCCGGGAATGTGCGGCTGCCGGAGGTGAACGTCGTCTGCCAGGGGCCCAGCGTCGGCGCGGTCGCCCCGGGGAAGTCGAAGTGGGAGCCGTTCGCCGACCGTACGGCGACGGTCAGGGCCTGCACCCGGATCGTGCGATCGGAATGGACCTTCGCGGTTGCCGTCATCGAGCCATTCGATGCCGTCGAAAGGGACAGCGAATCGAGGACCACCCCGGTCGACCCGGTCGACGGCTGCGAGTCGCCTGCCCATGCCGCGCTGCCCATGGCAAGGGTCGCGAAGGAAAGCACGAGGGCGGAAATCTTCGTCCGGGTGGTCAGCTTGCGGCGGTGTCTGGAATTTCTGGGCATGAATGGATGACCTTTCGCCCCCCACATCAGGCAATAGGCCTGCCATTGCGCGGGGCAAAAGCGGGCTGAAGGCTTGGACTCTGCGCGAGCCGAATCGGGCACGCAACCGCCTTCGTTGTCCTGTCACCCGTATCGCCGAGGTCACTGACCCTCAGAACTTATGACACAACGCCGAGTTGGCGAGACTCGGCGCCTTTTATGTGATGTCCGCCATAGTGAATTACATTTCACTCAAATGGGACGAATGCGATGCGATGGAAACGTCCCATTTATGCCGAAGATGAAGAATTACCGCCCTACCGGGAACCGGCAAAACACCCCCACGGAGGCCGACCGGCGGAGAAAGGCCTCAACGCCTGATCCGGGGCCGCTCAGGACCTCCGGTCGCCGCCCATCCAAAGCCGACATACCATCGAAAAAGCCAACGAACAGGCCGACGTTGCCCAGCAGACAACGGTGCTGTACCGGGTGTCCGATGGTGGTAGGAGGCGGTTCGCATTGACCCGGTTCCAGCGCCTGATGGCCGGCTATTTCGCACTCGTGATCCCGCTCACCGTCGTGTACCTGACGATCCCGAGCCGACGCGAGATCACCTGGGCAGCCATCGGCCTCCTCGGCGTTTGCGCCATTCTCCTGGGCATCCGGATCAACCGGCCGACCCACCGCTGGCCGTGGCTGGTGCTCGCCGCCGCCAACTTGACCTTCACCGCCGGCGACACCACGTACAACATCCTCAACACCGTCTTCAACCAGCAGAATCCATTTCCCTCGCTGGCCGACGTGTTCTATCTGGCGACGTATCCGCTGTTCGCCATAGGGCTGTTCGGATTCATCCGGTATCGCGCGACGGGGCGTGGCCTCGCGAATCTGCTGGACGCGTTGATTCTGGTGTCCGGCCTCGCGCTGCTTTCCTGGGTCTACCTGATCACGCCGTATGCCCAGGCCGCCGACATGACCTGGATTCAGCGAGCGATTTCGATCGCCTACCCGCTCGGTGACGTACTGATGCTGGCGATGCTCGTGCGTCTGCTCGTTCCCGGCGATGTGCGCAGCCCCGCGGTCCAGCTCCTCACCGTCGGCACGCTCGGCATGCTCGTCTCCGACGTTTTCTACGGGCGTCTCCAGCTCAATGGAACCTGGCAGACCGGCACCCCGATAGATCTGGGCTGGGTGGTCTTCTTCACCGCCTGGGGTCTGGCGGCGCTGCATCCCTCGATGGTGGAACTGACGACACGAATGCCCGAGCGGCAGCCGGTCATCCGCATCCGGCGGCTCGTCATACTCGCCCTGGCCGCGCTGGTCGCTCCCACGATGCTCCTGTACGAAGCCCTGGGCGGCTCAGTCCAGGACGGGGCTGTCATCGCCGTGTTCTCGGCCGTTCTCTTCCTGCTCGTACTGGCCCGTCTTTCCGGCCTGGTCCCCGTCCACTTGAAGGCAATGAGCCGCGAACGGGGCCTTCGGGAGGGGGCCGCGTCGCTGGTGGCGGCGGCCAGCGTGAAGGAGATCGCGAATTCGGTCCAGGGAGCGGCGGACCTGCTCTTCGGAGCGCGGACGCCCCACGAGGCCGTCCTGCTGACCACCGACACCGGCGAGTCCAGGCTCCACAGCGTGCGCACGACATCGCGCCTCTGGGACTGGCGCCTCGACTGGACCGACGAGACGGCCGAAGCGTGGCTGCCCGCATTCCTCGCCCGTGAGACGCAGGTCGTGAAGCTCGAGGACCTCGGTCAGTCCGCAGCCTCCGAGTTGGGGGACCTGCCGAACGCCCTGCTGTGTCCCCTGTCCTTCCCCGACCGTCCGACCGGTGACGCGCTGGTCGGCGCTCTGGTCGTGGCGGGGCCGGAGCAGAGCCTGGCGCAGTTGTGGGGGTCCTTCGAGACCCTGGCCTCGCAGGTCGCACTGGCGGTCGAACGCGTCGCGCTCGGCAAGGAGGTCAACCGCCGTAACAGCGAGGCGTACTTCCGCACCCTCGTGCACAACGCCTCCGACGTGATCCTGATCCTCGACGACGACAACACCATCAAGTACGCGAGCCCGTCCGCCGAGGGGATGTTCGGCCGGTCGCCCCTGTACGGGGTGGGACTCGGCGAACTCGTGGCGGACCAGGACAGCGAGCGGGCGATGGAGTCCCTGGCGCGGATGCGCACCGAGGACGACCTGGACAGCCGCAACGACTGGCAGGTCCTGCAGCAGGACGGGGGACGCATCGATGTGGAGGTCCGATGCAGCAACCTGCGGCACGACCAGACCGTCCACGGACTGGTCCTCACCCTGCGCGACGTGACCGAGCAGCGCAAACTGGAGCAGGAACTCACCTACCGCGCCTTCCACGACGGCCTCACCGGCCTCCCCAACCGTGTGCTCCTGCTGGAGCGGATCGAGCGGGCACTGCTGCGCGGACGCCGGGCTTCCACCCTCACCTGCGTACTGTTCGTGGACCTGGACGACTTCAAGGTGGTCAATGACACGAGGGGCCACTCGGTCGGGGACGAACTCCTCATCGCCGTGGCACGGCGGTTGACCGGAACACTGCGGGCCAGTGACACGGCATCGCGCCTGGGGGGTGACGAGTTCGCGGTGCTCATGGAGGGGGCGAAGGAACCGGCAGCCGCGGAAGTGCTCGCCCAACAGATAATCCAGAGTCTCACCGAGCCGTTCCGGCTCTCGAGCGGAATGGTCAGCCTCTCGGCCAGCGTGGGCATAGCCAGCGCGCAGGACAGCGCCAACGCGGAAGAACTGCTGGAACATGCCGACTTGGCCCTGTACGCCGCGAAAACGGCCGGGAAGCGGCAGTGGCGCACCTACCGGGCGCAGTTGCACACCGGAATGCTGGAGCGGCACGAACTCCAGGCGAGCCTCGAAAGCGCCATCGCCGCCGAGGCGTTCCATGTGCGCTATCAGCCCATAGTCGAGATCCCCACCGGCGAGGTCACCGGCTTCGAAGCGCTGATCCGCTGGCCGCAGGACAGGCGCGGTCTGATGCCTCCCGACCAGTTCATCGCGCTCGCCGAGGAGACCGGGCACATCATGCCGCTCGGCGCCTGGGTGCTCGAACACGCCACCGCCCACGTGGCCCACTGGCAGCAGTCGGTGCCACGGCCGGTCCCCCTGAACATCAACGTCAACGTGTCCGCCCGCCAGTTCCGCGACCCCGGGTTCCTCGAGCAGGTGCGCCGCGTCCTCGACACGTCCGGCCTGGCGAGCGGTTCGCTGGTGCTGGAGTTGACGGAGACCGTCCTCATGAATCGCGACGATCAGATTCGTTCGGTGATGAGGACGCTGAAGGAACTCGGCGTGGGGATGGCGATCGACGACTTCGGCACCGGCTTCTCGTCGCTCAGTTATCTCCGCGAATTCCCGATCGACGTGCTCAAAGTCGACAAGTCCTTCATCGACGACATCGGCGTCGACGACCAGCAAGTCGCTCTGGTCGAAGGCATTGTGCGCATTGCCGACACCCTCGGCCTTCAGGTCATTGCCGAAGGTATCGAAGAGGTGGAGCAGCGGGACCGGCTGGCAGCCATGGGCTGCCGGTTCGGGCAGGGTTATCTGTTCGCCCGCCCGATGACAGCGGACCAGGGCGAACAACTCCTGAGAAGCGCCAGCGAACACCAAGCACCACGGGTGATCAACAGCACGGCGACGCGTCGGACGACCCGCATTCGCCAGAGCACCGCCGACGTCAGCCCGCGCTCGTCGACCGGTGCCGAAGGCCCGGTGGACGAGGATCCCGCACGCAAGACACTGACACCCAGCGACGTGCGACGCGACCCGCGCTGGGGAGATCTCGAACACCTGCGGCGTTCCAGCCCGATGTGCGATGCCGTCGTCGACGAGGTCCGCGGCCGGCACGTGCGCTGCGGTGACCACTGGCTCATCGACTTCGCGTCATCCAACTTTCTGGGCTTCGACCTCGACCCCGAGATCATGGACGCGATCGAGCCACAGATTCAGCGTTGGGGCACCCACGCGAGCTGGTCGCGGCTGGGCGGCAGTCCCAGCCTCTACCCGGAGATCGAGGAGCGGCTCACCGAACTGCTGGACGCGCCGGACACGTTGCTGCTCCCGACCGTCACCCTCATCCATGCCTCCGTGATCCCGGTGATCGGCGGCGAGGGCCACATCTTCATCGAGGCACGCGCACACCGCACGGTCTACGACGGATGCCTGGTCGCCCGGGCACATGGCGCAACCGTGCAGCGGTTCCACGCAGACCGGCCGGACGAACTCGATGCTCTGCTGCGCGCCGCGCCGGCCGATTCCTCCCGGCTGGTGTGCCTGGACGGGGTCGACAGCATGACCGGGAACCTGCCCAATCTGGCCGAACTGGCTGGCGTCTGCCGGGCGCGGGACGCATTGATGTACATCGACGACGCGTACGGCTTCGGGATCGTCGGCGAACGCCGTGCCGATGAGACGTCCCCGTACGGCTCCCGCGGCAACAGCATCATCCGCCATCTCGGGGAGACGTACGACGACGTCATCCTGGTCGGCGGATTCTCCAAGGCGTACTCGTCGCTGCTGGCGTTCCTGGCTCTGCCGACATGGCTGAAGGACCATCTCAAGGTCGCCGCCGCACCGTATCTCTACTCCGGCCCCTCACCGACGGCCTCGCTCGCCAGTGCACTCGCCGGCCTGGATGTCAACGACCGGCGGGGCGACACCATCCGCGCCGATCTGCACCGCAAGGCAATGCGCGTCCTGGATCATGTCAACGCCCTTGGCGTCTTCACGCCCAACACCAGCGGGCTGCCCGTCATCGAGATTCCCCTCGCCGACGGCTCTGACCTGGATGCGGCGGCGCAGTTCCTCTGGGACCGCGGGATCTACGTCACGCTGGCGGCGTATCCGCTCGTCCCGCGGGACCGGGTGGGAGTCCGCATCCAGGTCACCGCCAAGAACAGCGACGAGGACATCGACCGGCTCAACGAGTCGCTTTCGGAGTTCGTCGAGCGGTTCGAACTGCAGATGCGGCCCTGACGCGCCGGGCACTGGCCGGCTGATGCCCGGGCGCTGGCCGACTACTCTTCGGCCGGATGGTGACCCTGTGCCGCCTCCCGCAGGGTGAAGGCCGTGTTGACCAGCGCGATGTGACTGAACGCCTGTGGTGTGTTGCCGAGTTGACGGCGAGTCACCGGATCCCACTCCTCGGAGAGCAGCCCGACATCGTTACGCACGTCCAGCACCCTCTCGAACACCGCGCGGGCCTCGTCCTGGCGCCCGGTGACGGCCAGCGCATCGGCCATCCACATCGAACAGGCCAGGAACGCACCCTCCGAGCCACGCAGCCCGTCCACGTCGTTCACCTCATGGTCCCTGCTGGCGTAGCGGCGCAGGAAGCCGTGGTGATCCAGCGTCCTGACCGCCTCGACGGTGCCGAGCACCCGCGGATCGTGAACCGGCAGGAAGCCGACTCTGGGGATGAGCAGCGCGGAGGCATCGAGCACATGGGCCCCGTAGTACTGCACGAAGGACCCCTTCTCCTCGTTCCAGCCGTCCCGGCACACCTCCCGGTGGACCTCTTTGCGCATGGCTCGCCATCGTTCGACGTTGTCGGTGCGTCCGGCCAGCTTCCACATCCGCAGGGCGCGGTCGGCGGCCACCCAGCACATGATCTTGGAGTGGACGAACTGCCGCCGTGGCCCGCGTACCTCCCACAGTCCCTCATCGGGTTCGCGCCAGTGCTCTTCGAGGTAGCTCATGAACGAGTTGACGAGTCTCCATACATGGCGTGGCATGGGAACACCGGAGCGCAGGGCCATGTACAAGGCGTCCAGCACCTCGCCGTAGACGTCGAGCTGGAACTGCCCCACCGCCGCGTTCCCGAAGCGGACCGGCTCCGAGCCCTCGTAGCCGGGCAGCCACAAGGCCGACGACTCTTCCGGCAGCCGGCGCTGCCCCGCCACGCCGTAGAGCGTCTGCAGGTCCGCCGGATCCCCCGCGATGGCGCGCAGCAGCCAGTCCCTCCAGGACACGGCCTCTTCCCGGAAACCGCTGCGCAGCAGGCAGGAGAGGGTGAGAGTGGAATCGCGGAGCCAGCAGAACCGGTAGTCCCAGTTCCGCTCTCCGCCGATGCTCTCGGGCAGGGACGTGGTGGCCGCGGCGACGATACCCCCGGTGGGGGCGTAGGTGAGCGCCTTCAATGTGATCAGGGAGCGCACCACAGCGTCCCGCCAGGGCCCCTGGTAGCGGCACTTCGCCGTCCAGCGCTCCCAGAAATCGAGTGTTTCCAGCAGCGCGGTCGCCGGGTCGACCAGCGGCGGGACCGGCATGTGCGAGGGTGACCAGCTGAGCATGAAGGCGAGAGTCTCGCCTTCCCGGACGGTGAAGTCGAAATAGGTGCAGTCGTCGGTGGCGCGCACATCCACCCGCTGGTCGGCGCTCAGCCATGCGGAGTCGGGTCCGGCGACCGAGACGACGTAGGTGCCGCGGGTGCGCGTCCAGGGAACGACACGGCCGTGGTTGAACCGGAGCCTCATTTCTCCGCGCATGGCCACGGTCCCGGAGAGACCTTCGACGATGCGCACGACATGGGGCAGATCGGCGCGCGGAGGCATGAAGTCGGTGACCCTCACCGCGCCGTCGACCGAGTCCCAAATGGAATCCAGCACCAGGGTGTCGCCGCGGTACGACCGGCGGTTGCACTGACGCCGGCCGACGGGCGCGATGCGCCAGTACCCGTTGCCGGGGCCCCCGAGAAGCGCGGCGAAGCAGGCCGGAGAATCGAAGCGGGGCACACACAACCAGTCGATCGCCCCGTCGCGGCTGATGAGGGCTGCCGTCTCCAGATCACCGACGACGGCATAGTCCTCGATCATCCCGGCCATGACGCACTGCCACTGTCGGGGGCGCCCGGCGGACGGGCGACCCGTCGTGGATACCTCCGGGCTCCCACGACGCCGACCCTGAATGCCCAGATTTTCCAAGCTCTCACGATGGCCGCCACAGTCGCTGGAGTATCAGCCTTTCCCGGTTCAGTTTGCCTTGGATGCAGCATAACTCCGGCTTTGCGCCCCCGCGCGGCGTCGCAAAACCGGACGAACGTGGAAGGTCCGCACGGCGGCGGCCCCGACGACGGCATTCACCCGTATGGCGCAGTACTAGTGGCTGTGCCCGCCGGCCTTCGCGTCCGAGCCGGCTTCCCGCCCGGCGCTTTCCGGGTGGTGCGGCTCGTACCCCGGGATCGTCCCGTCCGGCTTTGCCACCAGGAACAGCCCGGCCATACCCATGTCGGAGTGGCTCTGGACATGACAGTGGTACATCCACGCCCCCGCCCCCACGCTTTCGCCCGCGACGACCTGGAAGCCGAAGGAGTCCGCCGGGCCCGTGATCTTGTTGTCGATGACACGGCTGACATCCTCCGGACCCTGAAGCAGACCGGTCCGGTTGTCCGCCCAGCGATGGCCGTGCATATGGAAGGTGTGGTAGTACTCGCCGTGCGTGATCATGATGATCTCGACGCGATCGCCCACCGTGGCCCGGAAGTTGGGGCTCGCGCTCGCCGGCTTGTTGTTGATGGTCATGTCGTTGAAGACGATCGTGAACTGCTTGTCCGGGAGGATGTCACCCTTCCTGCGGACCACCACCGGACCGTAGAGACCCTTGCGGATGCCGCCGGTGCCGTGGTCCGTGCCCACCACATGGTCGTGGTAGTGCCAGTAGCCCGCGCTGCCGGGGCGCCAGGTGCCGTCGGCGCGCTTGCCCGGGGCGTGCGTGCGCCAGGTGTACGTACGCGTGGCTCCCGGTTCGACGTGACTCTTGCTCATCCGGGTGCCGTCGTTGGCGATGTCGTAGTCCACGCCGTGGGCATGCAGGCTGACCGGAACATCCATGGTGTTCTCGAACTCGATGTGCAGCGTGTCGCCCTCGATCAGCTCGATGAGCGGGCCGGGGATCGACGCCTTCCCCTTCTCCAGGCCGTAGCCCATCTGGCCGTCCATCAACTTCTCGGCGTACAGCTTGAGATGGCGTACCTGGCCGCCCGCCGGGGCGGTCCTCGGTGCGTCCGCCGCCGACGGCGCGCTCGTCGCGCTTTGGGCGGCGGCCAGCGATAACGATGTCACGCCCGTCGCCGCCACCGCGCTCCCTGCCAGCAGCCGCCGGTTGAAGCTCCGTCTGTCCATGCCGAACTCTCCAGTCCTGTACGGAGGTTGACGGGGTACGGATATGCACAGGTGACCCCGGGGACGGCGCCACGGTAGCCCGGTGATCTTCGTTTATCCACGCCCAGGACAAAGTTCGTGCCATTGCGGTCTTTCCTATTGGCGAACCACGAAAAGGGGTCTAGTTTCCAAGGCTGTTGTTGTGACCACAGAGGGGTGGGTGACCAATGCAGCGCACACCACATCACAGGTCGAGATCCCGAAGAAGCAGTCTGGCAGCTGCCCTTGGGGTCGGAGCTCTGACCGTCTCCCTGCTCGGCGGTGGCGATGTCGCCTCGGCCAGGATCAATCCGGAACCACCGTCGACAACGTTGTCCTTACCGTCGCCCCCGGGCGGCCAGAATGTGAAAGTCCTCGTCTTCCACGCCTCGGCCACCGCCGAGTCGCCGACCGTCGACGCGGGTATCGCGGCGATCGAGGCCATCGGCCGGACCGGGCCCGCCGCCGGCCGGTTCACGGCCGAGGCCACGGACGACGCCGCCGTCTTCACCGAAGCCACCAGGCTCGGCACGTACAACGCGGTCGTCTTTCTGACCGGCGGCGGCGATGTGCTCGACCCGGAGCAGGAGGCCGGGCTGGAGTCGTATCTGGAGGCCGGCGGAGGCTTCGTCGGCATTCATGACGCGGCGCGCACCGAGCCGTACTCCGACTGGTTCACCGGGCTGATCGGGGCCCGGCCGACCGGCGCACCGAGCACAGTGCAGCGCGCGGTCGTCGAGGTCGGCGACCGCCGGCATCCGGCCACCGCGTCGCTTCCGCTGCAGTGGAAGCGGCCGGACGCCTGGTTCAACTGGGCGGCGAACCCGTCCGGCAGCGTGCACACCGTGGCCCGTGTCAAGGAGAGTTCGTACAAGCCCGCCGCCGGCGCCAACGGCTGGGACCACCCCGTCTCCTGGTGCCGTGACTACGACGGCGGCCGCTCCTTCTACACCGGCATGGGCGGTACGGTCGACAGCTTCGCCGAGACCGACTTCCGCGACCATCTGCGCGGCGCCCTCGCCTGGACCACCCGCCTCTCGCGCGCCGACTGCAAGGCCACCATCAACGCCAACTACACCGCCGAGCGCGTGACCCGGCCCAACCAGCCCGGGCAGAACGACCAGATCGGCGAGCCGCACGGCCTGGTGACGGCACCCGACGGGCGGGTGCTCTACATCGGCCGCGGCGGGGCCGACGCCGGCACGCCCGTCGTCACCGACTGGAACAACCCCGACATCGGCAAGGGCCTGGGCGAGATCCATGTCTACGACCCGAGGACCAGGAAGGTCACCCTCGCCGGGGCGCTCACCGTCTTCGGCAACAAGGGCGGCGGCGATGAACTGATCAAGGTCGAGGAGGGGCTGCTCGGTATCGAGCTGGACCCCGGCTTCATGACCAACGGCTGGGTGTATCTGCACTACACGCCGCATGCGCAGATCAACCGCGAAACGCACATGGCCGAGCGTCGCGTCTCACGCTTCACGCTCGACCTCGCTGCCGACAAGCTGGATCTCGCCTCCGAGAAGGTCCTGCTCAAGTGGCCGGTGCAGATCCACAGTTGCTGCCACGCGGGCGGCGGTATGGCGTGGGACTCGAAAGAGAATCTCTACATCGCCACCGGCGACAACAACTCCTCCGGTTTCAGCGGCGGTTACTCCGGCAACAACCCCCAGCCCAACTTCAAGGGCGTGTCCTTCGCGGACGCGCGCCGCACCGCGGGCAACACCAACAACCTCAACGGCAAGATCCTGCGGATCCACCCCGAGGACGACGGGACCTACACGCTCCCGGCAGGGAACCTGTTCACGGGCACGGAGCAGGACGAGGGCGGCGGCAAGACCCGCGGCGAGATCTATGTGATGGGCGTGCGCAACCCGGCCCGTATCTTCGTCGACAAGTCGACGGACATTCTGTACGCGGGCTGGGTCGGTCCGGACGCGGGCGCACCGAGCACGACCTGGGGCCCGGCGAAGTACGACACCTTCTCCGCCATCACCACAGCGGGCAACCACGGCTGGCCGTACTGCATGGGCAACAAGCAGCCCTACCGGGACCGCAATCTGCCCGATCCGGGCAAGCCGCTCGGCTGGTACAACTGCGACGCCCCGAAGAACGAGTCCCCGAACAACGACGGCCTGGTGAATCTGCCGCCGGTCACCTCCAACACCATCTGGTACTCGCCGCAGGGCGGTGGCGTGGACTATCCGCGGGACGCCAATGGCATCCCCAGCTACAAGACGGAGGAGCAGAAGATCCTCATGCCGTGGCTCAAGGGCGGCGGCCAGGCGACCATGAACGGCCCGGTCTACCGCTATGACGCGGCGAGCACCAGCGAGGACAAGTGGCCCTCGTACTGGGACGGGAAGTGGTTCGTCGGCGACTTCTACGACGGCGACCAGCCGCGGCACGCGGTCCTCACCGACCCCAGGACCGTCGGCAAGGGCGGGATTCCGGTGCACGCCGAATCCCTGAAGAAGATCATCCCGGTCGGGACGGACGGCATCCGCAATCTCATGGACTGGAAGTTCGCCCCCGACGGCTCGCTCTATGTCCTGGACTACGGCCGCGGATTCTTCACCTCCGACTCCAAGTCGGCGCTGTGGCACGTCACGTACAAGGGCGGCGAGCCGACCCCGTCCGCCGACAAACTGGCACGGAAGGCGGCGCGGTGAGACCCGTGAAACACAGAACGGCGAGTTTCTGGACGGCCGTGGTGGCCGCGCTGACGATGGTCCTCGGTCTGATGTCGGCGGTCGCCTACGGGCAGAGCGACGACGTGGCCGCGGGCCAAGTCCTCACCTGGACGGCCGGCGACTCGATCGAGAAGTACGCGTCGTTCCCGGGCACGGCGGTGGCGGGCAGGGCGACGATCGTCTTCGAGAACAGCGCGGCGACCGGCAACACCATGGGAATGCCGCACACGCTGACCTTCGACGTCTCCGATCCCGAGTACAACAACGACGTACCGCTGAACATCCTCGCCAACCCCAGTGACGACCAGGGCGGCAAGCACACCGCCGAGGTCACTCTCACCCCCGGCCGGTACCGCTTCCACTGCACCATCCCCGGCCACGGCGCGATGCAGGGGATCCTGACCGTCACCGAGGGCGGCGGCCAGGACACCACACCGCCGGAGACGTCCGCGAAGGTCGACGGTGACAAGAACGCCGACGGCGCGTACGTCGGCCAGGCCACCGTGACCGTCTCGGCGGCCGACGCGGGTTCGGGTGTGGACAGGACCGAGTACGCGGTCGGGGCCGGCGGCCCCTGGCAGCCGTACACCGCGCCCGTCGTGGTGAACGAGGTCGGCACGCACAAGATCCGCTACCGGGCCCGTGACAAGGCCGGCAACGTCGCCGCCGAGAAGGCGGTCGACTTCGCCGTCGTCGCCCCGCCGACCGACGACAGGACCCCGCCCGAGACTTCGGCGACGGTCAGCGGCGAGAAGAACGACCAGGGTCAGTATCTGGGCATGGCCACGGTCACGGTGACCGCGTCCGACACCGGCTCGGGCGTCAACACCATCGAGTACGCGATCGGCGCGAGCGGGGCCTGGCAGCCGTACACCGCCCCGGTGATGGTGCATGAGGCGGGCACGCACAAGGTCCGCTACAAGGCGACCGACAAGGCGGGCAACGCGGCCCCGGAGAAGTCCGTGGACTTCACCGTCGTCACACCGCCCGCCGAGGACAAGAATCCGCCGCAGACCTCGGCCGCGGTGAGTGGCAGGCAGAACTCCGACGGCGCGTACATCACGAGCGCCAAGGTGACCGTCACCGCGAGCGACGCGGAATCCGGGGTCGACAAGGTCGAGTACTCCCTCGACGGCGGTCCCTATCTCGCGTACTCCACGCCCGTCATCGTCGACCGGGTCGGCTTCCACACCCTCCTGCACCGGGCCACCGACAAGGCGGGCAACACCTCGGCCGCGCAGAAGGTGACGTTCACGATCGCCGAGGGCGGCGGCGTACCGGCGCCCAACTGCCCGGAGTTCGACGAGCGGTTGACAGTGATCGTGGGTACGGTCGACACGGGTGTGCCCAACCGCGTCACCCGCAGCCGCTGCACCATCAACGAGCTGATCGAGGACGAGAAGGACTGGTCCTCGCACGCGCTGTTCCTCAAGCACGTCGACAAGGTCCTCGACCAGCTGCTCGCCGACGGTGTGATCGACCGGCGCGAGCACACGAAGATCTACCGGGCGGCCAAGCAGTCCGGCATCGGAAAGCCGGGCCAGAACACCGGCTACCGCGATCTGTTCGACGGCACACAGGCCTCGTTCGGCAAGTGGCAGCACGTGGGCGGCGGTTCGTTCGGGCTGGGCCCCGACGGGTCGATGACCAGCGGCACCACCAGAGGCGGCCTGGGCATGCTGTGGTTCCCGCAGCGGCAGTACGGGGACTTCTCGCTGAAGCTCCAGTGGCGCGACGACGCGCCGGGCAACGGCAACGCCAACAGCGGTGTCTTCGTGCGCTTCCCGTACGTCCACGACAATCCGGAGGAGCCGCGTCCCGAGTGGGTCGCCATCAAGTACGGCCACGAGGTGCAGGTTCTGGACCGGTCGGACGGCGACATGTACAAGACCGGCTCGGTCTACGGGTTCGACCGGGTGGGCCTCGGCGGTGCGGGTGTGACGCCGAAGGGCACCTGGAACGACTACGAGATCCGGGTGGTCGGCCAGCACTACTCGGTCTACCGCAACGGCGTGCTGATCAATGAGTTCGACAACGCCGGCGGCCAGGAGTTCGTCCCGCCGCGGGGCGACGACCCGGGCACGGACGGCCGGCGGTACGCCTCCGGCTACATCGGGCTCCAGGTCCACGGCACGACCGATGTGATCTCCTACCGCAACATCCGCGTCAAGGAGCTGTGAGGAGGGGCCCGGCGCGGCGCGCTCAGGCGTCGTCGTGCCGGGCCCTGCTGGGCTGTACGCGCTTGGGCTCGCCCGGCATCTTCGGATACTCCGGCGGGTAGGGCAGATCGCCGAGGCCGTGCTCCGCCTCGTCCTTGCGGGCCACCTCCAGCAGGCTCTCCAGGCTGAACCGGTGGTCGTCCATGTCCGCGTGCACATCGCCGACCTCGGCGTACCGCGCGGGCATCGTCCTGATGTCGAAGTCCTGCGGCACGGCGTCGTCGATCTCCTCCCAGCGCAGCGGCGCGGAGACCGGGGCGTGGGGGCGCGGGCGTACGGAGTAGGCGGAGGCGATGGTGCGGTCCCGGGCGGTCTGGTTGTAGTCGACGAAGATCCGCTCGCCGCGCTCCTCCTTCCACCACTTGATGGTCACCCGGTCCGGCATCCGGCGCTCCAACTGCCTGCCGACGGCGATCGCGGCCCGCCGTACCTGGGTGAAGGTCCACTGCGGCTCGATCGGTACGAAGACATGGATGCCGCGTCCGCCCGACGTCTTGGGCCAGCCGCGCAGTCCTGCCTCGTCCAGTACGGCGCGCAGTTCGTGGGCCGCGCGCACGGCGTCCGTGTAGTCGGTGCCGGGCTGCGGGTCGAGGTCGATCCGCAGTTCGTCGGGGTGGTCGGTGTCCTCGCGGCGTACGGGCCAGGGGTGGAAGGTGACCGCCCCGAGATTGGCCGCCCACAGCACGGCGGCGGGTTCCGTCGGGCACATCTCGTCCGCGGACCGGCCGCTGGGGAAGGTGATGTGGGCGGTCGGGATCCAGTCGGGCAGGTACTTGGGGGCGCGTTTCTGGAAGAACGACTCGCCGGTCACCCCGTCGGGGTAGCGCTCCAGGGTGGTCGGCCGATTGCGCAGGGCGCGGGTGATGCCGTCGCCGACGGCAAGGTAATAGCGGACCATGTCCAGCTTGGTGTAGCCGGGCTCGGGGAAGTAGACCTTGTCGGGATTGGACACGCGTACGGTCCGCTCCCCCACCTCCAGCTCGATTGCTCCGGCCATGCCCGCCAGCGTAGGCCGTGCCGAGATTCCCCGCATACCGGACAATCGCCGTATGGATCTGCCTGTGATGCCGCCCCTGAAGCCGATGCTGGCCAAGTCGGTCAAGAAGATCCCGCCGGGCATGCAGTACGAGGCCAAATGGGACGGCTTCCGGGCGATCGTCCACCGGGACGGCGACGAGGTGGTCATCGGCTCCAGGACCGGCAAACCGCTCACCCGCTACTTCCCCGAGCTGGTCGCCGAACTGCTGGCCAACCTTCCCGGCCGCTGTGTCGTCGACGGCGAGATCGTCATCGCCCACGAGGGGCGCCTCGACTTCGACAAGCTCACCGAGCGCATCCACCCGGCCGATTCCCGGGTGCGAATGCTCGCCGAGCAGACGCCCGCGAGCTTCGTCGCCTTCGATCTGCTCGCGCTCGGTGACGAAGCCCTGCTGGACGCCCCGCTCTCGGTCCGCCGCACCACCCTGGCCGCCGCGCTGAGCGATGCCGTACCGCCCGTGCATCTGGCGCCCGCCACCACCGACGTCGCGCTGGCGCAGGAGTGGTTCGAGCGGTACGAGGGCGCGGGGCTCGACGGGATCGTCGCCAAGCCTCTGGATCTGCCCTACCGGCCCGACGCCCGGCTGATGTTCAAGATCAAGCACGAGCGGACGGCGGATGTCGTCGTGGCCGGCTACCGCTTCCACAAGAGCGGACCGATCGTCGGCTCGCTGCTCCTCGGCCTTCATGACGCATCGGGCGCGCTGCAGCACGTCGGCGTCTGCGCGGCGTTCTCCATGAAGGTGCGCGAGGAGCTGATCGAGGAGCTGGAGCCGCTGCGGATGGATCCGCCCGAGGGCCATCCGTGGGCGGCGTGGGCGGAGGAGAGCGCCCATGAGAGCGCCCGGCTCCCCGGCGCGCAGAGCCGCTGGACGGGCAAGAAGGATCTGTCGTGGGTGGCGCTGCGGCCCGAGCGGGTCGTCGAGGTCGCGTACGACCACATGGAGGGCGACCGGTTCCGGCACACCGCGCAGTTCCGCCGCTGGCGGCCGGACCGCGAGCCCGCCGACTGCACGTACGCGCAGTTGGAGGAGCCGGTGCGCTACGACCTGTCCGAGGTGTTCTCGGCGCCCTGAGGCAGTCGTTCACTCGGCGTGCGTGCAGCCCGTCGCGACCGCCTCGGCGCGCTCCGGGCTCTCGGCGATCAGGTGACGTGTACCACTGCCCCGTACGATCCATTCGCCCCGATCCGGCGACGGGCCGGCGTCGTTGGGCACGCTCCGGCCGCCCGCCGCCCGGACCGCGAAGTCCGGCCCGGCCCACTCGTACCTGGTCCGGGGCATGATCGCGATTCGGCCACCGGGCTCGATGCCCGCAATGATCAACGCCTTGGCCACAGGGGTCACTTGGGCCGCGAAGGCGCCGGCCCGTGACGGGCCGCTCGTCGCCCTTGCGTGGCGCGACGAGCGAGTGGGGTGCCTGGCCGGCGTTCGCGTAAGGTGTCGGCGGCGCTGCCGGAGGCGGCCGGCCGTTCGAGTCGCGCGCTTCTGGCACCACACCGTTGTCCCTGACGATGCAGTCGGCGGGTGATCCGAAACGGTTGCCGCACAGAGACATCCCTGACGACGAACGCGGAAGCCCGTCCGGTACGTATGAAGGGGTGGGCGCCGGCCTCCGGCGCCCGATGGAGAAGAAGAGAAGGACTACACGTGACCGCGTCGCCCCTCGTACCCGTACCGATCCCCGATCGCGTCGCCGCGCTGATCGGGTCCTGCATGCCGATCGACATCCTGCAGGCGGAGGTCGACGCCGAGTGCGCAGTACGCGAGGTCAACCGGTTCCGCATACCCCTGTGCAGCGAGGACCAGGCGGACCGCGAGCACGCGCTGTCCACACTGGCTCAGGCCAACAAGATCCTTGCCGCGTACAACCCGCGGCTGATCATCAAGCCGTCACGCGGCTTCTGAACTCACCGGGGTCGTGGTGAGCGTGGGCCAGGGGGCGTTGGTGGTTGCTGTTCGTGGGTGGCCCCGCGGGCGAACCGCGGCAGCCTGACCCGGCACCCCGCCCTACGCCCCGGCCGGCGCCGGGTTCCGGTTGAACGCGCGGCGGTAGGCCTGCGGGCTCGTCCCGACCTGGCGCTTGAAGCGGTCGCGGAAGGCCGTCGGTGAGCCGAAGCCGACCTGCGTCGCGATCCGGTCCACCGAGTGTGCCGTCGTCTCCAGCAGAAACTGGGCCTGGCGGATACGCGCGCGGTGCAGCCACTGCAGCGGCGTGGTCGCCGTCTGCTCACGGAAGCGACGGTTGAGGGTGCGGGTGCTCATGCCCGCCTGCGCGGCGATCTCGCCGAGGGTCAGTTCGCGGCGGGCGTTCTCCTCCATCCAGCGCAGCAGGGGCTCCAGCGTCATGCCGTCGGGGCTCGGCGGCTGCTCGTGGACGATGAACTGCGCCTGGCCGCCCTCGCGTTCGAGCGGCATCACCGACAGGCGGGCCGCGTCCGCCGCCACCGCCGAGCCGTGGTCCGTGCGGATCATGTGCAGACACAGATCGAGTCCGGCGGCGGCGCCCGCCGAGGTCAGGAACTGACCGTTGTCGACATAGAGCACATCGGGGTCCACGTCGACCTCGGGATGCATGGCCGCGAGCGCTGCCGCGCCGAGCCAGTGGGTGGTCGCCCGCAGTCCGTCCAGCAGGCCGGTGGCCGCGAGCACGAAGGCACCCACGCAGACAGAGGCGATACGGGTACCACGGGCGGCCGCCGCGCGCAGGGCGTCCAGTACCTCCGGCGGGACCGGCAGGGTCGGGTCGGCACAACCGGGCAGGATGATCGTGTCGGCCTCGGCGAGGGCGTCGAGACCCCAGGGCGCGCGCAGCGTGAACGCCCCCGCGTCGACCTCTTGTGACGGGGAACAGACACGGACCCGGTAGGCGGCCCGGCCGTCGGGCAGCCGGGTGCGGCCGAAGACCTCCAGCGGGGTGGACAGATCGAAAGCGAGGACGCCGTCGAGTGCGAGGATGGCCACGGTGTGCATGGCCATAACGTATGCCCTGCCCGGTTTCCAGCCAAGAGCCGTCAGGCTGCACTTATCTGTCATCAGACGCTGTCGGAAGCCCTGGCGAGAATCCGTTGAAAGGTGGCATTCACGCCACTGTCCTGGGTCGGCAGCGCTCCATAGCGTCGGTCCGGCGGCCCGCAGGGGGCTGCCCCCCTCCCCAGACAAGGACTGGTGCCGGATGCTTGCCCAGATCGTCCTGTTCGACGGCTTCGACCCGTTGGACGTCATCGCTCCGCACGAGGTGCTCACCGCAGGCGGCATGGTCGCCGGGGGTGCGCTCACCGTCGAGCTCGTCTCCGCCGAGGGCGCGCGTGAGGTGCCCAGCGGCCTGGGCCTGCTGTCGCTGCGCGCCGTCGGTGTGCTGGACCCCGGGCGCGCGGACCTGGTCGTGGTGCCGGGCGCCGCGGGCCGTATCTCGGACGACGGGGGCGAGGACACCATTGCGGCGATCCTCGGCCGGAGCCTGAACACTCCCCTGCCCGGCCTGCTCAAGGCCGCAGTCGAGCGGCCCGAGCTGGTCATGAGCACGGTGTGCGGCGGCTCCATGGTGCTCGCCATGGCGGGACTGATCGCCGACCGCCGTGCCACCACCCATCACCTGGGTCTGGACGCGCTGGCCGGCGCCGGGGTCCACGCGATCGAGGTGCGAGTCGTCGACGACGGCGATCTGGTGACCGGCGCGGGCGTGACCTCGGGCCTGGATCTCGCGCTCTATCTGCTGGAGCGTGAGCTCGGTCCGCGGATCGCGCACGAGGTCGAGAGGCTCTTCTCCCACGAGCGTCGCGGCACGGTCTGGAGCGCCCGCGGCACCGTCCCCGTATCCGAAGGCCTGCCGGCGTGACCAAGTTCCTGCTCATCGTCCATGTCCTGGCCGCGATCATCGCGATCGGTCCGGTGACCGTCGCCGCGAGTGCCTTCCCCGCCGCCGTCCGCCGTGCGGTGGCCGAGCCCGGGAGCGAGCAAGCTCTCGGGGCCGTACGCAATCTCCACCGCATCTGCCGGGTGTACGCGCTCGTCGGCGTCGTCGTGCCGGTCTTCGGTCTCGCGACCGCCAACAGCCTGCATGTACTCGGTGACACCTGGCTGATCGTCTCGATCGTGCTCACCGCGCTGGCCGCCGCGGTCCTCGGGCTGCTGGTGCTGCCGGGGCAGAGCGCGGTCCTGGAGGATCTCGGAGCAGGCGCCTCGGCCCGGCTCGCCATGGCGACCGGGGTGTTCAACCTGCTGTGGGCGACGGTGACGGTGCTGATGATCGTCCGCCCAGGATCCACCACAGGGGCCTGATCGGCCGGGCCCGCCCGGACCACTCCCGGCTCAGTCCAGGAATTCGCCGTCCACGTACACCCAGGCGCCGCCGTGCCGCTGGAAGCGGCTGCGCTCATGCAGCGCGCCGCGCTTCCCGTGGTGCCGGAAGCGGGCGCGGAAGGTGACCGTGCCGGACGAATGGAACGGGCTGCCGTCCTCGGTGTCCAGGATCTCCAGGCGCGTCCACTGCATCGCGGGGTCGATCTCGAAGTGCCGTGGCCGGGTCGAGGGATGCCATGTACGCCGCAGATACGTCTCGTTCCCGGCGACGAAGGCGCTGTAGCGGGAGCGCATCAGCAGCTCGGCGGTGGGTGCGGTGGCCTCGCCCGCGTGGAAGCGCCCGCAGCACTCGCCATAGGTGGCGGGCAGCCCGCAGGGGCAGGGCGAGGTGTCGGTGAGGGCCGGGGCCGAATCACGACCGGGGCGGGAGCTGCGTCGGGACATGACTCCATTTTCCGCCATTGAACGAATGGGCCGACGCGCGGCTTCCGGGTCATGGGGGATCTCCGTATGCTCCTGCGCCGGACGGACAGTTACCGTCGGTAAGGGGGATGGGGATGGATCGGGCGGGCAGCACACGACGCACCTTCATGGCGGGGGCGGCCGCGGTCGGCGGCACGGCCGCACTGGCCGCGGCGGGCACAGCCACGGCGGCCGCACAGACGAACGCGGACGGCACCGCGGCCGCGCCCTCGGTCGCCGTGCTCGGCGGCGGCGTCGCCGGGCTCACCGCCGCGCACGAGCTGGCCGAACGCGGATTCCGGGTCACCGTCTTCGAACGCAGGGCGCTCGGCGGCAAGGCCCGCAGCATGGACGTCCCGAACAGCGCGAAAGGCGCCCGCCGTCCGCTGCCCGCCGAGCACGGCTTCCGCTTCATCCCCGGCATTTACCACAATCTGCCCGACACAATGCGGCGCATCCCCTTCCCCGGAAACACCAACGGCGTCTGGGACAACCTGGTCGCGCCGCCCGAGATGTCGTTCGCCCGCACCGGGCGTGAGGACTTACGGATCCCGCTGCCCTGGCCGGGACACAAGCCGGCCCAGCTGACCCTCGACGAGATCCGCCGCGCACTGACCGCCGCGCTGGACACGCTCAGGGGCATCCCCGCCCACGAGACGGCGTACTTCGTCAACCGCGGCCTGGTCTTCCTCACCAGCTGCGACGAGCGGCGGGACCAGACCTGGGAGCGCACGCCCTGGTGGGAGTTCATCCGGGCCGAGCGGATGAGTTACGACTACCAGCGCATCCTGGCCATCGGGCTGACCCGGAACATCGTGGCGACCAAGGCCGAGGAGGCCAGCACCCGTACCGTCGCCACGCTCCTCGAGGCCTTCGTCTTCAACGCGCTGGGCCGGGGCGCGGACGGCCCCCTCGACCGGATCCTCAACGCCCCCACCAATGAGGCGTGGATCGACCCCTGGGCGGACCATCTGACAGGGCTGGGCGTGGACTTCCGGATCGGCTGGACGGTACGGGAGGTGAAGTACGGCGGCGGGCGGGTCATGGCAGCGGTGATCGAGGACCCGCAGGGGGTACGCCAGTCGGTCACCGCGGACCACTACGTCTCGGCGATGCCGGTCGAGCACGCACGCCGGACCTGGGGAGCCGAACTGCGCGCGGCCGACCCGCAGCTGGCCCGGTGCGACAAGCTGGAGACGGACTGGATGACCGGCATCCAGTTCTATCTGACCGAGAAGGCCTCGCTGCTGCACGGCCACCTCAACTGCATCGACTCCCCCTGGTCCCTGACGGCCATTCAGCAGGCAGGTCACTGGCCCTCCCGCGACTTCCCCGCCGACTACGGCGACGGCGTCGCGGTCGACTGTCTGTCGGTGGACATCTCCGAATGGGACAGAACCGGCATCCTGTACGGGAAGACCGCCAAGCAGTGCACTCGTACCGAGGTCGCGAGGGAGGTATGGGCCCAGCTCAAGGCCGCCGTCAATGACACGGGCCGCACGGTGCTCAAGGACAGCGCCCTGCACTCGTGGTTCCTCGACCCGGGCGTGGACGGCCTCGGGACCCCCAACCCGACCAATCAGGACGAGCTCCTGATCCACCCCGTCGGCACCTTCCACAACCGCCCGAAGGCCGCCACCGCGATCCCGAACTTCTTCCTGGCCGGGGACTATGTCGCCGTCGACATCGACCTGGCGACGATGGAGGGGGCCAACGCCTCGGCCCGCGCGGCGGTCAACGCCCTGCTGGACAGGACCGGTTCGGCGGCCTCCCGCTGCACGGTGAAGCCGCTCTTCCGCGCTCCGGAGATCGAACTGCTGAAGCGTCACGACCGCACCCGCTACCGGCTGGGGCTGCGCAACGCCTTCGACCTGGGGTGAGGGCCACGCCGCTGCGGGGCGGGCAGCGTAGCGGCTGGCCGCTGCGGACGTCGGGATGAGCTCCCCCGGGCGGCGTAGTCAAGTCCTTACGGACCTGTGACGGCACGGCGCGCAAAGGCGATCAGTGCGCTTGTCGGCCGTAGCGTCGCCAGTATGCGTGTACTTGTCACAGGAGGCGCGGGCTTCATCGGCTCGCAGGTCGTCGCGGCTCTCGCCGCCCGCGGCCATGACCCGGTCGTGCTCGACGCCCTGCTCCCGGCGGCCCATCCCGTACCCCCGCCGCTGCCCGACGGCGAGTGGATGCTCGGGGACGTGCGGGACCGGGAGCTGCTGGCGCGGGCGCTGCGCGGTGTTGACTCCGTCTGCCACCAGGCGGCGATGGTCGGCCTCGGCAAGGACTTCGCGGACGCACCGGAGTACGTCGGCTGCAACGACCTCGGCACGGCCGTGCTCCTTGCGGCGATGGCCGAGGCCGGTGTGCCCGAACTGGTGCTGGCCGGCTCGATGGTGGTCTACGGCGAGGGCCGCTACGACTGCCCGCGCCACGGCCGGGTCCGCCCGGGCCCGCGGGCCACGGGCGATCTCGAGGCCGGACGCTTCGAGCCCCTGTGCCCCGAGTGCGGCGCCGAGCTGACGTCGGGCCTGGTGGAAGAGGACGCGCCGACGGACCCGCGCAATGTGTACGCGACGACCAAGCTTGCCCAGGAGCATCTGGCCGCGGCCTGGGCCAGGGCGACGGGCGGTCGCGCAGTCGCCCTGCGCTACCACAATGTGTACGGGCCCGGGATGCCGCGCGACACCCCGTACGCGGGCGTTGCCTCCTTCTTCCGGTCCGCTCTCGAACGGGGCGAGGCGCCGCAGGTCTTCGAGGACGGGCGGCAGCGGCGGGATTTCGTCCATGTACGGGACGTCGCCGAGGCGAACGCGATCGCCCTGGAGGCCCTGCGCGGCCGGGAGCCGGGTGTGCTCACCGCGTACAACACCGGCAGCGGGACCCCGCACACGGTCGGCGAGATGGCGGGCGCGCTCGCGTCCGCCCACGGCGGTCCCGCACCGGTGGTCACCGGGGAGTTCCGGCTCGGCGACGTACGCCACATCACCGCGGACTCACGGCGGTTGCGGGCCGAACTGGGCTGGAAACCGCGGATCGGCTTCGCGCAGGGGATGACGGAGTTCGCGGCGAGCAGGCTGCGGGGTACGGCGTGATGACGGTCGATGTGATCCTTCCCTGCCTCGACGAGGCGGAGGCGCTGCCGTGGGTACTGAGCCGGATTCCGGCCGGATGGCGCGCGATCGTCGTCGACAACGGCTCGACGGACGGCTCCGGCCGGATCGCCCGCGACCTCGGCGCGACCGTCGTGCACGAGGGAAGGCGCGGGTTCGGGGCCGCGTGCCATGCCGGGCTGCTGGCGGCGGAGGCGGAGTACGTGTGCTTCTGCGACTGCGACGCCTCGCTGGACCCGGGGCTGCTGGTCGATTTCGTACGCCAAGTCGCCGACAGCGAGAGCGACTTGGTACTGGGGCGGCGTCGGCCGCAGGGGCCCGGGGCCTGGCCGCCGCACGCCCGGGCCGGGAATCTGGCGCTGGCGCGGATGCTGCGCCGACGCTCCGGTCTGCGACTGCACGACCTGGGCCCGCTGCGGGCGGCGCGCCGCGAGAAGCTGCTGGCCCTCGACCTGACGGACCGCCGCAGCGGCTACCCGCTCCAGATGGTGGTCCGCGCGGCGGACGCGGGCTGGCGGGTGACGGAGGTGGACGTCCCGTATCTGCCGAGATCGGGAAGGTCGAAGGTGACGGGCACATGGCGGGGCACCTGGCAGGCGGTCCAGGACATGCGGGCGGTCCTGGCGGAGCGGCCCGCGGGCCGGGTCGGCGTCATGGGTGGTGTGCGATGAGCGGGGAACGCGCCGAGGGACTGCCGGGGCCGGTGGCCGCGCTCCACACGTCCCCCGCCCGGCAGGATCGGCCCGGCACGCTGCTCGTCATCGCCAAGGCCCCCGTGCCCGGGCGGGTCAAGACCCGGCTCTGCCCCGCGTACTCCCCCGAGGAGGCGGCCCGGCTCGCCGAGGCCGCGCTCGCCGACACCCTGGATGTCGTGCTGGCCACTCCCGCACGCCGCCGGGTTCTGGTGCTCGACGGTGCGCCCGGCGACTGGCTGCCGGACGGTTTCGAGGTCGTGCCGCAGTGTCCGGGCGGGCTCGACGAACGGCTGGCGCATGCCTTCGGGCTCTGCGAGGGGCCCGCGCTGCTCGTCGGCATGGACACACCACAGATCACCGTCGAACTCCTCAGCACCGGACTGGAGTTGAGCGAGGGCGAGGCGACATTGGGTCCCGCCGACGACGGCGGATTCTGGGCGCTGGGCCTGGCCGAGCCGGATCCCTCGCTGCTGCGGGGCGTACCGATGTCCGTGCCCGAGACCGGGGCGATACAGCGGCACCGGCTCCTGCGCGCCGGTCTCGCGGTGCGTCACCTGCCCGTGCTGCGGGACGTGGACACCGCCGACGATGCCCGTCTGGTCGCGGCCCAGGCACCGCACGGCCGGTTCGCCGCGGCGATGGCCGCGCTCGCCGGGACCGGGGCACGATGACGGCGCCCGCCTGGCAGGCCGATCCGTACACCGACGCGCTGCGCACAGGACGCGGACCGCTGTTTCTGCGCCGCCCCGACGGCTGGCTGCTGCCCCTGGAGGTCGAGCGCTGGTGCGCCGATCCGGACGACGCCGATCAGACCGTGCTGGAGCGCTGCCGGGGTGCGGTGCTCGACATCGGCTGCGGGCCCGGCCGTCTGGTCGCGGCGCTGGCCGCACGGGGGCAGCCGACGCTCGGCATCGACGTCAGCCCCGAGGCGGTGGCCCGCACGCTTCGGCTCGGCGGAAGTGCGCTGCACCGTTCGGTCTTCGATCCGCTTCCCCTTGAAGGGAGTTGGAGCACCGCTCTGCTCATGGACGGCAATATCGGCATCGGCGGAGACCCCTGGGTGCTGCTCGCCCGGGTGGCGGCTCTGGTCGCCCATGACGGCGTGCTGCTGGCCGAGACCGCGCCGCACGATGTCGACGAGCGCGTGCAGGTGCGGGTCTATGACGGCAGTGCGCAGGGCTCGGCGTTCCCCTGGGCCCGGGTGGGCACGCCGGCGCTGCTCGACTACGCGGAATCGGCGGGCTGGGCGGCGGACCAGGCGGAGCTCTGGACGGTGGCCGGGCGCGCGTTCGTGGCGCTGCGCCGCGCACCGGGCGTGCTCCAGAACTCCCCCGAGAGCCTCAGACGCCGGAGCGGACTGATGTGAGACGGGGCGTCGTGAAGACCGGCGGCTGGCCCGCCGGGACCGGCTGTTCCGGCTGGTCCACGGCGCCCTGCCACAGCAGCACTCGGTTCCGTCGCTCCCAGCGGGCCGCGCGTTCGGCCCGCATCAGCGGGTCCACCGCCCAGACGAGGTTGAACGTCACGACCAGCGGTTCGTAGACGGCCAGTGCCGTGCCCACCGGGAGCCAGAGGGCAAGCCTCATTCCGTAGGTCCTCATCAGCCACAACCGGACCTGCGCCGGGGCGGACAGCGCCCTGGCCGGGTCCGCGATCGGGACCGCGGCCCGGAACAACGGCAGGTCGCCTTCCTTCAGCAGACCGCTCGTGGAGACGACCGCCCACAAGACGCCCCAGGCCACAATCGCGGCGATGAACCACCAACCGGGCAGCCTGACGGGGCCGTTCACCGCGACGCCGACCGTCGCGGCGATCAGCCCCGAGACCCCTATCACCAGGGCGTACGCCAACTGTTTGTGTACGAACCTGACCATGACCGCGTCCCCCTTGTACGCCACGGACGGGCACTCGGTGTCACTATGCCCAGGCGGACACGGTCACCGACCGTCCGGGCCGATGCGTTCGCCAAGAGTTCAACGCCGCGGCACCCGGCGCCTGATCCACCGCGCCGCAAGCAGCACCCCCGTAAGCACCGCGACCGCCGCGAGCGCCAGCAGCCAGTTGCGTACGTAGTCCAGCGGCAGCACGGTCGGGTTCTTCGGTGTTCCCGGCCGCAGCAGGACCGGCAGGGCGACCGCCGTCAGGCAGCCCGCCACGATCAGCGCGCCCCGGACCGTTCCGCGCGCCGGGACCGCCGCGAGGAGCAGGCCCACGCCGAGGACCAGCGGGGCGACGATCCCGTCGTGCACGACGATCGCACCGGCCAGCCACAGCGCAACCTCCTTCAGTTGTCCGCCCGTCAGCAGCAGTACCGCGCCGACGGTCATCAGGGCGAGGCCCAGCGCACCTGTCACGATCCGCATCAGATGACCTCCATCCGGGCGACCCACTTGGTCTGCAGCACACCGGGCCGGTTCGGGGCGATGATGCGCGCCGGGAAGCCGTGGTCGAGCGAGAGCACCTGGCCGTTGAGGCGCAGGGCGAGCAGGCTGAGCGGATCGTCGGCGTAGTCGGCGCCCATCTCCATCACGCGGTAGGTGCCGCGCCGCTCCATCGACACGACCCGTACCGCAGTGCCGGGCCGGGCTCCGGCGCGCTCCAGCAGAGCCCGTACGCGGACGCCCGTCCACTGGGCCGACTTGCTCCAGCCCTCCACACAGGCGATCGGAAGGGTGACGGTCGTCTGGGGCAGCGCCCTGAGTTCGTCGAGGGTGAGTTCGTAACTGCGCTTGCCGACCACGGTCAGCCGCCAGTCGGCAACGGTCAGCGCCGTCACCCCCGCGGTGGATGCCAGGCGGTTGACGGGCAGCCCCTGAGGGCCGTGGTCGGGATGTCTCGGCGCGAGCAGGTCGAAGCGCCCCAGAGGAGTGAAGGACTGACCGACGGTCGTGAGCGTGACCGCGCCGACCGCCGCCGCGATGCCGGTCAGCAGGGAGCGCCGGTCGGGCCCCTCCGCCGCCGGGAGTTCGAGCGTGCCCGGCGAGCGGATGGTCCAGTGCGCCCTGATCTCCGGGTACTTGACGGCGATGTGCAGGATCAGCGCGCCGAACAGCAGCCATGCCACGGCGAAGTGCACGGGGACGAAGGAGAACGGCCACGGGTACCACTGGACGGTGTTGAGCAGTCCGGTGAAGAGCTGGAAGACGGCCGCGCCGACCAGGACCGCCACCGAGAGACGCTCCAGTGCATGGCGCACCGACTTCAGCGCGGGCCACACGAACAGCCGGGGATACACGGTCCACAGCTTGGCGAACAGCAGCGGGATCGCCGCGATGCCGCTCGCCACATGCAGCCCCTGCGTCACCCGGTAGCCCCAGGACGGACGGCTCGGCAGCACGTTCACGAGATAGTCCGGCGGGTGCTGGAGGTAGTGGCTGATCACGCCGGTCACGAAGCACACGGCGATCGCCAGGCCCAGCCAGCGGCCGATCGAGGTCGCCGTGCGGGCATCGTGCAGCTTACCCGAGAAGGACGGCAAGGGGGGCGCGGACAGTCTGGGCAGTCGGGGCGGCTTGATCTTCATGTCGTCCATGAGACCCCCGCCAGAGCCCGTGTGGGGCGGCGTGACACCTTACGGAATGCGGACATCAGGAGGTGGCCCGGCGTCCGGACCCCTTCCCGGTGCCAGGCTGAGCCTGTGATCAACCCGCGTACGCTCACCGCCGGCGTTCTCCTGGCGGCCCTGACGGCCGCACTCGCGCTGACCGTCCGCAAGGACGGCTACTTCACCGACTCCGTCGGTCTTTCCTGGTGGTACGCCGCCTGCTGGGCGCTGTTCGCCGCGGCGGTCTTCGCGGTACGCAAGGCGCCGGTGCGCCAGGCCGTGGTCCTGGTGATGGCGGGCGGTGTCGCCGTCGCCGCGACCGGGCTGCTGGCTCCCCCGCGCACCAGTACGGACTCGTACCGCTACGCCTGGGACGGCAGGGTGCAGGCGGCCGGCATCTCGCCGTACGACCACGCCCCGGCCGATCCCGCGCTGGGCGGCCTGCGAGACGACTGGCTGTTCCCGAGCGGGGCCGCGTGCGCCGGGCCCGATCTGGTACGCATCGCGGGGCCCCAGGGCGAGGTGCACTGCACGCGGATCAACCGGCCGCAGGTGCACACCATCTACCCGCCGGTGGCGGAGGGGTACTTCCTGCTCGTCGACTCCCTCGCGCCGGACGGTTCACGGCACAAGGCACTGCAGGCCGGCGGTATGGCACTGTCGCTGGGCACAACGGCGGCGCTGCTGCTCGTCCTGCGCAGGCGCGGCGATCCCCGCAGTGCGGCGTACTGGGCGTGGTGCCCGATCGTGCCCATCGAAGCGGTGAACAACGCGCACGCCGACGTGCTCGGGGCGCTGCTGACCGTGGTGGGCCTGGGAGTACTGCTGCGGCGCCGCATCGCCGGCGGGGCACTGCTCGGTGCGGCGATCGCGACCAAGCTGCTGCCTGCCGTGGTCCTGCCGGGCGCCCTGTCCGGGGTGCGGCGTGTGCGGGACGTTGCGGCGATCCTGCTGCCCGCGGCCGCCGTGGTCGCGCTCACGTATCTGCCGTACGTCCTGGCATCCAACAGCTCGGTGCTCGGCTATCTCAGCGGCTATACGAAGGAGGAGGGCTACGACGATCCCTCGGCCCGCAACCGCTACGCCCTGCTGCGGCTGGTACTGCCGGACGACTGGGCGCTGCCCGCCGTCATCGTGGCGATGCTGGCGGTCACCGCCCATGTCCTGCTGCGCGGCGATCCCGAACGCCCGTGGAGCGGCGCCCTGCTGGTCACCGGATCGGCCTTCCTGCTGCTGACTCCCGGCTACTCCTGGTACGCGCTGCTGCTGGCCGCACTGGTGGCGCTGGACGGACGGTGGGAGTGGCTCGCGGTCGCGGTCGCGGGCGCGGCCAAGTACGTCACCGTGAGGTCGGACGCCGACCCGCAGAGCATGGGGACCTGGGTGTACGCGGTCGCAGCCGGCGTGGTGCTCACCGGCTGCGTAATGCGCCGTCGTGAGCCGCGACGCCCGGTGCCGCGCGGTGACCACGACCGGCAGGTCGGCAGTCTCGCCACGGGCTCCTGAGGTACTGGGCCACGTCGAGGAGCAGCCGCGGATCAGGGAAGTCAGTACGGCATGAGCCTCGTCGCCAACTCTGCTGTCTTTACGGCCCGTTGGGCACCCCCTACGCTCCGGCCCCATGACCTCACCCGGTACCCGTTTACGAAGAGCGGCCGCGCTCGCCACCGCGGGCGTGCTGCTCGCCGGAGGACTGCTGGCCGCCACGCCATCGGCGGCGGCCGACAGTCCCGTCACCGAAGCCGCCACGGTGGTACCCGTACAGACCACCGGCCCCGCGGACAAGCGCTTCAACATCATCGTTCTCGGCGACGGCTACACCGCCGCCGAGCTCCCCAAGTTCCGCGCCGACGTCGACAAGCACCTCAATGTGCTCTGGTCCACCGAGCCCTTCGCCTCGTACCGCTCCTACGTCAACGTCTGGGCCGTGGAGGTCCCTTCGGCCGAGTCCGGCGTGGACTGCGACCCGGGTCTGGACTCGCCGCGCCGCAACACCGCGCTGGGCATGGGCTTCTGGGGCGGCTGCAACCCCGGCAGCGTGCAGCGTCTGCTGACCGTCGACAGTCGCTCGGCGTCCGCTCTCGCCGATCTCGTCCCGGGGTCGGCGAGCGCCAACCGGCAGATCGTGGCGCTCGCCAACAGCGAGACCTACGGCGGCGCGGGCGGCACCTTCGCCACCGCGTCCGGCGGCAACGCGCTCTCCTCGCTGATCACCCCGCACGAGATCGGCCACTCGCTGGGCGGTCTCCAGGACGAGTACGACTACTACGCGCGCGGCGTACCCGGAGCGGCGTACGAAGGCGGTGAGCCGTCGTCCGCCCACCACACGCTGCTCACCGAGGAGCAGATGAAGCAGCAGCGGGCCAAGTGGTGGCGCTGGCTCGGCGAGAAGAGCGAATCGGGCGGGGTCATCGGCCGGTTCGAGGGCGGGATGTACAGCACCAAGGGCGTCTGGCGGCCCAGCAAACACTCGATCATGAAGACCCTCGGGTACGCCTTCGACCAGGTCGTGCGCGAGGTGATGACCCAGAAGATCTCCGCCAAGGTCGGTCTGGTCCAGGACCACACCCCGAACAGCGCCGCGATCGGCGACGACCGGACGGTGTGGGTGGACACCCTGCATCCGGTGGGCGGTGAGCTCGATGTCGTGTGGCGGCTGGACGGCCGTCCGCTGCGTGCGGTCGGCGATGCCCGGACGGTTGATCTGCGCGGGCTCCAACTCCCGCGCGGCACCCACTCCTTGACGGCCACCGTCAGCGACCCGACGCCCTTCGTACGGGACCCGGCCATCCGCGCGTCCGCCGCGCTGACCCGCACGGTCTCCTGGAGTGTGGACACGGAGGTCACGACCCCGCGGGAGCCGGTCGCGGCCGCCTTCACCGGTCACACCGACACCGCGGCCCCGGTGGGCTCGGCCTCGGTCGTGTACGCGGACACCACGCACCCCGCCGACCGGACCCACTCCGTGCGCTGGACGCTCGACGGGCGGCCGGTGGCCAATGGGGGCAACGACCGCGATCTCGATCTGGGCGCGCTGCGACTGCCCGACGGCACCCACAGCCTCACGGCGCGTATCGCCGGAACGCAGACCGCCCTGACATGGACGGTCGACGCGGCACCCGCGGCGGGGGCGTACACACTCTCCAAGCCGCTGCGCACCGTGCACCGGCCGGGTATGCCCGTGGAGTACGTCTACGACGGCCCGTTCACGATGAAGCTGACGGCCCGCGACGACCGGGAAGGCTCCGTGGTCTCGCAGTTCCGGGTCGACGGCGACGGCTGGCAGACCTACTACGGCTGGCCCACGGACGCGGACGCGCCGTACCGCTTCACTCCGGGCGGCACGGTCATCGACGGTCTCGTCTACGGCAAGCTCGGCCGTACGCGCGCGGTGCCGTGGGACGACGCCACACCTGACTACGGGACCCACACGATCGAGTACCGGACGATCGACGCGGCAGGCAATCTCTCACCGCCGAAGGCGTTCCTCGCGACGCTGCTCCCGCCGGGGGCCGCGAAGGGCTGAGCCGGCACCCGGGCCGACGGCCGAGCCGTCAGGTGAGCAGGAAGTCCGCCTTCCCGGACTTGGCCCCCTGGATGAACGCCTCCATTTCGTTGGAGGTGTAGATGAGGGCGGGGCCGTCCGGGTCGGCGGACTGTCGCACCGCGACCCGGCCGTCGGCCAGCTTCATCGTCTCGAAGCAGTTGCCGCCGTTGCCGCCGCTCCACGGCTTGTGCCAGCCCTCTTCGCCCAGTTCGGCCGCCGGCATCCCGTTGTATATGTCGTGATTCATTACAACTCCTTGCGGAGATCCTTGAGAATCTCCTTCGTGCGTTGCGCAGTCGCGGCCTGAGCCGCCATGCGGTCCAGAACCTCCAGATGCGAGGCGACCTCGGGGCGGGCGTCCAGATAGACGGCGCCGGTGAGGTACTCGCTGTAGACCATGTCCGGGAGCTCGGGGACGGCGAACCGGAAGAGGACGAACGGCCCGTAGGTGCCGGGGTGATGTCCGGTCGCGAACTCCGCGATCTGCAGGGTGATATGGGGCAGCCGGGCCCATTCGAGCAGCTTGTCGATCTGCGCTCGCATGACGCCGGGGCCACCGACGGGCCGGCGGAAGACCGTCTCGTCCATGATCACCCAGAACTTGGGTGCGTCGGGTCGGGTGAGCAGAGCCTGGCGTTCCATCCGCAGCGCCACATGGCGCTCGATGTCGGCCGGGTCGGTCTGCCCGACGGCTCCGCCGGTCATGATCGCCCGGGCGTAGTCCTCCGTCTGCAGCAGACCGGGCACGAAGTGTGGCTCGTAGGTCCGGATGAGGGCGGCGGCACCCTCCAGACTCACATACATGCTGAACCAGCCGGGCAGAACATCGTGAAAGCGCTGCCACCAGCCGGGCTTGTTGGCCTCCTCGGCGAGTTCGATGAAACCCCGGGCCTCGTCGTCAGTGATCCCGTAGGCGTTCAGCAGCAGCTGGACATAGGGGATTTTCAGCGCGACCTCGGCGGTTTCCATCCGGCGGATGGTGCCTGCGGCCACGCGAAGGACCTTTGCCGCTTCCTCGCGCCTGAGTCCGGCCCGCTCGCGCAGATCCTGCAAGCGCTTGCCGAGAACGACCTGGCCCACCGTGGGGGCGGACCGCGGTTCACTCACTTCGAGACCTCCCCACGTGCTGTTGCGTGCAGTGTGCCACGCTCCCGCAAGGATGAATATGCCCACTCTGAATATTTCAAAGTGGGCCTTGCCAAGCTGACCATTGCAGCGGGAGAGTGGTCGGGTGAACCGTGACGCGCTCACCGCCCCGCTCGTGGACCAGTGCTCGGGGGCCGACCACCACCGGTACGGCTTCGAGCTTCCGGCTCGCGTCGAATTCGTCGCGAGAGCGCGAAGACTCGCGCGCGAGCGCCTGCACTTCTGGGGCATAGGCGGGGACGTTCACGACACGGCGATGCTCGTCGTGTCCGAACTGGTCACCAACGCGGTCGTGCACACCGACGGCGATCTGGTGGCCTGCGAACTTCTCAACGACGCCGAGCGCCTGCGTATCACCGTGCAGGACCAGGGGTCGTCCCCCGCCGGCCCGCATGTGTGCCACACCCTCGAAGAAGAACGCGGGCGCGGCCTTCTGCTGGTCGAGGCCGTCAGCAGCGCCTGGGGGGCGTACGACTCGCAGCACGGCCCCGGCCGCCTCGTGTGGGCGGAGTTGCCGCACGCCCGCACATCCCGGGAAGGCGGCATTCCGCACGCCCGCACGTCCCGGGAGAGCATTCCGCACGATCCGCAGAGGCCATGCTGAAAAGCCTGGCGACGCTCCTCTTCTTCCGGAGCTTCTCCCGGAGGTTCCCCCGGAGCGCCCGCCGCGGCACCCTCCGCACCGAGACCCCGGTGACCCGGCTCGACCTTCCGCCCACGCTCTCGGCCCATCTGGGCTGTGATGCCGTGGGCTTTCCCGCGCGCCACGGCTTCCGGCTGCTGGGCGGACTGCCGCGCTACGGCTGCGTCTTCGCCGACACCGACTGGTGGTGGTGGATCGTACCGGCCGGCTCGGACCTGGAGCTGACGTGGCCGCTGCCGTCGCACTACGCCCGCGGAGCGTACGTACCGGCGGTGAATCCCCGGCTGATCCGCCGGCCCGACGACACCAGCCCCTACACACCGCCGATCCCGCTCTATCTGATGGCCTGCCAGCTCACCGGAACCGCTCCCCGGTGGACGGCCGGTGTGGGCGGCGCGCGCAGCGCCTGAGCCGACGCAGGGGGCACGGAAGATCGGCCCCGGCAGCCCGAAAGCCCCCGCGACCGCATAGGCTTCGGTGCATGTCAGAAGCCAATTCGAGCCCGGAGCGGCAGGGGCTCACACCACGCCAGGCACGTCATGTACGGATAGCGCTCTCCGCGGTCATCATGATCGCCGTGGGTGTCACGCTCGTGCTGCGGCTCGGCAGCACGCACTCGGTGCTGACCATGGGCTTCTACGGCATCGCGCTGATCCTCTCGGGCAGCGCGCTGGTGCTCAGCCGCCAGGGGCGTACGCGGGTGGCCACCGCGGTGCTGGGGGTCGGGGTCGCGGTGGCTCTCGTGTCGGAGTGGGCCGTGGCGTCGATGCGCTGAGCTTGATCCTTACTGCTCGTAGACCTCGGCCAGTCGATCCCTCAGCCGTGCGTGGCGGAACTGGTAGACCGCGCCGACCTGGCGCAGCACGCCTCGCTGGTAGGCGTCGTCCAGGAAGGCGTTCACCGCCCACGGGAGCCGCCCTGTCAGGGGGAGCCAGACGCGGACCAGGACCACCCACCGGCCCCAAGCGGTCAGCGTGGCGACCCCGAGCCCGACCACGAGCCCGCTCGCGAGCCCGCTCGTGACCCCGAGTGCGAACCCGTTCACGAGCGCGACGACGATCCCGAACCCGAGCCCGAGCGCCAGCCCGACCGCGAGCACTTGGGCGAGCACCGTCGTGCGGTTCGTGTGCAACAGGTCCGACGGGCTGACCGAGGATTTCGTCTCGATGACTGCCTCAAGCCCGGCCACGAGCGCGAGCATGAGCCCGACCGAGAGTCCGAGCGCGAGCCCGGCCACGAGAAAGTTCCCGAACACCAAGGCGATCACGGTCCAGGGGAAATCCAGGAGACCCGCATAGACCGCCACTCCGAGCCCGAACACGACCCCGAAGACCAGCCCGCCCGCGAGTCCGCCCCGAATTCTGGGGAGGAAACTCTCCTTCACTCTCTTCGACCCGCCGCGGATCTGTATGTGCATGCGCGACGGTTCAAATGCGCCGCCGACCTTGAGCTTTGACCCGAATCCGTGCATGAGCCCGAAGGTCAGCCCGATCCCCAGCACGTTCAGAAGCACGGTGACGGATGCCACTCTGGGCTCGGTCGTGAGCCCAAAGACGAGTCCGAGGATGGTCCCTGACACGAGCCCGCTCGTGACCCCCGAGACGAGCATGCGCGAAGAGAGGCTCATGGCGGTTCCCAGTCGCCACCATTCGATGTCGTGTGTGTCGAGTGTCTTCAGGTGTGTGGCGAGGTAGCCGAGCCAGTGGCGGGCGCGTTCGGCGCGCCACGGCCGGCGTTTCGCGGCGGGGCGGTTGCTGAGAAAGCGGTCGTAGGCGGTGGGGATGAAGGTGTCCAGGAGATGGTCTTCAAGGGCTCCTCGGGTGCTGAACTCCTCGATCTCCAGCAGCTTCACCGGATCGCGGCCGGAGGTGTGGACGGTGTGGGCGAGTGTGACCATCAGGGGGGTGGTCAGCACAGCGGCCAGATTGGCGCAGGCGGGTTTGTCGGGGTGACGGCGCAGCTTGTTCAGGACGTACTCCCACCCGGTCAGTGTGGTGGGGTCCGTGCCGTCGCAGGGGGCCGTGTCGGAGTCGGGCGTATTGGTCGCGTGCAGCAGGTAGTTGACGGAGTCGTCGAGGGTGAGGTCGGTCAGTTCGATACCGGCGAAGAGCGCGGTTGTTCCCACGGCGGCTTCGAGTTCGGCGCGGCGACTCGTCATCAGCAGCGGCACGGTGGTGGCCCTCAGGTCCAGCAGCGCGGACTCGTGCAGGCCCTCGGCGATCTCGTCGAACCCGTCCAGGATCGCCAGCACACGGTCGGCACCGACCAGCGCGGCGGCCCATGTCGATCCGTCGGGGCCGGTCCCGGCAAGAAAGGGGTGGTCCCGCTCCAGCCGCTCGATCAGCCAGTCCCGCAGTGGGGTGGTGGTGGGATTCCACGATCCCAGACTGAAGATCACCGGTACTGGTATTTCTCCGGTTGGAGTGCGAGCTTCCAGCCGGGCCCTTGCGAAACGCCTGACCAGGATGGTCTTTCCCGAGCCCGCCCGGCCCAGCACCATCAGTCTGCCGGGCTTTGTCCCCTCGTAGACAGCCGCGATCCTTTCCAGCGGACCGGTCAGGTCCAGCGGGAGAGTGGCCGCCGCCTCGGCCGAGACGTCGAGGATGCTCTTCCGGCGGCCGGTCAGCGTCTCAGGCGCCGGCCGACAACGCACAGGCAGCGGGGCCGGATCCCATAACCGCTGCTGCTCCTCCTCACGCTTCAGGACGTCGCTGACCCTGTCCGCGAGCAGATTGGCCTTCCCTGCCAGCGAGTTCTCGGCAGGGCGCGCTGCAGGAAGGATGAGCACGTTGTTCGCGTTGTCTCCGGTGCTCACGATGCCGTGGTTGTCACCGCCCACGTTCACCGACCGGTCGCCGCCCGACTGGTCAGGCTTGTGCTCGGCGGGGTCCGGCTTCTGCAGACCCGGCCCGCCGTTCACTGGTGCAGGGCGTTCTTCGCACCGTCGCCGGTGGAAATGATCCCGGAGTTGTTTCCGGCAACGGCGACGCTGCGCTCGCCGTCGGCCTGCGCGGCGGGACGCTCCGGCAGCAGCGCCGAGAGCTCATCGGCAGGGCCTGGGGAGTCCCTGAGCGCCTCCCGGTCCGTGCCCGTGTCCGCCGGGCTGGCGGCGGCGGAGCGAACGGGGTCGGCGTCGGCGTCGGCGTTCAGGATCCTGGCCAGCAGCCGCTGCCGGTCGAGCAGCGCATCGATGTCGGGCACAGGCGTTCCCCTTGTCGCGCAAGCGAATTCAGGTTTCATGCTAGCCACGCAGACACCTTCGGTCAGCGGTTCGGCCGCGAAATTGATCCCAGGTCAGGTTTCCCGGCCGACGCCCGCGCCTCAGCCGCTGGAGACCGCTCGCAGATGCGACTTGCCGCGCCGTACGTCGGGCGAGACGGCGGAGCGTCCCTCGCGCATGACGAGCGTCAGCCGGGTGAATCCCCGGTCCAGCAGGGTCCCGGGGGTCTCGTCGAGGATCCGGCACTCGGTGCGCCCCCACCGGGGATCGGGGTGGTGGAGCGGCCGTACGGCTCCGTCGTGATGCACGGCTGCCGCACCCATGACGCGCATCCAGTGCGGCAGGCCGAAGCGGTAGGCGGCGTCCATGATCGGGTCGCCCGCGATGTCGCCACGAATGGCCTGAAGGACTCGGTCCTCCGGGTAACGCTCCAGGGCCGCGCCGAGCTGCGCCAGCAGGGGAAGGCACCAGCTCGTCTCACGGTCGCCGAGCACCGCACCGGCGTCCGGGTGGAACAGTACGAACCGGAGGAAGTTGTCGCCGGGCATAGCTGTGGGGTGCGGTGCGATGCCGCGGAACAGCGCCGCGAAGGAGTGGTTGGCGTGTGCCACGTTCCAGCGCCGGTCGAGCAGCACCGAAGGCATCGGCACGGCGTCCATCATCACGGCATAGTCGTGCAGGTAGGCCTGGGTTTCGGGGTCCGGCGCAGCACCGGGGTCCGGCTCCCCCGGCGCCGCGGGCACGGTGGGCAGCACGGGTGCGGTCACCGGCGCGAACGGGCGCATGGGCCCGGCCGGGAAGGCCGGACCCGAGGGGCGTGCGGGTCCCAGCGGAAGCGCGGACAGGGACGCTGCCACAGTCCTGTCGGAGGTGGCAGGCGGATCCCGGTCGACGGCGAGACGGAAGAGCCAGCCGCCCTGCTGGTCGCTCATCTCCAGGGCCTTGACCAGGGCACAGAGCCTGTCGTCGGTCCAGTCCTGGGCGGGGGTGCGCTCCCAGTTTCCGTACGCGCCGGTGCTCATCTCGAGCCGGGCGGCCACGTCCTCCACGCTCAGCCCGAGCTCTTCGCGGCGCCGTCTGATGACATCGGTGACGCGCCTCGCCCGGACCGCGCCGCGAGCCGTGCCGAAGTGGCCTCGCCGCCCATGGGCACCGGGTCGTTCCACGCCTGCCTCATATGTCATCGAGAACGCCACCCTCTCGAAGTCCCGGTGCGGCAGGGCCATTTGGATCATCACCGCGTGGGCGATCCTGCTACCCGCACACGACCATGTCAACTATCGTGGCATTGGCCGCCGCTGAGCGCTCAGATCGCGCCACAGCTGTGGCAAGGCCTGGTTACACTTCCCTGAAGCAGTTACTCTCCCGGCAGCCCCCCTGTGTGCGGAGTGACCTCGCGTGATCTAGGAGACCTACTGGTGACAGACGGCTTCTTGGTTCCGGGCCCGACAGCCGCAGGCCCCCTGACGGCATCGATTTCCCGTCTGGCCGAACTCGCGGGCAAGCTCGGTGTGCCTCACAGCGAGGTCTTCGACCTGCATCAGCTCTCCGAGGCCTCCGGCGTCCCCGCCGACGTGGTCGGCGACCTCCTCGACGGCCTGCCCGCCGGCGAACCCGACCTCCAGGCGCGCTTTCTGCAGCGCTTCGATCTGCTGCGCAGGACGCGGCTCAAGCCCAACGGCCGCCGCTACACCCAGCAGGAGATCGCCGACGGCGCGGGCATGTCGCGGCAGCAGGCGGGGGCCCTCATCAACGGCGACCGCCGACCGACCATGGAGCACTGCGACGCCATTCAGCGCTTCTTCAAGGTCCACGCCGGATTCCTCACCGCCGAGGACGCCGACGCCCTCGACGGCGCCCTCCAGCGCACCGAGCAGACGCTGCTGCACGACTACGCCGGCGACAGCGACCCGCTGGAGCGTCTGCTGCAGGACCATGGGGTACGGGGCATCGCCTGGCGCGCGGCCCAGCTCCCCACCGACAAGCACCGCGACAAGGTCACCGAATGGCTCGACATGCTCCTGGAGAGCGTCAAGCCGACGGAGTCCTGAAGTGAACCCTGCACCGACGGGAGAACGGTGAACAAAGGCAAAGAGATGCGGCGGTTGTGCGGCGAACTGATCGCCGGAATCGACCTGCCCGTCCCCGCGGAACCGACGGACCTCTACGCCACCCTGTGCGCCAGGATGAGCGGCCGACGCGGCCGGCCGGTCCAGTTCCGCATGGCCTCTTTCCCCCCGGGAACCGCGAGCGGGCTCTGGCTCGACATGGCGGACCAGGACCTCATCGTCATCGAGGAACGCACCGCCCCCGACCACCAACTGGTCATCCTCGGCCACGAGTTGTGGCACATGCAGGCCGGTCACTGCAGCCACCACGTCGAAGGGGCGGCCGTCGCGGCACGACTGCTGAACGACGGAGCCGACCTGCAGGACACCGTCCTGAAGGTCGCGGCCCGTACGCACTTCGACGTCGCCGAGGAGAACGAGGCGGAGAGCTTCGGTCTGCTGCTGAGCTCCAAGTGCCGTTCACTGCTCACGAGTTCGCCCGCCCACGGTCCCCTGCCCGGCCTGGATGTCATCGAGGGCCGCATCGAGGCGTCGCTGGGATACCGAAAGCCGCAGGGCTGATGCGTGGAAGGCCTGGACCTCTGCATATCGGGCTTCGCGTTCGCCAGTCGGCTGCACGGATTCAGCCACGTCGGGCGTGACCCGCTGCTGCGGTCCGTGAGCGCACTGCGCCCGGTGGCAGAACTCGAGTCCGATCCGGCGGGCCCGTGAGTGGGAACGGCCCCGGGAACCATCCACCGCTGGAGCCCAAGGCCGACCGGGAAACGGTACGACGGCACAACCTCAGCCTGGTGCTGCGGGCGGTCCGCGACGCGGGCGAGGTGACCCGGGCCGGGGTCTCGGCGCGGGTGGGGCTGACCCGCGCGGCCGTCTCCTCCCTGGTCGAGCAGCTGCTGGACAGCGGGTTCCTGACGGAATCGGGCAAGACCTTCAGCGGTCAGGCGGGCCGTCCGGGCACGGTGCTGAAGGTGGCCCGTACCGGAGTCGCGGGCATCGGGGTCGAGATCAACGTCGACTATGTCGCGGTGTGCGTGGTCGACCTGGCGGGCACCGACCGGGTGCGGCTGGTCGAGCACATCGACAACAGGGGCGCGCCGCCCGAGCGGGTGCTGGACCGGGCCGCCGTGATCGCCGCCCGGGCGTTGGTGTCCGCGGCCGAGCAGGAACTGCACCCGGTCGGAGCCCAGTTGGCGCTGCCGGGCCTCGTCTCGGCCGGAACCGTCCGGTACGCGCCCAACCTCGGCTGGACGCGCGTCGCGGCCGAGGGCCCGTTCGCCGAGGCGCTTGCCGCGCTGCGTCCGGCGCAGCCCGTTCTGCCGGTGCGGTCGGAGAACGAGGCCAATGTGGCGGCCCTGGCTGAGCTGTGGTTCGGGGGCCTCGGCGACGTACGCAGCTTCCTGTACCTGACGGGGGAGATCGGGGTCGGCGGCGCGCTCGTCCTGAACGGTGAGCTGCTGCGCGGTGCGCACGGTTTCGCCGGTGAGATCGGCCATGTCGTGGTGTCCCCTGACGGCCCCGACTGCCGCTGCGGCTCGCGCGGCTGCCTGGAGCAGTACGCGGGGCAGTCGGCGCTGCTGCGGGCCGCGGGCCTCGACGAGCACAGTGGCGCACGGGGCGTGGCGCAGCTGGAACGGCGGGCCCGCGCGGGCGACGAGCGCGCGGTGTCGGCCCTCCGCCGGGCCGGCCTCATGCTGGGCCGGGTGCTGTCCGGCGCGGTGAACCTCTTCGACCCGGACGCGGTGGTGCTCGGCGGGATCTATCCGCCGCTGCTGCCGTGGCTGGCGCCACCGGCCGACGGCGAGCTGTCGGCCCGGGTGGTCTCGGGCCTGTGGCCCGAGACCGCGGGCCGCCTGCGTGCCGCGTCCCCGGCGGCGGACGCGGCACGGGGTGCGGCGGCGCTGGTGGTACGGGACGTGCTGGGGGACCCGGTGCGGTACGCCGCACGGGCGGCGGGGTAGGCGCAGCGGTGGTGCGGGTCGCCTGCGGCGGGCCTGTTCCCCACCCCGCCCCTTCCCGAACCGGGGGCAAGCCCCCAGACCTCCGGAGGGCCTTCGGCCGTGTACTCAAACGCGGGACGGGCTGAAATGTGCGGCCGAGCCGCACCATCAGCCCCTCCGGCGTTTGAGGAGCGGGGTCCGGGGCGGAGCCCCGGCGGAAGGCCCGCCGCCCTCAACGCACCCCCAGCAGGTGGTCCAGCGCCAACTGGTCCAGCTCCTCGAACGCCATCCCCCGCTCCGCCGCCGCCTCCACATCGAACTCCTCGAACGCGGACCGGTCCGCCAGCAGCCCGGACAGCCCGTCCTCAGCCGTGGAGCGGCAGAGTTCGTCCAGGCGCGCCGCCCGCAGCGCCTCCCTGACCGCGGGGTCCGCGCGGAACGCCGCAGCCCGTTCCCGCAGAATGAGGTAGTTGCGCATACAGCCCGCCGCCGACGCCCACACCCCATCCGCGTCCTCCGTCCTCGGCGGCTTGAAGTCGAAGTGCCTCGGGCCCTCGTAACCGCAGGTCTCCAGCAGGTCGACCAGCCAGAAGGCGGACCGCAGATCGCCCGCGCCGAAGCGCAGGTCCTGGTCGTACTTGATGCCGTTCTGCCCGTTGAGGTCGATGTGGAAGAGCTTGCCCGCCCACAGCGCCTGGGCGACGGAGTGCGTGAAGTTCAGCCCGGCCATCTGCTCGTGGCCGACCTCGGGGTTGACTCCGTACAGCTCGGGCCGCTCCAGCTGTTCGATGAAGGCCAGCGCATGGCCGACCGTCGGCAGCAGGATGTCGCCGCGCGGCTCGTTCGGCTTGGGCTCGATGGCGAAGCGCAGCTCGTAGCCCTGCTCGGTGACGTACTCCCCCAGCAGGTCGAAGGCTTCCTTCATCCGGTCCAGCGCGGTGCGCACATCCTTCGCCGCGCCCGACTCCGCGCCTTCGCGGCCGCCCCAGGCGACATAGGTGCGCGCCCCGAGCTCGGCGGCCAGGTCGATGGTGCGCATGGTCTTGCGCAGCGCGTACCGGCGTACGTCGCGGTCGTTGGCGGTGAAACCGCCGTCCTTGAACACGGGGTGGGTGAAGAGATTGGTCGTGGCCATGGGCACGACCATGCCGGTGGCGTCCAGCGCCTGCCGGAAGCGTTTGACGTGCGACTCGCGCTCGGACTCGGAGGCGCCGAAGGGGATCAGGTCGTTGTCGTGGAAGGTGACGCCGTACGCGCCGAGTGAGGCGAGCCGCTGTACGGACTCGACGGGGTCCAGTGGCGGGCGGGTCGCGTCCCCGAACGGGTCTCTGCCCTGCCAGCCGACCGTCCAGAGGCCGAAGCTGAACTTGTCGTCGGGGGTGGGAGTGAAGCCTTGCGCCATGGTCATGACCGCCTTCGAACCCTGGTTTGTTTGCTGGCCTTACTAATGATGCATACCCCCTCTCGATCGCAGTAGCCCCCAACACCTGTTCGCGCACGACCGCTTGACGTAATTTGTTCGGCGAACGGCCAAATAGGCCGGGAGGGAGAGGTGGGGACCATGCCCGCGCAGCAGGTGGTCATCGGTGTGGACAGCTCGACCCAGTCCGCCAAGGCCGCGTTCATCGACGCCGCCACCGGCCGCCCGCTCGCCGTCGGCCGGGCTCCGCACCAGGTCGGGGGCGAGGGCGGCGCACGCGAGAGCGACCCCGAGGTGTGGTGGTACGCGCTGCGCGAGGCCGTCTCCGCCGGGTTCAAGGAGTCGGGCCTGCCCGCGTCCGCCGTCACCGGTATCGCGGTGGCGGGCCAGCAGCACGGCCTGGTGGTCCTCGACCGGGCCGGACGTCCGGTCCGTCCCGCGCTGCTGTGGAACGACACCCGTTCGGCCCCGCAGGCGGCCGCCCTCACCGAGGCGCTCGGCGGGCCCGATGCCTGGACCGCCCGTACCGGATCGGTACCGGTCGCCTCCATGACGGCGGCCAAGTGGCAGTGGCTGCGCGAGAACGAACCACGGGCCGCCAAGGCGGCCGCCGCCGTATGCCTCCCCCACGACTTCCTCACCGAACGGCTTGCGGGCACCGCGGCCACCGACCCCGGTGACGCCTCGGGCACCTGCTGGTACTCCACCGCCACCGGCGCGTACGACCCGGACGTCCTTCAACACATCGGCTTGGACGCCGACTTGCTGCCTCCGGTGGCCGCGACCGGAGCCGTACGCATCGGCTCGCTGACCGACACCGCGGCAGCCGACCTCGGCCTGCCCGCGGGCATCGCCGTCGCCGCGGGCACCGGCGACAACATGGCCGCCGCGGTGGGCCTCGGTCTCGGCGGCGCGGGGCTTCTCGACCACCCGGCCCTCAGCCTCGGCACCTCGGGCACCGTCTTCGCGGCCAGCCGCACCCGGCCCGCCTCCCCGGCGCTCGCCGGGTTCGCCGCGACCGACGGTACGTATCTGCCGCTGGCCTGCACTCTGAACTGCACGCTCGCCGTCGACAAGATCGCGACCCTGCTGGGCCTCGGCCGTGACGCCGCCGAGGCGGGCGGCGAGGTCGTGCTGCTGCCCTATCTCGACGGGGAGCGCACCCCCGATCTGCCCGCGGCTTCCGGCCTGCTCACCGGCCTTCGCCACACCACCACCCGCCAGCAGCTCCTCGGCGCGGCCTACGAGGGCGCGGTGGTGACGGTGCTGCGCGCGCTGGACGAAGTGCTCCGCGCCTGCGGCCTCGACCCGGCCGACGAGGAGGTGGCGGCCCGCCCGCTGCGCCTGGTGGGCGGCGGAGCGAAGGGTCGACACTGGGTGGAGACCGTGCGCCGCCTCTCCGGCCGCCCGCTGCTGATCCCTCAGAGCGGCGAGCTCGTGGCCCTCGGCGCGGCGGCCCTCGCGGCGGGAGCCGCGACGGGCGAAGACCCGGTCGCCCTGGCGGGCAGCTGGCGGGGCAGCGGCGATGCTGTCGAACTCCCGCCGGTGGAACGGGACATGGAGACCTGGGAGCGGGTCACCGCCGTACTGGAGAAAGCGGCGCCGACGCTGCTCGCCTAGGGAGTGTCGTCAAAGTAGCGTCGTCCGCCCGCCGGGCAGACGGGACTTTGACGACACGACCTAGCGCCGGACCTCAGCCCATGACCAGCAGGACTCCCGTGTACGAGACCCCCGCCACGACCACCCACGCGCTCAGCCCCAGCGCCGCGACCCGCGCGCCCGTGCGCGTCAGGGACGGCAGGTCGACCGCGCTGCCCAGACCGAACAGCGCGGCGGCGAGCAGGAGTTCCTGTGCGTGCTGGGCCGCGTCGATGGCCGACGTCGGCAGCAGGCCCGTACTGCGCAGGGCCACCATCGCCAGGAAGCCGACCACGAAGAGCGGGACGAGCGGCAGCCGCTTCCGCGCCGTCGCAGCGCCGCGCCGTCTGTGTCGTACGGACAAGGCCACCGCCGCGACGAGCGGTGCGAGCAGCGCCACCCGCATCAGCTTGACCAGGACCGCCTCGGCGAGCGCGTCGGGTCCCGCGGTCTGCGCGGTGGCCACGACCTGCCCCACGTCGTGGACGCTCGCGCCGACCCAGCGTCCGAACTCCGCGTCGCCGAGCCCCAACGGCTGCTGCAGCAGCGGCAGTACGGCGATGGCGAGAGTTCCGCACAGCGTCACCAGCGCCACGGACGTCGCGGCGTCGCGCTCGTCGCTGTCCGTCGCCTCGCTCACCGCGCCGATCGCGGACGCACCGCAGATGGAGTATCCGGCGGCGATCAACAGCGGCTGATCGCCCGGGAGCCCCATCCGGCGGCCCAGCCACCAGGTGCCCAGGAAGGTCGCGGCGACGACGCCGAGCACCATGGTGACCGTCGCCCAGCCGAGGCCGAGCACGTCGTCCAGGCTCAGCTTCAGCCCGAGCAGCACGATACCGACGCGCATCAGGCGCTTCGCGGCGTACGAGAGTCCCGGGCGGGCCGCTCCCCGGACCAGGGTGCGTGCGCCCGGCAGATGCGCCGCCACGATTCCCAGGACCACGGCGGCGGTCAGCATCGGTATGTCCGGCAGGAGTTGGTGGACGGACCAGGCGACGGCGACGGCGGACGCGGCGAGCGCGAGTCCGGGCAGGATGCGGGGCGCGGCCGCGGAAGGGGGTGCCTTGGCCGCCCGTTCCCTCAGCAGCGCCATCAGCGGTCGGCCGGCAGCTCGTAGACCCGCCGGACGCTGGTACCCAGGCGCGAGATGTCCGCCCCGTACACATGAAGGGAGATCGCCCGGCCGGGTCCCGCGTTCCAGACCCGGTGGATGTCGCCGGGCGGCGCGAATCCGCAGACCTCGCCCTGCCCGTTGACGACATCGCCGGTGGCGACGAGGCGGGCGGCCGCGCCGGTGGCCTGGGACGGGAGGAGACGGTAGCGCCGCTCGTACTCCTCGCCCTCGTGCACACCGGTGGTGCACCACGACACATGGTCGTGCACGGACGTCCCCTGGCCGGGCAGCCAGACCAGCGCGACGATCGAGAAGCTTCCGTCGTGTTCTGCGTGCAGCAGATGCTGGCGGTAGCGGGCGGGGTCGCTCTCGCACTGCTCGGAGGTGAGCAGATCGTCCGCGCCGAGATGCGGTGCGAGGCGCTCGCCGACCAGATACGCCGTCAGGTCCGGCGGCAGGCCTCTCCCGACGGCCTCGCGCACGTCGGCGATCAGCACGTCGAGACGGTCGGTCGTGCGGGCGGTCGTGAAGGCGGTCGTACCGGTCGAGAGGGTCATACGGGCAGAGTCGAGCCGCCCGACCCATCACGTCCAACGACGGTTTCTTGGCGACTTCCCAAGCTCCGCTTATGGGTGAGACGCCGCTGTCTCAGCAGCCGATCTTGTTCGCCGCGACCTTCTTCAGCTCGTCGAGTACCCGCGCCGTCGCCGGTATCCGCAGATGCTCTTTCAGGACATACGCCGAGATCTGCCGCCGGGAAGCGGGTTGCAGCGGCCGTCCGGTGACTTTGCGGTGGCAGAGGAAGTTCAGTACGAGCGCCGGGATCATGGCGACACCGAGCCCTTCCGCGACCAGGCTCTGCACCACGAGATTGTCGTCGGTCGTGAACGCGATGTCCGGGGCGAACCCCTGCTCGCCGCATTCGTGCAGGAGATTGGCTCGGCAGCGCAGACACCCGGCTATCCAGCGCTCCTGCGCCAGATCCGCCAGCTGCACGGCTCTGCGCCGCGCCAGCGGATGCCCGGTCGGCAGCAGCACCGTCAACTGGTCCTCCAGGAGCGGGATCTCCACCATCTCGTCCGGCACCTCTTCATGCAGGCCGGGATAGGTGAAGGCGAGCGTGATGTCGCACTCCCCGCCCACCAGGCGATGGAGCGACTCCGGCGGTTCGCTCTCCAGCAGGTCGACGCGCACCCCGGGGTGGGCGGCGGCGAGGCGGGCCATCGCCTCCGGAATGAGGGTGGCGTTGGCGCTGGGGAACGCGCAGACGCGGACCCTTCCCGCACGCAGCCGGGTCAGCGCGCTCATCTGCTGCCGGGCCGCGGACATGTTGTCGAGGATGACCGTGGCATGCCGCGACAGGGCCTCGCCCGCTTCGGTGAGACGCATATTGCGGCCGACCCGGATGAACAGCGGTGTACCGACGTCCCGTTCCAGAGACTTCATCTGCTGGGTGATCGCCGGTTGCGTATAGCCCAGGGTGCGGGCGGCCGCCGAGTACGAACCGGCCCTGACCACTTCATGGAACGTTCTGATGTGCCGGGAATCGAACACATCTGAATCATAAGCAGAATTTGGGTACCCCGGGGTGCCTGCCGTTCCCTTGGCCGGTATACGCCGCCGATATACCCCGCGGACGACCGCTACCGCCACGGCTACGCCTTGCGCGCCACTCCCGCGTAGAGCGAGGCCGCCTCGTTCCCCTCGGTGACCTCTTCCACTCCCAGCTCGGGGTGCCATCGCGTCAGCTGGACGATGCCGGGCTCCGTCAGCTCAAGCCCCTCGAAGAAGCGGCCCACCTCGTCGCGCGAGCGCGGCACCAGGGTGACGCCGCCCGCCGCGTACATGTCGACGCCACGCTGGACGGCGAGCGGGTCGAAGTCGGCGGTGAGCTGGGACAGTACGAGATAGCTGCCGGACGGCAGCGCGTCCACGAGCTGACCCACCAGCTCGTACGGACCGGCCTCGTCGGCGACGAAGTGCAGCAGCGCCACCAGCGAGAGCGCGATCGGCTGCTCGAAGTCGAGGACCTTTCTGGCCTGTTCAAGTATGCGCCCGGGCTCGCGCACATCGGCCTGGATGTAGTCGGTCACGCCCTCGGAAGTGCTGCGCAGCAACGCCTCCGCGTGGGTGAGCACGATCGGATCGTTGTCGGTGTAGACGACGCGGGACTCGGGCGCCACGCCCTGGGCTATCTGGTGCAGATTGGGCTCGGTGGGAATGCCGGTGCCGATGTCGAGGTACTGGCGTATGCCCGCCTCGCCCGCCATCCATCGGGTGACGCGGTGCATGAACCACCTGTTGGTCTGGGCGACATGCTTGGCGCGGTTGTCGATACTCATGATGTGGCGGCCCAGTTGCTCGTCGACCGGGTAGTTGTCCTTGCCGCCCAGGAACCAGTCGTACACCCGGGCCGGATGCGGCTTGCTGGTGTCGATCCTGGGGACGGCCGGCTCGCTCCCGGTCATGAGGCGCTCCCTGGATGGTCAGGAATTGTGCTTCGTCGATCATGTGATCCTCGCAGGTGGAGGAACCACGGGCAAGCAACTCTCCGCCCAGGGCGAGCAGTTGGGCGAGGTCCGTCGGCCGGGGGCAGTTGCGCTCTTCCAGGAGGTGAGAATCGCCGGTACGTCCTGCTCCGGCTTCGTAGAATGCTCGTCGATCTCCGCACGCCCGGCAGGAAGGACCACGATGTCCCACGAGCCCCCGCCCTTCCGGCTTCTTCCCGGCGCCGACCACTCCCCGGTCCTTCTGCATGTCCCGCACTCCGCACGAGTCATCCCCGCGCCGGTGCGCAGCGGCATCGAGCTGGACGACGCGGCGCTTGAGCGGGAGCTCGACCACATCACCGACGCCCACACCGCGGAGATCGCCGCCGCCGCGGCAGAGGCCGCGCCCGTCGCCCCCTGGCGGTTCGTCAACGCGCTTTCCCGCCTGGTCATCGACCCCGAGCGGTTTCCCGACGAGCGGGAGGAGATGCTGGCCGTCGGCATGGGCGCCGTCTATACCCACACCACGCACGGCGAGCGGCTGCGCTCACCGGATGTGGACCTTCAGCCCCTGATCGACTGCTATTTCCGTCCGTACGCGAAGGCGATGACCGCGGCGGTCGGCGAGCGGCTGGCGGCCACCGGACGCGCTGTCGTCATCGACATCCACTCGTATCCGACCGAGCCGCTGCCCTACGAGCTGCACGGCGAGAGCCCGCGGCCGCCGATCTGCCTGGGCGCCGACGACTTCCACACTCCGCCGGAGCTCGTCGCCCTGGCCGAGAAGGCGTTCGCCGGGCTGGGCAGCACTGCGGTGAACACGCCCTTCGCCGGTACGTATGTGCCGCTGAAGTACTACGGCAAGGACCCTCGCGTCAGCGCGCTGATGATCGAGATCCGCAGGGACCTCTACATGACGGAGCCGGGCGGCCCGGCAGGCCCCGGCCTCGCAGCGCTGGCACGCGCGGTGGCCGATCTGGTCGGTCACGCGGGCGGGACGAGGGTCGTGTAGCGGTCGGGACCATCCCGGTCGCCTTTGGCCGATCGGCGGTCTCTTGCACAGCAACCTCCTTGGCGGAGCTCCAAAAATCCCTGGTGACTCTGCTGCGCGTCGGGCAGGCTCCGCATTGATGAGTAACGAATCAGCGGGTGACCAGGCGTACGCGCCGGTGGACTCGCTCAAAGGACTTCTGCAACGAGGCCGGGGGCTGGGCGCGCTACGTGCGATGGACGATCCGGCGACAGCACGCGAGTTGGTGTACGGCAAGGTCCGGCAGGACTGGCGGTGGGATTCGGTGGACGACCGCTGCCTCTATCTGGCGCGCTTGATCCAGGAATTGGGACTGGCGCTGGATCCGGTGATCGCCGTGCTGGCAGGTGACGAGGACGACTGCGAGCGGGCCACCGGCATTCTGGAACTGCTGGCCGTGTCGGGTTCGGCCGAGGCCCGCGATGCCCTGCGGGCCTACGTCCAGGAGGGCGAGCACTGGGTGGACGTCCTTGAGTCGGTGGCCCGGATCTGGCCGATGGAGTGGTGGAACGACCTGGCCGGCGTCGCACGTGCCCGGCTGAGCGGCGAGGAACGACTGCTGTGGCGCTCCGAGCCCTGGGTGTCCTGGGGGACGGGGTACGAGACGTCCGCACATCCGCGCCCGCAAAGGAGGCACACCGTCGAGCTGGGTCCGAGCCGTCGCCGACTGCTGTCCGTACTCGCCGACGCGGACACGGCCGACGGTGCGAAGGCCGAGGCACTGCACACCTTGTCCGGTCGCCCGCCGGAGCCGGACCTGATCCCGCTGGTGCCCGGCCTTGGGACGGTGGACGGCAGGTGGCCACTGCCCTGGCTCAGTCGCGCGGTCGAGCGACTCGGCGCCCTCGCCGTACCGGAGGCGCGCGCATGGGCGGCGGACGAGCGAGACTGGTTGTCCTGGACCGGAATCCGGGTTCTGGCCGAACACGGCGAAACCCAGGACCTGCCCGCGCTGATACGTGAACTCGCCGCCCACGAGGAGGCGCGCCAGTGGTGCGGGCCAGACCGGCTGGCCGCCGGTCTGGCCCGCTTCGGGCCGGCGGCCGCGGAAGCCACGCCGGTACTGCGCCGATTCTGGCTGCACACCCCGCACTCCTACGAACGACCGGCCTACCTGAAGGCACTGGCGGCCATCGACCCGGCCGGGCTTGACTGGGCGTACACCGAGTCGCTCTGGGACTGCGAATCGAACGCCCGCCTGCTGGGCATCGCCTCCGCACCCGACGATCCGCGAGTCAGCCAGCGGCTCACCCAGCTCCGCGACGACCCGATGGAGGAGCCCGAGGTAAGGACGGCCGCAGGCGGCCGCCTGGCAGGCAGGCGTTGATCGTCCAGACATGCCGGTTGTCACCTGGGTCAAAATCCGGTCGCAGCCAGGCCCGATCGGTCAGGACTCCTGGAGAGCGGCGTCCACGCCCCGGGTAACGCCGGTCCAGTCGTCCACTTCGCGCAGGCGGGCGGCGAGGGCGCCGCGAATGCCGTCCTCCGCTGCGCGTCCCAGGGCGAGACGCAGGGGCGGCTGCTCGGCGTCGACGGCTGTGATGACGGCCGCGGCGACTCGGGCGGGATCGAGGAACGCTTCAGGGGACAGTTCACCGAGCGAGCTCTGGACTGCGCGCACGGTCCGGTCGTAGTCGGGGGTGGGCTCGGCGAAGACCAGGTGGGACAGGAAGCCGGTCCCCATGTAGCCCGGCTCGATCAGCGTGAGCTTGATGTCCAGGGGGGCGAGCTCGGCAGCCAGTGCGTCGGAGAGTCCTTCGAGCGCGTACTTGCCGGCGGCGAGCAGGCCGACGCCCGGGTGCGCCAACTGCCCGTAGAGCGAGGATCCCTGGAGGATGTGGCCCGATCTCTGCCCTCGCAGGACGGGCAGCGTCGCGCGCAGCACGTTCAGCGGGCCGAAGACGTTGGTGTCGAAGATGGCTCTGGCCTGTGCGTCAGTCGCCTCCTCGACGGCGCCGAACAGTCCGTATCCCGCGACATTGGCGACCACGTCGATGCGGCCGAAGGCGGCGAGGGTCTGCTCGACGGCGCGGTGGGCCGCGCTTTCGTCTCGGACGTCGAGTGCGAGCGCGATGACCTGGCCGGGGTAGCGGTCGACGAGGTCGGCGAGCGACTCCGTGCGGCGGGCAGTGGCCGCGACGCGGTCGCCGCGGTCGAGGGCGGTGATCGCCAGTGCGCGACCGAGGCCCTGAGAGGAGCCGGTGATGAACCAGGTGCGGGTAGCGTTCGAGGTGTCACTGTCGTTCGTCATGGTTAGGACCATAAGCATTTAGCTCATAACTAGCAAGCGCGCTGGCACCCAGATGTCTATGCCTGACAGCAATGACGCCTCACTCACCTCGGGTACTGTGAGGTTCATGGCCATGGATGCAAACCGGACTGCGCTCAGCCCTTCGGAGGCGGCGGAGGTCGTACTCACCTTCGTCAACACCCGTGCGATCGACGGCAGTCGTGAGGAACTCCTCGACGGTGCCGCCTTCTCGCGGTGGTTGCGGAAGGAGGACCTGATCGACTCCGCATCGCTGGTCACGGATGCCGATGCCGCCGCCGCCCGTGAGCTGAGGGACGCCTTGGTCCTCGTCCTGCTGGCCCATGCGGGCGAGCAGGACGAGGCGGGCCGGGCCGGAGCCGAGGAGTATCTGCGCCGCAGTGCGGAGCTGTATCCCCTGGCTCCTGTCATCACCGCCTCGGGCGTACACCTCGCGCCCACCCAGAGCGGCGTACCGGGCGCGCTCGCAAAGATGCTCGCCGCAGCATCCGACGTAGCCCTGCGCGGCTCCTGGATGCGACTCAAGGCATGCCGGAACCCGCCGTGCCATCTCGGGTTCTACGACCGGACGCGCAACTCCTCCGCGGCCTACTGCAGCCCGAATCGATGCGGAGCCCAGGTCGCCATGCGTACCTACCGCAGCCGCAAGGCGAAGGAGGGAAACTGCTAGCCGGGCCCCGAGGACCTGCGCTTCGTCGGCTACCGCCCAGGATTCCTGGACGCGGACCGTGTCCTGGCCGCCATCGCCGAAGACCAGGACTCGGTGGCGCACGGCCTGAGTGCGGGCACCGCCCGCAGCGGCGGGGCATCAGTCGCGCCCCGCCGCCCACCCCGCCAGTTCCGCCCGCGCCGCACTCAGCAGTTCCGCCGAGGGCGCCGTCGCCCCGTTGGTGACGAGCGCGTAGTGCAGGACGTCGGCCCTCCCGGCCGTGAGCAGCAGGCGGCGGCTGCCCGTTCCGCCCGGTTCCGGGGCCACCGCGATCGGCACATCCGACCCGTACGACGGCAGGCCGTTGACCGTGCCGAGGTCGGAGACGACGGTGGTCCGGGCGGTCTCGAAGGACGCCGGGAGGTGGAGTTCGGTGGGGGCGGTGCCGCCGTCCGAGCGCCACAGCAGGAGGCCGTACTGCCCGGAGCCGACGAGTTCGCGGACGCGCGGGAGCGAGTTCGGTACGGGATTCCAGGTGAGGGTGGCCGATCCGTCCCGTGAGCGGTCCTCGTACGTGAAGGCGAGGGCGCGGCCCGCGGTGGCGCTGGGGTAGAGGCGGTCCAGGAGTCTGGCGTCCTGCCGCAGGACCGGCGTCCCGGAGTCGTCGAGACGTACGGCGGAGAGGTCCTCGTCGTTCCAGGCGTCGCCGGCGGTGCGGACCTTGTCGGGGTTGCCGTTCATCAGCTCGTGGTGGCGGCCGTTGTAGATGTCCCACTGCCATTGCGTACCGGACAGGACCGGGCCCGAGTCCTGTGGCCGGGACCACCAGGTGGCGCCCGGCAGCCGGGAGTCCAGGGCCTGGTACATCGCCTTGTGGACGGTCGGGGCCTTGTCGGAGACCGTCCCGGTCAGGGGATGGCCGAACTCGCTGACGACGGCCGCTGTTCCCGCGCCCGCCGCGCGGTCGCGGACGGCGCCGAAGTCGCGCGCGTACTGCCCGTCGGCGGCCTTGCCCCACATGAAGACGCCGGAGATGGCCTTGTGGTCGTAGAAGTGGGTGTTGAAGACATAGCGCGGGCCGATGGTGCCCGCGTCGAGGAGGCCGCCCTCCTGCTTCTGGAAGGAGAGGTTGGAGTTCCAGAAGAGGTTCGGTTCCACGAAGACGGGCTTGGACTGCCATCCGGCCGCGTCCATGCGGGCGCGGAACTTCTCGTAGAAGGGCCAGAGCAGGTCGCGCTCCCACATGCGGCTGGTCTGGCCGGTGTCGTACGAGCCCGCGTGCGGTTCGTTGTACGGGTCGAAGCCCGCGACGGCCGCGAACTCCGCGTCGGTGAGGTGGTCGGCGAGGTAGGCCATGGTGGTGCGGGCAGTCGCGAGGAAGGCGTTCTGGAGGCCGCCGCGGTTGTGCCAGAAGTCGTACGCAGCGCGCTTCACGGCCTCGTTCTGGGTGATGTTCTGGCCCCAGAAGAGGCAGATCCCGCAGAACTCCCGTGGATAGCCGCCGGCCTCGACCGCCCACTTGGGGGCGCCGTCGCCGGTGTACCAGCTGCCCGGGTTGAACAGATGCCGCGAGTACAGGTCCTGGTGGAAGTCGGGGTAGACGCGGATTCCGGCGGCGAGGAAGGCGCGCATCTGCGCGGTGACGGCGGCGAGATAGGCGCTGTCCACCTGGCCGCGGACAGGTTCGGCATGAGCCCAGGACAGCAGGAAGCGGACGCTGTTGCCGCCTCCGAGCGTGCGCAGGGCCGTCGCGGACTTCTCGGCGTCGGCGACGGACGCGAAGGGCAGTCCGCCGTTCTCCTCCAGCTTGGTCTCGCCGGAGACGTTGTATCCGCGCAGCACCACCTCGCGGCCGAGCCCGTCCGTGAAGCGGCCGTGGTCGACCGTGAACGCGGCGGCGGCCTGCTCGTCGAACCAGAGCGAGCCGGGCGGGGCCGCGGCGGCGGACGTGGCGCCCCTCAGGGACGCAGCGGCGGACGTGGTGCCCCCGGTGGTGAGGGACGCGGTCATGAGGACGAGCAGACCAATCAGACGCGCACGCATCATCGCCATGCCCACCACCTTCCTGACGCACCGTCAGACTGTCAATGACCCAAGCCAGGTCGAGTACCGCCAAACGCCGTGGTATGCGCCGGAATCGACCATTCCGCTCGCCTCGGACGCACCTCCGTTATGCGGTTATCTCCGCTTCTACCGGGGGCCGGACCATTTTCCCCGTAATGCCATGCCGATTGCAGCTCTGAACACCCTGCGAACACCCGAAGGAAACACTCCCTACACATGGACGTCTGCGGTGCGCGCACCACCTGACACAAGGAAGCGTCCTTCGGTGAATCTGCACACCGAATACCCAGGCGCCACACAGTCCCCGACACCGCAACCAGGCGCTGACCTGCTGGTCCGTTGTTTGGTGCGGAATGTCCTCCCATCGGCCAAGGGGCCGCACAGGCATTGGAATTGAGGCGCGGCGAATACGTGAAGAAGATGGCACCAACCCATGGACACCCGTGCACGTGACGTAATTCAGCGGACCTGAAGCACCTTGATCCGGCACTGTCCGATTAGCTGCGCAACACGCCTGCGTGCTTTGATCCTTCGCACTGCGGGAGAGTCGAAAGACCGGTCGCAGAAATTCGAGTTAGCCATGCGAAGGGAAGCTCATCATGAACTCCACCCCCCAGGTTGAGACCCAGGTAATCTCCGACGCCGACCTGGACAGCGTGTCCGGCGGCCTGGTGGGCCAGGCCGCGGGCGCCGTCCTCGGCACCGCCGACTCGCTCGTCCCCGTCTCCGGCATCGTCGACGCCGCGTCCGGCACCGTCGGTTCCCTGGTCGGCACAGCCGAGGGCGTCACCGGCCTGAACACCTCCGGCATCACGGGCCTGGCCGCCGGTCTCTGAGCCGGTTCTGTGTCGCTGGGCGGCACAGGCAGTTGCGGTGACTACGGCCAGTCGGCTTCCCCTCCCTGTCGACCGGCCGGGCCACGTGCCCCGGATCCCCCACGGGTCCGGGGCATTCGGTCGCCGCCCCCCGAGGAGTGTCCGTGCAGTTCCGCCAACAGGCCCTTTCCAAACTCCAGTCGCCCGAGGAAATCGATCTGCCGGTGCGTTTCGCCCGGCCACGCGGCCCGCTCATCCTCGCCGTCACGGTCGTCGTCATGATCGCCGCGGCCGTATGGGCCGTGACCGGCACCGTGACCTCGACCCTCGGCGCGCCCGGAATTCTCACGCACGCCCAGGGCAGCTATGTCCTGCAGAGCCCCGTCTCGGGCCAGGTCACCGAGGTGCTGGCCGAGGAGGGCGCGAGGGTTCCCGCCAACGCTCCCCTGGTGAAGGTCCGTACGGCCCAGGGCAGCACCGTCGTCCGCACCATCGCCGCGGGGCGGCTGACGGCGCTGGTCGCCACGATCGGCTCGGTGGTCACCACCGGAGCGGACTTGGCGGCCGTCGAGCGCGTCGAGAAGGCCGACGACCCCCTGATGGCGGTTCTGTATGTCCCTGCCGACAGCGCGTCCCCCGTGCGCGTGGGCGCGACGGTGGATCTCACGGTCCAGTCCGTGCCCACACAGCAGTACGGAGTGCTGCGCGGCCGGGTGAAGGCGGTCGGCCGGACCGCCCAGACCCGGCAGCGGATCACCGGCTTCCTCGGCAGCAGCCAGCTGGGCGAGCAGTTCTCCAAAGCAGGCCAGCCTGTCGCGGTCCTGGTCAGGCTCGATGCGTCGTCGGGCACCAAGTCCGGCTACTCCTGGTCCACTTCGCAGGGCCCTCCGTACGCCGTCGACTCCATGACCATGGCCACCGGTTCCATCCGCCTCGCTCAGCAGCATCCGATCGATTGGCTGCTTCCATGACCACGCAGCAGCAACTGCCGCCGGCGGGCCGCGGCCGGCACCGCCCGGAGAGCGCACCCGCTCCGCGACGTGGCGGCGCCCGCCGCGGAGCTCCCAAGCCGAAGAAGCGGCCGAAGCTGAAGACCGTCCGCACTCCGACCGTGCTCCAGATGGAGGCGCTGGAGTGCGGCGCCGCCTCGCTCGCCATGGTGCTCGCGCACTACGGAAGGCATGTGCCGCTGGAGGAACTGCGGATCGCGTGCGGCGTCTCGCGGGACGGTTCGCGGGCCAGCAACATCCTCAAGGCCGCCCGCAGTTACGGACTGCAGGCCACCGGCATGCAGATGGAACCGGCGGCACTCGCCGAGATGCGGGCGCCCGCGATCCTATTCTGGGAGTTCAACCACTACGTCGTCTACGACGGCATGGGCAGGCGGTTCGGCCGCCGGGGTGTGCACATCAACGACCCCGACAAGGGCCGCCGCTTCGTGGCGACGGAGGACTTCGACACCAGCTTCACCGGTGTCGCCCTGATCTTCGAGCCCTCCGGCAGCTTCCACCGCGGCGGGCGGAAGCCCGGGATCATGCGGGCGATGCCCGCGAGGCTGCGCGGCACGACAGGCACGCTGCTCGCGGCGCTGCTGGCGAGCCTGCTGCTCGTCGCGGTCGGCGCGGCGGTGCCCGCGCTGAGCCGTACGTACATCGACATGTTCCTGATCGGCAATCAGACCTCGCTGCTCGGACCGCTGTTCGCGTCGATGGCGGCGATGGTGGCGCTGACCGCGGTGCTGACCGGACTGCAACAGGCGAACCTGCTGCGCGGCCGCATCATCTCGTCCACGCTCAGCAGCGCACGGTTCCTGCGGCATCTGCTGCGGCTGCCGGTCACCTTCTTCGCGCAGCGCAGCCCGGCCGATCTGGTCCAGCGCCTCCAGTCCAACGACGCCGTCGCCGAAACGCTCGCCCGGGACCTCGCCGCCGCGGGCGTGGACGGCGTCGTCGTGATCCTCTACGCCCTCCTGCTGTGGACGTACGACCCTCAACTCACCGTCATCGGCATAGGGATCGCCCTGCTCAACGTGGTCGCGATGCGTATCGTGATCAGGCTGCGGGCCACCCACACCCAGAAGCTGCGCGCCGACAGCGCCAGGCTCACCAACACCTCGTACACCGGTCTTCAGCTCATCGAGACGATGAAGGCCACCGGCGGCGAGAACGGATACTTCCGCCGCTGGGCCGGCCAGCACGCAACGACACTGGAGGAACAGCAGCGGCTCGGCGTGCCGAGCGCGGTCCTGGCCGTCGTGGCGCCGACCCTCGCGACGCTCAACAGCGCGCTGATTCTGTGGATCGGCGGTCTGCGGGCCGTGGAGGGCCATATCTCGATCGGTCTGCTCGTCGCCTTCCAGGCGCTGGTGACCCGCTTTACGGCGCCCATCACACGCCTCAACGGCGTCGCGGGCAGAATCCAGGACTTCGCCGCCGACGTGGCCCGGCTCAAGGACGTCGAGAGCTTCCCCGTGGACTCGCTGTACTCGCGCCGGGAGACCGACGCGAGTACGCGCAGGCTCAAGGGCCATGTGTCCCTGGAGAACATCACCTTCGGCTACAGCCCGCTCGACAAGCCGCTGCTCAGCGGCTTCTCGCTGACGGTCGGACCCGGCCGGCAGGTCGCGCTCGTCGGTGGGTCGGGCAGCGGCAAGTCCACCGTCTCGCGGTTGATCTCCGGTCTGTACAGCCCGTGGGAGGGGACGATCCGTATCGACGGGCAGCGACTCGAGGACATCTCCCGCAGCTCGCTTGCCGCATCGGTCTCCTTCGTCGACCAGGACGTCTTCCTCTTCGAAGGCACCGTCCGCGACAACGTGGCGCTGTGGGACCCCTCGATAGCAGACGAGGCCGTCGTCACCGCCCTGAAGGACGCGGCACTCTACGACGTGATCGCACGGCGTCCCGACGGCATCCACAGCCGGGTCGAGCAGGACGGCCGCAACTTCTCCGGCGGTCAGCGCCAGCGACTCGAGATCGCCCGGGCGCTGGTGCGGCGGCCCAGCATTCTGGTGCTCGACGAGGTCACGAGCGCCCTCGACGCCGAGACCGAGCGGATCATCATCGACAATCTGCGGCGCCGCGGGTGTGCCTGCGTCGTCATCGCGCACCGGCTGAGCACCGTGCGCGACAGCGACGAGATCGTGGTCCTCGACCACGGCTCGGTCGTCGAACGCGGCCGTCATGAGGACCTGGTGGCCGCCGGGGGCGCGTACGCCCAGCTGGTCAAGGAGCACTGAGGTGGCATCCGTTCACCCGGCCGCGGTCGTGGGACCGGGCGAGAGCGACGCGGTGACGCATGCCCTGGGCGGCCTGGGCGCGCCCGTGGACTGCACCGGCCTGCGCAGTCTGCCGCTGGAGGGGCCACATGTGCTGTGGCTCGTCGTCGGCGGAACCCTGGATCTCTTCGCGGTCGACGCCGACCAGCAGGGGCACTGGCACTTCCTCGGCCGTCTGGAAGCGGGCACCCTGCTGCTGGGCCCGGTCGAGGGCCCCCGGCACACCCTGCTCGGCAGGCCCTCGCAGGACTCTCTGCTGCGCCGGATCCCGCTGCGGGAGCTGTACCGGCCGGAGTACAGCGGCGAGTACCCGGCGTACGGGTCCCCGACGGGGTACGGGACCGGCTACCAGAGCGGGTTTGAGACGGGGCATGGGACCGGGTACGAGACGGGGTACGAGGCGCCGACCCCGCTGGAGCACGCCTTCGCCCTCGGCACCGGACGTGGCCTCGGCGTCCTGTTCCAGGCTCCGCTGGAGGGCCGGGCCACCGACGAGGCTATGGCCGACGACGACATCCTGTGGATGCCGGTCCCGTCCGGCAGTGTCCAGTACGGCGCGATGTACAGCGCTGAGGCCGCAGGCGATCTGCTCGTCGACGCCGCGTTGTGGCAGCAGATGGTCAACCAGCAGTACCGGCTGCTGTCCGCGGTGGACCGCTGGATCGAGACCCTTGAGCGCGCCCACGAGGACCGTACGGCCGCGGGCATCAAGGCGGGCGAGGCAGTCAGGGCCCGGGCCGACCAGGCGCTGCTGGCCTCCATCGGCAGGCCCGAGCGGGCCGGGCGGGCATCCGCCGGAGCGGACGGGGCCGACGACGACGCGACCTTCGCCGTCTGCCGACGCGTGGCGGAAGCCGCCGGGATCACGCTCACCGAGCCGCCGAAGAGCGGCCAGGTCAGCGACCGCATCAGTCCCGTCGAGCGGATCGCGACCGGCTCCCGGATCCGCACCCGCGCGGTCCGGCTGGAGGGACGCTGGTGGCGTACGAACACCGGTCCCCTGGTGGGCCATTGGGCCAAGTCCGGCGCCCCGGTCGCCCTGCTGTGGCGCCGTGGCCGCTACGAGGCGGTGAACCCGGCCTCCGGCCTGCGCATCCGAATCGGCGAGAACCAGGCGGAGGAACTCGAGCCGCGCGCCGTGATGTTCTACCGCCCGCTGCCAGAACGGCCCATGACCCCCTGGCGCCTGCTTCGCTTCAGCCTGCGCGGTGCCGCAACGGACGTACGCAATCTGGCGATCGGCGGACTGGTGACCGTCGCCCTCGGCGCGCTGGTGCCGATCGCGACCGGCCAGGTGCTCGGCGTATACGTACCGACCGCCGAGAAGAGCCTCATCGTCCAGGTCGCCCTGGCCGTGATGATCGCCGGCATCGTCTCGGCCGCCTTCATGCTGCTGCAGAACCTCACGGTCCTGCGGATGGAGGGCCGCATGGAGAGCCAGCTCCAACCGGCCGTGTGGGACCGGCTGTTGCGGCTGCCGACGCGATTCTTCACCGAGCGCTCCACCGGCGAGCTGGCCAGTGCGGCGATGGGCGTCAGCGCCGTCCGGCGGCTGCTGTCCGGCATCGGCCCGGTGGCCCTGCAGGCGGGCACGGTCGGCGGGATGAACCTCGTACTGCTGCTCTGTTACAGCGTGCCGCTGGCGCTCACGGCCATCGCCATGCTCGTCGTCATCGGGGCCGTGTTTGTCGGGATGGGACTGTGGCAGCTGCGCTGGCAGCGGGAGCTTGTCGAACTCGGCAACAAGCTCAACAACCAGGCTTTCCAGACCCTGCGCGGACTGCCCAAGCTGCGGGTCGCGGCGGCGGAGAGCTTCGCGTACGCCGCGTGGGCGCGGGAGTTCGCCCGCTCCCGGGAACTCCAGCAGCGGGCGGGGCGGATCAAGAACATGACGACGGTCCTCGACGCGGTCTATCTGCCGCTCTGTTCGCTCACCATGTTCATGCTGCTGGCCGGTCCCGCGCGCGGGAGCATGTCGGCGGGTGAGTTCCTGACGTTCAACACCTCCGTCACCATGCTGCTGACCTCGGTCACCCAGCTGTCGGGGGTGCTGGTGTCGGCCGCCGCCGCGCTGCCGATGTTCGAGCAGATCAGGCCGGTCTTCGACGAGGCTCCCGAGGTCCGCGGGGCAAGTGCCCAGCCCTGCACCCTGTCCGGCGGGATCGAGACCAGAAAGCTCAGCTTCCGCTACGCCGACGACGGCCCGCTCGTCCTCGACGACGTGTCCCTCCAGGTGCGGCAGGGCGAGTTCGTGGCGATCGTCGGCCCCAGCGGCTGCGGCAAGTCGACGCTGCTGCGCCTCCTCATCGGCTTCGACCGGCCGGCCTCGGGCAGTGTCCTGTACGACGGCCAGGACCTGGCGGCCCTTGACCAGGCCGCCGTACGCCGCCAGTGCGGAGTCGTCCTGCAGAACGCACAGCCGCTGACCGGATCGATCCTGGACTGCATCTGCGGCACCGAGGCGTTCACCCAGGAAGAGGTGTGGGAGGCGGCCGAGATGGCGGGCCTGGCCGAGGACATCAAGCGCATGCCCATGGGCCTGCACACGATGATCGCGGGCGGCGGCGCAATATCGGGCGGCCAGCGCCAGCGCCTGATGATCGCCCAGGCCCTTGTCCGCCGCCCCCGGATCCTCTTCTTCGACGAGGCCACGAGTGCGCTGGACAACGAGGCCCAGCGCATCGTGATCGAGTCCACCCGCCGCCTGAGCGCGAGCCGCGTCGTGATCGCCCACCGGCTCTCGACCGTGATGGACGCCGACCGCGTAATCGTGATGTCGGACGGCCGGATCGTGGAGCAGGGGACCCCGGCGGAGCTGCTCGCGCACGGCGGCGGGCATCTGCACGAGCTGGTGCGCCGGCAGATGGCGTGACGTACGCGCTGCCTATTCGGCTGCGCCGTCCAGGTGCGGCAGGTAGTGATCGAGGCGGTCCCGCTTGGTCCACAGATAGGACCTGTTCTCCGCGCGCGGCGGTATCAGCAGGGGTACCAGATCGGCGATCTTGATGCCGTGCCGCAGCAGCGCCTCGCGCTTGAGCGGGTTGTTCGAGAGCAGCCGCACCGACCGGACGCCGAGATCGTGCAGGATGTCCGCCGCCACCTGGTAGTCGCGGGCGTCGACCGGGAGCCCGAGGGCGATGTTCGCCTCGACCGTGTCGAGGCCCTCCGCCTGGAGCTTCATCGCCCGGAGCTTGGCCAGCAGGCCGATCCCGCGCCCCTCATGGCCCTGGAGGTACACGAGGATGCCGTGCCCTTCCTCCACGATGGCACCGAGCGCCGCGGACAGTTGGTCGCCGCACTCGCAGTGTTTGGAACCGAAGACATCTCCGGTCAGACACTCCGAATGCACGCGGGTAAGCGCTCCTTCTCGCTCGACATCGCCGAATACCAGCACCATTTGTTCCTCGCCGCTATTGCGGTCCAGGTAGCCGATCGCGACGAAATCGCCGTGCACGGTGGACAGTTGGACATCCACCACTCGTTCGACACCTGATGGACGAACACTTCCGCGGAACGCGCCATCACTTTCTGTCATGCGCCCGATCCTATCTGGCAGACTGCGTGTGGTGTGAGGGAAAATGACGAAGGGCACAACTGGGCGCCCGATTCATCACGTTCGACCATCGGCGCGCAGAGCGAACGACGAAAGGCCGGAAAGACATGAGCAGTTCGGGAACGCCATGGCAGGCAGCGGGACTGTTGCCGTGGCACTCCACGGAGGATGTGAGGGCCGAGGGGGCCGACATCGCCATCCTTCCCATCGGCAGCTTCGAGCAGCACGGTGCGTATCTTCCATTGGTGACCGACACGGTCGTCGCCTGCACCATCGCGCGTGAGGTCGCCGCAGCTCATCGGGTACTCCACCTTCCTCCGTTGACCGTCTCCTGCTCCCACGAACATGCCTCCTGGCCGGGCACGGTCAGTATTTCCGCCGCGACCCTCATCGCGGTGGTACGGGACATCGCCGACTCCCTGAGCCGGTCCGGTATCGGCGCCCTCATTCTGCTCAACGGCCACGGGGGGAATTACGTACTGCGCAATGTGGTTCAGGAATCCGATAGCAACGGTATCCGCATGGCGCTTTTCCCGGGCACGGCGGACTGGGACGCCGCCCGGGCCAGAGCAGGTGTACAGACCCCGTCGCACAGCGATATGCACGCGGGAGAAGTGGAGACATCCATCCTGCTGCACGCCCATCCCGAACTCGTCCGGCCCGGCTTTGAGACATCCGATTTCCTTGCCGACGAGCGTAAGCATCTCCTCACTCTCGGTATGGAGGCATACACGGACTCCGGAGTCATCGGACGTCCGTCAATGGCATCCGCCGACAAGGGAAAGGAACTGCTGGCCTCACTTGTCGAATCCTTCGGTGAGTACGTCTCGCTGCTCTCCGGGCGAGCGACGCGATGAGCGGCCCCGGTGGTGCGCTGGATACGTCGGAGGCCTGGAAGCGGCTGCGAGCCGTACGGACCGGGGCGGACGCCGAGGCGGCCGGGCTGGTCCTGGACCCGAAGAGCGGCGGGCGCTGGACGCAGGACGCCTCGCCCGGGGCCGAGTGGCTCGCGGAGCGCTATCTGCCGCTGTGCCTGGCCGGTCCGCGCGTGGCATTCGCGCAGCTCGGGCAGAGCCTTGACGGCTTCATCGCGACCCGTACCGGCGACGCCGACTATGTCACCGGCGAGGAGGACCGCAGCCATCTGCACCATCTGCGTGCCCTGGCCGACGCGGTGGTCGTCGGTGCGGGCACGGCCGTCGCGGACGATCCTCAGCTGACCGTGCGTGCCTGCGCGGGGACCAACCCGGTGCGCGTCGTCCTCGATCCGCGCGGCCGGGTGCCGCTGGGGCGCCGGGTGTTCACCGATGGGTCAGCCCCCACTCTGTGGGTGGTGGGCGCCGGCAGTGGCCACGACAAGTCCGTCCCCGACGGTGTCGAGGTTCTGACCCTGCCGGACCAGGACGCGTTCGCCCCGGGACGCCTGCTGGACTCGCTCGCGCGGCGCGGCCTTGGCCGGGTGCTGGTCGAGGGCGGCGGCGTCACCGTCTCGCGCTTCCTTCACGAGCAGGCGCTGCACCGGCTGTACGTCACCGTGGCGCCGGTCCTGATCGGTGACGGCATCCCCGGGCTGCGCTTCGCCGGACAGCCGGTGATGCGCCATGCGCTTCGCCCACCGGTCCGACGTGCCTTCCTCGGCGAGGACACGCTCTTCGAGTTCGACCTGCGGGCGCCGCAGCCGGGCGAGCCAGGGGCCGACGAGGACGCCGATGCCGGGCAGGCTCGCGGCGAAGGTGAGCACTCCGTAGACCACGGCGACGGTCAGGCCCTGGGCGGCTCCCAGCCCGGCGGCGCCGAAGGCCCAGGCGGTGACGCCTTCCCTGGGCCCCCAGCCACCGACGTTCAGCGGCAGCGCCATGGCGAGCAGAGCGAGCACCATCAGGGGAGCCAACTGGGCGAACGGAGCCGTTGACCCCGCTGCCCGCGCGGCGAGAAGGAACATGCCCAGATGCCCCGCCAGCACCGCGACGGAGGAGATCACCACTCCCGGCCAGCTGGCGCGGGCGAGCAGTCCCAGGCGCGCTTCGGCCAGCGCGGTGCGGGTCGCCCGGTGCCATCGCGAGGTGCCGGGCTTCCCGCGCCGCCGGACGGCGACCGTGATCATCAGTGCACCCGTGACGGCGACGGCCGCGGCGAGAACCGGCACGGTGGCGAGGTGGCGGGCCGCTGTCAGCGCCGGGGACGGCTGGACGAGCAGCACCACCCCGCCGACGGCGATCAGGACCACCTGCCCCGCAGTCCGTTCGAGGACCACAGCGCGGACGCCGCGGCCGATGTCACCGGTGTTCTGCCCGTGCCGTACCGCGCGGTGCACATCGCCGAGCACGCCACCGGGCAGGGCCGCGTTCAGGAACAGGGCCCGGTAGTAGTCGGCGACCGCCCGGCCCAGCGGCAGCCGGATGTCCAGGCCGCGGGCCACCAGGCGCCAGCGCCAGGCGCTGAACACGGTGGTGAGCAGGCCCAGCCCGAGGGCGGCCAGAAGGGTCGGTCCGTCGATCCTGCGCAGCCCGTCCAGGAAGGCGCCGGTGCCAAGACGCCACACCAGCACGGCCAGGATGCCCGCTCCGGCGAGCGTGCCGATACGGGCCCTCGTCTGCCCGCTCATGAATTGCCACCCGTCGCGCTGGGCAGTGCCAGCAGATCGCTGTGCTGCACGACCACTGTCAACTCGCCCGCCGCGCACGCCGCCAGGCGGCGGCGCAGATACGCCTGGGCGCGGGGGGCCAAGGAGGGACGCTGCTCGCAGGCGGCGCCGACCCAGCCGCGCAGCCACTGCGCGGTCAGCAGCGCATCGTCGGCGCCGAGTTGCCAGGGGCTGGCATGCATCCGTACCGTCACGCCCTGCCGTACGAAGGCTTCCGCGGCGAACGTGACGGCTTCGGGCCCCAGCAGACCCTCGCGTTGCTGGTGTTCGTTGAAGGCTTCGGCGATCTGGTCGTCCAGCGGCTCGGCCGGTGTCAGCTCGACCCGCCCCACCACCGACAGGGCCAGCAGCGCCGGGCAACGGGCCCCGGCGCAGGCCCGGGCGAGCGCGGTCACCTCGTCGCGGGTGAGTACGTCCAGCAGCGCGGAGGCTGTCACCAGCGAGGCACTGGCCAGGAGGTCCGCCGTCAGGTGGGCGATGTCGCCGCGCTCCGTGGTGACCGTGACGCCGCTGCCGTCGGCTGCCGTACGGGGAGTGTGAGCGGCCGCCAGGCGGAGGAGTTCGGGGTCGTGGTCGTGCAGGATCCAGTGCTGGGGGCCAGGGAGCCTGGGTGCGAGCCAGCGCCCCATGGAGCCCGTGCCGCAGCCGAGATCGCGGATCACCAGACCGCCGGCCTTGTGGCCCGCCAGCCACTCTCGCAGCGGGTCGAGGAGTTCGGTCGCGCGGGAGGCAGCGTCGGCGCCCTCCCGCAGCTCGAGCCACTCGGGGGCGTAACGGGGTGCGTCGGTCGCATTCACGCGGCCCTCCGGGGATCGAGTCGGACGTGTTCCAGAGCGCCCGCCAGATTCCGGGCCGTGGTCTCCCACCCGTCCAGCGCGGCGCGCCGGGCGCCGGCGGCCGCCCTCAGCCGACGGCGCAGGGCGGGGTCGCCGAACCAGCGGCGCAGCGCCGTCGCGAGCGCCCCGGCGTCTTCCGACCGTACGAGCAGGCCCGGCACAGTGCCGTCGGGCGCGTGCCCGACAGCCTCCGGGAGCCCGCCGACGGTGGTTGCGAGTACGGGGATGCCGCGGGCGAGCGCCTCGGTCACCGCCATGCCGTACGTCTCCGCGTACGAGGTGAGCAGCAGGAGGTCGGCATCGGCGTAGGTCGCGTCCAGCTCCGCGCCGCTCTGCGGCCCGACGAGGTGCACCCGGCCGTCGAGGCCGGACTTTTCGATCAGCGCGCGCAGTTGGGCGACGTATGCGGGGTCCTGTCCGAGGCCTCCGGCGCACACGAGCGTCCAGGGCAGGTCCGCGACGTCGGCCAGGGCCTCCACCAGCCGGAGCTGCCCCTTGCGCGGGGTCACCGAGGCGACGCAGATCAGCCGCGAGGCTCCGTCGGTGCCGCAGGCCGGGGGCTCGATGTCGGCGCCAGGGGCTGCGACATGGACCCGGCCGGGGTCGAGCCCGTGGTGGGCCACAAGCCTGCGGGCCGCCCATTCGCTGGTCGCCACGACCGCGGGCACGGATCGCAGGGTCCTGCGCTCCAGAGCGTCGAGCTCACTCACCCGCGACGGAGCGAGCCCTGTCTCGTCGCCCAGCGGCAGGTGCACCAGTACCGCGATGCGCAGCCGTCCCGTCTCGGGGACGACGATGTCGGGAACGGCGCAGGCGACGAGTCCGTCGAGGAGGACGACGACGCCGTCCGCAGCCCTGGCCAGGATGCGGGCCAGCTCCGCCCGGGCGTCCGCTCCCGGCTGCGGCCAGCTGCCCGCGACGGTGTGCTCGCGGACCTGCCAGCCGGTGCCGGGCAGCTCCCGGCACAGGCGGCGGTCGTAGATGTTGCCGCCACTGGGCGCGGCCGGATCGTCCACCCCGCCCGGCATGACGATGTGCACCGAGCGGCTCATAGTGATCGCTCGTAACTCGCCCAGGCGACATGCGACTCGTGCAGGGTGACCGTGATCCCGGCCAGCCCGCGTGCGCCCTCGCCCAGAGCCCCCGCGTGCACCCGCTCGGCAAGGCGGTCGGCGATGACCTTGGCCAGGAATTCCGTACTGGTGTTGATGCCGGCGAAGTCGGGGTCGTCGTCGAGATTGCGGTAGTTCAGCGCGCCCACGACGGTGCCGAGCTCCTGGGTGGCCAGGCCGATGTCGACGACGATGTTGTCCGCGTCCAGTTCGGGGCGGCGGAAGGTGGCGTCCACGAGGAACGTAGCTCCGTGCAGGCGCTGCGCGGGTCCGAAAACCTCCCCGCTGAAGCTGTGAGCGATCATGATGTGATCACGGACGGTGATGCTGAACAAAGGACGACCCTCCAGGTGCGGTGGCACATCTGACCTGTAGTACGGCCGATCGGTCCGCCCTGTTCAGCGGTCGTACCGTACGCGCAGACACAACCCCGGAAGATCGCCGGAAGCAAGCCTCGGCAGCGCATCCGGGAGCTCGTCGAAAGCACACTCCGCAGTGATCAGCGCATCGAAGGCGGGATCGGCGAGCAGGTCGAGCGCGAGAACGAGCCGGTCGGCGAAGGTCCGGCGCGAACCCCTGGCCGGGGACACCGTGCCGACCTGGCTGCTGCGTACGACGAGGCGGCGGGAGTGGAAGGCCTCCCCCAGCGGCAGGCTGATGCGCCGGTCTCCGTACCAGCTCAGTTCGAGGACTGTGCCCTCCGGGGCGAGGAGTTCCAGCGAGCGCGCCAGTCCCTCCTCGGTGGCACTGGCGTGGACGACGAGATCGCAGTCGCCCGCGGCCTCCTCGGGGAGCGCGAAGTCGACGCCGAGGGCGCGTGCGATGTCCGCGCGCGCGGGATTGGCGTCGACGAGCTGGACGCGGACGGCGGGGAAGCGGGCGAGTACGGCCGCGACACTGGCGCCGACCATACCCGCGCCCACGACGGCGATGCGGTCGCCGAGCATCGGTGCCGCGTCCCAGACGGCGTTCACCGCCGTCTCCACCGTCCCGGCGAGCACGGCCCGGGCGGCGGGGACGCTGTCCGGCACCGGAGTGACGGCACTCGCGGGGACGACGAACCGGGTCTGGTGCGGATAGAGGCTGAAGACCGTACGGCCCACCAGCTCCCGCGGCCCCTCCTCCACAAGACCCACGTTGAGATAGCCGTACTTGACGGGCCCGGGGAAGTCGCCTTCCTGGAACGGCGCCCGCATCACGCCGTACTGGCTCTCCGGTACACCCCCGCGGAAGACCAGGGTCTCGGTGCCGCGGCTCACCCCGGAGAAGAGCGTGCGCACCAGCACCTCGTCGGCGGCGGGGGCCGGCAGGACGACCTCCCGGACCTCTCCATGGCCGGGAGAGCGGAGCCAGAAGGCACGGGCGACGCGCTGCATCGGCGTCCTCCTGAACGATCGCGCGGTAATTAACGTACTGGTGGCTGAAGCCGCGGCCACGGTACGCGGGAATGATCGACTCTGTCACTCACCCGGAGGTTGCGCACGGTGGCCTTGAACAACGCGTACGACATGAGGCCACTGCGGCACGAGACAGCCGTGGGAGCGGGCGCACAGCTCGCCCTGCTGGCTCTGCTCGGCACGGTGATCGGCCTGGGACCCGCGGGCTGGCTGACGGGCCTGGCCTTCGGGGTCGCCACCTGGGCGGCCCTGACCCGCGCCCTGCGCCGCTCCTGGCTCGAGTCCTTCGGACCGGCCAATCGTGTGACCCTGGCCCGCGCGACGCTTGTCGGCGGCGTGACCGCACTGGTCGCGGACTCCTTCGAAAGCCCGCCCCCGGTCACGGTCCTGGTCGCCCTCACGACGGTCGCCCTGATCCTCGACGCGGTCGACGGCAAGGTCGCCCGCCACACCGGCACATCGTCCCCTCTGGGGGCACGCTTCGACATGGAGGTCGACGCGTTCCTCATCCTGGTGCTCAGCATCTACGTCGCCATGTCCCTGGGCCCCTGGGTGCTCCTGATCGGCACCATGCGCTACGCCTTCGTCGCGGCGGCGCGGGTCCTGCCCTGGCTGAACGGAGCCCTGCCGCCGAGCACGGCCCGCAAGACCGTGGCGGCGCTGCAGGGGATCGTGCTGCTGGTGGTGGGCGCGGGGATCCTGCCGGTTCTGCCTGCCTTCGCGGCGGTGCTCGTGGCGCTGGCGCTGCTGGTGTGGTCCTTCGGACGGGACATCAGGTGGCTGTGGCGGGTGCGGGACGCGGAGGCGGCCGCGGACGTGTGCCGGTCGCCCGACCTGTCCCCCGCCTCCAACCGCCAGCAGGCGCTTCAGACTCCGGCGAACTCGATGAATGCGACCCACGCAGCCTGAGACACCGCGAACCGCGGCCCGTCCTTCTCCTTGGAGTCACGGACATGGACGGCGTCCGGTCGGCGCGCGACCTCTACGCAGCTGTCACCCTGGGAACCGCTGTAGCTGCTCTTGAACCAGTCCAGCTTGTCGTTGGTGCTCATAGCGCTCCTCGCATCCGCTGCAACAGCTCCGCCGAGTCCGCCGGAGACAGAGCTTGTGAGCGCATCTTGGCATAGCGCATCTGCATCAGGCTGACGTCTTTCGGGCCAGAGTTCAGCTGCCCGGTCTGCTGGCCCTCCGAGTAGCCCAGCCACTTGTTGTCGGGCGTCTCCAGAAGCTGCATCGGGCCGTCCGTACCAGCGTGATACGGCTGTCGCAGCGGCATGATCTGCAGCTCGACGTTCCACAACTCGGCGCAGGCGATGAGGCGGTCGAGGAGTTCCCGTGTGACGCTCTCGCCGCCGGTGTGCCGCAGCAGCACCGACTCCTCGACGATGAAGCTGAACGCGATCGGTGGCGTACGGGTCAACAGCTCCTGCCGCTCCATGCGCGCGGCGATCCGCTCCACGACCTCCGCCTCGGTGGGCGGCGGTGGGACGTTCAGCATCACGGCACGCGCGTACGCCTCGGTCTGCAACAGACCGGGCACCACCCGGCATTCGTATGTGCAGAGGCTCATGGCCGCGGACTCCAACTGCGCCCACAGCCGGAACCACGCGGCCAGACCCGGCCGCCGCGACACATGCTGGGCCACCGCCCGCAGCACGCCGAACGAGTCCAGTGCCTCCTCCGCCCGCTCGACGAAGTCGCCGGGAGGCATGCGCCGCCCCTGCTCGATCGAGGCGACGCACGCATGCGAATAGCAGACCAGCGGCGCGAGTTGCTCCTGCGTGAGCGAGGCCCGTTCACGGAAGATCTTGAGGACGGCTCCGAACGCCTTGAGGCTGTCGGACTGTTCGGGTGCACTGCTGTTCGCCATGGGTGGCGACCCCCTTGTCGCGCTCGTCGCACTCTTTGCTTCTGTTTAACGACCCCATGGTCACGTTGGGTTACTCGTACCGTCCAGAGGGTGAGCTCGTACGGGGACGGTGCGTACGAGCCGAGGAGTATCGGGTGGTTCGCCCTATCCGTCGCTGGATGTGTCCGAAAACTAGGCAGGAGACTTTTCAACAGGTACGTTTCGCTCCCTGAGTTGCACTGCGTAGTGCCCCCGACACGGGGGAAGGGAGCGGCCTAATGCGAGGAAGCGGTCCTCCCCTCCGTACCGAACCGCTTCGGTCGGGCGGCCTCGCCGACTCGGTGTACGAGACCGCCGAGCGCGACCCCTCCCTGGTGCAGCTCTCCCGATTGACCGGCATCCGGCCGGAGACCTGGGAACCGGTCAGCGCCCAGCAGTTCCGCGACGACGTGATGGCCGTGGCCAAGGGATTCCTGGCCAACGGCATCCGCTTCGGCGACCGGGTCGCGCTCATGTCCCGTACCCGGTACGAGTGGACGGCTCTGGCGTACGCCCTGTGGTCGGTCGGCGTCGAGATCGTTCCTGTCTACCCCACGTCGTCCATCGAGCAGGTGCGCTGGATCCTCTACGACGCCCAGGTTCGAGCCATCGTGGTCGAGCACGAGAACCATGCGATGACCGTGGCGGCGGCCACTGACACCGAGACGCCACTGTTCGCGATCTGGCAGATGGACCTGGGCTGTGTGGAGTCCCTGATCGACCAGGGCATCGACGTGGACGACGAATTGATCCACCGTCACCGGGCGGCCGTGATGTCCGACCAGGTCGCCGCGATCAGCTACACCTCCGGCACCACCGCCACTCCCAAGGGCTGCCTCATCACGCACGCCAATCTGGCCGCGGAGTGCGACATCCTCCTCAAAGGCTGGGGCCGGATCCTCGCCGAGCCCGGTGTGCAGCCGTCGATCCTCAACTTCCTCCCCGTCGCGCACATCTACGGGCTGGCGGTCGTCGTCTGCTGTCTGCGCGGCGGCATCCGGCTGGGCCACCAGCCCGATCTGACACCCGAGACGCTGCTCCCGGCCCTGACCACCTTCCGGCCGACGTTCCTGTTCGCCGTCCCGTACATCTTCGAGAAGATCTTCCACAGGGCCCGCCGCGCCGCCGAGGACGCCGGCCACGTCAGCCTCTTCGACAAGGCCGCCGCCGTCGCGGTGCGCCACGCCGAAGCCGTGGAACGCCACGCCATCGGCTCGGGCCACGGCCCGAGCCCGTCACTGAAGGTCCTGCACTCGGTGTACGACCGCCTGGTGTACAGCAAACTGCGCGCCGTACTGGGCGGCCAGGTCCGCAACGCGGTCTCCGGCGGCTCGACGCTCCGCAGGGAACTGGGTCTGTTCTTCGCGGGCACCGGTATCACGGTCTACGACGGCTACGGCCTCACCGAAACCTCCGGCGCGATCACGGCGCAGCCCCCGGGAGCGGTCCGCTTCGGCACGGTGGGCCGCCCGATCCCCGGCGCATCGGTGCACATCGCGGACGACGGCGAGGTATGGGTCCGCGGCGGCACGGTCTTCGCCGGGTACCTCAACAACCCCAAGGCCACCGAGGCGGTCCTGCGCGACGGCTGGTTCGCCACCGGCGACATGGGCCATCTCGACAACGAGGGCTACCTCGTCATCACGGGCCGCAAGAAGGACATCATCATCACCAGCGGCGGCAAGAGCGTGGCCCCACTCCCCTTGGAGGAACAGCTGCGCCACCACCCGCTGATCTCCCAGTGCCTGGTCGTGGGCGACGACCAGCCCTACGTCGCGGCTCTGATCACGGTGGACCCGGAGGCACTGGCGCACTGGCAGAGCCTCAAGGGCAAGCAGCCGGCGGACGTCTCCGCGATGACGGACGACGAGGAACTACGAGCCCAGATCCAGCGGGCGATCTCAAGGGCGAACACCCAGGTCTCGAGGGCAGAATCCATCCGGGCTTTCCGCATCCTGCCGAACGAGTTCAGCCTGGACGACGGCCTGATGACGCCGACGCTGAAGCTCAAGCGGCGAGCGATTACAGGGGCGTACGCGGCGGACATCGACGCGCTGTACATGCGCTGAGGCGGGTGTCGCGTCAGTTGTGCCGACCCCACCCATGGACAGACCAGGTTCGGGGTTCCGGAGCGCTGGGAACCAGTCAGCATCATGCGCCGGGGGTCGGCTCACCGGAGCCGAACGAGCCGCCGCTGAGGCTGCTGATCAAGCGTCACAGGTAACGGTTTGACCAGCTCACTTCAAGCCACTACCTTCTGCGCACCGGCTTGCTCCAAGAGGACAGGCTCCCATCGCGGTCCTTTGGGGGGACGCAGTGAACTGGTACGTCGACGTACTCAAGAAATATGCGGTATTCAGCGGGCGTGCGCGCCGCCAGGAATACTGGATGTTCGCTCTTTTCAACATCATCATCAGCGCCGTGCTGGCGGTCCTCGACAAGGTGCTCGGCACGAGCTTCCTCCAGCTGATCTACGCGGTCGGCGTGCTCCTTCCGGCCCTCGGCGTCACGATCCGCCGACTGCACGACACGGACCGGTCGGGCTGGTGGATCCTCATCGCGCTGATCCCGCTGGTGGGCTTCATCATCCTGATCGTCTTCCTGGCGACCGAGGGCAAGCGGCACGAGAACGCGCACGGCCCGGACCCGAAGGCCGTCGCCGCTTTCTGACGCTGACGCACCGGCAGGCGGGACCGCTCCCTGCCGGCCGGTGGCCTCACCGTCCGCTCGATTGCCCGTCAGCCCCGGCTGACGGGCAATCGTCGTTGTACGCGGCACTGGACGGGTGCCCCACATTCAATGTGTTAGGCCTGGGACGTGCCGGAAGCCTTCGCGATGGCAGGGTTTGTTACCATACCGAGGGCCAACTCGGCGTAGAACTCCCCAAGTTGCCCGGGCGAGTCCGGACCGTCGAGCCGGTACCAGCGGACGAGGTCGACCGCCAGGGACAGCATGGCCCGTACGACCCGGTTCACGTCGACCTGCACGAAGGAACCGTCCGCGATACCCCGAAGGACTGCCTTCCGGAATACTTCGGTGGTCTGCTGACGGATGCCGAGCACCTCCGCGTAGTGCTCCGGGGTAAGGGCGAACATCTCGTACTGATTGACCCGGCCGGCCACATGGTGGCGGGCGTGCCACGCCACGAAGCGCGAGAAGACCGACCGTAGATGCGCCGCCGCGTCCGGGTCCTCGGGGCCCTGCAGTGCCGCGAGGGCTCGCTCGTGTCCGACCCGGGAGATCGTGAACAGCACGTCCTCCTTCGAGGCGAAATGGACGTACAGCGAGGCCGGGCTCAACTTGGCGCCCGCCGTGATGTCTCTCGTCCTGGTGGCCTGGAAGCCCTTCGCCGCGAAACACCGCACCGCTGAGGTGAGCATGCTCTGGCCCACCTCACTGAACCCCTGCCCCCAGAGCGTCGGCGACTCGTCCTCGAGCCGGGCATCACGCGCCTCTTCCGCATGGGACAAACCGGAGCGCTCCGCGGGCGTCATCCTGTCTCCTCCTTCACAAGCTCCGAACCGCGAAGCCCGTACGCTGCCCAGCTTCAGCAGAGAGAACACGCAACGAGGGCCGCAACCCTAGGGTCGCGGCCCTCATGGCCGTATCTTCATTTGTGTCCGAGGGGGGACTTGAACCCCCACGCCCGATAAAGGGCACTAGCACCTCAAGCTAGCGCGTCTGCCATTCCGCCACCCGGACAAGGTGACCGCGGTCTCCCGCGGCGACATGGACAACAATACCAGGGGTTTGAAGCGCCCCGAACTTGAATATCCGGTGGTCAGTGGGGTGCCGGGGGCTCGCTCAGAGCCCCTTTCGCGCACCCGCCAGGAACAGCTACCGCGTGTAGCGATACGCCTGCGCAGCGTGACGCTACCGTCGGCTGTGTGAGTGATCGCAGCTATCGACGACCCCGCGCCCTCTCGCAACTGCGCGAGCATCTGCGGGACACCTTCTGGTTCGCGCCGACCGCGGGGCTGGTCTGCGTCCTCGTGCTGTGGGGACTGGCCGCGGAGCTGGATACGGAGATCGTCTCGTCTCTGCGGGAACAGCAGGAGTACGAGACCATCGAGGATCTCATCGAGCTCGCCAATGATGCCAAGACAGTCGTCACCACGATCAGCTCGGCAATGATGACCTTCATCGGTGTCGTCTTCAGCATCTCGTTGGTGGCCGTCCAGATGGCGAGCGGGCAGCTCACTCCCCGGGTGGTGCGGATCTTCGTACGGAGCCGGATCACCAAGGCCACCTTCACGGTGTTCCTGGCGACGTTTCTGCTGTCGCTGCTCGTGCTGACGTCGTTCGAGAGCAAGACCGATCCGCACCTCGTCACCACGGTGCCGTTTGTTCAGGGCCTTCTGACCATGGTGATGGTCGGGCTGAGCGTGCTGCTCTTCATCGCCTTTGTGACGTCGATGCTGCGGTTGATGCAGGTCGGGCCGGTCGTCGACCGCATCGCCCGGGAGGCCATGCACGCGGTGGTGAGACAGCCGGGCGGGGAGCGGGAGCCGGCGCCGCTCGCGGCGGAGAGTGCGTGGGTTCCGTACAACGGGCGGGCCGGGGTGCTGCGGGATGTGAATGTCGCGCGGCTCGTGCGGATCGCGAGGCGGCAGGGGGTCGTGCTGCGGCTGATCCCGCGGATCGGTGACTTCGTCGTGCCGGGGACGCCGATGCTGGCGGTGCACGGGACGGGGGAGCTCTCGCGGCGGGCGCTGAGTTACACCGTGTCCGTGGGGGTCGAGCGGACCTTTCCTCAGGATCTCGGGTTCGGGCTGCGGCAGTTGTCGGACATCGCTCTGCGCGCCCTGTCCGCCGCCGTGAACGATCCGACGACCGCGGTGCAGTGTCTGGACCGCATCGTGCAGTTCCTGACCGTGCTCGCGAGGAAACCCCTCGGCGCGGTGCACCACCGGGACGGCATGGGCGAGGTGCGGCTGGTGCAGGACGTGCCCGGGTGGACGGATCTCGTGGATCTCGCGCTCGCCGAGGTACGGCTGCACTCGGCGGGCAATCCTCAGGTCAGCCGACGGCTGCTGGCCGGCATCGACGATCTGCTGCTGATCGCGCCCGGGGAGCGGAAGGAACCATTGATCAGGCATCGTGCGCTGCTTGTTCAGGCGGTGGAGCGGGCCGTGCCCGGGGCGGCCGAGCGGGAGTTCGCGCTCCTGCCCGACCGCCAGGGGATCAGGTAAGGCCTCAAGGCATCACGGCATCAGGTGGTAGTCGGGGAAGTTGCCCGGCAGCCGCTCCCCCGCCGGGCCGTCGGTCACCGCCCGCACCAGCAGTTCGCCGCCGACGAAGGCTCCGCGCCACGACGCCCCGAAGCCGCCGAAGAGTTCGTCGCGGTCGCCGCGCGAGCGGGGCTTTCCCTGGCCGACCTTGAAGGCGCGGATCTGCGGGGACAGACGTTCGTACGTCTCCGGGTCGTCGGTCGACAGGGTCGCCACGAGCGCGCCGTTGGAAGCGTTCATCGCGGCGAGCAGTTCGGCCTCCGTGTCGACGAGGACGATCGTGTCGACCGGGCCGAAAGGCTCCGCGTGGTGCAGGGGCGAGGAAGGCGGCGGGCCCAGGAGCGTCACCGGCGGGAGGTACGCCGAGGTGTCCTGGCCGGCCAGGAACGCGCCGTCGGACAGCGTGCCCCGGTGCAGCGGCACAGCCCCGCGGTTGATCGCCTCGGCAACGTGGTCGCCGAGTTCCTTGGCCTTCGCCGCGTTGATCAGCGGGCCGAAGTCGAGGTTCGGCAGCGGGTCGGTGGCGTTCTCGACGGCCAGGGGGTGTCCCGTACGAATGGAACGTACGGCGGGCAGGTAGGCCGCCAGAAAGTCGGCGAACAGCTCGCGCTGGACGACGAATCGCGGGTATGCGGTGCAGCGCTGCTTGCCGTAGTCGAAGAGCTTGGGGATCACGGCGGTGAGTGAGTCCCAGTCGCTGAAGTTCCACACGCCCCAGGTGTTCAGGCCCTCCTGCTCCAGGATGTGCCGCTTGCCGAGGTCGGCGACCGCGGTGGCGATACGGGCCCCGGTGTCGCGGCCGCCGACGAAGGAGACGCAGCCGATCTCCGGGGAGCGGACCAGCGCTTCGGAGAGCTGGCCGCCGCTGCCGCTGACCAGGGTGACCGGGATGCCCTCGCGGGCGGCGAGCGCGCAGGCCAGGGTGAGGCAGGCGACGCCGCCGTCGGTCGGGGTCTTGGCGATGACCGCGTTGCCCGCCAGTGCCTGCACCAGCATGGCGTGGACGAGCACGGACATCGGGTAGTTCCAGCTGGCGATGTTGGAGACGGGGCCGGGCAGCGGGGCGCGGCCCTGAAGCATCGGCTCGATGCCGTCGACGTACCAGCGCACTCCGTCGATGGCACGGTCGACGTCGGCCTGGGCGAGGCGCCACGGCTTGCCGATCTCCCAGACCAGCAACAGGGCGAGCAGCTCGCGGTGTTCGGTGAGGGCGTCGAGCGCGGCACCGACGCGGGCCTTGCGCTCTTCGAGGGGGACGTGCCGCCAGGCGCGGTGCTGGTCGAGCGAGGCGCGTACCGCCTGCTGGGCTGTCTGGGCGTCCAGGCGCGGCGGGCCCGCGATGGGGCTGCCGTCGACGGGGCTGGTGGCGGACAGGGCGCTGCCGTCGGCCTGCCACTGCGCGGACCAGAGGTTGAGCACGCGCTGGTCCCGGAAGGCCTCGGGGGCGACGGCGAGAGCGCGCTGCCAGGCGTCGGACCAGGCTGTGCCGGGCTTGAGGACGAGGGTGGATGCTGCGGTGAGGGTGGGTGCCATGAGGGTGGTCTCCGCTCGAAAGGGGGCGGGAGGGGCCGGACGGTGGGCCATGAGTGTGTGGCACGCACTCGGCGTCATTGGGCGGTGACGCCAACGGGACCACGGAGTGCGGGACTGCGTCAACGCGGCCGTGTCACGACGTCAGCGGGACGTCAACGCGACCGCGTGGCCCTGTCAGTGAGGTCGGCGATGTACGCCGCTGCGCGATGTGTGCGGTGCCGACAATCGGGTCGCCGCCGATACCGACGGCGGACGAGAACCCTATGTCCCGCAGCTCGTACATGAGTTGACAGGTGAAGGTGCCGGACTTGGGGGCGAGCCCGATGCGTCGGGGCTTCGCGGCGATGTCGGCGGGATGATCCCGGCGTTGGACTGTCCGGCGCTGATCAGACCCGGCCGGTTGGGGCCGATGACCTGAGTGCCGCGCTGCGCGGCGTTGGCCTGGAAGATCACCGCGTCACATACGTGGGGCGCCCATATGGTGCCCGGTACATGATCGTGCTCCTATGGAAGGGACGGGTTTGGGCAAAGGCCGTGCGGGTGCCTGTGATGAACGAGCAGATGCCGATCGAGGAGCTGATCAGCGGGGCCGCCCGGGACGCCGGCGGGTGGCTGGGGGAGCTGCCGGTGGCGCTGTTGGCCACCAGTGCCGACGGGACGATCGTGCGCTGGAACCGTGCCGCGCAGGAGCTGCTCGGCTACGAGCCGCCGCAGGTGGTGGGACGGCACATCGCCGACCTCCTCCACCCGGGGGCCGACCGTAGTCTGGGGCGCTCGTTGTGGGAGACCGCGGCCACCGGCCGGGGTGTGATGGGCACGGTGACGGCATGGCACCGTGACGGGCACCCGCTGGAGCTGGAGATCTGGGCGTGCCCGGTGCCTGGCCGGCAGCGCGACGCCTCAACGGTGCTCGTCTTCGCCGCCGATGCGCATGGGGTACGCCGCATCCGTGGGTCGTCGGCGGTGTGGGAGGGGCTGTTTGCCCGCTCGCCGGTCGGTATCGCCGTCTTCGACACGCAGTTGCGCTTTCTTCAGGTGAATTCAGCGCTTGAGGCCATGAACGGTCTTCCGGAGTCCGCTCACGTGGGGCGGCGCCTGATTGAGGTGCTCCCGAAGGTGAACGCGGGCGAGATGGAGGAGCCGATGCGCCAGGCCCTGGACACGGGAGAGCCGGTCCTGGACCGCCGCCGTACCGGCCGTACTCCGGCCGACCCGCACCATGACCGCGTATGGTCCTGCTCGTACGTCCGCGTGGAAGACCCGGCCGGCAGGCCGGTCGGTGTGATCGCCTCGATCCTCGACATCACCGAACAGCAGCGGGATCACGCGGAAGCCGAAGCGAGCCGCCGCAGGCTCGCCCTGCTCAATGAGGCCAGTATCCGTATCGGCACCAGCCTGGAGCTGGAGCGCACCGCGCAGGAACTTGCCGAGCTCGCGGTCCCCCGCCTCGCGGACGCCGTCACCGTCGATGTCCTGGATACCCTCGCCGGCAGCGACGAGGTCGGCATGGGGCTGACTGGCGGCGTCGCCCTCAGGCGCCTGGGCAAAGCACCGCTGACCGGCTCACAGGTCGCCGACGTACTCGCCCCGCTCGGGCGAACTTTGACCTTCCCCGCGACCGCCCCCTACACGCAGGCGCTCGCAGGCCGGCAACCGTTCCTGATAGCCCATTTCGACGAACGGGCCATCGCCCCCGCGGCCCGCCACTCCGCCAAGCCCGCACAGCTGCTCAGGATCGGCGTGCACTCCTTCATGATGGCGCCGCTCGTCGCACGGGGCGTGGTGCTGGGCGTGGCCACGTTCTACCGCTCCCGCCCCATTGGCCCCTTCTTGCCCGACGACATCACGCTCGCCGACGAGCTGTGCGCCCTGGCGGCGATCAACGTCGACAACGCGCGCCTCTATCACCGCGAGCACGAGACCGCACTGGTCCTGCAGCGCAGCATGCTGCCGCAGCACATCACCTCGCCGCCCGGCATCGAGGTGGCCCACCGCTACCTGCCCGCCAGCGACGTCAACGAGGTCGGCGGCGACTGGTACGACGTCCTGACACTCCCCGACGGCAAGGCCGCACTGCTGATCGGGGACGTGATGGGCCATGGCATCGCCGCCGCTGCGGTGATGGGACGACTTTCCTCCACCGTACGAGCCCTGGGTCGCCTTGATCTTTCCCCCATCGACGTGTTGCGGCAGCTGGAATCCGTCCTGGCCGACCTCTCCGAGCCGATGCTCGCCACGTTCCTGTATGCGGTCTGCGACCCGGCCACCGGGCGCTTCAGCATCACCCGGGCAGGACACCCGCCACCGGCTCTCGTAGAGCCCGACGGCACCGTCAGCCTGCTGGACGTCCCGCCCGGCGCCCCTTTGGGGGTCGGCGGCACAGAATTCACCACCACCGAGTTCACTGCGCAGCCCGGAAGCCTTCTGGTTCTCTACACCGACGGCCTGGTCGAAGCCCGCAAACGCGACATCGACGAGCGGCTGGACGAACTCACCCGCCTCCTCGACCAGCCCGGACAGCCACTGGATCGCCTGTGCGACTCGCTCATCACCCATCTCGCCCCAGCCGCGGCCGACGACGACATCGCCCTGCTCATCGCTCGCATCGGGGGCCTTCCGGACAGCTGACGGCAGCGGCCGCCGGCGAGACAGGGGTGCCTCCTCAGGAACGCCCTGTCTCGACGGCCCCCAGCCGCACCTCAGCGCGATACAACCCACGTGTCTGGTTGCTGAAGCGCTCGTACTGTGCACCGAATGACGCCTTGAAGGCGAGAAAGGCCTGTTCGCTGCTCCATCGGTCGACAACGAGATATCGATCCCCGGTCTCATCGACGCGACGAAACAGATCAGTCCCCAGGTAACCGGGCGATGTTCGGAACAAATCCGCCCAATCGCCGGCAGAGCCGTAGACTCGCTCAAATTCTGAATGCCGTGTCGCATCGACGTCGTACTCGTACATCAAGACGTACATGTCACACCCACCTGAGACGGACGGCGAGGTCTCGGCTTCCGCAAACCAAGCACAGCACGCCGGAAGCTTCCCGTCATGCCAGACGGGGACTGGTGGTTCGATGTCCGGCCACAGCCCCTGGTGCCGACGCTCTAGCAGTCCTTCTCACGGAGCGAGTGGAGGTGCTCGCTGGACTTGCGGGCGAACGCGAACGACTCGACGGGGTTGTCGTGTTCGGTCTGCCAGTGGTGCTCGCGGTAGCCGCCCTGGGTCTTGTTCACCGAAGAAATGAAGCGCTTGTAGTCGATGTCGCCGTCCCCGACGTCCACCATCCGGTATCCGTCGCGGGCGGCTTCGTCGTGGACCCCGTCCTTGACATGGAAGAGGGGGTAGCGGTGGGGCTGCTTCAGCACATAGCGCAGGGGATCGAAGGGCGCGGGCGTGCCGTCGGCGCGCTTGCTGAAGCGGAACTGGCCCACATAGGCCCAGTAGATGTCCATCTCCAGATGGACCAGTTCGGGGTCGGTCTCGGCGAGCAGAACGTCGTAGAGGCGGACGTTCGGCTGGTCGGTGGCGAAGGAGAACTCCTCCGCGTGGTTGTGCTGGTAGAACTTCATGCCGCGGGCGCGCGCCGCGGCTCCGTAGGTGTTGAACTCCTCGGCGGCCCGCTTCCAGGCGTCGACGGTGGCGCCGTAGCGGAAGGGGCCCGACGCAGTGCCTATGTGCCCCAGGCCGAGGGCCTGGGCGTCGTCGAGGACCTTGGTCAGGTTCTGCGCGAAGGTGTAGGCGTTCGGGTCGCTCGAGTAGTAGCCGACGTGGCTGCCGATGGGGTTCAGGCCGTGGTCACGGGCGAGATGCTTCAACTGGGCGAGCGTGATGGGGCCCGCGGAGCCCTGGGTGTACCCGGCGAACTCGATCTCGTCGTAGCCGTAGCGCTCCAGCTCGGCGAAGACCGGTGCGAAGCCGAGCGTGGAGACCTTGTCGCGGAGCGAGTAGAGCTGGGTGCCGAGGCGGCCGGGGGGAAGGACGGGGCGGCCCCGGCCGGGGGCGGCGGTTGTCGTCGTCGCGGCGGCGGCGGTGGCCGGGCTCGCGGCGGCGCCGACGAGGGCGGCTGCGGTCGCACCGGCGGCGACGCCGAGCATGCCGCGTCTGCTGAGCCTGTGGGCGAGTTCGGGGTCGCTGTGCGTCGTGGAGCGGCTCATGTGGATAACTCCTTGATGTCCGTGCCTGGTTGTCAGTGGCGTCTGCTTCAGTGGAATCCAGCGAGGTGAAGCAGCAGGGACTTCACTTCGGTCGCTTTCACGCGGCCGCTTACAGCGCGGGGGGTGGAGCACACAATGAGCGGACCTTCGTCGTCGCTCGTGGGAAGGCGGCCATGGCTGCCGCGAATAGGTGAGGGGTCCAGGGGCACGACCGCGAGGCGGTAGCGCATGCCGAGCTTCTTGCGGGCGATGGCCCTCGCGGCCTTGACACGTACGTAGGGGTCGAGCGGGTCCATGAACAGCTCGGCCGGGTCGTAGCCGGGTTTGCGGTGGATCTCGACGAGCTGTGCGAAGTCGGGGGCGCGGGTGTCGTCGAGCCAGTAGTAGTACGTGAACCAGGCATCCGGCTCGGCGACGGCGACGAGTTCGCCGGAGCGGGGATGGTCCAGGCCGTGGGTCTTCTTGCCCTCGTCGTCAAGGAGTTGCTCGATGCCGGGCAGGTCCGCGAGGGCTTGGCGGGTGGCGTCGAGGTCTTCGGGACAGCGGACGTAGATGTGGGCGAGCTGGTGATCGGCCACGGCGAAGGCGCGGGAGGTCATCGGGTCGAGATATTCCATGCCGTCCTGGGTGTGGACCTCGAGCAGGCCCGCTCGGCGCAGGGCGCGGTTGATGTCGACGGGACGGCTGACGGGCGTGATGCCGTACTCGGACAGCGCGACGACCGTGCGGCCCTCCCGCTGGGCGTCGTTGAGGAGGGGGGCGAGGGCGGCATCGAGGTCGGCGGCGGCCTGGTGGGAGCGGGGGTCGTCCGGTCCGAAGCGCTGCAGGTCGTAGTCGAGGTGGGGGAGGTAGCACAGGGTCAGGTCGGGGTGGCGGGTGCGCATGATGTGCCGGGTCGCGTCGATGATCCACTGACTGGAGACCAGGTCGGCGCCGGGACCCCAGAAGTGGAAGAGGGGGAAGGTGCCGAGTGTGCCGGTGAGTTCGTCGTGGAGGGCCGGGGGCCGGGTGTAGCAGTCGGGTTCTTTGCGGCCGTCGGCGTAGTAGACGGGGCGGGGGGTGACGGTGATGTCGGTGTCGGCGCCCATGGCGTACCACCAGCAGATGTTGGCGACGGTGTAGCCGGGGTCGATACGGCGTGCGGCGTCCCACAGTTTGTCGCCGCCGACCAGGCCGTTGTGCTGGCGCCACAGCAGCACCTCGCCGAGCTCGCGGAAGTACCAGCCGTTGCCGACGATGCCGTGTTCGGCCGGCAGTGCGCCGGTGAGGAACGTGGACTGGGCGGCACAGGTGACGGCGGGCAGCACGGTGGAAAGGGGCGCGCTCGATCCCTTGTCCGCGAGGGCTTGGAGGTGGGGCATGTGAGCCAGCAACTGGGGGGTGAGACCGACGACGTCCAGGACCAGAAGAGGGGTGGGCGCGGGCTGTTCGGCGACGGTCACGGCAGCTCCTTGAGTCCGAGGTCGGTCAACAGATCACGGGCAAGGGCGAGTTCGGCGGCGATGCCGTCGGCGAGCTGGGTGCGGTTGCGCGGGCGCAGCTCGGGCGGCAGCGCCTGCCAGGTGTAGGTCTCGACCTCGAGGTGCCGGGTCAGCGGGACCGGGCCGCCGACCAGCCGGGTCAGCGCGTCCCTGAGCACCGGGAGAGTGGAGGTGAGCGGAGGAGCGGGCCGGGCATGCAGGGGGACATGGAAGTGGGCGCGCCAGGGGGCGGCCTCGGGCAGCGTCTGGCCCGCTAGAGCCTCGTCGAGGTCGTCCGTACCGCGCAGACCTGCGGCGGTGCGCGTGCGGGTCTGGTGCAGGAAACGCGGTTCGGCGAAGGCTGCCAACGCCGCCCGCACTTCGGGAAGGTGGGGTTCTTCGGCATGGAGCGCGGCGGACAGCTGCGCCTTGGGGATGGAGATGCCCGCCGCGGTGAGTGCGGCCAGGGCAGGCTGTGGATCTTCGAAGGAGGTTGCGAGATGGCAGGTGTCGATGCAGATGCCGATGCGGCGGGACGCGAGCGCGGCCAGGGGGCGTATCGCGTCCGCCGTTGTCTCGACGATGCAGCCGGGCTCCGGCTCCAGACCGATGCGTATCGACTTCCCGGTCAGCTCCTCCAGAGCGTCCAGGCGCTCGGCGAGGGTGGCCAGCGCGGTGTGCGCGGTCCCGGCCGCCGTATCGCCGAAGGAGGTGCGCCAGGCCAGCGGCAGGGTGGAGATGCTGCCCTCGGTGACATCGTCGGGAAGGAGGGAGGCGAGGAGGCGGGCCAGGTCGGTGGTGTGGGCGAGCCGTTGGGGATCGGTCCAGTCCGGCTTGTAGACCCGGTACTTGACCTCCTCGGCACCGAACCCTTCATAGGGAAAGCCGTTGAGGGTGACGACCTCCAGGCCGCGGCGGTCGAGCTCGACGCGCAGTCCCCGCAGCGCCGCCGGGTCGCCGACCAGGGCGCGGGCCGCGTCCTTGGCGAGCCACAGGCCGATCCCGAGGCGGTCGCGGCCGAGGCGTTTGCGTACCGGCTCGCAGTGGTCGCGCAGTTGGGCGATGACGCCGTCGAGGGTCTCCGCGGGGTGCACGTTGGTGCAGTAGGAGAGGTGGACGGTGGTGCCGTCCGGGTGGCGGAAGCGCATGCGTCGGCCTCCTCATTCCCCGCCACGGAGGATGGAGTTGCCCTCGTGGAGGGATTCCGGTTCGGGGGTGTCGAGCTGGAGGCGGCCGCTGAGGCCGTAGAAGGCGACGGGGTTGCGCCACAGGACCTGGTCCACGTCGTCTTCCGTGAAGCCTGCGGCGAGCATGGCGTCGCCGACCTTGCGGGTCTTGAGCGGGTCGCTCCTGCCCCAGTCGGCGGCCGAGTTGACCAGCACCTTCTCGGTTCCGTACGTCTTGAGGATCGCGACCATCCGGTCCTCGTCCATCTTGGTGTCCGGGTAGATGGAGAAGCCCAGCCAGCAGCCACTGTCAGTGGCGTGCTTTACGGTCGTCTCGTTGAGGTGGTCGAGCAGCACGCGGTCCGTGGGCAGGGCGGATTCGCGGATTACGTCGACCGTGCGGTGGAGGCCCGCGAGTTTGTCGCGGTGCGGGGTGTGGACGAGGGCGGGCAGGCCGTGCTCGGCGGCGAGCTGGAGCTGGGCGGCCAGTGCGGCGTCCTCGGCGGGGGTCATGGAGTCGTAGCCGATTTCGCCGACGGCGACGACGGAGTCCTTGACGAGATAACGGGGCAGGGCGTCGAGGACGGGGGTGCAGCGGGGGTCGTTGGCTTCCTTGGGGTTGAGGGCGATCGTGCAGTGGTGGGCGATGCCGTACTGGGATGCGCGGAAGGGCTCCCAGCCGAGCAGGGCGTCGAAGTAGTCGAAGAAGCTGGCGGGCGAGGTGCGGGGCTGGCCCAGCCAGAAGGACGGTTCGACCACCGCCCGCACACCCGCGTCGTACATCGCCTGATAGTCGTCGGTGGTACGGGAGGTCATATGGATATGGGGGTCGAAGATACGCATCAGAACTCCTCGGACTGCTCGCCGGTCAGGGTCAGCACGCGGTTGAGGTCGGGGGGCACGGCGCGGCCGGCGGCGGTGCGCTCGGCGGCGTAGTCGGCGAGCATCCTGGCCAGCTCGTCGTCGCCGGCGGCCCGGCTGTCCAAGTCGGCGACAGCATCGACGGGCACACCGGTGAACAGGCACTTGAGGACGGCGTGCCGCCAGGCGTGCGGGTCGAGGTGCTCGGCGGCGTACGGTCCCACAGCGGCGGCGACCAGCCGCGTGTCGTTCGTACGCAGCGCGTCCTCGACGAGCGGAAGGGCGACGGGCCCTTCGAGGAGGTGGTGCAGGGCGAGGAGCACGGCACGGCGTTCGGCGGCGGTGCCCTGCTGGTAGAGGCGGGTGAGCGTGGCGCTGTCGGCCCGGGCCTCGACGAGGAGCAGGGTGCGTACGGAGTCGGCGTAGTGCCGGCCACAGGCCCGGCCGGCTGAGGCGAAGCGGAGCTCCCAGAGGGGTGCGGCGTACGGGGACGGCTCGGCCGGAGGCGTCTCGGCGGCGGCGCGGGCAGCTTCGGCGGCGGGGCGTGCGGCCTCCGCAGCCTCCGCCGCCTCGACAAGTGCTTCGTCGAGCCAGGCGCGGGCGTCGTCGGGGAGCTGCTCGTCGAGTTCCTTGTGGGTCGGAGTCACGATGTCGGTGCTCCCTTCAGTGGGGCCTGCGAGCGGAGGAACTCGATCGAGGCGCGGGCGAGTTCGGGTCCCGCGTGGGAGTGGCGGGGCAGTTCGACGACGGTCAGGCCCTGGTAGCCGGTGGCGGCGAGGGCTTCGAGTACGGGCGGGAAGTCGATCTCCCCGTCCCCGAAGGGGAGGTGTTCATGGACGCCGCGCCGCATGTCCTCGATCTGGACATGGCGCAGCCAGGGGGCGGCGTCGCGTACGCAGTCGGCGGGCGGGGCCGGTTCCAGGCACTGGCAGTGGCCGATGTCGAGGGTGAGACCGAGGGGTTCGGGGTCGCCGAGGATGCCGCGGAGGCGGTGGAAGTCGGCGAGGGTGGCGAGCAGGTGTCCGGGTTCGGGCTCGATGGCAAGGGCGACGCGAGCGTCGGCGGCCGCCTCCAGGACGGGGGTGAGTGACTCTTCGAGCCGCTTCCAGGCCGTGTCGGGCGTGGTGTCCGCGGGGGTGATGCCGCTGAAGCAGTGCAGGGCGTGGGCGCCGAGGTCGGCGGCGACCTGCACGGCGGTGGTGAGCAGGGTGGTACGGGCCGCTCGTCCGTCGGGGTCCGGGTCGAGGAGGGAGGGGCCGTGTTTGCGGCGGGGGTCGAGGACGTAGCGGGCGCCGGTCTCGACGGTGACGTCCAGCCCTAACTGGCCCAATGTGGCGGCCACTTGGCTCGTGCGGGCGGCCAGGTTCGGGGTGAGCGGGTCCAGGTGCATATGGTCGAGGGTGAGTCCGACACCGTCGTAGCCGAGGTCCGCGAGGAGGGCGAGGGCGTCGCCGAGGCGGAGATCGGTGAGGCCGTTGGTGCCGTAGCCGAGGCGGATGGGGGCGGCGGGGCTCATGTGAGGCTGACCTTCCGTGCGAGCTTGCGGGCGAGCGGGACCAGGGACATCAACGCGAGGGCCGTGGCACCGGCGCCGGTGCGGGCGGCGAGGGTCGCCTGGAGCGGCATCATGGCTCGGATGCCACCGCCGACGGCCCTCTGGGTGAGGGGCGGGGAGGGGTTGAATGCGGCGTGGAGGAGGGGCTTGGCGGCGGTACGGATGTAGGCGGCGGCGAATGCGGTGGTGGCGAGGTGGGCGGGGGTGAGCGGGACCGGGGGTGCGCCGCGCACTCTTCGCGGCGCGCCGTCCGGTGCCTCCGGCACGGCACGGACCCCGCCACCCCGCGGGCCTCTCGTCGCGAGGGCGCCCAGCCCGATGGTTGCCGCCAGCGCCGCAAGCGGCACCGCAGTTGAGCCGCCCTGCGCCTCATGTCGCGACACCGATGTCACCGCGTATGTGTGGGCACTCAGCACGGCAGCTGAGGCAAGCACCGGGCGCCGACCCCCACGCGCCGTGCCGCCTGTCGCGACCGCGCCCAGCACCAGATCCAGCCCTCGCGCCGCCGCCATCGCCGCCGGGCCGCCCGCCGTGTGCTTGAAGTAGAGGTCGTACGACCAGACCGTCGCCGACAACGCCGACGCCACGGCCAAGGCCGGGCGGCCCGCGCGGGAAGCCAGTACCAGGCCCGCGCCCGTCAGCGCACCCGCCGCGCCCAGTGCGGCCCCGGCGCTGACGCGCCCCGACGGAATCGGCCGATGCGGGCGCTCCACCGCGTCCACCTCCCGGTCCGCCCAGTCGTTCAGCGCCATCCCCGCCTCGTACAGACACAGCGAGCTGCCGACGGCCAGCAGAGTCCGGCCATTGGGTCGCACGCCCACCGCCGCCGCTCCCGCCAGCGCATCCCCCGGCACCGTGAACAGCGCCGACACCCGCAGCAGTTCCGCCCAGGCCCGCCAGGTCATCGCGCCTCACCCAGCCGATCGGCAAAGGAAAGCAGCTCCTCGAACTGCTCCCCCAGCGCCGCCGGACCGCCGTCGGGATCCTTGAAGTAGAAGCCCAGCTCCAGCAGCGGGCCGGCCAGACCCACCTCATGCGCCCGGGCCACCAGCCGTGCCAGATCCAGAACCAAGGGCGCCGCGAGCGCGGAGTCGCAGCCCTGCCAGATCGTCTGGAGGATCATCCGCGAGCCGAGGAAACCCTCGAAGGCGATGTGGTCCCAGGCCGTCTTCCACTCACCGAGCGCCGGGACGTCGTCGATATGGACCTCGCCCTCGGGCACGATGCCCAGGGTGTCGCCAAGAACCCGCTCCTTGCCCGCGTTCTTCGCGGCCGCCGCGCCCGGATCGGCCAGCGCCGCTCCGTCCCCGCCGCCCAGCAGGTTGGTGCCCGACCACGCCCGCACCGTCAGGGCGCGCTGCACGAACATCGGGGCGAGTACGGAACGGAGCAGCGTCTGGCCCGTCTTGCCGTCACGGCCCGCGTGGGGAAGTCCACGTGCCGCGGCGGCGTCGGTGAGGGCCGCGGTACGCAGCCCGGTGGAGGGGGTGAAGTTGACGAAGGGGCACCCTGCACGCAGGGCCGCCGCCGCGTAGAGCGAGCTGGGCGGCAGACGTACGGCGTCGGGCCCGGGCACCGGCTCGGTGGAGGAGACGTTGACGACGACCACGCGGGCGAGCCCGTGCCGGTCCCGGAAGTCGCTGATGTCCGAGGCGAAGGCGGCGATCAGTTCCTCGTCGGTCCGCGCGTCGCCTGGCTGCGGCCCACCGGGACGTATCTCCGCGTCCGCGTCGGCCAGTTCACCTCGTACGGCGGCGGCCAGCCCGTGCGGCAGCACTCCCCCGGCCGCAAGCGCCTCGGCCCGCTTGGGCAGCGGGCAGTTCGCGATGTCGTGGCCGCCGAAGACCAGCGACGACAGGGAAGGCAGCCCCGATCCGGCGAACGGCGCGGTTTCCGTGACCATGCCGTTCGGGGGATGCAGTCCGGCAGCGATCGCCGCGCACCCCGCGACGGCCGTGGTGGCCACGGAACCACGCGCTCCCACGAACCAGACTCCGGTGCGTGTCGTGCGGTCATTCCCGTTCGTCACGGGCTGCCTCCCTGCCTCTCGGTGTGGTGGGGACGGCGGGCGGGGGGTACGGCGCCTCCCCGCCCGCCGTCGTCTCGGGGGACGCCTATGAGGGCAGCTCCCTGAGTTGGATGTCGCGGAAGGACACCTGATCGTCGGCGCCATGATTCTGGAGGCCGATATAGCCGTCCTTGAGGCTGCGCGCCGGGTCGGTGTTGGTGAAGTCGTTGATCTTCACGCCGTTGAGGAAGATCTGCAGCCGCTCCCCCTGCACCCGGATCTCGTAGCTGTTCCACTGGCCGGGCGGCCGCAGGACACGGTCGCGGGCCACGAGGTCGGCCGACTTGAAGCCGTAGACGGCGCCGGTCGTGCGCTCGGGTGCGTCGGTCGCGTCGATCTGCACCTCGTAGCCGTTGTTCACCGCCGACCAGGGGTCGTCGGAGGCCGGGAAGCCCACAAAGACTCCGGAGTTGTCGTCGCCGTCCAGCTTCCAGTCGAGCTTGAGCGAGTAGGACTTCAGCTCCTTGGCCTGGTACCAGAGCATGCCCATGCCGCCCTCGGTGCGCAGTTCGCCGTCGACGACCGTGAACTTTCCGGGCCCGGCCTGCTTCCAGCCGTCCAGGGTCCTGCCGTTGAAGATCGGCCGATATCCGGTCTTCGGCCTGCAGTCGGCCGTGACCTGTCCCGCGGCGTAGCGCAGTCCGCCGAGCAGGTGCTGTCGGAAAGCCGGTTCGGCGTACGACTCCTTGGTGTGGCCGCCTCCGGTGTAGAAGGCGCGGCCGCCCTCGTAGGTCTGGCACCAGGCGATCGGATGGTCGCCGTTCATGGTGCCGCCCTGGTAGGTGGTTTCGTCGAGGGTGGCGAGGATCCGTGCCTGTGCGCGGGGGTTGGTGCGGTAGTTGTACCACTCGTCGGTGCGCTGCCAGGCGTCGTCGAGATGGCTGGTCGAGGGATGGGTGTGGTCCTCGACCCGCACGGTCGCGGGCTGGATCTGCGGGTGCGACTGGAAGTACGCGCCGACGAGCCCGCCGTAGAAGGCCCAGTCGTACTCGGTGTCTGCCGCGGCGTGCACGCCCATGTAGCCGCCGCCTGCGGCGACATAGTTCTCGAACGCCTTCTGCTGGTCGGCGCCGAGAACATCCCCCGTGGTGGACAGGAACACCACAGCGTCGTAGCGGGCGAGGTTGCCGGCGGTGAACTGAGCCGCCTCCTCGGTGGCGTCGACCGTGATGTTGCTGCTCGCGCCGAGTTCCTTGAGGGCCGCGATGCCCGACGGGATGGAGTCGTGGCGGAAGCCGGCGGTCTTGGAGAAGACCAGGACACGCTTGGCGGTCCGGTCGACGGGCGTGTTCGAGATCTCGAAGTCGTCCACGTCGTACAGCGCTCCCTGTCCGCCCTTGAACACCAGGAACAGTTCGGTGGTCCTCCTCGGTACGGCCCGCAGCGGGACATCGACGTCCTGGAAGGTCTCCCAGCTGCCGGTGACCGGCACGGCTACGGAACCGAGAAGCGGACCGCTCGCCGATCCGGTGCGCACCTCGAGGAAGCCGCCCGCTCCGCCCGATGAGATCCGTGCGGTGAGCTTGGTGGAGCCGGTCAGGTTGTACGGCTTGAAGGCGATCCAGTCGCCGTTGTCGATGTCGCCGACCGTCTTGCCGCCGTGAGCGGTGGCCTTGTCGTAGAGCTTGATGCCCGAGGAGGTGGTGAAGTGCTCGGCCTGCCGGTGGCGGGGCTGGAGCTGCGCCTGGTCGTGGCCGGTGAGCGCGGCCTGGCCGCCGCCACCACCGTCGGTGTACTCGGCGTCGAAGACCCCGAAGATATTGGCGTTGGGATCGTGTCCGCCGTCGGCGGAGGTCTTGATGGTGCCGGTGCAGCCGTGGGCCGAGGTGACGGGGTGGCCGTGGCTGTCATGGCCGAGGACGTATGTCACCTTGACCTTGGCGCAGTCGATGGTCCCGTCCTCGGGGTCGGTGACGGTGACCTTGAAGGGGATCTCGTCGCCGAAACTGAACAGCTGCCCCTCGACGGGGAGTTGCAGGGTCACCTTGGGCGCGGTGTTTCCGACCACGACATGGACGCTCGCGGAGCCGGTGCGCCCGCTGGGGTCCTTGGCGGTGACGGTCGCGGTGTAGGTGCCGTTCTTCTTGTACGTGTACGTGGGGCTGGTCTCGGTGGAGGTGCCGCCGTCGCCGAAGTCCCAGGCGTAGGTGAGCGAGTCGCCGTCGGCGTCCGAGGTGCCGGCCGAGGAGAAGCCGACCCGCAGCGGTGCCTGGCCGGAGGTCTTGGTGGCGGCTGCCTCGGCTACCGGGGAGCGCCCACCGGTCGCGTTCTCGATGCGATAGAGGCCGGAGTTCTCGTCGCCGCCGAACCAGGCGGTGCCGTAGTCGAGTACGTACAGCGCGCCATCGGGACCGAAGGCCATGTCCATGATCTGGGTGCCGGTCCACGGGACCGGGTTGATGGACTGGACCGCGCCGTCCTGGCTCTGCTCGATCCGCTTGATCCAGCGGCGGCCGAACTCACCGGCGAAGAAGTCTCCGTCGTACGCCTCGGGGAACTTGACCGGGGACGTGGATGCAGGGTCGTAGCGGTAGACGGGCCCGCCCATCGGGGATTCGGAGCCTGTGCCGAACTCCGGGACGGAACCGCCGTCGTAGGGAATCCAGGCCGGCTGCGCGGGCGGCAGGTCGACCAGGCCGGTGTTGTACGGCGACTCGTTCCTGGGTGCCGCGCAGTCGAAGGTGGCCCCGGATGTCCTGGTCGCGAAGTCGTAGTCGACGTATGGGTCGTTCTTGCCGGTGCAGAAGGGCCAGCCGAAGTTGCCGGGCTTGGTGATCCGGGCGAACTCGACCTGGCCACCGGGGCCGCGCTTGGGGTCGGCCGCGCCCGCGTCGGGGCCGTAGTCGCCGACGTAGACGATGCCGGTCTTCTTGTCGACGCTGAAGCGGAAGGGGTTGCGGAAGCCCATGGCGTAGATCTCGGGCCGGGTCCTGGCCGTCCCCGGCGCGAAGAGGTTGCCGTCGGGGATGGAGTAGCTCGCGTCGTCATTGACCTTGATCCGCAGGATTTTGCCGCGCAGGTCGTTGGTGTTTCCCGAGGTGCGGCGTGCGTCGTACGCGGGGTTGCGTCCCGGGCGTTCGTCGATCGGGGTGTATCCGTCGGAGGCGAAGGGGTTGGAGTCGTCGCCGGTCGACAGATAGAGGTTGCCCTGCGCGTCGAAGTCGATGTCCCCGCCGACGTGGCAGCAGATGCCACGGGTCGCGGGAATGTCGATGATCTTCTTCTCGCTGGCGTTGTCGAGGGTTCCGTCCTCCTTGAGGACGAAGCGCGAGAGCCGGTTGACGCCGTCGAACTTCGCGAAGTCCTCGGCGGTGCCCTCATTGGGGGCATCACCCGCGGGGGTGCTCAGCGGGGGCGCGTAGTAGAGGTAGACGAAGCGGTTCTCGCCGAACTTGGGGTCGAGACCGATGCCTTGGAGGCCTTCCTCGTCGTGCGAATAGACGGGGACGGTGCCGACGACGCGGGTGTTGCCCGCGCTGTCGGTCATCCGCAGCTCGCCGTTGCGGGAGGTGTGCAGCACGCTGCGGTCGGGCAGGACCGCCAGCGACATGGGTTCGCCGGTCTCCTCACCGCCCTTGGCGAGGGTGACCTGCTGGAATTCCTCGGCGGCCTGGGCGGCGTCGGCGGCGGGTACGGCCTGCGGCGCGGTGAGGGCGAGCGAGCCGGCGGCGAGAAGGCCGCCGGTGAGGAGTGCGAGTGCCTTGCGGGCTCTGTGCAGTTTCCTGTGCACGAGTGTCCTCCGGGATAGCCGGTCGAACGGGCTGGCTGTGCCCCGCCCTCGGTCGCGGGGCGGGCCTGTCCGTGGAACCGGAGTGCGCCGTCACACCGAGGACCACCTTGTCCTGTACACCTCATGGACGGTAGTCGGGTTCGTCCGGGACGGAAAGCCCTTGTGCAGTAGGGAAGTTCAACTTCTTCCTACTGCAGGACAAAGACGAACCCGAGCAGCTGGGACCGGCCCGGCGGCGGATCCGCCGCCGGGCGTGGAGCTGCAGCAATGCGCCTTGCAGCGTTAGTCGTTGCCTCCGAATGCCGCATCGAAGGAGGCGGTGGGCGGGTCGAAATCGAAGCGCCTCAGGTCAGCAAGCGCTTGTGGAGCACCCGTCAGGCGGTCCATTCCCGCGTCCTCCCACTCCACCGAGATGGGACCGTCGTATCCGATCGAGCGGAGCATCCGGAAGACGTCCTCCCAAGGGACGTCACCGTGCCCGGCCGAGACGAAGTCCCAGCCGCGCCGCGGGTCTCCCCACGGCAGATGGGAGCCGAGCCTGCCGTTGCGGCCGTCGAGACGCTTGCGCGCCTCCTTGCAGTCGACGTGGTAGATCCGGTCCCGGAAGTCGTACAGGAATCCGACCGGGTCCAGATCCTGCCAGACGAAGTGGCTCGGGTCGAAGTTGAGCCCGAAGGCCGGCCGGTTGCCGACGGCCTCCAGAGCCCGCTGCGTGGTCCAGTAGTCGTACGCGATCTCGCTGGGGTGCACCTCGTGCGCGAAACGGACCCCCTCCCCGTCGAAGACGTCCAGGATCGGGTTCCAGCGCTCGGCGAAGTCCTCGAACCCCCGCTCGATCATCCGCTCGGGCACCGGCGGGAACATCGCCACCAGATGCCAGATCGAGGAGCCGGTGAAACCGATGACGGTACGCACCCCGAACGCGGCCGCGGCCCGCGCGGTGTCCTTGATCTCGGCCGCCGCCCGCCGCCGCACGCCTTCGGCCTCGCCGTCGCCCCAGATACGGGCAGGCAGGATGGCTTGGTGGCGTTCGTCGATGATGCTGTCGCAGACGGCCTGACCGACCAGATGGTTGGAGATCGCCCAGCAGGTGAGGCCGTACTTCTCCAGAAGGGCGTGGCGCCCGTCGAGATACGAGGGGTCGGCGAGCGCCTTGTCGACCTCGAAGTGGTCGCCCCAGCAGGCGAGTTCGAGGCCGTCGTAGCCGAAGTCGCGGGCGAGCCGGCAGACCTCCTCCAGCGGCAGATCGGCCCACTGGCCGGTGAAGAGCGTGAACGGGCGGGGCATGCGGACCTCCTAGGCCTGAGTCTGCACGGATGTCGGTACGGGGGTGTAGACGGCGTTCCTTTCGGCACTCTCCTCAACCGCCGCGAGCACCCGCTGCACCTGCAGCCCGTCCGCGAACGACGGCGACGGGTCGGTGCCGGCCGCGATCGCCTCGACCAGATCGCGGGCCTGGTGGGCGAAGGTGTGCTCGTAGCCGAGTACGTGGCCGGGCGGCCACCACGCCGCCAGATACGGATGCTCCGGTTCGGTGACCAGGATGCGCTTGAAGCCGGATGAGGCGGCGGGCTCGGTGTGGTCGTGGAAGAACAGCTCGTTCAGCCGCTCCAGGTCGAAGGCGAGCGAGCCGAGCTCGCCGTTGATCTCCAGTCGCAGGGCGTTCTTGCGCCCCGACGCCATCCGGGTGGCCTCGAAGGTGGCGAGGGCTCCCGAAGCGAGGCGCCCGGTGAACACCGCCGCGTCATCCACGGTGACCGGCCCGCGCTCGGCCCCGCCGGACGCAAATGGCCCGCCCGACGCGGAAGGCCCGGCCGACGCTGAAAGGCCGGCCGACGCCCCCGCGAGCAGCGGGCGTTCTCGTACGAAGGTCTCCACGAGCGCCGAGACGCCCACCAGCGGCTCCCCCGCCAGATACTGCGCGAGGTCCACGATGTGCGCGCCCAGATCGCCGAGCGCACCGGAGCCCGCCTGCTCGCGCCGGAGCCGCCACGTGAGGGGGAAGTCCGGATCGACCAGCCAGTCCTGGAGATAGGTGAAGCGCACATGCCGCAGGGTGCCGAGCCTGGCGTCGGCGATGAGCCGACGGGCGTACGCGATCGCGGGCACCCGCCGGTAGTTGAAGCCGACCATCGCCAACTGGCCCCGCTCCCTGGCCGCTTCGGCGGCCGCGACCATTGTCTCTGCCTCGGCGACCGAATTGGCCAGCGGCTTCTCGCACAGGACGTGCTTGCCCGCCTCCAGCGCCGCGACGGCGATCTCCATATGGCTGTCCCCCGGCGTGCAGATGTCGACCAGCTGCACATCGTCGCGGGTCACGAGGTCGCGCCAGTCGGTCTCCGCCGCCGTCCAGCCGTGCCGGTCGGCGGCGGCCCGCACGGCCGCCGCGTCACGGCCGCCGATCGCGGCGAGGACCGGCCGCAGCGGCAGGTCGAAGACGCGTCCGGCGGTGCGCCACCCCTGTGAGTGGGCGGCGCCCATGAACGCGTATCCGACCATGCCGACGCCGAGCGCCGGCGGACCGGCGGCCGGCGGACCGACTGTCGCTGCAGCCTCACTGTCCCTCTGTTCCATACGGGTTTCTCCTCGTCGGTTGCTCGGTGGGGGCGGGCAGGCCGGTCAGCTGAACCCCGTGGGCAGGTACTCATCGACGTTCTCCTTGGTCACGACGGCGGAGTACAGGGTGATCGAAGCGGGGATCTCCAGTTCCGACATTCCGCTGACGCCCTTGGCCTGGCCGAGTGCGCGGGCGAGGTCGATGGCGGACGCGGCCATGGTCGGCGGATAGAGGACGGTGGCCTTCAGGACGCTGTTGTCGGCCTTGATGGCGTCCATCGCGGACTTGGCTCCGGCGCCGCCGACCATGAGGAAGTCCTTGCGGCCCGCCTGCGCGATGGCGCGCAGTGCGCCCACCCCCTGGTCGTCGTCGTGATTCCAGAGCGCGTCGAACTGGCTCTGGGCCTGGAGCAGGGCGGCCATCTTCGCCTGGCCGGACTCGACGGTGAACTCGGCCGCCTGGCGGGCCACCTTCTTGATGGTGGGGTAGTTCTTCAAGGCGTCGTCGAAGCCCTGGGTGCGCTGCTTGGTGAGTTCCAGATTGTCGAGTCCGGCCAGCTCGATGACCTTGGCATTCGGCTTGTCCTTGAGCTGCTCGCCGATGTAGTTGCCGGCGTTGAGGCCCATGCCGTAGTTGTCGCCGCCGATCCAGCACCGGTACGCCTGCGGGGAGGCGAAGATCCGGTCCAGGTTGATGACGGGGATGCCCGCCTTCATGGCCTGCAGGCCCACCTGGGTGAGGGCCTTGCCGTCGGCGGGGAGGATGACGAGGACGTCGACCTTCTTGTTGATCAGCGTCTGGACCTGGCCGATCTGGGCGGCGGTGTCGTTGGAGCCCTCGGTGATTTCCAGCGTCACCTCGGAGTACTTCTTGGCACGCGACTTCGCGTTCTCGTTGATCGCGTTGAGCCAGCCGTGGTCGGCCTGCGGTCCGGCGAAGCCGATGGTGACAGCCTTGCCCGGCTTGTCGTCGGCCGCGGGCACGTTGTTGGTTGCCGCCTGCGACTTCTTGGGCTCATTGCTGGTGCAGGCGGTCAGCAGCGCGCCGGCGGAGACGGCGGCAGTGCCGAAGAGCAGTCCTCTGCGGCTGGTGGCTGGGATTTCTGGCATGGCGGATCAACCCTTCGGCTGGGGGCGACAGATGGGGAGGGGGGAAGTGGTGGAGGTGTGACCGGGGTCAGTGTTCGGCGCCGCGCAGAGTGCGGTGCTGCACCAGGACGGCGGCGACGATGATCGCGCCCTTCGCGATCTGCTGCACGGCGCTCTCCAGGTTGTTGAGGGCGAAGATGTTGGTGATCGTGGTGAAGACGAGGACGCCGAGCACCGAGCCGACGATGGTGCCCCGGCCGCCGCTGAGCAGCGTGCCGCCGATGATCGCCGCGGCGATGGCGTCCAGCTCGTAGAGATTGCCGTTGGTGTTCTGTCCCGAACCGGCGAGCACGATCAGCATGAACGCGGCGATGCCGCAGCACAGTCCGGAGAGCAGATAGAGGTAGAGCCGCTGGCGGCGTACGTCGATGCCGGCGAGGCGGGCGGCTTCCGCGTTGCCGCCGACGGCGACGGTCCGCCGCCCGAAGGTGGTGCGGTTCAGCAGCAGCCAGCCGACAACCGTGACGGCAGCGAAGACGAGCACGAGCGGCGGGATGCCGAGGATGTACGCGTCCTTGATACCGAGGTCCAGCACGGAGTTGACGGTGACGATCTGCGTCTTGCCGTCGGTGATCTGCAGGGCGAGACCGCGCGCCGAGGCGAGCATCGCGAGGGTCGCGATGAACGGCACCATCCCGCCGTACGCGATGAGCAGACCGTTCACCAGTCCGCAGCCCAGGCCGACGATCACGGCGGTGAAGAGGATGCCCGCGAAGCCGTACTCCTGCGTCGCCACCGTCGTCGCCCACACGGAGGCGAGTGCGACGATCGCGCCGACCGACAGATCTATGCCGCCGCTGGTGATCACAAAGGTCATGCCGACCGTGACGACCCCGATGATCGATGCCTGGGTGAGGACGAGCTGAAGATTGCTGGTGGCGAGGAATTCATCGGGCTTGGTGATGCCGCCGACCGCGATCAGTACGGCGAGGACGCCGAGCAGCGAGAGATTGCGGACATCCGCCCGCATTCCCAGCGATCGACGCCAACCCCCGCCCTCGGGTGCGGACTTGGCGATGGGTACCGGCGCGTCCTGCCGCGCCGGAGAGGCTGGCTGCGTCATGCCGTCGGGCTCCCTTCCATCACAAGGTCGAGTACGCGGTGCTCGTCCAGCTCCCGGGCGTCGGCCCGGTGCACGACGCTGCCCTCGCGGAGCACCAGCACCCGGTCGGCGAGGCCCAGGACTTCGGGCACCTCGCTGGATACGAGAAGTACGGCGAGCCCTTCGTCGGCCAGCCGGCGGACCACGGCATACAGTTCGGCGCGCGCGCCGACGTCGACGCCGCGGGTGGGCTCGTCGAGCAGCAGTACCCGGCAGCCGCGCAGCAGCCAGCGGGCGAGTACGGCCTTTTGCTGGTTGCCGCCGGAGAGGGTGCGGATCCGGGCTTCCGGGTTGTCGGGGCGCAGGGAGAGCTCCCTGGTCGCCTGCTGTGCCGCTGCCCGTTCGGCGCGGCGGTCGAGCAATCCGCCGCGGGAGAAGCGGGAGAGGGAGGAGACGGAGACATTGCGGGTGACGGACTCCAGCATCAGCAGGCCCTGCGCCTTGCGCTCCTCGGGGGCGAGGCCGATTCCGGCGCGTACGGCGGCGCGTACGCTGCCGGGGCGCAGCGGGCTGCCGTCGACGAGGACACGCCCGGCGCTGGGTTTGCGGGCGCCGTAGATCGTCTCCAGAATCTCGGAGCGTCCGGAGCCCACGAGTCCGGCGAGCCCGACGATCTCGCCGGGGCGCAGTTCGAGGTCGAGGGGCGCGAACTCCCCTTTCCTGGCGAGTCCTTCGACCGTCAGAACCGGCAGACGGTCCGCCGCGTGCGCGCGGTGGGGGCGGTCGGGGAAGACGTATTCGACGTTCCGGCCGGTCATCATGGCAACGATGTCACGGGTGGGGGTGTCCCGCGCGGGCAGTCCGACGGCGACGGCCCGGCCGTCCTTGAGGACGGTCACCCGGTCGCCGATGCGGCGGATCTCTTCGAGGCGGTGGGAGATATGGACGACGGCGACCCCGCCGGCGGTCAGATCGCCGACGATACGGAAGAGGTTGTCGACCTCGTCGGGGTCGAGGGCGGCGGAGGGCTCGTCCATCACGATGAGGCGTACGTCGTGGGAGAGCGCCCGGGCCATCGAGACGATCTGCTGCTGGGCAGCCGAGAGGTCGCCGACATGACGGCCCGGGTCGATCTCGGGGTGGCCAAGTCGTTTGAGAATGGCGGCAGTTGCGGACCTGGCCTCTTTGCCTCGTACGACAAAACCGGCGGAGGTCGGCTCGTGTCCGAGGAAGACGTTCTCGGCGACGGAGAGCCCTTCGACGAGATCGAGCTCCTGGTAGATCGTGGCGATACCGAGCCGCATGGCCGCGATGGGCGACCTGAGGGAGACCGCCTCGCCGCGCCAGGTGATCTCGCCGCCGTCGGGCTGATGGGCTCCGGCGAGCACTTTGATGAGGGTGGATTTTCCGGCGCCGTTCTGACCGAGGAGGCAGTGGACCTCGCCGGCCTGGACCTCCAGGTCCACTCCGTCGAGCGCGCGGACGCCGGGGAACGACTTGGTGATGCCGGACATGGTGAGCAGGGGCGGTTCTGGTGCCATGACGAATCCCCTCGGCGGGTGCGGCCGGTGAGCGGGCAGGGCGGTTCCAGGTGCACATGCGGGTCGTACGTACCGGCCTGGTGGATCAGGCCGGCGAGAACAGGTGGTCGCTGATGAGCCGGGCCGCGCCGATCACTCCGGCGGTCGGGCCCAACTCGCCCAGCACGATGGGCAGATTGCCGGTCGCCAGCGGCAGCGACTGGCGGTAGACCTGGGTGCGCACGCTCGCCAGCAGCGTGTGGCCGACGCCCGTCACGCCGCCGCCGATCACCACGAGCCCCGGGTTGAAGAAACTGACCAGTCCGGCGATGACCTGGCCGACGCGGTTGCCGCCCTCACGGATGAGTTCGAGCGAGGTGGCGTCGCCGGCGGCCGCCGCTGCCGCGACATCGACCGCCGTGAGCCGGCCCGCCGTCTCCAGTCTGGCGGCGAGCTCCTGCGACCGGCCGGTGCGGGCCGCGTCCTCGGCGTCGCGGGCGAGCGCGGCACCGCTGAAGTGGGCCTCCAGGCAGCCCTTGTTCCCGCAGGCGCAGGCACGGCCGTCCGGTTCGACCTGGATATGGCCGATGTCGCCGGCGCTGCCCGTCGTACCGCGGTAGACCTCACCGCCGACGACGATGCCGCAGCCGATGCCCGTGCCTATCTTGATGCAGAGGAAGTCGCCCACGGAGCGTGCGACGCCCGCGTGCTGCTCCCCCACCGCCATCAGATTCACATCGTTGTCGACCATGACGGGGCAGCCGAGGTCCTGGCTGAGCGCCTCACGGACGGGGAAGCCGTCCCAGCCGGGCATGATCGGCGGCGCGACCGGCACGCCTTCGGGGAAACGGACCGGACCGGGGACGCCGATGCCCGCACCGTCGAAGCCCTCGGCGAGTCCGGAGGCCTTGAGTTTCGACGCCATCGACAGCACCTGCTCGAAGACGGCGACCGGGCCCTCGCGGACATCCATGGGGTGATTGAGGTGGCCGAGCACTTCGAGCTCGGCGTTGGTGACGGCCACGTCGATGGAGGTGGCGCCGATGTCGACACCGAGGAAGCGCAGCGCGGGGGCGAGCCGGATGTTGTGGGAACGGCGCCCGCCGCGGGAGGCGGCGAGGCCGTCGGCGACGACGAGGCCGGTCTCGAGCAGCCGGTCGACCTCGACGGCGAGCTTGGAACGGGACAGATCAACCTGGTCGCCCAGCTGGGCACGGGAGTTGGGCCCGCCGTCGCGCAACAGCCGGAGCAGTCGCGCCTGGTGCGCGTTCGCGGGTCGAGCCGTCATGCGTCTCACGTGCCCCTCCCCGCCTTTTCGGCCGCGTCCGTCCTTCTTTCGAGGGGAACGTAGCAGCGCTTTCTCCAACTGGGAAGAAGTTGCGCGGGGTTCCGGTACAACTTTCTCCACAGTCGGGACAAAGATCTGACCGTCGATGGAGACTGAGGCCCCCATCGGAGCTCTTCGAGAAGTCTGCGAGAAGGGAATCGCATGATCCTGGTGACAGGCGCCACGGGGAACGTGGGATCGGCGCTGGTCCGGCAGCTGGCCGAGGCGGGCGAGCCGGTGCGCGGTCTCAGCCGCGGCGGCGACCCGTCCAAGCTCCCGCCGGGCGTGGAGGCCGCGGCGGGCGACCTCAACGACCCGAAGTCGCTGCTTCCCGCACTCGCCGGAGTGCGAGCGGTCTTCCTGATGCCGGGCTACGCGGACATGCCCACGACGCTGGCCGAGATCCGGGCGGCCGGTGCCGAACGCGTGGTGCTGCTGTCGGGCAGCTCCGCCGGAAGCAGCGACCTCGACAATGCCATCTCCCGGTACATGGTTGAGTCCGAGACTGCGGTACGGGAGTCCGGACTGCCCTGGACCTTCCTGCGGCCGAGCGCCTTCATGACCAACACGCTTGAGTGGGCACCCCAGTTGCGCGCCGGGGATGTGGTGCGCGCGCCGTGGGCGGGCGTACGGATCGCGAACATCGACCCGTCCGACATCGCGGCGGTCGCGGCGGCGGCACTGCGGACCGGCGACCACGAGGGTCGCGTATACGCGCTGTCCGGGCCGGAATCACTGCTTCCGGCGGACCGGGTGCGGATTCTGGGCGAGGTGCTCGGCCGTGAACTGCGCTTCGAGGGGCAGTCGGACGAGGAGGCGCGGGCGGAGATGAGCGCGACGATGCCGGAGGCGTACGTCGACGCGTTCTTCGGCTTCTACTCGGCGGGGACGCTGGACGAGTCGCGGGTGATGGGGACGGTGCGGGAGGTGACGGGGCGGGAGCCGGGGACGTTCCGGGCGTGGGCGGAGGCGCATGCGGGGGCGTTCGGGTAGGCGGGGTTCCGCTGCGCGGGGCTTGTTCCCCTACCCGCCCTCCCCCTACGGCCTGGCGGCCGTGGGAGGTACCCCCATCCCGAACTGGGGCAAGCCCCAGACCCCGTACGCGCTTCGCGCGTGTCCTCAAACGCCGGACGGGCTGAATGTGCGGCTGGACCGTGCGCGCACCGCGATCCGCGTCACGGCCGGCCGGATTGGAGCAGCTCCTCCAGCCGGTCGATGAAGACCCGCTGCCCCGTCACCAGCTTCCCCCTGGCCTCGTCCAGGCCGAACCACTCGGCCCGGTCGATCTCGGGGAACTCCTGCATACGGCCCGAGCCGCGCGGCCACTCCATGGTGAAGGTCCCCGGCACCACGAGGTCCGTGTCGAGGTTGCCCTCCAGCGCCCATGCGGTGACGATCTTCCCGCTGGTCTGGCGAGCCTCACCGAGCGGCTGCCAGTCGCCCTCGGGCGGCGCCAGGCCCAGTTCCTCCTCGAACTCCCGCCGGGCGGCGGCCATCGGCTCCTCCTCGGAGGTGTACTCCCCCTTCGGCACGGACCAGGCCGCGGCGTCCCGCCCCTCCCAGAACGGCCCGCCCATATGGCCGAGGAGCACCTCGATGTCCGGACTCCGCCTGCGGTACAGCAGCAGGCCCGCGCTTCGTTTCGCCACCATGCCGTTCAGTGTGCCCGGCTCAGGGGCAGCGGATGACCTGACCCGCGTACGAGAGGTTGCCGCCGAAGCCGAACAGCAGCACCGGGTCGCCCGACCGGATCTCGCCGCGCTCGACGAGTTTGGAGAACGCCATGGGGATCGAGCCGGCCGAGGTGTTGCCGGACTCCACCACATCGCGGGCGATGACGGCGTTGACCGCACCGATCTTGTGGGCGACAGGCTCGATGATCCGCAGGTTCGCCTGGTGGAGGACGACCGCGGCCAGTTCCTCGGGGGTGACGCCCGCCCGCTCGCAGACCTTGCGGGCGATGGGCGGGAGCTGGGTGGTGGCCCAGCGGTACACGGACTGGCCCTCCTGCGCGAAGCGGGGCGGCGTGCCCTCGATCCGTACGGCATGGCCCATCTCGGGAACCGAGCCCCACAGCACCGGGCCGATCTCCGCCTCCGCGCTCGCCTCGATGACGGCCGCGCCCGCGCCGTCGCCGACGAGTACGCACGTGGAGCGGTCACTCCAGTCGACGATGTCCGCCATCTTGTCGGCGCCGATGACCAGCGCCCGGGCGGCGGCTCCGGCCCGCACGGCGTGGTCGGCCGTGGCCAGCGCGTGCGTGAAGCCGGCGCAGACGACATTGAGGTCCATGACGGCGGGCGAGCCCATGCCGAGACGGGCCGCGACGCGGGCGGCCGTGTTGGGCGAGCGGTCGATCGCGGTGGAGGTGGCGACCAGTACGAGATCGATGTCGGCCGGTGTGAGACCGGCGGAGGCGAGCGCCTTCGCGGCGGCGTGCGCGGCCAGCTCGTCGACCGGCTCGTCGGGTCCCGCCACATGCCGGGTCTCGATCCCGACGCGGCTGCGGATCCACTCGTCGCTGGTGTCGACCATCTCCGCCAGGTCGGCGTTGGTGAGCACCTTTGCGGGCTGGTAGTGGCCGAGCGCGACGATGCGTGAGCCGGTCATGGGCGGTTCCCCCTGGGTGCGGACAGTGGAATTACCCAGTCTTGGCGGCTACCGCCCGGTACGACGGCATGTGATCCCACAGGATTCGGGGGCCGGAATTTGGAGCTTCCCGAAGGGTGCTGAGTCGTTTGCGTGCAGAGAGCGACCAAGAATTCCCAGGAACCGCTCACCCTGCTTGTGCAGGAGAATGAGATCGTCCGGGTCACCTCGCCGCACGACCGTACAGAATCGGAATTGATCGCCATGGGACGGGTCACCGAGCGCCGCCGCACCATCCGCATCAGGGACGGCGCCGTCTCGTCCCGTCCGGACACCCTCGTGGCCGAGGAGCCCCTGGAGATCCGGCTCAACGGCAAACCGCTCGCGATCACCATGCGCACCCCGGGCGACGACTTCGCGCTCGCGGCGGGCTTCCTGGTCAGCGAGGGTGTGCTCGGGTCCGCGGACGAGCTGCAGTCGATCGTTTACTGCGCCGGGGCCACGGCGGACGGCACCAACACCTACAACGTCGTGGACGTGCAGCTCGCGCCCGGTGTGCCCGTGCCCGACATCACCCTTGAGCGCAACGTCTACACCACGTCCTCCTGCGGTCTGTGCGGCAAGGCAAGCCTCGACGCCGTACGCACCACCGCCCGCTTCCCGATCGCCGACACACCCCCGGTCCGCGTCGAGCCCTCGCTGCTCGCCGCCCTCCCCGACCGGCTGCGGGCGGCCCAGCGGGTCTTCGACCGGACCGGCGGACTGCACGCGGCGGCGCTCTTCTCCGAGGAGGGCGAGCTGCTCGACGTACGGGAGGACGTCGGCCGCCACAACGCCGTCGACAAGCTCGTCGGCCGGGCCCTGCAGGACGGGCGGCTGCCGCTGTCCCGGGTGATCCTTCTGGTCTCGGGGCGCGCGTCGTTCGAGCTGGCGCAGAAGGCGGTCATGGCCGGGATCCCGGTGCTGGCCGCGGTCTCCGCGCCGTCCTCGCTCGCCGTCGACCTGGCCGCCGAAACGGGTCTGACCCTGGTCGGCTTTCTGCGCGGCGCCAACATGAACGTGTACGCGGGCGACGAGCGCATCGCCCTGGGCACCGGGGTCTGAAGCGCCCCCGCCGGACGGGACAAGGACCCGGCCGGCGGGGAGCGCCCCCAGCGTCGGCCGGTTACCTCCGTGCGCTCTTCGTCAGCGGACGACGTCCACGAAGACCGGGTTGGTGTAGCACCAGGTGTCCGCCCACGCGTCGCCGTTGCCCGGCTCGTGGGGAATCGGCCCGTGCGGGTCGATCGCCGCGCCCAGGAAGCCGGAGCCGTTGCGCTTGCCGTCGCTGCCCCGCAGCCGTGCGCATGAAGTCGCGTACGGGCAGGGCGCGTTCGACGATCCTGATGTCGCCGAGCCAGCCGTGCATCAGCTGGTCGAGGGTGCCTCCGTACTCGTAGGCGCCCAGCAGCCAGGGCAGGCCGACCGTGCCGAGTCCGGTCGTGGCGGTGGAGGGGTTGCGGGCGACCTGGCAGCCGTCGACGTACATCGTGGTGTGCTTCGCGTCGTTGACGACGGCGACGTGCCACCACCGCTCGCGCTCCAGCTCATGGCTCCAGTTGGTGACCAGGCCGGGCTGGTTCAGCAGTGCGGCCGCCCACTGGAGGCCGGGTCCGTCGGAGAGGGAGAGGGTGGCGACGGGCTCTTCCGGGTCGCCCGCGGTCTTGCCCGCGGCGCCGAGCGTGCCGCGGCGGCTGAGGATCGAGCCCCAGGCGTGGTGTCCGGCGTCCCAGTCGGCGGGGAGCCTGAGGAAGGCCTCGATGGTGTAACCGGAGCGGAAGGTCTTGGAGTTGAGCGGGGCGTCCTTGGCGGTACGCAGATACGCGCCGTGCAACGGGGGCTTGCCGCCGTCGAAATAGAGACTGCCGTGTCCCGGCTGGTCGGGGTGGTGGCCGGCGGACCAGCGCAGGGCGTCGGCCGGGGGGGCCGGGGACGGGCTCGCGGGTGAGGTCGTTGCCGTGGCCCGACAGGTCGGGGACGCGCAGTGCGGGGTCGGCCGGGGAGCCTTCGGGGTGCGAGCCGTCGAAACGCCAGTAGGCGACGGTGCCGGGCACCAGCATCTTCGCGGCGGGGCGCGGGCCGCGCGGCGGGACGGGCGCGAAGCCTGCGAAACGCTTCTCGAAGTCGACCGGGACGGAGAAGCAGTCCTGGGGGCCGGTGAGTTTAATCTCGCGGCGCTCGAGCTCATTGAGGTCCTCGCCCGCACGGCCGAGGATTCACGGGGAGATCGTCTCGACGTCGATGGTGTTCCTGGCGAGGTCGAACCGGTAGAGGCGGATCATCGCGCTGCCGCCGTAGTAACGGTTCTGGTAGTTGGTGATGTGCAGATGTACGTCGTGGCCCGTGGCGTTGGCGCGAGTGGTGCGGGCGGCGGGCCAGTAGTGGCCGTTGAGGGTCAGGAAGATCTGGTCGTTCTCGGCGATCAGCTCGTCCCACAGGTGCTTGCCGTGCGCGGAGAACTCGGCCTCGTCGCCGTACTCGTCCGCGTACACGAGCTCGTGCGTGGTGAGGATGACCGGAGTCCGCGGGTGTTTGGCGATGACGCCCCTGGCCCAGGCGAGCGAGGCCGGCGAGGGCCGCCAGTCGAGGGCGAGGACCAGCCACTCACGGCCGGCGGCGCGGAAGAGGTGGTACGTGTTGTAGCCGTCGGGCGTGGCGCCGCCGAAGGTGGGGAGCCGGCGCAGACGCCGCGGGCCGAAGGCATCCAGGTAAGGGGTGCGGCCGCGCTGGTCGTCGGTCGAGGACTTGATGTCGTGGTTGCCGGCGACGACGCTGAGCCGACGCGGCGCCGGTCCAGGAGCTCGAAGGCCTCGCTCAGCGGCCCGAATTCGCCCGGCTGCCCGTTCTCGGTGAGATCGCCCAGGTGGGACAGGAAGACGATGTTCTCGTCGCGGCCGTGGTCGAGGATGTAGCGCAGGGAGGCCTTGACGGGCTCGGCGTGGATGCTGGCGCCGTCGAAGAGGTACTGGGTGTCCGGCATGACGACGAAGGTGAATCTGTGGCTGTCCGGGTCGGGACGCCAACTGGCAACGTTGTCAGCGGACTTCTGCTGGTCAAGCGCCGCGGCGGGCGTGGCGGTGGCGAGTCCCGCTGCCGCGGCCGCGGTGGCGGCGCCCGTGAGTCCGGTGGCACGCAGGAACGTGCGACGGCTGGCGGCGGAGAGGGGACCGTCGGGCTGGTGGAGGGGACCGGGTGCGTTCGTCGGGGTGCCTTCGTCGGGGGGAACGGTGAGCACGCTGGGCGAAGGGGCCGGGCACGGCGGGGCCGGAGCGGGGACGTCTGGACGAAGACTGGGTGAACGAGGCGGCGGGCCCTTTGCGTGACGGTGGGTCAGCGGGCCCGGCGCCGGGCGTCGGAGGGCGGGGGGATCATCTGGAGCGCGAGGGTGGCGGGGGGTTCGGCCACGCCGGGACCGCCGGCGGCGACCCACTCCAGCACGTCGTCCGTCGCGTCGTCGTCGAGCGCCCAGCCGATCCAGGCCGCGCGGGCTCCCCGGCGGCGGGCCTCGGTGGTGGGCTGGACCACGATCACGTTCGCCTGTCCGCAGGGGCCGAGGCAGTCGCTCGTACGGACGGCGAGCCGCCCCCCGGATTCCGCGGCGGCCTCGCGCAGCCGGGCCAACTGCCCGTCGTGGTCGGTGCCGGGGTTCTTGCGGGGGTCGCCGCAGCAGCACCCGCGGCACACGACGAGGGTGCAGGGGCGGGGGCGGTGAGGGCCGTGGGGGCGTGTCGCGTACGTCGTCACCTGGCGATCTTGCCAGCCGGGGGGTGCGGGTTGGGATGCGGGGTTACCCGGTGCGGGTCGGGTACGGCCGCTCGATGGCGCGTTCGGAGCGGACTGGAAGTCGGCCCAGCCGAGTTCGGGTGGGCCGACGATTGATTTCCTGGCTACCAGCTGTCGGTGAGCCGGACAGGCGCGGCGAAGGTGCCGTCACCGTGGCCCGACCACCGGTACAAGGTGCCGGTAGCGTCGTTGCGAGCGATCAGGTCGGCCTTTCCGTCGCCGGCAAAGTCACCGGCGACGGTCTGGGTGAAGTCCCAGCCGCCAGTGAGCTTCTTGCGGGTGCTGAACGTGCCGTCGCCGTTGCCAGGCCACAGGTAGAGGTTGCCGGAAGAGTCCTTGGCGATCAGGTCGGCCTTTCCGTCGCCAGTAAAGTCACCGGCGACGGTCTGGGTGAAGTCCCAGCCGCCAGTGACTTTCTTGCGGGTGCTGAACGTGCCGTCGCCGTTGCCAGGCCACAGGTAGAGGTTGCCGGAAGAGTCCTTGGCGATCAGGTCGGCCTTTCCGTCGGCAGTAAAGTCACCGGCGATGGTCTGGGTGAAGTCCCAGCCGCCGGTGATCTTCTTGGGAGCGCTGAACGTGCCTGTCGTGCTTCCCGTCCAGAGCAGCAGTTCGCCCCTGGTGTTGCGTGCGATCAGGTCTGCCGTGCTGTGTGCGGTGAAGCTGGCAGCGACGTTTTGTGTGAAGTCCCAGCCATCGGTCAGCATCCTGGGTGAATTGAACGACCCGCCTTTGTTGCCAGTCCACACCGACAGCTGGCCGCGTGCGTCCGTGGAGAACAGGTCCGTGATCCCATCCCCGTTGTAGTCACCAGCCATCAAGTCCTGCTGAGACAGCGAGGTGACCACCTTGATCCAGGCGCCGAGGTCGTCGACACGGGCGCTGATGGCGCCAGTACGAGTCTCTGCAGCGTCCGTTCCCAGGCAGCCGCCCTGCCAGGAGCGGGAGTTGATGGCGACGAGTTCCGGCGTGCCGTTAGCCGTGCGCAGGGCTGGGCCTCCGGCGTCGCCCTTGCAGACGGTCGCGGTGTCGGAGCCGTTGAGGTCCACTGTCGTGTTCGTGGTGGAGGCGACGGTGAACGTGCCGGTGTGGAGCTTGCTGGGCACCCATTCGGTCTTGATGCGTCCGAATCCGGCAACAGTGAGCTGCTCGTTGTCGGCGGCGGGCGTGGTCGCCAACGGCACGGGTTTGATGGCCGGGTCCGTGATCCGGGTGGCGAGCCTGACGAGGACCAGGTCGCGGTCGGCGTGCGGGACGAGCGCGATGGCCTGCTGGACGCTGCCGTTGGTCTGGGTCAGGTCGGTGCGGCCTATGGTGACGGTGGTGGTGATGGCTGGTTTGCCTGCGGGGGGTTTGCCGTCCGCGGCGAAGCAGGTGGCCGCGGACAGGACCCACTGCGGGTCGACGAGGGTGCCGGTGCAGGCGGTCTGTTCACCGACGTTGATTTTCGCGACGTAGTTCAGCTGTGACGGGGCGTCGGCTCCGCTGAGTGCGGGGGCCGAGCCGGTGACGGCGGACGCGGGCGCGGCGCTCAGCGCCACGGTGGTCGCGAGCAGGGCAGCGGCCAGCGCGGAGAGGCGCAGGGGTCTGGTGTGTTGCATGACCTTGGTTTCCTTGGTGCGAGGTCTGCGCGTCCGGTGGGCACCGGACCGCAGCACGGCGGACGTTGGGGCGCTGACCGGGTGTTACTTGGTGGACCTGATCTCGACGAGCATGTGATCGCGGCCCTCTGTGTCCGCGGCCTCACCCACCGAGGTCCAGGCGTTCTTGGTGATGTCGAACGACTTCTCCTCGGTACCTACGGTCATGTCCACCGCGGTCGTGTAGTCGTTGCCCTTGATCGCGTAGACCGCGGGGATCTCCAGGGTCAGCCAGCCGGAGTTGCCCACCACCTTGAAGCAGATCTTGTCCGCCTTGTCGCGGGCCATGATCTCCAGGAGGCCGGCGCCACTCGCACAGTCGGCCAGGGTGATGTGCCCGTCGCCGCGCTTGAGGACGATGTTCTTCTCCGCGAGGATCTTGTCCGCCAACGGGTAGTTGAAGTCCTCCACCGCGTAACCGGGGGCCTCGTCGGCGACGGGGGTGGCCGCCTCGCCCGTGCCGCCGGTCTCGGCGGCAGCGCCCGCCAGCGCGAGCCACGCGAGGGCCCCGGCGGCGGCCGCGGCGCCGAGCGTGCGCGCTATGAATCTCTTCCGCTGTGGCTTCGCCGCATTTGCGGTACGTGCCTTCATCACATTCCTAAAGTCGTCGGTTCCGGTCGCTGGCGCCGGAACGTGGTTGTCAACGGGCATGAAGGCGACCGGAATAGAAATACAGCTCCCACTCCCCGGCGGGAGCATGACCACTTCCCAACGGTTCCTCCTTCGGCGTATCGCGCGAAAGGAAACCTCACCCATGCCCCGGGGAGCCGCTTCGGGCCTCGCAATCGAATCCTTCGATTCGATCTTTGTACACTTCGCCAATACCCGCAAATCGGCCGGGAGTTGAGGCTCGGCTGTGGTCCTCGCCGCCTTCGGGCAAGGTTGTACAGCCCTGCGTGAAGAACGCGTAAAGGATCTCGGGGCCACCCGCCCCCCGCGATAGCGGATAAACCTGTGCGGCGTGTCCGTCGAAACGACTTGACCACCTGCATGAAGGACAACTCGCCACGGAGGATGGCGTGCTGGGATGTATTGGGCCGGACGCGCGGCCTGCCCCGCACCGCCTCGTGACCAGCTCCAGCCGGGTCAGGTCACGCACCGCGGCCAGGACATGGGGTGGAGTCGGTGCGCTGCGTGGTGCGCTCGCGCACCAGACCGATTCCTTCAGGCGGGCCGGCGCGAGGTCGAGGAAGCGGTCAGCACGGTCGCCCTCGGCCAACTGGCGCACACTCACCCAACCTCCGCGCCGACCCCGCCCGCGCCACCCAGCTCCTGCGCGCACTGCTCGTCCTGACGAACCTCGAAGTCCACCGCTGACAGCCGACAGGTGACCTTCAGCGCAGACTGCCGCCCACGACCAGCAAGATCACCCCGACCGAACCTCCCGGAAGAGACGCTGACCAGCGACTTTCAAGATGGCGCACCCTCACTGGATCAGCTCGATGTGCGGATGATCCGGGGATGCCGGGCAGGTGTGGAGTTGCAGGTTGTTGCCGCCGGTGATGTCGATCAAGGTGAAGTTGCCGTCCTCCTCGCCCAGATGGTGCGGGGCCGGGGTCGTCCGTTCCTCCTCGGCGATCCAGGTCTCGCCGGCGCCGTCCCATTCCCAGGAGGCGATGGTGAGAAGCGGGACCGCCTCGGTGCCGCACTCAGTGCAGGAGCGGTCGACCGGGTCGGTGGGGCTCCAGCGGGTCCAGCCGCCGGTCTTCCAGCCGGGGGCGGTGCTGAGGTTGGTCAGGTAGAGCTCGCCCGGGTCGTCCGCGTACGAGTTGTAGTCGGCGGGGTCGATCGCCGACCAGCGGTCCATGTCGTCCAGCTGGTCCCGGAGCTCCTGGCTCAGCTCCAGAGGGTGGGGGTAGTCGGTGACCTGCTCCGGCGAGAACAGGCACGGCTCCGGGAGGTAGTGCCGGGACTGGATGACCAGCGGCTCGGGCGGTGCGTCGAGGACGTCGGCGACCGTGGCGGAGGAGCGCCAGAAGAGGGTGGTCCGGGGGTGGGCGGCCTCCTCGTGGTCGAAGGGGCACCACAGGACCTGGAGGAGGTCCGCGCCCGGCGGGCACGGAAGGGGGGCGTCGCGGGTGTAGAGCTGGGCGACGGGGAGGAGGGGGACCGGGGCGTCGGACCACGGGCGGCCAGCTTTGATCCGCTCCCAGGTCTCCCGTTCCTCGGGGGTGGCCGCGATGGCCTCGGGGTCGAGGCGCAGCCGCTCGGCCGATGCGGCGAAGTCGCGGCGGAGGAGCCGGACGTCGTCCGGAGAGAGGACGGTCGGCGACGCGTGCCGGTCGTGCGGACCGTCGCAGTACGGCCACGGCTCGCCGGCGGGCCAAAGGAGCGGCCCGCCGACGGAGCTGTCGTGCACGGTCGGCGACCCGGGGCGCGGGTGCAGCCGGGTCGCCGTACGCGCCAGCGGGGCCAGTTGAGGGAAGAGCGCGGTCACGTCGAATGGCCGCGGCGGGGTGGTGAAACTCATGCCGGCTCCCGTTGGCGCGAACTGGGGGATCAGTTACCGAGGTTGAGCGTCCCGGTGTTCCCCAGGGTGTTGGTGACATAGACGTTGGGGAACAGTTCTTCCACCGTCCCGTTGGCCCGTTCGATATTAGCGGTCATCGTGACGCCCAACGGGATGGTGCTCTTGGCGTCCTTGTAGACGGGGGTCACCTGGTAGAAGACCGCGTCGTTCGCCCCGAAATCGGCGATGGGGCCCTTGATCAGGTCCTGCGCCTTGGACTCGAAGGTCCGCATGCTGGGCGTGCCCGTGTTCATCCCGGACTGCCAGCAGGGGACGAGGTTGAACCGCGTGACCGCACTCGTGCCCTTTCCGCCGAGGACCTTCGGGATGAGATGGCACCGGGCCAGCGAGGACGTGGGTGAGTTCGCCGTCTTGAACGCCTGGGCGTCCAGCCAGCCGGTGATGTCACCGGAGGTCTCGGTGCCCTTGCCGAGATTCCGCCCCAGGCAGGCCTGCGCCCGGGTCGGCCGCTGTCCGGCCCCGCTGGTCGGAACGGTCTGCTGGACGAGAGCGACCGGCTCGGTGGTGTTCTTGAACCAGCCGTCGCCGCTGGGCAGCGCGCCGGCCGGCGCGGGGTCGTTCAGGCAGCCGGCCTGCGGTCCGGTGTCCGGCGTCGAGATCGTCAGCTCGAACCGGTCGTCGTCGATCACCCGCTGGTCCTTGAAGCCGTCGGCGAGCTGGGTCTCAGCGAACTGCTTCTCGGCGGGGGTGACATGGGCCTGCACGCAGGGTGAGGCGGGGTCCAGTTCATGGGCGTCGTTCAGGATGTACGTGTCCCACTCGCCGTTGCCCAGGTTGGGGATCACCTCGACGCACCGGTCGCCGGCGGCACCGCCCTCCTTCGCCTCGCCGAAGGGGAAGTCGCCGCAGGTGTCGGTGTCGACGAGTTCCGTCTGCGCCACGAAGCCGCTGCACGTGCTGGCGGTGCGGCCGGCCACGCCGCTCGTCGACCGGGTCAGGGGGCTGCCCTTCTTGCCCCAGGCACCGTCGAGTTTCTTCTGGGCCCACTCATACGCGGCCACGGCGCCACCAGGGTCGGAGCCCTGCGCGCTCATCGGCACGACGGGCATGACCGAGGGGACGGCACAGCCCGCTGACGAGGTGCCCCCGACCGCGTCGTCGCAGCGGATCTTGCGGGGGTTGTCCCACGAGGCGTTCGGATCGACGGCCGTGGCACCCGGGGAGGTCACGTACATCTTGTACGAGGTGGTGAACTCCACGTTGGTGTTGGCGGCGGGGGTCGAGGAGTAGGCGACGGAGCCGCTGACGGACTGGCCCAGGGTCAGGTTACCGCCGTACCAGGGCGCGGTCTTCGTCGTCGTGCAGCCGGTCGTGCAGGAGGCGCGGAACTTGGCGTTGAGGGCGGTGACATCGCCGCTCGCACTCGTCATCTTCACGGTGATCTGCTCGTTCCAGGCTGTGCCCTTCGCGGGAAGGGTCGCGCTGGCCGAGACCTGCAGGGTGCCGCGTCCGATCTCCTTGCCGTTGCTGTCGCGCAGGATGTAGAGGACGTTCACCCCCGTCACGCAGTACTCGAAGCGGTTGTAGGTGTAGGACCCGGGGTTGGTGATGTCGCAGCTGCCGGTGCCGGCGGCCGCGACCGCGGCCCGGCTCCGCTGTGGTGTCGCGGTGGCGGGGCTCGTGCTCACACACGCCTTCGCGGCGCCTGCCCGGCGTTCCTTCGAGCCTGCCTTCGTGGGCTCGCAGCGCTCCCCGGAATCCGCCCGGAACGCGGCGGTCTCGGTGAGGGGCGCGGTGGCCGGCCGGCCCGCCGAGTCGGGCCTGCCCACCCGCTGCGGCTTTTCTTCGGCCCCATGCTGCGCCGGGCTCATGCCGGTCGTGGTGAGCCCCAGCGTCACCACGGTCAGCAGTGCCAGTACGGTCGACCGGGCACGTCTCCGTCCTGGTCGTATCGAATGCATGATCGTCATACCTCTCCTTTGGTGTGGGTGCCCCGATGACTTCGGGTAAGGGGCAATGGGGGGCACCGGCACAGCGGTGCCTCCGGGCAACGGACAACTGCCGGATATCCAGGGGATCCGGACCGGCACGGTCAGCAGTTCGCCCGCGTGAGAGTCGTTCTCGTGCGGTGGGGACCGGCCGGCGCCGGCGGACTCGCCGGCGCCGGGATCGTCCGGGTTCGGGCCGAGGCCGTTCGGGTCGGCCGGGTCGCCGAGTGCTGCGACGCGGGTCAGAAGATGGACGACAGGACCTTGGTGGCCCCCGATACGACGTCCTCGCCGACGTCGGCGATCTTGCCGACGACGGGCTTGATGAGCTTGCCGCCGAGCGCCTTGTCCGCGGCACCGATCCACTTGGACTGGCCGAAGGTGACCAGGCTCAGGCCGGTGCCGATGGCGGATTCGATGAACTCGCTACTGGAGAAGCCGTGTTCGATGCCGGTGAAGAGGGTGCCGAGGGCGCCGGCGCCCATCGAGACCGCGGCGAAGAAGCCGGCGGCCGCGGCCGCCGGGGGGAACACGAAGGCGGCGAGGGCGCAGCCCGCGGCCAGGAACCCGGCGCCGACACTGATCGCGTTGAACGCGTCGGCGTAGAAGCCGGCGTCGTTCCACCACTCGTCGGCGTCCGCGCTGGTGCCGTTGGGGTTGATCTGGTCGTTGGTGTCCTTGTCGGCCGGGTCGATCTTGGCTTCCCGCTCACGTCGGGCCTTCTCGGCAGCCGCTTTGGCAGCCGCCTTGACCTCGGCCTCACGCTTGGCCGCAACGATCTGCTTGGCCTCGGTGGCCGCAGCCGCCGCCGTCGCCGCGTCCTTGCCCGCCGCGATCGAGGAGGCGCGGGCGTCGGCGGCCGAAGCCTGGGCGCTGTACGACGACCTGAGGGCGGAGCGGGCGGAGTCCATCGCCTTGTTCGCCGAGTAGTTCGCGGTGCGGGCGGCACCACGGGCGGTCGACGCCGCGGCGCTCGCCTTGTTCGCGGACGCCTTGGCGTCGGCCGCGGACTTGTCGGCCGCGTCCGCGTTCCGCCTGGCCTCGTCGGCGTAGTTGTCGGCCTTGGCCGCGGAGTCAAGTGCCTTGGCCGCCCACTCCTTGGCCTCGGCGGCGGCACTCCGGGCGTCGGCGGCGGCCTTCGATGCCAGGGCGGCGTTCTCCTGCGCCTTCTCGGCGATCTTCGCCGCAGCCGCGATGGCGCCGCGGATCGCGGCGACATGGGTGGCGGTGTCGTGGTCGAGCTGGGCCGTCCGGAACTGCACCAGGGAGACGAAGTTGCGGCGCATCCAGGTGGGCCCCTCCATGGCCACCTCGGCGTACGCCTTGGTGAAGGCACCCCCGGTGTTCATCAGTGTGACGGTGAGGACCGCGTCGTCCTCCCGTATCGCCTCGGGGTAGTCGTGGTCGAAGAATTTCTGCAGTGCTTCGGTGGTGTTGAGGTCGAGTGCCTTGTTCGCCGCGACAGTGACGGCCTTGCCGGGGTTCGAGTCCAGGATGCGAACGATCGCCACCCGGTTGTCCTCGTCGGAGGCCTTCTTCATGCCGCTGGTGAGGAAGTCGCCGACCGCCTTGGAATCGGGGCTCTCCAGGGCGCCCTGGGCCGCTGCGGCGATCTTGGGGCCGGCGATCGTGGCCACGTGGAGCGTGGTCTCCCGGTCGTCCTGTTTCTGAGCCAGGAGCCGGTCGAGGTCGATCCACGCGTACACGTCGTCGTCCGTGCCGGAGAGTGCGTACTGGGCCGCCTGCCGGGTCCAGGCACCCCTGGAGCTGAGCAGGGCGATGGCCGCCTTGCGCCCCTGGACCGCCGCGACCGCCATGTCGTTCGCCGCCAGCGCCTGCTCGGCCTTGGTGATCAGGTCCTTGGTCTTCTGATCGGTCTGCTGGGCCTGGGCGACTTTGTTCTGATAGGCAGTCAGCTCCATCGTCTCGATCTCGGCGAGCAGTCTGACCTCCTCGATGGCCTGCAGTTTGTCCTGCTCAAGGGTTTCCGCCTCGGCTTTCCGCGCGTTCTGCTCCACCAGGAGGGCGTCCGAGACGGCCTTGGTGGCCGTGTTGGCGGCCAGCACGGCCGCCGCCGCGTGGGCGGTGGACTTGTTGGCGTAGTCGACGGCCTTGCCCGCGTACTTCACGGCCTCCTCGGCGGCGGCTGCCGCCTTGTCGGCGTGGTCCGCCGCGGAGTTGGCGGCGTCCCGGGCGGTGCGGGCGGCCGCGGCCGCGGTGGTGGCGAGGGTATGGGCGGTGGAGGCGGCATTGGTGGCCCGGTTCGCGGCGCTGGACGCGATCGCGGCCTGGCGCTTGGCCTCAGCGGCCTCCGACTGTGCGGCGCCGGCGGCGTTGCCGGCCTGGGCGGCGGCGTTCGCGGCGGCGGCCGCGTTGCGTGCGGCTGAGGCGGCGGCGGAACCGGCGGCGGCGGCCTTGGTTCCGGCGACGGCGGCCTGGTCGGCCGCCTTGGCCGCGGTACGCGCCTTGGCCGCGGCGTTGCGGGCGGCGACCGCCGCGTTCTTGGCGGCCTCGGCCTTGCCGGCGTCCTTGGAGGCACCGATCGCGGCATGGAAGGCGCGGGCCGCGGCGCTGCCGGCGTTCGCGGCGGCCTGGGCGGCGCCGGTGGCGGCCCAGGAGGCACGACGGGACGCCGACACAGCGGCGTTCGAGGCGTTGATGGCGTTACGGGCGGCATCCGCCGCGCCCTTCGCGGCGCCCGCCGCCTTGCGGGCCGCCGCCCCGGACTTCTGCACATCCTCCTTGGCAGCGGCTGCTTCGGCGGCGGCTTTCTCCGCCGCCTCCTTTGCCTTCTCCGCGGCGGTCTGGGCGCGCGCGGAGGCCTCGACGGCCAGGTTCGTCTGGCGCTCGGCGCGCTTGCCCTCCCGCTCGACGACGGCGACGAGCTCCTCGATCGTCGCCGACTCCTGGTCCCGGGCACGGGCGATGTGCTGCCCGGTCTCGATGAACCACTCGACGTCGGACGCGGTGCCGCTGAGGGCACGGCCGGCGTACTTCTGCACTTCCGGGCCGGCCTGCATCATCATGGCGGAGACCTGGACCCGGGCGTCTTCCAGGCGTGCGTCGTACTGGGTGTCGGTGAGGAACGCGGTCAGGGTCGGCTGGGTGCCGGCGGTCAGGGCGGCGGTGGCGGCTCGCTGGACCGCCTTGTCGCCGGTGCCCGACACGATGGTGGTGGCCACCCGGAGGTCCTCGAGGATGGCGGGTTTGAAGCCGTCCCTCAGGAAGTCGGCGATGGCGGCGTCACCGTTGTCGAGGGCGGCGACCGCCTCACGGCGCAGGCCCTTGCCCGCGCGGTCCAGGCTGCTGACGATGGCGACGCGGTTGTCCTGCACGGTCTGGTTCGGCAGCGTTTCGGCCAGGAAGGTCTGGATCTCGCTGTCGGAGCCGAACAGGGCCTCGGCGGCTGCGGCCTTGACGCCTCTTCCGCCCGATATCCAGGCCTTGACCACCTTCGCCCGCTCGGTGTCCGGCAGCGGGACCGGATCGGGCGCCGTGCCCTCCGCCGCGGCGGCGACGGGGGCGAGGAGCACCGAGGGCGTGGAGGCCACGGCGGTGGCGGCGGCGAGCGCACCAAGCACGCGGCGCCGGCTCCAGAAAACTGTCTGCATAAGAGCGTTGTCCTCGTGTGAGCTGTTGACAGAACATGTCGGATCTCACTGGCAGGGCGGTTTCGACGTGCCCGCGGGATGGAATGCCAATGGATGCGAAGTAGCGCGTTGGCGGCGCCTCTTGTGTGCTGGACCATATCAACTGCCCATACAGCAAAAGCCAATTGGGGAGTCCGATCCTTCAAGGCACTTTGGAACTCCGGCTCCTGACTGCGCCTCAGGGATCCTTTACATGCCCCTCACAATCTTCCGTACAACCTTTACGAAGTGTGGCGGAGATCATGACTGGCGCATGGCGATTGCCCCAGTGTGCGTGGTTTTATGCACTCGACCTGGGGTTCACTTCGTGTTTGCATGGCGAAGCGGATGAAGATCACCAGGACAGGGGGCCTCTCGCCTTGAGAGGTAAGACAACTGCCTGCCAAGGTAGTTGGGGCATACCCAGCAGAGCGATGTCTATATCGCATTCCTGTGCACCCGAAAATTCGAGCCCGGTGATGAGCATCCGGTCGTCAGCGACGAACTTAGGGATGCAATGAAGGAAAACAGCAGAATGTCCGTGAAGCCGCAGCGCAAGCGGATTGCGCTGCGCGCACTGGGCGCGGCCGCGGTCGGCGCCCTGGCTTGGATCACGGCGACCACGGGCATCCCCGGCGGGGCGTCGCAGCAGACGAGCCCCACCGCACTGGTCGCGGAGGGCGCCCCCGGTTACGCGGTGGAGGACTTCAACTACCCGTTGGCGGACAAGATCCTCGCGGAGAAGAACATCGTCCTCAAGCGCGGCGACGGGCACATCACCCTGGCCGACTGTGCGAGTGGCGCCGGCCTCCTGGAGATCATGGCCCGCGACAAGGCGGACAAGATCTGCTTCAAGGTGGTGGGCAACTCCGGCTGGCTGACCCTGGAGATCCCCGCGGTCTACGCGATCAAGGGCAACGACTACACGACCGCGGTGGACATGACCGTAGGTACCGAGGAGAAGTCGTTCGACATCACCAAGAACGCCTGGACCTCGGTGGGTGAGGCCGCGGACACAGAGGGCCGCGATCACATGCTCGTCGAGATCAGGTCCACCAAGTAACACCCGGTCAGCGCCCCAACGTCCGCCGTGCTGCGGTCCGGTGCCCACCGGACGCGCAGACCTCGCACCAAGGAAACCAAGGTCATGCAACACACCAGACCCCTGCGCCTCTCCGCGCTGGCCGCTGCCCTGCTCGCGACCACCGTGGCGCTGAGCGCCGCGCCCGCGTCCGCCGTCACCGGCGGCACCGCCTCCGCCGACACCACGTACGGCTACACGGCGCGTCTGGACATCGGCGACAGCACCCGCGGCTGCTCCGGCACCCTCATCGACGCCGAGTGGCTGCTTACGGCGGCCAGCTGCTTCGTCGACAACCCGGCCGCCGGCCTGGCGGTGCCCGCCGGCGCCCCGAAGCTGAAGACCACCGCCGTCATCGGCCGCGCCGACCTGACTGGCGCTCAGGGCGCGGAGCGCCGCGTCGTGGAGCTGGTCCCGCGCACCGACCGTGACGTGGTCCTCGCCCGCCTCAACCGCCCGGTCGCGGGCGTGGCCCCCATCGCCCTGGCCACCTCGGCCCCCACTGCGGGCGAGCAGCTGACGTTCGCGGGATACGGACGTACGAAGGACGAGTGGGCCCCGCTGAAGCTGCACACCGGCACCTACACGGTGGACTCCGCCGCCCCCACCACGGCCGCGGTCGCCGGCAAGGACGGTGCGGCCGCGTGCATGGGCGACTCCGGCGGCCCCGTGGTCCGCGTCATCAACGGCACAGCCACCCTCGCTGCCCTCAACAGCCAGTCCTACCAGGGCGGTTGCTTCGGCTCCGACACCTCCGAGACCCGCACCGGCGGAGTCACCGCCCGCGTCGACGACCTGGCCTCCTGGGTGAACTCCAAGATCGGCGCCACCCGCATCACCGACTTCAACGGCGACGGCGTCGAGGACATCGCGATCTCCGACCCCAAGGCCACCGTCGGCGCCGACGCCGACGCCGGAGTGGTCCGGATCGTGTACGGCGGCGGCAAGGGCACCGCCGAGATCAACCAGGACCTCGACTGGGTGCCCGGCAGCGCCGAGGCGTCCGACTGGTTCGGCGAGGCCCTCGCAACTGTCGACTACAACGAGGACGGCTACACCGACTTGGTCGTCGGAACCCCCTCCGAGGACCTCGGCACCGCCGCCGACGCGGGCACGGTCGACGTGCTTTACGGCGGAGCCGGCGGCCTTGGCACCGGCACCCAGAAGGTCACCCACCTGGAGCAGGGCACCGGCGCGGGCGCCATCCTTGCCTCGGCCGCCGAGGCGGGCGACCGCATGGGCCACGCCATCGCCGCCGGCCGCACCGCCGAGGGCGAGCCGTACCTGGTGATCGGCGTCCCCGGCGAGGCCCTGGGCACCGTCACCAAGGCGGGCATGGCCTTCTACCTGCGTGGCACCACCAACGTCTCGGTCCACCAGGACAAGACGGATGTCCCGGGCGTCGCGGAGGCGAACGACCGCTTCGGCGCCAGTGTCGCGGCCGATGCACACCGCATCGCCATCGGCGCTCCCAACGAAACCATCGGCACTCTGGCGGACTCCGGCGGCGTGGCGGTCTTCTCCCACACCCTGCACGCCGACGGCCACCCCAAGCCCTTGTTCGGCCTGGACCAGGACCTCGACACCGTCTCCGGCGCTGCCGAGGCCGGCGACGAGTTCGGCGCCTCCTTGTCCCTGGTCGCGTACCGCCCGTCAGGCGCCGCGTCCGCCACGGACTCGTTCCTCGTGGTCGGTTCGCCCGGCGAATCCCTGGCCGTGAGCGGCGTCGAGAAGGCTGACGCGGGCCGCGTCGTCACCTTCCGCGTCACTGCCGCGGGCACCTACAGCGAGGTCGACGCCCTCTGGCAGGGCACCGGCGACGACACCGTGACGGGTACCGCCGAGGCCGGTGACCGCTTCGGCGAGAAGGTGACCGCCGTCAACACCGCACCGCGCGCCACCAGCACTGTCTCGACTCTGCGGGTCGCGGTCGGCATCCCCGGTGAGGCCGTCGGTACGGCTGCCAAGGCGGGCGCGGTCCAGACGTTCCCGCTCCTCGGCACGGCCGGCGATTCCGATGTCTGGATCGAGGCGGGCAGCGCCGCCGGTCTGCCCGGCACCCCCGGCGCCAACCAGTACGTGGGCAGGAGCATCACCTTCGCAGGCACGAACCTGTACATCGGCATGCCGTACGGCCCGTCCCTCGGCGCCGTCCACGTCCTGCCCTGGTCGAACGTGAGCGGCGGCACGAAGGCAGCCGTCACCACGTACAAGCCCGGATCAGGCGGCCTCCCGCCGGTCGGCGGGCGCTTCGGCTACGTGGCCAAGTAGGCCTGTCCGGTCGTAGTTGACGCATGGGAACCCCCGAAGACCCAGCATGGGTCCTCGGGGGCTCCCGCTTATTGTTCTCCGCGTCCACTCCCGAGGTGGGGTTCCCAGGAGTCGGACCGCCGGTTCCGTACCGGCAGCCCGTGGCGGGACGTTGAGGCGCCATGCTCTGCGGCCCCTCGGGTTCCTGGTGGTGCGGCAAACTGTGTGGGCTTACCACGTGGTGACCGTCCCTGAGAAGGGACAGGAAAGAGAAGTAGGGAAGATCGTGGGCAAGGGCGGGGCGTCCATACCGGACGAGGAGTGGGAGCGCTTCCTGCGGGAAGCTGAGGCCGGGACTTCCGGGGCACCTGAGGAGCCATCGGCGCGGGCCCGAATGGTGGCGCGGCGGCTGCGTACGGAGAGCGGCCGGCCACAGGGGTGGCGGACTTACCAGCCGGCCCGGCGGCGACGGGGCGCAGGCTGGTACGTGGTCGGTCTGCTGGTCGCAGTCGGATTGCTGGCCGTGGCGCTGGACCCGGGCAGGGTGGTGGGCTGGTTCGGTGGCGGCGACGGTGGGAAAGCGCCGCTCGCCGCGGAGTCGGACCGTCCAAGTGGGCCGCCCGCGGACCAGGGTCCAGCCCAGCTGCCCACCATCGAGAAGCCGTTCAGAGGATCGCCCGCGGACCAGTGGGGCAACGGGGCGGAGGGTGTCCACTTGCCTGAGGCGCGGCCGACCGGCTGGATGAGCCGGGAGCAGGTCGCGCAGGCGCTCGCCCGGACGCAGGAATTCCTGACCGGGACCAATCTGGATCCCGGTGTGCTGCGCGGGGAGCGCCCCGGGAATGCGATCGCGTTGATCAATCCGCATCAACGTGACGTCCAGGACTACCTGGCGGCCGCCCTCCGCGCGCCCAGTCGGCAGAGTGATCCCCTGCTGCTGTTCAGCCGCTTCACCACGACGAAGGTGCGTCTTGTCGGGAACGTGATCAAGTCACGAGGCCGGATCACGTACCGGGAAGGCGAGCGCGGCGCGGTCGAGGTGACTGCCGACGTCACGTACGTCTATCCGGTCGTACGCGCCGCAGCGGGGAGCGACGAAGTGGCGCGCACCATCGTGCGCCGCGAGATAGTGATGAGCTGGGACAACCCGGCGAAGGTGGTCACAGAGCCGGGGACGTTCTCCCTTGTCTCCTACAAGGTGGACACGACCAACGGCGGCTGCGACAACTCCACCGGCTACTTCACCCCCGAGTTCAGGGCCGAGCGAGCGGTCACAGGCTCGGGAGACGGCCATGAGGTCGACCCGTACGACCGGAGCAAGCCGATGGATACACGCATGCGGGAGGCCGGGGAAGGGGAGTGCGGGACCGCCACACGATCGTGATCGACAGCGACTTATGGATGTTGGCGGAGCGCTCAGGCGTGTCCGCCGACGTGGTGCGCAAGTTGGAGCAGCGCCGGAAGCACAGCGCGCGACTGCCAACGTTGCACGCGCTGACGACGTGTTCCGGCGGGAGTACGTCGACCATGCGCGAGTGACCCGCGCTGAGTAGCCCCGACCCGCTGAGCGACGGCAGCAAGACAGTTCAGCGCGTCGGCAACGGCCCCGTTCGCGTGTTGCCCCCGTGGCGCATGGGCGGGGCTACTTTGCGTCCCGCCGCTCGTCGCCGACCAGCACGTTCACAACAGACCCTAGCCCGCCTTCTCCTCCGGCCGCCGAATGGTCGGCCGCTCGCGGCCCCAGGCGGCCAGCGGCTGAAGTGCGTCATTGAGGCGCATGCCGTCCTCGGTCAGCGAGTACTCGACGCGGGGCGGCACCTCGTCGTAGGAGACGCGGTGCACGACGCCGTCCGCTCCCAGTTCACGCAGGTGCGAGGCCAGCACCTTCTCGGTGATCCCCGGAAGCAGTCGACGCAACTCGCCGAAGCGACGGTGGGGATGCTCGTGGAGCGCCCAGAGGATCAGCACCTTCCACTTGCCGCCGATCACCTCCATCGCGGTATCGATCCCGCAGACGTGTCCGTCTGGTGTGCCCGGCCGGTTCAGCGTCGTCATGCCCCACCCTTCTGACGTGCTCGCTCACCCCGAGGTAACCAAAAACCGGCGGCTTCGTCTTCTACAGCGGCTCGCGGGAGCTGTTCGAGCGGCACCAGGAGACCCTGAGCGTCCCGGCCGGCACTACCTACGTCGGCGAGGACGCCGGCTTCGCGGCCCTGCACGACGTGGCCCTTCTCAGCGCCATGTACGGGATGTTCGCCGGCGCCGCGCACGCCTTCGCCCTGATCCGCAAGGAGGACATCGACCCCGCGGCGCTCGCCCCGCTGCTCGCCGACTGGCTCGTCGCGATGGCCCCGGCAGTTCACCAGACCGCCGACCAGTTGCGGAGCGGCGACTACACCAAGGGCGTCGTCTCCAACCTCGCCATGCAGGTGGCTGGCACGCCTACCTTCCTGAGCACCGCCGAGCAGCAGGGTGTCAGCCCGGAACTGCTCAGCCCCTACTTCGAGCTGATGCGCCGCCGCCTGGCCGAGGGCAGCGGCGAGGAGGACCTGACGGGAGTGATCGACCTGCTGTTGAACTGACCAGCCACTTGCCGCCGCAGAAGCGACCGTGCAGTGTGTCCCGCCCGGTCAGACACCAGGCGGGACAGAACACCTACTTACGAACATCGGGCAGGGGCGGGGTGGGCGAACGGCACCGCGGTCACCGCGTCCCGCGCACGCCGCTTCGCGATCACCGCGCACACCATCAGCTGCATCTGATGGAAAAGCATCAACGGCAGCACCGCCACACTCGCCTGCGCCCCGAACAGCACACTCGCCATCGGCAGCCCCGCCGCCAGGCTCTTCTTCGAGCCCGCGAACTGGATCGCGATCCGGTCCTCCCGGCCGAAGCCGAGCCGCTTCGCGCCGTACCAGGTCAGCGCCAGCATCGCCGCGAGGAGCAGCGCCTCGACCAGGAGCAGCGCACCGAGGCGCAGGGGCGTGACCCGGTGCCAGACGCCCGCGACCATGCCTTCGCTGAAGGCGGTGTAGACGACGAGCAGGATCGAGCCCCGGTCGACATGGCCGAGCGCCTTCTTGTGGCGGAGCAGGAAGCCGCCGATCCATCGCCTGAGCACCTGCCCTGCCAGGAACGGCACAAGCAGTTGCAGGACGATCTTCAGCAGGGAGTCCGCGGAGAAGCCGCCCCCGGTGCCGCCGAGCAGCAGGGCCGCGAGGAGCGGGGTCAGGACGATGCCCGCGAGGCTGGAGAAGGAGCCCGCGCAGATCGCCGCGGGGACATTGCCGCGGGCGATGGAGGTGAAGGCGATCGAGGACTGGATCGTCGACGGGACGAGGCAGAGGAAGAGCAGGCCGCTGTAGAGCTGCGGGCTGAGCACCAGCGGTTCGAGGCTTCGGGCGGCGAGGCCGAGCAGCGGGAAGGCCAGGAAGGTCGCGCCCAGGACGGTCAGGTGGAGCCGCCAGTGCCGCAGCCCGTCGAGGGCCTCGCGTGTGGACAGTCGGGCGCCGTACAGGAAGAAGAGCAGGGCGACCGCGCCGGTCGAGGCTCCGCCCGCGATGTCCGCCGCCGCTCCCGACGCCGGGAGCAGTGCCGCGAGGCCGACCGTCCCGAGCAGCGCCAGGATGTACGGATCGACCGGCAGCCAGGACGGCAACTGCAACGTGCGGGGGCTCATGGGCTCCACTTGCTCTCGGGTCAGGATGTGCCAACCCCATGCTGCTTCCGATGGGGGCGATCGGGAATCCCGTATACCGCTCTGACTGTCATCACGGATCGCGATGACGCGCTAACCTCGAAGCATGTACGACCCGGCCCAGCTGCGTACCTTCCTCGCGGTCGCCCAGACCCTGAGCTTCACCCAGGCCGCGCGTCGGCTCGGTCTGCGTCAGTCGACGGTGAGCCAGCATGTGCGGCGGCTGGAGGAGGCGACCGGGCGCCCGTTGTTCACGCGGGACACGCACAGCGTGGAGCTGACCGAGGACGGCGAGGCGATGCTCGGTTTCGCCCGGACGATCCTGCAGGCGCACGAGCGCGCGTCCGCGTTCTTCGCGGGCACGCGGCTGCGCGGGCGGCTGCGTTTCGGGGTCTCGGAAGACTTCGTACTGACCAGGCTCCCGGAGATCCTTCAGTCGTTCCGGCGTGATCATCCGGAGGTCGATCTGGAGCTCACGGTCGAGCTGTCGGGCATCCTGCACAGGCGGCTGGAGGCGGGCCGGCTCGATCTGGTGCTGGCCAAGCGGCGGGCGGGTGACACGCACGGCGAGCTGGTCTGGCAGGACGCCCTGACCTGGATCGGCGCCCCGCAGCTGCGGCTGGACCCGGACCGCCCGGTCCCGTTGATCGTCTTTCCGCCGCCGGGGATCACGCGCGCCCGCGCTCTGGAGGTCCTGGAGGCCGACGGCCGCGCCTGGCACATCGCCTGTACGAGTACGAGCCTGAGCGGTCTGATCGCGGCGGCGCGCGCCGGGCTCGGCGTGATGGCCCACACCCGCGGGCTGATTCCGCCGGGCCTCGTCCCGGTTCCGGGCCGCGCGGGTCTGCCGGAGCTCGGCGATGTGGACTTCGTCCTGCTGCACGGCCGCCGTGCGGGAGCGGACCGGGAGGCGCGGGGGGCGGCGGACGCTCTGGCGGCGTCGATCCTCACGGGCGGGGACCGGTTGCACCGCGGTCGGTGACAGCGGGCCGGCGAGGGCTGGGGCGCAGCGGCAGACGGCTTCGGCGCAGCGGTTTTCGGTACGATCGCGACCGCCCGGCCCGCCGCATCGACGCCCTGGAGACGGCGCAGGTACGGACCAAGGCCCCCGTACCCGTAGAGCGACGGTGAGCGCACCGTACAGATTCGGTGGAGATTCCGGCCCGGCGTACTTACCGTGGGGTCAGAACTACACCCGAGCCTGCACCATGTTGCCGGACATCTGCGCCTGACCTGTGGTGATGCCATTCGTCCACAGTTCATGAAGCCCCTCCCGCCCCGCGGCGGCGTGGGGTAGCGTCACGGCGCTGTGCGGGGAGCGCCACGAGGAGCAGGCCATTGCGCGAGTTCACTGTCCCACCCATGGCCGCGGCGCCTCAGGTAGGCGGACTTGCGGACGCGGTCTTCGACCATGCCGATGACGATCCCGAGCGGGTCGCCCTCGGCCGCAAGGACGCGGCGGGCAACTGGCAGGACATGACCTCCGCGCAGTTCCGCGACGAGGTGCTGGCCCTGGCCAAGGGGTTGCTCGCGCACGGTGTGCGGTTCGGGGACCGCGTCGCGATCATGAGCCCCACGCGCTACGAGTGGACGCTCTTCGACTTCGCGCTGTGGACCGTCGGCGCCCAGTCGGTGCCGGTCTACCCCACCTCCTCCGCCGAGCAGGTCTTCTGGATGCTGCACGACGCCGGGGTCTCGGCCTGCATGGTCGAGCACGAGGACCACGCCATGACCATCGGCTCGGTCATCGACCGGCTGCCTCAGCTGAAACGGCTGTGGCAGCTGGACGCCGGGGCCGTTGCCGAGTTGGTGGAGGCGGGCGCGCACATCGACGACGAGGTGGTGCACCGCCACCGGCGTGCGGTGACTCCCGACTCGATCGCCACCGTGATCTACACCTCCGGCACCACCGGCCGCCCCAAGGGCTGTGTGATCACCCACTCCAACTTCATGTTCGAGACGGACACCCTGATCGAACGCTGGGAGCCGGTGTTTCACTCCAAACCCGGCGACGAGGCCTCGACCCTGCTCTTTCTGCCGCTCGCCCATGTCTTCGGGCGGATGGTCGAGGTCGCGGCGGTGCGCGGCCGGGTCAAGCTCGGCCATCAGCCGGTGCTGCAGGCGAGTGCGCTGCTGCCGGATCTGGCGGCGTTCCGGCCGACGTTCATCCTGGCTGTGCCGTACATCTTCGAGAAGGTCTTCAACGCCGCGCGCCGCAGGGCGGAGGCCGAGGGGAAGTCGGGCCCGTTCGACAAGGCCGTCGATGTCGCGGTGAGATACGCCGAAGCGACGGAGCACCGGGCCTTCGGGCTCGGCCCGGGACCGTCAGCCGGGCTGCGGATGCAGCACCAGTTCTTCGAGAAGGTCGTCTACGGCAAGGTCCGTGACGCGATGGGCGGCCGCGTACGGCACGCGATGTCCGGCGGCTCCGGCATGGACCGGCGGCTCGGGCTCTTCTTCGAGGGCGCGGGCGTGACCGTCTTCGAGGGATACGGACTCACCGAGTCCACCGCGGCCGCGACCGCGAACCCGCCGGAGCGCACGCGCTACGGCACCGTCGGCCAGCCCATCCCCGGCACCACGGTGCACATCGCCGAGGACGGCGAGGTGTGGCTGCACGGAGCGCATATCTTCGGCGGTTATCTCGGCGACCCGAAGTCCACCGACGCCGTACTGCACGACGGCTGGCTGGCCACCGGAGATCTCGGGGCGCTCGACGAGGACGGCTATCTGACCATCACCGGGCGCAAGAAGGAGATCCTGGTGACCTCGGGCGGCAAGAGCGTCTCGCCCGTGGGGCTTGAGGAGCGGGTGCGCAACCATCCGCTGGTGGCGCAGTGCATCGTCGTCGGCAACGACCGTCCCTACATCGCGGCGCTGGTCACTGTGGACCAGGAGGCCGTCGACCACTGGCTCGCCATGCAGAACAAGGCACCGCTCGAGCCCGCCGAGCTGGTGCGCGACCCGGATCTGGAGATGGAGATCCGCCGGGCCGTGGTGGCCGCCAATACGCTGGTGTCCAAGGCCGAGTCGATCCGTACGTTCCGGATCCTGGCGCATCCCTTCAGCGAGGAGCACGGTCTGCTCACCCCCTCGCTGAAGCTCAAGCGGAAGGCGATCGAGGCGGCGTACTCGGTCGAGGTGGACGCGCTCTACCACTGACGTGAACTGCCCGGCGCGGGGCAGGAGTTCCGCGCCGGGCAGCGGTCGGCGAAGGCCGGTGCCGCCGACGGGGTGTCAGCCCCCGTACTGGGCCACGATCTTGGTGTACGCATAGGGGGACTGCGAGACACCGCTGCAGGCGTCCGCGTCCCCGCCCGAGCCGCAGCTGCGGTCGCGGTTGACGGACCAGAAGGAGTAGCGCGCGATGTGGTGCTGCTGCGCGTACGCGAGGATCGTCCTGAAGTCGTTCAGCGTGACGGTCTCCCCGGCCACGTCCGTCTTGCCGTTCATCGACGAGACGCCGATGTGCTGGTAGGCGGCGGAGTCGCTGTATCCGTACGCACTCTTGACCGCGCTCTTGAGGCCTTCGAGAGCACTGACCGAGGCCTGGCCCATCGTGCCGCTGTGGCCGCCGAAGTCGAAGGGCATGATCACCCAGGCGTCCGCGGCCAGACCCGACCTGGCGCCGCGCTTGATCAGGTCCTTGCCCGTGGCGTCCGGGCCGCCGGGGGTCGTGCCCATGGTGATGTAGGTGACGATGCCGGGGTTCTTCTGCTCGACGATCTTCAGCGCGTCGACGACCCGCTGGCGCACGGTCGCGTTGCCGAATTCGCTCGCCTCGATGTCGATGTCGAAGGCCTTGAGCCGGTACGCGTCGATCACCTTCTGGTACGCCCCGGCGAGCGCGGTGGCGCTGGAACACTTCTCGCCGAGCTTCGCACCGCTCCAGCCGCCGACGGAGACGACGATGTCGCCGCCCGCCGCGCGGATGGACTTGATGGCCGACTCGTCGGAGCCGCCCTTGAGGGCGCGGCTGCCGTCCCACTTCGGGTTGCAGCCGCCGTCGGAGAGGATGAAGGCGAGCGTGAACCACTTCACGCCGGTGGCCGCCATGACGTCGGTCGGCTTCTGGGGGCTGCCCCAGCCGAGATATTCGTACGGTGCCGCGGCCATCGCGCCCGAAGCTTGCTGGGCGGCGCCGGGTGCCGCGCCGGCGGCCGCAGGGAAGGCCGCCAGCACCAGTGAGCCGAGCAGTCCGGTGACTGCGGCGCCGATCGTGGAGTTACGGAGCCGTGTGGTGGGGGGTCGCACGTCTGTTATCCCCTGTCGAGGTAGTCGATGTTGGGTGCGCCGTTCGCCGTGGTGGCGGTGACGCGTACTGTGTTCGAACCCGCCTTGAGCGGGACGCTGAGGGTGGAATCGGCCCAGGTGGTCCAGGCCCCGGTGCCGTCGAAGGCCCGGCCCGCGGAGACGACGGCGCCGTTGACGGAGACATCCATCGGCCGGCCCGCCGTGGTGCCGTTGGCGTAGCGGATGGTCAGTGCGGCATCCCGGGCGGTCGCCGATTCGACCGTCCACTCGACATACGCGCCCGCGGCGTTGGCCGTGTTGACGAAGCCCGTGCCGCTGAAGCCGCCGTGGTCGGTGTCGACGGTCGAGCCCGCGCTGAAGGAGGCGTTCTCGGCCTCGTACCGGACGGTGGTGCCCGACTGCGGGGTGGCCCGGATCAGCCGGGTCTCCCCCGGGCGCAGGGTGACGCTGTACGAGCCGTTGACCAGGCCGCCGCTCTGGCCGGACCAGAGGTCGGTGACGGCAGCGGCGCCGGAGAAGCCGACCTGGGACCAGTTCACGGCGACGGTCTGGTTGCCGGAGGTGCCGGTGTTGAAGAGGGCGACGATGTAGTCGCCGTTCTGCTCGCGCTTGCTCCAGACCTGTTGGGGACCGGAGTTGACGATGCGTCGGGCGGCGATGCCGTCCTGGTTGACCGCGATCAGCCGGTCGTTGGTGAGCATCGCCTTGTCGGTGGCGCTGAGTGCGGTGAGGTCGGTGCCGAGCAGCAGCGGGGAGGCGGCCATCGCCCACAGCGTCATGTGCGAGCGTCGCTGGTCGGCGTTGAGGCCGACCTGGTCGCCGTTGCCGATCTCGAGTGAGTCCAGGTCGTTCCAGCCGCCGGGTCCGGCGTACTGCTGCCAGTTCGCCGCCGAGTTGAACCGTGAGGTGATGTGGTTCCAGTCGGTGAGCGGGAAGCCGCTGCCGTTGGGTCCGGGGCCGCAGTAGCACTCGACATCCCCCTGCGTGCGCCAGCTGTTGGCGAGCTGTCGCCAGGTGGGGGCGTCGGCGATGGCGAGGTTGTTGGAGAGGGCGTAGTTGATGGGGCGGCCCGATGCGCGCAGAGCCTTGTCCCAGGCCCGCACGTCGGGAATGTCATGGCTGCCGACGCCGTCGATCTTGAGGTAGTCGACTCCCCAGGAAGCGAACTGGCGGGCCCAGGAGTTCACGAACTCCTGGGAGCCGGGCTTGCTGTAGTCGATGTAGTACATGTTCTTGCAGTTGTAGTTCTTCTCCAGCTTGGACGTGTCGGCGATGTCCTTCGCGTGGTACGAGGTCCCTTCGATCGGCGTGTTCCTGGTGACGGCGTTCTTGGCGATGCCGGGCGTGACGTAGAAGCCGAACTTCAGCCCCTTGGAGTGGATGTAGTCGGCGAGCGCCTTGATGCCCGAGGGGAATTTCGCCGAGTCGACGGCCCACCGCCCGTACTGGTCGACCGTGAAGCCGTTGGAATCGCACTTCTGGTAGAAGTCGTCGAGGTTGACGTGGATATAACCGTGTTCCTTGAGACCGCTGCCGACCAGGGCGTCCGCCTGGGCCTTCAGCTTGGCCTCGGTGGGCTGGCGGCGTACGAAACTCCAGCTGGACCAGCCCATCGCGGGCCGGAGGGACAGGCCGTTGTCGGACGCGGCGGCCGGTGGCGGGGCCGAGGTCAGCCCGGCGGCGGCAAGAGGTATCGCGAGCGCCCCCACCAGCAGGGCTCTGAGGGGCGGGGGGTTTGGGGGGCGTCCCCCCATTAGACGCAGCATGGCGCCTCCACATCGAGGTGGTCGAGGTTGGGTGCGCCGTTCGCGCCGGTGGCGGTGACGCGTACGGTGTTCGCCCCGGCGCTGAGCGGGACGGTCAGGGTCGAGTCGGCCCAGGTGGTCCAGGCGCCGGTGCCGTCGAACGCCCGGTTCGCGGAGACGACCCTGCCGTTGACGGAGACATCCAGTGGGCGGCCCGCCGTGGTGCCGTTGGCGTACCGGATCGCGATCGAGGCGCTGCGGGCGGTGGCCGACTGCACCGTCCACTCCACATACGCACCAGCCGTGTTGGGCGTGTTGACGAAGCCGGTGCCCGTGAAGCCGGTGTGGTCGGAGTCGACGGTCGAGCCAGTCGAGTAGTTCGCGTACTCGGCCTCGTAGCGGCCGGGCGTCGGAGTCGTGCCACCGCCCGCCGCGTAGGCGCTGCCGATCCAGCTCTCGTCGATCCGCAGCCGTTTGTAGCGGGTCGAATCGCTCGATGCCGCATGGGTGTTGACCACTTCGAGGCGGACATGGCGGGTGGTGGTCGCGGGGATGTCGATAACGGCGACGCCTCGGCGGCTGGGCAGGGTTCCGGTCGTGACCGGGCTTCCCCAGGTGGTGCCGTCGTTGCTGACGTACACCCGGTAGTCCCTGATCCGGGCGGACTGTTCGGTGCCCGAGCGTGCGTAACTGACGGAGTCCTCACGCTGGTTGACGCCGATGTACTGCACCCGCTTCGCGGATCCGAGGTCGAAGCGGAGCGAGACGGGCGTGGTCTTGTCGCTGTCCCAATAGGTGCGGTAGTCGCCGTCGGCGGCGGCCGCGGCTCCGTGTCCGCCCGCCGACGCGCCGGCGCTCATCGTGTACGAGGTGGCGGGGACGATGCCTTCGCGTCCGGCCGTGGTGACCTTGAAGACGGTGTCGTACGGGTCCCAGCTGCCAAGTCCGGTGAGGCTGAGCGTGCCGCCGCTCTGGCTGTACGCGATGGGCGCCCCGGTACGGAGGTTCCTCACACCCGTCACCCGATAGCCGTTGTCCCGCAGCCGCAGGGTGGAGGCGGACGGCGGGGTCAGCACATGGATGTAGTGCTTGTCCGGGTCGGTCCTGCTGACGGTGGTGACGCCGTGGGAACCGTCGTTCCAGAACCCGGGGGCGAGGCCGCCGTGCAGGTAGCCGCCGCCCTCGGTGCCGTGCAACGACTCGGCGATGGCGTCGAGATAGCCCTTGGCAAAGTTGTTGAACGCGGCCTGATTGCCCGGGAGTCTGCCGCCCACCATCGCCGTCTCTGCCATCAGCGCCTTCACCGAGGAGCCGGCGTTGGTGATGAGCCGGCCGAGGGTGAGCCTGCGGTCGACGGCCGGATCGGAACCGGTGTACCACCACGATCCCGTGGAGGGGAGCTTGAAGTCGGCCTCGACCAGCCGGGGCGCCGCCGTGTAGACGGCTTGCGGGTAGTCGTACGACGGGCTCATCCCCGTCTTCTGCTCATTGCTGATCATGTCCATGATCGGCGTGTCTTCGTTGTTGTTGCTGATCGTGTAGTTCGGGCGCTTCTGGTACACCTGCGCGTAGAGGTTGTGGCTCTCCCAGTACGCGTTGTCGTTGTCGATCCAGAAGCCTCCGAGCTCCGGATAGCGGTCCATGACCTCGAAGAAGTTGTCGTAGCTGAACTCCCCGAAGCCGTCGCGGCCGGTCAGATCGACATTGCGGCCCTTGTACTTCGAGTACGCCGCCGAGTCGAGCCACTCATGGCCGCCCTCGTCGTGCCACTGGGGGTCGTCGGTCATGTAGAGGATCGTCTTGAGGCCCTTGGCCTTGGCGGCGGTGATCAGCTCACCGAGGAAGTCGCGCTTCGTACTGCAGCTTCCGGGGATCCTGGACGGCCAGGGGCGGGCGTAGCCGAGGCGGCTGTGGAAGGTGGCGAGCACGAGGTACTGGGTGTGCAGCTTCTGTGCTTCCTGGACCCAGTAGTCGGGCGTCCAGCCGCCGCCCGTGACATCGGACTCCCACTGGCTGCAGCTCGTGTGCGAGGGAGCGGTGCGCTGCCCCCAGTGCAGGAAGAGACCGCCGAGGGAGGAGCGCAGGAAGTCCTGGCGCGGGTGTTCCAGATCGGCGCGGGCGGGGCTCTGCAAGGTCAGCGCGCCGAGGAGCAGCGCGCCCACCAGCACCAGCCGCGCCAAGAGGCGTCTGGTCATGCCGGGCCGTCCAGGAAGTCGAGATTGGGTGCGCCGTTCGCGGTGGTGGCGGTGGCACGGACGGTGTTGGCTCCGGCCTTGAGGGCGACGGGCACGGTGACCGTGCGCCAGGTGGTCCAGGCGCCGGTGCCGGCGAAGGGGGAGGCCGCGGCGACAGTGACCCCGTTGACGGCGATGTCCAGCGGGCGGGATGTGGTGGTGCCGTTGGCGTAGGCGATGACGAGATCGGCCGTGCCCGCCTCGGAGGCGTTCACCGTCCACTCCACGTACGCGCCCACGGTGTTGGGGGTGTTGACGAAGCCCGCGCCGGAGTAGCCGGTGTGGTCGGAGTCGACGGTCGAGCCGGTGGAGTACGTGGCGTTCTCGGCCTCGTACCGGGTGGGCGAAGGTCCGCCGCCGCAGTTCTGGCTGGAGCCGGTCTGGCTGATCCGCAGCGCGCCCCCGTTCGTGTTGGCGCTGCCGGCGACGCAGTAGCCGTTGACCGTCTGGAAGAGCAGGTCGGACGGGCTGTTGCTGCCGCGCTGCGCGGTGAAGCGGTCGAAGCGGACGCCGGTGCTGTTGTCGGCGATGACTGCGGGCCTGCCGTCGTTCGCCGCGAAACGCACCTCGCTGTCGGTGAAGCGGACGTTGTCGGCGCCCCGGATATACCAGCCGTAGGCGGGGCGGGTGCCGATCGCCTTGGGGTTGTAGTCCGTCGGGTCGTTGCTCGGCGGGTTGGTGGACATGGTGCCGTTGCCGCCGGGCACCGTGATGTCGACGTTTGTGAAGGTGATGTCGTGGATGCGGCCGCTGCCGGACTCGCCCCACAGGGTCGGGGAGAAGGACGGGGTCGTGCCGTTGGCCTTGATGTTGGTGTACGTGATGTTGCTGATGGAGCCGACGCCCGGGTTGTTCCCGCACCGTTTTCTCGTACCGACCTTCTGCATGATCGGCGAGCGGACGTCGGTCATGGTGATGTCCTTGTAGTGGACGTCGGAGATCTTGGCGCCGTCCATGGAGACCAGACCGAGGCCGGACTTGTCCGAGCCCTTGATGGTGATCCGCTCGAAGCGGTAGTCGGAGAAGTCGCCGCAGGTCTCGGAGCCGAACATCAGCGCGTTGCAGCAGCCGGCCGAGAGATAGGAGTCGGTGACGGTGACATGCCCGTTGTTGAGCTTGGCGCCGAGCGCGTAGTCGCTCTTGAAGGCGAGAGCGTCGTCGTTCGCCTCCAGATGGGCGTTTGTGATCTTGACGTTGGTGGTGGAGATGATGTTCCAGCCGTCGCGGTCCATCGCCGTGTCGATGGTGAGGCGGTCGGAGACGACGTTGTCGCAGTTGTTGATGAGCGCGGCGAAGTGTCCGCCCTCGCGCAGGGTGATGCCGCTGAGGGTGAGGTTCTTGCAGCGCGTCAGCGAGATGATCTTGTCGGCCTCGCCCGGCTTGGGGTTGCCGGTGATCAGCGCGCCGTCGCCGTCGATGACGCCGGAGCCGGTGAAGCCGATATTGCTGAGGTTGTCGCCGTAGATCATGGCGTTGTGGAAGTGACTGTGGCCGTAGTCCTGGTAGTCGTCCCACTGGTTCGGCTCGGGCGGGTCATAGGTGTCAGCGCCGTTTCCGCTGATCGTCGATCCCGCGTCCAGCTGCAGGGTGACGTTGCTCTTCATCCTGATCGTTTTCTTGGACTCGTACGTCCCCGAGGGGAAGCGGACGATTCCGCCGCCCGCCGTGTTGGCGGCGGTGATGGCCTTGTTGATGGCCGCCGTGTCGTTGGTGGAGCCGTTGCCGACCGCTCCGTAGTCACGGACGTTGAACTCGGCCGCGGCGGGTGCGGGTGCCGTCGCGGCCGCGGTCGGCGGCGTTTCGGGCTCAGCCCCCGCCGGAGGCTGGGCGATGCCCAGCGCCAGCGCGAAGCCCAGAAAGGCGGTGGCGGCGGTTCTCCGTAAGCACTTCATCGTCGTCCTCCTCAGACGAGCTGGTAGCAGCGCATATTGGTGAGGAGCAGGTGGCAGTTCTGCAGCGAGCCCGAACTGTCGCCCAGGGAGCGGTAGATGCCCCACTTGGGGCGCACCCGGTCCGCGAGGAAGGTGTCGACGCCCGACTTCGACTTGTCGATCACCGTGGTTCCGCCGCTCTTGAGAATCCAGCGGACGGAGCCCGAAGTACCGTTGCCGATCTTGATCTGGAAGTCGACGTCGGTCCACTTGTCGTGCAGCGGCTCCAGGTTCGTACGGCCGACGAGGACGTCCCCCTCGATGACCCTGAGCTCGATGGTCTGTACGCCGTTGACGCGGCGCAGCGACTGCACGACGATCGGCGACGAGCCGGTGCCGGGCTGCTTCATCTGCATGATGTGCGTGAAGCTGGTGGTCGCCTTCAGCGTGCTGGGGATGTACATCGAGTACGTGACCCGCCAGGTCTGGCCGGACTTCCACTGGAGCAAGGAGCTGCCGTTGCGGCAGCCGGTGACCTCGTGGCGCTGCCGGTCCTTCATGGTGTCCCGGTCCACGGTGTGCATGGTGAACCGGAAGTTGTCGCCCTCGGCGAAGATGTGCGGCGCTCCGGCCGGGTGGGAGTCCGCCCGGTCGTCCTCGATCGTCTCGAAGGCCTTGAGCTTGTCGGTGCTCGCCGACGGAGACCAGCGCAGCTGCCACGATGCGGCGCTCGCCGTCGCCGCGGGCATGCCGGCCGCGACGGCACCGCCCAGCGCGGCGCCCAGAACGGTCCTTCTGGTGGGGGTCATTTCTTGTCACCTGGCCCGGAGTTGTTCGTTCATGATGAGAAAGGCGCCGAGACCGTGGAAATCATTGGTCTTCCGGTCGCGGTTGATGTAGTAGCCATAGTTCCCGACATTCGTCCCGATGGAGATGTCGGTGAGGTTGGTGAGACCGTCGCCGCCGGTCGAGATCTTTTCCAGCACGCCCTGATATCCGCGCTGGGCCACCTGTGCGTAGTGCGCGTCGACATATCCCTGCTGTGCCGAGCGGGAAAGGGCGAAGGTGAACATGCTGGAGCAGGAGGTCTCGGTCCAGTTGTCGGCGTGCGCGCCCTTGTCGACGACCTGGAACCAGCGGCCGGTGGCCGGATCCTGGTAATGCTCGATGCCGGCGGCGAGCTTTCGCAGCGCGGTCAGCAGCTGGGCCCGGCGGGGATGGCCGGCCGGGACTGCGTCCAGGACGTTGACGATCGCCATCGAGTACCAGCCGATGGCGCGGCACCAGTGCTCGGGTGCGAGTCCGGTCCCCGGATCGGACCAGCTCGCGTCGCGCGACTCGTCCCATGCGTGCCTGAGCAGTCCGCCTTCCACCTGCAAGTGGCTGCCGTAGACGGCGAGTTGTCTGGTGGCCTCATTGCTGGTGTACGCCGAGTCGCCGAATTCCTTTCCGTACTCGACGAGGAAGGGGTTCACCATGTAGACGCCGTCGGCCCACAGCTGGCTGCGCCGGGAATCCGATGTCGAATGCCAGAATCCGCCGTCGGACGTGCGCGGATAGGTGGTGAGCCGGTCCCGGATCTTCTTGGCGGCTTTCTGGTAGCGCGCCTGACCCGTCTCGTGGTGGAGGATGTTCAGCAGCCGCCCTGCCTGCATGCTGTCGAGATTGTTGAAGCTCTGCCCGATGTTTCCGCCGCTGTCGACGAAGCGGTCGACATAGCTTTTGATGTAGCTGAGGTAGCGGGCGTCGTGGGTGCGCTGATAAACGAGGTACTGGCCGTAGAGATACAGCCCCACGGGATAGGACCAGCCGCCGATGGCGCTCGGGGAGTAGCGGGCCGTCGTGGACTCGACCATGGCGACCGACCAGTCGGCGGTGGGGGCGTCTTCGCCGACGGTGAGCGAGTCGAGATTGGGGCCGCCGGTCGCGCCGGCGGAGGTGACCCGTACGGTATTGGTCCCCGCCTTGAGCTCGGCGGTGACGTTCGTGGTCCGCCAGCCGGTCCAGCTGCCGGTGGAGCCGAAGGCCAGGTCGTCGGCGACCAGTTGACCGTTGACGGAGATGTCGAGCGGGCGGTTCGCCGTCGTGCCGTTGGCGAACCTCAGGGCGAGCGTGGTGCTCGTGGTCACGGCGGAGTTCACAGTGAACTCGACATGACTTCCGGCCGCGTTGTCGTAGTTGACGAATCCGGTTCCGGTGAATCCGGCGTGGTTGCTCTCCACGGCGCCCTGGTGGATGAGGGCGCTCTCGGCCTCGTACCGAACGGCCGCGGCCGGCACCTCGGGATCCGCGCTCGCGGGCACGGCGGACAGGGTGCTGCCCGCGAGAGCGGCCGCCAGCAGCAGGGGAGTTGATCGCTTCATGGTCCTTCCTTGCGGTAGGCGTACGCGGGTGCTGCCACCGGCGCGGGGATGCGCGGGCGGTCGACGAGATCGCGTACGAACGCGTGGTCCGGCGAGAGACGGCAGGCCGGATCGGTGCGGGTGGCGTCGCCGGTCAGGGCGTACGCCTGGCAGCGGCAGCCGCCGAAGTCCGTCGTGCGCAGCTGGCAGCTGCGGCACGGGTCCTGCATCCACTCCTCGCCGCGGTAGAGGTTGAAGGTCTTCGACTCGCGCCAGATCCACTCCAGGGAGTGGTCCTTGACGCTGGGGGCGTCCAGGCCGGGCAGGGACGCGGCCGCCGGGCAGGGGTGGACCGTGCCGTCGGGTGCCACGGTGAGCGAGAGAGCGCCCCAGCCGCCCATGCAGGGCTTGGCGATGCCGTCGACGTAGTCGGGCACGACCCAGACGAGGTCCAGCCGGCCCGCCAGCCGGGCCCGCCATCGTTCGACCGCGGCACGCGCGGCGGCGATCTGCTCACGGCCGGGCAGCAGGGCGTCCCGGTTGCGCAGGGCCCAGCCGCAGAACTGGACGTTGGCGAGCTCGATCCGCTCCGCGCCCCAGGCCAGGGCGAGTTCGACGAGGTCGTCCAGCGCGTCGAGATTGGCGCGGTGGAGTACGACATTGAGCCCGAGGGGCAGATCCGCCTCGCGTACGAGCCGGGCGGCGCGCTCCTTGGCGGCGAAGGAGCGGGCTCCGGCGATGAGTTCGGAGGCGGCCCGGTCTGCGTGCTGGACCGAGAGCTGGACGCTGCGCAGCCCCGCGTCGATCAGCGCGGCCAGTCGCTTCTCGTGCAGGCCGACCCCGCTGGTGACCAGCTGCGTATGGATTCCGGCGCCGTCCGCCGCGGCCACGATCTCGGGCAGATCCCGGCGCAGCAGCGGCTCTCCGCCGGAGAGATGGGACTGTACGACGCCCAGGTCGGCGGCCTGCCGGAACACCTCGGCCCACTGGGCAGTGGTCAACTCGTCTGACCGACCGACCAGTTCGACGGGGTTGGAGCAATAGGCGCAGTGCAGCGGACAGCCATGGCTGAGCTCGGCGAGGAGCGCCCACGGCGGGTCGACAGTTGTCACTTGAGCCAGCCCTCCTTGCGCAACCGCCCCAGAAACTCCGGGACTTCCTCGGCCACGGGCGCACCGGGATGCTGTTCGGCGAGCTCGGCCACGATCGCGCCGACGTCGCGCACGCCGTCGCAGAGCCGCACGATGGATCCGGCATTGCCCTGGAGCACGACCACCCGCTCGGGCAGTACGAGCAGATCGGCGCCGCGCACCCGGTCGTGCCGGAACACCACCGACCTCGAGAGCACGGGTTTCCAGGTGTCGCCTGTCGAGGTATCGGTCATGGCCGCTCCCCCGCGCCGTCCACGGCGTCGAGCAGCGCCCAGAGCACATCGCACTTGAAGCGGAGGGCTGCCACGGCCGCCTCCTGCTCCTGCCGGGTCGCCGCCCAGGCGAGGACGAGCGCGAGGGCTTCTTCGCTGTCGCGGCCGCCCTGTCCGATGCGGCTCTGGAAGTAGACGAGTCCGTCGGTCTCGATCCAGCGGTAGTGGCGTTCGAAGGCGTCGATACGGGTGCGCATGATGGCCGGCGCGGCGAGTTCGGTGAGGGAGGCAGCGACGGCTTCTAGGGCGGAACGCAGCCGGCAGAAGTTGACGTATCCGTCGACCGCGAGCCGTACACCCGGGAGTACTTCCGCGCCCGACCGGAGCCGCTCCCGGTCGATCCCGGCGGCTTCGCCGAGCCGCAGCCAGCGCTCGATGCCGCCCTCGCCCTCCACCGGTCCGTCGTGGTCCTGGATCCGGCGCAGCCAGGAGCGGCGCAGCGAGGAGTCGTCGAACTTGGCAAGGATCAGCGCGTCCTTGACGGGGATGTGGCGCTGGTAGTGGAAACGGTTGAGGATCCAGCGGCGCAACTCGTCGGGGCGCAGGGCGCCTTCGTGCATGCGCAGGTTGAAGGGGTGGCGGTCGTGGTAGCGCTCGGCGGGTACGGCGCGCAGCCGCGCCGTGAACTCCTCGGGGCTCCACAGCTCACCGGCGCCCGTTGCGGGCGGAGCGACTGTGCTCACAGCTCGATCACCATTCGGTCGGCGGCGACCTCGAGTCCCCAGTCGCCGAGCAGCGCGTGCTGCGGGGCGTCCGGGTCCGCGAGGGGGTTGGTGTTGTTGAGGTGCGTGTAGAGACAGCGGGCGCGCAGCCCGCTGAGGCGGCGGGCGGTGCCGTTCGGCCCGGCGATGGGCAGATGGCCCATTCCGGTCGCGGTCCTGGCGGAAACTCCGGTGCGTACCGGCTCGTTGTCGTCCCAGAAGGTGCCGTCGAGGATGACGCAGTCGGCCTCTTCGACGGCTTGCTGGAACTCCTCGCTCCAGTGGGCGAGAGCCGGTGCGTAGAGCAGGCTGCGGCCGGTCGTGGTCTCACGCAGCCGGAGCGCGACGACCCAGGTGCGCTCGTCCTGTCCGGTGCCTGCGGCGTAGCGCGGTCGTTTGGCCGAGAGGGGTACGGCAGCCATCTCCACGGTGCCGCTCTTGGTCAGCGGTTCCGCTTCGTGGCTCAACTCCCGCCATCCGATACGGGTGTAGGGGGCGAGTACTTCGCCGAGTCTTAATCGTCCGAGCAGCGCGTGCCGTACCGGCCGGGTGGCGAGGATGTCGAAGCCGTCGGCCTCGCGCAGCCGGGCGATCCCGAGGGTGTGGTCGAGTTCGGCGTCGGTGAGGATCACTCCGGCCACGGGGGACTCGCGTGGCCCCGGCCCGGGCCGCAGCGCGTGGCTGTCCTCGATCTGGTCGCCGATGTCGGGGGTGGCGTTGACGAGAAACCAGAGGCTCTCGTCCGCGCGCAGGGCGAGTGAGGCGTGACGGCGGCGCCGGTGCGGGTGCGCGCGTGCCCCGGCGCAGCCGGGACACGCACAGTTCCACTGGGGCAGTCCGCCGCCCGCCGCGGTGCCGAGCACCTGCAGCAGCATGGCGGCGGGGTCTACCGGTCGGTGAGGGCGTAGGCGGTGACCTCGAGCGCGGTCTCGACGACCGTGTACTCGGGGGTCTGCCAGGTGGCCCTCTCCTCCGATGTTTTCTTCGATGCTTCCTTGTTGTCCTGCATGAGCCGTGCCTGCCTTCCTGAGATGTGGGGTCAGGAGTGATTCAGGAGTGATTGCCCGGTGACGCATGGTGGAGCAGGGCTGATACATCCGTTCACATGAGTGTCCGGCGTTCAGCTATGTGCCATAGAGTTGCGTCTTGAGGAGACGCGGTCAATGGTCCGGACCGATAAGGTCGGAGCTGTATCAGGCCAACTTCGGCGTCGGGAATGCGTCTGCGAAGGTGATCGTTGACGATGGGCGTACCAACCGACGACGTAAGGATCGACCGCTCGTGAGCAAGGTCCCCTCCCTCACCCTCAACAATGGCGTCGCGATGCCGCAGCTCGGCTTCGGTGTCTGGCAGGTGCCCGACGACGAGGCGGCGAAGGCGGTTGGCACGGCTCTGGAAGCCGGCTACCGCAGCATCGACACCGCGGCCATCTACGAGAACGAAGAGGGCACCGGACGCGCCGTGGCCGCCTCCGGAATCGCCCGCGAGGAACTCTTCATCACGACGAAGCTGTGGAACGGCTCGTCCGTGACATGGACGCGTGACGCCGTCCTGCGTGAATTCGACGCCTCGCTGAAGAAGCTGGGCCTCGACCATGTCGACCTCTACCTGATCCACTGGCCGCGCGCGATGCGCGAGGACTACCTCACGATCTGGAAGACGTTCACCGAGATAGAGCAGAGCGGCCGCGCGAAGGCGATCGGCGTCTCCAACTTCAAGGTGCCGCAGCTCAGTCGCGTCATCGAGGAGTCCGGCGTCGTACCGGCCGTCAACCAGGTCGAGCTGCACCCGCAGCTCCAGCAGACGGAGTTGCGCGCCTTCCACGCCGAGCACGGCATCCGCACCGAGGCCTGGTCCCCGCTGGGCCAGGGCAAGGGCCTTCTGGAGGTCCCGACGGTCGTCGCGATCGCGCAGAAGCACGGCAGGACGCCCGCTCAGGTGGTGCTGCGCTGGCACCTGCAGACGGGGAACGTGGTCATTCCCAAGTCGGTGACTCCGTCGCGTATCGCCGAGAACTTCGATGTGTTCGGCTTCGAGCTGGACGACGAGGACATGCTCGCGTTGGCCGCCCTGGACGAGGGCAAGCGCCTCGGCCCCGACCCGGACGGCTTCGACTGGAACTGACGTCCCTGATCGGCGCGGGCGGGCGTGCCCCTGGCTGCTGTTCAGCGGCCAGGGGCACGCCCTTCGGGGTTTGATGAGGTACGACTTGCTGTCGAACGCGCGACGCAGCACGCAACAAGCACGGGAGGCAGCACGTGTCACGTCCGGTCACCATCGTCACAGGCGGCAGCCGGGGCATCGGCGCAGCGACATGCGTCCGGCTGGCGGCCGACGGCCACGACCTGGCCCTGGCGTACGTCAGCGACGGCGCGGCGGCGAACGAGGTCGCAGCCGCTGTACGTGCGGCGGGCGCCCGCTGCGTCACGGTGCAGGCGGACGTGTCCGAAGAGGCCGACGTGGAGCGGCTGTTCGACACCGCCGCGCGCGAACTCGGCCCGGTGACCGGCCTGGTCAACAACGCCGGAGTGACCGGCCCGCTCGGCAGACTCACCGACACCCGCACTTCGGACCTGCGCCGGGTCATCGAGGTGAACCTCCTGGGCTACCTGCTGTGCTGCCGGCGGGCCGCCCGCGACATGGCGGCGCTCGGCTCCGGCGCCATCGTCAACATCTCATCCGCGGCGGCGACGCTGGGCAGCCCCGGCGAGTACGTCCACTACGCCGCGACGAAGGCGGCCACCGACGCCCTGACGGTCGGCCTGGCCAAGGAACTCGGCCCGGACGGCATCCGGGTCAACGCGGTCGCGCCCGGCGTCATCAACACCGACATGCACGCCACCATGGGCGACCCCGACCGCCCGTCCAAGGCGGCCACCACGATCCCGCTCGGCCGCCCCGGCGAACCGGAGGAGATCGCCGCGGCGGTCGCCTGGCTGCTGTCGCCCGACGCCTCATACACGACGGGCACGGTCCTGAGGGTCTCCGGCGGCCGGTGACCGACACCATGTCCGAACGGGTGGAACGCGTGGACGAGCAGGACCGGGAGCTGGGCGTCGTCGACCGGGATGAGGCCATCCGCAACCGGTGGCTGCACCGGGTGGCAACCGTCGTGTGCCGGGACGCGACGGGCCGGATCCTGGTGCACCGGCGACCGGGAAGCGCCGCGCGCTTCCCGGGCCAGTACAACTGGTTGCTCGGCGGAGCGGTTGAGGCGGGCGAGTCCTACGCGGACGCCGCCGGAAGGGAACTCGCCGAGGAAGCCGGGATACGGGCGGCCCAGGTCCGGTTCGTCCTCAAGTTCCTGTGCCACGGGACGATCAGCCCGTACTGGCTCGGTCTGCACGAGGCCGTGATCGAGGGCGACCTGACGCCGGACCCGCGGGAGATCGCGTGGCACGCCTGGCTGCCCGAACCCGCGCTGCGGGAGGCACTGGATCAGTGGCCTTTCGTGCCCGACTGCCGGGAGGCCTACGCGAGGTATGTCGCACTGCCCGGGGGCCACCGGTCCAGCGAGCTTGCGACTGATCCGTAGCGCAACCAAGGGCCGTTTCACCACGAGCGCGTCGATTCCTCATATTTACGCCCCATATGCCTAGGGTTGGTGATCCGTAGTCCCCCTTCCCCCTGGAGTGATCCCATGGAGCGTTTCAAGCGTGCGTCGGTGACCGGAATCGCGACGGCCGCCGTGCTGGCCGGTTCCGTCGGAGTGGCCATGGCCGTTGTCTCCCCCGCGCCACCGGCGACGGACACCGGCCGTGACAGCGCGAGACCGGCCCACGCAGGACCCACGCTGACGGCGAGAGCCACGACCGACGGCGTCCAGGCGTGGCAGGAGTTCCGGGTGTACGGCAAGGCCCGGCAACTGCCTCCCGGGACCCGGGTCACGCTGCAGCAGAAGCAGAACGGCAGGTGGGTCACCCTGCCCGCCTCCATGAACCTCACGCAGCGGTCGACCTACAAGATGCGGGTCTACCTCGGTCTCAAGGGCCGCAACACGCTCCGGATCGTCGGCGGAGGCATCGCGTCGCCGCCCCTCAAGGTGCGGGTGCACTGAGTCCGGCACGGCTTAACCGGCAGGCGTCGCCCTCGCCGCCGTCAGGCGTCCGGCGAGGGCTTCGCCCAGCCTCTCTCGTACGATCGGTCAGCGCGAACGCGACAGGGCCGACCGAGAGGTACGAACATTGAGCGGGGCACTGGCACCAGGGCTCTATCTGGTGCGCAACATCGGCAGCGGGCTGCTCCTCGAGGTGTACGGCGGAGCCAAGGGCAGCGGTGCCAATGTCCAGCAGGGCAAGGACAGCGCAGCCCCGGCCCAGCAGTGGCAGATCGATCCCGTACCGGGTGGCAGCGGGCTCCACCACTTCGTGAACGCCGCCAGCGGAAAGCGGCTGGACGTCGCGAACGCCTCCACCGAGAACGGCGCCAACATCCAGCAGTGGAGGGCCAACAACTTCGGCGCCCAGGAATGGATCGTCGAGCAGCACCTGGACTCCCCGGGCACCGTCACCGTCGTCAGCTTCATCAGCGGTCTGCTGCTGGAGGTCGAGGGCGGCAGCACCGAGGACGGCGCGAACGTGCGGCAGTGGGAGGACACCGACTCCCCCGGCCAGTGGTGGCGCCTGGAGCCCTGTTCCTGACTCAGTCCCGCCGTGCGGTGTGCACCGTGCGCGCGGTGAGCAGGTACACGTCCGGGCGATGGAGCAGGCCCTGCGGGTCCTCGGGGTCGAGCAGCCGGTCGAGCACCGCGACATCGTCCGTCGCCAGCCGTCCGTCCAGCATCCTGCGCTGCCAGCCGACGGCGCCGACGAGATGTTCGCGTACGGCCTCGGGCACCGGCGCGGGGATGTCGAGCAGGAACGATCGCGTCCCACTCGGCGCGAGGCCCGCGGCGGCCATCAGCGCCCGCCAGTCCTCGACCTCGTCCTTCGCTCCGGGCAGCCCGGCCCGCATCTCGATGAACCACTCGCCCTGCGCCGCGTCCAGCCTGCTCTCCAGACCCGGCCGGCCGATCCCGATGTCGCGCGGCAGCTGACGCGCGGGCAGTCCGCCCTCCGCGATCGCGAGCAGCCCGCCCGGGCGCAACAGCCGGGCGAAGCCGCCGAGCGCGGCGCGCTGGTCGCCGATGTGGTGCAGCGAATTGCCCGCCCAGATCAGATCCGCCTCGCCCAACTCGTCGATTCCGTCCGGGAGTTCGGCGTGGTGCGTACGGACGCGGTCCCCGAGCCCGGCGCGCTCGGCGCGGGCGCGGGCCCGGTCGAGCAACGGTTCGGTGGCGTCCACGGCCACCACTTCCGCGTACGGGAACGCCCGAGCCAGCAGCAGGGTCAGCACTCCCGGGCCGCTGCCGATGTCCAGGATCCGCCGGACCCCGGCCACCGGCAGCAACTCACCAAGCCAGGCCCCCACCTGCTCGTACAGGGGGCCCTGGAACTGCGCGTTGCGCTCGAGCAGGCCGCTCATCTCGTCCCAGTCGATGTGCGTGCTGTCGTGATTGTCGTGGTGATGACTCATGCCCTCAGCGTCGCGCCACGGCGCCGTCAGCGCGACTCTTGTTGCCGTTCCGGCAAAGCTGCGCCGGTGCGGTGTTCCTGCGGGCTGATGCCCCGTACCCGCTTGAATGCGGTGCTCAGCGCGAACGAGCCGCTGTAGCCGACCCTTCTGGCCACCGCCTCGACCGTCGCGTCGGTGTCGCGCAGCAGATCCGCCGCGAGCGCGAGCCGCCACCCCGTGAGGTACGCCATCGGCGGCTCCCCCACCAGATCGTTGAAGCGGCGGGCGAGCCCGGCTCTGGAAACCCCGCACTTCGCGGCCAGCGAGGCCACCGTCCACGCGTGCGCCGGGTCGTCCTGAAGCAGCCGCAGCGCCCGGCCCACCACCGGGTCACCCATGGCCACATACCAGGCGGGCGCCTCGGCGCCGGGACGCGAGAACCAGGCCCGCACCACGGCGATCAGCACCAGATCCAGGATCCGGTCGAGCACCACGCTCTGGCCCGGCTCGTCCCGGGAGATCTCGTCGTCGAGCACCGGCATCAGCGGGCAGTCCCAGACATCGGCGGGCAGATGGAGCAGTTGGGGCAGCGCGTCGAGCAGCCGCGCACTGACCTCGCCCTTCATCTGGTACGTCCCGACCAGCATCGTGGCCGAGCCGTGCGGGTCGTTGCCCCAGCTGCGTACGCCCAAGTGCATGGCCTCCGCGAGCGGTTCGCCCTGGAGGGTGTGGCAGGTGCCGCCAGGACCGATCAGCGCCGTCGGATCGCGGGTGACCTCGTCCGCCGCGGTGTACGGACCCGGGCCCCGTGCGATCGCGACATCGCCGGGACGCAACAGCACCGGGTCACCGTCGTCGGGCATGATCCAGGCCTCGCCCGCGGTCATGCACAGCAGGGAGAGCGGGGCCCGGTCCTCGATGCGAACGGACCACGGCGGCTCCATCACCATCCGCAGGAGGAAGGCTCCCCTGGCGCGCGGTCCGTCCAGAAGTCCGGCGAGTGCGTCCATGCTCCTCAGCGTAGACGCACGCATATGGCATTGAGCCTCTGGAGCATGGAGAGTCCAGACCGAGGCAGCGAACCTTGAGGCATGACAGAGAACCTGAAGCAGGAAACGGTGTTGGTGACAGCGGCCACGGGCAAGACCGGCCGGCGGGTGGCGGAGCGCCTCGCGGCGCGCGGCGTGAACGTGCGGGCCGGATCGCGCAAGGGATCGGTCCTCTTCGACTGGGAGGACGAGTCGACCTGGGGACCCGCACTGAGGGGCGCGGACGCGGCCTACGTCGCGTACTTCCCGGACCTCGCGGCCCCGGGCGCGCCCGAGGCGATGCGGGCCCTCGGCCGGGTCGCGGCCGAGAGCGGAGTGGGGCGTCTGGTGCTGCTCTCCGGCCGCGGTGAGCCGGACGCGGTGGTGGCGGAGGAGGCGCTGCGGGAATCGGGCCTGGACCTGACGGTCGTACGGGCCAGCTTCTTCGCCCAGAACTTCAGCGAGGGCGCGATGTACGAGGGGGTCCTCACCGGTGAGATCCCCTTCCCCGCGGGCGAGGCCGCCGAGCCCTTCATCGACGCCGACGACCTGGCGGACGTGGTGGTCGCGGCGCTCACCGAGGACGGTCACGCCGGACAGGTCCATGAACTGACGGGTCCCCGGCTGCTCACCTTCGGCGAGGTGGCGGCGGAGATCGGCCGCGCGTCGGGCCGCGAGGTGCGGTACGTCCCGGTGTCCGGGGTGGAATACGCCGAGATGCTTCAGCAGTTCGGCTTCCCCGGACCGGAGTCGGAGTGGCTGTCGGACCTGTTCACGATGCTGCTCGACGGTCACAACGCGTCGCTGACGGACGGGGTGCGGCGGGTACTGGGCCGCGAGCCGAAGGACTTCACGGACTTCGCGAAGGCGGTGGCGGGTGGGGGTGCGTGGGGGTAGGGCCCCGGGGCTCCGCCCCCCTGGACCCCCGTATGCGACCTTCGGCCGCATGTCCTCAAACGCCGGACGGGCTGGATGTGCGGCCCTGTCGCACAATTGCGCCGGAGGCGACGCTAGCCCCCGGCGTACCGCTCCGCCAGCGCCCGGGCCGTCGCCGCAAGCCGGGTCCGGAGCTCCTTCGGCTCCAGCACCTCGATCTCCGCACCCATCGCCAGGAATTCGCGATGCGCGTGGTCAACGGACTCGATCGGCAGCACCGCCCGCGTCCAACCGTCCGCCTCCTGGGTGCCGGTGTCGGCCGGCGCCCGGACCGCCGCGCCCGTCAGCCGCGCGGCCGCGGACGGCGAGAGGCGCACCAGCGCATCGCCGCCATGCAGCCGGGCGTGGAAGTCGGCCTGGTAGCGCTGCCAGTAGGCGGCCAGATCGAAGTCGACAGGCAGCGCGACCTTCCCTTCCACTACTGCGAGTTCAAGGATCTGGTCGACGCGGAACGTCCGCGGGCCCGGCCCGGCGACGACGTACCAGCGGCCCGCCTTCAGCACCAGGCCGTACGGCTCGAGGCGCCGGTCGACATCTGTCGGCTCCTTCCAGCGGCGGTAGCGGATGTCGAGCACCCGGCTGTGCCAGACCGCGTCCGCGACCGCCGTCAGATACGGCACCTCGTCGTCGGACGCGTACCAGCCGGGCGCGTCCAGATGGAATCGGGACCGCATCCGGTCGGCCTGGTCGCGCAACTCGGCCGGGAGCGCCGCACGCAGCTTGAGCTGAGCCGCGGCCAGCGCCGAACCGAGGCCGAGTTCGGCGGCCGGTCCCGGGATCCCGGAGAGGAACAACGCTTCGGCCTCCCCCGCGGACAGGCCGGTCAGCCGGGTTCGGTAGCCGGCGAGCAGCTGGTATCCACCGGCGTGGCCGGCGTCCCCGTACAGCGGCACACCGGCCGTGTGCAGCGCCTCGACATCGCGGTAGACGGTTCGTACGGACACGTCCAGCTCCTGCGCGAGCTGGGCGGCGGTCATCCGACCGCGGGTCTGGAGCAGCAGGAGGATCGAGACAAGACGGCTGGACTTCACTGACACAGGATGTCAGTGAAGTGGGCTTAGCGTCCTGCCATGACCTTCACCGAGAAGCTGCTGCGGGCACTGCCCCCGATCGAGGTCGGCGGCCGCCACATCAAGCGGTACCACGTCACGGGGGACCCGGGCGGAATCGAGCCCGCGGTCGAGAAGGCCGCGTACGCGATGCTCCCCGAGCTCCTGCCGGAGCCGGACGGCACACCGCCGGCCACGTTCGTCGTCCTCCACAGGGGAGGGGACGACGGCGCGTACATCAACGCGTACAGCTGGGTGTGGGACAACGTCCTGCACTTCGGCTGCGCGGTCGCCGGACAGCCGGTGCTGGACTGCCCGGACCGCGACCCGTCCCATTTCGTCCGGCTCGACAGAGCCGATCGGCCATGGATCGGCTGTGTCTGGGAGCTGCCGCCGATCCAGCACGAACGCAACGCGTGGGTACGGCACATGCTCGCGCCACACCGCCCGGATCTCGACGCCTATCTCGCCGACTCACTGCCCGACGGCACGACAGGAGACCACTCGTGAGCACGACTGACTTCGACTTCTTTCAGGGCGAGTGGATCGTTGCCAACCGCCGCCTCAAGGACTTCCTCGACGAGAGAAGCGAGTGGGAGGAGTTCACCGCGGTGAGCCGCGCGTCGCGCCACTTCGACGGCGGGGCGAACTTCGACGAGATCGCATTCCCGACGATGGGCTTCAGGGGTCTGACGCTGCGGCTGTACGACACCGAGCGCGAGGAGTGGTCGCTGTACTGGTCGAACGACCGCCGGGGCGTGCTGGACCCGCCCGTGGTGGGCGGATTCGGGGCGGACGGGCGCGGTGTGTTCTACGGCGACGACACCTACCAGGGCAAGGACATACGGGTCCGCTTCCTCTGGTCGGACATCACCGAGACGACGGCGACATGGGAGCAGGCGTTCTCGGTCGACGGCGAGAAGACGTGGCTGACGAACTGGGTGATGGAATTGGTCCGCCGCGGCTAGCTTGATCTTTAACCTGTGCGGCGAAGCCGGGCGCCCGGCCCCGCCCGTCAGCTCGCGCCGTGGCCCGCCGCGATCTCCTCCACGCGCTGGGCCAGCTCGAAGTCCTTTTCGGTGACTGCGCCGCCCGCGTCATGGCTGTTCACCGACAGTGCGACGGTGTTGTAGCCGAGCGTCAGGTCCGAGTGGTGGTTCAGCGCCTCCTGGATCTGGGCGATGTGTACGACCATCGCGGTCGCCGCGAAATGCGTGGAGAGGCGGTAGGAGCGGGCGATGCGGTCGCCCTCCTGGGACCAGCCGGGGAGCTCCCGCAGGCGGTCCTCGATCTCCTTCTGCGACAGCGGCTCTGTGGGCATGACCAGGATCCCTTCGGAAAACGGCTCAGGAAGTGGCGCAGGAAACGGTTCAGGAAGCGGTTCAGGAAGCGGTTCAGGAAACTGCGGCGACTTCGGCCACCATAAATGGGATGCCCGCCCGAACGCGCTCTGTGTACCTTCCACCGGTGGAAGCTCTGACCGAAAAGCAGATACGCGGATCCTTCGTCAACTGCACGAAGGGCGAGGCCACGCGCATGAAGCTGCCCGCCGATTTCGCCGAACGCCCATGGGACGACCTTGACTTCCTCGGCTGGACCGATCCCGGCGCTCCCCTGCGGGCGCATATCGTCCTTCCCCGCGAGGACGGGCCGGTCGGCATCACCCTCCGGGTGCCTTCCACCGGACGGACCAGCGCGGTGAAGTCCAGCATGTGCCAGGTCTGCCTCACCGGGCACGCCTCGTCCGGGGTGACCCTCTTCGCCGCGCCCCTGGCCGGCGCGGCGGGCCGGGACGGCAACACCGTGGGCACGTACCTCTGCGCGGACCTCGCCTGCTCGCTCTACATCCGCGGGCGGAAGCTGCCGAAGCTGCGCGGCGGTCTGCAGGAGGAGACTCTCACCCTGGACGAACGGATCACCCGCACGGTCGACAACCTGACGGCCTTCACCGACAAGGTGAGGGGCCTGCGCTGAGCCGACCCTGGTTCAGGCGCGGGAGTCCAGCACCTGTTCGATGGTGTCGGCCTGCTCGGCGGGCTTGTCGGGGCGGTGGCGCAGTACGCGCGCGAAGCGCAGCGCGACGCCGCCGGGGTAGCGGGAGGAACGCTGGACTCCGTCGTACGCGATCTCGACGACGAGCTCGGGACGGACGGTGACGGTGAACCCGTCGTCCCCGGTTGCCAGTTCGCCCAGCCGCTCCGTCTGCCAGCGCAGCATCTCGTCGGTGAGGCCCTTGAAGGTCTTGCCGAGCATGACGTACGTACCGTCGGCGGCCCGTGCGCCGAGGTGCAGGTTGGACAGGAGTCCGGTGCGCCTGCCATGGCCCCGTTCGACGGCCAGGACGACGAGGTCGAGCGTGTGGACCGGCTTGACCTTGAGCCAGGAGCGGCCGCGGCGTCCTGCCGTGTAGGGCGCGTCGAGAGCTTTGACGAGCACGCCCTCGTGGCCGCGGCGCAGAGTCTCGGCGAAGAACTCCTCGGCGGCGGCGATCTGCCCCGCGTCCGCCGGGTCCTCGACGACCGTACGACGCACACGCATCGGATCCTGTACGAGGCGCGCGAGGACGGTGTGCCGTTCGGCGCCGGTGAGGTCGAGGGTCGGCTCCCCGTCGGCGGCGAGCACGTCGAAGAAGACGGGCGAGAGGGGGAGGGTGGCCCGGGCGGCGTCCACGTCGACGCGGGAGCCGACGCGGGAGGCGATGTCCTGGAAGGAGACCGGGCGTCCGCTGCTCGCGTCCAGGGCGATGACCTCGCCGTCCAGGATGAACTGATCACCTGTCATGCCACGTGTGGCGGCGACGACTTCGGGGAGCCGGTCGGTGATGTCGTCGAGGGACCTGGTGTACACACGGACGTCCTCACCCGCACGATGCACCTGGACGCGGATGCCGTCGAGCTTCTCCTCGACGACGCAGGCCGTCTCCAGCGCCTGGACCGCTTCGGTGACCGACTTCGCCGTGTGGGCGAGCATCGGGAGGACGGGGGTACCGACGCGCAGCCGGAACCGCGCCAGGGCGGTCGGCCCGTCTGCGAGCAGGGCGCGGGCGACGCGGGGCAGCGACCCGTCGAGCATGACGGCCCGGCGCACATCGGCGGCAGGCGCGCCTGCGGCCTTCGCGACGGCCTCCAGCGCGACCGCGTCGAGCGCGCCCTGGCGGACCTCGCCGATGAGCAGCCGCATCACAAACTCCTGCTCCCCTGCGGTGGCGGCGGCCATCAGCTCCCGCACGAGCCGCTTGCGCTCGGCCTGGGACCCGGGCCCCGCGACGCTTGCGAGCCGGGTCAGGGCGGCGTCCGTGTCCGCGACGGTGAGGCTGGGGGCCTCGGCGGGAGGTACGGATTCCTTGAGCACGCTCCAGCCGATGCCGATACGGCCCTGCGGGAGGCTCCCGGCGAGGTAGGAGATGACGAGCCCGACGTCATCGGGCTCGGCCTCGGTGAAGAGCCCCGCGAGCGCGGCGATCTTCCGCGAGCGGGCGGAGGTGGCGGCGACGTCGCGCGACACATCGGCGACCCGTACGAGAAGCATGCGGCCATGGTCCCTCGCACCGAGGACGAACGCACGCGGTGCGGCGGGGGCGGGCGCCCCTCGCCTACCCAGGTGTGGTGAAGCGGGCCCGCCACAGGTCGCGGAGCAACGCGATCTCGGCCATGTGGTGGATGAGTTCGAGATTGGCCCCCGCCAGCACGGTGATGAAGGGGTTGTCGGCGTCGTTGCTGTACGGGTACTGCGAGAAGCCGACCATGTCGAGCTGCTCGTCGGTGACGGCGGCGACACTGTCGCGCCAGCGGTCGATCACCGGCCAGAACCGCTCGAGTGTCGAGGCGGCGGAGGGGACGAAGTCGACCATCAGCTTCGGATCCTGCCGCCGTTCACCGAAGGTCCACTCCCATCCGCCCGCGAACTGGAAGTGCAGGTGCGCCAGCCGCCACGCGATGGTCGTGATCGGCGTCGCGTCGGGCTCCGGCGCACCGGTGTGGGTGAGGATCTGCTCGACCCGCTCGACACTCACGCTCCAGTCATCGGCGATCTTGGCGACGGTCATCCCGCCGGCGGCCTGCCGGGCGACCTCGGCGTACTCGCTTGCCGGAATGTCCGGGGCGCCCAGGTCGAGCACCCACTCGCCCGGCCCGAACGCCCTGGGCGTCGCCGCCTCGCCCCGGCGCCGGATCGACCAGCAACCGGGCACCGGCTCCCACAGGTACTCCTCGTCGCTGAGCCCCGTGAGCCGCACCTCGGCAGTCTCCCTGGCGTGGTCGAACTGGTCGAGCAGCAAGCCCAAACGATCGGTCCGCGCGCCCTCGGTCTCCATGCCTGGCTCCCCTTCGCCGTCGCGCCGCCTGCCTCACTGCGCTCAGGCAGAAGCTAACGGCTCACCTCACGGGGCGCGACCGAATTCCCCCGCACACATCCGCCGCATCCGTAACGGCCGGTCCCCGTCTCCCCCCGGTTCACTCAACTCCCCTACTCTTCCGTCGACTTGATCGCATCGACCCAATCGACCCAAAGGCAGGGGACCATGGGGAACCTCAAGCGCGCTGCCCTGACGACCACCGTCGCGGCCGGGCTGTTCGCCGCCGCACTCGCGCCGGCGGAGGCGGCCACTCCCGGTTCGGTGGATCCGGGGCAGTTGCCCTACTCCTCCGCCACCTGGGTGGGCGTCCACAACGCTTACGAGAAGGCCAAGTACCCGTACTTCGCCGACGCCCTCGACTCCGGCGCCGGGATGCTCGAACTCGACGTCTGGACCAACGTGTTCGGCCGGTCGTGGCGGGTCTCGCACAGCAATCCCCTTGGCAACAACAACAATTGCGAGAACGCCTCCAGCCCCGCCCAGCTGCGCACCAAGGCCAGAAACCAGGACCTCGGCGGTTGCCTCTCGGACATGAGGGCGTGGCACGACGCCCACCCCGGGCACCGGCCCATCCTCATCAAGGTCGAGATGAAGGACGGCTTCCAGAACAACAACGGCCGCGGACCCGCCGCGCTCGACGCACTGCTCTCCGCCCGGCTCGGCGACGCCCTGTTCCGTCCGGCCGATCTGGCGGGCGGCCTCCCGGAGCTCGACACGGCGGTCAGGACGAACGGCTGGCCCGCCCGCTCGGCCCTCGCGGGGAAGTTCGTGGTGGAGCTCATCCCCGGCACGGTGGAGGAGAGCAACCCGGCGGACTCACTGTGGACGGACCGTGAGTACGCCATGCATCTGCGTAATCTCGCCGCCGCAGGGCGCCTCCGGGACGCGGCCGCGTTCCCGGCCGTCCATGGCGCCGCCGCGGGTGATCCCCGCACCCGGTACGCCGACGCGGGCGTCCGCCCCTGGTTCGTCCTCTTCGACGGTGACGCCGGTACGTACGCGGGCGGGACCGTCGACGCCTCGTGGTACGACCGGAACCACTACCTCGTCGTCATGACGGACGCACACAACGTGGCGCCCGCGATCGACGGCACGAACCCGACCGAGACGCAGGCGCGGGACCGTGTGAACCTGCTGGCGGGCCGTTCCGCGAGCGTGGTCTCGGCCGACTGGTACCCGCTGCCGTCGGTGCTCGCGACGGTGGTGCCGAGGGGCAGCGGCCAGTAGCGGAACGTTACGTCCATCACAGGCGTGACCCCCGGTAACAGGGAACGGGCCTGGACGGTTTATCGTTCACCAATACGTGGAGACGCGCTGCGTCCCCACCTTGTGCCGCCCCGGCCGGAAACCCCCGTTCCGGCCGGGGCTTCCCTTTCGAGCGCCAGCAGCGCGGGGCCGACCAGCGCGGGCAGCCGGTCGTTCACGCAGGTCAGCAGGGTCAGCCGGCCGCGACAGTCCCCGCAGTCCTCCAGGTGGAGGCACAGTTCCCCGGCCTGTCGCGGTGACTCCGGGGCCTCGCCCACATGGGCGGGAATCCGCTTCCAGTGCCGCTCGCACGCGGGGTCGTCCGGTATCCCGGGATGCGCGCGCAAGAACGCGTGCCGCAGCCCCTCCTGCGCCCGGTGCAGCAGCACCGCCGTCGCACCGTGCCCGGCGCCCACGCGGTGTCCTACCACGTCGAGAGGGTGATCCTCGGCCTCGGCCAGCCAGAGCGCTTTGACCCAGCGCTGCGGCAGCTGCCGCAGGACGCGTGACAGGAGCCCGACGTACGCGATCCGGCGGCCGGGGTCCCCGTCCGCGTCGGCGAGGTTACGCACAGTCGTCGCCAGATACGCGGGCACATCGTCGACCGAGTGCCCCGAGGACAACCGCCGCCAGACCCGGAAATGCGCCTCGGCGACGAGATCGTCGGCCAGCCAGGGATTGCCGGTGAGGGTGCGGGCATACGCGACGAGCCGCGGCTGCTGCTCTGAGCACAGCCGCGCATAGGCGTCCGAGTCCAAGGCCGAGGGACTCTCGGACATAAGCAGACTCCTGTCCTATTTGTGATGAATACGAAGCTGCCGAGCCTAACCAGCAAACCCCCAGGGTCCGCAATTTTGTGACGCAGGTCACATTGACCCCGCTCGCCGTCCGCGTGGACTTCGCACGCCGTCGACGTGCCGTACTACGGTTTCGGGCATGACAACTGTCGCGTCCGACACCGGAGTAGGTCCGCTGCTGCGCGGCTGGCGCGACCGGCGCCGGATCAGCCAGCTGGAGCTGGCCCTGCGGGCCGACTCCTCCGCCCGGCACATCAGCTTTGTCGAGACGGGCCGCTCCCGCCCGAGCGAGGAGATGATCCTGCGCCTCGCCGAGCACCTCGAGGTTCCCGTACGGGAGCGCAACGCCCTGCTGCTGGCGGCCGGTTACGCGCCTCGATTCACCGAGACGCCTCTCGACGATCCGTCGATGGGCGCCCTGCGTGAGGGGATCGAGCGGCTGCTGAGGGGCTACGAACCGTATCCCGCGATCGTCGTCGACGGCTCGTACACCGTCGTCGCCGCGAACCGGGGTATCGCGATGCTGCTGGAGGGGCTTCCGGAGCATCTGCTCACGCCACCCCTCAACGCCATGCGGATCACGCTCCACCCCGAGGGCCTCGCCCCGCGGATCCGTAATCTGCGGGAGTGGCGCGGTCATCTGCTGGCCCAGATGGAGCGGCAGATCGCGCTTGCCCGCTCCGAGTCGCTGCGCGCGCTGTACGACGAGGTCGCCGCCTACCCCCTCCCGGCCGGCTCCGACGCCGAGGAGCGGCAGGAACCCGCACCCGCTCCCTATTTCGCGCTTCCGCTGCAGATCGAGCACGAAGGGCGGGTGCTGTCCTTCGTCTCGTCCATCTCCACCTTCAACACCCCGATGGACGTGACCGTCGCCGAGCTGGCCATCGAGACCCTCCTCCCGGCGGATCCGGCGACGGTCAAGTATCTGCAGTCGCTCACGCCGTAGCGGCCGCGCGCAGCGCCGACCACTGAAGAGACGCGAACCCGGCGACGGTCATGGCCTGCAGCACGATCCAGACGGCTCCCGCGGTCGTGGGGTCGAACCAGAGCGCCAGCGCGGCGATGCTGAGGACGGCCCACAGCAGATTGGCGTCGATGACGAACTTCACGGGCAGCTGCGGGGGCCGGCGGCGGGAGGCGAGGTAGCCGACTCCGGCCCCGAACAGGGCCAGGAACACGCCCAGTTCGAGGAGCAGGGCCGAGTCGACTCCGAGCAACCGCCCGAGAGGGCCGGATGCCGCGGCGTATGCCAGTCCGTTCGCGCCGGTGACGACGGCGTCGAGAGCGAGGAACCGGCGCAGCATCGTCTGCGGCTCGGTGGTGCGGGAGATACCGGCGAGCAGGGTGGCGGACATGGCGGATCAGCCTCCATCGAGGTTGTACGGGCTGGTCGGGGACCCGGAACTCGAACGGAGTGCGCCGCCCGAGTTCCGGTACCGCAAGGGTGGCGGGTCCGGCGAGGGCCGTCGATTACGCGCGAGGTAATGGCGCGGCTGCCCTCCGAGGCGCCTTTGCCCAGGTCACCGAAATGGGTGGAGCGGCGAAACGGGTAGGGGGAGCCACAGAGGGAGCCACGGGCTGTGATTCCGACTCGTGACGTCGTCAGGTACCGCTGGCTCTCATGCCTTGAAGATGTCTTCCATGGCTTCGGCGCCGCTGGTGATGACGGGTCGGATTTGCTTGCGGTACACACGCTCGGTCGTTGCGGTGCCGCTGTGGCCCACCACCCGAGCGATGACCTCGATCGGGATTCCGTGATCGGACATCAGTGAGACGAAGCTGGTTCGCAGCTCTCGCGTCGTCCACTGCTTTGGCGCTTCGATCCCCGCTTCCTTGAGGAGGGCCCGGAAGTTGGTCAACACGCTCTTTGAAGACCGCAGCTGGCCTTCGTCGTTGGGGAAGACGAGGCAGTCGGGCGTCCAGGCGACGCCTGCCGCCTCGCACGCTTCCTGCTGACGCTTGCGGTGGGCGTCCACGACGGCGGCAGCTTGCTTCGGCATGGCCAGCGAGCGTCGGCTCTTCTTGGTCTTCGTGTCGCCCTTCTTGCGTACGGATCGCCAGACGTCCACGTGCGGCCGAGTGTCGTGCCCGGTCTCGGTGTGGACGTGCGCCCAAGTGAGAGGGCGTTCCTCCTCCGTGCGCATTCCGACAAGAAGGGCCAGCACCACGTAGGCGTGAATCCACGTGCCTGGCCGTGCCTTGAGCACCTTCTGCGCCTGCTCCAGGGTGAGGGACTTGCTGGGCCTGCCCGCTTGCCCGTCGGGGAGTTCCACGAGTTCGGCGACGTTGCGGGTGACTGCCCCGTCCCGTTGGGCCAGTGCGATCGAGCGGCGGAGGATGGAGCGGATGCGCTTCAGAGTTTCGTGGGCCAGCTCTTCCGATTTGGCCTCCAGCCACTCGTCGACGTCGTCAGCTCCGAGTTCGTGCAACTTGGCCTTGCCCAGATCAGGGATGACGTGATTCTTTGCCAGGCTGCAGTACGCCTTGAGGCTGGCCTGGTCCCGGCCCTTCAGCCCCCGGGCAAGCCAGTCGTTGACGGCTCGTTCCACTGTGTACTTGCTCGACGTCTTCACGCCTGCGGCAAGGTCCCGCTTCAGGTCCCTCAGCTTGGTTCGGACTTCGGTCTTCGTTCTGCCGTAAACCTTGGGGCGGCGGCGTGTGCCGTCCGGTGCGTAGCCGCGTGAAACGGCTCCGACGTAGCGGTTCTTGGACTTGTCCCAGTAGATCGAGTCTTCCCCGTTGCCCGCCTTCGGCCGCCGGCCGGGTGTCTCCGTCGTCATCTGCTGCATTTGCCTCTCGATGACCGGAGCCGCGCCCCAATCTGGGGCGCGGCTCCGGCGGTACGGATGATCAGTTGGTGGATTCGGCTTCTCGCTTCAGCAGCTCCACGTACGCATCGATGTACTCGGTGGGGACGAGTACACGTCGGCCGACTCGGACGGTGCGCAGTCGCCCGCGGCGGATCTCCTCCCAGGCGGTGGTGCGCTCGAAGCCGAGGACGTAGGCGGCATCGAGTACCGGGTGGAGGCGGCGCTGGAGGGTTGAGGCATCAGGTGCCGTGGCCATGACGCATGTCTCCTTCAGAACGCGATCGAGTGGAGCGGTCGCTCCCCTTCTGGGGGATCCGCCACGTCCGCCACGCCGCCACATCGCAGGTCAGCGGCCTGGATTTGTGGCGGATGCCGGTGGTGTGGCGGATAGGTGCCGCCACACCTGGTGGTGTGGCGGCACCTTCGCGTCGGGCTGGTCAGCCTGCGACGGGGAACAGCGGTGTGGCGCCTTCCGCAGACATGTGGCGGGTGCCGGAAGGGCTATCCGCCACGGATCCACCCCCGTTGACCTGCGGTGTGGCGGACGTGGCGGATGTGGCGGCTTCTCCGGGGGGAGGAGGGCAGTAGCGGGTCCAGGCGTCCGTGAGGTCCTCCGCGTAGTAGCCCTTCGGGAAGCCGGACGCCGTACGGATACCCCGCGGCTTGATGGGCTTGTTGCCGGACGTGACGTACTGTCCGAGCAGCTTGGCCAGGGACCGGGAGTTCAGCGGCTTGTCGTCCAGGTCCGCCCACGGCCCGTCGTCCATGCCCAGCAGGCATTCGAGGATGACCGCGGTGGAGACCCGGTCTGCTCCGCAGAACGCCCTGTCGCGCAGGTCGGTCAGGAGGCGGATGCCGAGTGAGGCTTCATCGTTCTCGGTGGCCGCGTGGACGAGTTCGAGGCAGGCGGCGCGAGCCCGCTCGGGCCAATCCCCGCCGGCGGCGTCTGCGACTGCGAGCAGCGGTTCCCACACATCCGCAGGGCGGTCGGTGACCCCTTCGGGCATGACGGGCCAGGCGTCCGCCACCTGGTCGCGGACGGTGTCGGCCCACTTGGCGAGTTGGTCGCGCAGGGCGTTGCCCTGCTTCTCGTGGGTGCGCCTGCGGTAGGGCTCGACCGTCTCGTTCGGGGCGCGCTTGCGCATGCGGATGATGACCGAGCGGGTCAGGATCGTGTCCGGAAGCGACCCGAGTCCGGCCATGGCGACCGCGCAGAAGGATGAGAACCATGCGGCGGTCTGGTTGGAGCCGTCCCCGACGCAGCGCAGCGACTTACCGCCGCGCCGGTATCCGGAGTTGAGGAAGCCGCGGACGAGTTCGTCGCCGCCGGCCTTGGGTCCGAATACGGTGTCGATCTCGTCGAAGAGGAGCGTGGGGGTGCCCTCGGGTGCTTCGACGAGCCGGAACAGTGCGTTCGGGGATGCGTTGACGGTGGTCGCGGCGCGGGGGGTGAGTGTTTCGATGATCTCCAGGGCGCGGGACTTTCCTGACCCCGGTTCGGGGGACAGGAACGCGATGCGGGCAGTGCCGTCGAACGCGTCGATGAGGTGCGCGTGCGCGTCCCACAGGGTGACCGCGACGTAGGCGGCTTCGCGGGGGAAGACGTTGAACCGGCGGTGGAAGCGCTCGACCTGATCGAGCAACGGCGCGCCGTCGATGGGAGGCGTCGTGGATGCGGGGGCGCTCATGCAGCGGCCCTCCCTTCCTGGGAAGTGGTGCGGAGCGGGCAGGTGTCGCGATGGTTGGTGTGGTCGGCGGCGAGGGCGAGGACTTTGCGGTGTCCGGCGGCGAACAGGTCTCGTCCGCACGCACACCACGAGGTGGCAGTGGGGACCGCGCCACGCGGTGTGCGGATCGTCAGCCACCCGACCGGGGTCCGGCCGTCTCCCTGCCGCGGCCCAGGGCCAACAGCAGAGGGGACGCCTTCGGCGATGCCCTTCGGGGCGCCCACCTCCGCCTCGGGGCGAGCCTGTTCGGCGTCATGCGAGTAGTTCGCGGTTGGGGTAGGGCAATCCAGGCGGGGGGAGGTGGGGGCGCTCATGCCGCCTCCCGGGGTCCGGCGGCGCGCAGGACCCATTCCAGGGCGCTGCGGATGGTGGTGCGGCACTCGGCCGGCGGCAGTCCCGTCGACTCCCCCGCCGCCTGGATTGCCTCCTCCACCACGTGCCGGGGGATGTGGCCCCACGCGACGAATCGTGCGACCTTGCAGGCGCTGCGGTACAGGGTGACGTTGCGGCCGTTAGGCCCGCCCTCGCTCGCGGCCCTGACCACGTCGCATTCGCGGTCCAGGGCGACTTTGGCGGCGCGGGTGCCGTCCCGTACGGGAACGACAACCGGCGCAGCTGCTGGCTTTGCCCGTTCGAGGAGCAACGCCGTGAGCCAGGTGGGCAGTTCAGCGACCGGCGCATCGTCGGTGACCACGTAGTCGCCCTCACGGGTGGTGCTGCCGGGAGCGACGACGTAGCCACCCCAGGCACGCGTGTCGATGTGCCGACCGAGGCGGTCCACGCTGCACTTGAGCCGCACGCCCGACGGAGCGGCGAAGTACAGATGCGCCCCACCGCTCGCGGTCCGGGTCCGGTAGGTGGTGGGGAGGACCTCTCCGGCGCGCTCGCAGAGCGCCCGCAAATTGGCGCCGCCGTCAGGCGCTCCGCTCGGCTCTTCCGGTTTGGGCAGGTCGAGGTCGATGACGAGCAGACCGGCCGGACCGGTCGCGATCCCCACGTTGTAGGGGCAGTTGGCCCATGCGGCGCTGATCAGCTCGGGGTCGGCGGTGGCGCGCTGCTCGGGCTTGCGGTGTCCGCCAGCGCACCGGCCGGTGCCTGGGCAGGCCCGTTCCGGGTGACCCGCGGGCCGCTTCATGCCGGGATGCAGGGGAATGACAGGCCAGTCGCGCTCCGCGGCGTCCAGCGCCGCGCGCAGCAGCGCAGTTCGGGCGTCATGGGTCATGCTGGATGTCTCCAGTTCTCTATGGCAGGGCTGGGATGCCGGGGTGACCGCGGATCTTTGGCGAGATGGAGCGGTCACCCCGGGCGTAGCTATCGGGCGACCCGTACGCGAGCGTGCTGGGCGACGCGCAGGGCGGATTCGGCGAGCAGGCCGTAGGCGTACGCGGCGTCGGGCACGCCGGTTGCGGTGTCTAGGGCCTCGTGGAGTTCACCGGCCTCGTGGTCGCTGAGCTGCCGCTGGTCGTCGAGGTACTCGGCGAACAAGGCTGCTTCCTCGCAGATGAGCCACCGGGTGTGCGCCTGAACGAACTTGGGGTAGTCGTTCCAGCGCTGCAGACCTGGCATCAGGGGCGGGACCGGGCACAGCTCACCGGGGATGACGTAGTTTCCTTCGGCGGTACGGCCAAGCTGCACTGCGTCGGGCTGCTGGCCGTCAAGGACACGCAGGATGGCCCACGCGGTGCCGTACGCGTAGCCCATCGCGCTTTGCATGTAGAGGCTGCGTAGCTTGCCCGCCTGCTCGCGATGCACGTCGCCGATGGCGAACAGGGCGTCATCGTGCGGGCGGAACGGCACGCCGCCCGGGTCGCGGCCGTCGATGCGAACCTGTCCGTCGACGGGCCGCAGTCGGTCAAGGTCGTAGGAGTCGCGGGCGAGTTCGGCAGCGCGGGCGGCACGCTGTGCCTCGCGGACCGCGGCCCCGAGCGCGTACACGCTGTCGGTGAGTGATTCGAACCACACGGGTGTGGTCGTCATGGACGTTCTCCTCAGTCGTTGATGGAGCTGGTGTGGGTCATTCGGCCTTGGGGCGGGTGAGCTTGAAGGTGAGGCCGCCGATGCCGAGAGGTCCGGCGGCCCCGGCGATGAGGGTGGCGGTGTGGATGGCGAACTCGAAGAGCGCGAGGATCGCGGCGACGGTGCCCGCGACCCCGATCGCGGTGGCGAGTCCGAGGCCGAGTGGCACCAGGTAGGTGTGCGCGGTCCGTACGGTCGGGGCGGCTTGGAGGACGACGATGATCGGGCGGCCTTCTCGTTCGGCCTGCCGGTAGAGGTGGGCGGGTATGTGCGGGGCGATGGTTCCGGGTTCGGGTCCGGGCGGTTGGTGGGTCATGGTGGTGCCTCCGTTCGTCTCGCGGTGGGTGGTGCGGGAACGGGGCGGGCCGGTCTCCACAGGGTGTGGAGACCGGCCCGATGTGCAGCGCCGTGCGGTGTCGGCTTGTCGTGTCTCTTGTCGTGCGGCTTGTCGCTTGTCTTGTCTTGTCGCTTGTCGCCTTGCAGGTCACAAGCCGTTTTCGGCCCTCACAGAGCCACCCAGGGCTCTTCTCGCGGGGATGGGCGACAAGCGACAGGCGGTCATGCCTCGGGGGCGTGGCGGTGGTGGACGTAGCGGGCTTTGGTGCCTGCTCCGACGCGTATGGCGGTGCCGTCGTCGGTCCATGTCTTGAGCCATCCGACGACGGTTTGTCGGGTGGTGCCGTGCTCGTCCGCGAGGGCGCGGGCGATGGCGGATGCCCCGGTTCCCTCTGGCCCGGCGGCGAGGAGGAGCGCGAGCGCGGCCTCCTTCGCGGCGTTGTCCTCGGCCCTGAGTGCGGAGAGGTTCAGCCCGGGCGGTGTGGGCGGCTGCTGCGTCCCCGTGTCCGGCTCGGTGGCTTCGGGTTCGGGGGCGGTGGCGAACTGGGCGTCGATCTGCTCGCGGAACTTCCGGGCGAGCGCGTCCGCGGCGGACTCTGCGGCGGGCGGCTGCTCGCGCAGGGCGGAGAGGTTCAGTCCGCCCGTGGTGCCGGCCGCCTCGGCCGCTGTACTCGTGGCGGGTGCATGGTCGTGGTCGTGCATCCAGGCGATGCGGTCGCTGTACCAGCGGCGGGCGTAGTCCTGCCCTGCCGCCTTGGCGGAGGTGGCGTCCAGGGTGGGGTGCCTGTCGGACGTGGCGGCCACGATGTCGCGGATCTGGTTGGGCAGGATTCGCCACGACTTGAACAGCGCCGGGGCCGATTCGGGGGTGCCCATGAACCCTGCGCCCTTGTAGGGGGCCTGGTCCACGCGCAATCCGCGGGAGCCGGGGAATTGCTTGCCCAGGTCCATGCCTTCGGTCTCACCGCCCGTGAGGGCGACCCTGACCTTTGCCTCGCGGCGGATCATCAGGTTTCCGAGGACGGCCCCGGTGGCTCCGAGCGCGGTCAGGACAGTGCGGATGCCCATGGCGCGGGCGATCCGGATCACTTCCAGGATCTTCGCGGCCAGGATCTTGGACGGCCGGTCCATGCTCGCGAGGATCTCCGCGCCCTCGTCGATCACGATCTCGATCTGCGGAATCTGCGCGCTGATCGGCAGCAGATCGGTGTTCGCCTTCGACATGAGGTCCTGGTAGGCCATCTTGCGGTGCTTCGCGATCCGCACGGCCGCATCCAGCATCAGCGCGGCTTCCTCGTGGGTGGAGGCGAGCCAGTCCACCCCCGGCCGCATCCCCTCGCGGTCCCCGGCGAGGGCGGGGCGGACCCAGGGCAGGCCGGCGGAACCGGCGTTGAGGTCGATCACCCAGGTGAGGACGTCGGTGGCGCGGGCGAACCCGGCGAGGATCGTGTGGACCATATTGGTCTTGCCCGATCCGGTCGGCCCGACGACGAGCGCGCACTGCTCGCGGAGGTAGGCGCGGATCTCGTCCGCGTTCGTCCTAAGGCCCCACGGGATGCCCGTGTGGAGGGACAGCGGCCCGTAGTCGGTCGGGTAAGTGACCTCTGCCGCAAGCACGTTGACCGTGGTCACGTCGATGAGGACGCGGCCCTGGTCGATGCCCTGCGAGGCGGACGCGGTGCAGCCGTGCGGCAGCCGCGCATCCGCCGAGAGGCGGGCGGACTCCCGCGCGATCTTGTCGTAGGTGACGCCACCCAGCGGGAGCGCGGCATCGATCGTGAACCCGGCCCCGGTGGGCCACATCTCGACCGCGAGGACGCGCACGGTGATGCCGCACACGCGCTGGATCCGGTCCACCCATTCGGCGGCGATCGCCCGCCGTTCCGCGGAGAGTTCCTGGGAGACCTGCCGGTCAGCGGCGGCGATGGCCTCCAACTCCCGTGCCTCCTCGTGCAGGAGGGTGGCGCGGGCGGCAGCCCCGAGGCCGACACCGAGGGTGGCGAGGGATCCGAGGGCGGCCCACGTGAGCGGGCCCGAAGCCATGGCCCATGTCGTCCACCCGGCACCGACCAGCCACGACGCGGCGCGCATGCCGATCGTGCGGGCCGAGAGACGGTCGCGGAGGCTGGTCGCGGTGTGGCCGATCGCCCCGGCCGCGCCGACCGCGAGCACCCAGCCCGGGGGCATGCCGGTGGCGGCGCCGGTGGTGGCGAGGGCGAATGCTCCGGTGGTGGCGGACAGAGCGCCGGTCACGGGTCCGTGACCGGCAGCCCAGTCCCACACCGGCCCCGTGCTGGCCTGTGTGTTGGTGGTCATGGTTAGACGTTCCATCCCTTCTCGGCCTCGGTCCCGTTGCGCGGGTCCTCGTGGCGTGCGATGTCCTGCTCGTGGGCCTGCCGGAACAGCGGGCCCATGTCCTCGGCGACCGCGACCGCGCTCATCAGGGCGCCGAAGATGTCGTTGAAGCCGTCCGCGACTTCCTTCTCCAGCGGGAACTCCGAGTCGGCCCGCTCGGCAAGGATCCGCATCACGTTCGCCACGCTGGTCAGCGCGGCCGGGAGCCCTTCGACCATGGCCAGAATCTCCATGGCGTCCTCGGGGTCGTAGCTGTTGGCCGCGGCTTCCATCTCCGCCGCGTACTCCTCGAACCGGAAACCAGACACGATCTCTCCCTCACTGCTCTCGCTGCTGGTGGGTGCTGTCGGCGTCGGCCCGGCCGGGCGCTTGGCCGTGTCCCCGATCTGCCCTGCGTTGTCCTCGGCGGCCTCGGCATCGACGGCGGCCTCGGCGTCCTGCAGGGCCGCCCGGATCTCCTCATCCCGCGCTGTCCGCTGCTCGTCGGCGGTGCGCATCATGCGGGCGTAGAGACGGCGGCCCGGGTGCACCAGCCACGGCAGCCCGAGCTTGCGCCCGATCGGGGACGTGATCAGACCGACGATGCCCAGGGCACCGGCGAGCAGGGCCGCGAGCAGGCGGCGACGCTGGAGCCGGGCAGCCGAACGACGCAGGGCTTTGCGCGCCTGCTTGCGGGCCGGTGCCTTCCGCACCTGGTCACGCTGCCCGGCGACCTGCCCGGCGGTCCGCTGATCACGCGCCTTACGGGCGCGCTCTATCGCCGCACCCCGGGCCTTGCCAATGCGCCCGGCAGCCTTCCCCACGGCCCGACCGACCGGGCCCTTCTTCGCGAGCGAGGCGGACCGCTGATCGGCCTTGGCCTTGCGGCGGGCGTCCGCCACTGAACGGCGGGCGCCCTGCGTGTCGTTGCGGCGAGCAGCGCGCGACGGCGACGCCTTCCGGGCCGAATCGCGCAGCGACTTGACCTGTCCGACCTTGCCCCGAGCCTTGCTCGACACTGCGGACGGCGACGACCCGGCGGCCTTGCGAGGGCTGCGGTTCAGCCCTCCCGCCTTGGCAGCCGTAGGGGAACCGGCAGCAGCGCGGGGCGACTTGCCCCGGCTGCGACCAGTGGCCTTGGTGGTGCCGGCGTTCCCGTTACGGGACTGGCCCGGCACCCGCCCCGCACCGTGCCGGGAGGCACGGCCGACCGATGCGCTTCGGGTTCGGGCCGCGCGGCCGGTCGTCGTCTTCCCCTTACGGTCGCGGCGGTGGCGGGTGGCCGCGGCGACGGTGCCGAGAACAACCGCGCCGGTGGCGGCGACGGCGAGCGCGGCAGGTCCGCCGACCAGCGCGGCGGCGGCCAGAAGGGAGGTGGTGGTGTTCGTGCCGGTCACCGCGAGCGGGACGACCGGCCACCCGCCCGGCGTGTGCTCAACCTCGGCGGCGGCCGGGGCGGGTGTCGGTTCGGCCGGGGGCGGTGTGGTGTCCGGCGGGGCCTCGGTGCCCGCTTCCGGAGCGATGGTGGTGTCAGTCATGCTGGTGTGCACTCCTTCGCTGGAGAACAGCAGGGCCCGCACGCAGGCTTGGTAGGCGGCGCGTGCGGGCCCTGCTGGGCGAGGTGTTGCAGGTCAGAGCCGGTTCGGCTCCAGGGAGAAGAAGACGACGTTGGCCCTGGCGAACGCGGGGTTCTCCGTGCCGACGTGGTCCCGCAGGGCCACGAAGAGGCTGTACCGGGTGTCGTCGGAGGCCGGCGTGACGGTGCCGTACCAGGTACCGGCAACCCGGCCGGGCAGATCGAGAGTCAGCACGTAGTGGTGCGAGCCCTGATTCCCGGCAGCCGGGGTGGTGCTCTCTTCCGTCTGGCTGCTCATGTGCTGTGTCTCCTGTCGTGTCAGGCGGCGGATGCGGATGAGTCGGCGCAGGGCGTGCACATGCCGCGCGACGGCGGGATGCGATAGCCCGCGTCACGGCGGCAGTTCGGGCAGATCCGGCGAGCGGCGTTCGCCCGCTCCAGGGCCGCGCATTTGGCGGGCGTCATGGCGCGGACGGGCTTGGCCCGGTCGATCCGGTACAGGTAAGCGACCAGCGGGCCCCGGCGACCCCGGGGGCGCTGCAACTCCGCGGCCACGTCCTGCCCCCCGGGCCACAGCCCCATGGCCCGCAGCTGGCGGTAGGTGGCGTAGCCGTCCGGGGCCAGGCGCCACCGGTAGACCGGCAGCGCGCTCACGACGATGCGCCTTCGAGCGTCCGGCCGGCGGTGGTGTCGCGGTACTCCTGGTAGCGGGTGGAGACCCAGCCGACCGACCAGCCGCACAAGTCCGCAGCCGCCCGCACGGGCATTCCCTCGCTGAACGCAGCGGCGACGATCTGGCGGGCGCGGTCCTCGGGCAGCTTCTCGTTCACCGGGCCGCCAGCAAGCAGCGCGGCCCGTTCACGCGCGGCCCGCCCCTCCCGCTCCGCCTGCTCACGACGGGCAGCCGCTTCCCGCTCCAGACGCTCCGCCTCGCGGCGCTGAGCAGCCTCCCGTTCCAGGCGTTCACGCTCCCGCTGCTGCTGTTCACGCTCATGTTCACGGCGTTCACGGGCCTCCCGCTCGGCACGCTCGCGGGCTTCGGCCTGCTCCCGTTCCGCACGTCGTGCCGCCTGCTCCCGTTCGGTCTGTTCACGGGCGAGGCGTGCCTCGTGCTCGCGCTGTTCACGGGCCAGCGTCGCGGCGTGCTCGCGTTCCTCGCGGGCCCGCTGCTCAGCCGCCTCGCGCTGTTCCCGCGCAGCCTGCTCGCGCTCGTTCTGCTCGGCCCGCATACGGGCTTCCTGCGCGGCCAGGGCGGCGGTGATGGCCCGGCGGTAGGCGAGTCCGGTCTCTGCCGTGACGATCAGCAGCAGCGGCGCGACCGCGTGCACAGCCACTCCCACCAGGTCTTTCCTCAGCGCGGAGTCGGCGACGTTGAGCGCGAGGGTCATGCAGCCGGTCATCCACCGCAGCGCGATCGGCCACCGGCCACCGTGCCCGCCCAACCGGGCCAGCACCGCGTCCAGGCGGACCACGATGACAACCGCGGCGTCCACCACCAGCGGCAGAATCGGCGCCGTCCAGTCCCACTCATCAGGGGTGTGAACGGCCATGAGCGGCGTGACGGTGAGGATGGAGTAGAGCATCGCCCCGGCCACGATCAGCCACGTCCCGACCGACAACGCGCGCTCTGCTGAACGGATCTGAACACTGTTCATTCCGTCGCCTCCCGCACCGTGACCGACGCGATCAGCAGCACCGCCGACGAGGGGTCGTCCGGGGTTTCGCTGTCCTCGGTCCACTCCCACTGCGCACCATCAGTGAGCGCGTAGCCGAGCGCGTTCAGCGCCCGTGAACGCTCCTGAACGGTCGGCACCACAGCACTGCCGAAAGCGCGCTCGGGCCACTGCGACACCGGCACCCCGAGCAGCACCACGTACAGCCGCCACCGGCCGCTCGTCCGGCTGGCCGACATCTGTGCCGTGAACGTGCCCTCCATCAGGCCACCTCCGGGTCAACCGTGACGCCCCGGTTCGTCAGCTCACGGCGGGCGACCAGCACCCGCCGGCGGGCCCGCCGGATCCGGCGGACGTCCAGCGGCGACGGCGTGCGGTCCAGGATCGTGATCTGCACGTCCAGCAGTTCGAGCTCGGCCGTGATGACGGGCATCTCCCACTCGATCGCGTCCAGCTCCGCGGCCGTGGGCCCGCGGTCGAAGTCGGGGGCGGTAACAAGCGCCTGAACAGCAGCGATGTGCTTCATGAGTCGTGGTCTCCCTAGCAGGTTCACGGCTCGACAGCGGCCCCGGAGGTGCAACTCCGGGGCCGCGCGCCGTGGGGCGGAAAGTTGTCAGACGGTGGCGATGATCAGAGCGGCGACCAGCAGCCACAGGTGATGGAAGGACTGGTCCAGCGCGTAGGCGCCGGTCCCGATGTGCGGGTTGTCGTCCCGGCCGGCACGCGGAGAACCCAGCCGGTAGAACTCGCCCTTGCCCGTTGCCTCAGCGAGGCGGGCGAGGGTGCTGCGTCGATCAGCCCAGCCATGCGACAGGGCATCCACTGCGAGGCCAGCAGCCACACCGGCCGCGGAGAGCTCCAGCCCGAGCAGCCACGCCACCGGAATCAGCAGCAGGGCTTTCGTGGCCGTGAGGGTGACGACGTGCTGCGCCGCGGCGAGGCGGCCGGGCCAACCCGGCGCCCCCTTCGTGCACGACTGATGCGAGGTCTGCACCCAGTGGTCACCCACCGAGTGCCCGACCCATAACGCAATGAAGACCGCAGCGAACAGAGCAGCACCCATGCGGAAACTCCCAGGTAGAGAGGGACAAGCAAGCCGTCCGGCTCCCCTCAGCGCTGCTCGTACGAGACGAGCAGCGGAGGCAACCGGCCGCAGCAGACCGCTGCGCGGGTGACCTGACTCCGCGAATCACCGGATGTCCCAGTGCGCTCAGCGGCGGATCAGGGAGACGCGAGGGGCATCACCGTCCGTGCCGGTCCAGCACAAGCAGCGCCCCGGTACGCATCAGAACTCCTCTTCTCGCCGGTCGTATGTGATGTCGCACTGCAAGGGGGACCTCGTCCCCACCCTCCGGCCGTTGCACGCGGTCACCGGGCCACCTCGCCAGTCGGGCCGAAGCCCTGTTCCCCTGGCCTTTAGCGGGATTGCAGCGTCCCCGCCCTCTACTGCTGAGCAGCCCGAAGAAGGCCCCTCAGACGTTGCTGAGAACCGCGATCGAACTTCCCCCGATGCAGTACCTCTATTACAGGTACTGCATCGAGATCCGTCAAGCTTGCCGACGGACTCTGCGGTTCTCGCGCCGGGACTTCTTGGCGCACCATCAGAATCGGTGCAGGTGAGGGGCGTTGTTCACCCCGCGCATGGACACCTTGGGGCGATCTCGCTACCGTCAGGAAGTCCCTAGACGTCCCACCGGGGGTTGAGATGTCCAACGAGCGCTTACGGTCTGCTCTCTTGGCCCAGGGCATGACCGTCCAGGACCTGGCCGACGCGATCGAGGTCAACCCGAAGACGGTCGAACGCTGGATCACTCAGGGGAAGGTCCCGTATCGGCGGCACCAGTACGCGACAGCGTCACTACTCAAGGTCGATGTGACGACGCTGTGGGAAGACTCCCGCACCGTCGAAAGCGCCTCGGACCTGAGCAAGGCTGAGATCGTCACCGTCTACCCGCATCGGCACATGGTGCCCGCCGGGCTCTGGCGCGAGATCTATGGGCAAGCCAAGTCGCACATCGACGTACTCGTCTACTCCGGGCTGTGGCTGTCGGAGGACCCGCTCTTTCACGACCTACTCAAGGCCAAGGTTCAGGGGAACGCGCAGGTGCGCATCCTGCTCGGGGATCCGGACTGTGCAGCGGTCAAGCAGCGCGGCATAGACGAGGGTCACCAGATCATGGACGGCAAGATTCGCAATGCGCTGATGAACTACCGGCCGCTGTTCAGCAGTCATCCAGACATCGGCTTTCGGCTGCATGACGCAACGCTCTACAACTCGCTGTTCCGAGCCGATAACGAGATGCTGGTGAACACCCACGTCTACGGCATCGGCGCGTACTTGGCTCCCGTTCTGCACCTGCGACGCTTGCCGGGTGGCGGGCTCTTCGACACATACGCGAATAGCATCGAGCAGACCTGGGGAGGCGCGCGCCAGGTGACAGACCAAGACCTCACGGGAGCTTGAGCATGGGACGCATCGACTATCTCCACGACCCCGACGCCCCGCCGGCCAACTCCGTCGTGCCATCGGTCGTCGCGTTCCTGCAGAACGACGCGGGCCAGGTGCTCGTGATCCAGCGGTCCGACAACGGCCGGTGGGCACTCCCCGGCGGCGGACACGATGTGGGCGAGTCGATCAGTGACACCGTTGTGCGAGAGGTCTGGGAAGAGACCGGCATCAAGGCCGAGGTCATCGACATGTCGGGGATCTACACGGACCCTGGCCACGTGATGCTGTACGACGACGGGGAGGCGCGGCAGCAGTTCAGCATCTGCTTCCGGGCACGGCCGATAGGCGGGGACGTTCGTACGAGCGACGAGACAACGCAGGTCCGCTGGGTTGCCCCAGCGGACCTGACGGAACTCGACATCCACCCCACGATGCGGCTCCGCATCGAGCACGCGATGGACCGGACGCGAACGTCTCCCTACATCGGCTGACGCTTGGCCGCGGCGACCTGCTCCAGGACTCGGGTGGTGCTGGCCAGGATCTCCGGTTCTGCGCGGCGGATAAACGTGCCGATCAGACTGTCGGGCCCGTACCGCCCGGCGATCTCGTTGACGCGGTCCACGGGGTTGGTGGGCGAGCCATCCGGGGTCGTGTTCATGTCGCAGTAGCAGAGGGCGTCGGCGAGGTGCGGGCGCTCGCGAGGAAACTCGCCCTCCAGCTCATCGCGCAGGCCGCGGGCCTCAGCTTCCATCCAGGCGCACGAGTGGTGAGCCACGAGCCGGATCAACCGCTCGTCCGCGTCGGCCAGGTCCCGCAGATACCGCGCACCGTCCAGCGGGTGAAAGCCGGTCTTGGCAAGGTCCGGTGCGTACCCGATGTCATGCAGCACCGCGGCGGCCTCCAAGAGATCCGCGTCCGCACCGAGGATGGGTGCAATGGACCGCGCTCGCTCCGCCACCCCGAGCGAGTGCTTCCAGCGACGCGGCAGCGGATCGGCCAACAGCGATTCGGCGAGGGGATAAGCCCACTCGGTCAGTTCCGTTGCACTCACAGCTTGGATTGCTCCTCTCGGCTTGGCACAGCCAACACAGTGCGCTGCTTCCCCTGCCTCGCTTCCGACAGCAGGCCGGCAGCTTCGAGCTTGCCAAGCGCCTTGGTCACGGTCGGTCGCGAAACACCGAACCGCATGGCGAGTGCGGACGTGCTGGGGAACGGCGCACCCACCGCGATATTGTCTCTCGTGATCACGTCGGCGATCTTTTCAGCCAACGGTCTGCGGTCGACGCTCTGCCCCTGCCTGATCACGCGCCACCGGCCACCCGGCACTGGTTCGGCCAAACCCTCTTGCCGAAGCACGTTGAAGGCCCGTAGGGCTACGCCCCGAGATACGCCGTGCTCCTCCATAAGGGTCGCGAGCGTCGGCAGCTCAGTCATCTCCGGCTTGGCCTTGATCTCCGCTTTCACGGCATCCGCGATCTTCACAAAGGTCCCCCGAGGGCTTGCCTGCTCCGACACTCTTCTCCCTCTCTGCCCGCCGTCACACTCAAGCGTCCCATGGGACTGTGCGCAGCAGACGGCCGCGGCCAGCGAACTGGTGGGAGTCCCGAGACCCAGTCTCCTGCCCCTCCATACGTAGCAAGGCCATCGGAGCGGATGGCAGCAAGGCCCGCTACGGAAGGCGCAATCGGCTCCGCCTTCCGGTTGGGGCCGCTGGCCTCTGAGCCTCGCGCTGCCCCTCGTTCCGGATAAACCGGTGATATTGGCACGAGGGCTCGGTAGGCTTTCCGAATGGCCGAGCACGAATTCGCTGTGATACGTCAGCGCAGGGCTGTCTGTCCGTACCCGGACTGCGGCATTGGATCCGCCATGGATCTCGTAGAGGAGTGGGTGATCTCCCCCGAGTTCCGTAGCTTCAACTGGGAGGAGGACAACTTCACCGGCGGCTACCTGAACACCCACGGTCTCGATTCGTGGCAGCAAGGAGAAAGCTGGTTCTGCCAGCTGTGCGGCCGCTCCGTCCTGGAGCTCGCCTCGTGCAAGCGGGGTGGCATGCCCGACCATGTGAATCGGCCAACCGTTGAGGTGAGCCGACAGGTCCTCTGGCCAGCTCCTCCGCCTCGTGTCCTTGGTGTGGAGGTGCCGGAGAAGATCCGCAGCCTTTACGAAGAAGCGTCTCGGACGGAGAACGTCGGCGCGCCTCGTCTTGCAGGCGTGGGCTACCGGGCCACCGTCGAGGAGATCTGCAAGGACCAGGGCGCTACCCATCACACGCTCCACGGGAAGATCCAAGAGCTGGCAGTGAAGGGCTTGCCATCCGAGGTGATCAACGCACTCGACGAAACCCGCATCGTCGGCAACGACAGCGCGCACCATGGTCTTGAGTACACACCTGAGGAACTGGCCGATATCGCCGAACTGGTCGCCGAGGCTACAGTCATCCTCTACGTCCAGCCTGCCCAGCGTCGTCGTCTGGCCGAGTCCCGCAAACTTCGCCATGAGGCAGCAAAGAACGCTCTGCAGGCTCCGACCGCTCAATCGGGTGCATAGCCCCCACCCCGCACTGAGGGGAAGCGGCGTGTAGCCGCTTCGAACTACCGAGCCTCGTCTCAGTTCCCGTCTCATTGCCGTACGGGAGCGTTCGTGGACGTTCACCGGGACCCGCGAAACCCGGCGACGAACCAAGATGAACGACCCCGAACCGGATCTCCCCACCTGGGAACAGACCTCGAAAGCGAGTATGCCCGTTCTGCCACTGGCAGAGCGGGGGCTGCACCGCGGTAAGAACTTCCTTACCTCGTTCAAGGCTGCGTTGTATGTCAGGGCCTCAACAGTGGATCGACGACCCTCCGATCAAGATCGGTTCTGCGGATGGAGCTGGAGCCTCCTATATAACCTCTGGCCAGATGGAGGCGTTCACCGAAGAGATCGGCGCCGATTACCGGGTTGTCTATCGACGGCATCAAGACCCGCAGCTTGAGATTGGTAATTTCGGCCAGTGGTGTAAGGTCGAGCGCTTTGTCAGCGGTGGCACTCCGGCGCCTCTCGGTCCTCAAATTTCTTGTGGCCCTCAAATTGAGCTGCAGATGCCTGAGGGCGGGAAACTTAGCCACGATCTGCGCGAGGTCGGAAGGGTCCTCCACTCTACCCAGGTGCAGCCTGGAGACACAGGGAAGCGGCCGCACGAGTGCGAGATCTGGAATCCGCCGCAGTTCGATTCGCAACTCTCTGAGTTCTGGCAACTCTCGTACGAGATCCAACGCGTGGAAGATGTTCACGGGCCCGCTGAGACGCAAGCTCTGCAGCCCCTGCCACTCGGGAAGGGAATTGAGTGCCACTGACTGCAGGGCCCTCAGGGCGAGGTGCTTGACACCGTGATGTACGCGGGGCAAAGCACGGCATTCAAAGGGGAGCGCCTGCAAGACGAGCCGCTCCAGAGTCGCAATGCTACCGATGGCATCCAATGCGGTCAGGGAGAGATGCTCGGCGCTGAGAGTGAGGTGGCTCAACGGCAGAGCAGCGAGTGCCGCCAGATCCGTGACACGGAAGCAATCTATGACTTGCAGGTCGCGTAGCTCCTGCTGTCCGGCCAGGAACGCGAAGTTTTCGACCGACGGATTGCTCTCCAGTTGCAACCCTCGCATCCACCCGTCGGGCAATTCCCTGGCCACCGCTGTGGGTGATAGCGGGCCGCGCAGTCTCAGCCTTCCGAGAGGACCGAGCTTGCGGAGCTGTACCAGCTTCTCAAGGCTATCGACGTCCATTGGTATACCGTTGCAAGAGATCCGGGACAACACCTCTTGGGCGTAATCCCGAATGGGGAACTGTCCCCAGTTAGCAGCCAGGTTGTATCGAACAATGAATTCACCGCGCACTGTGAAAGTTTGCATGATCTCCATGGCTTCACGGCCCGCAACACCTGCCGCGGTTTGTACCACCGTGGCCGCTTCTTTGGCACTGAGACCGTCCGGCCCTGGCAGTAGCGGCAGTAAGTCCGGTCCCAGCGAGGCCAGCTTGGCGACGTCTTCGTGCCCTGGCGGCATGAGCCGTCTCAGGCGCTCCTCGACCTCGTCCCGATCCTCGAAGTAGGCCGACTCGAAGGCACAATGCGCCGCCAGCACGTATAGATCGACCCGCTTCCCGCGGTCGTCCACCGCGTCACCTTGGGCGATCAGATTCTCTACGATCTTCTCTGTCTGCCCTCGGCCGCAGTGCCCGGCCACGAGCCGTATCACGTCCTGCCAGTCTTCCTCGGCGGCATGGCGCAGCATTTCGTTCAGGGAGCCGCTCTCATGGAACTCCTTGGCCGCCAGATAGTCCTGGAACGTGCGGTGGATGAACTGGATTGCATCCCCGTTGCGTTCCTGGAGCAGACCGCTGCGATTAAGGAGGTGAATCAATAGCTGTTCCGACGTGGCGCTCTTTCGGACCCGGGCCATGCCCTTCAGAGCGAGGGTGATCTGTTCGATCGCGTCCTCGTGTGACAGCTGTGTCTGACCGCCGCGCACCAGCCAGACCGCGATGCGCTGTAGCAACTGCTGTTGCTGTTCCACACTGAGCGTGATGCCCTCAGCGGCACCTATCTTCCGTTGCGTGTCCCGACTACCGAGAAGCATCGCCAGCGCTGAACGGTACAGAGCCCATCGATTGTCCGGCAGCAGACCTCGATTGCGGTGGTGCAGGGCGCAGATCACGGCGCAGAGCAGGGGTGTCCGAGCCAGATCTCGCAGCGCGAGATTCCTGTCTAGCTGCTGGTTCAGTTCCCGTTCTAACTCGGCCAGCTCGTCGCGACATCCCACGGCGGCGCGATGCCACGCCGCTACGAATTCCCTGATGTCCGGGTCGCGCATAGGCAGCAACCGCAGCTCGTCGAATCCTTCTTCGGTGAGCCACCTCTTCTCCACGGCCAGAGGGCGGACTGTCACCATGCACCGCGTTTTGGGATAGCGGTGGAGCACCTCGGAGAGCCAACTAGCAGCGTCTGTCCGGTCCTTACGCGGTACTTCATCCAATCCGTCGACCAGCAGCAGCCCACGGCCGGATTCCAGAACCCGGCGGGCCCAGCCTTCCGGTGGGTTGTCGACCTGGAGTTCGGCGGCGAGGGGAAGTTCGGCCGGCTTGGGGAAGGGGCGGCCCTGGGCACGGATGCTACGCAGCGGCACGACGAACGGCACCAGGTGGTTAAGGTCGGCGAGTTCGGGGCCCAAGGTACCGGCCGCGGAGTGCGCCGCCAGCCACCAGACCAGAGTGGTTTTGCCTGCTCCGGCCTCGCCGCGCAGCAGTATGCGCGGACGGTCGGCGAGTAGGTCGTTGATGCGCCGAGGGCCCAGCTCTGGCGGGCCTGGCTTGGCTTGGACGGAGGGTTCGGCCTCCAGCGGCAGATACGCAGTTTCCAGGTCCCAGGTGGACTCGTTGCGCCCGAGTTCCTCTAGGCCGAAGATCTCTGTCTTCCGGTAGCGGGCGCTGACGGCGTTCGCGTAGTCCGGCTCGTAACGCGAGTCCTGGCGATGGAAATCAGTGACGCTCTCGCTGCGGAAGCTGCCACCACACAGGCGGCGGAACTGGTCGTAGAACCGCTGGTCCGCCATGAGCTGCGGCGTGGCGATGGCCGTGACGCGCTGATGGTTGCGTTCTTTCGGTATCTCCGTGACCAGTCCCAGGAGGACGGGGCCAGCGAAGAGCGGGGACCCAGACAGGCCAGCTAGTGGTGAGGTGCCGTCACCGCGCTCGGAGGCGGGGGGCAGGTCCAGCATGCAGGTCAGACCACCACGAAGGCGCCCCGCCACCGGGAGCACGGTCCCGGTGTATTGGTCCAAGTCGAGTCGGTCCTCGGCACCGTACCGCTGCACGTCCGGAAAGCCGATGATCTCGCAGTGGGGCAGTGGAGACTCGGTGACCAGCTCACCGAGTCTGATGCTGCCGAGCGCTGCGGCTTGGTCGGGGCTCAAGACGTTCCGCTCGGCGAGCAGCAGCGCCGCGTCGAGCTCGAGGCTGAACCAGACCACCTCGCAGGAAACGAGGTCCGAGCTGCCCGGGTGCGCCACTGACAGGGGCTGCTCCCGGGCCTGCCCTGAGAGTCGCTGGCCGCTGCTCAATAAGTGTGCGCTGGTCAGGATGAGGTGCGGGGCCAACAGCACGCCCGTGCCCTGACTCTGGCCGAGCACGGCCACCACACGCTCGACGGGATGGGCGGCTGTGACTATGTGGCCCCTCACTCCGCCGGCTGCTGGCGTCACCGAGACCCGAACCCAGCGACGCTGCCCTGGTTCTCGTTACCCACCTTCCAAGGATCACCCGTGCGGCTGTCCTTGGGCTTGAGTGTGAACGCCACCCGGTGGGTTTTGGCTGACATCCGTGTGGCGTCGGCCCCGGCCTCCAGGACCCAAGCCTTGACCTTACCGCCGCCCTTGAGCTCCTTGCGCAGCTCTACGATGAACTCCATCTGGATATCGCCTAGTTCGAAGGTCAGGTCCTGCCCCTCAGCCTGTTCGGCCGCAGCGACCAACCCGTCCCGGATGACCTGCACGGCGCTGCCCAGTTCAATGGCGTTTTCCGTGTCCTCATGGCGTTCGTCGTTCACATCGCCCCCGTAGTACTGATGCCAGAATCAGCAGCGTAGCGACGAGAAGCCAGCCCTGCCGAGTCTTCGCTGCTTCTCGCCACCAGCATCTACGCGGATCCGGCCCACGGGTCACCGACGGCAACGGCCAGGTCATGGTCTCGGATGACGTCTTGCCCCGTTATGGGCTGGGAGAAATCTGGGAGAAGATCTTCTCTCGACGGCTCCTGGAGGGCTTGCAAGACCAACTCATACCAGGGCCTTGAACCGCGGAGATGACTTCGAGAAGACGTTGGGATCTTGCCCTGACCTTGTCCGGGAGGAAGAGGTCGCTGATCTTTAGGCCGAGCGACGAAATCGGTGCGGCGGCGTGGTCATGGTTGCCCCGAAGGCGGTCGATATCTCCTGTACTAGGACCTCGTCCAATTCGTGACGAATGGACCATACCTCCCTGATGGCATCCGCTATCTCCCGCCACAACGCATCCGGCGATCCGTGCGCGTCGGAGATTGCTTCGCGCAGCATGTCCTCTGCCCTTCCCATAGGCAGGAACACACGGCCGCTGACCTGTCGGGAGACGTGCAACCGGTAAGCCACAAGCCGGTTCACGCTTTGCCTCATCTCCTGCTCCAGGGATCGCATGGAGTCATCGAACTCTCTCAGGTCAACTGAACGACCCACCCTGATGTCTCGTAGGACCCGTCGCATGTCGCGTTCCCACATGGCTCCCGCAGTGCGCAGATGCGCTGTGATTTCAAGAGCCTCCCGGACATCGCGATCAGTGAGGGTCCTGCGTTCGTGATCTTGAGTTCGCCTCTGGGCCAGCAGGGGGCCGAACACCGCACCCAAAGCGCCAATCACGGTGCCCCCGACAGCACTGACTCCCGCAACTATCGCCTGATCCATCGAAGTATTTTGACCGACCACTCAGCTCTACACCACCAAGGCCGGCTGGGCCAGACCTGCAAAGCGGATTGCGCCAGGGAGCCAAGAGGGGAGCCACACACCACGACACTCAGCGGTCAGCCACGGTCGTTGACAGCCCGTCACCAAGCACCCCCGCTGGCATGCAAGGCTGCGAACTTGACCATCTTCACTGTTGATCAAGGCTCGGGATTACGCGCGAGGTAATGGCGCACTCCCCCACTACGAGCGTGCCGTGAGCTCACATGACATCGCTGAGCGTGTCCGCCAGCCTGCGTCGGGATGCCCGGGCGGCCGGCAGGGTCGAGACGGCGATCGCCCCGGCGACGGCGGCTCCGCCGAGCAGGAGCAGCATTCCCGGGGAAGGAGGCTGGGCAATGCCCGCGCCGAGCCCGCTCGATTGTCCCTGCAGGTCGATCAGCCACGTCGATACGTACACGCCCAGGATCGTTCCCGTCAGGGCTGCTGCCGCAGCGATGAACCCCGTGCTTGTGACGATCACCGCGGTGATCTGACGAGGAGTCAGTCCGATGGCTTTGAGGGCGAGAAGGTCGCGGCCGTGTTCGCGAAGTCCCGCGGCGATGACGGTGAACAGTTCGGCCAGCCCGATGAAGGCGAGCACTCCGACGAGTCCGATGATGACCCCGCGGGCGGCGGAGAGCTGGTCGGCGGGATTGGTGTTCTTCCGCACCTCGAGACCGCCGTCGGAGGACGCGGCCAGTGCACTGCTCACCGCTTCGGGGTCGGCCTCATGCGTCAGGACCAGGTTGTAGAACTCGGGCCGCAGCGAGGCATCCCCCTCCCGAAGCGTGTCGACCGTTGTGGAGATCACCCGGCCGCCGTCTTCCGGCTCGATACTGCGGCCCACGATGTGGAGGACCTGCGGACTGCCTCCGACGGTCATACGGACCCAGTCACCTACCTTCGCTCCCAGGAGGTCGAGAAGTCCCTGGCCCGCCACCGCTTCGTCGGAGTTCTGGATGGTGCGGCCCTCAGCGATGGTGAAGGGATACGGGTGCCCCAGGGTGCCCAGGCCGCGAAGCGTGATCGTCCTGGTCTGGCCAGGGACGAGCGCCGCAACCTCGACGCCCGGGTGGGCCGCGGACACGCCCGGTTGATCGTTCAGCAGCCCGCGTGCCGTCGCGTCGTCGATGCCCTCCGGCTTGGCGCGCAGTTCCGCGGCGAGTCCCACGTCCTCGGGCCGGCTTTCGAAGCGGTCGAGGGTCGACCAGGCTCCCAGAGCGATCGTGATCATCAGCAGCGGGAGCGCGAGCCGCCCCACGGCCGCCGCTGCGCGCGCCGGGCGGTGGAACGCGCCTCGCCACCCGAGCACGAGTGCGGGCGGCGTTCTCAGCCGCAGAGCGAATCTGGCGGTTCTGGACAGCCGGCGGCCGCTCTTGATCGCTCCCCGGGCGATGGGCACAGGTGAGACGCGGCCAGCACGCCAGGCGGCCAGGCCGGTGGCTGTCGCGATGACGAGAACCGCCCCGAGTGAGGTGGCAAGGACTCTCCAGGCATGCTCGGGCAGGTCGCGCCACAGCACCATCGCGTCCCCGATGCGGCCGGGTATCCGGGGGCCCAGCGTCTCTGTGACGATCGCCCCGAAGGCCACGCCGACGAGCGCGAAGGCTACGTGCTCGACCAGGAAGGCGCGTACGACCTGACCGGGGGTGAAGCCGATGGCTTTCAGGACGGAGATGTCCCGGAGATGTCCCCGAACCCGGGTGCTGATGGCTCCGGTTACCGCGAGCGCGGCAGCCAGCAGAGCACCCAGGCCGAAGGAGCCGAGCAGGAGTCCCAGGAGGCGATTGTCGCCCTCCGCTTCGTCCCGCGCCTCCTCCCAGGTGGAGACTTTGGCAACCTGGTCGGCGCCGATCAGTGTCACCGCCTGCTGCACGGCGAAATCGGTGTCCTGGGGATCCGCCAGCCGAAGTCCGACCGTCTGCCCGACACGACGGGCGTCGGGTTCGACCCGGTGAAGCTGTGAGGGCAGCAGCCAGGCGACGCCGGGGATCACACCACGGACGAAGCGCGGCTCCGCGGTGTCCGCGATCCCCACGACCTGAAGAGTCGTATCTCTGCTGCCGCTGCCGCGGACGCGCACAGTGTCGCCGGGCTTGACCCAGAGCGCATCGGCGGCCGATCGCTCGAGCACGATGCCATGGGGGACGTCGTTCTCCAGCCAGTGTCCGGAGTCAACCAGCGGGCGAGCCGCTTTGGGGGGTTCGGCCCCGGCACCGCGCAGCTCCAGTGACACCTTCGCGCCCCGGATTTCGGCGGTGGCCGGGGCAGTGGGGAAGGGCCCGGAGAAAGCTGCGACGCCGTCGATGTCCCTCAGCTTCTCGGTGGACGCGTCCGCCCTGGTGTGGATCCATACGTGCGCGCCGGAGGACTCGGTGAAGATGCGCTGCCACGGGTTGGCCGCATATTGCAGGAGGGCGCCCGCGAGCAGAAGGGAGGCGATGATGCCTGCGGTGGCCAGGATGATGAACAGTGCCTCGCCGCGGTTGGCCCGAAGGTCGGCGCGCGCCCACCGCACGGTGGCCCGCATCGGTCAACCCTTGATTCTCAGGATGTCGGCGACACTCCTCGGCACATGCTCAGGACCGCCGAGGACCGCGTCGTCGACGACTTGGCCGTCGAAGAAACTGATCACTCGGTCCGCCGTGCTGGCAGCCCTGGCGTCGTGGGTGACCAGCAGGATGGTCTGGCCGCGCTGATGGAAGCGGGTGAGCAACCGCAGGACATCGCGGCCTCCCTTGCTGTCCAGGCTGCCGGTCGGCTCGTCGGCGAGGAGCAGGCGTGGGTGGTTGACCAGGGCACGAGCCAGCGCCACCCGCTGCTGCTCGCCTCCGGACAGCTCGCCGGGCATGCTGCGCTGCTTGCCTTCCAGGCTCAGCTCGGCGAGCAGCTCCTCGCAGCTCGCCCTTGCCTGCCGTGGACTCTTGCCGGCCAGAAGTGCCGGGAGCTCGATGTTGTCGGTCACGGTCATGTTGGAGACCAGGTTGAAGAACTGGAAGACGATTCCGATGCTGCGTCGGCGCAGCACCGCCCAGCGAGCCTCGCTCAGCGAATCGACCTGCCGGCCGTCCAGCCAGATCTTCCCGCTGTCCGGGCGGTCCAGGCCGCCCAGCAAATGCAGGAGTGTGGACTTGCCCGCGCCGGAGGGCCCGGTGACGGCGACGAATTCGCCCGGCTCGACGTGCAGATCGACGCCACGCACGGCCCGCGCCTCGGCGCCCTCCGCCTTGTATGTCTTGACCAGGCCCTGCGCCTTCACCATCGGCTGGGGATCAGCAGCAGACCGGGGATCAGCGGCAGAGGAGAGATCGCGGCTCATTCCAGCTCCTCCTGACAGCGTTCCAGCCAGTCGAGGTCAGCCTGTAGGTGCAGCATCGCACCCTCGATCAGCAATTGCGAGACGCGCTTGTCACGGTCTTCCGAGGCCGCGAGCCTGGACAGATCACGCATGGCATTCAAGCAGTGGCGACGCTGCTTGTTGATCAGTCCGATCCGGTCGGCCGCTCCCGTCTCGTGGGCGAGCGCGAGCTTCATGAAGAAATCGTCCCGGATCTTCGGCTCGGCCGGCTCCTCGAACCAGTCAGCCACCGCTTCCCGCCCGGCTTCCGTGAGCCGGTAGATGCGTTTGTTCGGCCGACTGGATTGGGTGACGTCCTCGCCCTGGATCAGACCCGCATTCTCCAGGCGACTGAGAGTGACATAAATCTGCCCGATGTTGGGCTGAGAGTAAGCTGCCCCCATGAGCTTCTCAAGAGCTTGCTTGAGCTCATATCCATGAGCCGGCCCCTTGAACAAGAGCACCAGCAGGGCGAGACGCACTCTGCACATTCCCCTCGCCGCGGATGAGGGAAGCGATTGTTACTTCCTCCGGCTTCGTTTCCCTTTTCGACCGGGTCCTCTTCTGTCATGGCTAACAGGTATGCATAGAGCATACGCCGGGAGGGCAACCGACGCGGCGCGCGAAGGAGGCATCCATGCGGTGGGCGCGGGCCGCCAGTGGCGGGCTCATGGTCGGAGCCCTGCTCCTCGCAGGCTGCAGCGGAGACGGCGGTGGACAACGACCCGCTGACACCGGTCCGATGACATTCGTGACCGGCGGTGACCTGACGGATTATCTCCGCAACGTGCTGAGCGAGTGGAACCGCTCGCACCCCGCCGAGAAAGTGAAGGTCATCGAGCTGCCGGAAGCCGCGGACGAGGTACGCGCACAAATGGCAACCGGCCTGGCTTCGGGCAGTGGCCGCTTCGACGTGCTCAACATCGACGTGACGTGGACCTCGGAATTCGCCGCCGCCGGCTGGATCACCCCGCTCGACGCCGACCGTTTCCCGCTCGACGACTTCCTGCCCCCGGTCGTGGACACCGCCACTTTCCAGGGGGAGCTCTATGCCGTCCCCTACGTCACCAACGCGGGACTGCTCTACTACCGCAAGGATCTGCTCCAGCGGGAGGGCAGGCAGCCGCCGCGCACCTGGCGCGAACTCGAGAGTATGGCGAAGTCGATCGCACCCAAGTACGGCCTCGACGGCTATGCCGGCCAATACCTTCCGTATGAGGGGCTCACCGTCAACATCGCCGAGGTCATGCAGTCTGCCGGGGGCCAGATCCTCAGCGACGAAGGGGCACGGGTCACCGTCGATTCCCCCGCCGCCCGCGAGGGCCTTGATTTCCTCGCCCGTGGCGTTCGCGACGGCTGGATTCCCCGGGATGCCCTGACGTTCAAGGAAGAGGAATCCCGGCGTGCCTTCCAGAACGGCGACCTGCTCTTTCTGCGCAACTGGCCGTATGTCTACGACCTGGCCAATGAGAAGGGGTCCGAGATAGCCGGGAAGGTCGGCGCCGTCCCGCTGCCCGGACCGAACGGCCAGGGTTCGAGCATCCTCGGAGGCTCCAACCTCGCCGTCAATGCCAACTCACGGCACCAGAAGTCGGCGACCGAGCTGATCGCCTTCCTCACCAGCGAGCGCGTCCAGCGCCAGGTACTCACCCAGGGGTCACTGCCACCCGTACGCGCGGCCCTGTACTCCGACCCCGCCCTGGTGCGCAGGTTCCCCTACCTGCCGACGCTCAAGCAGAGCGTCCTGACAGCCAAGCCGCGCCCCAAGAGTCCGCACTACGAGCAGGTGAGTCTGGCTGTCCAGGCAGTCGCTCACGACGCCCTCGCAGGTCGGCAGACATCGGATGAAGCGGTCGCCCGCCTGGCGTACGAGCTGCGGGCCATCGTGCGCAGGGGCTGAGCCCTCCCCTGAGCGCATCAGCCGGCACAGGCTGTCGGCCGACTGCGCAGATCAGTCACCATGCCCGACATTGTCGGACATAACATCTTGATCCTTCGTCTGGGGCCATTGACACGCCCCCCACACACCTACTTAACATGTATGCATAACTCCAGTTTCCGGCTCAGAGGTGCCCCCTCCACCGCCGACACCGCACGGCCGCAGCCTCGCTCTTCTCCGCGGGACATCAGGCCGACAGCGATCCATCACACTCCAGTCCGACACGATTCAGGACGGTCACTGGACATGTATACAACCCAGGTTCAAAGTGGCCGCACAGATGGTGTGGCGGCACAGGAGTCGCCGATGCGGCCCCTGAGCGCCCCGCGGTTCCGCTATGAAATGACCTTCCAGACCCACGATCATTCAGTCCCCGCCACCCGTCGCGCAGCCAAAGCCATCCTCCTGGGGGGCACTCCGGGCATGAAGGACGACTGCCTCGACCGTGCGCTGCTGATCATCACCGAGCTGGTGGCCAACACCGTCCAGCACGCCGCCCGGCTGTCCCCCCGCGCCGAGCTGACTCTCGTGACCGACGACCACTGTCTGACGATCGCCGTCCACGACCGCGATCCCCGCCTCCCCCGCGTGCTGCCCCCCTCGCACCCGGATGACATCGGAGGACGGGGCCTTCGGCTGGTCCACGACCTCGCCGCCGAGGTCGACGGCACCCTGGAAGTCCGCTGCGACCCTGATCGGCGGGGCAAGGCAGTACACGTCTCCTTGCCCCTCTGACCTACCCGGGGCTCCCCCTGCCGTGGGAGACGTTCGACCTCAGGAAACGCGCTTGATCGTCCAGGTGTTGGGGTCATGGCTGGGCACTGCCGAGTACTGACAGGCGCCGCTGTAGAAGCGGTTCACCTGCACCCAGCCCGCCGGGGGCAGGGTGGACATACAGGCGTTCACGGTGGAGCCGATGGGCATGCCGGACACCTGCTGGATCTTCTTCATATTGGGGTTGAACGTGACGCCGCACGCCCAGGTGTTCCACCACTGCACATCGACCCAGCCGGACGGCGTCAGATTGCTGTAGCAGATGCTCTTGGTGTCGCCGGGTGCGGCCGAGGCCGACAGCCCGGGGAGCGCGACGCATGCGACAGCGGTCAGCAGGGCCAGCGTGGCCGAACGGAGACGGACCATGGCGGTACCTCCAGAATCATCGATCTCTCTACGTGAACTCCACAATCAATACCGTTCCTCCGCATATGAAAAGTAGTCAGTTATCGGACTGCGCTGAGGGTGACCGAAAAATGGGCGCCGCCTAGCACCCCATCCCTGCACCCGCAACAGTCCCGGCAGCGCCGTCCCCGCACCGCCCTATGGGCCGCGTCACCATTCCTCCCCCACAGGCCCGTTCCTACTGTGACGGCACCTCGGTACGCCTGCGGGAGGCCCTGATGCCGTTGCGTGAACGTCTGTCCAAGCCGGCCGTCCGTCTGGCCGTCGTCCTCGTGCTCCTCGCGGCCGCCCTGTGGCTGGCGCCAACGCCCGCCGCACAGGCGGCCGTACCCCTGGAGAGGGTGAGCAGCTTCGGCGCCAATCCCGGCGCCCTGAACATGTACGTCTACCGGCCCGCGGGCCTGCCCGCGCACCCGGCCGTCGTGGTCGCGCTGCACGGCTGTACGCAGAGCGCCCAGGTCTACGCCGACAATTCCGGTCTCACGACCTTCGCCGACCGGCACGGCTTCCTGCTGGTCTTCGCCGAGACGACCTCCGCGAACAACGTGAGCAGCTGCTTCAACTGGTTCCAGCCGACAGACAACCGGCGCGGACAGGGCGAGGCCGCCTCCATCGGCCAGATGGTCGCGCATGCGGAGAGTGCCTACGGCGCCGATGCGGCGCGTACCTATGTCACCGGTCTGTCGGCGGGGGGCGGCATGGCCGCGGTGATGCTCGCCGCCTATCCGGACGTCTTCGAGGCGGGCGCGGTGGTCGCCGGGCTGCCGTACGACTGCACCAAGGACACCGGCGCCTTCACCTGCATGGACCCGGGAGTGGACCGTACGCCCGCGGTGTGGGCTCAGCGGGTGCGGGACGCCTATCCCTCGTACTCCGGGCCCTGGCCGCGGGTGGCGATCTGGCACGGCGACAACGACCCGAAGGTCGTACCGAGAAACGCCGATGAGCTGAGGGACCAGTGGACCGGGGTGCACGGTGTGGACCAGAGTCCGGACCGTACGTCCACGATCGGGCCGAATCAGACGCGCCGGGAGCAGTACCTTGCGGCGGACGGCAGCGGGACGGTCGCCGTCGAGGTCGACCGGGTGCCCGCGATCGGGCACGGGACACCGGTGGATCCGGGCAGCGGGCCGCAGCAGTGCGGGCAGACCGGTACCGCGAACTTCATCGACTCGATCTGCTCCGGCTACTGGATCACCGAGTTCTTCGGTCTCGACGGCTCCACGCCGGGTCCGGGTCCCGGCAGTCTCCCGGCACCGTCCGGGCTCGCGGCCACAGGTGTCACCGACACCTCAATCTCCTTGACATGGACGGCAGTCGAGGGAGCGGCGAGTTACGCGGTGTACCGGGACGGGACGCGTATCGCCACCCCGGCGGCCGCGTCCTTCGCCGACACGGGTCTGAGCCCGGGCACCGCTCATGGCTACAGCGTGGCCGCCCGGGACACCGCCGGAACCGAAGGCGCGCGCTCCGGCACGGTCACGGCCACGACCACCGGCGGGGCGGCCGCCGACTGCTGGACCACCGACAACTACCACCAGGTGCAGGCGGGACGGGCCACCACCGACGGCAGCCATGCCTACGCCAAGGGCTCCGGGCAGGACATGGGCCTCTACAACACCTTCGTCACCCACACGCTCAAGGAATCCCCGGTCGGCCACTACGTCGTCGCCGACGGCAACTGCCCCTGACCCCACCGTCCGTACGCCCCAGGAGGTCTCTCCGTGCCCCTGCCCCTCGCCGTTCCCTACGCGGCCGCACTGCTGCTCTCCGTCGCCGCGCTCCCCGCCGTCGCCCATCACCCGGACACCGCGGCGTCGGACCACTGCAACCGGATCGCCCGGCTGCATGTGCCGGGTGCCGAGCGTCAAGAGGCGTCCTGCCTCGATGAGTTGACGACCGCGGGGACGGTCGCATCCGGTCACTCAGACCCGGCCGACTGGGCGGGGCTGACCCCGGCGGGCCTTGCCACTCCCACCGGTGTGCCCGGCATCCAGATCGACGGTTATTTCCCAGACGCGTCCGCCGGCAACACCAACCACGGCTGGAAACACGACGCGCAGTTCGTCGTCCGGCTGCCCGACCGCTGGAACGGCGGCCTTGTCGTCGCGGGCTCCCCCGGCGTGCGCGAGCAGTACGCGAACGACCGGGCCATCGGCGACTGGGTCCTCTCCCGCGGCTATGCGTTCGCCGCGACCGACAAGGGCAACACCGGGGCGGCCTTCTACCGTGACGGCGACGCGCCCGGCGAGGCGATCGCCGAATGGAACGACCGGGTCACCGAGTTGACCAGGGCGGCCCGCGCGGTCGTCGCCCAGCGCTACCACAGACCGCCGTCCCGAACGCTCGCCACCGGCATGTCCAACGGCGGCTATCTGGTGCGCTGGCAGCTGGAGAACCATCCCGGGCTGTACGACGGCGGCGTCGACTGGGAAGGGACGCTCTGGCGGGCGAAGGGCCCGAACCTGCTGACTTTCCTGCCGCCCGCGCTGCGCCACTATCCGCTCTACGCAGCGGGCGGACCGGGCGCGGACGAGGCGCACCGGGCCATGGTCGCCGCCGGATATCCGGCGGGGTCGGAGTTCCTGTGGCCGTTCCACCATCAGTACTACTGGGATCTGACCCAGCGGATCTACCGCGAGGAGCTGGACCCGGGCTACGACGGGCCCACCGAGGCGGGCACCCCGTACTGCGCGCCCGGCACGCCCGCGTGCGACGCGGACTACGTGTACGCCTCCCGGCCGCCGGAGGTCCGCCGTGCCGTCGCCGCGATCGCGCTGACCGGCCGGATCGGAAAGCCGCTGATCACCCTCCACGGCACTCTCGACGTGCTGCTGCCCATCGGTCAGGACTCCGATGTGTACGCCCGCATGGTGCGCGACGCCGGCCGCGGCGGGCTGTTGCGCTACTACCGGATCGAGGGCGGCACGCACGTCGACTCGCTGTACGACGTCTTTCCGGACAATCTCCGGCCGTTGACGCCCTGTCACCGCTCAGCCTTCACGGCCCTGGAGGCATGGATCGGACACGGCAGACAGCCTGTGCCGAGCCGCACCGTGGCCCGCCCGGAAGGTGCCGGTCCGGGCACGCTGCTCGAAGAGTGTTCCCTGGCGGGCAAAGAGACCGGATTCTGAGCAATCCCGGGCCTCACCGGCGCCGAATGTCAGTCGTGTGGCGGCGCACCGGTCGGCGGTGCGCCGGACCGACCGGCTCTGGGGGCGCAGGTGCGAGCGACGATACGGGTGCGTGTACTGGCGGAGGACGGGCCACAGGTGTGGCTCGCCGTGAGCGGCCGGCTGGCGCGGTCAACCGCTCCGATGCTGACGGGGGCGCTGCGCCTGCGGGAGGCCGAGGGCTTCACCGTGCTGTTCGTGGATGTCGGTGCGCTCGCCGTCGACCGCGAGCCGGCCCTCCAGGAGATCCGGGATCTGTTCCCCGGCGGCAGGCGACTGGCGTTCCACGTCATCGGTTCCGCCGATGACATTCGATTGCAACCCGGCCACGATCGCCGGTTCGTCTTCCATCCGGGACCTGCTTCGGCGTGGACTGTGTGGGTTCGCGGCCCTTCGACGATGCCCTCGACGAGGGGCCGCACGGCAGTACGCCCGTCCGTCCGCACTCGTAGCCACAGGAGTTCCCTTGGCAGCATCACCTGAACAAGGCCAGTCCGTCGCCGACTTCACCCTCCCCGGCGGGATTCTGGTCGACGACGTCTTCGAGCGCCGCGAGTTCACGCTGAGCGAGCAGCGGGGCCGCCCGCTGGTCATCGCCTTCTATCCGGGCGACGACACCACGGTGTGCACCAAGCAGCTCTGCTCGTACTCCAGTGGTCTGGAGACGTTCACGGACTGCGGCGCCGAGGTCTGGGCTGTGAGCCCGCAAAGCGTCGACAGCCACGAGTCGTTCGCCCGCAAGTACGGGCTGCGCATGCCGCTGCTCGCCGACACCGACAGGGCCGTCTCACGGTCCTTCGGCATCGCGGCGCCGGGCATCGGGCTGCGGCGTGCCGTCTTCGTCATAGCGGCCGACGGGACGCTGCACTGGAAGCATGTGGCCCTGTTCGGGGCGACGTTCCAGTCGAAGGAGACGCTGGCCCGACAGCTCGCGGCGCTCCAGGACGCGTGACGTACGCGCTCGGTGGCCACGGCATCGCTGCCGTGGCCACCGCCCTGTTCAGAGAGCCGGTGGTACGCGGGAGGGGCGTCCGGATCCGCGGGTGAGGGAGTAGCCGCCGATGGCCGCCAGCGCGCCGAGCAACCCTCCTGCCGCGGTCCAGAGCCAGCGATCGGACCACCAGCCGGCCGACCAGCCGCCGTCCGGCTCGCTGATGGCGGCAGCCGCCTGCTTCGGCGTGCTGCCTTCGTCGTCCCGCGCACGGGTGGCCGTACCCGGCACCAGCGGTGCGGAGAGCGAACCGCCGCCCGCGTGGGCGCCGCCCGCGTCGACCGACGTGGCCTCGACCTCCGCCTTCACCGGCAGGCCGAGGTCTTCCGCGGGCAGATCGGTGACCGTCAGCCGGATGTAATAGCTGCCGGGCAGCGGGTCGTTGTCCCACGGCTCGGCCCAGGAGCGGACCGTACGCAGCGTGCAGGACAGTTCGACCGACGCGGCCTCCTTGGCCGCGCCCCTGCTCTGCATGCCGTACATGCAGGACTGGCGCCTGCGCAGCCCGTCGTACACATCGAGCCGCCAGGTGGACGCGCCGTGCCGGGCCGCCGGCTCGGGGAGCGTGACCGTGGCCTTCACGGTGGCCCGGCGGCCCGCGTCGGCGGGGAACACCCAGTACAGGTAGTCGCCGGCGGACGCCTCGGCGGTGGCCTTGTGGCCCTGCTCGACGGCGGTCGCGTCACGGAAGCCGGTGCCCGCCTCGGTCGGTCCGGCCGTGTCCGAGCTCTTGCCCGGGCTGGGCGACGGGCCGTCCGCCGCGGCCGAGCCGGCCGTGCCGGCCGTGCCGGCCAGCGCGGTGACGGCCAGCATCGCAGTCGTCAACACACGTGCGATACGCATCAGTTGGTCCTCCATACGGCGACGCGCCAGCGTGAGATCCAGCCCCACAGCAGACCGGCCACCAGGCCGGTGAGCACCAGGACCGCGAGCAGCCACCAGCCACGGCCGAGACCGAAGGCGGCCACGTCGGACGCCCCGTCGGGCGCGTCCACGACGTCGACCGTGAGCTCGATGGGCAGGCCGGGCTCCGTCTTCACCGACGCGGGCGCCGAGAAGGAGTTGCTGACCTGGAGGCAGACGGTCTCCGCGGCGGGCTTCACGCCGTCGGAATCCTCCAGCTCGGCCTTCGGATAGCGCAGCCCGGTGGAGATCACATCGGTGCGTCCGTCGCCCGCCTCCGAGCCGCGGACGATCTCGCGGCCGTGGACGGTCACGGCCCGCAGCAGCACGCCGTAGTCGTTGTTGACTGCCCGGTCGGCCGCGACGCTCACCGAGGCGCGCAGCTCCTGGCCGGGCAGGACGTCCACCCGGTACCAGCGGTGCTCGCCGAACTTCTCGCGGTCGCTGTAGAGACCGGCCTTGAGCTGCGGGGCCTTCGTGCACTCAACCGCGCCTTCGGTGGCGACCGGCGTGACCACCGGCTCGGCGGCCCGGTCCACCAACTGGCTCACGCGGTCGGAGAGTTCGTCGGTGTGCTGCACGGAGGTGTACGTACCGCCGGTGGCCTCGGCGATGCAAAGGAGCTGGCTGCGGGTCTTGGCGTCCGGGACCAGGCCCAGCGTGTCGATGACGAGATGGATCCCCTTGGCGGCGATGTCGCGCGCGACCTCGCACGGGTCCAGCGGGGCGCAGGTGTCCTCGCCGTCCGTGATGAGGACGATCCGCCGGGTCGCTTCACCGCCCTTGAGATCCTCGGCCGCGCCGAGCAGGGCGGGACCGATCGGGGTCCAGCCGGTGGGGGCGAGGGTCGCCACGGCGGTCTTCGCCTCGGTCCGGTCCAGCGGCCCGACGGGGTAGAGCTGCTTGGTGTCCTTGCAGCCGACCTTTCTGTCCTTGCCGGGGTAGTTGGCGCCGAGGGTGCGTATGCCGAGCTCGACCTCGCTCGGGACCGCGTCGAGGACCTCGTTGAACGCCTGCTTGGCGGCGGACATGCGGGTCTGTCCGTCGATGTCTCGCGCGCGCATCGAGCCACTGACGTCGAGGACGAGTTCGACCTTGGGGGAGGGTGGCTTGGCTGCCGGTTCGTCGGCGGCGGCGACGGCTGGGGGGAGCGCGGCGGCCAGGGCGGCGAGCAGGCCGCAGGTGGCGGCCGCCAGCCGTTTTCTTGTGATCATCACCGGATGGTATTGATGATCGCGCGACGATCCAAAACGGGTGGGCGGTGCGGGGGTTGGGCGGTGTCGGGGTGCGCCTGCGGCGGGGCTGTTCCCCACCCCGCCCCTTCCCGTAACCGGGGGCGCTGCCCCCGGACCCCCGCGCCTCAATCGCCGGCGGGGCTGAATGTGCGGCTGGGCCGCACATTCAGCCCGTCCGGCGATTGAGGACATGCGGCCGAAGGTCGCATACGGGGTCCGGGGCGAAGCCCCGCCGGGGGCCTGGGGGCGTGCCCCCAGTTCGGGAAGGGGCGGGTAGGGGAACAGGCCCGCCGCAGGCGAACCCGCACCCCCTACCGACCGCGCGGGACGATCACCGTCACCCCGGTCCCGGACCCCCCGCCGAGCGCCGCCAGCGCAGCCGGCGCCTCCGCCAGGCCGATCGTTCTCGTCACCAACAAGTCCGGCCGCAGCGACCCCGACGCGACCATCGCCATCAACTCCGGGTACGCGTGCGCCGCCATGCCGTGGCTGCCGAGGATCTCCAGTTCCAGCGGGACGACCCGGTCCATCGGCAGGTGGACGCCCTGGGGCAGCAGGCCGACCTGGACGTGGCGGCCCTGGCGGCGCAGGCTCTGGACCGAGTTGACGCAGGTCACCGGCGCGCCCAGCGCGTCCAGAGACAGATGCGCGCCGCCACCGGTCGCGGAGCGGACCGCGTCCGCGACGCCCGCGCCGAGGGCGGACGCGTCCACGCACACCTCCGCGCCGAAGGACCGCGCGAGCTCCAGCGCGTCCGGCGAGAGGTCGACCGCGACGACCCTGGCCCCGCACGCCGCGGCGATCATCACCGCGGACAGGCCCACGCCGCCGCACCCGTGGACGGCGACCCACTCCCCCGGCCGCACCCTGCCCTGTGCCACCACCGCGCGGAAGGCGGTCGCGAACCGGCAGCCCAGGCTCGCGGCCGTGCTGAACGACATCGCATCGGGCAGGGCGACCAGATTGGTGTCGGCGTGGTGGACGGGTACGCACTCGGCGAAGGACCCCCAGTGGGTGAAGCCGGGCTGCTCCTGGCGCTCGCACACCTGCTGGGCGCCGCGCGCGCATGCCGCGCACCGGCCGCAGGCGCAGATGAACGGCACGCTGACCCGGTCGCCGGGCCGCCATTCGACGACGCCGTCGCCCACCGATTCGACGACTCCGGCCAGTTCGTGCCCGGGGACGTGCGGGAGGGTGATGCCGGGGTCGTGGCCCATCCAGCCGTGCCAGTCGCTGCGGCACAGCCCGGTCGCCTCGACCCTGATCACCGCGCCGCCGGGAGCGGGCACGGGATCGGGCACCTCGCGTACGTCGAGCGGCCCGCCGAACTCCTCGAACACCACAGCACGCAAGGGGCACACTCCCGGTTCGCCTGACGCTCTACGGCGTCAACGTATCCGGAGGGGAGGCTTCTGCGGCAGACCCGATCGGCATCTGCGGTCCCTGGCACTCGCGCAGCCAGCGCCGCAGCACGCGGTGCACACCCTCGGCGCCGACCACTTCGGCGCCCGGCTCGGCCGGCGCCGACAGGTCGAGTGGTGACAGCAGGAAGGGCTGGGACTGTTCGCCGCCGAGTCCGCCGTGCGAGCCGATCTGTTCCTCGAAGGCGTGCACGGTGCCCGTCTTCGGGTCGAACATCGAGTTGACCATGATGTCGGCGACGTGCGGGAAGGAGTCCGTGCGCCGGACGGCCTCCGCGGCGCCGGGCCCGAAGACGCCCAGCGGGCCGTAGTCGGTCAGCCGGCTGACGGGTACCTCTTCACCGTCGGGGCCGAGGACCAGTGAGCCGTGCTCCTCGCTGCGTACCAGCAGGAAGCCGATGCCCGGGTGGCTGGCGAGCGTCCGCAGCAGCGCCGGGTGGCGGCGCTCGATCTGCTCGCGGCTGAGGCGCTCCTTCGCGTCGGGGAAGGAGATCAGCGCGAGGTTGCCGGAGGCGAGCACCATCGGGTCGGAGCCCGCCTGCGGATGTTCGTCCGCTCCTTCGGCGCGCTGCCGGTGCAGCGCGAGGCGCAGGGCGTCGCCCGCGGCGTCGCGTGCCTCCGCGCCGCTCTTGGAGCGTTCCGCCCGGCGCGAGACGGGCAGTCCGCACCCGGCGCGCACGAGATCCTTGAGGGTGAGTCCGTACACGCTCTCGAAGGTCTCTCCGGGGCTCTGGCCGTGGTCGGACAGCAGCACGATCCGGTAGTCGCGGGGCGCGTGTTCGGCGACCTTGGCCATCAGCGCGATCGACCGGTCGAGGCGTTCGAGCACCAGCGAGGCGTCCTTGCTGTGCGGCCCGGAGTGGTGGGCCACTTCGTCGTACGCCACGAGGTCGGCGTAGACGGCGGTGCGCCCGGCGAGCATGTCACCCATCACCGAGGCGACGACCACATCGCGCTCGATGACCGTCGCGAACGCCCGGATGAACGGGTAGAGCCCGCCGCGCCCGACCCGCGGCCGGTCGCCGCGCAGGCGTGCCCGTGTCGACTGCCCGATCTCACGAGCGACTTCGGCGACGAAGGACAGTGCGGTACGCACGGCATTGGCGGGGTCGGAGAAGTACGCGAAGTAGCCCGCCCTGGAGCGGTTGGCCTTGCCTCGTCTGGCGGCCATGGACAGGACGAGCGCGAGCTGGTCCGCGCCGCCGCTGAAGAGGTTGCCGCGGCTCGCGCCGTCGACGGTGAGCAGTCCGCCGTCGCCGGTGCGCTCGATGGCGCGGCGCTGGAGTTCGGCGGCGCTCGCGGGCCGGTTGCTGACCATGACCCGGCCGCTGTCCTTCTCGTACCAGCGGAAGGCGGGGACGTCGTGGTTGGAGCCGTGCAGGATGCCGAGCTGGCTGGCGCCGGTCTGGCTGGACCAGTCGGTACGCCAGCGGCTGAGCCGGTGGGTGGTGCCGATCCATCCGGCGACGGTCGGCATGACGCCGTCGCCGGCCGCGTTCCGCAGGACCTCGTGTCCGACCCCGTCGAGCTGCAGGAAGACCGTGCCGGGCGTCCCAGGGAGCCTGCCGTCCTCGCCGCGTCTGCGTCTTCGGCGGTCGGCGAGCCGGGAGAGCCGGCGGCGGTAGGCGTTGTCGTCGCGGACGGCGAGCGCGGTGGAGGTAGCCGACGCGACGGCGGACATCACGGCGGCGACGACGACCGCGGTCTCCGGGTTGGCCGCACCGCGCCCGTCGGGGATCAGCCAGAGCGCGATCAGCAGCAGCGAGCCGTTGAGGAAGAAGACCAACAGACCGAGCACCAGGGCCGGTACGAGCAGCAGCGCCCGTACCACGACGGGCCAGACCAGCGCGGTCAGCAGACCGAAGGCGCCCGCGCCCCAGGCGGCGGTGACGGCGGTCCTGGTGATGGAGTCCCCGTCGCCGGACTGCAGCTGGAAGTCGGGCAGCAGCCCGGCGAGCGCCAGCATCGTCAGCGTGGACACCGCCCACACCACGATCACACGCACCAGGGCTCTGCCGGCCGTACGCCATCGCCCCTCGACCACGCCGCTTTCACCTCACCCTTGGATCAGGTCTCCAGCCTGGCACAGGGGCTCAACTTGTCCCGCGGGGTAGTCGGCGGGGTCATGGGCGGGACAGGGCGGTGCGGTCAGCAGCCGTCGTACCCGGCGGTCGGCATGGAGAGCCTGCGATGCACACGGGCTTTCATCGCCGCGTCGTAGACGGGCTCGTCGAGGTTCGCCGTCTCCAGCGGTACGCCTCTGCGTTCGCACTCGGCGAGGAAGTCCGGCAATGACGTCAGGGCGCGGGCGAGCACCCGCTCGTTGGGGGCGACGAACAGATCCACGCTGCCCGCCCCGACGTCGGTCCACAGCGCGCAGTGGTCGGGGCGCAGTCCGTAGAAGAGGAGCTGCCGGGTGACGACATAGCCCTTGTCGGCGGCCCAGCGGGCACACATCGCGTGCTGGCTGCGGGTGTCCACCAGGAAGGGGTCGCGGTCGAGTTCCTCAAGGGGAGTCAGACTGGCGATGGCCGCCACACGTAAGCCGTCGATGGACATGGGCTCCCCCTGCACTCTCGGTCACTGGCCGATGACCCTACTCCGGACAGGACCTAGGGAGTGTCGTCAAAGTAGCGTCGTCCGCCCGGAGGGCGGGCCCGGCGGCGTCTGGTGCGTGCGATCGCAAGGCGGAGGAAGGAGCCCACGCGGAGCGTAGGCGACTGACGACAACGCAGCGAGGGTGCGTGCCAGACGCCGCCGGGCAGACGGGACTTTGACGACACGACCTAGGCTCGTAGGCGTACGGGTGCAAGGAGGAGGCGCGCGTGGAGGTCACCTGGTGGGGTCATGCCACCTGCACGGTCGAGGACTCCGGCGTCCGGGTGCTGACCGATCCGCTCTTCGTGCGCCGGCTCGCGCATCTGCGCAGGCGACGCGGTGAGCTGCCGCCCGCGGAGGCGACGGTCGCCGAGGCGGTCCTGGTGTCGCATCTGCACTCCGACCATCTGCATCTGCCCTCGCTGGCGCGGCTGGCTCCGGGCACCCGGCTGGTGGTGCCGCGCGCCGCGACACGGTCCGTGCCGGGGCTGGCCCGGCTGGGTCTGCGGGTCACCGAGGTGGCGCCCGGTGACGAGGTACGGGTCCAGGACCTGGTGGTGCGGGCCGTGCCCGCGTTGCACGACGGGAGGCGGCTGCCGCTCGGGCCCCACCGGTCGCCGGCGCTCGGCTATGTGATCAGCGGCGAGGCGCGTACGTACTTCGCCGGGGACACCGGGCTCTTCGACTCGATGGCCGAGGAGGTCGGTCCGGTCGATGTGGCGCTGCTGCCGGTGGGTGGCTGGGGTCCGTTTCTCGGCCACGGGCATCTGGACCCGGGACGGGCGGCGCAGGCGCTGGCCTCGCTGGCGCCGCGCGCGGCCGTGCCCGTGCACTACGGCACGTACTGGCCGATCGGTATGGACGGGATCCGGCCGCACGAGTTCTACGCCCCGGGCGAGGAGTTCGTACGCAAGGCGGCTCGGCTGGCTCCGCAGGTGGCGGTGCACCGGCTGGGGCACGGCGAGCGGGTCAGGCCGGAGGCTGCCCGGTGAGTTCGAAGCCCTGGGAGTCGCTCGGGCAGCTGTCCGAGATCGTCGGGAAGCTGCCGCCGGAGTCGACGCAGCAGGCGGTCGGCTATCCGTCGCTGTTTCTGCTGGTGGTGCTGGGTGCGCTGGTGCCAGTGGTGCCGACGGGGGCGGTGGTCAGTTCGGCGGCGGTGGTGGCCTTCCATCAGACGGCCCCGCTGTCGCTGCTGTTCGTGTTTCTGGTGGCGTCGCTCGCCGCGTTCCTCGGCGATGTGACGCTGTACTGGCTCGGCCAGCGCGGGTTCCGCTCCAAGAACGGCTCGCGGTGGCTCGCGGCTCTCAGCGACCGTGCCGCGCCCGACCGGCTCGATCAGGCGCAGCGCAAGCTGGATGAGCACGGGGTGACGGTGCTGGTGCTCTCCCGGCTGGTGCCGGCCGGGCGGATCCCGGTGATGCTGGCCTGCCTGCTGAGCCGGATGCCGCTGCGCACCTTCGTGCGCGGCGACATCCCCGCGTGCCTGGCCTGGGCGGCGACGTATCAGCTGATCGGGATTCTCGGCGGCTCGCTGTTCGACGAGCCGTGGAAGGGCGTGGTGGTGGCGGTCACGCTGACCGTGGTGATCAGCGGCGCGCCGACGCTGTGGCGCCGGGTCCGACGCGGGTCGCGACCCGGCTCGGCGGGCTCAACCGGCCAGCAGGCGTGAGCCGCCCACCGGCAGGTCCCACAGCCCCTCCCGCGGCCGGCCGGTGCGCTCCCAGGCGGCGCGGACCCTGCTGAGCGGCTCCAGGACCGGTTCGGCGGAGAGCACGAACGTCGCCCAGTGCATCGGAGCCATATGACGCGCGCCGAGATCCTCGAAGGCGCGTACCGCCTCTTCGGGGTCGGTGTGCACATCGCTGAGCCACCAGCGCGGCTCGTACGCGCCGATCGGCAGCAGCGCCACATCGAGGTCCGGGTGGCGGCGGCCGATCTCCTTGAACCAGCGGCCGTAGCCGGTGTCGCCCGCGAAGTACACGGACTGGCCGAGCCGGTCGGTCAGCACCCAGCCGCCCCAGAGCGAGCGGCAGGTGTCCAGGAGGGTGCGCTTGGACCAGTGGTGGGCAGGGACGAAGTCGAAGCGGACGCCACCCAGCTCCGCGCACTCCCACCAGTCCAGTTCGGTCACACGGGTGAAGCGGCGGCGCCGGAACCAGCGGGCGAGGCCCGCCGGGACGAAGACGGGGGTGTGGCGCGGCAGTCGCTTCACGGTGGGGGCGTCGAGATGGTCGAAGTGGTTGTGGCTGATGACCACCGCGTCGATCGGCGGCAGATCTTCCCAGCGCACTCCGACGGGCGTGATCCGGGCCGGGGTGCCGAGGATACGGCGGGACCAGACGGGGTCGGTGAGGACGGTGAGCCCGCCGATGCCGAGCACCCAACTCGCGTGTCCCGCCCAGGTGACGGCGACGGTCGCGGTGTCCACGGCGGGCAGCGGCCCCGGCGCGAAGGGCAGCAGCGGAATGTCGCGCAGCCCGTCGGGACCGGGGCGCACGGCGCCCTCCGTGGCGAGGCGGGCCATGGCGCGTACACCGGGCAGGGGCGCTGTGAGCCGGTCGGCGAAGGTCCTCGGCCAGGTGCGGATCTCGCCGAGCGGACGGGGCCGGGAGCCTACGCCGGGGTGGTTCGGCGGTGTGGGGTGAGGTGGCGGTGCGGGTGCGGTCGCCGGTGCCGAGTCGTCTGCGTGTGCGGGGTCGGTCGCCTGTGCCCCGCCGGTTGCGATTGCCGCGTCGTCTGCCTGGCCCGAGTGCTCCGCCTGCTCCGTCTGTTCCGTCATCCGGGGCTCCGTTCAACGCAGTTCGTCGAAGGCCGTTCCAAGCATGCTCAACGCCCCCGCCACGTGCGGCAATTCCAGAGGTGCCGGTGAGGTGAGTGATTCCTGCCGCTGCTCGGGAGTCGAACCCAGCAGCGGCCCGGTGGCCAGCCGTACCCGCAGCGCCCCCAGCTCGTCGTCGAACCGGTGCCCGCCGGGAACAGGCGACCCGATGCGGTCGCTCAGATACTCCTCCAGCTCCATGGAGTCGTTCACACCCCGCTCGGCGAGGCGCGAGCGCAGCGGCCCGAAGTCGGCGTACAGATGGCGGCCCGCCTGCGGCGGCCGGGCCAGGGCGCCGGAGGCGAGCACCGCGCGGTGCACTTCGGCGGCCACGCGCGCGTGCAGGGCAGCCGCCCGCTCCGCCCTTTCGGTGACCGGACCCGGCTCGTCGAGCGCGTGGGTCGCGGCCACCGCGATCGGTTCGGCGACGACCGCGCCCAGCGCGGTGAGGAAGTCGAGGGTCCTGGCCCGCCGGAGCGCTCCCTCGTCGGTGCGCGGGAAGCGGGCGACGGCCACCGGCCAGGAGGGGGGCGTGAGCGCTCCGGCCAGATCGCTGATGATGGTCACGTCCTCGGGGCACATCTCCGCGGGGCTGAGCAGCACCGTCTCATGGGGCCGGTGCAGGGTGTCGCGCCAGGTCTCGTCGCTGATGATGTGCAGCCCCTCGTCCACGGCGGCCTCGCACGCCTCGCGCACGATCTCGGGCGGGGCGACCGTAGCGGTGGGGTCGTCGGCGACGGAGAGCAGCAGCAGCCGGGGCATGCCGCCCTCGGCGCGGACCCTGCGTACCGTCTCGAGCAGGGCGAACGGGTCGGGAACACCGCCGCACTCCGCCGGGGTCGGCACATGGTAGGCGGGCCTGCCGAGCATCCGGACCTGCGGAGTCCACCAGGCGGGGCACGGGCGCGGCATCAGCACATCGCCGTCGTACGCCCCGATCAGGGCGAGCAGCAGGGGCTGCGCGCCGGAAGCCGCGGCCACCTCCTCCGGCCGGGAGCGCAGCCCGCGCCGCCACCAGTAGCCGCAGGCCGCCTCGCGCAGCTCGGGGCCGCCGCCGGGCGGCTCCCCCACGGCGCGGTCCGACGCGGCCGCGAGCACATCGACGAGCTCGGGCAGCACGGGCAGTCCGGACTCCGGGGCGGGCGGTCCGTAACGGACACGGCCACGCTCTTCCGGTGCCGTCCGCTGCATGTGCCGTCACCTCCGCGTGTCCCAGGACCGGTCACCGGCCCACGAGCCCTTTATACGGAGGTTTGCGCGAGCCCGCCGCGCGGGAGCAGCGATCGGCCAGGCATCGGACGACGGTGTCGGGCGACGGTGACCGGGTGGCGGACCGGTGACCCGGCACCCCGCACGGTCCGCCTCCTGGTGGGTGAATGGGTCCCTCCTGCGTGGCGGCGGCGTCCACCGGGTACCCGCGTTCCATGTCAGACGCTCACGCACAGGCTCAGACACAGGGAATGTCGCAGATCCGCACCAGGGTCACGGCGCTGCTCGGCGCGTGGGACCGGCAGGTCCACCACGCCGTCGCGGCCCGGCACTGGCCTCTCGCGGAGCCTGTACTGCCCCGGCTGAGCCGCAGCGCCAACCACGGACTGCTCTGGCTCGGCACGGCTGCCGCCATGGCCACGCTCGGGCGCGGCCCGCGCTCGCGGCGCGCCGCGGTACGGGGCGTGGCGTCTCTCGCGCTCGCCTCCGCCGCCATCAACACCATCGGCAAGCGCTCGGTACGCAGAGCACGGCCGCTGCTCGACGCGGTGCCCGTGATACGGCAGCTGAAGCGGCAGCCGTTCACGACGTCCTTCCCTTCCGGACACGCCGCCTCGGCGGCGGCCTTCGCGACCGGCGTGGCGCTGGAGTCGAAGGGCTGGGGTGCGGTCGTCGCGCCGGTGGCCGCGTCTGTCGCCTTCTCGCGCGTCTACACGGGCGTGCACTATCCGAGCGACGTGCTGGTGGGCGCGGCGCTGGGAGTGGGCGCTGCCTTCGCGCTGCGCGGCGCGGTGCCGACCCGTTCGCAACTTCCGCCACCCGGCCCGCCGCATGCCGAGGTACCCGCGCTGCGCGACGGCGATGGCCTGGTGGTCGTGGTCAACCGGAAGGCGGGCTCGGCGGATTCGGCCCGGCTGGTGCATGAGCTGCTGCCGCTCGCCGAGATGGTGGAGTGCGCGCCCCACGAGCTGGCGGCAGAGCTGGAGAAGGCGGCCGGACGCGGCCGTGCGCTGGGCATCCTGGGCGGCGACGGAACCGTCAACCGTGCGGCGACCGTCGCCGCCGCGCGCGGTGTGCCGCTCGCCGTCTTCCCGGGTGGCACGCTCAACCACTTCGCCTACGACCTGGGCATCGAAGCGGTCCAGGACACCTGCCGTGCCCTCGCGGGCGGCGAGGCCGTCCGCGTCGATCTGGGGCGCTTCACCCCGGGACCCGGCGGCGGCGCCGAACCGGGCCACTTTCTCAACACCTTCAGCCTTGGCGTCTATCCGGAGCTGGTGCGCATCCGTGAGCGCTGGTCGCCGCGTATCGGTGGCTGGCCGGCCGGGGTCCTCGCGGCGGCGCGGGTGCTGCGCGGCGAACACCCGCTGGAGGCCGAGGTTCAGGGCCGCCGCCGCCCGATGTGGCTGCTGTTCGCCGGCAACGGCATCTACCAGCCGATGGGCCCGGCGCCCGGCAACCGCCAGTACATGGCCGACGGACTGCTGGATGTGCGCGTGGTGCACGGTGGTCGCCGGCCGGGGCTGCGGCTGCTGGCCGCGGCACTCGCCGGACCGCTGAGCCGCTCGCCGGTGCACGCGGCGCAGAAGCTGCACCAGCTGCGCATCTCCGGGCTCGCGCCCGGCACACCGATGGCATACGACGGCGAAGTGACCGCAGCGCCACCGGAGTTGGTGGTGGACAAGCAGGTCGAGGTGCTGACCGTCTACCGTCCGCAGGCCCTGCTCTGAAGCCCACTGGGCCGTGTTTTGGAACCAGCGCCGTCCGCCCGTAGGGCGGGCTCCAAAACACGGCCTAGGGCCAATGCCGTTGCTTTACGGATCTGCTGGTTGGGGTCTGGTGATCAGGACGGCTCGTGTGCCGGTGCGGGTGGGCTGGGGCCAGTCATGGTGTTCAGGTCGTTTGAGCCGGTAGTTGGACATCTTGCGTTTCACGACGCGGGGCTGGCTGCGCAGGCGTCTGTTGGGCAGGAGTCGTTCCAGGAGGTCCTGTTCGAGTATCACCAGGGCTCTGACCAGGAGGTCAGGGGGAAAAGCTGCCGGGCGTGACGGTCACGCTGCGGCGGGCAGAGCGCAGGGTTTCGGTGAAGGAGACCCGGTCGGGGTCCAGGCCACGGGTGGCGGCCGTTCTCAGCATGAGCTCGCGCAGGGCGTGGTGGACCAGCAGGTGTGCCCAGATCTGCTGGCGGACGCCGTCGGGGGTTTTGCTGCTGAGGACGACGCGTGCGCCGCGCTGATGAGTCTTGATCTCAGCGAAAACGGACTCGATCTCCCAGCGTTCGCGGTAGAGCGCGGCCAGTTGCCGGGCCGGATACCGTCGGGCGTCCAGCAGGGTGGTGACCAGGCGGTATCCGCCGGCTGCATCCTCGCCGAGCTGGTCCTTGAGCCGGTAGGCCAGGACCCGGACCACGATGGGCTCGTTCCGGGCAGGGTCGCTGCTTGCGCGGATCTGTGACAGCCACGACCCGTCACGGAACTGCCTGGTGACGGGCAGGACGCGGTTGGCGGGCACCCGCCAGAGCAGGTCGGCGCCGGTGGCGGTGAATGCCTGCCACAACGGGACACCGAGGAACTCCCGGTCGGCCAGGACGAGCTGGCCGGGACCGCAGGAACGCGGCAGACGGGCCACCAGGGTGACTTCACCGGTGCGGCAGCCGGCCAGTTCCGCGTCCAGCACCGCATGGCTGCCCAGCTCCACCAGGGCAGCCATCCGCACCTGCGGAAACGCACTCCGGCCTGTCCCGCGGCCGCTGCCCGGACGATCGAAGGCAGCCTCGTTGGCCGCGGTGTCCGCGACGTCCCAGCAGGTCCCGTCCACCGCCAGCAGCCGCAGCCCCCGCCAGAACGCCCCGGGCGTCGCCTCGGTGGCCATCGGCTTGGCCGTCGTGGCGAACAGCACCCGCAAGGGCTCCGAGCCCAGCCGTTGCCGGGCCCGGAACAGCGAGGACTTCGCCGGCACGTGCCAGGCACCGAGCAGTCCCTGGCTTCGCAGACCCTCCACCAGGTGCCGCATCACTTCCAGATACGGAGCCGGAGAGAACAACGCGAGCCCCAGCACGAAGTACAGCACCAGCCGGGCGGGAAGCAGTCGCTTGCGTTGTTCCGCGCAGCCGCAAGCGGCCACCACCCGATCCACCAACCCCGGCGGATACACCCAGGTCAACAGCCCCAGACCCGATAACTCAGAGACACTCACAGCCACCCGAACCACCCCCGGGACCACTGCCAAGCAGCCTACGCCCGCAACCTAAAACAACGGCATTGGGCCTAGGGCCTGTCTTTTGGATCAGGCCGGATCAGTGAGCGGGGTCTGGTGCGTGCAGATGCAAGGCGGAGGAGGGAGCCGACGCGGAGCGTCGGCGGCTGACGACAACGCAGCAGATGTGCGTGCCAGGGCACGCGAGCCCGGCAAGATCCGAAAGACAGGCCCTAGCCCTGGGACTCGCGCGGAAAACCGGATCGACGGGCTCGGCCTGCGTCCCGCACGATGAGCACATGCAGATCCGCCGCGCGCAGACCCATGACGCACCGGGGATCGCCGCGGTCCACGTACGGTCCTGGCAGGCGGCGTTCTCCGGTGTCGTGCCCCAGGAGCATCTCGATTCGCTCGATCCCGCGCGCGAGGCGCTGGCCTGGACGGGACGGCTCACCCAGCCCCGAAGACCCGCCGCGGGTGTGCTGGTCGCCGAGACCCTTGAGGGGATCGTCGCCTTCGCCTCGTACGCACCTGGCCGCACCGCGGGCACCGCGGAGATCGGCATGCTGTACGCGCTGCCGGAGGTGTGGGGCACCGGCGTCGGCTCAAGCCTGCTGGCGGCCGTCGTCGACGAGCTCACGGAGGCGGGCTGCACCCGGGCCACGCTGTGGGTGCTGGAGGCCAATGACCGGGCCCGCCGGTTCTACGAGGCGTCGGGCTGGCGCCAGGACGGCGCCGTGGAGGTGGACACGAGCTCCGGCCTCCCACTGATCAAGCTCCGCTACCGGCGCCCGCTGCTGCCACGCCTGGCCGCCGAGTCAATCCGCACCGAACGGCTGGTGCTGCTGCCGCTCGCCGTCGAGCACGCGGACGAGATGGCGAAGGCCCTGGCCGATCCCTCCCTGCACACCTTCATCGGCGGTGCGCCCGACACGGCCGAAGCCCTGCGTTCGCGGTACGCCCGCATGCTGGCGGGCGCGCCCGATCCGGCCGTGTCCTGGTGCAACTGGGTCATCAGCCTCCGGGCCGAGTCCTGTCTCGCGGGCGCCGTCCAGGCGACGGTGAGCCCCTCGGGACACGGCCGCGCGGCCGAGGTCTCCTGGGTGGTCGGCACGCCCTGGCAGCGCCGGGGTGTCGCCACCGAGGCGGCACGCGCGCTCGTCGGCTGGCTCGCGGACCGGTCGGTGCACACGGCCGTCGCCCATGTGCACCCGGACCATCTCGCATCGGCGGCGGTCGCCGCGGCGGCCGGCCTGAGGCCCACCGACCGGGTGCGGGACGGCGAGGCGCGCTGGCAGGCGGACCTCGCTGTGAGCCCCCGGCCTTCCTGACGCGGGCTCGTCCCATATGACAAGACGCGGGTCTCGTCATGCGGGACTGCGGCGTACGGTTGCCGTACCCGCTTCCGGAGAAGGAGTTCGGCCATGTCGAAGGAGACAGCCGTCTACACCCATGGGCACCACGAGTCGGTGCTGCGTTCTCACCGCTGGCGGACGGCCGCGAACTCCGCCGCGTATCTCATCAGTGAACTCCGGCCGGGTATGGACGTGTTGGACGTGGGCTGCGGTCCGGGCACCATCACGGCCGATCTGGCCGATCTGGTGGCGCCGGGCCGGGTGACAGCGGTCGACGCGGCTGAGGACGTACTGGTCCAGGCGCGCGAGACCGCCGCCGAACGGGGCCTCGACAGCGTCCGCTTCGAGGTCGCCGATGTCCACGCGCTGGACTACCCCGACGACTCCTTCGATGTCGTCCACGCCCATCAGGTCTTGCAGCATGTCGGCGATCCCGTGCAGGCGCTGCGCGAGATGCGGCGGGTCTGCCGCCCCGGCGGCATCGTCGCGGCGCGCGACAGCGACTACGGCGCGTTCACCTGGTTCCCCTCACTCCCCGCGCTCGACGACTGGCAGCGGCTGTACCGGCGCGTCGCCCGCGCGAACGGCGGAGAGCCCGACGCCGGCCGCCGACTGTTGTCCTGGGCCCGTGCGGCGGGCTTCACCGACATCACCGCGTCCGCCGCGGCCTGGTGTTTCGCGGGGCCCGAGGAGCGCGCCTGGTGGAGCGGCCTGTGGGCGGACCGTACGACCGCGTCCGTATACGCGAAGCTCGCCGTCGACGGCGGGCATGCGACAGCGGAGCAACTGGCGGCGATCTCCCACGGCTGGCAGGAATGGGGCCGCCAGGACGACGCCTGGTTCATGGTTCCGCACGGCGAAGTGCTCTGCCGGGTATGACAATCCGGCAATCGATTTCGTCGCCCGCCGCCGCGAACTACGCTCGCTCGTATGGAGATCCTCGGAACCACGCTTCGTATCTGCGTCGACGACCTGGAGGCCGCGGCTGCCTTCTACGAGCGGCTCACCGGAGCCACGCCCCTGCGCTTCGAGCGCGGCGGGGTCTCGGTGGCGGCCGTCGGCTGCTTCCTGCTGATGAGCGGACCGGAGTCGGAGCTGGAGGTGCTGCGCAAGGTGACGGCGACGATCGCGGTGAAGGACGTGGACGAGGCCTGCGCCACACTCTCCGAGGTCGGCGCGCGGGTCGTCGCGGGTCCGGTGCCGACCCCGGTGGGCCGCAATCTGATCGCCGTGCACCCGGACGGCGCGGTGTTCGAGTACGTCGACCGCAAGGCCGCCGTGTGAGCTGCGGTCGCCCTCCTCAGCCCCCTGACGGGCGCATCCGGTAGTCGTACGCCTCGGGCAGCGGCTCGTCCGTGATCCGGGACCACACCTCTTCGAGGGTCTCCGCGCCCTCCCGCAGGTCCGCCACCTCGAAGCCCGCGTCGAAAATCGCGCGCGCCTCGTCCTTGCGGCCCTCGGCGACGAGGAGTTGGGCTTCGACGAGCCGGAAGCGGCCGCGCTGCTGGACCGCCGGACGCAGCCGGTCCCAGACCGCGCGGGCCTCGGCGGTGCGGCGGGCGGCGAGCAGTGCGGCGATGGCCTCGCGGCCGAGGGCCGCCGTCGCCGACGTCCACGTCGCGCCGTCGTCGCGGCGCTCCTGGCACAGGTCGTCGAAGGCTTCGGCGTAGCGGTCGGCGGCGCGCGTCGTCTGGCCGCCTTCCTGGTCGGCGACCGCGAGGCAGCGCAGCAAGGGCCAGCGGGACGGAGCGAGTCCGAGGCCGCGTTCCCAGCTGCGTACGGCCTGGGCGAGGTCGCCCGCGTGCCACTGGGCGACACCGAGGTGGTACTCGGTCAGCGGTTCGGCGGGCGCGGTCTCCAGCATGTCGCGCCAGTGCGGTGCCACGAGCGAGGGACCGGGCGGAACGACCCTGCGGGGCGCAGGGAAAACGCCGGTCCTCAGCAACTCCCGCCAGGGCGCCTGCTCTTCGCCGAGTGTCGACTCGTCGAAGGGCGTGCCCGGCAGTTTGTGTCCGCCGCGCAGCACCTCCAGGGCTCCCCAGCCCGATCCGGTGGCGAGCCGCTCGCCCGGTTCGGCGTCGGCGCAGGGCCGCCAGGCCTCGTACGCGGCGTCCACCGCCTCCCGTGGCAGCGCCTGCGCCAGCCGGGCCTCCACCTCGGCGCGCGCCGCGTCCCAGTCCTCGCCGTGGACAGCCGCGGGGTCGGCGGCGAGCGGTCCGTACGACTCCAGCCAGCTGAACTCCCCGCCCCCGTCAAGGCGTACATGCTCCAGCTGGGTGCGCGCGAGCCCCGCCTGGATCTCCGCGTAACCTCCCGTGCCTGGCTCGGTCAGCCATTGCTGCCAGCGCCGTCCCCCGCGCCCCGAACCCCAGAGGAAGAGCTTGCGGCCGCGCAGCGCGTCGGTCGAGGTCTGGACGAGGCCGTGGCCGTCCGCGTCCAGCGAGGCGATCCACTTGCGGGCCTCGGCGGGCACCTCGTAGAAATAGTCGGCGGGATACTCGCTGCGCAGGGGGTACGTACGGTCCACGCCCCGGAATTCGGGCACGGGCACCCGGCGCAGGCTGCGCTCGTATCCGAAGTGCCAGGCCTCCTCGGCGGGGGCGAGCACACGGGTCGCCTCGTGCTCCTCGACGGCTATGTTGGACCACCAGTAGACGGGCGCGGGCCGCTCGTGCGGATTGCGGACCCGTACGCCGACATGGAGGAAGTCGGAGCCCTCGGGCAGCCACAGATCGACCTGGAAGGGCAGATCGCGCAGCCTCTCCCACTCCCAGAGCCTGACTATCTCGCCCCCGTCGGGCGCTGGTACGACGGCGGCGTGCAGCGGTGCGCAGGACAGCGTGGTGTGGCCCGTGGCGCCGATGTTCCACTCGATGCCGCCGGAGTACCAGGCGCCGTTGAGCGCGAAGTCGGCGGGCTGGAACACGGGGTTGCGGTAGAGGAGTTCACGCCCGGTCGGCTTGTGGTGCAGTGAGTGGATACGGCCGCCGAGGCCCGGCAGCACCGTCGCCCGCAGCCGCTCGTTCTCGATCACGATGGCGTCGAGCGGGGTCTGGGTGCGCCGGCGGCCGTATCCGTCGAGCACCCGCACCGGCAGCAGTGTGCGCAGTGGCTCGTACCCGATCTGCCGTGCCATTTCGCGCGGCAGCTCCTGCTTGGCGCGCTCGTCGATGGCGTGCATCTCGTCGAGCGGACGCAGTGCGGGCAGCGGATTCGGCGGCCCCACGGGCGCGGCCGGCAGGGTCACTACGGTACGCCGCACGGTTGTCATGGCGACCATGGAACACGGAGGTCGCCGCCCTGACCAGGGGCTCCGCAGGTCAGACTTCGGTCAGGCTTCGGCAAAGGCGGCGACGATCAGGGCCGTGAGCAGTTCACCGGCCGTGCCCTCCGGGTCGAGATCGAGGTCATAGACGGTCACATTGAGTCCGACACAGCGCTCGGAGCGCACCAATCGGCGCAGCAGAGTGGTCACTTCGGGCGCCAGCAGGCCGTCCGGGTCGGGGCTGTCGACGGCTGGCATCACGCTCGGATCCAGTACGTCGGCGTCGAGATGTACCCAGAAGCCGTCCAGCGCGGGCACTTCGAGCGACTGCGCCACGACCCCTGCCACGTCCGCGACGCCCCATTCGCGCAGCTCCCCCACCGTGGTGGTCGGGATCTTCAACTGGGCGAGTTCGGCCCGGTCTTCGTCGAAGTAGTCCCTGATTCCGAGCAGCCGTACGTCCTCGTCGCGCAGATAGGGCCGCAGCCCCTCGATGTCCGTCAGGTCCTGTTGTCCCCGCCCGGTCGAGAGCGCCAGTTCCTCTCCGGCTGCCGCGCCGACGTGATCGGAGTTGCCGGGGTGACGGAAGTCGGCTGAGGCGTCGATGGCCGCCAGGCCGTACCGCCCCAGGCGGCGCAGCGCGAGCGCGGCGCCGAGCTGGATGGAGCAGTCCCCGCCGAGGACGAGGGGGAAGTCCCCTGCGCCGACATGCCGTTCGATCCGGTCGGCGAGCCTCGGGGTGTACGAGGCTATGGCGGCGGCGTTGAAGACGCCGTCGCCCTCCTGCCAGTCGCCGCGGTCGTAGCGCGGTGGCGCGACCACCCCGCCCTCGAAGGCCCCGAGCCGCTGCACGATCCGCTGTTCGCGCAGGGCGCCCGCGAGTTTGTAGCAGCCGGGGACGGTACCGGGAGCAGGAGGCCGCAGGCCGAGATTGGAGGGAGCGTCGACGATGACGATGTTCCGCATGCGTTCCATCCTTACGCCCGTTCTGCGGATCTTCAATGCGCCGACGGTCAGTGGTCGAGCATCTCGCTGGTGATCGCCCAGCGTTCGTGGTCGCGCCAGGCGCCGTCGATGAAGAGGAAGGCGGGCGAGAAGCCCTCCAGGCGGAAGCCCGCGCCGCGCACGAGCCCGAGGGAAGCCGCGTTCAGCGGCTGGATATTGGCCTCGAGACGGTGCAGGCCCATGACGCCGAACGCGTATCGCACGACCAGGCCGAGGCCCTCGCCCATCAGGCCGCGGCCGACGGCGTGCGCGAAGGCGCCGTAGCCGATCGCCCCGGAGCGGAAGCCGCCCGCGACGATGTTGTTGATGTTGATGAAGCCCGCGATCCCTCCGGACTCCCGCTCGCAGACGAGGAATCCGGCCCTGGTCGGGTCCTCGATGAGCTTCTGCGCGTACATGGCGTAGGTCTCGGCCGTGGCGGGCGGGAAGAGCCAGGGCCGGTGGTATTCCGTGCTCCGGCGCACCAGCTCGGTGAATTCCTCGCCGTCCTCGTACGTGTAGGGGCGGATGCCGACCCGTGGGCCCGTGGTGAGGTACGGGGAGGCGGAGGAGGTCTCGGCCATCACGCCAGCCTAATCGGATCCTGGTCCCATGCGATCTTGTCTGACAAGTAAAGCTGATACACATAGGGCCTAGAGGCGCATGACGTGGCTGTGCCGTCCATGGAACCGCGAAACCGCAGTTCGCCCGGGATCCGGTGAGATTGCCACCCCGCCACGGCTCGCATAGCTTGCTGACAAGTGAGCCGAGGAGGGTCAGTGGCAGTCAGCGGGCAGCAGCGGAGGCCGGTCGTCGTCCTGTACGAGCGGATCGCGGACGCCATCCACGAAGGCACCTATCCGCCCGGCTCCACCCTGCCGTCAGAGCCCCGGCTCGCGGCCGAGCTGGGGGTCAGCAGACCGGCCCTGCGCGAGGCCCTGCTGCTGCTCCAGGAGGACGGGCTGCTCTCGGTACGCCGAGGAGTGGGCCGGACCGTCAACGACCGCCCGCCCCGGCGCGGTTACGAGCACATCCAGCCGCTGGAAGAGCTGCTGTCCACCGGCTCACCGCTGCGGGTGCGCCCACTGCTTCGCGCTGTGGAGGAGCCCACCGACTTCACCACCCAGCATCTGCTCGCCCCGGCCGGGGCGGAGCTGCGGTTCTGGGAGTCGCTGCTGGCCGGGGAGGGCACGGCGGCGGCGCTGAGCCATGAGTGGGCGGCCGCCGAGGGGGTGCTGGACCTGGTGCATCCGGCCTTCGCGGATGCGCTACGGGCCGAGCCCGCTCCGGCCGGATCGATGCTCGCCGTCCTGGTCGGGGCATCCCGCGGGGTGACGCTGTCCGGTCACAGCGGGGTGAGCGCGACACTGCTCGGACAGCGGCGCGGCGAGCAGCTCGGCCGGGCGGCCGAGACCCCTGCGGTGCTGGTCACCCAGGTGGTGCGGGTCGACGACACCCCGATCCTGGCGGCCAAGCACATGCTGCCGACGGGGGCGCCCGCGCTGCCCGTCCTCCAGTCGAACTGAGGGTGACCGAGCGCGGGAGACGCCCGTCACGGCACCGTCCCGGGACGTGCCGTACACTCCCGGGATGCACTTGTCTGACATCCTCCGCGCACCCAAGGCGGTCCTCCACGACCACCTGGACGGCGGTCTGCGCCCCGCCACGATCATCGAGCTGGCCCGGCAGTGCGGCTACCGCGAGCTGCCCACCGAGGACCCGGCCGAGCTGGCGGTCTGGTTCCGCGACGCCGCGGACTCAGGCTCCCTGGAGCGCTATCTGGAGACCTTCGCCCACACCTGCGCGGTGATGCAGACCCGCGAGGCGCTGGAACGGATCGCGGCGGAGTGCGCCGAGGACCTGGCGGCGGACGGGGTCGTGTACGCCGAGGTGCGCTACGCCCCCGAGCAGCACCTGGAGCGCGGTCTGACCCTCGACGAGGTCGTCGACGCGGTCAACGCCGGCTTCCGCGAGGGCGAACGCCGCAGCGGCGACCGGATCACGGTCCGCGCCCTGCTCACCGGCATGCGGCACACCGAACGCTCCCTGGAAATAGCCGAGTTGACGGTCGCCCACCGCGAGCGCGGGGTGGCCGGCTTCGACATCGCGGGCGGCGAGATCGGCAACCCGCCGTCCCGCCATCTGCCCGCCTTCCAGCATCTGAAGCGGCACAACTGTCACTTCACGATCCACGCGGGCGAGGCCGTCGGCGCCGAGTCCATCCACGAGGCGGTGCAGATCTGCGGAGCCGAGCGGATCGGCCACGGCGTCCGCATCACCGACGACATCACCGTGCACGACGACGGCACCGCGGACCTGGGCCACTTGGCCGCGTACGTACGGGACAACCGCATCGCTCTGGAGGTCTGCCCGACCTCCAACCTCCAGACGGGCGCCGCCAAGGACTACGCGACGCACCCCATCGACCTGCTGCGCCGCCTCGGCTTCCGGATCACGCTGAACACGGACAACCGGCTGGTCTCCGGCACCACGATGAGCCAGGAGTTCCGGCACATGGTGGACGCGTTCGGCTACGGGCCCGAGGTCTTCGAGGAGTTCACCGTGGCCGCGGTCGAGTCGGCGTTCCTGCCGCTGCCGGAGCGGCGCCGGCTGATCGACGAGGTGATCCGCCCCGGGTACGCGGCACTGTCGGCGGGCTAGTCCCCGTCCGGGGAGCGCGGCGCCTGCGGCGGGCCTTGTCCCCTACCCGCCCTCCCCCTACGGCCTGGCGGCCGTGGGAGGTACCCCCATCCCGAACTGGGGGCAAGCCCCCAGACCCCTGCGCCCGCTTCGCGGCGCGGATCGGGGGCTCCGCCCCCGGACCCCGGATGCGACCTTCGGCCGCATGTCCTCAAACGCCGGACGGGCTGAATGTGCGGCCCTGCCGCACAATCCAGCCCCGCCGGCGTTTGAGGCGCTGGAGGTTGGGGGTCCCCCCGGACGGAGTCTGGGGGAGGGCGGGGTGGGGACAAGCCCCGCCGCAGGCGCACCCCCCGCGCCCCCTCACCGCAGCGCCGGCTCCTCCAGCGTCAGCGTGCACGCGTCCGCGTCCAGCACCGCGGCCACCCCGAACGGCATCGTCAGCGCCGGCGCCCCGTGCCCGAAGCCCAGCTCCTCCACGACCGGCACGCCAAGGCCGCCGAGCCGGTCGAGCAGCACCGCCCGTACCTTCTCGTACGGACCGCACTCCTCCCACGATCCGAGCGCGACGCCCGCGACGCCCTCCAGCCATCTGGAGCGCAGCAGTTGGGTGAGGATCCGGTCGAGCCGGTAGTCCTCCTCACCCACGTCCTCGATCAGCAGCAGCCCGCCGTGGGCCGACGGCCGGGCGTGCGGGGTGCCGAGTTCCGCCGCGAGCAGGCTCACACAGCCGCCGAGCGTGACGCCCCGGGCCCGGCCGGGGACCACGGTGCGGGCCGTCTCCAGGCCCAGGGTGCGTACCGACTCGGGCTCGAAGAGCGTGGCGCGCAGCGACTCCCGGGTGCGTTCGTCCTTGAGGAAGGTGAGCGCGCCGGCCATCGGCCCGTGCAGTGTGGCCAGGCCCGCCCGGACGGCGAAGGCCTCATGGAGTGCGGTGACGTCGCTGTAGCCGATGAAGATCTTGGGACCGGCCGCGCGCATCGCACTCCAGTCGAGCAGGTCGACCATGCGCTGCGTGCCGTATCCGCCGCGGGCGCAGATCACCGCCGAGACCGACGGATCGCACCATGCGCGGGTCAGGTCACGGGCGCGGTCCTCGTCGCTGCCCGCGAGATACGGGAGGCGCGGGTGCCGGTCGAGGACGTGTGGCATCACGACGGGTTCCAGGTCCCAGCCGCGCAGGATCTCCAGGCCCGCTGCCAGCCGGTCGTCGGGGACGGGACCGCTGGTCGACACGACGGCGACCTTGGCCCCGGGCCTCAGTCGCGCCGGCCGGGTCAGGGGCTTGAGGGTCACTTCTTCAGCTCCAGCAGCGGGACGTCGGGTCGGACGATGCGGAAGGTCTGGGCGTAGAGGGACAGTTCGGACTCGAGCGCGCGGACCATGGTGTCGGCCCGGCGGAAGCCGTGGCCCTCGCCCTCGAAGGCGATATACGCGTGAGGGATGCCGCGGCCCGCCATCTGTGCCAGGAAGCGCTCGCTCTGCACCGGCGGGCAGATCACGTCGTCGAGCCCCTGGAGCAGCAGGAACGGCACGCCGATGCGGTCGGTGTGCTGGAGCGGCGAGCGCTCGCGGTAGCGGCCGGGCACCTCGTCGGGCGGGCCGATCAGCGACTCCAGATACCGCGACTCGAAGTCGTGGGTCCCGTCCGCCCAGCTTATCAGGTCCAGAACCGGATAGATGATGGTGCCGCACGCATAGATGTCGGTGGTGGCGAGGGAGGCCGCGGTGGTCCAGCCGCCGGCGCTGCCGCCGCGGACGGCCAGGCGCGCGGGATCCGCCGTGCCCTCGGCGGCCAGGGTCTCGGCGACGGCCGCGCAGTCCTCGACGTCGACGACGCCCCACTGCTCCCGCAGCCGTTCGCGGTACTCGCGGCCGTACCCGGTGGAGCCGCCGTAGTTGACCACGGCGACGCCGATGCCGCGCGAGGTGAAGTAGGCGATCTCCAGATTGAGGACGAGCGGTGTATGAGCGGTGGGGCCGCCGTGCGCCGCCACCACGAAGGGCGGCAGTTCGTCGTCGGGAGCGATCCGGTCGGGGCTGTGGGGCGGGTAGATATGGGCGTGGATCTCGCGGTTGTCGGGGCCGGTGAAGGTGCGGATCTGCGGCTCCGGGTAGTACACCGGGTCCACCGGGTCGTCGTGCGCCGAGCCGATGACCCGGGTCCGCCCGGTGCGGGTGTCGAGCTCCACCACCTCGTACGCGCTGCGCGGGCTGGCCGCGACTCCGATGACCCGGGTTCCGTGCACGGCGAGGGTGGACGCCCACTCGGTCCAGGGCCCCGCGGCGTCGACGAGTTCACCGGTCTCCGGGTCGAGTATCCCGAGGGCGGTGGTGCCCTTGCCGTGGATGACGGCGATCAGTCCGTTGTCCAGCGGGTGGAACCACTTGAGGCCGATCTTCCACAGCGGCCCGCCGAACTCCTCCCCGCGGCCGGAGCACAGGCCGGTGCCCGGCACGAAGCCCGGCCCCGCGCCCGGCCCGAACGCGTCCGGCCGGACCCTGTGCAGCTCCCACCAGTTGCTCACGTCGGAGACGAAGAGGAGCGAGCCGTCCGGGGCCCAGTCGACCTGGCACACCGATTCGTCCGTGTCCCCGACGACCGGCCGGACCCCGCCGAAGGGACCGTTCTCGCTCACCTCGCCGAGCATGACGACGGTGGCGTCCCAGGGCATCTGCGGATGGTCCCAGGCGATCCAGGCGGCGTGCCGCCCGTCCGGCGAGAGCCGCGGCCCGGTGACGAAGCGGTGCCGGTCGTCGCAGAGTTCCCGCACCGCCCCGCGGTCGTCGGCCGCGGAGCCGTCCAGGGGCACGGCCGCGATCACCCGGCGTACGTCGGTGGGCCCTTCGCCGGTGAACTCCTCCAGCACGCACCAGACTTCGCCCCGGTCCGACAGGAGCTGGGGGTCGGCCCAGCGCAGTCCGCCGCCGACCGGGGACAGGGGGGTGAGCGGGCGCGGGGCGGCGCCCGGTGCGTCCGGCTCGTACGCGTACAGCCGCTGGTCGGGGAAGTGCACGAAGACGACGAGGGGCCCGCCGTCGGCGCGCCGGGCCCCGGCCCAGGGGTGCCCGCCGTACTCGATGACCCTGCTGCGTACATTCCACGGGGCGGGGAGCACCGACTCCTCCGCGCCGTCGGCCCGTCGGCGCATCAGGGCACGTCTGCCGCCCTCGGTGGGCCGCGGCGCGGTCCACCACACCTCGTCGCCGATCATGCCGAGGAACTCCGGGCGCCCGTCGTGCGAGGCGGCGAGTGCCGCGTCGATCGGCGACGGCCAGGTTCCGTAGGCTCCCGTGGGTACCATGACCGACTCCCCCTATGCGGACCGCAGATAGTGGTCGAGAACCTTGACCCCGAAGTGCAGCGCCTCGACCGGGACGCGCTCGTCGACCCCGTGGAACATGGCCGCGTAGTCGAAGCCGACGGGGAGCTTCAGCGGCGAGAATCCGTACCCGGTGATGCCCAGGCGGGAGAACTGCTTGGCGTCGGTGCCGCCCGGCATGCAGTACGGCACGACATGGCCGTCCGGGTCGAAGAGCTCGACGGCCGCGCGCATCTTGGCGTACGCCGGGGAGTCGAGGGGTGCCTGCAGGGCCACCTCGCGGTGGTGGAACTCCCAGTCGACGTCCGGACCGGTCAGCAGGTCGAGGGTGTCCTTGAACTCGTCCTCGCCGCCGGGCAGCATCCGCCCGTCGACATAGGCGGTCGCGTGTCCCGGGATCACGTTGAGCTTGTAACCGGCTTCGAGCATCGTCGGGTTGGCGCTGTTGCGGACGGTGGGCTCGACCAGGGCGGCGGCCCGGCCGAGCTTGGAGATCAGCGCGTCGGCGTCGAAGCCGTCCCCCTCGACATCGACATCGATGCCGTGCAGCCGGGCGAGCTCCGCCAGCGCGGCCCGCAGGGTCGGGGTGAGCCGCAGCGGCCACTCGTACTCGCCGATCCGCGTGATGGCCGCGGCCAGCCGGGTCACCGCGTTGGCGCGGTTGACCTTGGAGCCGTGTCCGGCGGTGCCGTGCGCGGTGAGCTTGAGCCATGCCGTGCCGCGCTCACCGGCGCCGATCGGGTAGAGCGTCATCCCGGGTCCGGCGTGGAAGCTGAAGGCCCCGGATTCGCTGATTCCTTCCGTACACCCCTCGAAGAGGCCGGGGTGGTGGTCGGCGAGGAAGCCCGAGCCGTCGACCGCGCTTGCCTCCTCGTCGGCGGTGTACGCGATCACGATGTCGCGCCGGGGCCTGATTCCGGCCCGCGCCCAGGCCCGGACGACCGCGAGGATCATCGCGTCCATGTTCTTCATGTCGACCGCGCCGCGACCCCATACGACGCCGTCGCGGATCTCCCCGGAAAAGGGGTGCACGGCCCAGTCGGCGGGTTCGGCGGGCACCACGTCCAGATGGCCGTGGACGAGCAGGGCATCGGCGGATGGGTCGGTTCCCTCGATCCGGGCGACGACATTGGTGCGCCCCGGGGTGCGCTCCAGCAGGGTGGGCTCAAGTCCGGCACCCGCGAGCCGCTCGGCGGCGTACTCGGCGGCGGGCCGCTCCTGGCAGTCGCCACCGCCTTTGTTGGTGGTGTCGATCCGGATCAGCTCGGAGGTGAAGGTAACCACCTCGTCGAGCGCTTGAGAGTCGATGGGCGTTGTCACATCAGCCATACTGCTCCTCCACTGCCGCCGACACGATCGTCGTGACCGCTTTAAAGGTGCGAATGCCCTCAAACATCGTCTCGCTGGTGTACGCGACCCTGCGCTCCCCGCTGCCCGCGACTCCCGGCACGACGGTGGCCGCGGCCGCGAGATGTTCCGCGTCGAACTCCAGCTCCACGGTGAACGGGCCGCCGCGCACCGGCTCGTGACGCCCGGCGAGGGCCGTCGCTTCCTTTGCCGCCGCGCGGATGTCGGACGCGGTCCGGCCCGGAGTGCGGCACACCGCCGCATAGCGGGACACGTAGTCCTTCACGGCGACCTTCCGGGCTTCGGGCGCGTAGCCGTCGGCGTCCACGCAGGTCAGATCGTCTCCGGTGACGAGCACCACCGGCACGCCGTACTCCGCGACCACATGCGCGTTGAGCAGCCCCTCGCTCGCGCGCTTGCCGTTCAGCCATACCCCGGTGATGGAGTTGGCGAGATAGGTGTGCGCCAGGACGCCTTCGGTGCCCGCGCCCGTGTGGTAGCCGACGAAGGCGATGCCGTCCACGTCACCGTGCTGCACGCCCTCGACCATCGACAGAGACTTGTGCTTGCCGGTGAGCATCTCGACCCGGTCGTCCAGCCGCTCCAGCAGCAGATTGCGCATGGACCAGTGCGCTTCATTGATGAGCACGTCATCGGCGCCGCCGTCGTAGAACCCGAGTGCGGCGGCGTTCACGTCCGAGGTGAACATTGCCCGGCAGCGCTCCCACTGGGGCGTGCCGGGCAACACGTCGGCAGGCCAGGTCACACCGGTGGCGCCTTCCATGTCGGCGCTGATGAGGATCTTCACGGCATCACGGTACGCGTCGTTCACCAGCCGGGCCAGGACTGATGGACGTGCCAGTGGTCCGGTCGACGGAAGCCCGGTCGCCGATCCCCCGGCTGCTTTCGCTTCGGCGGAACGAGGGTGCGCGGGAAGCGGGCGGTGCCCGCGCTATCCGTTCCGGCCGACGATCAGCCATTTCGAAGGGAGTTCGATCCGGGAGCCGTCCGCCGCGTACTCCGTTGTCGTCAGCGGCAGATCACCGCTCGCGAGCACCTCGAGACCGGCGGTACGGAACAACTCGGCCACTTCCGCGTCGGCCACCGCTCCGGGCACGATGCCGTGCTTGAAGACCGGCTGAAGCTTCGGCGGGGGGCCCGAGGGCAACTTCGCGAGGCCCATCAGCTTCTGGCCTGCGGCCTCGGCGAGCTCCACCACGAAGGCGCGTCCGCGCTCGCCCACGAGTGTGGCGATCGTGTCGACCAGCGGCTGACGGTCCTCGGGGTCGCACTGGTGCAGAACGCCGCGCATATAGACATTGGCGTCGCCCAGTTCAGCGTGCAGCCGCGCCACCTGGTCCCCGTCCACGGCGTCGATCACCCGGAACAGCGCATCCCCCTGTTTGTCCTGCCTCCTGGCGAGTTCGATCGCGGCGGACGACAGGTCGACGCCGAGCACCTTCGGGAAGCGGTCGGCCAGGAAGAGCGTCTGGGTGCCGTTGCCGCAGCCCAGGTCGAGGAGCGTCAGCCCGGGATGGTCCACATGCGGTTCGTAGAGCGCGAGATGCAGTCCCGCGGTCAGCGCCGGCTCCGCGTCCCAGAAGACCGATCCGGGCTCCCCGGAGGCCTCGCTCCAGAAGCCTTCCCAGGCGTTCTTGTACCGATTCGTCACGCTCATGACCAGCTCCCCAGGGGTATGACACAGCGTCATGATCGGTCTACCGCTACCGGGTTGCGGCGACAAGCGCCCTGCGCATTCCTTCACGCGGCGTTCGAGCGCGGGCCGAGACCCTTCGCAATGTGCTTACGGCAGCGCCAGCTCGAACCAGACCGTCTTGCCGTCGGTCGTGCGGCTCGTGCCCCACTCCCGCGCCAGACTGCTCACCACCTGCAGTCCGCGCCCGAGCTCGTCCGCGGGGCGCGCGTCCAGCATGGCCGGAAGGTGGTGAGCCTCGTCGGCCACCTCGCACAGCAGGGATCCCGCCCGTACGAGGCGAAGCTCCGCGCTCCGGCCGCTCGCGTGCCGTATCGCATTGGTGACGACTTCGCTGACCAGCAGTTCCACGGTCTCGGTCAGCCCGGCGAGCCCCCAGGAGCGCAGCTGACCGCGAACCAGACGCCGTGCCCTGGCCGCCTCGCGCGGCTCACGGGACAGCTCCCAGACGGCCACGTCCTCGGGATCGATGCCGTTCAGCCGGGCCATCAGCAGGGCAACGTCGTCCTTGCGTCCGCCGCGGGTGTTGAGCGCGCGGATGATCGTGTCGCAGGCGTCGTCCATGGAGGCCGCGGGGTGTGCGGCGGACTCGCAGAGCGTCGCGAGCCCGACGCCGATGTCCTCGCCCCGCACCTCCACCAGGCCGTCCGTGCACATCACCAGGCGGTCGCCGGGCGCCACCGGCACACGCACGCATCGGAAGGGCACTCCGCCGACACCGATCGGCGCTCCGGTCGGCAGGTCGAGGAGTTCGCTGCGCCCGTCGGCCGCGCGGACGATCACGGGCGGTATGTGGCCCGCGTTCGCCATCTGCAGCTCATTGCCGATCGGGTCGTACACCGCGTACAGACACGTCGCGAGATAGTGCTCGCCCAGGCGCTGGGCCAGATCGTCGAGATTGCGCAGCAGCTGCTCGGGCGGCAGATCCAGCGCGGCCATGGTCTGCACTGCCGTACGCAACTGGCCCATCATCGCGGCCGAGTTGAGGCCGTGCCCCATCACATCGCCGACCACCAGCGCCGTACGCGAGCCGGGCAGCTTGATGGAGTCGAACCAGTCGCCGCCGACCCGGCCGAGCAGGGTGCCCGGCAGATAGCGGGTGGCCGTGTCACATCCGGCCATCCGCGGGGTGACCTGCGGCAGCATCGAGTCCTGGAGGGTCTCGGCGACGTTCTCCTGGTACGTGTACATCCGGGCGTTGTCGAGGACGAGCCCGGCGCGCGCGGCCAGTTCCGCCCCCGTGACGCGGTCCATGTCGTTGAACAGGGCACGCTCGGGGTGGCGCAGCAGAATCATGAAGCCGAGCACCACATTGCGCGCCTTCAGGGGAACGACCAGCATGGAACGTCCGCTGATGAGGGGCCGTATGTCACGCTTCTCGAACTGCGAAGCGATGGCCGTGCCCATCTGCTCGCTGATACGCGGCACCAGGACCGGGTCGCCGGTGGTCATGCACTGGAAGAACGGGGTGTGTTCGGGAAACGGCATGGATTCGCCGACCGGCACCACATCGTCCCAGCGGCCCGGCTCGTCCACATGCTCGACCGCGACGCGGTGCCACATCGTCGTCGCGTCGGGCGGTCCGTCCGGGAAGCCCTCACCGGCGATGACCTGTTCGCGCAGATAGGTGCCCGCGACATCGGTGAAGCGCGGCACGACGGCGGCGCTGACTTCCTGGATCGTACGGGCGAGGTCGAGGGACGAGCCGATGCGGCCGCTCACCTCGTTGAGGAATTCCAGCCGTTCGCGCACCGCGGCGTATTCGAGGTCCTGCTCGAGATCGGCCGTGTCCACCGCCCGGCCCGCGGCGGCCGCCGCTTCGGCGGCCTCCTGCCGTGCCCTGCGCTCCGCGCGGCGGGGCACTCCCCAGTCGGGCGTGACCGGCACCCGGTCGTGATGGCTGAACTCGAGCACCGGATAGCCCAGATCGAGGACCTGGGAGACGATCCGGGTCGACTCGTGGACGCTCATGCTCGGCAGGATCTCCGGGAGCCTGCGCGCCAGTTCGTCGGAGCCGGGGAACTCGGTGTGCAGGGCGAAGGCCGGAGCTATCCGCTCGACGCTCTGGTCCTCGCCCACGAACTGCGAGGCGTCCGCGGCCAGTACGAGCAGCCGCTCCTCGCCGGGGCCGACCATGGGGTACGCCCACCACAGCACATCGACCCGCTCGCGTCCTGGCTCGGCGAGCCGGGCCCTGCCCGCCGCCGGATAGGAGGTGAGGCCGTTCAGGGAAGCGTCGAGTCCGGGGCCGAGGCCGCCATAGCCGTCGTACGAGTCGTACTCGGCCTCGGCGGCCAGCGCTCCGGTGACCGGGAGCAGATCGACGGCGGGCCTGCCCACCGCCTCCTCCCTGGTGGGACCCAAAAGCCGCCGCGCACCGGTCGACCAGTGCGAGACCAGGCCGTCGCCGTCCACGACGACCACGGCAAGCGGAATCCGGCCGGCCACGGCGTACTGCTGCGGCGGTGTCGGCGGAACACCACTGTCCATGGGTGGGAGGCTCCTTCCCCGCCGCAGTTCCTGCGGCCTTACCCCACGGTACGGCTCCGCGCACGCCCTGCGCCGGGCAACGGCGCAAAAGGTTGTGCGCCCGCTCGCGACTGACGCCGGATCAGTCCTCGTGTCCCAGCTGGAGATCGCGCTCGGTGCGCCCCCCGCCCGCGACCTGCAGGACTGTGGCGACCGGCGGGTATCCTGCGGCGATGACCGTGTACTCGCCCGAGGACAGGTCGACGAACCGGAAGGTGCCGTCGGGGCCCGTGGTGAGCGTGTCCACCACATTGCCCGCCACGTCGAGGAGAGTGACCCGGGCATCCTCGACCGGCCGCCCGCCACCGGCCCGTACCGTGCCCTTGAGCACGGCACCCCCCGCCAGCTCGACGTCCTGCCTCGTCTCGCGGGACGCCTGCACGCTCACGGGGAGCGCGGCGGGACGGAAGGCGGGGGCGCTCGCCGCGAGGGTGTACTCCCCCGCCACCAACTCCGTGAACTGATAGCCGCCTTCGCGGCCGCTGCGGGTCGAGGCGACGACATCGCCGCGTACGTCGGTGAGCGTGACGGCCGCGTCCCGCACGGGCGAGCCGTCCGCGGTGACGACGGTCCCGGCGAGGCGTCCGGCACCGCCGAGGACCACATCGAGCTCAACGGGCCGGTCGCCGACGGTGACAGTGACCGCCTGCGGCTGATGCCCGCCGGCCGCCGCGATCATGACGTACGAGCCGGAGCCCGGCACGCTCAGCGCGTACCGCCCGTCCTCGCCGCTCGCACCGCGCCCGATCTGGCTCCCGTACACGTCGATCAGGGTCAGGGCGGCGCGCGGGACGCCGCTGCCGTCGTGGTGCTGGACGGTTCCGCAGACCGGCACGCCGGAGGTGTACGCGGGCGCGCTGCGGGCCTTGGGCACGGACGCGGTTTCGGCGGAGGCGATGTGGGACACCAGCGGTTTCTCCTTGAGAAAGAAGGCGATGAACAGGCCGAGCGCGAGCACCGGCACCAGTAGGAGGAAGATCCGCGGCATCGCGTCTGCGTAGGCCTGGACGTAGCCGTCGCGCAGGGCGGGCGGCAGGGCCTGGACGAGCTGCGGAGTGATGGACTGCGGGTCCGGCAGGTCGGCGCCGGCCGGGAGGCGGTCGGCGAGGGCGCGGGTGAGGCGGTCGGCGAAGAGGGTGCCGAAGACGGCGGCGCCGACGCTGCCGCCGATCTGCCGGAAGTAGTTGTTGGCGCTGGTGGCGGTGCCGAGGTCGGCGGGCGGTACGGAGTTCTGTACGGCCAGGATCAGTACCGGCATCACCAGTCCGATGCCCACACCGAGCACGGCCTGCCCGATGCTGTGGTCCAGCCGCGGGGTGTCCCTGTCCAGGCGGGACAGCAGCCACATCCCGACGACCGAGACCGCGCAGCCGAGAACCGGATAGATCTTGTAGCGGCCGGTACGGGTGATGAGCCGGCCCGACACGATCGAGGCGACGACGATGCCGCCCATCATGGGCAGCATGAGCAGCCCGGACTCGGTGGCGCTGACGCCGTCGACCATCTGGAGGAAGGTCGGCAGATAGCTGGCCACGCCGAAGAGTGCGACGCCGACGACCGCGCCGACGAGGCTGGTGACCGTGAAGACCGAGTCGCGGAACAGCCGCAGCGGGATGATCGGTTCGGGGGCGTAGTTCTCAACGACGATGAAGAGCAGGGTGCATCCCGCCGCCCCGGCCGCCAGTCCCAGGATGACGCGCGAGCCCCAGGCGTACTGGGTGCCGCCCCAACTGGTCAGCAGAACAAGGAAGGTGGAGGCTGCGGCGAGGAAGAGGGCGCCGAGGAAGTCGAGCCTGCCTCGGGCCGCGGGCTTCGGGAGCTTGAGCACCACGGTGATCACGAGCAGGGTGACCAGGCCGAGGGGCACGTTGAAGTAGAAGCACCAGCGCCAGGAGACATGGTCGGTGAAGTAGCCGCCGAGCAGGGGTCCCGCGACGGATGCGAGTCCGTAGGCGGCGCCGATGAGTCCCATGAAGCGGCCGCGCGCTCTGGCCGGGAGGATGTCCGCGATGATCGCCTGCACGCCGATCATGAGGCCGCCGGCGCCGGTGCCCTGGATGGCGCGGAAGGCGATGAGCTGGTCCATGCTGCGCGACCGGCCGGCCAGTGCGGAGCCGATGACGAAGACGACGATCGCGAACTGGAAGACGCCTTTGCGGCCGAAGAGGTCGCCTAGCTTGCCGTAGAGAGGCAGGCCGATGGTGGCGGTGAGGAGATAGGCGGTGATCGCCCACGGCATCCGTTCCAGGCCCTGGAGCTCGCCGACGATCTTCGGCAGTGCGGTGGCGACGATCATCTGCTCCAGCGCGGCGAGGAGCAGCGCGAGCATGAGGCCGGTGACGACGAGGCGTACGCGGCGGGGGCTGAGAGCGGTGCTCTCGGCAGGTCCGGGTGGTGGCGGCGCGGCGGCGGCCGGAGCGGCCCATTCGTCCTTCACCAGAGTGATCCCGCCCACGTCACTGCTCCCCTCGTCGCGACTGCGCGGCGTAATTCTTCGCATTACACGCCAACGGGGAGCAAGCGGGACGTTATTGAGAACGGGGGCGCGTCGTGCGGCCCAACTCGCCCTGGCGGGGCGCGCGTCGGGCGCTCATCAGGGGCTTTCCCGCGACCCGTGGCGCGCGGGCGCATCACGGAGCCGCGGGGAAAACCACTCGAAACGGTGAGAGTTGGAGTCGATTCCTTCTCGGCTGCTTCTCGACTCTTCTCGGTTCTTCCCGGCTACTTCTCGACCTCGGCGGCCAGCTTGGCGAGCACCGCGTCGTAAATGCGCCCAAGTCCCTTGGGGGCGAAGGTCCTTTCGAAGAATCCGCCGATGCCGCCCGCGCCGTTCCAGACACTGCCGACGACGACCTTGGACCGGCCCTCGCCCGCAGGGGTGACCGTCCAGGTGGTGACCATCGAGGAGTTGCGGTCCTTCTCGACCAGCCGGCCGTCGGTCGGCTCGGTCACTTCGAGGAGGCAGTCACGGATGCGCTTGCTGGTCGCCTGGAGCTTCCAGTGGACGACGGTGCCCTCGCCGTCGCCACCCTCGCGGACCTCGTACTCACTGAAGTGCTCGGGCAGGAGCTTCGCGCGGGTGTTCTCGTAGTCGGCCAGCGCGTCGAACACCTTCTCCGCGTCCGCCGAGATGATCCGTTCCGTGGTGGCCTCGACCTGCGCCATTCCTGTTTCCTCCAGCACGTCGTTCTTCGGGGGTGGCTGCTAGCCAATCACCTCGGATGCGGCCGCCCAAATCCGCCTCGGGTCCGCCTCGGGTCCGCCTCGGGTCCGCCTCGGGTCCGCCTCGGGGCCACCTCGGGTCCGGTCCGGGTCCGGTTCGGGGAACAGGGTTGCGGTGATCAAGGGAACAAGTGTTCTATTCTGTGGTCAGTGCTACCGAGGAGGCGTCCATGCGCTGGGACAATCTGGTCGAGAACCCCCGGGCGGCCGGGGACACCGCGCTCTTCGCGACGTCGGCGGTGACCACCCGAACCTTCGACACACCCGAATTCCGCGGCATCACCTTTCATGAGATCCGCGCCCGGTCGATCCTGAACCGGGTGCCGGGCGCCTCGCGCATGCCCTTCGAGTGGACCGTCAATCCGTATCGGGGCTGCACGCACGCGTGCGTCTACTGCTTCGCCCGCAAGACCCACAGCTATCTGGACCTCGACACCGGGCTCGACTTCGACTCCCAGATCGTCGTGAAGATCAACGCGCCGGAGCTGCTGCGCCGGCAGCTCGCGTCCCGGCAGTGGCAGGGCGCGCATGTCGCGATGGGGACGAACGTCGACTGCTACCAGCGGGCAGAGGGCCGCTACCGGCTGATGCCCGGCATCATCGCCGCCCTGCGTGACCACGCCAATCCCTTTTCGATCCTCACCAAGGGCACGCTGATCCTGCGCGATCTGGAGCTGCTGCGGCAGGCGGCCGAGGTGACCGAGGTGGGCATCTCCGTCTCCGTCGGCTTCACCGACCGCGAACTGTGGCGCACGGTCGAGCCCGGCACGCCCTCGCCCGAGCGCCGCCTCGACGTGGTGCGCACGCTCACCGACAACGGCATCGGCTGCGGGGTGCTGATGGCGCCGGTCATCCCGTTCCTGGGCGACCACCCTGACCAATTGCGCGCCACGGTCCGGGCGATCGCCGCGTCGGGGGCGACATCGGTGACCCCGCTGGTGCTCCATCTGCGGCCCGGCGCACGCGAGTGGTTCATGGCCTGGGTGGCGCAGCACCATCCGCATCTGGTGCAGCGCTACGAGCGGCTGTACGCGGAGGGGGCGTACGCACCGAAGTGGTACCAGCGCCGGATCACGCGCCATGTCCATGAGCTGGCCACGGAGTTCGGGATAGGGCCGGCGGACCGGGGCATGCCCCGGCGCATTCCGGTGCCGCAGGAGCCGGGTCCGTCGATTCTTCCGGAGCCGACGCAGCTGACGCTGCTCTGAGCCGGGCGGCAGCGCGGGGCGGACCGGGGGCAGCCCGGGGAAATTCGGGCCGGGTTGTCAGTGGCGTACGCGAGGATGGACGCATGACTTCGCGACTCACCCGTGTACAGGCCCCCGAAGGCGTCGCCCCCGGCGCCGGATACAGCCATGTCGTCTGGGGCACCGGCCGGTTCGTGGCCATATCCGGGCAGTGCGCCCTCGACGAGGACGGCAAGGTCGTGGGAGAGGGGGACCCGGCGGCGCAGGCCACACAGGTCTTCGAGAACCTCCGCCGTTGTCTGGCCGCGGCGGGCGCGTCGTTCGACGACGTGGTCAAGCTGACCTACTTCGTCACGGACGTGGCACATCTGCCGGCGGTGCGGGCGGCGCGCGACGCGGTGATCGACGCGGGGCGGCTCCCGGCCAGCTCGGCGGTCCAGGTGGCCGCGCTCTTCCGGCCCGAACTGCTCGTGGAGATCGAGGCGTTCGCGCTCGTCGGGGAGGGCGAGTGATGGACGTCCGGGTGCGGGACATGACGCTGGAGGACATCGAGGCCGTCGCGACGATCCGGGTGCGCGGCTGGCAGTTCGCCTACGACGGGCTGATGCCGGCGTCGTATCTCGACGCGATGAGTGTGGAGGAGGACGCGACTCGGCGCCGCGAATTCCTCACCAAGGGCGGCGCCGTGATGACCAACGTGGTCGCCGAGCAGGACGGCACGGTGGTCGGCTGGGGCTGCTTCGGACCGAGCAGGGACGAGGGCCAGCCGGCCGGGGTGTGTGAGCTCTACGCGATCTACGTACTGCCGGACCGGGTCTCCACGGGGGTGGGGCGGGCGTTGATGGACGAGCTGACGGAGCGGGCCGAGGCGGCCGGTTTTGAGCGGATGCTGCTGTGGGTCCTGAAGGAGAACGACCGCGCCCGCCGCTTCTACGGCAAGGCGGGCTTCGCCCCGGACGGCGCGGAGGAGCCGTTCGAGGTGGAGGGCGTCGAGGTCCCGGAAGTCCGGTACGCGCGGCGGCTCAATGGCTAGGCGGTTGCTGTCCCCCACCCCGCCCCTTCCCTGAACTGGGGGCAAGCCCCAGACCCCGTATGCGACCTTCGGCCGCATGTCCTCAATCGCCGGACGGGCTGAATTTCCGCCGGTCGGCCTGAAGATTCAGGCCGACCGGCGGAAGATTTCAGCCTCGTGGGGGTCCCCCCGGACGAAGTCTGGGGGAGTTTGAGGCGCGGGGGTCCGGGGGCAGAGCCCCCGGTTCGGGAAGGGGCGGGTAGGGGAACAAGCCCGCCGCAGGCGCACCCCTCACCCCAGCCGCGCCAGCGCCGCCTCCGCCGCCGCCGCCAGGCGGGGATGCGCCCGCGCCGACCTGAGGATCTCCCCCGCCCGCTTGTCGCCCAGCGCGCCCAGGCCCTCGACGCACGCGAGGGCCAGCCTCCAGTGCGCGTCGCCCGGGGCCAGCCTGCGCCGCAGGACGGTTATCAGGGCCGGTACGGACTCGGGTGCCCTCAAGCGCGTGAGCAGGCGTACGGGGACCAGCGCATAGGCGACCCGCAGCTCGTTCGTGGCGAGGGCGGCCGCGGCCCGCGGTGTGCGGGGGTCGGCCAGCCGGGACAGGGCGTGCGCGGCCGAGACGCAGCGTTCGGGGTCGCGGTGGTTGAGGAGCAGGACCAGGGCCTCGAAGGCCCGCCGGTCCCCCGCGCAGCCGAGCCGGAAGGCGACCATCTCGCGCGCCCACAGGGGCCGTTCCTGTTCCGTCAGGACGCCCGCGAGCTCCTCCCGGTCCTCGGTGGTCAGCAGTCTTTCGTAGGCCACCGAGCCGCCCGACTCGCCCCGAAGCCGCTGCGCCAGTACCCGTAACTCCTCATCCATGGCGGCCAGGGTAGCGGCGCGGCGTCGGCGATCCAGATCACATCGCCTCACCCCTGGCGCGCTCGTTACTCGCGAGTTAATCTCAAGTGAGCGGGTAACCCCCGCACAGCTCACGGTGGCCTGGTGACGCAGCCGCCGCGAGTGTTTGTCGGTTCGGCAGTTCCTGCACGACGTTCGACGCGACTCCGGGACAGAGTCCGTCGGCCCGCACCACGACATGTGTGTCATCCGGTGCGGCGATTTCTCCGTGCGCCCCGCGCCCCTTGGCGTTCTCGCCCGCGCTCCGCCCGCGCGGCTCCCTCATCAGTCGTCACTCATCCCTGGAGTCCCCCGATGGACACCCCTCTCCACACCATTGCCGTCGTCGGCCTCGGCACCATGGGCACCGGCATCGCCGAGGTCCTTGCCCGCGCCGGACGCGAGGTCATCGGCATCGACATCAGCGACGCCGCCGCCCGCCGGGCCGTCACCGCCCTGGAGGCCTCCACCGCCCGCGCCGTCGAGCGCGAGCGGATGACCGAGGAAGAGCGCCGGAACACCCTCGCCCGTTTCCGCACCTTCTCCGATCTGCAGGCCGCCGCGGATGCGGACCTCGTGATCGAGGTCGTGTCCGAGTCGTACGAGGCCAAGCAGCAGCTCTTCCGCGCCCTGGACGCAGTCGTCCGCCCCGGCGCCATCCTCGCGACCGGCACCAACGCGCTGTCGGTGACCAGGCTCGCCGCCGACTCCGAGCACCCCGAGCGCGTGCTCGGCCTGCACTTCTTCAACCCGGCCCCGGCGATGAAGCTGGTCGAGGTCGTCTCTTCGGTGCTGACCGCTCCGGCCGCCGTCGAGGCGGTCACCGTGCTCGCCCGTGAGCTCGGCAAGGAGCCCGTCGCGGTCGGCGACCGGCCCGGTTTTGTCGCGGACGGGCTGCTGTTCGGCTATCTCAACCAGGCCGCCGCGATGTACGAGGCCAAGTACGCCTCCCGCGAGGACATCGACGCCGCGATGAAGCTCGGCTGCGGACTGCCGATGGGCCCGCTCGCGCTGCTCGACCTGATCGGCATCGACACGGCCCGTACCGTCCTGGACGCGATGTACGCCGAGTCCCGCGACCGGCTGCACGCGCCCGCACCCATCCTCAAGCAGCTCAGCGAGGCGGGCCTGACCGGCCGCAAGTCGGGCCGCGGCTTCTACACCTATGCGGCCCCGGGCACCGGGGACGTGGTGCAGGACGCGCTCACCCCACAGCCGTCGGCCGAGGCGTCGGGCGGCCGCGAGGTCCGCTCCGTCGGCGTCGCCGGTTCCGGCACGATGGCGAGCGGCATCGCCGAGGTCTTCGCCAAGGCCGGATACGACGTGGTGCTCGCCGCCCGCGGTCTGGAGAAGGCCGAGACCGCCAAGTTCCGTATCGCCAAGTCGCTTTCGCGCTCCGTCGACAAAGGCCGGATGACAGCCGAGGCGCGCGAGGAGACGCTCGCGAGGATCACCCCGGCCGGTTCGCTCGACGCCTTCGCCGAGGTCGACCTCGCGGTCGAGGCGGTCGCCGAGGACCTGGAGATCAAGCAGCAGCTCTTCGCCACCCTGGACAAGATCTGCAAGGCGGGCGCGGTGCTCGCCACCACCACCTCCTCGCTGCCCGTCGTCGCCTGCGCCCGCGCCACCTCGCGCCCGCAGGACGTCATCGGAATGCACTTCTTCAACCCGGCCCCGGCGATGAAGCTGGTCGAGGTGGTCCGTACGGTCCTCACCTCCGACGACGTCCACGCCACGGTCCGCGAGGTCACCACGAAGATCAGGAAGCACCCGGTGGACTGCGGCGACCGGGCCGGTTTCATCGTGAACGCCCTGCTCTTCCCGTACCTCAACAACGCGATCAAGATGGTCCAGGAGCACTACGCCACGCTGGACGACATCGACACCGCGATGAGGCTGGGCGGCGGCTATCCGATGGGTCCCTTCGAGCTGCTCGACGTGGTCGGGCTCGATGTCTCGCTCGCCATCGAGAAGGTGCTGCACCGCGAGTTCCGCGACCCGGGCCTGGCCCCGGCGCCGCTGCTGGAGCACCTGGTGGCCGCGGGCTGCCTCGGCCGCAAGACGGGTCGTGGTTTCCGCGAATATGCCCGGCGCTGATCGCGAAGCGGGCTGGGGCGGGCTGCTCGATCCCTCGGGCGGCCCGCCCGACGCCTCCGGGGCAGCGCACCCGCAGGCGCGCTCGGCTGCACGAATGCAGTACGTTCAGCTCATGCCCCAGCCCGCCAAGCCCACCCGTACCAAAGCCACTCCCGACGCTCCGGAAAGTGCTGCGGGCTCCCGCGCCGCCGCCCAACGCCTCAAGATGCGGCGGGAGCTGGCGGCCGCGGCCATGGAGCTGTTCGCGACCAAGGGCTACGAGGCGACGACCGTCGACGAGATCGCCGCGGCGGCCGGGGTCGCGCGGCGGACCTTCTTCCGCCACTTCCGCTCCAAGGAAGAGGCGATCTTCCCGGACCACGACGACACGCTCGTACGCGCCGAGGCGGTGCTGAACGCGGCTCCGGCGCACGAGCATCCGCTGGACACGGTGTGCCGGGGCATCAAGGAGGTCATGCGGATGTACGCGGCCTCTCCCGCGGTCTCGGTCGAGCGGTACCGCCTGACCCGCGAGGTGCCCACGCTGCGGGAGCGGGAGATCGCCTCGGTGGCCCGCTACGAGCGGCTGTTCACCCGCTATCTGCTGGGCCACTTCGACGAGCGCGACCACCATGACGGCAACGACGACCCGCTGCTGGCCGAGGTGGCCGCGTCCGCGGTCGTCACCGCGCACAACCACGTACTGCGCCGCTGGCTGCGGGCGGGTGGCCAGGGGGACGTCGAGTCCCAGCTGGACCACGCCTTCGCGATCGTCCGCGACACGTTCGGCTCGGGTATCGGCGCGGGCCGCGCGCCGCAGGGCGAACGGACGGGCCCTGCGGCGGTCGCGACACGGACGAGCGACGACGTGCTGGTGACGGTGGCGCGGACGGATGCGCCGCTGGACGAGGTCATGCGCACGATCGAACGCGCGCTGCGCGGCTAGGCCGTGTTTTAGAACTAGCGCCGTCCGCCCGTAGGGCGGGGCTCGCGGCGTCTGGTGCGTGCAATCGCAAGGCGGAGGATCATCCTCGTACTGGACGTACTTGGATGACTCCGACAACGCAGCGAGTGTGCGTGCCAGGCGTCGCGGGCCAGGCGGGAGTTCTAAAACATGGCCTAGCCCCCACCCCACCCCTTCCCGAACTGGGGGCAAGCCCCCAGACCCCACCGGGGCTCCGCCCCGAACCCCGTGCGGGGGCTCCGCCCCCGGACCCCCACGCCTCAAACGCCGGCGGGGCTGAGTTTCGCGTCCGGGACCGCGCCTCAATCGCCGGCGGGGCTGGAAGTGCGGCTCGGCCGCACATTTCAGCCCGTCCGGCGATTGAGGACATGCGGCCGAAGGTCGCATACGGGGCCCGGGGGCGAAGCCCCAAGTTCGCGCCGCGAAGCGGGCGCGGGGGTTCGGGGCTTGCCCCGGTTCGGGAAGGGGCGGGGTGGGGAAAAGAACGCTCCGCGCATACCACCCGCACGCAAGCGAACACAGAACGCGACGGCCCCGCACATAGCGGGGCCGTTTCGCGTGTGCGGCGCCCAGGTGACATCCGCGAGACACCTTTGTTTCAAAGTCTTGGCACGCAGTGTCTTGCGAGCTGGCACGGCGTGCCATACGTTGAGAGAGTCCGGGCGGCCGGCGTGCAGAGACCACTCGTACGCCGGCTGTCCCCGCAAACCATCGGTTTGTGCGCCCGGACGCCTGCGTCACAGGCAACCTCCCGCGCCCACCAGCGCTGCCAACAGCACCACCCCGCCGAACCGACGGCACACCTCCACAGCAGCATCCCGACGTTCCCCTCAGCGTTCCCCGAAACGCGCTTCGCCGGAGGCACCCCGTGAAGGAAATCCTGGACGCGATCCAGTCGACGGACAGCACGTCCGCCGACTTCGCCGCACTGCCCCTCCCCGACTCCTACCGCGCGGTCACCGTGCACAAGGACGAGGTCGAGATGTTCGCGGGTCTCGAGACCCGCGAGAAGGACCCCCGCAAGTCCCTCCATGTCGAGGACGTGCCCGTGCCCGAACTCGGCCCGGGCGAGGCCCTGGTGGCGGTGATGGCCAGCTCGGTGAACTACAACTCCGTCTGGACCTCCATCTTCGAGCCGATGGCCACCTTCGGCTTCCTGGAGCGGTACGGAAAGCTCTCCGAGCTCACCAAGCGGCACGATCTGCCGTACCACATCATCGGCTCCGACCTCGCGGGCGTCGTGCTGCGCACCGGTCCCGGCGTCAACGCCTGGCGGCCCGGCGACGAGGTCGTCGCGCACTGCCTGTCCGTCGAGCTGGAGTCCTCCGACGGCCACAACGACACGATGCTCGACCCCGAGCAGCGTATCTGGGGCTTCGAGACCAACTTCGGCGGTCTGGCCGAGATCGCGCTGGTGAAGTCCAACCAGCTGATGCCCAAGCCCGACCACCTGAGCTGGGAGGAGGCCGCGGCTCCGGGCCTGGTGAACTCCACCGCGTACCGCCAGCTCGTCTCGCGCAACGGTGCGGGCATGAAGCAGGGCGACAACGTGCTGATCTGGGGCGCGAGCGGCGGACTCGGTTCGTACGCCACCCAGTTCGCGCTGGCCGGCGGCGCCAACCCGATCTGTGTCGTCTCCAGCCCGCAGAAGGCGGACATCTGCCGCGCGATGGGCGCCGAGGCGATCATCGACCGCAACGCCGAGGGCTACAAGTTCTGGAAGGACGAGCACAACCAGGACCCGCGCGAGTGGAAGCGCTTCGGCAAGCGCATCCGTGAGCTCACCGGCGGCGAGGACGTCGACATCGTCTTCGAGCACCCGGGACGCGAGACCTTCGGCGCGAGCGTGTACGTCACCCGCAAGGGCGGCACCATCGTGACGTGCGCTTCCACCTCGGGCTACAACCACGAGTACGACAACCGCTACCTGTGGATGTCGCTGAAGAAGATCGTGGGCTCGCACTTCGCCAACTACCGCGAGGCATGGGAAGCCAACCGCCTGGTCGCCAAGGGCAAGATCCACCCGACGCTGTCGAAGGTCTACTCGCTCGACGACACCGGCCAGGCCGCGTACGACGTGCACCGCAACCTCCACCAGGGCAAGGTCGGCGTGCTCGCCCTCGCCCCGCGCGAGGGTCTGGGCGTCCGCGACGAGGAGCTGCGCGCCAAGCACATCGACGCCATCAACCGCTTCCGTAACGTCTGAGAGACGCACACATGACAGAGCGTCAGAAGGACCGGCCGTGGCTCATGCGGACGTACGCCGGTCACTCGACCGCCGAGGCGTCCAACGAGCTGTACCGGCGCAACCTCGCCAAGGGCCAGACCGGCCTGTCGGTCGCGTTCGACCTGCCGACGCAGACGGGCTACGACCCGGACCACATCCTCGCCCGCGGCGAGGTGGGCCGGGTCGGGGTCCCCGTCTCGCATCTCGGTGACATGCGGCGGCTGTTCCAGGACATCCCCCTGGAACAGATGAACACCTCGATGACGATCAATGCCACCGCGATGTGGCTGCTGGCGCTCTACCAGGTGGTCGCCGAGGAGCAGGGCGCCGACGCCACCAAGCTCCAGGGGACGACGCAGAACGACATCGTCAAGGAGTACCTGTCGCGCGGGACGCATGTCTTCCCGCCCGGCCCCTCGCTCCGGCTGACCACCGACATGATCACGTACACGGTGGCCAACATCCCCAAGTGGAACCCGATCAATATCTGCAGCTACCACCTGCAGGAGGCCGGCGCCACACCGATCCAGGAGATCTCGTACGCGATGTCCACGGCGATCGCCGTGCTGGACGCCGTCCGCGACTCCGGTCAGGTGCCCGCCGAGAAGTTCGGCGATGTGGTCGCGCGTATCTCCTTCTTCGTGAACGCGGGCGTCCGCTTCATCGAGGAAATGTGCAAGATGCGAGCCTTCGGCCGCATCTGGGACAAGGTCACCCGCGAGCGGTACGGCATCGAGAACGAGAAGCAGCGGCGCTTCCGCTACGGCGTCCAGGTCAACTCCCTCGGCTTGACCGAAGCCCAGCCGGAGAACAACGTCCAGCGCATCGTCCTCGAAATGCTGGCCGTGACGCTCTCGAAGGACGCACGCGCGCGTGCCGTCCAGCTGCCCGCCTGGAACGAGGCCTTGGGCCTGCCCCGCCCCTGGGACCAGCAGTGGTCACTGCGTATCCAGCAGGTGCTGGCACACGAGAGCGACCTGCTGGAGTACGAGGACATCTTCGAGGGCTCGCACGTCATCGAGGCCAAGGTGGACGCCCTGGTCCACGAGTGCCTCGCCGAGATCGCCCGGATCCAGGAGATGGGCGGCGCGATGGCGGCCGTCGAGTCCGGCTATCTCAAGTCGCAGCTGGTCTCCTCGCACGCCGAGCGGCGCGCCCGGATCGAATCGGGCGACGAGAAGATCGTCGGCGTCAACATTTTCGAGACCACCGAGACCAATCCGCTCACCGCGGACCTGGACGAGGCGATCATGACGGTCGACCCGGCCAACGAGGCGCGGGTGGTCAACAAGCTCCACGAGTGGCGCGACAACCGCGACGAGGCCCGGGCGACCGAGGCGCTGGCCGCGCTGAAGAAGGCAGCCGCGGGGTCCACGAACCTGATGGCCGCCACCGTCGAGTGTGCCCGCGCGGGTGTCACGACCGGCGAGTGGTCCTGGGCGCTGCGCGATGTCTTCGGCGAGTTCCGCGCGCCGACGGGCGTCTCCAGCGCACCGGTCGCCGTGACCGCCGAGGCGGGCACGCCGCTCGCTGTCGTACGCGAGAAGGTGTCGCGCACCGCCGACGAGATCGGCGCGGGACGGCTGCGGCTCCTCGTCGGCAAGCCCGGCCTGGACGGGCACTCCAACGGCGCCGAGCAGATCGCCGTACGGGCCCGCGACGCGGGCTTCGAGGTGGTCTACCAGGGCATCCGGCTCACACCCGAGCAGATCGTCAACGCGGCCCTCGCCGAGGACGTCCACTGCGTAGGCCTGTCGATCCTGTCCGGCTCGCACGCCGAGCTGGTACCGGATGTACTGGAGCGGCTGCGCGAGGCCGGCGCGGCTGATATCCCGGTGATCGTCGGCGGGATCATCCCGAACGCCGACGCCGCCGATCTGAAGGCGGCGGGTGTGGCCGCCGTGTTCACCCCGAAGGACTTCGGCATCACCGAGATCATCGGCCGTATCGTCGACGAGATCCGGAAAGCGAACAAGCTCGACCCTCTGGAGGTCCCCGCATGACCGTCAACCGTCTCCGCCCGCGTCGCTCGTGCCTGGCGGTTCCGGGCTCGAACCCGCGCTTCCTGGAGAAGGCCCAGGGCCTGCCGGCCGACCAGGTCTTCCTGGACCTGGAGGACGCCTGCGCCCCGCTGGCCAAGCCCGAGGCCCGGCACACCATCGTCAAGTTCCTCAACGAGGGCGACTGGACGGGCAAGACCAGGGTCGTACGGGTCAACGACTGGACCACCGAGTGGACCTACCGCGATGTCGTCACGGTCGTGGAGGGCGCCGGGCAGAACCTCGACTGCATCATGCTGCCGAAGGTCCAGGACGCCCAGCAGGTCGTCGCCCTCGACCTCCTGCTGACGCAGATCGAGAAGACCATGGGCTTCGAGGTCGGCAAGATCGGCATCGAGGCGCAGATCGAGAACGCGAAGGGCCTGGTGAACGTCGACGACATCGCGGCCGCCTCGCCCCGCGTCGAGACCATCATCTTCGGCCCGGCCGACTTCATGGCATCGATCAACATGAAGTCGCTGGTCGTGGGCGAGCAGCCGCCCGGCTACCCGGCGGACGCGTACCACTACATCCTGATGCGCATCCTGATGGCCGCCCGGACGCACAACCTCCAGGCGATCGACGGCCCGTACCTGCAGATCCGCAACCAGGAGGGCTACCGCGCGGTCGCCCAGCGCGCCGCCGCCCTCGGTTTCGACGGCAAGTGGGTGCTGCACCCGGACCAGGTCGCCGCCGCGAACGAGATCTTCTCGCCCTCGCAGGAGGACTTCGACCACGCCGAGCTGATCCTGGACGCGTACGAGTACTACACCTCCGAGGCGGGCGGCAAGAAGGGCTCGGCGATGCTCGGCGACGAGATGATCGACGAGGCGAGCCGCAAGATGGCGCTGGTCATCTCCGGCAAGGGCCGCGCCGCCGGGATGCAGCGCACCTCGAAGTTCGAAGCCCCGGAGGCCTGATCATGCAGTTCGGACGCACCTACGAGGAGTTCGAGGTCGGCGCGGTCTACAAGCACTGGCCCGGAAAAACGGTCACCGAGTACGACGACCACCTCTTCTGTCTGCTCACCATGAACCACCACCCCCTCCACATGGACACCAACTATGCGGAGAAGACGACGGACTTCGGCAAGAACGTCGTCGTCGGCAACTACATCTACTCGCTGCTCCTCGGCATGTCGGTCCCGGACGTCTCCGGCAAGGCCATCGCCAACCTGGAGATCGAGTCGCTGAAGCACGTCGCGCCGACCTTCCACGGCGACACGATCTACGGCGAGACCACCGTCCTGGACAAGACGCCGTCCCGCTCCAAGAGCGACCGCGGAATCGTCTATGTCGAGACGAAGGGTTACAAGCAGGACGGCACCCTCGTCTGCGTGTTCCGGCGCAAGGTGATGGTCCCGACCGAGACGTACATCAAGGAGCGCGGCGGCGAGCAGCCCGGCCGCCCGGAGCTGAAGGCACAGGAGAAGTAGCCATGGCGCGTCTCGCCCAGACCGCAGGTCTGACCGACATCCAGCAGGAAATCCTGGCCACCGTCCGGGACTTCGTCGACAAGGAGATCCTCCCGGTCGCGACCGAGCTGGAGCACCGCGACGAGTACCCGACGCAGATCGTCGAAGGCCTCAAGGAACTCGGCCTGTTCGGGCTGATGATCCCGGAGGAGTACGGCGGCCTGGGCGAGTCTCTGCTCACCTACGCGCTGTGCGTCGAGGAGATCGCGCGTGGCTGGATGTCCGTCTCGGGCATCATCAACACGCACTTCATCGTGGCGTACATGCTCAAGCAGCACGGCACCCAGGAGCAGAAGGACACCTTCCTGCCGCGGATGGCGCTCGGCGAGGTGCGCGGCGCGTTCTCGATGTCGGAGCCGGGTCTTGGCTCGGATGTGTCGGCCATCACCTCCAAGGGTGTCAAGGACGGCGACGAGTATGTCCTCAACGGCCAGAAGATGTGGCTGACGAACGGCGGAACGTCCACTTTGGTCGCCGTCCTGTGCCGGAGTGACGAAGGACACCCGGAGGGCACCGCCCCCCACAAGTCGATGACGACCTTCCTTGTCGAGAAGGAGCCCGGCTTCGGAGAGGTCCGCCCCGGTCTCACCATCCCCGGGAAGATCGACAAGATGGGTTACAAGGGCGTCGACACGACCGAACTCATCATGGACGGACTGCGCATTCCGGCCAATCGGGTACTCGGCGGCACCACCGGCCGAGGGTTTTACCAAATGATGGACGGGGTCGAAGTCGGCCGCGTGAATGTCGCGGCACGTGGCTGCGGTGTCGCACAGCGTGCCTTTGAACTGGGCGTCTCCTACGCCCAGCAACGTCACACTTTCGGCAAGCCGATCGCTCAGCACCAGGCGATTCAGTTCAAGCTGGCCGAGATGGCTACCAAGGTCGAGGCCGCGCATGCGATGATGGTGAACGCGGCACGCAAAAAGGACTCCGGGGAACGAAACGACCTGGAGGCAGGGATGGCGAAGTACCTCGCCTCCGAGTACTGCAAGGAAGTCGTCGAGGACGCCTTCCGTATCCACGGCGGTTACGGCTTCTCCAAGGAGTACGAGATCGAGCGCCTCTACCGAGAGGCTCCGATGCTGCTGATCGGCGAAGGTACCGCCGAGATCCAGAAAATGATCATCGGTCGTCGGCTGCTCGAGGAGTACCGATTCCAGGGTTGATTGTCGCGTTTGAGTCGGTACGGCCGCGAAGGCGATCACACGCTGTCATCGTCTTCCGGCCGCCGACTCGGGCTCTGGCTTTCCCAGTTGCGGCCCGCAACCGATAGCATCGCCCGAAAGCCGCCGTCCCCCCGTTGCCAGCGCGGCCTCATCCGCTACGAAGGTCATCCATGCCCCACAGCCAAACCTCTGCACCACGCGGCCGCGTCCGCCTTGCGCGCGGAGCATCGCCGTGGCTTCTGCCGACCGTCGCCACCGCTGCCCTCAGCCTGGCCCGCTCGCGCCGCTCCCGGCGTGCGGCGGCCATCGCCGTGCCCACCACCGCGCTCGCGGCGGGCATGCTGTGGTTCTTCCGCGACCCCGAGCGCGAGATCGCCAAGGGACGCGTCATCTCCCCCGCCGACGGTGTGGTGCAGAGCATCATGCCGTGGAAGGACGGACGCACCCGCGTCGCGATCTTCATGAGCCCGCTGAACGTCCACGTCAACCGCGCCCCCCTCGCGGGCACCGTGACGTCCGTCGAGCACGTACCCGGCGGCTTTGTGCCGGCGTTCAACAAGGAGAGCGAGAACAACGAGCGCGTTGTCTGGCACTTCGACACCGAGCTCGGCGACATCGAGATGGTGCAGATCGCGGGGGCTGTCGCCCGGCGCATCGTGCCGTACATCCCCCAGGGGACGAAGGTCGAGCAGGGCGAGCGCATTGGTCTGATCCGCTTCGGATCGCGCGTTGACATCTACCTGCCGGAAGGTGTCGACGTCGCCGTCGAGGTCGGTCAGACCACGACCGCGGGGGTGACTCGAATTGACCGTGATTGATCCCGACACACAGGCGGGCTGGGTCGCCGAGGCAGAGGCCGAGGACGACGCGGAGGAGATGCCGCTCTCTCTGCGGCTGTCGATAGCCGACACCCTCACGCTCGGTAACGCCACGTGCGGCTTCATGGCGGTGTACTTCACCACCACCGGGATCCTGATCCCGCACCTCACCGGCAGCAACGAGAGCGGCATGGCGCGCAACAGCGCGGCGACCGCCGTGATCCTCATGCTGCTGGCCGCGATCTTCGACCTCTGCGACGGGCTCGTGGCGCGCAAGCTGCGCAGCTCGCCGATGGGCGCGGAGCTGGACAACCTCTCCGACCTGATCAGCTTCGGTCTCGCGCCGGCCTACTTCGTGCTCGTGTACGGGATGGTCACGGTCGACGCCCAGCAGAAGGTCTCGGCGGTGGCCGCGATCGTGGTGCTGCTGGCGGTGGTGCTGAGGCTTGCCAGATTCTCGTGCGTGACCATGAAGGACGGCATGTTCCAGGGCATGCCGAGCCCCTTCGGAGCGCTCACGGTCGTCTCGATCGTGCTGCTGGAGCTGCCGTTCATCCCGACGCTGCTGGCGATCATCGGCACGGCCTGGCTGATGGTGAGCCGGGTCGAGTACCCCAAGCCGCGGGGTGTCCTCGCGGTGGCGATGCTCGGCTGGATCGTTGCCGCGATGGGGATGCTGGCGGCCTGGGCGTTCGACGCCCCGGGCGGTCAGGTGCTGCTCCAGACCGGCTGCGCGCTGCAGATCGTGATGGCTGCGACGATTCCGCTTTTCGCGACGGCGCGACGTGTGAACACGTTCCGTGACAACCGGCGCGGGAACCGCGAGGCAAGGGCTGCTCAACTCCCCTAGGGCAGCCTGTGAGCATGACGAGGGCCCGGGTGCGATCCGCATCCGGGCCCTCGTCATGTCCCATGCCTTCTGGAAAGATCGGTCCATGCCAGGGGGAGCGCTTCATCAGCTGTTCGAGGACAGGGTGCGGGCCGAGCCGGACCGTACCGCCGTGATCACCGACCGTGCCCGGCTGAGCTATCGCCGGCTGGACGAGCGGGCCAACCGGCTGGCCCGGCATCTGACCGAGACCGTACGACTGCCTGCCGGTGGCCTCGTCGCCATACGCACCGTACGCACCCCGGATGTGCTGGTCGCCGTCCTGGGCGTGCTCAAGGCGGGCGGGGCATACGCCGTCGTCGGGCCCGAGAGCACCGAGCCGCCCGGCCTCCATGCCCGGGCCCTCATCACACACCAGGCCCATCTGGCCCGCGTCGACGACGGCAGCGGGCGGCCCGTCATCTGCCTGGACACGGACGCCGCGGCCATCGACGCCCACTGTGGCGACCCGCTCGACGAGACGGCGGCCGCGGGCGCACAGGCCGCGGTGCTGTTCACCGCCGGGACCACGGGCGCGCGCCGTGGCGTGCCCGTCTCGCACGCGTTACTGAGAGCCGCATACGACGCCTGGGCGCAGGTCTACCGGCTCACCGGCGACGACCAGGTCCTGGTGACGGCCGCTCCGGACACCACCGAGTTCAACAGCGGCTGGATACGGACCCTGGGCGCGGGCGCCACGCTGAACCTCACGCGGAGTGAGGCGTTCACCGTGGCCGACACCGATCCGGTCACCGCGGCTTCGCTGCTGGATCACGGCACCGAGCTGCCGGGGCTGTGGCTGGTCGCGGTCGGCGGAGAGCGGCTCCGGCTCGACGAGCAGGTGCGGCTGGGGAGCAGGCTCGCCCCGGGCGCGCGGCTGATCAGCGTGTACGGGCCCACCGAGGTCGCCGGGTGCGGGACCTGGTTCGAGACCGGCCAGCTGCTGGGGCCGGTCGAGGACCCCGAGCGGCACGCCTACCTCGGGCAGCCGTTCCCCGGCTGCGCGGCGCGGATCCGCAAGGGGCAGATCTGGCTCACGCCGCCCGGCGGCGGTGACGCGGTGCCCACCGGGGATCTCGGGCGGCAGGAGGGCTCGGGGCCGCTGGAGTTCCGGGGCCGCATGGCGCACCGGGTCACGGTCGACGGCCGTACCGTCGACACCTATCGGGTGGAGACGGCGCTCGCCGGGCATCCGCGGGTCGACGAGGCGGTCGTCGGGGAGGGCGGCGGGCGGCTGATCGCCTATGTGCTGCCGGCCCCGAGAAGTGCGTCGCCGGGGGCGGAGACCTTGCGGAGCCATCTCACCGGCGTCGTACCGGCGGCGGACATCCCGCGCACAGTGGTGCCGATCACGTCGCTGCCGCGCAACAGCGCCGGGAAGGTGGACCGCAAGGCGCTGGTGCGCCCGCCGGCCCGGTCCGCCACGAGCAGGTCGGCCGGCAGCAAGGGCGGCGGCGGAGCGTTCAACGCCGAGGACCGGGCGGTCGCCGGACTGGCCGTGGCGTTCCCGGTCGCGATCATGTCGTTTCTCTTCACCGACGTCATCTGGCCCGGCTCCACCGATCTCTCCCTGGTGCCCGACCCCTGGGCCTGGTTCTTCCGCGGGCTGTACGTCGCCGAGAGCCTGGCCCTCGCCGCCGGGGTGTGGTTCCTGATCGGCGGGCGGAGGCTGATGTCGAGCCTGAGCAGGCCGAAGGGACTGACCAGCGCGGCCCATCTGGCCATCGTCTATCTGCTCGCCTCCTGGTGGCCGCAGGACAATCTGTACCGGCTGGCAGCCAAGCAGGACTGGCCACGGCAGGCGGCGCTCGTCTACACCTTCAACGTCCCGCTGATGATCGCGGCGGGTGTGGTGGCCGCCTGGGCCGTGTGGGGAGCGCTGAAGTCCGATCCGGAGGACCAGAAGTGATCAGCCGAAGATCCGGCCCAGGTCGAGGCTCGCGGCGCGCACCAGGGCCTCGGCCGCATCCAGCCGCTCTGCCCTACGCGCCGCGATGAGCACACCCACGTACGGATCGAGCTCATAGCCTGCCGTGGGGATCGACGGGACGAGATGTGCGTCGATCCCCGCGCAGCGATCCGTCAGCTCCCGCAGGAACAGCATCAGTTCAGGCTCGGGCAGCCGGGCACCGAGCGGAACGCGGTCCAGTGACCGTACGAGATGGTCGCCGCCGTGGAGCTCATCGAGGCGCAGCTTCACCATGAACGCGGCCGAGGGACCCGTGAGGCGCAGATTGATCTCGGTCGGGGCGAGCCGCCCGTCGGGGCCGGTCACGAAGTCGACGTCGAACCAGCCCCGGTAGCCGGTCGCTGCGAGCTCCTGGCCGACCGCATGCCCGAACCGCAGGGCATGCGAGGCGAGGTCGTCCGGTACGGCTCCGGGGCCCACGGTCGCCCCGCGGTAGACAGTGCCCTCGACGTCCATTGCAGCGACGCCCACATCGTGCACTTCGCCGCGCGTGTCCACCAGACCGTCGTACGTCGGATCGCTCGGCGTCCAGTCGCCCGTGATGAATTCCTCGAGCAGCAGCGGGCCGCGCGGCAGCGTGCGTGCCCGGGCCGGGCCGGTCAGCACACGGGTACCCGAACCTCCGGCGCCGTGCTCGGTCTTGACGACGGTGGCCGCACCGGCGCGGGCCCGTGCGGCGATCAGCCGGGCCGCCTCACGGCGGGTGGCGGGCGTCCACCGCTCGGGCACCACGATGGCGGGATGCTCGGGGGCGAGCTGCCGGAATAGGGTGTGGGAGGCCCGTTTGGACTCGTAGCGCAGGGCGTCCGGCCGGAGTCGGCGTCCGGAGACCTCACCGGACGCCTCGGTGTGGCCCCAGGGCACGAAGGGCAGTTTGAGTGCGCGCAGGTTCCGGAGCAGGGCAGGGCGGGCCAGTACATCGGGGCCGGTGAGGTCGTCGTACACCTCTACCTGGCTCCAGCACAGCTGCCGCGCCACCATGGCGATCCACCCGCCGGGTACGGATCCGGGCAGAACGAGCGCCGCCGGGTGCGGGCTCGCGAAGGCGGCCAAGCAGGCGTAGTGGTCGGCCGCCCGCCGGGCCTCATCCGTCATCTCGCCGAACTGGCCCTGGAACTCTGCGACATTGCCCAGATGCACCGCCCGCCGCCCGTCCGTCCAGGCCTGTGCCCAGGCGGCGCGCGGGGTCAGTGTCACCTCCAGGAGCGGCAACTCCCGCCCGGCTTCCGGAACGGGGCGTGCGCCCATCGCCCGGTAGAAGGGCTCGGCGTGCGGATCGGATTCGACGGTCAGCTGCTTGAAGCCCAACTCGCGGGCGGTGTCGAGGACATGGGCGTACAGCGTTCTGCCGATGCCGCGGCCGATCGCCGAGGGCTCGACGAAGAGCAGACCGAGGGCGCCGTGGGGCGGTTCGCCCTCCAGAGACGCGACGCCGAGCACCGCGGTGTCGTTCTCCGCGACGACGATGCAGCGTGCCGCCAACTCCCCCGCCTGGATGGCGAGTTCGTCGCGGCACGCCGCCAGGAATGCCTCGTCGTAGCCCCAGTGCGCTTTGGAGCGCAGGACCAGAGCGGTCAGGGCGTCGGCTTCATCGGGACGGGCGTCACGTATCCACACACGGCGACCTTAGGCGTCCGCCCCGCGCCTCAAGCGCCGGGAGCCGAATGTTCAGCCCGTCCGGCGACCGAGGACACTCCCCCTCAGCCGGCCGTCTTGTACGACTCCGCCGCCTTCGCGACTGCCGCGGGCCGCACCACCTTCAGACCGCCCGGCACCTTGAGGTCCGGCTTCATGATCAGGCTCTGCCGGGTCGACGGCGCCGTGGGGTCGGAGAAGTTGTGCGTGATGCCGAAGCCGCTGTCGTACGAGGACACCGTCAGCAGCGCCTTGTCGATGCCGGCCCTGGTGAGGTCCTTGGCCGCGCAGGCCTTCTTCAGCACCTCGCCGTAGACGCTCGCCGCCGTGTAACCGGCGACCACGCCGTTGTCGAGACCGTCCTTGGGGTAGGCGGCCTTGTACTCCTTGGCGAGCTTGGCCGGGCCGGCGCCCGGGTCGCCGATGGGGAGGGTGGAGGCGGCGACGTAGTAGTCCTTCGTCAGCGCGGGCGCCGCCGGGGTGCCCAGCAGCTGCGGAGCGAAGGCCGAGTTGTTGCCGATCATGGGCACCTTGAAGCCGCCCGCCGCGGCGACGCCGACCAGCGAGGCCGCCTGGCGCGGTCCCGCGCTGATCAGGACCGCCTTGACGCCCGCCTTCTTGAGCGCCGCGACCTGCGCGGACATGTCGTTGTCGGTGGGCTTGATCTTCTGCTCGACGACGGTCAGACCGGCTTGCTGCGCCGCGTACTTGGAGCCCTTGAGGGCGTTTTCGCCATAGTCGCCCTCGAAGTAGACATGGCCGATCTTGTCGCCCTTGGCGATGCGCTTCTGGCCGAGCAGGTAGTCGACCGCGTTGATCGTCTCGATGTCGTACGTCGCTCCCACCACGCGGATGTACGGGCTGCCCAGCAGCGATCCCGACCAGGCCTGCGGCAGCACAAGTCCCTTGTCCTGGCCGTCGATACGGCCCTTGACGGCTGCGACGAAGGGCGAGCCGATGAACTGCGAGAAGCCGAGCACCTTCGGTTCGAGTTCGGTGTACCCGGCGACGGCCTTCTGCGGGTCGTAGCCGTGGTCGCGGATGGTCAGTTCGATGCTGCGGCCGCAGATGCCGCCCGCGGCGTTGGTCTGCTTCGCCCACAGCTGCTGCGCCTGGGTGACGCTCTTGCCGAGCGAGGCGTAGACGCCGGTCATGTCGGTGAGCACGCCCAGGTTGATGGTCTTGGCCGTGACGCCTTCGCCGGTCTTCACACCTCCGGCGTCCTTCTCGTCAACGCCGCCTTCGGTGGCCTTCGAGCTGCATCCGGCGAGGGCAGAGCTGGTCAGAGTGAGGGCGGCGGCCAGCGCCGCCAGGTACAGACGTGGCTTCATGTCTACTCCCTTGGGGTCTTGCGTGAGGTGATGAGACGGGTGAGTCCGCCGGGCAGGAAGAGGACGACCGCGACGACCGCGGCGCCGTACAGATAGCGCGATGCCTCACCGGGTGCGACGCCGCCCGTGCCGGGGGCGGAGACCAGCGGGAGGGTGTCGCTGTAGTGGGTGAGGATCTGGGGCAGCAGGGAGACGAAGACCGCGCCGACGACGGCGCCGGCGACTGTGCCGAGGCCCCCGATCACGATCATGGCGAGGAATTCGAGGGACAGGATCACCCCGAAGTACTCGGGGACGGTGCGCTGGAAGACCAGGGCGATCAGTACGCCGGCGAGTCCCGCGTACATCGAGGACAGGACGAAGACGGCGGCCCGGTAGCGGGCGACCGGAACGCCCATGACGCCTGCGGCGATGCGGTGGTCCCGGATGGCGTTCATGGCGCGGCCGGGGCGGCCTCGTAGCACTCCACGGGCGAACAGGGCGCAGCCGAGCAGCGCGAGCAGGGCGATGTACCAGAGCTTCTCGGCGGACTGGAAGGGGACGGCCGCGATGACCGTCTCGCTGTCGTCGAAGTCGATACCGAAGAGCGAGAGGGGTGGAACCGCCCGGCCGTTGAATCCTCCTGTCAGGTCACCGGCGTTGAAGAGGACGTGCTGGCCGATGAAGATCAGCGCGAGTGTGGCGATGCCGAGATAGGCGCCGCGCAGCCGCCCCGCGATAGGGCTGAACAGGCCGCCTGCCGCGCCCGCGACGAGTACCGCGAGTACTGCGGCGAGCCAGGTCGGCAGGCCGAGGCCGGTGAGGCGGTGGCCGTTCTCGACTCCGCTCTCGCCCGCCAGGACGCAGTAGCTGTACGCGCCCACCGCGAGGAAGAAGGCGTGCCCCATGGACAGCTGCCCGGTGGCACCGGTGAGGAGGTTGATGCCGATCGCGCCGATCGCGGCGGCCATCGCGAAGAGTCCGGCCTGCAGCCAGAAGCGGTCGACATAGAAGGGCAGGGCGAGGAGGACGACACCGCCGGCGAACCAGGCGTACGCGCGGGGGTTCCTGAAGGTCGCGGACAAGGACTTGGACTTGGACTGGGACGGGGACTTGGACTGTGGAGGGGACAAGGTCTCAGACACGGGCGGGCTCCTTCGTGCCGAAGAGACCGGCGGGCCTGATGAGCAGGACGAGCACCATCACCAGATACGGCGCGAGATCGCCGATCCCCCGGCCCAGGAAGGACAGTTCGCTCTGGTAGCCGGTGGCGAAGGACTCGGTGACGCCGACGATCAGACCTCCCGCGAGCGCGCCGGTGGTGGAGTCGAGCCCGCCGAGGATCGCCGCCGGGAAGGCCTTGAGTGCGGCGAGCGAGGTGGCGCGTTCGAGCCCCGGAGTCGGGAAGACGGTGAGGAAGAGGGCGGCGACCGCGGCGAGCGCGCCGGCGACCGCCCAGGCGGCGAGCGAGACCCGGCCCAGACGTACCCCCATCAGCGCGGCGGTCTCGGGATTCTCGGCCGCCGCCCGCATCGACACGCCCCACGAGGTGTACCGGAACGCGAGCAGGAACACGGTGATGAGCAGGGCCGCCGCAACGAATGCGGCGATACGGGTCTGCGCGATGGTGATGTCCCCGACGGTGACGACGCGGTCCCCCCACGGGTCACCGAGCGCGAGGACGTCCGTGCCGATACGGCGGGTGAGTTCGGTGGTCAGGAGAATGTCGACGCCGATGGTGACGATGGCCAGGACGCTGTGGTCGGAGCCCCGGTAGCGGCGCATGACGAGGAATTCCACGGCCGCGCCGACCAGGGCCGCGCCCGCGATGCCGACGGCGAGCGCGGGCCAGAAGCCGATGTCGTCGTGGAGTACGGCGGTGACATAGCCGCCGGCGAGCAGCAGGGAGGCATGGGCGAAGTTGACGACTTCGGTGGCCTTGAAGATGACGACGAAGCCGAGCGCGATCAGCGCGTAGACGGAGCCGATGGAAAGTCCGCCGAGGAGTAGTTCGACGAAGGTCGTCATGCCTGCGCCTCCGTTCCGAGATAGGCCTGTACGACGGCCGGGTCGCTCTGTACCTGGGCGGGGGTGCCGTCGGCGATCCGGCGCCCGAAGTCGAGTACGGTCACGGCGTCCGCGAGCCGCATCACCACCCCCATGTCGTGTTCGACGAGCACGATGGATATGCCGAGGCTGTCTCGTACGCCCGCGATGACGGAGGCGGTCTGCCGCCGCTCGTCCGCGGTCATGCCCGCGACGGGCTCGTCGAGGAGCAGCAGCCGCGGTTCCATGCACAGGGCGCGGCCGAGTTCTACGAGCTTCTGCTTGCCGTACGGGAGTGCTCCCGCGGGCCGGTCCAGATCGCCGCCGAGTCCGGTGAACTCCGCGATCTCCCGTACCCGGTCCAGATGTTGACGCGCCTCGCGGGCGGCGGACGGCAGCCGCAGCCCTGCGGCGAGGAACCCGGCGCGGGTGAGCCGGTGCCTGCCGAGCAGCAGGCTGTCGGCAACGGTGGCATGCGGCGGGAGCGCGAGGTTCTGGAAGGTACGGGCGATACCGAGGGCGGCGACGCGGTCGGGAGACAGCCCGGTGAGCTCCTTTTCGCCGAAGCGGACACTGCCGGAGGTGGCCCGGTAGACGCCGGACAGGACGTTGAAGGTGGTGGACTTGCCGGCGCCGTTGGGGCCGATGATGGCGTGGACGCTGCCGGGTGCGACGGTGAAGGAGACGGAGTCGAGGGCGGTGAGCCCGGCGAAGCGGACGGTGAGGTCGGTGACGGTCAGGGCGGGGACGGCGGGCGCGGGCGGTGTCGCCGTGCGTTCCACGTCGGTACGGGGTGCGCTCATGCCGACCACCTGCTCAGCGTCGGCGCCGCCGCTTCCGCGCCGGCCGCGTCGGCCGCAGCCGTCTCGTCGACCACGCCGAGGTAGCGGCGGCGTACCTCGTCCGAGGAGGCGAGCTCGTCGGCCGGGCCCGACAGGGCGACCTCGCCGACGTCGAGTACGTACGCCGTCGAGGCCAGCCGCAGCGCGATCGCCGCGTTCTGCTCGACCAGAAGGACCGATGTGCCGGCGGCGTTGATCTCCTGCACGGTCTCGGCGATGCGCGCCGCCATCAGCGGGGCGAGGCCGAGCGACGGCTCGTCGAGCAGCAGAAGCCGCGGCCGGGCCATCAGCGCCCGTCCCATCGCGAGCATTTGCTGCTCGCCGCCCGACAGCAGTCCGGCACGCTGGTGCGTCCGGTCGGCGAGGACGGGGAAGAGCTCGTGCACCCGGGCGAGAGCTTCGGCGCTGGAGCGGCGCCCGCCGGTCGCGCCCAGTGCGCCGGCCCGGAGATTGTCGGCGACGGTCATCCGCGCGAAGACCTGCCGTCCCTCCGGGACCTGGACGACGCCCGCGGCGACGACCGCGGCCGCGCTCAGGCCTTCCAGCGGACGGCCGTCGTAGCTGATGGTGCCGGACGTGACGCGGCCACGCTGAAAACTGAGGGTGCGGGAGACGGCGCGCAGCAGGGTCGATTTGCCGGCTCCGTTGCCGCCGAGGACGGCGACGATCGCTCCCTCGGGCACATCGACGGAGACGTCGCGCAGTGCCCGTACCGGCCCGTAGCCGACGGACAGCGCACGCACTTCGAGCGAGGTGGCAGCCATGTGGACCCCCTTTCCGGGCTTGTTCGAAATTGCCCTGTGGGGGCACACACCAGCACCGGCCGGGCGTACCGTCCAGGCGGTATGCTCGAATCGCTGCGCATGACCAGCGGTGCGGCGCGCGCATTGTGCACCGGCACAAGGGCTGGCATCCTCACCGGTCATGGCCGGCCACAGAGCACGCACCGAGCGTGAGTGGTCCGTCCTGGTGAGCGCCTCCAAGGTGCTGCTGGAGCGCGTGCCCAGACTGACGGACCTGCTCATCGACGAACTTCAGGCCCATTCACCGCAGTTCGATCTCGCCGTACCGCGGGACGAGCACTGGCAGCAGATCAACGAGGCGATGCGGTACGGCATCGAGGCGCTGGCCGCATCGCGTTCGGCGCCTCGGCGGGACCTGCTGTACGCGGAACGGCTCGGCCGGCAGCGCGCCGAGCAGGGGCTTGCGCTCGACCTGGTCCTGTACGCGTACCGGCACGCTGGCTATCTCGTCTGGGACGAGCTCCTGGAGATCGTCACCGACAAGAACCCGGACGCACTGCCTGTGCTCGTGCATCTGGCGTCCGACGTGTGGGCGGGCGTGGACCGGCAGGCCTCCACGGTCGCGGACGCCTACCGCGACACCGAGCAGGAGATGCAGCGGCGCAGCGACGAGCGGGTCCAGGCACTGCTGGACGCGCTGCTGGAGGGCCGCTCCACGCCGGGCCTGGCATCGAGCGCGGCGGCGGGCCTGGACCTGCCGGAACAGGGGCGGTACGCGGTGGTCGTGGTCCGGGTGGAGCGCGCGGCGGGGCGCGAGCCGTTCCGCCGGGTCGCGGTGGCACAGGGGCAACGGTTCTTCTGGCGGATGCGTACGGATTACGAGATCGCGGTGGTCGCGCTGGAGGCGGGGGTGGGGCTGACGGAGCTGTCCGCTGTCCTGCACCGGCACTGCCAGGGCCCCGGCGGGATCAGCCCGGTGGTGCCGGGCCTGGCGGACCTGGGCCTGGCGCGGCGCCTCGCGGAGACAGCCTTGCGTACGTGCGGCCCGGACGCGCGCGGGATCGTGCGCCTGGACGAGCGCCTCCCCACGGCCCTGGTGGTGAGCCAGCCGGAACTGGCGGCCCGCCTGATCGCGGACGTTTTCGGCCCCCTACTGGACCTGGACCCGGCGGACAGGGCGGTGCTGCTGGAGACGCTGGACGCGTGGCTGGAATGCGGGGGCTCGGCGGGCCGGGCGGCGACGCGGCTGTACTGCCACCGGAACACGGTGTTCAACCGCCTGCGCCGCCTGGAACAACTGACGTCGAGATCACTGGGCCGCCCCCGGGACCTGATCGAAATGACGCTGGCACTGGACGCGTTCCGATTGGGCTGAGGAGCGGGTGCGGCCGCCCGGGGTGCGGGTCACGGGGTTGCCCGGCGCCGCGGGGTGGGCGCCTGGGGTCCGCTCCGGGGTGGAGCCGGGACTGCACGATTTACGGCGCGTCTCCGGTCTGCCGCAGGGTACGGGCGTCCCCGCGCCACAAATCACGCTCTACGTCCCGACTCCACCCGCTCCACGGCCCCCCTTGCGGGGCAACGCTTTTCGGTGCCCCGCACCGCGGAGACGCGGGTGCATTGCTCGCGCCGCGAAGCTGGCGCTCGGGGGGTGTGGGGCGCCAGCCCCCACATTGCCCCTCCCCTCGGGACCCGGAGGCCCGCGCCGCGCAGCCGGCGCATTCGGGTGGGGGGCGTGGCGCGCCGCGAAGCCGGCGCCCCGGGGGTGTGGGGGCGTCAGCCCCCACGTTCCTCCCCCTCCCCCGGGGGGCCTGGGGGCCTCGCCCCAGTTTCGGGAAGGGGCGGGGTGGGGGAACAACCCCCTACCGCAGGAAATCCCGCGCGATACCCTCCGCCACCCGCTCCAGCAGCGGCCCCGCCTCCGCCATGCACTTCCGTGGATCCGGTTCCAGCGCCGTCAGGGGATACGCCCTGCGGATCCCCGCCCGGCCCAGCGCCTCGGGCGGCAGCGCCAGGCGCCCGCAGACCGCGACGACCTCGATGTTCCGGGCGCGGGCCGCCGCCGCGACGCCCGCGGGGGCCTTGCCGTGGAGTGTCTGTTCGTCGAGGGAGCCCTCGCCGGTGATCACCAGGGTCGCCCGGGACAGTGCCGTCGCGAAGCCGAGTACGTCGAGCATGACCTCGATGCCGGGCCGGAAGCTCGCCCCGAGGGCGACCAGCGCGCCGTAGCCGATGCCGCCCGCCGCCCCCGCGCCGGGGAGCTGGGCCTGCTCGCGGCCGAGGATGGACGCGTAGTGGACCAGCGCCGCGTCCAAGGTGGCGACGTCCTCCGGTGTCGCGCCCTTCTGCGGGCCGTACACCGCGGGCGCGCCCTTCGGCCCCGTCAGCGGGTTGTCGACGTCGCTGGCGAGGACCAGCTCGACGTCCTTGAGCCGGGGGTCGAGGCCGGACAGGTCCGCGGACGCGAGGTCGCGGAGGCCGCCGCCGCCGGGGCCGACCGGCTCGCCGTCCGCGTCCAGGAAGCGCGCGCCGAGCGCGGCGAGCATGCCCGCGCCGCCGTCAGTGGTCGCGCTGCCGCCGACGCCGAAGACGATCGTCCGGGCTCCCGCGTCGAGCGCGGCGCGCAGCAGCTCGCCGGAGCCGTACGTCGTCGAGGTGAGCGGAGCGAAGACCCCGTCGGGGAGGTGCTGGAGCCCGGAGGCCTCCGCCATCTCCACCACCGCGGTGCCCTCCCGCAGGGCGTACGCCGCGGTGAGGGGTTCGCCGAGCGGCCCCGTCACCGGGACCTCGCGGCGTTCGAACCCGGCCGCCACCGCCGCGGCGACCGTGCCGTCGCCGCCGTCCGCGACGGGCAGGGTCTCGACCGCCAGACCGGGTACGACACGCTGGAGACCTGCGGTGACCCGTTCCGCGACCTGTACGGCCGTGAGCGAGCCCTTGAACTTGTCAGCCGCGACGAGCACACGCGCGGGCTGAATAACTGCTCCGTTCGTCACCTTGCTATCCCTTGCTTTCGAACAGGCAGTCGCGCCGCCCCGACCCTATCCGGACGTCTCGAGGGTCTGCCACTTCATCACGGCAGGACATTTCGAACCATAGCCGGGCACTGCCGCGCGGTTCCGGCGCCGATTCGGTAAACCGGACGTATGGGCCTCCAGCACATCGACCTCGCCGACCGGATCCTCGGCGGCTGGCTGGGCCGCGTCGCCGGCAACATGCTCGGCAAGCCCGTCGAGCGTGGCGACTACTGGACCCGCGACCGCATCGACCGGTACCTGCGCCGCACCGACGCGCTCCCGCTCACCGACTACCTCCCCGAGCCGCCGGCGGACGCGATGCCCGGCGAATTCGAGCTGCGCCCCGAGTGGCGTGAGTGCGTACGGGGCCGGATCCACGGCAGTTGCCGGGACGACGACGTGGACTACACGGTCCTCGGCCTGCATCTGCTGGAGAGCCACGGCTTCGGGTTCACCACCGAGCAGGTGGGCGAGGCATGGCTGCTGCATCTGCCGTTTCTGCAGACGTTCACCGCCGAGCGGGCCGCGTACCGAAATCTCGCGAACGGTCTCCAACCGCCTGTCAGCGCCACGCGCGACAATCCCTACCAGGAGTGGATCGGCGCGCTCATCCGCGCCGACATCTTCGGCTGGACCTGTCCCGGCGACCCGCGCCGCGCCGCCGCGCTCGCCCGCCGCGACGCGGTCCTCTCGCACACGGGCAACGGCGTGTACGGGGCGATGTGGGCGGCGGCCCTGATCGCCGCCGCGTTCACCGCGAACATCCCGCGCGACGCGGTCGAGGCGGCTCTGGAACGTATCCCCGCGGGCTGCCGGCTCGCGCGCGTGGTGCGCCACACCGTGGCCCTGCACGCCTCCGGGACGTCCTGGTCCGACACGCTCGGCGAACTGGCCGCGGAGACCGGGGGCCTGGGCTGGATCCACACCGTTCCGAACGCCGCCGTCATCACGGCCGGACTGCTGTACGGCGCGGGCGACTTCACCGCCACCATCGCACTCACGGTCCGCGGCGGCCTCGACACCGACTCCAACGGAGCGACGGCGGGCTCGGTGGCGGGTGTGCTGAGCGGAGCGGCCGCCATCCCCGCACAGTGGACGGAGCCTCTGGAGGACCGGCTGCGCACCGCGGTGTTCGGATTCGACGGCGTACACATCAGCGAACTGGCGGAGCGTACAGTGCGGTTGGCGGCGTTCTCCGCAGCCTGACGCGCGACCCGGCCGGAAACGCCCTCCGGGCGCCAAGGGCTGACGCCCGCACCCCCGTTACGCTTCCCCGAGTGACTACCTCTGACTACGCGACGTACATCGCATCCCTGCCCCGCATCCTCGCCGGTGCCGCCGTTCTCATCCGTGACGGCGAGGGACGTGTGCTGATCGTCGAGCCCAACTACCGAGAGGGCTGGGCGCTGCCCGGCGGAACCATCGAGTCGGATCTGGGCGAGACGCCGCGGCTGGCCGCCCGCAGGGAGGCGCTCGAGGAGATCGGACTCGACGTAGAGCCGGGCGCGCTGCTGGCGGTCGACTGGGTGCAGGGCACCGCGCGGCCGCCGATCGCGGCGTATGTGTACGACGGCGGGGTGCTGACCGAGGCACAGTTCGCGGCGATCCGGCTGCAGGAGGAAGAGCTGCTCTCCTGGCGGCTGGCGTCCCGTGACGAGATCCCGGCGCACTTCCCGGACTCGCTGGGTCACCGGGTGCTGGCCGCTCTGGACGTCCTGGAGAAGGGAAGCGGGACGGTGGAGCTGGAGAACGGGCTGCCGCCCGCATAGGCCTGTCCGGCCGATCTTGCCTGGCTGCGGTCTGATCGACGTGGACAGGATCTTAATCGGCTCACTGCGGTGCGGCCTGCTGCGTACGCTCGCGGCATGAATCTCGTCGCGATCCTGAGCGGCGCCGACGGCACCCCGGACGTGTCCGCCGCGCTCCGCTCGTACGACCTGCTGCGCCGTCCGCGGACCCAGGCCATCACACGCCGCTCCGCCCGGCTCGGCGCAGTCGCCCAACTGTCGTGGCCGCGCGCTGTGTTGCTGCGCGACACGGCCGCCCGGCTGATGTCGCCCCGGGCGCCGCTGCGTTCCATGACGTCGGTGCTCGGCTGGACCGCGCCCGGTGACCGGGCGACCGCGACGGGGAGCGAGAGCCACTGATGCCGGACTGGACTTATCACCCGCTGCGCGGCACGGCCGCCGCCGTCTTGGGCCGGCGCCGTTCGCAGCGGACCGCACTGAGGCTGTTGGCCTCGATCGGCTCCCGTCCCGTCGGCGCGCGGCTGATCGCTGGGTCGCTCGGCCGCCGCCGTCCGCCGGAGCGGCTTGCCGGCGAGATCGCCGGTGTGCCCGTGACCGTCCGCCTCGGCATATCCGTCCCGCCCTCGCTCGCCCGCGAAGCGCTACGCGCCATGCCCCCGCTCGGGGCTGGTTTCGTCGAGGTGGCACCCGTCTCGGCGGCCGACGCGCAGACCGTACGCGAGGCCGCCGCCGGCCGCTCGATCCCGATGGTCGTCCGCGCTTGCGACCCGGAGGCCGAGGCCGCCCTCAGGCCCCATGTCGACGGGTTCACCAGCGGCGACGACCCGCACGTAATCCACATGTCCGACCCGTCGGTCACCGCCGCGGCCGCCGCGCTCGAAGAGCCGGGCGCCGCCGCGCTCGAAGAGCCGGGCGCCGTCGTGCTCGCCCGGCCCGGGGTGCTCGTCGCGGCCGGACCCGGCTGGTTCGCACGGGTCGCCGAGGCAGCCACGCCCACCGCGCCCGCTCCGGTGCTACGGGACGTCGGTCCCGATCCCCGACGCTGGCCCGCCTGGTGGTGGGCGCTGCTCGTCGGGCTCGGTATGACAGTCGGCGGTCTCAGCGCCGCGGCGATCACGCTCGGGCCGGTACTGCTCTGGTACGACCGCGATTACCTCGGCATGACGCTGCACGACATGCATGCCGCCAATCACCACCTCGTGCACTTCCTCCAGCACGATCGGATCACCTTGGCCGGCACGATGGTGGCGATCGGCGCCCTCTACACCGGCCTCGCCGTGGGCGGGATGAGACGCGGCTGGCCCTGGGCCCGCGATGTCTATCTACTCTCGGGGGCAATCGGCTTCCCCACCTTGTTCTACTTCCTGGCCACCGGATTCGTGGAACCTCTGCACACAGCAACCACCATCGTGCTGTTCCCGATGTTCGTGGCCGCGGCCCGCCGGACCCCGCACGCACCGCGGTGGCGCCTGGCGCCCGAGGGACCGGAGCCGGAGCGCCGACGGGCACTGGTCGGCCAGTTGCTGCTGATCGTCACGGGAGCGGGGCTGTTCGTCGGCGGAGCGGTGATCTCGGTGGTGGGTCTGACCGGTGTCTTCGTGCCGACCGACCTGGCCTTCCTGGGCACCAGCGCGCAGACGCTGGAAATCCTGAATCCGCGGCTGGTGCCGTTCGTCGCCCACGACCGCGCGGGGTTCGGAGGCGCCCTGATGGCCTCCGCGGTGGCGATCACTCTGCTCAGCGCGTGGGGCTGGCGGCGGGGTGAGACGTGGGTGTTCTGGACCCTGGCAGCGGCGGCGGCCGCCGGCTTCCTGCCGGCTGTCGTGGTGCACGGCGTGATCCACTACACGGACTTCATCCACCTCGCGCCGGTGTACTTCGGCATCGCCCTGACCGGCACCGGTCTGCTGCTCGCGCGTCCGTATCTCTGTGCCAAGGCGTCGGCGATGTCGGAGGACTGACGGGCCGCCCCGGCTCCCCCCGGAGCACACAAGCCCGCGATATCCGGTCGCCCAGTGGGGACGCGCGACTTACCCTCGGCCCATGAACAAGCCCCTCGTCGCCATCCTCAGTGGCGCCGGTGTCTCCACCGATTCCGGGATCCCCGACTACCGCGGGCCGAACGGCCTGTGGCGGCGCGATCCGGAGGCCGAGAAGCTCGTGACCTACGACTACTACATGGCCGACCCGGAGATCCGGCGCCGGTCCTGGCAGATGCGGCGGAAGAACCGGGACGCTGCAGGCCGAGCCCAACACGGCGCACCGGGCCGTGGCGGAGCTGGAGCGGTCCGGGGTGCCGGTGCGGGTGATCACGCAGAACGTGGACGGGCTGCACCAGCTCGCCGGCATGCCCGCCCGCAAGGTCCTCGAACTGCACGGCACCGCACGGACCGTGGTGTGCACCAAGTGCCACGCCAAGGCACCGATGGAGGAAGCGCTCGCGCGAGTCGAGGCCGGTGAGGAGGATCCGCCGTGCCTGGAGTGCGGCGGCATCCTCAAGTCGGCCACGGTGATGTTCGGCGAGCGGCTCGACCCCGTGGTACTGGGCGAGGCTCTCGCGATCACCAAGGCATGCCAGGTCTTCATCGCCGTCGGGACGAGCCTCCAGGTGCAGCCCGCCGCCGGACTTGCCGGTGTCGCCGCCGACCACGGCGCCCGGCTGATCATCGTCAACGCCGAACCGACACCGTACGACGACCGAGCCGACGAAGTCGTCCGGGAGCCGATCGGCACCGCTCTGCCCGAACTCCTGCGCCGGCTGGGCACCGAGAGCTGAGAGTCGTTCCCGAGGGCTTCGCGCTACTGGGCCTTGCTGAAACGCGGCCGCGTCACCGACCGCGCGTACGATCGCACCGCCGCCGGCGAGGTCGTCGAGCCGCTTGACACCCTGTGGCGTCGGCATGGGCATGCCGCCGATTTCACCGGCCCATCCTCGTGAGCCGCGGACGAACCGTCGCGAAACCCATCGCCCCGTTGGGAAGCCGAGCGGCCTGAGATCGCCGGGGCCCGTGCCTAGAACAACGCGTCGTCGGGCGTGCCGGACTCGAACGCCAGCAGTCGTTGCTTGCGGTCGAGTCCGCCGCCGTAGCCGACAAGGCTGCCCGTCGAGCCGATGACCCGGTGGCAGGGGACGATGATCCCGATCGGGTTCTTGCCATTGGCCAGACCCACCGCGCGGGAGGCACCGGCGTTGCCGAGCGCCTCGGCCAGTTCGCCGTAGGTCCGTGTCTCGCCGTACGGGATCTGCCGCAGCTGCTCCCAGACGCGCCGCTGGAAGTCCGTGCCCTGCAGCCGCATCGGCAGGTCGAATTCCGTGAGCTCGCGGGCGAAGTAGGCCTCCAGCTGGCGGATCGCCTCGCCGAAGGGCGCGGGATCCTCCTCGCCGAAGGTCTCTTCGTCGGGCCGGTGGCGCTGCTGGGGCATGTAGAGGCCGCTCAGCACTCCGTCCGTGGCGACGAGGGTCAGCGGGCCGTAGGGACTGTCGACGACCGTGTGCTGCTTGATCATGGCTGAACTTCCTTATGAGGGGAGGCGGTTGATGGGGTGATCGTCGGTGGCCCAGAGGTACTGGACGGCGTACGCCCGCCAGGGCCGCCAGGCTGCGGCGCGGTTGGTGAGAGCGGCGGGGGTCGAGGGCAGACCCAGTTCGGCGGCGGCGCGTCGCATGCCGAGGTCGCCGGGCAGGAACGCGTCCGGGTCGCCCAGGGCGCGCATCGCGATCACCTCGACCGTCCAGGGGCCGAAGCCGGGGATCGCGGTCAGCTGTGCGCGTGCCTTGTCCCAGTCGCTGTCGATGCCGAGCCGCAGTGAGCCGTCGGCCAGCGCCCCGACAAGGCTCATGAAGGTGGTGCGGCGGGTGCCGGGCAGCGCCAGGGTCTGAGGGTCCAGCGCCGCCAGCGCCTCGGAGGACGGGAAGAGATGCGTGAGGCCGCCCTCGGCGTCCTCGATCGCCTCGCCGTGGGCTGCGACCAGGCGGCCCGCATGGGTGCGGGCCGCGGCCGTCGACACCTGCTGGCCCAGCACCGCCCGCACGGCGAACTCCGCCGCATCCACGGTGCGCGGCACCCGTCGCCCCGGCGCCTTGTCGACCAGCGGTGCGAGCAGCTCGTCCGTACGCAACTGGTCGTCGACGGCGACCGGATCGGCGTCCAGGTCGAGCATCCAGCGGCAGCGGCTGATCGCGATGGTGAGGTCGCGCGGGTCGGTGAGGGAGAGCCGGCAGGCGATGTGGTCAGGCCGCGGGGTGAGGGCGGCGATGCCGTGCCCGTAGGGGAGGTTCAGGGTGCGGCGGTACGCCCCGTCCAGCCACTCCTCGACGCCGGGTACGCCGGTCGCGGCGAGATGGCCGAAGAGGTTGCTCGGATTGAGCGGCGCGCGGTACGGCAGCCGCAGGGAGATCACTCCGGGGGTCTGTGGGGGTGCGGTACGGCTGCGGGTGGCGCGGGTGCGCAGTTCGCCGGGGGCGAGTGCGAAGACCTCGCGGACGGTGTCGTTGAAGGTGCGGATGGAGGCGAAACCGGCCGCGAAGGCGACCTCGGCCATCGGGAGCGCGGTGGTTTCGATGAGCAGGCGCGCGGTCTGGGCACGCTGCGCGCGGGCCAGGGCGAGCGGTCCCGCGCCCAGCTCGGCGAGGAGCTGGCGCTCGATCTGCCGGGTGGAGTAGCCGAGGCGAGCGGCCAGGCCCGGTACGCCTTCGCGGTCCACGACTCCGTCGCGGATGAGACGCATGGCGCGTGCGACGGTGTCCGCGCGGGCGTTCCACTCCGGGGAGCCGGGGCTGGTGTCGGGGCGGCAGCGCTTGCAGGCTCTGAATCCGGCCTGCTGACAGGCCGCGGCGCTCGGGTAGAAGGTCATGTTCTCGACCTTCGGCGGCACCACCGGGCAGCTGGGGCGGCAGTAGATCCGCGTGGTCAGCACGGCCGTGAAGAACCAGCCGTCGAATCGGGCGTCCTTCGACTGGACGGCGCGTACGCAGCGCTCGGTGTCGGTGTGCATGGCTCAAGCATCCGGCAGCGCCAGGGCCGGTGCTAGCGAGAAAACGACATCAACCTTGCTCTGCCAGGGCGGTCTCGAATTCCTTGTACGCGTACTCGTCGAAGAGCACGAAACGTACCTCGGTGACCGGCGCGGCAGCCGCCTCGCGGACCGTACGGACTGCGATCCGCGCGCCGTCGTCCATCGGCCAGCCGTAGATGCCGGTCGAGATGGCGGGGAAGGCGACGGTGCTCGCGCCCAACTCCCGTGCCACGCGCAGCGATTCACGGTAACAGGAGGCCAGCAGGCCGGAACGGTCCTCCTGCCGGGACCAGACGGGACCGACCGTGTGGATCACATGGTCCGCGTCAAGGCGGCCGGCGGTGGTGGCGACGGCCTGCCCGGTGCGCAGGCCCTTGCCGTACTGCGAGGCGCGCAGGGCACGGCATTGAGCGAGGATCTCGGGCCCGCCGCGACGGTGGATGGCTCCGTCGACACCACCGCCGCCGAGCAGGGAGGAATTGGCGGCATTGACGATGACGTCGACACGCTGCTGGGTGATGTCCCCGCGCACGAGCGTGATCTCGACCATGACCTCAGCCTACGCAAGTGGACCATGCGGCGTCGGCCTACGCAGAGCGCACCCTGCGCAGACTGCGCCAGACCGCCTTCGCGGCGTGGTGGCCGGACATGCCGTGCACACCGGGGCCCGGCGGCGTCGCGGAGGAGCAGATGAAGACGGCGGGGTGCGCGGTGGCGTACGGAACGCGGGCGAGCCTGGGACGGATCAGCGTCTGAAGTCCGGCGAAAGCTCCGCAGGCGATATCCCCGCCGACGTAGTTGGCGTTGCGCAGGGCGAGCTGGGGCGGGCCCGCGACTGCGCGGGCCAGCACGAGATCGCGGAAACCGGGCGCGAACCGCTCCAGCTGCCGCTCGATGACCTCGGTCGCGTCGCCCTCCCAGCCGGCCGGCACATGGCCGTACGCCCAAAGGACGTGCTTGCCCGCCGGAGCGCGAGAGGGGTCCACCAGGCTGGGCTGGGCGGTGATCAGGAAGGGGACCTTGGGGTCACGGCCCGCGACGGCGGCGGTCAGGGCCGCGTCGATCTCGCCGGCGGTGGGGCCGATGTGCACGGTCCCTGCCGTACGGGCCTCCTTCGCGGTCCAGGGCACGGGCCCCGAGAGCGCGTAGTCGATCTTGAACGCGGCGGCCCCGTAGCGGTAGTGCTGATACGCCTGGCCGAGACCCGCGATCCTGGCGAGCGCGGTCGGCGAGGTGTCGAAGACATACGCACGGGCAGGGGGCAGCTCGTCCAGCCGCTTGACCTCCGTGCCCGTGTGGATCACACCGCCCTGCTCACGCAGATACGAGGCGAGAGCGTCGGAGATCGCCTGCGAACCGCCGCGCGGCACCGGCCAGCCGACCTCGTGCGCGGCGAGCGCGAAGCACAGGGCGACCCCGGCGGTGGCGAACCCGCTGGTGGGGGCGATGGCATGGGCAGCAAGACCGGCGAACAGACCGCGGGCCCGCTCCCCATCGAAACGGCGCGAGATCCAGGTGGCGGGCTGCAGTGCGACCGTCCCGAAGCGGGCGAGACGATACGGGTCGCGGGGCAGGCCGTCCCAGGGGGTGCGCAGAAAGTCCGCGGCGAGGGTGTCCCAGTGCCCGAGGAAGGGTGCGACGAGCCGTCGGTACGCCCCGGCGTCACCGGCACCCAGCGACATGGCGCTCTCACCGACCGACCGGCTCAGCACGGCCGCGGTGCCGTCCGGAAAAGGGTGCGCCAGAGGCAGTTCGGGGTGCAGCCACTCCAGGCCGTGCCGGGCCAGTGGCATGGCGGCGAAGGCCGGTGAGCCGATGCCGAGCGGATGGACGGCGGAGCAGGGGTCGTGGCGGAAGCCCGGGAGGGTGAGCTCCTCGGTCCTCGCTCCCCCGCCGACGGTGTCCATCGCCTCGTACACCGCCACCGAGAAGCCGCGACGGGCCAATTCGACAGCTGCGGTCAGCCCGTTGGGCCCCGCCCCCACGACGACGGCATCGAGCATCGACGGCACCTTCGGACTCCTTTGTCAGCCGATGGCCAAGGTCCCCAGGATATTGCGGAGCACGGACAGCGGGGGCGGCGGTAGGCTCCGCGGCGATGATTTCCCGGATCGAAGCGATGTCGCAGCAGCTCATGGCGGTACGCGGGGTACGCGCGGTGGCCCTGGGCGGCAGCCGCGCCCGGGGCACGCACCGCCCGGACTCCGACTGGGACCTGGGCGTCTACTACCGGGGTGCGGTCGATACCGGGGCGCTGGCGGCCCTCGCCACGGAGGTGACGGGCACCCAGGTGGACATCGCGGGCCCCGGCGGCTGGGGTCCCTGGGTCAACGGCGGCGCGTGGCTGACGGTGGACGGCGTCCAGGTGGACTGGATCCTGCGCGACCTCGACCGCGTCGAGGCGGTCTGGGCGGACTGCCGGGCGGGCCGGTACGAGACGGGCATGCAGCCGGGCCACCCTCTGGGCTTCTGGTCGCCCGCGTACGCGGGCGAGGTGGCGCTGTGCCGCGTACTGGCCGACACGGACGGCGAGTTGACGTCACTGCGCACCCAGGCCCACGGCTACCCGGAGCCACTGCGCCGCGCTCTGATCAACGCGGCGTGGGAGGCGGACTTCTCGGTCGCGGCGGCGCGGAAGTCGGTGGCCGCGGGGGATGTGCTGCATGTGTCGCTTTGCCTGAGCAGGGCGTTCGGCGTCCTGGTCCAGTCGCTGCACGCGCACGCGAGGGTGTGGTGCCTGAACGAAAAGGGCGCGCTGAGGACGGCGACGTCCTTGCCTGCGGCGCCGGAGGACTTCGCGTCGAGGGTGTCGAGGGCGCTGCGGGGCCTGGACGCGGGGGCGGTGGAGTCGGCGGACGCGCTGGTGGCCGAGGCGAGGTCGCGGCTGGCCTAGCGGCGCGGGGGTGGGGTCCGGTGTGCTGGCGGCCGCGTGGCACGGGCCAGCCGCGTCGCGCGGGCCTTGAGGGTTCGTTGCGCGGCCTGCCGCAGGTTGCGGGTCGGGGCCGCTGCGCGGGGCTTTATCCCCTCCCCGCCCCATCCCGCAACCGGGGCTCCGCCCCGGACCCCGGTCCTCAAACGCCGGACGGGCTTGGTTGGCCGGAGCCGCGAATGTCACCGCAGGAAGGGGCGGGGTCGGGCAAGCCCCTCACCCGCGCAACAGGTCCCGCACCCTCTCCGCCGTCCCCCCATCCCTCGCCGCCGTGAACGGCAGCGCATTTCCTCCCCCGATACGGAACCGCTCCCCTGACACCGTCATCTGCGCCCCGCCCGCCTCCGTCACCAGGAGCAGGCCCGCCGCGTGGTCCCATGCGTTCTCCCACGAGAAGGCCACCGCGTCCAGGTCTCCCCGGGCAACCGACAGGTACTCCAGGCCCGCCGATCCACAGGGGCGGGCGCGCACGCCATCGGCGTTCAGGCCCAGCAGGGCGTGCTTCTGGTCCGGGGTGGTGTAGTCCGGGTGGGACATCGCGATCTCCAGCACCGCGCCCGGCGTCGGTGAACCCGACCGTATCGGCGTGCCGTTGAGCCGTGCCCCGCCGCCCCGTATCGCGATCGCCATCTCCTCCAGGACCGGCGCGTACGTCCAGGACGCGAGCACCTCGCCGTGCTGGGCGAGAGCGACGAGCGTGCAGAATCCGGGCTCGCCGCGGACGAACTGCCGCGTGCCGTCCACCGGGTCGACGATCCACACGGGCGCGTCGCCCTGCAGCGCCTCGTACACCGACGGGTCCGCGTGGACGGCCTCCTCGCCCACCACGACGGAGCCGGGCAGCAGCGCCGTCAGCGAGGCGGTGAGGTGCTCCTCGGCATTGCGGTCGGCCGTCGTCACAAGGTCGTGCGGGCCGGTCTTCTCGACGATCTCGTGCGCGGCGAGCTGGCGGTAACGCGGCGTGATCTCGGTGGCGGCCGCCTTGCGGACCGCCTCCTCGACTGCGGAAAGATCACCGTTCAAGAAGTCATCGATCATTTCTCCAGCAAAGCACGGCCCGCTGACATCGCGCTGTCCGCCCGGCGCCCCACGGCGTAACCCTGCATTCCCCTCGGGTTCGCCGCGGCGGAGAGCGCGGCGGCGCGCGGGTCCCGCGGGTCCCCGGCCACCACGCAGAGCCTGCCCTCCGGCCTGAGACCTGTTGTCACCGAAGGTGACTTCGCGAACACGTTCCGCAGTTCATCGCCCGAGATAGGAGAAGAAGACGTCCTCGGGGTCGTAGCGCGCCCTGAGCCGTTCCAGGCGGTCCCAGTCGGACGGGCTGAAGGAGCGCCGGGCGCGGGAGGGATCGGCCGTGAGGTCGGCTTCAGCGATGTAATGGCCCGTGCCGAGGGGTTCGACGACTCGCATGGCTTCGCGCAGCCAGCGCGTGTTGGCGTCGTCCTGGGCCGGAGAGTCCCAGATCGCGAACGGGACGACATAACTGTCGCCGAGCACCGAGAAGGCCATCTCGTGCTGGAGCGCCTTGTCCCGTGAGACCGGTGACACGGGGGCGAGTACGAGGGACTTCTCCGAGGGTGCCGCGGCGACCACGGCGGCGAGCCTCGACAGCAGGGTTTCGTAGTCCGCGTCCGACCACAGGGTGTCGACGGCACAGCGGTAGCTCGCCGGCCACAGGGTCCCGGAGGACTCGTCCAGGGCCTCCAAGGAGGCCGGCTCGTCGGCCTGGATGAATATGGCACGGTCGTCGAGCGGGCAGGCACGCAGCGGCCCGAGAGAGCGGATCGCCTCGTCCTGACTGTCTGCGAAGGCGGTGGCCGCGACGACGACCACCTTGGGCCTCGGCGTGGCCGCCGACATGACCGGGTCGGCGGTGCCCATCAAGAAGGACAGTTCGACGGTCGGCGGGAGTTCGGTGACGGCATCGCTGACCCAGCGGGTCACGGGTACGACGTCCGCCAGCGCAAAGGCGTACGTGGTCGTGACGATCGCCTTCGGGAGCGGGTACAGGGCGAGGCGGAAGCCGGTGACAATCGCGAAGAAGCCGGGGCCGGCTCCGCGCGCCGCCCAGAACAGGTCGGAGTTCTCCTTCGCGTCGCACTGGACGACCTCACCGGCGGCGGTGACGGCTTCTATCTGCCGCACACTCGCGCAAGCCGGCCCCAGCGCGCCGGAGTTCCAGCCGAGACCGCCGCTGAGTAGGTACCCGCCGAGGGCGACGGATCCGCAGTGCCCGGTGGGGAAGGCCAGGCCGTGCCGGGAGAGTTCGGAGGCGAGTGCGCCACCGGTGACGGCGGGCTGGACGGTCGCCGTGGCCGAGTTCGGGTCGATGTGGATCCGGTCGAGTGCGGCGAGGTCGATGAGCATGCCCCCGTCGCGCAGTGGCGAGCCGCACCAGCTGTGCCCGCCCGCCCGTACGGCGATGCGCAGACCCTCGGAGCGGGCGAGTGCCACGGCTTCCGCGACATCGCGCTGCGAGGCGACCCGGACGATCAACTCGGGGAACCGGTCGGGCTTGAGCCCGTTCCACAGGACACCCTGCCGGGCGCTCTCGTATCCGGCATCGCCCCGCCGGACGATGTCTCCCTCGATACGCCGCGCCTGTGTCTGTCCGCCCACGATGACCCCATTGGTTGACCAGTCGTCAGTCCGTCGTCAGTCGGTCCTCAGTCAGTCAGTGGTCAGGCCGAATACCAGGATGAAGACCGCCCAGCACAGCATCACGACCAACGCACCCCCCACATGCGTACGCGCGGAACGTGCCCGGCTCGGCAGCAGCCAGAACGCGAGAGCTCTGTTGACCAGCGGCATCAGCACCCAGGTCAGGATGGAGACACTCAGCACATTGGAGATGAACAGGCTCAGATACCCGGGAATGCCCCAGTCGTCGAATTCCTTTCCCACCGTCAGATTCAGAACCATCACCGTCGGATAGAGCGCCAGGACGACGGACATGGCCTGTTTCCAGTTGGACGGAATCCCTTCCTCGTCGCCCTCCCCGAAGCGGAACCAGCCGCTGAACGCCGACCCGATCTTGCGTACGTCGTACGAGGAGAAGTACTCGCGCCCCTCGTGCAGCAGCTTTTCGCGTTCGGCAGAGGCGAGCCATTCGTCGAGGTTGTCACGAGTGTCGTAGCGGAAAACAACCACCCAGTTGTCCTGGATCCCCTCCACCGGCTCGAACAACTCGGTCCCCATGAAACCGGGATGCTTTTCCTGCGCCTTCAGGACCTTGTCCTGCCAGCGCATGAAGTCGCGTTCTTTCCCCGGCCGTACGGAATGGGAGATGACCGCCGTGACAGCCGACGGCTCCTGAGGGGCGGGCGCTCCGCCGGCCAGTACCTCCTGGGTCGGGGTGCCGTCGAACAGCAGTTGCGCCTCGTCCAGGAGCCTGCGGCGAGCACCGGAGTCCAGCCATGCGGTCAGCTGGTCGACACGGGAGAACCGGAAGACCACCACCCACTCGTTCTCCTCGCCGGAGTCCGGCGGATACAGCTCCGCGCCCTCGAAGCCGTCAAAGCCCTCGGCCACGTGGTTGGTCTTCTCCTGCCAGCGCTTATAGGCGTCAACCCGGCCCTCCCGGACTTTCTGGGAGGTCACGACGGTGGCACCGTCGTGACCCGGGACACGGCTTGCAGTAACACCCATACGGAGTAGCCTACTACGTAGGGGAGTTATCGGACAAATGGGGGAATTGTAACTCGGTGTGTGGTGAAGCGGAGGTTCGACATGGGGCACAAGGAGTTTCTGTCGGAGGCGATACGCCTGGCCACCGAGTCCGTGGAAGAGGGATGGGGTGGCCCTTTCGGCGCGGTCATCACCCGTGACGGCGAAATCGTCGCCCGCGGGCAGAATCGCGTACTCCTCACCGGCGACCCCACTGCGCACGCCGAAGTGGAAACCATCCGCAAAGCGGTTCAGCGGCTCAACCCCGAGGCGCCCTCCATATCGGAGGAGCACCAGAACGAGAGCACGCTCGAATACATGCAACGTCCGGCCGGATCCCCCGACCCGGTACCGGAGAGAGCCCGGATGCTCAAGGGGTGCACGATCTACATCAGCGGCGCCCCGTGCCCGATGTGCATGAGCGCCATCTACTGGTCGCGGATCGACAACGTCTATTTCAGCTGCGACCTGAAGGCCACTCGTGAGATCGGATTCGATGACGCCTTCCAGTACGAGGACTTCATGAAGCCCCTCGACGAACGCAGGATCCAGATCGAGCAGATCCATCCCGAGATGGGCGCGAAGGCATACGAGGCATGGAGCACCAAGCCCGACCGGCATCCCTACTGAACTGACGGGGCGTCACCGAGCACCTCGAGTTCATCGAGTACGAAGGGAAAGTTCGGCAGCCATGCAAGCCAGCCGCCTACGCTTCCCGGCCATGACCCAGTCCCCCGCACCGTCCGCTCGTGTACTCACGGCTTTCGGGGCATCCGAAGCACCCGTCCCGCTCCCCGGTGGCCAGGGTTCCGCCTGGCGTTCAGGACCGCTGTTGCTGAAGCCCGCCGTCTCGGAGCCCGAGACGGTATGGCGCGCCGGCGTGCTGCACCATCTCCCGAAGGCCCCCGGCTTCCGGGTGGCCTGCCCCGTCCCGGCGGCGGACGGGGGCTGGGCGGCGCACGGCTGGGAGGCCTGGCGGCTGACCGGCGGATCCGCCGATCCGCACCGCGCCGACGACGTCATCCGGGCGGGCGAGGCGTTCCACGCGGCGCTCAGCGACCTGCCCCGTCCGCGCTTCCTCGCCGTACGGGACGACCCGTGGTCCCGGGCGGACCGGCTGGCCTGGCAGGAGACCGATGAGGTCCCGGACTTCCCGTTGCTCAAGCCGCTGTTGGCCGCCCGCGGCCCGGTCGAGGCACCCGCCCAGATCGTCCATGGTGATCTTCTGGGCACCGTCCTCTTCGAACCCGGCCTGCCGCCCGCCATCACCGACTGGCCGCCGTACTGGCGCCCGGCGGCCTGGGCCTCGGCGATCGTCGCCGTCGACGCGCTGTGCTGGTCCGCGGCCGACGCGGCGCTGCTGGAGCGCTGGTCGCATCTGCCGGACTGGCGTCAACTCCTCGTCCGCGCGCTGATCTTCCGTATCGCGACGCACGAGAGCCTGGACGAGGCCGCGGAGAGCGAGTACCGGCCGGTCGTGGACCTGGTCCTGACCGCGGGCTGACCGGGTCCCGCCGGGTGGTTTTCCCCACCCCGCCCCTTCCCGTAACTGGGGCTCCGCCCCAGACCCCGCGCCTCAAACGCCGGCGGGGCTGGATAGTGCGGCAGGGCCGCACATTCAGCCCGTCCGGCGTTTGAGGACATGCGGCCGAAGGTCGCATACGGGGGTCTGGGGGCTTGCCCCCAGTTCGGGAAGGGGCGGGTAGGGGAACAGGCCCGCCGCAGGCGGCGCCGCCCGCACCGCGCCGCCTACCTCGCCACCGCCCCCCGCGCCAGCAGCAGCAGCGCGTCGACCAGGTCCTGCGCCGGGCCTCCCGTCGCCAGGCGGCGGAGTTGGAGGCCCATCACCAGCGCGACCGTCGTCGCGGCGAGGTGTTCCGCGTCCGGGACGCCGAGGCCGGTGAGGATCTGCGTCGCCAGCCGGTCGTACGCCGCGAAGGCCTCCGCCGCGGCCTCCCGCAGCCGTTCGTCACGCCCGGCCTCGACGTACAGCTCGAAGGGCGCGATGTGCTCGCTGTCGAAGGCGGTGCCGCCGGCCACTTGGCCCGCCAGGGCGGCCGCGCCGTCGATGTCGACGCCGTCGCTCTGGCACTGGTCGGCGAGTTCGGTGAAGCGCCGGGTCTCCTCGCGTACGAAGTGCAGCAGGCTCTCGCGCAGCAGCTCGTGCTGGGTCTCGAAGTGGTACGTGACCGAGCCGAGCGAGACCCCGGCCTCCTTGGCGATCCGCCGGTTGGTGACCGCCGCGACCCCGTCCTTGCCGATGATGTGCAGGACGGCGGTGATGATGCGCTGCCGGGTGGGGGCGGAGCGGGCGGGGCTGGACATGGCGGTCATTGTTCCACCGGCACGCTCCCGGGGATCAGCGGGGCGGGCGGGCGCTTCTCGTACCAGCGCAGGTCGGCCTCCAGTTGGGCGGCCAGCGAGATCAGCCGCTCCTCGCTGCCTGCGGGGCCGAGCAGTTGGGCGCCGAAGGGCAGTCCGTCGGCCGTGAGACCGGCGGGGACGTTGACGCCGGGCCAGCCGAGGACGTTCCACGGCCAGGCGTACGGGCACGCGGCGGCCATGGTCGCGTCGGTGCGCCAGGCGCTGAGGCCGTCGAAGGTGCCGATGCGCGGGGGCGGGGCCGCGGTCGTCGGCGTGAGGACTACATCGAACCCGGACGAGTCGAAGATCGCGCCGATCCGCCGGTGCTGGCGGACTTCGCGGGCGCGGGCGGCCCGCACGACGCGCCCGCCGAGTGTCCGGCCGTGCCGCATGGCGGTGCGGGTGCGGGGGTCGAGGAGTGCGGGCTCGGGGTGGAGGGCGGCGACCTCGGCGATGCCCGCGGTGGCGCGCGGCACGAAGGCGAGGCCGATCAGCCCGTAGCGCGGCCGGGCTTCCTCGACATGGTGGCCGAGCCGGGCGAGTGCTTCGGCAAGTGCGGTGACGCCGCGGCGTACTTCGGGGTGCGGCATGCTGCGGGTGAGGGTGAGCGGGGGCCGCCAGGCGAGGGCTATGCGCAGTCGGCCCGGGTCGCGGCGGGCCGCGGCCGAGGCGTCGATCGCGGCCGGCTGGTGCAGGTCTTCGGCATGCGGGCCCTGCACCACGTCGAGCAGCAGGGCGGCGTCGGCGACGGTGCGGGCGAGCGGGCCGTTGACGGCGAGGCCCTGGAAGGCGTCCGCGTAGGGGTGGAGGGAGACGCGTCCGCGCTGCGGTTTGATGCCGACGAGGTGGGACCAGGCGGCCGGGATACGGACCGAGCCCGCGCCGTCGGAGCCGAGGGCCGCGGGCACGAGCCCGGCGGCGACCGCTGCCGCGGAGCCGCCGGAGGAGCCTCCGGGGGTGTGTTCGGTGGACCAGGGGTTGCGGGTGGCGCCGAAGGCGGGGCCCTCGGTGAACGGCCACTGCCCGAGTTCGCAGGAGTTGGTCTTGCCGACGATGACGGCGCCGGCCGCGCGGAGCCGGCGTACCGCCTCTCCGTCCCGCTCGGCCGGGGCGAGTTCGCCGGAGCAGCCGAAGAGGGTCGGCAGCCCGGCCACATCGGTGTCGTCCTTGACGGCGACGGGCACACCGAGCAGCGGCAGCCGCTCCCCCGCCGCGAGCCGCCGGTCGGCGTCCCTGGCTTCGTCCACGGCCCGTTCGCCGCGTGTCCAGCGGAAGGCGTTGATGGTGGACTGGCTGGCCTCGATGCGCTGGAGCGCGTCTGACACGAGCTCCTCCGAGGAGGTGTGACCGCCCCTCAACACCCTTGTGTGTTCTGCCAGTCCGCCGAATTCGTCTGTGGACACGACCGCCCCGCCTCCCTATTGTTCGTTCGAACGAACAGAACTGGAGGGTAACCAGATGCGCATCACCGGAGCAACCGTTCTGCTGACCGGGGTCACCGGCGGCATCGGCGGCGCACTCGCCGCCGAACTGTCCGCCAAGGGCGCGAAGTTGGTGCTGAGCGGCCGCCGCCGCGAGGCCCTGGAGCCGCTCGCCGACCGCTATGGGGCGCGCACGATCCTCGCCGACCTCGCGGACGACGACGATGTACGGCGGCTCGCGGACGAGGCCGCCGGTACGGACATCCTGCTCGCCAACGCCGCACTGCCCTCCAGCGGTGAGTTGCTGGACTACACGCCGGAGCAGATCGACCGCGCCATCGCGGTCAACTTCCGCGCTCCCGCGCTCCTGGCGCGGCTGCTCGCCCCCGCCATGGTCGAGGCGGGCCGGGGCCACATAGCCTTCGTCGGCTCGCTCTCGGGCAAGGCGGCGACCAAGTCCTCGTCGCTGTACAGCGGAACCAAGTTCGCGCTGCGCGGCTTCTCGCTCGCCCTGCGCCAGGATCTGCACGGCACGGGTGTCGGCGTCTCGGTCGTCCAGCCCGGTTTCGTACGGGACCTGGGGATGTTCGCGGCGACCGGCTCGGGGACTCCCGCCGGTGTGCGTACGGTCTCGCCGCGGCAGGTCGTGAACGGTGTGGTGCGGGCCATCGAGCGCGATGTCGCCGAAATCAATGTCGCGCCCCTGGAGTTGAAGATCCTCAGCGCGATCGCAGGCCAGTTCCCGGGCTTCGCCGAACGGGTCCAGCGGCGGTCGGGGGCCGAGCCCACGATCCGCAAGATCGTGGAGTCCCAGCGGCAGAGCCGCTGAATCGGCGCGTGGCGCGAGCGGGCACCGAATGTGCTCGCTCGCGCCACCGCATGCGCGCCGTTCAGCTTGCGGTCAGCCGGGCCCGCTCCGGCAGCATCAGCACCATGTAGAGCACGAGCGAGGCCCCCAGCCCCACCGCCCAGCCGTAGTCGGCGAGCGGCTTCAGGAACGGGATGAGGCCGTCCTCGGGGAAGGGCCCCTTGCCTGGCGCGGAGTGCGATCCGCCCACCGCCAGCACCCCGCCGACCACAAAGGCCGCGACCGCGCGAGGATTCCAGCCGGAGGCGTACCAGTAGCGGCCGCCGGGGGTGTAGAGACCGGGCAGGTCGAGCACGGTCCGGCGGACGACCCAGTAGTCGGCGATGAGGATGCCCGCGACCGTGCCGAGCAGCCCGCCGACCAGACCGAGCCAGGTGAAGATGTAGAGCTCGGGTGTCTCGGTGAGCTTCCACGGCATGATCAGCACCCCGACGACGCCCGCGATCAGCGCTCCCCTACGGAAGTTGATCAGTTTCGGCGCGAGGTTCGCCAGGTCGTACGCCGGTGAGACGACGTTCGCGGCGATGTTCACCGAGATCGTCGCGACCAGCACGGTCACCAGGGCGAAGAGCAGCCCGAAGACATTGTCGGTCTTGGCGGCGAGCTGGACGGGGTCCCAGACGGCCGCTCCGTACACGGCCTGCGAGCCGGAGGTGACGAAGACCGACAGCAGGGCGAAGAGCGTCATGGTGGTCGGCAGTCCGAGCGACTGGCCCCAGATCTGGGCCCGTTGACCGGCTCCGAAGCGGGTGAAGTCGGGGATGTTCAGGGAGAGGGTCGACCAGAAGGCGATCATCCCCATCAGGGAGGGGAAGAAGACCGTCCAGAAGTCCGGGCCCCAGCCCAGCTTGGACGGCTGGTCGAGCAGCGGGCCGAGTCCGCCCGCCTTCGTGGCGATCCACACCAGCAGCACCAGCGCGCCGACGATGACGAAGGGCGCCGCCCAGTTCTCGAACCGCCGCAGCGCCTCCATCCCCCGGTAGATGATGGCCAGTTCGAGCGCCCAGAAGAGTACGAAGCACACCCACAGCGTCCACGGCTGCCCGCCGACCTCCGCGGCCTCGGCCCAGCCGCCGAAGATCTTGCCGAGCAGGACGAAGATGCCCTGGCCGCCGATCCAGGTCTGGATGCCGAACCAGGCGCAGGCCACCCCCGCCCGGATCAGCGCGGGCAGATTCGCCCCGCGCAGGCCGAAGGAGGCCCGGGCGAGAACGGGGAAGGGGATGCCGTACTTGGGTCCCGCGTGCCCGGTCAGCAGCATCGGGAACAGCACGATCAGATTGGCCAGGGCGATGGTGAACACCGCCTGTTTCCAGTCCATGCCGAGCGTGACGAGTCCGGAGGCGAGCAGCCAGGACGGGATGTTGTGGGCCATGCCGACCCACAGCGCCGCGAAGTTGTACGTCGTCCAGCGGCGCTGCACGACCGGTACGGGCAGCAGATCGTCATTGACGAAGCGGTTGTCGCAGGGTGCCGCGCCGGGCGCAAGCTCGACGCGGCCGTCCTGGTCGATTATGGATTCTCCGGAGGGGACGGTCGCAGTCACTGGCGGCTCGCCCTTCAGCCGTTGAGTGCCGGGATGATCTCGGAGCCGTACGCGTCGATGGTCGCTTCCTTCGCGTCGTGCATGTTGTAGACGGCGAACTGGTCCACGCCCAGTTCGCGCAGCGACTTCAGCTTCTCGATGTGCGCCTCGGCCGGGCCGAGCAGACAGAAGCGGTCGACGATGTCGTCCGGTACGAAGTCCGTCGACGGGTTCCCGGCGCGGCCGTGGTGGCTGTAGTCGTAGCCCTCGCGCGCCTTGATGTACGCGGTGAGGGCCTCGGGAACCAGGTCGGAGTGCTCGCCGTAACGGGAGACCAGATCGGCGACATGGTTGCCGACCATCCCGCCGAACCACCGGCACTGTTCGCGGGCGTGCGCCAGGTCGTCACTGACATAGGCGGGCGCGGCGACGCAGATGGTGAGGGATGCCGGGTCGCGTCCGGCGTCGGAGGCGGCCGTGCGTACGGCGGTGACCATCGACGCGGTCAGATACGGGTCGGCGAGCTGGAGGATGAAACCGTCGGCCTTCTGGCCCGTGAGCGCCAGCGCCTTCGGCCCGTATGCCGCCATCCACACCGGCAGCTTCCCGTCTCGCACCCACGGCAGTTGCAGCGGCTGGCCGTCGACCTCGGCCTCGCGGCCCTCGGCGAGGTCCCGGATGACGCCCATCGCCTCGCCGAGCCGGGCCAGGGTGTTGGGCTTGCGGCCCGCGACGCGCATCGCCGAGTCCCCTCGCCCGATGCCGCACACCGTGCGGTTGCCGAACATGTCGTTCAGCGTCGCGAAGGTGGAGGCGGTGACCTCCCAGGTCCTGGTCCCCGGGTTGGTCACCATCGGTCCGACGTGCATCTCCTGCGTGTGTTCCAGGATCTGGCTGTAGATGACGAAGGGCTCCTGCCAGAGCACCGCCGAGTCGAAGGTCCAGCCGTAGCGGAAACCGTTGCGTTCCGCGCGCTGCATGAGCGACACGACCGCCGAGGCCGGCGGGTCGGTCTGCAGGACAAGTCCGAAATCCATGAGGTGGAGCTCCTAGTTCAGGTACTGACAGGTGCCTCGGGGGGTGTACTGGCCGTGTCCCGCCCGGCCGGTGAACTCCCGCTGGTCGATGACCACTTCGCCGCGTGAGAGCACGGTCTCCACCTGGCCGGTGATCCGCTTGCCCTCGTAGGCGGAGTAGTCGACATTCATGTGGTGCGTCTCGACGGAGAGAGTCTGTTCGGCGTGCGGGTCGTAGATGACGACATCGGCGTCGGCGCCGGGGGCGATGGTGCCCTTCTTGGGGTAGAGGCCGAACATCCGGGCCGGTGTGGCGCAGGCGATCTCGATCCAGCGCCGGCGGGTGATGTGCCCGTCCAGGACGGCCTGGTGCAGCAGGTCCATCCGGTTCTCCACGCCCGGCAGCCCGTTGGGGATCTTGGAGAAGTCCCCGCGGCCCAGCTCCTTCTGGCCGCTGAAGCAGAACGGGCAGTGGTCGGTGGAGACGACCTGGAGGTCGTTCGTCCGCAGTCCCCTCCAGAGTGCCGCCTGGTGCTCGCGCGGCCGCAGGGGCGTGGAGCAGACGTACTTGGCGCCCTCGAAATCCGGCTCGGCGAGATTGTCGGTGGACAGGAAGAGGTACTGCGGGCAGGTCTCGCCGAAGACGTTGAGCCCTTTGTCGCGGGCGGCCGCGAGCTCGGCGACGGCTTCGTCGGCCGACACATGGACGACGTAGAGCGGGGCGCCGGCGACCCGGGCGAGCTGGATGGCGCGGTGGGTGGCCTCCGCCTCCAGCAGGACTTGGCGCACCTCGCCGTGGTAGCGAGGGTCGGTGCGGCCCTGGGCGAGTGCCTGTTCCACCAGGACGTCGATCGCGATGCCGTTCTCGGCGTGCATCATGATCAGCCCGCCGTTGGTGGCGGAGCGCTGCATGGCCCGCAGGATCTGCCCGTCGTCGCTGTAGAAGACGCCCGGGTAGGCCATGAAGAGCTTGAAGGAGGTGATGCCCTCCGCCACCAGGTGGTCCATCTCCTTCAGCGAGGACTCGTTCACGTCCGAGAGGATCATGTGGAAGCCGTAGTCGATGGCGCAGTTGCCGTCGGCCTTGGCGTACCAGGCGTCGAGTCCTTCGCGCAGGGCATGGCCGACCGACTGCACGGCGAAGTCGACGATGGTGGTCGTGCCGCCCCAGGCGGCTGCCCGGGTGCCGGTCTCGAAGGTGTCGGAGGCGGATGTCCCGCCGAACGGCAGCTCCATGTGCGTGTGCGCGTCGACGCCGCCCGGGATGACGTACTTGTTGGTCGCGTCGATGATGCGGTCGGCGGTCCAGCCTTCGGCCACGGCGGAGGCGTGCGCTGCGAGAGCGGCGATCCGGCCGTCCTCGATCAGTACGTCGGCGTGGATCTCGTCCGCGGCGGTGACGACCAGGCCGCCGCGGATCAGGGTGCGGGTGCTGCTCATGGGTGGTGCGCTCCCTCTCGTGCGTACGGTCGACTACACGTTGTGCAGAGCCTGTTCGAGGATTTCGGCGCCCTCTTCCGCCTCGGAGACGGTCAGCGAGAGCGGCGGGGCGATCCGCAGGACGCTGGTGTTGTGGCCGCCGCCCTTGCCGATCAGCAGGCCGCCCTCGCGTGCGGCTTCCAGGACGGCCGATGCCGCCTGTGGATTCGCCTCGTCGGTGCCGGGCTTGACCAGCTCGATGCCGATCATCAGGCCGCGGCCGCGTACTTCGCGTACGGCGGCGATGCCCGCCCCGATGGCTCGCAGCCGCTCGATCAGCAGACCGCCGACTCGGCGTGCGTTGCCCTGGAGGTCGTGCTCCAGCAGATACGAGAGATTGGCGATGCCCGCCGCCATGGTGATCGGGGAGCCGCCGAAGGTCGAAATGGAGTTGGCGTCCAGGGAGTTCATGACCTCGGCGGATGCGACGACTCCGCCGATCGACATGCCGTTGCCGATTCCCTTGGCGAAGGTGAGCATGTCGGGCGGCCCGCTGTCGGCGTGCGCCTGCCAGCCCCAGAAGTGCTCGCCGGTGCGGCCCCAGCCGGTCTGCACCTCGTCGGCGATCCAGAGGATGCCGTGCCGGCTCAGGACTTCACGGAACGCGGCGTACAGACCGTCGGGCGGGGATGTGAAGCCGCCCACGCCCTGGATGGGCTCGGCGATCAGCGCCGCGACCGAGCCGCGGGTCTGGCCGAGGATGTCCTCCAGGTCCGCGACACAGGCGTCGATGAACTGCGCGTCGGACAGCTGGGCGTAGGGCCCGCGGGTGCGGACGCCGCCGTGCACGTACAGCGTCTGCAGCGGGGAGAGACTGGTCGGCGACCAGCCCCGGTTGCCGGTGATACCGACCGCCGAGAAGGACCGGCCGTGGTAGCTGTTGCGCATCGCCAGGACCTGGTTGGACCGGCGGTATCCGGTCGCCAGCAGCAGGGCGGTGTCATTGGCCTCGGTGCCCGAGGTGGTGAAGAAGACCCGGGCGTCGGGGATGCCGGAGAGGGTCGCGATCCGCTCGGCGAGCTCGACCATCGGGCGGTTGAGATACAGCGTGGACGAGTGGACGATCCGCCCGGCCTGCTCGCTGACGGCCTTGGTGACCTCGGGCAGGGCGTGGGCGGTCATGGTGGTGAGGATGCCGCCGAAGAAGTCGAGGTAGCGATTGCCGTCCGCGTCCCAGACATGGCGGCCCTCGCCGTGCGTGATCTCGACCGGCTCCTTGTAGTAGAGGGCGACCCAGTCCGGGATGACGGCCCGGTGCCGGTCGTACAGGCTGGTCACGGCTGCACCAGCCCCTCGTACGCGTCCGGGCGGCGATCGCGGTAGAAGGCCCACTGCTGGCGTACGACATCGATCAGGTCGAAGTCGAGGTCGCGTACGAGCAGTTCCTCCTCCTTGTCGCTGCCGACCTCGCCGACGAACTGGCCCCGGGGGTCGACGAAATAGCTGGTGCCGTAGAAGTCGTTGTCGCCGTACTCCTCCTGGCCGACGCGGTTGATCGCGGCGATGAAGTACTCGTTCGCGACGGCGGACGCGGGCTGCTCCAGCTGCCAGAGGTAGGCGGAGAGGCCGCGCGAGGTCGCGGACGGGTTGTAGACCAACTGGGCGCCGTTCAGACCCAGTTGACGCCATCCTTCCGGGAAGTGCCGGTCGTAGCAGATGTACACCCCTACCCTGCCCACCGCCGTGTCGAAGACCGGCCAGCCCAGATTTCCCGGCTTGAAGTAGTACTTCTCCCAGAAGCCCCTGACCTGGGGAATGTGGTGCTTGCGGTATTTACCGAGGTAAGTGCCGTCGGCGTCGATAACCGCGGCGGTGTTGTAGTAGAAGCCCGCGCCCTCGACCTCGAACACCGGGACCACGATCACCATGCCGGTCTCGCGGGCGAGCTCCTGCATCCGGCGGACGGTGGGGCCGTCCGGGACGGGCTCGGCCCAGCGGTAGTGCTCGGGCTCCTGGACCTGGCAGAAATAGGGAGCGTTGAACACTTCCTGGAAACCGATCACTTTCGCGCCCTGGCGGGCCGCCTCACGGGCGTGTTCCTCGTGCTTGGCAATCATGGATTCGGTGTCGCCGGTCCAGGTCGCCTGGACGAGTGCGGCGCGTACGACGTTGGCCATGAGCTGCTCCTTCGACGCGGGGTCAGAGACCCTCTACGCACGTAGATACTTGCGTAGGAGGAGAACGTAAGCCCCGTCACACACTGGGGCAAGACCATCGTCGTTAACCGGCAGAGTCGATCATGTTTCACACCCGAGCGGTCCACACCGAATGGCGTCGGCCCGGGATGTGGTGATCAGCCGCGGACCAGGCCCGGGGCAAGGTACGGGGCCAGGCACGGGATCGGGCCGCGGTTCGGGCCGCGAGTCAGGCTCGGTTCAGGCGCCGAGATGACCCGCTACGCGCAGCGCGTGCACAAGATCGCGTTCATGCGACGTGGAGATCGTGCGTGCGGCGTCGAGCAGTTGCGGCACCAGCCTGCGCGAGTCGCGGTCGGCGATCCTGACGGCGTCCTCGGCGGAGTGGAGCTGGACGAACGCGGTCAGTAAAGCCCGCGCCTCAAGATCGCGGCCCTCGTCCTCCAGGGCGAGCACGGCCGCGGCGATGTCGCCGGCGGGGCGGGTCACGCCCTGCCGGAGCAACCGTCGGCTGTCGTCGGTGCGGCCGGCCGCGGCGAGTGCGCCCGCGGCGGCCGCAAGCCTCAAAGCCGGCTGCGATGCGGTCTCCCACAGCAGGGTGGTCCAGTCGGCGGCGAGACCCGCGCGGTGCAGCTCGGCGGCGAGTACGGGCAGCCAGGAGGCGGGCCGGGCCGCCGCCTCGCAGAGCACGGCGTGCGCCTCGCCGCTGCGACCCTCGGCCCGCAGGCGCCCGAGCGTGGCGACGGTGTCACGGGCAGCCTGCCGAGCCCCGGCAGGGGGCTCGGGCGCGGTGGGCGTCTGCTGCTCCGTGGGCGCGCCACCGAACCGTGCCCCGCGCGGTGTGTCGCCGACGACGGGCAGCACGGGCACGGCGGCGACCTCGTCCCCGCTCCCCTCGACCCCGGCGAACCGGGCGCCGCGGGGGCGCCGCTTCTTCTTGCCGGCGGCGCGGTCCGCGGGGTGCGCAGCCGCCGGAGCTGTCGGGTCCGCCTGGGCGGGCGGGCCGTCGTGGGGCGCGGCGGGCTGGGGCCGGAACCACTCGTCGGGCAGAGCGGGTACGCCGGCGGGTGCGGGGGCTTCGTACGCGGGGCTCACGGGCGCGCCCGGCTGCGGCGGCACGGCGCTGTTCGCCTCGTACGCAGGACCTGCGGGCGCGCCCGGCTGCGGTACCGGGGCGTGGGCACCGGCCTCGTGCTGCGAGTCCCCTCGCTCCCGGAGGTCCATCCGGCCGTCGGCCTCGATACCCGGCGGCTCATGTGCCGCACGCGCCGCGAAGCCCGACCACTCCTCCGGCTCCCCGCCGTGCTCCGGCCCGGCCGCTCGCGCCGGGGCCCCGCACAGCACCGTGTGGCGGGCCCGCAGCTCGCTCACCCGGGCCGTCGCGCGGGCGTAGTCGTCGCGCGTCCACTCCAGTTCGCCTGCCAGCTGTTCCGCCGCCGCGCTGCCCTCCGGCTCCCCCGCCAGGCGGCGCAGCAACTCATCCGCGCGGCCCGTCGCGTACACCTCTTCCCGGAGCATCAGCTCCAGCCGCTCCTCCAGCGCCTCGCGGCCGCCTGGCAGCCGGTCGTGCGCCGCCGCCGAGTCCGCGTGGAGCTGGCGCGCGCGTACGGATTCCACCTGCGCGAACTGCCTGCCGCGCACCCCCGCGAGGTCCTGGAGCAGCGATTCCACCACGTCCCAGGGCGGGATCTCGGTCCCGTCCAGACAGGCTCGCATGCCCTCGGGATCACGCTGCCAGAAGATTCCGTACCAGCCGCTGCCCGGGTCGATGAGCGCCGCGAGCCCCTTGAGGTATCGCGCGAACACGCCGGTCTCGACCGGAAGTTGATACACCGCCATCGCTGCCGCCCCTGCCCCACCGTCGAATGGAACCTTCCAGTCTGGAAGCTTCCAGTCCGCAGGCATTCGACCGCAGGCGTGTTACGACGCTGTCACGCAGTGTTTTCAGATAGTCACCGCGATGCCGGTGTGCGGCCGCTTACCGAGCCGTACGACCGTGGCCGGCCAGTCGACAAGCCAGAACTGCCAGGTGTACTTGCGGGAGAGCAGCTTGCGGATGGCGCCCGTCCCCTCGTCGTCCAGCAGCCGCGCCGTACCCTCCGCGCTCGGCGCACCCTCCGATATCCGGCCGCGCGCATCGCAGACGGTGACTGCGACGCGGCTGTTGTTGCGCAGCCGCTTGACCTTCCAGGAGTCGGACCGGGTCCATACGAACAGCTCACCGCTGTCCACGGCGAACCAGACGGGTGTTGCGACGCCTGTCCCGTCCTTGCGGTAGGTGGTGAGGCTGGCGTATCTGGCGCTGGCGAAGTCCTCGGCATTCACGCGGCGAGCCTACGCCGGGCGGCAAGCCGTGGGCCCTGCCGGGGGCTGTTCCCCACCCCGCCCCTTCCCGAACTGGGGCTCCGCCCCAGACCCCGCGCCTCAAACGCCGGCGAGGCTGTATTACCGGCGGGAAATTTCAGCCCGTCCGGCGTTTGAGGACATGCGGCCGAAGGTCGCATACGGGGGTCTGGGGGCCTGCCCCCAGTTCGGGAAGGGGCGGGGTGGGGAACAAGCCCGCCGCAGGCGTCATGCCGCCGCGCGCGTCGGCGCGCAGCTCACCGCCAGCTCGTCCATGGACAGACCCAGCACCGCAGCCACCGCCGCCACCGTGAAGAACGCCGGAGTCGGCGCGCGCCCCGTCTCGATCTTGCGCAAGGTCTCCGGGGACAGCCCCGCCGCCGCCGCCACCTCCACCATGCTCCGGTCACCGCGCGCCCGCCGCAGCAACTGTCCGAGCCGCTCGCCGCGTTCGCGCTCTTGGGGGGTGAGAGGGGTGCGTACCATGCCGTTACTCTAATGCCGGTATTTCAATACCGGAAGAACCGGTATAGTAATTGGCATGATGGAGATCAAAAGCGATACGTCGATCGACGCGATGCGCGAGGCGGGCCGCATCGTGGCCCAGGCCCTCACCTCGGTCCGCGAAGCCGCGGCCGTCGGCGTCAGCCTGCGCGAGCTGGACGGCGCCGCCCGCGCGGTCCTCGCCGAAGCCGGAGCCGGTTCGCCCTTCCTCGACTACCGCCCCAACTGGGCGCCCACCCCCTTCCCCGCCGTCATCTGCGCCTCCGTCAACGACGCGATCGTGCACGGCATCCCCGACCACTACCGGCTGCGCGACGGCGACCTGGTGAGCATCGACTGCGGTGCGACCCTCGACGGCTGGGTCGGCGACGCGGCCGTCAGCTTCACCGTCGGCCGCGCCCGCCCCGAGGACGCACGCCTGATCGCCACGGCCGAAGAGGCCCTGCAGGCGGGTATCGCGGCGGCCGTCGTGGGCAACCGCATCGGCGACATCGCCCATGCGGTCGGCCGGGTCTGCCGCTCGGCGGGATTCGGCATCCCGGACGGCTTCGGCGGCCATGGCATCGGCCGCCATATGCACGAGGACCCGGGCGTACCCAATGAGGGCCGCCCGGGCCGGGGCATGCCGCTGCGTCACGGCATGGTGCTCGCGATCGAGCCGATGGTGATCGGCGGCGGCACGGACGAGCACCACACGGCGGGGGACGGCTGGACGATCCGTACGACGGACGGCAGCCGTGCCTCCCACGCCGAGCACACGGTGGCGATCACGGACGACGGCCCGCGGATCCTGACCGCTCTCTAGGCGCTCGCCGCGCCAGGCCCCGTCAGCCGCCGGACGGATGGACGACCATCGCCGAACCCCCGCCCCTGCGCACCTTCTCAGCCGCCGCCAGCCAGCGCCCGTCGGGCAGCCGCTGAATGCCTGTGGCCGCGCCGATCTCCGGGTTCTGCCGGAAGGCATGACCGATGGCTTCCAGTTCGGCGCGCAGCGTGCTGTTCCACAGCGCGGGCTCCAGCTCCGTGGTCGTCTGGTTGCGCTGGCTCGCGCGCGGCGCGGCGATCGCCTCGACCAGTGGCAGACCCCGGTCCAGATGGCCCGTCAGCGTCTGCAGCACCGTCGTGATGATCGTCGCGCCGCCGGGTGAGCCGAGGGCCAGGATCGGGCGGCCGTTCTCGAGCACGATCGTCGGTGAGATGGACGAGCGGGGGCGCTTGCCCGGGCCCGGCAGATTCGGGTCGTGGACCGCGGGGTTCGCGGGGGCGAAGGAGAAGTCGGTCAGCTCGTTGTTGAGCAGGAACCCGCGGCCCGGCACGGTGATGCCGCTGCCGCCGGTCGACTCGATCGTCAGGGTGTAGGCGACGACGTTGCCCCACTTGTCGGCGGCCGTCAGATGGGTGGTGTTCTCACCCTCGTACGTGGTGGGGGCGGCCGTTCCCGGCGTACCGCATGCCTCGGGCCTGCGCGGGTCGCCCGGAGCCAGCGGGCTGGTGAGTACCGCGTCGTCCTTGATCAGGCAGCCGCGGGAATCCGCGAAGCGCTGCGACAGCAGCTCCTTCACGGGCACGTCCTCGAAGGCCGGGTCGCCGACCCAGCGCCCGCGGTCGGCGAAGGCGATCCGGCTCGCCTCGATGAAGCGGTGCAGATACTGCGCCTGCGTGGCCTTGGAAAGGTCGCTCCGCTCCAGGATGTTGAGTGCCTCGCCGACGCTTGTGCCGCCCGAGGAGGCCGGCGCCATGCCGTACACGTCCAGACCGCGATAGGCGATCTTGGTGGGCGCGCGCCGGATCGTCTCGTACGACCGCAGGTCCTTCGCCGTCAGATCGCCGGGGCGTACCTTGCGCGTCGTGCCCGCGGCCACGGGTGGTGTGCGGACCGTGCTGACGATGTCGTCGGCGATGGCACCGCGATAGAGCGCGCCGACGCCCTTGCGGCCCAGTTCCTTGTACGTAGCCGCCAGGTCGGGGTTCTTGAAGACCGAGCCGACCACCGGCAGCGCACCGCCCGGCAGGAAGAGCTCCGAGGTGTCCGGGAAGTCCCGGAATCTCGCCTCGTTGGCCTGGGTCTGGGCACGGAAGGTGGCGTCGACGGTGAAGCCGTCCTTCGCCAGCCGCTCGGCAGGCTTCAGCAGCGTCCGCAGGGATCTGCTGCCCCAGGCGTCGAGCGCCGACTCCCAGGTCGCCGGGGTGCCGGGAGTGCCGACGCCGAGGCCGCTCGTCATGCCCTCCTCGAAGGGGATCGGCTTGCCGTTCTCCACAAAGAGGGAGGCGTCGGCGGTGCGGGGGGCGGTCTCGCGGCCGTCGATGGTGTGGACCGTGCGGGACTTGGCGTCGTAGTAGACGAAGAAGCCGCCACCGCCTATGCCCGCGGAGTACGGCTCGGTGACGCCGAGGGCGGCCGCCGTGGCCACCGCCGCGTCCACCGCGTTGCCGCCGCGCCGCAGCACCTCGATGCCCGCCGCCGAGGCATCGGCGTCGACGCTCGCGACCGCGCCGCCGTAGCCCACTGCGACGGGCGTCTTCACCGGGCTCGCGGCCGGTGGGGCGTGCGGGGGCGGAGCTGCCGCTCCGATCGAGACCACGGTCGAGACCACGGCCGCGGCAACGGTAAGAACCTGCACATTTCGTGCGGTTGAGCGACGCATCCGTACCTCCAGTCAACATACGTCCGCGCACTGTAACTTCACCGCCACTGCCCCGTCAGGACCGCATCGAACAATGGTCCGCAAACACCGCTAACATGCGCGCCCATGACTGACGACGTACGCAACATCGTGCTCGGCGTGCTGGCCGCCGGCATCAGCGCCACTCTCGGCTGGCTCGCCCGTACCTATCTGTGGCGGCGCAGACTCCGGCGTAAGCAGGACTTCTTCGGGCTGCCCGGGAACTCCGAGTCGCTGCTCGTCGTCAATCGCGAAGCCGGCAGGGACGGTTCCGTACACCGCTTCGATGTCTTCGCGCTGCTCGAACTCTCCGCGCTGATCAAGGACTGCGGGGCGAACGCGCAGATCGTCTGGCACGACATAGCCCAGCAGGGCTTCGGCGAGCGCACGGAATTCTGCGTCGGCGGTCCGGTCTCGAACCGGCGGATGGCCGCGCATCTGCACTCGCTGCTCCCCGGCGTGAAGATCAACACCGATCCGGAGCCGGGCCCCGACCAGGGCGCGTTCCAGATCGGCCCGGAGCGCTACCGCATGGAGCCGGGTGTCGCGGAGTACGTCCTGCTCGCCCGGCTCACCGCGGGCCAGGACGCCCGGCCCGTCTTTCTCTTCTGCGGCCAGCGCGCCATCACCAACCAGGCGGCCACCCGCTATCTGGCGCGCCAGCACGAGAAGCTCGCCCGCAAGCACGGCGGCAATTCCTTCTGTCTGCTGCTGAAGGTCGTCAACTCCCAGGCATACGGCGCCGATGTGGTCGAGCTGGTCTCCGATGTGACGAGGACGGCACAGACTGCCCTCCCCGCCGCGCGCAGTTCCCACCGCGCCGCAACCTAGACGGTCAGCGGCAGCGACTTCACGCCATTGATGAAGTTGGAGACGAGCCGCCGCGGCTGGCCCGCCATCGCCATCGGCGGCAGCAGATCCATCGCTTCCCCGTACAGGATCCGCAGCTGGAGCCGGGCGAAGTGGGCGCCGAGACAGACATGCGGGCCGTCGCCGAAGGAGACATGCGGATTCGGGGAACGGCCTAGGTCGAGCCCGTACGGCTGGTCGAAGACCCGCTCGTCGTAGTTGGCCGAGGCGTGGAAGACGACCACCTTGTCGCCGCCGCTGATGTGCTGCCCGGCGAGCGTGGCGTCACGAGTCGCGGTCCGGCGGAAGCTGAGGACCGGCGGGTGGCGGCGCAGCAGCTCGTCGACGGCTCGGTCCAGGTCCACATCGCCCGCCCAAAGCCTGCGCTGTTCGTCCGGGTGCTCGGCCAGTGTCAGAAAGCCACCGGGGGCGGCGCTGCGCACCGTGTCGTTGCCCGCGACCGTCAGCAGGAAGAAGAACATCTCCAGCTCCGCGCCGGAGAGTTCCGACTGCGCGAGCGAGGTCATGACGTCGTCGGCGGGGTTCTTCCGTTTGTACGCGGCGAGCTCCTGGGCGTAGCCGAACATCTCCTGGAGCATGGCCGGCGAGCGGGGATTGACCGGACGCCCGTCTGCTCCGAGCACCGGCGGCTCGTCGGGGTCCTGGTAGGCGATGACGCGCTCGGTCCACTTCAGCAGCAGTCCGCGGTCGCTCTCCGGGATACCCAGCAGGTCGGAGAGGTTGAGCAGGGCGTAGTCGTCGGTGACGGCGGTGACCAGGTCGAAGGCGGGGCCGCTGTCCCGTGCGGCGGTGAGCAGTTGGCGGGCGCGGGCCCGCGCGGCCGCGCCGAACCGGTCGATCCGTCCAGGGGTGAAGGCACGGCTCACCAGCCGTCGCAGGCGGCCGTGGTCCGGCGGGTCCTGGTTGAGCATCATGCGCCGGATGAAGGGCAGGTCGGCCGGGTCGGGGTCGCGGATCTGGGTGGCGCCGAGGTGGGAGGAGAAGGTCCCGGAGTCCTTGAGGACCCCGACCACGTCGGCGTGGCGGGTGACGGCCCAGAAGCCGGGGCCCGCGGGCCAGCCGAGGACTTCGTACTCCTGCTGCCAGGCGACGGGGTGACGGTCGCGGAGCTCGCGGAAGGCGGCGTGCGGCAGACCGGCGGCGTAGATCCGCGGGTCGAAGACATCGGGCACGCCCGGACCGGCCACGCTCGGACCGGGCTCCCCCGGACCGGGCTCGCGCTCTTCGGGCCTCGTCATTGCTCCATTGTCGTACGCGGACACCCGTCTACCGCGGCGTTTCATCGGTGATGGTGATCCCTGTCGGCGCGTACTGCCTGATGGCGTCCAGCAGTTCGGCCGGATCGACATCGAAGACCTGCGTCTCGAAACAGAGCCCGTCGCCACCCGGACGCTCCAGCTCGGGGCCGAGCCTGCGGTGCGCGGCCCGCAGTCGGCAGGTGCGCGGGAGCTTCCCGACGGGAGCCTCGCAGTCGACGAAGACGTAGCGGGAGGAGGCGCTCACCCCCCGGACCGCGGACCAGGGCACGGTTCTGGCGGGCCAGGCCGGCAGCCGTACGGTCAGCCCGTCGGCGTCGACCGTCAGCCCGAGCGGTCGCACGAGATGCGCGGCGCAGCTGACCGCGATGAGGGCGATGGGCACGCCGAGCACCGACAGGGCGATCCCGCCCGCGGTGCCGTTGGGCCCTTCGACGATCGCCGCCACGGCGATGCCCCACACGACGAGCAGCACGAGCGCGGCGACGGGCACCCACTCCACCCGCCGTCTCAGCCGCAGTTGCAGGTTCGTCCCATCAGTCGTCGCATCCACAGCGCGAGCGTGCCGCTCCGTCCGCCAGAACACCAGGGGCTCACGCGCCAACTGACACGACGTCCAATAATCGTTACCGTCGCGTAACTTACCGAGGAGTTACCCCAAGTAAGTCCTCAAGGTTACCGTCGGGTCACTTTGCAGTGACACGAGTGAGGAGTGACCCGTGGGACAGTCGCGCAAGGCCCTGCGTACGACCGCGATCGGTACGGTCTCCGCCGCGCTTCTCGCCGGACCGGCCGTCGGGGTGGCTCCCGCCGTCCCGATGGCCGGCGACCAGGCCCAATCCGCCACCGCGGACGTACGGTTCGTCGACATCACCGGTGACGGCGGCACCGTACTCAAGGCCAATGTCGTCACGCCCGCGGGCTCCGACGGCACGCGCAGATACCCCGTGATCGTGCTGCCCACGAGCTGGGGACTGCCCCAGATCGAATACCTTGCGCAGGCCAAGCAGCTCGCCGACTCGGGCTACGTCGTGGTGACTTACAACACCCGCGGCTTCTGGCAGTCGGGCGGCTCCATAGAAGTGGCGGGACCGCCCGACATCGCCGATGCCTCCAAGGTGATCGACTGGGCGCTCGCGAACACCCCCGCCGACCCCGGCAAGGTCGGCATGGCCGGCGTCTCGTACGGCGCGGGCCTCACGCTCCTTGCCGCCGCCCACGACAAGCGCATCAAGGCGGTTGCCGCCCTCAGCGGCTGGGCCGACCTCGTCGAGTCCATCTACAGCGGCCGCACCCAGCATGTGCAGGCCACCGCGATGCTCAGCGGTGCGGGGTATCTCACCGGCCGGCCGAGCGAGGAGTTCAAGCGGATCACGGCGGACTTCTTCTCCTCCAACCTCGCCAAGGAGCAGGAGCTGATCGACTGGGGGAAGAAGCGCTCCCCCGCCACCTATCTGGACCGGATCAACGCCAATGGCGCGGCGATCATGCTCGGCAACGCCTGGGGCGACTCGATCTTCCCGCCCAACCAGTACGCCGACTTCTACGAGAAGCTCACCGGTCCCAAGCGCCTGGAGTTCCGCCCGGGCGACCATGCGACGGCGGAAGGCAGCGGTCTGTTCGGTCTGCCCAACGACAGCTGGACCAGCGCCCATCGCTGGCTCGACCACTACCTCAAGGGTGCCGACAACGGCGTGGACCAAGAGCCGCCGGTCCGCATCAAGTCCCGTTCCACCGGCGGATACGAGAACTACCCCGACTGGAAGTCGGTGGCCGCGACCGAACGGAAGATCGAACTCGGCGGGTCCAAGCGGATCTTCGCCAATGTCGACTCGGGCGCCAACGGCGGGGTCATCTTCCTGTCCAGCATCCTGGACCAGTTCGCCAAACTGCCCCCGATGGCGTCGATCCCGCTGCTGCCGCGTCTCTTCGCCGCCGTCTGGAAGTCCGAGCGCTACGGCTCGGAGCAGCAGATCCGCGGCACGGCCAGGATGCACACCACGGTCACAAGCACCAAGGAGAGCGGCACCCTCGTCGCATACCTCTACGACGTGGGCCCGCTCGGCCTCGGCAAGCTGGTCAGCAATGCGCCGTACACCTTCCACGGCATGACACCCGGGAAGCCGTTCGCCGTCGACCTGGAGCTCTTCTCCACCGCCTACGACGTCCCGGCGGGCCACCGTCTCGCCCTGGTCGTCGACACTGTCGACCCGCTCTACATCGAGCACAACCCGTCCGGCGCGCAGCTGACCTTCTCCTCGTCCGCAGCCGACCCGTCATATCTGTCGGTCCCGCTGCGCGAGAAGTGATCACCGGCTGCCGCCGGGCGGGAATGGCCCTGAGCTGCTGCTCCCCCTACGGCCTGGGGGCCGTGGGGGGACCCCCACCCGGCAGCAGCGTCCCTGGTCCGGCCGGAGCCGGATCCGCGGCCTTGGTACGCGGGGAGATCGCCATCACCACGGGGATGAACGGCACATCGTAGTCGAGATCCGGTGGTCGAAGCGGCTGCCGATGGCAGAGTTTCCGCGCGGCGCGGGCGCGAGCGCCGCGGCGTAGGGCTTGTCTTGGAAGTCGCGTCATGGGTCCTGCACCCCCCGTCAGTCCCGCGGCACGTGCACCTGTCCGTCGTACGTGTTGACGTCACGCAGCTCGATCAAAGGATCGACGACCATACGCTGACCTACCCACTCTCGGCTGTGTCGAGGTCAGCGCAAACTATCCAGCCGGACAAGGGACTTCACACTCGACACGCATAAATAGGGCATAAGCCGTATTAATGGAGTCTGTGCAGCTCAGGCCTCTGCGGCCTCTGCGTACACCTGAGACAGCTGAGGCGCCCCATTGACCGCCCAGTCCAGGCCCGCCTCCACCACGCTGATCTCCCGGCCTGAGGCGAGCTGCACCACGGGATGACCGCCCGGCCAGATGTGCCAGGCCGCCCCGGGGACCGTGCGGACGATCACGGTGCCGAGGTAGAGACCCGCGTCATTGCCCAGCCAGGGCAGCTCCTCCGGGTCGTCGCGCCAGCGCGGCGGGAGCTGGTCGAGGGCGGCCAACGAGGCGGGGCTGTCGTCCAGTTCGAGCCCGGCCTGCCCCGCTCGGACACGCAGCAGCTCACACTCCGAGAGCAGCTCGGCGATGGCCGCCTCGCGCTCCGGGTCGAACTCCGCGGCGGGCTCACCCTGCACCTGCCCGGGGTCGCGCCGCTTGAGCCAGTTGTCCAAGAAAGGGATGTTCATACCACTCAGCCTCGCATCCCTGCCGCCAGGCGCACCACAGGGCGCGCGTCAACCAACGTCAGATGTCCAGATCCACAACGACAGGCGCATGATCCGACGCGCCCTTGCCCTTGCGCTCCTCGCGGTCGACGTAACTGTCCTTGACCGCCTTGGCGAAAGGATCATTGCCGTAGACCAGGTCGATGCGCATGCCGCGGTTCTTGGGGAAGGACAGCTGGCGGTAGTCCCAGTACGTGAACGGGTGGTCGTACTTGAGGGGGCGCGGCACGACGTCGGTGAGGCCCGCCTCCTGGAGCGCGATGAGCGCCGCGCGCTCGGGCGGGGTGACATGCGTCTGCCCCTCGAAGAACTCGCGGTCCCAGACGTCCTCGTCGGTCGGGGCGACATTGAAGTCGCCGAGGACCGCGAAGGGGCGACTCGCCGCCGCGTCGGAGGCGACTGAGGCCTTCAGGGCATCGAACCACTGCAGCTTGTACGCGTAGTGCGCGTGCCCGGGCTCGCGGCCGTTCGGCACGTACACCGACATGGCGCGGACCGGGCCGCAGGTCGCGGCGATCGCCCGGGGCTCCTGCACGCCCTCGTACTCCGGGCCGCCGGGCAGGCCCTTGACCACGTCGTCGAGGCCGACCCGGGACACCAGCGCCACGCCGTTCCACCGGCCCGTGGCGTGGACCGCGGACTCGTAACCGAGCTCGCGCAGCTCGTCGGAAGGGAACTGCTCCTCGGTGGTCTTGGTCTCCTGGATGCACAGCACGTCCGTGCCGCTGTTCTCCAGCCAGGCCAGCAGGCGCGGCAGTCGGGCGGTGATCGAGTTGACGTTCCACGTGGCGATGCGCATGCGAAGAGCCTAGCCGGGCGGTCTGACAGCCGGGCCCGCGGCCGTTACAGGTCGGTCGTCTCGCCCGGTGTCAGCCTGCCGTGGTCCGTGCCGCCGAGCTCGCCGATCTGACGGTCGTAGATCGGCCGGGCGAGATCGGTGAGCAGGGCGTCGTGCACGTCGATGGCACGCCGCGGCTTCACCTCGCGCACGTAGTCGATCACCTCGGAGATCTTGCTCCAGGGGGCCTGTACGGGGAGCAGCAGCGTCTCGACCGGATGGCCGGGGACGGTGAGGGCGTCGCCGGGGTGGAAGACCGAACCGTCCACCAGATAGCCGACGTTGGTGATCCTCGGGATGTCCGGGTGGATCACGGCGTGCAGCTCTCCGTGCACCTGCACGTCGAACCCGGCCGCGGTGAAGGTGTCACCGTGGCCGACGGTGTGGACCCGGCCGGGGAAGGCGGCCGAGATCTTCTCGGCGACGCTGCGCAGGGTCCAGATCCCGGCGCCCGGGTTCGCCTCCATCGCGGCCCGCAGCCGGTCCTCGTTGAAGTGGTCGGGATGCTCGTGGGTGACCAGGATGACGTCCGCACCGACGGCGGCGTCCTCTTCACTGAAGGTGCCGGGATCGATGACGAGCGTCTGCCCGTCCTTCTCCAGCCGGATGCAGGCGTGCGTCTTCTTCGTGAGCCTCATGGGCCCATCCTGCTACGCCGGGCCATGACCGGCCGGACAGGGACTCAGGGTGTGGTCTCCTCCTGGATGACCTTGTGGGCGACCCGGAAGGCGGAGTTCGCCGCCGGGACGCCGCAGTAGACAGCCGCGTGGATCAGGACTTCCTTGATCTCGGCGGGGGTGAGTCCGTTGCGCAGCGCCGCACGGGTGTGGAAGGCCAGCTCGCCCAGGTGCCCGCCCGCGACCAGCGCGGTGAGCGTCACCACGCTGCGGGTGCGCCTGTCGAGGCCCTCACGGGTCCAGACCTCGCCCCAGGCGTAGCGGGTGATCAGTTCCTGGAAGTCGCCGGTGAAGTCGTCGGCGGCGGCCGTCTCCCGGTCGACATGCGCGTCGCCGAGTACCTCGCGGCGCACCTTCATCCCGGCGACGTACGGATCCGGGCGTCCCGGCTGCACCGCCTCGGGCTGCGAGGGCGAGGCGGGGGCGATCTCCCCGATGGGTGTGACCGGGGCGGACAGGGCGGGCGTGATCGGCGTGGCCGGGATCGGGGTGAGCCCCGTCGTTGAATCGGATGCGTTCTGCCAGGCGGTGGAGAAGTGGTGTACGAGCAGGTCGGTGACCGCGCCGGGCTGCTCGACGGGTGCCAGGTGCGATGCGCCCGGCACGAGCGCGAGCCGGGCGTCCGGTATGCCGGCGACCAGAGTGCGGGCCTCGGCGGGCCCGGTGACCTGGTCCTCGGAGCCGACCAGGACGAGGGTCGGGACGCCGACGTGGCCGAGTTCGCCGCGTACGTCGAAGGCCGCGAGCGCCTCGCAGGCGGCGATGTAGCAGCCGGGGTCGGTGGTGCGGACCATCTGGACCGCCCACTCGACAATGGCGGGCTGGGCGGCGGCGAAGCCGTGCGTGAACCAGTGCTCGGGCGCGCTGCGGGCCATCGGGTCGAGACCGTTGGTCCGCACGATCACACCGCGCTGGCGGAACTCGTCGGCGGTCCCGAACCGCGGAGAGGCGGCCACCAGAGCGAGGGAGGCCACCCGGTGCGGCTGGCGCAGCGCCAGCTCCACGCCGATCGCGCCGCCGATGGAACAGCCGGCGTAGCCGAAGAACTGGATGCCCAGCCCGTCGAGGGTCGCGAGCAGCCGGTCGGCGAGCTCGGTGACGGAGGTCGCGGGGTGGGCCGGGGCACCGCCGTGGCCGGGCAGATCGAACCGGAACACCCGCCACCGGCGGGAGAGATCGGCTATCTGCCGGTCCCACATGTGCCAGGTGGTTCCGAGGGACGGTCCCAAGATCAGGACCGGGGCGTCTTCTGGCCCGTCAATGCGGTATTGCAGGGTTTCGGCCTTCGTCTCACTCACCTGCTCACGCTCCCACATCTCACAATTTCTCACGGGAGGGGGTCGGGAAGCTCGCCAGACCGCCCCAGGCTTCCGCCGCCGGGGGGCCGAAATGTGTTCCCACACCCCGCCCTGTCCAGCCTGGGACGCCCCGGACCACGACGCCGCCCGCCTCGTGGCCTTCCACCCCGACCAGGGATGGTTCCTGCTCTGCAACGGTGTGCTCCTCTTCGACGACACCGGGGAGATCCTCCCCAACCGGGCCGGCATCCCGCCGCAGCGAGCCCCACGGGACCTGCTGTGAGCGCGGCCGTGCAGCCCCGCTGAACCACAGCCCCCTCGGCGCAACAGCCATGTATCTGCGCTGCTACCCCTACGACATGTCGCAGATGGAAACCCACCAGACGGCACTGCGCCTGCACGCCCGCCAACTCGGCCTGCGTGATCCGGTGCTCTGTGGCAGCCGAGGAGGCGGATGCCTTCTACCAGGTAGCGGACCGCCTGCCTCCGTAAGACACCCCACCCCGGGCACGCGCCTGCTGCGACCTCGCCGCCGGGCGCTAGGGCGGCAGCCTACGGCCGGCGCAACGTCTTCCATCGGCTCGCTTTCTTAGCGGGATGTTAGATCTGCGCGCCGAATCTTGTGGCGGTGTGACGGGCGCCGCATGCTCCTGCATTAGTCCCCGTTCCGGGGCGCTTTCCCTCGTCTCTCACCAGGGACTTTTCGTCTGGAGCCGCCATGTCCTCATCCGCTGCCATGACCACATCGCCGCCCGAAGACGTTCGCAAGAAGCGACGGCTCGCCCTGGTCGGCGGGTCGCTCGGCAATCTCGTCGAGTGGTACGACTGGTTCGTCTACGCCAGCTTCGCGATCTACTTCGCCGGCTCCTTCTTCCCCGGGGACAACCCGACCACCCAGCTGATGAACACGGCGGGCATCTTCGCGGTCGGCTTTCTGATGCGCCCCGTCGGCGGCTGGGTCCTCGGGCGGGCCGCGGACCGGCACGGCCGCAAGAGCGCGCTCACGCTCACCGTCTCCATGATGTCAGTGGCCGCCCTGCTGATCGCCGTCGCCCCGACCTACGGCCAGGCCGGCTACTTCGGCGCCGTGGTCCTGCTGCTGGCGCGGCTGCTCCAGGGCATGAGCATCGGTGGCGAGTACGCGGCCAGCGCCACGTATCTCACCGAGGCCTCGGCCCGCAACCGCCGGGGCCTGGGGTCGTCCTTCCAGTACGTGTCGATGACCTGTGGCCAGTTGCTCGGCCTGGGCATTCTGATCACGCTTCAGCGCACGCTCTCCACTGCCCAGTTGGAGAGCTGGGGCTGGCGGATCCCGTTCGTACTGGGGGCCATCTTCGCGGTGGTGGTGTTCTGGCTGCGGCGCCGGTTGCAGGAGACCGACGCCTTCACCGAGCAGACCTCCGGCCAGGGGACCGGCCACGACGACAGCGCGCGCGGCACGCTGAAGGCCCTGTGGCAGCATCGGCGCCAGGCGGGTCTCGTCATGGCGCTGACCCTGGGCGGCACGGTGGCGTACTACACGTACACGACCTACCTGACCAAGTACCTGATCGGCAGCGCGGGCATGGCGAAGAACACCGCCACGCTGGTCAGCTTCACCGCGCTCACCCTCTTCGCCGTGCTCCAGCCCTTCGCCGGGATGCTCTCGGACCGGATCGGCCGACGCCCGCTGCTGATCACCTTCGCGGTCGGCTGCACGGTCGGCACGTACCCGATCATGACCGCCCTCGGTTCGGCGTCCTCGTACTGGCCGGCGCTGGGACTGTCCCTGCTCGCCCTGGTGATCATCACCGGCTACACCTCGATCAACGCGGCTGTGAAGGCCGAACTGTTCCCCACCCATGTGCGCGCCCTGGGTGTGGCGCTGCCGTACGCCATCGCGAACGCGCTGTTCGGCGGTACGGCGGAGTATGTGGCGCTGTGGTTCAAGGACGCAGGTCACGAGAAGATGTTCTTCTGGTACGTGTCCGGGTGTGCGCTGATCTCCCTGGTGACGTACGTCTTCATGCGCGACACGCGTGACGCCACGCTCAGCCGCGCCGAGGCGGAGGCCGTGGCCGAGGCCGCCTCCGGGACGCGCGGCCGAGCCGGGACGGTGGCTCCCGCCAAAGCCGTCGGTTGACCTGCGATTCCCCCGTCCTGGCGACGTACTCCCCGGTGACCTGGAAAGGCTGCTTCCGTATGCTGCTGTCCAGGTCACTGGGGTTTGAGCAGGTCCGAGGTCACGAGGAAATCCCTATGCACGCCCTACTCGTCGAGGACGACGACCGCATGGCTCACGCCCTCGGCACCGCCCTTGCCCAGCGCGGGCACACCGTCCGCCGGGTCGGCCGCGCCCTGGACGCGCTGCGGCACGTCCACGAGGCGGAGTTCGTCCTGCTCGACCTGGGCCTGCCGGATCTGGACGGGCTTGAGCTGCTGCGGCGGCTGCGTACGGTCTGCGACGCCCCGCTCATCGTGGTCACCGCGCGCTGCGAGGAGCGGGACATCGTGCAGGGACTGCGGGCGGGCGCCGACGACTACGTGGTCAAACCGTTCCGGATGGCGGAGCTGATCGCCCGTATCGACAGCGTGCGCCGGAGGACAGACGCGCCGTCCGCCGTGGACCGTACCCGCGTCGATGAGCAGCTGGTGCGTGCCGGGGATGTCGAGATCGACCTGGCCGGCCGCACCGTCACGGTGGGGGGCGCCGAAGTAGGGCTGACCCGCCGCGAGTTCGATGTGCTCGCCTTCCTCGCCGCGCGGCCGGGCGAGGTGCACTCCCGGGAGGAGATCCTCGACCGGATCTGGGGCGACGCGTTCCTCGCCACCTCCCGTTCGCTCGATGTGCACGTATCGGGCATACGCACAAAGACCGGGCGCTCGGGTCTGGTGCGTACAGTCCGCGGCTTCGGCTACCAGTTGGGGGCCGGAGACAGCGAGCGGAACCCCCGATGAGACGCCGCCTCCTCGCCGTACTACTGGCTCTGATGGGAGCCGTCGTCCTGCTCGCCCTCCCCCTCGCCGATGCCTACGCACGCGGACGGACCGACCACCTGCTGCTCCAGCGGCGCTCCGAAGCGGTCCGGTTCGCCGACCTCGCAGACCGGGTGCGCACCAACGCCGACCGGTCCGAACTGTCCGCCGAGATCCGCCGGTACGCGAGTCTGTACGGAGCCGGAGTCATGGTTGTCGACACGGCGGGAGGAGCGGTCGCGCGGGCCGGTGACGGCATGGCTCAGGTCGCCTCAAAGGCGCTGGACGCCCGGGACCGGGCGCTCACCGGCCGCCCCACCGACCGGCTGCCGACCATCCGCCCCTGGGGCCCCGACACCGTCGTCCTGGCAGAGCCCGTGGGACGGGATGAGCGGGTGAGCGGGGCGGTCCTGCTCGCCGCACCCACCGACGCGGCCCGCCGGGACGTGATGGTGCGCTGGTCGCTCATAGCGGCCGGCGCGCTCGCCGCCTTCACAGCGGCGGCCCTGGCCGCGGCCGGCATCGCCCGGTGGCTGATGCGCCCGGTCCACGACCTGGACCAGGCAGTGGAAGGACTGGCATCCGGCAGCCTGGACACCCGGGCGGTCTCGGACACCGGTCCGCCCGAACTGCGGCGTCTGCGACAGCACTTCAACAGCATGGCCGAAGCCATGGCCGTCTCCATCAACCGCCAGCGCGACTTCGTCGCCGACGCCTCCCACCAGCTGCGCAACCCCCTGGCCACCCTGGTGCTGCAACTGGAGAACGTCGAGCCGCACCTCTCCCCCGGGCCGGGTCGCGCCGAGCACACCCGGGCCCTGGACGAGGCGGAACGGCTGGAGGAGCTGCTCGACCGGCTCCTCGCCCTGGCACGGGTGGAGTCCGGTACGGCCGAACGGACCGACCAGGACGTGTCGGAGGCGATACGGGAGCGGGTGGCCGCCTGGACACCGGTCCTCCGCGACGCCGAGCTGGAGCTGACCGCCTCCGGCGTCCCGGATTGCCTGCGGGCCCACGCCCTGCCCGACGCGGTGGGCCGCATCCTGGACGCGCTCTTCGACAACGCCGGCAAATTCGTACCGGCCGGCGGTCACGTCGACGTGGCAGCCACACTCCGGGACGGGAACGTCGTCGTTCAGGTCTGCGACGACGGCCCCGGAGTACCCGAGGAGCAACTGCCCCTGCTGCTCCGGCGCTTCGCGCGGGGGCCGGCGCACCAGAACATCGCCGGCAGCGGACTGGGACTGGCCATCGCCGACGAGATCGCCCGCATCAGCGGGGGGCGGCTCAGCGCGGGACATCGCGAGCCCCGCGGCCTGGCCTTCGAGCTCGAGCTGCCTCGCGCTCGTGGCACTCAGCCGTACAGCGAGCGGTAGTACGCGACCGCGCCCGGATGCAGCGGCACGGCCCCGGTGGAGATCGCGAACCGGGGCTCCAGCCGCGCCCCCGCCGTCACCTCCCGCAGCAGATCGCGCCGCCGGTCGAAAAGCACCTGGAGGAGTGCGCGCACGGCACCTTCGGGCACATCGGCGCGAGCCGTCAGATAGTTGCCGACACCGATGGTGCCCACCGGCTCCTCGAGGCCGTACGCCCCGGCCGGAATCGTGACCGTCGAGTAGACCGGGCCATAGGTGTCCCGCAGTGTTCCGACGAAGCCATCCAGAGGCAGGAACCGCAGCGGCAAAACCCGCTCCAACGCCGACAGCGCGGGCGTCGGTACGCCCCCGGACCAGATCAACGCGTCGATTGTCCCCTCGCGCAGCGCCGTCACCGACTCCGCGAGCCCGAGCCGCCGCTCCCGTACGGGCCGCTCTCCGGCCAGTGCCGCCCGCAGCAGCCGCCCCGCCACCACCTGCACGCCCGATCCCGCCGCCCCGGCGGCGACCGCCCGCCCGGCGAGATCCTTCACCGACCTCACCTTTCCCTCAGCGGGCACGACGAGATGCGCGTAGTTCACGTAGACCCGGGCCAGCGCGGTCACCTTGACCGGCCGCGAGAACGACTCCCGCCCCAGCACGGCGTCCTCGGCCACATCCGCCATGGCGAGCGCCAGCTCAACCGAGCCGTCGTCCAGCCTCCGCAGATTGTCCACGCTCGCCGACGTCCCCACCGGAACGATCTCCAGCCGGTGCCCGCTCCCCCTGACGGCCCGTTCCAGCGCGCGGCCGAAAGCGTTGTACGGCCCGCCGGCCGGCCCCGTACCGAATTGCAGCCTGCGCACGGGCCCGGAATCCCCGGAACAGCCGGACAGCGCAACCGCGAGCGAGCCGAGGCCGGCACCCAGCACACGCCGACGGCTCAGGCCTGCGCTGATCACGTTTGCGCCGGTCACGGCCGAAGCGTAACCCTGCGGCGGCAACGACGTCACCGGAGCAGGCGTCCTCAGGGCACGTCACAGGACCGGGGTCGGGGCGTCCGCTGCGGCTGCGATGATCAGGTCGGCGACCTCCCGGGGACGGGACAAGGGCGACGCGTGGCTCGTCGGCAGAGCCATCGTCGTGGCGCCGGTCCTCTCGGCCATCCAACGCTGGGCCTGTGCACTCAGGGCCTGATCGTGTTCGGAGATCTGGTACCAGCACCGTTTCCGGCGCCAGGCCGGCCTGCCTGACGGTGTGTACAGACACCGCGGCGAGACCGGCCTTTGGGTGCCGGCCAGCTCCGCGGCACGCCACCTCTGGACGTCGGCGCCGAAGATCCGCGGATAGAGCTCCTGGTCGATGCGGATCGCCTCGCCCCGCTGGGTCGGACGCATCGCCGAGGCGAGCGCAGTGGGCGGGAAGCGCCGATTGATGTCGCTCACGCTCTCGCCTTCATCGGGGGCGAATGCCGCGAGATAGACCAACCCCGTCACGTTCGGTGCCCGCCGCGCCGCATTGGTGATCACAGCGCCGCCGTAGGACCACCCGGCCAGCACGACGGGCGCCGGCCACATGTCGAGGGCACAGCGCGTGGCACCGATGTCGTCGTGCAGCGAGGTCAGCGGCAGTTGCACGGCGTGCACCCAGTGTCCTGCTTCCCGCAGTTTCGGCATGACATCACCCCAGACCGACCAATCGGTCCACAAGCCGTGCACCAGCACAATGTTCGCCACGAAGGCGCCGTCCTTCCGAGCAACGAGAGACCCCGCTGGGGGCCGCGCCGCCGTCGACGGCACGGCCCCCGGAGGTGTGTCTCAGGCGCTGTGCTTGTCGAGGAAGTCGGTGATGAGCTTCTGCCATTCCTCGGGGCGTTCCACCATCGGCAGGTGGCCGGTGGGGATTTCCACGAGCTGGGCACCGGGGATGGTGTCGGCGAGCTGGTGGTGCAGGCGGGTGGAGGTGAACCAGTCCTGGGTGGTTGAGATGACCAGGGTGGGTGCCTTGATGCGCGGCAGGTCGTTGCGGACGTCGACCCGGGGGGCCAGTTCGGCGTGCTCGGGCGTGCCGTCGGCGACGCTGGCGGCGGTGAAGGCGAGGGCCTGCTGGATCTGCTCGGACGGCATTGCCTCCAGGGCGTCGGCGCCCAGGGCCATCATCGTCAGGTACTCGGCCAGCAGTTCGCGGTCGCCCGACTCGGCCAGCTTGCGCCAGATCGGCAGAGCGAGAGCCAGGCGACTGTCGCGGTGGGGGAAGGTAGCGGTCAGCACGAGGGCTGTGACGCGTTCGGGGTGGCGGGCGGCGGCGCGTATGGCGACAGGGCCACCGAGGGAGTAGCCGGACAGCGCGAAGGTCTCCAGCCCCTCGGCGACGGCGGCGGCGACGAGCTGGTCGGCCAGGCCGTCCAGGGACAGTGGCTTGGTGGAGCGGGGGGTCTCGCCGCTGCCGGGATAGTCGATGCCGACGACGGTGTGGCGGGCGGCCAGACCCTCAAGGATCGGGCCGTAGGTGCCGGCAACGCTGCTGCCGGCGCCGTGAGCGACGGCGAGGCCGGGGCCGGAGCCAAGGACGGTGCGGGCGAAGGTCGCTTCGGGCAGTGTGCGCTCTGACATGGCGAGTTCCATCTTCTTTGAGGGGTAACGGGGTTGGGGGTGTGGTGCTTGGCCCGGTAGGGGTCTGAGCCGGCACGGGTCGCAAGCCCGGATGTCGGCGGTGAGCGTGTACGCGGCAGGCCCAGGAGTGCGCTGGTCGTGGATGACGAGCCGAAAGCGGCTGCGGCCGGGGGCCGCCACTCCTGCTCCGGCAGCACGAGGCCGCGGCAGTGGGCGGCGGTTACGGCATCAGGACGGCCTTGCCCTGGTTTCGGTGGGCCTCAAGGTCGGTGTGTGCCTGTGCCGCGTCCGTCAGGCGGTAGATGCGCCAGATCGGCACGATGAGCTTGCCGTCGGCGGCCAACCGCACCAGCTCCGGCAGGGATTCTCCGCCTTGGTCGGCTGCACCGGCACTGAAACGGACACCGTGCTGCGCGGCGGACATGTCGGCGATGGTGATGACGCGTGCACTGTCACCGGTCAGCGCGACGGAGTCGGCGAGCACACCGGCGCCGGAGGCATCGAAGACGAAGTCGACCCCCTCCGGGGCGGCGCCCATCACCCGTTCCATCCAGCCGTCGCCGTAGCGGACCGCGATGGCTCCGAGCGCGGTGACCCGCTCGATGTCGTGCTCGCCGACCGTTCCGATGACGCTGTTGCCGCGGGCCACAGCCAGCTGCACCGCGATGCAGCCCACGCTGCCGCCGGCGCCGTGGACGAGCAGGGTCTGGCCCGATTGCACGCCCAGCTGGTGCAGGACGCGGAAGGCGGTCCGGCCGACCGTGACCAGAGAGGCGGCGACCTCCCACGACAGGGCTTCGGGCTTGGTCACCGGCCCGTCGAGCAGGGCGTACTCGCCGTAGCTGCCGCCGACGGTGGCGCCGAGGACCTCGTCCCCCACGGTCCGCTCGGCTCCCTCACCGACGGCGTCGACCACACCAGCCGCGTCCAAGCCAGGGATCACGGGGAAGCGGGCAGGGACGGTGCCGGCCATCAGGCCGGATCGGATCTTCATGTCGAGAGGGTTGACGGAGGCAGCCCTCACCCGGATCCGGACCTGTCCCGGGCCGGGCTCCGGCGGGGCGACCTCCGACAGCCGCAGTACCTCGGGCGTGCCGTACTCGGAGAACGTCATGGCATGGGACATCAGGAAACTCCAGGAGAAGCGGGCAGCCTCGTGCAGGCACGCCCAGGTGTTCGGTCAGTCGAGGGTGGGGGGCGGTGTGGCCGAGGTGGTCGCCGCCGTAGAAGGTGGACCCGCTCAGCCCCGCGCACTCCCCGGAACACCCGATTCCCGCTTGGCGCGGCCTTCCGCGCACGGCCCAGTTCCGCAGGGCACGGCCGCTCACACGGCTCCAGCATGACGAAGACAATCCCCCGTACATCAATAGGCATTGAGGTTGTGTCACGTCACCCGAGACGGCCACGCGACAGCGTCCCTGCCCCACACCTGGCCGTCGCACATCCCTCAACACCTCCAGCGGCCGACAGCAGCACCGCCAGAGGCATCTGAGAATCCGCAGAGACCCGGAAGCAGCAGGCCCCACTACCCTTCCCGGCACGCGACAGTCCCGGCCAGGGGAGAAATACGTGTACGACTACCTGCTTCCTCCATGACTACCTGCTCTGCCGCATGCAGGCCCCACGCATGTTTTGCACGTCGTACCGGAGATAACTAGTGTGCGGAACATGGGAGGCCATGTGCGGGGGGCGGGAACGCTGCCTGCTCAGACGACCCGGTTCATCGGCCGGCGGCGTGAGCTGTCCCAAGCCAGAACGCTGCTGTCGCGCGGGCGGCTCGTGACCTTGACCGGGCCTGGCGGTATCGGCAAGACCCGGCTGGCATTGCAGCTGGCTGCCGACGTTCGGCGGTCCTTTCCCGACGGAGTGTGGCTGGTGGAGCTGGCTGCGCTGCAGGACGGGCAGGAGCTTGCCCAGACCGTTGCGGTGCGGCTGAGGCTCGGTATCGAGGGGATCAGTGATCCGCTGCCCCGCCTTGTGGAACATGTCGCGGGCCGACGGATGCTGCTGGTGCTGGACAACTGTGAGCATGTGTTGGATGCCAGCGCGGCGCTGGTGGCGACTCTGCTGGCCGCAAGCCCCGAGCTGCAGGTGCTCTCGACAAGCCGTCAGGCACTGACGGTGAGCGGGGAACACATCTTCCCCGTGCCGCCGATGACGCTGTCCAGTTCCGCTGTGCCCGCGGAGCAGAGTGAGGCAGTGACACTCTTCGCCGATCGTGCCGGCGCCGTGCGGCCGGACTATGCGCTCACCTCGGAGAACGCTGCGGTGGCTGAGGACATCTGCCGTCGGCTGGACGGGGTGCCACTGGCCATCGAACTGGCGGCAGCCCAGATGCGGGCACTGTCCGCGCCGCAGATCCTCATGCGTCTCGACGACCGCTTCCGGCTGCTCAGCGTCGGGCCACGCTCCGCCTTGCCGCGTCAACGGACACTGCGTGCGGCGATCGACTGGAGCTACGACCTGTGTACGCACGAGGAGCGCCTGCTGTGGGCGCGGCTGTCAGTACTGTCCGGCGGTTTCGATCTGGAGGCAGCTGAACAGATCTGCTCCGGCGACGGCATTGATCAGCACGATGTTCTCGGCCTGATCACCAGCCTGGTCGACAAGTCCGTGCTGACCTGCGCGGAGCACGGCACGCGGATGCGGTACGGGCTGCTGGACACGCTGCGCCAGTACGGGCGGGAGCAGTTGGCCGCCTCCGGCGAGGAGCACACCCTGCGTGAACGGCACCGGGACTACTACCGACGGGTTGCCGAGCAAGCCGAAAACGAGTGGTTCGGCCCCGACCAGATGGCGTGGTTCACCCGACTGCACATCGAGCATTCCAACCTGCACGCCGCACTCACGTTCACAGTGAACGAGCCCGGCCACGCCCAGGTGGCGATCGGTCTTGCAGCCTCCCTGTGGAGCCACCCGCTCGGCTTCCTCGGCTTCGGATCCTTCAACGAGGGCCGCCGATGGCTCGACCGGGCCCTCGCACTCGATGACGAGCCCAGCGCCCTCCGGGCCAAAGCACTCTTCGTCGACGGACTGCTGGCCGTGTTCCAGGGAGACATCCGCTCCGCAAGGGCGCGGCTCCAGGAGTGCCAGGCCATGGCAGCCGCCGGCGGAGAGCACCCGGACTTGTCCCGGGCGACGGTGACTCTCGCGGGGCTCGTGGCCCTGTTCCAAGCAGATTTCCCCCGGGCCATTGTGATGCTGGATGAAGCATTCACCCGGCATGAGGCCGCCGGGGACGCCGGAAGTGCCGCCATCACTGCGTGCATGCTCACGAGCGCCTGTGTGAATCTCGACGACCCGGCTGCCACCCTGCACGCCGAGCGCTTCCTCGCTCTGTGTGAGGCCCATGGCGCCGCCTGGTCGTCCACTCATGCGCAGTGGGCCATGGGCCTGGACCTCTATCGCCGCGGGCTGCATCAGCAGGCAGCCACCCTGGTGCAGGGCGGCCTGAGGGACAAGCCCTTGCCCTACGACCAGTGTGGAGTGGCTCAGTGCCTGGAGGTACTGGGATGGTGCGCGGTCGCCGCCGGACGCGATGAACGTGCCGCAATGCTGATGGGTGCGGCAGACGCAGCGTGGCAGGTGGCTGGATCCATGCTCACCGGACTCGGCCACCTGCAGACCGGCCACCAAAGGGTCGAGGCGCACCTGCGCAAGGAGATGGACGCCGCAGTATTCGCCGCAGCCACCCAAGCAGGCCGAGCACTGACCCTCGAACAGGCCGTCGCCTACGCACTGCAGGACGCCTCTGTCGCCGATGCACCCCCGCCCGTACAGGAGGCGTCATCGCCCCTGACCCGCCGCGAAGGCCAAGTCGCCGACTTGGTCGCCGAAGGCATGACCAACAAAGAGATTGCGGCAAGGCTGACCATTTCACGACGCACCGCCGAAGGGCACGTTGACCATATCCTGACCAAGATGGGCTTCACCTCACGCGCTCAGATCGCGGCCTGGGCGACCAGGAACCAGACATCATGACGGCGCCGTCTCAAGGCAGTTCTGTCCCAGCGGCGCGGAATCACCGCCTCCGCCGCGGATCCGTCGCAACCTTCACGCCCTTCAAACAGGCGTGAGGCCGGTATTGTTTCCCGGCCTCGCTCTCTTCAAGCCTGGCTGCTCATTGCCTCTTACTGATTGCTGATTGTGAAGACAGCATGTTTGTCAGTACCGATGGTTCCGCGAGAAGCTCTCAGGGTGGAGCCGTGAGCGTAGTCCACCCACACGTACTTCCCGTTCGCATTGCTCCACATGACCGCCGTGACACCGTCGCGCTGTTGCAGCGTGAAAGTACGCATCCGGGTAGGCACTTGTCCGCCCTCGAGGTTGCCCGCGGCCTCACTACCGGTGGATTGCTCTGGCCGGTCGTCCCGGCCGGTCGGCGCCGTGGGTGTTCACGTCTCAACAGCATGAGGAGCACCCGCAGTTGACCAGGGTCTGGTGAGGCCGGCCACCACCGGCCGGGTCAGCCCGTCGGGGCCCCAAATGCCCAAGGTGGCGTCGGCGGCCCACCAGGTGACGGTGTGTCCGTCGCGGAAGGTGCGGGTGATGGGTGTCCAGTCGCCGGCCCGGCGGGGACCGTGCCAGGCCAGTTCGAGGGCGGCATCCACGGGGGTGTGGGCATGGTCCCCGCAGGTCCACGGCGCCGCGCCTGCAGGATCTAATGAGAGGGGACAGTTGCGTCGGGTCGCCTCGCCAGGCGGGAAGTCGGGTGTGGATCTGCTCGGCCGTCCCCTGGACCCGCAGGGTTACGTCATGCTGGAACGGAGCTGTGGCGAGCCCGGCCAGTACGCGCTTCGCCTGATCAAGCCGGGCGGGTGGTTCGAACGAGCCGGGTAGGGTCCTCACCCCGATGATGCGATCCAGCCGAAATGTCCGGTCCTCGCCGCGCGGTGGCCTCGGGAGCGTGGCGGCGACCCGGGTCGCGAACGGCAGCCGGTCGACGCTCGAGGGCCGCCGCGACGGCGCCGGCGTCCAATGCTCTTCGCGCGGCGGCGCACCGCACGGCGGCCGATGCGGGCGTGGTCATCGTCAGCCTCGCATTCGGGGTGCGGAATCAGGGCGGGCCGCCGCCAGAGCGATGTACGGCGGCCGTGAATACGGTTAAAGCCGTGCCGACGCACGGTAGGTTTCACCAGCGGCAGCTTTCGACCTGCGTCTTCGCGTTGGAATGGCGCGCCGCAGTCGTCACCGGATCGGCACGTTACCTGTCACCGGCTGTGGGATCGGCAGTGCAACTGCCACCGGACACGCCATTGAAGGCACCGAATGAGGTGGTCGAACGACGGGGCGAATCCGCTGTACTCCTGAAGGGTGACACAGAGCTTTTCCGACCTTTGTCGCGTACTGGCGGGGAAGGGATTCGTCAGCCCAATGGATCGACGGCATCCCGCGCGGGCGCCGCACGTCAGAAGTGGAGTCAGCTGTGGCGCCTGTACCGAACGGCCTCTACATGATCGCCCGTCCCGGCGAGCAACTGCTCACGATGGAGGGAGGGTCGTCGGAGCCCAAGACCCCCGTTGTGCTGCTGCCGCCCACTGGCAACCCCGGCGAGCAGGAATGGCAGTTGGAGGAACTCAGCAACGGCAACTGCACGATCCGCAATCTCAGGAGCGAAACCTACCTGTCCTTCGACGGCGACCCGGAGCTGAACAAGCCGGTCGTCGGATACCCCGAGCCCCGCGAGTGGGCGCTCTACCAGAGCGCGCAACCGCACACCTTCCACGTCGTCGTCCCTGGAGGCCCCGTCGACGGCCAGGAGCTGGCCCTGGATCTCAGCCTGCTGAGGATCTTCCCGCCCCGCACCGCCCTGAGGCCACTCGACGTCGACGACCGACGCCAGGCATTCACCTTCCAGTTCATGGAGTAGAAGCGTGAACCGGGTGCCCGGGCCGGCCGTTGACCCGGGCACCGCCCCGAAAAGGGAGCCCGGCTCACTACGGCCGCTTGCCGGGTGACACCAAGCCTGCTCAGGGCGGCCACCAGATCCATGTCGAGGACAGCGATGCCGGGCAGGGAGGCCAGATGCTCGGCCGTGCCAGGCCGGGCGCGATCGGCTTCGACTTCAATGACGCCGCCGCCGTCGGGCCGTCGACTCCGGTCACGACCGATCGAAACGCCCGGCCCTCGGCCGACTCGTGTGTACCGTCGGCTTGCTTCTGGCTCTGGTCAGCCGCCGGTTTGTCTGAGCAGTTCAGCCGCGATGGAGAAGGGCGGCGCCGCATTGGGAGACTTTCGGGCGTGCTTGACGATGGCCGCCTGGAGCGAGCGGTCATCAGGCGACCGCGGGTAGGCGAGACGCACGGGCTCCTGCAGCTCGGGGGAAAGCTCGGTGAAGCGGCCACCGTCGGTGAAGACGCCCTTGTGGGTCAGGTAGGTCAGCAGGCCCATGCGGTCGGCGAGGCCGAGCGAGCTGTGCAGGGCGATGGCTTCCCAGACCCGGCTGATGTCGTCGTCAGGGACCCCGTGCTCAGCCAGCAGCTTTGCGGCGAGGTCCGCACCTTCGACCTCGAATCGGGCATTGCCCTCGGCAAGCGTCCCCAGCCCGAGGTCGTGCATGACCGTGGCTGCGAACAGCAGGCCCTCGTCGTATGCCGCATCGGTCAGCAGGCCTTCTTGCTGAGCAGTCAGCCGTGCGAAGTAGAAACTGCGCAGGCTGTGTTGGGCAATCTGCTTGTCCACCGTCTCGTACAGGATCGCGAGGGCTGCGTCGGCGATGTCGCCAGTTGGTACGACCAGAGGATCGTTCATGGTCCGAACGTAAGCTGCGCCGCCGTCCACAAACAGTGGCCCGAGGGCCTTCCTCCGCTACAATTGGGCCATGATCTCCAATGAGGTGGCCGTGCCCCTGCGCCATCACGTTGTCGTACTGAGCCTGCCCGGCGTGCTGCCGCTTGAGCTAGGCATCGCGGCGCAGATCTTCTCGATGGACCCGAACTACGAGCTGACGGTTGCCACGTATGAGCAGGTCGTGCCCGTGGCCCGCTCAGGGTTCTCCGTCACCGGGGCAGCCGGCCTTGATGCGCTCGAAAAAGCAGACACTGTCATCGTCCCGGGATACGACGACGTTGACGCCGACGTCCCGAGCGCGGCCCTGGCCGCTCTCCGCGCGGCGCACGGCCGCGGCGCACGAATCGTGTCCATCTGCTCCGGAGCGTTCGCCTTGGCGGCGGCAGGTCTTCTCGACGGAAGGCCCGCCACGACCCATTGGCAGGTGTCTGACCAGCTTCAGAGGCGCTACCCAGGCATCGAGGTCCAGCCGAACCGCATGTTCGTCGACGACGGCGACATCCTCACGTCGGCAGGCGTGACCGCCGGAATCGATCTGTGTCTCCACCTCATCCGGATTGACCACGGAGCCGCCGCCTCGAACGCAAGGGCGCGGCTCCTGGTGGCGCCGCCCCAACGACCCGGCGGCCAGGCGCAATACATTGACCAGCTCCGCAGCCGGCCGAGCAGCCAGGAACTCGCCACCGTACGGGACTGGATGCTCGACAACATGGCAGCGACGATTACCGTCGACGATCTCGCCGCACGTGCCCACATGGCTCGGCGCACCCTGGTCCGCCGCTTTCGCAACGAGACCGGGACTTCACCCATGGCATGGCTGACCGACGCACGCATCGACCGCGCGCGCGAACTACTGGAAGCCACCACGGAACCCATCGAGCGGATCGGGCGACTGACCGGACTCGGGAACCCGGCGTCTGTGCGCGCAGCCTTCCACAGACGTGTCGGGACCTCGCCCCAGGAGTACCGCGCTCTGTTTCGGCAGAAGGCTGAAGCGGACGTGACCGTCTGAACGTTGCGTAGTCGCAGCCCGGCGATGCGCTTACTGAAGGTTGCAGGAGGTACGGGTTTCCACGCCGAGGTATACGTCGTTGCCGTCGCCGCCGTTGCCGGTATCGGTGCCGCTGCCGCCGTTGAGGGTGTCATCCCCCGGATCTCCGACCAGTTGGTCATCGCCGCCCTGACCGGAGATCAGATCGTCGCCCTCGTTGCCGTGGATGGTGTCGTCGCCGTCGTCGGGATTCATCCCGCAACTGGTCGCGGTCCCGACGGCGGCGAAAGTGCCGGTGCCGCCGCAGATCGTGTCGCCCAGGTCAGTGCCGGCAGTCAGGCCGGCACCGGTAATGGTGTCGCCGAAGCCGCCACCGGCGATGCTGTCGGCTCCGGGCCCACCGTTCAGACTTCCGTCACTTGGCGGCTCGTCAGGGTGGTGCCGCACGCTATCCCGGGCTGCGCGGCGACAGCCGCTGTGTGATCCGGTCGAACAGCTCCGTCAGCGGCTCGCCGACCTCTCGGCCGAACTCGGTCAGCCCGTAGGTGACCTGGGGCGGCGGCGTCGGCTTGACCTCCCGCCAGACCAGGCCGTCCTGGACCAGCGCGCGCAGGGTCTGGGCGAGCATCTTCTCGCTGATGCCCTGGATGCAGCGGGCGACGATGTCGTGGTGGGCGGGGTCGGCGGCGAGATTGCGCGTCTCGTCCGGGTCCTCGGGTGACGTCCGATTTATGCTCAAGCGAGGCCGGGATCGACAAGATCAAGACGGTTCGGGCAACCGCCATGCCATGAGAAGCGGCGGTGTCCCGCCACCGTGCGAAACCGCCGCCCACCCTCCGTCCCAGCCCTTGTTTCACCTATCGAATCTCGATAGGTTCCCATCGCAACTCGATGGAAGGACGGGCCATGGGAAAGCTGACAGTGCGTGCGCTGCGCGCCGTGCTCGTGGTGGTGCTCGCCGGCACCGTGTTCGTACAGGCATTGATGGTGTGGGCGTTGGCCACCGACCCCGAGGACGGGTCGCTCCCGCTGACCCCGCTGCGCGTGATCACGATCCTGGGCATGGCGTCGGCCCAGGTCGCCCTGGTCTGCGTATGGCGGCTGGTATCGATGGTGCGACGCGGAACCGTGTTCTCCCACGCCGCCTTCCGGTACGTGGACGGCGTGATCGGCGCGATCGTGGCGGCTGCCCTCCTGTGGTTCGCGGTCACGGCCGTCAATGCGCCGGGCCAGCGGGAGGACCCGGGCGTCACCGTCATCATGGGCGGGGTCGGCGTGGCCATCCTGGGGGTCGCGCTCATCGTGCTCGTGCTGCGGATGCTGCTCGCCCAGGCCGTCGCGCGCGACGTCGAAGCGGCGCAGATGCAGGCCGAGTTGGACGAGGTGATCTGATGCCGATCACCGTCGACATCGACGTGATGCTGGCCAGGCGGAAGATGTCCGTGGGCGAGCTCGCGGACCGCGTAGGGATCACGCCCGCCAACCTGGCGGTACTCAAGAACGGCCGCGCCAAGGCGGTGCGCTTCGCGACGCTCGCCGCGCTCTGCGAGGTGCTCAAGTGCCAGCCGGGCGACCTGCTGCGCTGGGAGGCCGAGGACGCCGCGGGCGGATGACGTGCCCCAGGGCGGGCATGAAAGCGCCTGGCACCACCGGCCCGTGACACGGTACGTGGACCGCATGGACGTCGATCGCCGATCACCCGCAGCACCGTCCCGCTCCCCGGACGGTCGTTATGACCTGTGCCAGGTGGTCCCGAGGGAGGGACTCGAGGACGAGTACGGGTGCGTGACCGCCGATCCGGTACCGCAGGGTCTTCGGGAGCGTCCGCGTCGCGCTCACCCGCTCCATGTCAATGACTGGAAGCCCGGCCTCCGGTCAGGGGGTCGCTGTCGAGACAACAAAGACCATGGGGCGGGAACTGTCGGTCAGATCGACGGTGATGTCCTGGGAGGGACGGGGGTCCTTCTGCACATGGCTGGTGCCCGCCCACTCGCCCTCGCTCGCGCCGAAGTGCCAGGCGACGGTCTCGGCGTCACGCGCGCCGATGCTGACCTTGCCGGCGTCGAGCTGCGCGCGGCTCGTGCCGACGCCTTTGAGGAACTGGTCGAGCCCGGCGGCGGTCGTACGGAACTGCACGTACAGCCTGCTGGTCTTCCAGTTGCTCGTCTCGTAGTACGCGACCCGCGTGGAATTCTCCGGGATCGGCACCTCGAAGACGCGGCGCTTCATCTGGGAGGGCCAGGTGTTGCGCAGGCCGGTGGCCGAGGACTCCGACTCCTTGTCCCGCCCGCTGTCACGACTCTGCTCCGCGGAGATCACCAGATAGCCGGCCGGGATGCCGACGAGGAGCACGATGGTGATCGCCGTCAGCCAGCGACGGAGCACCATGTGGCGGTGGTTCTCAGGGGGGCGGACGCTCTCGTCCGTTGCGGTGGACTGGCGGGGCACGGTCATGACTACGGTTCCTGGGTGGGGCGGGTGGTGCCGGAGTTGCGGATGGCCTGCGCGTAGCGTTCGTAACGCTCGTGGCGCTCCACACGGCGCCGGTTGGCCCGGCGGAAACGGCGGGCCACGAGCCGCGCGAGGTCGGCCGCACCGACCATACCTGCCTCCGGGCCGAGCTGGGCCTTGACGATGCGTGCCTCGGGGCGGTAGCCGCGGCCCGTGAGGTGACGGCGGAAGGCGTCCCGGGCGGGGCCGATGAGCAAATCGTCGGCCGCGCTGACACCGCCGCCGATGACGAAGCAGGACGGGTCGAGGGCGGCCGCGAGATTGGCGATGCCGATGCCGAGCCACTGGCCGATGTCCTGGAAGAGCTCGATGCACATGGCGTCGCCCTCGCGGGCAAGCTCGGTGATGACCGGACCGGTGATCTCGGGGATGTTGCCGCCGACGCGCTCGATGAGGCCGTGCGCGACCGGGGAGTCGGCGGCGGCGAGCTCGCGGGCCTCGCGCACCAGCGCGTTGCCCGAGCTGTACTGCTCCCAGCAGCCGCGGTTGCCGCAGGGGCAGCGGTGGCCGCCGGGAACGACCTGCATATGGCCGAATTCGCCGGCGACGCCGTACTTGCCGCGCTTGACCCGGCCGTCCTCCAGGATCGCGCCGCCGATACCCGTACCGAGGGTGATCATGACCAGGTGGTCCTCGCCGCGGCCGGCGCCGAAGCGCCACTCGGCCCAGGCGGCGGTGTTGGCGTCGTTGTCGACCAGGACAGGGACGGCGAGCCGGGCCGAGAGGGCGTCGCGCAGGGGTTCGTTGCGCCAGGCGAGATGGGGTGCGAAGAGAACCTTGGAACGGTCGGCGTCGACCCAGCCCGCCGCGCCGATGCCCACCGCGTGCACGTCGTGCCGGTCGGACAGGTCGAGGACCAGCTCGCAGATGGTGTCCTCGACGACCTTGGGGCTCTTGGACTTGTGCGGCGTCTCCGTACGGACCTTCTCCAGGATCACGCCGTCGGCGTCGACGACACCCGCCATCACCTTCGTGCCGCCGATGTCGATGCCGACGGTGGGGACGCGCGGCGCGGTCAGATGCGAGCGCCGCTCGCGGGTGCCGACGGTCTTCAGGACGGTGGCTCGGGCGGAGCCGCGGTGCGCGAAGTCGCGGTAGGTGCTCATGTCCCTGCGGGGTCTCGGGGGCGGGGCCGGTGGCTGTCATGTCCCCGGCGGTGGGCAGCGCCCACCGGGGCCGATTCTGCCATCCGGCGGGGCGGGGCGCCGTTTCCTGGAGGGCGGTGCCGCTGCGCGGGGCTGCCCCTACCCGCCCCTTCCCGAACTGGGGGCAGGCCCCCAGCCCCCCGACGGGGCTTCGCCCCGGACCCCGTATGCGACCTTCGGCCGCATGTCCTCAAACGCCGGACGGGCTGGATATGCGGCCAAGCCGCACCTTCAGCCCCGCCGGCGTTTGAGGCGCGGGGTCCGGGGCGGAGCCCCGGTCAATCACCGTCCGCGTCCTTCACCGGGTGGCCCCCCAGATGCGTCGGCACCGGCGCCCTCTCCAGCTCGTGCCTCAGGTCCTCCAGCTCGCTCCCGCCCGCCATCTGGCGCGTCAGCTCGTCCAGCGTCACCGAGCTCTTCGTGTGGCTGGCGGACATCGTGCCCCGCTTGAGCAGGATGAAGCGGTCACCGACCAGATACGCGTGGTGCGGGTTGTGGGTGATCAGCACCACACCCAGCCCCGCATCCCGCGCGGCGGCCACATATTTCAGCACCACGCCGGACTGCTTCACGCCGAGCGCCGCGGTCGGCTCGTCCAGGACCAGGACCTTCGCGCCGAAGTACACGGCCCGGGCGATCGCCACGCACTGCCGCTCGCCGCCCGAGAGCGTGCCGATGGGCTGGTCGACATCGCGCAGGTCGATGCCCATGCGCAGCAGCTCGGACCGGGTCGTCTCGCGCATCTGCTCGACGTCGAGGCGCTTGAAGGGACCGACACCCTTCGTCGGCTCGGAGCCGAGGAAGAAGTTCCGCCAGACCGGCATCAGCGGTACGACGGCGAGGTCCTGGTAGACCGTGGCGATACCGCGGTCCAGCGCCTCGCGCGGGCTGGTCAGGCTCGCCTGCTCGCCGTCGATGAGGAAGGTTCCGGCGTCGTGCTGGTGCAGACCCGCGATGATCTTGATCAGCGTGGACTTGCCCGCGCCGTTGTCGCCGAGTACGCAGGAGATCTCCCCGCCGTGCACCTCCAGCGAGACGCCCTCCAGGGCGCGGATGTTGCCGTAGTACTTACTGACGTTGTCGAGCTCGACGAGGGCCGTCATTTGCTTGCCTCCGCACGCTTGCGGACCCATGCGTTGAGCAGGGTGGCGAGAAGGAGCATCGCTCCGAGGAAGAACTTGAACCAGTCCGGGTTCCACTCCGCGTACACGATGCCCTTGCTGGTCATGCCGAAGATGAACGCACCGACCGCCGAGCCGATCGCCGAGCCGTAGCCGCCGGTGATCAGGCAGCCGCCGATGACGGCCGCGATGATGTACGTCAGCTCGTTGCCGACGCCTTCGCCGGACTGCACCACGTCGAAGGAGAACAGCAGATGCTGGCCGGAGACCCAGGCGGCGAAGGCGACGCCCATGTACAGGCCGATCTTGGTCCTGTTGACCGGGACGCCGACCGCGCGGGCCGCGTCCGCGCCGCCGCCGACCGCGAAGATCCAGTTGCCGAAGCGGGTACGCAGCAGGATCCACGTGGCCAGGGCGACCAGCGCGAACCACCACAGGATGGTGACCTTGAGGGTGACGTCCCCGAGGGTGAGCTGCGAGGCGAAGAGCTTCTTCGCGGAGCTGAAGCCCTCCATGTCGGCGATGGACTTCGTGGAGACCGTGCCGCTGATCAGCTTGGTGAAGCCGAGGTTGAGGCCGGTCAGCATCAGGAACGTGCCGAGCGTGATGATGAAGCTGGGCAGTTTCGTACGGGTCAGCATGAAGCCGTTGAAGACCCCGATGGCCAGCGTGACCAGCAGCGAGACAAGGACGCCGACCCAGACGTTCGCCGTCATCTGGTAGCTGAACATTGAGGAGATCAGCGCGGAGCTGGTCACCAGGACACCGGCCGACAGGTCGAACTCGCCGCCGATCATCAGCAGCGCGACCGGTACGGCCATGATGCCGAGGGTCGATGCCGCGTACAGGACGGTGGACAGGCTGGACGCCTGGAGGAACGAGTCCGAGACGATCGAGAAGAAGATGAAGACCGCGACGGCGCCGACGACCGAGCCCAGTTCGGGTCTGCCCATCAGCTTGCGCAGGGGCGAGGTGCGCAGCAGCCGCTCGTCGCTCTTCTGTGGTGGTGTGGCAGTTGGTGCGGTCGCACTCATCGTGTCCCCCGCTCTGTGTATTCCTGCAGCTCGGCGGCGTCGGTCTTGGTGATGATCTGAGGTCCGGTCAGGACGGGCCGCCCGCCGCCGAGCACGTTGGCGTTGTACCTGTAGAGCCACAGCAGATCCACGGCCTGGTACCCCTGGAGATAGGGCTGCTGGTCGACGGCGAAGCCGAGCGTCTGGGCCTTCAGTTCGGCGGCCACCTTGGCGTTGAGGTCGAAGGTGTCGACCTCGGCCGTGCTCCCGGCGGTCTTCTTCGCCTGGACGGCGGCGTCCGCGAACGGTGCGCCCAGCGTGACAACCGCGTCGATGGAGCGGTCGGCCTGAAGCTTGGCCTCGATGGACGCCTGGACGTCGGGCATGTTGGTGCCGTCGACGTAGAGGTTCTGCAGCTCGCCGCCGAAGGTCTTCTTCGCGCCCGCGCAGCGCTGTTCATGGCCGACGTTGCCCTGCTCGTGGAGCACGCACAGGGCCTTCTTGCGGCCGCGCTTGTCGAGTTCGTCGCCGACGGCCTCGCCGGCGACGGACTCGTCCTGCCCGATGTGGGTGAGCGCGCCGTACGCCTTGGACTGCTCGGAGCCCGAGTTGACGGTGATGACGGGGATACCGGCCTTCTCGGCCTTGGCGACGACGTCCTTCATCGCGTCGGGCTTGGCGAGCGAGACGATCAGTCCGTCGACCTTCTTGTCGATGGCCGCCTGGACGAGCTGGGCCTGCTGCTGGCCCTCGTCGTTGTGCGAGTAGAGGAAGTTGATGTTGTCCTTGACGGCGGCCTGCTCCGCGCCGCTCTGGACGATGTCCCAGAAGGTGTCGCCGTCGCCGGAGTGGGTGACCATCGCGAAGGTCCAGCGAGGGGTGGTGACCGCGGCCTTGCCGGCCGCGGCCTGCGCCTTGCGGGCGTCGGCCGCGCGCTTGCCGCCGGTGCTGCTGCATCCCGCGAGTGAGGCTCCGAGTACCGCCGCCAGCACCGCGCCGAGCGCGCGTACCCCTGTCCTTGTCCTAGCCACGACGCCGTGCCCTTCTTGCCGAACTCGCTGTGCTTCTCGGTGCGGCCGGGGGGCGTGGTCACGCGCCCCGGCCGCCCAAGTATGTGTCACAGCAGGTCGGAGGGTTGGCACCGGGTATACCGCGTACGTCATCGGGTTCCGTCGGCGGTGAGCTTCTCCAGCGCGGGCACATCCTTCTCGGTGACCAGCGCGGGACCGGTGAGGATCGGCTTGCCGCCGCCGATCACATTGCCGTTGACCTTGTTGAGCCACAGCTCGTCGATGGCGAGATAGCCCTGGAGGTAGGGCTGCTGGTCCACGGCGAAGCCGATCTGCTTGGCCTTGAGCTGCTTGACCACTTCGGCGTTGAGGTCGAAGGTGTTGACCTCGGCGCCGGAGCCCGCGCCGTCCTTGGCCTTGACCGCGGCGGCCGCGATGGGGGCGCCGAGGGCGACGACGGCGTCGATGTCCTTGCCCGCCTGGAGTTTGGCCTCGATGGACGAGGTGGTCGCGGGTGTGTTGGTGCCGTCGACGTTGAGGTTCTCGACCGTGCCCTTGAAGGTCTTCTTCACACCGGCGCAGCGCGCTTCGAGCGAGACGTTGCCCTGCTCGTGGATGACGCAGACGGCCTTCTTCTTGCCGCGCTTGTTGAGTTCCTCGCCGATGGCCTCGCCCGCGACGGACTCGTCCTGCCCGATGTGGCTGAGCGCGCCGAGCGACTTGGAGAACTCGGCGCCGGAGTTGATCGTGACGACGGGTATGCCTGCCGCGACGGCCTTCTTGACGACGTCCTGGACTGCTTCCGGCTTGGCGAGGGTCACGATGATGCCGTCGACCTTCTGGTCGATGGCGGCCTGCACGAGCTGGGCCTGCTCCTTGCCCTCCTTGTTGGCCGAGTAGAGGAATTCGACGTTGTCCTTGCGGGCGGCCACCTTGGCGCCGCTCTGGACGATGTCCCAGAAGGTGTCGCCCTCGCCGGAGTGCGTCACCATCGCGATCTTCAGGCGTCCGGTGGCGGCGGGAACGCCTCCTCCACCGTCCTTGGAGGGGCTGTCCTTGGCCTCCTTGCCGCCGGAACTACTGCATCCGGCGACAACGACCAGGGCACTTGCGGCGAGCAGGGCTGCTGCCGTGCGGGTGGTACGCATGGTGGGTCCGCCTTCTCTCCCGGCCGCCCGATTGCGGCTGGGTGAGTTTTTACGGGTGCCACGCGACCCCGTCAAGACTTTGTCCGAACATTCTTACGCGAAGGACATTCTTACGTGACCTGCCCCGGGCCTCCTCGGGGCCGTCAGGGACGCACGAGGAGCTGGAACTCGAAGGCGTAGCGCGAGGCCCGGTAGATGTGCGAGCCGAACTCGACAGCGCGGCCGGTGTCGTCGAAGGTGGTGCGCTCCATCGTGAGCAGCGGAGCCCCGGTCGCCTCGGTGAGCAGCTCGGCCTCGAGCTCGGTGGCGGCCCGCGCCCCGACCGACTGCCGGGCGCTGTGCAGGGTGATCCCCGCGGATCGCATCATCCGGTACAGGCCGGTTGCCTCGAGCCGCTCGGTGTCGCAGTCGAAGAGGCCCGCGGGCAGGTGGTTGCGCAGCCTGGCCATGGGCTCGCCGTGGGCAAACCGCAGCCGCTCGATCAGCTGCACGTCGCTGCCCTCCGCCACCCCGAGAGCGGCCGCGACCTCGGCACTCGCCGGTTCGACGGCATTGCGCAGCACGATGGTGGCCGGGCGCTGGCCGGCCGCCTCCAGGTCGTCGTAGAGGCTGCTGAGCTCCAGCGGGCGCTTGACCTGGCTGTGTACCACCTGGGTGCCGACGCCTCGGCGGCGCACCAGCAGCCCTTTGTCGACGAGGGACTGGATGGCCTGGCGGACGGTCGGTCGGGACAGACCGAGCCGGTTGGCCAGCTCTATCTCGTTGCCGAGCAGGCTGCCGGGAGTGAGGGTTCCTCTCTCGATGGCGGATTCCAGCTGCTGCGACAGCTGGAAGTAGAGCGGGACCGGGCTGGTGCGGTCCACGCTCAGCTGGAGCGACAGGGACGGGTCCGTCACGTGTCTGGGCTGCTTGGGCACGGGGTGAGCGTAGTCGCACGGAATGTTGACGGGAAGTCGTGAAGTTCGGTTGTCAGGACAAAGTCTTGACATGGCGACCGGCCCGCCGCCACCTTTGGGCCATGCGCATCGGATTGATCGGAACGGGACGTATCGGCACTTTCCACGCGGGCGTGCTCAGCCGCCACCGGGAGGTGGGTTCACTGGTCGTGGCGGATACCGACGCGGCGCGGGCGGCCGAGGTCGCCGAGCGCACCGGGTCCACCGCCGCGCCCAGCGCGAACGAGATCTTCAAGTGGGGCGTTGACGCCGTCGTGATCGCCTCCGCCACCGCCGCACACGCCGACCTCATCGCCCGGGCCGCCCGCGCCGGGCTGCCCACCTTCTGCGAGAAGCCCATCGCCCTGGATCTGCCGGGCACGCTCGGCGCCCTGCGCGAGGTCGAGACCGCGGGCACCCAGCTCCAGCTGGGCTTCATGCGCCGCTTCGACGCGGGGTACACCAGGGCGCGCGAGCTGGTGCACTCGGGACGGCTCGGCCGGCTGCACACCGTACGGGCCATCACCTCCGACCCGGCGCCGCCGCCCGCCGCGTATCTGCCGCTCTCCGGTGGCCTGTACCGGGACTGCCTGGTCCATGACTTCGACATCCTGCGCTGGGTGACCGGCCGGGAGGTCGTCGAGGTGTACGCCACCGGCTCCGACGGGGGCCCCTCGATGTTCCGCGACGCGGGCGACGTCGACACCGCGGCCGCGGTGCTGACCCTGGACGACGGCACGCTGGCCACGGCTACGGCCACCCGGTGCAACGGCGCGGGTTACGACGTACGCATGGAACTCGCCGGTGAGCTCGACCAGGTCGCGGTGGGCCTCGACGACCGTACGCCGATCACCTCGACCGAGCCGCAGGGCCCGCCGCCCGCCACCAAGCCGTGGCCCGGCTTCCTGGAGCGCTTCGCCCCCGCGTACGAGGCGGAGCTGGACACCTTCGTCCGGATGGTCGAGGGCGAGGCCGAGAACCCCTGCGACGGCCGCGAGGCGCTGACGGCGCTGCGGATCGCGGAGGCGTGCGAGCTGTCCCGCCGCGAGCACCGGCCGGTCCGGCTGGAGGAGATCCCTGCGGACTGAGCGCACCCCGGCCGACTGGGGGCGGCGGTGAGACCGGGGCCGAGCCCGCGGCCGGGGCCCGGCCGCGGGCTACCAGCTCACCGGCAGCCGCCGCACGCCGCGCATCAGCAGGCCGGGCAGCCAGTCGAGCGGGCCGCCCAAGGGGTCCAGCGCCAGGTCCGGGCAGCGTTCGAGGAGGGTGCGGATCGCGATGCGGGCCTCCATCCGGGCCAGCGGCGCCCCGAGGCAGAAGTGGATGCCGTGCCCGAAAGCGAGATGGCCCCGGGTGTCCCGCCGGATGTCGAAGCTGTCCGGGTCCGGATAGCGGAACGGGTCGCGGTCGCCCGCGGCGAGGCCGACCAGCACCGTCGCGCCGGCCGGGATCACCCGGTCCCCGACCGGGACCGGCTCGGCGGCGAAGCGGGCTGTGGCGTTCTCCACGGGGCCGTCGTAGCGCAGCATCTCCTCGACCGCACCGTCCAGGAGTCCGAAGTCCGCGCGCAGGGCGGCCAGTTGGTCGGGGTGGGTGAGCAGGGCCCGTACGCCGTTGGAGATGAGATTGACCGTCGTCTCATGGCCGGCGATCAGCAACAGATAGGCGAGCGCGCGCAGTTCGGCCGCCGAGACGCAGCCTGCTGTGGTCCGGCGGGTCTAGGACCAGCAGATTCGGTCCGATGACCTCCTCGTCCAGCATCATCGCGCCTACCGTGGCGGGCGACTTGGACAGGCGCGGGTCGGCGAGCGCGGCACGCGCCTCCTCGTGACCGACGATCAGCCAGAACTGCTCGCCGCCCGCCATCCGCACCTCGTGGACGGGGCCCGACTCGCGCAGCCGCGCGTAGTACGGATACGGATTCGAGATGAACTCCGCTCCGTACTCCCCCAGATCAACGATTGTCATCGCGCCAGCGTACGTCCGCTACACCGGCTCGTCCTCCTCGAGCAGGCCCGCGTCGTGCGCCAACAGCGCGATCTGGACACGGTTGTTCAGGTCCAGCTTGGCCAGAATGCGCGAGACGTGCGTCTTGACGGTCGGCACGCTCATATAGAGGGTCGCGGCGATCTCGGCGTTGGACCTGCCGCGGCCGACGGCGACGGCCACCTCCCGTTCGCGGTCGGCGAGCGAGGCCATCCGCTCGGCGGCGGACTTCTTGCGGGTGCCGGCGGTGCGGTCGGCGACCTGTGTCATCAACTGGCGGGTGACGGCCGGTGAGAGCACCGGATCGCCCGCCGCCACCCGCCGTACCGCGGCGACGATCTCGGCGGGCGCGGTGTCCTTCAGGACGAAGCCGGCGGCTCCCGCCCGCAGCGCCCGCAGCACCTGCTCGTCCGCGTGGAAGGTGGTGAGGACGACGACTTCGGGAGCATCGGGGCGGCGGCGCAGTTCCTCGGTGGCGGTGAGGCCGTCCATCCTCGGCATCCGGATGTCCATCAGCACCACATCTGGCGCGAGCCGGTCGACGAGTGCCGCGACCTCGGAGCCGTCGGCCCCCTCCCCCACGATCTCGAGGTCGTCGGCTCCGCCGAACATGAAGGCGAGTCCCGCGCGGACGAGAGGGTCGTCATCGACGACGAGCAACCGGATAGTCATGCGGCCCACGGTAGCCAGGCCCGGACGCGGAAACCGCCGTCGTCCGTTGCTCCGTGTGCGAGCCTGCCGCCCGCGAGCGTGGCGCGTTCGGTCAGACCGATCAGACCCTGACCGGAGCCCGGGACCTTCCCGACCTCGCCGACCGGGGCGGGATTGGCTACGTCCACGGTCAGGCCATGGCCCTGCCGGCCGCTGACGAGGACGGTGACCTCGGCGCCCGGTGCGTGTTTGCGGGCGTTGGTCAGGCACTCCTGGGCGATGCGGAAGACGGTGCGGCCGGTGGCGGGAGGGACGGCGGCCGAGTCGGTGATGCGGTTGTCGAGGGTGACCTTCATGCCCGCCTGCCTGGACTCGGCGACCAGGGCGTCGAGGGTGGCGAGCGTGGGCTGCGGCCGGTCGGCGCCCTCTCCCTCGCCGGGGGCCCGCAGTACGCCGATGATCTCGCGCAGATCCTGCAGCGCCTCGTGGGCACTGTCGCGAATCACTCCGGCGGCCCGGGCGACCTCGGCAGGGGGCGCGTCCGGCCGGAATTCGAGTCCGCCCGCGTGCACGCTCAGCAGGGTAAGGCGGTGGGCGAGCACATCGTGCATCTCGCGGGCGATGGCCTCGCGGGCGAGCCGCTGGGCGTGCTCGGCCCGCAGCTCGGCCTCGCTCTCGGCCCGCCGGGCGCGCTCGCGCAGGGCGACGACGAGCTGGCGCTGGGCGCGTACGAGCATGCCCCAGCCGGTCACCAGAAGGATCAGGATCACGCCGGTGAGGAGCGAGGCCAGGAACGACATGCCCGGATCGGGGCGTACGAGCGCCGCGGCCGCCGAACCCGCGACGGCCAGGGCCCCGACGACGGCGACGGGCTTGAAGGGGCGGTGCACGGCGAGGCTGAACAGGCTCACCAGCAACGCCCCTCCCGCGACCGGAGACACCACGCTCACGACGAGCAGGGTGAGCGCGAGCCCGAGCGGCGCGCGGCGTCTGACCCACAGTGCGCAGCAGGCGAGCACGCCCACCATCTGGTCGGCGAAGACGACCAGTTCGGAGTTGCCTGCCTGCCGGCTCGCCTCGGAAGCCAGGATGCCGATGAGCGCGGCGATGATGAAGGCGAAGGTGTCAACGACCCAGTCGCGTACGGTACGGCGCGGCCTGGCCCGGGTCCGGTCGCCGGGCAGGTCGGCGTCCTGCGACATGGCCGAGGGCAGCAGCCAGGGGTATTCCGTGCGCGTCATATCGACAAAGCTACGCAGGCGGGAGCGGTGATGCCGCCTCGCGGCGGCGGGTAGCTACCAAAGTCGCGCAGGCTCAGACTTTCGGCTCCCGCGAGGCATCCGGAGGGCGGACGCGACGGCCCCGCGTCCCGGACCACGATCGGCGTATGAAAAAGATTCTCGAAGCCATCGGCATGGTGCTGCTGATCGCGGGTGCCTGCGGGGTGTTGCGCGAGCTGACCGGCTGGTTCCGTTTCATGGGCTTCACGCGCTTTATCACGGACTACGTCGGCTTCCTGCACGGCCGGGAGATCTTCGCGAACGTGGTGATCGGCGTGGTCGGCTTCGCGGTGCTGATGATCGCGGACCAGTACAGGAAGGCTTAGCCGGCGGCTCAGGCGGCCCGTTCGGCAGCCTCGGTCAGCCGGGTCACCTCGGCGAGGTGTTCGGCCATACGGTTGCTGACGCTGGCGCTTGTGAAGAGCACGGCACCCACGACGGAGACGGGCACCGAGAGGCCGAGGACGCCGAGGAGTTCGGGCCAGTCCCGTTCGGCGGTGCACCTGTTCTCGCCGTGGCCCTCGTTGGCCGTGGATCGGTCCGTGAAGAGCCGGGCCTCGCAGTCGGACTGGTACCCCGCGTCGTACGGCGTGAGCAGCAGAACGCCGAACCACACCCACAGCAGCGCGGCGAGCGACAGGAGGCCGAATCCCCACGCCTGGGTGCGCTTGGCACGGGCGCGGAACTCTATGTCGTACGTCAGTGATCGCATGGCGCACGAACCTAGCAATCCGCGGTATCGGCCGCGCGGAGGCCCCGCGCCGTGCCCGCCGGGACCAGAGTCCGCGCCCAACAGAGCTGCCGCGCCCAGGGGTTCGCCCCCGATCGCTCCACGTGTACTGGGCTTGCCTAGTAGCTGCCGTACTCGGGGCGGCCCGCCAGCTCGTACGTGTGGATGGCCACGCCCGCGCCGGTGACCCGGGACGCGGTGTGCCGGAAGGCGGTCGGGACGGCGCCGCTGGCGAACAGCTTGCGGCCCGTGCCCAGGACGACGGGGAAGGTGAGCAGATGGAGCTTGTCGATCAGATCGTGCGCCATCAGGTGGTGGGCGAGGGCTCCGCTTCCGTGGACCTGGAGCTCGCCGTCCGTGCGCTCCTTGAGTGCGGTGACCTCCTTGACGAGGTCGCCGTGGATGATGGTGCTGTTTTCCCAGTCGGCCTTTTCCAGCTTGGTCGAAGCGACGTACTTCGGCAGGGAGTTGAGCTTCGAGGCGACAGGATCGGCGGGGTCGGTCACCTTGGGCCAGTAGCCCGCGAAGATCTCGTACGTGCGGCGGCCGAGCAGGAAGGCGCCCGCCTGGTCGAAGACCTCGTTGATGAAACGGCCGAAGTCCTCGTCCCCGTACGGCACGGACCAGCCGCCCAGCGCGAAGCCGCCGCTGGTGTCCTCTTCAGGCCCTCCGGGGGCCTGCATCACACCGTCGAGGGTGACGAAACTGGTGATCGAGAGCTGAGCCATGACAGGTTCCTCTTTCGGGGTGCTCGGGACTGCGGTGTTCCGGTCATCAGCTGAGACCCCCCTCGTACCAGGAAATCATCGGTCGGCCCGGCGCGCCTCGGCACGTGCTAGCCGGCGTCCGTGGAGAAAAGCCCGCCGGTCGGTCCCTGCTTGTCGCCGCCCTGGGCCTTCCTGAGGGCGTTGGCGAGACCCTCGATGGTCAGCGACTGGAGGATCACCCGCCCATGGCCCTCCAGGGTGGCCAGGGAGAGGCCCTCGCCGCCGAAGACGGCGTTCATCAGGCCCTGGCGGTTGAGGCCGCCGATGCGCTGGACGCCGTAGCGGATGCCCTCCTCGAAGGCGACGATGCAGCCGGTGTCGACCTCGATACGGCCGCCGAAGTCGGCGGGATCGAGGTCGATGAAATTGCCCGCGCCGCAGATGATGACCGTGCCGCGCCCGGTGAACTTCTCCAGGATGAAGCCCTCGCCGCCGCTGCGGCCTGTCTTGCCGCCCTGGAAGGCGATGCCGAACTCGACAGTGGACTCGGCGGCCACGAAGGCGTCCTTCTCCGCCATCCACGCGCGCGTGCCGTCGAGTTCGAGGGCCCGCATCTCGCCGGGCAGCACACCCGCGAAGCCCACGGTGCCCTCGCCGCCGGTGGAGGTGAAGTACTGGAAGGCGAGGGACTCACCGGCGAGGGCGCGCTGGCCGGCCTGCATGGCGGTGCCCATGGCCTGGCGCAGCATTCCGCCCATGCCGCCGGAGCCGGAACCGGAGCCGGAGCCGGAGCCGCCGGCGGGCTGGCCGCCTCCGCCTCCGCCGGGGCCGGACAGCCGGGTCTCCATCGCCACGTTGGCCGTCTTGAACAGGAACTTCCCGGCCTCGCAGTAGACGGTCTGGCCCGGCTGGAGGGAGACGACCGCCATCTGCATGGCGCTGCCGACGATCTCTTGCTGAAGGGTCACACGGTGATTCAACGTCGGTTTGGCGCGGGGGCGGAGGAGGCGGGGCCGCGTTCCTTGCGACGGCGGGGTGGCGCCTGCGGCGGGCTTGTTCCCCACCCCGCCCCTTCCCGTAACCAAGGGGCTCCGCCCCCTGGACCCCCGTATGCGGCCTTCGGCCGCATGTCCTCAAACGCCGGACGGGCTGAAATGTGCGGCCGAGCCGCACCTCCAGCCCCGCCGGCGTGTGGGGAACAAGCCCCGCAGGGATCAGCCCCCCAGTTCCTGGTGCCGCGCCACCAGCGCGCCCGCCCCCTCCGCCGTCAGTGAACCGAACAGCCGCAGCCGCGAGATCCCCCCGTCCGGGTATATGTCCACCCGCACATGCGTCCCCACCGCCGGAGCCCCCAGCACAAACCGGTGATTCGTGTCCGGCTGCAGCCGCGTCCGCTCCAGGATCTGCGTCCACTCACCCGTCTCGCCGTCGCGGAGCGAAACCGACGCCCAGCCCGCGCTGTTGCCTTTGAGATAGGCCGTGTCGATCTCGACCGCGCGGATCTCGGCCTGCGCCACCAGCTGGTAGCGGATCCAGTCGTTGCCCTTGTCCCGGCGACGGCGCGTTTCCCAGCCGTCGTCCATCTTGCGGGAGCGGCCGGGCTGGATGGTGTTGGTGGCCGGGGAGTAGAAGCGGTCGGAGGCGTCCTCGACCTGGCCGCCGTTCTCCAGGGCCACGAGGTCGAAGGTGCCGAGCACGCCGAGCCACTCGGGGTCGGGCGCGACCTCGCCGTGGACGCGCAGGCGGGCGATGCCTCCGTCGGGGTGCTGGTTGACGCGCAGGTGCGTGAAGCGCTGCTCGACGTCGACGGCGAAGCCGTTCGCCGCGTGGCCGCCGATGGCCGTACGCGGCACGAGCGTCGTCCACTTCACGTCGTCGGCGAGTAGCTCCTCGGGCGAGGGGGACCCGGCCACCGCGGTCGCCTCGACCGAGACGGCCTGCGGGTAGTTGCCACGGAAGTGGGCGGTGTCGATGACGATGCCGCGTACGACGCCGGGCGCTCCGAGGCGTACGAGCGCCCAGTCGTGGTCGTCGTCCGTGGGGTGCGGCTGCTCGGCCGAGATGCCGCGGCGGCGGCGGGTCTCCCAGCCGTCCATGATCTTGCCCTTGTGGCCGAAGTGCTCGGGGTCGAACTCCGCGGCCTCGGGCTTGAGCATGTTCTCGCGCTCGGCGAAGAACTCGTCGTTGGCCGCGATGACGCCCGCGCCGAGCCGCCGGTCGGCGAGGTCGGCGTAGTGCGTGAAGGGGAAGTCGGCCGTGCGGTAGTCGGCGTACGGGTCGCCGCCGCCGAACGGGCGGGCGTCACCGGTGAAGGAAGGGATGGACACGGTCAGTTGTTCCTTTCGAGCAGTCGGCCGGTCGGCTCGGCCAGGGTGCCGTTCTCCACGATGCGTTCGCCGCGCAGCCACGTCGATCTGACGACTCCGTGCAGAGTCTTGCCCGCGTAGGCGGTCACCTGGTTGCGGTGGTGGAGTTCGGCCGGATCGACGGTGAAGGTCTCGTCGGGCGCGAGGACCGCGAAGTCGGCGTCGCGTCCGGCCTCGATCGCGCCCTTGTGGCCGAGCCCCGCGAGCTGCGCGGGCGCGGCGGACATCCAGCGGACGACGTCCTGAAGGCTGTGCCCTCGCTTGCGGGCCTCGGTCCAGATGGCGGGGAGGCCGAGCTGGAGGGAGGAGATACCGCCCCAGGCGGTGGCGAAGTCGGGGGTCTTGAGGTCAGTGGTGCACGGCGAGTGGTCGGAGACGATGCAGTCGATGGTCCCGTCGGCCAGGCCCTCCCACAGGGCGTCCTGGTTCGCGGCCTCGCGAATCGGCGGGCAGCACTTGAACTCCGTTGCCCCGTCCGGGACTTCCTCGGCCGTGAGGGTGAGGAAGTGCGGACAGGACTCGACGGAGATCTTCACGCCCTCGCGCTTGGCGGCAGCGATGAGCGGCAGCGCGTCGGAGGAGGACAGGTGCAGTACATGTACGCGGGCGTCGAGCCGCTTGGCGTGTGCGATCAGGCCTTCGATCGCGGTGTTCTCGGCGTCGCGCGGCCGGGAGGCGAGAAAGTTCGCGTACGCGGGTCCGGGCTCCTGCGGCGCCGCGGCCAGATGGTGCGGGTCCTCGGCGTGCACGATGAGCAGTCCGCCGAATCCGGCGATCTCCGCCATCGACCGGGCGAGCTGTTCCTGGTCGAGCTCGGGGAACTCCTCCACGCCGGACGGCGAGAGGAAGCATTTGAAGCCGAAGACTCCGGCGTCGTGCAGCGGCCGCAGGTCCTTCACATTGGAAGGGATCGCGCCGCCCCAGAAGCCGACGTCGATGTGCGCCTTGCTGCGCGCCACCTCCTGCTTGGTGGCGAGGTTGGCGACGGTGGTGGTGGGCGGGAGGGAGTTGAGCGGCATGTCCAGCAGGGTGGTGATGCCTCCCGCCGCGGCCGCGCGGGTGGCGGTCCAGAAGCCCTCCCACTCGGTGCGGCCGGGGTCGTTCACATGGACATGGGTGTCGACGAGGCCGGGGAGCAGGACGTCGTCCCCGAAGTCCTCCAGCCGGGCGCCGGCCGGCACCTCGGCGTCGTACGGCAGCACCGCCGCGATCTTCCCGGCGGCCACGGCGACCGATGCGGGCCGTGTGCCGTCCGGGGTGATCACACGCGTCGAGCGCAGTACCAGCTTCACGTCCACATTGGACACCCGTGCCCCTCACTTCCGTTCGGTACGGCGGACCGTCCAGCGGACCGCACCGCGAAATTCAACGAACTGTTGAAGGAGTCTTCACTCCGCGGTCCTCGCCGTCAAGACCTGCTCGTTCCGGCCGGAGGGCTTGGATATTTCCACAAAGTGGAAGTAGAATTTCGCAAAGCAGAAGGTGGCTTTCGCCGAGCAGACCAGCAGGGGACCATGGGAAGTGACTGCCGAGACGCGGACAAACGCCCGCTGACCGGCATGGACGCCCTCACGACACCAGTGTGCCCGACCGGGACGCCCGGTACGCTGCTCACTTGCCCGCCTGCCCGAAAGGACCGTTGACGTGCCAACGTCCAGCGCCAGCTCCACCGACGCCGCCAAGCCCGCATCCAGCGGCGGCGTGCAGTCACTGGAGCGCGCCTTCGACCTGCTCGAGAGAATGGCCGACGCGGGCGGCGAGGTCGGGCTGAGCGAGCTCTCCGCCAGCAGCGGTCTGCCGCTGCCCACCATCCACCGGCTGATGCGCACGCTGGTGGCCTGCGGCTACGTACGCCAGCAGGCCAACCGCCGCTACGCACTCGGCCCCCGGCTGATCCGCCTGGGAGAATCGGCGTCCCGGCTGCTCGGCACGTGGGCCCGCCCCTATCTCGCCCGGCTGGTCGAGGAGACGGGCGAGACGGCGAACATGGCGCTGCTCGACGGCGACGAGATCGTGTACGTCGCACAGGTGCCCTCCAAGCACTCCATGCGGATGTTCACCGAGGTCGGCCGGCGCGTGCTGCCGCACTCCACGGGCGTGGGCAAGGCGCTGCTCGCGCACACCCCGCCGGACGAGGTACGCGCGCTGCTCGCCCGTACCGGCATGCCCGCGGCCACCGAGAAGACGATCACGACACCCGAGGGTTTCCTCGAAGCGCTCGAACAGGTGCGGCACGCCGGTTACGCGGTCGACGACAACGAGCAGGAGATCGGGGTCCGCTGCCTCGCGGTCTCGGTGCCCAACTCCCCCACGGCGGCGGCGGTTTCGATCTCCGGTCCCGCCGGCCGGGTCACCGAGGCGGCCACCGAGAAGATCGTCCCGATCCTCCAGGAGGTCGCGAAGGACCTCTCAACGGCTCTGGCGAACACGGCGACGCAAGGCTGATCCTTCAAGCGACACCACCCGCGCCCTGCTCCCTCGGCTCCGTGCCGCAGGTGCAGGGCGTTCGGCTTTCCGTTTCGCTACGAGCGGCCCGCCTCCAGCAGCACTCGGGCGGCCTCCTTGGCCTGCCCCGCCGTCGTACTGCTTCCCGTTATGGCGGCCGTCGTGATCGCGCCCTCCACCAGCAGCAGGAGAGGCCCGGCCAGCGAGGCGGGACGACCCGCTGCGGCCACCAGGCCCGCGAGATAGCTCCGTAGCGCGTCAACATGATCGCGGGCCGCGGCCGCCACCGCGTCCGATGTGGCGCCCAGCTCCCCGAAGGAGTTGACGAAGGCGCAGCCGCGGAAGTCGGGCTCCTCGAACCACGACTGCAGCCAGTCGAAGACGGCGAGGATCTTGTCCTCCTCCGGGGCGTGGGCGGGCCGGGCGTCGACATGGCTCGCCAGCGAGGCCCGCCAGCGTGCGTCACGCCGGCGCAGATATGCCTCCACCAGCCGCTCCTTGGAGGGGAAGAGCTGGTAGAGACGCTTGAGGGACACCCCGGACTCGCCCCGGATCTCGTCCATCCCGACCGTCTGCAGCCCTCGCGCGTACAGAAGCGTCTCGGCCGCGTCGAGCACGCGGGTCTGAAGTACTGCGGCTTCCATGTCAGCCCTCGCCTTGCGTGAGAATCACCATTCTCCTACGCTACTGCACACCGAGGAGAACGCACGTTCTCTCCTTTCCGAAGGGGATATCCATGACTGCTAAGAGGCTGCCCGTCCCGCCCTTCACCGCCGAGACCGCCCAGCAGAAGGTCCGGGCGGCCGAGGACGCCTGGAACAGCCGGGACCCCGAGCGGGTCGCCCTCGGCTATACCGAGGACTCCGAGTGGCGCAACCGCGATGTGTTCCTGTCAGGGCGCGCGGAGATCGTCGAGTTCCTGAGCGAGAAGTGGCGATGCGAGCTCGACTACCGCCTGCGCAAGGAGCTGTGGGCCTTCACCGACAACCGCATCGCGGTCCGCTTCGAGTACGAGTGGCGCAACGACGAGGACCGGTGGTTCCGCAGCTACGGCAACGAGAACTGGGAGTTCGACGAGAACGGTCTGATGCGGCGCCGGTACGCGAGCATCAACGACCTCCCCATCGCGGCGGACGAGCGCCGTATCTCTCTCTGAGACAGTCGCGGACGGGGTCCGGCTCAGCCCGCCACCGGCAGCGCCGCGAGCCTCCCGTCCGCCATCGTGACGGTGCGGTCCGTCCGCTCCAGGTGTGCCCGGTCGTGGGTGACCAGTACGGTCGCCGTCCCCCGCTCCCGGGTCAGGGCGCCCAGCAAGTCCAGTATCGCCGCGCCCCGTTCATGGTCCAGGGCGCTCGTCGGCTCGTCGACCAGCAGGACGGCGGGCTCGTTCATCAGCGCCCGGGCGATGTTCACCCGCTGGCGCTGGCCGCCCGAGAGCTGGTGCGGACGGCGGTGCGCCTCTCGGGCGAGGCCGACCGCGTCCAACAGCTCCAGGGCCCTGGCCCGCGCCTGGCGCACTCTGTCTCCGGACAGATGGGCCATCACCTGGAGCTGCTCGGCCGCCGTCAGGGACGGCAGCAGATTGGGCTGCTGGAAGACGATGCCGATGCGCTCGCGCCGCAGCGCTGCCTGACCCGCCCGGTCCAGGCCCGCCGTGTCCGTACCGTCGACGACGACCCTGCCCCGGTCGGGGGTGACCAGGGTCGCCGCGACCGCCAGCAGGCTCGACTTCCCGGAGCCGGACGGGCCGACGACGGCGGTGAGCGAGCCCGCCGTGACCTCCAGCGAGACGGAGTCCAGCGCGGTGAGCCGCCCGTCGCCGTCGGGGTAGGTCAGTGTGATGTCGTCGAGCAGCAGGTTCGCGGAGGTCATCGTGCGCTCCCGAGGGCGGTCAGAGGATCGACGGCGGTGATCCGCCGGATGGACAGGGCCGCTCCGAGGACGCCGAGGACGATCATCACGGCGGCGGGCAGCAGCACGGTCGGCGCGGCCAGTTCGAACGGCACGTCACCGCCGCCGATCAGCGCGCCGATCGCGGCCGCCAGAGCCGTACCGAGGAGCGTTCCGGCGGCCAGCATCGTCACCGCCTGCCCCAGCGCGTCCCCCAGCAGATACGGCGTCGAGGCACCGAGCGCCTTCAGCACGGCGATGTCGGCGCTGCGCTGGATCGTCCAGACGGTGAAGAAGGCTCCCGTGACCAGGGCGCTGATGACGAAGAGGAAGCCACGCATCAGCTGCAGCGAGCCGTTCTCGGCCTGGTAGGAGCCGATGGCGGTGAGCGCCTCGTCGACGCCGAGGGTCTTCGTACCGACGGCCTTGTCGACGGCGGCGAGGTGCGCGCCGTCCGCTGTCGTGAGTGCGATGACGGTGGCCTGTTCCAGCGTCGCGGTTCCGGAGTTCCCGATCCGCTGCCAGTCGTCGAGCGCCGTCCACACCACCGGCGTATGGCTGAAGGAGGCATCGCCCTCGACCGCCGCGACGGTCTCCTCCAGGCTGCCGATCCTGACGCGGTCGCCCGCGCCGACGCCCAGTTCCCTCGCCGCATTCCCGGAGAGGACGACACGGCCCGGCGCGAGGCCCTGCGGCGCGAGCCCGGAGTCGGGCTCCACGCCGAAGGACGACACGGCGGCGCTACGGTCCCCGGCGGTGGCGTTCAGCGTACGGATGCCGAGGGGGTGGGCACCCGTGACGCCGGGCTGCCTCGCCCACCTCGCCCACTGGCCCTCGTTCACGGACGAGTTGGTGAAGGACACCGGCCGGCCACCGGGCGGGGCGGCGAAGGCGATGTGGTCGGCGGGCAGGCCGGTGACGGCCGAGGTGTTCTCCCGGGCCAGCCCGGCGGTCAGCCCCGACAGCAGGCCCACCAGCAGCGTGATCAGCACGACCACTGTGCCCATCAGGGCGAACCGGCCCTTGGCGAACCGCAGATCTCTCCATGCGACGAACATGGGCACAGCCTCGGGCACGGGCCCCACGCGAACATCGCGCCGCGGTGCGTACTCACATCAATCCTTTGATTGACCTCGCGCCCGCGCACCCCGCTTACGCTGGGACGACCATGGATTCCCGCCCCCTCACCCCCGTCCTGCGCGTGCTGCGCCTGTGCCTGCACGCGCTGCTTGGCGGTCTGCTCACGCTCGCCGCGATACGGGCCGTGGCGGACGGCGCCCCGCACGCGTACGCCGTCGTGGCGGCCGCCGCCGTGATGGCGGCGGTGTACGCGGCCGGTGTGCTGAGCCCGGCCGTGCACCGCTCGCCGCGGGCCGCCGCGCTCTGGCTGTCCGCACTCGGCGCGGCCTGGCTGGCGCTGCTCGCCCTCTCCCCCGACGGCCTGTGGGCCGCCTTCCCGCTGTACTTCCTGCTGCTGCACCTGCTGCCGGTGCGCTGGGGGCTGCCCGCGGTCGCCGTGACCGCGGGCGCCGCCATCGGGAGCTTCCTGCTGCACGGCAGGACGGTCACCCCGGGTACGTTCATCGGGCCGCTGCTGGGTGCGGCCGTCGCCGTCGCGACCGTGCTCGGCTATCGGGCGCTGTACCGGGAGAGCGAGAGCCGGCGCGAGCTCATCGAGGAACTGGTCTCCACCCGGGCTGAGCTCGCTGAGGCGGAGCACCAGGCCGGGGTGCTGGCCGAACGTGAGCGGCTGGCCCGGGAGATCCACGACACCCTCGCCCAGGGACTGTCCAGCATCCAGCTGCTGCTGCGCGCCGCCGAGCGGACCCTGCCCGAAGACGCTCCGGCCGCCCCGCATGTACGCCGGGCCAGGCAGGCCGCGCAGGACAACCTCGCCGAGGCACGCCGTTTCGTACGCGCCCTCACGCCGCCCGACCTGGAGCACGGCTCGCTGGCCGGGGCACTTCAGCGGCTGTGCGCCACGGCGCCCGGGCCCGCCGTCCGGTTCGGCGTCAGCGGTACGCCCGTCGAGCTGCCCACTCCGTACGAGGTCGCCCTGCTGCGTACCGCGCAGTCGGCGCTCGCCAACACCGTGCGCCATGCCGCCGCGGGCCGGGCCGAGATCACGCTGAGCTTCATGGACACCTCGGTCTCACTCGACGTGGTCGACGACGGCCGGGGCTTCGACCCGACGACGGCGGCGCCGGTGCCGGACGGGGACGGCGGTTTCGGGCTGCCCGCGATGCGGTCGCGGGCGCGGTCGCTCGGCGGAACGCTCAGCGTGGAGTCGGCTCCGGGCCAGGGCACGGCGGTCGCGCTGACTCTGCCGCTTCCGGCGGAGGTCACCGTATGAACGCGCCGATCCGACTGCTGCTCGCCGACGACCATCCCGTCGTACGGGCGGGGCTGCGGGCGGTCCTCGACACCGAGCCCGACTTCGCCGTCGTCGCGGAGGCGGCCACCGCGGAACTGGCCGTCGGCCGGGCCGCCGCGGGCGGCGTCGACGTGGTGCTGATGGACCTTCAGTTCGGCCCGGGGATGCACGGATCCGAGGCGACTGCGGCGATCAGCGCGCTCCGGGACGCGCCGCGCGTGCTGGTCCTCACGACGTACGACACGGATGCGGACATCCTGGCGGCGGTGGAGGCGGGCGCGGCCGGCTACCTCCTCAAGGACGCACCCCCCGAGGAACTGGCCGCGGCGGTCCGTACGGCGGCAGCGGGCCGGTCTGCGCTCGCCCCGGCCGTGGCGCACCGGCTGATGGACCGGATGCGGATGCCTTCGCAGGCGCTGACGAAGCGGGAGCTGGAGGTGCTGCAGCTGGTGGGGGACGGTCTGTCGAATCTGCAGATCAGCAAGGAGCTGTTCCTGAGCCAGGCGACGGTGAAGTCCCATCTGGTGCATATTTACGCGAAGTTGGGTGTCGACTCGCGGACGTCGGCGGTGGCTACGGCCAGATCCCGCCGCCTGATCCGCGGCTGAACATGGCCGGTGTTTGACAACTGAGGTGCTGCACCCAGTTACTGGCCCGGCACCTCGCCGAACTGGTCGACCGCCTTCCGTACCCCCATCAGCGCCGGCGCCAACGCGCTCACCGACCCGATCGCCCCCGCGATCAGCAGCAGGGAGCGCCGCATCCGCGGGATCTCGGGGTCGCCCGCCGCCACCATCGCGGCCAGCACGGCCAGTTCATCCTCGGCAATGCCCCGGTCGGAGAACTCGCCCGGATGACACGCCAGTTCGCGGCGGAGCCGGGAGACGGCGGATCTCAGCGCCGTCTCCCTCGGGTCCTCGTCGCTCTCTGCCACCCGCGTCTGCCCTACGCTCCGCAACAAAGCCCGCCCCCTCGCAGGTCCTCAATGTCGTTCGGCGACCGTCAGCAGTTGGCCGGACACTGAGGGTCGCGGGGCAAGCTACGCCATCCGATGCGGTACGCGCCACTCCGCGGACGGAATTCAGGACTTCGGCTGTACGGAGTCCATCGCACCGCGCCAGACCGTCACATCGACGGTCATGTAGTGGCTGGGATCCGATTCGGGCGACCTTCCCTGGTAGGTCACCAGGCCGACGTTCCCCGTGTCACTGAGCACACAGAACTTCGCGCCCTTCGACAGATTCTTGATCTCGAGCAAAGTGGCGAACCGGGTCTCACTCTTGCAGGTCGCCAGGTCGGCGCTCTGGCCCGGGCCCAGGAGGATCAGTTTTGCGTTCCTGGCTTCGATCGTGCCGATGTAGTACTCGAGCTCGAAGTCGAGGCTGCTGGCGCCTTCACTCGCTATCGGCTTGACCGGCTCGTCGCCGAGGCTGATGCCGTAGTCGTCCGTCACGTTGAGGCCGTTGTACGTCTTGGGCTTCGGGTCCGCGACCGGTCGGGAGGGCTTGGTGGACTTGTCGCCGCCCGCGCTGTCAGTGGCGCCGTTCCCGCTCGTGTCCGACGTGCTGCCGCCCTTGTCCTGGCCCTGGGACTGGCTGCCCTTGTCCTTGTCGTTGCCGGACGTTGCGACGTACACGCCCCCGCCGACGAGCGCGCCGAGCACCAGCGTGATGATGACGGCGGTGGCGAGAGCGCTGCTCTTCTTCTTGGGCGCGCCGGGCGGGAACTGCCCGGAGGCCGTCTGGTAGGGCTGCACCGGGTACGGCTGCGGGGGGCGGACGTGCTGGGGCGCGGTATGAGCGTGCGGGGTGGCATGCGCCTGCGGGTAGCCGTAGGTCGGGTTCTGGGGCGGCGGGCCGAAGCCGGGCGGCGGAGTCGCCGGGGCGGAGGCCGCGGTGGGCGGCGGAACCGGAGCGGGCGACTGCATCTGAGCCTGGCCAGCGGTCTGCGTGGGCGCGTAGTGCGGCGACTGGACCGGCGGCTGCTGGACGGGAGCCTGCGCGGCAGCCTGGGTGGGCGGGTGGGCCGGAGCCGGGGCCTGTCCGGCCGGAGGTGTCACCGGCGGCGCAGGCGCCGCCGTGCGCGTGGTGATCTCGGCCGCCACCGCGCCCGGCAGCCACTCCTCGGGACGCCTCAGCACCGTTTCCGCATTGGCGGACTGGCAGATGGTGAGCAGCTCGGCGACCGACGGCCGGGCCTCGGGGTCCTTGACCAGGCAGCGGGTCACCAACTCCCGTAGCTGCTCGGGGAGTTCGGTGAGGTCCGGCTCCTCGTGGACGATCCGGTAGAGCACACCGTGTGAAGTGCCCTCGCCGAAGGCCGCCTTGCCGGTGGCCGCGTACGCCGCGACCTGGCCGAGGGCGAAGATGTCGGTGGCCGGGGTGACTTGGCTGCCGGCCGCCTGCTCGGGGGCCATGAAGGACGGGGTGCCGATGGTGACGCCGCTGCTGGTGAGCGACGTCGCGTCGGCGGCCCGGGCGATGCCGAAGTCGATCACGCGCGGACCGTCCGAGGCGAGCAGCACGTTGGCGGGCTTGAGGTCGCGGTGCACGATTCCCGCTCCATGGATGACATGGAGCGCCTCGGCGATTCCGGCGACCAGCAGCAGCACGGTCTCCACCGGCAGCTTGCCGTGCTCGTGGACCGCGTCGGCGAGCGAGGGCCCGGGGACGTAAGCCGTGGCGAGCCAGGGCTGTTCGGCCTCGGCGTCGGCGTCGATGACCGGTGCGGTGTACAGGCCCTGCACGCGCTGCGCGGACTGCACCTCCTGGGCGAACCGGCGGCGGAACTCCGCGTCCTGGGCGAAGTCGGGCCGGATCACCTTGATGGCGATGGGACGGCCGCCGGGCGTGTACGACAGGTACACCTTGCCCATGCCGCCCGCGCCGAGCTTGGCTGCGAGCTTGTATCCGGCGACGTGCTTCGGATCGTCTTCGGCCAGAGGCTGGAAGACCGTTCCCTCGTGTGCGCGCCCACTCATCGAACTCTCGTCCCCCATGCCGAACTTCAGTATCGGAGGGCACCTTATCCAAGGCTCGCCCCGCTCTCCACGTCGGACGACCGGTGGCGCCCGCTCGGTTGCGGAACACGGCCGGCGGGCCGTGAATCGCTCGGCACTTCGACCGGATATGAGGTAAGGAGTCCTTATGGCACACCCACTCCCCCAGCCATCGAAGGAACCGGTCGTTGCCGGTCTGCTGCTCGCCGCGGGCGGCGGTCGGCGGCTCGGCGGACGCCCGAAGGCGCTGCTGACGCACCGGGGCAGGCCGCTGGTCGAGCACGCGGTGCGCGTGCTGCGCGAGGGCGGCTGCGCTCCGGTGCATGTGGTGCTGGGTGCGGCTGCCGACCGCGTACGCAAGGAGGCAGATCTGTCCGGCTGCGTACTGGTCGACAACCCCGACTGGGAGGAGGGCATGGGCTCTTCGCTGCGCGCGGGTCTTCGGTCGCTGTCCGCCACGGCGGCGGACGCCGCGCTTGTCTCGCTGGTGGACCAGCCGGGGATCGGCGCCGATGCGGTGGCCCGCGTGCGGGCCGCACACCGCTCCCGTGAGTCGCTCGCGGCGGCCGCGTACGGAGGCGAGCGCGGCCATCCGGTTCTCTTCGGCGCGGGGCGCTGGCAGGAGATCACGGCGAGCGCGGTCGGCGACCGCGGTGCTCGCGCCTATCTCAAGGAGCACGAGTCCTCGCTCGCGCTGATCGAGTGCGGCGATGTGGCCGAGGCGTACGACATCGACACGGCGGCGGATCTGGCGCACCTTGAGTGAACGGCGTGGCACTCAGCGCCATGGTCTGTCGACCCAGAGAATCTCGATATCAACAAACCATTGAACTTCCACCATGAGGAAACTACTATCCACTGGTCAGAAGCGCCCGACACCCCAGACGGCGCCCGCGACCGTACCTCGGCTCTTGCGGCACCGAGTGCCGTAACCGCACGCCCGGCGGCCGTCAGGCACCGCCCGCTGAAGGAAGTGACAGCTCATGTCCGCACCAGCGCCGTCCCCGCTGGCCATCGTCGAAGCCGAGCACCTGCCCCGGCAGGAAGAGGTCCTCACCGAGGCGGCCCTCGCCTTCGTGGCTGAGCTGCACCGGCGGTTCACACCGCGGCGTGACGAGCTTCTCGCCCGCCGCTCCGAGCGCCGCGCCGAGATCGCCCGTACCTCCACCCTGGACTTCCTCCCGGAGACCGCCGCGATCCGCGCGGACGACTCATGGAAGGTCGCCGCGGCCCCCGCGGCGCTGAACGACCGCCGGGTGGAGATCACCGGACCCACCGACCGCAAGATGACCATCAACGCCCTGAACTCCGGCGCCAAGGTCTGGCTCGCCGACTTCGAGGACGCCTCGGCCCCCACCTGGGAGAACGTCGTCCTCGGCCAGCGCAATCTGATCGACGCCTACGAGCGGAAGATCGACTTCACCGACCCGAACTCCGGGAAGACATACGCCCTGCGGCCGAACGAGGAGCTCGCGACCGTCGTGATGCGCCCGCGCGGCTGGCACCTCGACGAGCGCCACCTGCAGTTCGAGGGCCGTCCGGTCCCGGGCGCGCTGGTCGACTTCGGCCTGTACTTCTTCCACAACGCCCAGCGCCTGATCGACCTCGGCAAGGGCCCGTACTTCTACCTCCCGAAGACGGAGTCGTACCTGGAGGCTCGCCTCTGGAACGACATCTTCGTCTTCGCGCAGGACTACGTCGGCATCCCGCAGGGCACCGTCCGCGCGACCGTCCTGATCGAGACGATCACGGCGGCGTACGAGATGGAGGAGATCCTCTACGAGCTCCGCGACCACGCGGCCGGTCTCAACGCGGGCCGCTGGGACTACCTTTTCTCCATCGTCAAGAACTTCCGTGACGGCGGCGAGAAGTTCGTGCTCCCGGACCGCAACGCGGTGACGATGACCGCCCCCTTCATGCGCGCGTACACCGAACTCCTCGTCCGCACCTGCCACAAGCGCGGCGCCCACGCCATCGGCGGCATGGCGGCCTTCATCCCCTCCCGCCGCGACGCCGAGGTCAACAAGGTCGCCTTCGAGAAGGTCAAGGCCGACAAGGACCGCGAGGCGGCCGACGGCTTCGACGGCTCCTGGGTCGCCCACCCCGACCTGGTCCCGATCGCGCTGGCCTCCTTCGACGCGGTGCTGGGCGAGAAGCCCAACCAGAAGGACCGGCTGCGCGAGGACGTCTCGGTGGCGGCCGGCGATCTGATCGCGATCGACTCCCTGGACGCCAAGCCCACGTACGAGGGCCTGCGCAACGCCGTCCAGGTCGGCATCCGCTACATCGAGGCATGGCTGCGCGGCCTCGGCGCGGTCGCGATCTTCAACCTGATGGAGGACGCGGCGACCGCGGAGATCTCCCGCTCCCAGATCTGGCAGTGGATCAACGCGGGCGTCGTCTTCGAGAACGGCGAACTCGCCACCCCGGAGCTGGCCCGCAAGGTCGCGACGCAAGAACTGGCCGCGATCCGCGCGGAGATCGGCGAGGAGGCGTTCGCCTCCGGCAAGTGGCAGCAGGCGCACGATCTGCTGCTGCACGTCTCGCTCGACGCCGACTACGCGGACTTCCTGACGCTCCCCGCGTACGAGCAACTGACCGGCTGACCAAGCTGGTTCACTCGCATCCGCCCCCAGTGCCGCAGAGCACCGGGGGCGGGTCCGTTTTCGCCGCCGTCCCCGGAGCCGCCCGCACCTGTCGCGGCGGCTCCGGCGGGGCACTACTGGTCGGCCTTCTCCCTCGTAGCCGCCGTTCCCGCCTTCTCGGAGTGCCCAAGGGTCCGGCCCGGCGCCACACGGTCGCGCGTGACTCCGCTGTGGACCGCCGGCATGGAGCCGACTCAGCATGCGCGCCGGGACCCTCGCCTGCAACTAAGGGTGGAGTGTCATGCACATGGCTTTTAGCTCCTACCTGTTCGGTGGAGGCATAATGCATAGAGCTGATAGCTAGAAGTTGTTGGTGCATGGCCGGAGGAGATCAGGGTACGTGCACGAAGAAGGAGCGGCGATGACACCCCCTGTAGATCCCAGTCTTAACCGGCGCAAACTGCGCATTACCCTGCGCCAGGCACGCGAACGTGCGGGCCTGACCCAGCGTGAGGCCGCCGAGCGAGTGGAATGGTCGCAGTCCAAACTCATCCGTGTGGAGACGGGTACGGTCAGCGTCTCCGTCAGCGACTTGCGCGCGCTGATGGAGCTCTACGGGATCACCGACAGCTCAATGGTTGCGGAGCTGGAGGAAGCGGCCCGGGGAAGCAAGGGACCCAGCTGGTGGTCTCGTTTCCACGATGTCCTTACCCCGCAGTTCGCGCAGTACTTGGGGTACGAGAGTGCTGCGGCCAGCCTGCATACCTACCATCCCATCGTGGTGCCCGGTCACCTGCAGACCGACAGTTACGCGGCCGCACTGCTCGCGCCCCGCGGCCTCGACGCCGACCGAGCCGAGCGCGTGGTCGAACTCAGAATGACGCGGCAGTCGCGGATGTTCGACGGTACGGATCGGCTTACCGCCGCGTTCGTTCTGGACGAGGCTGCCGTGCGGCGTCAGATCGGCGGAAGAGCTGTGATGGAGGAGCAGCTTCAGCAACTCCTGGATTTCGGCGCTCGAACGGACGTGGCGATCCGGGTGCTGCCTTTCGAAGCTGGAGCCCATTACAGCACTCTGGGCAGCTTCGTCCTGCTCGGCTTCACGGACGACGACGACCTGCTGTATCTGGAACACGCAGCCGGCAGCATGACCGGCGGCGAAGACCTGGAACTGCTGGCGCGTTATCAGGAGTGCTTCGAAACGATCACGGATCTGGCGCTGGGCGAAGCCGAGTCGCTTGACCTGATCGGCCGCATCAAGCATGACCTCGGCGCGGTCTAGGTCTGCGGTGCCAACTGCCAGTGGTGGAGCCAGGGGGAGGACCGACGTGGCCAGGTCAATGCGGCAGCGTCTTGGCGAGCTGTTGCTCACTTACGCGCAAGGGGCAAACCAGGCTGGTTTCACCGACGAGGAGCTCAAAGCACAGGCCAGCCAGAACGCCGACCACACAGAGCACCTGATCGACATAGAAAACGCCCGCGCCAGGGCCAAGTTCAAGGTAGTTGCCCTAGTCCTCGTCGCAGCCCTCGTCGCACTCGCTCTCATACTCGGCGCTGCGCTGTTCGTGATTCAGGCGGTCGGCAAACTGGAAGTCCCCTGGGCGCGCATCGGTATGGCAGCGCTCAGCGTGGTGGGCGCCTCCATCACCGCTGGCATCAGCTGGTGGGCCAAGCGCGCATGGACACGGCGACGGGACAGGCTTACCTCGGAGAACCCGCCTTCGGGGCGTACGGAAGACGATCATAACCCTGTGGGGACGCAGTGAAGGAGTGAGTCGCCCGCCAAAGCCCCGCACCCACCGACACAGCCAGAGCGACGACCACCCACAAGACCCGCTTCACAAGTACGCTTTCGACCAACAGGGATGCAGCGGCAGCAGCGACTGTGGCCATCGCTCCCGCAGCGAGAAAGAAGGCTACGAGACCACCTACAGCAGCGGATCGTCGCCGGACCTTGTGCGTGGAAGGCTGCACGGAAGAATCTTCAGTGTCCATAAGGGCCCCACACCTCCTGCCGACGGTCTGTAAGAAAGTCACTGGCCTTCTAACTTCCCTTGTGTCACGGCGCGGAGAAAATCCGCCCAGGCAACGGCGGTGAATTGCAGCACAGATGCGGTGGGCGCTTTCGCGTCGCGGGCGAGTATGTGTTCCGCTTGCACGGCCACCTCCACGCACTCCGTCTCATTGCCGCAGGCGCTGCTCCTACACCACAAGGGTTGCCCCCCATGCACCACCGCAGTCCTCCCGATCCCCCGATCCGCCCCAGATGATGCCCTTCGATCGTAGTGGACGGTTGCGCACTACCGCAGGCAAGTAACTAAAAGCACAGAGTGATGATCACCTGAAGTGCCTGGAAAGCTACAAGGAGCTACCAAGTGTCAGGGTAGGGGCGCTCGACTATGCGCGCCATACGAGATCCGGCCGAGCCGACGTACGACAGGTGAGCAGTCGGCCCCGAAGCCAACCAGCCTGCGCACGGGCCTCGTTCGCCACCCCGCGACCACGCAACGGCGTCGGTGCCTAAGTGTCACCCACACGCCGGCCGCAGCAGCTCAGCGGACCACCACCGTCCGCTGCGCCGAGAAGTCGCCCCACTTCCCGTCGGGGAGCTTGGCCCGGAGTTTGATGCTGTAGCGGGTGCCCGGCTTGTCCGTGACCGTCATGGTGTACGTCGCCGTCCCGGCGGGAGGCTGCGCGCCCCAGACGATGGTCGTGGCCAACTTCCCGTTCAGGAACAGCTGATGCTCCTTGACCGGACCACCGGTCTGCGGCGGCGTCCAGCTCAGCTCGATCTTCCCTTTCCGGGCGGTTGCTTGCAGCCCGGTGGGCGCAGTGCTGGGTGGCGCCCCGGTTGCGGAGGGCGTGGTGAGATCGACGGCGTTGCTGTCGGCGGACGACTTCTCGGCGGCGTCGCGCGCCCGGACGGTGAAGGTGTAGACGGTTCCCGGCCGAAGTCCGTTGATGTGCGCGGTCGTTTCGTTTCCGCTCACGCTGTGGATCCGGGAGTCCTCCTGGTAGATGTCGTACGAGGTGATGCCGACGTCGTCCGCGGCCCGCACCCAGGACAAGGTGGCCGCACGGCTCCCGTCGGCCCGGACGGTGAGCTTCAGCGGTCGCGAGGGCGCGAGATGGTCCTCGGGTGTGGGAGCCGGCGTAGTGATGGCTACAGCGGCACTGGGCTTCGAGAGGTTCCCCGCGGCGTCGCGCGCCCGGACGGTGAAGGTGTACGAGGTCTCGGGTGTCAATTGGTCGATGTCGACCATGTTCCTGGTGGCCGGGAGCGTTTTGACCCTGGCGCCCTTCTGGAATACCTCGTAGCCGGTTACCGCCTTGTTGTCGGTGGCCTGGTTCCACATGACGTGGACGGAGGTGGCGCTGCCCGCCTGGGCGGTCACCCCGGCGGGTGTCGTTGGGCTTTCGGTGTCCTTCTCCCCGCCTGCGCAGGCAGTGAGGGCAAGGATGGCCGCGCAGGTCAACGCGGCGGGTGTGGGGGGACGTTGCACGGTCTGACCTCCGCGGACGACGGCAATGGTCCAGACCTATATGGCACAACTCCGGCCCGCCCACAAGGGGTCAGCAAGTGCGGTGTCAGGCCCTGGCCGTAGAGTCCTGCCGTCCCGTCCGGCACGGAAACCGGTGCCCGCGACCGCCCTGCCCGTCTGAGCGCGACGGCAGCACACGGTCGGCTCGCCTCGATCGCGCTGACGGTGAGTATCCGACGTATCCGGCGTAGCCGACGGAAGTCTTAGGGCTTTCTTAGGGCTTCTTGAAGAAGACCTTCCGAACGCCGTTCCCGGCCCCGGACACCCATACGCTCTTGCCAACCCCCCACACCCGGTGGGCGCGATCGCGCGCCTGCCGGGGTTTTCCCGAGCTCGACACACTCCCGAGGTGTTGCACGTATGGGTTCCCGAAGAGCCGATCGCCCCCAGCCCCGTTCCCACGCCCGCCCCAAGAACGGGCTGCGGGCGCGCAATGTCGTTCTGGCGCTCGGTGCGATCACCGTCACGACGGGCGTCGGCGTCACCCTTGCCATGGGCGGCGGCAACAGCGGCTCGGCGGGCAAGGTTACGACGGATGCGGCCGACCTTCCCGGACTGGCGGACGGCCAGGCCGCCGCGGGGAGCGCGTCGCCCCTTACCTCTCCCTCGGCGATACCCAGCGCCACCGCCTCCCCGAGCCCGCGTGTCACGGCTTCCGCCAAGCCGAAGCGGACGGCGACGGCGACCCCGACGCCGACCGTGCAGTCCAAGAGCGGGAGCGGCGCCGGTGAAGCGAGTCGGCCGACCACGCGGTCGGGCAGCGGCTCGGGCGACAGCGGCGGGTCGTCGAACGGCGCCGAGGCGCAGGTTCTCGCGCTCGTCAACAAGGAGCGCGCGTCGGCCGGTTGCTCGCCGCTGACCTCGAACGCGAAGCTCACCAAGGCCGCCGACGACTACAGCGACGTCATGGCCGACTCGGGCGTGATGTCCCACACCGGGCCGGACGGATCGACGATGGCCGGCCGCGTCGAGGCGGCCGGATACGCCTGGTCCACGCTGGGCGAGAACATAGCCCAGGGGCAGTCCGACGCCGCCGCCGTCATGGACGCGTGGATGAACAGCCCCGGCCACCGCGCCAACATCCTCAACTGCTCCTTCAAGGAGATAGGCATCGGCGTGCACTTCGGCGACGGTGGCCCCTGGTGGACCCAGGACTTCGGCGCAAGCCGGTAGCCGGTAGCGCCGGTAGCCAGAGCCGCTGACAGCTATCGGGTCCGGCTACAGCTCGTCGCCCGCCAGCCCGAAGGACACCCGCACCCGGGCTCCGCCCATCGCCGAGCGGGTGATCTCCAGCTCCCCGCCGGCCGCGGAGGCCGCGCGCGCCACGATGTCCAGGCCGAGGCCCGTGGAGCCGCCGACGCTGACGCCCCGGGTGAGCGCGGCGTCCGGGTCGGCAACGCCGGGACCCGCGTCCTCGACCGTGAGCAGCACGTGCCGGTCGGTGCGCTCCACGCGTACGGCGAAGTTAGTGCCCTGCGGAGTGTGCCGGAAGACGTTCCCGATCAGGGCGTCCACGACCGCGGCGAGGTCGTCCTCGGGGAACCGTACGGGCGTCCGGCGCGGCGTGAAGGACCGTTCGTACAGCCGCTCCTGCTGGGTGGCGAGCACCGACCAGAACTCGAGCCGCATCGCCACCACTTCGGTCAGCTCGCAGCGGTGCGCCGGAATTGTCCCGTTCACCGGGCCTGCGGCCAGCGGGGTGCGCGCGGCGGTGATGATCGAGTCCAGTTCGCTCTCCAGCTGCGCGACGGCCTCCGTGATCCGCCGGGCGCCCGGTGAACCACCCAGCAGATCCGCCTCCAGGTACAGCGCGGTCAGCGGGGTCCTGAGCCGGTGCGAGAGATCGGCGACCATCTCCCGCTCGATGGCGAGCAGCTCCACGACCCGGTCGGCCATGGTGTTGAACGCCGCACCGGCTTCCTGGAGCTCCGGCGGACCGTCCGGATCCACTCGTACGTCGAGGTCCCCCGACCCGAGGGCCAGCGAGGCACGCTTCAGGCTCCTGGAAGAGCGGACGACCCTGGCGCCCAGCCGGTCGGCGACCAGCACCGAGCCGCCCACCAGGCCGAGCGCGAGCAGCGACATGACGCCCCACGAAGCCCACACGCCCCGGGTCAGATCCCCTGCGGGCACGTACGCCTCGACGACCGCCACCCGGTTCTCGGCGAGGACGACGGGCTGGAGATAGACCCAGCCCTCGGCGGTGTCGAGCGCCAGCGTCTCCCGCTTGCCCACCGCGCGTTTCAGCGCCTCCTGCGGGGCGTGCAGGGTGCCGACGAGCCCACCGTCCGGGAGCCGTACGGCGAGCCGATCGTCCGAGCCCAGGCCCGAGACCGCCTGCTGCACATCGGCGCGTCTGGTGGTCAGGGCGAGTACGGGCGAGAGAGCCGCCGCGCGCTGCTCGGCGGCGGTGGTCACCCGGTCCCGGGCCTGTTCGCGTACGAGCAGGGCGAGCGGGACGAGAAAGGACAGCGCGACCATCAGCGTCGCGGCCAGGGAGATCCCTGCGAGGGCGCGTCTCATGACGGCGAGGCGACCAGCTTGATCCCGATACCGCGTACTGTGTGCAGATAGCGCGGATGCGCGGCCTTTTCACCCAGCTTCCTGCGCAGTGCCGAGAGATGGACATCGACCGTCTGGTCCTCGAGATAGGGCTGCTGCCACACCTCGGCGAGTATGCGCTTTCGGGATATGACCTGGTCGGCGTTCTGCGCGAGGTAGGCGAGCAGGTCGAACTCCCGCCGGGTCAGGGAGAGTTCGCCGCCGTCGAGGTGTGCGGTTCGGGCCAGCGGGTCGATCCTGAGACCGGCGACCTGGAGGACCTGCTGCCGGTTGCCGTCGTCCGCGGCCGGCCCGGACCGCCGCAGTACGGCCGCGAGCCGGGCCGCGAGCTGGCCGCCCGAGAAGGGCTTGACCATGTAGTCGTCGGCTCCGGCGTTGAGGAGCCTGATGACCTCGGTGTCGTCGTCGCGGGCCGTGGCGACCAGTACGGGTACCCGCGAGATGCCCCGGATCATCCGCAGCACGTCCAGACCGTCCAGGTCGGGCAGTCCGAGGTCCAGCACGACGATGTCGGGCGCGCCCTGGGTGATCTGCCGCAACGCCTCGAAACCCTGGTGAGCGGTCTGCACCGCGTACCCGTGTCCGGTGAGGACCTCGATCAGCGCGGCCCGGATCACTGGGTCGTCCTCGACGACAAGTACGGAGGCCATGAGCAGGCACGTTAGCGGGTCCGCCAAGATGGTGTCGTGTCCCGGTACCTGCGCTACGTGCTCATCTGGCTGTCCTGCACGGCGGCCAGCGTCACGGCCGTCATGATCACGGTCCATTTCGTCGTGGGCTCGACCAGGCCGACGGCGCCCGTCGCCCAGTCGGCGGCGAAGGACTTCACCGCCCCCTCGCCGCAGGCCTCGGCGACTCCCAGCGCCTCCCCGAGCCCCGAGCCCACCCCGAGCCGGTCGACGCCCAGGCCGAAGCCGCCCAGGAAGACCGAAAGACCCCCCACAGCGTCGCCCGTGACCCGCACGACTCCCCCGCCTTCACCGGAGCAGTCCGGGGCGAACCCGGGCGGCGAGGGCTGCGAGGAGGGCGGCTCGGGCGTGCACACCATCACGTCCCAGGGAGGGAAGGCCACCGTGCGCTACGGAAGCGGCGGGGTGTGCCTCATCTCGGCGGTGCCGAGCCAGGGCTTCACGGCGAGCACCACACAGAGTGCGCCGGACACTCTGACGGTGACGTTCGCGGGCGAGGGGCATCGCTCTGAAATCACGGCATCGACCGTTCCCTCGGACCGGGCCAGCGTGCGGGAGACGTCCTTCTGAGCGCGTCCTGATTTTCTGAGGGCGTCCCGGACCTCGGACGACCTCGGATCAGCGTCTGCGGATCTTCTTCGACCGCGGCCTCAGGGGGTCGGTCAGCGCGGCGGTGCGACGGGCGAACGCGGCGATACCGGGGTCCGAGTGACGGTCACCGAGGTCCGCAAGCACGTGATGCGCACGGTTGGCATCGGCGTCGGCGAGCGCGGCGATCAGGGCCGCGGGGCCGCCCGGCCACGTGGTGCCGACCGCGTCGAAGGCGGTGACCAGGGAACTCGGGGTGAGCCCGGGTTCAGCCAGGCGGTCCTTGTGGTGGCTCGCGTTCAGGTCATCCAGGACCAGGGCTGCCCGCGCGCTCAAAGGGACCTGCCCTTCATCCGCCTGCTCTCCGCGAGCACGCAGCGCCTGGAGGGCGTACGCGCCGAGCGCGGGGTCGGCGAGCTGTCCGCGCAGTGCTTCCAGCGGTGCGGCCGAGGTGTCCAGAGAGGCGAACAGGGCGCGGGTGAGGCTCGCTTCGTCGGTGCCTGTCTTGGTGGCGGCGAGGGCGCCGAGGATTTCGTCCCATGCCTCGGCGGCGTTCTCGCGGGCGGTCAGCCAGTTGGTGAAGGCTCGGTTGGTGGCGTCTCGGGGCCAGAGCCGGGCCGCTTCGACGAGGGTGGCCGACTCCCAGCCGGTGACCGTGTCCCGGTCGGGCGCGGCGACCGCACCGGACTTGAGCGTGTGGCGGACCGCGGCGACACCGAGGGGGGTCAGCCCGAAGGCGTCACCGGTCCGGAACACGGCGCCGGTGGCGGACAGCCGGTCGACGACGGCGGCGAGCGCCCGGGCGGGAGCGTCGAGCTCAGTCCGGTCCTCGTCATCCAGAGCGGGAAGGCCGAGCAGGTCGGACAGTTCCTGCGGAGCCGGAGTCGCGTACTCGGCCGGGGCGCTGTCCGGGACCGGCACAGGCCTGTTCTCCACGGCCGGGTCGATCAGCCAGTCGCTGTACTCGGCGGCCTTGCGCGCCACGGACTCGGCGGTGCAGCCGCGCTCGTACAGGGCGTACAGCAGGTGCGCCGCGTCGTCGGCGTACTCCGGGTCCAGGGCCGGATCCTCCGTGAGACGTCCGACGGCCGTGGCGAGGATGTCCGCCGCGAGTTCGGTGAGTTCCTGCGGGGTGCCATCGGCCCAGATTCCGGCGGCCGGGCCCGGTGTCGTCAGCAGGCCGTCCTGCTGGAGCACACCACAGGCGACCGCGAGGTGACGCACCTCCTCGTCCACGAGATCCGGCCCGTCGGCGGCCGCCGAGAGGAGGGCTGGCAGCGGTGCGCCTTCGAGCAGGCCGCGCACTTCCAGCGGCGCGGGCAGAGCGGGCGGCGGCGGGACCGGGAGACCGGAGTCGCCGTAGTAACTGAGGTGCTGATCAAGCAGCGCGTCGGCAAGGACGAGGTGCGGCAAGTCCTCGGGACCGGGGGCGAGATGCGCGTACGGCCCCGAGAAGGCGTCGGACAGTCCGGCAGCCGTCCAGCGGTCCATCAGCGTGCCCGCGATACGCCGCATTTCGCCCGGAAGCCCTTCCTCCGGATCCACGTCCACCGCCTCCAGGGGCAGACCGGGCAGCAGGGGCCCGGCGGGCGAGGGCTGCTCAAGATCGCGGGCGAAGGCTCGCAGCAGGGTCTCGGCCAGGAGGATCTGTGCGATGACGGTGCGTCCGGTGACATCCGCCCGCTCCACCCCGTCGGGCAGGGCGGGGCGGTCGGCCCGCGGAGTGCGCTCATGCGCGTCGAGCCGGCGCAGCACCGCCTCGGGGTCGTCGACGGGTGTTCCGTCCGCCCGCATCAGCGACGCGTACCAGCGCGGCCAGGTCAGATTGCCCGGATCGGCCATCGCCCGCCGGAATTCCGGCACCCCCTCGTCGATCGCGGCCAGCAGCCGGGCGTGACGCTTCGTGTTCAGCCTGCCCCGGGCCCGTACGAGGTCGGCGAGCGCGCGCAGGACGGCGGGGGCAACGGGCAACTCGGACTCGGTCACGCAGACCAGGACGGGCACATCGTGGTGGAGCACCTGCCGGACCAGCTCGGGGGTCGGCTCCGGCAGTCCGGTCCGGCGATCCGCACCTCTGAGCACGAGCAGGGTCAGCAAGGCGTCCGCGATCCGGGCGGAGGAAGGGCTACCGAAACCGGCGGCCTCCTGGAGGAAGAGATCAAGGCCTGCGTTGGGGGTGAGGCTTGTGGTCACATCTCCCAGCGTAGGAAACGGCGCGGGTCCCTGCGGGGTCGTTGGACGGGTAATACCCGTTCCGGTTGCGTACGCGCTGCCGGGAAGCCGAGGAAGGCCGCCCACGCCTGAGCCTCCAGCGCGAGTGTCGGCCCAGTCACGTTATTCGAGTCCCGGACGTGTACGGACTCAGGGCGAGGGGCCGTGGCCTCCAACTGCGTGACCCTGCTGCGGTCTGTGTACAGGCGACTGGCCTTGCTGCGTCACTAACGATCGGTCGCGTCGATGTGCTGCTGGAGCGTCTTAGCTCGCCGTTCCAGCGGCGCTGGCCGTCGCGGCGATCCTGCGGCTGACAGTTCTCGCACCCGGGCTCTGACACCGGCGCACGGAGGTTCGGTCGGACCCGCAGTGTTGGCCGTGCTCCGAAGCCCACGGCCCAACTCGAAGCAACAGGCCTCCTGGGCTACCCGCGACACACCGCGTCCGCGGCGAGCCCAGCCGGTCGGGTGCGCCCCGCGCTGCCTCCGCGCCCCTCCCCTGGTCCGCGCTGTCATGCCGCGCAGCCCCATGGAACCTTCAGGACACCGCCGCCCACATCCGCTCAGCCACGGCGACCGCCGGGTGCGCGTCACCGTCGCGCCGCTGCCGGGGCCCGGCGCCGTCGCGGACGTCTTGCACGGGCAGTTGATGCCATCTCTACGCGGGGTGACAGTCGGTCGCGCCGTCAACAGACTTGCACTCGCTGCCCGCCTGGGCACGATGCCGCGAAGTCCCTTACCCGGCAAGCCGGTTCCGAGCAGTGCTGGACCTGTTCACATCCGGCGGCGGGCGTTGCGGGGCGGATCCGGTCGCCGCGCAGGAGAGAGGCGGAGCCGAATGCACCGGCGGCGCGACGGGCAGGTCCGGCACAATGTGGTCGAGCTACGCGTCGACGTCACCGACACCCGTACGGAACGGCGCCCGAGCCGGGTGCTCCCTCCCGTGCCTGTCGAGGAAGAATCGGGCCGTGGCTTGATCCTCATCGACGCCCTCGCCACCAACTGGGGCATGTCACCGCGCACCGCAGCGCCCGGCAAGACGGTCTGGGCCTCGGTGGATCTCGTCGCGTTTCCGTCATGATCCGCGTACCGTTCGCGTTGGGTCCATGTCACCGCGCTCGACGTGGGTCACCAGGACCTGCGGTGGATCCGGAGGTCGGCGGGTTCTGCGTGACCCGACGGAACGAGGGAATCCCCGTATGAAGGTCACCGCGCAGGCGCTCAACCGGGCAACGCTCGCCCGACAGTTGCTGTTGGGCCGCGAGTCGCTCGATGTCCAAGACGCAGTGCGACGCGTGGTCGCCCTGCAGGCACAGGAGCCCGCCTCGCCGTACATCGCGCTGTGGAACAGGCTGAGCGGCTTCGACCCGGCCGGCTTCGACTTGGCGCTTGCCGGACTGCAGACGGTCAAGGCGACGCTGATGCGGCTCACCTTGCACGCGGTCCACGCCGAGGACTACCGGACTTTCCGTGAGGCCGTGGAGCCGACGCTGCGCGGCTCCAGGCTCGGTGACCCGCGCTTCACGGCATCCGGACTCACCGCCGACGACGCCGACGTATTGGTTGCCGAGCTGCTGAAGTACGCCGACCGGCCGCGGACCGCCGCCGAGATGGGGGGCTGGCTCGAGGCGCGGCTGGGCGCACCGATGGAGTCGGCGGCCCAGCGGATGCTTCGGCAGTACGCGCCGTTGTGGCATGCACGCACGGGAGGGCCCTGGTCGTTCGAGACCCGGCCGTCGTACCTCGCGGCAGGCACGCGGCCGGTGCTGGCGGACCCTGAGGTTGCCGCCGAGGGTCTGCAGATCCTGATACGCCGCTATCTGGAGGGCTTCGGGCCGGCGTCGGTGGCGGACATGGCACAGTTCGCGCTGGTCCAGCGGGCTCGGGTCAGATCGGCGGTCAGCGCGCTCGCCGACGAGCTCGAGCAACTGGAGGGCCCGGGTGACACGGTGATGTACGACATTCCCGGCGCACCGCGGCCGACCGAAGACAGTCCTGCTCCACCCAGACTGATGGCGATGTGGGACAGCATCCTGCTGGCCTATGCCGATCGCAGCCGCGTCATCCCGCCCGCTTACCGCAAGCACGTGACGCGTATGAACGGCGACGTACTGCCCACGATCCTGGTCGATGGCTACGTCGCCGGCGTCTGGCGGCCCGTCGACGGTGGAATCGAGGCCACCGCCTTCCACCCCCTTCGGGGCCCTGTCTGGGAGGAACTGGCCGCAGAGGCCAGATCGCTCATCGCGTTCCTCGCCCCCCGCGACCTCAGGGTCTACAAGCGCTACGACCACTGGTGGATCAAGGGGCTGCCGAGCGCCGAAACACGGCTGCTCCCTGGTGACTGAGCAGACAAGCCGATGCGGGCCTGTGCTGGGCTCAGCCGTTGTGGCGTGCCCAGATGCAGGGGAGTGGTCAGCGCTGACGGCGTCCGGCGATGTGGTCGAGCCGGTCCCGCTCGGCCGGGCGCCGGATGGACTTCGCTCAGGCGGTCCACGACCGGCGCCGGCCGCGAAGGCATGACGGCAGGCCCCCGGATGGCGGATGAATGCCGCTGGTCAGATGCTTGAGGCATGCGGCTGCGACCGAAGGAAACAAAGTCCGCGAGCCACCACGCACCCGGAACCGTCCGCGTGCACATCGACCCCACTCGGGCAGGTGGCCTCGTCTACGAGACGCTGAGCGCGATCTTCGAGCTTGCCCTCGCGCCACCCGGGGCGGGTCGGATCGTTTCGGACGGCGGCGGCCCGGTGGTATCCGCTTTGCCCTTCGACGTACGCAGGCAGCGCCCCCTCCACGAACCGGTTCTGCTCTCCGACGCCGTCCACGCGCTCGTCTACGGTCACCCGAAGGACATCGAGCGGCTCGTTCACGGCCTCCAGGAGCATTTCATGGTGGAGGACAAGGGGTCCCGCGAGCCGGGCCACGGGGAGCATGTGCGCGAGCTGGTGATCGAGCCGAAGCAGGGCGGCTGACGGGCGACACGGGCAGCGGACTACTGTCCTCGCGCATGAGCGAACCTTCCTACGTGCGCGCCACCCGCGCGTCCTATGACACTGTCGCCGTCGACTACGCCGAACTCCTCAGAACCGAGCTCGCCGCCAAGCCCTACGACCGCGCGATGCTGGCCGCGTTCGCCGAGCTCGTGCAGGCCGACGGGGCCGGGCCGGTCGCGGACATCGGCTGCGGTCCCGGGCGGGTGACGGCGCATCTGGATGCTCTCGGGGTGAGCGCGTTCGGCATCGACCTGTCGCCGGCGATGGTCGCGGTGGCTCGTCAGGCGCACCCGAAGCTGCGGTTCGACGAGGGGTCGATGACGGACCTGGATCTGAAGGACGACTCTCTCGGCGGCGTCCTTGCCTGGTACTCCACCGTGCACACCCCGCCGGAGGTGTTGCCGGTGGTGTTCGCCGAGTTCCACCGGGTGCTGGCGCCGGGCGGTCATCTGCTGATCGCCTTCAAGGCCGGCGACGAACGGGTACGTCTGGAGCACGCCTACGGCCACGCGCTGTCGCTCGACGTCTACCGGCTGCCGCCCGACCGTGTAGCCGAGGAACTCGGCAGGGCCGGGCTGGTCGAGACTGCCAGGCTGGTACGTGAGCCCGACCTGCGCGAGCCCACCCCTCAGGCCTTCCTCATGGCCCGCAAGCCGGGGAATTCCTAGCGCGCCACGCGGTGGCGGAGGTAGACGACTCCCGAGCTGAAGGTGCGGGTCTCGACGAGTTCGAGATCCACCCGGCGCTCGCCCCTGGGAAAGAACGGAATGCCACCGCCGACCAGCACCGGGTAGACCATGACCTGGTACTCGTCGATCAGACCCAACGCGGCCGCCTCGGCGGCGAGAGTCGCGCCGCCGATCGCGATGTCGCCCTCCCCCGGCTCGGCTCGCAACCGCTCGATCTCCTCCGCCACGCCGCCGGAGACCAGGCGGGCATTGCCCTGCACCGCCGACAGCGTGGTGGAGAAAACCACCTTGGGCAGCGGGTTCCAGAGCGCGGCCCACTCCAGCTCGGCGTCGCCGAGCGACGCATCCTGGTCGGCGGTCTCCCAGTACAGCATCGTCTCGTACAGCCGCCGCCCCAACAGATGGACGCCGACCCGTTGAATCTCGTCGATCCAGAAGCGAAAGACGTCCTTGTCGGGCACCGTCCAGTTGAACTCGCCGTCCGGCCCGACGATGTAGCCGTCAAGTGAGACGCCCATCGAATAGGTCACGCTGCGCATCAGAAGTCCTCCTCGGTAACGGGTTCGACAGTACGACCGCCGGACGCCGCAGGACTCATCGCGACTCGCGGGATCCTCTGGGCCAAGGCGGTTCCCTTTTCAGAACACGGCCCAGCCGGGAGGTACGGGAAGGTCCGGTCGGCGATGAGTTTTGGCGGGCGGTGCGGTCTGCCTCTGTATGGACACCACTGCACAGACCGCATTCCCCGACCTCCGCCCTGCTGCCCACGCCGTGGCACAGCTGATCGACGGCATGGGCGAGGAGCGGCTCGGGGATCCGACGCCCTGTCCCAAGTACGCCGTACGGGAGCTGCTCGGCCATCTCGTCGGCCTGTCCACCGCGTTTCGGGACGCCGCCCGCAAGGACCTCGGGCCCACGACCGACACCGACCCCGGCTCCGTCCTGCCGGTGCTCCACGACGACTGGCGCACGGTGCTTCCGCGGCGGCTGGACGAGCTGGCGGAAGCCTGGGACCGGCCGGGAGCATGGGACGGCGCGACACGGGCGGGCGGCATCGCCCTGCCGGCGGCCGTCGCCGGACGCGTCGCCATCAACGAACTCGTCGTCCACGGCTGGGACTTGGCCCGCGCCACCGGGCAGGAGTACCGGCCGTCCGATGCGAGCCTTCAGATCTCGTACGAGCTGATGCGGCCGGCCGGGCTCGACCCGAGCGGGGACGGGATGTTCGGCCCGGTCGTCGCCGTGCCCGACGACGCGCCGCTGCTGGACCAGGTCATCGGCTTCAGCGGCCGCCGGCCCGACTGGCGGCCGGGCGACTGACCGAGGCGTGCGACTGACCGGGGCGGACGGCCGGCGCCTGGCCTGGGCCGGAGCGCGACCGGGGCCGGGCTCGCGGGCTCGCGGGAAAACCCGATGTGCCGGGAGCGGCGCCGATGCGATGCTCCCGGTATGGCACGTCGCGTGAAACCCAGCCTCTACATCTCCGTCGACATCGAGGCCGACGGCCCGATCCCCGGCCCCTACTCGATGATCAGCTTCGGCGCGGCGGTGGCCGGTCGCCAGGACGCCGAGGGTTACGTACCGGAGGACCCCGAGGCGCACACCTTCTACCGTGAACTGCGCCCCATCAGCGAGGACTTCGTGCCCGAGGCCCTGGCCGTCAGCGGGCTGGACCGGGACCGGCTGATCGCCGAGGGCAGTGAACCGGCCGCCGCGCTGGCCGAGTTCGGCGACTGGGTGCGTGAGGTGAGTACGGGCGCGCAGCCGGTGATGTGCGGCTATCCGGCCTCGTACGACTGGACCTTTCTGTACTGGTATCTGATCCGCTTCACCGGGACGAGCCCCTTCGGACACTCCGGATGCCTGGACCTGAAGACCCTGTACGCGACCAAGGCGCACCTCCCTCTGCGTGCCGTCGCCAAGGGCACGATGCCGCGCGAGCTGCTCTCCCGGCGGCGACACACCCATCACGCGCTGGACGACGCGATCGAGCAGGCGGAGCTGTTCAGTAACCTCATGGCGTGGCCGGGGCGCTGACCCCAGGAAGGGGTTGTGCCGTGAAGTCCATGGTCAGAGCGCTGCTCGCGCTGACGCTGATGTCGCTGTTGACGCTTGCCGCCTGTGCGGGCTCCGGGGACCACGAACCCGCCGCGCCCGTCGGCCTCGACGACCCCGCGAAGAAGGACATCGCGATGCAGCTGGTGTCCAGCGCGGAGAACTCCTCGCTGGACTGGAAGGCCCAGTACAAGTACATCGAGGACATCGACGACGGCCGCGGCTACACCGCCGGAATCATCGGCTTCTGCTCCGGCACGGGCGACATGCTCGCCGTCGTCGAGCGCTATACGAAGGTCAGGCCCGGCAACGTCCTTGCGCCGTTCCTGCCTGCGCTGCGCTCGGTCAAGGGCAGCGACTCCCACGAGGGCCTCGGGCAGCCCTTCGCCGACGCATGGGCGCGCGCCGCCGTCTCGGACCCGGCGTTCCGTGCCGCGCAGGACGCCGAGCGGGACCGGCTGTACTTCTCGCCCGCGGTGCACCAGGCGGAGCTCGACGGGCTGGGCGCGCTGGGGCAGTTCATCTACTTCGACGCCTATGTGATGCACGGGTCGGGCGACAGCGAGGGGTCGGTCGGCTTCCGCACCATGCGCGAGCAGGCCGTGCGGACCGCGAAGCCGCCAGCGAGCGGCGGCGACGAGAAGGCGTACCTGAACGCCTTCCTGGACGCGCGCGTCGAGGCGATCGGGCGCGAGCCCTCGCACACGGACACCAGCCGCATCGAGACGGCCCAGCGCGTCTTCGTCGACAAGAACAACTTCGGCCTCGACACGCCGCTGGCGTGGAAGGTCTACGGCGACAGCTACCGGATCGACCGCGTCGAAGCGGAGTAGGAATACGACTCGCCGTGGGGGACGGTCGCGACGATCACCATCCCGCGGCAGGACATCGACGGCGTCCTCGACCAGGCTCCCGGGCCTTGCTTCGGCCCAACTTCCGTACGGCGAAAGGGGTGTACGACAGTTCCGCACTCTGATAGGAAAGCTTCCTAACAGAACACCGGAACGACGAACTCCCTATGGAGGCAAGGTGCCCACCCCCCACGTACGCGCCCCACGTCCGCTCAGGTTCCTCCCCCGTATCGCGCTCGGCGTGGCACTTCTCGCCGTGCCGGCCACCGCCGTCGCGGCCACGTCCGACGACCACACCGAGGTGTCAGCGGCCCCCGCCCCGGCCGCCATCGGCCTCGACGACCCGGCGAAGAAGGAGATCGCCATGCAGATCGTCTCCAGCGCGGAGAACTCCTCGCTGGACTGGAAGGCCCAGTACAAGTACATCGAGGACATCGACGACGGCCGCGGCTACACCGCCGGAATCATCGGCTTCTGCTCCGGCACCGGCGACATGCTGGATCTGGTCGAGCTCTACACCGACCGCAAGCCCGGGAACGTACTGGCCAAGTACCTGCCCGCGCTGCGCGAAGTCGACGGCAGCGACTCGCACGAAGGACTCGACCCGAACTTCACCAAGGACTGGAAGAAGGCTGCCCAGGACTCGGAGTTCAAGAAGGCCCAGAACGACGAGCGCGACCGGGTCTACTTCAACCCCTCGGTCAAGCGCGGCAAGCAGGACGGCATCGGCGTCCTCGGCCAGTTCATCTACTACGACGCCATCGTGATGCACGGCGACGGCGGCGACTCCACCAGCTTCAGCAGTATCCGCAAGAGGGCCCTCGCCAAGGCCAAGCCGCCGGCCCAGGGCGGCGACGAGAAGACGTATCTGAATGCCTTCCTCGACGCCCGGGTCTGGGCGATGAAGCAGGAGGAGGCGCACGAGGACACCAGCCGGGTCGACACGGCCCAGCGCGTCTTCGTCAGGAAGAACAACTTCAACCTCAACACGCCGCTCGACTGGAAGGTGTACGGAGAGAGCTTCCACATCGACTGACGCATCGAGTGCGTACGGCAAGGCAGGAGGGCCGGGTGTCCACGCGGACACCCGGCCCTCCGTCCGCGTCAGTGGACCGCGACCGCCTCGTGGCCGGTCGGCGTGGTCACCGAGCTCTGCGAACTCCTCTTCCTCCCCAGGTGGTTGAAGGCGAGGTTGAGGACGATCGCCACGATGCACCCGGTGGAGATTCCCGAGTCGAGGACGACGAGCGCGTCCTTGGGGAAGGCGTGGTAGAACTCCGGCGCCGCGATCGGGATCAGTCCGACGCCGACGGAGGCCGCGACGATCAGCGCGTTCTCGCCCTTCTCCAGGGCGGCCGAGGACAGTGTCTGGATGCCGCTGGCGGCGACCGAGCCGAAGAGCACGATGCCCGCGCCGCCGAGGACCGGCAGCGGGACCAGCGCGATCACCGATGCGGCAACCGGGCACAGCCCCAGCAGGATCAGGATGCCGCCGCCCGCCGCTACGACGAACCGGCTGCGGACCTTCGTCATCGCGACCAGGCCGATGTTCTGCGCGAAGGCACTGCACATGAAGCCGTTGAACAGGGGGCTGATCGCGCTGCCGAGGGTGTCGGCGCGCAGACCGCCCTCGATGGTCCGCTCGTCCGCCGGCCGGTCGACGATCTTGCCGAGGGCGAGCATGTCCGCGGTGGACTCGGTCATGCAGACGAGCATCACGATGCACATCGAGACGATCGCGGCGATCTCGAACTGCGGGGCGCCGAAGTGGAACGGCGTCGGGAAGCCGACCACGTCGGCGTTCTTGATGGCGTCGAAGCTGGTCATCCGCATCGGGACGGCGACGAGCGTGCCGACGACAAGACCGAGCAGGATGGCGATCTGCTGCAGGAACCCGCGCAGGAATTTGCGCAGGGCGAGCACGATGACCAGGGTGAGCGCTGCCATCCCGATGTTCTTCATCGAACCGTAGTCGGACGCTGCGGAGTTGCCGCCCTGGGACCAGCGGAAGGCGACCGGCAGCAGCGAGAGGCCGATCAGGGTGATGACGGTGCCCGTGACGACGGGCGGGAAGAAACGTACGAGCTTCGAGAAGTACGGAGTGAGGACGAAGCCAAGCAGGCTGGCGACGATGATCGCGCCGAAGATGACGGTGATGCCGTCGGCTCCCCGGTCCTTGCCGATGGCGATCATCGGCGTCACACCGGCGAAGGAGACTCCATTGACGAACGGGAGCCTGGCGCCGACCTTCCAGAAGCCGAGGGTCTGAAGGAGGGTGGCTATACCGGCCGTGAAGAGGCTCGCCCCCATGAGGAAGGCGGTCTCCTTGGTGCTTAGGCCCACGGCGGGCCCGACGATCATGGGTGGGGCCACCACGCCCGCATACATCGCGGCCACATGCTGCAGTCCGCTGGTGAACATTCTCAGAGGGGGCAGGGTCTCATCGACCGGATGCTTTCCCTCCCGTGCTGCGACTGCATCTTCTTCAACTGACTCTTCTGCGACTACTTCTTCTGCGACTGCATCTTTCGGAAACCTGGGCTGTGCGGCCACGGGTGATTCCTCCGGTCGGTGGCGCGTCTGGCGGTGACGCGGGTGCAGGGAGGTGGTGCGAATGGTGCAGCGGTGAGCCCGGTGCTTCCGGGGTGTGAAGACACGAGTCACCGTCCCGGGTGGTGCGGCACCGATACGCGGTGCCGCACCACCCGGTCACGGCTGCCATGGACCCCGCTCGGGTCCACGGCCTCCGGTCGAGGGCCGTCCCCCTCGACCGGACTTCTTCTGGTCAGTCCTGCGCGGCGATGCGCGCGAGGCGCTGTGCCTCGTCCCGCGCGGAGCGGGCGATGGCGTCCTCGTCCACCGTGGTCAGGTGGTTGTCCTCGACGACGGTCTTGCCGTTGACGAGGGAGAGCGTCACCGGGGCGGCCGCGCCGAAGACGAGCGCGATCACCGGGTCGGCGATGGAGGAGTGGGCGAGCGTGTCCAGCTTCCACAGCACCAGGTCGGCGAGCTTGCCGGCCTCGATGGAGCCGATCGCATCGGCGCGGCCGAGGACCTGGGCGCCGCCGTACGTACCGAGGCGCAGGGCCTGGCGGGCGTTCAGCGCGGCCTCGCGGTGGGGGCCGAGCCGGTTGATGAGGAGCGCGTTGCGCAGCTCGGTGTGCAGTTCGCCCGACTCGTTGGACGCGGTGCCGTCGACGCCGAGGCCGACCGGGACGCCCGCCTTCAGCATGTCGGGGACGCGGGCGATGCCCGCGGCGAGGCGTGCGTTGGAGGACGGGCAGTGTGCGACACCCGTGCCGGTACGGGCGAAGGCGGCGATGTCGGAGTCGTTCATGTGGACGCAGTGGGCCATCCACACGTCCGTGCCGAGCCAGCCGGTCGACTCGAAGTAGTCGGTCGGGCCCATCCCGAAGAGCTCCTTGCAGAACTCCTCCTCCTCGACCGTCTCCGAGCCGTGCGTGTGCAGCCGTACGCCCTTGCGGCGGGCCAGCTCGGCGCCCTGGCGCATCAGTTCGGTGGAGACGGAGAAGGGGGAGCAGGGCGCGACGGCGATCTGCGTCATCGCGTCGAAGGAGGCGTCGTGGTGCTTGTCGATGGTCTCCTCGGTGGCGGCGAGCGCGCCGTCGAGGGTCTCGACGGCGAAGTCGGGCGGCAGTCCGCCGTCCGAGGTGCCGCGGTCCATGGAGCCGCGGGCGAGGGTGAAGCGGACACCCATCTCGCTCGCCGCGCCGATGATCGCGCCGGAGAGGTCGCCGGCGCCCTGTGGGTAGACGTAGTGGTGGTCCATGGCGGTGGTGACACCGCCGCGGGCCATCATCGCGAGGGAGCCCTGGGCCGCCGCGCGCGCCATCGGCTCGTCGATCCGCGCCCAGGTCGGGTACAGGGCGACCAGCCAGTTGAACAGGTTGTGGTCGGTGGCCAGACCCCGGGTGATCCACTGGTAGAAGTGGTGGTGCGTGTTGATCAGGCCGGGGGTGATGAGATGGCCGGTGCCGTCGATGCGGCGGACCACGTTCTCCAGGCCTTCGGGGGCCTTGCCCGCTCCCACGGACTCGATCCGGTTGTCCGCGACGACGACATAACCCGAGGCGTACTCGGTGTCGTTCGCGTCCACGGTCGCGATGGCACAGTTCTCGATGACGATGCGCGAAGCCGCCATGGCGGGTCCTCGTTCTTCCCATTGGTGGAACGGACCCGGGGGTCGAGCGGGGTGACGACCGGATCCGCGGTGCTGTTGTTGCGCAGATGCCCCCGCTCTCCCCCCTGTACCTGACGCCGGCGCACGCGTCGGGGGCTGAGCAGGTGCTACAGGTTGGTCATGTCGAGGGGAATCTGCGGCTCGACTCCGTCCCGCAGGACCGTGGCCTCGATCAGACCGTAGGGGCGGTCCGCCGCGAAGTAGACCTCGTTGTCGTTCTTGAGCCCGAACGGCTGGAGGTCCACCAGGAAGTGGTGCTTGTTCGGCAGCGAGAAGCGGATCTCGTCGATCTCGCTGCGGCTGTTGATGATCCGCGAACCCATTTGGTACAGGGTCTGCTGGAGCGAGAGGGAGTACGTCTCCGCGAAGGCCTGGAGCATGTGCTTCCTGGCCTGCTCGTAGGACTTCTCCCAGTTGGGCATGCGCTCCTCGTCCGAGGACCAGTTGTAGCGCCACCTGGCGGACACCTGGGTCGCGAGGATGCGGTCGTGCGCCTCCTTCAGCGTCGTGTACTTGTCCTTGACGTAGCCCCAGAACTCGGAGTTCGTCGAGTTCATCACGACGAGGTCCTTCAGACCGGAGATGACCTGCCACTTCTCACCGTCGAAGGTGATCTGGGTGACGCGGGTCTCCTGGCCCTTGCGGACGAAGGAGTGCTTGACCTCGTCGGCTCCGATGAACTTGGAGTTGTTGTCCGAGGTCTCGATGCGCTCCCAGGCGTACTCCTCGATACGGATGCGCGCCTGGTGGATCGGCTCCTGACTGGTCACGAAGTGACGGGCCAGGTGGATGCCGAACTGCTCGGCCGACTCGATGCCGTGCTCCTTGGCGAACGCGTACACCGTGTTCTTGGTGGTGTCGGTCGGCAGGACGTTGGCGTTGGAGCCGGAGTAGTGGACGTCGTCCATGTCGCCGGAGAGGGCGACGGAGACGTTCAGGTCCTTGATGTGGTGCGTGTCGCCGTCCCGCGTGATCTTGACGACGCGGTTCTCTGCTTTGCCGTACTGGTTCTGGCCGAGAATCGTGGGCATGTCTGCTAGCTCCCTCGGTAAACGGAGTAGCCGAACGGGTTGAGCAGCAGCGGTACGTGATAGTGCTCGCCCGGCGTGACGGCGAAAGTGATCGTCACCTCGGGGAAGAACGCACCGCTGTCCCTTACGCGGGGGGCGTCCTGCTGCGCCTCGGCTTGCTTCTTGGAGAAGTACTCCTCGACCTCGAAGTCGAGACGTACATGGGTGGTGCCCTCCGGCAGCGCCGGCAGGTCCTTGCAGCGCCCGTCCTCATCGGTCGCGGATCCGCCGAGCGCCACCCACCCCGCGTCCCGGCCGCTGCGGGCCGCGAGCGAGATGGCGACGCCCTCGGCGGGGCGTCCGACGCTGGTGTCCAGGATGTGAGTGGACACCGAGGCGGTGGTTTCCGTGCTCATGCGCTCTCTTCCTCTACGAGACGGCTCAGCCGGATACGGTTGATCTTGCCCAGTTCGGTGCGGACGATTTCCCGCTCCTGCTCGGGCGAGTTCCCGATCCGCTCACGGACCGCGTCGCGCATCTGCTCACCGGTCCGGCCGGTGGCACAGATCAGAAAGACGTGCCCGAACGTGTCCTGGTAGGACAGGTTCAGTTCGAGCATTTCGGCCTTGAGCTCCTCGGAGGCCCCGGACATCCCGCTCTGCTCGCGGGAGGAGGTCGGGTCCCCGGGCTTCGGGCGGCCGATCGGCGGGTGCCCCGCCATCGCCTCGGCCAGATCCTCGGCGGACAGTTCGGCCATGGCGGCGTCACTGACGTCGAAGAGGGCCTCCACGGTGGCGTACGGACGCTGGGCGAGCAGCTTGCTCGCCCATGCCGAACTGGCGCACACCTCGTGCAGTGCGGCCAGGGCCGCGCTGTCCTGTGAGGCGTTGAACCGGGCGAGGCCCGCTGGGGGTTCGGGGGCCGCCCCCGACAAGGGGTGTGTGCCTGAAGTCACGGGAGCCTCCGTGGCTGCTTTTCGCTGGTTCGTTGGACGGGCTGCGAGTAGCTAACGCCCTCCGGCAACACGACGTCAACACTTTGTTGAAAACTCGGCAACGCGCAAGCCGCCGTCCGGGCATCCAGAAGGTCCACGGTGGCACAGAACCGCGGGGCGGGCAGGATTGGCATGTCCAGGTCACAGCGAGGCGCCGGATGCCGCGCCGGGCGCCGTGCGGACGGACATTAATAAATGCCGCTCAATGGACCATAAATAGGAACTACCCCTAACGGCCCACATCGCACAGCCCTCACGTAACTTGGCATAGACCAAGACGTTATGTGGATGTCATCGCAAACCGGCGCCCAGAAGACGCCGAGCAGGCGGCCGATGCCCGCCCCTGCCACCCCCGTAAAGGCAATTCGCCTCTCAGCATGCCCTCACATGGGAGAGAACTGTTGTGAAAGACATCCTGCTGTGGACCGCTCTGATCTTCGGTGCGGCGTGCACCGTACTGGCGGCCATGTCTCCGCCTCCGGCCGGCCGGATGTGGCGCACGGACCTGCAAGAGCTGGAACGCCGCCGACGTCTCAGGGCGGTTCTCGCAGCGCAGACCACGTTCCCTGTGCAACCACTGCCCTCGCCGCCGCCGGCCGAGAACATTCCGTCGCCGGACCAGGGGAATGAAGCTCCGTCATGGAGTGCGTGCAAATGCCTTGAATGGAAGCCGGAAGAGATGCACGCGAATTTGTAGGGCGGTCGGCTCCCGGGGGAAACCAACGGCCGCCTACGGACTCTCCGTCCGCGTCTTTGTTTCCCGGTTCAGGTAGTTGTAGACGGTGAATCGGCTGACGCCGAGCGCACCGGCCACCGTCTCCACACCGTGCCGTACCGAGAACGCGCCGCGCGCCTCCAGGGTTCGCACGACCAGCTGCTTGGTCTTGCGGTCCAGCTCGGACAGCGGCATGCCGTGCCGGCGCTCCATGGCTGCCAGGATGTGGTCGAGAGAGTCCGCGAGCTGCGGGAGCCGTACGGCGAGGACCTCCTCGCCCTCCCAGCTGAGTACGACATCGTCCTCGCGGGCGTCAGCAGGTGCGAGCAGCTCGCCCCCCATGGCGTCCACGAGCGGCTTGACGGCCTGTGCGAGTGCGTGGTCGGCGGGCTCGGTCATGCCTCGCCCTCCACCACGTTGACCTGCAGCGAGACCCGGGTGGCCCCGGCGGCCAGGGCCTTGCGCAGCAGCATGTCGACCGCGCCCAGCACCTCGTCGGCGCCGCCCTCGGCCGTATTGCCGAAGGGGCCCACATCCACCTTGTCCAGATCCGCGCTCTGGACGACCTCGCGGACGGCCAGCGCGTGCGCCGGCGGCTCGTCCAGGTCGAACGGCTCGGTCGTGAACTCCACTCTCAGTCGCACCATGCCCCCACGTTAGCGGCGCCCTTCGGCGCAGTCGTCGGCCTCCCGGCCCGGAAACAGCTCCGGAAAAGCTCCGGAAAAGGTACGACACGTCGCGACGGACGGACGCCGCTGCCGCGTAGAGCACATGAACGGGGCGCAGAGCAGCGGCACTGGGAGGGGTCTGCATCATGACTGGGCGCAAGCGCAGAGGTGTCCACGCGAGCGTGGTCGTCACGGCGGCCATGGCGGCACTGACCGCATCACAGGCACCGGGAACGGCGGCGCACGCACCGGCCCCGGCGAGGGTTCGCCCAGCCCCGCACGGGCCGAGCGTCTCCGGAGACGCCCCGTACCGCACCGAGCTTCCGCCCCTGCGGGCACGCGGCGCGGCACACGACGCCGAGAGCGGCACACCCGACGGCGGGGCGCTGCCCGCCACCGTCCTGGCCGCCTACCGGCAGGCCGAGGACCAGCTCGCGGACAGCAGGCCGGGGTGCCGTCTGCGCTGGCAGCTCCTCGCCGCGATCGGGCAGGTCGAGTCGGGGCAGGCGGGCGGCGGCCGGGTGCGGGCGGACGGCACGACGCTCACACCGATCCTCGGCCCGCGGCTGGACGGCAAGGGGTTCGCCGTCATCAGGGACACCGACGGCGGGCTGTACGACGGGGACGCCGCGTACGACCGTGCCGTCGGCCCGATGCAGTTCATCCCGGCGACCTGGGATGTCTGGGGCGCCGACGGCAATGGCGACGGACACAGGGATCCGGGCAACATCTACGACGCGGCGCTCGCGGCGGGGCGCTACCTGTGCGCGGGGGGCCGTGATCTTTCCCGGGCGGCGGACCTGGACCGAGCGATTCTCGGCTACAACCGCTCCGGTGCGTATCTGCGCACGGTCAGGGCGTGGTTCGCGTACTACCTCGAAGGCCACCGGGTCGTGCCGGACCAGGGTGACGGACCGGCGGTCCGCCCGAAGCCCAAGGCGCCCAGGAAACCGCGGCCAGCTGCGTCCCCCGCAGCTCCCGCACACCCGGCAGGCGCGTCCCCCGTGCCCAACTCCTCGCCCACGCCCGCCCCTTCACCCTCGCCGACGCAGAGCGGTGGGGCCGCCGCGGAGCCCTCGTTGCCGCTGCCGACCGTCCCGGATCCTCTCGGCGTGGTGCCCGGGCTCGGCGGGCTGACCAGCAACGGAACGGAATCGATGCGCGCCTCCCCCTCCACAAGCCCGGATACCGGGCGGTAATCTCCCCCGCGCCGGGCCTACGCACCTGCCCGGCCGGGTGAGCGCGAAGGGGCCCTCATGGCGACGGACACAGACGCGGCCGACGACCGGTGGCAGCGCGCCTGGAGCCACCGCGAGCAGCTGCTCAAGGTGGCCCGGCGCAGGTCCATGAGTCCGGAGGACGCCGAGGACGCCGTACACGAGGCGATGCTGCGCGCCGCCGAGCACCCGGAACTGGACGACGAGCGGCTCGGCGCCTGGCTGACGACGGTGACGATGCGGCTGTGCGTGGACCGCTACCGGCAGGTCAACCGGGAGAGCGAGGTGCGCAGCCAGCCGACGCTCCTGACACCGGTCCCGGTGCCGGTCGAGGAGGCGGTGTGCGACCGCGCGGAGGCCCGGTGGCTCGCCGTACGCAGCGGTGAGCTGCCCGCCCGCCAGGCCGAGGCCCTGTGGCTGAAGTCCGAGGATCTGGATGTGGGCCAGGTCGCCGTGAAGATGGGGCTGAGCTACCGGACGGTCGAGTCGCTGCTGGCGCGGGCCCGCAGGACCCTGCGCCATTCGCTGGCCGCCACGCTGGGCGGAGCCCTGTGGCTGATCGGGTACGGCCGCCCGCGCGGCGGGCATGCGCAGGCGGTGGCGGTGGCCTCGACGGCGGCGACGCTCGCGTTCGCGGGTCTGATCCTGCTGCCGCACGTCCAGGAGAGCGACGGGCCCAGCTCGCCGCGTCCTGCCTCCCCCGCGGTGTCACAGGCGGGGGAAGCGCGGGAGTCGGGCGGGGGACCTGCGCCGACCGCGCCCGCTCCCACCGCCTCGCCACAGGCCGATGCAAGCACCGGGCGGCCTTCCGGCGGCCCCTTGCTCACGTCCCTGCCCGGGGTTTCGCTGCCCCCTCTGCCTCCGCTGACGCTGACCGCTCCGGCCGTACCGGATGTCCCTGGTGTGCCGGAGGTGCCGGAGATTCCCGTACCCGGCCTGTCCGTTCTGCCGTCGGTGTCCGTGCCGTCCGCCTCCGTGCCGTCCGTGCCGTCGACGTCCCTGCCTCCGGCATCCCCGCCGTCGGCGTCGCTGCCCACGCGGGACCTTCCCACCGGGGACCTTCCCGTGGACATGTCGGACGCCGCATCGCCCGTCGCACACCCGTAGCAGGGACCAGCGGGCGAGTCATCGGCGGTGGCGCGGCGCGGACAGTGCGGCGGTGAAGTCGTCCAGGGCCGCGAGGTTGTGGGCGCTGACGACGGCGTCGCAGTAGGGCAGTGCCGCAGCCATGCCGGCCACGAGCGGACGGTAGCGCGGGCTTGCCGTGCGCGGGTTGACCCATACGACGCGGTAGGCGACCCGGGACAGCCGCGCCATGTGGGTGGCGAGGTCGTCGGGCGCGCCGGTGTCCCAGCCGTCGGAGATGATGGCGACCACGGCACCGTGCGCCATGCCGCGCCTGCCGAACCGCTCGTTGAACTCCGCCAGGCACTGCGCTATCCGGGTGCCCCCGGACCAGTCCGGGGCCGCCCGTCCGGCCCGTGTCAGGGCGTCGTCCGGCCCTGCCCGCCGCAGGGCGGGCGTGAGGCGTGTGAGCCGGGTGGCGAAGGTGAAGACCTCCGCGCGGGCTGCGCGGGCGGCACAGTAGAGCAGTTGCAGCATCGCGCGGGCATAGGGCTCCATCGATCCGGAGATGTCGCAGAGCACGATGAGGTCGCGGGGGCGGGCGCGGGGCTCGAAGCGGCGCAGCTGCAGCGGGTATCCGCCGGTGCGCCGACTGACGGAGAGGGTGCGGCGCACGTCGATGCGCCCACCGTGGTGCGCGGTGCGGCGCCGGCGGGACGGCCGGGTCGGGGTGCGAAGCACAAGGGTGCGCATCACCTCGGAGAGCCGCGCCAGTTCCTCGGCGGACAGGTCCGCGAAGTCGCGGTTGGCGAGACGGTCGAGCGGACTGGCGACGAAGGGTACGGGAGCCTCCCGCGGCTGCGCGTCGGCCTCCGGGCCGCGTCCGTCCGCGGTGGCCCTCCGCGCGCCGGGCGCGCGGCCGGGAACGGTGTCCGGGAGCGATCTGGCGGGATCGCCTGGCTGCCCGCGCTGTGCTCCCCGGTCGGCCGGGCCGCCGAAGACCTCGCGGAAGACCGCGTCGAACGGCTCGATCTGCTCGCGGTCGGACACCAGGGTGGCGAGCGCGCAGTGCCGCAGCTCGCGTGTCGTCGACGGTGCCAGCAGGGTGAGCGCCCGAGCGAAGCTCCGGGTGCGGTCGGGGCCCACCGCGATCCCTGCGCTGTGCAGGGCGGCGGTGAACGAGGCTGCCAGTTCCGGCAGGTCAGGCATCGGAGCCTGCCTCCGCCTCGACCAGCTCCGCCAGTCCGGCCCGCCGCACGGCCTCCAGGTCCTCGGCGTACTTGAGTACCGCCCCCAGGGTGCGGTCGGCGGCGTCGGCATCGAGAACGGAGAGCCCCAGCGCATGCAGCGCGCCCGCCCAGTCGATCGCCTCGGCGATGCCGGGTGGCTTCGTGAGCTCCTGCCGGGCACGCAGGCGCGCCACCCCGCGCGCCACGCGCGAGGCCAGCCACTCGGACGACTCCGGCACTCGTCTGCGGATGATCGCGGCTACTCGCGCGGTGTCCGGGTAGTCGATCCAGTGGTAGAGGCAGCGGCGTTTGAGCGCGTCGTGCAGATCCCGGGTGCGGTTGGAGGTCAGTACGGCCACCGGCGGCACCACAGCCGTGCGGGTGCCCAGTTCGGGGATCGTGACCGCGGCATCGGCGAGCAGCTCCAGCAGGAACGCCTCGAATTCGTCGTCGGCGCGGTCCAGTTCGTCGATGAGCAGCACCGCAGGCCGCGGTCCCGGATGGCAGATCGCGGCGAGCAGCGGCCGCGGCAGCAGGTAGTCCTCGGCGAACAGGTCGGCGTCCCGCAGTGGCTCCCCGCGGGACTCGGCCAGCCGGATGGCCAGTAGTTGCCGTGGATAGTTCCACTCGTACAGGGCCTCGGCCGAGGACAGTCCCTCGTAACACTGAAGCCGGATCAACGGGGTGTCGAGCACGGCGGCGAGCGCGCGGGCCGCCTCGGTCTTGCCGACGCCGGGCTCGCCCTCCAGCAGGATCGGCTGCCGCATGCGCACGGCCAGCAGCAGCGCGGTGGCCAGGGCGTCGTCGGCCAGGTAGCCGACGGCGTCCAGACGCGAGCGCAGGGCGGGGACATCGGGGACGAGGGGGTCGAGGTCAGGCATGCGCGTAACGGGAGGGGTCGTCGGCGAAGGCGTGCCGGCACCCCGGCCCGCAGAAGTAGACCCTGCTGCCGGCCCGGTCCAGTGAGGGGGTGGCGGGCGTGATCGCCACAGTCATGCCGCACACGGGATCCACGCCCTCGGCCACGGATTGAGGCGCTGCGGAGTCGGCTCCGGGGCGCACCGCTCGGGGCGCCTGCGCCCGCAGTGCGACGATCTCGGCGTAGACCGAGAGCGCGATTTCCCCCGGGGTCCGCGCGCCGATGTCCAGGCCGGCCGGGGTGTGGACACACGCGCGTTGGTCCGCGGTGAGATCCAGCCCGGCGAGCACCGCCGCGCCGCGCTTCGGACTGGCCACCAGCCCGATGTACGGGATCCCGGCGCGTGCGGCCTCGGTCAGCACGGTCTCCTCGTCGCGGCCGTGCGCGGCCATGACGACGACATCCAGATCGGGCGGCAGCGGCTCCCCGGGCGAGGCCGGCCGGGTGTCGAGGCCGAGCGCACGACCGACGTCGAGCAGAGCGCGGGCGATGGGGGCGTGTCCGTAGACGTACGCCAGTGTCGGGGGGAGGTTGGCCTCCAGGAAGATGTCGAGCGTCCCGCCCGACAGGCAGGGATTGGCCACCGTGACCAGGCCTTCGCCCGGCTCCGGCGCGCCTTCGGTCCCGGTGTCCGCGCCGGGCGTGATCCTCAGCAGCAGCGACTCGCCGGTCTCCAGCACCCGCAGGCCCTGCAGTTGCACCGTCGTTTCGGCACATGTGCCGCCCACGAAGCCCTCGACGGTGCCGTCGGGCAGCACCAGCGCGCTGTCCCCGGGCTTGGCGCTCGTGGGCCGTTCCGCGTGGACGACGGTGGCCAGGACGAACGGAGTCCGGCCGTGCCGGAGCACGTCCGCGCGGGTCAGCAGTTCGGTGTTCGTCATCGCGGTGGCCTCATGTGATCGCCAGGTCGGTGCGCAGCGGCCGGCCCTGGGCGGCCCGCCACACCGCGGCGGGCGTCAGCGGCATGTCGACATGGCGTACGCCGAGCGGCTTCAGCGCGTCGACCACGGCGTTGACCACCGCGGGGGGCGAGCCCACCGTGGCGGACTCGCCGACGCCCTTGGCTCCGATGGGGTGGTGCGGGGAGGGGGTGACGGTCTCGCCGAGCTCCCAGGACGGGCACTCGACCGAGGTGGGCAGGAGATAGTCCATGAAGGACCCGCCGAGGCAGTTGCCGTCCTCGTCGAAGGCGATCACCTGCATCAGCGCCATGCCGACGCCGTCGGCGAGTCCGCCGTGCACCTGACCCTCGACGATCATGGGGTTGATCCGGTTGCCGCAGTCGTCCACGGCGATGAACCGGCGGACCTTCACCTGGCCGGTGTCCACGTCCACGTCGGTGACGCAGATGTATGCGCCGAAGGGGAAGGTGAGGTTCGGCGGGTTGTAGACGCAGGTCGCGTCCAACTGGCCCTCGACACCCTCGGGCAGCTCCAGGTTGGAGTGCGCCGCGAGGGCGATCTCGGCCATGGTCTTTCCCTGGTCGGGGTCTCCCGTGACGAACCAGCGGCCCTTCTCCCACTCCAGGTCGTCCGGGTTCACTTCGAGCATCGCCGAAGCGACGATCTTCGCCCGCTCGCGCACCTTGCGGGAGACCATCGCCGCCGCCGCTCCGGACACCGGTGTCGAGCGGGAGCCGTAGGTGCCGAGCCCGAACGGGGTCTGGTCGGTGTCGCCGTGCACCACCTCGACGTCCTCGGGCGGGATACCCAGTTCCTCGGCGACGATCTGGGCGAAGGTCGTCTCGTGGCCCTGGCCCTGGGACTGCACGGAGATCCGCAGCACCGCCTTGCCGGTCGGGTGAACGCGCAGTTCGGCACCGTCGGCCATGCCCAGCCCGAGGATGTCCATGTGCTTGCGCGGGCCGGCACCGACGGCCTCGGTGAAGAAGCTGACCCCGATGCCCATCAGCTCGCCGCGCTCGCGCTTCTCGGCCTGCTCCCTGCGCAGGTCCTCGTAGTGCGCCATGTCCATCGCCAGCCGCAGGGCCCGCGGGTAGTCGCCGGAGTCGTACTCCCACCCGGTCTGCGTCCGGTACGGGAACTGCCCTGGTCGCAGCAGGTTACGCATCCGCAGCTCGGCCGGGTCCTCGCCGAGCTCGGCCGCGAGCAGGTCGACCATCCGCTCGACCAGGTACACAGCCTCGGTGACGCGGAACGAGCAGGCGTAGGCGACACCGCCGGGCGCCTTGTTGGTGTAGACGCCCGTCACGGTGCAGTCCGCGGCGGCCAGGTCGTACGAGCCGGTGAAGACGCCGAAGAAGCCGGCAGGGAACTTGGACGGTTGCGCGGTTGCGTTGAAGGCGCCGTGGTCGGCGATCACATGGACCCGCAGGGCCTGGATCTTCCCGTCCTTCGTCGCCGCGATCTCCCCGTGCATGTGGTAGTCGCGGGCGAACGAGGTACTCATCAGGTTCTCCGAGCGGTCCTCCACCCATTTGACCGGCTTGCCGGTGACGATCGAACCGACGACCGCGCACACGTAACCGGGGTAGATGCCGACCTTGTTGCCGAAGCCGCCGCCGATGTCCGGGGAGATGATCCGGATCTTGTGTTCCGGGATGCCGGCCACCATGGCGTAGAGCGTGCGGTGGGCGTGCGGGGCCTGGGTGGTGGACCACACCGTCAGCTTTCCGGTGATCGCGTCCATGTCCGCCACGGTGCCGCAGGTCTCCAGCGGCGCCGGGTGCGTCCGCGGGTACAGCATGTCCTGCTTCACCACGACGTCTGCGGCTGCGAAGACCTCGTCTGTGCGCTCCTTGTCGCCCGCCGACCAGTCGAAGATGTGGTTGTCGGTCTGCTGTTCCTTGTCGTCACGGATCACCGGCGCGCCCGAGTCGAGCGCCCGGCGGGCGTCGACGACCGGCGGCAGCGGTTCGTATTCCACGTCGATCAGTTCAAGGGCGTCCCGGGCGGCGTAGCCGTCCTCGGCGACGACGAAGGCGACCTCCTGGCCCTGGAAGCGCACCTTGTCGGTGGCCAGCACCGCCTGAGTGTCGTGCGAGAGCGTGGGCATCCAGGCCAGCCCGAGACCGGCCAGGGTCTCCCCGGTGATCACTGCCTTGACCTTCGGGTGCGCCTCGGCGGCGCTGGTGTCGACGGACACGATCCGGGCGTGCGCCAGTGGGCTGCGCAGGATCGCGCCGTGCAGCATCCTGGGGAGCTTGACGTCGTCGACGTAGGTCCCGTGGCCACGGACGAACCGCGCGTCCTCCTTGCGGGGCATCCGCCCGAAGCCGACCGGCCGTTCCTCGGTGGTCGTCATGTCCGCACCTCCTCACGGCCGGGTGCCGGCTCGGTTTCCGCGTCGGCGGTCCGCGCCGCGCCGCCGTGCTCGGCGGCCCACCGGATGGAGCGCACGATGTTCTCGTAACCGGTGCAGCGGCACATTTGTCCGGAGATGGCCTTTCGGATGTCCTCCTCGGACGGATCCGCGTTGTGGTCGAGCAGCCAGCGGGCGGTCATCATCATCCCCGGCGTGCAGAAGCCGCACTGCAGCCCGTGGCAGGCGACGAATCCCTGCTGCACCGGGTCGAGTTCGGCCCCGTGCGCCAGGCCCTCCACGGTCGCCACCTCATGGCCGTCGGCCATCACCGCGAGCACGGTGCAGGACTTCACCGGCGTCCCGTCCAACCAGACGGCGCACACCCCGCAGTTGGAGGTGTCGCAGCCCCAGTGGGTGCCGGTGAGCCCGAGTTCGTCGCGCAGGAAGTGCACGAGCAGCAGCCTGGGCTCCACGTCCCTCGTGTGCTGCTCGCCGTTCACGGTCACGGTGATCCGCATGTCACGCCTCCTGCCCCTGGGCGCGGGCGGCGGCGGTACGCAGCGCCCGTGCGGTGAGCTCCCCGGCCAGATGCCGCTTGTAGTCGACCGGGCCGCGCTGGTCGGCTGTCGGCCTGCACTCCTGCGAGGCGATCCGGCCCGCCTCGGCGAAGGCCTCCTCGTCCGGCCGTCCGCCGCGAAGGAAGTCCTCGGCCCCCTCGGCCACGAACCGTGGGGCACCCACTGCGGTCAGCCCGATCCCGGCCTCGGTGATGACCCCGTCGGAGATCTCCAGCACCGCTCCCGCGGCGACGACCGCCCAGTCGCCGACCCTGCGCTCGACCTTGCGGTAGGCGCTGGCATGCGAACGGATGGGCACTCGGATCTCCACCAGAAGCTCCGCTTCGCCCAGCACGGTCTCGTAAGGACCGAGGAAGAACTCCCTGATCCCGATGGTGCGCCTGCCGCCGGGGCCTTGGGCGACAAGGGTCGCCCGCAGTGCCGAGAACGCCGCGGACAGGTCCTCCGACGGATCGGCCTGGCACAGCGATCCGCCCACGGTGCCGCGGTTGCGTACGAGCGGATCGGCGATGACCCGTTCCGCGTCCCGCAGGATGGGGAAGTGCTCGCCGACGACCGGCGATGCGAGCAGTTCCGCGTGGCGGACCATCGCTCCGACGGACAGTTCGTGCCCGTCCACCCGGATCAACGCCAGCTCGTCGAGGCCGTTGATATCGATCAGGGCTTCGGGCTGGGCCAGCCGCAGCTTCATCATCGGCAGCAGGCTGTGTCCGCCCGCCACCACCCGGGCCTCGGGTCCGTACCGTGTGAGCAGCTCGATCGCCTGCTCAAGGCTGGTGGCGCTCTCGTACTGGAACGCGGCTGGAACCTGCATCGAGCCCTCCTGGAACGCTGTGCCCCCGTGCAGTGATGCTGCGCTTTTCCTCACCGGCCCTGCAATGCGTCGATAAGCATTCACTTATCCCCTTAAACGCGGGAAAATCGGATGGTGACCGTCACACAGCTCAGCACGTTCGTGCTGGTTGCCCGGCTCGGTTCAGTGGGCGCCGCCGCGCGGACTCTGGGCGTGAGCGAGTCTGCGGTGTCGCAGGCGCTCACCGCGCTGCGCACCCACTTCGGTGATCCGCTCATCCGGCGCACCGGTGGCGGTGGGATGCGTCTGACGCCCGCGGGGGCGCGGCTGCTGCCGGTCGCGTCGCGGATGGTCGCGCTGAGCGCGGATGCCGAGGCGGCAGTGCGGGCGGCGCGGGGCGCGCCCGACGAGCTGCGGGTCGTCGCCACGAGCACGCTGGCCGAGTTCGTACTCCCCTCACTCGTGGAAGCCTTCGACGGCCGCTCGGGGCGCAGGACCGAGACCTCGTTCGGGGTGGCCGCGGGCAACGAGGTACGCGTGCTGGTGGAGAACCGGCTGGCCGACGTCGCGCTCGGGCCGTATCTCGGCGCCGTCAGCGGGGGCGAACTGCTCAGCGAGCCGCTGTTCCGCACCCAGCTGGTCGTGGTGACCGGCGCGAGGTCGCCGCGGCCGCCGGGTCCGCCGCCGCAGTGGTCGTGGCTGGTCGATTCCTCCGGAACCGATCCGGACGCGGACTCCGGGCGGCTGCTGCGCCGGCTCGGTGTGGCCGAGGGGCACGTGTGGGTGTTCCCCAACCAGGCCGCGACCTGGGCGGCCGCCGCCGAGGGCGCGGGGGTGGCACCAGCTCTGGCCCATCTGGTCTCGCCCCGTATCCGGCGTGACGAGCTGCGCATACTGGAGACCCCGGCCACGCCGTCGGACGCGACGTGGCACGCCACCGTCCTGCGGCCCGAGCACCGTTCCCCGGCCACCGACGCGTTCCTGTACTTCCTGCACACTCCCGCAGCGACCCGCATCATGCGCGCGCCCGGCGCGGGCGTCCCGCCCTCCCGGTTCCGGCCGCCGGTGTACGTCACGCTCTGGGGCGGGTGAGAGAGCAGCCCTGCCCGCCGGGACACCCGCCGCCAAGATCGAGGGCGACCTGACGGTGTCCTGGTGGAAACCTCCCGGAAAAATTCTTCGGCCCGCAGCGACGGACCGGCCGCCCCTCCCCGTAGAGCAGATGTCGGAGCTGCTCCACGGCTGAAGGGTGAACCGGATGGGTGTCGAGATCTGTGTGGAAGGACTGACCAAGTCCTTCGGTCACCAGGTCATCTGGCAGGACGTTTCGCTGACGCTTCCCGCCGGCGAGGTCTCGGTGATGCTCGGCCCTTCGGGCACGGGCAAGTCGGTGTTCCTCAAGACGCTCGTGGGGCTGCTCAGGCCCGAACGCGGGTCGATCCGGATCGCGGGAACCGACATCACCGCCCTGCGCGAACACGACCTGTACGAGGTGCGGAAGCTGTTCGGCGTGCTGTTCCAGGACGGCGCGCTGTTCGGGTCCATGAACCTCTACGACAACATCGCCTTCCCGCTGCGTGAGCACACCCGCAAGCCGGAGAGCGCGATCAGACGGATCGTGCTCGAGAAGATGGACATGGTCGGCCTGATCGGCGCCGAGGAGAAGCTGCCCGGCGAGATATCCGGCGGTATGCGCAAACGGGCCGGACTGGCCCGGGCGCTGGTGCTCGATCCGGAGATCATCCTCTTCGACGAGCCGGACTCGGGGCTCGACCCGGTCCGGGTGGCCTATCTCAACCAGCTGATCGTCGACCTCAACGCGCAGATCGACGCGACCTTTCTGATCGTCACCCACGACATCGCCTCCGCGCGGCAGGTCCCGGACAACATCGGTCTGCTCTTCCGCCGCGAACTGGTGATGTTCGGCCCCCGCGAGAAGCTGCTGACCAGCGAGGAGCCGGTGGTACGGCAGTTCCTGAACGGCCGGATGCAAGGTCCGATCGGCATGGCCGAGGAGAAGGACGCGGCCCAGGTCGAGCAGGAGCTGGCACAGCTCGGCGATGCCGCCGACCCCGTACCGCAAGGCCTACCCGAGCTGACGCCGCGCCTTCTGCCCACCGCGGGGATCACCCGTCCGCCGCGCTGGGAGGCGATCGCCGAACGCGAGGCACTGCGACAGATGCGTGCCGCGGTGCGCGGAAGGGGGGCCGACGTATGAGCCTGTCGCCCACCGGAGCCCTCAGGCACACGGGCAACCTCTTCGCGATGGGGCTCGACGTCCTGCGGACGATACCCAAACGCCCCTTCCAGGCGCGGGAGTTCATCCAGCAGGCCTGGTTCATCGCCAGTGTCACGATCCTACCGACCGCGCTGGTGTCCATTCCCTTCGGCGCCGTGATCGCGCTGCAGATCGGCAGCCTGACCCGGCAGCTGGGGGCGCAGTCCTTCGCCGGTGCCGCGTCCGTCCTTGCAGTGCTGCGCGAGGCCTCGCCGATCGTGACCGCGCTGCTGATCGCCGGGGCGGGAGGCACCGCGATCTGCGCGGACCTCGGGGCGCGGAAGATCCGCGAGGAGATCGACGCGATGCAGGTGCTGGGCATCGACCCCATCCACCGGCTCGTCGTGCCGCGGGTGCTGGCGACGATGCTGGTGGCGGTGCTGCTCAACGGACTGGTCTCGGTCGTCGGCGTGGCCGGCGGCTACTTCTTCAACGTGATCCTGCAGAACGGCACGCCCGGCGCCTATCTCGCCTCCTTCACCACCCTCGCCCAGCTCTCCGACCTGTGGGCGGCCGAGCTGAAGGCCCTGGTGTTCGGCGCCATCGCCGCGATCGTCGCCTCGTACAAGGGGCTCACCGCCAAGGGCGGCCCGAAGGGTGTCGGCGACGCCGTCAACCAGTCAGTCGTGATCACTTTCATGCTGCTGTTCGTCACCAACTTCGTGATGACGGCCGCCTACTTCCAGATCGTGCCGCAGAGGGGATGACGATGGCGCTCACGCAATGGCTCGATGAACTGGGCACCCAACTGACCTTCTACGGGCGCTCGCTGGCATGGACCGGCCGGACCCTGCGCCGCTACAAGAAGGAGACCCTGCGGCTGCTCGCGGAGGTCAGCTTCGGCCGCGGTGCGCTGGCAGTCGTCGGCGGCACGGTCGGTGTCATCGCCTTCCTGTCCTTCTTCACCGGTACCGAGGTCGGCCTGCAGGGCTACGCGGCCCTCAATCAGCTGGGCACGTCGAACTTCGTGGCGTTCCTCTCGGCGTACTTCAACACCCGTGAGATCGCACCGCTGGTGGCGGGTCTGGCCCTCTCCGCGACGGTCGGCGCCGGATTCACCGCGCAGCTCGGCGCGATGCGGATCAGCGAGGAGACCGACGCGCTGGAGGTGATGGGCGTTCCCTCGCTGCCTTTCCTGGTGACCACCCGGATGATCGCCGGCTTTGTCGCCGTGATCCCGCTGTATGTGATCGGGCTGCTGTCCTCGTACTTCGCCGCGCGCACCATCACGACCGGCTACTACGGGCAGTCGACCGGCACCTACGACCACTACTTCCAGCAGTATCTGCCGCCGGTCGACGTGCTGTGGTCCTTCGGCAAGGTGATCGTCTTCGCCGTCGTGATCATCCTGGTGCACTGCTACTACGGCTACTACGCGAGCGGCGGCCCGGCGGGCGTGGGCGTGGCGGTCGGCCGTGCGGTGCGCACCTCCATCGTCGCCGTCAACATCCTCGACTTCTTCCTCAGTCTGGCGATCTGGGGCGCCAACACGACCGTGCGGATTGCGGGGTAGGGCCGGTGCGGAGCGTGAGACTGAAGTTGTACGGCGTCGCCTTCATCGTGGTGATGGGGCTGTTGCTGTCGTTGTCCGTGGCCGTGTACCAGCAGGTGTTCACCCCGGTCGTACGCATCACGCTGGAGGCCGACACACTGGGGAACCAGCTGGATCCGCGTGCCGATGTCAAACTGCGCGGATTGCTGGTCGGCGAGGTGCGCGCGGTGCGGGCCGACGGCAGCAAGGCGACCGTCGACATCGCGCTCAAGCCGGAGCACGTCGCCCGGATCCCGGCCGATGTGCACGCCCGGCTGCTGCCCAAGACGCTGTTCGGCGAGAAGTTCGTCGAGCTGGTGCCGCCGCGCGGGTCCGGCGTCCGGCCCATCCGCGCCGGTGATGTCATCACCCAGGACCGCACCACGGTCGGCATCGAAGTGCAGCAGTTGCTGAACGACCTGCTGCCGCTGCTGCGCACCGTACGGCCCGCGGAGCTCAACGCGACCCTGTCCGCGTTCGCCACCGCCCTGGAAGGGCGCGGCGACCGTATCGGCGCCAATCTGACCCGCGTCGAGGGATACCTGCGCGAGCTGAATCCCCATATGCCCTCCATCAAGGAGGACATCGCGCGCTTCGCCGATGTGGCCGAGGTGTACGGCGACGCGGCACCCGATCTGATGCGGATCCTGCGCAACTCCGTCACCACCAGCCGCACGCTCGTCGAGCAGAAGGACCGGCTGGCCGAGGCCCTGAAGGCGACCACCATGGTCGCGGGCACCGCGGAGGAGTTCTTCGACGACAACGGCGACCGGCTGATCACGCTCGGCCGGGTCTCCCGGCCCACCCTGGCGCTGTTCGCCCGCTACTCCCCCGAATATCCCTGCCTCCTCGACGGCCTGGTGCGCCAGGAGGCGGCATCCGAAAAGGCGTTCGCCGGCGGGGAGATGCGCATCACGCTCGAATTCGTCCGCCCCAGGCCCGCGTACCGACCCGGTGAGGAACCGCGCTATGCAGAGCGCTCAGGACCCGACTGCAGAGGTCTGCCCAGCCCCCGTGTCCCGGCACCGGATGTCCATCTCGACGACGGTACGAAGCGGACGGGCGCTGGCGGGCCGCCCGGCGGAGCCGGGGTGTCGGCCACCGCGGCCGAGCAGCGGGCCGTCGGCTCGCTCGTGGCCCCCGTCCTCGGGGTGCCGGCCGACCGGGTGCCCGCGGTCACGACGCTCCTGTTCGGACCGATGGCCCGCGGAACGGCGGTGAGTGTCGCATGAGGAGGGCACATGCCACCGCGGCCATGGCGCCGCTGGTCAAGTTCAGTGTGTTCGCGGTGGTGACGGTGCTGGCGACCGCGCTGCTCGCGGCGACCATCGTCAATATCTCGTTTACGAAGGAGGACACCTACCGGGCGGTGTTCAGCGATGTCACCAGTCTGGAGGAGGGCGACGACATCAGGGTCGCCGGAGTGCGTGTCGGTGAGGTCCGGGACATCGCGATCAAGGACCGCACGCTCGCCGAGGTGACGTTCACCGTCGCCCATGACCGGCCGCTGCTCGCGAGCACCGGCGCGGTCATCCGCTACCGGAGTCTGGTGGGCTCGCGCTATGTCGCGCTGACCGAAGGCGCGGGTGATGGCACGCGGCTTGAGCCGGGCGGGGTGATCCCGCTGTCCCGGACGAAGCCCGCGCTCGATCTCAACGCGCTGCTCGGCGGGTTCAAGCCGCTGTTCGCGGCGCTGAGCCCAGGCGACGTCAACCAGCTCGCCACCGAGATCATCAAAACCCTGCAGGGCGAGGGCGGGACGGTGGGCAGCCTGCTCGCGCACACCGCGTCGCTCACCACGACGATCGCCGACCGCGACAAGCTGATCGGCTCCGTGATCGACAACCTCAACACGGTGCTCGGAACCCTGGACAAGCGCGATGCCCGCTTCTCCGGGCTGCTCAAGCAGCTGCAGCGGCTGATCTCCGGACTGTCCGCCGACCGCAAGCCGATCGGCGCCTCGCTGGCGGGCATCGACGGGCTGACCGAGGCCACCTCGGGTCTGCTCCAGGACGCCCGGCCGGCGCTGCGCGACGACATCGCCGGGCTGAGAGAGCTCACCGGCACGCTCAACAAGAACGAGAAGACCGTGGAGGGCGTGCTGAAACGGCTGCCGAACAAGCTCAACAAGCTGACGGGGACCGCCTCGTACGGCTCCTGGTTCAACTTCTACCTCTGTGACTTCGACGGCCGGATCGTGCTGCCGAAGACCAGAGAGGTCATCACCCCCGAGCTCCATGTCGCCCGGGCGAGGTGCTCATGATCCCGTTCCGCGAGAGAAATCCTTCTGTGATCGGAGCCGTGGGCGTCACCACGCTCGCGCTGCTCGCCCTGGCCGCGTTCAACGCCGACAGCCTGCCGCTGATCGGCGACGGCGAGACGTACAGCGCTGCCTTCTCCGAGGCGGGCGGCCTCAAGCCCGGCGACGAGGTGCGGATCGCGGGGGTCAAGGTGGGCAAGGTCGACGAGGTCGACCTGGACGGTGACCATGTGAAGGTCACCTTCCGGATCAAGGGCGAGCCGGAGTTCGGCACCCGGACCGGGGCCGCCATCAGGGTCAAGACGATCCTGGGCGCGAAATACCTCGCGCTGCAGCCGAAGGGATCGGGGCAGCTGCGGCCCGGCAGCGAGATCCCGGTCAACCGGACAACTCCTGCCTACGACGTCGTGGCGGCGTTCAGCGATCTGACGACCACCACGGAGAAGGTGGACACCGCCCGGCTGGCGAAGGCGCTCGACACCATCTCCACCACCTTCGAGGATTCGCCCGCCGAGGTACGGGCGTCCATCAAGGGTCTGTCGAAGATCTCCCGGACGGTGGCCTCCCGCGACCAATCGCTGCGGGAACTCCTCGATCACGCAAACGGGGTCACCGGCGTGCTGAAGGACCGCTCCGACGAGTTCGCCGTACTGGTCAAGGACGGCGACAAGCTCTTCAAGGAGATCGCCGCGCGGCGGGCGGCGATCCACTCGCTGCTCAAGAGCTCGGCCGCACTCGGCGTCCAGCTCTCGGGCCTGGTGGCGGACAACCGCAAGCAGATCGGCCCGGCGCTGGGCGGCCTGGGCACGGTGGTCGCCATGCTCGAACGCAACCAGGCGAGCCTCGACCGCAGCATCAAGCTGCTGGCGCCCTATGTGCGCGTCTTCACCAACACCCTCGGCAACGGGCGGTGGTTCGACAGCTATATCCAGAACATGGTCGCCACTCCGGTGGTTCCGCGGACGGGAGGCTCGCGATGAACGCCCGGCTCGTATGGAAAGGACGCCTCACCCGGCGCGTGGCCCTGGTCCTGGCGTTCGCGCTCGTCGCGGGCACGACGGCACTCGTCCTGTGGCCGCGCTCGTCCCCGGTCCATGTCACCGCGTACTTCCCGCGCACCGTCGGCATCCACCCCGGCTCGGACGTGCGTGTCCTCGGCGTCCGCGTCGGCGAGGTCGGGAAGATCACGCCGGAGGGCGGCCGGGTGCGGGTGGAGCTGGAGTACGAGCCCGGTCGCAGGATCCCCGCGAACGCGCAGGCGGCGATCATCAACTCCTCGGTCGTCAGCGACCGTTACGTACAGCTGCTGCCCGTCTACCGCGGCGGACCCGCGATGAAGGACGGCGCGGTCATTCCGCTGAGCCGCACGGCCGTGCCGGTCGAGCTGGACCGGGTCTTCGACAGCCTGCACACGACAGCCGAGGCGCTCGGCCCCAAGGGCGCCAACGCGGACGGTTCGCTGTCCCGGCTGCTCGGGGTGAGCGCGGACAACCTCGAAGGGCAGGGCGCGGGGCTCCACCAGACGGTCGAGGACCTGTCGCTGGCGGTCACCACCCTGTCCGACGGAAGGCAGGACCTGTTCGGCACCGTACGCAGTCTGCAGGTGTTCACCGCGGCGCTGGCCGCCGACGACAAGAACGTGCGGTCGTTCAACGACAGCCTCGCCCAGGTGGCCGACCAGCTCGCAGGCGAACGCAAGGACCTGGCGGCTGCGCTGCGGAATCTGGGAGCGGCGCTCGGCGATGTGTCCGCGTTCGTACGCGGCAACAAGAAGGCGCTGACCGCCGATGTGAAGGGACTGAGCAAGGTCACCCGAGTGCTGGTCACCCAGCGTGCCGCCCTGGCGGAACTGCTGGAGGTCGCGCCGGCCGGGCTGTCCAATCTGCAGAACGCCTACAACCCCTCGTCCGGCACCCTCGACACCCGTAACAACCTGAACCAGTCCCAGGATCCGGCCGCGCTGCTGTGCTCGCTGCTGCGCACCACGGGGGACGCGGGCGGCAAGAACCCGGACTGCAAGGAACTCCGGCAGCTCTTCGACACGCTGCCCCAACTGCCCACCGCCGCACCGGTGTCGGGCACCGGACCGGTCGACCGGACGCTCGGCGGAATCCTGGAGGCCGGTGCATGAGGTTCAGCAGAGTGCTGCGCGGGGGCAGGGCCGCGGCCCTGTGGACGGCGATGGGCTCCATCGTGCTCACCGGATGCGAGTTCAACGGCCTGTACGACGTGGGGCTGCCCGGCGGCGCGGCCGACGACGGCAACGCCTACCGGGTCACGGTCGAGTTCCGGGACGTACTCGACCTGGTGCCGCAGTCGGCCGTGAAGGTCAACAACGTCACGGTGGGCGCGGTCGAGAAGGTGGAACTGGCCGGCTGGCACGCCCGGGTGCGGCTGCGGGTCGACGGCAAGGTCAAGCTGCCGGCCAACGCGATCGCCGAGCTGCGCCAGACCAGCATGCTCGGCGAGAAGTACGTGGCGCTGTCCGCCCCGGTGGACAGCACCCCCGCGGGCAGGCTCGCCGACGGCGACCGGATCCCGCTGTCGCGCAGTGGGCGCAACCCGGAGATCGAGGAGGTTCTGTCCGCGCTCTCCGCGCTGCTCAACGGCGGCGGGGTGGCCCAGCTGAAGACGGTCACCACAGAGCTGAACAAGGCCCTGGAGGGCCGGGAGAACCGGGTGAAGTCCCTGCTGAGCGAACTGGACACCTTCATCGGCGGCCTCGACGGGCAGCGCAAGGAGATCGTCCGCGCACTCGAAGGCATCGACCGGCTGTCCGCCCGTCTTGCGCGGGAGAAGAAGACCATCGCCACGGCGGTCGACACCATGCCGGGCGCCCTGAAGGTGCTGGCCGACCAGCGCCGCAATCTGACCGCGATGCTCACCTCGCTCTCCAGGCTCGGCACGGCGGGCACCAAGGTGGTCAATGCCTCGCGGGCCGATCTGGTCGCCAATCTGCGCAGTCTGCGGCCGATCCTGGCGCAGTTGAACAAGGCGGGCAGTGATCTGCCGAACGCGCTGGAGCTGCTGACGACGTATCCGTTCCCGCGCAATGTGACGGGCGCGATCAAGGGCGACTACGTCAATCTCAGGATCACCGCGGATCTCGATCTCGCGAGCATCTACGGCAATCTCGCCGAGGAGCCCGAGAAGCCGGGCGCACCGGGCAAGCCCGGGCTGCCGGACCTGCCCGAGCTGCCCGGCGTACCGCTGCCCACCTCGCTGCCGAAGGTCCCGGGCGCGCCGACGACACCTGCTTCCCCGCCGGTCGACACGGATCCGCTGTGCCCGCCGGTGTGCACCGGCAGTTACGCCGCCTACGGGGGCGGGGACGCCGAACGCTTCCCGGCCGGGGTCTCCCCCGCCCTCGCCGAGCTCATGCTGAAGGGGATGCAGCCGTGATCACTCGTACGGTCAAGGCCCAGTTGCTCGCCTTCGCCACGGTCACCGCCGTCGGGGTGTCGTACGTCGGCGCCCAGTACACGGGCCTGGCGGACATGCTTCTCGACCGCGGTTACACCGTGCGCGCCGAGTTCACCGAGTCAGGAGGCGTCTTCCCGGGGGCGGAGGTCACCTATCGCGGGGTGCCGGTCGGCCGCGTCGGTGAGCTGCGGCTTGCGGGCGCCGACGGGGTGCAGGTGACGCTGGACATCGAGGACGGGGTGCGGATACCGGCCGACACGCTGGCGGTGGTGGCGAACCGTTCGGCGGTCGGCGAGCAGTACGTCGACCTGCAGCCGCGGGACAGCGACGGCCCCTATCTGCGGGACGGCAGTGTGATCGGCCGCGGTGACACCCGGGTGCCGCTGCCCACGACGGATGTCGTGCTGAGCCTGGACCGGCTGGTCAACTCCGTGGGCAAGGAGGATCTGCGGATCACGGTCGACGAGCTCGGCAAGGCCTTCGCCGGAACCGGCCCGCATCTGAGCCGACTTGTCGACTCGGGCAACAGTCTTGTGGAGTCGGCGTCCGAGTCGCTGCCGCAGACCGTCTCGTTGATCGAGGACTCGCGCACGGTTCTCAGGACGCAGGTCGACAAGGGCTCGGCGATCAAGTCCTTCTCGCACGACCTGGCGGCCCTGACCGCCGAGCTGAAATCGAGCGACGGGGATCTGCGCAAGCTGATCGGCTCGGCCGCGCCGGCCGCCCAGGAGCTGAACTCGCTGCTCAAGGCGAACGAGACCCATCTGCCCGTACTGCTGGGAAATCTGATCAGCGGGGGCCAGATCACCGTGGCCCGGCTGCCCGGCGTCGAACAGGCCCTGGTGACCTTCCCGGTGGTCGTCGCGGGCAGCTCCACCGTGATCCCGGGCGACGGCACCACCCACTTCGGGCTGGTCGCCGGAGCAGACGACCCGCCGCCGTGCCGCCAGGGATACGGCACTCAGCGGCGCGACCCGGCGGACACCACCGAGCGCCCCGCGAACACGGGCGCGCACTGCACGGCCCCGCGCGGCAGCGCCACCTCGGTCCGCGGCGCGCAGAACGTGCCCGGCGCCACGGCTTCGGCAGGGGCCGGCCGGGCGGCGTATGTCACCCCCTACGACCCCGAGACCGGCATCGTCGCCGGTCCGGACGGAACCCTCGTCGAGATCGGCTCGACGGGCGGCGAACAGAGCGTGCTCGGAAAGGACTCGTGGCAATGGCTGCTCGTCGGACCTATGGCATGAACGCGGGCATCCTCGCGCGCCTGACGCGCTCGCTGCGTCTGCTCGGCACCAGAACGGCGGCCCGGGCCAGGCAGGGCAGAGCGACGGCGGCGGCGCTCGTGGTGGCGACGGTGGTGACCACGGCGCTGAGCGGCTGGCTCTGCGTCCAGGTGTACGAGCAGCGCGCCGAGGCGCAGCGGCACCAGGAGATCCTGGCCGCCGCCCGGCAGTCCGCGCTGAACTTCACCTCGCTGGACTACCGGCACTACGCGCAGGACAGCGAGAACGTGCTGAAGGGCGCCACCGGTGACTTCAAGGAGCAGTTCTCCGCGCAGACGAACGAACTGACGAAGCTGGTCGCGGCCAACAAGTCGGTGTCCCAGGGGCAGGTGCTCGAAGCGGGCATCACACGTTCCGACGAGCGCACGGCCCGCGTCCTGGTCGTCGCCGACAGCAAGGTGACCAACACCGCCGCGCCGGGGGGCCAGGCCCGCACCTATCGGCTGCAGCTCGATCTCGTACTGGAGCACGGCCGCTGGCTGACGTCCGACGTCGAGTTCGTCGGCTGACGTCATGCCCGGGCACACCCCCGTACCACCTGCAGTGAGGAGCAAGGCAGTGAGGAGCAACACCGTGGCGAACCCGAACGGCCGGGGACCCGGCGCCGCATCCCCCGGCCGTCGCTCGATGGCGGCCGCCGCCCGCGCCGCGGCCAGGCGTACGGAACGGGTCGCGACCCGCGGTCCCGATCAGACGCGTCCGCAGCCGGGGGAAGGTGCGCCGGCACCGGACAAGCTGTCTCTGGAGGCACCGGACGACGCGAGCCAGGGACGGAAGGCGGTCGAACAGCAGGCCGGGCCCGTCCTGGTCGCCGACGAACCGGTGGCCGCTGCCGCACGCGGGCGGCGGCGTGGCAGGTTCTGCGCCGTGCTGGCCGTGCTGGTGGCGGCGCTGCTGGCCGCGGTCGCCGTGCTCGGCTGGGAGTACGGGGACGGCCGGCGGACCGAGGGGGCGCGGGAGCAGGCGCTCGCCGCGGCGCGGCAAGCGGCGCCCGTGGTGCTGTCGTACGACTACCGGCGGCTCGACAAGGACTTCGCCGCGGCGCGCGGCCATCTGACCGGTTCGTTCCGTGACGAGTACGGGAGGACGACGGCGCGGGTGGTGGCGCCGACCGCGGCGAAGTACCACGGGGTGGTCAGGGCGACGGTGGTGAAGCCGCCGGGCGGCGGCGTACCGGCGGCCTCGGTGGTGTCGGCCTCGCCGGACAGGGCCGTCGTGCTGCTCTTCGTCAACCAGGTGACCACGAGCACGCAGGTGACGGGGCCGCGCGTCGACCTGAACCGGGTGCGGATGACTCTGGCCCGTACGTCGGCAGGCTGGAAGGTGAGTGCGGTGGACGCGCTCTAGCCCTTTCGCCCGCAGAAAGCCCGCGCCTTCCGAGCCGGGGACAGGAGCCTGAACAGGCCCTCTGTCCCCCGCTCGGGGGGCGCTTTTTCGTTGCCCGTTTTCGTTGCCCGCTCTTGACAGCCCTCCCCCATCCCAGGCAATCTTCCGTTAAGCAGAAACTGACTTCCGCAATACGGAAGGAGCGCAGAACCTTTCATGGGATACATGGACCAGCGCTTCGATGTGAACCTCTCGATCCTCTTCACGGAACTCCCGCTCCTGGAGCGCCCCGCGGCAGCAGCCGCGGCGGGCTTCACCGCGGTCGAGCTGTGGTGGCCCTGGATCGAGACCCCCACCCCGCCCCAGGCCGAGCTCGACGCCCTCAAGAAGGCGCTCGACGACGCGGGCACCCAGCTGGTGGGCCTGAACTTCTACGCCGGGCAGCTGCCGGGCCCCGACCGCGGCGCGCTCTCCGTGCCCGGTGAGGAGTCCGGCCGCTTCCGCGCCAACATCGAGGTGGCCGCGGACTTCGCCGCCTCCGTGGGCTGCAGGGCGCTCAACGCGCTGTACGGCAACCGCGTGGAGGGCGTCGACCCGGCCGTCCAGGACGAACTCGCCCTGGAGAACCTGGTACTCGCCGCCCGCGCGGCCGACAGGATCGGCGCGATCCTGCTGATCGAAACCCTCAACAAGCCAGAGTCCCCGCTCTACCCGCTGGTGAGCGCCCCGGCCGCGATCGAGGTCGTCGACAAGGTGAACGCGGCGACGGGACTCGGCAACGCCAAGTTCCTCCTCGACATCTACCACCTGTCGATGAACGGCGAGGACGTCAGCCAGGTCATCGCGGCCTGCGCCGGCAAGACCGGCCACGTCCAGATCGCGGACAACCCGGGCCGCGGCGCGCCGGGCACCGGCTCACTGCCGCTGGAGCAGCTTCTCGACGAGCTGACGAAGGCCGGGTACGACGGCTGGGTCGGGCTGGAGTACAAGGCCGGCGACCGCCCGAGCGCCGAGTCCTTCGACTGGCTCCCCGCAGAGGCCCGTGCGGCCCGCTGAACTCCCTGACGTACCAAAGTTTTTAGGAAGGCACCCTCATGAGCACCCCCAAGATCGCATGGATCGGCCTCGGCATCATGGGCTCCCCCATGTCCGAGAACCTGCTGAAGGCGGGCTACCAGGTCACCGGCTTCACCCTGGAGCAGGACAAGCTGGACCGCCTCACCGCCGCCGGCGGCACCGCCGCGTCCTCGATCGCCGAGGCCGTCAAGGACGCCGACGTCGTCATCACGATGGTGCCCGCCTCCCCGCAGGTCGAGGCCATCTCGTACGGCGAGAGCGGCATCCTCGAGAACGCCAGGCAGGGCGCCCTCCTGATCGACATGTCCTCCATCACCCCCCAGACCTCCGTGGACCTCGCCAAGGCCGCGGCCGAGAAGGGCATCCGCGTACTGGACGCCCCGGTCTCCGGCGGCGAGGCGGGCGCGATCGAGGCCGTACTGTCGATCATGGTCGGCGGTGAGCAGGACGACTTCGACAGCGCGCTGCCGATCCTTCAGGCGCTGGGCAAGACCATCGTCCTGTGCGGCCCGCACGGCTCCGGCCAGACGGTGAAGGCCGCCAACCAGCTGATCGTCGCGGTCAACATCCAGGCCTGCGCCGAGGCCGTCGTCTTCCTCGAGAAGTCCGGCGTGAACCTCCAGGCCGCCCTGGACGTACTGAACGGCGGCCTGGCCGGCTCCACGGTCCTGACCCGCAAGAAGGACAACTTCCTGAACCGGGACTTCAAGCCCGGCTTCCGGATCGACCTGCACCACAAGGACATGGGCATCGTCACCGACGCCGCCCGCAACGTCGGCGCCGCGCTGCCCGTCGGCGCGGTCGTCGCCCAGCTGGTCGCCTCCCTGCGCGCGCAGGGCGACGGCGGCCTCGACCACTCCGCCCTGCTGCGCGCCGTCGAGCGCCTCTCCGGGCAGCAGGTCTGAGTCCCGGCCCGCACCGGGCCCCTTGATTTCCGGGCGGCGTCGGCGCTGACACCTGTCCTGTCGCGCCCAGGCGCCGACGCCGTCCGGAACACCACACTTCGCTTTCAACAAACTGTTGACGTGACGTTCGAGGCGAATTTACGCTCCTCGCACCGCCAGCAGCTCCAGCACGGAAGGTCAATCCCGCCACCATGACGCAGCGTGTGCTTACGACCGAGTCAGGCGCCCCGGTCGCCGACAACCAGAACTCCGCCACCGCAGGTGTCGGTGGCCCCATCCTCCTGCAGGACCAGCACCTGCTCGAGAAGCTCGCCCGCTTCAACCGGGAGCGCATACCGGAGCGCGTGGTGCACGCCCGCGGCAGCGGCGCGTACGGCTACTTCGAGGTGACCGACGACGTCACCGGCTTCACCAAGGCGGACTTCCTCTCCAAGGTCGGCAGGCGCACCGAGACCTTCATCCGCTTTTCGACCGTCGCCGACTCGCTGGGTGGCGCGGACGCGGTCCGCGACCCGCGCGGCTTCGCGCTGAAGTTCTACACCGAAGAGGGCAATTACGACCTCGTCGGCAACAACACCCCGGTGTTCTTCATCAAGGACCCGATCAAGTTCCCCGACTTCATCCACTCGCAGAAGCGCGACCCCTTCACGGGCAAGCAGGAGCCGGACAACGTCTGGGACTTCTGGGCGCACGCCCCCGAGGCGACGCACCAGGTGACCTGGCTGATGGGCGACCGCGGCATCCCCGCCTCGTACCGCCACATGAACGGCTACGGCTCGCACACCTACCAGTGGACGAACGAGGCCGGCGAGGCCTTCTTCGTGAAGTACCACTTCAAGACCAACCAGGGCATCCGCTGCCTCTCCTCGGAGCAGGGGGCCGAGCAGGCCGGCAAGGACGCCAACAGCCACCAGACGGACCTGCTTCAGGCCATCGAGCGCGGCGTGAACCCCTCGTGGACGCTGTACGTCCAGGTCATGCCGGCGGCCGAGGCGGCGGACTACCGCTTCAACCCCTTCGACCTCACCAAGGTGTGGCCGCACGGCGACTACCCGCTGCAGCGCGTGGGCCGTCTGGTCCTCGACCGCAACCCCGACAACGTCTTCGCCGAGGTCGAGCAGGCCGCGTTCTCGCCGAACAACTTCGTGCCGGGCATCGGCCCTTCGCCGGACAAGATGCTCCAGGGCCGGCTGTTCGCCTACGCGGACGCACACCGCTACCGTCTGGGCGTCAACCACACCCAGCTGCCGGTGAACGCGCCGAAGGCTGTTCCTGGGGGGTCCCCCGACAACTACGGCCGCGACGGCTTCATGGCCATGCGCAACGGCTCGCGCCACGACAAGAACTACGAGCCCAACTCCTACGCCGGTCCCGCGCAGACGGACTCCGCGCTGTCGGCCCCGCTGGCCATCCACGGCTGGACGGGCACGCACGCCGCGCCGCTGCACACCAAGGACGACGACTTCTTCCAGGCGGGCGAGCTGTACCGCCTGATGTCCGCGGAGGAGAAGTCCCGTCTGGTGGCCAACATCGCGGGCGGCCTCTCGCAGGTCACCCGTGACGACGTCATCGAGAAGAACCTCGCCCACTTCCACGCCGCGGACGCCGACTACGGCAAGCGCGTCGAGGAGGCCGTCCGCGCCCTGCGCGAGGACTAAGAACGAACAAGCTGCGCCCGGCTCCTGACGGGAGGTCACGAGCCGGGCGCCGCCTGTGCCGCGGACCCGGATGAGGGGTGGTCATGCGGTACGGGCAGGCCGAGGGCCGCGGCGGTAGTGCGATGCCAGTGCGGTGGTCAAGGCACCGGAGTTACGCTTCTTGACCTGAAGGAAGCGAACCCTCGGTCCCAATCGCCGCCGCCGCGGCCCTCTCCCTGAGGCAGTCGGCCACACAGTCTCCGCCCGGCGACACGAATGTCCTGTCGCGCCAGCCTCGCGTCGTCGGGCGGGTACCAACTTCACAGCCGGAGCGCCGAGTTGCGGACGGTCCCGCAGCTCGGCGCTCTCCTTCGTGCGGCTGGCTGATCGTTTCAGAATGAGCGATATCCGCCCAAGGGTCGCGCGGCGACCGCGACGGCAACGCCTCCTCAGCGGGGGCGGTGCGAGGCGCCTTCGGTCGGCGTGTCGGGCGGGGCTGGTGGAGCAGGCATGGCCGGCTGAGGCGGTCCGGTGAGCTCGGTGGGGGCCGGTATCGACGGGGCGGCGTGCCGCCGCCGGGACTGCTCCGACTCGGCGGCCTCGGAGTTGGGCAACCCGTTCTCGTTGTCGGCACTGTCACTGGACATGGACGTGTCCAGGACGCGGTGCCGCGTTGCGGTCCCTGTTCCGGCATGCGGGGCCTCGGGGTACGCCCTCTCCCTTCGGCGGTGGGGTCCCGACCCAGCCTCGTCCGGACTCCGTTCCGGGGGATCCCCATGGCGCGGAGAGGGTGGCGGTAGCCCTTTCTCCTTGCCGGCCGAGCGGGCGCCGTGACGGCGTGTCCGGTACGCGCGTTTGGCCAACGCGCTGTCGTTGAGTTGCTCGGTCGCGTCGTAGTTGCGCCAGCCCGTGAGGCGCCCTTCCGAGTTGTACCTGGCTGACAGTCCGGGAGGATCCATGTGATCTCCGTGTTCCCGGACCAACTTCTGGGGCAGCATGACCACTGCTGTGATGCCGCAGTGGGATGACCTGCGGAGCTGGACGCGGATGCCGTGGCGGCCGGAGAGCTGGCCGATGACGAACATACCCATGCGCCGCGCCACCGACACGTCGACGACTGGCGGGTTCAGGAGCCTCTCGTTAGCCTCCTCAAGGTCCTTTGCGGTCATGCCGATGCCGCTGTCCTGGATTTCGACCCTCGCGCCGCCGCCGGACAGCAGCTGGCTCGTGACGAGTACCTCGGTGTCCGGCGAGGAGAACGTGGCCGCGTTCTCCAGCAGCTCCGCGATGAGGTGAACGATGTCGTTCACTGCCCGGCCGTCGACGTCCGCGGTTACCAGTCCGCGTAGCTGGACACGCTGGTACTGCTCGACCTCACTGGTGGCTGCCCGGAGGACATCCACAAGCCGGACTGGGGCGCTCCAGCGGCGGCCCGCCTCCTCGCCCGCGAGGACGAGTAGGTTCTCCCCATTGCGGCGCATGCGGGTGGCCAGGTGGTCGAGCTTGAAGAGGCTGGCGAGCAGGTCGGGGTCCTGCTCGCCGTTCTCCAGATGATCGATCAGCTCCAGCTGCCGTTCCACAAGGCTCTGGCTGCGCTGCGAGAGGTTGACGAACATCGCGTTGATGCGACCTCGCAGCTGCGCTTGCTCGAACGCCAGCCGTACGGAGTCGCGATGGACGTCGTCGAACGCGTGGGCGACACCGCCGATCTCGTCGGCCGAGTTGATGCCCGTGGGCTCGAACTTGATGGCCTCCAGTTGCGCGTCGCTGGAGCCCCGCAGCAGCCGGACCACTTCAGGCAGGCGGCGTTCGGTGATATCGAGCGCGGAGTCGCGCAGGCTGTGCAGCGGGCCAACAATCGACTGCACGACGACGTGCGTCACACCGAACGTGAGCAGGAGGATCAACAGCACGACCAGCGAGGTGATGAACACTGAGCGCTCGGCCTGGTGCCGCTCGCGCGAGCTCTCGTCTTCGACAGATCCGACGAGCCGCTTCTCGACCAGACGCATCAGCTCGAGCTTGCTCGTCATGGTGTCGAACCACTCGCCGACGTCAAGGCGGAGGCGGCTGGTGCCCTGCCGGGCGAGCACCTGCTTCTGGAGCATCTCAACCTTGTTGACGTCCTTTCCGGTGACGGTGCGCTCGTAGAACTGACGCTGGGCCGGCGGCGCACCCGACCGGAACTCGCCGATCAACTCCTGTTGCTGCCGGCTGGCGAGGGTCAGGCCCTGGGCTTCGTTCGAATCGAAGTGCCCCTGGGTCAGCACCCCGCCGAGCAGCGCGCGTTGCCGGGAGGCTGCCTCCGTGGCCTGTGCGAAGGTCACGAGCGCACCGGCCCTCACGGCAAGGGTCTGGCGGGCGATGTCCGGCGTGAGAACGTCAAGGGCGTCGGTGAGCTCGGCGATCAACGCCGTGTATGCGTTGACCACGGACAGCAAGCGCATTTTCGAGTGGTCTACCGTGTGGCGCAGTGACGCCACGTTCCCGCCAGAGGCGTCGAGCACCCCGAGCCGGGTGGCCAGGACGGGGTTCGTCCCGCGGTGGACCTGGGCGGCCTCGGCACGGACCCGGGCGAGCGCCGCGTCGACCTGGGAGCGCTGAGTGTTCAGCCGGCTCATGTCGCCCGTACGCCCGGCAGCGACGTAGAGCGCGGTGAGATCGCGTTCATCCTCAAGCTCCTGCAAGAGCCCCGTGCCCTTGTCGACGGTACGAACGAGCTGATGGACGTTGTCGATGTCCTGTGCGTGCTGTACTGCCGAACCGATCCGCAAACCACCGAGTACGAGCGCGGTGATGATCGGGATGAGCACCACGGCCAGCAGTTGGGTGCGCACACTCCAACTGCTCGGGGCGAATGCCGCCTGATTGCTGCCCCGGCGCAGGCGACGCCCTGCACCTGCACGCGCGGGGCCCGGCTCGGTATCGCCGGGCTCGGTACTGCCGTTGTCGGAACCGTTGCCTCTGGCCTGGGGCGTCTGCACCGGTTCCGTGCCGTGGCGATGCACCGCGGGTTGTGTTTGCACTTGCCTTCGCACCTTCTTCCCGCCAATGAACGTGCGCGATTCAGGGGCGCGTGCGCGCATCGCGGACGCTGCTCTCATCGCGCGAGTGCGCTTGTCGTGACATCGCTGAATGAGGCCATGGCCTCGTGCGTCCCCTGGCAGGTGCCTGGGGCAGCGAACTACGCGCCGGCCGTGCCGGGAGCCACCTCGGTGCCGGCCCACCGGCTGGATGCCACCCTCATGACGCTGCCCCAGTGCCTGGCCGCTCGCTCCTCCGCCCGCTCGCCGCGGTGACAGTCGCGAGGGCGGACAGAATGAGCACGGTCGACGCCGCGCCGGGGTCCTCGTGACCGATGGTGCGGGCGCCGAGATAGCTCGCGCGGCCCTTCCGGGCCTGCATGCCGACGGTCTGCTTCAGGCCCCGCACGGCGGCGTCGAACGCCGCCCGGGTGGCGTTGGCCAGGTCGCCGCCGGTGTCGATGACGGCCTGGTAGGCGGTTACGGCCGGGCTGAGGGCGTCGATCATCGTCTTGTCGCCCTCGAGCGCCGCGCCGATCCGCTGGATGCCGGTGAGGGCAGCCGCCAACGCCGCCCCGAGTTGTGCCGCAGACACGTCGGGATCCTCGCCCAGGGTCCCCGCGGCCTGCCGGAACCCGGTGCCGTACAGCGGTCCCGAGGCGCCGCCGGTCTTGCTGATCAGTGCCCGGCCGACGGTGGCGAGCACCGCACCGGGGGTGGACGGGTTGGTTTCGTCCAGCATCGCCACCGCCGCCTGCAGGCCACGGCGCATGTTGATGCCGTGGTCGGCATCGCCGATAGCGGAGTCGAGGCGGGTCAGATGGTCGGTGTTGTCGACCACCAATCGGGCCGCCTCGTGGATCCAGGCCCGGAACATGCTCGCGTCCATGGTCGTCCTTCTCCCTCGTGGTGTCCGTAGCGGTGTCCGAGGACGCTCAGCGTCCCCAGCGCAGCGCGGGGGTCTCGACGGGGACATCCCACAGATAGGTGAGCTGCGACGTGAGCCGGCACACCGTGATCGTGCAGCCGGCCATCTCCAGGCTGGTGATGTAGTTGCCGACCAGGTTGCGGGTGATCCACACGCCATGGCCGGCGAGCCACTCTGCGACCGCGGCATACACCACGTACAGCTCGATCAGTGGGGTGCCACCCAGGCCGTTGACCATCACGAGCACTTCGCCCGAGAGCGGCATGTCGGCGTGGATGGCGTCCAACGCGACACCGACGATCTCCTTGGCGGAGACGAGCCTGCCGCGGGCGCGACCGGGCTCGCCGTGGATGCCGACGCCCAGCTCGATCTCGTCGTCGCCCAGCTCGAAGCCGGGCTTGCCCGACGCGGGCACCGTGCACGGCGTGAGCGCCACCCCGAACGAACGGGACCGGTCGTTGACCTCCCGGCCCAAAGCCGCGGCCGCAGCCAGGTCCGCGCCAAGCTCGGCAGCCGCACCGACGATCTTCTCCACGAACACGGTCGCCCCGGTACCCCGTCGGCCGGCCGTCCACGTACTGTTCTCCACGGCGACATCGTCATTGACCACGACGCCCTCCACCCACGCGCCGTCGTCGGCGGCCAAGTCGGCGGCCATCTGGAAGTTCAGCACGTCGCCGGTGTAGTTCTTCACGATGTGCAGCACCCCCGCCCCGCCGTCAACGGCCCGTGTGGCGGCGAGTATCTGGTCCGGCACGGGAGATGTGAACACCTCACCGGGACAGGCCGCATCCAGCATCCCGTACCCGACGAACCCACCGTGCAGCGGCTCGTGCCCGGACCCGCCACCTGACACCAGGCCGACCTTCCCAGCGGTCGGGCCGCCCGCGCGGATGATGTAGCGGTCGGACGTGTTGACCGTCAGTGAGGGGTGCGCGGCGGCCACGCCGACGAGAGCATCGGCGAGCACCTCATCGGGCGAGTTGATGAGCTTCTTCACGGTTCAGGCCCCTTCTCGACTGGATAGGAACATCAGCAGAAATCCCTTGAATGGGATGGATCAGCGGGACTTGTCAGGGCGTCACCTTGCGCTTCACGCAAATCCTGGTGGGCCGGTTCGGTCGGACCTGCCTACGCTCGACTGATCGCGCCATGTGCGCCTCGGGTCAGGGCAGCGACGGCAGGCAGCACTGCTCGACGAGTCGCCAGACCTCTTCGGCGGTTTCGCGGGTGAGAGCGATGGCCGCCAGGGAGGCGCAGGTGTCATGGCGCAGGCGGCGGATGCGGGCGCGTACTTCGTCGAGGACGGCGGGTGCGACGGAGAGGATGTCGCACCCGAGGCCGATGAGGAGGGGGGTGACGAGGGGGTCGGCCGCGGCGTCGCCACAGACGGAGACCTGGCGGTGGTGGCGGTGGGCTGCGGTGACGACCTGGGCGATGGCGTGGAGTACTGCGGGGTGCGCGGCCATGGCCGGGGAGGCAGCGGGGTCGCGCCGGTCCAGGCCCAGGATCTGGCAGGTGAGGTCATTGCTGCCGATGGAGAGGAAGGCGGCCTCGCGGGCGAGGTCGTCGGCTGCGGCGACGGCTTCGGGAAGCTCCACCATGATTCCCAGCGGCGGGGTCGGGACACTTGCTTCGTCGGCTGCGGCCTGGAGAAGGCGTCGGCAGGCGCGGAGTTCGTCGATGTTCGCGACCATCGGGATCATGATGCGCAGATCGGTTTCTGCTCCCGCGCCGAGCAGGCTGCGGAACTGATCGGCGAAGGCGTCCGGTTGGGCCAGCATGAGCGGCAGACCGCGGCCGATCCGCGCGCCCTGGAGGCGAGACAGGAACGGCGGCAGTTTGTCGTCGGCGAAGTCCAGGGTGCGGGCGGTGACGGTCTGTCCAGCCAGTGTGCGCAGGACGGGGACGAGGGTGGTTGCGTGCTGGTTGCGGGTGGGCCAGGCGGGGTGGTTGAGGAAGGGCAGCTCGGTGCGGAGCAGGCCGACACCCTGGGCGTTGGCCGCGAGGGCTGCGCGGGCGTCGGCCGGGGTCGCCACGTTGGCCCGCAGCACCATGGGGTGGTGGTCGAGTGTGTGGGCGGGCAGGTGGCGCTCTTCGGCGAGCGCGAACCTGCGGGTGCGTGCTGCGTCCATGGCGTGGAGCGCGGTTGCGCGTTCGTTGTCGTCGGGGTGGGCGACCGCGGTGGCCAGGTCGGCGTCGAGCAGGATCTCCCGCCCGTCCGGCAGGTCGAGCAGCTGGGGGTCGACGGCCAGGAGGAGGGGGATGCCCTGTGAGCGGGCGACGATCGCGGCGTGGGAGTTCGGGCCGCCGGTGACGGAGATGGCTGCGGTGACCGTCAGGCCGGGCTCCAGCAGGTCTGCCGCGCCGATCTCGTGGGCGACCAGGACGAGGGGCTGGTCGGGTGCGGGGCCGGTGTCGCCGTGCAGGTGGGCCAGGACGCGGCGGCCGACCTGCCGTACGTCTGCCGCGCGTTCGGCCAGGGTTGGATCGTCCAGGGCGGCGATGGTCCGGGCGTAGGTGTCGATGGCCTGCCGGACGGCGACGGGTACCGGCTGGCCGTCGTTCGCTCGTTTGATGGCGTGTTCGCACAGATCGTGGTCCTGCGCGATGTAGCCGTTGACCTCCATGATGTCGGCCTCTTCGTCCTTGCCCTGTTCACGCAGCGAGGTGGACAGGTCGAGCAGGCGGGCGGCGACGGCGTCGAAGGCGTCGGTGATCTGCTGTGCGGCGTCGCCACTGGTGCGCTGGGGGAGCACGGCTCGGGTGAGCGGGCGGTCAGTGCGGTGGAGGAACCCCAGGGCTATGCCGGGTGCGGCGGTGTTCCCGGCGTAGGTGTGGCGGATCATCGAGTAGCCACCACTTCAGCGAGTGCGCGAAAGATGAGGGCGGTGGAGGTGGCGCCGGGGTCCTGGTGGCCGATGCTGCGGGCGCCGAGGTAGGAGGCCCGGCCCTTGCGTGCCTGCATGGGGGTGGTCGCGCGCATGCCCTCCTCGGCAGCGTCGGCGGCGGCCAGGGCCGCGGCGGCGAAGTCGGCTCCGGCGCCGGCGTGTTGCTGGAAGGCGGCCAGGGCGGGAGCGTATGCGTCGATCATTGTCTTGTCGCCGGGTGCGGCCGCGCCGAGCTTCTGGACGCTCTCCAGGCCGGCGGCGAGTGCCGTGGCGAACTGCTGCGTGTCGGCGGTGGGTGCGTCAAGGGCCTTGCCCATGGCGCGGAAGGCGCCGCCGTAGAGCGGGCCGGAGGCGCCCCCGACGCTGGAGATGAGTGTGGTGCCCGTCTTGACCAGCACGGCCCCGACGGTGTCCGGCTTGTAGTCGGCCAGGGCCGTGGTGACGGCGGAGAAGCCGCGTTTCATGTTGACGCCGTGGTCGGCGTCGCCGATGGCCGAGTCGAGCTGGGTGAGGTGGTCCTTGTGCATGTCGACGGCGGCGGCGATGGCCTGCACCCACGTGCGGGCGAGGTCGGTGTCCACGGAGTCTCCATTCATGGTTGGTATGTGGCGGGTTCACGGTTGGGTGAGCCGGGGGCGGATGCGGGTTGACGGTTGGGTGAGCCGGGGGCGGGGGCGGATGCGGGGGCCGTCGGGTGATCTGGCGCAGGAAGGCTCCCGCCCGGCCCCTCGCGTATCGCGCGGCCCCGCCCCCGGCTCGGTTCAGGCGCCCCAGTGCAGGGCTGGGGTGTTCACGGGTGCGTCCCACAGGGACAGCATGTCGGCGTCGGCCTTGCAGACGGTGATGGAAACACCGGCCATGTCCAGGCTGGTCACGTAGTTGCCGACAAGACTGCGGGCGATGACCACGCCCTTGTCCGCGAGAGCGGTGGCGACGTCGTTGAAGACGACATACAGCTCGATGAGCGGTGTGCCGCCGAGGCCGTTGACCATGACGATGGTCTGGTCCCCCGCGGTGAGCGGCTGGTCGGCGAGGATGGCGTCGAGGGCGGTGGCCACGATCTCCTTGGCCGGGCGGAGCTTCTCTCTGCTGCGTCCGGGTTCGCCGTGGATGCCGACGCCGACTTCGATTTCGTCCTCGGGCAGGTCGAACCCGGGCTTGCCGGAGGCGGGTGTGGTGCATGCGGTCAGGGCAACGGCGAAGGACCTGGAGGCGGCGTTGACCCGCTTGCCCATCTCCGCCACCGCGGCGAGGTCGGCGCCCTTCTCGGCGAGGGCGCCGGCGATCTTCTCGACGAAGACGGTGGCTCCGGTGCCGCGGCGCCCGGCGGTCCAGGTGGAGTCCTGGACCGCGACATCGTCGTCGACCAGCACGGTCTCGACCGTTATGCCTTCCTCGGCAGCCAGTTCGGCGGCCATCTGGAAGTTGAGGACGTCACCCGTGTAGTTCTTCACGATGAACAGCACGCCCGCACCGCCGTCGACGGCCTGGGCCGCGGTCAGCATCTGGCCGGGCACGGGCGAGGTGAACACCTCCCCGGGACAGGCGGCGTCCAGCATGCCCAGGCCCACGAAGCCACCGTGCAGGGGCTCGTGCCCGGAACCGCCGCCGGAAATGAGGGCGACCTTGCCCGTGCTGGTGCCGCCCGCGCGGGCGATCACCTTGTTCTCCGCGTCGACTTTCAGTTCGGGGTGGGCGGCGGCGATGCCGGCCAGGGCCTCGTCCAGCACCGCCTCGGGGGCGTTGATGAGCTTCTTCATGACAGGGCTCCTTCGGCAGTGGAGGGCTGGGCGGCCCGGTTCTCGGCTGCGGTTGCGGCGGCTGCCTTGCGGTGGGCGTTGAGAGCGGTGTAAAGGACGCCGGCGGCAACCGCACCGATCACCTCGGCGGCCAGGTAGACGGGCAGCTGGTCCCAATGGACCGTGCCGTCGAAAAGCTCGCCGGTGATCATCGGGCCGAGCGTCCTGGCCGGGTTGATGGACGCGGCGGTGGCGGGCGCCACCGGAATGATGATCGCGAAGACGCCGAGGCCGATGGCCAGGCCCGCGAAGCCGCCGGCCGCGCGCCGGTCGATGGCCCCGAAGACGACGAAGGCGAGGATGAACGTGCCGACTGCTTCGGCGAAGAAGGCCTGCCCGGCGCCGACACCGGTGCCGTAGGCGGCGATACCGAGGCCGACGTCGACGGCCTTCTTCCCCAGCACTCCGACGATCGCAAGCGCGCCCAGCACCGCCCCGGCCACCTGCGCCGCGATGTAACCAGGGACGTCCCGCCAGGGCATCTTCTTCGTGGCGGCGAGCGCAAGGGTGATGGCCGGGTTGATCTGGCAGCCGGAGATATGGCCGATCGCATAGACCATGGCGATGACGGCGGTGGCGAAGGCCAGCGAGATCATTCCCAGCTGCGCCATGGTGAAGGGGGCGTCGCCGCCGACGATGAGCGTTGCGGGGACCGAACCGACGCCGATGAACACCAGCACCGCGGTGCCCAGCATCTCGGCCACAAGCTTCTGTGAGTAAGAGTTTTCTTCCATTGATGGCGCCCAGTGCCGAGCGGCAGCGTGGGCGTCTCACCTCCTCCGCGTGAGCGGGCTGTGAAGGGAGGGGGCCGCCAGGTGGTCAGGGTCGGGCAACCTGGCGGCCGGCTCAGGGGAACCGAATATCCAGCGGAATCCGGTAAGGCGTTCACTATTGATGAACGTTGTTCCGGAAGTTAAGCCCGCGTTTCACGCCTGTCAAGAGGCTCGGCGACTATCGGGCACCGCGGACACGAAGAAGGCCCCACGGCGACGCGCCGAGGGGCCTGGACGGAGGGGCAGGTGGCGGAACGGCGGACGTCGCCGCCGAGCTGCGGGTGGATGCGGAGTGTGCAGGTCAGGTGCCCGCGAGGCTGGTGGGTGCGGGGCGGGCCGGTCAGGGGCCGGCGATGCGGGCGGCCCCTCGAGGGGCGCCGAGGTCGCGGGAGAGATTGCGGGCGGTCTCGCGGACCGCGACCGCGAGCTCTTGTCGCGCCGGCTCGGCCAGCAGCCGCTCGACGGGGCCGACAATGCCGATGGCCCCGACCACCTCGCCGGAGCGGTCGAAGACGGGGGATGCGATGCCCGCGTCCCCGATGGCCGACTCCTGGTCCTCGATCGCGTAGCCCGTCCGGAGAATCTCCTTCAGCTGGCCGGCCAGCTCCTCCGGGTCGGTGATGCTGGCGCCGGTGAGCACCGCCGGGTCGCCCGCGAGCAGCCGCTCGCGCTCGGAGGCCGGGGTGAAGGCCACGATGGCCTTGCCCAGGGCGCAGGTGCTCCACGGGATGCTGGCTCCCACCTCGAGGATCTGCACGGCGCCCTCCGGCCGGAAAGCGTGGTGCACCACCAGGACATGGTCGCCGGTGAGCACGGCCACCCACACCGCCTCGTTCGCCCGGGTGGCCAGCTGGTCCGCCCAGGTCAGCGAGCGGGTCCGCAGCTCCTGGGTGTCCAAGTAGGCGTTGCCCAGCTGCACCAGGTCCGGGCCGAGCTGATACTTCGAGCTGTCCCGGTCCTGCACCACCAGCCCCTCGGCCTCCAGCGTGCGCAGCAGCGCGTGGACGGTCGGCTTGGCCACGCCCAGGCGGTCGGCCAGCTCGGTCACACCCAGCCGGGGCCCGGTGGACGCGAGCTCCCGCAAGATCTGCACCGCGCGCTGCACCGCTTGAACCATCGAAAAATTCTCCTTGTTCAGTATTGATGAACAGCGTTCCGAGATATAGCGTGGTTGTTCATGAGCAACCTTGTCGGCATCGTACTCGTGTCCCACAGCGCCGAGCTCGCCGCAGGCCTTCGCCTGCTGGTGCAGCAGATCGGCTCCGACCACGTTCCCCTCGCTAGCGCCGGAGGAACCGACGACGGCCGGATCGGCACCAGCTACGACCTCGTTCTCGCAGCGATCCGGAACGCCGACCGCGGAGCCGGCGTAGTCGTAATCCCCGACCTCGGCAGCTCGATCCTCACCGCCCGCACTGTCCTGGAAGACCATCCCCGCACCGACGTAACGATCGTCGACGCGCCGTTCGTCGAAGGAGCCGTCGCAGCCGTCGTCACCGCCGCATCCGGCGCTGATCTCAAGACCGTCGCCGACGCCGCCAAGGAGGCTCGCAATGTCCTCAAGTTCTGACGCCATCACCACAACCGCCACGACCACGGCGAATCACGAAATCGCCGTCGTCCTGCCCGCCAACCTGCACGCCCGCCCCGCAGGCCAACTCGCCCGCGCCGCAGCCGAGTACACCAGCGCAATACAGCTGGAGCACGGCGGCCGCACCGTCAACCCCACCGGCGTCCTCGCCGTGATGGGCCTGGGTGCCACCGCCGGAAGCACCGTGACCGTCCGCGCCGAAGGCCCCGACGCAGACCAGGCCGTCACGGCGTTGGCCGACATCCTCGCCACCGCCGAATAACCCGGCCACGCGCCACCGCACCGAACGAGCCGCCGCTTCCGATACGAGAAGCCGAGACAAGTGGAGGTGGTCGAAGATGACCACTCCGGCCATGACCACGTCTGACACCAGCGTGGCACCGCACCCGCGGACCGAGCACATCCTCCCGCTGCCACACATCCCTGAGACCGTCTCCGCCGTGCGCCACGGCGCACGCACGGTCCTCACCCGCTGGGCCCTGCCCGCGGAGACAGCAGACGATGCCATCCTGGTGATCTCGGAACTGATCACCAACGCGATCGCTCACGCACTGCCCCCAGCAGTGTTGCGGCTGTCGATGCCCGAGATCGGCGGCCGGCACGCCCTCCGTATCGAGGTCACAGACGCTGGGCCGCTACCCCGACCGCGCCGATCACCCGAGAATCCGCCCCCTGCGGAACATGAGGAACACGGACGCGGTACCGGCATCGTGGCTGCCCTTTCCATGCGGCACGGCATTTCCCGCCACCTCCACAGGATGACCCGATGGGCGGAGCTCCACGTGGCGTCCGGCCACACTGGCAGTGCTGCCACTGCAAGCCCTTGAGGAACGTCTCGGCGGGGCACCGGGGCGGCCGGACCCGCGAAGAAGAACATGGCGATGACCATGATCACGGTAGCCGCGATCGGCCGACGGCGGGCCGGCTTCCGCCCCTTCGTCGGGCGCGAGGGATCCGGCCCAACTCGTCCTGGGCTTCGGCAATCTCGGCGAGCGCACTGTCCGCGAGGGCATCGCGGCCGTCGCCGGCATCCTGCGCGCCACAGCACAAAGCGGCACCCGGCCCGGAGTGATTCCGGGACGGGGGCCGTTCGTGGCCGCGTGGGTGCTCAGACCTTGAGCGTCCTGATGGACGTGGGCGCGTGGCTGGGCTCCGTCGCCAGCTCCTCGAACTCGGTGACATCGCTGATGTCGGCCGTCTTGCTCATCGAGATGTTGGTGACGCGCTCCAGGATCGCCTCGACGACGACCGGCACCCGGAATTCTGCGGCCAGCTTCTTGGCCTCCTCGAACGCGGGCAGCAGCTGGTCGGGCTCGGTGACCCGGATGGCCTTGCAGCCCAGGCCCTCGACGACCTTGACGTGGTCGACGCCGTAGACACCCAGCTCGGGGGCGTTGATGTTCTCGAACTCCAGGTTGACCTGGAAGTTGATGTCCAGGCCGATCTGCGCCTGCCGGATCAGGCCCAGGTAGGCGTTGTTCACCAGGACATGGACGTACGGGATCCTGTGCTGCGCGCCGACCGCCAGCTCCTCGATCATGAACTGGAAGTCGTAGTCGCCGGACAGCGCGACGACCGGAGACTCCGGGTCCGCGGTGGCGACACCGAGCGCGGCCGGGATGGTCCAGCCGAGCGGGCCCGCCTGGCCGCAGTTGATCCAGTGGCGCGGCTTGTAGACGTGCAGCATCTGCGCGCCGGCGATCTGGGACAGGCCGATGGTGGTGACGTAACGCGTCTCCGGGCCGAAGGCCTTGTTCATCTCCTCGTACACGCGCTGCGGCTTCATCGGCACGTTGTCGAAGTGCGTGCGGCGCAGCAGGGTGGCCTTGCGCTCCTGGGTGGAGGCGACCCAGTCGGAACGGTCGGGCAGCCTGCCGGCGGCCTTGAGCTCCTTGGCCACCTCGACGAAGAGCTGCAGCGCGGCCTTGGCGTCGGACGCGATGCCGTAGTCGGGGGCGAAGATCTTGCCGATCTGGGTGGGCTCGATGTCGACGTGGACGAACTTCCGGCCCTTGGTGTAGACGTCGAGCTTGTAGCCGGTGTGGCGGTTGGCCCAGCGGTTGCCGATGCCCAGGACGAAGTCGGACTCCAGGAAGGTCGCGTTGCCGTAGCGGTGCGAGGTCTGCAGACCGACCATGCCCGCGTTCAGCTCGTGGTCGTCGGGGATGGTGCCCCAGCCCATCAGGGTCGGGATGACCGGCGTACTGGTGAGCTCGGCGAACTCCACGAGCAGATCGGAGGCGTCCGCGTTGATGATGCCGCCGCCGGCGACGATCAGCGGGCGCTCGGACTCCAGCAGGAGCCGGATCGCCTTCTCGGCCTGGGCACGGGTCGCTGCGGGCCGGTAGACGGGCAGCGGCTCGTACGTCTCGGGGTCGAACTCGATCTCGGTGAGCTGGACGTCGATGGGCAGGTCGATGAGGACCGGGCCCGGGCGGCCCGAGCGCATCAGGTGAAAGGCCTGCTGGAAGACGCCGGGGACCTGCGCGGCCTCCAGGACGGTGGTCGCGGCCTTGGTGACCGGCCCCGCGATCGAGGCGATGTCGACGGCCTGGAAGTCCTCTTTGTGGATCACGGAGGTCGGCGCCTGGCCGGTGATGCACAGGATCGGGATGGAGTCGCCGATGGCCGAGTACAGGCCGGTGATCATGTCGGTGCCCGCAGGGCCCGACGTGCCGATGCAGACCCCGATGTTGCCGGGGTTGGCGCGGGTGTAGCCCTCCGCCATGTGGGAGGCGCCTTCGACGTGGCGGGCGAGCGTGTGGTCGATGCCGCCGCCGGTCTGGAGGGCCTTGTAGAAGGGGTTGATCGCCGCGCCCGGCACACCGAACGCGTGCGTGACGCCTTCGCGCTTGAGGATCTCAACTGCCGCTCGGGCAGCGGTCATACGAGGCATGGGTGCTCCTGCTTCGGCCGGTCGGACTCGGGCTCTTTCGCGTCACTCCAGAGCCTCTATTCCGTAATACGGAAGTTTAGTTCTGCTATACGGAAGCAATCTATGGCGCGTACAGAACGGCGTCAAGGGATGGCCGAAGTCCCGCCCGAAGGCATCCCGCTTGGTGGACGATGGACGGCAGTGCGAACGGAAAAAGGGGGGAGCGCGATGGCCGATACGGTGCCGGTCCGCTGTCCGTCCTGCCGCCGCGACCACGTGTTCGCGTCGCCGGTCTACCCCTGCGCCTGCGGCGCCCCGCTCGCGCCGCCGCTGCTGCACGCCCCGCCGGAACCGATCACGCACCGCACCTGGACGGACGACTGGGTCACCGTGCGCTGCCTCGCCTGCGGCCGCCAGGGCCACTGGCCGCAGCCCGAACTCGGCTGCCCCTGCGGCACGGTGCTGCGCATCCCGGTCCGCCCGGTGAGCGCCCCCGGCCCCGGCGCGCCGGACCCGATGCCCTTCGCCGCGCGCCCGTCGCACACCCCGCTGCCGCGCACGGCGACCGTGCCGCGCCCCTCGTTCCGGCCGGTCACGATCCGTACCGCGCGCGACGCGGTGACCGCGGCGGGGCTCTATCTGAAGTGGCTCGGGTTCCAGGACGTCGTCCAGCCGGAGGTACGGCCCGCGTCCGGAATCGACCTGCGCGGCCCCGGCCTGATCGCCCAGGTCGACCCCTCCACCCGCCCGGCCACCCTGCGCGACGTCGAGTGCCTGTGGCTGAACGGGCTGATCGTCTCCGCAGCCGGCGTCTTCTTCTCCCTCGCGGGATACGCGGACGACGCGAGGTCACGGGCGGACGACCTCGGCGTCCCGCTCTTCGTCATGGACCTGACGGGGAGCCCGCAGCCGGTGAACGCGGCGGCGGACGAGCTGATAGCGACGGGGGCGTGAGCCTTGCGGGGGCGCCTGCGGCGGGCCCTGTCCCCCACCCCGCCCCTTCCCGTAACCGGGGGCGCTGCCCCCCGGACCCCCGCGCCTCAAGCGCCGGCGGGGCTGAATTTCGCGCCCGGGACCACGCCTCAAACGCTGGCGAGGCTGGATGTGCGGCCGAGCCGCACATCCAGCCCGTCCGGCGATTGAGGACATGCGGCCGAAGGTCGCATACGGGGTCTGGGGCTTGGCCCAGTTCGGGAAGGGGCGGGTAGGGGAACAAGCCCCGCGCAGCGGCACCGCACCCGCACCCACGGCACCGCCCCGCCTACCCCTCCCCCGCCACCCCGTACCGCCGCCTCAGCTCCACCTTCCGCACCTTCCCGCTCACCGTCATCGGAAAGTCCGCAAGGATCTCCAGCCGACGCGGAATCTTGTAGTGCGCCAACTGCTCCCTGCAGTACGCCGCGATGTCCTCCAGCGTCGGCGGATCCCCCGCATCCCGCGGAATCACGCAGGCCAGGATCTCCTCCCCGTAGCGCTCGTCGGGGACCCCGACCACCTGGACGTCCGCGATCTTGGGGTGGGTGTAGAGGAACTCCTCGATCTCGCGCGGATAGACGTTCTCACCGCCCCGGATGATCATGTCCTTGATGCGGCCGACGATCTGGACGTACCCGTCCTCACGCATCACCGCCAGATCACCCGTATGCATCCACCGGCCCGCGTCGATCGCCTCGGCGGTCTTCTCCGGCTCGTCCCAGTAGCCGAGCATCACGCTGTAGCCGCGGGTGCACAGCTCGCCCGCCTCGCCGCGCGGCAGTGTCACCCCGCCGACGGGGTCGACGACCTTGACCTCGACGTGCGGCAGCACACTGCCGACCGTGCCGGTGCGGCGTTCCAGGTCGTCGTCCCGGCGGGTCTGCGTGGAGACGGGCGAGGTCTCCGTCATTCCGTAGCAGATCGAGACCTCGGCCATGTTCATCTCGGCGACGACCCGCTTCATGACCTCCACCGGGCAGGGCGAGCCCGCCATGATGCCGGTGCGCAGCGTGGACAGGTCGTACGAGGCGAAGTCGGCGAGATTGAGCTCGGCGATGAACATCGTCGGTACGCCGTACAGCGAGGTGCAGCGTTCCTCGGCGACCGCGCGCAGCGTGGCCGCCGCGTCGAAGGACGGGGCCGGGATGACCATGCAGGCGCCGTGCGAGGTCGCCGCGAGGTTGCCCATCACCATGCCGAAGCAGTGGTAGAAGGGCACGGGGATGCAGATCCGGTCCTGCTCGGTGTAGGCGATCATCTCGCCCACGAAATAGCCGTTGTTGAGAATGTTGTGGTGCGAGAGGGTCGCACCCTTGGGGAAACCGGTGGTGCCGGAGGTGTACTGGATGTTGACCGGGTCGTCGCAGGACAACTCCGCCTCGCGGGCAGCCAGTTGCTCGTCCGTGACGGCAGGCGCCGCGTCCAGGAGTACGTCCCAGGAGCCGTGCTCGATGTAGTGGACGGACCGCAGGTCGGGACAGTTGGCCCGCACCTGGTCCACCAGCGCCCGGTAGTCGCTGGTCTTGTGCCGCTGTGAGGCGCACAGCACCGAGATCCCGGCCTGTTTCAGCACGTATTCGAGTTCGTGCGCCCGGTACGCCGGGTTGATGTTGACCATGATCGCGCCGATCCGGGCGGTCGCGTACTGCACGAGCACCCACTCGGCGCAGTTGACCGCCCAGATCCCGACCCGGTCCCCCTTGGCGACGCCGATCCCGAGGAAGCCCCGCGCCAACTGGTCCACCGCGGCGCCGAATTCGGCGTAGGTCCAGCGAGCGTCCATACCGAGATCGACCAGCGCCTCGCGGTCCGGCCACGCCGCGATCGCCCGGTCGAGATTGCGGCCGATGGTGTCGCCGAGCAACGCGGTGGTACCGGTGCCGTGCGCGTAGGAGAGGTTCACCGCAGGTCTCCCTCGACGTACTCGGCGGTCGAGCCCTCCGCCGTGCGCTCGCGCAGCTCGATGCGGCGGATCTTGCCCGAGACGGTCTTGGGCAGCACGCCGAACTCCAGCCGCCGGATGCGCTTGTACGGCGCGAGAACCGCGCGCGAGTGCTCGAAAAGCAGCTTCGCCGTGTCGGGTCCGGGCTCCCAGCCCTCCGCCAGCACGATGTACGCCTTCGGCACGGCGAGCCGTACAGGGTCGGGCGCGGGCACGACCGCCGCTTCGGCCACCGCCTCGTGCTCCAGGAGCGCGCTCTCCAGCTCGAACGGCGAGATCTTGTAGTCGGAGGCCTTGAAGACGTCGTCGGAGCGGCCGATGTAGGTGATGTAACCGTCGGCGTCGCGCGCCCCGATGTCGCCCGTGCGGTAGAAGCCCCCGGCCATCGCCTCGGCCGTACGCTCCGGATCCCCGTGATATCCGGTCATCAGACCGACCGGATCACCGGACAGATCCAGCGAGATCTCACCCTCCGCCGCGCCGGGCTCGCCCGACACGGGATCGAGGAGGACCACCTGGTAGCCGGGGCTCGGGCGGCCCATCGACCCGGCCTTGAGCAGCTGGCCGGGGCTGTTGGCGACCTGCACGGCCGTCTCCGTCTGCCCGAAGCCGTCCCGGATGGTCACGCCCCATTCGCGGCGCACGGTCTCGATGACCTCGGGATTGAGCGGCTCCCCGGCGGCGACGACCTCGCGCGGAGGCGTACGCAGCAGGCCGAGATCCTCCTGGATCAGCATCCGCCACACGGTCGGCGGGGCGCAGAAGCTGGTGACGCCCGCGCGGTCCATCTCCGCCATCAGCCGGGCCGCGTCGAAGCGCGTGTAGTTGTGGATGAAGACGGTCGCCTCGGCGTTCCAGGGCGCGAAGAGATTGGACCAGGCGTGCTTGGCCCAGCCGGGCGAGGAGATGTTCAGATGCACGTCGCCGGGCTTCAGCCCGATCCAGTACATCGTCGCCAAGTGGCCCACCGGGTACGACACATGGGTGTGCTCTACCAGCTTGGGGCGGGCGGTCGTGCCCGAGGTGAAGTAGAGCAGCAGCGGATCGTCCGCCCGCGTCACGCCGTCCGGCTCGAAGTGGCCCGGCGCGGAGAACGCCTCGTCGAAGTCGAGCCAGCCCGGCACATCGGCCGCGCCCCGGTCCGCCACGGCGATCCTGGTGTACTCCCCCGGCACCTCCGCGAACTTGGCGGTGTCCGCCACGCGCGCGATGACATGCCGGGCCCGTCCCCGGTCGATCCGGTCCCGCAGGTCCACCGGGCCGAGCAGCGGTGTCGCGGGGATGACGACCGCCCGCAACTTCATTGCCGCGAGGGCGATCATCCACAGTTCCTGCTGGTTGCCGAGCATCACGAGGATCCGGTCCCCGGCCCGCACGCCACGGTCCCGCAGCCAGTTGGCGACCTGGTCCGAGCGCACGGACATCTCGCCGAACGAGACGGTGATCTCGCGGCCGTCCTCCTCGACGATGTGCAGCGCGGTCCTGTTGTTGCCGTCGGCGATCTCGTCGAACCAGTCCAGTGCCCAGTTGAAGCGCTCGGGCCGAGGCCAGGAGAAACCCTCGTACGCAGCCGCGTAGTCCTCCCTGTGCCGCAGCAGGAAGTCCCGGGCCGCCCGGAAACTCTCCGTCGCGCTGCCTGACGTCATTCGTCCTCCTCATTGCGGGACCGGCTACCGACATCGTGTAATCAGTGACCCAGGTCTCACTACCCCCGAACGGGGGTGACACAGCACCCCTACGGGGGTGACCAGCACGCAGAAGGAGAGCAGGTGTCCGAGCCGGCCGATGCGGTGGAGATGCGAGCGGCGCTGGCGCGGCTGCGCCGGGCGACCGGACTGCCGGTCGCCTTCGGCGGGCTGCTGCACGATGCACGGCAGCTGCGGATCGCCGAGCTGAGCGGCACGGCGACGGGAGCGCTGCGCGGTCTCGTGATCAGTGCGGGCAACGGCCTCGGCGGCAAGTCGATCGCACTCTCGCGGCCGTGCGCGGTGACCGACCATCCCTCGGCGCGGCACATCAGCCACGAGTACGACGCGGCGGTCGCGGCGGAGGGGCTGCGCTCGGTGCTCGCGGTGCCCGTCGTCGTACGGCGCAAGGTGCGGGGTGTGCTGTACGGAGCGCTGCGCGAACCGAGGACGCTCGGCGAGCGGACCTTCGACGCGGCGGTGGCCGCGGCGCGCGATGTGGAGCAGGCGCTGGTCGTACGGGACGAGGTGCAGCAACTGCTGGTCGCGGCGCGGGAGCCGGTGGCGGGACCCGGGGCGTGGGAGGAGGTCCGCGAGGTGCACGGCGAACTGCGCGCGCTGGCACCGCGGATCGTCGACGAGGGGCTGCGGCGGGAGCTGCTGGCGGTCTGCGGCCGCCTGGCCACCGCGTCGGGCAACCCGCCGCGGCCGCACATGGTCGGGCTGGCGCCGCGGGAGCTGGATGTGCTGGCCTGCGTGGCCGCGGGCTCCACGAACGCGGCGGCGGGCGAGCGGCTGGGGCTGAAGCCGGAGACGGTGAAGGGATATCTGCGGGCGGCGATGCGGAAGCTGGGGGCGCACACGAGGCTGGAGGCGGTGGTGGCGGCGCGGCGGGCGGGCCTACTGCCGTAGCGGGCGGGCCTGCTGTCGTAGCTGAATCGGTCCGGGACGAGCCCTGGCAGCGCCGCCCGGCAATGAGGTTGAATGTGCAAATGGTGTCCACAGACCGCTTCCTCGCATTCGCCGCGATGTCGCTGCTGGTGATCGTGATCCCGGGGCCGAGCGTGCTCTTCGTGATCGGCCGGGCTCTGGCCCACGGCCGCCGCACGGCGGTGGCCACGGCCCTGGGCAATGTCTTCGGCTCGTACGTCCTGGTGGTGGCCGTCGCGCTGGGGATCGGCGCGCTCGTGGAGCGCTCAGCCGTGGTGTTCATGGCGGTGAAGCTGGCGGGCGCGGCCTATCTGGTCTTCCTCGGGGTGCAGGCGTTCCGGCACCGCAAGGACATGAAGGTCTCGGACATGCAGGCCCCGTCCGGACCGGCGCGCGGTGATCTCCGTACGGTCGTGGACGGCATCCTGGTGGGCGTCACCAACCCCAAGGGCATCGTCTTCTTCGCCGCCGTCCTTCCGCAATTCGTGGACCACGCCGCGGGGAACCTGCCCGGGCAGATGCTACTGCTCGGCCTGGTCCCGATCTCGATCGGCCTGGTCACCGACACCCTGTGGGGTCTGGGCGCGGCGGCGGCGCGCAGCTGGTTCGCCCGCTCGGAGCGCCGCCTGTCGATGGTGGGCGGCGCGGGCGGGTTCGCGATGATCGGCCTGGGTGTGACGGTGGCGGCGACGGGCAGCGCGGACTGAGTCGCGCCCCTTTGCGGCGCCGGCAGAGGTGTACGGAATGACCTCTACTCGCTGAAGACGCCGAACTCGATGTCGTGCGCGGTGGCCGGCGACAGGGTGGTGCGCATCCGCTCCGCCTCCTCGGCCACCGCCTCGCACTGCGCGCGGGTCAGCTTGCCGAAGGCCTGCACGATCACCTGCGCGCTGTCCTTGGTCTCGGTCAGCCGCCAGATCCCGGCGAGGTAGCCGTCGACGAGGAAGGTGCAGTGGGCCTGGTTGCCCTTCCAGGTCCGCTGCCGGTACTCCTCGGGCACGACGCGGGTGCGGTCGGCGTGCGAGAGCAGCAGATTGTCGAACTCCGGCAGCAGACGGGGCGGCGCTGGGGTGTCGGCGTCCGGCCGGGGTGCGTCCGGGAGGTCGAAGAGCTCGACGCCGTTCTCGTCCTGGAAGACGGCCAGCTGTGGCCGCAGCCGCTCGAAGGCCTCCCGCAGCCGGGTCAGTCCGGACCAGGTCTGCATGTCCCTGACCGATGCGGGCCCGAAAGCCGCCAGGTAGCGCAGGACGGTGGCGTCGGGCGCGGGCGCGGGCTCCGACGTCCGCCCGAACCAGTGCTCGGCGGTGGTGAGTGCGACCTGGCCGCTCCTGCCCCACAGGCCGCGCGGGGTGACCTGCACCAGCGGCAGCACACAGCGCGCGGCGACGGAGAGGGCGAACGGATCGGCGTCCGGCCACTGCGTCAGCAGCGCCTCGCGCAGCTCCTTCATGGTCCGGGGCTGCTCCTCGACCAGCTCCCGGCTGATGGCTCCGAGCCGGATCAGATCGACCCCGGCCAGGCCCGTACGGAACTGCTTGAGCTCGCGGTCGCGGGCGGCCTGGACCAGGGGCCGCAGGGTGAGGCAGTCCTCGGCGGAGTGCGTATGGATGGTCGAACGCATCGTCACCAGGCGCGCGACCTCGCGGGAGGCCATGAGCCCGGACAACTCCTCGGGGTCGAAGCCCTCCAGGCGGGCGGCGAGCGCGTAGTACGGAGGCTTCACATTCTGCGCCTGGAGGCCGACGAGGTGCTCGACTGCGCCCTTGACGGACATCGCGGGCCTGGGGGCGCGGCGCAGAAGGAGCTGGCGCTCCAGAGTGGCGCGGTTGAGGGCACGGTTGCCGAGTACGGGGTGGGTCGTCTTCGAGGCCATGCGCCACACGCTACTCAGGCTTGCGGACACCTTCTGTCCGCAATTTCGTTCCGCGGCCGGGCCCCGCCGTGCCGGGGCGATTCGACCCGGATATCCTGCTCCGAGGCCGCTCGGGCGCGGCTGACGCACGCGCCGTTTTCCGAGGTGGGAGGTGAGAGACCGATGCCGCTGTCCCCGAGGAAACACCAATGGCGCCGCCGCCCCCTCCTTCCCGCGAGTCCGCCCCCCGCCACTCCCGTGCCCGCGGAGCCGGTCGCTCCCGCCCCCGTACAGAAGGACCAGGGCAGCGTCGTCCAAGCCGCGCTCTACCGCGACGGCCGCCGCGTCGCGACGCCCGACTCCCTCGCCCAGACCTTCCGCCAGCTGCGCGAGTACCCCGACGGCATGGCGTGGATCGGGCTGCACCGCCCCACCGAGGCCGAAGTCCTCTCGCTCGCCGAGGAGTTCGACCTCCATGAACTGGCCGTCGAGGACGCGCTGGAGGCCCACCAGCGCCCCAAGCTCGAACGGTACGGCGAGACCCTCTTCGTGGTGCTGCGCGCTGCCCGCTATCTCGACGCCCAGGAAGAGGTCGAGTTCGGCGAGCTGCATGTCTTCGTCGGCAGGGACTTCCTCATCACGGTCCGCCACGGCGCGGCCCCCGACCTGTCCGCGGTCCGCCACCGCATGGAGAAGACCCCGGAACTGCTGGCGCTGGGCCCGGAGGCGGTGCTGTACGCGATCCTGGACGCGGTGGTCGACGGCTACGCCCCCGTCGTGGCGGGTGTGCAGAACGACATCGACGAGATCGAGACCGAGGTGTTCGGCGGCGACCCGGCGGTGTCGCGCCGTATCTACGAACTCTCCCGCGAAATGGTCGAGTTCCAGCGCGCCACCCGCCCCCTCGTCGGCATGCTGCACGCCCTGATGGCGGGCTTCGCGAAGTACGGCACGGACGAGGAGCTCCAGCGCTATCTCCGCGACGTCGCCGACCACGTGACCCACACGAGCGAGCGCGTGGACGGCTTCCGCCAAGCGCTGGCGGACATCCTCACGGTGAACGCGACGCTGGTGACGCAGCAGCAGAACGAAGAGATGCGGGCGATGGCGGAGGCGGGCATCGAGCAGAACGAAGAGATCAAGAAGATTTCGAGCTGGGCTGCAATTCTGTTTGCGCCTACACTCGTGGGAACCGTCTACGGCATGAACTTCGACAGCATGCCGGAGCTGCACTGGAGCTTCGGCTACCCCTTCGCCATTACCCTAATGGCGGTCGTATGCGTGAGTTTGTACGTCATCTTCAAACGCCGGGACTGGCTATAGGCTGCCACCTTGGCACCATCAACGTCACTTAGATTTGTGATTGCACATGTCTTGTCATGGCGCTCCATGTCCGCTGGGGAGTGCCTGGGGAGAATCAGCGCTCTGTGATCTCTTCTCCCTTCCGAACGGCAGCCGCTGGATCCGTCGCCCGTACGGAGCCGTTGAATCTATTGCGGCGTCAACACCCTGCCTTCACCACCGGCTAGTGTCGGCGCCTTCGGGTTCCAGTCGAGGGCCGCGGTCGTACCGCGACGGACACTGGCTCCAGTTGGACCGTCTCGTGTATCTCGGCGGACATCGTGATTGCGGTCATCATCTCCAGGACGTGCTGGGCCAGTTCACCCGTTGTCAGGTGGGCTTCGTCGCGCGGCCGTGCCGGGTGATCTCGATCATCGTGCGCGGTTCCGAGGCGAAGCTGAACGTGGAGGATGTTCTTGCTGACCGCGATGCCCAGTTGACGGGCCGGCCCCAACCAGCACTGGCCCGCCTGGAGCAACGGCGAACACCACGACAGCTGGATCAGCAACTGGGTCGGCTTCACCAACATGTTCACCGCTTACGGAACCGACCACCGCCGCGTGCGCAAGGTCGCGACGCACGGGGCCGTGTGCTGCGCCGCGCACCTCGCCCGGATCACGAGATGATCAAGCACCGTGACCTGCTCTTCGCAGCTTCCATGGCCTGTGAAACCCTCCGCTCGGCACCACGGTGTTACGGGGGTGTGTCTGATGCTGGGGTGGGCGGGGTGGGAATCAACGGCAAGCAGCCGACGGTCTGGGCGACGAGCGGGCGGGGGTCATCAGGAGGGCGTAGCTGGAAGGGCCGGAGCGGCGCACAGGGAACCGTCCGCGCGTGCGCGCATGGTGACCGAACGGCCGCGCCGCGAGGGCTACTCGGCGGCGGCCGCGCCACGTCGGCGCATGATCCGGCGCCCGCCCGAGCCCGACACAGAGAGCTGCCGTCCGGTCACCCGCACCTGACGGAACCAAACGGAACCAAAAGGGGAGGGAACACCATGTCGGAACCGGCGGATTTCGTCGCCCGGCTGCGTGCGGAGCGGCAGGACTTGGGACGCAAGGAGGCCCTGCGTCGCGACAGGGAGCATCGGCGGCGCAAGGCGGTGCTCTTGGCTGGCGCCGCCGCCCTGGTGCTCGGCGGCTTCGGAGCCTGGCTGGCCGGCGCCACCGCCGGGGAGCGGCCGGAGAGCGAGCCGTACGTGCCCTTGATGCTGGACGAGGCCATGTGGCCCGACAAATGGCCGGCCACGGTCAGAATGCCGTTCCGGGGTTCACCCGCGGCCACCTGGTCGAAGGGAGCCGACGGGATCGTACTCCCGGAGGCGAACGCCGTCGGCGGGCTGACTCCGTCGCAGGTGGGCGACGCGCTGCGCAATGCCAAGGAACTGCTGGTCGAGGCCAACCTCACGGCTGGCACGCTGCAGGGACTGAGTCCCACGCGGGCACTGAACCTGCTTGATCCACACGATCACAACAAGAGCGAGCTGGAGGACACCTTCCAGCACCCGCGCGACGGCCACAGCCCGCTTCAGATGTTCACCCGCTTCGACCCCCGGGAGGTTCGCGTCCACGGGGACGTCATCAAAACGCGGGGAACGATGACGTACGAGGTCTCCGCCTCGGGGGAGCTTCTGGTGCACGCCGACTACACCTTCGTGTACCCGGTCGTGAAGACCAAGGGCGGTCTGGAAGTGGTGCCGGGCGCAGAGGAAGTGGCCCGGGTGATCGTGCGGCGCCAGCTGACACTCGTGTCAAGCGACGGGAAGCTCATTCCACGCCAGTACGTGCGGCAGATCGGCAATGACGACTGCCGGGAGCAGAAAGACGGGTTCATCCACCCGCTCTTCTCCCAAGAGGCGGCCAAGGAACCGAAGTGGGCCCCTGTGGATCCGTACGACACCCGCAAGGACATCCAGGCAAACTCTAGCAACTGCTCTATACCCACCCAGACCTGACGACCTGCCCGGACCTGATCCCCCAAGGCCGCACCGCGGCACAACTTTTCACCGCAGTACTGCCGAGCGCCTTAGTTGGCCGAGCGGGCCAACTAAAGCGTGTTGCAGAAGGCTGTGATCTGGCAGGTCAGGGCCTGGTTCCGACCGCTCTGTTCATGCGGCGAGGTGAGGTTGTGCGTGTGGGCGACGGCGCGGACTGCATGGTGGCGACCGTCGCCGTGCCGCCGCCAGTCGCGGAGGATCCATTAGTTCTTCATGCGGGCGAAGCCATGTTCCACGCGGGCGCGGACTTTGAGATGTTCGACATTATCCGCCTCCTCGCCCGGCAGGAGCGGCAGTCCCGGGCGTTTGCGGTGCTGGCACCACCAGTCCGGTGTTGATGTAGGCACCGTCCCCGAGCACGGTGACGCCCTGGCATTGGGCGGGCAGGCCGGAGTTCCGCCAGACGTGAGCGTCGGCCTTGTCGCCCGGGGCCGGCCGGGCGGCGGCAATGGCTAGCCTCGGATCGGCATGGATGATGACCTGCACGTTCGCCGAGAAGCGAGTTGCGGCTCGAGGCGTCGACCGGCCGGTCGCGCGCACCGGAATCAAGGTGACGTCCGCGATCCAGAACCCACCCGCGGCGTCGGCGGGGTGAGCGGCCAGCTCGAGGGCTAGCAGGGGCCGCAGCCGCTGGATGACCCAGCACACGGTCGCCGACGAGATCCTGAACAGCGGCGCGAGCTGTCGCATCGTGAGAATCGTGCGGTAGTAGACGGCCACCAGCACCCGGTCGGCCAGCGGCAGGCACCACGGCCGGCCGCCACCGGGACGGTTTTTTCACCCCGCTGCACCACCTTCAACAGACGTTCGAACTGCCTCATCCGCAGACCCACCCGCCGGCCGTCGTCCGCTGCCGTTGCCCGTCAGCGTTGCCGTCAAACCGCTGAGAGCCCCACCAAGTCACGCTTCAGTGGGGCTCCTCGCAAGTAGTCGACTCTCGACTCGATATCGACCAGAGGACTACCGAGTCGAAATCTTGATCAAATTACCTCGATTTCGTACCCGTACTGCTCCTTGACATTCTCTGCCATTTCACGGCCAGCGACACGTGGGATTTTTCGCTCCCACCAACCACGTCCACCCTGCACCTCGAACCCTTGGGCCAACAAGCCAGCGAACTTCTCATCCACTCGCTGAATTTCCGATTTGAACCATGCCAGCTCCGGAATTTCTTTGACTACCGGGTCGTCGATTATACGCTGAAGGAAGCTACGGATCGACATGTCGTCCCAGTATTCAAAGAGAGTACCCTCGTAGCCTTCCGTGCAGTCCTCGACAAATTCTGACCACTCTTCGATGGCGCGATGGGGGGTTAGCGACGAGGATCGTCCCAGGTCCCCAGCCAATTCTCTGAATCTATCAAGGAACAGCATTGCGTACCTCTTTTCTGGAGCACTAGCGATACTTCATCGTCGTTCGACGGAAGTAAGAGAGGCCATCCGTCGGCCGGAAGAACGTTGAGATACTCCCGCTGCTGTTCATGTACCCGTAGTACCCCGTGGTTGGATCGAAGCGATGCATACCGCCACTCGCCGTCCCGACGCTGATCGCTGAATCCGGGCCATCACCACTCATGAAGTCGCGAGCGGTTTGCCGATAAGCCTTCCTTCCACCTAGGCGGTCGAACTCTGGCATATCAGCTTCTACAGCACGTGGTTCCCGCTGCTTGCCCCTCTTGAGTCGCACGTCCACTCCCTTGACGTGCTTCGCATAGTGAACTGCCGCAGATAGGTCGGAGTTGAAGTCCGGGCAATTACTGTTGTGGACCAGGACCGGCGTGGTCCCCGCCAGCACATAGTACGTGTGGAGGTCGTCGACCGTCAGATTGAAGGTCCGAGCGTGCTTGCTGAAGGAGTGGTTGCGCCGAACTTCGACAGTCGTGCCGTCGTCCGTACGGAGCGTCATTCCCGCTTCCAGATGGCGGGCCTGGATCCACCCCTTCTCCGACGGTGACCAGAAGGGGTGCTCGTGGGTGGCCGTGAGCTTCTGCGGGCCGTCTTCCGTTGCGATCGTGAGTTCGTTGAAGTGTTTGTCGTCGTCGGTGACGATGAGGCGGGTTACCTCTCGCGCGCCGGTTTCGCCCGTCTGCGGGTCGGTGGCCAGTACCTTCTCGCCGACCTTGATGTCCTCGATGTCCTTCGTCGAGCCGTCTGCCATGAGGACATCAGTGCCGGCCAGGAAGCATTGGGTGCAGGGAATCCCGCTGCTGAAGGACTTGCTCGATTTGCTGCTTGTCGGGATACGCGGCGGTGCTGCTATGCCTGGGAACTTGTCACTCATTCCCGCATAGGGACTGATGCGGGCCATGTCCACTTCCCAGAAGGCCTCGCGCATGGCCTTCGGGCAATACGCAGCGTCGGGGCCGATGCAGGAGTTCGCTGCGGCCGCCATGAGATCTTCCGCCATCAACTCCCTGTAGCGAGGGACATTAATGTTGTGCTGATATACCTTACGCCACGCGGCGTACTGATCCTCGCTCAGGTATTTCCTGGCTGTATCGGTGACGTAGCCTTCGATTTGATTGACAGGGTTTACAGCGGCCTGCTGGTCGTTCTCGGACGGCTCCGTTACCGGCTTATCGCGTTTTCCGGTGTTGGGGTAGCAGGCATTCCCGTAGGCACCGCAGGTCTCCCTCAGACCGGTGGGGTCGCTCTTGCTGACGGGGTTGTTACTGCTGTACGTGTAACCGTGGAGCTGCTGTGCGTTGGTGAGATCCATCAGCGGGTCGACGCTGATGAAGCGGCCCAAGGCAGGATCGTATTCACGGGCGCCGAGGTGGGTGAGGCTCGTGCTGACGTCATTTGTGCCGCCGACGAAACCCTTGTCTCCAGTCCAGTTGGAGGGCTGGGTCCCGCGAGGAGCCCCGAAAATGCTGGACTTGCGGCGTGTGATGGCCTGACTGGCGTCCGCGGTGATCTGCGTCGTGTTGGTGCCGTGGTGGTCGCTGATGAGGAACGTCAGCTTCCCGGGGGTTCGCATGGCGGACGCGTAGTAGCGGGTGCCGGTGACCAGGCCGACCTTGTCACTGTGGAGTTCGTTGCCGCCCGGCAAGTAGAGAGTGGTGCTGCCATCCGGGGCCCGGCGTATGAGGCGCTGGCCGTCGGTGTCGTAGAGGTACGAGGTTGTCTTGGTGTCCTCTGTGACAGCACTCAGACTGCCTTCGTCATCCCAGGTCAGGGACTGGCTGAGCGTGGCTGTGCCGCCCTGCGTGTGGGTGCGGGTCTTGGTGTTGCCGTCCGGGTCGTACGTGTAGCTCTCGGTACGCGCGCCGGTGCCGGTCTGGGTGACGGCAGGCACGTTGTGCTTGCCCGTTTCGGGCGCCGCGTAGGTTCGGACGGTGTCGGTGGTGGGGCCGCTGGCGGTCTTGTGTTGGGTTTCGGTCTTGCGATTGCCGACCGGGTCATACGTGTAGGTGGTCCAGTAGGCATCCTGGCCGCCGACGACCGTGTCGGACGGCGTGGTGGCGCATTGTTCGCCGGTGTTGGTCCAGGCTTCGGTGATGCGGCGCAATGCGTCGAGGGTGAAGCACTGGGTGTCGGTGGTGCGGCTGGCGTCCTGGCCATAGCCGGCGGCCATCGACGTGATGTTGCCTGCCGGGTCGTAGGTGTAGCGGACGTCCTCGACTCGCTGCGGGGCCGCTTCGCGGTCGGTGTAGCTGCGCGTCAGGCCGCTGGTGTGGTCGTCGTACTCATTGGTGACCCACAGGTGTCGGCCGAATTCGCCGTATTCGAGGCGGGTGTTACGGCCGTAGTGGTCGTAGGTGCTGGCCGAGATCAGGGGGTCACTGCCGGCGTAGACGGAGTCGAGGAGGCCGCCGGTGTTGTAGGTACTGGAGACCGACTCAGCTGGGAGACCGCCCATTTCTGGGTGTTCGGTCTCCATGAGCTGGCCGGTGTTGTCGTTGTAGAAGTTGAACCATTCGTACGTGCCGGCCAGCGTGCCTTCGCTGGCCGGGATGGTGACCTTGGTGCCGACGGGCTGGTAGCGGTCGTTGTACTCAGTGGTCTCGCTGATGTAGGCGTTGCCGTCGATGTAGCGGGTGGCGGTAGAGGGCTGTCCCTTGGCGACGCTGTCGTAGGTCCAGGCCGACAGTGTGGTGGTGCCCTTCTTGAGGGCAGCGGGGCGTCCGAGCGCGTCGTAGTCGGTGTGCAGGGTGATTTCGCGCGCGTCGGAGACGTCCGTGACGCGGTCGCCCTTGTCATAAACCGTGGTCGACGTTCCCTTGTCCGGGTCGTCGACCCGGGTCTGGCGGCCCCGGACGTCGTAGCCGTAGGTCCACTTGGCGCCGGAGGGGTCGGTTACCTGCTCCAGGCGGCCGTGCTTGTTGTAGCCGTAGTGCGTGGACTGCGAGGAGGTGCGTTCTGCATTGGTGTACTGCTTGAGCTCGGTGGTGCGGCCAAGAGCGTCAACGGCAGTGGTGGCGACAGTGCCGCCCTCGGGGGGAACGACAGTTGTGGTGTCGCCGGTGTAACTGGTGGTCGTGCGCTTGGTCTCATCACCGAACCGCTTGGCGATCACGGCGGTGGCACGGCCGACGCCGTCGAACACTGTCTCGGTGGACGCCGGATACTTGGTTTCCTGACCAGTCACCAGTACCGGCTCGGCCGCTCCTTCAGCGAAGTAGGTGCCGGAGGTGCTCCAGGCCTCGCCACGGGTGTTGTAGAGGGTCTCCGACACCAAGCGGCCGGCGTGGTCCGGTGACTTCTCCTGGCTCTGGCGGGGACGGAGCAGGCCATCGAAGAAGGCGTAGCCGGTCTGGTACTCGGAGTTGTGGTCGAGGCTCTTGCTGGTGACAACGATGGGGCCGTCCTTGCGGACGAGATAGTCGAAGACGTGGCTGGGCGCATTGGGGTAGGACGCCGCAGAACGGGTCGGTATCCAGACCTTGATCGCACGCCCCAGCGCGTCATAGGCGGTGGTGGTGACCTTGCCGTTTGCGTCGGTCACCTGGGTGGGTTGGCCGCGCAGCGGGTCCAGCTTTGTGGTCGCCGTGTGACCGAGCGGGTTGGTGAGCAGTGTGCTGTTGGGTCCCTCGCCGGTGGCCGGGGTGTACGCCGTGCTGGTCGTCTTGCCGTAGGCGTCGGTCGCTGCCAGAGCACGGCCGTACTGGTCGTAGCAGAGCTGGTTGTTGGTCGGGCCGCAGGTGCTGGGGATGGAAGTGGTGACGTCGTATCCGTTGCCTGTGCCGTTGATGCGGTCGGTTTTGGTGACCAGGCTCTTGACCGGAGCGGCTCCGAAGCCTCCTCCGTCGTAGTAGGTACGGACGTCATCGATCACGTCAGCGGGGCGGTTGACTGCGACACCGCAGGCAGCGGACAAGACCTCGGTGCGCGTGACGCTGTTCAACAACCAGGCATTGGTATTGCGCGCATAGGAGGTTGTGGTGCACCGCTCGTCGCCGGTCTTGTCGGTGTCGCCGAGCTCGGAGACGGCAGTGACCATGCCGTAGGTGTCGAAGTCCCTGGTGAGCTTGGTGGTGCGGGTGCCGCCGGAGACAGAGGTGCGGGTCTCTTCCGCCTCGGTGCCTATGTGGTAGGCCTCTAGATCGGGCAGACCGGTACGGGCGCGGCTGGCGGTCAGAGCCGAGCGCCAGGGGGTGTAAGAGGTCGCGGCGACGAGGGCGCCGCCGTCTCCGTTGTAGGTGGCACTCTCGCGGAGCAGGCCCGCGAACTGTTCGCGGTCGGTGACCGCGGCGTCGGCGGAGTCTTTCACCGCCGCGCCGTCGATGCCACGGAAATACCGAGCTTCGGTGAGCGTCTTCGGATCCAGCGCAGCGCCCTTGCGCGTCTGGACCCTGTGATAGCCGCGGGCTATCGAGTAAGCGCGGTCTTCAGACTTGGTGAACTCGTCTGTGCTCTTGGCCCACTCGGCACCGCCGAGGTAGGCGTACGCGGTCACCGTGTCGGGTGACTCGACGAGGTTGTCGCCCTCGATGACACGCTGCACGGGATAGGAGTTGAACCAGTCCTGCTTGGCTGTCTCCCCCTCATATGCCCACCTCACCGGGTAGCAGCGGGTGGCGTTGGAGTCGTCGGTGGGCGGCAGTGTGGTGGCGGTGCAGTCCGGATCCAGGTAGTCGACGCCGATGGTGCCGCCGGTCTCCGTGGTGATCTGAGACATACGCAGACGTACGAACGGGGCGAGGCCGTCGCCGAGTTTGTCGACCCGGTTGGGCTTCTGCACCCCCGCGAACGTCACCGACGGAAGGGAGGCAGTGCCGCCCGCCTTGCCGGTGTGGGTGATCGACTGCAGCCACATCGGGGTGGAGATGCCGTCACCGGAAGGAGGAAAGCCCTGCTCAAGCGTCCAGGTATCGACGTCCTTGTAGGCACCGCCGGTCAGGATTTTGGTGGTGATGCTCGTCAGGCGCTTGCGCGACCAGAAGGTGGGCGAGTACTTGTCCTTGCACTCCACGCCGTCCTTGCAGTACTGGTCGAACGGGACGTCCGGCCAGTTCTTGGCGTTGGCCTCGTCGAAAGTGGTGCATGAGGTCAGACAGCGTTCGCTGGTGACGAAGTGGACCTGGCCCATGGCCTTGCCCGAGTAGACCGTGTCGGAGCGCAGGCCGTAGTCAATGCGCTCGAGGTAGCCGCTCCGGGTGTAGGGGGTGGCGGTGGAAGCGCCCGTGGTCTCGGAGACGTTCCGGCCGTAGTTGTTGGCCTCGGTCTTCCAGTAGTACGCCATCGCGTTGCCGCGCGGATCGACCACGTAGTCAAGCTGCCAGCGCCAGGCCTGCTGGCACCAGGCCGTGGCGAAGGAGGAGTTGTAGCACGGTTCCCCGGACTGGTTGCCGAAGACGGGAACCGTCCAAGTCGAGTTGGTCACCGGGTCGTCTGCGGCCGTCCCGTGGTCGCTCCAGCCGGGCAGCTTGTTCAGGCCGAAGAAGTACTGGGTGCCATCGGTCGTGGTGATCTTCCAGTGCTCGCCGATACCGTCCACACCGGCCGTGCCCTTGTCCGGGTTGGAAGTACCAGTGAGCTTTTCGACCTTCTCACCGGAGTCCGACGCCGGGTGCCATCCCTTGGCAGCGTCATGGACCAGTTCAGTGGTCTTCCCGCCGAGTGACAGAGAGACGTTGTCGTTGTACCAGCACAAGTCACCGACCTTGGTGGTGTTGGTACCACCGGCCTTGTCGTCGTTGCACGCCTTGTAGCGGCGCTCGATAGAGCCCGGATCCCAGCTCCAGCCATCCCCGACCCAGCTCGGCTGGTTGTTCGAGGCAGCAGTACGGCCGTCCACAGACTGCGAGTTGTACCCCAACGACACATTCGGCTGCAGACCGCCAGGCACCGACGGGATCCCGATCGGATGCGACCAGGTGAAGGCGCCGGTTGCCCCGCCCGCACTCCACGAGCCGGACGGGGACAGCGACGTCGCCTTGTAGTCGCCCGTCGGTCCGGAAGCACCCGCGGCGGCTGCCAGGACAGTAACTCCTCCGGTCCCTGCCGCGCTGCGCTGCTTGGCCACAGCTGCGCCCGCCAGGTTCGTCGCGGCGGTGAGCGTGCCGGCCTTGGTGTCGTTGTCCGTCTTCAGTGGTTTGGCCGTACGGCAGGCCGGCTTCTCCGGAGTCGTAAGCGCACAAGCGGGCAGTTGCACCAGCCGGAGGCGGGAAGCCCAGTCACCACCGTAGGCACCGCGGATGGATGAGTAGTCCACCGTGACCCGTACGCGTCCCGGTTTCCTGCCCGCGTCGGCACGGCCAACCGAGAGCAGCAGCCCGTCGACACCTGCCTTTCGTGCGGCCACGCGATCGGCGACAGCCACCTCGACCTTGGCAGGCGTCTCCACCCCCGCCCGGGCTTCGGTCGGTAGCGCGGACACGGCAATCGGGAGCTTCCCGGCGCGCTTTGGTGAGGCCGCGGTGCGGGCGCCTGTCAGGTCGACCTTGGCAGCACCGGCTACGGGCCAGGCTACCTTCGGGGTCCTCCAGGGATTGGCGGTGGCTGCGTCGCGGCGCTTGGCGCCGCCGACTGCTGCCCTTTTCACCGGCACGGCGTTGGGCTGCTTCAGTCTCGGAAGTGAGATTCCACCCTCCGTGGCCACTGCGGCAGTTGACGCTGCCGGAAGCAATCCTATAGCGACCGCAGCTGCCAATGCAGCCGCCCATCCACGCATGCCGAAACGGCTCACGCCCCACCCCTCGCGCAATTATCAAAATTTCGCCGCACCTTAACAGAGCATCGAGGGTCAGGCAGTAGCTGATCGCTTAGATGCCCAGCGAATGCACCAGAAGGCCGGAATGTCACTTTCGTGACTGTGAGTCAGATGTGCCGCTTCTATGGAGGCAAGACAGGCAGATGGGCAGCCTGAAACCCGAAATCTGATAGGCCATCACCTATCCGGGTTCACCCAGTAATCACCCTTTCATCACATGCGAATGAGGCGCCGCTTTCCCAGGGACATTGGGTTCGCGCGAGGATGCCTTAGAGTCTGCCCCGAAATCCGGACATTGGATTAAGGGGAGTGGAATCGTGTCTATATCACATAGGGGTGGGGCCTCTCCTGGGAGGTGGAGATCTCGTCTACTGTGCTCCATCCTGGCGTGTGGGATTCTCGCGCCAACGATGGGTGGCGAGCCCTCGAATGCCATCCCTCTCGACTCCGCCAACGTGGCCGCTGTCTCGTCCGATCCGGTGGCTGACGGGTCGATGAGCGAAGAGGACAAGGCCGTCCAGGACGCTCAAACCTCGGGTCAGCCTGTGGAGTTGCTCTCTGCCCGCACCGAGGCCAGTGACACGTGGGCACAGCCTGACGGGTCGTTCTCGGTGAAGCGGCACGGAACTGCCGTACGACTGTGGCGTGATGGTGCGTGGGTGACCGCCGATCCGACCCTCGCGTTCGCGGCGGATGGTTCCGTCGTACCGAAGGCGGCGTCGGTGTCGGTGAAGTTCTCCGGCGGGGGCAGCGGTCCGATGCTGTCCGGGGTCAAGGACGGGCGCACACTGTCGTTGTCGTGGCCCAAGCCCCTGCCCAAGCCCACGCTCGACGGGAACGTGGCGACGTACGCCGAGGTCCTCGCCGGTGTGGACCTGCAGTTGAAGGCCGAGGTGGAGGGTTTCTCGCAGCTGCTGGTGGTCAAGACCGCCGAGGCGGCGCAGAACTCCGAACTGGCCCAGCTGCAGTTCGCGATGAACACCGTCGGACTGAACGTGTCCAAGGACACGGACACCGGCACGCTGGTGGCGACCGACCCGGCCGGGCAGACCGTGTTCACCAGCCCCGCCCCCCTCATGTGGGACTCCAGCACCTCGAGCGCTCCTGCCGCACCGACAGCGCGTATGGCAACGCTGGCCACCTCGGACCCGGGAGACTCGTTCGAGCCCGGCGCGGGCGCCGAGGACGCGCAGATGGCCACCTCCGTCAGCGGCGACACGCTGACCATCACTCCGGACCAGGACCTGCTGACGGGGGCGGAGACCACCTACCCGGTTTACATCGACCCCAGTTGGGCCTGGGGCGAGTGGCAGCACTGGGCGCGCGTGTACAAGGCCTACCCCAACACGTCTTACTGGGACGCCAAGGAAGACGTTCGGGTCGGTTACGAGGCGGAGACGGGGGGCTCGAACCGGATCTCCCGTTCCTTCTTCCAGCTCGACACCAGTGACGTGACGGGTGCTCAGATCAAGAGCGCCACGTTCCGCGTCCGCAACACCTGGTCATGGTCGTGCCAGGACCGCCCCGTCGAGCTGTGGCAGGTCGGCGACATCTCCAAGAAGACGACGTGGAACAACCAGCCCGGCAAGATCGGGTCCCGGCTGGACGTCGTGAACGACTCCAAGGGCTGGAGCTCGGACTGCGCTGCTGGAAACCTGGAGTTCGACGCCACCGGCGCGGTACGGACCGCAGCGGCGGGCGACGACGCGAGCGTCACCCTGGGCCTCTATGCCGAAGACGAGACGGACACCTTCGGCTGGAAGAGGTTCGACCCGAAGACCGCCACGCTGGAGATCAAGTACAACAACCCGCCGAAGACGCCGAGCGGCCTGGGCACCAACCCCCGCACCAACTGCACAGCCGGCGGCAGCATCGGCAACGTCGCCGTCAGCCTGTACGCGAAGATCGACGACCCGGACGGCGGGAACCTGAGCGCCCAGTTCCAGGCGTTCAAGTCCGGCACGAGCACGCCGGTCGTCGACACGAGCGTCCCCGCGCTCAAGGGGCGGATGGCCACCGTCGTGCTGCCTTCGGCCAGCACCCCCAGCGGCGACTACACCTGGAAAGTCCGCGCCAAGGATCCAGACGGGCTGTACTCGGCCTGGAGCGCCACCTGCAAATTCACCCTGGACCGCAGCCGACCCAGCAAGCCGCCGATCATCACCTCTGACGGCAACGAATTCCCCAACGGTGACGCCGGATGGCCGAGCCCGACCGGCGCCGCCCGCTCCGAGGGGAAGTTCCTGTTCGCCGCGAACGGGGTCACGGACGTCGACTCCTACTTCTGGTGGACCGACACCGACCCCGACCTGAACCAGACTCAGGCGAGTTCGCCTTCCGCTCTGGTCACGCCACCGTCGTACGGTCCGCACCTGATATATGCGTACAGCGTGGACAAGGCCGGTAACCGCTCGGACACCGCCACCTACCTGTACTACGCCACACGCGCCCAGGAGCGCGACAAGCCCGGTGACCTCAACGGCGACGGCTTCAAGGACATCTGGAACACCGACACCAACGGAACGCTCCTCACCTACGCCGGGCGCGGCAGCCGGGAATTCTCGTCCGCGACGAACGGCGGCGGTACCTTCCCCGGCCAGCAGGTCACCTTCAGCGGGGACTGGGGGCAGGAGGGATACAACGACCTCATCTCGCTCGAGTACAACCAGAACGACAACAAGAACAAGTTGCGCGTCTACCCCAACAACGGCAAGGGGATCATCGACCGCGACAACTACCTCCAGCTGAGCGTCAGCTGTCCCGTACCCCGCCCCAGCGGCCGCTGCAAGGGTGAGGAGGGCTGGTCAGGCGACGACCACTGGTACAGCGCCGATCAGATCATCACCGGCGGCGACATCAACAACGACCAGACGGCCGACCTGCTGGTCAAGCAGGGCAAGCAGCTGTGGGTCTACTACGGCAACCGCTCCGCCCAGCTGGACAAGGTCCGCCCCCACCCGGTCCTGGTAGGCGAGACCGACTGGGACAAGTTCACCGTCGTCGTCCCCGGCGACCTCAACGGCGACACACTGCCCGACCTGCTGCTGCGCGAGAACGCTTCCGGCGACCTTTTCCGCTCCTACGGACAGGCCGACCCCACCGGCATCCTCGATTCGGCGACCTGGGGCAACTCCACCAGCCGCGTGAAGATCGCCACCGGCACCATGCCGCAGAGCCTCTACCCCACCATCGGCTCCTCCGGCGACCTCGACGGCGACGGCAACGGCGACAACATCAACGACGGCGACGGAATCCCCGATCTCTGGTCACGCAAGAAGGACAACACTCTCATCGGCTGGCCCGGCCACAAGACCGGCAACGATTTCACCGGCATCGGCGCCTACTTCCCGATCGACGGGGCCAACGGCGGCCGTCAGATCCCTGGCGGGACGACCCTCGCCAGCGGCCAGTCCCTGGCCTCCAACTCGGCCAAACTCACCATGCAGGCCGACGGCAACCTCGTCATCACCTCCAACGCGAACAAGACCCTGTGGTCCAGCGGCACGACCGGCAACACCGGCGCCACCGCACGCGTACTCGCAAACGGCAACCTCGCCGTCTACTCGGCCGACGGCAGCACCCAGCTATGGAGCACGGACGTCAAGGCAGACCCCAGCCACCCCGACGTCGAACCCGGTCTGACCGCAGACGGCCACGTCCTGCTCCAGGACCGCGGCAACCTCGTCGTCTACAACGGCAAGGGCCAGGCCGTCTGGTCCAGCGGCACCGTCACCCGACACGACTACAACGGCGACGGACGCAGCGACATGGGGCTGTGGTACGACTTCACCGCAGGCTCCGACGCCACATACACACTCCCGTCCAACTCGGACGGCTCGTTCAACCTCCCGATGAAGTCCTACGCAGCCGCAGTCGGGGTATGGGACGCAAAGGCCCTGAAGTTCGTCACCGGCGACTTCAACGGTGACGGACGCGGCGACCTGGCGGCGCTGCAAGCACACAGCGACACCGCCGTCACCCTGTGGACGGCGTTGGGCAAACCGGACGGCGGCTTCAACGCACCCTTCAAGTCCTGGCACGTCGGGCCCGGCATCATGCACACCAGCTACATGACCCCGCAGGCCGGCGACTTCAACGGCGACGGACGCGACGACATCGCCGTCTGGTACGCCTACCCCGACGGCACCAGCAAGCTCTTCACCTACACCGCCAGTGTCACCGGCGGCTTCAACAAGCCCTTCGAGTCCTGGTCCGCCCCAAGCGGCACCTGGCTCAGGAGCCGCTGCAAGTTCGTCACCGGCGACTTCAACGGCGACGGACGCGACGACATCGGCGTCTTCTACGGCCAGGGCGACAACACCGTGCGCAACCACACCTTCCTCGCCACCGTCACCGGAGGCTTTGCCAACCCGACATCGTGGTGGTACACCGCCTCCCTCGACTGGAACCGCTCCACCCCGCACGCCGGAGACTTCAACGGGGACCGACGCGACGACGCCATGATCTGGTACGACTACGCCGACGGCAGCGACAAGGTCTCCACCTTCATCGCCGAGTCCGAACCCGACGACCACTTCGGCTCCGCCTTCGTCTCCCTCTCCAGCAACGCCGGAAACTGGGACATCAAGCGAAGCCAGCTCGTCATCGGCGACTACAACGGCGACGGACGCGACGACATCGGCGCCATGCACCACCAACCCGACGACTCCGTGAAGATGTGGACCTGGACAGCCCGCGACGACGCCAAGTTCAACGGCGCACTCGCCAGCTGGACCTACACCGCAGACCAATGGGTCTACGCATCCACCCGATTCTTCAAGCCCTACAACTGATATCGAGGGACCGTCCCCTGACGGCGAGATAGCACGGGATGATCGAGGGGGATCCCGTCCGATCAGTTTGATCGGACGGGATCTCTTCGTTACCCGGGAGGTTCAACGGAGGTGCCGACACGCGGTCAGGCACTTTAAGAGCGCACCCGCAAGCACCTCGGAAAACGGAGCGACGACGTCACAGGATCAGCGGCAGAGGCTGCTCCCGCGATCCGGCTGTCACCGGCTGATGGCGTCCCTGCGCGCCGGACGCCGCGATCTGTGCGACTTCCGCCAACTGCCGGTCTGGACAGAAGCCTCAATTCCCCCATGGGACGCCGAGGGCATCGAAGCGTTCCTGGCAGATCCCACACGCAACCACCGGGCCCCACCACACGAGTCCGAGCAGTGCTGAGGAGCGGACGGGTGGCATCGCACGTTGGCTCCGCCCGCCCACTAGACCAGCAGACTTCGACCTGGGGTCTCGGCTCGCCAGGGCCCAACGAATACGCTGCGTAGCTGGCGCAGCGATCCCCCCAAGTCGTCACCCAGCCTCCCCCGCAACCGGCGTCGCTGGGGAGAATATGGGGAGAATGAAGCCGCCTGGGGAGCGCGTGGGGAGACTCGGCTGCGTAACACGGCATGACCCTGAAAGGCCGTGAAAAACGCTTCACCGCAGGCCAGAGGCCGAAGAATGCGCGTTTCCGCAGGTCAGGGCCGCTCGGGAGATGGGATCAAGAAGATCTCCTCGTGGGCGGCGATCCTGTTTGCGCCCACGCTGGTGGGGACGATCTACGGGATGAACTTCGAGACGATGCCGGAGCAGAAGTGGGCTGCGGGGTATCCGTTCGCGATCCTGCTCATGGCGGTGGTGTGCGTGAGCCTGTACTTCATCTTCAAGCGCCGCGACTGACTTTAGGCCGCCAACCCCTGCCTCCACCGACCATTGCAGCCCATTCCCTTACTCGACTGAGGTGGTCCGGTTGGAGTCCGGCGTACGGGGTGGGCTGGACGAGGAGCGTGGGGTGACCGCGGGCGGTGCGTTCGGCGGCCCAGGTGTGATCGAGGGTGGTGAAATCATCGTCGATCCAGGCGACGGCCGACTCGCCGAGCCAGGCGTCGACATGGTCGCGCTTCCACAGGTAGCCATCAGGGTGGCTGGTGGTGATCTGTGCGCGAGGCAGGTCGAGATACGGGACGTCCGGCAGGCCGAGGAGCGGGCCGATGATCGTGGTTGCGTCCTTGCGCCAGCTCGTGCACCACATGGGGGTGATGAGGCTGCTGGCCAGGAGGTCGGTGAGCAAGGTGCCGTGGTTGGGGTCGAGCCAGACGGACACCGTGTCGCTGGGAGCCCGACCGGAGGGGAGCACCTCGTGGCGGATGTGCGTGCGCGGGGTGCTGCCGTCCGCGGCCGGGAAGGGTATGAGGACTCCGTCGATGTCCAGCAGCAGGTAGGGCAGGGTCATCGGTGCCTTCGGGGTCAGCGTTTGCGGGCGGTGATCAGGAGAGTGGTGGGCCACGGGTCGCGGCGAGGGTGGCGGAGCTCCAGTGCAGAGGTGATGCGCAGGCCAGTCCGCGAGAGGTGGGCGCCCCAGCGGTGGACGTCGAACTCCCAGCGAGCGATGGGAAGTCGGGTGTGGTCGGGCATGGTGACGTTGTCCTCGCGCGGACGGTCGTCTGCGGATGGATGTCTTCCGGCCCGTGCCGGGTGTGGGACGGAGAAGGCCAGGACACCGCCCGGATGGAGGCGACGGGAAATGGCGGCAAGCAGGAGCTCAGGGGCGATGAGGCCGACGGCGCCGAAGACGGAGTAGATCGCGTCGAAGGTCTGGCCGGTGGCCTGCAAGTGGTGCAGTGCGTGGCCTACGGCGAACGTGGCGCCGTCGATGCTGCCGTAGTGGGAGCGGGCACGGCGTATCTGGAGGCCGACCAGGTCCACGCCGGTGACGCGGGCATGGTGGTGCTTCGCGAGGTGGGCCACGTTGTGGCCTGGGCCGCAGCCCAGCTCCAGGAGGCGCTTGCTGCGAAGGTCCGGGCCGAGGATCGAGGCGCCCGGACCGAGGCCCGGGTGGGTGCTCCATTCCATCCGGGCCGGTGCCGTGAGCGCGTGGGCGGGGGCAGCGGCCATGCGCTGGACAGCGTGGGCGTACCAGGGGGAGAGGGTGAGCACCTAGACCTCCAAGAACTGGACCACGTCGTTCAGGTGGCGGCGGACTACGCGGATGTACGCGGGGTCCCTGGCCGGGTCGTTGATCCAGCGGATGGCCTGCTCCATGAACCACTCGACGGCCCACATGCGGTGCCAGCCCAGGGCCCACGCCTCCGCGGCCAGGCCACCTCGGGCGGCTAGGGCGTCCTCGTGGCCGCCTGCGGTGACGTACTGCTCCAGGAACACCCGCAGTCGCACGGGACTCGGTGCGTCGGTGGTGCCGTGGTAGGAGGCGAGGTCGATCAGGCCGGGGCCGGTGAAGGCGCGGGCGAAGTCGAGGAGGTGCCAGCCGTTCTCCCCGATGTGGATGCTCGTGGGGTGGAACTCGGAGTGGACCCAGCCGAACGGGTCGAGCGTTGCCCCCTGGACGCGGGCCTTGGCCGCGGCGGAGATCTTCTCCAGAGCGGTCCCGATGTCGTCGCAGTCGGTCCACCGGTCGGCTTTCCGCAGCCGCTGGAGGTGATCGAGGGCTTGGCCGGGCAGGACGGCGAGGCCCGCGCCGTCGAGGAGGGGCAGGCCGCCGGCCGGGTGGGCGGCGTGGAGCATCACGGCGGCGGCGACGCCGTCGAGGTCGTCGGCGTTCCGCACCGGGGTGCCGAGGTCGTCCATGAGCATCCCGAGCCAGCGGTCCTGCATGGCGGTGGCGTGGAGCTTGGGGACCGGCAGCCCGCGCTGGTGCGCCAACCTCAGGGCTTGGGCCTCGCGGTCGAAGGGCTCCTTGGCGTACTTGAAGACGGCCGTGGTGCCGTCGGGGAAGGTGACGCGTTCGACGCCGGACATGCCCCAGACACGGATCTCGGCACGTTCGGGGCGGGGTTTGCCGACGAGGGTGCACAGTTCGTCCAGCAGGGCGGTGGTCAGGCTCTGGTCCATGGGGTTCTCCAAGGGGCTGGTGGGCTCCGGGGGCGGGCGAGCAGATCAGCCCGCCCCGGAGCCGTACGGGGGCTGGGGGTTACTCGGCCGCGGTCACGCGGTGGGCGTAGACCTGCTCGATCCAGGCCGCTTTGAACTCGGCCAGGTCGTCACGGAAGTTGGCCATCGAGGCACCGTAGGGCGCCACAACTCCGCCGGTCTGGTCCGGCACGGACTGGCAGCCGTGTACGAGCCGGCCGCCGAGAGCGGCGTGGGCCTTGATGGACTCGATCCGGCGGTGCTCGTTGAACCAGCCGCCGTGGTAGACCTCGTCCAGCATTCCGCCCATCTGGTCGTCCAGGTCGAAGACGACGGAGGTGGCGGCGGGGAAGAACCAGCAGGGTCCGACGTTGGAGATGTGCCCGTCCAGCTCGACCTTGTTGAGCGCCATGAGCGTGGCCGCCTCGCGCAGCATGCGCAGGTGGTCGGCGGTGATTTGGGGCAGGCCGAGGCCGGCCAGGTGCTCCTCGCGGAAGAGGTAGGAGTAAACCTCGTACGCCGTCGCCAGCACGCGGGGCGCGTCGGAGGTGGACTCTCCGTGGTTCTTGATGAAGTCGAGCGCGAGCTGCTCGACCGCGCTCTCGGTCGTCTCGTCCACGCCCAGGAGCTGGGACTTGACCAGCTCCCAGTCGGCGACGAGCCAGGTGCTGGACTCGAAGCGGAAGAAGTACTCGGCCGGGTCGATGGTGATGCGTCGGCCGTCCACCTGGATGCCGGGCAGGCGGCTCCAGCGCGGGTCGAAGGCGTCGGACAGCTCGACAGTGATGGCCGCGGTGTCGATGGTGGTCACCGTTTCTCCGTCTCTGATCGGCCGGGCCGGGGCATAGGAATGCCCGAGCCCGGTGGGGCGTAAGGAACTTGGGGGTCGCCCAGCCCGTGAGCCGGGCGCCTGTCGATAAGTGAACTGCCCGCTACGCAGAGTGGGTACCGTGTGACCGAGTCCAAGCGGTATACGCGGTTTACAACTCCGGGACGGAGGGTCGTGCCAGCGCCGATCAACCCCAACTCCCGCCTGCGCGCAACCATCGACGCCGCAGGATGTACGTATGAGGCGCTCGCCAAGGACGTACGACGCATCGCCGCAGAGAACGGCGAGCTGCTTCAAACCAACAAGTCAGCCATCTCTCACTGGGCGAACGGCACCCGCGCCCCGTCGGGTCGGACAGGCCAGTACCTCGCTGAAGCCCTCTCGCGCCGACTGGCCCGCGTTGTCACCCAAACCGAGCTTGGACTCCACCCACCCGACACGGAGCCCTCGCCAGACACCGACCCGGTGACCACGGTCACCGACCTCGGCCGCGCGGACGTCGAACGCCGCCGCTTCCTCGCCATCGCCGCCTTCACCGCGGCTGGTGTCGCCATGCCGCTCCTGCACGACCACGAAGCCGCCTCCCGCATGCTCCGCGCCCGCACCGCCCGCTCCCTCGTCGGCGGCGAGGACATCGACGTCGTACGGCAGATCACGGTGGCTTTCAGTGCCGCCGACGAACGCCTCGGCGGCGGGCACGGCCTGACCACAGTCACTGCCTACCTCGCCGACACCGCAGCACCCATGCTCCGCGGACGGTTCCCCTCGGAACGCTTACGTCAGGCAGCTTTCGGCGCCGTCGCCGAACTCGCCTACCTCGCCGGCTGGAAACACCACGACCTCGGCCACGAAGGCGCCGCCCAGCGCTACTACCAGGTCGGATACCAGCTCGCCTGCGAAGCCGACCCCCACGGCCACGCCGCCTGGATGATGCGCGCCCTCGCCCACCAGGCCCTCAGCCTCAGACAGCCACACCACTGCGTGGACCTCGTCGAAGCCGCCCTCATCCGCGGCCTCGGCCGCGTCGACAGCCAGACTGAAGCCCTCCTCCACATCACCCACGCTCGCGCCTACGCGGCTGTCGACGAGAACCCCTCGGCCGCACGCGCCCTTCTCGCCGCCGAGGATGCCCTCCTACGTGACGACGGGCCGCAACCCAGCTTCTCTCGCGTCAGCGGCCCCGCCGCCGGCACCGTGGCCAGCCACACCGCCCGTACCCTGACCGACCTCGCCGACCACGTGGGCACCGAACAGCAGCACCGCGACGCCCTCACCCGTTGGGATCCGGAGAAGTACAAACGCGTCCACGCCCTCACCCACGCCGACCTCGGCGACAGCCTCGCCGCCCAAGCCCGTGCAGACGAAGCGGTTGCCGCCTGGACCCAGGCGCTGGTCCTCATGGAAGGCATGACCTCTGACCGCACCCGCAAAGCCATCGCGTCGATCCGCTCCACCCTCGCGGTCTACCAGCGCCGCCGTGTCCCCGGTGCCGCCGATCTCGCCCGCCGCGCCCGCGAGGCCCTCGCCTAACATGCCCAAGAACCCGCCCGACGAAGGGAATCCCGTGGCTCAGCAGACCGACGACCGCTCCCGAGCCCTCGAGCCGGCGCTCGACTCGATGACCCTGCTGGTCGCGGCCGTCATCGTCCACGACAAGGCCACGAATCGCGTCGTCCTCCTCCAGCGCAGCGAAATCGCCAAGTTCGCCCAGGGCATGTGGGACTTGCCGGTCGGCAAGAGCGAGCCGGGAGAACCGATCACGGAAACCGCGGTCCGCGAGCTCTACGAGGAGACCGGCCTCACCGTGAAGCCCGAGTCCCTCAAGGTCGCCCACATCATCCACGGCGCATGGGGCGTCGAAGCCCCCAACGGATTCCTGACCGTCGTCTTCGCCGCCCACGAATGGACGGGCGAACCCGAGAACCGCGAACCCCGCAAGCACTCCCAAGTCCGCTGGATCGACGCCAACGCCATCCCCAAGGAGTTCGTGGACACCACCGCCAGCGCCCTCCGCCGCTACCTCACCGAAGGCTCCCAGGTCTCTCTCGACGGCTGGTCCTGACTCGGCAGACAACGCACCCCTGGGGGCCCAACAGACAGGAGCACCACCGCAGTGGGCAGGACTGAGTACTACTACGACCCCAAGGCCAACACCCTGATTCCCGCCACGCTCGTCGTCAACAGCGAGGGAATCTACCGATCACGGCAAGCAACCGCGGCTCGACCGGACGCGGTGGGCGTGTGACCGGTCGGCCGGCGGCCGCGGTGCTGCCCCCATCGCTGCGCGTGTGGCTCGGGCTGATCGCGGGCCTCGCCGCGCTGGTGGTCGTCGTGCTCGGGGTCCTGTACGCAGGCCACAGCGAGCCCGGCACGGTGGACAGGTGGATCATCCAGCCGACGGCGGACAGTGTGGGGCCGCCGTGGCGGGACGTGGCTCTGGCCCTGGACTTCCTGGGCGAACCCGCCGGAGCCGCGATGCTGGTCGTGGCCGCCGTGGCGGGCTGCCTGCTGCTTCGGCGTCCTCGTGCGGCGGTGCTCGTCGTGGCCGGCGTCGGCCTGACCGTGGGGACGGCGACGCTGCTCAAGCACCTGGTGGGACGCACCATCCACGGCGACGGCAATCTGTCCTACCCGAGCGGGCACACCGCCTTCTTCACCGCGTTCGCCCTCATGGTGACGCTGCTCGCGACCGGCCGGCTCCGCCTCGGCAGGACGGCCGGCCTGCTACTCGTGCTCGCCACTGCGCTGGCCGCCGGCGCCGCCATGGGCTGGGCGCAGGTCGCCCTGGGCGCGCACTACCCGACCGACGTCCTCGGCGGCTGGTGCACCGCGCTGGCGGTGATACCGGCGACTGCGTGGCTGGTCGACCGCCTGGCCGACCGGCTGGCCGACGCCGGTCGGCGGCAGCTTCGCTGACGTCACGTCACGCCAAGCGGCGGAATACGGGCTTCACCGGCCGCCCGGCCAGCCAGGGGGTGGGGTCGGCGGCGTCCAGTGCCTTCCGGTACACCGCACATGCCTGGGCCACCACATCGACGGTGTGATCGATGTCGGCGTCGCTGAGCGCGCTGCTCACCACGAACGACGGGGCCAGCACTCCGCCCGCGAGGAGCCGGTGCAGGAACATGGTGCGGTACTGCTGCGACGGCTGCCCGTTCTCGTCGAGGGTGGCGAAGACCAGGTTGCTGGCCCGGCCCCGGACGACGACGTGGTCGCCGACGCCCATGCCGGCCGCGGCGTCGCGGACACCGGCGGCCAGCCGCTCGCCGAGGGCGTGCAGCCGCGCGGTGATGCCCTCCTCGACGTAGGTGGTGAGCACGGCCATCGCGGCGGCCAGCGAATGAGTCTCCGCACCGTGTGTGGTGGACAGCAGGAACACCCGCTCGCCGGAGTGACGCAGCCCGCCCCGCTCCATCAGATCGCGGCGCCCGGCCAGCGCGGAGACGGCGAACCCGTTGCCCAGCGCCTTGCCGAACGTGGAGAGGTCGGGGACGACGCCGTACAGGCCCTGGGCGCCCGCCTCGGACCAGCGGAGGCCGGTGATCATCTCGTCGAAGATCAGTACGCAGCCGTGCTTGTCGGCCAGCTCGCGCAGGCCGGCGAGGTACCCGGGCGGCGGCTCGGTGTGGCCGGCGGGCTCCAGGATCAGGCAGGCCACCTCGTTCTGGTACCGCGTCAGCAGCTCCTCCGTGGCTGCCAGGTCCCCGTAGGGGAACGCCACGGTGAGCTCGGTGGTCGCCGCCGGAATGCCGGCGGACATCGGCGTGGTTCCGATGAACCAGTCGTCGACGGAGAAGAACGGATGGTCGCCGCAGATGGCCACCCGCGGGCGCCCGGTGACGGCGCGGGCGAGGCGCACCGCGGCGGTGGTGACGTCGGAGCCGTTCTTCGCGAACTTCACCATCTCGGCGGTCGGCACCGTGGCCAGGAAGCGTTCCGCGGCCTCGACCTCCACGATGGACGGCCGCACGAAGTTGCTGCCGCGGTCGAGTTCCCGCCGCGCCGCTTCGATCACGCGTGGGTGGGCGTGGCCGAGGCTGACCGACCGCAGGCCGGATCCGTACTCGATGTAGCGGTTGCCGTCGATGTCCCACACGTGGGCACCGCGGCCGTGGCTGATGACCGGGGCCAGGTTCTCGGGGTACTGGTCGTCGCCTTTGGCGTAGGTGTGCGCGCCCCCGGGGATCATGGCGTGCAGCCGCTCGTTCGCCAGCCGCGACCGGGGCAGTTGGAACTCTTCGGTGTCCACGCTGACTTCAGCTCTCTTTCTGCTTCAGGGCCTCGGCGAGGCTCGGTGCCTCCCGGTCCCGCTGGGACATCGATGTGATCTCCAGCGGCCAGGGGATGGCGAGTTCCGGGTCGTCGAAGGCGATCGTCACGTCCTCGGCCGGATCGTGCGGGCGGTCGATCCGGTACGAGGTGTCGGCGGTCTCGGTCAGCGCCTGGAAGCCGTGCGCGCACCCCGCCGGGATGTACAGGGTCACCTGGGTCTCGCCGGACAGCTCGAAGAAGGCCCGTCCCAGGTAGGTCGGCGAGTCGGGCCGCAGGTCCACGACGACGTCGAAGATCTTCCCGTACGAGCACCGCACCAGCTTGGCCTCGCCCGCGCCGGAGCGCAGGTGCATGCCGCGCAGCACGCCCTTCACCGAGCGGGACACGCTGTCCTGGATGAAGGTGTCCGGGTCGATGCCCACCGAGCGGACCACGTCGGCGTCGAAGGTACGGCAGAAGAAGCCGCGCTCGTCGGCGTACGGCGTCGGCTCGAACAGGTACGCGCCGGCGATCGCCGGGACTTCGGTCGCCTTCATGAAGCCTCCCGCAGGGCGTGGGCGTGGTCGGCCGCCGGGAACAGGGCCGAGGTCAAAACGGCGAACTGGTGCTCAAGTTGCCGGACGGCGACCAGGTTCCGCTCGGAGAGGGTCCGCCGCAGCTCCACCGATCGCCTCTCCAGCGCCCGGAACTGCTCGAGCAGCCGGTCGGCGTCGACCTCGCGGGCCGGATGGCAGTACGCGCCGAGACCCATCCGGTCCATGAGTGCGTCGCTCTTCGCCGCATAGCTGAGTGCGAGCGTCGGCGTGCCGACCTTCAGCGCGCAGATCAGGTTGTGGTACCGGGTCGCCACCACGGTGTCGGCAGCCGCCATCTCCTTCATCAGGTCGGCCAGCGAGGCCGTCTCGGCGGCGGTGACCAGCGGCGAGTCAACCGCGTCGAGGATCGCGGCGACCACCGGCGCATCGCACTCGTCGCCGGTGAGCAGCCGGACCGGCCTGCCGTCCTCGACCAGCGCGCGGACGAAGCGGGTCGTCCCATCGAGGTAGCGCCGGTGGATCTCCTCGGCCCGGGCGCGGTCGTCGTTGCCGCCGTGGAAGGCCATGACGCCGACGCATACCGGGCCCGGCGGGCCCGAGGCCGCGCTCGCCGGCAGCGTCGGCAGGGCGAAGGCGAGGTCCGGGTAGACCTCGTCGCGCGCGGTGTCCACGCCCATCGCCCGCATCGCGTCACGGGACAGGGAGTCTCGGTACGACCGGTACGTGGCCAGCCGCGCCGACCAGCGCACCAGGGCCCGGGTCGGCCGGTTGCCGATCGCGGCGGCGCCGACGCTGACCAGCGCGACCCGGGTGCGCAGCAGCCGGCCGCTCGCGCACAGCAGGAACAGCGAGTACGGGAAGCCCCACGGCCGCAGCGGCAGCGTGGCCTCCAGGACGCCCATGCCCGGCACGATCACCACGTCGTGCCGGCGCACCCAGGCAGCGGTGCGGAAGACGTCGACGAGTTTGCCCAGGCCCTTGCCGGCGATCGCGCCCGCACGCGACGCGGTCCGGTACTCCCCGCGGTACCAGTGCAGCCGTGTCGCGGGGATCCCGAACCGGGCCGTCACGGCATCGGGTCCGCCGCACAGCGCGTCCACGACCGCCTCCGGGTGCGCGGCGCGGAGATACCCGAGCACGGCCTCGAGCGACCCGTCGTTGCCGAGGTTGCCGGAGCCGAGCAGGCCGAACACCCCGACGCGCACCGGGGTTTGGTCCGCGGACGTCATGCCTGCCCTCCTGTACGACCCTCACGGCCGGCGACGAGGGCGTCGACGGAGACGGTGAGTCGGCCCGGGTCGACCGGGGCGCGGTCCTCGACCCGCTCGCCGGCGCCCGGCCGGACCCGGCTGGTCATCCAGGCGGCCAAGTGGCGGTAGCACGCGCGCCGGTCGGCCGGGGACAACGGCGCCCGCCGGATCGCCGAGGCGAAGCCCCAGACGTACTCGGCGAGCAGCCGCGGCGTCGGGTGCATCAAGCCTGCCCGGCGCGGGTCCAGGTTGACGCACCGCGAGCGCTTGGACGGGTTCGCCCGCTCGGCGCGGGTGGGGTGGTCGCGGCGGAAGTACAGCAGCTCCGGCACCTGGTGGAAGGGCCCGTGCAGGGTGATCTCGGCGACGAACGTGCGGTCCGCGTGGTGGTAGCTGTCGTGCGGCTTCACCCGGCGCAGCACATCGGCCCGCATCACCCCGTAGAAGTCGTCGCCACCGGGCTCGAACAGCAGACTGCGAAAGCGCTCCGGCGCGTGGGGCGAGTCGGTGGCGAGCCCGTACTCGTACGGGACCTTCACCTGGCCCTCGCCGTCGATGACCGCCTGGCCGCTGTGCGCGAGGATCACGTCCGGCCGCTCGTCCAGCGCCGACACGCAGCGCCGTAGCAGGTCCCTGGCGTACAGGTCGTCGTGCGAGGCCCACTTGAACAGCTCGCCGCGGCACTCGGTGAACACGTAATTGTGGTTCGGCGCGGCGCCGATGTTCCGGGGCAGCCGGAGGTACCGGATGCGCGAGTCCTGCGCGGCGTACTTGCGGCAGATCTCCTGAGTCCCGTCGGTCGAGGCGTTGTCGGAGATGACCAACTCGAAGTCCTCGTAGGTCTGGCCGAGCAGGGCGTCGAGTGACTCGGCCAGGTACTCCTCGCCGTTGTACACGGGCAGCCCGATGCTCAACCGGGGATGGGCGTTCATGGCGTCCTCACTTCGGGGATGGGGTTCTGGTGGCGCTCGCGCAGGGCGGACCGCAGCTGCAGCCACCACACGGCCGAGCCGCAGACGGTCGCGGCGGCGACGCCCCAGGCCGAGCCGATCGTGCCGGCCACGGCGGCCCCGCCGAGCCCGCCGATGGCGTAACAGGCGGAGGCGAACAGCTGGCAGCGCAGGCTGCGCCGGGCCGCGGCGAGCGCGCGCAGTCCGGCCGCCGCGCCGGTGCCGAGGCCGGCGCCCGCGACGCCGAGCGTGGCCGGCACGATGAGCGCCGAGGCGGAGTGCCAGACGCCGCCGAGTACGAACTCGCCGGCCCGGTCCGGCATCAGCAGCAGCGCCCCGCCCCAGAGCAGCGCGGCGGCGGCCTGCCCGCCGCCCAGCAGGAGGCAGAACGTGCGAAGGCGGTGCGGGGCCTGCCGCAGCACCCGTGCCGCCTCGGCGACGGTGACCAGCGACAGCCCCATCAGCAGAGCGAGGAACGGGCCGAGCAGGAGCTCGGCGCCCCGGACCGCACCGACCGCGCCGACCCCGACGATCGCGCCGAGCCCGTACGCCCGCAGCTGGCTCGCGCCGCTGAGGCTGACGTTCTCGACCAGGTACCGGTAGCCGAGATCGCGGTGCTCGCGAAGCCACTGGCGCGCTCCGGTCAGCTGGGGCCGGATGCCGGACTGGAAGCAGCCGTACCCCGCGGCCACCGCGGCGGACGCGCCCCAGGCGAGTACGAAAGCGGCCACGCTGCCGACGCGGGCCGCAACAACCATGGCTGGGATGAGCGTGACGCCCCACACGAGGTCGTTGGCGAACGCCTTTTGCCCGGTGCCGGCGGCGAAGAATGCGAATCTCCAGGCGTCCTGCAGCAGCAGCGCCGGCAGTACGACGCCGAGGCAGGCGAACGCGGGCCCCACGCGGCCGCCGAGGCCCAGCCCGACCAGCAGACAGACCGCGCCGAGGACGGCACCGACGCCGAGCGCGGCACCCGACGACCGGGCCGCCGCCGAGCGCCAGGACACCTCCGGCACGCCGCTGAAGCGCACCACGAGCGGGTCGGTGGCCAGCCCGCGGGCGACGTTGAGCACCACGCCGTAGGTCAGCCAGGCCAGGCTGAACACGCCGAACGCGGTCAGCCCCAGCGAGCGTGCCACGTAGATCCCCACCGCGAAGTTGGTCATGCTGGAGGCCGCCTGGTCGGCGAGTCCCCAGGACAGCCTGCCGACGATGGCCCGCTTGGCGGTCCGCCGGGTGTGTCCGGCCCGGTCCGCCGGTGTCGTCGGCTTCTCCCCCTCGGTGGTCATCGGCGTCATTCCTTGATCAGCCCGGCGGCGCCCAGGGCGCCGGCCGCGACGGCGACGGTGTCGAACGGCAGCCCGGACCGCTCGGCGACGTCCAGCAGACTGTGCTCTCCGTCGGAGAGGCTGAGCACCCAGAGCATGGCCATCTGGGCCTGCTTCGCGTCGCTGCGGCCGCCGAGCGAGTCGTACAACCCCCGTCGGCCCAGCTGTGGTTCGCCGTAGGGGCTGAGGTTGACGTACTGCCGGTTGCGGTCGAGGACGGCGAACGCCTCGCGGCAGACGGCGAGCGTGTCCTCCATCGCCTCCGGGGAGACGAAGTCCGGGTTGTCCGCCGAGGTGTGGTACTCGGGGTACCCGGCGTACGGGGTCCGGCTGAGCGAACCCACGCCGAGATCGAACCCGGGCGAGCAGAACTGCCGCTCGTCGTAGCCGTAGGGAGTGAACTCGGCCACGTGGTGCGGACGTTCGGAGGCGGCCAGCACATGCCGCATCACCCGGTCGATCTCCGCGTCGCCGCGCCTGCTCTGCTTGTACGTCAGTTGGCCCGGGTCGCCGGCGCAGGCCAGCACCAGGCCGTGCTTGACCCGCTCGATCCGCTCCGCGTTGCGGGCCAGCCAGGTGATCGCCCCGATGGTCCCGGGCGCGTAGATGAACCGGTAGGTGTAGTACGGCGTTTCCTCTGCCAGCGCCCGGGCCAGGAACGTCGCCACCGCGATGCCTGCGAGGTTGTCGTTGGCCAGTGACGGGTGGCAGACGTGGCAGGAGACGATCACCTCGTCGGGGATCTGCCCGCGGATCACATGCTCGGCGTAGGTGAGGTGGCCATCGGCGAGCGTGGAGTCGATGCGCACCTCGTACTCGCCGTCCGGCAGCGCGTCCAAGGTCTCCTGGGCCAGGCAGAACCCCCATTCCGGCGTGTAGTAGCTGGTGCGGTACGGCACCCAACTCGGGTGGTCCGGCAGGGTGTGCAGGTGCGCGCGAAGCTCGGCCAGCGGCATGGTCGCCGACACCGGCACGCTGTAGCCGAGCACGTGCAGGCTGGACGCGGCGAAGTCGACGACCCGGCGTCCGGCGGTGTCGGCGACGTACGCGTCCCGGATGTTCCACTCCTGCGGCACCGTCCAGTCGAGCACGTGCGTCCCGGTCGGCACCTCGTGCACCTGCAGCGGAACGTACTCGCCGACGATCTCCAGGGTGGCGCGCACACCGTCGCCGGTGATGCTCCGGCACAGCGGGTACAGCCGCTCCACCAGCGCGTGCATCTCCTCGCCGGCCGCGGTCATCGGCGCCACCGCAGGGTGTCGTCGACGGTGCCGGCCTCGGACGCCGCGCGCAGCACGGCAAGGCGGGTGAAGCGCCGCTCGAAGTCCTCCCGGGTCAGCCCGAACTTCCGGTAGGCGTCGGCGAGTTCGAGCGCGCCCCGCTTCACCGTCCACTCGCAGTCGAAGCCCGGGATCGCGGCGCGGAACCGGGAGAAGTCCACCCTGTACGACCGCGGATCGGCACCGGTCTCCCCGGTGATCACCACCTTCGAGCCGGACACCGCCTCGGCGACCTGCTCGGCGATCTCGGCGACCGTGACGTTGTTGATCTCGCTGCCGATGTTGAACGCCCGGTCGTGCACCGCTTCCCGCGGCGCGGTCAGCGCGGCCGCGAAGGCCCGCGCGATGTCGGCGGCATGCACCAGCGGGCGCCAGGGGGTGCCGTCGGAGAGCACGAGGACCTCGCCGGACAGGAGCGCGTGGCCCACCAGATTGTTCAGCACGATGTCGGCGCGCAGCCGGGGCGAGTAACCGAAGGCGGTGGCGTTGCGCATGAACACCGGGGTGAAGTCGCCGTCGGCCAGTGCGTGCAGGTCGTCCTCCACCCGCACCTTGGACTCCGCGTACGGCGTCACCGGGCGCAGCGGGGCGTCCTCGGTCACCAAGTTCGACAAGTTGGGGTCGCCGGCGGCGCCGTAGACCGAGCAGGTCGACGCGTACAGGAAGCGCCGCACTCCGGCGTCGCGGGCCAGCCGGGCCAGCCGTACGGACGCGTGGTGGTTGATGTCGTAGGTGAGCTCCGGTGCCAGCGATCCCAGCGGGTCATTGGACAGGGCGGCCAGGTGGATCACGGCGTCCACCCCTGCCACGTGTTCGGCCGTGACGTCGCGCAGGTCCACCCGGTGCCCGGACGGGTCCGCGGGCGGATCGCCCAGCACGCAGTCGGCGAACAGACCGGCGTCGAGGCCGACGACCTCGTGCCCGGCGGAGCCAAGGACCGGAGCCATCACGGTGCCCAGGTAGCCCTGGTGTCCGGTGAGCAGTACGCGCAAGGTTCAGTCCCCCAGATTGAGAGTGAGTTTGGTGACGGCGAACGCCTCGGCGTAGCGCGCGTGGCATTCGATCCCGCGGATTCGTGCAAGGCCGAGGAAGGCCTCCCGGTCGTACCAGGGCCGGTGCCGCTGCGAGGGGTAGTGCTCCTGCAGCAGCCGCACCTTCAGTTCGGCGATCTCGGGCGACAGCGGCTGGTACGCCGACGGTCGGCCGAGATCGCCGTCCCACTTGACGATTTCGTAGCCGAGGACCATGTGGTCGCGGAAGGCGGTGGGTATCAGCTTCGCCAGGCCGCGGTGATCCTGGTGCGCGTCGTCGGAACGCGGGGCAAGGACGAGATCCGGCTCGGTCTGTCCGCGCAGTTCCTCGACCGCGGCCTTGGCCTCGTCCCAATGCACGGGCAGCCGGCCGTCCGGCAGCTTGTGCACGGTCAGCCGCAGGTCGGCGCCCGGGCAGAAGGCGGCGAGCGCGGCCCGCTCCTCCCGCTCCCGTTCGCTGCCACCGCCGGAGAGCACCAGCGCGTCGACGCGGGTGCCCGGATGCGCGAGGCACATCGTCAGCAGCGTGCCGCCGGCGCCGATGGCGATGTCGTCGCAGTGCGCCCCCACCGCGACGATCCGGTCCAGGCGCCCGGCCCCGAGCCGGATCACGCTCTCGCTCCGGCACTCGCGCCGTCGTGTTCCCACACGGCCCACGGACGGTCGCCCCGGGTGTAGGCGTCGTCGAGCGCGGCCCGCTCCTTCACGGTGTCGGTCGGCTTCCAGAAGCCGCGGTGCTGATGCGCCACCAGCCGTCCCTGCTTGGCCAGTTGGGCGCAGCCGTCGGCGACCAGGTCCCCGTTCTCCGGTATGTGGTCGAAGACCTCCTGGCGGAGCACGAAGTAGCCGCCGTTCTCCCACAGCGGCATGTCGCTCACCGCGGTGATGCCACCCACGAGGCCGTCCTCGCCCAGGTCCACGCAGTGGAACGAGGACTGCGGCGGCACCACCATCATCGACGCACCGGCGTCGCGCCGGGCGAAGTTCTCGATCATCTGTGGCAGCGGGGCGTCGGTGAGCACGTCGGCGTAATTGGCGAGGAACATCTCGTCGCCGTCCAGGTGGTGCCGTACCCGGCGGAGCCGCTCCCCGATCGGCGACTCGATGCCGGTCTGCACGAACGTGATCGTCCAGGAGGCGATGTCGGTGGACAGCAGCTCGGTCCGCCCGCCCCGCAGCACGAAGTCGTTGGACGTCGTCTCCTCGTAGTTGAGGAAGAAGTCCTTGATGTGGTGGGCCCCGTACCCGAGGCACAGGATGAACTCCGTGTGCCCGAAGTGCGCGTAGTAGCGCATGACATGCCAGATCAGCGGTCGCGGGCCGACCATCGCCATCGGCTTGGGCACGTCGTCGGAGGCGCCGTTGCGCATCCGCATCCCGTAACCGCCGCAGAACAGAACGACCTTCATGACTTGGCCTCGACAATGCTCAGTTCAGGGATGGGAAAGACAAGGCGGCCGCCCCAGTCGTGCACGAACGACAGCTGCTCGACCAGTTCGGCCCGCAGGTTCCACGGGAGGACGAGGACGTAGTCCGGTCGGTCGGTGCTGATCTGCTCGGGCGACAGGATCGGGATGCGGGTGCCCGGGGTGAACCTGCCGTGCTTGTAAGGGTTGCGGTCGACCGTGTACGGGAGCAGGTCGGGCCGGATGCCGCAGTGGTTGAGCAGGGTGTTGCCCTTGCCCGGGGCGCCGTAGCCGACGACCGTCTCGCCGCGCTCGGCCGCCTCGATGAGGAACCGCAGGAGGTCCCGGCGCACCTTGGCCACCCGAGCGGAGAACTCGGTGTACCCGGACAGCTCCTGCAGCCCGGCGGATTTCTCCCGGTCCAGCACGTCGGCCACCCGCCCGGTCGGCTCGTCGGCCACCTCGGTCGGCCGGGCCCACAGCCGGATGGAGCCGCCGTGCGTGGGCAGCAACTCGACGTCCACGAGCGCGAGTCCGCCACTCGCCAGCGCCCGGATCGCGGACGCGACCGTGTAGTACTGGAAGTGCTCGTGGTAAATCGTGTCGTACTGGTTCTCCTCGATCAGGGTCAGCAGGTGCTGCACCTCGATGGAGACCCAGCCGTCGTCGGCGACCAGGGCGCGCAGCCCCCGGGTGAACCCGACCACGTCGGGGATGTGCGCGTACACGTTGTTGGCCACGACCAGGTCCGCCGGGCCGTGCTCGGCACGGACGGCCGAGCCGGTTTCCGGGGACAGGAACTGTGTGACCGTGGGCACACCCGCGTCCCGCGCCGCGGCGCCGACGTTCACCGAGGGCTCGATGCCGAGGCAGCGGATCCCGCGGTCCACCACATGCCTCAGCAGGTACCCGTCGTTGCTGGCGACCTCGACCACGAAGGCGTCGGGGCCGAGCCCCACCCGCTGTACGGCGTCGGCGACGAACGTGCGCGCGTGCTCCACCCAGGAGGTCGAGTAGGAGGAGAAGTACGCGTACTCCGTGAACGTCTCCTCCGGCTTGATCAGCGGAGGGATCTGCGCCAGCCAGCAGTCGGTGCAGACCCGCAGGTGCAGCGGGTACGCCGGCTCCGGCTGGTCCAGTTGGTCCGCGGCGAGAAAACTCTCACACGGCGGGGTCGCCCCCAGATCGACGACGCTCGCCAGCGTCGCCGAGCCGCAAAGTCGGCATCGTGTCATGTGCTGTCCCCATCCCCCCTGCTCGCGCGGGTGTCCCCGCCGCGAGCCAGTGCTGACCGACCCGCGATTGCGGTGCGGTACTCCTCCACGAGGCGCTCCAGGCCGACGACCGGGCTGAATGCCTTCTCGTAACGGCGCCTGGCCGCCTGGCCCATCTCCCGGTTGCGGTCCGGCTCGCCCGCGATCCGGCGTATGCAGGACGCGAGCGAAGCGGACTCGCCCGGCCGGTGCAGCAGCCCGGTCACCCCGTCCTCGACGAGTTCGACGAAGGCACCGTGACCGGCGGCGACGGTCGGCACCCCGGCCGCCATCGCCTCCACGACCACCAGTCCGAACGCCTCAAGCCACGTCGAGGGAGCCACCACGGCCACCGACCGCGCGATGGCGTTCTGGCACTCCTCCGTGTCGTACAGGCCGACGTAGCGCACGTCGTCCCGGCCGGCCGCCCAGGCGGTCACCTCTCGCTCCAGCGGCCCCGCGCCGGCGACCACGAGCGGCACACCCACACCGCCGCTCGCCGCGATCTCGTCCCACGCGGCCATGAGCAGCCGCACGCCCTTGGCCTCCGCGAGCCGGCCGAGATAGAGCAGATGCTCGCCGGCGCCCGCTCGGCGGGCGCCCGGGTCGGGCACGAAGTTGTGCTTCACCGCCAGCCGCTCGGGTGGCATGCCTGCCCGCACCAGGACATCGCGCTGCGCCGCGGAGATGCAGAAGAACCGCTCCACGCCGGACCACCACCGCCGCCGGTTGACCGACAGGCTGACCGCGAGCGGCACCGTCGCCAGCCGGGAGTTCCGGTAGCAGCCGTGCCGGACGGCGGGCAGCGGCGCCGACCCGACGCACTCGGTGCACGGCCGGCCGTTCCGCTGCAGCGTGCCGGGCGGGCAGATCTGGGTGTAGTTGTGCAGCGTGGCGACGGCGGGCACGCCGGCGTCGGCGCAGGCGGCCAGCACCGCGGGCGACAGGAGCGGGAAGACGTTGTGGACGTGGACCACGTCCGGCCGCTCGGTGCGCAGCCGGGCGGCGAGCTCCGCGCGGACCGCCGGGTTCCACGGCACAAGCAGCGGCACCGCGACCTTGCCCGGCAGGGACCGGGCGGCGATGTCGTCGCTGCGCCGCTCGAACACCTCGACCCGGTGGCCGGCCTCGCGCAGCAGCCCCACCTCCTGGTCGACGACCTTGTTCTCCCCGCTCGGCTGCGCCGAGGCGTAGCGGTTGTGCACCACGAGGATGTGCATGCTCAGGTCACCTCCGATCTCTGGGCCCATCGCGGTATGCGTCGTTGGGTGACTTCGGGCGTCGCGAGGGGAGTTGCCGCGGCAGGTGCCGCCAGCAGCGAGGCAGCCACGGTCAGATGCAGCAGATACGGCGAGGCGTCGCCCAGCCCGGCCTCGGTGTACGACGCGATCGCGCAGTAACTGATCAGGAAGATCGCGCAGGCCCTCGGCAGCGACGGTGGCCGCAGCAGCGCGACGCCGCCCAGCACGATGATGATCGCCGCCACGATGGCGGTGCCGGTCAGACCCTGCTCGTTGTAAACGGCCAGCCAGCTGTTGTCGATCGGCAGCCCGCCGAACGACTTGTCGCCCAGGCCCATGCCGAACAACTGCTCCGAGGTCGTCCGGGGGGCTGCCAGCAGAGCGTCCCAGACCTTGGCCCGACCCGTGAGGCTGGAGAGGTTCTCTTTGCTCTGTCCGCGCAGGAACCACGCCTGCAGCGCGGAGCTGAACGCCACCGCGGCCACCGTGGCGCACAGCACCGCCCAGGCGAAGAACCGGCGGGCGGCGGCGCTGGTCAGGACGAGCGAGCCGATCGCCAGCACCAGCCCGATGAGCAGGCCGAGCGTGGCCGTGCGGGTATGGGTCAGCGCGAGCAGGACAAGTGCCGGCACGATGACCACCGCCGCGCTGCGCCCGTCGGTCCGGCGGCTCAGAACGAGCAGCACGGTGAGCCCGATGATCACCGCGGCGTACTGTCCGATCTGCGGCGGGGTGAGCGGCCACAACGCGCCGACCAGCCGCCCGCCGTAGAGCTCGGGCATGGCGGCGCCGGGTGAGATGACCAGGCCGGCGGCCACCGACCCGAGCACCGCGAAGTACATCCGGATGTGGTGCCGGACGAACGTCGGGCTGCCGTCCCACCAGCGGCTGAGCAGCCACAGCGTGCCGACGAAGAGAGCCAGCCGGGCGCAGCGGAACAGTGCGCCGAACCCGGACTCCAGGTTTGCGCTGGAGATCACGCTCGGCACCAGCAGCAGGGTGAGCAGGAACACGAAGGCGCTGGCTCGGATACGCAGCTGGAGATTGACCGCGAGCGCCAGCGCGAACGCGGCGACCAGCGCGCCCATGGTGACCATCTGGATGAGGGAGCGGGGCAGCGGGATGATGGTCTTCGCCCCGGCGGAGCCGAGCGTGTTGAGGACCAGCAACCCCCAGACGATCCCGACGATCCTCGGTGCGCCGGCGGGGCGCGGCTCGGCGCCGGGCTGCTTGTCCGCCGTAGCCGGTCCGCCCGGCAGCACGCCGCGCCTCAGGTTCCCGCCCATCTCAACCACCGGCCCGTGGGTCGAGGGTGCTGGCTGTGTCCTGCTGGTAGGGCGTGCCCTGCCACTGCCCGAAGTCGAGCACCCGGCTCGGGTCGTGGGCGACGAACTTCCATGGTCCGAGGTAGACGTTGTCGTGCCAGCGGTTGTGCTGCTTGTGGGTGATCGCCTCAGCCACCCGTTCGCCCGGGTACGGCGTCCAGTCCGGATAGGTGCCGTAGTTGGCCAGCACCGCCATGCGGTCGCACTTCGCCGTGCACCCGACGACGGACGTGTCCAGCACGAAGCGGTTGTGGTGGATGTCCACCCGCTGGGTCTTCCACCGGCAGTCGGCGTAGAGCGGTGCGGTGGCGATCGCCGGCTGCGCGCAGCGGCCGCTGTCCCGCACCAGCAGCGTGCATTCACCCGACGAGGTGTTGGCCGGGCTGTTGCAGAACCGGTCGGCGTTCTCCCACAGGGTGATCCCGGACCAGTTGTTCTCCAGCACGTTCCGGTAGATCTCGATCTTGTCCGTACGGGCCCGGATCCGTGGTTCGCCGCCGGACTCGGACAAGTAGACGGTCGCGAACGGGAAGTTGTCGCCGAGGTCGGCGTACTTGCGGCCCTCGACCCAGTTGTTCCGCCGGATCGTGTTCTTCCGGATGACCGCGTTGTAGCTGGTCTCGTAGATCAGCGCGGCACCGTCGTTGGCCTCGAGCACGTTGTCCTCGATGCGGAAGTCGTTGTTGTTGGTGTCCGCCCACAACCCGGCTCCGCGGTTGTCGTGCACCCAGTTGCCGCGTACGTCGGCGCCGTTGACGGCCCAGAACTTGATGCCTCCCGTGCAGCCGCAGCCCTTCCGCCGCCGCTCCCAGTCGTCCTTGTTGTTGGCCACGATCTCGTTGCCCTCGACCACCAGGTCGCTGATGGGGCTGCCGGCCTTGTACGCGTTCATGCCGTACTGACCGTTGCCGCGCAGGCAGCTGGCGCGGACCCGCTGGTGGGCACCGGCCATCAGCCCGGCGCCGGAGTTGTACTGGAGGGTCGCGTGCTCGATCACCCAGCCGTCGGCCGAGTCGTGGTTGACCACGCCCTCGTCCAGCGGCGCGACGAAACGCTGCACGGTCAGGTATTGGATGGTGACGTTGCGGGCGGTACCGCCGAACGCGTACTGGTTGGTCTTCCGGCCGTCGAGCACCGCGCCCGGCGCGCCGAGGTAGCGGTTCCCCTGCTTGGGGACGACCTGGGAGTAACGGTCCGAATCGAGCCTGTGCGTCCCCGGCCGAAGCCAGAACGTGGTGTTCGGGGGGCTGTTCTTGGTCTTCACAGCCAGGTCACCGACCACCGCGGGGTCGACCGCCACCGCGCCCGCCGGAGCCATCGCCGGCCCGGCCGGCGGCTTGGCGCACACCCGGGCCACTGACCGGGCCACGGACGTGGATGGCGCAACGGTCGGCTCCGCAGGGGCGCCCGGCGTGCTCACACAGCCGGTCGCCAGCAGGGCCGGCGCCGCCACCGGCAACGCCCAGTTCCGCCACTTGATCACCACGCGTCCTCCCTAGCCGCGGAACCTGAGTACGGTGGTGAGCTCCCCCAACAGCACAGCGCCGTCGGCGAAGCCCGTGCCGACCAGCGTGGTGGCGGGTTCCTTGCGCCCGAAGCCGGCGGAGTACCAGCCCAGCGGCGGGTCACTCTCGCCGCGATGCGCCCGCCAGGACAGCTGCCCGGGCAGGTCGAGTACCGCGGAGCGGTCCTCGCCGTCCCGGGTCCAGGTGAGCGCCGCCCGGTTCCCCACCAGGTCCGCGGCGATCGCCGGGCCGAGGTGGAACGCCAGGCGCACGGCCCGGCGCGGGCCGCGCAGCTCGTCGACCACCCTCAACTCCTGGCTCGCGGCCGTCAGTTCCACCCGGCGGCGGTGCACGGAGCTCCGGTAGCCGTTGTGCTCGGCGCACCAGCGGGCCGTCCCCCCGTCGGAGGCGCCGGATGTGTCCGCCGCCAGGACGCGACTGCGGGCCTGACGGGTCCACAGGAACGGGCCGCCGGAGACGGACTGGTCACCGCCGTCCAATTGCAGGGTGTTGTGGCCGAGGGTCGACCGGAAGTACTGCCGCCACTCGGGCTGCCCGTGGTAGCAGTACGTCCCCGGGTCGGCGAGTACGTCGACCCCGTCGTGCCGGACCTCCACGGACAGCGCGTCCGCGTGGGCATGCGCGGCGATGGAGAGGAACCCGTGCGGACCACCGTCGCAGCGGCACCAGATCTCCTCCGGACCGCGCAGGATGGTCATGCCCGCGTCGGCGAAGTGGGCCGGTCGGCTTGCCGGGCGAGTCACGGCCGGTGCGGTTTCATTTTTCGCGTACGGCCGGATGAGCGCGGCAAGGAGCGGGGTGCGCACATCGGTGGCACCCACCGCCGGCCACCAGGCGAGCCGGCCGAACACGGCGTCCCCGGTAGCCAGCAGCGAGGCCCAGCGGTCCGTGCCCGCGCCGTCCACGACCAGACCGTGCCCGTCGTCCGCGTCCCCCTGGCGCGGCGGCCGTAGCCGGCCGTCCACGATCGCCGCGAGCGCATCGGTCATCCGCAGCAGCACCAGCCGGATCGACTCGGGAACCGGCACGCCGGCGGCATCAGCCTCGGCCACCGCGGCCAGGCCGAGCTCCAGTACAAGTCCGTGATACTCGGTGGCCAACTCGCGGTTGAGGCCGGAGTCGAAGGTGTTGCTTCGCAGGTGCCGCTCCAGCGACCGCAGCGCGCCGGCCCGCCAGCGCGCCGAGGAGGGGAACCACCCGAACGCGCAGGCTGCGGCGAACTGCCCGGCGGCCTCGGCGATGACGTGGTTGTTCGCCGATGACCCCCGGCTGGGGAAGGCGGCCAGCCAGCGCTGGTGATGCCAGATCTGGTTCCTCGCCACCGGGTTGTCCTCGAACAGCCCGGCCGCGCCCGGCCAGCCGTCGAGCAGCCGGCGGATCCACACCCAGGACAGCAGCCGGATCCCCAGCTCGATGCCGCTGATCCAGTGCACGCCGCGCAGGGGTGGGTTGGCCGTCCACCACGACCGCAGGTGCTCGGCCACGCGCTCGGCGTACCGCTCGTTCCCGGTGATCGCGTAGGCGGCTGCGAGCACGGTGAGGTACTGATGCCGGGACGGCTCCCAGATCTGCTTGATGTCCCCGACCGCGTCCTCGTTCCGGTACGGCACGTCGAAGGCGTAGCCCCACGGAGCCCGGCGTCCGGTCTTCGGGTCGTAGCACCAGTCCGGGTCGGCCAGATCCTCGCGGACCACCCCGAAATACTCGGCGTGCCCGGCCATCAGACGGTCCGCCTCGGCGATGAGATGCTTCGCGGCGTCCGGTGGCACTGCGGCGGTCGTCCCGGCGGGCAGTACCGCGGTGAACCGGGCACCGGTCACGCTCGGGCAGTCCGGCGGCGCCGACCGCCACCGCCGCCTGCGCACCGCGTCGCCCACCCGGCCGCCGACCTCCCGCGGTCCCATCCGGGTCAACCGGCGCAGGTACCAGCCCGCGCTCATGGTCATCGCGCCCTCGCCAGCGTCACCGGCGCGCCGCCGGCCAGACCGGCCTGCACGGCGAGGGTGGCCGCCGTGGTGGCGACCAGCGACTCCAGCGGCACCGGCATCGGACCGCCGGTCCGCACGGCCTTGATGAACGCGGCCAGTTCGGCGGACTGGCCCTTGTCCCGGGCCTTGGGGAGGCGCGAACTGACCCACCGCTTGCGGCCGACCCCCCCATCTGCAAACACCGAGGCACGGACGAAGTCGTCGAGCCGCAGCACCTTGCCGTCCGCGACGAGGTCCAGCGTCTCCTTGGGGAAGCCGGCCGCGCCGGTGGTGACATAGCTGATGGTGGCGGTGGACCCGTCCGGGTATCGCAGCACAATCTGAATGTCACTGCCGCCCTCGTTGCGGGACGTGGCGACCGCGTACACCGAGACCGGGTCGGCCTCGAGCAGCCAGCTCGCCGTGTCGATGAAGTGTCCGCCCTCGCCGGCGAAGCGCGAGCCCTCGGTGCCCTGTTGGAGGTACCAGCTGCCGTGCTGCAGCCGGCCCGCGTTGACCAGGTAGCGGAGGCTCGCCGGACCGCTCCGGGCGCCGAACCGCTTCCTGGCCTCCTGCAGCAGCGGCGCGAACCGGCGGTTGAAGCCCACCTGCAGCCGGTCGTTGCCGGACTCCTCCACCGCCGCGAGCACGCCGGCCAGCTCGTTCTCGTCAAGCGCCAACGGCTTCTCCACGAACACCGCCTTGCCGGCCAGCAGTGCCTTCCGGGTCAGTTCGGCGTGCGAGCTGTGCCGGGTGACCACGAACACCGCGTCGATGGACTTGTCGCCGAGCACGGCGTCGAGATCGGTGGTCGCCTCGGCGAATCCGAACTTCCGCTGCGCGTTGGCCGCGGACAGCGCCGTCGTGGTGACGACAGTCGACAACTCGACGCCGTCACGCCGTGCCAGGTGCGGCAGCAGCATCGACGTCGCGTAGTTCCCGGCGCCGACGAACGCGAGGCGCACCGGCGACTTGGCGGACCGGGCCGGGGTGGACGCACTGCCGCTGGGGCGCACCGCGGGGACGGTCACCTCCGGGGCCTCCGTTTCCCCTTCTTCCGCATGCTCGGCGTACCGGAACAGCACGGCCACGGCCTTCAACTCGCCGTCCTTCAGGCGCTGGTACGTCTCGACGGCGTCGTCGAAGTCCGCGATGTGGGAGACCAGGGGCTCCACGTCGACGCTGCCGCGGGCGAGGAGATCGAGGAAGCAGGCCAGGTTGCGGCGCTCGGTCCAGCGCACGTAGCCGATCGGGTAGTCGCGCCCCTCCAGCTCGTACTCCGGGTCGTAGCGCCCGGGGCCGTACGAGCGCGAGAACCGGACGTCGAGCTCCTTCTCGTAGTACGCGTTCCACGGCAGGTCCAGGCGGCACTTGCCGATGTCGACGACCCGGCCGCGGTCCCGGCAGAGCCGGGCGGCCAGCTCGACGGGCTGGTTGCTGCCACCGCCGGCGGCCAGGTACACCTGGTCCACGCCGTGACCGTCGGTGAGTTCGGCGACGGCGGCTTCCACGGCGGCGGACGCGGGATCGCCGCAGGCCGCGGCGCCCAGGCGCTCGGCGAGTTCGCAGCGCGCCGGGTCGGGGTCGACCCCGACCACGCGGACTCCCGAGGCGGTAAGGAGCTGTACCACCAACTGCCCGATCAGCCCGAGGCCGATGACCAGCGCCACCTCGCCGAGCTGCGGCTCGCCTTGGCGGACGCCCTGCATCGCGATCGACCCGACGGTGCCGAAGGCCGCGTGCCGCGGCGCGAGGCCGTCCGGCACCCGGGCATAGAGGTTCTTCGGCACCCAGTTCAGCTCGGCGTGCAACGCGTGCTCATTGCCGGCACAGGCCACGAGGTCGCCGACCTTCACATCGTCGATCCCGGTGCCGACCTGCTCGACCACCCCGCACAGCGAGTAGCCCAGCGGCGTGTAGGAGTCCAGCTTGCCCATGACCTTGCGGTAGGTGGCGGGCACGCCGTTGGTGGCCACGCTCTGCATGACCTTGGCCACCTGGTCCGGACGGGAGCGGGCCTTGCCCAGCATCGACATGCCGGCCTCGGACACCTTCATGAGCTCGGTCCCGGTGGATATCAGCGAGTAGGCGGTGCGGACCAGCACACCGCCCGGCTTGCACCCCGGCACCGGCACGTCGAGCACCGCCAGCTCGCCGCTCTTGTAGTTCTGAACAACCTGTTTCACCCGAGCTCCTCTTGTTTCTACGCCGTCAAGCCGCTTCGCTCTGGCCGGAGCCAGAGGTCGCGTCGCGATACCAGTACTCGAGCGTCAGCACATGCCACAGATGCTTGGAGAAGTCCCGCTGCCCGGCGGCGTCCTCGGCGACCATGCGCGCCAGCGCGTCGCGGCGCAGGAGCCCGGAGTTGACGAGCACGCCGTCGTTGACCACCTCGCGCACCAGCGGTGCCAGATCCCGGCTCATCCAGGCGCGCAGCGGGGCGCTGAACAGGCCCTTGGGCCGGTACACGATCTCCCGGGGCAGGATCGAGGTGGCCGCCTCCTTGAGGACGGCCTTGCCCTGTCGTCCGACGATCTTGCGATCCCCGGGCACGGCGAACGCCGCCTTGACCACCTCGACGTCCACGTACGGCACCCGCACCTCGGTCGAGGCGGCCATGCTGGAGCGGTCCGTGTAGGCGAGGTTCAGGCCGGGCAGGAACATCCGGGCGTCGCCCAGGCACATGCGGTTGACGAAGTCGTCGAGGTCGTTGTCCTCGTAGACATCCGCATGCTCGGTCAGCACGTCCTCGACCGTCCCGGCCAAGTCCGGATTGACCAGGGCGAGCAGCTCGTCCTGGTCGTACATGGTGTAGCTGCGCCGGAACGCGGTCTCCTCCGGCAGATCGGCGAAGGAGAGGAACCGCTTCGCGAAGCGCACCGACCGGTACCCCCGGCGGGCCGTGGCGACCGGCAGCCGGTCCACGGCCCTGGACAGGCCGCGCCGCAGGGGCCGCGGGACGCGCTGGTAGCGCAGCGCGATCAGATTGGCCAGGTGCTTGCGGTAACCGGCGAACAGCTCGTCGGCACCCATCCCCGAGAGCATCACCTTGACCCCGGCCTCCCGGGCGGCCGAGCAGATCAGGAACGTATTGATCGCGGCGGGGTCGCCGATCGGCTCGTCCAGGTGGTACGTCATCTGCGGCAGCAGGTCGAGCACGTTCGGAGCGATCTCGATCTCGTGCAGGTCGACGCCGAACCGCTCGGCCACCCGCCGGGCATAGTGCAGGTCGTCCGGCATCGCCTCGAACTTGGCGTCCTCGGCGCGGAACCCGATCGTGTAGGCGGATATCCCGGGCTGGTGGCGGGCCGCCAACGCGGTCAGGTAGCTGGAGTCAAGCCCCCCGGAGAGGAAGGTCGCCACGGGTACGTCGGAGAGCAGGTGGCGACGAGTCGACTCCTCGACGATGGCGGCCAGGTCCGGCTGCTCGCCGCCCCGGGCACGCTCCCGGCCCTCGGTGGCGACGTCCCTCAGATTCCAGTACTGGCCGCGCTCCACCCGGCCGTCGGGCCGGCACCTCAGCCAGCTCCCCGGCGGCAGCTTCTCCGCTTCGCGGAACGCACACCGCGAGTCCGGCACCCAGTAGTACAGCAGCGAGGCAACCAGCGCCGCATGGTCCACCTCCAGCGACCCACCGGTCCCGGCGGCGAGCGCCTTGAGCTCGGAAGCGAACACCAGACCCTCACCGCGCCGGAGCAGGAACAGCGGCTTGATGCCGAGCTGGTCGCGGGCGAGCACCAGTTCACCGGTTCGCTCGTCGAAGATCCCGAACGCGAACATGCCGCGCAGCCGGGGCAGGCAGTCCGTGCCCCAGCGCCGCCAGGCCTCCAGCAGCACCTCGGTGTCGGAGGTACCGCGGAAGCGCACCCCGGCGGCTGCCAGTTCGGCACGCAGTTCGGGCGCGTTGTACAGCTCGCCGTTGTACGTCAGCACGAGGCCGCCCGAGACCATTGGCTGGGCGCCGGTCTCGGACAGGTCGATGATCGCCAGCCGGCGGTGCCCGAGGTGCACTTCGCCGTCACCGACGGGGTGGCTGTACCGGCCCGCCCCGTCCGGACCGCGGTGGGCGAGGGTATCGGTGAGCCGGTCGGCCACGACCTTCCCGTCCGGCCATCGGTAAGTGCCTGCGATGCCACACATGTCTAGCGCGCCTCCTGGTCGCTGTCCGGGACGCGTGCCGCCCACATCGGCGTTCGCTCGGTCCGCCGCGGGCCCGTCCCGTTCTGTCGGGCCAACAGCTCGTTCTGGCCGCGCAGCGCGGTGTGCAGCCCGTCCCACAGCGTGCCGTCGGTCCGGTCACGCGGATCGGGGTCGATCAGCACCACACCGATCACCGGTATGCGCTGGTCCGCGAGCTGGCGAGCCACGGTGTGCAGCCATGCGGCACTGCCGTGCCCGGCACGCACGACAAGCACGGTCCGCGTGCCGAGGTACTGGAGGTCGGTCCAGGCCGTGCCGGGCGCCACCGAGCCGACGCCGAGCCGGCGCTCCTGATGCGACACGGCCGCGGCATGCTCGCCGCTGACCACGGTCGGGTCTCCTGGCTTCTGGCGGCGCTTGGCGAGCTGCGGGCCGGGCAGACCATCGACGATGACGACCGGCCCCTCCGCCGCCAGTGCCCTGGCGACGTCCAGGGCGATCACGCTCGTGCTGCGCGCACAGCCCAGTTCCAGCAGCGACACCGGCTCCGCGGAGCCGCGCACGGTACGGGCCAGGGACGTGGTGAGCCTTGTCCGTGCCGCCCGGATCCGCCGGCGCTGCCACAGCCCGACCGACCGGCGGGGCAGCTCAGAGATGACCGAGGCGCCGAGGTTCGACGCGATCTCCCGGCGCAGCACGGGGCGGTCCGCCACCACCGCGCCGACCGCGGCCACCGCGAGCCCGAGGACGAGCCCGAGGACGAGCCCGATCGCGGCGTTGGTGGCAGCGGTCCTGGGCAGGGAGTACCGCACCGCGCGCGGGGCGTCCACGATCTGTGTGCCGGCGATGAGCTGGGGCGTGCCGATGCGCGCTTCCGCGGCGCGCTGGCCGAAATCGGTGATCCGCGAGGTGAGTTCGGCCCGGCGGGCGAAGAGCGACTCCAGGTCCGCCGACGCCGTCGGCCCACCCTCCGACGAGCCGTTTCCGATCGCCTTGTTGACCTTGGCGAGATCGTCCCGCATTCGGTCACGCTGGTCGAGCAGGGCCTTGGACTCAGCGTTCGTGGCTTCCCGAATCCGCCTCACATGGTCCGCGACGAACGCATCGGCCAGTGCCTTGGCGCGGGCCACCGCTTCCGCGTCGCTGTCACCTGTCACAGTGATCTGCAACAGGTTGTTGGTCAGGCCGATACCCCCGTAGTCCCGCATGAAGTCCTCTGGTTTTTCAGCGGAGTCGAGGGACTGCAGGGCCTTACCGGCGATCCGCGTGGTCTGCAGCAGCGCGACGTCGGTGCGGATCAGTGTTCCGGGGTCGTTCGGCTGGTCCTCCTGATGCGCGACCAGCACCTTGGTCACCGCGGTCGGCGGCGGTGGCAGCAGGACCGCCGTCGCCGCGCCGACGAGCAGCCCCAGCAGCGCCAGGGAGCACCAGAGGCGGCGCCGCCTGCGCACCGCCGCCACCAGCGCCTGCAGGTCGAGCAGCGGAGCGGCGGCCGACGACTCCGAAGATGTACTCGTCGTCACCTTGAACCTCCCGTTGCGCCGTCGCCCACCGCGAGCGCCGGCGTTGCAGCATCCCGAGAACGGCCGGCGGACCGCGTCGGACGGGCCCGGACCGTGCCGGCGAGGACGATGCCGACGACCTCGTGCTTGGCGTCCGCACACGCCTCGGCGATGCCGGCGAGCTCCATTGCGGTCAAGTTGCCCGCGCTGAGCACGACCAGGGCACCGGACTCGTTGTCGCGGTCCGGCACCATCGGCTGGGACACCGAGACCCCCACCACCCGCAGCATGGGGTATCCCCTGCTCGAAGAGCTGGGGGAAGGATCGCTTTCGGCCTCGGCGACGAGCTGCCCGGCGGCCCGGCGGGCGATCTCGTCGCCGTCCGGGACGACAACGAGCAGCCGCCGGGGGGCCGGCAGCTTCTCCTGGAGGCGGGCGCACACCCGCCGGTAGCGGATCTGTCTGCTGGCCTCGTCGCCGGACGTCTGCGGGGTCGGTATGTCCCACCGGATGTCGACGCCGAGCAGCCGGCGGATACGGGCCCACGGGCCACGGCCTTCCGGACGGTGCGCGTGCCGTTCCACAGGTACGTCGACGGTGCCCAGCAGCGCCGAGCCCAGCGCCGCGGCGATCTCCGGTTCGGTGCGCACTCGGCGACTCATCCGTGCGGCGGTGAGATGGCCGATGACCGAGAGCAGGAAGAACAGCAGCGCCCCGGCGACGATGAGCTGGATCCTCGTCGGCGGTGCCTCGCCGGCCGGCCGGGCCGCCGGCCCCATGACGACCATGCTGGCCTTGTTGGAAGCCGGGTCGGCCTCGTCCAGCTTCTTGATGGCCTCCTGCAGCGCGGTGCGCAGCTTCGCGAGCTCGGTGCGGGTCTGCACGCTCTCCACGGTCTGCCCCGGATCGGCCGCATCGGCCAGCTCGGTGATGCGGCGGCTGGTCTGCAGCACCATCTGCCGCAGTGCCTCGGGCCGCGCCGCCGCTTCGGGGTCGGTGTTGTCGCCCACGATCCGCGCGGCGAATGTGACGAACTGCTGGGCCATCTGGTCGGAGAGTTGCTGTGCGCGCTCCGGGGTCTCGGCCGTACCCGAGATCTTGATGATGTTCCCGTCGGCGGCCTTGGCGCTCACCCGATCCCGCAGCTCGCTGCCGCTGACCCCGGTCCAGCCGAGCGTGGCGGCCGCGCGGTCGACCACCGCCGAACTGGTCGCGATCTCCGCCTGAGTGAGCAGCTCGCGCTCCTCCCACGCCCCCGGCAGCAGTACCGATGCCGACGTCGTGTATCGCGGCGGAAACAGCAAAGAGGTGCCGTAGCCGACGAGCGCACCCACCACGGCGAGGACGGTGAGAAGCCGCCAGCGCCGACGGATGATCCGGCCGATCGTGACCAGGCGTATCGTGTCATCGCTCAACGGTGCGGCCTCCTCCCTACCGGGTCCGGGTCGCCCGCCGACGCCGGGGCGTGGTTACGGCAGGCAGCGGCGTAGGCGGCGAGCAGCGACGCTTGCGAGTTCCGCCAGGAGAGCGGCCCGCTGATCCGCTCCTGGCCGATCTTGCCCATCCGGGTCCGCTTCTGCGGATCGTCAAGCAGCAGCGCGATGAGCCCGGCGAACTCGGCCTCGTCGTTGGCGGGCGCGTAGACGGCGGCGTCACCGGCGGAGACGCGCGCCTCCCGGAGGTCGAACGAGACGATCGGCCGCCCCATCGCCATGTACTCCAGGACCTTGTTCATGGTCGACACGTCGTTGAGCGGATTGCGCGGGTCGGGGGAAAGGCACACGTCCGCGGTGGACAGGTAGCGCACCAGGTCGGCGTCCGGAATGCGCCCGGTGAACTGCACCTGCGCGGAGAGACCGAGCCGCCGGGACAGCTCCACCATCGCGTCGAAGGCGTCGCCGGCGCCGACGAACACGGCATGCCAGTCGGTCCGCCCGAACTCGTCGCGCAGCTTCGCGAGGGCCCGCAAGGCGTAGTCGACGCCGTCCTGAGGGCCCATGACGCCGAGGTAGCACAACAGATGAGGCTTGCCGCGCTTCAACTCCGGCTCCGGCGGCACCGGTTGGAACCGGTCGATCGCGGGCGCGCTGCGCACCACGAAGACGTCCTCCGGCCGCCGGCCGCCACGGCGCAGCGCGACGTCCCGGTAGCTCTCGTTCGTGGCGAGCACGACGTCCGCGGCCCGGTAGGTCCGCCGTTCCAGCGCGCACACGGCGCGGTAGAGCAGATCCTCGCCGCGGTCGAACCGGGAGAGGTACAGCTCGGGTACCAGGTCGTGCTGGTCGAAGACGAACCGCGCGCCGCGCCGCTTCAGCCACAGTGCCGGCAGGAACAGCAGGTCGGGAGGGTTGCAGGCGTGGACCACGTCGACCGGGCCGACCTTGCGGGCCAGCCGGACCGTATGCCACAACGCCGATCCGTACTCCCGCAGGTAGCCGGCCGGCCCTCCGGTGGCCGCGCGCAACGGGTAGCGGTGGATCCGCACCCCGTCGATCACCGCCTCCGGCTCCGTGTCCCGCTTCTCCCCCCGCGGACAGATGACGTGCACCTCCCAGCCCGCGTCGCGCAGCGTCGTGCACTCCTGCCACACCCGCCGGTCGAACGGCACCGACAGGTTCTCCACCAGGATCAGCGCGCGACGGGCGGGCCCGTCGCCGCTGGTTGCGTCACCAAGCAAGGCCCACGTACCCAGGTTCGGCCCGGCGCGCATCGGCGTCGGGAAGGTGGATGAGGTCGACAATCACCGGGCCGTCGCCATGGGGCAGCGCCGACAGCACGGCCGGGTCCCTGGTCCCGACCAGGCACACCTCGGCATGCTCGAGCACCTCGCCGACGGACTCGGCAAGGAGCTGCGCGAGGTGCGGCAGCCGGGTCTCGATGTACTCGCGGTTCGCGCCGAGCAGTCGGGAGAGGTTCACGTTGGGGTCGTAGATCCGCAGGTCGTAACCCTTGCCGAAGAGCCTCTCCGCCAGCTCGACGAGCGGACTTTCGCGGAGGTCGTCGGTGCCGGGTTTGAAGGACAACCCGAACAGGCCCACCCGGCGTTTGCCGGTGCGCTCGACCAGCTCAACCGCGCGCTGCAGATGTTCGGAGTTGGAGGGCAGAACGTGGGCGAGGATGGGCACCGCGACGTCGGCCCGTCGCGCCGCGTGGACCAGGCTGCGCAAGTCCTTGGGCAGGCAGGAGCCACCGAAGGCGAAGCCGGGCCGCAGGTAGGCAGGGCTGATGTTCAGCTTGCGGTCGGCCAGGAACACGTCCATCACCTCGTGCGAGTCCACCCCGAGCGCCTGGCACACCGCGCCCAGTTCGTTCGCGAAGCCGATCTTGAGGCCGTGGAACGCGTTGTCCGCGTATTTGATCGCCTCGGCCGTCGGGATCGGCACCCGGAACACCTCGCCGGGCAATCCTTCGTACAGCGTCGCCACCACATCGCCGCTTGCCGGGTCGAGTTCGCCGATGACGGTCTTGGGCGGGTCGAAGAAGTCCCGCACGCTCGTGCCCTCGCGCAGGAATTCCGGGTTGACCGCGACCCCGAAGTCCACCCCGGCCGTGCCGCCGACGTACTTCTCCAGGATCGGTACCAGCAGGTTCAGGCAGGTGCCCGGGAGCATGGTGCTGCGGAACACGACGGTCTGCCGCCCGCCCCGCTCGGCCACCGCGGCACCGATCTGCTCGGTGACCCGTTCCAAGTACGTGGTGCACAGGCTGCCGTTGGGCTCCGACGGTGTGCCGACGCAGACCAGCGACACCTCGCTGCCCATGATCGCCTCGCGGACGTCGACGGTGGCGCGCAGCGCTCCGGTCCGCACCATCTCGGCGATGAGCTCGCCGATCCGCTCCTCGACCACCGGGGCCTTGCCGTCGTTGACCAGGTCGACCTTCACCTGGTTCACGTCCACCCCGATGACCTCGTGACCCAGGCTTGCCAGGCACGCGGCCGACACGCAGCCCACATAGCCCAGCCCCAAGACGCTGACCCTCATGACCCGTTCCTCCCCCTGGGCAGGCCCTTTTGGCCTGCGGTCCGTGCGCCGAACAGACGACGACCCCCGTGCATCAGTAGGCCCCCTGCCCCTGAAGCACCGCACGCAGCGTCTTCCACAAAATCACCGTGTCCAGGGCGAGCGACCAGTCCTCCACGTACCGCAGGTCGAGGCGGACCGCCTCCTCCCACGGCAGGTCGCTGCGCCCGCTTATCTGCCACAGGCCGGTGAGCCCGGGCTTGACCAGCAGCCGCCGCCGGATGTCCGGACCGTACGCAGCGGACTCCTCCGGCAGCGGAGGCCGCGGACCGACGAGCGACATCGATCCGCTGAGGACGTTGAAAAGCTGCGGGAGCTCGTCGAGCGAGTACCGGCGCAGCATCGCTCCCACCCGGGTCACCCGCGGATCCCGGCGGAGCTTGAACAGCAGGCCGGCGCCCTCGTTGCTGTCGGCCAGCTCGGAACGTGCCCTGTCGGCCCCGGCGACCATGGTGCGGAACTTGACTATGGTGAACTCGCGGCCGTCCTTGCCGACCCTGCGCTGGCGGTAGATCACCCCACCCCGGCTGTCCACCAGCACGAGCAGCCCGACGAGCACCATCAGCGGCGCGAACAGCATCAGCAGGACCGCCGCGCCCATCCGGTCGACGACCTCTTTGACCGCCCGGCGGCCCCCGCTGAAGATCGGCATGCTGACCCGCAGCAGCGGGATCCCGAGCACCGCGTCGACGTGCAGCCGCGGGCCGGCCACCTCCATCAGCACGGGAGCCACGACCATCTCGGCATCGCTGCCTTCGAGGTTCCAGGCCAGCCGCTGCAGCCGGTCCGGTGACCAGTGCGGGTCGGGTGTGACCGCGACGACGCGGTAGCCGTCGCGGCGGACATGGCCCGCGACGTCGGCCAGTCGTCCGACGACCGGCACTCCGTCCAGCTGGTCACCGTCGAGCCCGAGACTGTCCGGCGTGCACACCGCCTCCACCCGCCAGCCGAGGTGCGGGAACTTGCGCGTTCGGTTGATCAGGTCGCGCACGGTGGCCGGGCTGCCGGCAGCGAGCACCGGGCGCAGGCATCGTCCTTCATTCCGCTGTTTGTGCAGCCAGAGGCGCAGCAGATACCGCTCGGTCATGGTGATCAGCGCGATCGCCGGGAGCGCGACGAATATCCAGAGCTTGATGTTGCGCGAGGTGAGGGCGATCCCACCGAGCGCCAGTACGACGGCCGCCGTGAACAGTGAGCGTCCGAGCCGGCGGAATTCCTCGGCGCCCTGGCCGAGCACGGCCGGAGCCCACGACCGGCTCACCGCAAGCGCTCCCAGCACTAGCAGCTCGGTGCCGAAGGCGAGAATTCTCCACTTCTCGTGCCAGTTGGCCGCGTCCCGGACCCCGAAGAAGCTGCCGATCGCCGCCACCACGAGGGCGGTGACCACGGTATCGCTGGTGATCACGGCACGGCGGTATCGCTGTTCCCAGTCGATCGCGGGCCGGCTGATTGCCCGTTGCTCCAGACGCCCGCGCGCCGATGGAAACGGGCTGACTGGTTCCGCCTGCCGCACAGACCCCCCCAGGGCGCCAGTGGGCTCGACGTGTTCTCTCCACACGGTTCCTCCCCCCCGGGAGGCCCCCGCCTCCCGCACTGTTCCTCCCCTCGGGAGGCACCGCCTCCCGCGCCGCGCTGTTCCTCCCTCCGGGAGGCCCCCGCCCCCCGCGAATGACATACCGCCGGCTATTGCAGCGCTACGTGAACACCCCACCCGGGCGGCAGCGGACTCGCATGCCCTGCTGGAGTCTCGATGTGCGCGGAAACCCGTCGAATCTCGGGTGCTCCCCGCACCCAAGGCCCTTTCGGGCTCAAAGAATTGACCACCCCACGTCTGGCGCCGGGGACGCACCTGCTGGCTGTTTGTAGCGCCGGACCTATAGATCGTTACTGGTCGCCTCGTGACCGAACAGCTGAAGCACGGTCAATCTAGACCATCGGGGCCAGCGTGTAGAGGGGATGTGTGCAATTTGTGCGCAAGCTTTGAGACTGGGTTTACCGACCGGTTCCGGCCACGGGTGCCTTGACGATGAAGACGTGCCGTGTGACCTGTGGTGATGGGAGTTTTCTGGGCCGCCGGCACCGGCAACCCGAGGCGTCCGGGCACTGGCAACGGGCCGCGCCCAAGCCCTTTCAGCCCGCCCCGTGGATCGCCGCCGACTTACTCCGTCGATGAGATGTCTGTGCATGTGATCGTCTTGCCAGGAGGCGGCTACGAGGTGCACGCCGAGCACGAGGCCCAGCCGGTTGTCGACTGGCTCGAATGACTGGGCTTGGAGGCGAGCGTTTTCCGGTATCCGCTCAACGCGCGGCATCCAGTGCCGCTCGTGGCACTTCAGACCGAGATCCGGCGCCTGCGGGACAAGGGAGCCAGCACGTCTTTCCCCACGGCCCCCACAGCCTGGGCCTTGCCCGTGGCGCTGGAGTGGCATCGACATGGACGCGCTTCGCCGAGTCATGGATCGGCGAGCAGAGTGAGAACGTTCCGCTGTGACGGACCGCGGGGCCGGGCGCGGGCGGCGCGGTCAGGTCCGGCCGACGGCCGCCAGGTCCACGTCCTTGGTCTCCCGGTACCGGAAGAACGAGACGGTGCTGAGAAGGCAGAGCCCCACGACGTACCACCGGTACCAGGAGGCGTGGCCGTGTGCGGCGAGGTACTCGATCAAGTAGGGCGCCGTACCGCCGAACAGAGCCACCGTCAGCGCGTAGGGCAGACCGACGCCGCTCGACCGCACCGACGTCGGGAACATCTCCAGTGTCGCCGACGGGGCGGCCGCCGCGTAGCAGCCGAACAGCAGCAGCGCCGCCGTCATCACCAGGCCGAGCCGCACCGCCGAGCCCGACAGGAGCCCGAAGAGCACCGGTGACAGACAGGCGAACCCGCCGCCGAACACCAACAGCAGCGGACGGCGCCCGAACCGGTCGGCTGCCATGCCGAACAGCGGAAGCGCGGCCATGAACACCACCTGCGCGACGACGGCGGCCCACAGCGCGCTGTTCGCCGGTACGCCGTACCGGAGTTGGGCGTACAGCGGCAGGTACGAGGCGAAGGTGTAGTAGACGACGGTCGCGCCCAGGGTGAAGCCAATCACGCGGGCGGCAGCGCGCGGGTGGGTACGCAGCGCCTGCCGCGCCGGGTTGCGGGGCCGCTCCCGAGCCGCGTCGAAGACGGGTGTCTCGCGCATCCGGCCGCGCAGGTACCAGCCGTACACGGCAAGCAGCGCGCCGAGCGCGAAGGGCACCCGCCAGCCCCAGCTGCCCAGTTGGGCGGGGGTGAGCATGCGGTGCAGCAGCAGCGCGAGCAGCGTGGCCGCGAGCGTGCCGAGGGTGGTGCTGATGTAGACGGCGCTCGAGTACAGGCCGCGGCGCCCGCGCGGCGCGATCTCGTTCACATACGTGCTCATCGCCGCGCCCTCACCGCCTGCGGACAGTCCCTGCAGCGCCCTGGCCACCACCAGCAGCACCGGGGCCAGTACGCCGACTGTGCGGTAGGGCGGCGCGATCGCGATCAGGAGGCTGCCGCCCGCCATCATCAGCAGGGACAGCCGCAGCGCGGCGCTGCGGCCGTTGCGGTCACAGTACGCGCCGATCAGCGCCCCGCCGAGCGGCCGGAACAGGAACCCGACGGCGAACACCGACAGGGTCTGCAGAAGGTTCGTGGTGGCATCGCCCGACGGATAGAAGTGCGGGCCGAGCAGCGCGGCGAACGTCACGAACGTGGCCCAGTCGAACCACTCCATGGCGTTGCCGATGGAGGCGACCACCACCGGCCGCAGGCGGTCCCGCCTCACGGATACGCGACTCGCCTCTGCGGCAAGGGTGTTCACGATGCCGTCCTCTCGTTCTGTGAGCGTGTGGCGGGAGTGGTACTGAGCAGTTCGCGTACGTCATCCGCCTCGGCGACGCCGATCTCGGTGAACGCCTCCAGAGCCTTGGTCCAGTAACCCCGCGCCCGCAGGTGGTCGCCGTCGAACGTGGCGACGGTGCCCAGGACGTGCTGGGCCCTGGCGATGTTCAGACGCTGCGCGGTCGGCTGCGACAGGGCGAGCGCCAGCTGTGCGCACTCCTCGGCGCGGTGCGGGTCACCCAGACTCAGATAGAGCGGGGCCAGTTCCAGGAGGACCTTGCTGCGGGCGATGTGGTTCACACTCCCCTCGGCGAGGGAGCGGGCCGCCTCGGCGTGCCCGGCGGCATCCTCACGGCCCAGCAGGCCGTCGGTGACGGCCATGCGTGCCAGCGCGTACGCCTCGCCGTCGACGTAGCCGATCTGCCGGGCCCCGTCGAGCGCCGTGGCCGCGTAACGGGCGGACTCCGGCAGCGAGTCGAGGCCCGCGCTGATGGCCGACAGCAGGCACAGCGTCTCCACCTCGTAGGTGCGGTCGCCGCACTCCTGGAAGGAGCTCAGCGCCCGCTGCGCCGAGTCGAGCGCCGTCTCGTGCCGGCCGATGTCCAGGTCGACGAGGGCGAGCCCGTACAGCGAGATGCTCCTGTCGTACGAGGAGTCGATGGACTCGGACACCTTCAGCGCCCGGGTGAAACAGGACCGCGCCTCGGACAGCTCTCCGGTGGCCTGGCGCACCAGGCCCAGGTTGCGCAGGCTGTACGAGCTGATGTGGTGCAGGCCGAGGCCGCCCGCGGTGGCCAGCGACGCGGTGAGGCATTCGGTGGCGCGCGCCATGTCGCCGTGCGTCCAGTGGATGAACCCCAACAGGCCCTGGGTGCTGGCCTCGAGCCGGGGTGAGCGGATGCTGTGCGCGACGTCGAGCGCCCGCCGTGCAGCCTCCTCGGCCCGCACGCCCCGGCCCAGGCTGAGGTGGGCGAGGCTCATGTTGTTGAGCGTGGCCGCGACCTCCTCGGCCATGCCGAGGCGGTCGTGCAGCGCGAGGCTCTTCTCCTGGTGCGCGATGGCCCGCTCGTAGTCGCCGAGCGTGTTGTGGAGGTTGGCGAGGCTGCGGTGCATGGCCGCGATGCCGCGCTCGTCGTCGTGGGTCTCGGCGGCGGACAGGCCGATACGGGTGGTCTCCCGCCATTCGGTGCGGTACTTGCCCGTCCAGAAGAAGCCGCGCAGCGCGTCGGCCAGGTGCCAGGACAGGTGGTGCGGGCCGTGCGTTCCGAAGTGGCGCACACAGGCCATCAGATTGCGCCGCTCGGCCAGCAGCCAGGCCGTCGCGTGGCTCTCGTTCGGGAACTGCGGCGCGTCGAACGTCGCCTTCGGCCGCTCCGGCTGGGCGAGCCGCACGAACTCCGAGTAGAGGACGTCGGCCGCGGCGCAGGCACCCGCGAGGTACCACTGGCCGAGCCGCTCCAGAGCCTCGGCCCGCTCCCGCGCCGAATGCTCGGCGAGCGCGCGGCCCTGGGCGTACTCGCGCAGCAGGTCGTGGAACTGGTAGCGGCCCGGGGCGGGTTGCTGCAACAGGCTCGCCGTCTCCAGACGGCTCAGGCCGGTCCGCGCCTGTGCCTCGCTGATGTCCGCGAGCACTGAGACGGCGGCGGGCGTGAAGTCGGAGCCGGGGAAGAGCCCCGCCAGGCGGAAGACCGCGCGGTCGTCCGGGGTCAGCGCGTCGTAGGACAGGGCGATGGCCGTGGAGACGGCGGACGTGGTGTCGCCGTCGACGGACAGGGCGGCGAGGCGGTTGCCCTGCCGCAGACTCTCCAGGTAGTCCTCGGTCTGCCCGCCGGGGGCGCCGATCAGGTTGGCCGCGGCGATCCGCAGCGCGAGCGGCAGGCAGCAGCACAGGGCGACGACTTCGCGTACCACGTCCGGCTCGATCGCCACCGCGGCCTGCCGCATCATGCCGGTAACCAGCTCGGCCGACTCCAACGGGCTGAGCGTGCCGACCCGGATCACCTGGGCGCCGTGGGTGACGGCGAGGGAGCGCAACTGCCGCCTGCTGGTGATCAGTACGGAGCATCCCGCGTCCCCGGGGATGAGCGGCAGCACCTGCTCGACGCTGGAGGCGTTGTCCAGCACCACCAGCACGCTCTTCCCGGTGAGCTTCGACCGGTAGAGGTTGGCCTGTTCGACCGGATCGACCGGGATCTGCTCCGCGGGCACGCCGAGGCTGCGCAGGAACTGCGAGAGCACCTGGTCCGGCGGGAGCGGCGCGTGCTCGCCGCCCTGCTCGTAGCCGCGCAGGTTCACATACAGCTGCCCGTCCGGGAACGCGCCCCGCACCCGGCTGCCGAGCCAGACCGCGAGCGCCGTCTTGCCGACGCCGGGCGGCCCGGACAGGACCACGACGGGGACGCCGGTACGGTCCGGCGCCGGCGGAAGCATCGTCTCGACCCGGTCGACGACGTCGTCCCGTCCCACGAACCCCATGGCCAGCGGCGGGAGTTGGGCGGGCACCGTGACAGCCTCGCCGACGCCGGGGCGCGGCCCGTTCGGGGCCGCGAGGGCGGGGTCCGACTCGAGGATGCCGGTGTGCAGGGCGCGCAGCCGCTCGCCGGGTTCGACGCCGAGCTGATCGACCAGCTCGCGGCGGGCCTGCTGGTAGACGTCCAGCGCCTCCGCCTGCCGCCCCGAGCGGTACAGAGCCAGCATCAGCAGGCTCCAGAAGTTCTCCCGCAAGGGGTTGTCCATGGCGGCGGTGCGCAGGTCCTTCACCAGCTGCCCGTGCCTGCCGAGGTGGAGTTCGGTCTCGAAGTACGCCTCCAGCGCGCCGAGCCGCTCATCCTCCAGAGCCGGGCACTCGTCACGGCGCAACGAGTCCGACGGTATGTCCGCGAGAGGCGCACCGCGCCAGACGCTCAACGCCTCGGCCAGCAGCCGTGCCCGCTCATCCGGCGTTTCGGCCTGCCGCGCGAGCCGGACCAGGCGGCGGAACCGCGTGAGGTCCAGCTCCGCCTCGGCCACGTCGATCCGGTAGCCGCCGGCCGCCGTCTCCACCAGGTCCGAGTCGCCGAGCAGCATCCGTAGCCGTCGTACGTACGTGTGCAGTGCTCCTCGTGGATTCGACGGCTTGCGCTCGTCCCACAGCCATTCGGCGAGACGCTCGTTGTCGACGACCTCGCCGGACCGCAGCAGCAGCGCCGCCAGCAGCACCCGGAGCTTCCCGGAATCAATTGCCAGTTCTTTGCCGGCGACGCACGCGGAGAGCGTCCCGAGTATCCCAAAGCTATCCCCGGCGCGATGCGCCGGGACGCTAGGCGATGGGACGAATTCGATTCGTTCCATGCAGTTCTTGCCATCCCCCGTAGGCGTGTGCACAGCATCCCCCGCGCTTACGAGCCGCGTCATTGCCGGAACTCGCGCCTGGGACTGTTCAGTTGTGCGCTTGCCACCTTAGGGGATGCCGAAGGCGGGCCGGGGGTACCGCCTTGTTCGATGGGTCACATGGTAACGTCCGCCGCGGCCTGGGCTGAACGGCGGCCGATATCGGGGGACTTGGTGATCGAAGGACTGCTGCCGCAATGTGTTGCGGTGGCCGAGGACGTCAGTGACGCCCCCGGCGACGAGAGTGTCCTCTCGCCGGCCGAACGGGCTCTGATCGCGGCGGCGCTGCCCGAGCGGAGGGACCAGTTCGCCGCCGGGCGCGGCTGCGCCCGGCGCGCCATGGAGCTGCTCGGCGAGGAGCCACGGCCCGTGCCCGCCGACGCGACGGGGGCTCCTGTCTGGCCGTCAGGGCTGGTGGGGAGCATCACGCACTGCCGGGGATACCGTGCCGCGGTCCTCGCCCGCCGCGCCGACGTCACGGCGCTCGGCATCGACGCCGAGCCGAACCTGGGATTGCGCGACGGTGTTCTGGAGCTTGTCTCGTCAGCCGGGGAACGGGCGCGGCTGCGGGAGTCGGCGGCGCTCCTGCCCCACGTCCGCGTGGACCGGCTGCTGTTCAGCGCCAAGGAGGCCGCATACAAAGCGTGGTATCCATTGCACGGGATCCGGCTGGGTTTCCGGGAAGCGGAACTCACGCTGTCCGGGCGGGTTTACGGCAATGGCGCGGGCGGCTTGGGGGCTGTGGCAGAGGGGACCTTCCGCGTCCGCCTGAGTGAACGGAGTGGAGCGGCGCGGGAATTTCGCCACGAAGTGCTCCACGGTCGTTGGGCGGTACGGGATTTCCTCATCCTGACGGCTGTTACGTTGGAGTGACGGGCTCGTCACGAACTACTGACCGTTTCATTTCCGGGCTCTTTGTTCAATCGGCAACCGTGCTCATACGGTTCCGGTGAACCAGGAAATAGTCGTCCTCAGCGGATCCGAGAACGACGCCTCGTCGAGCCGGTAAGAGGGGTGCCGGCTCCGCAGCGCCTGGAGGAACTGAGTCTCCGTGTCCCGACGCCCGGTGTCGGAACTCAACCGCGCCCTGGGCTGGATACGAGAGGGGGCGGTCCTGCCGGTTGCGTGACGCATCACAGTCTCCTTCGTACGCGACATTCAGGTCCTGCGATTCATGTCCTGCGCAGATGGTCGACGACCAGCGAGCTGATGGTCGACGACCAGTGCGGCGGGAAGATGTGGCCCATGCCGGCGATCCGCCACAGGCGGGCGTGCGGGATCACCCGGCGCAGTTCCTCGCCGTGCTCCAACGGCAGGACGGGGTCCCGCTCGCCGTGCACGACGAGCGTCGGCACGTCGAGGGCGGCGATCCGCCCGGTGAGCGGGGGCGTGCGGTCCAGGGCCGTCGCATGGCGCCAGGCAGTGTCGGGGCCGCGGTCGCGGTCCTTCACGCGCCTGACCAGATCGACCCAGTACGTCCGGTCGAACGGCACGTAGGACCCGACCAGCACCTGCCAGCCGTCGACGGCCGCGGCCAGGCTCTCCTCGGGCCCCTGGGGCGGGGACGCGGAGAGCCGGGCGACGTGCTCCAGCATCGGTCGGCGCGGACCGGGCAGTCCGGTGCGCGGGGGCGCCCATACGTCGCCGTTCGCGTCCGGGGAACTGGACAGCAGCACCAGTGACCGCACGAGTTCGGGCCGGTCGAGCGCGAGCAGCTGGGCCACCATGCCGCCGACGGACTGACCCACCACATGCGCCGATCCCAGTCCGAGTCCCACGAGCACGTCGGCGGCGTCCGCGGCGAGCGTCGACAGGTCGTACTCGTCGTCGGACTTCCCCGACCTGCCGGTGTCCCGGTGGTCGTAACGCACCACGAAGTACCCGTCCTTGGCGATCAGCCGGCACAGCTCGTCCGGCCACACGATCCCCGGCGCCGAGCCGCCCATCACCAGCAGCACCGCCGGATCGCCGCGGCTGCCGAACGTCTCCGTCCACAGTCGCAGACCGTCCCGCGTCGCGATTGGCGTCTCCATTGGGCTGTCTCTTCCCCTTGGTAGGGTGCGGTGGACCGCTGATCATCCGTCCTGGGGGAACAGAATGACCCGCGCACGCACGGCACTTGTCCTGATTGATCTGCAGCGGTGGATCGTCGACATGCCGTGGCAGCCAGTAGGCGGTGACGTCGTGGCCGACGCCTGCGCAAGGCTGCGCGAGCACTTCGCGAACACCGGCTCCTCGCCCGTCGTCTTCGTGCGGTACGTACGAGAGGACGGCGCCGACGGCGGCATCAGTGCCGCCCCCAACCAGCTGGTCTCCGGTTTCGAACCGCGTACCGGCGAGCACCTGGTGACCAAGCACGGCCTTGACGCCTTCGAGGGCACCGACCTTCACGACCGGCTGCGCGGCGAAGGCGTCACCGAGGTCGTGGTCGCCGGACTGTCCACCGCGCACGGTGTCGCGTCGACCGCCGCGACGGCGCTGCGTCTGGGCTACGGGGTGGTCGTCGTCTCCGACGCCACGGCCAGCGTGGACGAGGCACAGCACCGCGAGGCTCTCGACCGTCTCACCGCACTCGGCGCGGGCACCACCGTGGTCGCGGACCTGGTGACCGCGAAGGTCAGCGGAAACTGACCCTAAGCGGCCCCGGGGACGTCCGGGCGGCGTCGCGGGCCGACGGCTGTCGCCTGGCTGCGTTGTCGTCAGTCGCCGACGCTCCGCGTCGACTCCCTCCTCCGCCTTGCCAGACTCGGCCCTCGACCCCCTCCTCCACCCACCCGGACATCCCCGACACCGCTTGGCGGTCCGGCTGGTACGGCACGGGCCGGCCTCAGGCCGGCCGGATCACTGGTGGCTGACCGCGGTGGGCTTGACCACGTACACGATGCGGTGCGCGACGTCCGGCGGCGGACCGTCCAGCTTCATGCCGTACCGCTCCGCGAGCTGCGCGAAGAACTCACCGGACGAGTCGTCGTCGATCCGGACCACCTCGCCGCGGATCTCCAGGTAGCGGTACGGCTGCTCCGGGTCGTTGACCGACACCGCGACATGCGGGTCGGCCGTGATGTTCTTGTACTTGTAGCGGACCGTCGTGTTGGTGAACCGGACGTACTCGCCGTCCCAGGAGAACCACATCGGGTTCACCTGCGGCCCGTCGCCCGCCGCCCGGATCGTGGCGAGATGACCGAAGAGCGGCCGCTCCAGCAGATCCTTGTGGCTGTCCGGAATGAGACTCATGCCGTGTGTTCCTTCACTTTCTCTTGTTCGTCCTGCCGGGCCCCGAGCAGGGGGCGGAACAGGTCCGTCAGTCGTGCCCGCATGGTGGCGGTGTCCTTGGCGATCCAGTCCACGTGACCGTCCGGGCGGGCGAGGACGAGCGCGGGCTTTCCGCGGCGCGCCTCGGTGCGGACGTCGAGTACCGCGTCGAGCCGGTTCGCGCACCACCGGGTCAGCTCCCGCACCGACGCGTCCTGCGTCCCTGTGAGGATCAATGTGTGGCGGAGATCGTCGAGTTCGTTGCGCTGCGGCAGCGGCACCAGCGCGCCGGGCACGAAACCGGCCGTCTTCCTTCCGGCCGAGGGTTCGGTCCGGTACTTGGTCCGCAGACCGGCGAGCCACGGTATGTACGCCAGGTCGAAGAGGCGCAGGCCCGAGGCGACCCGCACCAGGTTGTCGCGCAGGACGACCTGGTGGCTCTTGCGCAGCAGCCACAGCTTCGTCTGCACGTCGGCTTGGCGCACCACCGCGCGCGCCACGTCCCCGCGCTCGCTCACATAGGTGTCGAGCAGCCGCTCGGCGCTGTGCCCGCGCCAGACGAGGGCGAGCTTCCACGCCAGGTTGTGGGCGTCGTTGACACCGGTGTTGAGGCCCTGCCCGCCGGCCGGGCTGTGGATGTGCGCGGCGTCGCCGATCAGGAAGACCCGGCCGACCCGTGTCGTGTCGGCGTGCCGCGCGTGCACGTTGAAGACGCTGATCCAGTCGGGGTCGTGCAGCCGGATCCCGCCGGGCCCGCGCTCGTCGACCAGGCTCTGCACCATGGCCAGGTCGACGTCCTCCGTGCTGACCCCGGGAGGCGCCGAGGTGAAGACACGCCAGCGACCGTCCGGCAGTCCGCAGGCCACCAGGATGCCCCGAGGTGAGCAGAAGTAGTGCGTCATGCGGTGGTCGAAGCGGGTGTCGACCCTCACGTCCGCGACCACGAACCGCAGTTCGTACGTGGATCCCTCGAAGCCGATGCCGAGATGGCCGCGGACGATGCTGCTCGCCCCGTCCGCCCCGATGACGTATGCGAACTCCTCGTCGTACTCGGTGCCGTCCGGGTGGCGCAGGCGGGCCCGCACCCGGTCGTCGAGCTGCTCGAAGCCCAGCAGCTCGGTCCCCCACCGCACACTGCCCCCGACCGATGCGAGGTTGGTCCGCAGGACCTCCTCGATGTCCGGCTGCGGGCAGATCAGCGGCCGGGTCGCCGGCTTGTAGCGGAGGTTGGCGATGACCTTGCCGGCGGAGTAGTACCGCATCTGCGACTGGGGCAGCGCACGCGCGGCGAGCAGGTCCTGCCCGCCGACGCGGTGGATCAGCTCGACGGTCCGCGGCCACAGGCCCAGCGCCTTCGACAGCGTGCTGGGGCCTTCGGCCTTGTCCACGCAGCGGACCGGTACACCACGCCGGACGAGTTCGGTCGCCGCGGTGAGCCCGGCCGGTCCCGCCCCCGCGACCAGCACGGGCAACGTACCCGCGGGGGTCGTCATACGGTCGCCTCCTCGGCGACCGCTTCGGCCGGCGCGGCCGGCTGGGCAGCGCGCTCGCGCAGCATCACGCTCACCAGCACGGCGCTCGCGGCGCAGATGGCGACGACCACCCAGAGCACCAGGTGCAGGCCGTCCGTGTAGCTCCCGGTGAGCAGGCCGAGGAAGTCGGAGCGGGCGGAACCGGTGACGGTCTCGGCCGCTCCGGCCAGGTCGCCGCTGATCACGCGGTCGGCCACGCCGCCCGCGTCGACGCCGTTCGCGCCCTCGACTCCGGACAGGCCGTCGGAGATGTGCGAGCGGGTCGAGTTGAGCAGCACGGCGCTCATCACGGCGATGGCGAACGCCTCACCGGCCAGCCGCATCGTGTTGAAGAGGCCCGCGGCGGCACCCGCCTGCGTCGGCTGCACGGAGGTGATCGCCGCGCCGTCCACCAGACCGGCCGTCATACCCATCGAGATGCCGAGCAGCAGCAGCGGACCGACCAGCGTCACCACGGACACGTCCGGGTCGATCAGGGTGAGCCAGCCCGCGCCCACCGCAGCGACCACGAGGCTCAGAGTGAGGATGAGCCGGGTGGACACTCCGCTCTTGACCAGCTTGCTGACGACGAGCGGAACGGCCAGGACCGGCAGGGTGAGCAGCAGCATCGTGGCGCCCGAGGCGTTCGTGCTCATCCCGGTGACCCCGGTGAAGTACGTGGGCAGCAGCACCAGCATGCACACGAAGCTGAAGGACAGCGCGACGGGGATGAGCGAAACCGCCATGAACCGGCCCTGCTTGAGGAGCGAGAGATCGATCATGGGCTGCCGCTGGCGCAGTTCGGCGAAGGCGAACAGTGCCATCAGTACGAGCGCCGCGGCGAACAGCAGCAGCGTCGTACTGCTCGTCCAGCCCTGCTGCGGCCCCTGGACGATGGCGTACATCAGGCAGAACAGGGACAGCGTGAACGTGGTGGTGCCGGCCCAGTCGACCTTCGTCGCGGCGGGGTTCTTCGACTCCGGCATCAGCGGCACCGCGACGAGCACGAGCACCGAAATGAGCAGGTGCGAGAAGAACACCGAACGCCAGCCGAAGTTGCTGACGAGCAGACCCGCGCTGGAAGGGCCGAGTGCCAGACCGGCACCGGCCGACGAGCCGAGGATCGCGAAGGCTCGCGCCTGTGCGGCCCCCTCGAACGTGGTGGCCAGGATCGCGGCACCGGAGGTCATCACCGCCGCGGCCCCGAGCCCGGCGAGCGCACGCGCCACATCCAGCACCTCGATGCTCGACGTCACCGCGCTGACCAGGGTCGACACGGCGAACAGGGCGGTACCGCCGGCGAACATCCGCCGACGGCCCACGATGTCCGCGAGCGAGCCGCAGCCGAGCATGAAGCAGGCGAAGGCGAGGTTGTAGGCGTTGACCACCCACTGCAGCGGGGCGAGACCCACGTCCAGATCGGAGCTGATGTCCGGAAGGGCGACGGAGGTACCGGTCAGCGAGGCGGGCAGGACCAGGACGGCGAGACAGACCGCGACAAGCGTCAGTGTCGGATTGCCGCGACCGGTGTCCGGACGAGCCGTACTCATGAAACATCCCCTTTCAGGGGGTTGTTGGGGGGATAGGTGTGGACAGGCATACGAGTGGAGTCAGCGGGCGGCCCGGGCGAACCGGGGATCAGCCGACGGGCCGGGCGACGACCGCGCAGGTGAAGCCGAAGCCCCCGCCCGCGGAGATGGTGAGGGCGATCTCGCCCGGCGCAAGCAGTTCCTGCTCACGGATGTCCGCCAGGTTCGCCGCCATGTCACCGGCTCCCAAGTGGCCGGTGCGGTTGCCCAGTTCGACGACCCTTGCCTTGGTCAGGCCCTCGACCGCCGGGTGGTAGGTCTCGCGGCGGACCTTGATGCCCACCCTGGGGAGGGCGAGGACCCGGATGCGGGGGTCGTCGACGTCGATGCCGGCTTCCTCCAGCGCGGTCGTGACGATGCCGCGCAGCGCCGCGTGCACCCCGCCGTAGAAGCCGTCGAGGCCGACGTCGTTGATGAATGCCTTCTTGGTGCGCTTGACGTCGATCCGGTCGCTGATCCACCGGGTCGCCGGGGTGAATTCGTCCCGCCCGCGGTGCAGCCCCTCGGCCGCCGAGACGGCGGCGCTGGACAGGCCCAGCAGTGTGAACTCGTCGACGAAGTCGTCGCGTTCGTGCAGCAGGACCGCCGTGGCCCCGTCGCCGTAGAAGACGCCGTAGTCGCCCGCCCAGCGGTCGAAGCCCTCGTCGGGGAAACGGTCGCCGGTGGTGACGAGCGCAGTACCGGTAGAGGGGTCGGCCAGCAGCCGGGACGCGGCCGCCTCCAGTGCGGTGCCGCCGCCGTTGCACATCACCTGGATGCCCAGCGGGACGCCGCGCACCGCGCCGAGGCGGTGCGCGACGTAGTGCGCGGGCGACCAGAAGTCGTGGCCCTGGTGGTGGATCCAGGCGTGCGCGGTGAACCCGAGGCCGGCGCCGTCCCAGCCCGCCGCGGCGAGCGCGCCGCGCGCCGCCTCCACCGCCATGTCCGGGGCCGAGTCGGTTCCCGAGACCGGGACTTCGGTAACGCCGGTGTTCGTCAGGTCCTCAGTGCTGATCCTTCCGCGCGTGAGGGCGTCCTGCGCGGTCTCGACGGTCACCGGCAGACAGGTCCTGACCGCCCGGATCCCCAGCCCGTTACCGAGTCGCATGTGTGAGTTCCTCCGTGCTCGACGTGGATGGAGCGGGTGAGGTGTGCGAAGAGGAGGCGGCCGGGTGTCTGGCCGGGGCCGCAGCGGCGGTCCCCTGTGCTGCCGCTGCGGCCCCGGCGGTCCCGGGCAACCGGATCCAGCCGTACCGGTCGGCGTGTTCGGCGAGCACCGGGTCGTCCCCGACGACCCCCGCACCGCCCACGCAGGTCAGCAGGGGCAGGTCCGAGGCGTGGTCGCCGTACGCGACGCACTCCTCGGGACGTGCGCCCGACCTGTCCATCAGGGCGCGGGCGGCCGTGGCCTTCGCCGCGCCGATCATCGCGGTACGCACCTCGCCCGTGTACCGGCCTGCGGCCACCTCCGGCTCGCTGCAGAGCACGTGGTCCGCGCCGAGGTGCTCCGCGATCGGGTCGAGGCAGGCGCGGAACGATCCCGAGACGAGGGCGACTTGACACCCCTCGGCCTGGAGCCGGCGCAGTTCGCGTACGACGCCCTGGTGAAGGAAACCGTCCCGCTGCCGCTCGCGGGCGAACCAGAGGCGCCCGCTTTCGGCGACGGCCTCCTGCCCGGCCCCCGCGTAGTTGCGGTAGTAGGCGCGGTTGGTGTCCTCGCGGGACACGCCGGCCCGCGCGGCACGCGTCAACTCCCCGGCGGCCATGCGGTATCGGTCCCGATCGGCGAGGTGGAACTCCAGGAAGGAGAACATGCTCTTGATGTCGATGAGCGTCTCGTCGACGTCGAAGAACGCGATCCGCACGGGCAGTTCACCCAGGCCTTGGGTGCTGTCGCCCAGGCGCTCAGTACCTGTCATCAGCTCAGTACCTGCTTCCGACGGCGGCCGGCAGCGCTGCCAGATCGGCCAGGTCCTCCTCGGTGAGGTAGACCTCCGCCGCGGCCAGGTTCTCCCGCAGATAGCGGGAGTTCTTCGTGCCGGGGATCGGTACCACCCGCTCGCCCTGAGCGAGCGTCCAGGCAATGGCGACCTGGGCAGGCGTGAGAGAGCGGCGGTCGGCGACCTCCCGGATCACGTCGACGATGCGCTGGTTCGCCTCCATCGCGGCACGGTGGAAGCGGGGGTTGGCGGTGCGGAAGTCGGTGTCCTCGAACTGGCCGGCGTGCAGGGTCCCGGTGAGGAAGCCCCGGCCGAGCGGCGCGAACGGGACGAAACTCGCCCCCACGCTCTCGCACCAGCCGACCGTCCCGCCCGACTCGCCCTCCAGCGCGTCGCGCGTCCACAGCGAGAGTTCGGACTGGACGGCTGTCACCGGGTGGATCGCGTGAGCCTCGCGGGCCTGTGCGACAGTGGGCTCGGACAGGCCGAGCCAGCGCACCTTGCCCTCGTCGACGAGCTCCGCCATCGCGCCCCAGGTCTCCGCCAGCGGGACGGCGGGATCGATGCGATGGACGTAGTAGAGGTCGATGACGTCGAGGCCCAGCCTTCGCAGACTGGCCTCGGCCGCCGACCGCAGATAGGCCCGTGAGTTGTCGCGATGGGCCGCCCGCTGCTCGAGGTCGTCCAGGACGATGCCGAACTTCGTCGCGACGACCGCCTCGTCCCGGCGGCCCGCGACGGCCCGGCCCAGCAGGGTCTCGTTGTGGCCGGCCCCGTAGAGATCTGCCGTGTCCAGCAGGTTCCCGCCGAGGTCCAGTGCCTCGTTGATGACCCGGATGGAGCGTTCGTCGTCCCGGGCCGACTCCTGGTAGAGCCAGCTCATGCCCATGCACCCGAGGCCGACGCTGCCGATCTTGATTCCTGTGTTGCCCAGACTCCTCAGGCGCACCTTTCCTCCTTCTGTTCTCAAGCGGCCGTGAACTGCTCTCGAGCCGCGGACTGTTGACGAACGGCCGCACATCTCAAGCGGCCGCGAAGACGAGTGCGGCGTTGTGGCCGCCGAAGCCGAGTGACGTGCTCACCGCGATCTCCAGATCCCTCTCCGCCGCCGCGCCCGTCGTGATGTTGAGGTCGATCTCGGGGTCGAGCTCGGTGAGGTTGGCCGTCGGCGGGACCAGGCCGTCGCGCAGCGCCAGCGCGGTGAAGGCGGCCTCGATGGCGCCCGCGGCGGCGAGCGTGTGCCCCGTGACGCCCTTGGTCGAGGTGACCAGCGGGCGCTCGCCCAGGACCCTGCGCAGCACGCGGCCCTCGGTGACGTCGTTGAGCGGGGTCGAGGTGCCGTGCGCGTTGACGTGGTCCACCTCATCCGTCCCCGCTCCCGCGTCGGCGAGGGCGGCGCGCAGGGCGCGCTCCATCCCTGCGCCGCTCGGGTCGGGCGCGGTGGCGTGGTACGCGTCCGTCGAGGAGCCGAAGCCGATGACCTTGGCGTAGACCGAGGCACCGCGCGCCCGCGCGTCCTCGGGCCGCTCCAGTACGAGGATTCCGGCGCCCTCTCCCGCGACGAAGCCGTCGCGTGCCGCGTCGAACGGCCGGGACGCGGCGCCCGGGTCCTCGCGCCGCCCCGAGAGGCCGCCCATCCGGGTCAGGCCGGTGATGGTCGCCGGCGTCAGTGCCGCCTCGGCGCCCCCGGCGAGCACCACGTCGCAGGTGCCGGACCGCAGTAGGTCCCGGGCCAGGCCGATGGCGTTGGAGCCGGACGCGCAGGCGGTGGCCGTGACCATGCTCGGCCCGAACGCCTTGACATCGATGGCGAGTTGGCCCGCCACCATGTTCGACATCCCCATGGGGATCATCAGCGGCGAGACACTCTTCGGCGCGTCCTCGAGGAACCTGCGGTGCTGCTGCTCCCACGTCGCCGTACCGCCGAGGGAGTTGCCGACGATGACGCCCACGCGTGTGCCGTCCCAGTTCTCCGGGTCGAGGCCCGCGTCGGACACCGCCTGGCGGGCGGCGACGATCGCCAGTTGCGTGAAGCGGTCGAGCCGCCAGGCGTTGCCCGGCCCGAGCAGCGCCCCGGCGTCGAAGCCGGGCACGCGGCAGGAGAAGTCGACGGGGAGTCCGGCGAGTTCGGGATCGGGGGCGGCGGTCGACCGGCCGGAGCACACCCGCTCCCAGCTCGTCCTCGCGTCGAGGCCGGCGGCGGTCACGAGTCCGACCCCCGTGATCGCCACGGCTCCCTTCGATGGGTGGGTCACGCGCGTACGCCCTGGGACTCGATGAGCTCGACGGTGTCCCCGATGGTCGTCTCGCCCTGGAGGACGTCGTCGTTGAGGTCGACGCCCAGCTCCTTGTTGATGAGCATGGTCAGCTCGATCAGCGCGAGCGAGTCGAGGGCGAGGTCCTTGTAGGCGATCACCGGCTCGATCTTCGCGGCGGGCACGCCGAGCTGGGAGACGAGCAGATCGGTCAGCTTTTCCTGTACAGCGTTCATGATGGGGCTTTCTTCCTTTGCTTGGCTTGCGTTGATTGCTTGGCGCAGGCGGGTCTCTCCGCGCAGGCGGGGTTACGTCGCGCCGGCGGGTTCAGCCGGCGCCGCGGGGCCCGGCAGTGGTTCGACGGACACCTCGGGCAGCTCCAGGGCCGCGGCCCCCCAGGTGAGGCCCCCGCCGAAGCCGCACAGCAGCACCCGGTGGCCCGGTGCGACCTGGCCCGAGTGCACGGCGTCGGCCAGCGCCAGCGGTATGGAGGCGGCAACGGTGTTGCCGACCCGGTCGAGGTTGACCACCAACTTCTCTTCGGGCAGCCCGAGTTCATTGCCGACGGCGGTCAGGATGCGGATGTTGGCCTGGTGGGCGACAAGCCGGTCGATGGACTCGATGGGCCAGCCGAGCTGCTTCGCCAGCCGACGGGACGACTCGCTCATCCGCGTCACAGCGTTGCGGAACACCGAACGGCCCTGCATGGTGAAGAACTCGTCGCCCGGCGCGGCAAGCCCCTTCGAGCGGTGCTCGGACCCACCGCCCGGCACGGTGATCAGATCGGCCTGGGAGCCGTCACTGGCCAGGTCGAACCCCAGCAGCGCACCGCTGTCCCCCATGCGTCCGGCGCGCAGCACCGTCGCCCCCGCGCCGTCCCCGAAGATCGCCCTGGTCGTACGGTCCTCGGGGTCGAGGATGGTGGAGAAGGTGTCGGCGCCGATCACCAGGGCGCTGTCGGCGATCCCCGCCCGGATCATGCTCGACGCTGTCGCCAGCGCGTACACGAACCCCGTGCACACGGCGGCCACATCGAATGCGGGGATCTCCCCGAGCCCCAGCCGGCTGGCCACTTCGGGCGCCGTGGCCGGGCACGGATGGTCCGGAGTGCTCGTGGCAAGAACGAGCAGGCCCACCGAGTCCGTACCCGCAGAGGCGAGCGCCCTGGCCCCTGCCTCGACCGCGACGTCGGAGGTGGACAGGCCCGGCGGCACCACGAACCGCTGCCGGATCCCGGTGCGGGTCGTGATCCACTCATCGGTGGTGTCGAGTTCCCGGGCGAGGTCGTCGTTGGTGATCCGCGTCGGCGGCAGCCAGCCGCCGAGCCCCGCGAGAACCGCCGCACGTCCACTCACCGTGCGCTCCGGTGCGACGCGGGAACGGCCGTGGTCTCCACGGTGCCTGACGCGACCTCCTCGCCGCTCTGCAGGAAACCGATCCGGAAGCTCTGGATCCCGTCGCGTTCGCGCTCGGGGACCGCGCTGACGGTGACCGGCGCGTCGAGTTCGGCGAACTTGGCGAAGCCGAGGTCGAACCCGACCAGCGTGGTCCCGTCGGCGGGCCGGCCGAGGAGCCGGGCACCGGCGAGCAGTGCGGCCTGCCGCGCGGCCTCGGTGAGCACCATGCCCGGCAGATGGTCCTGCACATGGTCGAACATGCTCGGGTTGTCATTGGGAGTCCGTACGCCGGCGGAGATTCCCTCACCGTCGTGCACGGGGTCGATGAGCAGGGCGTTGACCGGATTGGCGCGCCCGAGGTCCTGAGGGGCGACCGTCGCCGGGACGGTCGCGACGTCGTCGGACAGGACGGGCGGGCTGCCGCGCCGCTTCGACCGGACGAAGGAGTACGTCCCCGACGACAGGTAGCCGACCGCCATGCGCACCTCGCCGACCTCCTCACCGGAGAGCAGGAAGCGGATCTCGTACGTGACGGACCGGGCGGGCGCGGTCGCGTCGGCGGGCCGGTCGGTGGTGACCTGCAGGGTCAGCTCCGCCGGATCGCCGGAGTGCGCGACGAACAGGCGGGGCAGCCGCATGGACCACGACTGCAGGACGAACTTCGTGTCGCCGTCGACACCGAGGTGGGTGTGCGCACCGTAGGTCTCGGCCTGCCGGGCGCACTCCAGGAGCAGGACCGGGTCGACGACCGTGTGGCCGACGTGATCGGTGAAGTACGCGTGCGAGGAGGGGAGTTGGGCTCCGGCGAGAAAGCGCTGCCCGTCCACGGCCGAGGTGTCGGTGAGGAACACCTCCGACAGAGCCCGCCGATGAAGCAGACGCCGGTCGACGGACCGAACGAATCCGAGCTCCTGTGCACCGGGCGCAAAGGTACTTGTGAACACCGTCATCGGCAGGTAACCCCCCTGTCAAAAGCACGGCGGTTCCCCACCGACACTCTCGGAATCTCTTGATCGTCTACGGCCGGACCACCCCGTCCGCGGCCGACGAGAAAGAAACTAGTCATCGGCTCTTTCGTCCCACTGTCGGAGCGTGTAAGGGGCTGACATCCCGCCACCAGGGCCCCTGACCTGGGGCTTTTGAAGGACGTCTGGGCGTTCCGGCCCACCGGGCCCGGCACCTGCCATCCGGTGCTGCGCGCCACCGCTCAGCGTGAGGGCGACGCGAGCATGCCTTTCGCGGCCCTGCGTGTCCGCGCCGGAACGTAGGGTTGTCGGTGGGGAGAGAGATCGTTGGATGGACAGGGGGAAGTTGCAGGTGGGGGGCACGAACGCGGCACAACTGGTGGGCAGGTCCGCCGAACTGGCACGGCTGGACGCCGTGCTCACCTCATTGGGGCAGTCGGGGGTGCCCGCGGTCGTCGACATCGCCGGTGAGCCCGGCATCGGCAAGAGCCGATTGCTCGGCGAAGCGTGCGCCCGGGCTCAGCAGGCCGGTTTCACGGTCTTGCGCGGCCGGGCGACGGAGTACGAACAGCACGTTCCCTTCCAGGCGTTCACCGACGCACTCGCCGATGCCGCTCCCGGCCCGCCGGCCGCTGATCCTGCCCTCGCCGAAGCGGGCGCGGTGCTGCGCGACATCCGGCACGCGCCGGGCGACGCGTCCCACGCAGGCGCCGCTGCCCGCTTCGGGACGCATCGTGCGATCGCCGCCTTTCTCGCGCGCCTGGGCGAGCGCGGCCTGGTGCTGGCCATCGACGACCTGCACTGGGCGGATCCCGCGTCACGGGAACTCGTGGACCACCTGGTCCGCCACCCGGCGCGCGGCCGGGTCCTCCTGGTCGTGGCGCGGCGCTCCCGGCAGACACCGACGTCCTTGACCGCGGCGCTGACGCGCGGCGCAGACAGCGGAGCCGTGCTGCACCTCGCCCTGGAGCCGCTTCCCGAGCAGGAGTCCATCCGGACGCTGGCCTTGGACGTTCCCGAGGACGACGCCAAGCAGCTGTACACCGCCAGCGAGGGCAACCCCCTGTACCTGCACTCGCTGTTGCACGCGTACCGCAACGGGGCGCCGCTGCGCAGCATCACCGCCCATGCCGACGCCACCGACGCGGTCGGCGTGCCCAGCGGGCTCGCCGCGCTGCTGCTCGACGAACTGACCGCGCTGACCGAGCCGCAGCGCGGCATCGTCGAAGCGGTCGCGACCCTCGGTGACCATGCCACGTCCGCCATGCTGGCCGTGGCGACCGGGCTCCCCGTCCCATACGTGGAGGACGAGACCGGCGCTCTGATGGTGCGGGATGTGCTGCGCGCCGGGCCGGGCGGCCGGTGGGCCCTGCGCCACCCGCTGGTGCGGGCGCTGGTCTACGAGAACATCGCCCCGCACCAGCGTGCCGAGGTCCATCGCCGCGCCGCGCAGGAACTGGGCCGCAGGGGTGCTCCCGCCACCGAGCGGGCCCACCACGTCGAACGGTCGCTGACCGACTGGGATCCCCAGGCCGCGGCCGTACTGAGCGAGGCCGCCGCGCAGTTCGCGTCGACCGCCCCGGCCACCGCCGCCCATCTGCTGGACGTCGTCCTCACGCGCATGCCGGACACACCCGCCCACACCCGGCGGCGCGGTGAACTCGTCCTGGCGCGCGCCCGTGCGCTCGGCGTCAGCGGGAACTCCCGGGAGAGCCGCAACCTGTTGCACACCCTGATCGAGGCATCGGGCAAGGACCATCCCGAGCTGCGTACGCAGGCCATCGCCCAGTGCGCCGTCATGGAACGGCACCTCGGCCACTCCCCCGAGGCCACCGCCCTGCTGCGCCGGGAGCTGTCCCGCCATCCTGGCCCTTCCCCCGCCCAAGCGGTCTCCCTGAGGCTCGCCCTCGGCATGTCCGCCCTGCTGACCGCGTCCTACCCCGAGGTACGCGCGGACGTCGCACAAGCCGTCGCCGTCGCGCGCTCCGACGACGACGCCACGGGCGAAGCGGCGGCCCTCGCCCTGGCGGCCCTCGGAGAGGCGTACGAGGGCGAGACGGAAGCGGCCGCCCGGTTCGCCGACGCCGCCTGCCGGCTCGCGGACGGGCTGACGGACCCCGGCCTCACGGATCTGTGCGAGTCACTGGTCTGGCTGGGCTGGGCGGAAGTCGTACTGGAGCGCTACACCGACGCCGAACGGCACATCACCCGGGGCCTCGACATCGCCCGCCGCAGTGGACAGCTCCATGTCCTGCCGCACCTGCTGACGAGCAGGGCCTTCCTCCACCTCAACACCTGCCGCCTGCCGTCCGCGCTGGAGGCGGCCGAGGAAGCGGAGTCCATCGCGCGGGCCGCGGGCAGTGGTGACCTCCTGGCTTTCACCCTCGCCATCAAGACGCTGGTGCTGCTGCTGACCCGTCCGCTGGGGGACGACAGTGCCCTGAGGACCGGTGAGGAAGCCGTCGCGGCAACCAGCGGGAGCAAGGGCTGGTGGTCCGCCCTGGCCTGGTGCATGCTCGGGCACGCGACGTTCGTGAGCGGCGACCCGCACCGCGCCCAAGAGGCCATCATGACGGCGGGCGGGGGCACTGAACTTCCCCTGCTGCAACCGTCGGTCCGTCCCGGCCAGCTGGACACCCTCGCGGCCGCGGCCCTCGCCGCCGGGGACATCGACCAGGCCGGACGCTGGGCCGCACAGGCGGCGCGGGAGGCCGGCCGGCTGGGCCTCGGCGGTCAGCGCGCAGCCGCGCTGCGAGCCGGTGCCTCGCTGGCCGAGCACCGCGGTGACATCAACGAGGCCGTACGTCTCCTCGACGAGGCCACACAGGAATACGTCCACTGCGGCCAGCCCCTGTGGGAGGCGTACTCCCTGCTGCGTGCGGCGCCCTTGGTACAGCGCGCCGGTCAGGGCCCGCGTGCCGCCGCGATGTGGCATCGCGCCCACCGGATCGCCGCCGGCGGCGGCGCACGCCTGCTTGTGGACCTCGCGGAGTTGATTCGCCCTCAGGTGATGGCGGAGGCGACAGCGATGCCGGCGGAGCTGGCAGAACTGACGCCGCGTGAGTTCGAGGTGGCGGGACTGGTGGCGGAGGGCCTGAGCAACCAGGACATCGCCGCCCGGCTCCACCTCAGCCGGCGCACGGTCGAAACGCACCTGTCGTCGATCTACCGCAAGGCCTCCGTACCGTCCCGCTCGGCCCTGGCCGGCCTCATGACCCGCATAGGGCTGGCAGCCGGATCGTAAGTGATCTGCACGAGGTCATGGTTCTGCGGACGCAGCTCACCGACGACCACACGCTGATGGACCCGCAGAGGAATACGTAGCCGGTTACGTGTTTCCACTGAGGCTGCTTCCCTCGCAGCCGTCTACGTTCGGGGAGTCGGACACCGCGAGCGGTTTCGGGGGGAACTGGGTGAAGAGCAACGCCGGGGGCGTGCTGGGGAGTTGGGCGGCCGTCCTGGTGGCGGGGAGTCTGCTGGCCGGCTGTGCGGGTGGTTCGGGAGGGTCGGCAAAGGGGGCGAACGAGGGGGTATCCCGGAAGACCGGGGCGCCCTCGCACAGTCCCTCGCCCGCAACCGGGGCGACCCCTTCCGATGGCCCGAGCGCTCCTTCCGGCTTCACACCCGACGCCGCACGTGTCCCCAGGACCTCGAAGGACGCGCGAAGACTGGTCGACTCCGTCGTGCTCGCCCCGAGCGACTGGGGCCGGGGCTTCGTCGCCCAGAATCCGGCCAGGAGCACTCCGAATACCTGGGCCGTGCTGGACGGCAGCTGCCGCTGGCAGCGGGAGAAGCTCCCCCACGGGGTACTGGCCGGTGTGTCCCGGTACAGCCGACTGCCCGGTGCGGGAGCCAAGGGCACCGTCAAGGTGACAGCCACGGCCACCGCGCACACCTCCGTCCTCGGCGCCGACGAACAGCTCAGCACCACCCTCGAGGAGGTTCTGCGCTGCCCTGAACAGCAGCCCCGGACCGACGAGCGGATCACGGGCCTGATGTCGCTCGGCACCCCCTTCGGCGCCCGCGAGCAGCAGTACGCCGACGACTCCGTACTCGAAGCGGGCGAGTACGTCGAGAAAGGCGGCGGACCCGTGCCGTACCGGTGGATGGTCGCCCGGCTCGGCACGGTCGTCGTCGCCGTCTCCGTGACGGGCGCGAAGGGGCGCCCCCAGCCGGAACTCGATCAACTGGGCGCCACCGCCCTGGCACAGATGCTGACGCGCATCCAGCAGCAGTTGAAGGGGAATTGATGGAACCGCTCCGTACGTCCGACCCGGCCAGGCTGGCGGATTATCGGCTGCTCGGGCGGCTCGGCGCGGGCGGCATGGGTGTGGTGTACCTGGCACGCTCGGTCGGCGGATCACTGGTCGCACTGAAGGTGATCCAGGCCGAGTACGCCGAGGACGCCGGCTTCCGGGAGCGGTTCCGGCGCGAGGCGGACACGGCGCGCCGGATGACCAGCCCCTGGGTGGCATCGCTCGTGGACGCGGACCCCGAAGCGGCTTCACCCTGGCTGGCCACCACCTTCGTGCCGGGGCCTTCGCTCGGTGAGGCGGTCGCCGCGCACGGGCCGTTGCCCCCGCGGAGCCTGCGGGTGCTGGGCGCCCGGCTCGCTCAGGCGCTGGGTGACCTCCACGCCGTCGGTCTCGTGCACCGCGACGTCAAGCCGGGCAATGTGCTGCTGGCACTCGACGGGCCACGGCTGATCGACTTCGGTGTGGCCCGCGATCCGGAGGACACCGCGCTCACGTCGACCGGCATCGTGGTCGGCACCCCGGGCTTCCTGTCACCGGAACAGGCCCAGGGCGGACGGGAATTGGGACCGGCCGCCGATATCTTCTCGTTGGGCTGCGTGCTGGCCTACGCGGCCACCGGCCGCCCTCCGTTCGGTACCGGCACACTCGACGCGCTGCTGTTCCGCGCGGTGCACGACGCGCCGGATCTGGAGGGTGTTCCGCAGGAGCTCGCCGAGGTGGTGGGCGGCTGCCTGGAGAAGGACCCGTCCCTACGACCCACGGCCGAGGCGCTGTCGGGGACCCTCGCGGTTACCGCCCCCGAGCCGGACGTTTCGCCTCCCGACCCACGGGAGGCCCTGCGGGTGCCTTCGCCGTCCTCGGACCGCCCGCCCGGTGCGATCCATCCGATGCCTGAGGGCGAAGCCGAGCGGATGCCCGAGAGCCACGCCCCCGGCGACGAAGCCGACTGGTTGCCCGAGCCGTTGATCCGGCTGATCGCAGAACGGTCCGCTGCCGGGCTCGCGCTTCCCGGCATCGACGACACCGAGGTCGTCCCCGGGGCAAACGGCTCCGGTGCGGCGGGAGCCCCACCGCAGAGCCGCGCCGTCGGCAGACGCCGTTTCCTCCTTCTGGCCGGTGGCGCCACGGCTGTCACGGTCGGAGGCGGCCTGGCCGCCTGGGCGACGCTTTCCGGTGACGGCAAGGACAGGGGCGACGGCTCCGGCCCCCCATCGACGGCCGCCCGGCCCGTGCACACCATTGGGCTGCACGCCGACCTGACCGGTGATCAGAAGCTGGTCGGCCGGGCCCAGGAGAGTGGACTGCGGCTCGCGGTCGACGAGTTCAACTCCCGTAAGGACAAGCCCTTCACCCTCGCCGTGAAGACCGTGGACGACGGCGGCGATCCGGCAAGGGCGCCCGCTGTGGCCAAGCAACTGGTCGCCGACCGTTCCGTGGTGGCCGTGATCGGTCCCACCACGGATGCCACCGCCCAGGCCTCGCTCGCGACGTACGACGCCGCCCTGCTACCCGTGATCGCGGTGTCGCCCGGAGCCACCGTGCTCGCGGTGATGGGCAGCCGGTCCTTCCTCCACGCCCGCGTGACGGACACGATCCTGCCCTTCTACCTCAGCGCGTATCTGCGCGGCACCGCGAAGTCGCGCACGATCGGGATCGTCGACGACCGGGCGGCCGACGCGCACGCCTGGGAGATCAGCAGCACACTCAGCCAGATCCTGAGGAAGGAGAGAACGCCGGCCGTGCCGAAGGTGGTCAGCGCACTGCGGACCGACTTCGGGCCGACCATCGACGCCCTTCTCGACGGCGGCGCGGACTCCCTGGTCTTCGCCGGCCACCACGACCGCGCCGCGCTGCTGGCCCGGGAGCTGAAGAACCGTGAGTTCCCCGGGGCCAAGGCCGCCGCCCAGGGGGCGCTCGACACACGGTTCCTGTCCGCTGCCGGGGATGCGGCCGAGGGCTGGGTGATCGTCGCCCCCGTCATGGACTCCGCCGTGGCTCCCCAGGCCAAGGCGTTCGCGGCCGCGTACCACAAGCGTTTCGGTGCCGAGCCTGAGCGGTATGCCGTCGAGGCGTACGACGTGGCCCGCCTGGCAGCGCAGACCCTCGGCGCGCTGCCCGCGAAGGGCGTCACCCGCAAGAACCTGACGACGGCGCTGCGCTCGGCGACGTACAAGGGGATCTCGAAGAACTTCGCCTTCAACAAGCAGACCGGGGCCCTGACCGTCGACGGCAGCGGGGTCTTCCTGTGGAAGGTCACCGGCGGCCGGTTCCGGTACCAGGGCGTGGCGCCGTACCAGGTGTCCACCTGATGGGGCGCTGATGGAGCCGCTGCGCGGCGCCGACCCTGCCAGGATCGCGGGCTACCGGATGCTGCGCAGACTGGGCGCGGGCGGCATGGGTGTGGTGTATCTGGCACGCTCCGGCGGAGGTTCGCTTGCCGCGGTCAAGGTCATCCGCGGCGCGTACGCGCACGACCCGGGCTTCCGTGCCCGTTTTCGCCGAGAGGTGGAGACAGCGGGCCGGGTCTCCAGCCCCTGGGTGGTGCCACTGCTCGATGCGGACCCGGACGCGGAGTCGCCGTGGCTCGCCACGGCATTCGTGCCGGGCCCCTCGTTGGCGGAGGCGGTGGAGGAGTGCGGGCCGCTGCCGTACGCGTCGGTCCGGTTCCTGGGAGCCCGCCTCGCCGAGGCGCTGGACGCCGTGCACGGGGCGGGTCTGGTGCACCGGGACGTCAAGCCCGGCAATGTGCTCCTCGCGGTCGACGGCCCGCGAATGATCGACTTCGGTATCGCCCGTATGCCGGAGGACACCGCGCTCACCGCCAGCGGGATGGTGGTCGGTTCCCCCGGGTTCCTCTCCCCCGAACAGGCCCAGGGACGGGGCAGGGAGATCGGGCCGGCCAGTGACGTCTTCTCGCTCGGCTGTCTGCTGGCGTACGCCGTGACGGGGATGCGTCCATTCGGCCGGGGCTCGGCGGCCGAAGTGCTGGTGCGTACGGTCCACGACGAGCCGGAACTGGACGGCGTTCCGGCGAAGTTGCTGCCGCTGCTGCGGGGCTGTCTGGTCAAGGACTCCGGCTCCCGCGCCACGGTGGCCGAGATACGGCGGACCCTGGACGAGGCGGATCCCCACGTCGGGACGGGCGAGGGCGGGGGCTGGTTGCCCGAATCGCTCACCCGCTTGATCGCGCGCGGTTCGACGGCCGTCCTTTCCCTGCCCGCCGTCGATGCGACCGAGATTTCCGGGGCGACGACAGCCGGTGCGCGGCCCGGCGACGAGACAGTCCCTGCCCCAGAGGGGGCCCCGAAGGGCTCCACGCGACGCCGCTTCCTGGTGCTGGGCTCGGCCACCGGGGTGCTGGCGGCGGGTGGAACGGCGGCCTGGTGGACCGCGGATCGCTCCGGCCGCGCCGGGGCGCAGGGAAGCCGGACCCGCTCACGGCTTCCGCAGCTCGTCGTCGCCCTGCACGCCGACCTGAGCGGAAACCACCGGACGGTGGGCCGCGCCCAGGAGAACGGCGTCCGGCTCGCCGTCGAACACCTCAACTCCCGCGCCGACCGCGGCTTCGAGCTGACGCTCCAGGTCCACGACGACGCGGGCAGCACGACCCGGGCGGAACGGGTCGCACGGCAACTGGCGTCCGACGACCGGGTCCGCGCGGTCATCGGGCCGACCACCGACGCCTGCGCGAAGGCCGTCCTCGGTCAGTACCAGCGGGCGCTGCTTCCCGTGGTCTCCGTGTCGGTCGGACTCGACGACGTGTCGACCATCGCGCACCGGGTGTACGCGGCCACCCGCCCGTCCGACAGCACCCTGGCGCACCCGGTCATCGCCTACCTCGTGCGCACGGCCCAGGCACGCAGGACGGTCCTGATCGACGACGCGACGGAGGGCGGCTTCAGTGAGGAGATCTGCACAGGCGTCAGTGAGGCCATGCGATCCGGGCGGCACACCACCACCCGGCGCACCCTCGCGGCCGAGGACGACTCGGCCGACGACTTCCGTGCGCTCGCCGAGTCGGTGACCGACTCGGACGCGGTGGTGTTCGCGGGAGGGTACGCGCGTGCCGCGAAGCTGGCCCGTGCGCTGCGTTCCACCGGCTACTCCGGCGCGCGGTTGGCCACTCAGCGCGCCCTCGACCCCCGGTTCCTCACCTCGGCGGGCGACGCGGCCGAGGGATGGGTCTTCTCCACCGCCTTCCTCGATCCGACCCGCGTGGCGGCGGCGAAGCCGTTCGTCACCGCCTACCGCAGACGCTTCAACGGCGCCGCTCCGCCCTGGTACTCCGCCGAGGCGTACGACGCCACACTCTTCGTTGCCCGCGCCATGACCACGCTGGGCGCATCGCACGCCGAACGGGGTGCGATCGTGGACCGGTTGCGCGACACCGACTACCGGGGGATCACCAAACGGCTGCACTACACGGCATCGAGCACCCCCTACAACCTGGACGGGCTGTATCTCTTCCAGGCGTCCGGTGGGCGCTTCGGCTGTCTCGGCCAGTACGAGAACGCCACAGCCTGAACTAGCCGCGAGGCGGGGCTTCATGGACCGTCCGCCGCGACGGGTACCACTCACTGCCCGCCGGGCGGCCCTCCATGTTCCAGCTCCAGGAGAGCGTCGGCGTAATGCGCATGTAGAGGCCAGGGCCGACCATCCCCACCCGCTCGACCGGGTCTTCGGCGCGGCCGTAGACCCGTACGCCCCGTGCGACGAACGGATCGAGGGACACCAGATCGTCGATGACGAGGGCCACCTCGCGGTGGCCTGCCCGGACGTTACGGAACTTGCGGGTCCCTGCGACAGCCGCGCCGGTCCCTCCGACCCAGAAGTACGTGCCGTCGTACTCGAAGGCGAGCGGGACCACATCGGGCTGCCGGCCGTCGGGAGACAGCGTCGCGACGCGGGCGAGCGGCTGTGACCCCATGTAGGCGATCTCATCGTCGGTGAACGACATGGCATCCTCCGGGCGTGTGCGTGAAGGGTCCTCCACCTTCCCTGCGAATGGCATCCCTCCGGATCGACACCAAGCCGACACGCCTGTAGGTGAACCCCGACGGCCGACGCCCGCGACTGGCGGCCCCGAGTCCGGGTCAGTGTCCCTGGTGCGTGAACGCCGCCCAGATCTGCGGGGTGTCGAGGGGTAGTTCGGGGTTCGCCTTCACCAGGTGGGCGAGGGCGGGCGGCACGATCCGGTTCGGGTCGAGCATCCACAGTTGGGCGGCGCGCAGCGCGTCGGCGGGCGATCCGGCCGTCTCCGGCTGTGCGGGCAGTCCCCCGCCGGTGAAGTAGTGGTGGAACATGTACATCACCAGCGACGTACGAACATCGTCGGAGATCGCCCAGAGGGAGCCGACCACCGATGCGGCACCCGCGGTGAGGAACGCCGTGGACAGGGTGAGTGCCTCGTCGTAGTCGGCCAGGGTCAGATCGCTGGTGCAGTTGGCGAGCACCAACAGGCCGCCCGGGGCCCGGGCGTCGCGGCCGTGGGCGAGCGCCTGGATCTCCGCAATGGTCAACGCCTGGGGCGGCGTCGCGGCGGGGTGCAGATCGAGACTCGACCCGGCGGGTGTCGCCCGTGCGGTGGCATGGCAGTTGATGTGGCAGACGGCTGCGCTGGACCCGCCGCGGCCCGGCAGGAACGGGCCTACTGCGGCCGCCGTCGCTGCCCGGGAAGGCGGACGGGTACCGGGGCCGGCGGGCTCGGGCACGTCGTCGACCGGTCCGACGACGGTGGCCTTCGGATAGTGCGCCGCGATAAGCCGCGCCTCGTCGTGCATCACCCGTGTGCCTCCCGGGTCGGCGACGACGACCTGCGTACCGTCCCACGGCAGCCGGGAGCGGGCCGCCACGTCCACGAGCTGCCGCAGTGTGGAGCAGTACGAGATCACCGCCTCCTGGCAGGCATACACGGGGCCCGCGGGACCGTCGGGCAGCCGTGCCGCGTGCCAGGGAACCATCCCCAGCATGCCCACCGGCGACAGGACCAGCCGCGGGAGCCGGTGGGGCCGGCTCGACCGAAAGTGTTCGATCAACGGGGTCATGGCCACCTCACCGGCCCATGAGCAGAGCGGATCCAGGGCCTTGCGCCACCGGTCCGAAGCCCTGCGCACACGCTTCCTGCTGCGCCGGTGGAGCTCCCACATCACGGGCGGATCGTTCTCCGCCGGGAGCACGCCCGGCTCGCGGGTGGCCGCGCTGAACTCCAGGAGCGCCTCGCCGTAGGCGGCCGCCGGCCCGTCGTCCGGGACGGACAGTCCCGGCAGTCGCACACGCTCCACCCTGCCGGTGGCCGTCACGACGAGGGCGTCGCCCGTCCCGTCCGCACCCGGTATCAGATGGACCAGGGCGTCGGCACGGACAGCCCGCAGGGCACGTCCGGTCTCTGACGGCGTGGGTGCGGAGTGGATGAACCGTTCGGCCGGGCCTCCTTCCAGCGCCTGCAGTACGCGCAGCCGCAGTCCGTCGGGAACGGCGAAGGGGGCACCGGACGGCGTTCCGGGGGTTCGCCCGTGGTCTGCCCTCCGCCATTCCTCGGCGAGTTCGGCCCGGCCCGCCTGCTCCAGCAGCTCGGGCACGGTGGCGGCCACGGTCGCCGCGTTCTGTACGAGTCCGCGCCCCAACTCCAGTGCGTCCAGGGCTGCTTCCGTGCAGCCGTCCGTGAGGCACCAGTCGACCAGGCGCATCATGTCGGTGCCGGCCGCGCGGGCGGAGTCGAGGGCGGCCTCGGTGCCGGTCTGGAGCAGAACCGCCCGTCCGTGCGCGGCCAGAACCGACTTGGCCGCCTCACGCGACTGTTCGCGACGGTCCGTGTCCTGCGGACCGTAGGCCCGCAACGCCTCGGCCAGCGCGCGTGTGAGGAGCACCGTGAAGGGGTCACCGGGCCGGGAGTGCACGGCCGTACGCACATCCTGCAGGAGCCCGACCGCCCGCTGAAGGTCCGCCTTGTCGTGCGTCCGTCGGAAGCGGGCGAGCAGCAGGCGTCCGAGGCCGTACCGGCAGCGGGCGCGTGCCCCGTGGAAACCCTGACCCGCCTCGTCCACGGCTGCGGCCAGCAGGTCGATTCCCCGGTCGAGTGAGGTCCGGGCGGGAGAAGCGGCGGCGGCATGGCCGCGTCCGTCCAGCGCGTGGGAATGCGCGCAGAGCACGGCGGCCGCTCGGAGAAGCAGCGGCGCCCGGTGTGCGCTGCTGGGTGAGCAGAGCGAGGCCGCGCGGACGACATCCTCGACCGCCGCGCGCAGGGCTGTGACATCGCCGTTGTGGGCCGCTCGGGTGGCGAGGAACAGACCCGACTCGCTGATCACCGCGGGCAGCAGAGGGTGGTCGGCGGGCAGCGCGGAGGCTGCTTCCGCCAGTGCCCGCACAGCCCGGTCCGCCTCGTCGCCCGGGGGTGCCGCCTGATCCGTGCTCCCGTCCCGCCGGGCGGCGAGCAGACCGACCAGCCCGGAGGCCGCGAGCAGTTCGGCGGCGAAGGTGCCGGGCGGCGCCGGCCGCCCCGGCCGCAGCAGGGCGCCGAGATCAGGCTGTCCCACGGCGGACCCGGCGGCGGGCCGGGCCAGCAGAGTGACGAGTTCGGGGTGGGCGTCGCGGGGGTCCGAACACTCACGCAGCCGCCCATAGACCTCCCGCGCGGCGGCGAGATCCATCCGGTCGCCGAGCAGCAGATGACGGTCGAGCAGCATGCCCGCGAGGAGCATGGCCAGCCGGTCGGCGAGGGGTCTGTCGCTGCCGTCCAGGGTCGCGATCGCCTGCTGGGTCAGGGCGATGGCGTCGGTCAGGTCCGAGGTCCCGCTCTCGTGCAGCCAGCGCCGGTGGAGTGCCAGAGCGTGCACGGCGATGACGGCGGCCGGGCGGTGGCCGTGATCGTGGCTGCCTGGCCGTGCCGGCTGTGTGACGATCTCGATGATTCGGCCGACCGGTTCGGTGAAGGGATAGCCGCTCCCGTCGCCCGGCAGGACCGCCGCCGCGGACAGCGGAATGTCCTCCGGCTCGGCGTCAGGTACGGAAGCGGACATAGGTGCAGTCGCAGGGTCAGGGGTTCGCTCGTGGCCCGGGGTACGCACGGAGCCTGGGGAGCGTACGGAGCCTGGGGAGCGTACGGATGCGTCCTCGCCGTGCGCCACTCCCCGACCGGCACCCCCGGCATCCCCTGTGAAGACGCCCAACAGCCCCTGGAGCAGCCCGGCGTAGCCGGCCGGCCGCAGTCGCTCGGCCCACCGGGCGACGTCGCTGTCCGGCGGCATGTACCGCAGGCCCTCGCGCAGCAGCCGGTCGGCCGACGCGATCTCGGCCGGCTTGGCCAACCCGCGCCGTCCCAGCTCATGGCCGAGTGCCCCTGCCGCCATCAGCAGGAATCCCTTCAGCGGCTGCTCGGTCGGGTCGGTGTGCGCCGATGCCCGGTGGAGCCGGTCCCGCCAGTGCCGGCATGCCCCGTCGTCCAGGTCGCCCCGGCTGCGTACGAAGGTGACCAGGAGCAGCAGTAGTTCGTACACGGGCACAGGCTGTTCACGCCGCTTCGCCGACGTTTCGAGCAGGTGTCTGAGGGTCTGGAGGTCGTCCTCGACGCTGGGGTGGCGGGAGATGTCGGGACCCCTCGACGGCTCCCCCCAGGAGGCGAAGTGGGCCGGGTCGAAGGGGTCGCTGGTCCAGATGCTGTTGGCGAGTGCCCCGATGAAAAGTACGTCGAAATCCGGATCCGGGGCGAAGCTGTCGCCGCCCTCGTGCGCGCGATCGAGCACGATACGGAACCAGCGCACCGATTCCTGGATGAGCGCACGGTCCCGAACCGGCAGCCGGATCGCGTAGCCGATGAGAAGGCTGATCGCCAGCGCACACGCTGCCGCTTCGTAGAGGTCGTCCTCGTAGCCGTAGAGGCCGACGCCGGTCCGCAGCAGGCTGATGGTCAGCTCGTTGTCCTCCCGTACGCCGGGGGCGCCGGCCGCCAGGGCGATCTCGGGGTCCGTCCGGCCCGGCGTCATCGCCCGGCGCAGCAGCTCGTGCAGATGCGGCAGAGCGCGACGGTGCGTCCGTTCGAACAGGGCGAGGGCGAGTCGCAGGCAGGCATCGCCGCGGTCGTTGTCGGCGTCGGGGATGACGTCGATCAGCTCCTGCCCCCGCCGGACCAGGCGGTCGAGCCGCGCATCGTCGGTGCTGCCGGGCAGGAGCATGCTCAGCACTGTCACCAGCGCCAGGAGGATGTTGAGCCGTTCCTGGGCGCGTTCCTCGTCGGTCTCGGGTGGTTCGCCGGTCTCGGGCCGCTCGCCGGGCCCGGACCGCAGGGCAAGAGCGTCCAGTGCCAGGTCGAGATGCTCGGCGGCTTCGCCGAGGTCGCTGTGCGGGGCGGGATTCCCGGGCGTCGCTGCCGTTGTGTTGCCTTCGGCCCGGTCGATGAGCAGAAGCGCCAGATCGACCCGGTTGGCGCGTACTTGGCGGTGCGTGGTGCCCGGATGGTCGATCGCCCTGCGGTGCCACGCGATGAGGGCCACTTCGGCGGCCCGTGCGCCGTCGTGTTCGTAGAGGTGACGGGCGACCATGACGGCCAGATCCGTCGCGTCGCCTCCGTCCGTCGACGGGTCGCGGGTGAGCGGCACCAACAGGTCGAGCACGGGGCCGAGTTCATGGGCCGGCCGCGAGCGCGCGCCGTGGTCGCCGGGCCCGCCGGTCAGGTCGCAGCCGTCGTCGTGCTGGAGAAACTGGAGCAGCGCCAGTTGGAAGGTGACCTCGGGCAGGGGCCCGGAATCGGAAGCGGCGGCGCGGGCTGCCCCGAGCCGGGTGATGGCCCGGCCCCGGTCGGCCGACCTGGCCGCGGTGGGCGGGCCGGGGGCGCGTGAGCGGTCGGCGAGCGCCAACCCCAGGCAGGCGAGCGCCAGTTCGGGGTCGTGGACGAGTCCTGCCTCCGTGCCGTCCACGACAGGTGTCAGGAGCGTAATGATCCGGTCCAGGTCCCCGCTTCGGCGCTCTCCCGGAAGGCTGCGACTACGGTTGAACCGGGCGAGGGCCAGATCGCACCGTGCGTTCACGGCCGCACCGGGCGGCCACCATTCCGCCTCGCCCACAAGCGGCGGGAAGACGGCGTGCCCGTGCGGGGGTAACGGCGCGATCGCGGACTCGAAGAGCTCGATCGCCGTGTCCAGCACGTCCGGGTCGCCGGTCAGGTCGGTCTCGAACTGAGCGCACCGCGCGGCCAGCAGACAGGCCCAGTGGTAGGAGGCGGTGCCGGTGCGGTGCCCGGCCCGCAGGCGGTCGAGCAGGGCGCGCGACTGGACGAGGCCGTCCGGGAGTTCCCCGTCCGGCGCCGGCAAGAGGTCGACGGTCTCCATGGCGTGCAGAAGCAGCAGTTCGGCGATGTCGGCCTCGGTGTTCCAGCGATCCTGACCGCCGGGCTGCAGTACGGCGGCCCGCTCGCGCAGCCGGGCGATCTCCGCCTCCAGCGCTGCGAGGTCGTCGCTCATCGCGGACCAACTCCTCGGCGCGGGCGGAGCGGCAGCGCGCCGCGGACGTCATTTTGTGGTGCAGCCATGGTGGCCCCCGTTCTCCTGCCGCAGCGCCATCACGCAGCCGGAATTCCGTTCCGGTGAAAACCTGGCGCCGCCGGCCACAGTTTTCCCGCAGCACTGCACGGCACTGCGATGTCGTGATTCTGCCCGGTGACGTACGAGCCTGGCAATGCATTACGCACACCGGGGCCACTCCGGTGCATTTCCAGTACGCTCGCGGGAAGAACTTCCGCTGCCTTGAACCGTGAGAGGAGACGATGCATGGACGATATTGATCTTTCGATTCTGACCGACCTCGAATCACATCCCGATGAATTACGCGAACGTTTGACGGAAGCTGATCGCGAACAGCTCGACCGGCTACTGGGGCTGTTCGGAAATGTTTCGGACGAGGAAGGACTCCGGGCGATCGGCCTGGCGGTGGCCTCCCATGTACGCAGCCGGCTACCGGCCGACGACCCCGCCCTGCGGCAGTGGCGCTCGACCATGGCGCCCGACCGGGCCGCGGCGCCCGGACTGCTTCGCCGGATGGCCGTACGCCACGGTCACCGCCCCGCGGCGGCCCGGCCCACGACCGCACGGCGGGCGGCCCCCCGGCCAGGACCGGAACAGCAGAGGTCCCTCGCGCCGTCCCCCTGGGACCTCATCCGCGACCGGCTGCTGTCCGCCACGTCTCTCTCCGAGACACAGGTCAGGGACGTCCTTGGGCAGGATCCCCGGCATCCGCACCTGATCCGGCTGACCCGGAAGGGCGGCGAAGTACGGCTGCCGTCGTTCCAGTTCCAGGAGGACTGCACACCGGTGCCGCTGGTCCTGGCCATCAACGAAGTACTCAGGGCTTCCAAGGACCCGTGGGGTGCTGCCGACTGGTGGCTGGGGCGCAACTACTGGCTGGGCACCGCGCCTGCCGAGGTCCTGGGCAGCGTCCCGGACGACGAGTTGATGGCAGCGGCGCGAGCCGTGGGCGAGGGGGACTGACGTGGGACGTCCGGCGAAACTCCCCGACAAACTCGCGGGCACGGCGCACCAGGTCATCTGGCCTGCCGGGACCAGGCTCTACCGGGTGCACAGGAAGGCCCGATCCGGAGCCGCCTTCAACCCGACCGTGGTCGATCATCACTTCGGCGGCACCCGGTTCGACAGCACGCGCAACGACCTCTACTCGTACCTGTATGTGGCCCCCACCGCTCAAACGGCGCTCGTGGAGAGTCTGCTGAAGGAACTGCCGATCGACGACGGCGTGCCGCGCACCGTGTCGTACAGCGCCATCGAGGGCCGGTGCCTGTCCCAACTGGAGCTGCTCACCGATGTCACGCTCCTGTCGCTGCTCGACCGCCGCGCGATGAGCGCGGTCAGCCAGGGCACCTGGCTCATCCAGGCGGATACACCCGACTATCCGTTCACCCGCCGCTGGGCGCACTGGCTGCGGCAGCAGGCCGACTGGGCCCAGGGGTTGATCTGGACCTCGAAGCAGGATCACCCGGAGCCCACCGCGGTGCTCTTCGGTGACCGCTTCGGTCCACTCCTCGGCGAGAAGGTGAACAAGGTCGTGGCTGCCGTCCCGAACACGACGATCGATCTCGACGACAGCGCGGGGATCCGCTGGCTCGACAGGACACTGGCCGACTACTGCGTACGCGTAGGCGCACCCCCGGACTGAGCGGCGGACGGGCCTGCCCCCGCTCCGCACGGCGGACCGGCATGCACCGGCCTGGCTGGTCAGACCTGGGCGTCACCCGGGCCCGACCGGTCAGACCCGGGCGCCATCCGGGCACAACCTGGGCGAAATTCGGGCCACGTCCGGGAATTATCGCGCAAGTAGGCAAAAATGAGCCGCACACACCTCCCGGTCGTGCATAGTCGACCGAAGCGCCTTCGAAAGAGATAATCGGAGGGACTCCGGGGGATGCGGAGCCGCAGGGCACAGAATTCGCGGTTTCGCGCGAATCGGCCGGCCTCATGAACCCGTTGCCCATCGCTCTGCGTTTCGATTCGCGCTCGTCTCTCCGTCCGCTTTCCCCGCGATTTACTCGCGCCCGAAAACTCTGGGGGTTCTCGTGTCTCAATTCGCCGAATCCGAACGACCTGCGATCTTTCCCGTCTGTCTTGTCATCGATGTGTCCGGCTCGATGTCGGGCGGCCCGATGGCAGCCATGAACACGGCCCTGCCCGCCATGCAGAGAGCGATCCTGGACGACCCGACGACCGGCGAGATCGCCCGCATCGCGGTGGTCACGTTCTCCGACTCGGCCGGCTGCGTTCTGCCGCTCAGCGACATGGCCCATGCGCAGATGCCCGCGCTCTCCCCCCAGGGCGGCACCAACTTCGCCGAGGGGTTCCGGGTCGCCCGTGAGGCTCTCGTGGACGGCATCGGGGGGCTGGGCCGGGGGGCGAGGTACCACCGGCCGGTGGTCTTCTTCCTCAGCGACGGTCAGCACAACGCCGGGCAGAGCTGGAAGGACGACTTCGACCGGCTGCGGAGCAGGGAGGACAAGTACGGCGCGGAGGTGGTGAGTTTCGGCTTCGGCCAGGCGAACCGGGACGTGATCGCGCAGGTGTCCACCCAGCACGCCTTCTTCGCCACCGACATGGATCCGGCAGTGGCGGTGAAGGAGATCCTGCACACCGTGCTCCTGAGCATCAAGACCACCTCGGGGTCGTTCCGGGCGGGTGGCGCGGCGGGGCTGAGCGTTCCACAGTCCACGGGTCTGACGCCGCTTCCGGTCCTCTCGAACTGACGGGCGCGACGATGGTCTCCAAGTGGTGGCCCAGGGGCAACCGGCCGGAGCCGGTTGCCCCCGCCGGCCCGGCCTCCTCGGCCGATCAGCCCGGGGCCACCCCGGAGTCGTCCGCGGCGCCGGGCGCCCTGGCGGACTCCGCCGCCCGGCCGGGCACGGCACAGCCACCGGGCGCGCTGCTGCCCGCCCAGACGCCGGCGGATGCGTACGAATACCTGGAGTTGCCCACTTCCGCGCCTCGGACGGGGCAGCTGGCGAGCCTGCCCGTGCCCCGTCTCACCGACGTGCCCACCAGCCTGCCGGGCATGCGCGCGGACGGCGGAGTCCTGCGGGGCTGCTGGATCGCCGCGGCCAGCATGACCGGCACCTCGCATCTGGTGCACGGCACATCGGGCCAGGACGTCTACCGGTACACCGTCACCAAGGACGGTTCCGGGCTGATTCTGGTCGTCTGCGACGGCCTCGGCTCCCGGCCGGCCACCGCGCAGACCGGCGCGGAGCTGCTCGCCTCGTACCTCTGTGAGGCCGCCTCGCACATCACCGGGCGGCAGATGGCCATGGCGCCGCAGGACGTACTCCGTGACGTCCTCGCGGCGGGCAGTGTCGCGGTACAGCGTCATCGTGCCGCGGTCCTGGGGTCTTTGACGGACTCGGACCTCGCGTCCACCGTCGCCCTGTGCTGGCTCCCGCTGCCCGTCGCCGACGACGAAGCCGCCGGCGACGGAGTTCAGGGGCACGATCCGGCCGAGGTATCTGCGGGCAGCGGTCACGGACATGCCGTACGGGTCGGTGACTGCAATGTCTTCACCCTTTCCCGCGGCACGTACGAAACCGCCTTCCCGGCGGACGAGGGGCCCGCCAACCTCGTCACGGGGTATCTGCCGGACGACGACGTGCACCGGCTGGCCGAGTACGCCCCGGTCGTGCTGGACGGGGTGGAAGCCGTGATCCTCACCACCGATGGGCTGGCCATCGACCTGTTCGACTCGCCCTCGGTACGGACGTGGCTGGCGTCGCGCTGGTCGGTGCCCTGCGGCGCCGCCCGCATGCTCGACTCGCTGCGCTACCGCCGCCAGGGCTCCCACGACGACCGGACAGCGCTGGTCGCCTGGCCCACGGCCTCGGCAGCGGAGCCCCCGGTGTCCTGGGCACGCGTGCCCGACCAGGCCGATCCCTCGGCCGCGCATCCCCGTCCCGAGTCCTGAGGTACGGTCATGCGCCATGTCATGGGGGGCTCCGGCCGCCAGTACGCCGTGGAAGACACCGAGTTGAACAGCGGTGGCCAGGCAAAGCTCTATCGCTGTCGTGACGACAAAGGCCTGGTACGGGTCTACAAGGAATATCTGAAGCCGCTGCACGACAGCGCCGACATCGCCCAACTCAGCCGCCTCCAGCGGATGGGCCACGACATCGTGGCCCGCGCCGAGGCCCAGCGCTCGCTCGCCGGTACGGCGTCCTCCTCGGTGAACTGGCCCATCGACCTCGTCCGTTCCGGACACGATGTCAAGGGCGTCGTCCTGCCACTCATACCGGACGAGTTCATGCGCGACGGCAAGAGCCCTCGCACGCTCGACTTCCTGTCACTTGCCCGCGCGAACCCGCCGGAGGCATCGGTCCGGGTGGGTGTGCTGATCCGGGTCTGCGACATCTTCGCGTACCTCGAATCCGAGCAGTTGGTGCACGGCGATGTCTCAGCGAAGAACGTGGTCTGGCGGCCGTCACCGTCGCACGCGTACCTGATCGACAGCGACGGCATGCGCTCCTTCTCACCCGCCCCGACGAACGGTGTCTGTACTCCCGGGTGGGAAGACCCTCGTCTGCAGGCCGGGAAGATCAAAGCCCACGACCGGTACAGCGACCGGTACGCGCTGGCGCTGGCCATGTACAAGGGCCTCTTCCTCAACCCCGGCGCCCCCTGCTACGTCAACGGAACCTGGACCGGGGCCTCCGGCTTTCCGCGCAAGCTCGACCCGCGGCTGCGGGACTTGTTCACCCGCGCGCTGGGCAAGCCGCTCGCCACGGACGGACGGCCCACGGCGGCGCAGTGGCGGCAGACCCTCACCTCCGTCTTCCTCGACGGCACAGGCAACTTCCGGCGCCCGCCTCTCGACGTGCTGGACGCATACGCGAAGCAGTACCGGGACGCGCATACCCAGCAGTTCCGGGCCGGGGCCGCGCGCAGGGGTACGGCGACCCCGACGCCTGCGCCCGTGGTCGCCGCTCCGCCCGCCGCCCGGCGCCCGGTCCCCGCGCCGCAGACGCCCGCTCGACAGCTGATCGCCGCACGGGCCCAGGCCGCACTGGTCCCCGCCACGCCTGTCCGCGCCACACCGGTCCGGACGGCCTCGAACAGTTCCTCCCCCTTTTGGGCGATCATGCTGATCCTCGTGCTCGCCGCGGGAGGAGGCGTCGCCTACAAGGCACTGAACGAGCAGCAACAGGAGCAGGGGGACCTGAGGTCGGACACCGCAACGCGTCCGTGTCCGACCGAGATCGCGGCGGACATCCCCGACGGCGCCGACGCGGTACTGCTCCACCACTACGTCACCGACTGGCATGACATCACCCTGTGCCGCACGACGGGCGACACCGTGTACTACCACGGAGCGCTGCTGAACAGTCCGGACGCAGACACGATCACCATCCCCGCCACCGAGACGAGCACCGGTTACCGTGCCCCCAAAGGGGACTATCTCTACGAGATCGACGGGGCACAGGTCCTGGTCACTCTGCCGTCGGGCAAGACGAAGTCCTACCGCCTGACCGAGGTGATCGATCCGGGCTGAGGACATGAGGGCGGTTCAGTCGGCCAGATCCGCTCTCAACCCGGCGCGCAGTTCGCCGAGTTCGTTCCAGAGTCCGGCGATGTGGAGCCGTGCCCCCTCGACCGTCTCACCCGTGCGGGCCATGCCGTGGGTGAGCCGTATCAGCACACCGTAGGTGGCGTTCAGCGAGCGGTTCGTCGCCCGCACGTTCGCCAACAGCGGTTCGGGCAGGGTCAGCTGAAGCTCCGCGTAGCAGCGGCGGTACGCCGCCCGGGCCTGCTCCAGCTCCGAAGCTTCCCGGGTGGTGTGCTCGCCCGCGGACCCACGGCCCAGCGCGTGCGCGTAGTCGGAGAGCGCCGTCAGGTACTGACGGGCGGAGGTGTTGAGCACGGCGTACTGAGACCGGCGGGCGCCGAGAGCCTCCTGGCGCTCCTGGAGGAACCGTTCGTCCAGCAGCCGCCGTTCCTCCTCACGCCGGTCCTCACGGCGGGAGCGGTCGATCCGGCTCTGGGTGATCAGGGCGGTCATGGTCGTCGTCGCGGCCCCGACAACCGTCACCAGCAGTGCTGTCGCCGTGGCGTCCACGCCGCCTCCCGCCGTCGCATGGTTGAGCGCCCCCTTCCATTCAAGCCCGTCGGCCGTCCGCCGCCGGGGCGGGAACGGGCTGTCCCCCGGGTCCGGGCGGGGTGTTGGCCGGGCGGTGCTCCGCCAGAACGTCGAGCACGGCCCGGGCCACCGCCGGACGCCGCACCGCCAGATGCACCTCCCAGAAGGGCCGGTCCGCCAGGGCAGGACCGATCGCCGTGAGCATCGCACGCAGGCTCGCCGCCGGTTCCAGACCACCGCGGCCCGCGCCCAGCAGCGGCAGGCACAGGGACCGCAGGGGCGGGCCGAAGCTCTCCCGTTCCGCCGCGGCCGCCTCGAAGACCTGCCGAACGGCCTTGGTGACGACGGCGGGTGTGGTGTCGTAGCCGCCGTCCGTCCTGGGCATCACCACGGCCGCGTGGTAGATCCTGCGGACGCCCTGGGAGACGAGTTCCCCGGCGGAGGTGGCCGCGACGGTTCCCGGGGCGACGGGCAGACCGGGGGAGGCGAACCGCACCAGCCAGTCGTGCAGTTCACGGGCCAGTACGTCGTCCAGGATGGCGCCGGCTTCGTTCTGCCGGGCCGCGGCACGGCGCAGTGCGCCGGATGTGGTCGGCCGGTAGGTCCGCGACATCTCCAGATAGGTGTTCTCGGACGACACCAGGATGTCGACGCCTGTGACGAACTCGATGGGGCTGGTGTGCACGACGATGCGCGCCGTCGTGCCACCGAGTGCGACGGGCAGGGAGAGCGGGCCGAGGGGCAGCGGCCGGACATCCGGAGAGCCGGTGCGCCGCATCTGCTCCACCGCACGGACCGTGCCCTCCGTGCTCTGCGCGGTCGCTTCCGACGCCTCCGCCGCGGCTCCGTTGCCGGCCGCCTGACCCCCGGTTGCCGGTGAGCGGGCCAGGCACAGCGCCAGTACGGCTTCCGCGGTCTCCTGAAGCACCAGCTTCTCGTGGTGCTTGCGGAACCGGTCGATGCTCACCCGGAAGACATCTGCCGCCCGGCGTCGCCGGTCCTGGGCCGCCCACTCCCGCGCCCCCCGCGTCAACCCGAACGTGTACTGCGCGGCGGACTGCAGATCACCGCCCCCGAGCGTCTCGACGGCGTCCCGTAACAGCGCCTCCACGGCGCCGGGCCGCATATCCCCCTCGCCGCCGGCGCCGTGCACGGCCGACGCCGCGTGCAGCAACGGGAGTTCCAGTCTCCGCAGGCCCAGCAGCCCATTGGCTCGCACCAGGCCCAACTCGGCAACCATGTCGGCAAGTGCGACCGTGGTGGGAGAGAAAACCATGGGTTCAGCATGCTGGTGCGCGGTCCGCGTCAGCAACCGGAATGGACTGATGAATCCGTATCCGCCCGTCCTGCCCGAGCTGTTACGACAGCGGCGCCGATCGGTTCCCCGCCGGTCCGGCCCAGGCGGCCAGCGCCTCGGCGCGTTCGGTGCGCCGGGTGTCCGCTTCGGTGGCGCGGGTGGCCCACGCAATGTGTCCGTCGGGACGTACGAGGACCTCGGTCACCCCGTCCAGGTCCGCGTGCTCGTCGTGCTCGGTGAGCGTCACGGCGGTGACCCGCGACTGCCACCCGGCGGCTCCGCCCTCGCCCCGGCCGGCGTCCCCCTTCAGGTCCAGCAGGACGAACCGGCCCTGGGGAAGCAGTTCGTAGACCCGTGTCGCCTGTGAACCGGCAGCGGTCAGTCCGATGTCGGGCACACGGCGCCCCACCAGCGGATCGGCTTGAGCGTCGGCGGGCGGGTAGCAGGTGCCGAGTGCGGAAACCTGCGCGGCCAGGCGGCGGTTGACCTCCTTGATGCCGAGGAGGTCGTCGAGGAGTGCGCGCAGGGCCGCCGCCGGACGCTCGTACTGGGGCAGGAGCGTCAGCTCCCACAGCAGGGTCTGGATCTCGGTGTTCTCGGTGACCGCCCGCCCGACCGGGTGGCGCTCCTCGTGGTAGCTGTCGAGCAGCCCCGGCGGCGCCCAGCCGTTGATCTCGGCGGCAAGCTTCCAGCCCAGGTTCATCGCGTCCTGGAGGCCGGTGTTGAGGCCCTGGCCGGCCGCGGGGAAGTGGATGTGGGCGGCGTCTCCCGCCAGCAGGACGCGGCCGGAGCGGTAACTCCCCGCGAGCCGGGTGGCGTTGCCGAAGCGGGAGAGCCACCGGGGCTCGGCGACACCGCAGTCCGTGCCGCAGATCCGCACCAGCGAGGAGCGGAACTCCTCGATCGTCACCTGCTGCGCGCTCGGCGTCCGCATCCGCTGCGGATCCATGAAGACGAAGCGGATCAGCCCCTCCTCCAGCGGCACGGCCAGCACACCGGCGGCACGCGCGCGGTCGAGTCCGGCGGGGTCGACGACGGCGAAGTCCCCCAGCATCCCGGTCATCGTTTCGTCCGTTCCCGGGAAGTCGATGCCCGCGACCTGTCGCACGAAGCTGCGTCCTCCGTCGCACCCGACCGCGTACCGGGCCCGCAGGGTCCGGGCCCCGCCGGGCCGGTGCACGGTCAGCTCGACACCGTCGGCGTCCTGGCTGAGCCCGACGCTCTCGTGCCCGCGGCTGATCTGAACGCCCAGCTCGCGCGCCCGCTCCTCCAGCAGCGCCTCGGTGCGCGCCTGCGCCAGGAACAGGGTGTATCCGTGCCGGGAGTCCAGCGCGGAGAAGTCCAAGTGGGTGTCCAGACCCGCGAAGTGCCAGCCGGGCACGGTCCGGCCGAGCGGGAGGAAGCGGGCGGCGATGCCCCGCTGGTCCATCAGCTCGACGCTGCGGGGGTGCAGGGTCAGCGCCCGGGAGTCCCGCTGCGGTTCGGCGCGGCGCTCGACGACCCGGGTCCGTACGCCCGCCAGCGCCAGCTCGCAGGCGAGCATCAGCCCGGTCGGGCCGGCGCCCACGACGATCACATCGGTGTCCATGGTGATCTCCTCGGTATTTAGTGAACAGCGTTCACGTGAACATTGTTCACTATAGTGAGCTCCATGAGTGCTCCGTCAACCCCCGCCAGAGGCCGGCCCGCCCGTCTCGACCGGACACGTACCGTCGAGACGGCCCTGCAACTGCTGGACGACAGCGGTCTCGACGCGCTGACCATGCGACGCCTCGCCGACGCGATGGACGTCCGCGCCGGTGCGCTGTACCGCTACTTCGCGACCAAGCAGGACCTGCTCACCGCGATGGCCGAGCGGATGCTGGCCTGCATCTCCCCGTCCGCGTCAGGGGCCGAGGCCGACTGGAGCGAGCGGCTGACCGCTCTGGCCCGGACGCTGCGCGACACGCTGTTGCGGCACCGCGACGGCGCCCGTGTCTACGCGGGCACGCACTCCATCGGCCCGGGCACCCTGGGGTACGCCGAAACCCTGATCGGGGCTCTGCGCGAGGCGGGCTTCGGCGAGGAGGAGGCGGCTCGCGGTGGGCTCGCGGTCGTGCACTTCACGCTCGGCCACACGCTGGAGGAGCAGGCCGCGCTCCAGCCCGGGGACGCGGGTCCCGCGGACCCCGACGCGCTGCGCGCGGCGGTGACGACGGAGCGGTTCCCGCATCTCGCCGCGACCCTGCCGGTGCTGACCGGCACGGACTTCGAGGCCCAGTTCGAGTTCGGCCTGCGCCTGCTCGTCCAGGGCCTGCGGGAGCTGCGACAGCCCCGGCCGTGACCGTGCGGCTGCCGCGGCCGCGGCAGGGCCTACATCACCGGGGCTTCGGAAGGGTCGTGCTCGGCCCAGATGATCTTTCCCTCGGCGGTGTAACGGGTGCCCCAGCGCTTGGCCACCTGGGCCACCAGGAACAGTCCGCGGCCACCCTCGTCGGTGGTGCGCGCATGCCGCAGCCGCGGGGAGGTGTTGCTCGTGTCGAAGACCTCGCAGATCAGTACGTCCTGCCTGATCAGACGCAGCCGGATGGGCCCCGAGGCGTAGCGGATGGCGTTGGTGACCAGCTCGCTCACGATCAGTTCCATCGTGAAACCCAGCTCGCCGAGCCCCCAAGCGTCGAGGCAGCGCAGGGTCCGGGCACGGGCTTCGGCCACCACGGCCGGATCGGACGGCAGGTCCCAGGAGGCCACCTGATCGCTGCCGAGGGCGTGCGTACGGGCGAGAAGGAGCGCTACGTCATCGTCGGGAGGGCCCTTGAGCATGTGGGTCAGGACGCTCGCGCACAATTCGTCCAGGGGCATGCCGGGACTGGCCAGGGCGGTGCCCAGCTGGGACATCCCGACCTCCACGTCCCGTTCGCGGGCCTCGATCAGCCCGTTGGTGTAGAGCGCGAGGACGCTCCCCTCCGCCACCTCGAAATCGGCCGACTCGAACGGCAGACCTCCCAGACCCAGCGGCGGTCCCGGCGGCAGGTCGAGGAAGGCCACCGAACCGTCCGGGGAGACGAGCGCGGGGGGCGGGTGCCCGGCCCGGGCCATGGTGCATCTGCGGCTGGCCGGGTCGTAGACGGCGTACAGGCAGGTGGCACCGAGCACGGCGGAGGCCGGACTCTCGTGGTGCGCCACGTCCTCGCCGATGAGACCGAGCAGCTGGTCGTCCAGGTGGGCCAGCAGCTCCTCCGGAGGAAGGTCTAGGTCGGCCAGCGTGCGGACGGCGGTGCGCAGCCTTCCCATGGAGGCGGCGGCCCTGATCCCGTGGCCGACCACGTCACCGACGACCAGGGCCACCCGGGCCCCGGACAGCCTGATCACATCGAACCAGTCGCCGCCCACTCCGTCGCTGGCTTCCGCGGGAAGGTAGCGCGACTCCACTTCCAGAGAGCTCTGCGTCGTCACTCTCTGGGGCAGCAGAAAGCGCTGAAGAGCCAGCGCGGTGTTGTGCTCGCGGGTGAACTGGCGGGCGTTGTCGATGTTGACGGCCGCCCGCGCGACGAGATCCTCGGCGAGAAGGAGATCGGCCTGCTCGAAGGCGCCGCGGCTCTCGCGGCGGATGAAGGTGGCGACGCCCAGGGCGTTGCCGCGGGCGCCGACTCTGACCAGCATCAGGGAACACCGGCCAAGGCCCTGGTTGTCCCCGGCACGGTGCGGCTCCGCGGCGAGCCACCCACCCGCCTCGTCGTCCAGGACGGGGCGCAGGTATGACGAGCCGTCAAGCAGGCACCGCTCGCCCGGTGAGGACGGCGGGAAGACCACGCTCTGCCCGGTCTCCGCGATCGGCTCCCGCAGGTCCGGGCCGGCGGAGCGCAGACCCGCGCGGCGCAGTTGCTGCGTACCGGGCAGAGGTCCGGGGCGCGGGGCCTCACCGAGCAGCACCGGGTCCAGCAGATCCACGGCGACGAAGTCGGCGAGGTGGGGGACGCAGGAGTCCGCCAGCGCCTGCGCGATGTGTATGAGGTTCAGGCTCTTGCCGGTCCGCGCGCCGACCTCGTTCAGCAGGGCGAGCCGCGACCCGGCGCGCCAGCGGTCGGTGACGTCGATGACCATGTAGCAGACGCCCCGCACCCTGCCCAGGGTGTCGTCGAGCCGGAAGAACGAGGTCGAGTAGGCGTGCTCGCGCTCCGGATCGGCCTGGGTGCGGCCCCTGTACTCGATGTCGACCGCGGGCTCCCCGGTCTCCAGGACCCTGCGCATGGTCGCCTCGATCGCCTCGGCGTCCAGTTTCGGCAGTACGTCGCCGAGCCTCTTCCCCAGCCGCTCCTCCCGGGGGACGCCACCGAGGCGTTCCAGGGCGTCGTTGATCCAGATGTAGCGCAGTTCCGGGCTCATCACGGCCATGCCCACCGGTGAACGGGCGAGAAACTGACCCACGAGCGACCGGTCCATCGGCCATCCCTGCCCCGTGTCGCTCTCGGTGCCCAGGTCGTTGAACGATGCGGCCAGGGGATCATTCCCGGCGCTGCCGTCGGAGGTGTCCATCGCGCTACCTCACCCATGAGAGGCCGGGATCTCGGCGCATGACCGGCGCCTGCATGGCTCATTCCAGTGCTGCCCTCCAGCATGGCACCGAGCCGCGTCCGGGGGTGATGGGACGCAGTCCCCGGGCGGAGTCAGTGCCGCTTGTGAGCCACGTAGTACGCGTTGAGGATGTCGCCCTCCACCCCGCGCACCTCGACATCGCCGAATCCGGCCTCGGCGAGCATGCGCCGAGCCGTCTGCGTACCCCATACCGTGCCCAGTCCTGCACCGCCCTCGGCGAGGGACACGGTCATGCAGTAGAAGACGGAGAAGGCGTACAGCACGGGGCCCAGGGGATGGTCGACGTTCTCCTCCAGCTTGCTGGAGGCGTCCACGTCCACCATCAGGAACACCCCGTCGTCCCGCAGCGCGCCGGCCACGGCGGACAGCGTGCCGGCCGGGCGGGCCAGGTCGTGGATCACGTCGAAGGCGGTGATCAGGTCGTACTCGCCGGTCAGCTCGGCCGTGTCCGCCACATCGAAGCGAGCGTTCTCCAGACCCAACTCTTCGGCCTCGCGGCGGGCCGCGGCGATACCCGTCTCCGAGATGTCCACGCCACGGAAGCGGCTCGCCGGGAAGGCCTTGGCCAGGAGATTGACCGCGCGTCCCTGTCCGGTGCCGATGTCGAGGGCGTCGATTCCCTCGCGCAGCCGTTCCGGGAGGCCGGACACCAGCGGGACGACGACGTCGACCAGGTCGCGGTCGTAGACCCTCGCCGTCTCCTCGGCCTGGAGTTCCTGGAAGCGTGGATACGCGGAGTAGGGCACGCCACCGCCCCGCTCGAACGCCTCGAGCACCTGGTCCTCGACGGTGCCGAAAAGCGCCAAGTACTGCATGAAGGAGCCCATGTTGTCGGGGCCCGAGGCACGGACCAGTGAGGCCGCGTGCTCGGGCGGCAGCCGGTAGGTGCCGTCCTTGGCGGTGTACTCGACGATGCCGCCCACGGTCATCCCGCCGAGCCACTCCCGCACATAGCGCTCGTTCAGGCCGGCGGCCCGGGCGATCTGCTCAGTGGTCGACGGGGGCAGCCCCGCCATGGTGTCGAACAGTCCGGTCCGGTGCCCGAGGCTGCACAGAAAGCCCAGACAGGAGTCGCTGAATATCTGCACCGCACGGCCCGCGAACGCTTCCTGCTTCGCGGCGTCCATCGCCTGCGTGGTCATCGCATCTCGCTCCTTCGTCATCGCAGGTCGGAGAGCGATTCAAAGAACGATCAGGAGACGTCGAGCCGCAGACCGGCCGGGGATGTCGTCGATGTTTCCGATGCTACGCGGGGGGCCTGCGACCCGCCGCCGGGACGGGTCCGGCGTCACGGTTTCGTCAGATACGGGCTGGGGCGTGTGTGAGAAGTCCCTCCCCCAGAGCTTCGCCTGGGAGGTGCCCCCACCGCACGACGCCCCACTACCCCTTGATCAGTGATCCGCATCACATGCCGGCCCGGAGCCGTGATGTTTTCCGTGCCCGGTGCGCTGGGTAGTCCAGGCCGCCCAAGTGACGGGTGTGCCTCAAGTGAACGTATCGGAGAGGTGGGGCACTTGAGCCCGCGTAGGTCGCACGCGTACAAACCCCTGAGCATGAAGCGCCGAGCCTGGCTGACCCTGGGCGCGGTTGTCCTCGGCGGGGCGGGGGTGGTCACGATCGCCACGGCCAACCCGTCCGACTCGCCCAAGAAGCCGCATCAGCAGGAACGGGCCGCCAAGCTCCGCACTCTCGGGCTCACCAAGGGCGGAACCAAGGACCGCGAGCTGCCGGCCACCGACACCGAGCCGTTCTCCGTCGTCGGAATCGGCTGGGACAGCTCCACGGCCAAGGTCGACGGCACGGCAGAGGTGCGTACGCGCAGCGCCGAGAACGGCAAGTGGTCCGGCTGGCAGGCGGTGGACCTGGAAACACACCGGCCGGACGGTGCCGAGGGCACCGACCACGGCGCGTCCGAGCCGCTGTGGGTCGGGCCGTCCACCGCCGTGCAGGTGCGCGTCGGCTCGGGCAAGGCACTGCCCAAGAACCTTAAGCTGCACATGGTCGACCCCGGTGTGAGCAAGGCCGAGGCCGAGAACCCGGCCGGGACGGACATGGACAACTCCGCCTTCGCGGTGGACGAGACCCCCTCCGGCTCCCCGAGCGACCCGGCCGCCCCGACGGATCCGGCATCGCCGTCCGACAGCGCCGTACCGACGGACACCGCGACGCCCACGGACCCGGCCACGCCGACCCCGACGGACTCGCCGGCCGACACCGCGTCCCCGAGCGCGTCCCCGAGTCCGACGCCCACCAAGCCGACCGCGCCGCCGTCCACGGTGAAGCGGCCGCCGATCATCGACCGCGCCCACTGGGGCGCCGACGAGTCGCTGGTCGACGACCCCGCCGAGTACATCGACAAGGTGCAGGCGGTCTTCATCCACCACACCGTCGGCTCGAACAACTACAGCTGCGCCGAATCGGCCGCCCTGGTCCGCGGCATCATGACGTACCACATCCAGTCCGAGGGCTGGAACGACCTGGGCTACAACTTCCTGGTCGACAAGTGCGGCCAGATCTTCGAGGGCCGGGCCGGCGGCGTCGACCTGCCGGTCAAGGGCGCGCACACCTACGGCTTCAACAGCTACTCCACCGGCATCGCGCTGCTCGGTGACTTCGAGGGCGACGCCGCCACCGGCAAGCCGGCCGGACGGCCGACCACGTCGGCCATGCAGTCGGCCGCCCGTATCGCCGCCTGGAAGCTCGGCCAGTACGGCGGCAACCCCAAGGGCACCGTCACGCTGACCTCCATGGGCAACACCGGCAAGTGGACCGAGGGCCAGCAGGCCACGATGAACGTGATCTCCGGTCACCGCGACGCCTTCGCCACCGCCTGCCCGGGCAAGAACCTGTACGCCAAGCTCTCCTCGATCCGTGACTTCGCCGCGGGCGCAGGGCGCAACTCCGCGATCGCGACCTCCGACTTCGACCGGAACGGCATCAAGGACCTGGCCGTCGGCCTGCCGAAGATCGCGGCCAACGGCGGCTCGGTGACCGTCCTGCCCGGCGGTACGAGCGGGCCCGTCTCCACCACCCGGCGCACCCTCACCCAGGCCTCCCCCGGCATCCCCGGTGAGAACGAGACCAGCGACAGCTTCGGCTCCTCGTCGGCGTACGGCGACGTCAACGGCGACGGCTACGCCGACCTCGCCATCGGCGCGCTCGGCGAGGACGACGACTCGGGCCACGGCGACACCGGATCGGTCACCGTCGCTTACGGCCCGGGGCTGGACAGCGGGAAGCAGTACCTGACCTCGGCCGCCTACCGGCTGACCGGCGAGAAGCTCGGCTCCTCCGTCACCGTCGGCGACTTCAACGCGGACGGCAAGGCGGACATTCTCTCCATCGCCCCGGGCAAGCCGGGCCGCTGGTGGGTGTTCGAGGACAAGTCCGCCCTCCCCACCAAGGCCGGCTTCCTCAACACGACCGCGTACACCGCCGCCGTCTCCTACGCCGCAGCCGTCACCGGCGACTTCAACAAGGACGGCTACGCGGACGCCGCGATCAACTTCCGTGACCCGAGCGGGGTTTCGCGACTGCTGTGGCTCAAGGGCTCCGCGACCGGCCTGGTCCGCGTCGGCATCCTGGACGCGCGCGGCGGCCGTTCGCTCGCCGCGGGCGACCTGAACGGCGACGGCTACACCGACGTCGCCGTCGGCCAGCCGATCACCACGGAATCGGCCCACGCCCTCACGGGCGGCGCGGTCACCGCGGTCTTCGGCTCGTCGACCGGGCTGACCTCGACCGGCCGCAAGACCTTCGGCCAGAACACCACCGGCGTCCCGGACACCGGCGAGAGCGGTGACGACATGGGCGCGTCCGTGTCCGTCGGCGACGTCAATCTGGACGGCTACGACGACATCCTCACCGGCCTGCCGGGCGAGGACCTCACCCGCGACGGTGTCGCGCAGGGCAACGCGGGCCAGGTCATCCTGCTGCGCGGCTCCTCCACCGGACCGACGGCCACCGGCTCGGTCGCGTACCACCAGGACACCACCGGGGTGCCCGGCTTCACCGAGCTCAACGACCGCCTGGGCTCAGCCGTCTCGCTCACCGACCTGTCGGGCTACGGCCGCGCGGATCTCGCCGTCGGAGCCGACGGTGAGGACGCGAACAACGGCACGATCCTCCAGCTCGACAACAGCAGCACGAGCGGGATCGTCACCAGCTCCGCCGTGTACTACGGCACGACGGCCCTGGGGGCACCCACCGGCGCCCGCATCGGCATCGTGCTGACGCCGTAGTCCGGCTGCCGCCGACGAACTGCGGCCGGGGTCCCACGAGTTGGGGCCCCGGCCGTTTCGTGTGGTCCCCCGGTCAGTCGGTCCGGGAGGTGAGGGGCTGCTGCCCGGGAGCCGCGCTGGACTCGTCGACCTTCGCGTCCCTGGACGGGCGTTCCTTCGACGGCTGCGGGAGAGGCTGCTCGGCCAACAGGCCCGCGCAGTACGCGGCGACGGCGTCGGGACCGCCGGCGGCGTCCTCCAGCCGCTGCCAGGCCGGGCTGTCCGGACTCCCGGGGCGTCCCTGCCGGGCCTCGTACGCACGGCACTGCGCCAGCTGGTCCTTGGCGGTCGGCGGTCGCTCGTCGCCCGTGGGTCCGGTCGGTCCGACCTTCGGGGGGACGGGGACAAAGGGGCGCGGCGGGGCCGTGGTCCCCCCGCCCCGCGAGGGCGAAGCGCTCGGCACCGGCCCGGGCCCGCCCGGCGCGTCCCCGAACGGTGCCGGGATCGCGCCCGCCGCCATCGCCACGCCGCCCAGCGTCAGCGCGGCCACGAAGCTGCCCAGGCCCACCTTGATCCAGCGGGCCCCGGCCCGCGGCGGCGCGGGCCGCCAGTCGTCCCTGCGCCGGGTGGGCACGGCGGGCGCCCCCGCGTCACGTGCCGCCCGGAAGGCGGCGACGGCGCGCTGCTCTGCCTGCGGTGCCGCGGGCGCCGTGCGCGCAGCCGCAGCAAGCAGATCGTCGAGCGTCACAGTCGGCGCCGCTGCCCGCATCGGAGTCCACGTCGGGTTCCACGTCGGCGTGCGCGGCTCGTCACCGGGGTCCATGGCACCTCTGGATCGGTTCTCGGTCATCTCTTTCTCCCAGCGCACGGGAGTCCGAATCTGTCACGCGGCTTCGCCCGAGCGTCGCCAGATGTTTCTCCAGACGTCTCAGCCCACGATGCGTGGCGGCGCGTACCGCGCCGGGCCGCTTGCCCAGCACCCGTGCCGTCGTGGGTCCGTCGAGACCGATGACGGTCTGCAGCAGGACCGCTTCCGCCTGTCCACGGGGCAGGGTGGCGATCAGCGCGAGTGCCTGCGCGGTGGAGATGGTTTCGAAGGCTTCCAAGGCCGTGTCCTGCCTGGCGGGCAGCTCCATCAGATCCTGTTCGAGGAGCGTGCCGCGCGGGCGGCTCCCGAGCCGGCGCAGATGGTCGATGGCCCGGTTGCGCGCGATGCTCGCGGTCCAGGCGCGGAAGCCTGCCCCGTCCCCCCGGAAGCGTCCCAGGTCACGCGCGATCTCCAGCCACGCGTCGGACGCGACGTCCTCGGCGTCGTCCCCGACCAGACCGCGCAGAAAGCCGAGCAGGCGCGGCTGCAGAAGCCGGAAGGCGGCCGCGAAGGCCGCCTCGTCCCCCTGCTGTGCCCGCGCGACGTCCTCACCGAGCTTCGCGTCGTACATCTCCGCACGGCGGCCGCCCCGCACCTTGCCCACTCGTTCCTCTTCGTCCCTGTTTGTCGCCCCGCGTCGCGGCACACCCGTACCGATGCCCCCTACACATGACTGCGCCGCGCCCGGCGGAAACGTCACATGCGTGCGAGCGGCCGCAGGGCTCGCGAGCCCTCTCGCGGCGGGCGAGGATGGAGGGTGATGGAGACAACGAGCACGGCCCCCGGCGTGACGTCGAGCCATGAGGTCTTCGGCGCACCGTGCTGGATCAGCCTGATGGCACGCGACCTTCAGGCCGCGCAGTCCTTCTACGGTGCGGTCCTCGGCTGGACCTTCCGGCGTGCCCTGCTCGGTGCCGCATTCCGGATCGCGCATTTCGAGGGCACGCCCGTCGCCGGTATCGGCGCGCTCGGCCACGCCCTGCGGGCCCCCGTCGCATGGACGCCCTATTTCGCCGTCGCCGACGTGGACGAGACGGCGGCCCGGATCCTGGAGCGCAGCGCCACCGTCGCGGTGGGTCCGCTGCGCTTCCCGGTGGGACGCGGCGCCCTGGCGGCGGACCGGGACGGAGCCGTGTTCGGCATCTGGGAGGGGCAGCTGGTCACCAACTGGCAGGCATGGCGCAAGAACGCGCCCGCCTGGCTGCGGCTGCGCACGCGTGACGCGTTCGAGGCGGCGATCTTCTACGGGGAGGTCCTCGACTGGGCCGGAGAGCGCCCAGGCTGCTGCCAGGTCGACTACCAGGAGGGCGAGGTGGTCCTGCACCAGCACGGTCAGGTGCTCGCCCGGCTCAGTTCGGGCGCGGTCGGCAGTGCACCCGACCCGCTGTTCCAGCCGCGCTGGCACGTCCACTTCCCCGTGGGTGACGTACAGGCGACGGTCGAGGCCGCGCTGCTCCACGGCGGCTCGGTCCTCGGGCAGGGCCCGGCCCCCTACGGGGTGGAGGCGACGCTGCGCGATCCCGACGGCGCCCTGTTCACCGTCACAAGCCGGCCGACGCGGTAGGGCGTCGCGGCAGGGACCACGTCGCGGCAGGGACCCTCACTTGGAGCCGAGCGGCCGCACCGTCATCGGCGTTCCGAGCACTTGATGGCCGCCACTGGCCAGCATGCGTACCTCTCCCCGGTCGCTGATCTCCGCGCGCACGATTCCCGTCTCGTCCTCGTAGATCGGATAGCCCCCCGCGCCCGCCCGCGCGGTGCGGTGGACGATCACCGCGTCGTCCTCCACGGCGGACGCCTGAAACACCAGCTCGTAGGTTTCCGGGTAATCCATGAGTGCCTCCCGACATCGTCCATCGTCGCGCAGACCGGCCCCCGGCGCCTATCGGAAGATCGCCATTGCCTGCACTTCGAGTACCGCGTCCTCGGCGTTCCAGTCCTGGACCTTGCCGAGGCAGCGGGCCGAGAAGGTGCCCTGCGGGACCTCGTTGCGCAGTCCTTCCGTGGCGCAGGTGACGCGGACGCGAGGCCCCGCCGCGGGATCGGCCGGATCCCCGTACGGGGCGAGGAAGACGGTGGACTCCGGCGATTCGCCGATCTTCCGGAAGCGGCCCCTGAGCACGAAGTCCTCGATGTCGCGCAGCCGAACGGTCTGCTGCGAGGAGCCGTGACCGCGCGGCGCCGACAGCCCGTTGGACAGCGCGGCGTTGCGTCTGACGGTCTCGTTGACGAGGTCCACATGCACGATGACGTCGTTCTCCTCCAGGACGTCCATCACGATGCCGATCACCGATATCGGCTCGGCGACCTCCAGGAACTTGGCGACGACCTCCCGGTTGTCACGCCTGCCGCCGCCGACCCCGACGCCGAAGACCTTGGCGCGGATGTGCCCGTCGTTGGCGGCGGTGGTCCGCTGCTCCACCTCTTTACGCAGGGCGGCCGTGTAGCGGCGCATCTGGTAGTGGTCCATGACGGTCTTGTCGTGGAGGTAGAAGCAGATGCTGAACGTGAGGTTCTGACCGCCCTTCCCCCGTCCGCCGGTGAGCCGGGAGAGCGCCACGACGAGCAGCGTGACAAGAGCGGCAGCCGTCAGCAGCCACAGGAGCAGCCAGGGCCACCAGACTCCCCACCACTCCTCACTGAACACACCCACGTATCTCCTTGAATGCGCTGAGGAGCGACTGGGCGGTGGCGTCGACCATACGTCCGCCGGTGGCCCGTGCCGCTCGATCGAGTTCCCTGGTGTCGGCCTCGCCGTAGCGAATGGTGTAGGTGCGCACCGCGCGGGCCGCCCGCGGCTGTGCCTCGTACCGGCGGATGAAGGAGTCCAGGTCCATCCCCGCGTTGTTCTCGCCGTCCGTCATCAGCACGATGGAGACGGCCTGCCCCGGCTGGTCCCGTACGACGGTCGACACCTTCCGGTAGGCGTGGTCGAGCGTGGACCAGATGGCGGTGCCGTCCCCGAAGTCGTCGGACGCCACGAAGCCGCGCAGCCGGTCCAGATCCCGCGCGCTGTCGTAGGTCACGCTCCGCTCGTCGAGTACGCGGCCGCCGAACCGCATCACGGTCAGCGACTCGCCCCGGTAGAAGCGCACGAACTCTCCCGAGTGGGAATCGTCGGCGCCGCTGAGACCGTCGAAGGTCGCGCGCAGCTGCGCGATGCGTTTGCCGCGCATCGACCCGGAGAAGTCGAGCAGAAAGATCACCCGCGCGGGTTTCGCGCGCTGTGGATCGCCGTAGTCGGCGAGAAGCCGGTCGACGACCTCCTGCTTGTCCGGAAAGTACAGGGCGTTGCCGACCGGCTCACGAAGGCGCGGGTCGCGGGGCACGGCCGGATCGACCGGCCGGCGCAGCGTCCGTTCCATGATCCTCTTCTGGACCGGTTCGCTCTTCAGCCACTCGACGAGCTTGTCGTACGCCGCGCGCTTGGCCGGGTCGAGGAGCAGCAGCGGGTAGTCGGACAGCACCATGCCGTCCTTGGGGTAGACGATCTCCAGGGGTGTGCGCAGCTTCCCGCTGCTGTTGAGGGTGAGCAGTTCGGACTCGTACGTGATGAGGGCGTCCAGGTCCCTCTGCCGCCGTACGAATCCGTCGGCCAGCCGGACGGAGGAGTCCTGGTTGAGCCGGTGTCCGGTGAAGAAGCCGCGCAGCCGGTCGCAGGAGACGTCCTCGGGGCGCAGCACACCGCCGGTGCCCGCGGCGGCGGTCGCCACGCCGACCAGCGCGGCGAGACCGCTGTTGCTGTGCCGTGGGTCGGCCATGGCGAACCGCAGCGACCCGTCCGCCGCCGCGTCGGCCACATCGGCCCAGGAGATCTGCCGGTCGGGGGTCCTGCGGCGCAACTGCTGGGCGGCCTGGGGCTTCAGACCGATCACGACGGGAGAGCGCATGATGCTCGTGGCCAGGGGCTTCTCGGCGTTGGTCCCTGCCTCCTTCAGCTTGAGCCGGAAATAGCGGTCCGAGGAGAGCCAGGCGAGGTCGTGGCGGTACTTCCCCGGAGCGAGCGCGTTGCTGGCGTCCACGGTGCCGCGATAGTCCATCTCCAGGGTGATCCCGGTGTCGCGGCGCAGGTCGTCGAGCAGGGGCCCCAGGTCGGCGAGCTCCGAACTGGCCAGCACCCGCAGGGTGACCGGCTTCCGATCGTCGGTGGAGCAGGCGGTGGCAGCGCCGAGCAGCAGCCACGCCAGACATAGGGTGATGAAGCCCGTCATACGAGGCCGCACTCTCATTCGGGCCGTCCGGCCGGGACTTCGGCGGCCGGGCAGTCGCCCACGACGGAGATCATTCTCTCCAGGAAGCGGAGCCTGGGCATCGCGGTCCGGGTGTTGTCGCGGGCCATGGAGGGCACCGGGACATGCCGTTCCTCCAGGAATTTCGACAGCTGGTCACCGGCGACCTCGCCCGTCGGGTCGAGAATACGGAAGCCCAGCTCCATGGCCCGGCGCCGCAGTTGCGGGTCGTGGGTGATGAGTTCACCGAGCTTGTCGCCGTCCCGGTTGAGCGCGATGAACTGCGGCTGGGTCACGAACTGACTGGCCGGGTAGAGCAGCACCCGCTCGGTGTCCAGCTTCTTGGACTCCGCCTGGAACTGCGCCTGGTAGGTGAGGTACTGATGCTCGTACGCCACCACCACCGGGGCGATTCCCTTGCCCTCCGGGGAGATGTACGTGCGGAACACGTCGGCGGCAGGCAGCCCCTGCTCCATGAGGGGTCTGATCGCCCGGCCGCGCTCGTCGGCCTCCCGGTCGGTCTGCGGTACGTCATTGCCCTTGCCGCGCCGGGTGAAGGCGACCAGAGCCAGATACGTTCCCGCCGAGTTGGAGCCGCAGACGTCGGGGCTCTGGGCGAGGATCCGGTTCTCGTTGGTGATCCCGTGCTGCTGGATCCCGAGGTCGGCCCACCGCTTCTTCTCGCCGATGGCCTTGAGGAACTTGCCCATGTCCAGGACGTAGTAGAGCGGCTTGTCCTGCCCCGAGGCGGGCTGCGGGGTGGCGATCTCGGCATCGCGCAGAGTCTCGGCGTACTCCCGGTAGGTGGCGAGCACAATGGGGCTGACGAAGGGCCGGTGGACCTTCACGTACTGATTGTCCGCGGCGCGCTGACCAGTGATCAGATCTCCGGCGGGCTGCCCGGACGGAAAGACGAAGTCGTACGAGGAGATGTCGCGGATGGCCACCTCTCGCGATCCGGAACTGGTGATGTGGATCCGGATGTGATGCTTCAGCAGGAGCCGCTGGACCTCTTCGTCCTCGAAGAAGTCCCGCTTGGAGGCCATCTTCCCTTCGAGGGTGATGATGCGCTCGAAGGGAAGCAGTAAGTTCCCCGAGATGCCGAGGACCGCCGCCCCCGTCAGTACGGCTGCCAGTGCGGGCAGAAAGACGACCAGGAAGGTACGCCGCGACCATAAGGACGACGAGGAGCGCCGGACGGCCAGTCGCGGCTCCTCGACGACACGTCTCTCCCCGATGGCCACGGACGCCTCCCCCGATGTCCCCCGTCTCCGCTGCGGACAGCATGTCGCAGCCGGATGGCCGTCCGGGCATCATTCGGCGAATCCAGGGTGAACAACTGCGCTGTCCGACAGGGGAGTTGGGGACGCAGGACTACGCGCGCGGGGCAAGCTCGGCGGCGCCGAAAGAGACGTCGAAGCGGTCGCACCAGATGCTGACGCTGGTGTATCCGGCCAGATCGAGGTCCCGGGGCAGGGCGTAGTTCTGGTCGCCCTTGTTGCCCTTGAGCTTGCCGAGGCTGACGTGCTTGCCGTCGTCGAAGACCCGCCAGCCCGCCGTGCCCTGCTTCACAGGGGCGTCCGTCAGCAACACCCGCAGATCAGGACCGTTGCTGGTGTCCAGGTTCTCCAGCCGCAGAATGCGGGAGCCGTCGGCCAGCTCGACGATCCGGGCCGAGCCCGAGGTGTCGTGCTCGTGGCTGATGAGCGTGCCGGACGCGAGGATCTGCGGGTCGGCGGCGGCCGGCTGCCCGGCCGACGGCGTCGCGGCGACGGGGAGTGCGTCCCGTACCGTCTCGTCGACAAACAGCTTCCACGGCTGGAACCAGTAGACCCCCAGGCTCAGCCCCAGCGCACCGACGACCAGCGCCGAGATGACCACAGGCCTCTTCAGCCACAACCGCACGCGTCCCACGACGTCCTCCCGATATCCGCCGGGCGCCGTGCCCGGGCCTGTCCATTCAACGGGACTTCGCGCCGCGACGGGCGGCCGGGAGGATGACGGAAGTCTTACGTCAGAAGCGGGCGTGCGCGGTGATGTCCGCGCCGAACTCCTCGATCATCGCGGGTGTCACGGTCGGGCGGCACTGGACGATGGCCGCCAGATAGTCCTCGGTGTCCGCGCCGGGCGCCCCGCGCTCGCCCGTACCGATCGTCTCCAGGTCCCGCTCGAACGCGGTCTGGGCGGCGATCCGGGCCGCGTGCTCGATGTCGGCGGGGGTGAACAGTTCGCTGGCGGCGACGAGGACCGGCACATCCGCATCGGACCGGCCGTCGGTGTAACGGGACCAGATGGCGGCGCGCGCGGCCGTGTCGGGGGTGCCGATCGGGATCAGATAGTCGAACCTGCCGGGCCGCAGGAACGCCGGGTCGAGCGAGCGGATGGAGTTGGTCGCGCAGACGAGCAACCGCTCGTCCCTCTCCCGGAAGCCGGGGATGAGCTTGAGCAGTTCATTGGTCACTCCGTGCATCCCGCCGCTCTGCGCGGGCTCGGTGCGTACCGGGGCGATCTCCTCGACCTCGTCGATGAAGACGAGGACGCGCTCCAGTTCGGCGATCCGGGCGAAGGCACTGCGCAGGGCGGCCGCCAGATTGCCCTCGTCGGCGAGCCGGGAAGGGAGCAGCTCGACGAAGGGCTAGCCGAGCTTGGAGGCGATGCCCCGGGCGAAGGTCGTCTTGCCGGTGCCGGGCGGGCCGAACAGCGCGATGGCCCGCGGCGGCCGGACCCCGTGCCGGGCGGCCCGCTCGGGCTCCGCCAGCGGGAGCACGACGCGCCGCTCGATGAGGTCCTTCTCCGCCTCCATGCCCGCGACCCCGGCCCACAGGTCGTTCGGCAGGAAGCGTCCGCCGAGATCGTCCAGGAGGCCGGCGGCCGGGCCGTGGAGCGGCTCGACCTTCTCGAAGTAGGCCACGGCGGGCTGCCGGGTGTAGCCCGCGTTGAGCAGCCCCTCGCCGAGCAACTCCTCCTCGGGCAGCACATAGGCGATACGGCCCACCCGTGCGGCGAGAAGCCGGCGCTCCAGTTCCACCAGGAGGGCGCTGGCCAGGCCCCGGCCGCGCCAGGCGGAGGAGATGGCGATACGCATCACCCAGGCACGCTCACCGGCCACGGTGGCGAGCGCCGCGCCGATGGGGACGCCCTGGTGGACGGCAACGACGGCGGGCTGCCGGGAGGTGAGCGCGCCGATGCACTCGGCGAGCGAAAAGACTGACTCCTGGCCGAGTCCGGCCGTGGTGTCGATCAGGTGGACCACTGCCGCGAGATCGCTCTCTCGGTAGTCGTGGATGAGCCAGTTCACCGGTACCGCCCCTCGTCCGTTCCGTTCCGGAGAGGCTAGGGGCGGCCGTGCGGCGGGTCCTGCTCCATCGTGAACAACCCGGCGCCGCAAGTGCGACGTTTGGTCGGTAGCCAGATCTGCCTCTTTGGCCCGTGGTGCCGTGGACGCCATTGGCCCGCTCGCGGCAGACGCGAGCGGGACTTCACGCCCCCGCGATCAGACGGTCGACCGCCGCCGTGCCCGAGCTGTAGCCGGGTGCCATCGGCTGGGGCTGCTCCGCCGCCACCGGGACGGCGCGCTGCGCACGGGCCGGGACGAGCCCCCGCGCCGAGACCGGCTCCTGCGCCAGCGCCAGCATCGGCACCGCCGCCTGCACCCGGCCCTGTTCCGGAGGCAGCGGCTGCCCCGAGGGCACCTGGGACAGCATCGGGGCCATCGGCTGCGGAGGCGGCTCCGGAGCCTGGATGCGCCGCCCGTAGAGCACCTGCTCCATCGCCTGCATGAGCCGCAGCACATCCTCCTGCGGCCGCACCACCAGCCGCAGGAACCGGCTCGAACTGCCGACCTTGTTGCTGCACTCGCGCACCAGCACGCCGTGCTCGGCGAGCAGCCGGTCCCGCAGGACCGAGCCGTCCACGCCCTCGGGAAGGCGTACGTACAGGAAGTTGCCCTGCGAGGGATAGACGGTCATACCCGGCAGCTGGGAGAGCCGCCAGGTCATCTCCTGCCGGTCGCGGCGGGCCTGCGAGAGGCTCTCGGCGTACTCCTGACGGTGCTCCTTGAGCATGAACACCACAGTCTCGGCAAAGGAGTTGAGGTTCCACTTCGGCAGGGCGGCGCGCACCTTCCCGGCGAGGGTGGGATTCGAGACGAGATAGCCGAAGCGCACGCCGTGCAGACCGAAGTTCTTGCCCAGGCTGCGCAGCACGATCACATTCGTCCGCAGCACGGCTTCCGAGGCGACGCTCGGCTCGGGCTCGGCGTCCGCGAACTCCAGGAAGGACTCGTCGACGACGACCAGATCCAGATCCTGGAGCTCGTCGAGGAGCGCGATGACCCGCTGCTTGGGCAGGAAGCCGCCGTCGGGGTTGTTGGGGTTGCAGATGACCGCCGCCCGCGAGCCGCGGCTCCGGATGAACTGCACGAAGGACGCCGTGTCCAGGCCGAATCCGTGCGCCTCGGGCAGCAGGAGCATGTCGACGCGCTTGCCGGTCTCCATCGGCTGGTCGGTCCACCGCCCGAAGGTGGGCACGGGCACGGCCAGCGACTCGCGGACCAGCAAGTGGTCGATCCAGGTGATCAGTTCGGTGGATCCGTTGCCCATGGCGACGGTCTGCGGATTGAGTCCGAGCACCTGGCACAGCTCGGCGGTGATGGTGTCCGCCGAGCTCGGATAGTAGGTGAGGATCTCGCGCAGGCGGCTGCCGAGCATGTCGAACATCTCAGGGGTGGGGAAGTACGGATTGCACGGGATGCAGAAGTCGGTGATCTCTCCTGCCTGTCCACCGCCTGCCCTGTTCAAGGTGAAGTACGAAGGGCTGTGCGCGGTGGACGCGCGGAAGAGTGCCGTGACGTTGCCGCCGGCCATGGATCTGCCTCCCCTGCCTGCCAATGGCCCGTACGGATGCGCAGGGACCCTCCCGGAATACGGATGGGCCTGGGGTGATGTTCAACGACTACTGTGGCCTTGATGTTCACACCGTCGGGCCCCACGTTCCGAGAGCTCGCCGTGCAGGCGCTCTCGTCGATCGAGCACGGCTATGACCTGCTCGCTCCGAAATTCGAGGAAACGCCGTTCCGTACCCCCGACCGGATCCTCGATCCGGTGGTACGAGCGATCCGCCCGCTCGGGCCGTTCGGCTCCGGGCTCGACGTCTGCTGCGGTACGGGCGCGGGAGTGCGGGTGCTGCGGGAGCTGTGCGAGGACGAGGTCACGGGGGCCGACTTCAGCGCGGGCATGCTGGCCGAGGCGAAGGCCACGTACCCCTGGGCCACATGGGTACGGGCGGACGCGCTCGCGCTCCCCTTCACCGAGGCCTTCGACCTGGCGGTGAGCTTCGGAGCCTTCGGCCATTTCCTGCCGGGTGAACGCCCGACGCTCTTCGCGCAGATTCACCGGTCGCTGCGTCCCGGCGGCAGATTCGTCTTCCCGCTCCCGGCTCCGGCCCGCGTCGGATCACGGCTGTACTGGGCGCTGTGGGCCTTCGACGCGGCGATGCGCGTACGCAACCTGCTGTGGCGGCCGACCTTCGTCATGTACTACCGCACCTTCCGGCTCTCCGACGTCATGTCCGAACTGGGACGGGCGGGGTTCACGGTGGAGCTGCGGCCGTTGGAAGAACTGGGGCGCCTGAAGGACGGCAGCCCGCGGTGCCGGCTGGTGGTGGCCACGCGCCTGGGCTGAGCCGGGCCCGCGGCTCAGCCCTCGCGGCCCGCAGGACGGTCAGTCGCGCGGGCGCGGAGAGGCATGCGTGGCCCGAGCCTGGCGAGCAGCAGGGCCCGGTCCGCGGCGAAAACCGGGTCCGCCTGGAAGTCCTCGTGGCCGAGGATGGGCGCGTACAGCGGATGCTTGGCGGTGCGTCCGAAGGCGAGCGGGTCGCGCAAGGGGCTGCTGTCCACAGCGCTGCGCTCCGTGTCGACGGCGATCGGCCCCCCGATGGGGTCGGTACGCCGCCAGAGATTCCGCCAGATCGCCAACTCCCCTTCCATCATGCGCAGTTGAGACGGACCGAAATAGGCGGGGAAATAGCGTCCGTAGATCCGCGCCAGCGGTGATCCGTACGTCAGAAGGGAGATACGACGGCGGTACTGAGGCGCCAGTTGAAACGCGGCCGCCGCAGCGAGCACCGAGCCCTGCCCGTGGCCGGAGAGCAGCAGACGTCCCCCGGTGCTGCGCAGCCAGGTCAGCATGCGCCACTGCAGATCGGGCACGGCCCGCTCCGCCAGACAGGGCGGAGCGAACGGGTGGGCGGCGCGCGGCCAGAACGTACTGATGTCCCACAGCAGTCCGACCGAACGACGCGAGGCGGGCCATGCGTACGCCGCCCACCCGGCCAGGAACACCAGGGCGTAGAGCAGCGGGCCCAGCCAGGTACCGAGCCCGGCCAGCGCATCCACGAAGCGGCGGCTGTAGGCGAAGGCGTCGGTCGCACCGATCGCGATCTGACCGAGGTGCAGAGCCGCCATGCCGCCGGACGCGGCGAGCAGTGCGGGAGCGGTCTCGGTGAGGGCAGCCGAGCTGTGGGCGCGGGCGATCTCGTCGCTGCGCAGCGGATCAGGCGCTTCGCCCTGATAGTCGTGCTCCACGACGAAGCGCAGATGACGGACCCTTCGCGCGTGATGGACACTGACGGCCACGGCGACGACGACGGCAAGCAGCACCAACAGCACCGGGCCCCACGCCGCGACCTCGATGAGCGGTAGCGGCCCCGCGATCGAGCCCATTCCTGGTGTACGGCCTCCTTCGAGGATGTCCGCGACCACGAGCACCAGGACCGCCCAGAAGATGGTGGCCAGCCAGCATGCGAGCAGCGCCACGACCGGTCCGCCGAGGCCGCGCAGCGCGACCCTGCCGTGCATGTGCCTCGCCGCGAACGGCACACAGCAGGCGAAGAGCCCCGCGGCCAGCGCCATCTCGCCCACGAGGAGTCCGGCGAGCAGCGCTTCGATGCCCGGGAGCCGGCCGGTGGCGACCCAGCCCGGCCGCGTCAGGAAAGCGTCGACGAACGTGAGCACGAGCAGACACATCGAGAGTCTCGGGGCGTACGCCGCGATCCGGCTCCGTCCTGCGGCGAGGTAGCGCTCGCTGCGGCCCGCTCGGACGATCTCCGAGACGGCGACGGTCGCGGCCAGCAGCACCAGGCCGATGAGAGCCCACTCGAAGCCGGTGAACAGAGCGCTGCCGTCCTTCCGGCCGGGCCCGGCCAGCGCGGCCAGGAGCAGCAGGGACAACGTGGAGATCGCCAGCGTGGTGTGCGCGGACCGCAGCCGCAGGACCTGCCTGCGGCCGTACCAGAACCCCGGCCGGGACAGCGCGGGGCCGGCGGATCCTTCGTCGGACTCCGGTCCGAAGCCCGAGAGCGCCGGCCGCAGCGCCTCGGTCCGCGCCCACGTGCGCTGGCCCAGCCGCGCCAGCAGGACCACGACGAACAGCGGAAGGAGCGCACCGAGTGCCAGCGACGGACCCGGCCGCGCCCACCAACTGCCGTTCGCCGGACTGAGGAAAAGCAGCCAGGTGTTCTCCTCCACGCAGGAGCGGCTGGCCGCCGCGCACTGCCACACCATCAGATCCATGCTGATCTCGGCGAGGGACGCGACGAGCTGAACGGTGAGGGCGGCCGCGAGCAGCCGCATCATCACGGCGTAGCTTCGGGCGACGTTAGACCGGCCGTGCCTTTCGGTGGCGTCGGCCTGGGGCAGCATCCAGGAAGCCAGATTCATCAGCAGAAAGGGCCCCAGGAACAGCCATAGCCCGCGCATCCAGCCTCCCCCCACCCGCGACCCCCAGGTGTACGTCTCCGGGATGGGGCGGCCTCGGTACTCGTCGGGGCGCTGCTCGCCGTCGACATCGTCCGCCCGCCGGTGCAGCCGGGTCCTGCGGTCGCCCCCGATCTGGATCATCCGCGGGTCCCCGAGCAGATACTGCGGGTCGGCCGGCTGTGTACCGGGGACGATCAGCTCAAGGGTCATGGGCTCGTCGGCCGCAGCCGGACGGATCGCGCCCCAAGCTTCACTCACTGTCCCCCCTCGGTCACCCGTTGCCGCTACTCTGCCGCACAGGGACGGAACGCGGGTAGGGGGACCTGATGGCCGGTGAGGAAGTCCTGACAACAGTCGAACTCCCGGACGGGACACGGCTGATGCTGCAGGCGGTCAATGTCGCGCCGGAGAAGGCGGGGGCCGGGCCCGAGGACGATGAGGGCGAGCCTCTGGAGGAGGAGATCGGCCTTGTCTCCTTCAACCTCGACGAGGTCACCGAGGCGCTCGGCACCTTCGCCCAAGGTGTCACGGGCGCGCTGCGCCGGGCCAGACCCCATCGCCTCACTGTGGAGTTCGGCTGCCAGGTCGGGGTCGAGACCAGCGGTCTTGTCGCTCTCATCACCAAGGGTTCGGTGGATGCGAACCTGACGGTCACGATGGAGTGGGACTGGACGGCACAGCAGCCGGACGGGTCCGGCGGCTCGGGCGGCTACAGCGCCCCGGGCGGCTCGGGCGGCACCGGCGGCTCCGGCGGCTCCGGCGGCTCCGGCGGCTCCGGCGGCGGCAACTGAGCCCGCCGGGCGGCGCGATGGACCCGGCACAGGCGTGGGAGCGCCTCAAGTCGACGCTCAACGGCACGACCGTGGCTCTGCACAGCTCCCGGCAGGGTGCGAACGAGCACGGCACCGGCTTCTTCGTCGGCCCCGGCCTCGTCCTGACCTGTGCCCATGTCGTACTGCCGGGCGACAGGGCCGCGGAGCACGTGGAAGGGGTCTGGCGCCGGGGCACGGAGCAGGTCTCCCTCGCCTTCGCCGTGGACGATATCGACGTCAGGCCGTTCGACGGCGGGCGCGGTCCCGATCTGGCGCTGCTGCGGGTGTCCGGCGGCCCGCCGCGGGACCAGCCGTGCGTCGCGCTGTCCCGCGGCTCCGGCCTCGCGCCCGGCGGCCAGAAGCTGTATGCGCACGGGCACCCGGGCCATGAATATTCCGGAGGCGACAGCTTTACTCTGGAGATCGTCGGCGGCTCCTGGCACAAGAGCGGGGCCACGCTCCTCAAGGTGGGCGGATCCGAGCTGTGGGCAGGGGCCAGCGGCTCGCCGGTGATCGACGAGAAGTCCGGCTGTGTCATCGGAGTCGTACGCGCCAAACAGCGCAGAACGGTCCCCACGGCGGACTTCGAGACCCGTCTGGTGCCGGCTCATGTCGTCTGGGACACGTTTGCGCTGCTCGGTCAGGAGCAGCGGATCGGCTACGGCCCGCTCGACGACTGGGTCGGGCTGCTCAACGACGGGCAGCTGCGGGAGGGCAACTGGAAGTGGACCGGGCCGGATCTGACGGGCTATCTCACCCTGTTGCGCGAGGCCACCGGGCGCCATGGCTATGTGGACGTCCTGCAGAGGGTGCTGCGCGGCGGGTCCGCAGCGTCCGGCGGCCCGCCGCTGTCGACGGCCGGCTTCCGGGTGCCGGTCCGCGCCAAGCCGGGGCACGACGCGGAGAAGAACGGTGGTGCCGACTGCAGGCCGCTGGACGCGGCCGCGCTGCTGCCCGGTGCACACATCGTCGGCGAGGCGGGCACCGGAAAGTCGACTCTGTTGCGCGCGGTCGCCCGCGACTCGGCACAGGAATGGCTCGCCGGCACGGTCGGCGACTATGTGCCTGTGTATGCCCCGGCACCCCTTCTGGCCGACGGAATCGGCACCGAGTCCTGGGATCCGCATCGCTGGCTGTCGCGTGCCGTGAGCTGGGACCTGAGCGATGCCGCCGCCAAACGGTCGGGCGAGATCCGGTTCCAGCACGTGCTGCCCCAGCCGGCCGCCTTCGAGGAGCCGCCCTTCCCGGCCAGGAAGTGGCTGGTACTGATCGACGGTGTGGACGAGGTGGACCGGGGGCGCCGGAAACAGGTGCAGGGTGCGCTCGCCGCGTTCGCCAACGCGCCGCAATTCACGCTCGTGGTGGCCAGCCGCGACCCGTTCCGGGACGGTGACGGCATCGAGCTGCCGAGTCTGGAGACTCTGCGGCTGTGCCGGCTCAGTGCCCAGGTGCGGCGTCAACTGGCCGAGAACTACCTCGCCACCTTCGGCGCCGACACCGCCACCGTCGACATCTTCCTCGGCGAGCTCGAACGCCTTGGCCTCTCGGAGCTGGCGATGCGGCCGTTGTTCTGCGTCGTCCTGTGCGCGGTGTATGTGACGAGCGGTGCCGACGGCCTTGAGGGCGGCCGGTTCAAGCTCCTGGAAAGGCTGACGGAGATCCTCCTGACCGGTGCCGAGCAGCAGAGAGCCGGCGCCGCTCCCCTCTCCCGAAAGGAGCTCCGCCGGGTGCTCGCGGCTCATGCGGGCGAGCTGCGTGATCCGCTGCTCGCCCTGCGGCCGAGCCTGGAGGAACTTCTGCATCAAGTGCCCTCGGAGCTGCGGGTCCAGTCCGGGAGCAGGCCCTGGATCGACGACGTCCAGACCTTTCTGTACGCGACGGGGCTGGTCGCGTCCGATGCCCCCGAGGACCAGCCCTTCAGCCATGAGCTGCTCGTCGACTACTTCGCCGCATGCCGGTGGGCGAGCACGACGCCCCTGGACAGCAAGGCGGTACGGCAGGTCGCCGAGGACTGCATGAAGCGCGACAAGGAGTCGTACGCGCTCTTCCGCGCGGCGCATCTGCTGACGACCGCTCCCGGTCTGATCGCCGACGAGCTCGGCGCCTGGTCCCCGCGCCGTCGCAATCAGGCGGCGGTGATGATCACCAAGCTGGCGGCGGAGGCGGCACCGGTGCCGCCCGGGCTGTCGCGGGCCGCCGTGCGTGCGCTGGAGCGCTGGGCCCGCAAGGCGAGGCCGGGCGTGCCGCCGCCGCTGCGCTCGCCGGATCTGCCGACGGCCCCGGGATGGCCGGAGTGGGCGGCGGCGAGGGTCGCCGCCGCTCCCGTTGCCCAGCTCCGGCACAAGGGACTGGAGTTGACGGATCCCGGACAGTGAGAGTCCGGGATCCGTCCTGCCTCACAGAGCGGTGAGCCGCTCCAGCGGGAACGGCGGCTGCGCCAGGGGGCGCACCGCCAGCCGGGTCAGCGGCAGGGCGTTGTCGTCGCCCGCCGTGCGGTTGGCATGGAGCACTCCGCAGCCGGTGCAGCGGTGGACGAGTACCCACTCGCCGTCCCCGCGGACCGAGATGGCGAGAGGCTCCATGCGGGCACCGCAGTCGGCCGCCCGGTCGCCCGGGGTGTCGTCGAGGTGACGGCTCCACAGGCAGTTCGGACAGTGATTGCGGTGACCTGTACCCGCGGCGGTCATCGACACGTCGAGGCCGCAGTGCAGGCAGCGGAAGGACTGGGCGCGGGCTTCGGTGCGGGCGCGCCTGGAGGTGTTGCGGGACATCGTGGACACGACTCCTGGTGTGATGCGTGGGATGGGCGTCAGCTCTGAACGCCGTCTCGCATCAAGGGAGTTCATTCCGCGAGAGCGGGTGGCCTTCCTCGATCGCGAGAACGGTTCCGCTGGGCCCTGGGCATACACGCACCACCTCGGCATCGACATCCGGTCACCCGATGAGACCCCGGCGGCAGGGCCCGGGGCAACCGAATTGATTGCGGCCCCGGGACCGCGTACCGGACAGGGCCTAAGCCATTGGAGTGTCAGCCGCGAACCGGCCTGCGCCCGCTCGTGGCAGTCGGCGAGCGCGCGAGGCACCTACGTGTAGGACCGCTGACATGAAGATCAGCGCGTTCTCCAGAGCCGTCCGTCCGTGGATGCTGCGCCACGCCGGATGGTGGCTGGCGGGCTCCGTGGCGGCTCACGGTCTGACAGTGATCGCCACCGGGCCGGAGATGGTGGATCTTCGGGTGTACTACGCCGCGGCCCCGGGGGTGCTGTCCGGTCGGCTCTACGACTATGTGCTGCATTTCGGTGGACCGCTCACGACGCTGCACTTCACCTACCCTCCGTTCGCGGCCCTGGTGTTCCTGCCGCTGTCCGCTCTGGCGTGGGCTCTCGCCGCGTGCCTCTGGCAGTTGATGTCGGCGGCGGCCCTCGTCGTGATCGTCGGATGCAGTGGCCGGCTCCTCCTCGGCGGCGAGGGCGGCCTGGGCCGCGAACGCGTCATGTTGTGGGTGGGCGCCTGCCTGTGGATGGAGCCGGTGCGCCACACCTTCGATCTGGGGCAGGTCAATCTGGTCCTGGGCGCCCTGGTCATGTGGGGCATTACCGCCTCGCTCGGGGCCGCGGCCAGAGGAACGGCGGTGGGCGTGGCGGCGGGTGTGAAGCTGACGCCGGCCATCGGCGCGCTGTACCTGCTCGCCACCCGGCAGTGGCGGGCCACGGCGTGGTCCCTTGTTGCCTTCTCCGGGACAGTTGCGCTGGCCGAGCTGATCGCGCCGCAGGACTCAGGGCGGTACTGGCACACCCTCGTCGGGGACGCCGACCGCATCGGACGGGTGACCTCCGTACGCAATCAGTCCGTCCGTGGAGCACTCAGCAGGTCCCTGGGCCACGACGTCGGCTACGACCTGATCTGGTGGACGGCCGCGGCGGTGGTCGCCTTCGCCGCCGGATGTGCGCTGTGGGCGGCCGTCCGGCGCGGGGACCGTCTGGGCGTGCTGATCACCGTTCAGCTCGCGGGTCTGCTGCTGTCCCCGATCTCCTGGAGCCACCACTGGATCTGGTGCGTGCCGGCCATGATCTGGCTGGCCCACGGCCCCGCCCGGCAACGGCCGCTGAGCCGTATCACGCTCGCGGCATGGACCTTCGCCACCGTTTCCCGTGTGGTGCCCCACCTCACCCGCATCCAGGAGAACCTGGCCTCCGGCGCCGGTTACCCGGTCCAACTGGCCCTGTTCGGCTGGGTCTACGCCCTGTGCTCGGTCCTGACGCTCATCGCGGTGGGCGCGGGGGCGTCTTCTGCGGCCGTCCGCGACCGGGGGCTGCACGGCCGGTCCCCGGGCGGTGTGGGAGCAGGCAGGGGCTGAGTTCCCCGTACCTCCTCCTCACGCCACGGAACCTATCCGGCCCGCCGGAACCTCCGTGCCGTCGTGGTGGATGGGAGTGTGCGCGCCCGTCAGGGAGACTCCGCTGCCGCCACGGCGGTTCGCCACGATCTCCGCCGCGATCGACAGCGCCGTCTCCTGCGGCGTACGCGCGCCGAGGTCGAGGCCGATGGGGCTGCGCAGGCGGGCCAGTTCGAGTTCCGTGACGCCGACCTCGCGCAGGCGCTTGTTGCGGTCCTCGTGCGTGCGGCGTGAGCCCATCGCGCCGACGTACGCGACGGGAAGCCTGAGGGCCAGTTCGAGCAGAGGCACGTCGAACTTGGCGTCGTGGGTGAGGACGCACAGGACCGTACGGCCGTCCACCTCGGTCGACTCCAGATAGCGGTGCGGCCAGTCGACCACGATCTCGTCGGCCTCCGGGAAACGCGCGGCGGTCGCGAAGACGGGGCGCGCGTCGCAGACCGTGACGTGGTAGCCGAGGAACTTTCCGACCTGTACCAGCGCCGACGCGAAGTCGATCGCGCCGAAGACGATCATCCGCGGCGCGGGCACCGAGGACTCGACGAGGAGGGTCAGCGGGCGGCCGCAGCGCGCACCGTCCTCGCCGATCGTGACGGTGGCCGTGCGGCCCGCGTCAAGAAGGGCCAGGGCCTCGCCCGCCGCTGTGCGGTCCAGTTCCGGGTGGCCGCCGAGGGAGCCTTCGTACGAGCCGTCGGGCCCCACCAGCAGCGCCCGGCCCATCAGTTCGGACGGCCCGTCGGTGATACGGGCGAGCGCCGCCGCCTCTCCTTGGGCGGCGGCCGCGAGGGCTGCGGGGAAGACCCCACCGCGTACGGGGGTGACCAGGATGTCGATGATGCCGCCGCAGGTCAGACCGACGGCGAAGGCGTCCTCGTCGCTGTAGCCGAACCGCTCGAGGACGGTGAGACCGTCCTCGAGCGACTGCCGGCACAACTCGTACACCGCGCCCTCGACACACCCTCCGGAGACCGACCCGATCGCCGTGCCGTCGCTGTCCACGGCGAGTGCCGCGCCGGGCTGCCGGGGGGCGCTGCCGCCGACGGCCACCACGGTGGCGACGGCGAACTCGCGTCCCTGCTCGACCCACCGGTTCAGCTCGTCGGCGATGTCCAGCATGTCGGTCTCCTCAAGGGTGTGTGTGAGGCTGCGGAAGGGAGCTAGTTGACTCCCAGCCAGCCCTCGATCGGGTGAAGGGCGAAGTACGCCAGGAAGACGGCGGACAGCACCCACATCAGCCAGCCGATGTCGCGGGCCCTGCCCTGGACGGTCTTGATCAGGACGTGGGCGATGACGCCCGCCGCGATGCCCGCGGTGATCGAGTACGTGAAGGGCATCAGCACGGTCGTGAGGAAGACCGGGATCGAGGTCGCCTGGTCGTTCCAGTCGATGTGCTTGGCGTTCGTCAGCATCATCGAGCCGATGACGACGAGTGCGGCGGCGGCCACCTGGGTGGGGATGACCTGGGCCAGCGGGGTGAAGAACAGGCAGAGCGTGAAGGCGAGACCGGTGATGACACTAGCGAGGCCGGTGCGCGCACCGTCGCCGACGCCCGCGGTGGACTCGACGAACACCGTCTGGCCGGAGGCACCGGCGAGACCGCCCAGCGCGCCGCCCGCACCGTCGATGGCGAGCGCCTTGTTGAGGCCGGGCATCTTGCCCTTGTCGTCGGCGAGGTCGGCCTGCTGGCCGATGCCGATGATGGTGCCCATGGCGTCGAAGAAACCGGCCAGCACCAGGGTGAAGACGATGACGCCGACGGTGATGCCACCGACGCTGCCGATTCCGCTGAAGGAGACACTGCCGAAGAGGCCGAAGTCGGGGGTGCTGACGATGGAGCCGGTGATCTCGGGCGCGTTCAGTCCGCCCCAGGCCTTCTTGTCGAGGCCGGCGAACTGGTGGACCAGCGCCGCGAAGACGGTGCCGCCGACGATGCCGATGAGGATCGCGCCGGGGACCTTGCGGACCTGGAGCAGGAAGATCAGCAGAACGGTGACGGAGAAACAGAGCACCGGCCAGCCGGTGAGCATGTCACTCGTACCGAGCTGGATCGGCTTCGCGCCGGAGAGGCCGCCGGGGCCGGGCATGGAGGTGACGAAGCCCGCCTGGACCAGGCCGATGAGGCAGACGAAGAGGCCGATGCCCATGGTGATGGCGTGCTTGAGCGCCAGTGGGATGGCGTTCATGATCAGTTCGCGCAGACCGGTGACAACGAGCAGGACGATCACGAGACCGTAGATGACGCACATGCCCATCGCGTTTTCCCAGGTCATCTCCGGAGCGACCTGGAATGCCATGACGGCGGAGACACTGAGTCCCGCGGCGAGGGCCAGCGGCACATTGCCGATGAAGCCCATCACGATGGTGGTTGCGGCGGCGGCGAATACGGTCGCGGTGGTCAGCTGATCACCGTCGAGCTTGTGACCGGCCGCATCGGGCACCGACAGAATCACCGGGTTGAGAAGGATGATGTACGCCATCGCCATGAAGGTGGTGATGCCGCCACGCACCTCCCGGCCGATGGTCGACCCGCGCTGGGTTATGTGGAAGTACCGGTCGAGCCAAGACCGCCCGGCGGGCTGGCGCGTTCCCGCGCCGGCGTCCTCCGCCGTGGTCCTGGTCTCAAGGGACTGCTGGGTCATGGTGCCTACTCCCAAGGTTCACAGGGGCACCCGCATGGGGAATCGAGATTGCGGGATTTGGGATGGTGCGTTGGCTGCACGACCCGGGGGACGGCCCGAGGCGAACTTGGTTGGTGCTGCAGTGAGTTACTGCTGGTGTGATGCGGGGGGGTTCCAGAGACCGCGAGCGGTGCGGTACTGGGGTTCTCCGGGCGGCGCGACGGGCCGGGAATTGTGACGTTCTCGAAGTCGCGGCGCACCGCCCGGAGAGTTCGGGGATCAGGTACCGGTGAGGTGCTCGGGGCGGACCGGTGTCCTGTTCAGCTCCAGACCCGTCGCGTTCCGGATCGCCGCGAGGACGGCCGGAGTTGACGAGAGGGTCGGGGCCTCGCCGATGCCGCGCAGCCCGTAGGGCGCGTGGTCGTCGGCCAATTCGAGTACGTCGACGGGGATGGTCGGCGTGTCGAGGATGGTGGGGATCAGATAGTCCGTGAAGGAGGGGTTCTTCACCTTCGCGGTCTTCGGGTCGACGATGATCTCCTCCATGACCGCCACGCCCAGGCCCTGGGTGGTGCCACCCTGGATCTGGCCGACGACGGACAGCGGGTTGAGCGCCTTGCCGACGTCCTGGGCGCAGGCCAGTTCAATGACCTTGACCAGGCCGAGCTCGGTGTCCACCTCCACCACGGCGCGGTGCGCGGCGAAGGAGTACTGGACATGGCCGTGGCCCTGGCCGGTGACCAGGTCGAAAGCCTCGGTGGGGCGGTGACGCCACTCGAGCTCCAGGTCGACCGCCTCGCCTTCGAGCACGTCCACCAGGTCGGCGAGGACCTCGCCGCCGTCGGTGACGACCTTGCCGCCTTCGAGCAGCAGCTCGGCGGTGGCCCACGCGGGGTGGTACGAGCCGAACTTGCGGCGGCCGATCTCCAGGACCTTCTCGCGGACGTTCTCGCAGGTGTGCTTCACCGCGCCGCCCGTCACGTACGTCTGGCGGGATGCCGACGTCGAACCTGCGGAGCCGACCTGGGTGTCGGCCGGGTGGATCGTCACCTGCGTGACGCCGAGCTCGGTGCGGGCGATCTGCGCGTGGACGGTGACACCGCCCTGGCCGACCTCCGCCATCGCGGTGTGCACGGTCGCGACCGGCTCGCCGCCCACAACCTCCATGCGTACGCGGGCCGTTGAGTAGTCGTCGAAGCCCTCGGAGAAACCGACGTTCTTGATGCCGACCGCGTAGCCGATGCCCCGGACGACGCCCTCGCCGTGCGTGGTGTTGGACAGACCGCCCGGCAGGGCGCGTACGTCCGCCTCCTCGCCGGCGGCGAGCCACTGCTGCTCGGGCGGCAGCGGCATGGCCTTGACACGGCGCAGCAGCTCGGCGACCGGGGCCGGGGAGTCGACCGGCTGGCCGGTCGGCATGATCGTGCCCTGCTCCATGGCGTTGAGCTGCCTGAACTCGACCGGGTCCATGCCCAGTTTCGCCGCGAGCTTGTCCATCTGCGCCTCGTACGCGAAGCACGCCTGGACCGCGCCGAAGCCGCGCATGGCGCCGCAGGGCGGGTTGTTGGAGTAGAGCGCGAGCGCTTCGATGTCGACGTCGTCGACGACGTACGGGCCGACGCTCAGGGAAGCGGCGTTGCCGACGACCGCCGGGGAGGCCGACGCGTAGGCGCCGCCGTCCAGGACGATCCTGCACTTCATGTGCGTGAGCTTGCCGTCCTTGGTGGCGCCGTGCTCGTAGTGGAGCTTCGCCGGGTGCCGGTGCACATGTCCGAAGAAGGACTCGAACCGGTTGTAGACGATCTTGACGGGCTTGCCCGTACGCAGGGCGAGCAGGCAGGCGTGGATCTGCATCGACAGGTCCTCGCGGCCGCCGAACGCGCCGCCGACGCCGGAGAGCGTCATGCGCACCTTGTCCTCGGGCAGGCCGAGGACCGGGGCGATCTGGCGGAGGTCGGAGTGCAGCCACTGGGTGGCGACATACAGCTCGACGCCGCCGTCCTCGGACGGCACGGCGAGGCCGGACTCGGGGCCGAGGAAGGCCTGGTCCTGCATGCCGAAGGTGTACTCGCCCTTGACGATCACATCCGCGCGCTTCGCGGCCTCGTCGGCGTTGCCGCGGACGATGGGCTGGCGGTGCACGATGTTCGGGTGCGGGACATGGCCGATGTGGTGGTCCTCGCGGCCCTCGTGGACCAGGATCGCGCCGGGCGCCGTCGCGGACGCCTCGTCCGTGATGAGCGGCAGCTCGGCGTACTCGATCTTGATCTTGGCGGCGGCGCGGCGCGCGGTCTCGGGGTGGTCGGCGGCGACCAGCGCCACCGGCTCGCCGTGGTGACGGACCTTGCCGTGGGCGAGAACCGGGGTGTCCTGGATCTCCAGGCCGTAGTTCTTCACCTCGGTGGGCAGGTCGTCGTAGGTCAGCACGGCGTAGACGCCGGGCATCGCGACGGCCTCGCCGATGTCGATCGACCTGATCTCGGCGTGCGCGACGGTGCTGCGGAGCGTGTGGCCCCAGAGCATGTCCTCGTGCCACATGTCCGAGGAGTACGCGAACTCGCCGGTGACCTTGAGGGTGCCGTCGGGCCGCAGCGTCGACTCGCCGATGCCGCCCTTGGTCTGCGAGCCCTGGGTGAGGTTCGTGGGGGTTCCGGTGGTGGCCATGGCTGTCAGACCGCCTCTTCCTGGCGGGCGGCCGCGAGGCGGACCGCGTCGAGGATCTTCTCGTAACCGGTGCAGCGGCAGAGGTTGCCGGAGAGCGCCTCGCGGATGTCCGCGTCGGACGGCTCGGCATTGCGCTCCAGCAGCTCGTCGGCGGCGACCAGCAGACCGGGGGTGCAGAAACCGCACTGCACGGCGCCGGCGTCGATGAACGCCTGCTGGATCGGGGAGAGTTCACCCTGCTCGCCGGCCTGACCGTCGGAGGCCCGCGGGCGGAGCCCACTGTCGGACGGGCGCGCCTCCCAGCCCTTGGCGGCGTCCAGCGAGGTGCCGCAGGCGCCGGTGGCGCAGCCGCCGTGCTCGGCGCGCTGCTTGGCGTAGTCCGCGAGGCCCTCTACGGTGACGACCTCGCGGCCCTCGACCTGACCTGCGGCGACGAGACAGGAACAGACCGGCACGCCGTCCAGGCGGACCGTGCAGGAGCCGCACTCGCCCTGCTCGCACGCGTTCTTGGAGCCCGGCAGGCCCATGCGCTCGCGCAGTACGTAGAGAAGGCTCTCGCCCTCCCACACGTCGTCGGCTTCCTGCTGACGACCGTTGACCGTGAAGTTCACGCGCATTATGCGACTCCCTCAATGCTGCGGGCCTTGCCGCGGTAGGACTCCCACGTCCAGCCGAGCGTGCGGCGGGCCATGATGCCGACCGCGTGGCGGCGGTAGCTGGCGGTGCCGCGCACATCGTCGATGGGGCTGCAGCCGGCGGATGCGAGCTCCGCGAACTGCTTGGCGATCGACGGGGTGACGATCTTCTTGCTGTCCCAGAAGCCGCCCTCTTCGAGCGCGGCGTTCAAGAACTCCTCGGCCGCCTTCGCCCGTACCGGGGTCGGGGCGGCGGAGCCGATGCCGGTGCGCACCGTCCGGGTCTCGGGGTGCAGGGCCAGGCCGAAGGCGCAGACGGCGATGACCATCGCGTTGCGGGTGCCGACCTTGGAGAACTGCTGCGGGCCGTCGGCCTTCTTGATGTGCACGGCGCGGATGAGCTCGTCCGGGGCCAGTGCGTTGCGCTTCACGCCGGTGTAGAACTCGTCGATCGGGATCAGGCGGCTGCCGCGCACCGACTCGGCCTCGACCTCGGCGCCCGCGGCGAGCAGCGCCGGGTGGGCGTCGCCGGCCGGGGACGCGGTGCCGAGGTTGCCGCCGACGCCGCCGCGGTTGCGGATCTGCGGGGAGGCCACGGTGTGCGACGCCAGCGCCAGACCGGGCAGCTCGGCCCGGAGGTGGTCCATGATCTGGGTGTACGGCACGGAGGCGCCCAGGCGGACGTTGTCCTCGCCGATCTCCCATTCGCGCAGTTCGCCGATGCGGTTCAGGTCCATGAGGTACTCGGGCCGGCGGTGGTCGAAGTTGATCTCGACCATCACATCGGTGCCACCCGCGATGGGGACAGCGGTGGGGTGCTCGGCCTTGGCGGCGAGCGCCTCCTCCCAGCTGGCGGGGCGAAGGAAGTCCATGAGTGGCTCTCTTCTTCTTAATCGGGGTCGTTCGTCGCAACGGGCCCGGGACGGCCGGCCCTCGACTGGTTATTCATGTGCCGTTAACGCGGTGTGGCCCAAGTACACAAGGCGTGCCCCGCCCGGTGCAGTCACCGAAACCATGAAGGAGTTGGCTGGTCGCCTGTCCCGTCTTGTAGATTCGAACGAAAGGGGAGGCTCGGCAACCTCACTGTTTTCCCATGAAAACCGTGGCCAGGGGCCACCGGCAACAACGAGACAGATCGGCGGCGACGAGATGCGGCTGCACGCACTTCTGGAGACCGAAGCGCTGGGGCTGCGGCTGCTCGGCGGCGAGGACGAACTCGACCGCGGCGTACGTGGCGTGATGACGACCGACCTGCGGGACCCGAGCCGCTATCTCTCGGGCGGCGAACTGGTGCTTACTGGTCTCGCCTGGCGGCATTCGGCCGAGGACTCGGAGCCGTTCGTCCGGATCCTGGCGAGTGCCGGGGTGGCCGGTCTGGCGGCCGGCGAGGCCGAGCTGGGGAACATTCCCGGTGATCTCGTGGAGGCGTGTTCTCGCCATCGGCTGCCACTCTTTGCAGTTAATGAATCTGTTGCATTCGCGACGATCACAGAGTATGTCGTGCGCCAGGTCTCCGGCGAGCGAGCCGGTGACCTCGCGGCAGTCGTGGACAGGCACAGAAGGCTGATGACCTCGGGGCCCGCCGGCGGCGGCCCCGAGGTGGTCCTGGACCTCCTCGGCTCCGACCTGGACCTTCGTGCCTGGGTGCTCTCCCCCACCGGCCGACAGATCGCGGGAGCGGGCGACCCGCTGCCCGGCCCGGTGAGCGCCACGCTCGCGGGCGAGCATCTGGCCGCGACCCGTACGGGACGCCGCGGCCCGCACCGCGCGACCGCCGGAGGAGCGACGTACTCCCTCTTCCCGATCCGCAACACCGGACGCGGAGCCGCCCCCGCGTCCCGCGACGTACGCGAGAGTGTCCTGTCGGACTGGCTGCTGGCGGTCGAGGCCGACGCGGGCGACTGGCCGGCCGCCCGGCTGGATCTGCTGCAGGGCGTGACCCAGCTGATCGCCGTCGAGCGGGACCGGCGCGAGGCGGCCCGTACGGTACGGCGCAGGCTCGCCCAGGAAGTCCTCGAACTGGTCCAGACGGGTGCCGCGCCCGCCGAGATCGCGGCCAGGCTGCGGGTGGCCGCCCCCGTACTGCTCCCCGGCCTCGGGACCGCGCCGCACTGGCAGGTCGTGGTGGCCCGGGTGGAGTGGGAGCAGGACGCAGCGGCGGGGGCCGCGATCGAGGCCGGTCCCGTCGCCCAGTCCCTGCTGGAGGAGATCCTGGTCGACCCGGCGGCCGAGGGCTCCGACTCCGGCGACCGGATCGCGGTCGCCCACACCGGCGACGAGGCGATCGCGCTGGTCCCGCTGCCCGCCCTCCCCGTCGACCCGGAGGGTCCCGACGTCGAGTCCACGGAGGCCGGACTGCACGCGGACGCGCTGCTCGGCTCCGTACGCGACCCGCTCTCGGCCGGTCTCGACGGCGACGGGCGGCTCACGCTGGGCGTCAGCGCGGCCGTCAGCTCGGCGGAGGGCCTGCGCGGCGCGCTGGAGGAGGCCCGGCACGCCCGCCGAGTGGCCGCGGCCCGCCCGGGCCGGGTCTGCGCGGCCGGCCACCACGAGCTGGCCTCGCACGTCCTGCTGCTGCCGTTCGTCCCGGACGACGTGCGCCGCGCCTTCACGGCCCGGCTGCTGGACCCGCTGCGCGACTACGACCGGCGGCACCGGGCGGAGCTGATCCCGACGCTGGAGGCGTTCCTGGACTGCGACGGGTCCTGGACGCGCTGCGCGACGCGGCTGCATCTGCATGTGAACACCCTGCGGTACAGGGTGGGCAGGATCGAGCAACTGACGAGCCGTGATCTGTCGCGCCTCGAGGACAAGCTGGACTTCTTCCTGGCGCTGCGGATGAGCTGACTCGCGGTCCGCCGAGCCAGGGGCCGGAAGCTCATCCCGCCCCGGCTCGCCACCGTCACCCACACGAGGGACGGCGCACACCATCGAGTTGACGATGCACCCATCTCTCACCACACGATTGTGAATTGATTCACCTGACCCCTTGGCCAGGCATGCCTATCCATGCTGAGATGCGGGCAGACTCAACAGCTCAATGGCGTGCTCGGGGAGGGCAAGTGGCGCATACCGCCATGTCTGGTTCCGGAACCACTGCAGGTGACGATCCACTCCAGACCGCGGTATGGCGGCTGCGTTCGCGCGGCTGTTGGACCGACGCAGCGGCTCTGCTGACCGCCCACGCGGCCGATCCGGCCGCGGCGCTCGAACGGGCCGGACTGCTCGTCGAGCGCTGCCTGTTCACCGGCGAGGGCTGGGCCGACGCGGAGGACGCGCTGCGTACGGCGGAGGCGGTGGCCGGAGACGACGAGGAGCGCGGCGGCGCGGCGTGCGAGCGCGGGCGGCTGGCGTACGCGGCGACCCGTCTCGGCGTACGTGACCGCGCCGACGAGGCCCGCGCGGCGCTCGGCCGGGCCGCGGCGCTGCTCACCCCCGCCTCGCCGGGACGGCCGCTGCTGGACTTCCGCCGCGGCCTGGTCGCCGAGCACATCGCCGACTCCCCGCAGGCGGCCCGCGCCGCCTATCAGCGGGCGCACGCCGGAGCGGCCGCGCACGGGGACACGCTGCTGCTTTCGTTCACCTGGCACCATCAGGCCGGACTCGCTCTGCGCGAAGGGGAGTTGGCTCAGGCGCGGCACGGCTTCGCCGAATCCCTGCGGATCCGCGAGGAGCTCGGCTATCTGATCGGCACGGCCCCGGCGCTCGCCGCGCTCGCCGACTGCGAGCCGGAACCGGAGGCGAGCCGGCTACGGGCGGAGGCGGGTCGGCTGTTCCGTCTCCTGGGCGGCGTACCGGTGTGGCTCGGTGCCCAACTGGCTCCGGCGGTGCCGGTCCGGTCCTCTCAGGTCCAGTCCCCTCCCGTCCAGTCCGCCACCCCTCCGCAGCCCGAGCCCGCGGCATGACCGGCGGCATGACCGGCGCGAGGAGCCATCGGTGAGCGCCCGCCGGACGGACGGCCCCGTCCCGGAACCCCAGTCGCCCTGGGACGAGATCACGACCGGCCTGTGGATGGGCGGCCATGTCTGGGCCGACGCGGACGGCCGCCATCTGGACGCGGTCGTCGACCGTGAATTCGACCTGGTGATAAGCCTGTTCACCCGCCAGGGCCACGGCCCGCCCGCGGGCATCGAGCACCATGTCGTCCCGATCCCGGACGACTGGCTGACCTCGCAGCAGATCGACGAGGTCCTCCGCCTGGCTCTCATCACCGCGGACGCCGTACGCTCCGGCCGCACCGCGCTCGTACGCTGCTACTCCGGCTACAACCGCTCCGGCCTGGTGGTGGCCCAGACCCTGATCGAACTGGGCCACGACGGCGCGGGAGCGATCGACCTGGTCCGGCGCAGGCGTTCGCCGTGGGCCCTGCACAACGTCGCCTTCGAGCAGTACCTCATGACCGGCCTGGACATCGCCTCACTGCTGACGGGCCTGGAGTCACCGTCCTGACCATCCGGCTCACACCAGCCAGCCGAGGGCCCTGTCCGGATTCATGACCAGCAGTACGAGGACGACGGCAAGGACGACCCAGAGAAGTCCTCGCCCACGGCGCCGCCGCGCCTGCCGCTGCCGATCGGGCCACGCCCGCCATGCCTCGGGCTCGGCCCGCACCTGTGCCCTGCCGCGCTTCCCCGGCCGCCACACCCTGCCCGGCTGCCGGGCGGCCTTCTCGTCCTCGCGCCGCAGGCGCTCGGTCACCATCCGCGCCCGCGCGGACGGCTCCTTCGGCGCGGCGAGCCGTGCGGGTCCTTCGCTCTCGCGCTGGAACTCCTCCCAGGCCTCGTCGGGTATGGACGACTCCGGCAGCTCCGCGGTCATGAATGACCCCCCGTTCATTCGGACTTCGACAACGGCGGCAGATTAGTGCAGCCATGGCCAAGGGTCATCAGTGGGTGGGCAGGGGATGCCGCGACCGGATGGGGCCGTCAGGCCTGCGCGCCAGTGAAGTGCTCCCGCACCAGCGACTGCACCACCGTCAGGTCCTCGGCCGCCAGTGCCTCCAGCAGTGCCATGTGCTCCGCCGCGTCCGCCACCAGGTCCGCGCGGCGGGTGACCGGGGCGCTCGTCAGGGGCCATTGGGAGCGGCGGTGGAGGTCGTCCGCGACCATCACCAGTTGCTGGTTGCCCGACAGGGCGAGTACCGCGCGGTGGAAGGCGCGGTCCGTTTCCGCGTAGGCGGCGCGGTCGCCCGTTGCCGCCGCCGCCGCCGTCGCGTCGGCCAGGGGGCGCAGCGCAGACCAGCGGGCGGCCGGGATCGTGCGGGCCAGGCGGAGCATGACCGGGATTTCGATCAGGGCGCGGACCTCGGCGAGTTCGGCCAGTTCGCGGGCGCTGCGGACGGTGACGCGGAATCCGCGGTTGGGGACGACCTCGACCGCGCCCTCGGTGGCGAGTTGCTGCATCGCCTCGCGTACGGGTGTCGCCGAGACACCGAAGCGTTCGCCGAGGACGGGCGCGGAGTAGACCTCGCCGGGGGCCAGCTCGCCATCGACGAGGGCCGTGCGCAGGGCTTCGAGGATCTGGCCGCGGACCGAGTGGCGCTGGACCGTGCGGGGGGCCGTGCCGGGCGCAGGCGGCTCGCTGTGGTTGTGTTCGCCGCGGGCCTGTTCCGGGATAGGGGGACGGGCGGGCAGGGAGTCCGCCGGACCTGGCTGTTCGGGGATGTGCGGGGACGCGAAAAGCTGCGGCGTCGCGGCGTTGCGCGCTCGGGCCTGCTCCACTCGGGTCCTCCTCCGGACGGCGGTCTGGCCCGGCTCGCGTACGCATGGGCCCTTGTGCACCATAGGCGGACAAGACGACAGTTCAAACATCGATCGCGTCGGGTAAGGTAAGGCTAACCTCTTAACGATCGCGATTCGGTGGTCCCGGCATGACCCGTCCCGCCCTGCTGCCCGCCCCTGCCTCGCCCGTCCAGGACGCCTACGCGCGCCTGGCCGAGGTCTTCTCCGGGCTGCGGATACAGGAGCTCCCGGACGGCGAGCAGGCCCCCGTGGGCGGGGGCTGGGTGGGCGCCGCGGAGCTCGCCGCCGGTGGGCCCGCCCTCGACGCCTTTCTCGCCTGGGACGACGCGCAGGTCCTGCGGGACTACGGACAGCAGGCCCGGCCCGACGTCATCGCCGGCTTCGGCCTGCACCGCTACGCCTGGCCCGCCTGTCTGCTGATCACGGTCCCGTGGTTTCTCCACCGCCGTGTGCCGCACCTGCCCGTCGAGGACGTCGCCTTCCAGCGCACGCTCGGCCGCATGACGGTCCGCGTGAGGGAATTCACCTGCCTGCCGGGCGACCGGGCCGCACAGCTGCCCGGCGCCCGCGTGGTCCCGGACGAGGAGGCCCTGCGCGCCGCGGTGCGTGACGCCGTCGCCGAGCACATCGGGCCCGTACTGGACGGCTTCGCCCCGCGGATGCGGCGCGGCAGGCGCGCGCTGTGGGGCATGGCGACCGACGAGATCGTCGAGAGCCTGTGGTACGTCGGGCATCTGCTCGGCGAGGAGCAGCGCGCGGTGGCGGAGCTGGAGCGGCTGCTGCCGGGCGCCACGAAGCCGTACGTCGGGACCGCCGGCTTCCGCGAGCTCACCGGCCCCGGCGGCGAGCTGCTGCCGACCCGTGACCGGGCGGGCTGCTGCCTCTTCTACACCCTGCGGCCCGAGGACACGTGCGTCACCTGTCCGCGCACATGTGACGCGGACCGCGTGGCGCGGCTGCGGCCGGCGTCCGATCTCCCGCATACGGGTTGACACGCCATCCGACCGGGTGACGTAAATCGAACCAACTCCCCTTGTTCATACGGCAGTTCGAGCGAAACGCACCTATCTGTATGCCCTGGTGCCCCATTGGCGTTCTCTTGCCCCGAAACCCCTTGGGGGCGCTGGGACTTCGGCCACTATGGCGGCCGAAACGCTCTACCGCGATGCAAGGGACACCGCCCATGAGACTGACCGACATATCACTGTGGCTGCTTCCTGGCGGCGTGATGCTCCTGGGGTGCCTGGGCGCGGTGACGGTGTTCACACGCGGCAAGCGCGCCAGTGACAAGGCCGCGCCCGACGACTCCTGGGAACGCAGCGAGGAGCGCCGGCGGCGCAAGGAGGCCGTCTACGGCACGGCTTCCTATGTGCTCCTGTTCTGCTGTGCCGCCGTCGCCGCCGCACTCTCCTTCCACGGCCTGGTCGGCTTCGGCCAGCAGAATCTCAACCTCACCGGGGGCTGGGAGTATCTCGTCCCCTTCGGGCTCGACGGCGCCGCCATGTTCTGCTCGGTGCTGGCCGTGCGCGAGGCCAGCCACGGTGACGCGGCGCTCGGCTCACGGCTGCTGGTGTGGCTCTTCGCGGGCGCGGCCGCCTGGTTCAACTGGGTACACGCTCCAAGGGGGTTCGGCCACGACGGGGCCCCTCAGTTCTTCTCCGGGATGTCGCTCTCGGCAGCCGTCCTGTTCGACCGGGCGCTCAAGCAGACCCGCCGGGCGGCGCTGCGCGAGCAGGGCCTGGTGCCCCGCCCGCTGCCGCAGATCCGCGTCGTGCGCTGGCTGCGCGCTCCCCGGGAGACCTTCGGCGCCTGGTCGCTGATGCTTCTGGAGGGCGTACGCACTCTGGACGAGGCGGTCGAGGAAGTCCGCGAGGACCGGCAGCTGAAGGAGCAGAACCGGCTGCGCAGGCGGGACCGGGAGAAGATGGAACGGGCGCAGATAAGGGCACTCAACCGGCAGCACCGGGCCTGGGGGCGCGGGCGCCACCGTCTGTCCGAACTGCGCTCGGAGCTTCCGGCCCTGGGCTCCGCGACTGGTTCGGCACAGACCACCTCGGGCAGCGTCGGGTCCGTCGCGGAGCCTGCCATATCCGAGCCGGGACAGCTGCCGTTTCGTTCCCGGCCCTCCCTCCAGGCCGTGAAACCGGCCAACGGCGCTGAGCCGCGCACGATCGACCTCACCGCCGAGGACGACACCCAGGCGCTGCCGCGTCTCGACTCCCTGGAGCGGAAGCTCACGGATCTCGAGCGGCAGTTCGGCTGAGGGAGGCGCAACCCGTACGAAGGCCGGTCTGCGAGGGTCAGACCGGCCTTCCGTGCAGTTCGAACCAGACCACCTTGCCCACGCCGTGCGTACGGACGCCCCACGCGTCGGACAGGCTCTGGACCAGCACAAGCCCGCGGCCGTGGGTGTCCAGGTGCGCCGCCGGCGTATGGGCAACCGGCAGTCCGGCCATGAAGTCCCGTACCTCCACACGGAGGGTGGTGTCCGCGACGGTCGCCGTGACGACCGTGCCGTGATCGGTGTGGACAAGCGCGTTGGTCACCAGCTCGCTGGCCAGCAGCTCCGCCACGTCCTTCGCGTCCTGCCCCCTCCAGTGCCGTAACAACTCCCGTAAAGCACGTCGCACTTCAGGCACAGCCGTGAGATCCGCACAGCCCAGCCTGCGATGCAGCCGGCCGCACCCGCTCGCCGCCGGCCCGGCCCCGCCCTGACGCCCCGCCATCATCCCCACCCGCACGTCGGAACAGCCCTTCTCCGGAATGACTCCCTTTGCCGAACACGCTCACGGACATGCATTCCCCGCGCGGAGAGCACCAATCAGCGCCGACGTGGTCACGGGGACGGAGGGAGCGGTTACGCCTCCCAGATGGCGACAGCCGTACGGTCGTCGGCGTACCCCTTCACCCTCAGCTGGGTGTCGGCGAGGAACGCCGCAAGGCCGGGCGGCTCGGCAGGGGTCCAGCGCCCGGCCAGCTCCTCGGCGAGGGCGGGCTCGCAGCGCAGCGGCTCGGCCAGGCCGGTGCTGCACAGCAGCAGGGTGTCGCCGGGAAGGGCCACGGAGGCACGGAAGCGGAAGGGTTCGGCCGGTGGCGGGGGCGGTGCCTCGATGTACGGCGAGGGCGGCGTGGCGATCCCCAGGTCCATCGTGAGCCGATCGCCCTCCGGGGTCTCGGCGGGCGGTGACCCGAATCCGACGACGGGGTCGCCGGTGACGGCCGCGCGTTCGGGGACCGAGGGCTCGATGTCCTGCCAGGCACCGTCACGCAGACGGAACAGACCGCCCCCGCCGACGCCGAAGAACACGCGGGCGCGGCACTCGGGATCGGCGGAGAGCACCAGACAGCGCAGATGGGCGGTGTACTCCTCCGGCTGGACACCGAGCTCGGCGGCGCCGGCGCGCAGCTTGCCGAAGGTGCGGTCGGTGAGCCGGTGCAGCCCGGATTTGAGGTCGCCGCGACGGCCCGCCCTTATGTCCTCGGAGAGCCGGGCATGGCTGCGGCCGACGGCTCCGCCGATCCAGCGGCAGGCGTCGGCGGCGGCGAGATGGGCGCCCTCGGCGGCGCGGGCGCCGCTGGCGACGGCGACCAGGACGAGCGCGGCATCGCCGGTGCCGAACCGGGCGGTGAGCAGGGCGTCGCGGCGCGGCTCGCCGCGGTAGCGCGCGGAGTCGCCGCGGCTGGAAACGGCGCGCAGCGTGTACGTGCCGTAACGGGCGCCGTCGAGCACGGTGTCGGCGACGAGCTCGTCCAGGCCCTGGGGCTCGGCCGGGGGCAGGGCGGTGGGCTCGGCGTCGTAGGTGGGCGGGCCGTCGCCGATGTGGCCGACCTGCGGACGGGCGGGAGGCGTGGGCGGAGACGCGGCCGGAGGGCCGGCCGACTCCTGGGGAGGGAGCGGCACTTGGGCAGGCTGCTCGGCGGGGCGCGGCGGCTCCCACGACGCGCGTTGCCTCGGGGGCGCGGCCGGCCGGTCCGTGGTGCTCGGCGACACGGCGGGCGGGGAGGGAGCGGAGACGTCCGCGGGGTGGCTCTCCCACCAGGCGCGCGGGCGGACCCGGTCCGGGTCCGCCCGGTACGGCTCGCGCGGCTCGGGTGCGTCGTCCGCAGCCACCGCATCCGCCGCCGAGTCGAATCGGTCGTCAAGCGTGTCGCCCGCTCTCGCCGCGGGCCCGGTGTCCGGGGCGGACGCGTCGTACAGCCGGTTCCACCAGTCGTCCTCGGTGGCGGGCCTCTCCCCCTGATGGCTCATGCCCTTATTGTCCACCGCACGGGCGGTACGAAAACGGGGCATCCGGAAAAACAGGCGTCCGACGGGTGGTCCGCCGGGCGTCCCAACCCCCCACGGGAAGGACGTCCGGCGGACCGTTTCGCGGCCGGCGCAGGGCGAATGCGCTGACCACGAGCTGGATGGCGGAGTTGCAGAGCAGTGTGCGGGTGCCGGGACAGGCGCGAAATGCACTGGTGCCGGAGGCTGTTGGTGCTGCGGTGGCGCCACATTGGCAGAGCCGCGGCCGGAGCAGGGATGATGTGCGAGGCGGAAACACGCCGTGGCCGGTTTCCGCCAAAGCGGCCGAAGAAGTGCACGTCCGGGGAGGGGTGGGGTCTGGTGCTGGGAGCGATAGGTCTCGACGAGAGACAGGAGTCGGCATACCGCGCGCTCGTCGCGCTCGGAGCCGCGGAGGTCACCGATCTCGCGCACCGGCTGGCCCTGCCGGAGCCGGACACCGAGCGCGCGCTGCGAAGGCTGGAGCAACAGGGCCTCGCCGCGCAGTCCTCGGCGCGTACGGGACGCTGGGTGGCGGCGCCGCCGGGCGTGGCGCTGGGGGCGCTGCTGACCCAGCAGCGGCACGAGCTGGATCAGGCCGAACTGGCGGCGGCGCTGCTCGCCGAGGAGTACCGCGCGGAGGCCGCCGAGCCCGCCGTGCACGATCTGGTCGAGGTGGTGACGGGCGCGAGCGCCGTCGCGCACCGTTTCCTGCAGCTGCAGCTGGGTGCGACCGAGGAGGTCTGCGCCCTGGTCACCGGCAATCCGGTCGTGGTCACCGCAACGGACAACGAGGCGGAGGAGAAGGCGGCCACGCGCGGCGTCGCCTACCGCGTGGTGGTCGAGCGCGAAGTGCTGGCCATGCCCGGTGGGATCACCGAACTGAGCGCGGCGCTCGGCCGCGACGAACAGGTCAGGGTGGTGGAGCGGGTCCCGACCAAGCTGGTCGTCGCGGACCGGACGCTGGCGATGGTGCCGCTGACCGGGCGGGGGGCCGAGCCCGCGGCCCTCGTCGTCCATGCGAGCGGGCTCCTCGAGTCGCTGACGGGCCTGTTCGAGGCGGTGTGGCGGGACGCCCTTCCGATACGGCTGGGCGCGCGCGGCGACGTCTGTGAGGAAGCGGCTCCCGGGCCCGACGCCACGGATCTGGAGATCCTTTCGCTGCTGCTGGCCGGGATGACCGACGCGAGTGCGGCCAAGCAGCTGGACCTGGGACTGAGGACCGTTCAGCGCCGGGTGAAGGGGCTGATGGAGCTGACGGGCGTGACGACCCGGCTGCAGCTCGGCTGGCATGCGTACGCGAAGGGCTGGGTGGCGCGCGACCTGCGCGGTTGAGCGGGATCCTGCACCCTTGGCAGATGGGCGTGTGGCAGCTCCTGCTGGTCGGCCTGGTGATGCTGCTGGGCCTGCTCGGGGTACTCGTTCCCGGTGTGCCGGGGCGGTGGCTGGTGTGGGCCGCGGTCATGTGGTGGTCGGTGCACGAGAAGACCGGAACGGCCTGGGCCCTGCTGGTGGGCGCGACGGCGGTCCTGCTCGTCGACCAGGTGCTGGTGTGGCTGCTGCCACCGCGCCGACTGCGCGGGGTCGGGGTCACCCGCCGGATGGTCGTGTCCGCGGGCGTGGGGGCGCTGATCGGCTTCTTCCTGATACCGGTGGTGGGCGCGATTCCGGGATTCATCGGGGGGATCTACGGATCGGAACGGCTGCGGCTGGGCGGGCACGGGCCCGCGGCGGCCTCGACGCGAGCGGTGATGCGGGCGGTGGGGACGAGCGTGCTGGTGGAGCTGTTCGCGTGTCTGCTGGTCATGGGGGCGTGGATGGGCGCGGTGCTGGCGAACTGAGCGGTTCGCGTCATCGGGGGCTGCGCCCCCGCACGCCCGGCCCGAACCTGGACAGAAGTCCTAGGACCCGACTGGGTCCCATATCCGATGCGGCGGACGAGGGACGCGTGTGAGGCTGCGTACATGACCGAATTCAACGAGGCCGAGCGCGCGTATCTCGCGTCCCAGCGGCTGGGACGGCTGGCGACCGTCGACCCGAAGGGCCAGCCGCAGGCGAACCCGGTCGGCTTCTTCCCCCAGGACGACGGGACGATCCTCATCGGCGGGTACGCCCTCGCGACGACGAAGAAGTGGCGCAACCTGCAGGCGAATCCGAAGGTTGCGCTGGTTGTCGACGACATTGTGAGCCTGCGCCCGTGGAGGGTGCGGGGGGTGGACATCCGGGGGGAGGCGGAACTGGTGACGGGGCCGCATGAGCTGGGGCCGCACTTCAGCGAGGAGCTGATCCGGATCCACCCGAAGAAGATCCACAGCTGGGGCTTGGAGTGAGGGGGCGTTTCCCCCCACCCCACCCCGCCCCCTCCCGAACTGGGGGCAGGCCCCCAGACCCCCGTAGGCGACCTTCGGTCGCATCTCCTCAAACGCCGGACGGGCTGAACACTCAGCCTCGTCGGCGTTTGAGGCGCGGGGGCCGGGGGGGGCAACGCCCCCCGGCGTTACCGCACGCTGCCGCGCTTCGCCTGAAACGCCGCCCGTCCCTCCGCCCCCTTCTGCTTCCAGTCACGCCGGATCTCCGCCCGCAGCCTCGCGTCCGTCTTCGCGACGATGCGCTTGTTCTCCCGCAGCAGCTTGCGGTAGCTGTCCAGCCGCCGCTCCGGCAGCGAACCGTCCTCGACGGCGGCGAGCACCGCGCAGCCCGGTTCGGCTGCGTGCGCGCAGTCGTGGAAGCGGCACTCCTGCGCGAGGTCCTCGATCTCGGAGAAGACCTGCCCGACGCCGGCTTCGGCGTCCCAGAGCCCGACGCCCCGCAGCCCCGGGGTGTCGATGAGTACGCCCCCGGCAGGCAGGGCGAGGAGGTTGCGGGTGGTGGTGGTGTGGCGGCCCTTGCCGTCGATGTCGCGGGTGGCCTGTACGTCCATCACGTCCTCGCCGAGCAGCGCGTTCGCGAGCGTCGACTTGCCCGCCCCGGACACGCCGAGCAGCACGCTCGTCCCTCCGGACACGACCGCGGCGAGCACTTCGACGCCTTCGCCGGTCGCGGAACTGACGGGCAGCACCTGCACGCCCGGCGCCGTCGTCTCCACGTCCCGGACGAGATACGAAAGCCCCCTCACGTCGGGCACGAGGTCGGCCTTGGTGAGCACGACGAGCGGCTGTGCCCCGCTCTCCCACGCGAGCGCGAGGAATCGCTCGATCCGCCCGAGGTCGAGTTCCACGGCGAGCGAGACCGCGATGATCGCGTGGTCGACGTTGGCGGCGAGGATCTGCCCCTCGGAGCGGTTCGACGAGGTCGAGCGTACGAAGGCGGTACGGCGCGGCAGATACGTCCGTACGAATCGGGGGTCGCCGTCCCGGTCGACGGCCGCCCAGTCACCCGTGCAGATCACCCGCAGCGGATCGTGCGGGGTCACGAACGCGGTGTCGGCGCGGACGAGCCCGTCGGCGGTGACGACATCGCACTGCCCGCGGTCGACCCGTACGACCCGGCCGGGCAGCAGCCCCTGCTCGGCGTACGGGGCGAATGCGGCGTCCCAGTTCTCGTCCCAGCCGTAGCCGGACAGCGGGTGCGAGGAAGCCTGAGAAGAAGAGGAAGAAGAGAAAGACAAGGGGAAACCCTTCACAGGGTGGCCCCGGCATCGCGCTCGTCGGCGCGGAAGGAGAAGGAAGGTCAGCCGGAGACCACAGGGGTGGGAATGATGATCTTCTGGACCTGGGCAGCGCCCAGCGCAGCGACAGTCATCACGGTCCTCACCTCCTGTTCTCCTACGGCGGCCCCGCACGGTGGTTTCGTACCGCCGCCGGGAACGAGGCAACGATGCCCGGCGGCGGTGTGAGGCGTCAACCTGTTTTCCGGCGCGGCGGCGAGCCCGAACAAGCCCCCGGCCCCGGCGAGTTCCCCGCGCCGCCGGCGTCGGCGCAGGAGGCTCGCCCCGTCACCTGTTCGGCCGCCCCCGCTTGGGCCACTCGCGCACGTTATGTATCCATACGCTCACGCCGTGTGGCGAGCCCCCATGATCGCCCATAGCTTCGCCTCATGACGAAACGACAGCTCATGTGCCTGACATGCATCGCAGTCGTCGTGGTCTCGGGACTGGGCGCAGCCGCCCCGTCCTCCGCCGCGGCCATGCACACGGTGCACCCGGGCGAATCGATCCAGGAAGCGGTGGACGCCGCCCAGCCGGGAGACACCATCGTCGTCTCACCCGGCACGTACCGTGAGAGCGTCCTTGTCACCAAGGCGGACCTCACCCTGCGCGGGTGGGGGACGGAGACCGTCATCAAGCCGGCAGCGGCCACCACACCGGCGGCCAACTCCTGTGCCGCGAGTGGCAACGGCATCTGTGTGATGGGCACGGCGGCCAAGACGGTCGACGGCGTGACCATCCGGGGACTGACTCTCACAGGCTTCAAGAAGAACGCCGTCTGGGCCTCCGACACCGACCGTCTGGCGGTCCGGAACGTGATCGCGGAGAAGAACGGGGTCTGGGGCATCGCCCAGCAGAGGTCCACCCGTGCCGTGTTCAAGGGCAATGTCGTCCGGGACAACGGCGATGCGGGAATCTTCATCGCGAACACGGTCGACGCCGAGGGCGGGGCGACCGACACCGGGGGCGCGGTGATCGCGGGCAACCAGCTGACCGGGAACCGTATCGGAGTCACCGTCAGACGGGTCCGGAACCTCACTGTCCGCGGCAACCACATCACCGGGAACTGCGCGGGCGTGTTCGTCGTGGGCGACGAGTCGAAGCCCGCGGCCGGCGCGATGACCCTGCGGGCCAACATGATCGTCGCCAACAACAAGTCGTGCCCGGCCACCCCCCGGCTCCCCGCCATCCAGGGCTCCGGAATCGTCCTGACCGGCGCCGAGTCGACGGAGATCCGTGCCAACTACGTCGCGGACAACGTCGGCGCCTCGCCGCTGTCCGGCGGAATCGTGCTGTTCCAGAGCTTCGTGGGCGCCCAGAACACCGCCAATGTCATCAAGAACAACCAGCTGGAGGGCAATAAGCCCGCGGACCTCGCCAATCGCGGCAGCGGTACGGGCAACACGTTCACCGGCAATGTCTGCCAGGCCTCCGAGCCCGCAGGAATGTGCTGACCGGTGTTCCCCTTCACCTGGAGAATCGAGGCGGTATGACCACCGTAAGTCCCAGACCCACGCCGGCGGCCGGCTCCACTGCCGAGGCCGCCGCTCCCCCGCCGGCCATGCGCCTGCGGGAGCTCGTGTTCGGGGCGGCCTGCGCCGCCGCCGTACGCGCGGCGGCCCGGCTGGGTGTCGCCGACGCCCTCGGCGAGGAACCCGCCACTGCCGAGGAGCTCGCCGCCGAGCTGAACACCGAGCCGCAGCCGCTGCGCCGGCTGCTGCGCGCCCTGTCCTGCTACGGCGTCTTCGCCGAGACGCCGGACGGGAGCTTCTCCCACACCCAGATGTCCCGCATGCTGCGCGAGGACGATCCGGGCAGCCTGCGCTACATCGCCCTGTGGTGTACGGAGCCGTGGACCTGGGACGCCTGGCCCCGCCTCGACGAGGCGGTCCGTTCGGGCGGGAACGTGTTCCAGGAGCTGTACGGCAAGGGCTTCTTCGAGTATCTGCACCAGGACGCGCACGAGTCGGCGCATGTGTTCAACCGGGCCATGACCACGTCCAGCGTGCAGTCGGCGCTGGAGGTCGCGGAACTCCTCGACCTCACCGGCGTGGGCGTGGTCGCCGACATCGGCGGCGGCCAGGGTCATGTGCTGGCCAGCCTGCTGGAGAAGCACCCGGGCCTGCGGGGAACGCTGCTGGATCTGCCCGATGTGGTGGCGAAGGCGGATCCCCGGCTGCTCACGGGCGGTTCGCTCGCCGAGCGGGTACGCATCGTCCCCGGGGACTGCCGTGAGGACATTCCGGTCGAGGCCGATCTCTACATCATCAAGAACATCCTGGAGTGGGACGACGAGTCCACCCGCAGGACCCTGCAGAACATCGTCTCGGCGGCCCGCCCCGGGGCGAGGGTCGTCGTCATCGAGAACCTCGTCGACGACACCCCCTCGATGAAGTTCACCACCTCGATGGATCTGCTTCTGCTGCTCAACGTCGGAGGTGCCAAGCACACCAGGGCGAGCATGGTGGAGCGCATCACCCGGGCGGGCCTGGTCATCAGTGAGATCCGCCCCGTCAACGCGTATCTGCACGCCTTCGAGTCGGTCGTCCCCGGCTGATCCGGTACACCACGAACGCCCCGGGCCCGGCTCCAACTGAGCCGGGCCCGGGGCGTTGTGCCGCGTCGGGTTCGTCAGACGGCGGCGTCACGCTCCCAGGCGTAGAACTGACGGGCCATCGCGTCCTTCGGGCTCCGCCAGGTCTCCGGGTCGTAGGGGCTGACGAAGGCCTGGAGCCGGTCGCTGATGTCCTTGAACGAGGGGTGTTCCGTCACCTTGGCGATCTCGGGGCCAGGTGGCCGGTCCGACTCGATCAGATGCAGATACACGTCGCCGAACTGGAACAGTTTGCGCCGGGACACCCCGACGAGGTGCGGCAGTTCGCCGGCGTCGGACGCCGCGAACAGCTTGGCGATGTCCGGAGCCGACTCCGGCGCCATACGGGCGACGATCAGAGCGTGGTGCACAGGAGGTTCCTTTCCCGGCCGGGCTCCTCACCCGGCCTGGTTTCCGCGTCGGACGGCTTCAGTTGACGGACGGCTTCAGTTGACGGCGGCGGAGCGGCGCTCGCGGTCGCGCTGTTCGATCTTGTCCCGGATGAGCTCCAGCTGGATCTTGGAGTTGCGGTTGATGTTGTCGGTCATCCAGTCGTCGTCGACCGGGGCGTCCGGCTTCATCGCGAAGTCCTGCGTCCAGTGCATCCGGGTGCCGCCCGGGACCTCCGAGTACTCCCAGCGGATGTTCATGTGCTCGAAGGGGCCCGTCTCGACCCGGCGGGCCGTGACCCTGCGCTTCTTGCGGTCGGTCGTACGCTCCGAGACCCAGCTCCAGACCTTGCCGTTGTCGTCGGGGTGCATGGTGAGGCGGAAGGTGGTGGTGCTGCCCTTCCGCTCCATGATCTCGACCGACGCGTACTCGCTGAACAGGCCGGGCCAGTTCTCGATGTCGTTGGTCATGTCCCAGACGAGGTCCAGGGGTGCGACGACGGTGATCTCGTTCTCGGTGTGTCCGGGCACGTCAGGCTCCAGTCATGAGGGTGTTGTTGACGAGGTCGAGGAACTCCCGCGGGGTCTTGCAGCGGTCCGCGTCGGGAGGCAGCGGACGGCCGTGCCGGTTCTCCAGCTCGCCGACGATGCCGAGCAGGCCCAGGGAGTCGAGGCCGAACTCGTCGAAGCCGGAGTCGGGCCGGTTCGCGAGGTCGACGGGGTCCACGGTGAGACCGGCGCCCTTCTTCATCAGGGCGGCCAGTTCTTCGATGGTCAGTCGGTCGGACATGGGGGACTCTCCTTCTTCACTCGGGGGTGTCGGTGGCGCCGCGCAGCACCAGCGCCGCGTTCGAGCCCATGAGGCCGCGGCTGAGCACCAGGGCGGTCCGCAGCTGTGCCGGACGGGCCCGGCCGGTCACGAGGCTGAGGTCGTGGCAGACGTCGAAGACGTTGGGCGTGGGCGGCACGACGCCGTGTTCCATGGCCAGTACCGCGGCGGCCACATCCAGCACCGGTCCTCCGCAATAGGCCCGCCCGATGCCCGTCTTGGGCGCCGTGACCGGTACGCGCCGGCCGTGTGCACCCAGCGCGTCGGCGATCGCCAGCGCCTCGGCGCGGTCGGCCTCCGGTACGCCGAGCGCGTCCGCGAAGACCACGTCGATCTCCTCGGGCGCGCACCGGGCCTCCGCCAGCGCCCCGCGGATCGCCTGGGCCAGCCCCTCGCGGGACTGCTCCCACCGGGAAGGACCGGTGAAGGTCGCTCCGTGGCCGGCCACCACGGCACGCGGCTTGGCACCGCGCCGCAAGGCCGCCGTCTCCTCCTCGACCACGAGCATCGCGCCGCCCTCCGCGGGCACGAATCCACACGCGTCCGAGGTGAACGGCCGGTAGGCGCGCGTCGGGTCCTCACAGGTGCTCAAGTCCTCGTACCCGAGCTGGCAGACGACCGAGTAGGGCGCCAGGGGCGCTTCCGCGGAGCCGACGACGACCGCGTCGGCTCCGTTGCGTACGGCTCTCGCGGCATGCGCGAACGCGTCCAGCCCGCCTGCTTCGTCGCTGGCCACGACGCCGCAGGGGCCCTTGAACCCGGCCCGGATGGAGATCTGGCCGGTGCTCGCCGCGTAGAACCAGGCGATGGACTGGTACGGGCCGACATAGCGGGGGCCCTGCCCCCACAGCCGCTGCAGTTCGCGCTGGCCGAACTCACCGCCGCCGGACCCGGCGGCGGTAACCACACCGACCGCGAACGGCGAGCCCTCGTAGTCGGCGCGGCCCAGCCGGGCGTCGTCGAGGGCGAGATCGGCCGCGGCCATCGCGAAGTGCGAGAACCGGTCCGTCTGGACGAGATAGCGCTCCTCGATCAGCGAACCGGGGTCGAAGTCCCGCACCTCGCCCGCGACCCGGAGCGGCAGGTGCTCGCACCCCTCCCGGGTGACCCGGTCGAGCACACTGAGGCCCTCCAGGGTCGACTTCCAGAAGACCTCGGTGCCGGCCCCGTTGGGGGCTATGGCGCCTATACCTGTGACGACCGTCCGCCGGATCCGGCTGGGGCTCATCGCGCCCTCCCATTCGGTCTGGTCATGACGACCGCGGACTGGAAACCGCCGAACCCACTGCCGACGGAGAGCACACTGCGCAGCTTCCGGGGGCGTGCGGTGCGCGGCACATAGTCCAGGTCGCACTCGGGATCGGGGGTCTCGTAGTTCGCGGTCGGCGGGACCACTTGATGGGCCATGGCCAGGACGCAGGCCACGAGTTCGATCGCGCCGATGGCGCCCAGCGAGTGACCCACCATGGATTTGATGGAGCTCATGGGCGTCTTGAAGGCGTGCTCGCCCAGGGAGCGTTTGACCGCGGCAGTCTCGTGACGGTCGTTCTGCTTGGTGCCCGAGCCGTGCGCGTTGACGTAGTCGATCGCCGTGGCGTTCAACCGGGCGTGGCCGAGAGCGGTGTTGATGGCCCGGGCCATTTCCAGGCCCTCGGGGGTCAGTCCCGTCATGTGGTAGGCGTTGCCGAAGGTGGCGTAGCCCCCGATCTCGCAGTAGACGGTCGCTCCGCGGGCCCGGGCGTGTTCCAGTTCCTCCAGGATGAGGACGGCGCCGCCCTCGCCCATCACGAACCCGTCCCGGTTGAGGTCGAACGGCCGCGACGCGTGCGCCGGGTCGTCGTTGTTCGGCGACGTCGCCTTGATCGCGTCGAAGCAGGCCACCGTGATCGGTGAGATGGGCGAGTCCGACGCGCCGGCTATGCAGACATCGACCCGGCCCTCCTGGATGGAGGCGAAGGCATAGCCGATCGCGTCGAGTCCCGAGGTACAGCCCGTCGAGACGGTCTGTACCGGACCGTGGGCGCCCACCTGTTCGGCGACCGCGGAGGCGAGGGTGCTCGGCGAGAACGCGCGGTGCAGATGCGCTCCCGCCGGGCGGTGGTCCACGTCCCAGCGGGCGCCGGATTCGCTGACCGCGACGTAGTCGTGCTCCAGACGAGTGGTGCCGCCGACGGCCGTGCCCAGAGAGACACCGATCCGCCAGGGGTCCTCCTTCTCGGGGTCGAGCCCGGCATCGGACATCGCCTCGCGGGCGGCCACCAGCGCGAACTGGATGTACCGGTCCGCGCGCGCCACCTGGTCCCCGTCGAGACCGTGGGCCTCGGGGTCGAAGTCGACCTCGGCGGCGATGCGGGAGCGGAAGCCCTCCGGGTTGAAGAGCGTGATGCCCCGCGTCGCCGTACGGCCGTTCGCGAGCAGGTCCCAGAACTGCCGGGCGCCCACTCCTCCGGGGGCGACGATACCGACCCCGGTGACCGCCACCCGCCGGTTCACGAAACGGCCCCAGTCCGTTCCGGCGGCCTGCCCTGCTCGGCGCCTTCGCTGTTTTCGGTGGGCTCGGTGTCGACATGCCCGAGCTCGGGGCGCGGGGCCAGCGGGCCGAGGTGGAAGACCATGCGGGCCTCCACGTCCCCCACGTTGCGGAACCGGTGGCGCACGTTCAGGGGGATCATGAGCCCCTGATCGGGCCGCATCGAGTGCGTCTCGCCGTCAAGGTCCACCTCGAGGAGACCGCTCACCACGTATACGAATTCCTCGGAGTACGGGTGGTAGTGCTCGCCGATGCGCTCACCGGGCTGCACGATGGCAAGGCCCATGAAGCCGCTGGTCGCGCCCACCGCGGTCGGGGTGAGCATGGCGCGCAGGTCACCGCCGCGCCGTCGGTTGGGCTGGGTCTCGCTGAGATCCACGATGCGTGGGCTGTGCTTCGTCATGTCTGGTTCCTCCAGGTGCGGTGCCCCCGACGGCTCGGCCTGCCAGGCCGCGACGCGCCGGACGTACGGGTCAGGACTCCGGCGGCGCGTTGCGGTCGGTGATCAGCTCCATGGCGGAGTGCTTGAGGAAGCGCGCCATCTCCTTGTCGGTCTCCGGGACGCCCTCCTCGCCGACCGCGAGCAGCCGGGCGAGCGTGGCGGCCTTGCGGGGACCGCTCATGCCGAGCGCGAGCGCGGGCTGCGCATCGAGCTTTCCGGTCATGTCGACGAGCCGGACGACGATGTCGTCGCGCTGGAAGATCGTGCTGCTCGCGATGGGGCTGTCCGGGCTCTGGGCCGCCGCCTCGTCCTGCTTGGCGAGCAGCCGGGCCAGCGCCATGCCGCAGCCTTCCTTGGCCGGGTAGTACAGCGCGTGCCGGGTGAGCTCGGCGGAGTACGGCCCGTCAGCCGCCACATGGTGTACGGCGGGCAGTGCGGCCCGGGTGAAGAACACGCGCGCGGAGTTGGGGTCGTTGAGGTCCCGGTCCTGTTCCAGATACGGGTTGATGGCCTCCTCCACCTCGCGGACCTCGGGCTGCTTGGCCACGTGGCGCAGTGCGGCGAGAAGGTCGCCCTGCACCTCGATGGCCCGCACCACCCGGTTGCCGTGCATGAAGAGGGAGGTGCGGCGCAGCCGGGTGTGTTCGTCGACCCGGGCGGACGGTGAGGTGTAGCCGGAAAGGATCTTCGCGACCTTCTTCTCGGTGCCCGGCTTCACCGTGAAGGTGAGCGCGTGCCGGACGACTCCGTCGCCGAGCCTGGGCGATGCCTGGAGGCGGCCCTTGAGCTCCTCGGGTGCGGAGGTGACGGTCTTTCCGGTTTCGCGCAGAACGCTGAAGCGCAGCGAGCGGGTGTCCCGTACGCAGCTGTGCAGCGGCTGGACCGTCTCGACGTGCTCCTCGCTGTTCACCCAGGCCAGGAAGGGCGGCGCGCTCTCCCACTCGCTGGTGATGAGCCACTGGGAGGGGTTCTCGATGGACTGGCACAGCTGGTCGCTGATGTGGCCGGGGACCGACGCGACCTGGTTGCGCAGGTCCTCGTACGCCTCCAGGAACTGGTTCTGTGCGCCGTCGTGCAGATCGAGCAGCAGAACGACTCGAAGCCTTGAGCCGTCGAAGGCGGACTGAGATATCCGTTCCGACAGGGTTGTCATCTCTCACACTCCTTTGCGTCACCGCGCGGCTCAACAGCCCTGCGGATACGGACGGTCCGCCTCCCGTGAGTCGGGGGCGCTCCCGAAAACGATCGTGGTCCGGTACTTCGACTGGCGCGAGAGCTGAGAACCAAGCGGGTGAATGGGCGAGGCAACCGCCGTCCCACAGGGCATGGAAAGTGCATCCCCCAAGGGCGGCAGGAGCTGGAGTTACTGATGGATGAAAACGTCGGCCAAAGCGCTGAGCGCGTGGAGGTCCTCATCGTGGGCGGGTCCCTGGTCGGCCTGTCCACCTCGGTGTTTCTGGGCCGCCACGGCGTCAGACCTCTGCTGGTCGAGAAGCATTCGGGCACCTCGACGCATCCGCGCGGACGCGGCATGAACGTGCGCACCATGGAGCTGTTCCGGGTTGCCGGAGTGGAGGCCCAGATCCGGCAGGCCGCGTCGGTCCTCGCGGACAATCACGGGATCCTGCAGGCCGGATCGCTGACCGGCGACGACCAGGAGTGGCTGTTCAAGGAGATCGACCCGGGTGGCAAGCTCGCCCGGTTCAGCCCGTCCACCTGGTGTCTGTGCAGCCAGAACGACATCGAGCCGCAGCTCATGGCGCGCTCGCGCGAGCAGGGAGCCGATCTGCGGTTCTCCACCGAGCTGCTCTCCTTCGAACAGGACGAGTCGGGTGTCACGGCGATCGTGAAGAACCGGGAGACCGGTGAGCACTCCACCATTCGGGCGGACTATCTGGTGGCGGCGGACGGGCCGCGCAGCCCGGTCAGGGAGCAGCTGCGGATCGGGCAGAGCGGCAACGGCGATCTGTTCCACAACGTGAGCATCACCTTCCGCTCCCGGCAGCTCATCGACGTACTGGGCGACAAGCGCTTCATCGTCTGCTACCTGACCAAGCCGGGAGCGGACGGCGCCCTGCTGCCGGTGGACAACGCGCAGCAGTGGGTCTTCCACGCGCCCTGGCACCCCGAGCAGGGCGAGCCCCTCGAGGACTTCACCGACGAGCGCTGCGCCGAGCACATCCGGCGGGCCGTCGGCGCGCCCGGCCTGGATGTCGAGATCACCGGCAAGGCGCCGTGGCACGCGGCGGAACGCGTGGCCGATCGGTACAGCTCCGGGCGGGTCTTCCTGGCCGGGGACTCGGCGCACGAGATGTCCCCGACCGGCGCTTTCGGGTCCAACACCGGAATCCAGGACGCCCACAACCTGGCGTGGAAGCTGGCGATGGTGCTGGACGGCTCGGCGGGTCCCGGTCTGCTGGACACCTATGGCGCGGAGCGGCAGCCGGTGGCCCGGGCGACGAGCGAGCGGGCCTCGGCGCGCTCGGCGGAACACAGCCACCCCGGATATGCCCCGGCGCCCACGCAGGCCGGGGGCCCCAAGGGCGGGATCCTCTCGGTGGCCATGGGGTACGGCTATCCGCGCGGCGCGGTTCTCGGCACCGATCCCGAGCGTCCCGTCGTACCGGAGCAGATGCGCCTCGCGGGCGACCCGGGCACCCGGTCTCCGCACATGTGGGTGAGCGGTCCCGGTGGCCGGCAGTCCACGCTGGACCTCTACGAGCGGTCGTTCGTGCTGCTGAGTGCCGAGGGCAGCGAGTGGCGCGCGGCGGCGCGGAAGGCCGCCGAGCGGCTGTCCGTGCGGCTGGACGCCTACGCGATCGGCGAGGGCCCGGACGCCGATCTGGTTCCGGAGGGTGACACCGACTGGGCCGCGCTGCACAGCGTGACCGAGCAGGGCGCGGTGCTGGTGCGCCCCGACGGCTTCGTGGCCTGGCGGTCGCCGGGAGCGGTGAGCGATCCGGAAGGGGTGCTGCACGAGGTCATGGCGACGGTGCTGAGCCGGTCCTGACGCCGCTGAGCTCGCCCTGAACGCGTCCTGATCATCCCGCCGAGTCCCTTTGGTCGCCTGTCCGATCAAAGGGACTCGGTAGTTCCGGTTACGGAATCTGTCGCGAACACGTCGCGCAGTCGGCCTCCGCGCTCTACGGTGCGCAGATAGCTCACCGTAGGCGGGAGGTGTAGAAATAGGACATGGCCGGACGCTACGGCCGCCCGCGCTCGGTTCTGAGAATGCGAACTGTCGCAGGTCAGGTCTTTCTCCTGCAGCTGGCGATCGTGGTGTTGCTGGTAGCGGCCGCCATGGTGGCGCTGGTGCTGCAGTCCAGGTCCGACAGCGAGCGCGAGGCCAAGAACCGGTCCGTCGCCGTCGCCGAGACCTTCGCCAATTCGCCGGGTATCGAAGCAGCGCTCAAGGCTGCCAACCCGACCCTCGTGCTGCAGCCGCGCGCCGAGGAAGCCCGTATCCGCTCCGGGGTCGACTTCATCGTCGTACTCAACACCGAGGGGATCCGCTACACGCACCCGCTCCCCGACCGGATCGGCAAGAAGTTCGTCGGCAATCTGCAGCCCGCGCTCGCCGGTGAGGTCACCACCGAGAAGATCATCGGGACCATCGGGCCGCTCGTCCAGGCCGTCGTCCCGGTCATCGACAGCAACGGCAAGGTCGTCGGGCTGGTCTCCGCCGGGATCACCATCGAGCATGTCAGCGGAGTCGTCGAGGACCAGTTCCCTCTGCTGTTCGGCGCCACCGGGGCGGTGCTGCTCGTCACCACGGGCGGTACCGCGCTGGTGAGCAGGCGGCTGCGCCGCCAGACGCACGGCCTCGGGCCGCTGGAGATGACCCGCATGTACGAGCACCACGACGCGGTGCTGCATGCCGTGCGGGAAGGCGTGCTCATCGTCGGCGGCGACGGCCGGCTGCTGCTCGCCAACGACGAGGCACGCCGGCTGCTCGCCCTTCCGGACCATGTGGAAGGCGTCCCCGTCACCGAACTCGGGCTCGATCCGCTCACCGCCCGGCTGCTGGCCTCGGGGCGGACCGCCACCGACGAACTCCATGTCGTCGGCGACCGGCTGCTCGCAGTGAACCAGCGGTCGACCGACCAGGCCGGCGGGCCGCCCGGAAGTGTCGCGACCCTGCGGGACACCACCGAGCTGCAGGCCCTGACCGGAAAGGCCGATGTGGCGCGGGGGCGGCTCAAGCTGCTCTACGACGCGGGCACGGAGATCGGCACCACGCTGGATGTGGTGCGCACCTGCGAGGAGCTGGCGGAGTTCGGGGCGGCCCGGTTCGCGGACTACGCCACCGTCGACCTGGTGGAGACCGTCCTGCGCGGCGAGGAGCCACCGGTCACCGGCACGGGCACGGACATGCGCCGCACCGCCTTCAGCGGCCTGAGCGAGGACACCGCGCTCTACCCGCTGGGCAAACTGATCCGCTTCGTGCCCTCCACCCCGCTCGGCTTCGGCATCCGCATGGGCGAGGCGGTCCTGGAAGCGGATCTGTCCGCGTACACCGGATGGCAGGACCAGGACCCGGACCGGGCGCGCAAGCTCGTCGAGCACGGCATCCACTCGATGATCGCGGTACCGCTGCGGGCCCGCGGGGTGATCCTGGGCGTGGCGATGTTCTGGCGCTCCGAGAAGCCCGAGCCGTTCGAGGAGGAGGACCTCTCCCTCGCCGAGGAGCTGGTCGCGCGGGCCGCGGTGAGCATCGACAACGCCCGCCGCTACACCCGCGAGCACACCATGGCCGTGACCCTGCAGCGCAGCCTGCTGCCGCGCGTCCTGCCCGAGCAGAACGCCCTCGACGTCGCCTACCGCTACCGGCCCGCGCAGGCCGGACTCGGCGGGCTCGGCGGAGTCGGCGGCGACTGGTTCGACATCATCCCGCTGCCCGGCGCGCGGGTCGCGCTCGTGGTGGGCGATGTCGTCGGCCACGGTCTGCACGCCGCGGCCACCATGGGCCGGCTGCGCACGGCGGTCCACAACTTCTCGACGCTGGACCTGCCGCCCGACGAGCTGCTGTGGCATCTCGACGAGCTCGTCGCCCGCATCGACCAGGACGAGGCGGGCGACGGCTCGGCGGGCTCGAACGGCTCGGACGCCTCAGTCACCGGAGCCACCTGCGTCTACGCGATCTACGACCCCGTCTCCGGGATCTGCTCGATGGCGCGCGCCGGCCATCTCCAGCCGGCGATCGTCCACGCCGACGGCACCGCGGTCTTCGCCGATGTGCCCGGCGGCCCGCCGCTCGGGCTCGGCGGTCTGCCTTTCGAGACGCTGGAGCTTCAGCTGCCCGAGGACAGCCGGCTGGTGCTGTACACGGACGGCCTGGTCGAGGACCGTGACCGGGACATCGACGAGGGCCTCACGCTGCTGCGCCACACACTGGCGGACAGCGCGGACCGCAGTCCGGAGGAGACCTGCGAGGCGGTGCTCAAGGCGCTGTTGCCACAGCGCCCGCGCGACGACATCGCGCTGCTGGTGGGCAGTACGCGCGTACTGGACTCCAGCCGGGTGGCCGACTGGGACGTGCCGCCCGATCCCGCGGCGGTGCGGCGGGTGCGGGCCGCGGTGACGCACAAGCTGGCCGAGTGGGAGCTGGAGGAGGAGGCGTTCACGACGGAGCTGATCCTCAGTGAGCTGGTCACCAACGCGATCCGCTACGCCACGGGGCCGATCCGGGTACGCCTGATCCGTGACCGCACCCTGATCTGCGAGGTCTCCGACCACAGCAGTACGTCCCCGCATCTGCGGCAGGCGGCGACCACGGACGAGGGGGGCCGGGGCCTGTTCCTGGTCGCGCAGTTCGCGGACCGCTGGGGCACCCGGTACACGCCCGACGGCAAGGTCATCTGGACGGAACAGCCGCTGAACTCCGGCGGGGAGTGACGCCGGACGGGCCGGGCGGGCCGTGTGACGCGCCCGGCCCGCTCATCAGGCGGAGCCGGTTCCCCGGTTGCGCCTGAACCACCAGAGGGCGAGGCCCGCGGCGACCACCACGGCGGCGGCGACGATCGCGACGGTGGTTGCGTTGCCGCCGCTGTCCTTCTCGTCCGCCTTCTCGGTGGGCTTCTCGGTCGGCTTCTCGGTCGTGGAGGTGCTCGGCTCCGTGGTGGCCGCGGAGGCGGACGGGGTCGGGGTCGGTGCGGCCGTGCTTGCCGTCGCACCCGGTGCCGCCGGCTTCAGGGCGAGGACCGGGGCGGGGTTCTCCGGCTCCGCGCCGCCGCTCGGAAGCTCGATCCAGCGGTCCACCGAACCGTCGCCGTACGTCTCGATGGTCTTGAAGGCGAGCGACGTGGCGTCCGGCAGCTGGGTGACGGTGATGCTGTACGCCGCGTCCGTGCCGGTGGCCAGCGCCTTTCCGCCGACGGTGTAGCCGCCCTCCGACAGCGTCAGCTTCCAGCCCGCGGGCGCCTTCGCGAGACTCACCGCGTCGGGCGCGATGCCCTTGGGCAGCACGACCTGGAGCTTTGCGATGCCCGACGTGTCCGACTCCGCCTCGGACGTGAACGTCAGGGTGACGTTCTTCGCCAGGGCACGCGGGTCGGATGCGCTCACCTCGACATGGGCCGCGGCCGGTCCGGCCACGGCGAGCACCGCGGCGAAGGCCGCCGCGGCGGCCGCGGGCAGGGTGAAGGTCCTTCTGGTCATGGGGGTCAACTCCTGTGAAACAGCACGAACGGTCAGGGACGGAACGACAACTGCCCATGACCGGGCGGCCCCCGGCGCACCACGGCATGCGCGAGGACGGCATACGCGGGCATGCCCGGGTGCAGCCGTGGTCCGGCCGTGGTCGGCGCGCCGTCCGGGCCGTGGCACGGATGCGTCGCCCAACGGCCCATCCAGCGCGCGACGGTGGAGCGGACCGTGGTGGCGAGCTGACCCAACGCACGGGGGATCGCTGCCAGTTAGTCGTCCGTCTGCTGCAGTAGCACGGCGACGGCGAGGGCGGCCAGCGTGTGCGCGACGAGCATCACGGCGCCGCTCGGCATCGGGTGCCCGTGCTGGGTGCCGTGGTGCTCGGGCCCGGTCCGCGCCAGCAGCTCGTGGAGAACCAGCTGGGCGGCGCAGGTCGCGGCCGCCACCGCGCCGAGCGAACGGCGCCGCCGGGCCCAGGGCAGCGCGCCGAGAAAGGCGAGGCCCGCGGCGGCCATCAGCAGCGGCCAGGCGACGGGTTCCGCCGCGGCGACCTGGTGGCCCGCGCCGGCGAGCCCCGCGCTCGCGACGCCGAACACACCGGCGCGGGCGCTCCGCACGCCCCACCGGGTGCGCGGCGCGCGGCGAGACGGGGGGTGGAGGGTCTGCGGCATGCCGGGGCCATCATTCACGAGCGGGGGTTGTTTCCCCGACCCGCCCTCCCCCTACGGCCTGGCGGCCGTAGGGGGAGGGCGGGTCGGGGAACAAGCCCGCCGCAGGCGCACCCTCAGCCCGAGTCCGCGCTCAATGGCCTCCCGCACCGCAGGTTCCACCGCTCCGCCCGCCCGCTCAGTTCCGTCAGCGTCAGCGGCGCGACATCCAGCCGCCAGAACGCCTCCGCCGGCAGCGAAAGCGCGTGCACGACCGCCGCCCGTGCCACCGCCGGTTCGACGACCGCCAGCACCCTCCCGGTGTCGTCCGGCAGCGACCGCAGCCAGCCGCCCACCCGTTCGCAGAGCGCCAGCAGCGACTCGCCGCCGTGCGGCGCGGCCGCAGGGTCGGACAGCCAGGCCGACACCGCCTCCGGTTCGCTCACGCCGACCTCGTCCAGCCGCCGCCCCCGCCAGCGCCCCATGTCCCAGTCGCCGAGTTCCGCCAGCACCTCGGCGGGAGGTGCCGCCGCCCCCAACTCCGCGGCCGCCCCCAACTCCGCGGCCGTCTCCCGGCAGCGCCGCGAGGGCCCGCTCAGGAACCGGTCCACCCGCGCCACCGCACCCGCCGCGGCCCGCGCGCGTCGCGCTCCCGCCTCGTCCAGCGGACCGTCTCCGCCGAAGCGGGCCTCCCGTAGTTCCTCACTCATCGCAGGTGAGACCAACATCACCCGTACCGTCATCCCTTACGCCCTTCTCCCGCCGCGGCCCATGGCCCAAGCACATCACGGGTGTTGGGGCGCCCCGGTACGCCCCCGTGCGCCGTAGCGTCGCAGGCCGACAAGCGGTACGGTCGCGTGGACATGACGACGGTGTGACGGAAGTCCGGTGAGAATCCGGCACGGTCGCGCCACTGTGAACCCGTTCCCCTGTGGGAAGCGCGGGAAGTCAGACCCAGCACCTTCGTCTGAGGCACCACGATCGGGACGCGTGTTCCCCCAGGAGGTTCTGCCATGGCACATTCTGCCGCGCCCGCCACCGCCGCACCGGCCATCACCCCCATCTCGCTGACGGCGATCGCTCCGTGGGCGCTGTTCTTCGGCGTCCTGATGCTCGTCCTGCTCTACTTCGTCGGCGCCGAGCAGGGCGCCACCTCGCTCATCTCCGGTGAGAACGTGCACGAGTGGGTCCACGACGGACGCCATCTGCTCGGCTTCCCGTGCCACTGATTCCCCTGCCACTGAAATCTAGGGGAACCTCATGAACTCCATTTCTGTCAGAGCCCTGCTCCTCCGCGGCATGCTCGCGGGCCTGATCGCGGGTGTCTTTGCGCTGGCCGTCGCCTATCTGCTCGGCGAGGGTCCGGTCGATGCCGCCATCGCGTTCGAGGAGAGCCACGCCCATGAGCACGGCGGCGAGGAACTCGTCAGCCGCACCATGCAGTCCACGGCCGGTCTCGCCACGGGTGTGCTGGTCTTCGGCGTCGCGATCGGCGGCATCGCCGCCCTCGCGTACTGTGTCGCGCTCGGCCGCATCGGCCGGTTCGGCCCGCGTGCCACGGCCGCGCTGGTCTCGCTCGGCGCGCTGCTGAGCGTGTACGTCGTGCCGTATCTGAAGTACCCGCCGAATCCGCCTGCCGTCGGCGACCCCGACACCATCGGCAAGCGGACGACGCTGTACTTCCTGATGATCCTGCTCAGCGTGCTGCTCACGATCGCGGCGGTGATCCTCGGCAAGCGCCTGGCCCCGAGGCTCGGCAACTGGAACGCGACCGTCGCCGCCGCGGCCGCGTTCGTCGTCGCCGCCGGGGTCGCGTTCGCCTTCCTGCCCTCGTTCAACGAGGTACCGAAGGGCTTCCCTGCCACGGTGGTCTGGGAGTTCCGACTGGCGACACTCGCGATCCAGGTCACGGTCTGGACCGTCTTCGGGCTGGTCTTCGGCCACTTCGCCGAGCGGCTTCTCGCTCCTGCGCCGGCCGCGGCGGAGGGCAAGAGCACGGCGTCGCGGGCGCCTGCCGCAGCGAACTGACCCGCCGGGGCTCCGCCCCGGACCTCGCTCCTCAAAAGGCCGGACGGGCTTGAGTTTTCAGCCCGTCCGGCCTTTGACGACAACGCCCAACACGACCTACGCCGCGGGCAGCGACACCTCGAAGCGGCAGCCGCCCGTCACATTGCGTACGTCGGCCTTGCCCGCGTGCGCCTCGACGATGCCGCGGACGATGGCGAGGCCGAGACCCGCGCCCGCCGGGGGCGTACGGGCCTGGGTGCCGCGCCAGCCGGTGTCGAAGACCCGCGGCAGGTCTTCCTCCGGGATGCCGCCGCAGCCGTCGGTGACGGAGAGGACCACCCAGTCCTCGCGGCGTTCGGCGGCGACGGCGACCGTGCCGTCGGCGGGTGTCCGGCGGATGGCGTTGACCAGGAGGTTGGCCAGAACGCGGGTCATCTCCTTGCCGTCCACCTCGACCGGGACCTGCTCGACCATGTCCCCGACGAGGCGTACGCCGTGCTCTCGGGCCAGCGGGTCGGCACCTGCCAGCGCCTCCCCCACCAGGTCGTACACCGACATCCGGGTGGGTGTCAGGGCCAGCGTGCCCGCGTGGATGCGCGAGAGCTCGAAGAGGTCGCCGACCATGGAGTTGAGGCGGTCGACCTCGGTGCGCATCTGGCGGTGGTAGCGGGCCGGGTCGGCGACCATCCCGTCCTCCAGGGCCTCGGACATGGCGCGCAGTCCGGCGAGCGGGGTGCGCAGATCGTGCGAGATCCAGGCGACGAGTTCGCGGCGGGAGGTCTCCAGGGCGCGTTCGCGCTCGCGGGACGCGGCGAGCCGGTCGCTGGTGGCGGCCAGTTCGCGGCCGAGCGCGGACAGTTCGGCGGTGGAGGCGCCGTCGGGGGCGGAGAAGGAGCCGCCGTCGCCGAACGAGCGTGCCGCCAGGGCGAGTTCGCGGCTGCGTGCGACGACCCAGCGGCCGAGCAGCAGTGCGGTGGCGAGCGAGACGACCGCGGCCATGGCGACCACCGTGGTGACGACGGTGAGGTCGTGTGCGGACAGGAACATCGCCTGGGCGACGGCGAGCGTCCCGGCGAGCATGGCGGTGACCGCGACGGCGGCGACGACGGTGAGCGAGACGGCGACGGACCGGTGGCGCAGCAGACGCAGGACCAGCGCCCCGAGCAGACCGCTGGCGGCGGCCCCGAGGAAGGCGAACAGGGCGATGAGAATCATGTCGTTCATGGTGGTCAGGCCTCTTCTCGCGGCAGCGCGCCGCGGTCCAGCGGCGCGTCTTCGCGCGAACCGTCTTCCCCCGGCACGTCTTCCCCCGGCACGTCGAAGCGGTAGCCCACGCCCCACACCGTCTGGATCAGCCGTGGCTTGGCCGGATCGTCCTCGATCTTCCCGCGCAGCCGCCGTACATGGACCGTGACGGTGGACAGGTCGCCGAACTCCCAGCCCCACACGTCCTGCATCAGCCGCTCCCGGCCGATCGCCTCACCGGGGTGCCGCATCAGATGCACGAGCAAGTCGAACTCCCGTAGGGTCAGGCCCAGTTCACGCCCGTCCTTGGTGGCGCGCCGGGCCGCGGGGTCCAGCACGATGCCCGCGGCGGCCAGCTCAGGCCCGGTCCGCCGTTCGCCCGCAGCGCCCCTGCGCCGCAGTACGGACTCGACCCTCAGCACCAGCTCGCGCGGGCTGAACGGCTTGGTCACATAGTCGTCCGCCCCGATTTCGAGCCCGAGGATCCGGTCGTCCTCGTCGCCGCGGGCGGTCAGCATGATCACCGCAACGTTGGCCGACGCACCGGCCCTGAGCCTGCGGCACACCTCCAGGCCGTCCATCCCCGGCAGCATCAGATCGAGGACGACCAGATCGGGCAGCCGTTCGGCGGCGATCCGCAGCGCCTGCCGCCCGTCGGCAGCCCGGTCCACGGTGAAGCCCGCGCGCTGCAGATAGCCGGTGACGACTTCGGCGACGGTCGGATCGTCGTCGACGACGAGAATGTTGTGCATACCGCAAGTGTGCTCTGTGCCGCCAGCGGTCCGGGCCCCGGTCCCCCTTACGAATCTGTGACGCCCCCGGGAAAAGGTCCATGTGCCCGACGACGTCCGATTCGTTCAAGACCGCAGGCCGGGGGCTGCCTACGGTGAGGTCATGACTCCACGACTCGATGCGATCGGCCTCGTCGTCTCCGACATGGCCGCCTCTCTCGCCTTCTACCGCCGGCTCGGCCTGGACATCCCCGCCGACGCCGACTCGGCGCCCCACGTCGAGGCGACACTGCCCGGCGGACTGCGCGTGCTGTGGGACACCGAGGAGGTCATCCGCTCCTTCGACCCCGGCTGGACCCGGCCCACGGGCGGCGAACGCCTCGGGCTCGCCTTCCACTGCGACAGTCCCGCCGAGGTGGACTCGGTCTACGCCGAGCTGACCGCGGCCGGCTACCGGGGGCACCTCAAGCCCTGGGACTCCGATTGGGGTCAGCGTTACGCACTCGTCCTCGACCCCGACGGCTGCGCCGTATCGCTGTTCAGCAGTTCTGTCAGTCCGCCGGCGTCCGCCTGAACTCGTCGATCGAGGGCGGTGGCGAGTTCGCGGCGGGTGGTGACGCCGAGTTTGGCGTAGGCGTGCTGGAGGTGGTTGTTGACGGTACGCACCGACAGCTGCAGCCCGTCGGCGATGTCCTTGCTGCGGGTGCCTGCGGCTGCGAGGAGAGCGACCTCGCGTTCGCGGGCGGTGAGCGCGGCGGTCGGCGCAGCGGCGGTCAGCAGAGCGGTACGTGCCCTCTCGCAGCGGCCTGCGAGGGCGGCGGCCCGGCCGGCGGCCGCGGTGGCGCGGCGGGCCCGGCCGGCGCGCTGCCACGCACAAGCGGCTGCCGCGGCCGACTCGGCAGCCTGCAGGTCGGCACCGGCCTGCTCGAATACCGCGGCGACGGCGAGGAGTTGGTCGGGGGCGTCGGCGGCGAGGGCGGCGGCCAGGCGCGCACCGGCGCGGGTGAGGGTGCTGTCACTGTGCCGGGCCAGTTCGGACAACCGCCCGGAAACCTCCTTGGCGCCGCCGAGGCGGGCGACGTCGGTGAGCAGCATGGCCTCGGGGGTGCCCAGGCCGGCGGCGCGGGCGCGCCGGGCAGCGCCGGTCAGGACGGTGCGGGCCTGGGCGAAGTGTCCCCGGGCGGCATGCAGCCAGGCCTCTCCCAGGAGTTCCTCGCCCGCGAAGACGTCCGGCCACAGGCAGTTCCGGGCCTCGGCACAGGCCTGTTCGGCCGCGTCGAGGTCGCCGAGTACCGCCGCACAGGCCGCCAGGCCGCTCAGCGCCGGGCCGAGCGGTCTGAGGTGCTGGTGCGTACGGGCCAGCGCGGCGGCCTCGGCGTACCACCGGCGCGCGCTCGCCGGATGCCCGGCCAGCCACTCGGTGCGGCCCAGACTGAAGGCCAGCCAGATCTGGTGGACGGGAGTCGTGCTGGCCCCGGCCAGTTCCGCGTACCCGCGCAGGCCCGCCTCGCGGGCTTCGGCCAGCCGTCCGTGGCTGCTCAGAGCGTGGTTCACCAAGGTGAGCTGGACTGCCGGGTGGGGACAGAGCGTCTGGTGACCGACCGTGAGATGGGCGGCGTGGGCGCGTTCGGCCCAGGCCACCGCGTTGCCGGTGCGGCCGACCAGTTCGAGCCCGAGCGGTTTCATCATGGCGCCGGTGAGCCAGGCCACCGGGTCCGGAGCCTGGTGGATGTCTTCTTCCAGGTCCTCCAGCAGGGCCAGCCCACGGACCGGCTCGCCCGAGGCGATCCGCATGGACCCCTCGTTGTGGTCCAGCATCCGCAGGCCGTCCGCGGTCGTGACCTGCGCGCGGGCGGCGTCAATCACCTTCAGCGCATCGTCCGGCTGCGCGGCTCCCCAGAAGAGGTTGAAGCTCCGCGCCATCGCGACGGCCAGCCGGTCCTGCTCGTTCGCGGCACCCGCGGCGGCGACGGCCAGTACGGCTTCGGCCCGCTGCGGATCCCCCAGCTCGAAGTACGTCTCGCCCAGCATCAGGCGGGTGGCGGTGGTGTGATGCTCTTCGGGCAGGGCTCCCAGCAGCAGGCTTGCCTGCCGGTAGTCGTGGGCGTACCGGGCCTGCGCCGCCGCCCGGACCAGCATCGCCGGATCTCCCGTCCCGGTCGCCGCCAGCCGCCAGGACGCGACGTGCAGTGCGTCGTCACGGCGCTTCAGTCCGCGCGCCTCGACCCGCGCCGCCTGCCGCACCAGCAACTCCCGCCGCCGCAGCACCGGCAGCTCCGCCCGCAGCACCTCGCCGTACAGCGGATGTGCCAGCGCCACCGATGTGCGGCGTCCGTCCAGCCCCGCACGCACCAGACCGGCGGACTCCAGTGCGGCCACCACGGCGGGCGACGCGGCCTGCTCCGCATCGGCAAGTGGCAGCGGCTCGCACAGCGCCAGCAGTTCCAGTACCGGCCGGGCCGCTCTGCCGGCCGCGGCCAGCCGAGCGCCGATCAGCTCGGCCAGCCGGGCCGTCCCCCGGACCGGCCCCCGCTCCAGCTGCCAGATCTCCCCGTCGCTGACGAGGGCACCCCGCTCGAGCGCCCCGGTGACCAACTCCCGCAGATACAGCACGTTGCCGCCGCAGGCCGCATGCAACTCCCGTACCGCCCACTGCGCCACGGGACCGCCCAGCACCGCCCGCAGCAGTTCTTCGGCCTCTTCACGCTCCAGCTCCGCCAGCTCCACCCGCCACACCGTGTCCCCGCGGCACAGCGCGTCCACCGCCTCCCCCACCGGCGCGCCGGTACACAAGGTCCCGAGGAGTCGCACCACACCCGCATCCATCAACTGCCGCAGCAGCACCGCGGAGGCGGCATCCAGCAGGTGCAGGTCATCGATCAGCAGCACCAGCGCTCGTCCGTCCGGTCCGGCCAACCGCCGCGCGACCGCCGCGAAGCCCACCACCGGATCCGACAGATCCACCCCGGCCGGCACCAGATGCGCGATCGCGCCCAGGGGTACCGACCGCGCAGCGGCACTGGCCGTCGCGCGCGCAACCCGCAATCCCGTCCCCTCCGCCCTCGCCAGACACTCCTCCACCAGCCGCGACTTGCCCACACCCGCCGACCCTGCGACCACGAATCCCCGGCACCGCCGATCGGCCAGCCCGCGGGCGAACAGCTCCAACTGCCCACCCCGGCCCACGAACACATCCGTGAAGCCGGGCGCTGTCACCGGGCCGGCCATCGTCATGGACCGTCTTTCCCGGTGAGTCCGACGATGAGGGCGTCGGCAGCGGGGTGCAGCAGCGCGGCGGCCTCAGGTGTCAGTTCCAGCCCCCGGACGAGGGCGATGGCGATGTCGGCGGCCTGGGCCGGGGTCACGGTCCTGGTGCCGGCCGTCGCGAAAGCCTCGGTGAGCAACGCGTGCAGGTCTTTGGTGAACTGCTGGACGACGGGCCCGCACAGCCGGTCGGCGGCATCGATCAGCTCCGCGGCGTGCGGAGAGTCCTCGACGACCTTCTGGAAGAGGCCCAGCTTGACTCCGAGGATCCCGCGGACGCGTTCGCGGGCGGTGCCCTCGGCGGCCGCGGCCTCTTCGGCCCGGGCCAGCGCCTGGCCGTGCAGGCGCTCGGCGAGCCGCAGGAAGGCGTCGTCCTTGTTGCGTACGTACTGATAGACGGCGGCGCGGGACATGCCCGCCGCCTTGGCGATGTCCTCCATGGTCGCGCGACGCACACCGTGCTTGGTGAAGGTCTCGTATGCCGCGTCGAGCACCTGGTCGAGTCGGGAGGTCACCCTGACACTCTATGCATCAAACGTCAGAATGCTCAAGACGCTCGATGGTACGCGCGACGGCGGCGGCGCTCGGTTTCGCCGACGAGCGGCAGCCCGATCGCGACGGTTTACTTGCGGGAGGGGCTGACCGGAGCCGCGCGCCAGAGCCGAAATGAGCAAAAGTTACTCATCCCGCCGCGCCCTCGAACCATCACAGTGGTCCCGACTGCGGCAAGCACGCCGCGCGGCATAGGCAGGCCGAAGAGCCGCTTCTCCCCTCTTCCAGATCTTTCAAGGACTTTGCCCATGGATGTCACGGTCAATGGATCCGCCCGTCAGGTCGGTGGTGAGGCGGACGCCACCGCCGTCCAGCTCCTGCGCGAGACGCTGGGTCTGACGGGGACCAAGCTTGTCTGCGGGGCGGGCGTGTGCGGGGCGTGCACCGTGCACGTCGACGGTGTCCCCACCGTTGCGTGCCTGACCCCGGCGTCGGCCCTGGAGGGCACGTCCGTCACCACAGTGGAAGGTCTGCAGGGCAAGCACGCCGTGCAGCGGGCGTTCGCCGCCCATGACGCGCTGCAGTGCGGCTACTGCACGCCCGGTTTCGTCATGGAGGCGTCGAGCTTCGTGGACCGCCGGCGGGCCGAGCACGGCGACACCGCCCCGTCGCGGGCCGAGATCGCCTCCGCGCTGGCGGGACACCTGTGTCGCTGCGGCGCGTACGAGGGGATCTACGCCGCCGTCGCCGCGGCGTGCACCGGCGCCCACGACACCGATGACGCTCCGCCGCCCCGCGTGGAGGCGATGGCGAAGATCAATGGCTCAGCGCTGTACACGACGGATGTCCACATGGACGGCCTCCTCGAGGGGGTCCTCGTCCGCTCCCGGCACGCGCACGCCCGGGTCACGTCGGTGACGGGCGGCGACCGGGTGGTCGATCTCCTGCCCGCCGACCGCACCGTCCGGTACGTCGGCCAGCCGATCGCCGCCGTGGCCGCCGAGAGCCTGCCCGCGGCCCAGGCCGCCGCCGAGCGGATCCAGGTGGCCTACGAGGTGCTGCCGGCCGTCGTCGAACTGCACCGTGCCGAGTTCCCGGACAGTCCCGTGGTCTATCCCACGAAACAAGAGCGGAAGCTGGCTCCCAAGTCATCCGAGGGGCTTTCGATTCCCGCGAGGTGGCACGGGAACGTACGGGGCCCGGTGTCGATGAACTGGCGCGGCGGCCTCGCCGTGAAGAGGATCGAGCAGGCCCGCGAGCAGGGCGACGACCGGTTGGTCGAGGCCACGTTCACCGTCGAACCACAGGTGCACACCCCCTTGGAGCCGCACGCGTGCCTGGCTTCGTGGGACAGGCGCGGCGAGCTTCATCTCTGGGTCTCCACCCAGGCCGTCGGCGTGGTCGCCGAGCGGGCCGCCGAGCGGTTCGGTCTGAAGCCCGGGCAGGTGCATGTCTCCGCGGAGCACGTCGGAGGCGGCTTCGGCGCGAAGCTCACCCTGACCAGCGAGATCGTCGCCGCGGCGGAACTGGCCCGGCGCCATGCCGCCCCCGTGCGCGTCGTGCTGGGCCGGGCCGAGGAACTCACCGACGGCGGTTACCGGCCCGGCGCCCGGGCCGACATCGCCATGCTCGCCGACGGAGACGGGAAGCTGGCCGCGCTGACCCTCGATGTGCACGGAGACGGTGGCACCTCCGTCGGCTCGGGGGTGGCCGCCCTGGCCAGGTTCATGTACGGGCACGCACCACGGCGGCTCCGGGACTACGACATCGTCACCCACAGGCCACCCGCCACCCCGTTCCGCGGACCGGGCGGACCGCCGATGGCCTGGGTCCTGGAGCAGACCGTCGACGAAATGGCCCACCGCATCGGGGAGGATCCCATCGCGCTTCGCCACCGCTGGGACGGCAACTCCAAGCGGCGCGCCCTGTACGACCTGGCAGCGGGTCTTGAGATGTGGACCGGGCGGCCCGCCGCCGGTTCCCAGACCGGCCGCTTCCGGCGCGGAGTGGGCGTCGCCGCCGCCAACTGGATGTACTTCCTCGACCGGGGCACGCAGATCGAGCTCACCGTCGAGGACGGCATCGTGGTCGCCCGGACGACCACCCAGGACATGGGCCAGGGCTCCCGGTCCGTCATCGCCGATGTGATCGTCGCCGAACTGGGCCTGCCGCCCGGGCGGGTCCGCGTGGACATCGGCCGGACCGGGACCGTCCACGGGCCCGCTTCGGGCGGCAGCCGCACCACCGCGTCCATCGGCCCGGCCGCCCGCGACGCGGCCGTTCGCCTGCGTGCCGCGCTGACCGACAAGGCCACCTCGCGCGGCACCGGCGGATCACTGGAGCAGCGTCTCGCCGACGCCGAGGGCCTTCGGGTGGTCGGCAGTCGTCCACGGGACCGCCGCGGCTATGTCACACCGGTGGAACTCGACCACTTGGTCGTCGGCCGGGGATTCAGCGGCGCTGTCCATGTCACCGAGGTCGAGGTCGACACCCGCCTCGGCCGGACACGGGTCACGCGCGTGTGGGGCGGGATCGCCGCCGGCCACATCTACTCGCCGACGCTGGCCCGCAGCCAGTGCCAGGGCGGCGTCATCCAGGGCATCGGGTACGCCCTGTACGAGGAGCGCATCACCGACCCGCTGACCGGTGTCGTGCTGAGCGACAACCTCGAGGACTACCGCATCCCCGGCATCGGCGACATCCCCGAGATCGACATCCACTTCCACGAAGCGGGTTTCGAACACGCCGACGGCGGCGGGGTCGGCCTGGGAGAGGTCTCGACGATGCCGGTGGCGGCAGCCATCGGCAATGCCGTCCACGCTGCCACCGGGTGGCGCCCCCTCCACCTGCCCATCCGCCCGGACCGCCTCCTGGAAGGACTGCGCCCGTGAACCAGCCCCTCACTCTCGACGAGGCCGCAGCCGTCGTTGCCGACAACGGCGGAGAGCTGCGCGCCGGTGGCACCGACACCGTCGCCCGCCGGCGTGGCGGAGTCACACGCGGCGCGTCGGTCCAGATTCCCCTGCTTCCCGCCCTGCGGGGCATCACCCGCCAGGCCGAAGGGACCACGCGGATAGGCGCGTTGACCGGTGTGGCCGAACTCGCCGAGGATCCCGGGCTGCAGGCGGACTACCCGGCCCTGACGATGACCGCGGGCGCTCTGGCCACACCGCAGATCCGTAACGCAGGCACCCTGGGCGGCAATCTGCTCCAGCACAACCGCTGCTGGTACTACCGCAACCCGCACTTCAGTTGCTACCGCGACGGCGGCGACGGCTGTCCGGCGCGCACCGGGGTCCACCTGCACGCCGCTGTGATCGACCAAGGCCCCTGCATCGCACCGCACCCCTCGTCGATCGCGATCGCCCTGCTCAGCTATGACGCCCAGGTCGACGTTCACGAACGGGGACCCCTCCCCGTGGCGGATCTGTACGGTGACGGATCCGACCCCACCCGAGACCATCTGCTCGCCCCGCAGCAGATCCTCACCGCCGTCACGCTGCCGGCTCCCCTCCCCGGCGAACGTGCCGCGTACAACCGGGCCATCAGCCGCGCCAAGGCGGAGTGGCCACTCGTCGAAGCGGTGGCCCGCGTCACCGTCTCCGACGGCGTCGTCACCGCGGTCGCCGTCGCCGCGGGCGGCATCGCCCACACCCCGCTGCGGATGACGGACGTCGAGGATGCCCTGCTCGGGCGCGAGCCGACGCCCGAGAACCTGTTCGCCGCCGCGACCGCCGCCACGACACGTTGCTCGCCTCTGCCGCAGACCCGCTACAAGGTGGAGCTGCTTCGCGACACCGTGCTCGACGTGCTCGAAACGGCGCTCCGGGCCGAGGCGACCTGACCACCGGCTCGAACCGCCGTGACATCAGGGCCGGTTGACGCACGCTCCGGCGGCCGCCTCGACGATCCGCTCAGGCGATCTCTTCGGCCGCCAGCACCTCGTAGGTGCCCAGGGTCATCCCGGCCAGATCGCGCATCTCCCGGGCGAGATGCGCCTGGTCGGCACAGCCCGCACGCACGGACGCCTCGGCATAGGGCACACCCTTGCGTACGAGCGCCAGCGCCCGCTGCAGCCGCAGCACCCGGGCCAGTGTCTTGGGCCCGTACCCGAAGGCGTCCAGGGAACGGCGGTGCAGCTGCCGCGCGCCCAGGCCAACCGCGTCCGCCGCGCCCGCGACAGTGCCGCCCGCTTCCAGTCGGCGTACCACCTCGCTCAGCAACGGGTCCGGCGGCACGGCGGCGGCCGCCCGTCCCAGCGCCACGGCCTCCAGCTCCGCGACCGGGTCAGGGGCCTCGCCGACGCGCTCGGCGAGGCGCCGGGCCTCTGCACCGCCCCACAGATCGGCGAGCTCGACCCGCCGGTCGCGCAGCTCCTGCGCCGGTACGCCGAGAAACGCGGGCGCGGTCCCCGGCGCGAAGCGCACGCCCGCGTACCGGATGCGCCGCACATCGGGAACGTAGCCATGGGTGTCGGGTCCGGCCACGAGGAGACGGCCGCCGGCCCAGAGCAGGTCCATGCAGCCGTCGGGGAGCACGGGATACACGGCACCCGTCGACGTCGTGCGATTCCAGACGACGGCGCCGTCGAGCCTGGACGGCCATTCCTCGTACACACCGTCGAGGCTACGGCCCGGCCTCCCGCCCGGCCCCCGCTAGTCCTTGTTCTCCTTGTCGCGGCTGTCCCGACCGTTGTCCCGTCCCGTGTGCAGCCGGGACCTCACGTCGTCGGGCGGCAGGAAGCGCGACCACCGTTCGGGGAACTCCGCGGGCATGTCCCCGCCGCCTCCCTCGTCCCCGTCCTCGTCCCCGTCTCCGTCCTCGTCCTCCTCGTCGTCCTCGCCGTCGTCATCGAGGACATGCGCCGCCTTCGCCCGTGCCACCAGCTCTGCCGCGTTGGCAGCGCGCAGCCGCTCGTTGGCAGCGCGGGCCGCCGCCGTGGCCACCGACGGCCAGACGCGGTCGATCGCGGCGTTGACCGCCGCGCCCACCAGGACCGCGAAGGCGGTGAGGCCGATCCAGAGCAGCACGGCGATGGGGGCGGCGAGCGAGCCGTAGATCGTGGGGCCCTCGACCGTGCTGGTGAGGTAGATACGCAGCAGGAAGCTGCCGAGCACCCACATCCCCAGCGCCACCAGCGCGCCCGGGACGTCCTCGATCCACGGGGAGCGTACGGGGACGGACACGTGGTAGAGCGTGGTCAGGAAGGCGACCGAGAGCAGGGTGACCACCGGCCAGTACAGGATGCTGACGACTTCCGTGCCCCACGGGACGATCTCCACCACCCGGTCGGGGCCGACGACCGCCAGGGGGAGCACCACCGCGCCGATCAGCAGGGCGACGATGTAGAGCAGGAAGGCCAGCAGCCGGGTGGCGACGATGCCGCGCTGGCCGTCGAGGCCGTACATCACGGTGATCGTGTCGATGAAGACGTTGACCGCTCGCGATCCCGACCACAGGGCGATGGCGAAGCCGATGGAGATGATGTCCGGCCGGCCGCCGTGGGTGACGTCCTCCAGCAGGGGCTTGGCGATCTCGTTGACGCCGCGCTGGGACAGCACCGTGCCCACGGCGTCCAGGATGTTCTCCTCGATCGAGGCGACGGTCGTGGTGTCGGTCCAGTCGTCGACGTAGCCGAGGAGACCGATCATGCCGAGCAGCAGCGGCGGCAGCGACAGCAGCGTGAAGAAGGCCGCCTCGGCGGCGAGGCCGAGGATGCGGTACTCGATGCACGAATTGACCGTGTCTTTCAGCAGCAGCCATGCCATCTTCCGCTTCGAGACGTTGCGGTAGAGGACCCGGGCCCGGTGGAGTCGGCCCGATGGCCGCTCGGGTGTTTCGTTTGCTGCCTGCACCTCCTTACCGTAGCGGCATGGCACCCAGCACCCACACAGTGACCAACCAGGCTCCGCCCCTGGTGGGGTACGACGTCTACACCTCCGACCAGGCCCTCACGGAGGGCGTGGAGCGGCATGTCGCTCCCGAACTCCTCGACGGTGTACGGGAGGACCTGTCGCTCCTCGGGCGCACCGCAGGCTCCGCCCAGGCGCAGGAATGGGGGGTGCAGGCCAACGAGAATCCGCCAAAACTGCGGACGCACGACCGGTACGGGAACCGGATCGACGAGGTCGAGTTCCATCCGGCCTGGCACCGGCTGCTGGGCAAGGCCGTCTCGTCCGGGCTGACCAACGCCTGGGGCCGGCCGGCGGGGCATGTGCGCCGGGCGGCCGGGTTCCTGGTGTGGACGCAGGCCGAGGCCGGGCACGGCTGCCCGGTGTCGATGACACACGCCTCCGTGCCCGCGCTGCGGACGGACCCGGCGCTCGCCGCCCAGTGGGAGCCGCGGCTGACGTCCGAGGTGTACGAGCAGGGGCTGAGGCCTGCCTCGGTGAAGGCGGGGTCCCTGTTCGGGATGGGGATGACGGAGAAGCAGGGCGGCAGCGACGTCAGGGCCAATACGACCTGGGCCGAGCCGATCGCGGGCGACGGAGAGTACCTGCTCACCGGTCACAAGTGGTTCTGCTCCGCTCCGATGTGTGACGGTTTTCTGGTGCTCGCCCAGGCGTCCGGCGGCCTGACCTGCTTCCTGGTGCCGCGGGTCCTTGAGGACGGGACCCACAACGTGTTCCGGATCCAGCGGCTCAAGGACAAGCTGGGCAACAAGTCCAATGCGTCGAGCGAGGTCGAGTTCGAGGGAACCTGGGCGCGGCGGGTCGGCGAGGAGGGCCGCGGGGTGCGCACCATCATCGAGATGGTGGCGGCGACCCGGCTGGACTGTGTCGTCGGATCGGCCGCGCTGATGCGGCAGTCGGTGGCGCAGGCGATCCACCACAGCGCCTATCGCAGCGCGTTCGGCGGGCTGTTGATCGACAAGCCGCTGATGCGTAACGTACTGGCCGATCTGGCGCTGGAGTCGGAGGCGGCCACGACGCTGGCGCTGCGGCTCGCCGCCGCGTACGACGCCGATACGGAGCAGGAGCGGGCCTTTTTGCGGCTCGCGGTGCCCGCAGCCAAGTACTGGGTGACCAAGCGCTGTACGCCGACGGTGGCCGAGGCCCTGGAGTGTCTGGGCGGCAACGGCTATGTCGAGGAGTCGGGGCTGCCGCGGCTGCTGCGCGAGTCGCCGCTCAACTCGATCTGGGAGGGCTCGGGCAACGTACAGGCCCTGGACGTGCTGCGAGCGATCCAGCGAGAGCCCCAGGCGCTGAACGCCTTCCTGCAGGAGGTCGGAAAGGCACGGGGCGCCGATCACCGGCTCGATGCGGCGATCAAGGATCTGCTGAGCGAACTGGCCGATCTGGACGGCATCGAGGCACGGGCGCGCAGGCTGGTGGAGCGGATGGCACTGGTGCTTCAGGGGTCGCTGCTGGTGCGCTGGGCGCCGCCGGAGGTGGCGGACGCGTTCTGCGCGTCACGGCTGGGCGGGGACTGGGGCACTGCCTTCGGCACGCTGCCGCACACGCTCGATCTGGCGTCGGTGGTGGAGCGGGCGCGAGCCGTGGTGTGACAGCTGGGGCGTGTCTGAGAAGTCGCAGGCGAAGCTACGGGGAGGGACTTCTCAAACACGCCCCAGGGCTGTCGGGGTGGTGCTGCGCCGACACGGCACCACCCCGCGCTGCGTCATGCGCCCGCTGCGCGGTGCACGACCACCGGCCAACCGGTGCACCGTCACCTTCGTACAAACACACGCCCGTTCGCGAGGGTTGCAAGGGGTTGCAGCCTTGTGCGCCGTATCGCCACGGAGGCCCGCCCGCGAGAGGCAGGATTGAGCCGGGCTGCCCCCCACGCTCGGACGCTGGCGTCGCCCAGGAGGACCCAGTGCACAACACGCCGCTCGACCTGGCCAGGCTCTCCGGCATGGACGCCGGGGAAGCCACCCGGCTGCTGAAGGGGGTACGGGACGCCGCGCTCAGCGGGCGCCGGTCCCGGGTCGCCCCGCGGGCCGACATCGAGGAGTCGTGGCAGCGGATGCTGCGCCGCGGCGTGGATCCCGACCGGGACCGCAGGGCCGGGCTGCTGCCGCTGGAGGAGATCGAACGCCGTCGGCAGGCATCCCCGCTGCGGGAGGTGCTGCCCGTCCTGCGGGACGGTCTCGTCTCCATCGCGGAGGCGGCGCAGCACATCATGGTCGTCGCGGACCCGGAGGGGCGGGTGCTGTGGCGCGAGGGCAAGTCGTCGGTGCTGCGCAAGGGCGACGCGCACGGCTTCGTCCTGGGCGCCGACTGGAACGAGAGCCTCGTCGGCACCAACGGCGTCGGCACTCCCCTGGTCTCGCGGCGGCCCGTCCAGGTGCACTCCGCCGAACACTTCGTCTCGACCCACGACACCTGGACCTGTGCGGGCGCTCCGGTCACCGATCCGCGCGACGGCAGGCTGATCGGGGTGGTCGACGTCAGCGGACCGCTGGCCACGATGCATCCGGCGACCCTCAAGCTGGTCACCACGGTGACCCGGCTCGCGGAGGCGGAGCTGCGCAACGCGCACTTCGCGACGCTGGACCGGCTGCGAACGGTGGCGTCGCCACTGCTCGCGCGGATGACGGGCCGTGCGCTGGCCGTGGATGTGAACGGCTGGCCCGCCGCGGTCACCGGCATGCAGCCGCCCGGCCGGCTCCCGCTGCCGAAGTCCCTCGGCAGCCGCGTCTGGCTGCCCTCGCTGGGCATGTGCTCGGTCGAACCGCTGCCCGGCGGCTGGCTGGTACGGCCGGAAGAGCGGTCCACCGCCGCGCCGACCCGGGTGGTTGTGGATCTCAGCCTGCCCCGGCGGCCCTTCGTGACCGTCTCCGGCGAGGCGGGCAGCTGGGCCAAGGAGCTCAGCCCGCGCCATGCCGAGCTGCTGTATGTCCTGGCGCTGTATCGCGACGGGCGCAGCGCGGCGCAGCTGGCGCAGGACATCTTCGAGGACCCGACGCGGACGGTGACGGTACGGGCCGAGATGTCGCGGCTGCGGCGGCATCTGGCACAGGTGCTGGCGCACCGCCCGTACCGCTTCACCGAGGACGTCGAGGTGGAGCTCGTCGGGCCGCCGGAACCGGCCGAGCTGCTGCCGCACTCGACGGCCCCGGTGGTGCGCCGGGCGCGCCGCGGAAAGCAGTGACCGCGTGCGCACGCTCCGGCACCGCCTTTGGCCAGTTCACGGTGGCGTGATTTTCTGGCGCACATGAGCATCACTGTGACCACGTGGTCCCTGGAACAGACCTCGCCCGCGGATCTTCGCCCGTCCCCCGCGCCCGAAGGAGATCTGCGGATCGTCCGCGCCGAGGTGCCCTCGCCCGAGTTCAGCCGCTTCCTGTACGCCGCCGTCGGCGGTGACATCCACTGGAACGACCGGCTCGGCATGACGTACGCGCAGTGGGAGGAACTGCTCGCGAGGCCGGGCACCGAGACCTGGGTCGCGTACGAGAAGGGCACCCCGGCCGGTTATGTGGAGCTGGAGGCGCAGGACGGGGGCTGTGTCGAGATCGTCTACTTCGGCCTGATCCCGGCCTTCCGCGGACGCCGGATCGGCGGTCATCTGCTCGGTTACGGAGTCGCGAGGGCCTGGGACCTGGCGGAGCGATGGCCCGGTCTCCCGCCGACGAAGCGGGTCTGGCTGCACACCTGCTCCAAGGACGGCCCGCATGCGATGGACAACTATCTGCGGCGGGGCTTCACTCTGTTCGACACGAAGGTCGAGCAGGAGACCGAGACGGCCACGCCCGGCCCCTGGCCCGGTGCGCACGGCTGAGTGACGGGCGCCACATCGTCTCGCGATGCGGGACTGTGTTGTCCACATTCTGGATAATGGTGGACTGCTCTTGGACCGCCATGACACGCTTCCGTCATGTCTGGAACTGGAATTGCCTTGGTGAGTCGGCGGCACGTCGACCTCGGCCGCATGTCCAGCGCCATCTGTCCGGCCTGCTGAAAGAACAGCACAGCCGAGTCTCCCGCATTCTTCTCATCCCCCTGCGCACCGTCGCGCCCCCGCGCGAGTGTGCAGCTCAGAGCCGCCCTCCTGCAGTCTCGAAGGACATACCGCCATGGCCGCCATCCCCGAAAAGCCCGCCACCGCCACGCCCCGCCGCAAGGCCGGACGCCACCGCGGCGAGGGCCAGTGGGCTGTTGGCCACATGACGCCGCTGAACGCCAACGAGCAGACCAAGAAGGACGACGACGGTCTCAACGTGCGGACACGCATTGAGACGATCTACGCCCACCGCGGCTTCGACTCGATCGACGGCGCCGATCTGCGCGGACGGATGCGCTGGTGGGGGCTCTACACCCAGCGCAAGCCCGGGATCGACGGCGGCAAGACCGCGATCCTGGAGCCGGAGGAGCTGGACGACAAGTACTTCATGCTGCGCGTCCGTATCGACGGCGGGCGGCTGACCACCGATCAGCTGCGGGTCATCGGCGAGATCTCGCAGGAGTTCGCGCGCGGCACTGCCGACCTCACCGACCGGCAGAATGTCCAGTACCACTGGATTCGCATCGAGGACGTCCCGGAGATCTGGCGCCGTCTCGAAGAGGTCGGCCTGTCGACCACCGAGGCGTGCGGTGACACTCCCCGCGTCGTGCTCGGCTCGCCGGTCGCCGGTATCGCCGAGGACGAGATCATCGACGGCAGCCCGGCCGTCGACGAGATCTACCGCCGGATCGTGGGCAACCCCGCCTTCTCCAACCTGCCGCGCAAGTTCAAGTCGGCGATCTCCGGATCGCCGCTGCTGGACGTCGCGCACGAGATCAACGACATCGCCTTCGTCGGCGTGAACCACCCGGAGCACGGCCCCGGCTTCGACCTGTGGGTCGGCGGCGGTCTCTCCACCAACCCCAAGATCGGTGTACGGCTGGGCGCCTGGGTCCCCCTCGACGAGGTGCCCGATGTCTACGAGGGCGTCATCTCGATCTTCCGCGACTACGGCTACCGCCGGCTGCGCACCCGCGCCCGGCTGAAGTTCCTGGTCGCCGACTGGGGCGCCGAGAAGTTCCGCCAGGTCCTCGAGGACGAGTACCTGAAGCGCGAGCTGGTGGACGGGCCCGCCCCCGAGCAGCCCGTGCAGCAGTGGCGCGACCACGTCGGCGTGCACCGGCAGCAGGACGGACGTTTCTACGTCGGGTTCGCGCCGCGCGTGGGACGGGTGGACGGCGCCACGCTCACAAAGATCGCCGAACTGGCCGCCGATCACGGCTCGGGCCGGCTGCGTACCACCGTCGAGCAGAAGATGATCGTGCTCGATGTCGAGGAGGCGCAGGTCGAGTCGCTCGTGTCCGGTCTGGAGGCGCTGGACCTGCGGGTCACCCCCTCGCCGTTCAGGCGGGGCACGATGGCCTGCACCGGTATCGAGTTCTGCAAGCTGGCGATCGTCGAGACCAAGGCGCGCGGCGCCTCGCTGATCGACGAACTCGAGCGCCGCATCCCCGAGTTCGACCAGCCGATCACCATCAACATCAACGGCTGCCCCAACGCCTGCGCCCGTATCCAGGTCGCGGACATCGGTCTCAAGGGCCAGCTGGTCCTGGACGACGAGGGCAATCAGGTCGAGGGCTTCCAGGTGCACCTGGGCGGCGCGCTCGGCCTGGAGGCCGGGTTCGGCCGCAAGGTCCGTGGCCTGAAGGTCACATCAGCCGAGCTGCCCGACTACGTCGAGCGGGTGCTCAAGCGCTTCCAGGCGGAGCGCGAGGACGGCGAGCGCTTCGCCACCTGGGCTGCCCGCGCCTCCGAGGAGGCCCTCTCGTGAGCGAGCGTGCCGCGCCCTTCTACTGCCCCTACTGCGGCGACGAGGACCTGCGTCCCAGCGAGCAGGGCCACGGCGCCTGGGAATGCGCAGCCTGCAATCGAGCCTTCCAGTTGAAGTTCCTCGGGCTGCTGACCCGCGGACTTCAGCGCAACGACGGTGGAGGGAACGAGATATGACGACCACTCAGGACACAAGCCTGAAGGAACTCGCCGAGCAGGCCGGGCGGGAGCTGGAAGACGCCTCCGCCCTGGAGATCCTGAAGTGGGCGGCCGAGACCTTCGGCCCGCGCTTCTGCGTCACCTCCTCCATGGAGGACGCGGTGGTCGCCCATCTCGCCTCCCGTGCCCTCCCCGGCGTCGACGTCGTCTTCCTCGACACCGGCTACCACTTCCCCGAGACCATCGGGACCCGCGACGCGGTCGAGGCCGTGATGGACGTCAACGTCATCACGCTCACGCCCCGTCAGTCGGTGGCCGAGCAGGACGCCGAGTACGGCCCGAAGCTGCACGACCGCGACCCCGACCTGTGCTGCGCCCTGCGCAAGGTCAAGCCCCTCGAAGAGGGACTCACCGCGTACGAGGCCTGGGCGACGGGCCTGCGCCGCGACGAGTCCCCGACCCGGGCGAACACCCCGGTCGTCGGCTGGGACGAGAAGCGGCAGAAGGTCAAGATCTCGCCGATCGCCCGCTGGACGCAGGACGACGTGGATGCCTACGTCGCCGAGCACGGCGTCCTCACCAACCCGCTGCTGATGGACGGTTACGCATCGGTGGGCTGCGCACCCTGCACCCGCCGGGTGCTTCAGGGCGAGGACGCCCGGGCCGGCCGCTGGGCCGGACGGGGCAAGACCGAATGCGGGCTGCACTGATGACGATTCTGGGAGACAAGCACGTGACTGGGGCCACCATCTGGCTCACGGGGCTGCCGAGCGCGGGCAAGACCACCATCGCCTACGAGCTGGCGGAGCGGCTGCGCGCCGAGGGCCACCGGACCGAGGTGCTCGACGGCGACGAGATCCGCGAGTTCCTCTCCGCGGGCCTCGGCTTCAGCCGCGAGGACCGGCACACCAACGTCCAGCGGATCGGCTTCGTCGCCGAACTGCTGGCGTCCAACGGCGTCAAGGCGCTGGTGCCGGTGATCGCTCCGTACGAGGACAGCCGCGAGGCCGTCCGCAAGCGCCACGCCGCCGAGGGCACCGAGTACGTCGAGGTGCATGTCGCCACTCCGGTGGAGGTCTGCTCCGTACGCGATGTGAAGGGCCTCTACGCCAAGCAGGCCGCCGGCGAGATCAGCGGTCTGACCGGCGTCGACGACCCGTACGAGGAGCCGCAGAGCCCGGATCTGCGGATCGAGTCGCACCAGCAGACCGTGCAGGAGTCCGCGGCGGCGCTTCACGCGCTGCTCACCGAGAGGGGTCTGGCATGAGGGCCGTCGCTGCGTTGAACGAGGCCGCGGACAGTTCTGGGGGCTCCAGCCCGTACGCGCTGTCGCACCTGGACGCGCTGGAGTCCGAGGCGGTGCACATCTTCCGCGAGGTGGCGGGAGAGTTCGAGCGGCCGGTGATTCTCTTCTCCGGCGGCAAGGACTCCATCGTCATGCTGCATCTGGCGCTGAAGGCCTTCGCCCCGGCGGCGATCCCCTTCTCGCTGCTGCACGTGGACACCGGACACAACTTCCCCGAGGTGCTGGAGTACCGCGACCGCGCGGTGGCGCAGCACAGTCTCCGGCTGCATGTGGCGTCCGTGCAGGAGTACATCGACGCCGGGAAGTTGCGCGAGCGTCCCGACGGGACGCGCAACCCGCTGCAGACGGTGCCGCTGACCGAGGCGATTCAGCAGCACCGTTTCGACGCGGTGTTCGGCGGCGGCCGCCGGGACGAGGAGAAGGCGCGCGCCAAGGAGCGGGTCTTCTCGCTGCGCGACGAGTTCTCGCAGTGGGACCCGCGCCGCCAGCGGCCCGAGCTGTGGCAGCTCTACAACGGCCGTCACGCACCCGGCGAGCACGTCCGGGTGTTCCCGCTCAGCAACTGGACCGAGCTGGACGTCTGGCAGTACATCGAGCGCGAGAAGATCGAGCTGCCCGAAATCTACTTCGCGCACGAGCGTGAGGTCTTCGCCCGTAACGGCATGTGGCTGACCGCCGGCGAGTGGGGCGGCCCCAAGGAGTCGGAGAGCGTCGAGACGCGGCTGATCCGCTACCGCACCGTCGGCGACATGTCCTGCACCGGCGCCGTCGACTCCGACGCCACCACGCTCGACGCCGTGATCGCCGAGATCGCCGCATCCCGGCTCACCGAGCGGGGCGCCACCCGCGCCGACGACAAGATGTCCGAGGCCGCGATGGAAGACCGCAAGCGCGAAGGGTACTTCTAGCCATGAGCACCACGACCGAACAGCTCGCCGGGATCTCGGCCACCACCCTGCTGCGTTTCGCCACCGCCGGCTCCGTCGACGACGGCAAGTCCACCCTCGTCGGACGGCTGCTGCACGACTCCAAGTCGGTGCTCACCGACCAGCTGGAGGCCGTCGAGCACGCATCCCGCTCGCGCGGCCAGGAGACACCGGACCTGGCGCTGCTCACGGACGGTCTGCGGGCCGAGCGTGAGCAGGGCATCACCATCGACGTCGCCTACCGCTACTTCGCCACCGCGCGCAGGCGGTTCATCCTCGCCGACACCCCGGGCCATGTGCAGTACACCCGGAACATGGTCACCGGCGCGTCCACCGCCGAGCTTGCCGTGGTGCTGGTCGACGCCCGCAACGGCGTGGTCGAGCAGACCCGCCGCCATGCCGCCGTCGCCGCCCTGCTGCGCGTCCCGCATGTCGTCCTCGCCGTCAACAAGATGGACCTCGTCGACTACGCCGAGCCCGTCTTCGCCGCGATCGCCGAGGAGTTCACCGCGTACGCCGCGTCCCTGGGCGTCCCCGAGATCACCGCGATCCCGATCTCGGCACTCGCGGGCGACAACGTCGTGGAGCCCAGCGCCAACATGGACTGGTACGGCGGACCGACCGTCCTGGAGCACCTGGAGACGGTCCCGGTCAGCCACGATCTGACCGGCTGCCACGCCCGGCTGCCCGTGCAGTACGTGATCCGTCCGCAGACCGCCGAGCACCCCGACTACCGGGGCTACGCGGGCCAGATCGCCGCCGGTACGTTCCGCGTCGGCGAGCAGATCACGGTGCTGCCCGCGGGCCGTACCTCGAAGATCGCCGGGATCGATCTGCTCGGTGAGTCGGTGGACATCGCCTGGACCCCGCAGTCCGTCACCCTCCTGCTGGAGGACGACATCGACATCTCGCGCGGCGACCTGATCGTGCCGAGCGGGGACGCGCCCGCGACCACCCAGGACGTTGAGGCAACGGTCTGCCATGTCGCGGACCAGCCGCTGACCGTCGGGCAGCGGGTGCTGCTCAAGCACACCACCCGCACGGTCAAGGCGATCGTCAAGGAGATCCCCTCCCGGCTGACCCTCGACGACCTGTCCCAGCACCCGAACCCCGGGCATCTGGTCGCCAACGACATCGGCCTCGTCAAGGTCCGTACGGCCGAGCCCCTCGCGCTCGACTCGTACGCCGACTCCCGCCGCACCGGCTCGTTCCTGCTGATCGACCCCGCGGACGGCACCACGCTGGCAGCCGGCATGGCGGGCGACTCCTTCGCCACCACCGCCGAGGCCGTGCACGTCGCCGACGACGAGGGCTGGGACTTCTGATGACCACCGACTTCTACGGCACGTTCGCGAAGGAGGGCGGCCGCGTCGGCAGCGGCACCCTCGGCGCGGGCACGGGCGGGGTGGCGCGATGTGCGCGATGACGTACGCGCACTGCCTGCGCGCCCGCACCCCCCGCACCCCGCACCGCCGAAGACCCGCCGACTCCCCGGCCGCGTCCGATGTGACGTAAGAACCGGGCCTCCGAGAGGAAACCCTCCCGTGCCTGCCACCCGCACGACCCTGCGCCGCAGCATCGCTGCCGCCGCCGCTCTGCCGCTGCTCGCCGTGGCCCTCACCGCCTGCGGCTACGGTTCCGAGGCGAAGAAGGACGACAAGGTCGCTCCCGCCGCCAAGGGCGAGAAGCTTTCCGCCGACACGGTCAAGGTCGGCTACTTCCAGAACCTCACGCACGCCACGGCGCTGGTCGGCGACCAGGAGGGCCTGATCCAGAAGGAGCTGGGCGGCACCACGCTCAAGTCGACCACCTTCAACGCCGGTCCTTCAGAGATCGAGGCGCTGAACGCGGGCTCCATCGACATCGGCTTCATCGGCCCCTCGCCGTCCATCAACGGCTATACCAAGTCCAAGGGCAAGAACCTGCGCATCATCGGCGGCTCCGCCTCCGGCGGTGTGAAGCTGGTCGTCAACCCGGACAAGATCAAGACCCTGGACGACGTCAAGGGCAAGAAGATCGCCACGCCTCAACTCGGCAACACCCAGGACGTCGCGTTCCTGAACTGGATAGCCGAGAAGGGCTGGAAGGTCGACGCCCAGAGCGGCAAGGGTGACGTCTCCGTCGTCCGCACCGAGAACAAGGTGGCCCCCGACGCCTACAAGTCCGGCTCCATCGACGGCGCCTGGGTGCCGGAGCCCACGGCGTCCAAGCTGGTCAGCGAGGGCGCCAAGGTACTGCTCGACGAGTCGACACTGTGGCCCGACAAGAAGTTCGTGATCACGAACATCATCGTGTCGCAGAAGTTCCTCAAGGATCACCCGGACGTCGTCGAGGCCGTGCTGCGCGGTTCGGTGAAGACCAACGCCTGGATCAACGCCAACCCGGACAAGGCGAAGGCGTCCGCGAACGCCAAGCTCAAGGAGCTCACCGGCAAGGCGCTCGCACCCGAGGTGATCGACCCGGCCTGGAAGTCGATCCAGTTCACCGACGACCCGCTGGCCGCCACGCTGCAGACCGAGGCGGACCACGCGGTGAAGGCGGGCCTGCTCAAGGAACCCGACCTGGCCGGCATCTACGACCTGACGCTGCTCAACAAGGTCCTGGGCGCCGAGGGCAAGCCCCCGGTCGCCGACGCCTCCCTCGGCGTCAAGTAACCCCGCAGGCAACCCCGCATCCGACCGATTTCCCAGGAGGTGACGACCATGGCCACAGCGATCGCCAAGGCCGAAGACCGCGTGACGGTCGAGCACGCCGCCCGTCTCGAGCATGTCTCGAAGTCCTTCGCAGGACCGTCCGGGCAGCAGCTCGTCCTGGACGACATCACCCTTGATGTCGCTCCGGGCGAGTTCGTCACCCTCCTGGGAGCCTCCGGGTGCGGAAAGTCGACGCTGCTCAATCTGGTGGCAGGGCTGGACCGTCCGACCGCGGGGTCCATCGCGACCCCCGGCGGGCGGCCCGCCCTGATGTTCCAGGAGCACGCCCTGTTCCCGTGGCTGACCGCGGGCAAGAACATCGAACTGGCGCTGCGGCTGCGCGGTGTCCCCAAGACCGAGCGGCGCGCCGAGGCGCAGCGGCTGCTGGAGCTCGTACGGCTGCAGGGCGCGTACGGCAAGCGGGTGCACGAGCTGTCCGGCGGTATGCGGCAGCGCGTCGCCATGGCCCGGGCCCTGGCCCAGGACAGCCAACTGCTGCTGATGGACGAGCCGTTCGCGGCGCTGGACGCCATCACCAGGGACGTCCTGCACGACGAGCTGACCCGGATCTGGCGCGAGACGAACGTCTCGGTCCTCTTCGTCACGCACAACGTCCGTGAGGCGGTGCGGCTGGCCCAGCGTGTGGTGCTGCTGTCCTCTCGTCCGGGCCGAATCGCCCGCGAGTGGACCGTGGACATCGAGCAGCCGCGCCGTATCGAGGACGCCGCCGTGGCGGAGCTGTCCGTCGAGATCACCGAAGAACTGCGTGGGGAGATCCGCCGTCATGGCCAGCACTGAGACCAAGGCCGTCAGCAAGAGCGACGATCTGGCCGGACTCGAAGCCGGACTCGACGCACTCGACGCGGTGCAGGTACGCCGTACGCCAGTGCGCGAGGTGCTGGTCAAGAAGATCCTGCCGCCGCTGACCGCCGTCGCTCTGGTCCTCGTCGTGTGGCAGGTCCTGGTGGCGGCCAAGGTCACCGAGGAGGCAAGCCTGCCCGCACCATCCGCGGTGTGGGACAGCGTGTCCGACATGTGGCTACAGGGCACGCTGCTCGAGGTCGTCTGGACCAGCGTCTCGCGCGGTCTGCTCGGCTTCCTGCTGGCGCTCGCCATCGGTACACCGCTGGGACTGCTGGTCGCCCGGGTGAAGTTCGTCCGGGCCGCGATCGGTCCGATCCTGTCGGGTCTGCAGTCGCTGCCGTCCGTGGCCTGGGTGCCGCCCGCCGTCATCTGGCTCGGGCTGAACAACTCGATGATGTACGCGGTGATCCTGCTGGGCGCCGTGCCCTCGATCGCCAACGGCCTGGTGTCGGGCGTCGACCAGGTGTCGCCGCTCTATCTGCGGGCCGGCCGCACCCTCGGCGCGACCGGGCTCAAGGGCACCTGGCACATCGTGATGCCTGCGGCACTGCCCGGCTATCTCGCGGGCCTGAAGCAGGGCTGGGCCTTCTCCTGGCGCTCGCTGATGGCGGCGGAGATCATCGCCTCCTCCCCCGATCTCGGCCTGGGACTCGGGCAGTTGCTCGAGAACGGCCGCAACAACTCCGACATGCCGGGCGTCTTCCTCGCCATCCTGCTCATCCTGATCGTCGGTATCGCCATCGACCTGCTGATCTTCAGCCCGCTGGAGCGGTGGGTGCTGCGCAGCCGCGGTCTCCTCGTCAAGAACTGAGCCACCTCATGCCAAGGCCCGTCCTCCTCGTCATCGCCCACGGCAGCCGCGATCCGCGGCACGCCGCGACCGTGCATGCCCTGGTGGAGCGTGCCCGGTTGCTGCGGCCGGGGCTGCGCGTGGAGACGGGCTTCCTGGACTTCAACGCGCCGTCCGTACCGAGGGTGCTGGAGCGTCTTGCCGCCGAGGGCGCACGGGACGTGGTGGCGCTGCCGCTGCTGCTGACCCGCGCCTTCCACGCGAAGGCCGACATCCCCGCCGTACTGCGGGGGGCCCCGCCACGCCTGCGCATCCACCAGGCCGATGTCCTCGGCCCGTCCCCCCTGCTGCTGTCCGCCCTCGAACGGCGGCTGTACGAGGCCGGGCTGGACGCGTCCCACAAGCGCTCGACGGGCCTGGTACTGGCCTCGGCGGGCTCCACAGACCCGGAGGCGATCGCAGTGATCGCAGATGTAGCGCGGGAGCTGCGGCACACCGGTTGGTGCGCCGTGCGGCCTGCGTTCGCCTCCGCATCTCTTCCCCGCACCGAGGACGCGGTGCGGGCGCTGCGCGCCGAGGGCTGCGAGCGCGTGGCGGTGGCGCCGTATGTCATCGCCCCGGGCCGCCTCCCGGACCGCATCGCCGCGGGTGCGCGGGAGGCGGACGTGCTGGCCGATGTCCTGGGGCCGGCCCCGGAGCTGGCGGAGCTGCTCTTCCGGCGTTACGAGCAGGCGCGGACGCCTGCCCGCGCCTCGCTCGCCTTCACGGGGTGATCAGGCCGACGTACGGGCGCTACGTCGGGCACGCACCGCGCGATCCGGCGCCGAAACCGGTCTCATGGGCCCACAGATGGGCGCAGTTGGGGCACTGCAGATGCAGCAGGCTGCCCTTGTTGGACAGCAGATAGCGCCAGTGGTCGCTGCAGGTGCGCCCCGCCAGGCAGACGCCGCAGTCCCGGTGGTCGGCGCATCCCGGGCACGGCACCCAGGCCCGGCGCCCGGCATCGGCCGTCGGATCAAGCGGCAGCATGGCCCTCGCCCTCCCGTCCCGGAAGGACGCCGGCCGACACGAGCCGGTCGTAGGTCTCCTGCTGCTGCGGGTCCAGGTTCGAGTACAGCAGGCGGTACGCCTCCTGCTCACCCTCCAGCACGGCCACCGGGTCCCAGTCGTCTCCGATGGCCTCGAGCACCGCGGCGCGCCGCCTGGCCTCGTCGACGGTCAGGTCGATCTCGAGCTCATGGTGATCCGGAGTCTGGTCGTGGATCATGCGGTGCTTCTCTCGCCGGGTCGGTGGCCGAACCCGTCGTGTCTATCAAGGGCCTTCGAACCGAGGAAGCGTCAGTTCAAAGGGGCCGTCACCGCACGAAACGGACCGTCGACGCCCTGAAGTCACCTTCTTCACATAACGGCACAAAGGGCACCATGCGACCTCCGTCGTGTGAGGGACTGCACACGAAGCCCCCGCCCGCCCGTCCGGCGTGACAGCAGGCACGGCCACCTTTCAGGCCCGCGGGTGGCGTCCGCTCGTCGCCAGCGCCCGCTCGAAGGCGGAGGCATCGTCCCCCACGCGGACCGGCTCGGCGAAACCGTCGTACCGGCGGTAGACCTCGGCGTGCTCCTCGACCACCCGGAGCACGAACCGGCCCGCCTCGTCCGGGATTTCGAATCCCTGGCCGATGGAGCGGGCCAGGTCCCAGCCATGGACCGCGAGCTCCTTGACGAGGAGCGAGGCGATCTCGGGAGCGGGCATCGTCATGAAGCCGAGGTCGACATCGCCTTCCCAGACCGCCGGATCGGACCAGGCGGCAAGAGCACGGTCCAGCTGGGCAGCGTACTGCTCGGCCCAGTCGTCGGACGCCGCGAAGTCGCGCTTGGTGAGCTCCTCGGGGAGCTGCTTGCGCAGGGCGCGGTGCTCGAGGCCGTGGGAGGTGTACAGAACAAGGTGGTTGACGAGCTCCCGGACCTCCCAGTTCTCGCACACGGACGGGGCCGACAGCTGCTCGGCGGTGACCAGGCGGGCGACGCGGGCGGCTTCGGCGGCACAGGTGGTGAGGTGCGTGTGGATGCTGTTCATGCCGGCGAAGCTATGCCCCCGCTTCCGGCCGGTCTTGAAGGAACGCGACACCTTCTGAAGGAACGCGGCACCGCCGTCAGCCGAAGTTCAGGCTCCCGGTGCGGGTGCGCTTCAGCTCGAAGAAGTCCGGGTACCCGGCGATCACCCGGAAGCTGTCGAAGAGCCGGGCGGCCTCCTCGCCGCGCGGGATGGAGTTGAGGACGGGCCCGAACCAGACCGTGCCGTCGACATGGATGGTGGGCGTGCCGACATAGGCCTCGACGGCGGGGTCCCTGCCCGCGTCATGGCTGCGACGAACGGCATCGTCGTACGTCTCGTCGTACGCGGCGTCGGCGAGTGCCGCCGGCAGGCCGAGCTCGGCCAGCGACTCGGCGACGACCTTGTCGAAGTCTTTGTTGTCCTGCTCGTGGATACGCGTGCCGTAGGCGGTGTAGAGCGCGCGCAGTATTCCGTCACCGTGCTGCTCGGCCGCGGCTGTGGCGACCCGTACCGGGCGGATCGACTTGTCGACCAACTCGCGGTACCACTGGGGAAGTTCATTGCCCTGGTTGTGGAGATACAGACTCATCGGCCGGAAGCTCAGCTCGATGTCCCGCTTCTTCTCGACCTCGAGAATCCACCGGGAGGTGATCCAGGCGAAGGGGCAGGCGGGGTCGAACCAGAAGTCGACGACGGTCTTGGTTGCCTCGGTGCTCGTGGCGTTCATGGCCTCAGCGTAGGCACGGAGTGGCCCCGGCTCTCGGGCCACTCAGCGCTTGATTCACTGGGCCATTTCGTCTACCGGAGCCCTCTCGGTTCCGTGAACCTGGGTCACCGGGGCAGGTCGGACGGCGCTCCGCCTCCGCCGCGCCGCGTGCCCTGGTTGGCCGTGGGATCACTCACGGGTCAGCTCCGCCAGTTTGACGACGGTGTTCCAGTTACGGCTGGTGGCGACGATGCCCTTGAACAGGCTGGGCCTGCCGAGCGCTTCGGCCAGTTTGGAGCGGCCGAGGCCGTTCGGTGCGTACAGATACAGCGCCCGGTCGCCGAGCCGGCACTCCTCCGGCAAGAACGCCGCCGCGTCGATCGACGCGAGCCGCTCGGGTCCGACGGGCTGCGAGAAGTAGGTGACGTGCAGCTGCTTGCCCTCCAGCTCAGCGGCCGGGAAGGGGCAGTCGTCGACCACGGCCCGCAGATACGGGCCGCCGCGCACCAGGCAGTCGACGCCGAAGCCGAAGCGCTGCTGGATGGCACGCTCCAGCGCGGTTGCGAGCGCCTGCTCGTCGTCCGAGGCGCTACTGAAGACGGCGTTGCCGCTCTGCAGATACGTGGCGACGTCTCCGTGGCCCAGTTCCGTGAGCAGTTCACGGAGTTCGGCCATCGGGACCTTCTTGTGCCCGCCCACATTGATCCCGCGCAGTAGTGCCGCATACCTCGTGGTCATGGGCACACCATAAGGCGGCCGCCGCGCCCCGTGGGGGAGGGCACGGCGACCGCCGGCTCAGCGTCGCTGTCCGTCGGTTACTCGACGACCTTCAACAGCTTGTTGGGCGTGCCCGCGCTGGGGTTGGTGATCTTGTCGGCCGTGGCACCGTCGGTCAGCGCCTTGGCCACCTGCTCCGGGGTCGCGTCCTGGTGGGCGCCGAGGTAGACCGCCGCGGCGCCGACGACGTGCGGGGTCGCCATGGAGGTGCCGGAGATGGTCTTGGTGCCCTCGTCGCTGTCGTTCCACGCCGAGGTGATGTCCGAACCCGGGGCGTAGATGTCCACGATCTCGCCGAAGTTGGAGAACTCCGACTGCGCGTCCTCCTTGGTGGAGGAGGCGACGGTGATGGCCTCCTTGACGCGCGCCGGGGAGCCCTGGCTCGCGTCCGAGGACTCGTTGCCCGCCGCGACCGCGAAGGTGACGCCGGAGGCGATCGCCTTGCGGACGGCCTCGTCGAGCGCCTCGTCGGCGCCGCCGCCGAGGCTCATGTTGGCGACGGACGGCCCCTGGTGGTTCTTGGTGACCCAGTCGATGCCCGCGACGACCTGCTCGGTGGTGCCGGAGCCGTTGTCGTCGAGTACGCGGACGGCGACGACCTTCGCCTTCTTGGCGACGCCGTGGGCCGTACCGGCGATGGTGCCGGCGACATGGGTGCCATGGCCGTTGCCGTCGTCGGCGGAGTCGTCGTTGTCGACGGCGTCGAAGCCGTGCGCGGCGCGGCCGCCGAAGTCCTTGTGCGAGATGCGGACTCCGGTGTCGATGACGTACGCCGTCACACCCTCACCGGCGCTGTCCGGGTAGGTGTACTTCTTGTCGCCGGCGGTGTCGGCCTGGTCGATGCGGTCCAGGCCCCAGGACGGCGGGTCGTCCTGGGTCGCGTTGATCGAGAACTTCTTGTTCTGGACGACCTTGGCGACGGCCGGGTCGGCGGCGAGGCGCTTGGCCTCGGTCTCCGAAAGACCGCTGGCGGAGAAGCCGTTGATGGCGGAGCTGTAGTTGCGCTGCAGCTTGCCGCCGTACTCCTTGGCCAGGTCCTGCTTGTCGGCCTTCTTGTCCAGCATCACGATGTAGCTGCCGGCGACGGCGCCTTCGGCGTTCGCGCCGTAGACGGTGCCCTCGGCGGGAGTTGCGGCTCCCGCGAAGGACGTGCCGAATACGGTCACTCCGGCTGCGGCAGCCACGGCAGTTATGGCCGCGGTGAGCTTGATCCTGCTCGCGCGCTTGTGAGTTGCCATGAAGAGGGAACTCCTCGTCATTCAGTTTTTGTGGGGGGATTGGCCCGCGGACGAAAAAATTCCGGGGACCGACTCGAAACCCTGACCGATTGACGCGCCCAGATCAAGACCTTCATACAGCTGTGACTTAGTCAACAAGGTTTCGTAATAAGGAATCGGCCAGCGCCGTACAAGTCGGACTTTGCCCCCCAACTCCTTTACATGTAAGGGGCTTCCATCCTCCTTGTCGGGGAGGCGACCACTCCGAAAGGAGGAGAGAACACCGTGCGGGGTCACCGACGAGCAGGAGGAGAAGGCTTGATTCCGCCCTTAGTTTCGAAGCGGAGACGACGGCGCCGCGCCGACGTCACGCTTGAGGGGGCAGGGCTGTCATGGGAAACGCAGGAGGGGGTCCGCGCGGAGTCGCCGCGCGGGCCGGCGGCTGGAGCGCTCAGCACCGCTGGGCCGCCGTGGGGATCTGGGTGCTTTTCGTCCTGCTCGCCATGGTGGCCGGTTCGGCTGTGGGCACCGTCGAACTCAAGGACGACGAGCAGCTGAAGGGTGAGACCACCCAGGCCGCGAAGATCACAGCGAAGGCCGGTGTCGAGGAACCGGCCGGCGAGACGGTGCTCGTCCAGGCCCGCAACGGCTCGGTGAAAGCTACCGACGCGGGATTCCGCAAGGCCGTCGACGACGTGGTCAAGGCGGTCGGTGACACGGGTGCCGTCACCGCGGTGACGTCTCCGTACGACACCAAGAGCATCTCGAAGGACGGACGCAGCGCGCTCGTTCAGTTCGATGTGCGCGGAGACCCCGAGACGGCCGGTGACCGGATCGAGCCCGTGCTCAAGGCCGTTGCCACGGTCCAGGACAAGCACAAGGAGCTGCGGATCGAGGAGATCGGCGGCGCCAGCATGCGAAAGACCTTCGACGACGCGTTCGGCGACGACTTCCAGCAGGCGGAGCTCTCGGCGGTACCGGTCGCGCTCGGCATTCTGCTGATCGCCTTCGGCGCCCTGGTGGCCGCACTGCTGCCGGTGGGTCTGGCCATCACCGCGATCATGGCGACGACGGGGCTGATGGGCGTCGCCAGCCACTTCCAGCCGATGAGCGACAGCGCGAGCTCCGTGATGCTGCTGGTGGGTCTGGCGGTCGGCGTCGACTACTGCCTGTTCTATCTGCGGCGCGAGCGCGAGGAGCGGGCCGCGGGACACGACGCGCACACCGCGATGCAGATCGCCGCGGCGACCAGTGGCCGGGCCGTCATCGTCTCCGGTGTGACGGTGTGCGTGGCGATGGCCGGCATGCTCTTCACCGGCATCGGCACGTTCGAGTCGATGGGCCTGGCCTCGCTGATCGTGGTGGCCGTGGCGATGGTCGGCTCGGTAACGGTGCTGCCGGCGCTGCTTTCGCTGCTCGGCGAGCGGGTGGAGAAGGGGCGCATCCCCTTCCTCAACCGCAAGAAGCGCGGCGGGAACGGCACCGACAGCGGCAGCCGCGTGTGGACCCGGGTCCTCGCCGGCGTACTGAAGCGTCCCGTGGTGTCGCTGGTGGTGGCCGCCGGAGCGCTGGTCGCCATCGCACTGCCGGCTCTCGGCATGAAGACGCAGAACCTCACGCTGGACCAGGAGTTCGGCGACTCCGTGCCGATCGTGGCGACCTACGAACGGGTCAATGAGGCGTTCCCGGGCGGCGCGGACCCGGCAGTGGTCGTCGTCAAGGCGGACGACATCAACGCGGGGCCGGTGAAGCAGGGGATCGACGACTTCCGTAAGCAGGCGGTGAGTTCGGGCGCGTCTCGGGGGCCCATCGAAGTCGTCCGGCACGACGCACAGGGCATCGCGTTCGTATACGTACCGCTGGTGGGCGGCTCCGACCAGGACAAGGCGGAGAAGAGCCTGGACATCCTGCGCAAGGAGGTTCGTCCGGCGACACTCGGCAAGATCGACGGGCTCCAGGCGCCGATCACCGGTCAGGTCGCGGGCTCGAAGGACTTCAACGACCAGCTCACCGGGGCCGTGACACCCGTCTTCGCCTTTGTGGTGGTGTTCGCCTTCATCCTGATGCTGCTGTCGTTCAGGTCGCTGACGATCGCGATCACCTCGATCGTGCTCAACCTGCTGTCGGTGGGCGCGGCGTACGGCATTCTCACCGCGGTCTTCCAGCACGGCTGGGGAGCGTCGCTGGTCGGCGCGGAGGGCGTGGGCGCCATCGTCACGTGGCTGCCGCTGTTCCTCTTCGTGATCCTGTTCGGACTCTCGATGGACTACCACGTGTTCGTGGTGTCCCGGATCCGCGAGGCGAAGCTGGCGGGGCGCGGGACGCGGGACGCGATCACGCACGGCGTGGTGACGACCGCGGGCGTGGTCACGAGCGCGGCGGTCATCATGGTCGCGGTGTTCGCGATCTTCGGCACGCTGTCGATGCAGTCGATGAAGCAGATGGGCGTCGGCCTCGCGGCGGCGGTGCTGATCGACGCGACGATCATCCGGGGGGTGCTGCTTCCGGCGATCATGGCGCTGCTGGGCGAGCACAACTGGTACTTCCCGAAGTGGCTGCGGTGGCTTCCGGACATGACGCACGACGAGCCGGTCCTCCCGCCGAGCCGGCCGACGGCCCCGGGTACGCGTCACGACGACGACCGCCCGGACCCGGTACGGGTCTGAGGCTCAACGCCGGAGGGGCTGGATGTGCGGCCGAGCCGCACATTCCGGCCTCGCCGGCGTTTTCGGCGCGGGGTCTGGGGCGGAGCCCCAGTTCGGGAAGGGGGGGTGGGGGGCAAGCCCGCCGCAGGCGCACCGCCCGCCCCGCCTACCGCTGGTAGCGCGCCAGCACCAGATTCCCGTCCCTGACCAGCCGCTTCCTCAACTCCCCGCTACCGATCGCCCCGCTGTAGTACTCCTGCAGCGCCGGCGTCGCCACCTTGTCCTTCCACTCCGGATAGCCGCGCACCGACTGCGCCGGCGCCGACCGCAGATCACGCGCGAGCGCCACGCCCGTCGCCCAGCCGTCCTTCTCGGTGTGCAGCGTGGGGTCGGCGAGCGCCTCGGTGCCGGTCGGCAGCATCCAGTCGCCCTTCGCAAGACGCACCATGTTCCGCGGCCTCAGCATGAAGTCGATGAACTGCGCCGCCTCCTTCTTGTACGGACTGTCCTCGGCAACCGACAGCGTCTGAGGGCTCACCCCCTGGGCCGGGCCCTCGGGTCCGGCAGGCGCGGGCAGCACCGTCCACTCGAAGCCCTTGGGTGCCTGCTGCACGATCTGCTGCCGGTAGGAGAAGCCCAGCGGGACCATGGCGTACTTGCCGCCGAAGAATCCGGGCAACGTGTCCGAGCCGCCTGAGCCCAGGGTGGTGCGCGACGCGCTCTTGTCGGTGTTGACCTGGGCGTGGATGGTGCCGGGCACCACCGCGTCGCCGTCCGTGAATGCGACGGTGACCCTGCCGTCGTCCCCACGGTGGAACAGCTTCCCGCCTGCCGAAAGGCCCAGGTTGAGGGTGAGTGACACCGGTTCCTTGAGCGGCCAGGCGATGCCGTACTTCCCCTGCCCCATCGTGGCCGTCAGCGTCTTGGTGACCTCCCGGAACTCCTCCCAGCTCCAGGGCCGCCGATCCGTCGGGAGACGGACCCCCGACGCGTCCAGGATCTTCTTGTTGGCGATCAGGACGCGTGGTTCCTGGAGGAAGGGGACGCCATAGATCCCCTTGCCGAAGGTCGTCGTCTCCCAACTGCGTTCTGGGATGTCGGACCTGAGGCGCTGGGGCAGCAGCTCGCTCAGGTCGGCGAGATAACCGCCGTACGCGAAGTCGGCGAGGTCGTCGGACGCGTCATGGATGACGTCCGGCGCCTCGCCGCCTTCGAAAGAGGTCAGCAGCTGGTCATGGACGCTGTCCCAGCTGCCCTGGACGTAACGGACCTGGATGCCGGGATGGCTCGCGTTCCACTCCTTCACCAGCTCCTTGTTGGCGTCGACGGACTCCTTCTGCCAGGCCAGCGACTGGAAGCGCAGCGTGATCCTTGCGTCGGTGTTCCCCGCTCCGCCGCCCGAGCATCCGCTGAGCACAAGAGTGAGCGCGGCGGCCGCCGCCGACAACATCCGTACACGCATCACGACTTCACCGCCCCTGCGAGCATCCCGCCCGTGATCCGCTTCTGGATGATCGCGAAGATGACGAGCGAGGGGATCGTCGCGAGAAACGCGGCCGCGGCGAGCGGCCCGAGGTCGGCGACGCCCTCCGCGCCGAGGAAGTGGGTGAGGACGACGGGCAAGGTCTGTTTCTCCGGGGTCTTGAGCAGGACGAGTGCGAAGAAGAACTCGTTCCACGCGGTGATGAACGCGAACAGTGCGGTCGCGACGATGCCTGGCGCGAGCAGCGGCGCGGTGACCGAGACGAGCGTGCGTACCCTGCCCGCGCCGTCGACGGCCGCGGCCTCCTCCAGCTCGCGCGGCACGGCCCGTACGTAACCGACCAGCATCCAGAGCGCGAACGGCAGCGACCACACCACGTACACCATGATCAGACCGGACAGGGCGTTGATCAGATGCAGGTTCTTGAGGATCAGGAACAGCGGAATGATCACCAGGACGAACGGGAACGCCTGGCTGACCACGACCCAGCCGGTGGCGGCGGTGGAGAGCTTGGTGCGGTTGCGGGCCATGACATACGCCATGGGTGTCGCGATCACGACGGCGATGAGCGCGGCGGCGAGGGCCGCGACGAGGCTGTTGCCCGCGGCACGGAGAAGGGGCTGTTCGTCGAAGGCCTGGCGGAAGTTGTCGAGGGTGGGGTCCTCGGGGATCCAGGTGGGGTGCAGGGAGCCGAGTTCGCGGGGCGGTTTGAAGGCGGTGGAGATCAGCCACAGGAAGGGGAACGCGAGGAAGACGAGGTAGCACAGGAGCGCGAGGTACTGGCCGGTGCGGCCCGATCTGCTCGTGCGCAGCGCCGTCACTTCTCATCGCCTCCCTTGAGCCGTCCTACGAGATACAGGGCGAGCAGCACCGAGATCACCGCGACCATGACGCAGCCCATGGCCGCGGCGTAGCCGAACTGGCCGTAGCGGAAGGCCTCTTCGTAGGCGAACAGCATGGGGAGGCGGGTGCGTCCGCCGGGTCCGCCGTTGGTGAGCACATAGACCAGGGCGAACGAGTTGAAGTTCCAGATGAAATTGAGCGCGGTGATGGCGAGGGCGACGGGCCTGAGGGCGGGCCAGGTGACCGTGCGGAACCGGCGCCAGGCGCCCGCGCCGTCGAGGGCGGCGGCCTCGTGGAGTTCGTACGGGGTGTTCTGCAGGCCCGCGAGGAGCGCGACGGTGGTCTGCGGCATGCCCGCCCAGATCCCGACCACGATCACGGCGGGCAGGGCGGTGGCCAGTCCGGTGAGCCAGTCCCGCCCGTCGCCGAGGCCGAGATCGCGGATCGTCTCGTTCAGAATTCCGGCGTCGGGGTTGTAGACGAGCCGCCACATGATGCCGACGACGACTTCGGGCATGGCCCAGGGGATGATCGCGAGCGCCCGGGCCAGCCAGCGGAAGCGGAGGTTCTGGTTGAGCAGGAGGGCGAGGCCGAGGGCGAGCGCGAACTGGGGGACGGTGACGCCGGCCGCCCAGAGCAGGCCGATCCTGAACGAGTCCCAGAAGAGGGTGTCGTGGATCAGGTCCTGGAAGTTGAGCGTGCCGATCCATTCGGTGGGCTCGGTGCGGCCGGCCTGGGAGTCGGTGAAGGCGAGCGAGATGCCGTAGAGGAGTGGGCCGACGCTCAGGACGAGGATCGGGATGAGGGCAGGCAGTACGAGGAACCAGGCACCGTGGTCGAGTTGCTTTCCGGGCCGCGGCTTTCCGGGCGGCCGCCTTCCGGACTGCCTCTCGGACCGCGGCGCAGTGCTCGCCAGTGTCACGGAATCGACTCCCCCCAGTCCCGGTGGTCGCCTCGGCGGCCCCGTCATCGTGCTGACGGTCCGTCGGTTCGTCAAGCCAACCTGCGGGGATGCGAAACTTTGTCGCCATGAACGAGACACGTGCACGTGCCGTACTGGCGGCCGCCGGACTGCCCGCCGACGCCACGCTGCTGGCGCTCGGCGAGAACGCGGTGTTCGCGGCTGGCGAGGTGGTCGTCAAGATCGGCCGCGACGCGGAGCTGCTGGGACGTGCGGAACGTGAACTGGCCGTCGGCGCCTGGCTGGAGGAGTCCGGCGTCCCCGCCGTCCGCCCGGCAGAGCCGATGCCGCGCCTGGTGGAGGGTCATCCGGTCACGGTCTGGCACCGGCTGCCGGACCCGGTACGCGAGGCGGAGCCGGCGGATCTGGCAGGGCTGCTGCGGCTGATTCACGCCCTGCCGTCGCCCGCCTTCTCGCTTCCGCGGCGGGATGTGCTGGGCGGCGTCGAGCGGTGGCTACGGCTGGCGGGGGACGCGATCGCCCCGGCGGACGCGGCGTATCTGCGCGAACGCCGCGACGGTTTCGCGGAGGCGGCGTCCACACTGACGCCCCATCTGCAGCCCGGCCCGATCCACGGGGACGCGCTCCCCCGCAATGTCCACGTAGGCCCGGACGGGCCGGTCGTGGTGGACCTCGAAACCTTCTCGCAGGACCTGCGCGAACACGACCTGGTGGTCATGGCCTTGGCGCTCGACCGGTACGGGCTGGCGATGGAGGCCTACGAATCGTTCACGAGGGCGTACGGGTGGGATGTCCGCGAGTGGGACGGATGCGGGGTGCTGCGGGGCGCGCGGGAAACGGCGAGCTGCGCGTGGGTGGCGCAGCACGCGCCGACGAACCCGAGGGCGCGGGAGGAGTTCGCGAGGCGGGTGGCGTCGCTGCGGGAGGGAGCGGAAGGCGTCCGCTGGTACGCGTTTTGAGCTTCTCCACCCCGCCGCGGGCGATTGTCCAAGGGGTGTCCCGCAACGCCGAGCGGAGGCAAGGCCCGGATACTGCGGCACCTCGCGGTCCAGCCCGGCCCCGGTAGTGTCTGGTCGCAGCCCGGCTGATGAGGATGTTCCGGTGGTGGCGTATGACCGGAGCGGCCGAGTGGCTGCCGATATTTCCCGAGAGTGGAGTCAGGTGAAGGACGACGAGATACGCGCGCGCTTCGACGGCCGTGGCCGCGTCGAACTGCTGCCCGGCAATGACACAGCCTCGAAGCGGCGCCGGATCGAAGAGATCGCCCACGCGCTCGGCTACCGGCTGCTCGCCGTCCATAACCTCGGCCTCGCCGGAGTCCGGCTCGACTACGAACGCGACGACACCCCGCAAGCACGTCGCCGCAACGAGCTGACCATTGCCCGGTTGCGCGCGGGTGGGTCGCTGCTGCCGGCGATCGAGCCGCCTCCGCCCCCGCCACCAACTCCGCCGCCCCCGGCACCGTCACAGCTCCGGCCCCGGCAGTCCAGCCGTCCTCCGTCGGCGCCCCCGCCACCACCCCCGACCGCGGCTCCAGCCCGGCCACGGCTTCCACCCCCGCCACCGGGCCCGCCGCCCCCGCCTCCCGCACCGCCCATCACCCCAACCTCCTAAGGGCGTTCGCCCGTGCCCGGAGCGTCTGCGCTGCGGGTCCGGTAGGTCACCAGTCCCCACTGGCCATCCACGACAAGTGCCAGTCCGTGGTCTGCGAAGTGGGGCAACAGCCGTTGGATCCGAGCCCTGAGTGCCCGCAGTGTCAGGGGAAGGCTGGGAGTTCCCAGGAGCAGTCTCAGATCGTGGCAGCAGACGGGCCCTTGGGCCTGGGCGATCACGTGAAACAGCAGCCGCTGGCTTGCGGTGCGCTGGGGGTACGCAGGGGGCGGCGGTACTGGCGGGCAGCGTCTCAGGCTGGCACGGATGCGCCAGGCCAGTTCAGCAGCCGGTGCCTGCCGGTCGAGAACATTGACTGCCCCGGCAGAGAACGCGGCGAGGGCATCCCGCCCTTCGTGCCGCAAGATGGCAACGGGGGCGACAAGGGAAGCCGCCCGGACGAGTGCGACCAGCCCGCCGGCCTCCGTCGAGTGCGCGTCGAGCAGGATCATCGCCGGTCTTCGTTCCAGCATGGAGGCGCAGGCTGATTCGCTTCCCCAACGCACAGCGGCGCCGAGACTGAGACCGGCTGTGCCCAGCCTCATGGCCAATACCGAACTTGGGGTTTCATCCACCGACACCAAGGCCGGAACGTGTGGGCGGGCCGACGGGTCCGGATAAATGCGCCGCGTCGTCTGTGTGTACATTACTCATTCCCTTTGTCCTGCTGCTTTCGGCACGCGTCACCACGGCCGGGAGAGACACGGTGCGTGCCGCGGCGAACCGCCGAAACGAAAAGCAGGTGGCGAGCTGCTCCTCGAGAGCGCCCGTCAGACCCCGGCTGGGCACGGTGAGCCCGGACGTGCGTGCCTCACCGCCGTCCGGGGCGTCGAAGACTGCTGAATGTGGGTACAGGGACGGAGCGGCGATCTCTCAAGAACGCGAACACGGCGGCAGCCTACCGAGCCACGGAAAGAGAGCGGCATCCCAGGCTTCGAAGCACGTGCCCACTGTGCCGAAGCTTCTGTCATTGTTCCAGCGAACGTTTTCGATCGTCGATCATTAGAAAAACCGATGATTGCCGGCGGCCCGGAACGAGCCGAGTTCGTCGGGGAGATCCCGACAGGGCGGGCATGTGCGATCCGGGGCCGCGAGGCAGAGCCTGCGGAGGTCGATCGCCGACGCACTCACCCTCAAGCACCGCTCGGCGAGTATCAGTTCTCGACAGCGGCGGGATCTTCGGCCCCGGGGAAGGATGGCGGAGTGTCGTCTGCCGCGCGGCTGAAGTGTTTGTCAACCGCCCTGAGCAGCGCTCGGCGTCCGGCCTGGATGGCGGGGTGTTGGCTGCTGCCGCGGCGTACGGCGGTAACAAGTGTGCGCGTCCGCGGACCGAAGGGATCCGGCCGCAAGGGGATGGTCGGCCGCCGACCCAGCCACACGAGGTCTGGGAGCAGTGCGGCGGCATGCCCCTGTTCCGCGAGCCGCAGATGGAGAAGAAGGTCGGCCGACTCGTAGCGCACGTCGGGTTCGAATCCGGCGCCACGACACACGGTCATGGCCCAACTGCGGGCGGCCGTTCCCTCAGGTTCCATGACCCATGGGCGATCGGCCAGTATGCGCAGCATCTCCTGTGGCTTGGTCGCCTTGGTTACGCCCGGGTCGACTACGTGCAGAGCTTCTTGGCCGAGCACCTCCTGCTCGAGTTCGGCGGGGCGCGGGCTGGGATCACCCGGGTATTCGACGTCGATGACCAGGTCGACATCGCGGACGAGCAGGGCAGACAGCGCGCCTTCACGCTCCATCTGGGTGACCTCTATGCGAAGGCGAGGGTGGGCATCGCGCAGCAGCGTCAGTGCCGTCGGGACGAGAGTCAGCGCAGCAGTTTGGAAAGACGCTATGCGCAGGGTGCCGGTCAGCTCGCGCAGTGAGCCGGCAATGTCGACTTCGGCTTGTTCCAGCCGCTCCAGCACGGCTTCGGTGTGAGCGACCAGGATCTCAGCCTGAGGGGTCAGACGCACCCGTCGGCCCACGGGCTCAAGGAGCGGGACCCCGACCTCCGACTCCAGCAACGAGAGCTGCTGCGAGACCGAAGAAGGGCTGTATGACAACGCGGAGGCGACTGCAGCGAGCGTGCCCCGGTGCTTGAGCTCCCGCAGAAGGCGGAGTCGGTGGAGATCGAACATGAAGCCAGCCAAAGAATCGTCGCTTTCTCTAACGATTGTCACTCGAAAACATCCACTGGAGCAATGAGACGAGTGACGGCACAGTGGTCGCGTGGCTACGAAACCCTACGCACCTGTCCGGGACAGACAGGGCCGGCGCGGTGCGGCGGTGCTGTGCGAGCGGCCTCGCCGACCCGCACATCCTGCAGGTGGCGGGCCTCAACCGCTTCCGACACGACGCCATGGCGGTCATGGCCCACACCCTCGACCCGTGTGGAGACAACCCGCCCCATCGTGCGGCCCGACCGCACGAGACCTCAACAGAATGCGGAGACGAGACGTGAGTGAGCAATCCGCGGACCACTTAGGTTCCGCGCCCCGTTTCCGGCCGGATGAACAAGGCAGACGCGGACAGCGAGATCGAGGGCTGACGGTGACTCAGCCCGTAGAGGAGACCAGCTCCCCTGAACATAGGCAGCGGAAGGCAGCTGTCATTCGTGAGCCCCGCCATGTCCCGCTCGCCCATGTGGTGCGCGGGGACATCGTCGAGGGCGTGCATTACGGCTCGGTCGTCGTGCTGTCCGCCGACGGTGGCGTTGCATTCCAGGCCGGCGACATCGAGGCGGCGTTCTATCCCTCCTCCGCGCTCAAGCCGGTCCAGGTCGTGGGCATGCTGCGCGCCGGGCTGTCGCTGGACGGCGAATTGCTGGCGTTGGCTGTGGCAAGCCACTCGGGCGAGGAGCGCCATCTCGTCGGCGTCCAGGGCATGTTGTCCTTTGCGGGGCTGGCCGAAGCCGACCTGGGCAATGCGCCTGACTGGCCTTGCGATCCCGCGGTGCGCGAGGCGTGGGTCCGTTGTGGTCGCGGCTTGTCCCGGCTCGCGCAGAACGGATCCGGCACGCACGCAGCCATGTTGGTGACGGCCAAGGCCAGGGGCTGGCCGCTCGACGATTACCTCCATTCCGGGCATCCGCTGCAGCGGTCGATCGCCGAGGCAGTGGAGGATCTGACGGGCGAGCGCATCGCGCGGGTGACGGTCGACGAGTGTGGAGCACCACTCTTCTCTGTTTCGCTGCGAGGCCTCACTCGAGCGGTGTCCCAGATTGCCTCTGCGGACCCGGGAACTGAAGAGGCGGGGGTCTCCAACGCCATACGCAACTATCCGGAGATGGCTTCCGGGAGTTGGCGGGATGCGGCGCGGCTGATGAGAGCCGTCCCAGGCCTGTTGGCCAAGGACGGGTTCGAAGGGATCCAGGTAGCGGCACTGCCCGATGGCCGGGCGGTCGGAGTGAAGATCTCTGACGGTGGCGATCGCGCGATGATGCCGGTGATCGCGGCTGCTCTCGCACTGTGTGGAGTCGACCGGGGTGTCCTCACGGAGTTCGCCAGCAGGCCCGTACTGAGCGGCATGAGCATGGTCGGCAGTCTGAGAGCTGCCGGTGCACTGACCTCCGACTTTTCCGCCGTACCGCCGGCTTCTGAGGCATAGGGGCAGCCGTTCGTACACCACCCGCATGCACACCGCACTGAACGAATAAGACGGAAACGCCGGCAACGTCGGCAATGGAGAGGACCGCTTCGATGACCAAATCGCAGCAGCCTGAAATTCAGCAGCCCACCGATCTGCTCGCGCTCGCCGTGGGCACGGCCAGGAGAAACCCCCGCGGCTTTCTCGCCGGCGCCGACCACGCGGGGCGCCCGCACGTGCGCCTGATGCAGCACCTCGTCGTCGACGACGACGCGACGGTGTGCTTCGGCACCAGCCGGCGCTCACGCGAGGTCGCCGGTATCGCGGGCGCTCCCGAGGTCGGCTACGCGATCGAGGACCGCGCCGCGTTCTCGTACGTCACGCTCTACGGGCGGCTGGTCGATGACCAGGCGAGGTGGCTCGAACTGTGGGACGACGAACCCGGCATCCGGTTCTTCCCGGACAGGCCGACCCGCGGCGACTTCGACCTGCTGGAGCTGGTTCCGCACCGCATCGAGCTGGTGGACTTCACTGCGCGGGTCAATCCCGAGCCCCAGGGGCTGGTCCCCGCAGTGATCGAGAAGACGGGGACCGGGTGGGAGCCGAGGATCGCGCAACGCGCCACGGACCACGCCACCGGAAGCCGCGCGTGAGGGCCGCGGCGGCCCGTACGCCACCTTCGACCAGGGATACGGCGCGCGGCTCAGAGCCGATCCGCGGATCACGCGCCTGATCGACGAGGCCTGGGCTCTTACGACTTCCGCGCTCAATCACGGTCGCCGAATTCGGCATCGCGGTCTGATGCTGGAGAAAGTACGGCCCAACGTGCCCAGCGGCGGCCCATGCCGACGCGGCCCCGGCTGCCGGCTCGTCAGGTCGGGCGGTTCTGGTCCCGCATCATGTTCCGCAAAGCCGAACAAACCGGGGGCCGCCGCCCCGGACCTCGCGCCTCAAACGCCCCCAGACCTCGTCTGGGGGACCCCACAAGGCTGGATATGCGGCGGCCGCATATCCAGCCCGTCCGGCGATGCGGCCCCCGCTCAGCCCACCACGCTCGCCGGCTCCCGCAGCGGCCACGCGCCGTCCACAACCGCGTCCCGCTCGCCCTTCCCCCGCAGGAAGCGCTGGAAGTCCTCCGCCCACTCCGCGTACCACTGGATCTGACACTCGTGCAGCTCAGCCGGTGTCAGTGCTGCAACCGCCTCATGGCGGGTCGCTATCGCGCAGGCCACCCGGACCGCCGCCAGCGCGTCCGCCGTGGCGTCGTGGGCCGCGTCCAGCCGGACGCCGTACTCGGCGCAGACCGCCTCCAGATTGCGCTTGCCCTTGCGATAGCGGTCGACCGCACGGTCGATGGTGTACGGGTCGATCACGGGGCCGATCGGGCGGCCGTCCAGCCGGGCGCTCAGCGAGGGCAGGCCGTGGCGCCGCAACTCGGCCGTCAGCAGCGTCAGATCGAATGCCGCGTTGTACGCGACGACCGGCACCCCCTGCGTCCAGTACCCCGTCAGCATCTGGGCGACCTCGTCCGCGACGTCCCGCGCCGGGCGGCCCTCGGCCGTCGCGTGCTCGCTGCTGATGCCGTGGATCGCGGACGCCTGTGCCGGGATGCGGATCCCCGGGTCCGCCAGCCAGCCCCGCTGCCGTACCGGCTCCCCCGCCCGGACCTCGACGACCGCCGCCGTCACGATCCGCGCCTCCTGCGGCTCCGTCCCTGTCGTCTCCAGGTCGAAGCCGACCAGCGGTTCCCCGTGCCAAGCCATCGTGGCCCCCTCCTCTGTGGTGCGGTGGTGCTTCCCCCGTGGGCTGCCCCGCGGACGTCAATGGGCATCACCCATGGGCTTCCCCCATCGGGTATTCACCCTCCCACGCGCCACTGACAACTCAGGAAACCGGCCGCGAGTCCGCCCACACGGACTCGAACTCCTCGCGGTATGTCTGGAACAGGCCGTTTTCACTGTCCTGGCCGGCGCGGACGACCGCCCGTCCGCCGCCCCGCAGCACCAGGACCGGCGCCTCCATGCCCCGCGCCTTGCGCAGATATGACTGGACGACCGCCAAGCCGTCCGGACCGTCGCCGTCGACGAGGTAGGCCGTGAAGCGGGGGGTCTCGTCGAAGACCTGGATCTCGAAGGCACCCGGGTCGCGCAGCCGGGAGCGCACCCGGCGCATATGGAGGATGTTCATCTCGACCGTACGGCTCAACTCACCCTTCTTGAGGCCGAGTTCGCGCTCCCGCCGTTTGACCGCACTGCTCGCCGGGTTCAGGAACAGCAGCCGCACCCGGCAGCCCGACTCGGCCAGCCGGACCAGCCTGCGGCCGGAGAAGTTCTGGACGAGGAGGTTCAGGCCTATGCCGATCGCGTCGAGACGGCGCGCCCCGCCGAAGAGGTCTTCGGCCGGGATCTGGCGCTGCAGGCGCACCCGGTCCGGGTGGACGGAGACCACGTCCGCGTAGCGGTCGCCGACGAGCTCCTCGACCGCGTCGACGGGGAGCCGGTCGGCGGAGGGAACACCGGCGCCGCTGCCGAGTATCTCCAGGAGGCGGGCGGAGGCCCGCTCCGCCTGGGCGAGAACCGCTTCGTTCAGCGCCCTGTTGCGGGAGACGACGTTGCGCGCCACCTCCAGCTCGTCCAGCGCCAGCTCCACATCGCGCCGGTCGTCGAAGTACGGCTCGAAGCACGGCCAGTGCTGGACCATCAGCTCCCGCAGCTGAGGGAGCGTGAGAAAGGACAGAACATTGTCGTCCGCGGGGTCCAGCAGATAGCCCTTGCGGCGCGAGACCTCCCGGACCGCGACAGCACGCTGCACCCACTCCTGCCCGGCGGGACCCGCCGCGGCCACCACCCATTCGTCGCCGTGCACCGGCTCGTAGATCGGGCGCAGCACCGCGGCCACGACCGCCCGCAGCCGCTGTTCCACGAGGTTCAGCCAGATGTAGGCGCGCCCGGCGCGCTGGGCGCGCGTACGGACCTCGCTCCAGGCGTCCGCGCCCCAGTCCAGTTCCGCCCCGATCTCCACAGGTCTGGCGAGGGAGACCGCTCCTGGCGGGACGTCGGCGGCTTCCCCCTCATGACCTGCGTCACCGGGGGGAAGCTCCAGCCCTCCCGAGCTCACCCAACTACCGCCTTCTCTGGCCCTTCAACGATCAAGGAAGACTACTCCGCCCGCGGTACACGCTGCAGCCGGATCGGCACTGTACTTTCCCAACTCCCTTGTCAAGTCCGGCCGTTTCCGCCAGGCGAGATCTGCCGGAGTGAGCTGATTCATAGCGGTTGCTTCCTGGGGCGAAACACGGAACCCGATGTTGACCGCGTCGTCCACCGCTGCGGGTGCCTCTTACGGGCAATACTTTCGGGGAGGATCTGGGCCAAGTGCCCCCCAGCACCCGGATCAGAAGTGGAAGAGTCTATCTATGCAGGTCTGGCCGGGACAGGCGTATCCCCTCGGTGCCACGTACGACGGCGCCGGCACCAACTTCGCGGTGTACTCCGAAGCCGCACGGCGCATCGAGCTGTGCCTGCTGCACGACGACGGCTCGGAGACGGCGGTGGAACTCCGCGAGGCCGACGCTTTCGTGCGGCATGCCTATCTGCCGGGCGTGATGCCGGGTCAGCGGTACGGATTTCGCGTGCACGGCCCGTACGCGCCCGAGCGCGGGCAGCGCTGCAACTCCGCGAAGCTGCTGCTCGATCCGTACGCGCGTGCGATAAGCGGTGCGATTGACTGGGGCGAGTCGGTCTACGGCTACCACTTCGGCAAGCCGGACTCGCGCAACGACCTGGACTCGGCGCCGCACACGATGACATCGGTCGTGGTCAATCCTTACTTCGACTGGGGCGACGACCGGCCGCCGCGTACCGACTACCACCGGACGGTGATCTACGAAGCCCATGTGAAGGGCATGACGATGCTGCACCCGGAGCTGCCGCCGGAGCTGCGGGGCACCTATGCCGGGCTCGCGCATCCGTCGGTCGTCTCGCATCTGACCGAACTGGGTGTCACGACGCTCGAATTGATGCCGGTGCACCAGTTCGTCAACGACCACCGGCTGGTGGACGCGAACCTGAACAACTACTGGGGCTACAACACGATCGGGTTCTTCGCGCCGCACAACGCCTACGCCTCCTGGGGCGACCGCGGCGAGCAGGTTCTGGAGTTCAAGCAGGCGGTACGGGCGCTGCACCAGGCGGGCATCGAGGTCATCCTCGACGTGGTCTACAACCACACCGCGGAGGGCAACCATCTGGGCCCGACCCTCTCCTTCCGGGGCCTGGACAACGCCTCGTACTACCGGCTGTCCGAGGATCCGCGCTACTACACGGACACGACGGGCACCGGGAACTCCCTGCTGATGCGCAGCCCCCATGTGCTGCAGCTGATCATGGACTCGCTGCGGTACTGGGTGACCGAGATGCATGTCGACGGCTTCCGCTTCGACCTCGCGGCCACGCTGGCGCGGCAGTTCCACGAGGTGGACCGGCTGTCGTCGTTCTTCGACCTGGTGCAGCAGGACCCGGTGGTAAGCCAGGTGAAACTGATCGCCGAGCCGTGGGACGTGGGCGAGGGCGGCTACCAGGTGGGGAACTTCCCACCGCTGTGGACCGAATGGAACGGCAAGTACCGCGACACCGTACGGGACCTGTGGCGGGGTGAGCCGCGCACGCTCGCGGAGTTCGCTTCGCGGCTGACCGGCTCGTCCGATCTCTACCAGGACGACGGGCGGCGGCCTCTGGCATCCATCAATTTCACGACCTGCCACGACGGTTTCACGCTGCACGATCTCGTCTCGTACAACGACAAGCACAACGACGCCAACGGCGAGGGCAACCGCGACGGCGAGAGCCACAACCGGTCCTGGAACTGCGGGGTCGAGGGCGAGAGCGACGACCCCGAGGTGCTGGAGCTGCGTGAGCGGCAGATGCGCAACTTCATCGCGACGCTGATGCTGTCGCAGGGTGTGCCGATGCTCAGCCACGGCGACGAGTTCGCGCGTACGCAGGGCGGCAACAACAACGCCTACTGCCAGGACAACGAGGTGTCCTGGGTGCGCTGGCCAAAGCCGGGCGAGGACAAGGAGGGCACGCTGCTCGCCTTCACCCGGGCCATGGTGTGGCTACGGCGCGACCATCCGGTCTTCCGGCGGCGGCGGTTCTTCCACGGGCGGCCGGTGGAGGGGACGCACGACGAGCTGACCGACATCGCGTGGTTCACACCGGAGGGCGAGGAGATGGTCCAGCGGGACTGGCAGGCGGCGCACGCGAAGGCGCTGTCGGTGTTCCTGAACGGCCACGCGATCTCGGAGCCGGGCCCCCGGGGCGAGCGCATCGGCGACGACTCCTTCCTGCTGATGTTCAACGCGAGCGGGGACGACCTGGATTTCGCGGTGCCGGTGAACCACGGACGCCAGTGGCAGGTCGTCGTGGACACGGGCCGCAAGGAGGGCGTCCCGCCGGGCGAGGGCCCGAAGGTGGCGGCGGGCGAGCGGGTGCGGCTGGTGGGGCGGAGCCTTGCGGTGCTGCGGCGTCCAGCGTGACCAGGTAGCTCTTGGCTGGCGTAGTCCGAACGGCCGACACGGACGCATGAGCGGGTGACAGAGAAGCCGTCCAGGTGGGTACGTATGTTCGCATGACGCCCATTGCCACCTACCGGCTTCAGCTCCAGCCGGACTTCCCGTTCTCGGCGGCCGCCCGGGCCGTGCCCTATCTCGCCGGGCTCGGGGTCTCGCATCTGCATCTGTCGCCCGTGCTGGAGGCGGTGCCCGGGTCCACGCACGGCTATGACGTCGTCGACCCCAGGCGGGTGCGCGAGGAGCTCGGCGGCGAGGCGGGGCTGCGCGAGCTGTCGCGTACGGCACGGGAGCACGGGCTCGGGCTCGTCCTGGACATCGTGCCGAACCATATGGCCGCCGTGCCGGGACACAACCGCGCCCTGTGGGAGGTGCTGCGCGAGGGTCCCCTGTCGCCGTACGCCCCCTGGTTCGACATCGACTGGGAGGCGGGCGGCGGGAAGGTGCTGCTGCCGGTGCTCGCGGGCCGGATCGGGGACGAGCTGGGTGCGATGCGCGTCAAGGGCGGGGTCCTTCACTACGGGGAGCAGCGCTTCCCGCTGCGCGAGTCCACCGCGAATCTGCCGCTGCCCGAGCTGCTCGACGCGCAGTGGTACCGGCTCGGCTGGTGGCGGCTGGCCCGTACCGAGCTCAACTACCGGCGCTTCTTCACCATTTCGGGGCTGATCGGGGTGCGGGTGGAGGACCCGGAGGTCTTCGACGCCACCCACGCCAAGATCCTCGAGCTGGTACGGGACGGGGTCGTCGACGGTCTGCGCATCGACCACCCGGACGGGCTCGCCGATCCCGAGGTGTATCTGCGGCGGCTGGACGAGGCGGCGGGCGGGGCGTGCTGGACGGTCGTCGAGAAGATCCTCACCGGTGACGAGCGGCTGCCGGCCGGGTGGCCGGTGGCGGGGACGACGGGGTACGACGCGCTGCGGCAGATCGACGGCCTGTTCACCGATCCGGCAGGAGAGGCCGAACTGGTCGGCCAGTACCGGGAGTTCGCCGCTCCCGCCGGTGACCGGGGCGGGCAGTGGGAGGCCACCGTGCGCCGCGCCGCGTACAAGGTGGTCACGCACGAGCTGGCCGCCGAGACCGCGGCGCTGACCCGGCTGGCCGGGCGGGTGTGCGCCGCGGATCCCGCGCTGCGCGACCACGCCCCGTGGGCGCTGCGGGCGGCAGTGCGCGAGCTGCTGGTGCGCGTGCCCGTCTACCGCCCGTACCGCATCGGCGGCGAGGACGTGCTGACCGAGGAGGCGGCTCGGGCGGCGAAGGCGGCCTTCGCGGTGGCCGAGGAGGCGGCGGCAGTCGACGTCGTGCGTGACCTCGCGCTCGGCCGGCTCGGCGAGGGGCCCGACCATGACGCGTTCCGGGCCCGGTTCGCACAGACCTCGTCCGCGCTGCGCGCCAAATCCGTCGAGGACACGGCCTTCTACCGCTATGTGCCGCTGATCTCGGCGAACGAGGTGGGCGGGGACCCTGGGAGCCCGGCGGTGAGCGCGGCCCGGTTCCACGCCTACTGTGAACGGCTCGCGCGCGACTGGCCGGCCACCGGGATCGTCCTGACCACGCACGACACCAAGCGCAGCGCGGATGTCCGGGCCAGGATCGCCGTGCTGTCCGAGTGCCCCGCCACATGGGCGGACTTCCTCGCCCGGATCACCGAGCAGGCGGGCCGTCTGGAGGGCGGACGGGCGCCCGATCCCCATCTGGCGTGGGTGGCCTGGCAGACGGCGGTCGGCTTCGGGTTCCCGTACGAGGAGAGGCTGCAGACCGCGCTGCTGAAGGCCGTACGGGAGGCGGCGCTGCACACGAGCTGGACGGAGCAGGACCCGGCGTACGAGCAGGCTGTCGCCGCCTTCGTGGACGCGGGTCCGGCCGGGCCGCCGATGTACTCGGTCGCGCTCTTCGCCAGGGGGCTGGACCCCTATGTCCGGGCCAACGCCCTGGGCGCGGCGCTGCTCCAGCTCACGATGCCGGGGGTGCCGGACCTGTATCAGGGCACGGAGCACGAGTATCTGGCGCTGGTGGACCCGGACAACCGGCAGCCGTTCCGCGAGGGCCCGGCGGACGAGAAGACGGCGGTGACGAAGGCGGCCCTGCGGCTGCGGCGGGAGAAGCCCGAGGTCTTCGGCGAGTCGGGGACGTACGCACCGCTGAGCGCGAGCGGACCCGCGGCGGAGCACTGTGTGGCCTTCTGCCGCACCGGCGAGGCGGTCACGGCCGTCACCCGCCTTTCGCTGCGCCTGGCGGAGGCGGGCGGCTGGGCGGAGACGGAGCTCACCCTTCCGCAGGGGCGCTGGGAGGATCTGCTCGCTCCGGAACGGGAGTTCACGGGCGGGTCCGTGCCGCTGGCGAAGCTGTTCGCCGAGCGTCCGGTGGCACTCCTCAGCCGCAGGGCCGTACGAGAAGAGTCCCCGGGGCGCGGGTGAGCAGCCCGCTCGCGGCGGGCCGCAAGCCGTCCGCGCGGCGCAGACCGGGCATGGCGTCGAGCAGGGCGCGCAATCCGTACCGCGCCTCCAGGGCCGCGAGCTGTACGGCGGGGCAGTCGCCGGGCCCGAAGGTCAGCTGACCGGGGTCCTCCCGCAGCACGTCGAACCGGTCGGGGTCCCTGAACCGCTCGGGGTCGCGCCCGGCCGCCCCGATGAGACAGGCGACGTCCGCGCCCGCCGGAATCGTGCCGCCGCTCACCTCGACGTCGACGGATGCCCGGCGCAGCACGACGAGGACGGGCGGATCGCGCCGCAGTGACTCGGCCCAGGCGCGCCCGATGAGCTCGGGATGCTCGCGCAGGGTGGCGAGCTGGTCGGGGTGGTCCAGGACGTTGGCGAGGAAGGAGGCGAGGGCCCTCTCGCGCAGGGACAGCTGAGCGACGCATGTCCCCGCGACGACGAGCCCGCGCGCGCCCCGGCCCCGCACGCCGACGGCGCCGGTGGGCAGCCAGCGGCAGAACTCCTCGACCAGGTCGGCCTGTTGCCGCCGCGCGATACGCCGGGCCAGGACGTAGGCGGTCCGCTCGACAACGTCCCGCACGGCCTGCGGCAGGCTTCCGCGGTGGGCCTCGCACGGCGGGTCACCGGGCCGGTGGCCGTGGGTGAAGCGGGGGTCGGTGAGCGCGGTGGCGACATCGGCGTGGCGGCTCAGCAGCCAGGCACCGATGGAGTGGTCGTGGACGAGGGGATACGCGTCTCGCAGGAGCCGGTAGTGGCGGTACGGGTCCTGCTCGCTCGCGTGGATGAGGAGGAGGGGTACGTTCTCGCTCCGGCGCCCAGCCCCGGCCGTCGCGTCACCCGCCGGACCGCCTCCCGCAGGCGCAGGGTTTCGCGCCGCGCCGTGCGGAACCGCGTTGTTCATGTCGTCTCGTTCCCCTGTCACAGCCGCGCTCGCTCGCGCGCGTCTGTATCAGGCGACCACCGTGTCGTCCTGCGCGCAGTCCGCGTGCGCCCGTACGGGTGATGAAGAGGTCTGCGGGGGATGAAGACGTCAGCGCGCGGTGAGGCGGAAACTCATCCGGCCGAAGCCCACCATGTCCCCGTCGTGCACGACGACCGATCCGGTCACCCGCCGTCCGTTCACCGTGGTGCCGTTGGTCGAGCCGAGGTCGCGCAGGATCCACAGGCTGCCCTGCCTGCTCAACTCGGCGTGCAGACGCGAGACCGTGTCATGGCTCAGCCGCAGGCCGTTGCCCGGGTCACGGCCGATCCGCAGGGGGTACGGTCCCGGTTCGGGCAGCAGCAGCGGTGGCAGCTTCTCGGCCTGCCAGGCCCTGCGCAGCCGTACGGAGAAGGCGGAGACGCAGCCGACCGCGCTGTACAGCCGACGTGACAAGCGGCTCTCGGTGTTGAGGTCGGCGGTGAGCGCCCGCAGTTCGTCGGGCCGGCGGGCGGCCAGGGCGAGTTCCATACGCCGGATGAACGTGTCGTGCGACAGCTTGCCCTGGGCCGCGCCCTCTCTGAGCACACCGAGGACACGGTCGCGCTCGGCATCGGAGGGCCGAGCGGGATACGTGTGGAACTCGAAGGACGACGTCACATACGAGATTGTCGGGCCGAAGGGCTACAAGTGTCCAGAAGAACCGTCGTTCCCATCCGTGCCCGAGCGGCTGCTGACCTGCACGGAAGCATTTCCTCCGCCGCTTTTGCCGCGTTTCTGGAGCGCAGTTGAAACAAAGGCGGCCGAAACAAAAGCGCTGGACGGATCCCCGCGAGGCCCTCTAGCGTGATCGCGACGCCACGGACCGACGGAAGGAGGCGAGAGCAGTGCAGACCACACGATTCCCGCGCTCCCGCCCCGTCCACCGCGCGTTCGCAGTCTGACCGGGAGCGCACACCGCACCACTCTTCCCGGAGGACAACTCTCATGACCGATCTGGTCATTCGCGCGCTCAGCGAGAGCGACGCGCATCTCTTCGACACCCTGCCCGACCCTCTCGGTGTCGGCCGCGCACTGGCCCGGGCCACGCACCGGCCGGATTGGAAGCGGGTCGCGCTGCGCGACGGCAAGGTCGTCGCGCGGGCCGCCTGGTGGGGCGGACCCGATGACGAAACCCCCGTCAACATCAACTGGTTCGACTTCGCCGACGGCGAGGAGGAAGCGGGCGCCGAGCTGCTGCGCACCTCTCCGTTCCACGTCGAGTTCGAACTGATCCTGCCCGCCGGCTGGCGCGAGGACCCGGCGCGCCTGTCGGCCGGTGAGGCCAGGATCCGGGCCGCGGAAGCGGCCGGGATGCAGGTCCTGGTCGAGCGCTACCAGTACCGCTGGACGCCCGAGTGCGGGCTGCCGGAGCGGCCGGGGCGGCTGGAGTTCCGGACGGAACCCGACGACGAGGTCATTCTCGACGTACTGCGCCGCATCCACTCCGTGACGCTCGACGCGCACGCGCTGCGCGCCATCGCCGCATCGGGCGTGGACCGGGCGGCACAGGAGGAACTGGACTTCTTCCACTGGTGCCCGTCGCCGCGCGAGTGGTGGCAGCTGGCTTACACGCCTCAGGGCGAGCTGGTCGGCCTGCACGTCCCGGCGCACAATCCGTCGGGGCCGTGCGTCGGCTTCATCGGGGTCGTGCCGGAGCAGCGCGGCCGCGGCTACGCGTACGACCTGCTGGTGGAGTGCACGCACTTCCTGGCCGAGCGGGGCGCGGAGTTCATCGCGGGCGCCACCGATCAGGGCAACTTCCCCATGGCGGCGAACTTCGCGAAGGCCGGACATCCCATCGTGCAGGAGCGCGTCCACTTCCTGCCCGGCTCCCCGCATTGATCGTGCTCGGGGGTGTCCGTAAGCTCCGGACACCCCCGAGCTGATGGCGAGCCGCACATGACGACGCAAGAGCTGTACTCCGAGCCACGGGTCCGCGTGGGCGCAGGCTGGATATCGGCTCTCGTGCTGGCCAACCTGGGCCTGTTCATGGCCTTTCTCACGCCGATACAGGTGCTGCTCGCCGAGCAGATCGACGAGCTGTCCCCGTCGGGCAAGGAGGTCGCGCTGGGCTGGGCGACGGGTGTCGGGGCACTGGTCGCCGTGGTGGCCAATCCGCTGGCGGGCGCGCTCTCGGACCGTACGAGCGGACGCTTCGGCCGCCGCCGGCCGTGGATACTCGGCGGGGCGGTACTGGGCGCCGTGGGACTCGCCGTCACCGCCGCGCAGACGACCGTCGTCGGGGTCGCGCTCGGCTGGTGTCTGGCCCAGCTCGGCCTGAACGCCATGCTCGCCGGGACGAACGCCGTCGTGCCCGACCAGGTGCCGGTGCGTCAGCGGGCCGCGGTCTCCGGATTCCTCGGGATACCGATGACGCTGGGTCTGGTGGTCGGCGCGCTTCTGGTGACCATGGTGGTGACGGGGATCGCGACGGGCTATCTGCTGCTGGCCGTGCTGACGGTGCTCTGCGCGCTGCCGTTCGTCCTGTTCATGCCGGACCCTCAGGTACCGGTGTCCGCACGGGAGCCGGTACGGCTGAAGGACTTCTGGGTGAGTCCGCGGGCGTATCCGGACTTCGGCTGGGCCTGGCTCACCCGCTTCCTGGTCATGCTCGGCAATGCGCTGGGCACGCTCTTTCTGCTGTATTTCCTCAAGGACGCGGTGCACTACCCGGATCCGGACGAGGGCGTGCTGATCCTGACGCTGCTGTACACGGCGGGCGTGGTGGTGACCGCGGTGGCTGGTGGGGTGGTCTCGGACCGGCTGGGGCGGCGCAAGGCGCTGGTGGCAGCAGGTTCGGCGGTGATGGCGGTGGCCTCGCTGCTGCTGACGCTGTGGCACACCTGGCCGATGGCGATGGGCGCGGCCGCGCTGCTGGGGCTCGGCTTCGGGATGTACATCGCGGTCGACCAGGCGCTGATCACTCAGGTGCTGCCGGGGGCCGGCGACCGTGCCAAGGATCTGGGTGTCATCAATATCGCCAACTCGGCTCCGCAGGTTCTCGGCCCGGCGCTGGCCGCGCCGATCGTGACGTACGCGGGCGGGTACGCCGGGCTGTATCTGTCCGCGGCCGTGGTGACGGCCCTCGGTGGTGTGCTGGTGTGGAAGATCCGCTCGGTGCCGTGAGGTTGAGTGCCGTGAGGTTCAGTGCGGCCGTGCCGGGAGGTTCAGTGGCCCGGCTTCTGGGCGGCGATGGCGTCCCGGTACCAGGCGTACGAGGCCTTCGGCGTGCGCTCCAGCGTCTCGTAGTCGATGTGGACGAGGCCGAAGCGCTGCGCCGCGCCCTCGACCCACTCGATGTTGTCGGTGAGCGACCAGGTGAAGTAGCCGCGTACGTCGACACCCGCCTCGATCGCCTGGTGCAGCGAGCGCAGATGGCCGTCGAGGAAGTCGATACGGCGGCGGTCCTCGAGCCCGTCGTACGAGCAGCCGTTCTCGGTTATGTACACCGGCGGCAGCCGGTCGCCGAACCGGTCCTTCAGCAGGACGAGCTGCTCGCGCAGCCCGTCGGGCACGACCGCCCAGCCGAAGTCGGTGCGCTGCTCGCTCTCGATCTCCCGCACCCCGAAAGGCAGTTCGGCGGGCAGGCCGACACCGGCGAAGTCGCCGAGTGCGTCGTTCGACGGCGCGCCGACGAGCATCGGCTGGTAGTAGTTCACGCCGTACCAGTCGAGCGGGGCGGAGATGACGTCCAGGTCCTCGGCGACCGGTCCCGGCATCAGGGCGGCGAAGTTCTCGTCCGGGTAGCGGCCGGTGAGAATCGGGTCGGCGAACATCCAGTTGGTGATCGTGTCGTAGAGCTCGGCGCCGAACCGGTCCTCCTCGCTCGTCCCGGCGGCCCGCACGGGTGAGTGGGAGACGGCGATCCCGATGTTCTCGGCGCCCGCCGCGCGCAGGGCCTGGACGGCGAGGCCGTGGGCGAGCAGCTGATGGTGGGCGGCGGGCAGCGCGTCGAAGAGCAGTTGCCTGCCGGGCGCGTGCTCGCCCAGTGCGTAGCCCAGCAGGGTGACCTCGGCCGGTTCGTTGATGGTGATCCACATCGGTACGCGGTCGGCGAGCCGTTCGGCGACGGCCGAGGCGTACTCGGCGAAGCGCGCCGCCGTGTCCCGGTTGAGCCAGCCGCCCGCCTCGTCCAGCGGGAGCGGGGTGTCCCAGTGGTAGAGGGTCGGCGCGGGCGTGATGCCGTGGGCGCACAGCTCGTCGACGAGCCGGTCGTAGAAGTCGAGCCCGGCGGTGTTGACCGGGCCGCTGCCGCCGGGGACGACACGCGGCCAGCTGACGGAGAAGCGGAAGGCGTCCGCGCCGAGCCCGGTGAGCAGGGCGACGTCCTCGCGGTAGCGGGCGTGGAAGCCGGTGGCGCGCGAGGCGTCGGCTCCGTCCTTGATACGGCCCTGGGCGGCGAAGGCGTCCCAGCCGGACGGCCCCTTGCCGTCGGTGTCGGAGGCTCCCTCGGTCTGGAACGCGGAGGCGGACGCGCCCCAGAGGAAGCCGGGCGGGAAGGCGGGCAGCGGTGGCAGCGGCGTCGACATGGCCGTGACCTTAATGGCCCCAAGGACACGGCTTCTAGACCCCGATCTTGCCAGGATGGGACCGGCATCGACGACGCATCGACGATTGAGGGGACGCCAGTGCTGTTCGAGGTGTGGGCACCGCAGGCCGAGGACCGGGTCTCGCTGTGGCTGGAGGGCGCCGCTCGCCCCATGGAGCGCGCCGAAGGGCGACCGGGCTGGTGGATGACGGAGGCGGACGCGGGCGAGGGTGCGCGGTACGGCTTCGCGCTGGACGGCGGGCACGTGCTGCCCGATCCGCGTTCGCGCCGCCAGCCGGACGGACCCGACGGGACCAGCGCGATCGTGGACCATGATGCGTACGAGTGGCGGCACGCGTGGGCGGGGCGGGGGCTCGGCGGCGCCGTGCTGTACGAGCTCCACATCGGCACGTACACCCGCGAGGGCACGCTGGACGCGGCGGCCGAACACCTCGGCGAACTGGCCGAGTTGGGGATCTCCCATGTCGAGCTGATGCCACTGTGCCCCTTCCCCGGGGTGCACGGCTGGGGGTACGAGGGCGTGTCGCTGTGGGCGGTCCACGAGCCCTACGGCGGGCCCGAGGCGCTCAAGCGGTTTGTCGACACGGCGCACGGTCATGGCCTCGGGGTGGTCCTGGACGTGGTCCACAACCACCTCGGCCCGTCCGGAAACCACCTGCCCGCCTTCGGCCCGTACTTCACCGACACCCACCACACACCCTGGGGCGCCGCCGTCAACCTCGACGCCCCCGGCTCCGACGAGGTGCGCGCGTATCTGCTGGGCAGCGCGCTGGCCTGGCTGCGTGACTACCGCATCGACGGGCTGCGCCTCGACGCGGTGCACGCCCTCGCCGACACCCGCGCGCTCACGTTCCTTGAGGAGCTGTCCGGGGCCGTCGACGCGCTCTCCGGCGACCTCGGCCGGCCCCTGTTCCTGATCGCCGAGTCGGACCTCGGCGACCCACGCACGACGACGCCCCGCGAGGCGGGCGGTCTCGGCCTGCACGCGCAGTGGAACGACGACCACCACCACGCCCTGCACACGACGCTGACCGGCGAATCCCAGGGCTACTACGCCGACTTCGCGGCAGCCCCGCTCGCGGCCGTCGCCAAGACCCTCACGCACGCCTTCTTCCACGACGGAACGTATTCGAGCTTCCGCGGGCGTACGCACGGCCGTCCGCTCGATGTGACGATCACCCCCGCGCACCGCTTCCTCGGCTACGCCCAGACCCACGACCAGATCGGCAACCGGGCACAGGGCGACCGGCTCTCCGCCACCCTCTCCCCCGGGCTGCTGGCCTGCGCGGCCGCGCTGGTGCTGACCGGGCCCTTCGTCCCGTTGCTGTTCATGGGTGAGGAGTGGGGCGCCCGTACGCCCTGGCAGTTCTTCACCGACCACACCGACCCGGAACTGGCCGAGGCGGTACGCAGCGGCCGGCGACGGGAGTTCGCGGCCCACGGCTGGGCGGCGGACCAGATCCCCGACCCGCAGGACCCCGCGACCCGGGCCCGCTCCTGCCTGGACCGCGCCGAACGCTCGCGCGAACCGCACGCCCGTCTGCTGGCCTGGCACCGCGAACTGATCGCCCTGCGCCGCACCCAGCCCGACCTGACCGATCCGGACCTGGAGGCGGTGAAGGTGGCGTACGACGAATCGGCCCGCTGGCTGGCCTACCGCCGGGGCGACACGCTGGTGGCGATCAACCTCGCGAAGGAGGCGGCGGATATTCCGCTCGGGGCCGGGGCGCGGGTGCTGGCGTCCTGGGACGGGGGCGAACCGCCGGGGGCGGACGGGGTGTTGCGTCTCCCGCGGGAGTCGTGCGTGGTCCTGGCCGAGCGCTGAGTTTCCCCCACCCCGCCAAGGCTTCGCCCCGGACCCCGTATGCGACCTTCGGCCGCATGTCCTCAAACGCCGGACGGGCTGAATGTGCGGCCCAGCCGCACATTTCAGCCCCGCCGGCGATTGAGGCGTGGTCCCGGACGCGAGACTCAGCCTCGCCGGCGTTTGAGGCGCGGGGGTCCGGGGGCGGAGCCCCCCGCACGGGGTCTGGGGCTTGCCCCAGTTCGGGAAGGGGCGGGTAGGGGAACAGGCCCCCCGCAGGCGCCCCCCGCCCGCTACTCCACGATCGCCATCTCGCGCGACGTCACATTGAGCCGCCGCCCACCCTCCCCCGTGACCGTCACGATGTCCTCGATCCGCACCCCGAACCGCCCCGGCAGATAAATCCCCGGCTCCACCGAGAAGCACATCCCCGGCACCAGCTCCCGCTCCTCCCCCTCGATCATGTACGGCGGCTCGTGCGTCGTGACGCCGATCCCGTGGCCCGTGCGGTGGATGAACAGGTCCCCGTACCCCGCCTCGTCGATGATTTCGCGGGCCGCCCGGTCGACCTCCTGGCAGGCCACTCCCGGCTTCACCGCGTCGACCCCGGCCCGCTGGGCCTCCTGCACCACGTCGTGGATGTGCTGCTCGGCGGGGGACGGCTCGCCGACGTGGACCGTACGGGAGGTGTCCGAGCCGTAGCCGTGCTTGAGGCCGCCGAAGTCGAGGACGACCATGTCGCCCTGCTCGATGGTCCGTGTCCCCGCCTCGTGGTGGGGCTTCGCGCCGTTCGGGCCGGAGCCGACGACCGTGAAGTCCACCTGGGAGTGGCCGAAATGCTTGAGCAGCGCGGCGAGATCGGCCGCGACGTCCAGCTCCGCGCGCCCCGAGAAGCGGACCTTCAGGATCTCCTCGTACGTCGCGTCCGCCGCCGCGCCCGCGGCCGCCAGCCGTTCCAGCTCATGCGCGTCCTTCACCGCCCGCAGCATGGGCAGCGCCTCGGTCAGCGATACGTACGAGGTCTCCGGCAACGTGTTCTGCAGGCCGAGCAGATGCATCGCCCAGGCGTTGTCGCTGACGCCGAACCGCCCGGCCGCGTCGAGGAGCGGCGCGGTGACGGCGTAGGGGTCCTTGCCGTCGGTCCAGTCCCGCAGGGTGAGCGCGGGCGCGCCCGGGGCCTCCGCGGCGTCCGGGGCCTCCAGGGTCGGGACGACGAGGACGGGGTCCCGGCCGGCCGCGAGGACGAGGAGGGTCAGCCGTTCGGTTTCCGCGGGCCGGTAGCCGGTGAGGTGGACCAGGTCGGGGCCGGGGGCGACCAGGAGCCCCGCGAGCCCCGCTTCGGCGGCGGACTCGGCGGCGCGGGCCATCCTGGCCCGGTAGTCGTCGGCGGTGAAGGGCGCGGGTGTGGTCGGCATGGGGCCATCCTGCCCGGCCGACATGGGGCCCGCGAGTTCATTCCTCGCCCTTGGCCACCAGCCGTTCCAGCAACTCCTGGAATTCCTCGCCGACCACGATCCGCAGTCCCTCGCCGTCCTCGTCACGGTCGCTGAGCTGGGTGAGCGTGCCCTCGCGCCACCAGTAGACGTAGGGGCTGATGGCGCCAGGGGTGTCGGCGTAGCCGGAGGCCGCGAAGGAGGCCATGGCGTTGAGCGCGGGGATCATGCCGGCGTCGTGGATGGCATGGAAGGCCAGCTGGTGCCGGAAGGGCATGGCGACCAGCGCGCCGTCGGCGGACAACTGCTTCCCGGTGACCTGCCGTACGACGCTGTCCAGCGCCAGGACCCGGCTCGCGGTGTAGAAGGAGTCGCCGACGACCACCTCGAAGCGCATGCCGTCGGCGTCCTTGACGGTCTCGTGGCCCTCGACGGGCAGTCCCCGGAGGTTGTACAGCGCCTGGTCCCGCAGGTACTGGAGGTCGCCGAGGGGTTCCAGGGCCTCGTCGGTGAGCATCATGACGCTCTCGGGGAGGTCGAGCGCGATGATCTCGTACAGGCCGGGGGCGAGGGGGCGGGCGTAGCCGAAGTTCTCCGGGTTGAAGCCGTCACGGCCGACGACGCGGGGGTAGAGCTGCGCGCGGATCTGCTCGGTCGGCAGGGTGTCCAGCGCCGAGGGTGCGTCCATGGTGCGCAGGACCATCCCGACGTGCTGGCGGACCAGTTCGGGCCAGGCGCGGGGCCCGCGCTCGTCGTTGTGGCAGACGGCGGCGAGGTTGGCGAGCCCGAACTGGCGGCCCGAACTGTCGGACACCACATCCGCGTAGACGGTCACCTCCAGGCCGTGCTCGGCGAAGGCTTCGCGCATCTGGGCGCGGAAGCGGGTGCCTTCCTCGGCCGAGAAGAAGGAGAACTCGGGGTCCCGGGGTGCATCGCGTCCGTCGCGCTTCGGCCCTCGCCGGAACAGCCCCACGTCAACCCGCCTTCCGTCGGCATGCCAGAACCCCGAGCGTACAGACCGCGACCTGCACTACAGGAGCCTGTCCAGGAGCCTGCTCCGCATGCGCTCGGCCAGCCTTTCGACGGAGCCCCGGTGCGGAGCTGTACGGGGACGGGACGCGGCCGCACCCGCTCGTGCGGGCGCGGGCGGCGGCCGGGGCGGCGCACGCCGCAGCTGCGGAGGCTACGGCGACTGCGTGATCACGAAGTCGGCGCGGTTGCGGCCGCGGGCGACCAGCCGGGCGTTGGGCTCGTCGGAGTCGTGGACCCAGCGCTCGGCGAACGCCCGCGGCTTGCCGAACCGCACATGCCGGTCGACGAGCCGGCTGACGCGGACGGCGTCGTCGAGCTCCAGGTACCAGACCTCGTCGACGAGGGGGCGGACCTGCGCCCAGGGGCCCTCGTCGTGGAGCAGGTAGTTGCCCTCGGTGACGACGAGGGGGACGTCGGGCTCGACCGCGATGCGCCCGGCCACCGGCTCCTCCAGGGCCCGGTCGAAGGCCGGGGCGTAGACCGTGACGCCCGGGACGGGTGCGCGCAGCCGCGCGAGCAGGGCGGCGTATCCGGCGGCGTCGAAGGTGTCGGGCGCACCCTTGCGGCGCGCCCGGCCGAGGCGTTCGAGCTCGGCCTGCGCGAGGTGGAAGCCGTCCATGGGGACGAGGACGGCGAGGCCGCCGAGGACGTCGACGATGTGGGCGGCGAGGGTCGACTTGCCGGCACCCGGGGCTCCGGCGATGCCCAGGACGACGCGGCGGCCGGAGACGGCGAGGGCGCGGGCGCGGTACAGGACGTGCGGTGGGTACTGCGGGGGCGGGGGCGGCGGCGCGTGCATGGCGGGCATTCTTCCACTGCGTTGGACCCGTCTCCGTCATACGTATAACGTAGGCTCATGTCGTATATCGCCCTGGTCACCCTCGTCGTCCGTGACTACGACGAGGCCATCGCCTTCTACACCGACGCGCTCGGCTTCGAACTGGCCGAGGACACCGACCGCGGGGACGGCAGCCGCTGGGTCGTGGTCCGCCCGAGCGGCTCGGGCCACGGCACCGCGCTGCTGCTTGCCCGCGCCGGCGACGAGGCCCAGCGCGCGAGCGTGGGCGCCCAGACCGGCGGCCGGGTCGGCTTCTTCCTGCACACCGCGGACTTCGCTGCCGACCACGCCAGGATGACCGCGGCGGGCGTCCGCTTCCTGGAGGAGCCTCGGCACGAGCCGTACGGATCGGTCGCGGTTTTCGAGGACCTGTACGGCAACCGCTGGGACCTGCTGCAGCCCAGGTAACCGTCGGCCGCGCGACTCACCGCACGTGCCACGGCGCGTACGGCCGGGCAACTCGCCGGAACGCGGCCGCAGTTGGGCCACCCCGGGTGAGCGGCCGGCGGCGCCGACGCCCGGGCTGCGCCGTCACGCCGACGTGAAGTCGAGCGGGCGCGGACGTTGACGATTCATCCTTTCTCGGCTTCACATCCCGCTTCGACTGCCCCAATTGCCCCTGATCGTTCTACTCTCTTTACAGAAGGCAGGCGGAAGGCAACCTGTCGACCTGCCGCCGGCCTCCACTGAGAGGAGGCGGACATGAGAACGTCGATACGGCGGTCCACGATCTTCACCAGCGCGGCAGTGCTGCTTCTGGCGGCCTGCGGCTCGTCCGGCAGCGCTGAGTCGTCGGACGGGGATGGTCAGCTCAAGCTCGGCTATGTCCTCCCGGAAACCGGGCAGCTGGCCTTCCTGGGCCCGCCACAGATCGAGGCAATGAAGTTCGCGATCGCTGGTATCAACGCCGGCGGTGGAGTGCTTGGCAAGCCCATACCGGCCGTGGTCGGTGGCGACGAGGCAGGCCAGGAGGCCGTGGCGGCACAGTCGGCGGACCGCGTGCTGAACGCGGGCGTCGATGCGATCATCGGTGCCGCGGCTTCCGGAATGTCTCTGGCATTCATCGACCGGGTGACCGGTGAAGGTGTCGTCCAGTGCTCGGGTTCCAACACCGCACCTACCTTCACCGACTACGACGACGGCGGCTTCTACTTCCGTACCGCGCCGAGCGACGCACTCCAGGGGCCGATCCTGGCCAAGACCATCCAGGGCGACGGCCACAAGCGGGTGGCCCTGATCGCGCGCGCCGACGACTACGGAAAGGGACTGCTGGAGTCCACCAAGAAGGCGCTGGAGGACGGCGGCGCCACCGTGACGCTCGCCGAGACGTACGACACGAAGGCCACCAACTACGACCAGATCGTCCAGAAGGTCAAGGACTCGAAGCCGGATGCGGCCGTGGTGGTCGCCTTCGAGGAGGGCACGCAGATCCTCCAGGCCATGATCGAGGCAGGAGTCGGTCCCCAGCAGATCGGTGTGTACGGAGCCGACGGGCTGCGGAGTGAGGAACTGCCCAAGCTCGTCTCCCCGGCCAACCCCGCCGCGCTTGCCGGGATGAAGGGGACGGCTCCGGCATCGGCGTCCAACCCGCAGTTCGTGGCGCAGCTGAAGAAGTTCGCCCCGAGCCTGAAGGAGCTGCAGTTCGCACCGCAGGTCTTCGACTGCGTGACGACCATCGCGCTCGCCGCCGAGCAGGCCAAGTCCGACGACCCCGGGAAGTTTGCGAAGGAGATCGTCGGAGTCACCAAGGACGGCGAGAAGTGCAACTCGTTCGCCGCCTGCAAGAAGCTGATCGCAGATGGCAAGGACATCGACTACGAAGGCGTGAGCGGTCCGCTCAACTTCACCGACGCCGGTGAGCCCGGCCAGGCGACCATCGAGGTGTACACGTACAACGCGAAGGGCCAGCTGCAGACCGTGAGCACCCAGGTGAGCAAGGGCCAGGAGTGAGGGAGTGACAGGGAGGTCAGCGGACGCGGGCGAGGGTGCCGAGATACAACTCGATCACCTTCGGGTCGTGCAGCAGACCCATACCGGTGCCGGTGTGGGCGTTGCGGCCCTGGTCGAGAACGTAGCCACGGTCGCAGATCTGCAGGCACCTGCGGGCGTTCTGCTCGACCATCAGCACGGCGACGCCCGCGTCGTTGATCTCCTTCACCCTTTCGAACACCTGATCCTGGAAGATCGGTGACAGTCCTGCCGACGGCTCGTCGAGCAGCAGGACCGTCGGCTCCATCATCAGTGCCCGGGCCATGGCGAGCATCTGCCGCTCACCGCCGGACATCGATCCGGCCTTCTGCTTCCGGCGGGTGCCCAGCAGGGGGAAGATCTCCTCCACCGCCGCGGTCCGGCGGATGAATTTCTTGGGCTGCAGATAGATGCCCATCCGCAGGTTCTCCTCGACGGTCAGCGCGGGGAAGACGTTCTGAAGCTGCGGCACATACCCCACGCCCCGGCGGACCAGCTCGTGTGCGGGGCGATTGGTGACGTTGTCTCCGTGGAGTTGCACGGTTCCTTCGCGCACCCGCAACAGTCCGAAGACCGCCTTGATCAGTGTCGACTTTCCGGCGCCGTTGGGGCCGATCACTCCGACCAGCTCGCCGGTGCGCACCTCGATGCTGCAGCCGCGCAGCACATCGACGCCGGGCACATATCCGGCGACGATCTCGTCGGCCACCAGCACGGGCTGGTCCACGGGCCCGTTCGTGTATTCGGGCATGGGCTCACGCCTCCTCGCCGGTCGCTCCGGGTTCGTCGTGCCGCTTGCCGAGGTAGGCGTCCACGACGGCGCGGTTCCGGCCGATCGTGTACGGCGGTCCCTCGGCCACGAGTTTTCCGCCCGCCATGACGGCCACCCAGTCGCTGATGCCCATCACCACATCCATGTCGTGCTCGACGAAGCACACGGTCATCCCCTCGTCGCGCAACGCGGTGATGTGACCGAGCAGGGACTGGGTCAGCGCGGGGTTCACCCCGGCCATCGGCTCGTCCAGCAGGATCATGACGGGGCGGACCATCAGCGCGCGGGCCATTTCGAGCAGTTTGCGCTGGCCGCCGGAGAGGGTGCCCGCATATTCGTCACGCAGCTTGGTGAGCCGGAAGCGGTTGAGCAGCTCGTCGGCCCGGTCCACGTTCTCCCGCTCCTGCTTGCGCCACAGCGGCCTCAGCAGCGCGGGCAGCAGCCGCTCGCCGCGCTGCTCGGTCGCCGCCAGCAGCATGTTCTCCAGCACGGTGAGCCGCGCGGGGGTCCGGGTGAGCTGGAACGTACGGACCAGTCCCTGCTGGGCGATCCGGTGGGGCGGGCGCCCGCTGAGCTGCTGCCCTTCGAACGACCACTGACCACCGTCCGGCCGGTCGAATCCGCTCACCAGATTGAACAGCGTCGTCTTGCCGGCGCCGTTGGGCCCGATGAGGGCCGTGATGGTCCCGCGCTGCACCTCCAGATGGTCGACCTGTACGGCGACAAGGCCGCCGAAGGTGCGGGTCACACCGTCCAGGACGAGCAGCGGGTCCGGCTTGCGCACGCCGGGCACGGGTTCGAGCCCCGCTCCGGACCGGGGTCCGGGCTCGGGCTCGGGCGGCGACGAGGGTTGCATGTCAGCGGCCACTGAGCAGCATCTCCTTCCGACTGCCGAGGATCCCCTGCGGTCTGAACGCCATGAGCAGGATCAGGGCGAGCCCGACCAGGGCGAAGCGGACGGCGCCGATCTCCGAGGTGCTGATCACGTCGGACGAGATGTAGCCGGCGTCGATGGCCTGACGCAGTGCGCTGTCGATGAAGGAGAGCACGAACCAGAAGAGGATCGAGCCGACGACGGGGCCCAGCATCGTCCCGGCGCCGCCCAGCACGAGCAGGGTGTAGAGGAAGAAGGTGACGGCCGGATCGAAGCTGTCCGCGCTCACCGACTGCACTTGGATGGCCTGCAGCATTCCGGCGACCCCGCCGAGCACTCCGCCCAGCACAAGGCTCGTCATCTTGTACGCGTACACATTCTTGCCCAGGCTGCGCCCGGCGTCCTCGTCGTCGCGGATGGACCGGATGACACGGCCCCACGGGCTGTGGATCAGCAGGGCGAGCAGCACCCCGACGATCACCACCAGGGACCAGGCGATGATCATCACCCACAGGTCCCGGGCGCTGAACTTGACCGTCCAGAAGCCGTATGTGCCCCGTGGGATGGGGTTCAGGTCGTAGAAGTCATTGGCGAACCGCTGCAGCCCGAACACACCACCTGTGGTCGGCTCGGCCCAGCTGGACCGGTAGAACAGCCGTAGCGTCTCCCCCGCGGCGATCGTGGTGATCGCGAGATAGTCGGCGCGCAGCCGCAGGGTGGGCAGACCGAGCAGCAGTGCCAGCACGATCGCGGAGGCAAGTCCGACGAGGATGCCGAGCCACATCGAGCCGCCCCAGGTGACGACGGTGATCGCGAGCCCGTAACCGCCGACGAGCATGAAGCCGACCTGGCCGAAGTTCAGCAGTCCGGTGTAGCCGAAGTGCAGGTTCAGGCCCATGGCCGCGATCACGTAGATGGCGGCGATGGGGCCGATGCCGGACCGGATGGCGTCGGAGAGGATCGTGTCGAAGTCCATGCCACACCACCCCTCAACCGATGCGTTCGCGGTGGCCGAGGATGCCCTGCGGCCGGACGAGCAGAACGATGATGAGCGTGAGCAGTGCCCACGCGTATTGCAGGTCGACCGGGAACCAGAGCGTGGACATCTGGGCGACGATGCCGATGACGAGGCTGCCCACCATCGCGCCGTACGCGGAGCCGAGACCGCCGAGGATGACTCCGGCGAACATGAGCAGCAGCAGCTTGAAGCCCATGTCCCAGGTGACGATCTCGACCAGTCCGAAGAACACCCCGCCGAGCGCGGCGAGCGCACCACCGAGCATCCAGACCACCGAGACGACCCGCTTCACATCGATGCCCGAGGCCTCGGCGAGGTCGCGGTTTTCGGAGACGGCGCGGATGGCTGTGCCCATCCGGGTCTTCTGGAGCAGCGCGGCCACACCGAGCAGGGTCGCCACCGCGAGCAGGGTGACGGTGAGATCCCGTGGAGTGATGCCCACCGGGCCGAGGTCGTACGCCTTCTGGATGTCGTACTGGGCAAAGGAGCCGGGCCGGGCTCCGTACAGCACGAGCACGATGTGCCGCAGCAGCAGCGAAAGGCCGATCGTGACGATGAACATGTTGATCAGGCCCGTGCCGCGGGCCCGCAACGGCCGCCAGAGGCCGCGGTCGATGCCCAGGCCCAGCAGGGCGCCGAAGGCCACGGAGACGATCGCGGCGGGGATCAGATGCCAGCCGGGACCGGCCGGCGAGACATTCAGGAAGAACGCGAACGTGGCGCCAATCGTCACGAGCTCGCCGTGCGCGAAGTTGATCAGGTGGATGGTCCCGAAGATCAGGGACAGGCCCACCGCGCAGATCGCGATGATGACGCCGAACTGAATCCCGTCGATCAGCGCCTGCAGGGCACGGGCACCGAAGCCCGGGCCATGCGGTACCTCCTCCTCACCCTGCGCCGCCGCGGTGGCCGCGGGCAGCATCACAAGCAGCAGGGCGAGTGCCGGTGTCAACACACGCTTATGGCGCACTCTACGTCCGGTCTGTGCTTACGGTCTGAGAACTTCCGGTCTGTTACAACCACGCTCTGTTACCAGTGTTAGCACAGGAAATTTGCAGGCGCACGTCGGGCGGGGCCGGCGGCGCGCACGCCGGCGGCCCCGCGCCGTCAGCCCTCGTCCGGCGTCAGCCGCAGCGAAATGCTGTTGATGCAGTAGCGCTGATCGGTCGGGGTCGCGTACCCCTCCCCCTCGAACACGTGGCCGAGGTGCGAGCCGCACCGCGCGCACCGGACCTCCGTGCGGTGCATTCCGTGCGAGCGGTCCTCGATCAGCTCGACGGCGTCCGTGTCCTTCGGGTCGTAGAAGGACGGCCAGCCGCAGTGCGACTCGAACTTCGTGTCGGAGCGGAAGAGTTCGGCGCCGCACGCCCGGCAGGAGTAGACGCCCTCCGTCTTGGTGTCGGTGTACTCACCGACGAAGGCGGGCTCGGTGCCGGCCTGGCGCAGGACCTTGTACTCGGCGGGGGACAGCTCCGCGCGCCACTGCTCGTCCGGCTTTTCTACGTCGTACGACATGTAACTCGGCTCCCTCAGGTTCTACCGACCGGTCAGGCGGGCCAGGATGTCGGGACCGAGGTCCGTGACGTCGCCCGCGCCCATCGTGAGAACAAGATCACCGGGCTTCGTCATTCCCGCGACGACGTCGGGCACGCTCGCCTTGTCGTGGACCGGGGTGACGTCCGCGCCCGCCGCCCGGGCCGCGTCGATGATCAGGGCGCTGGTGATGCCCGGGATCGGGTCCTCGCGGGCCGGGTAGATGTCCAGGACCACGGACGCGTCGGCCAGGGCCAGAGCCTCGCCCATCTCGGTGCCCAGTTCCTGGGTGCGGGAGAAGAGGTGGGGCTGGAAGACCACCAGCAGCCGTGCGGCCTCGGCGGCGCCGCGCATCGCCTCGAGATCGGCGGTCATCTCGGTCGGGTGGTGGGCGTAGGAGTCGATGACCTGGACGCCCGCGGCCTCGCCCTTGAGCTGGAGACGGCGCTTGACGCCGGTGTACTTGCCGATCGCCGACGCGAGGTTGTGCGCCGGGATGCCGAGCGCGACTCCGGCGGCGAGCGCGGCCACGGCGTTGTGCGCGTAGTGGCGGCCGGGGACCGAGACGGTGAAGGTCAGGAAGCGGCCGTCCAGCAGGACCGTGACCTCACTGGTGAGACCGCGCGGGGTGACCTTGTGGACGCGCACGTCGGCGGACGGGGACTCGCCGTAGGTGACGACCTTGAGCGTCGACAGGTCGCGGACGCGGGAGGTGAGCTCCACGGCGCCGGGCTGGTCCGCGGCGATCACCAGCGTGCCGCCCGGGACGACCTTGCCGACGAAGGTCTCGAAGGAGTCGTAGATCTCGTCCATCGAGGCGTAGTTGGCGTGGTGGTCGAGCTCCACGTTGAGGACGATCGCGACCTCGGGGTCGTACTTCTGGAAGCTGCGGTCGCTCTCGTCGGCCTCGGCCACGAAGATGTCGCCCTCGCCGTGGCGGGCGTTCGTCCCCGGTCCCGCGAGGTCGCCGCCGATCGCGTACGAGGGGTCCAGGCCCAGCTCGGTCAGGGCCACGGCCAGCATGGAGGTGGTGGTCGTCTTGCCGTGGGTGCCCGCGACCGCGATCGAGCGCAGGCCGGTCATCAGCGAGGCGAGCGCGTCGGAGCGGTGCACGACCGGGACGGACAGCTCGGCGGCGCGCGCCAGCTCCGGGTTGTCCGCGCGGATGGCGCTGGAGACGACGACACAGCTGGCGTCGGCCGCGAGGTGCTCGGCGGCGTGCCCGATGTGGACGGTGGCGCCGAGCTCGCGCAGGGACTGGGCGGTCGCCGTTTCCTTCGCGTCGCTGCCCGCGACCTTCGCGCCGCGCTGGGCGAGGATCTTGGCGATGCCCGACATCCCGGCGCCACCGATGCCGATGAAGTGCGGGCGTTCCATGGCGCTAGGGATGGCGGGTGCCATGTGTGTGTCTCCCCAAGATGTACGAGTACGTGCGAGGGTCCAGCCTATTCGCTGTGCGCGAAGAGCTTGAGCACCGGTACTCCGACCTTGTGGCGGGCCCTGGAGGCCCAGTCGCGGTGGAAGAACTCCTCCACGTAGTGCGGTTCGGTCAGCACGATCACCTCGTCCGCGCCGGACTGGTCCACCACGGACGTCAGCTTGTCCAGCGGATGCTTCTCGACGACCTCGCCCACGGCCTCGCTGCCCGCTGCCCGCAGGGCCGCCAGCGAGTGCTCCAGGGCCAGCCGGGCGGGGGCCTCGGCGTCGTTGCCCTCGGGCTCGTCGCCCTCGCGGACGGCGTCCTTCAGTTCGCCGAGTGCGACATCGTCGATGGCCCGCAGCAGGACATCGGCCTGATCACCGCGGGGCTGCATCAGCACGATGAAGGACACCCGCTCGTCCCCGTGCAGGCTCGTGACGAATTCCACGTCTTCCGACGTCAGGGGCTTCTCGATCATCAATACGCTTGTGAACACGTCAGGAGCCCTTCTGCGGAAACCATCCTTCCCCGTGCCCGCACGGGGTCTGCGAGAGTAAGTGTGCCCAGCGGAAGCTAACCGGAATAGCAAGTTCCACCCCTTGTCAGATGCGACGGTAGCGGGTGAAAAGGAACCCCGCCTCCTCCAGCACCGACGCCAGGGCGAACCGCTCCGGAACCGCCAGCGCCGGTCCGCCCGCGATGCGCTGCGCGTCCCCCGCCGTCAGCGTCGGCGACAGGGTCAGACACAGCTCGTCCAGTACTCCGGCCGCCACGAACTGACCGAGCAGCCGCGGGCCGCCCTCGGTCAGCAGCCGTGTCAGGCCGCGCTCCGCCAGCGCCCGTACCGCCCTGGCCGGCTCCACGCCGGGCCCGTCCCCGGCGATCACCACCTCCACGCCCGCCTTCTCCGCCTCACGGATACGGTCCGGGGGCGCCCCGGCCCCCGTCAGCACCAGCGTCGGCACGAGGGGCTCGGCGAACAGCGGGAGCGAGAAGTCCAGGCCGAGCGAGGCGCTGACCACGGCGATCGCGGGTGCGGGACCTTGGCCGGCGGCCGCCCGCCGCGCCGCGAAGGCCTCCCGGGCTCGGGCCGGCCGGTAGCCCTCGAGACGTACCGTTTCGGCGCCGACCACCACCGCGTCGGCGAGCCCCCGCAGCGTGCCGAAGATCCGCATGTCCGTGTCGGAGGAGATCGCCTGCGAGCGGCCTTCGTGCTGGGCCGCCCCGTCCAGCGAGCTGACCATGTTCGCCCGCAGCCAGGGGCCGTCCGCGCCGTCCGGGTAGGCATAGGCGTCGGCCAGCTCGTCCAGGGACCACTCGTGATCCTCGGTGGCTGTCGGGTCGGTCACAGGGAGCAGGCGTCGCATACCGTGCAGTCTTCCACGGCCCTTACAGTTAAGAACTGTGTCGACCAGTGCCATAACCGAAGCGGCCCCGCTGTCCCTCTGCGCCCGCGAGCCGCATGTCCCCGCCGACCGGCTGGTCGCCGAGATGGTGCCGCCGCCGCGCTTCGACTCGGTGCGCTTCGACACGTACGTCCCGGACCCCAACCAGCCCAGCCAGCGCGAGGCCGTCACGGTTCTCAGCTCCTTCGCCGCGGGCCTGGGCGGCGCGCACGCGAGCGGCTCCGGCAGGCGCAGGTGGTTCGCCCGGAAGCCCGAGGCTCCCGCCGCCCCGCGCGGTGTCTACCTCGACGGCGGTTACGGCGTCGGCAAGACGCATCTGCTCGCGTCCCTGTGGCACGCCACCCCCGCCGAAGCGTCCCTCAAGGCCTTCGGCACCTTCGTGGAGCTGACGAATCTGGTCGGCGCCCTCGGCTTCCAGCAGACCGTGCGCACCCTGAGCGGACACCGGCTGCTCTGCATCGACGAGTTCGAGCTCGACGACCCGGGCGACACCGTCCTCGTGTCGACGCTTCTCGGAAAGCTGGTCGACGCGGGCGTGGCCCTGGCCGCCACCTCCAACACCCTGCCCGGCAAGCTCGGCGAGGGCCGGTTCGCCGCCGCCGACTTCCTGCGCGAGATCCAGGGTCTTTCGGCACACTTCCGACCCTTGCGGATCGACGGCGAGGACTACCGCCACCGCGGTCTGCCGAAGGCTCCTCCCCCGTACTCCGAGGAACAGGTCAACAAGGCCGCGTACGCCACCGAGGGCGCGTCCCTCGACGACTTCCCGCAGCTGCTGGAACATCTCGCGAAGGTGCACCCCAGCCGGTACGGGGCGCTCACCGACGGCCTGCGCGCCGTCTGTCTCACCGATGTCCAGCCCATCGCCGACCAGTCGACGGCGCTGCGTCTGGTGGTGCTCGCCGACCGGCTGTACGACCGCGAGGTGCCCGTCCTCGCGTCCGGGATGCCCTTCGACCGGCTGTTCAGCGAAGAAATGCTGAACGGGGGCTACCGCAAGAAGTACTTCCGGGCGATCTCGCGCCTGACCGCCCTGGCAAGGGACGCGAAGGGGCTTGTGGCGCAGTAGGTTTGGGGCCGTCACCCCGACCGAAGGGAACCATCATGGCCGCTACGCGTACCGCCCACACCATCTGGGAGGGCGACCTCCTCAAGGGCTCGGGCGAGGTCACCCTCGACTCCTCCGGCAACGGCACCTTCGCCGTATCGTGGCCGGCCCGCACCGAGCAGCCCGGCGGCAAGACCAGCCCGGAGGAACTGATCGCGGCCGCCCACTCCAGCTGCTACTCGATGGCGTTCTCCAACATCCTGGCCAAGGCCGGCCACGCGCCGACCCGCCTGGAGACCAAGGCCGACGTCACCTTCGTGCCCGGCGAGGGCATCACCGGCAGCCACATCACCGTGCGCGGTGAGGTCCCGGGCCTGGACAAGGACCGCTTTCTCGAGCTGGCCGAGGACGCCAAGAAGAACTGCCCCGTGAGCCAGGCGCTCGCCGGTACGACGATCACCCTGACCGCCGAACTCGCCTGACGTCGGCGACTCGCTCGGCCCAGCCACACCACGAGGCACTGTGGCCCGCATGCTCAGATGTGTCACGAATCAGCGTGACACACGCGTGCGGGTCACAACTCCTGCCGTCCGACAGTGAGTTGCGCCGCCTCGATCGACGCCCCGGCGGCACACACGGGCAGCGGGTTCACCGGCGCCGCGGCGACCGCCTCCGCGCCGGACCTGCTCGTCCACCCCACCACGCTCGCGGCAACCAGTGTTCCGTCGGAGGATCGAGGGAACGGACCGGAGCCGGAAGGGGTGCACTGTGGCCACGAAGGACGAGCAGGAGCCGGCCATGGAGCCGCAGGACCGCACGGGGAAGGAGGGGACGAAGCAGCCGGAGCCTCCGGCACCGCTCCGTGAGCTGCTGCGCGTCCCCGGCGGCGAGCACGTCGACCTCTCCGCCTACGAGGCCGACGCCACCCCGGTCGGCCCCCAGGACAAGGCCGCCGGCCTGGCCGCGACCGCCCGGATGGCTGAACGTCTCGCCAATCTCCAGGACCGGCTCTACGCGTCGAGCACGGCGGGCGACCGCCGTCGCATCCTGCTCGTGCTCCAGGGCATGGACACCAGCGGCAAGGGCGGCACGGTCAGGCACGTCGCCGGCCTCTTCAACCCGACCGGCTGCCGGATCAAGGCCTTCAAGGACCCGACGCCGGAGGAGAAGAACCACCCCTACCTCTGGCGGATCACCAGCGCCCTTCCGCAGCCGGGCGAGATCGGGATCTTCGACCGCTCGCACTACGAGGACGTAACCATCGCCCGGGTCCGTGAACTGGTACCGCGCAAGCAGCTCGGCCCCCGCTATGCCGAGATCAACCGCTTCGAGGAAGGCCTGGTCAAGGACGGGGTCACGATGGTGAAGGTCTTCTTGCACATCAGTTACGAGCAGCAGCGCCGCCGTCTGCTCGCGCGCCTCGACAACCCGGACAAGCACTGGAAGTTCGACCCGGGCGACATCGAGGAGCGGGCCGTGTGGCCCGACTACCAGAAGGCGTACGAGATCGCTCTGGAGCGCTGCTCGACGGTGGCCGCGCCCTGGTATCTCGTGCCGTCCGACCGCAAGTGGTACCGGAACTGGGCGATCAGCAAGCTGCTTCTCGAACATCTCGAGGCGCTGGATCCGCAGTACCCGCCGGCCGACTTCGATGTCGACGAGTGCCGCAAACGGCTGGTGGAGATGCCTTAGGCGATGTCCGCAGGACACCCCTGAGCCCCGTCGCCGAATCGCGGCGACGGGGCTCAGGGCACCGAGGTGCTCCGGGTGACTACTCGATGACGAGCTCGACCGGCAGGTTGCCGCGGGTCGCCTTGGAGTACGGGCAGTAGGCGTGGGTCTTCTCCAGCAGGTCACGGCCCGCCTCGCCCTGGAGGTGGTCGGGCAGCTCGACGCGCATGATCACGGAGAGGCCGAAGCCGCCGTCGGTGTCCTTGCCGATGCTGACCTCGGCGGTCACGGAGGCGTCCTTGACGTCGATCTTCTCCTGGCGGCCTATGGCCCCCATGGCGCTGGCGAAGCAGGCGGCGTACCCGGCGGCGAAGAGCTGCTCGGGGTTGGTGCCCTGTCCGTTGCCGCCCAGTGCCTGGGGGAAGGCCAGCGGCAGGTCGATGTGGCCGTCGGAGCTGACAGCGCGGCCGTCACGGCCATTGGCGGTGGCGACAGCGGTGTAGAGCGCGTCCATGAGTTGCATCCCTCTTCGTCCGTGGGGAACCGATGGCGCAACTACAGCACACAATTCAGTTGTGCACAACTCAGTGATGCGCAGGTATGCTGTCTCCATGGAGAAGAAGACACTGACGACCGTGCCGGACGAGGACTTCCTGCGCCTGGAACACCAGATCTGCTTCTCGCTGCACGCCGCGTCCCGCGCCTTCAACGGTGTCTACAGGGACGCGCTGAAAGATCTGAACCTCACCTATCCGCAGTACCTGGTGATGCTGGTGCTCTGGGAGCACGGCGAGCTGCCGGTGAAGCGGATCGGTGAGTACCTGCGTCTCGACTCGGGCACCCTGTCGCCCCTGCTCAAGCGACTGGAGGCGGCGGGTTACGTGGAACGGCGGCGCAGCCCCGAGGACGAGCGCTCCGTCACCGCACGCCCCACCGCCGCGGGCGCCGGGCTCCGCGAGCAGGCGCTGGGCGTACCGCGCAGGATCGCCGCGGCGACGGGCCTGTCCCTGGAGCGGATCCGGCAGCTGCGCACCGACCTCGAAGCCCTGACCGCGAGACTGGACGGCAGCGGCCCGGACCCTTCGGCCTGCGCCGGCGCCGACGCCGACGGCTGACGCAGCAGGCGACAAGGGCCCTGGGCATCCGTGGATGCCCAGGGCCCTTGTGTCCGTCCGTGGAGGATCAGCCGTTCTGGCCCGCGCCGTCGTCGGCCGCGCCGCCGCCGTTGTCCTCGGCGCCGCCACCCTGGCCGTCGTCCTGACCGCCACCCTGGCCGTCGTCCTGACCGCCACCGGCGCCGTCGCCGATCTGCGCGCCCACCGCGGCCAGCGCCGTCGTCACCGGCTGGAAGAAGGTCTCGCCGCCCTGGGTGCAGTCTCCGCTGCCGCCGGAGGTGAGACCGATCGCGCTCCCGTCCCTGGTGAACAGCGAACCGCCGCTGTCACCCGGCTCCGCACACACATCGGTCTGGATGAGGCCGCTGACGGTGCCCTCGGGGTAGTTGACCGTGGCGTTGAGCCCGGTGACCGCGCCGTCCTTCAGGCCCGTGGTGCTGCCCATACGGAACACCTGCTGGCCGACCGCGGCCTCGGCCGCCTGAGTGATCGCCACGGTCTGCCCATTGCCCAGGTCGACCGCGCTCGCGGCCTGGGTCGCCGGGTCGTCGTACTTCACCAGCGCGAAGTCGCCGTCACCCGGGAACGTCGCCTCCTGGACCGTGCCGATGGGCTGACCGTTCGCGGCCTCCGACCACTGCTCGGCCGCTACACCGCAGTGGCCCGCGGTCAGGAAGCCGGGGCTGCCGTCCTGCGTGGTCACATTGAAGCCGAGCGAACAGCGGGAGCCGCCACCGAAGATGGCGTCGCCGCCCTCCAGGAACGGTTTGAACTCACCCGTGGACTTCTGGATCCGGGCCACACCGTCGCCGAGGGACTTCACTGCCGTCTCGAGTCTGTCCCAGCGCTCGCCGGAGACCGTACGGTCCGCCGTGACGAGGATCTGGTTGGTCTTCGGGTCGACGGCCCACGCGGTTCCCGGGATGGTGGCCTTCGCGGCCAGCGTGCTCGCGGCTGACTTCAGTTCGCCCGTGCTGTTCTCGACACTCCGCGCCACGGCGCCGGCCTTGTTGACCTCGAGTGCGACGTTGTTGTTGTCGCCCACGACATTGACGACGAGCTGCTGCTTCTCGGCGTCGTAGTAGGCCCCGCCGTAGGCCTCACCGAGCTTCTTGCCCAGCTGCGAGACGAGTTCGGCCGCCGATGCGACGCTCATCTTCCTGGGGGCGGCGGCCTGCGACTGTGTGTCGGATCCGGACTGGGAAGCGTTCGCTTGGGGCAGCAGGATGGCCGCTGCGGCGATGCCCACCGCCCCGGCTCCCGCGAGAACGGCCTTCCGTTTGGGTATTCGCCTGTGACTCAACTCGTCGCCTCCTGATGGGGGTACGGAGTCCGGTTGCCGACGGAAACCGGGGGGACGCGTCCGCCCCTAGATACGGACGGGGCGGGAGTTGTACTCACCCACAGCGCGAAAAGGTCTTCTGACGGTCCGTAAGGCGAAGCTCTACGAGGGAAGTTGGCTGCCGCAACGGCTGCAGTAGCGTGCACCGATCTCCGCGGCGGGGCGGTCGCAGCGGGGGCAGACCCGGTCCAGCAGACACGCCGCCTCGCCCCCTTCCGCCTGCGCGGTGCTGCGGATGGCGAGGCCCGGACGACGGCGGTGCGCCGTGACGTAGACCAGTCCGTCCTCGTCGGCGAAGAGCGCGCGGCGGGTGCCGCGCGGAAGCCACGCCACGCACCCGGTCTGAAGCGACTGACGGGTGCCGTCGGCCTCCAGCCGGCCGCTGCCGCCCACCACGCAGAGCAACACATCGAGATCCGGGTCGACATGGCCGGTGACCCGGGTGCCGGGCAGCATGCGGATGACATTCGCGTCCAGCTGCCGCCCTTCGGCGGAGAGCCGCCACAGGGCGCCGCCGCGGTCGGTGGGTTCCTCGTGCAGCAGCTCAGCTACCCGGGCGAGCACGCCCACCGCAGGGGGCATAGGCATGTCATTCCTCCTGAGCACGGCGTCCCTCCGGTGCCCGGGCATCATTGCACAGTGCAAAGGAATCGGGCGGGTGAATTGGATGCGGGGGCCGGCCTCCGCGCAGGATAGAAAGGGGCCATGGCCGAGCACCCGCGCGCCGTCGGCGCCATGGACGACGTGGAGGCGGTGACCCGCGCCGTGCTGACGGCGTCCAGGCTGCTGGTCGCGGTGTCCGCGCGCTCCCTGACCTCCGTCGAGGACCGGGTGACGCTCCCCCAGTTCCGGCTGCTGGTCGTGCTGTCCACGCACGGTGCCGCCAAGCTCGTCGTACTCGCGGAGCGGCTCGCGGTCAGCCCGTCGACGGCGATGCGCATGGTGGACCGGCTGATCGCCGTCGGCCTCGTGGACCGGCGGACCAATCAGGACGACCGGCGCGAGACCGTACTGCGGCTGACGCCGGAGGGCGTACGGATCGTCGAGGACGTCATGGCCAGGCGCCACCAAGAGATCGCATCGATTGTGGAGCGGCTGGCACCCGGGCAGCGCGCCGCCCTGATCGCCGCGCTGACCGCGTTCACCGAGGCGGGCGGGGAGCCGGAGCTCCCGGACCGCCCGGGCGGACTGCACCCGCTCGGCTGGACGGGAGCCTGAACCACAGCCTGACACGCAGGCTGGGCCCGCCCCCTGACGGAACCTGACCCTGACGCACGTACGCCAGATACTCCGATAGTCATATCGATCGGATATTTTCCATCGGTGATCACTTTTGCACGAAGAATGGCGATCGCTGTCGTGATGGGTGCCGTGCTCGTCGGCTGCTCCGGCGGCAACCGCGACGGTCACGCGAAGCCCGCCCCCGCCGCACCCAAGCCCGGTAAGCCGCTGACGGACACGGTGCGAAGGGCGCCGACCGTGGCACCCGGGCCCGGTGGCCTGACCCCCGTCTTCGAGCGCGCAGCCAAGTCGGCGACCAGCGTCGGGAAGACGGTCGCGCTGACCTTCGACGCCGACATGACCGCCGGCCAGGGACCGCGGGCCGCGCGTGGCGAACACTTCGACAACCCCGCCCTCATCGCCTCGCTGCGGAAGCTGAACGTCCCCTCGACCGTCTTCATGACGGGCCGCTGGGCGGACCAGTACCCGGACCAGGCGAAGGCGATCGGCAACGATCCGCTCTTCGAGATCGCCAACCACTCCTACAGCCACTACGCCTTCACATCCCCCTGCTACGGCCTGCCGGAGGTGGCGAAGGACGCCATGCGGGCCGATGTGGACCGGGCCTTCGCCGCGTTCAGGAAGGCCGGGGCGCGCAATGTCGTCCCGTATTTCCGCTTCCCCGGCGGCTGCTACAACGACGAGGCCCTGCGCGCCCTCGCCCCCACGAAACTGACCGCGGTCCAGTGGGATGTCGTCAGTGGCGACGCCTTCGCTACGGACGCCGACGCGGTCGCCGAGCAGGTGCTGGCGGGGGTCCGGCCGGGGTCCCTGGTAGTCATGCACTGCACGCGCAGCGCAGCACCGGTCACGGAGCAGGCGGTCAGGAGGATCGTGCCCGAACTGCGCAGGCGGGGCTATCGCCTGGTGAGGGTCTCGGATCTGATGCGGTGATCGCCCGTGGCCGGATCAGCCCGAGCACGCCGTCCGCTGGGCTTCCTGCCACTCGCAGACCGGGCACAGCGTCACACCCTTGACGGACTCCGGGTACTGAGTGGGCTTCCGGCACAGCACGCACTCGGCGAACGGCGGCCCGCTTGCCGCCACGGGGGCGGGAGCAGGCGTCTCGCAGTACGGCTCGTCCATGCGTACGAGGTTAACGCGGCGGCCGGGCGCCTCGGCCGCCACGAGCCTCAGCTTGCCGACGCCTGCGGGGTGAGCTCGCTGGGACGGACGATCACGAAACCCTCGCCCTGGAGCATCAGCTGGACGGCCTCGCCCGAGCCGCCGCGGATCATCGAGCCGACCGACTGCGAGCGGTGCAGCGACGTGTTGAGCTGAGCGCTCCAGCCGACCACCGCGTCGGTGTCGACGTACACGGGCTGCTGGCCGGTCACCGGGATCACGATGGGGTTGCCGTCGCAGATGACGGCGAGCTTCCCGTAGCCGGTGAAGACACTGTTGAACAGGCCGCCGCCGGTCATGCCGGCGCCCTTCACGGTCTTTATCTCGTACGAGAGCGTGGCGTCGAAGCACAGGACGTTGCGGCCGTTGATGGTGAGCGCGTCGCCCTGATCGATGTCGACGATGAAACAGTTCTGCGCCTCGTGCGCGAACCATGCCTCGCCCTGGCCGCGGACCGCCATCAGGGCCAGGCCCTCGCCCGTGACGGCGCGCTTGAGCATGCCGCCTATGCCCTGGCCCTTGCGCTCGAACTGGAGGTTGCCGCGGAAGGCGATCATCGATCCCTGCCGCGCGTGCATCTCGCCGTTGACGGCGTACTTGATCGACTTGGCGTTCTGCAGGCTCATACCGGGCACGGTGGCCTGCTGTGCCATGTTCTCGGAGGCGAAGAGATCACTTTTCATGGGGAGCATCGTCGCCCGGACGACTCCGTTCCGCCAACAGTCCTTCAAGGCGCGTCGCGGGCGGCTGGCAGACTGGCTGGTGTGAGCAGCGAAGAACCCGCAACCGACAGTCCCTTCCGGCACGAGAGCACCGCCCGCGACGAGGCCCCGCAGTTCGTGCTGCCGCTCGTCGTACGGATCGAGAAGGCCGAACCCCCGGCCCGTACCGACGCGCTGGAGGCCGCTGCCCGCGCCGTGCTCGACATCCTCGCCGACGAGCGTTCACTGGGCGACGGAGAGTGGGCGCAGGCGATGCGGGACTGGCAGGACGCCCGTATCCGCAAGGTGGTGCGCAGGGCGCGCGGCGCGGAGTGGCGCAAGGCGGCGGCGCTGCCCGGCATCACGGTGACGCAGGGGACGGCCGAAGTCCGCGTCTTCCCGCCCGTCCCGCTGGACGGCTGGCCCAAGGAGCTGGCCAAGCTCCAGGTCTCGGGCACCGACCTGGACGACCCCGAACCACCCGCCGCGCCCGAGCTCGCGGGTCCGGTGCTGTGGCTCAGCCCCGGTCTGGACATGTCGGCGGGCAAGGCGATGGCGCAGGCCGGGCACGGCGCCCAACTCGCGTGGTGGGAGCTGTCGGAGGCGGACCGCAAGGCGTGGCGTGAGGCCGGTTTCCCGCTGACCGTGCGCACCGCGGAGCCCGTGCTCTGGCAAGAGCTCACGGTCAGCGGCCTGCCGGTGGTGCGTGACGCGGGCTTCACGGAGATCGCTCCGGGGTCCTGCACGGTGGTCGCCGATCATCCGTCGCTGCGCGGCTGAACACCGGGGACCCCCCGTACGTACCTCTCAGTACCGCCCCTTATTTTGAACCGCGGTTCAACGGGCGGTTGGTTGCCGTGTAACGCATCGGCTCTGGAGGCACATTGTTGCGGCGCATCAACGGGACAGCACTCATCATCGCGGCTCTGGTCGCCACGGTAGGGGCTCTCGCGTTCCCCGTGTGGTCATACGCGGACCGTTCCGGCACCGGTCAGGACAACGTCAATGCCTCGAGTGTGGGGACCCAGTGGGGGCCCCTGACCGCCACCGACCGCGATTTCCTGGTCAAGGTCCGGCTGGCCGGGCTCTGGGAGCTGCCCGCAGGACAGCAGGCGATCGAGCGGGCGCCGAGCAAGGCGATCAAGGAGGCGGGTGACCACCTCATCGTCGGCCACACCGACCTCGACAAGCGGGCGCGCGACGTTGCCGCGAAGCTCGGCGTCGAGCTGCCGAACCAGCCGAACGACCAGCAGCAGGCATGGCTGCGGGAGCTGTCGGCGGCGAGCGGCCAGGATTACGAGCGCAAGTTCGCGAATCTCCTGCGCAATGCGCACGGCAAGGTCTTCGCGCTGATCGCCCAGGTCCGGCACACGACGCGGAACACCCTGATCCGCCAGCTGGCTTCGGACGCGAACCAGACGGTGCTCGACCACATCACCATGCTGGAGGCGACCGGCTTCGTCGACTTCGACGCCATCGCGAACGAGGCGGCGGGCGGGGCGACGGCCAGCCCGACCGGCCCGCCGCCGCCGGACGGCAACCTGCCGCCGCAGCCGGCGCCGGTGTCGCCGTCCGGGGACCAGTCGTTCACCTCGCGGCCGTCGACACAGCCGGGGCCGCCGACGGCGATCAACACCAACCGTCCGTAGCGCGGGGTTCCGCCTGCGGCCGCCGGGCAACCAAAGGCGGCCACAGGCGGAACCTCAAATCAACCTCTGAACGTCCCCTCCTCTGGATTCACCGCCGTCCGGCGGGGCCATAGGCCCTGCACGCACCGTCACACGGCGCAGGGGAGGGGACCCATGGAACTCGGTATCGGTATCGGCTGGCGCCCGGAGATCGCGGACGCGGTGGAGGAACTGCCAGGCGTCGACTGGGTCGAGGTCGTCGCCGAGAACATCTGCCCGGGCCATCTGCCCGCCGCCCTGACCCGGCTGCGCTCGCGCGGCACCCGGATCATCCCGCACGGCGTCTCCCTCGGCCTGGGCGGCGCGGACCGTCCGTCTCAGCAGCGGCTCGCGGACCTGGCGGAGCGCGCGACAGCGCTGGGGGCGCCGCTGGTCACCGAACACATCGCGTTCGTACGCGCCGGAGGCGTGCTCACCGCGTCCCCGCAGCTGGAAGCGGGCCACCTGCTGCCGGTGCCGCGCACCTGGGACGCGCTGAAGGTGCTCTGCGAGAACGTCCGCATCGCGCAGGACTCGCTCCCGGTGCCGCTGGCACTGGAGAACATCGCGGCCCTGATCTCCTGGCCGGACGAGGAACTCACGGAGGGCCAGTTCCTGGCGGAACTGGTGGACCGGACAGGCGTGGGCCTGCTGATAGACGTGGCCAACCTCCACACGAACCACGTCAACCGCGGCGAGCACCCGGTGAAGGCACTGGACGAGCTCCCGGTGGAGGCGATCGCGTACGTCCACGTGGCGGGCGGCATCGAACGCGACGGCATCTGGCACGACACCCATGCCCACCCGGTCACCCAGCCGGTTCTGGACATCCTGTCGGCGCTGCGGGACCGGGTGACACCGCCGGGAGTGCTGCTGGAACGGGACGACGACTTCCCCCCTGCGGAGGAACTCGCGGCGGAACTCACAGCGATCCGCACGACGGTGGGTGCCGGGACGGCGCCGGCAGGGCGGGGTGCGGGCGCGAACGAGCCCGGCGGGGCCCACCCCCAGGAACGGGGAGGGGCGGACCCTGGTGCGCGAGAGCGGCTCGCGCTCGGTCAGGCCGCTCTCCTGTCCGCCCTCGTCGCGGGCACCCCCACCCCCGAAGGCTTCGACTCCCGGCGCCTGCGCGTCCAGAGCCGTGCTCTCGCCGCCAAGCGCGCCGATGTCGTCGCCAAGGTCGCTCCCGAGCTGCCCGAGATCCTCGGCCGCGGGTATCGCGATGCGTTCCTCGCATACGCCAAGTCCCGGCCCATGCAGTCCGGTTACCGCCGTGACGCCCTCGACTTCGCCGAGCAGCTGCTCATCGCGGGGCGCCCCGAGGACGAGACCGCCCGCCGTCTGCTGACCCGCTGGTGGGAGGAGCGCGCCGCCCCGCATCCGCCGCGGCGTGCCACCCGTCTCGTACGCGCCGCCCGTGCGGCCCTCACCCGGAGGTGAACCCCGATGGTCCTGCTCACCGTTCTCGTCTATCTCGTCGTCGGCGCGTCCTCCGCCGCGCTGATCGTCCGTTCGTCCTCCGCCCGGCGCAGCCACCCCGCGACCGGACCCGTCCCGCATGTCTACGAGGCCGCCTTCCTCAGCGGCGGCCCGGCCAGGGTCGTCGACTCGGCGATCGCCGCGCTGCATGCGGACGGCCGGCTGGCGATCGGCGGCCCGGGCATCGTCTCCGTACGCCACCCGCTCGCCCACGACCCGGTCGAGCGCGCGGTCTTCGAGCAGCTGGCCGCCGCCCCGACCGGTGCGCTGCACACGCTGCGCATCGCGGTGATGCGGCACCCCGCCGTGCAGGAGATCGGAGACGGCCTCGCCGCCGGCGGTCTGATGGCACCGCCGGGGCAGAACCGCAGACTGACGGTGTGGGGTGTCACGCAGGGCCTTCTGAGCCTGCTCGCCCTGCCGGTCGCCTTCGTTCTCACCGTCATCAGCTTCGTCAGTGACGACGACCCAGGCGTGCCGTTCATCGTCATGGTCCTCCCGGCCCTGATCGCCGGCAGCGTGACCGGGTTCGTCGTGGCGGGCCTCTCCCGGCGCCGGATCACCACGGCCGGGCAGCAGGCCCTGCGTTCGTACGCGACCCAGAACGCACAGGCGTTCTCGGCGGCCCATCTCGTCGCGCTGCACGGTCTGCGCGCGGTGCCGGACCCCGCGCTCCAGGCGCAGCTGATCGCCGCGGCCCGTAACCCGGCGGCCCGGACCGGCAGCCACTCGCCGTCGTCCACGGACCATGTGGCCGTGTGGTGTGCCGGGTCGAGCCCGGGATCGGGCTGCGGCGGCTCCAGCTGCGGGGCGGGCGGCGGGTCATCGGACGGCTCCGGCTCGGCCTGCAGCAGCGGGTCGAGCTGCGGCGGATCGTCCGGTGGCTCCAGCTGCGGCAGTTCGTCCGGGTCCAGTTGCGGTTCGTCCTCCGGCTCCAGCTGCGGCAGCAGCTCCTGACCGCGCCTCCACGCGCCCACCTCGCACTTGTGCCAACCGCCCACAGGATCATCACGCAGCCGACTAGCGTGCGGACCGCACGCAGGAGGCACTATGCGTTTCCTCACCGGCACCGGCCTGATCGTCGTCGCCCTGACGGCGACCGTCGCCGCGATTCTCTTCCCCGTCTGGTCGTACGACGACCGCTCAGGAACCGCCGAGGCCAACCTCCGGGCCGGTTCCGTCCCCACCCCCTGGGGCCCGCTGTCCGCCGCCGACCGTGACTTCGTCGTCCGGGTCAGACTCGCCGGCCTGTGGGAGCTGCCCGCAGGCCAGCAGGCCGTGGGCCGCGCCCCCAGCGTCGCGGTCAGGACGGCGGGCGAGCATCTCGTGCAGGGCCACACGTATCTCGACGCCCGCGTCCGCGAGGTCGCGTCCCGGCTCAACCTGGAGCTGCCGAACCAGCCGACCGCCCAGCAGCAGGGCTGGCTGAAGGAGTTCACCAAGGCGCGCGGCAAGGAGTACGAGACGAAGTTCGCCAATATCCTGCGCCGGGCGCACGGCAAGGTCTTCTCGCTCGTCGCGGACATACGCAACAGCACGCGCAACACCCTGGTGCGCGCACTCGCCGACGACGCCAACACCACCGTCCTCGACCACATCAAGATCCTTGAAGCGACCGGTCTCGTCGACTTCGACGCCATCGCGTCTCAGGCGGCGGGCACCGGGACCGCGAGCCCGACCGGACCGCCGCCGCCCGTGCCGGGGGCGACACCGCCGCCGGCCAAGACCCTCACACCCACCCCGACCCCCTCCTTCTCGCTGCCGCCCGCGGCGTCCCGGCCGCGCTCCGACATCACGAACGGATAACGGCACGGTCCGCATGGTGAACAACCCATGGCGCTCCAGCGGACATCTCGCGTAGAAACCAGCCATGCTCTGGGTCCGGTTCGTGCTGGTGGCCTGGGCCGCGGCAGGCATCAGCTGCGCGCGGCTCTGCATAGCCGCTGTCGAAGCCGCCCGCCCGCCGTCCCCCGAAGAAGGGGCAGGCAAACGGGAGTTGAGCCTGTACGAAGCGGCGTTCCTGTCGGGTGGCCCGCACCGGGTCGCCGAGCTCACGCTGGTCTCGATGCACCGCCGCCGCATGCTGCTCCTCGCGCACACCGGCTGGGCCACGGTCGTCGACCCGGAGGGCGAGGACGACCTGGAGCGTTCGGTCATCGGCGCGATAGGGCCGGCGGGCCAGGCGCGGATAGCGGCAGTACGGGCGGCCGCCTCCGCAGCCGATGCCGTACGGGCCGTCGGAAACCGGCTCGTCAGCGCCGGGCTCGCCGTCCCGGACGGCGCCATGTCGGGGGTCGCTGCGGCCGTACGCGCGGTGCAGGGCGCGAGCGTGCTCACGGTCGCGATGGCGGCGGCCGCCGGGCTGCTCCTCCCTCAGGGACAGGGCACGACGGCACCGGTGCTCGGCTGGTTCGCGCTGCCCCTGCTGCTCACCCTCGGCTGCCTGGCCATCGCGCGCATCGAGGTGCGTCCGTACACCCGCTGGGCCTCTCCCGACGGTCTGCGCCTGCTCCGCGCGCTGTCCACCGAGGACTCGCTCGCGGCTCTCGCGGTGGGCGGCGTCCGCGCGCTCGACGATCCGAAGCTGCGAGCGGCGCTCACGAGTGGCCGTACGGCGCATCGGAGTCATTGACCCCGACACCGGACATCGGTCCTTTACAACGACAAATGCTCTGCGTTCCCTTTGCCGCACGGCTGACCTCCGCACGAAGGGAACGCGATGCGAGCAGTGGCGATGTACGGGGCAGTGACAGCCTTGAGTTCCTTGGTCATCACCGCACTGGCCGTCGCCCCGGCCGGCGGCACGAGCACCGCGGACGCCGAGTCGTACGGCACGGGCGTCGCCGCCGGGCGCGCCGAGGCCGCGGGCATCTCCTTCGGGCCCTGTCCCAAGGCCGAGATGCTCCCCTCCCCCGTCCAGTGCGGCACGGTGAAGGTCCCGCTCGACTACGCCGAGCCGTCGGGCCGTCAGATCTCCCTGACCGTCAGTCGCGTGAAGGCGAGCGGGAGCGCAGCCCAGCACCAGGGCGCCTTCGTCTACAACCCCGGCGGCCCCGGCGCGTCCAGCATGTACTTCCCGCTGGCAGCCCGGCTGCCCGAGTGGAAGCGGATCGCCGAGGCGTACGACATCGTGGGCTACTCCCCGCGCGGTGTGGGCCGCTCGGCCCCGCTGTCCTGCCAGGACCCGGCCGACTTCGGCAAGGGGCCGACCCTGGCCCCGGTGCATCCCTCGCCGTCGTACAAGCAGGAGCGGATCGCGCGGGCGCAGGCGTACGCGCAGGGCTGTGCGCTGAGCGCGGGCGAGGCCCTGCGCCACTACACCTCGCTCAACAACGCCCGCGACCTCGATGTGCTGCGGGCGGCGCTCGGCCAGCCGCGGCTGACCTTCATGGGCGCCTCGTACGGAACCTACTTCGGCGCGCTGTACGCGACGCTCTTCCCCTCGCATGTGCGCCGGATGGTTTTCGACTCGGCGGTCAACCCGGAGCCCAAGCAGATCTGGTACCGCAGCAACCTCGACCAGTCGCTCGCCTTCGAGAGCCGCTGGGCGGACTTCCGCGCGTGGGTCGCCAAGTACGACGGCACCTTCCACCTGGGCGCCACGCCCGAAGAGGTGGCGGTCAGCTACGAGAAGGCGCGTGCCGGCCTCGCCCTGGAGCCGGCGGGGGGCGTCGTCGGCCCCGGCCAGCTGCACGCGGCGTTCCTGGGGGTCGGGTACACCGACGAGTACTGGATCCCGCGCGCCACCGCGCTCTCGGAGTATCTGAAGGGCAATGAGAAGCCGCTGATCAGTCAGGCCGCACCCCGGCCGGAGGAGGCGCGGGAGGCGGAGAACGCCAACGCCGTCTACACCGCCGTGGAGTGCAACGACGCTCCCTGGCCGACCGAGTGGGAGGTCTGGGACCACGACAACACCGCCCTCGCTCGCCGGGCACCGTTCGAGACCTGGGACAACGCCTTCATGAACCTGCCGTGCGCGTTCTGGCCGGCGCCGCGGCAGCAGCCGCTGGATGTACGTACGAAGAGGGGCGCGCTGCCGCCGACGCTGATCCTGGCCGCGGAGCGGGACGCGGCGACGCCGTACGAGGGGGCGCGCGAGCTGGCGCGGCGGCTGAAGGGGGCCGTGCTGATCACGGAGGAGGACGCCGGTACGCACGGCATCGGCGGCGGCAGCAACAAGTGTGTCAACGCCCACCTGGAGAACTATCTGCTCACCGGTGAGACGCCGGTGCGGCGCGCTTCGTGCGCGCCGCACCCGGAGCCGGACCCGGTGTCGCTGGAGCGGCGCGCGGGCCTCCCGAAGGTGCCGCACGTCGTCTGATCTTCCGGGTCGGGGTCTTTGGGGAGTCGCGGGTCAGGCGAGCCCCGAGACCAGCTCCGCGAGGGACTTGCGCCGCCCCGTGTAGAACGGCACCTCTTCGCGGACGTGCATCCGTGCCTCGGACGCACGCAGATGACGCATCAGGTCGACGATGCGGTGCAGCTCGTCCGCCTCGAAGGCCAGGATCCACTCGTAGTCGCCGAGCGAGAACGACGCGACCGTGTTGGCGCGCACGTCCGGGTAGCCGCGGGCCATCTTGCCGTGGTCGGCGAGCATCCGGCGGCGGTCCTCGTCGGGCAGCAGGTACCAGTCGTAGGAGCGCACAAAGGGGTAGACCGAGACGTAACTGCGCGGCGTCTCGTCGGCCAGGAAGGCCGGGATGTGCGCCTTGTTGAACTCCGCGGGGCGGTGCAGCGCCATGTTCGACCAGACCGGGTCCAGAGCGCGGCCGAGCCTCGTGCGGCGGAAGAGGTTGTACGCCTCCTGCAGCTCGTCCGCGGTCTCGGCGTGCCACCAGATCATGACGTCGGCGTCGGCCCGCAGCCCCGACAGGTCGTACGTGCCGCGCACGGTGACGTCCTTGGCGGCGAGCTGGTCGAACAGCTCCTGGACCTCGTCCGCGTAGCCGGACCGGTCCTCGGGAAGTACATCGCGCAGCTTGAAGACGGACCACAGCGTGTACCGGATGACCTCATTGAGGTCCTTGGCCTTCTTGCCTGCGTTCGGGATCTTTTCGGGCGCACTCATGGGGCTATTCTCCCGCGTCGTGATCCGTGCCCCGCGCCAGGGTCGGCGTGGCGAGGATCTCGTCGGCCGCGCGCCGGGCGCCCGCGATGCAGGCGGGGATCCCGACGCCGTCGTAGGCCGCGCCGCAGACCCTGAGGCCCTGCAGCTTGGCGACCTCCTCCCGGATCCGGGCGACGCGCTTCAGGTGCCCCACGGGGTACTGGGGCAGTCCGCCGATCCACCGGGTCACCTCGGTGGCCACGGGCCGGGCGGCCAGTCCGGTGGCCTCGCCGAGATCGCTCAGGGACACGGAGACGAGTTCGGTGTCCTCGCGGTGCAGATGCTCGTCCTCGCCGTAGCGCCCGATCGAGGTGCGCAGGACGAAGAGGTCCGGGGACGCCTGGTCCACCCAGCCCCACTTGCGGGTCGAGAAGGTGGACGCCTTGATCGTGTGGCCGTCGACGGGCGGCACAAGGAAGCCGCTGCCGTCCGGCATGCCGGCCAGGTCCTTGCGCCGGAAGGCCATGGTGACCAGGGCCATCGAGGCGTACTCGACCTGGCCGAGCTCGGCCGCGGCGGCCGGGCATTCGGAGGCGAGCAGCGCGGACGCGGACCAGGCGGGTGTCGCGAGCACGACGGCGTCGGCCGCGATCACACGCTGGTCCGTGCGGATCTCCCAGCTGTCGGCGCCGCGCGTCATGCCGAGTACGGGAGTCTCCAGGAGGATCTCGCCGCCCTGAGCGCGTACGGCGTCGGCGACGGCGCCGGGCAGCGTGCCGATGCCGCCTTCGATGCCCATGAAGACGGGCCCCGCGGCCTGCTGTGTGCTTGCCTTCGCCTGGATGTCCCGTACGCCGTCGAGCAGCGAGTCATGGGTCTTCGCTGCCTCGAAGAGCTGGGGGACGGCGGCGCGCATGGAGATGCGGTACGCGTCGCCCGCGTAGACCCCGCCGAGCAGCGGCTCGACCAGCCGGTCGACGACCTCGCGGCCGAGGCGCTCGGCCACATACGCGCCGACCGCGACGTCGTCGCCGAGTTCGGCGGGCGGGAGGTCGCGCTCCTGCGCGATACGGGCGACGCCCTCGGGCGAGAGCAGCCCCGCGAGGGCCGCCGGGTCGCCCGGCACTCCCATGACATGGCCCTTGGGCATCGGGCGCAGCGCGTCGCGGGTCCACACCGAGGCGGTGGCGGTCGCAGGCGGCTGGAGCCGGTCGGCGAGTCCGACGGCGCGGGCCAGTTCGACGGCTTCGGGGCGGCGGGCGAGCATCGACTCGGCGCCGAGGTCGACGGGGGTGCCCTCGATCTCGCCCGCCTCGAGCTTGCCGCCGAGACGGTCGGTGGCTTCGAGGAGGGTGACGCGTACACCGGAGTCGAGCAGCCGGTGCGCGGCCGCGAGACCGGCGATGCCGCCTCCGATGACGACGACATGACCGGTGCGTGTGTCCCGGTTGAGAGAGCGCTGCATGTGCCAACTCTCTCAAACCCCGTACCGAGTCCTGACCGTGACCGCTTCGGGATCGAAAGGGGGCAACCCGCGCAGGTGCCTCGTACGTCGAACCGGCAACACCCATCACCTGTCCCCGGGGGGCCTGCATGCGTGCACGTCGTACGGTCGCGGCACTGTTTCTCACCGCTTCACTCGCCGTCGCCGGGTGCAGCGGCGGGGCGGACGACATGTCCAGTGCGGACGACAAGTCGGCTCCGAGGCCCGCGGCGGAGGGGGCGGCGGGCTCGGGGTACGCCGCCGACAAGGACTCCGGCTCCCGGCAGACCCCGCCGAACCAGCCGAAGCAGCCCTTGCTGCCGGCTCACATCATCCGCACGGCCGTGCTCGAAATGGAGGTCAAGGACGCCCCCAAGGCGCTCGCGGCCGCCCGCGGGGCGGCCGAGAACGCCGGAGGCCATGTCGCAGGCGAGTCCACCGAGCGGATCGACGACACCCATGTGACCTCGCGCGTCGTCCTGCGTGTCCCGCAGGAGAAGTACGACGAGGTGCTCACCGAGCTGGCCGGTGCCGGAAAGCTGCTCTCCCGCAAGGCCGACGCCAAGGACGTCACCGCCCAGGTCGTCGACGTCGAGAGCCGGATAGCGACCCAGCGGGCAAGCGTGAACCGCGTACGGGCGCTGATGGACCGGGCGGTCAAGCTCAGCGACGTGGTCACGCTGGAGGGGCAACTGAGCAGCCGACAGGCGGAGTTGGAGTCACTGCTCGCCCAGCAGGCCGCACTGAAGGACCGTACGACGCTGGCGACGATCACCCTCTCGCTTTCGGAGCCCGAGAAGGAGGAGCACAAGGAGGACGACGACCCCGGCTTCCTGGACGCGCTCGGCGGCGGCTGGGGCGCCCTGGTCGCGACGGGCGAGTGGATCGCGGTGGTGGTCGGTGCGGTGGCTCCGTTCGGGGCGGTCCTCGCGGTGCTGTACGCGCTGTGGCGCTGGGTGCTGCGCCCGCGGCTGCCCAGGCGTGCCCACAACGAGGCCACGGCTCCCGGGCCCTACCCCGGCCCCTACCCCGGCCCCGGCCCCGGCCCCGGCCAGGACTGAACCGTCGTTCCCCCGTAGCGTGTTCCCATGGCGATGGAGCGACTGGTGGTCATCGGGGGCGATGCGGCGGGCATGTCCGCCGCATCGCAGGCACGCAGGCTCAAGGGCCCGGACGAGCTGGAGATCGTCGCGTTCGAGCGCGGGCACTTCAGCTCGTACTCGGCCTGCGGCATTCCGTACTGGGTCGGCGGCGATGTGCCCGAGCGCGACGACCTGATCGCCCGTACGCCGGCCGAGCACCGCGAGCGCGCGATCGATCTGCGGATGCGTAACGAAGTGACGGAGATCGACGTTCCGGGCGGGCGGGTGCGCTCCCGCGACCTGGAGACGGGCACCGAGACGTGGACCGGCTACGACAAGCTGGTCATCGCGACCGGCGCGCGACCCATCCGCCCGCCGCTGCCCGGCATCGACGCGCCCGGTGTGCACGGGGTGCAGACCCTCGACGACGGCCAGGACCTGCTGACCACGCTGGACAGCGTCGAGGGCCGCCGCGCGGTCGTCGTCGGCGTCGGCTACATCGGCGTCGAGATGGCAGAGGCGCTGCTGAAGCACGGCTTCGAGGTGACCGTCCTCAACCGCGGCGAACAGCCGATGGCCACGCTCGACCCGGACATGGGCCGCCTGGTCCACCGGTCGATGGATCGCATGGGCATCACGACGGTGGCCGGGGCCGAGGTCACCAAGATCCTCACCGGCGAGAACGGCCGGGTCCGCGCAGTGGCGACCGAGGACGCGGAGTACCCGGCGGACGTCGTGGTCCTCGGCATCGGCGTCGAACCGGAGACCGCCCTCGCCCGCGCCGCGGGCCTGCCGCTCGGGGAGTACGGCGGGCTGCTCACCGACCTGGCGATGCGGGTCCGCGGCCACGACGACATCTGGGCGGGCGGCGACTGCGTGGAGGTCCTCGATCTGGTCTCGGGCCGCGAGCGCCATATCGCGCTCGGCACGCACGCCAACAAGCACGGCCAGATCATCGGCTCGAACGTGGGCGGCGGCTACGGAACCTTCCCCGGCGTGGTGGGCACGGCCGTCAGCAAGGTCTGCGACCTGGAGATCGCCCGCACCGGCCTGCGCGAAAAGGACGCGCGCGCGGTGGGCCTGCGCTACGTCACGGCCACGATCGAGTCGACGAACAGCGCCGGTTACTACCCCGGCGCCGCGCGGATGACGGTGAAGATGCTCGCGGAACGCCGCACGGGCAGGCTGCTCGGCGTCCAGATCGTCGGCACCGACGGCGCGGCGAAGCGCGTCGACATCGCGGCGGTGGCGCTCACGGCGGGCATGACGGTGGAACAGATGACGACCCTGGACCTCGGCTACGCCCCACCGTTCTCCCCGGTCTGGGACCCGGTCCTGGTGGCGGCCCGCAAGGCCGTGACGGCGGTCCGCCGGGAGGGCATTTAGGCCCCCCGGACAGCAGCTCTACAGCCGCGCGTCGGCCGGCGGCCGTTCCCCCGGGTCTAGCGCGCGGTGCGCGTGTGCACGTACTCCACCAGACGCGTCAGCGCGTCCGGGTCCGTCGTCGGCAGGACGCCGTGGCCCAGGTTGAAGATGTGGCCCTCCAGGCCAGCCGCCGCGTCCAGGACCTCGCGGGTCTTGGTCTCGACGGCCTCCCGGGTGGAGAACAGGACGGCCGGGTCGAGGTTGCCCTGCAGCGCCCTGCCCGGGCCGACGCGGCGGGCGGCCTCGTCCAGGGGGACTCGCCAGTCGACGCCGACGACGTCCGCGCCCGCCTCGCCCATCAGGCCGAGCAGTTCGCCGGTGCCGACGCCGAAGTGGATGCGCGGCACTCCGTACGAGGCGACCGCGTCGAAGACCTTGGCCGAGGCCGGCATCACCGAGCGCCGGTAGTCGGCGGGGGCGAGTGCGCCCACCCATGAGTCGAAGAGCTGCACGGCGCTCGCGCCCGCCTCGATCTGCACCTTGAGGAAGGCGGAGGTGATCTCGGCGAGGCGGTCGAGCAGATCGGCCCACAGTTGCGGGTCGCCGTACATCAGCGCCTTGGTGTGCTCGTGATTGCGCGAGGGGCCGCCCTCGACGAGGTAGCTGGCGAGGGTGAACGGGGCTCCGGCGAAGCCGATGAGCGGGGTGGATCCGAGCTCTCCGGTGAGCATCCCGATGGCCTCGGTGACGTACGAGACATCCTCGGGCGTCAGGTCGCGCAGGCGGTCCAGATCGGCGCGGGTGCGGATCGGCTCGGCGACGACCGGGCCGACGCCGGGCTTGATGTCGAGGTCGACGCCGATGGCCTTGAGGGGGACGACGATGTCGCTGAAGTAGATCGCGGCGTCAACCTTGTGACGGCGCACCGGCTGCAGCGTGATCTCGGTGACGAGCTCGGGCCGCATGCACGATTCCAGCATCCCGATGCCCTCGCGGACCTTCAGGTATTCGGGCAGTGAGCGCCCCGCCTGACGCATGAACCAGACCGGCGTGTGCGGCACCGGCTCACGCCTGCATGCCTTCAGGAACGCGGAGTCGTACGTCTTGGTCGGCTGGCCCGAGGGGCGGTCGTTGGCACTCACGCCCAGAATCTTCGCACGTAGTGGGGAAGTGGCCGCCCCGGCCCGGGTGTCCCTCCCTGCGCGAAGCCCCCGTTCCGCCTACTCTTCCCCGCATGGCTGCGGCTCAGGGACATTTTTCCGATCATTCCAACGGCACTGACGACACGGACAGTGCGGAGGGGAATGCCGTCCCGCGTGCGTTCCGGCAGGCGGTCGAGGCGCTGCGGGCGGCGCGGCTGCGGCCGGAGATCGAGCTGGACCCGACGCGCCCGCCCCAGCGGCTCGCCCCGCATGCGTACGCGCTTGAGGCGGCGGTCGTCGACGGCGAGGAGGATCTCGCCGACGGGCGCCTCGTGCTGCTGCACGATCCGGCCGGTCACGAAGCCTGGCAGGGCACCTTCCGGCTGGTGACGCTGGTGCGCGCCGAGTTGGAGCCGGAGATGGCGGCCGACCCGCTGCTTCCCGAGGTCTGCTGGTCGTGGCTGACGGGCGCGCTGGAGGCCCGCGGCCTCTCGTACGGGGAGCCGAGCGGCACCGTCACCCGCGCGGGTTCTCACTATTTCGGTGGACTCTCCGAGCGGCGTCCGGCGACACAGATCGAGATCCGGGCCTCGTGGACTCCGCGGGAGGGTCTGGGCGGGGTTCCGGACTCGGCGGCACACCTCACGGCCTGGTGCGATCTGCTCTGCCAGATCGCCGGGCTGCCGCCGTCCCAGGCGGGTCAGGCGGACGCGGCGACGGGCGTCGTGTCGCTCCCGCAGCGGCGGGGTCCGCAGCAGCGCTGACACCGCACCCGGTCCCGCGCCCGGGACACTGGGCCGCGGGCGCGCAGGAGTAACGCGGAACGCGACGAGCGGGCGCCCGGCCCGGCATCCCCGAACGCGGAGCCGGGCATCGAGCCGAACTCGAATGCGGAGCCGCAGCCCGGGCTCACGCCCGCGCTCGTGCATATGCGCCCGCGCACGACGGTTCGCTCTTAGGATGATCGATCACCCGTCCGAATTGCCCCAATTGTTACTCACCAAATCGTGATCATTCCCTAAAGCCGGGCGGGATCGCTGCCGAAGAGGTCTGTGACCCTAACTGCACGGTTCGCCCCGGCTTCAGCCCCGAGCCGGCTCCGCCCCGCACCTTCCCCCCAGGAGGCCTGGTGTCCGTTCTTCTCGAGCAGCCCGCAAGCCTGGTCGCCTACCGCCCGAACAAGCCGACGGCCATGGTCGTCGTGGCCGACCCGCGCGTCCGCTCCACCGTCACCCGCCACCTGTGGGCCCTCGGAGTGCGTGACGTCATCGAGGCGTCGTCCATCGCGGAGGCCCGTCCCCGCGTCGGCAACCCGCGCGACATCTGCGTTGCCGACGTCCACCTGCCCGACGGTTCCGGGCTGACCCTCCTGTCCGAGACCCGAGCCGCAGGCTGGCCCAACGGCCTCGCCCTCTCCGCAGCCGACGACATCGGCGCCGTACGCAACGCACTCGCGGGCGGCGTCAAGGGATATGTCGTCACCGGTACGCGTACGAACATCGGGCACCCGACCCGTCCCGGCGCCGCCCCCATCGGCGCCGCGGCCGGCCGGATGCACCGCCGCCCCCCGGGTGCCCCGAGCCACCCGGGCGGCTACCGCGAGCTCTCCGGCCGTGAGGTCGAGGTGCTCCGCCTGGTCGCGGAAGGCCAGTCCAACAAGGCGATCGGCGTCTCGATGGGCCTGTCCGCGCTGACCGTCAAGAGCCACCTCGCCCGTATCGCACGCAAGCTCGGCACAGGCGACCGCGCCGGAATGGTGGCCGTCGCACTGCGCACCGGCATCATTCACTGACCGCTTTACATCTCTTTCGCGCCCGTCGACGGAACGTTCCGTCGACGGGCGCCTTCCGTTCACGGATACCCTTGACACGTGACCGACGCCCAAGAGACCGCAGCAGAGACCGCACTGCGAACCACCGGGGGCGCTCCCCCGGACGACGTCGAACCGGCGCCGATTCCCTTGCTGGAGCCCCGCGAAGGCATTCCTCCCGTGATCGCGGACGACGCCGCGCTCGCCGAGGTCATCGCCGCGTTCGCCTCCGGCACCGGCCCCGTGGCCGTCGACGCCGAGCGCGCGTCCGGCTACCGCTACGGCCAGCGGGCCTATCTCGTACAGCTGCGCCGCGAGGGCGCGGGCAGTGCGCTGATCGACCCCGTCGGCTGTCCCGATCTCTCCGGGCTCGGCGAGGTGCTCGCCGGCACGGAGTGGATTCTGCACGCGGCCACCCAGGACCTCCCCTGCCTGCGCGAAATAGGCATGATTCCCACCCGGCTCTTCGACACCGAGCTGGCCGGGCGGCTCGCCGGCTTTCCGCGGGTGGGGCTCGGCGCGATGGTCGAGTCCGTCCTCGGCTACGCCCTGGAAAAGGGCCACTCGGCGGTCGACTGGTCGACCCGTCCGCTCCCCGAGCCGTGGCTGCGGTACGCCGCGCTCGACGTGGAGCTGCTGGTCGATCTGCGCGACGCGCTGGAGAAGGAGCTGGACCGGCAGGGCAAGCTGGAGTGGGCACACCAGGAGTTCGACGCGATCGCCTCGGCCCCGCCCGCTCCCCCGCGCAAGGATCCCTGGCGCCGTACGTCCGGCATGCACAAGGTGCGCCGCCGTCGCCAGATGGCTGTCGTACGGGAGCTGTGGAACGCCCGCGACGCGGTGGCACAGCGGCGTGACGTGTCGCCGGGCAAGGTGCTCAGCGATGCCGCGATCGTCGAGGCCTCGCTCGCAGTGCCCGAGAATGTGCAGGCGCTCACCGCACTGCCGGGATTCGGCCACCGGATGGGGCGGCGCCAGCTGGAGCAGTGGCAGGCGGCCGTCGACCGCGCGAAGGCGCTGCCCGACCCCGATCTGCCGCAGCCCGGCCAGCCGCTGAACGGTCCGCCGCCGCCGCGTTCCTGGGCGGACAAGGACCCGGCGGCCGCGGCCCGGCTCTCCGCGGCGCGCGCGGCCGTGTCCGCGCTTGCCGAGGAGCTGAACATGCCGCAGGAGAACCTGATCACGCCGGACACGGTGCGGCGGGTGTGCTGGGAGCCGCCGACCGAGATCGGCGAGGACGCCGTGGCAGAGGCCCTGGCCTCGTACGGCGCGCGCCGCTGGCAGATCGAACAGGTGACGCCGCTGCTGGTCGAGGCGCTCGCGGCACAGGCCTGACGCCTGCGGCGGGCCTTGTCCCCACCCCGCCCCTTCCCGAACCAGGGCTCCACCCCGGACCCCTTGCGGGGGCGCTGCCCCCGTACCCCCGCGCCTCAAACGCCGGCGGGGCTGGATTGTGCGGCAGGGCCGCACATTCAGCCCGTCCGGCGTTTGAGGACACGCCCGAAGGGCGTATGGGGGCTTGGGGGCGGAGCCCCCGGTTCGCGCCGCGAAGCGGGCGCAGGGGTCTGGGGCGGAGCCCCAGTTACGGGAAGGGGCGGGTAGGGGAACAAGCCCCGCGCAGCGGCACCCCGCACCCGCACCCCGTGTGACGTTCGCCGCTCCCGCCCCTGGGGCTGTGCACGATGGTTACCCGCAAGTAGCATGAGCGAAGGAAGCGCGCGCTTAGCCGCGTGCCCGCAGCAGTGCCATCCCGCACCCTGGAGGAGAGCCATCGTGCCTCGTACCGTCAGGGACGTCGTCTTCGTCGACGGCGTCCGCACCCCGTTCGGCAAGGCGGGCCCGAAGGGCATTTACCACGAGACCCGTGCCGACGATCTCGTTGTGAAGGCCATCCGGGAGCTGCTGCGCCGCAATCCCGGCCTGGACCCCAAGAAGATCGACGAGGTCGCCATCGCCGCGACCACGCAGATCGGCGACCAGGGCCTCACCCTCGGCCGCACCGCCGGCATCCTCGCGGGTCTGCCGCAGTCCGTTCCGGGGTACTCCATCGACCGCATGTGTGCGGGCGCGATGACCGCCGTGACGACGACCGCCGGTTCGATCGCCTTCGGCGCGTACGACGTCGTGATCGCCGGTGGCGTCGAGCACATGGGCCGTCACCCCATGGGCGAGGGCGTCGACCCGAACCCGCGGTTCGTGAGCGAGAAGCTCGTCGACGAGTCCGCCCTCTTCATGGGCATGACCGCCGAGAACCTGCACGACCGCTACCCGACCATCACCAAGCAGCGCGCCGACGAGTACGCCGTGCGCTCGCAGGAGAAGGCCGCGAAGGCGTACGCCAACGGCAAGATCCAGCAGGACCTGGTGCCGGTCTCCGTACGCCGCACCAACGCCGAGGCGGGCGAGACCGGCTGGGGCCTGGCCACCGCCGACGAGCCGATGCGTCCGGGCACGACCCTGGAGTCCCTCGCGGGCCTGAAGACGCCGTTCCGTGCGCACGGCCGTGTCACCGCGGGCAACGCCGCCGGTCTCAATGACGGCGCCACCGCCTCGCTCCTCGCCTCCGAGGACGTCGCGCAAGAGCTGGGCCTGCCGGTCCGGATGCGGCTCGTCTCCTACGCGTACGCCGGTGTCGAGCCCGAGGTCATGGGCTACGGCCCGATCCCGGCGACCGAGAAGGCCCTCGCCAAGGCGGGTCTGTCGATCGACGACATCGGCCTGTTCGAGATCAACGAGGCCTTCGCCGTCCAGGTGCTGGCCTTCCTCGAGCACTACGGCATCGCGGACGACGACGCGCGCGTCAACCAGTACGGCGGCGCCATCGCCTACGGCCACCCGCTGGCCTCCTCCGGCGTGCGTCTGATGACGCAGCTGGCGCGGCAGTTCGAGGAGCAGCCGCTCGTCCGCTACGGCCTGACCACCATGTGTGTCGGCTTCGGCATGGGCGCGACGGTCATCTGGGAGAACCCGCACTTCGACGGAGGAAACAAGTGAGCACCGCTGAACTCCTGAAGGGCGCGGCCGAGCTGTTCCCGGACGAGGTCGTCACGCAGGCGCACGTGCGCCACCTCGACCTCCCGGCCGGCGCGGGCAAGTTCGCGCTCATCACGCTGGACAACGGCCTGGACCACACCAAGCCGACCACCTTCGGCCCCCAGTCGCTGGCGAACCTGAACGCCGCCGTCGACCAGGTCGAGGCCGAGGCCGCGAACGGCGACATCGTCGGTGTCGGCATCACCGGCAAGCCGTTCATCTTCGCCGTCGGCGCCGACCTCAAGGGCGTCGAGCTGCTGAAGCGGCACGAGGACGCGCTCGCCATCGGCAAGGGCGGCCACGACGTCTTCAAGCGTCTGTCCGGCCTCGCGGTCCCCACGTTCGCGTACTACAACGGCGCGGCGATGGGCGGCGGTGTCGAGGTCGGTCTGCACTGCTCGTACCGCACTGTCTCCCAGGCGATCCCGGCCTTCTCGCTGCCCGAGGTCTTCCTCGGTCTCGTCCCGGGCTGGGGCGGCTGCGCGATCCTGCCGAACCTGATCGGCGCCGACAAGGCCGTCTCGGTGATCATCGAGAACTCGCTCAACCAGAACAAGCAGCTCAGGGGCAAGCAGGTCTTCGAGCTCGGCATCGCCGACGCGATCTTCGAGGGCGCGGACTTCCTGGAGCAGTCGCTGATCTGGACGGCGTCCGTCCTCAAGGGCGACCTCACGGTCGAGCGTCCCGAGGTCGACCGCGGCGAGGCCTGGGACCAGGCCGTCGAGCGCGGCCGCTTCATCGCCGACTCCAAGGTGCACGGCGCGGCTCCGGCCGCCTACCGCGCGCTGGACATCATCGCTGCCGCCAAGAGCGGTGACCTGCAGGCCGGCTTCGACGCCGAGGACACCGCCCTCGCGGACCTGATCATGGGCGGCGAGCTGCGCAGCGGCATCTACGCCTTCAACCTGGTCCAGAAGCGCGGCAAGCGCCCGGCGGGCGCCCCTGACAAGAGCCTGGCCCGCCCGGTCACCAAGGTCGGCGTCGTCGGCGCCGGTCTGATGGCCTCTCAGCTGGCGCTGCTCTTCCTGCGCCGCCTGGAGGTGCCGGTCGTGCTGACCGACATCGACCAGGAGCGCGTCGACAAGGGTGTGGGCTACGTCCACGCCGAGATCGAGAAGCTGCTCGGCAAGGGCCGTATCAACCAGGACAAGGCCAACCGCCTCAAGGGCCTGGTCACCGGTGTGCTGGACAAGGCGGAGGGATTCTCCGACGCCGACTTCATCATCGAGGCGGTCTTCGAGGAGATCGGCGTCAAGCAGCAGGTGTTCGCGGAGGTGGAGGCGGTCGCCCCGGCGCACGCGATCCTCGCCACCAACACCTCCTCGCTGTCGGTCACCGAGATGGCCTCCAAGCTCCAGCACCCGGAGCGCGTGGTCGGCTTCCACTTCTTCAACCCCGTCGCGATCCTCCCGCTGCTGGAGATCGTCCGCGGCGAGAAGACGGACGACGCGGCCCTCGCCACCGCCTTCGGCGTGGCGAAGAAGCTGAAGAAGACCGCCGTCCTGGTCAAGGACGCCCCGGCCTTCGTGGTCAACCGCATCCTGACCCGCTTCATGGGCGAGATCCAGAACGTCATCGACGAGGGCACCCCGGTCGAGGTGGCCGAGAGGGCTGTCGAGCCGCTGGGTCTGCCGATGTCGCCGCTGGTCCTCCTGGAGCTCGTCGGCCCGGCCATCGGTCTGCATGTCTCCGAGACCCTCAACCGTGCCTTCCCGGACCGCTTCACGGTCTCCGAGAACCTGGCCGCGGTCGTCAAGGCGGGCAAGCGCGGCTTCTACGTCTACGACTCCGGCAAGCCGGAGCTGGACCCGGAGGTCGCCGCCCTCCTCAAGCAGGGCGACGCCGTCCTGACCGAGGAGCAGACCCGCGCGCGCGTGCTCGACGCGGTGGCGCAGGAGATCGGTCTGATGCTTCAGGAGGGTGTCGTGGCCGAGGCCCAGGACATCGACCTCTGCCTGATCACGGGCGCCGGCTGGCCCTTCCACCTGGGCGGCATCACGCCGTACCTGGACCGTGAGGGTGTCTCCCAGCGCGTGAACGGCAAGCCGTTCCTGGCGCAGGGCGTCGCGAGCGTCCCGGCGTAACGCCGGCCGTTGTCGCACGAACGGGCCGTACGGGGCTTCCCGTACGGCCCGTTCGGCGTTCCCGCGACGGATCGTGCCGTGCGAAGCTGTGCGCATGCGTGCGCTGGTGATCGTCGACGCGGCGAATGTGGTCGGCTCGGTCCCGGACGGCTGGTGGCGCGACCGGCGCGGGGCGGCCGAGCGGCTGCGCGACCGGCTGGCCGCCTTCGCCCCGGCCGGGGTACCGGGTCATCCCGGTCCCGTGGAGCTGGTCCTCGTCGTGGAGGGCGCGGCCCGCGCAGTGGAGAGCGTGCCGGACGTACGCGTGGAGTCCGCGCCCGGCAGCGGTGACGACCTGATCGTGGAGCTGGCGTCCGCCCGTGAGGCGGGCCGGGAGTGTGTGGTGGTCACGGCCGACCGGGAGTTGAGACGGCGCGTGGAGGCGCAGGGCGCGCAGTGCCTGGGTCCGCGGAGCGTTCAGCCTCCGGGCGATCGTACGTAGCGCCCGGCCCCGCAGGCCCTGTTGGAGCAGGACATACGGTGCCGGGCGCATGAGGATCCGGAGCCGAGTCGTTTAGAACACGGCGTCCTTGCCCATCTTGCCGAGGCGGCTGTTCCTGCGCCCGTAGAGGAAGTACACGACGAAGCCGATCAGCATCCAGACGGCGAAGCGCAGCCATGTCTCGCCCGGCAGGTTCAGCATCAGCCAGAGCGATGCGGCGATCGACAGGATCGGGATGAACGGCACCCACGGTGTGCGGAAGGCGCGGTGCAGATCGGGGCGGGTGCGGCGAAGGACCATCACACCGACGGCCACGACGATGAACGCGAAGAGGGTGCCGATGTTCACCAGGGTCGCGAGCTCGTTGATGCTGGTGAAGCCCGCGATGACGGCGATGAGGCAGCCGAGCAGGATGGTCGGCCGGTAGGGGGTCCTGAAGCGCGGGTGCGTGATGGAGAAGAAGCGCGGCAGCAGACCGTCGCGGCTCATCGCGAAGAACACTCGCGTCTGGCCGAGCAGCAGGATCAGACACACGGTGGTCAGGCCGACGGCGGCACCGAAGCTGATGGCGCCGGCGTACCAGGGGTGACCGGTGGCCTTGAAGGCGTCGGCGAGGGGCGCGCTGATGGACAGTTTGCTGTAGTGCTGCATGCCGGTGACCACGAGCGAGACGGCCACGTAGAGCACGGTGCAGATCAGGAGCGAGCCCAGGATGCCGCGCGGCATGTCGCGCTGCGGGAGCTTGGTCTCCTCGGCGGCGGTGGCCACTACGTCGAAGCCGATGAAGGCGAAGAAGACGACGGAGGCGGCGGTGAAGATGCCCATGACGCCGAAGTTGGTGGCTTCGTAACCGAAGATCAGTTGAACCATGGGGGCGTCTTCCCAGCCCAGCCCGCCCTCCGGGGTCACCGCGTCGGGGATGAACGGCGAGTAGTTGTCGCCCACGATGAAGAACAGCCCCGCGATGATCACGATCATGACCACCGTCACCTTGATGGCCACGACGACCGCGGTGATGTTGGCGGACAGCTTCATGCCGACCACCAGGATCGCCGTCAGCACCAGCACCAGCAGGAAGGCCAGGATGTCGAAGGTCCCGCCTGGCACGTCGGGCCCTTCCAGCGCATTCGCGAGATGCCAGTCCGCGTTGTCCATCAGGGAACGCACATAGCCCGACCAGCCGACCGCGACGACGGCCGTGCCCAGCGCGAATTCGAGGACGAGGTCCCAGCCGATGATCCAGGCGGGCAGCTCACCGATGGAGGCGTACGCGAAAGTGTACGCCGACCCGGCCACCGGGACGGTCGAGGCGAACTCGGCGTAGCACAGGGCCGCCAGCGCACAGACGATGCCGGCGGCGACGAAGGCGAGCGCGGTCGCGGGTCCCGCGTTCTCCTTGGCCACCTTCCCGGTGAGGACGAAGATGCCGGTGCCGATGATGACACCGACGCCGAAGACGATCAGATCCCATGCCGAGAGGGATTTCTTGAGGGCATGCTCCGGCTCTTCGGTGTCGCGGATCGACTGCTCGACCGACTTGGTCCTGAACAGCCCGTTCCCGCGCGGGCCCGTGTCCTGCTGCGTACTCACCGGCGTACCTCCACGCACTCGTCGTGAACGCCATGATTCGGACATCGGTGGCCCGACAGAGCTCCGTACGGGTGGATTTCACGCGAATGGGCCGGTCGGACCACCCATACAGGGTGACCGACCGGCCCATTGGCGCGGCGAAAAGCAGTTCCGCTCGGTCCTGTCCGGTCGATCAGGCCGGATCAGCGAGCGGGGTCTGGCGTGGTGCATCGCAAGGCGGAGGAAGGAGCCCACGCGGAGCGTAGGCGACTGACGACAACGCAGCGAGGTGCCGTGCCAGGGCACGCGAGCCCGGCAAGATCGGCCGGACAGGACCTAGTCGCGGGCGGGCTCCACCGACTCGCTCTCGAACCGGCCGTCCAGCTTGGCCACCAGGCCGGTCACCTGACGGGCGATGTCCGGTGCGGTCAGACCGATCTCCGCCAGGACCTCCTTGCGGGAGGCGTGGTCGAGGAAGCGCGGCGGGATGCCGAAGTCGCGCAGCGGTACGTCGACACCGGCGTCGCGCAGCGCCTGGGAAACGGCCGATCCGACGCCTCCGACACGGCTGTTGTCCTCGACGGTGACGACCACGCGGTGCTGCTCGGCGAGCGGCGCGAGGGCCTCGTCCACGGGCTTGACCCAGCGCGGGTCGACGACGGTGGCCGAGATGCCCTGGGCGTCGAGCAGGCCGGCGATCTCCAGGCACATCGGGGCGAGCGCGCCGACGGAGACCAGCAGCACGTCCGGCCGGTCGGTGCCCGCGTTGCGCAGTACGTCCATGCCGCCGACCTTGCCGAGGGCCTTCACGGCGGGGCCGACCGCGCCCTTGGAGAAGCGCACCACGGTGGGCGCGTCGTCCACCTCGACGGCCTCGCGCAGCTGGGCGCGGACCTGGTCGGCATCGCGCGGGGCCGCGATCCGCAGACCCGGCACGACCTGAAGGATCGACATGTCCCACATGCCGTTGTGCGAGGCGCCGTCCGTGCCGGTGACACCCGCGCGGTCGAGCACGAAGGTCACCCCGCACTTGTGCAGGGCCACGTCCATCAGCACCTGGTCGAAGGCGCGGTTGAGGAAGGTGGCGTACACGGCGAAGACCGGGTGCAGTCCGCCGGTCGCGAGGCCGGCCGCGGACACCGCGCCGTGCTGCTCGGCGATGCCGACGTCGTAGACCCGGTCGGGGAAGGCCTTGGCGAACTTGTCGAGGCCGACCGGCTGCAGCATCGCCGCGGTGATCGCGACGAGGTCCCTGCGCTCCTTGCCGAGCTCGACCATCTCCTCGCCGAAGACGGAGGTCCAGTCGAGTCCCGAGGTGGAGATCGGCAGGCCGGTGTCCGGGTGGATCTTGCCGACGGCGTGGAAGCGGTCCGCCTCGTCCTGGAGGGCGGGCTGGTAGCCGCGGCCCTTCTCGGTGAGGCAGTGGACGATGACGGGGCCGCCGAAGCGCTTGGCGCGGGCGAGCGCGGACTCCAGGGCCTCGATGTCGTGGCCGTCGATGGGGCCGACGTACTTCAGGCCGAGGTCCTCGAACATGCCCTGCGGGGCGATGAAGTCCTTCAGGCCCTTCTTGGCGCCGTGCAGGGTCTCGTAGAGCGGCTTCCCGACGACGGGGGTGCGCTCCAGGATGTCCTTGCCGCGGGCCAGGAAGCGCTCGTAGCCGTCGGTCGTGCGCAGCGTGGCGAGGTGGTTGGCGAGGCCGCCGATCGTGGGGGCGTACGAGCGCTCGTTGTCGTTGACGACGATCACCAGGGGGCGGTCCTTGGCGGCCGCGATGTTGTTCAGCGCCTCCCAGGCCATGCCGCCGGTGAGCGCTCCGTCACCGATCACGGCGACGACGTGGTCGTCCTTCTTCAGCACCTCGTTGGCCTTGGCGAGACCGTCGGCCCAGCCGAGGACGGTGGAGGCGTGGGAGTTCTCGATGATGTCGTGCTCGGACTCGGCACGCGCCGGGTAGCCCGACAGTCCGCCCTTCATCTTGAGCCGGGAGAAGTCCTGGCGCCCGGTCAGGAGCTTGTGCACGTAACTCTGGTGGCCCGTGTCGAAGAGGACCTTGTCCTTCGGCGAGTCGAAGACACGGTGCAGGGCGATCGTCAGCTCCACCACGCCGAGGTTGGGACCGAGGTGGCCACCGGTCTTGGAGACCGCGTCCACGAGGAAGGTCCTGATCTCGGCGGCCAGCTGGTCGAGCTGCTCCGGACTGAGCCGGTCCAGATCGCGCGGTCCCGTGATGCGGGTCAGCAGGGCCACCCGTGCCTCCTTGCAGTTGAGCGGTCTAGCGTGCCGGTCTGCCGAGTCTAATGTTCCGCCTGCTGCGGACGTCATCGGGCGGTGCGATCTACATCACGCAAATGGGTGAAGTGGCGCGTAGCGCCTCGGCAAAAGGGTGTGGGCGACGGGGGCGAACACACAGAGGTGCCCGGCACCGCGAGCGGTGCCGGGCACTCCTGCGGAGCCGCGGTCAGGCGCGGCCCGCGGTCTTCTGGGTCTTCCGGGTGACGGAGTCGATCACCACGGTCGCCAGCAGCACGCCACCGGTGATCATGTACTGGATCGGAGTGGCGATGCCTTCCAGCGCCAGCCCGTACTGGATCGAGACGATCACCATGACACCGAGCAGCGCGTTCCAGGTCCGGCCGCGTCCGCCGAAGAGGCTGGTGCCGCCGATGACGGCCGCCGCGATGACGTTCATCAGCAGGTCACCGGCGCCGGCGCTCTGGTTGGCAGCCGCGATCTTGGACGCCCAGAACAGCCCGCCGATGGCGGCGAAGGTGCCCGCGATGGCGAAGACCGAGATCCGCACCATCTCGACGTTGATACCGGCACGCCGCGAGGCCTCGACGCTGCCGCCGAGCGCGAAGATCTTGCGGCCGTAGGTGGTGCGCCGGAGCACGAAGTCCGTCACCACCAGCACCACCAGGAAGAGGACCAGCGCGAGCGGCAGGCCCTTGTACTGGTTGAACATGACAGCGGCCGCGAAGGCGACGATGGCGAGCAGAACCGTACGCACCACGATGTCGACGAGCGGCCGGGACGGGATTCCGGCGGCCTCGCGCCGACGGGCGTCGAAGAAGGCCGACAGGAAGAACCCGGCGACCGCGACCGCGGCGAGGCCGTAGGAGGCCGCCACGTCCGAGAAGTAGTACGTGGTCAGCTTGCCGACGACACCCTCGCCGTCCAGGTTGATCGTGCCCTGGTCGCCGAGGAGCTGGAGCATGAAGCCCAGCCAGAAGAGCAGGCCGGCCAGCGTGACGGCGAACGCGGGTGCGCCGATCCGGGCGAAGAAGAAGCCGTGGATCGCGCCGATGGCCGCGCCGCTGGCGATCGCGATGATGACGGCGAGCCACTCGTTCATACCGTGGGTGACGGTCAGCACGGCGACGATCGCGCCGGAGACACCGCTGACCGAGCCGACCGACAGGTCGATCTCGCCGAGCAGCAGCACGAAGATGATGCCGACGGCCATCATGCCGGTGGCGACCATCGCGACAGCGATGTTGCTGAGGTTCTGCGCGGAGAGGAAGTTGGAGTTCAGGCTCTGGAAGACGATGGCGATGATGATCAGGCCGATCACCACCGGAATCGAGCCCAGATCACCGGAGTGCAGCTTGCGCTTGAACTCCGAGATGTAACCGGCGAAGCCCTGCTCACGCACGAGCAGCCGGGGGTCGACCGCGGTGACCGCGTCGTGGGCGGCCTCCGGGTTGACGACCGGCGCGTCGGTGGGAGTGGAGGTCTTGTCGACGTTCACTTCTGAACCTCCGTGGTGCGCGCCGCACGACGGGTCACGGCGTTGTCCGTGGCGCCGGTGATGGCGGAGATGATCTCTTCCTGCGAGGTGGTCCTGACCTCGAAGACGCCGTTGTTGCGGCCGAGGCGGAGCACGGCGACCTTGTCGGCGACGGCCTTCACATCGGCCATGTTGTGGCTGATGAGGATGACCGCGTGACCGCGCTCGCGCAGTCGCTCGACGAGGTCGAGGACCTGGGCGGTCTGCTCGACGCCGAGGGCTGCCGTCGGCTCGTCGAGGATGACGAGCTTGGGCTCGCCGAGCATCGAACGGGCGATGGCCACCGTCTGGCGCTGGCCTCCGGAGAGCGAGGCGATCGGGATGCGCACACTCGGGATACGGATCGACAGCGTCTGGAGCAGCTCGCGGGCGCGGCGCTCCATCTCGACCTCGTTGAGGATGCCGCGCTTGCGGATCTCCCGGCCCAGGTAGAGGTTGCCGACGACGTCGATGTTGTCGCACAGCGCGAGGTCCTGGTAGACGGTCGCGATGCCCAGGTTCTGGGCGTCGTGCGGCCGGTTGATCTGGACCTTGCTGCCGTCCCACTCGATGACGCCTTCATCGATGGGATGTACGCCGGCGATCGTCTTGACCAGCGTGGACTTGCCGGCTCCGTTGTCGCCCACCAGGGCGACCACTTCACCGGAATGGACCTCAAGCTCTACGTCGGTGAGCGCCTGAACGGCACCGAATCGCTTGGAGACCCCGCGCAACGCCAGCACGGGCGTAGCGGACACGTGAACCATCTCCTTCGCCGCCTGACCGGCGGGGATGCCGCGCCGGGGGAACGGGCGCGGAGGTTGAGCAGAAGCGAACAGTTGGAAGAAGCGTTTCTGTCCGGCACCCCGCCCCGGTAGCGGGGGCTGAAAAGGGGGCGGGGCACCGGACAGGCTTCATGGGTGCGTAAGTCCCGTGAGGCTCTGCGGACTTACTTCAGACCGAGCGCGTCGCAGGCGGCCTTGTACTTCGGGGTGCAGATCTGGGCGACGGTGTAGACGCCGTCCTTGACGACCGTGGCGTTGATGTTGTCCTTGGTCAGCGAGACGACCGGGACGAGCACCGACGGGATGTCCTTGGTGGTCGGGCTGGAGACCTTCTCCTTGGCAATGGCGTCGAGCTTCTCGCCCTTGGCGAGCGCGACGGCCATCTCGGCGGCGGCAGCGGCCTCCGGCGCGTACGGCTTGTAGACGCTGGCGTACTGCTCACCCGCGACGATGCGCTGCACACCGGCGAGCTCGGCGTCCTGGCCGGTGACCGGCGGGAGCTTGGTGAAGCCGCCGGCCTTCAGGGCGGTGATGATGCCGCCCGCCATGCCGTCGTTGGCGGAGTAGACGCCGATGATCTTGTCCTTGCCAAGGGCCGTGATCGCGGCCTCCATGTTGGCGTTGGCGTTCTCCGGCTTCCACTCCTTGGTGTCGTACTCCTTGCCTACGGTCACCTTGCCGTCGAGCTCGGCGTGCGCACCCTTCTTGAACAGAGCGGCGTTCGGGTCGGTGACGGCACCGTTCATCATGACGATCTGGCCGTCCTTGGCCTTGGCGCCGAGTGCGGTGAGCAGCGCCTTGCCCTGGACGTGGCCGACCTCTTCGTTGTCGAAGGAGGTGTAGGCGTCGATCGGGCCCTCGGCGAGACGGTCGAAGGCGACGACGGGGATGTCCGCGTCCTTGGCCTTCTTGACCGAGCCGGCGATGGCCTTGGAGTCCACCGAGTCGACGATGAGTGCGTCCACCTTGTTGGTGATCATCGTGTCGACCTGCTGGTTCTGCAGCGTCGCGTCCTGCTTGGCGTTGGCGTAGATGACCTTCGCCTTGCCGCCTGTCAGCTCGCTGATCTTCTTCTCAATGAGCGGCTTGTCGAACTGCTCGTAGCGCGCGGTCTGGTTCTCCGGCAGCAGCAGACCGATGGTGATGTCGTCGCCCTTGGCGGCGCCGGTCTGGTCGGACTTCTCGCCCGACTCCTTGGCGCTGCCACAGGCGGCGAGAGAAACAGCCATCGTGGTGGCGGCTACGGCTACGGCTGCACGACGCATTCGCGTGTTCATCTTCGAAACCTCCCTGACGAGGCCGCGTCGCTGCGGCCGAGGTGGCTGGAAGTCAACTCGGCCCCGGTGTCATCGTCAAGGAGTAAATCCTTAACGAGATGACAACGGTGCCATTCGTTATCTAAGTGAAGGCAGGTGCCCCGGTGGGCATCGAGCTGTCCAGAAGGGTTGAATCGCCCATTTCGCTCAGGACGAGAGCCAGTGACCCGAGCACCTCGGCACGCGCGCCGAGCGCCCCCGGAAGGACGGACAGCTGGCGCGCCGCGCTGGGAATCGCGTACCGGGAGACCGACTCTCTGATCGGTCCAAGAACCAATTCTCCCGCTTCCGCGAGATTTCCGCCCAGCACGACGCGACTGGGATTGAGCAGGTTGCACAGATTGGCCACACCGCTGCCGATGTGCCGCCCGACGTCGGCGATGACCCGGCGGCAGCCCGGGTCGCCCTCGCGGGCCAGCTGGACCACGCGCTCCATGGTCAGATCCGGGCCGTGACTGGACTGGAGCAGCGGCAGTACGTAACGGGCCGCGGCGAAGGTCTCCAGGCAGCCGCGGTTGCCGCAGCGGCAGACGGGACCCGACTCGTCCAGGGTGATGTGGCCGATCTCGCCGGCCGTGCCGCCCGGGCCCCGGTAGATCTGACCGTCTATGACCAGACCGGCGCCGACACCGCTGGCCACCTTGATGTACGCGAGGTCCCGGACCCCTCGGCCACTGCCCCAGACGAGCTCGCCCAGGGCGCCGAGGTTGGCGTCGTTGTCGACGTACACGGGCACGCCGAGCCGCCCGGAGAGTTCCTCGCTGGGGTTGATCCCGGTCCAGCCCGGCAGGATCGACGTGGAGCCGAGGGTGCCCGACTCGACATCGATCGGGCCGGGTACACCGAGACCCACTCCGACCACCTTGTCCGGGCCGATCCCCGAAGCCGCGATCAGGCGGTTGACCAGTTGTTCCGCGCGGTCGAAGCCTTCTGCGGACGAGGCGTCCACATCGAGCGGCTCGGACTCCTCCGCGAGCACCTGGTGGGCCAGATTGCCGATGGCGACGCGCAGGTGGGTGTGACCGAAGTCGACGCCGATGACGATGCCCGCGTCGCCGCTGAGCGAGACGCTGCGCGCCCGGCGGCCGCCCGCGGACGTGGGTGTCACCTCAACGGTGCCGCCGTCCTTCAGTTCGCGAACGATATTGGAGACGGTGGCCGCGGAGAGGCCGGTACTCCTCGCGATCTCCGCCTGCGTGAGCGAGCCCGCCATGCGCACGGCACGCACGACCCGCTCGAGGTTTGCCCGGTGCAGAGATGTCTGCGATCCCGGAGTCTCCATTGACTCATCCACTCCTGCCCCCGGTGGGCGGCACGACGACCACCCCCGGCCGGAGTCACCGTGAGGCAACCCCGACGTTTCTCCAACTTGTGAACTCTAAGCACAACTCTCGCGCGTTATCGCGTCAAGACCTTGAGCGGAGAGAACCACGGATGAGCGATCGCGGGGCGTCGGCCCCGGGGGCGGTCCGGCAGCGGGCTGACAGGAGCCTTCCATTGTCCGCCGGAGGCCCCCTAACTGCCAGCCGGCTCGGCGTTCGCACGGGCAGTGACCAGCGTCAGCACGCGGCCCGCGGTCTGAAGGTCCTCGGCCGGGAGATCGCCGTAGAGCCGCTCAGTGATCTTCGCCGTGCCGGCCTTGATCCGGCCCTGCAGCGCTCGGCCCTTGTCGGTGAGCGCGAGACGCGCCACATCCCCGGGCAGAGCCTCCAGCAGCCCGGACGCGGTGAGCTCGGCGATCGTCGCGAGCACGGCCGACTCGTCGGTCTTCAGCGTGCTGGTCATCCGGCCGACGAGCCCGTCGCGCTCGACCGCGTCGCCGCCGTCGGCAGTGGCATTGAGGGCCACCGCCTGGTGGAAGGCGATGCCCTCGTCGGCCAGCAGGCCGTCAAGGACGGCCCGGGTCGCGTAGTGGGCCTGGCCTATGACCTGGCCGTTCAGGGTGGGTGCAGTGGACATGACTACTCCTTGGCCGGGATGTCGAGCGGGGTGTCGAGCAGCACCGCCAGTTCGCGGGAGAACACTTCGGCGCGACGTCCCTCCAGGCCGCCCAACGGCTCCAGGAGCCGGTCGAGGAGCTGCTGGACGACGTCGATCGCACGGCGCGCGACTTCGCGCCCCTTGTCGGTGAGCGACAGCTGGACCGCTCGGGTGTCGGAGGGGTCCGGGAGGCGCTCGACCAGACCGGCGGCCTCCAGGGCGCGCGCCAGCTTCGAGACATAGAGCGGTTCGAGGCCCGTGTGATCGGCGAGCCGGCGCTGACTGGGCCGCCGGCCGGACCGCTGCATGCCGTACAGCGAGGCGAGAAGTGAGTACTGCGCGTGGGTCAGCCCCAGCGGCGCGACGGCCCGGTCGACGGCCACCCGCCACTTCATGGACAGCCGCCACACCAGGAAGCCGGGCGTCGGACCTTCGGTTGCTGCGCTCATGGCAGATACAGTACATGGATGCTATGTACATGGCTACTATCAAGAGAGCAAACACCGGAGGCGCCGCGGTAGCCACCGCGGCGCCTCCGTCATCACATCAAGGAGCTGAAGGAGCTACTTGAGCGTCGCCGACGTCAGACCGGCCTGAACCTGCCGCTGGAAGGACAGATAGACCACCAGCATCGGGACCATGGCGATCGTGACACCGGCGAACAGCACCGGCAGATCCGTCGCATACCCCTGCTGCTGCTGAAGCTGGATCAGGCCCTGCGTGAGCAGATAGCGCTCCGGATCGGCGTTGTCCTTGGGCTGCATCAGCACCGCGGGGAGAATGTACTGATTCCACTGGCCGAGCGTGTTGAAGATCCCCACGCTGAGCAGCCCCGGCTTCGCCATCGGCAGCATCACCTGGAAGAACACCCGGGTGTGCGAGGCCCCGTCGATCACCGCCGCCTCGTGCACGGCCGTCGGCAGCGTACGGAAGAACGAGTGCATGAAGAACACGGTGAACGGCATCGAGTACGCGACGTAGACCAGGATCAGGCCCTGATAGGTGTTCAGCATGCCGAACCGCTGCACCATGAAGTAGAGCGGTACGAGCGCAAGGAACACGGGGAACATGGCCCCGCCGACGAAGAAGTAGTAGATGAGCCGGTTGCCGGGGAACTCGTACCGCGCGAGGACGTACGCGGCCATGGAGCCGAGGAGCATCGTCAAGGGCACCGAGAAGACCAGCACGATCAGGGTGTTGGTGAAATAGTCACCGATGCCCTTGTCCCAGGCCCGCCCGAAGACGTCCAGGGACCATTCACTCGGCCAGCTCAGGGCCGAACCGCCGATCTGTGCATCCGTTTTGAACGAGCTCAGTACGAGCCAGAGCAGCGGCAGCACGATCATCACGGCCCACAGGCCCAAAAAGCCGTGGGAGAAGACCTTGAGGGTGAAGCCCTCGGTGGAGGGGGCGCCCTGCCCGACGGACCGCCCTGCGGTCCGCTGCCCAGGTACCTTGTCCGACGACGTGGTGGCGGGCTCTTTGATGGGTGTGGTCATCGCTCTTCCCCTGCTCAGAACTCGATGCGCTCGCGGCGGGTGGCGCGCAGCGTGACGACGGACAGGATCAAGGTCAGCACAAGCATCACGACACCCATGGCGCAGGCGTAGCCGCTCTTGCCGAAGTAGAGGAAGTTGCGCATCAGTACGGTGGCCATGACCTCGCTGTGGTGGTCGGGACCGCCTCCGAACGGCTGGGAGGTCATCGTCGACACCAGCACGAACAGGTCCATGACCGTGATGCCGAGATAGACCCAGGACGTCTGCACCGAGTCCCACAGCAGCGGGAGGGTGACCCGGAAGAAGGTCTGGGCCCGGCCTGCGCCGTCCAGCAGCGCCGCCTCGTAGATGTCCCTGGGGATGGACTGCATGGCTGCCGAGAACAGGACGAGATAGAAGCCCACTCCGTGCCAGACGACCACGGCCATCAGGGCCCAGAGCACGAAGTTCGGCTCATTGAGCCACTCGATCGGGCTGGCGGCGTCCACCAGCCCCGCCTTGACCAGGAGACCGTTGAGCAGGCCGCCTTCGTCACTGCGGTACACGGCGCCGAAGAGCACCGCGAGAATCGCGAGGGACAGAACCTGGGGGAAGAAGTAGACGATCTTGTAGACGCCGGACCCGCGGACGCCCTTGACGCCTCCGGCGCCACCCCGCCCGCCGGCATTCACCATGAAGGCGAAGAAGAGGGCGAGCAGGATGGTGATCACCGGAATGAACACCAGGAACAGGATGTTGTGCCAGATTGCCTTCAGGAAGACATCGTCGTCGAACAGAGCGGTGTAGTTGTCGAAGCCGACGAATCCGAAGGTCTGCGACTGACCCTTCCAGTCGGTGAACGAGTACCCGATCGTCTGCACATACGGCCAGATCACGAAGATCAGATACAGCGCCAAGGGTGCCAGAAGAAACCCTGTGACAAACCGGTACTGCCCTTTTCGCATGGCATCCTGTCCCTGGTGTTCCGGGTGAGCGGGGGTGAGACCGCTGAAGGCCCTGTCCGGTCGATCAGGCCGGTCGGAACCTAGTCGCGGCGGTTGTTCTTGCTGTTCGGGTCCTTCGCTGCCTTGTCGACCGCTGCCTGAGCCCTCTTCAGCCATTCCGCCGGCTGGATTCGCTTGGCCATGAGCTCGTTGGACGCGTTCTGGATGTCGGTGTCCATCTGGCTGTACCAGTTGGGGTACAGGTAGTTGAAGGTGTTGTCGCCCGCCGCCTTCACCGCGTCCACCGCGGACTTGGTGCCGGGGCGAAGCTGGACGTTCGCGTCCACGCCGTCCTTGACGATGGTCAGCGAGTTCGCCTTCTGGGCGAAGATCGTCGACCATTCCTTCGAGAGCATGGAGCGCAGGAACTCCTGGCCCGCGGCCTTGTTCTTCGCCTTTTCCGGGACGATGAACGGCTCGCCGGCTCCCGCCCGGATCGCCTCGAACGGCAGTTTGCTGCCGGTCAGAATCGGCATCGGCAGGAACTTCATGTCGAAGTCGTCCGGAGTCTGCTTGAGCTGCTCGTTCTCCAGCCAGGAACCCGAGGTGATGAACGCGGCCTTGTACTGGTTCCAGCGGGTCTGCGACTCGGTGTGCGTCAGGCCGTTGGTACCGGGCATGAGATAGCCCTTCTCGACCACTTCGTAAACCGCTTCGACGGCCTGCTTGGCGACATTGCTGCCGACGAACGCCTTGGGGTCGAGATTGTCGATCGCCTTCATGGCGTCCAGACCACCGAGCTTGGCGATCAGGTCCATGATGGCGACGTTGATGTAGTAAGGGAATTTGCCCTGGTGGGCGAGACCGCCGATGCCCGCTTCCTTGGCCGACTTGCAGACGGTGAGGAATTCGTCCCAGGTCTTGGGAGCCGTCCAGCCCTTCTCCTTGAAGAGCTTGCCCGAGTACCACAGCCCCCAGACGGTGTAGACGTAGTTGAGCGAGACGATCTTGCCGCCTTGGAGTCCCTGTTCCACGGTGCCCGCGATCAGGGTGTCCCGGACCTTCTTGCTCGGGTCGTCGATGGAGGGCGAATCCAGGATCGGCCCCAGATCGGCGAGCTGGCCGCTCTTGAAGAGCACGTCCAGCTTGATCTGCTGGGCGCCGGAGTCGTCGATGACGTCCGGGGGGTTGCCTCCGTTGAAGCGCGGCTGCAGCTTCCCGGTGATCTCCTGGGTACCCAGGTGGGAGGACTTGGTCCCCCACTTCTTGTCGAAGGCGGCTTCCCATGCCTTGGCGTAGTCGTCGCCGTAGCCGCCCTTGAAGACGACGACGTCGACCTTGCTGCCCTTGGCCACACCGAACGGGTTGTCCTTGCTGACCTTCCCCTTGGCATTGCCGTTGTCGTCGCCGCCACCGCCGCCGGAGGCACACGCGGACAGGAAGCTCATCGTCGGAACGGTGATCAAACCGAGTGCGGCAGACCGCTTGATCAGATCACGACGGCCGAGGCCGTCATTCTTGTGGGCGGAGGTGGATCCCATGCTCAAGTCCTCGCCTTCTCCAGGACTCAGGCGGTGTACCGGTCGCCCGTCCGTCTCGCCTCAGGCGAAGGGCCCCGCCACCGCGGTCAGTTGCTGAGTCTTCCCGGGGGGAAACCCAGTGAAGCTTGGGTCGTGCACGTCGGCAGCAGGAACGGGCCATGCGGCGGCAGCCGATGCGCAGACGCCTGTCACCGGACCCCCCTGGCCCGCTGCCATGTGGAACAGCTATGCGGACGCCGACAGGTATAGTCCACTTCAGGCCGAGGGAGCAAGATCGAAAGCAAGTTTGGGCGGCAGTCTTTCCCGAGTTGAGACCTCGCGGACATCTGAGTCCCGTGCGCGCCCATCCGACCACAGCGTTCTGCTCGGAACGGCGGAATTCAGCCGCCGCGCACCGCCAACACCCTTGACACCGTATGGCACTTGCCTCCCTACTGGAGCCTGCGCTTCGCGCCTGACAACGTTGTCCAACGCGGTTTCCAGTGCAGGAAGGCCACGGGATGCAGCCCAGAACCCGACCTCGGCAGAGACAATTCCGTGCGGCAGCCCTCGTGGCTGCCGCTTCACTGCTCGTCATGACGGCCCAGTCGGCGGCCGTCGCCCTGCCCGCACGGTGGGCCCAATCCCCCTCGGTGGAACGGGAATTCACCTCGTCCTTCGAAGCGGACGGACCTCAGCCGGACTGGCGCAATACGGTTGAAGTCGGCGCCGACGGAGTGAAGCGCTCATCGGGTGTCGACGGCGGATTCTCCGCCGGAATCCCGGGCAATGTCACCGATAAGGTGACAGATCTGCGCGCCAGCGCCGAGAACACCGGAGCCGGAGAGACCAAGGAGAACCTGGTCGATCTGCAACCGGGCACCAAGTGGCTGGCCTTCGAGCCCACCGCCTGGATCGAGTTCGACACCGACGCCCCGGTCAAGGTCGTCACGTATGCGATGACCTCGGCCAATGACGCCGCAGAGCGCGACCCCAAGGACTGGACCCTCAAGGGCTCGGCCGACGGCAAGGAGTGGAAGGTCCTGGACTCGCGTGAGGGCCAGACCTTCGAGAAGCGCTTCGAGACCAAGACCTACGACATCGCCGACGGCGCGAACGCCACCGCCTATGCGCACTATCGGCTGGAGATCACCAAGAACAGCGGCGCGGGCCTCACCCAGCTCGCCGATGTGCAGTTCTCCAACGGCGACACCAGCACGCCCACGCCCGACGACATGCGCAGCCAGGTCGACCGCGGGCCCAGCGGCTCCCCCACCGCCAAGTCCAGCGTCGGGTTCACCGGCAAGCGGGCGCTGAAGTACGCCGGCACCCACAAGGCGGACGGCCGGGCCTATTCGTACAACAAGGTCTTCGACGTCAACACGGCCGTGGGCCGCGACACCGAGCTCTCGTACCGGATCTTCCCCTCCCTGCCGGATACGGATCTCAGCTACCCGGCCACGAACGTGTCGGTGGACCTCGCGTTCACGGACGGCACCTATCTGAGTGATCTTCGGGCCACCGACTCGCACGGCGGTCTGCTGACCCCCCAGGGCCAGGGCGCGGCCAAGCGGCTCTATGTCAACCAGTGGAACCAGGTCTCGTCCAGGATCGGCGCGGTCGCCTCCGGCCGGACGGTCGACCGGATCCTGGTGGCGTACGACTCCCCCAAGGGCCCGGCGAAGTTCCAGGGCTGGATCGACGACGTCTCGCTGAAGCCGAAGGCTCCCGAGAAGCGGCTCGCCCATCTTTCGGACTACGCCTCGACCGTCCGCGGCACCAACTCCAGCGGGTCCTTCTCCCGCGGCAACACCTTCCCCGCGACCGCCGTCCCGCACGGCTTCAACTTCTGGACACCGGCGACCAACTCCGAGTCCAGGAGCTGGCTGTACGAGTACGCGCGCGGCAACAACGCGGACAATCTGCCCACCGTGCAGGCCTTCAGCGCCAGCCATGAGCCGAGCCCCTGGATGGGCGACCGGCAGACCTTCCAGCTGATGCCCTCGGCCGCGGCGGGCACCCCGGACACCGACCGTGCCAAGCGGGCCCTGCCCTTCCGACACGAGAAGGAGACCGCGCGGCCGCACTACTACGGCGTCACCTTCGAGAACGGCCTCAAGGCCGAGATCACCCCGTCCGACCACGCGGCGATGATGCGCTTCACCTATCCCGGTGACGACGCGAGCGTCATCTTCGACAACGTCACCAAGGAAGGCGGCCTGACCCTCGATCCGGCCACCAGCTCCTTCACCGGCTTCTCGGACGTCAAGAGCGGACTGTCCACCGGTGCGACGCGGCTCTTCGTGTACGGCGTCTTCGACGCGCCGGTCACCGCCTCGGGCTCCGAGGGCGTCAGCGGCCATCTCCGCTTCAGTGCGGGCGAGGACCGCACCGTCTCTCTCCGTATCGCCACGTCGCTCATCAGCGTCGACCAGGCGAAGAAGAACCTCGCCGACGAGATCCCGCAGGGCACCGGTTTCGATCGGGTCAAGGACCGCGCGCAGGATGCCTGGGACGAGCTGCTGGGCAGAGTGGAGGTCGAGGGCGCGAACCACGACCAGCTCACCACCCTCTACTCCAGCCTGTACCGGCTGTATCTGTATCCGAACTCCGGCTTCGAGAACACCGGCACCAAGAACCGGCCCAAGCACCAGTACGCGAGCCCGTTCTCGCCGATGACCGGACCCGACACCCCGACCCGTACCGGCGCGAAGATCGTCGACGGGAAGGTGTTCGTCAACAACGGCTTCTGGGACACCTACCGCACGACCTGGCCCGCGTACTCCTTGCTCACCCCGACGAAGGCGGGCGAGCTGGTGGACGGCTTCGTCCAGCAGTACAAGGACGGCGGCTGGATCTCGCGCTGGTCCTCACCCGGCTATGCGGACCTGATGACCGGCACCAGCTCGGACGTGGCCTTCGCCGACGCGTATGTCAAGGGCGTGGACTTCGACGCCGAGGCGGCGTACGAGGCGGCGCTGAAGAACGCGACCGTGGTGCCGCCCGCGCCGGGTGTGGGCCGCAAGGGCATGGAGACCTCGCCGTTCCTCGGCTACGCCTCCACCCAGACCCATGAGGGCCTGTCCTGGTCGCTGGAGGGCTATCTCAACGACTACGGCCTGGCGAAGATGGGCCAGGCGCTCTACAAGAAGACCAAGAAGGCCCGCTACCAGGAGGAGTCCCAGTACTTCCTCAACCGGGCCCGGAACTACGTCACCCTCTTCGACTCCAAGGCCGGCTTCTTCCAGGGCCGCGACCTCAAGGGCGACTGGCGGGTTCCCTCCGGGCAGTTCGACCCGCGGGTGTGGGGCTTCGACTACACCGAGACCAACGGCTGGGGCTATGCCTTCACCGCGCCCCAGGACAGCCGCGGCCTCGCCAATCTCTACGGCGGCCGCGCGGCCCTCGGCGAGAAGCTCGACGCGTACTTCTCCACCCCCGAGACGGCCTCGCCGGAGTTCGTCGGCTCCTACGGCAGCGTCATCCATGAGATGACGGAGGCCCGTGACGTCCGGATGGGCATGTACGGCCACTCCAACCAGGTCGCCCACCACGTCACGTACATGTACAACGCCGCCTCCCAGCCCTGGAAGACCCAGGAGAAGGTGCGCGAGGTGCTCTCCCGCCTCTACACCGGCAGCGAGATCGGGCAGGGCTACCACGGGGACGAGGACAACGGCGAGCAGTCGGCCTGGTATCTCTTCTCTGCGCTCGGCTTCTACCCGCTGGTGATGGGCAGTGGCGAGTACGCGATCGGTTCGCCGTTGTTCACCAAGGCGACGGTCCATCTGGAGAACGGCCGCGATCTGGTGGTCAAGGCCCCGAAGAACAGCGCGCGGAACATCTACGTGCAGAGCCTGCGGGTGAACGGCAAGGCGTGGAACTCCACCGCCCTTCCGCACGAACTGATCGCGCGAGGCGGCACGCTGGAGTTCTCCATGGGCGCCAAGCCGTCCTCGTGGGGCACGGGCAAGAACGCCGCCCCGGTCTCCATCACCCAGGACGACAAGGCGCCCTCCCCCCGCCGCGATGCGATCACCGGGGGCGGCCCGCTCTTCGACAACGCCTCGGCGACGGAGACAGCGTTCGAGACGGCTGAGCTTCCAGTGGCGCCGGGGACCCGGGCGGTGCAGTACACGCTCACCTCGTCGGCACGGGCGAAGGCCCCGGCCGGGTGGGTGCTGCAGGGCTCGCAGGACGGGACGACCTGGAAGGACCTGGACAAGCGGTCCGCCCAGAGCTTCGCCTGGGACAGGCAGACCCGCGTCTTCACGGTCGGCGCCCCGGGCGGCTATGCGAAGTACCGGCTCGTGGCGACGGGCCCGGCGACGCTCGCGGAGGTCGAACTGCTCTCCTGACATATCGGGTTCGTCGCACATCACGACTGGCCCGCACCCGGTCCCACCGGGTGCGGGCCTTTGGTCCCCTACCGGGCTCGCTGCGGACCCGCCCATTCCCCTTCAAATCGATTGACTCGTAAGGATGTTGTGCGACGATCATGAAGATCCTGCGATGACCACCTGAGGTAAATCGCGCCTCATCACACACGGAGTACATACGTGGCCAATCTTCCCGGCCGTAAGCGCGGACGCGTGCTGTCACGTCTCGCCGTCGCAGCAATAGCCGCCGCCCTGGTCGGCACCTCCGCCGGAGCGGCCGTGGCCGACACCCCGGCTCCTCAGCCGCTGAAGGGCGTCGAGGTCAGCCGCCTGCTTGCGGCACCGTCGAACGCGCCCGCCGCGGCACAGGCCGCCGCCGCCCCGGTCTATCTGCTCTGGGCGGTGGACAAGAAGTCCGACGCCTATCTCTACGGCCCCAACGGAAAGGGCAGCTTCGCCGCCCGCAGCTACGTCTCGAGCGGCTGGGGGCCGGTCAAGCACGTGGCCTCGATGGACCTCAACGCGGACGGCAAGTACGACGGCGCCTGGAGCTGGGACACCGCCGGCAACGTCTTCTTTGCCAACGACACAAGCAACCGCCAGGTGGGCAAGGGCTGGAACTACAACCTGGTCCTGACACCGGGCAACCTCGGCGGTACCGTGCAGGACGACATCCTCGCCCGGGACAACGCCGGTGTGCTCTGGCTCTACAAGGGCAACAGCAACGGCACGGTCACCGCGCGGGTGAAGGTAGGTCCCGGCTGGAACGCCTACTCGCACATCACCGGCAAGGCCGACCTGTCCGGCGACGGCCGGACGGACATCCTCGCCAAGGACAAGACCGGCGCGCTGTGGCTCTACAAGGGCACAGGCAACGCCGCCGCGCCCTTCTCGGCCCGCACCAAGGTCGGCGCAGGCTGGAACATCTACAACAAGGTCATCGCCAACGGTGACCTGAACCTGGACGGCCTTGCGGACGTCGTCGTCCGCGACGCCGCGGGCGCGCTGTGGATGTACAAGGGCAGCGGCAAGGCCACCGCCCCGTTCAACACCCCTCGCGTCAAGGTCGGCGCGGGCTTCAACATCTACCCCAAGCTTTTCTGATCCGGCAGCTGTCGGCACCGTAGCCCACAGGGAAGGGCCGCACCCCCGTCGCCGGGGATGCGGCCCTTTTGCTGCCTGCGCCGTACTGCCGTACTGCTGTACTGCCGTGCTTAGTTGCGGATCAGGTTCCGCAGCACGTACTGCATGATGCCGCCGTTGCGGTAGTAGTCCGCCTCGCCGGGGGTGTCGATGCGGACGACCGCGTCGAACTCCACACCCGTGTCGGTCGTGACCTTGACCGTGCGCGGCGTGGTGCCGTTGTTCAGCTCGGTCACGCCGGTGAAGGAGAAGGTCTCCTCGCCACTCAGGCCGAAGGAGGCGGCGGAAGCGCCCTCCGGGAACTGCAGCGGCAGGACGCCCATGCCGATGAGGTTCGAGCGGTGGATGCGCTCGTACGACTCGGCGATGACGGCCTTGACGCCGAGCAGCGCGGTGCCCTTGGCGGCCCAGTCGCGGGACGAGCCGGAGCCGTACTCCTTGCCCGCGAGGATCACCAGCGGGGTGCCGGCGGCCTGGTAGTTCTGCGAGGCGTCGTAGATGAAGGAGACCGGCGCCCCTCCTTCACCTTCGGCGGACTGCGTGAAGTCGCGGGTGTAGCCGCCCTCGGTGCCCGGCGCGATCTGGTTGCGCAGACGGATGTTGGCGAAGGTGCCGCGGATCATGACCTCGTGGTTGCCTCGGCGCGAGCCGTAGGAGTTGAAGTCACGGCGCTCGACGCCGTGCTCCGTGAGGTACGTGCCGGCCGGGGTGTCGGCCTTGATCGCACCGGCCGGGGAGATGTGGTCGGTGGTGACCGAGTCGCCCAGCTTGGCCAGCACGCGGGCGCCGGAGATGTCCGAGACCGGGGTGGTCTCCATCGTCATGCCCTCGAAGTACGGGGGCTTGCGGACGTAGGTGGACTGCGGGTCCCACTCGAAGGTGTTGCCGGTCGGGATCGGCAGCGCCTGCCACTGCGCGTCGCCCGCGAAGACGTCCTGGTAGGACTTGTTGAACATGTCCTCGCCGATGGCGTTGGCCACCACGTCGTTGACCTCGGCCTCGGTCGGCCAGATGTCCTGCAGGTAGACCGGCTTGCCGTCCTGGTCGACGCCCAGCGCGTCCTTGGTGATGTCCACCTTCATGGAGCCAGCGATGGCGTACGCGACGACCAGCGGCGGGGATGCCAGGTAGTTCATCTTGACGTCGGGGTTGATGCGCCCCTCGAAGTTACGGTTGCCCGAGAGGACGGACGTAACAGCCAGGTCGTGGTCGTTGACGGCCTTGGAGACCTCCTCCGGCAGCGGGCCGGAGTTGCCGATGCAGGTGGTGCAGCCGTAGCCGACGAGGTTGAAGCCGACCTTGTCGAGGTAGGGGGTGAGCCCCGCCTTGTCGAAGTAGTCGGTGACGACCTTGGAGCCCGGGGCGAGCGTGGTCTTGACCCACGGCTTGCGGGTCAGGCCCTTCTCGACCGCCTTCTTGGCCACCAGCGCGGCGGCGACCATGACGTACGGGTTCGAGGTGTTGGTGCAGGAGGTGATCGCGGCGACGGTGACGGCGCCATGGTCGATCTCGTACGTCGAACCGTCGGGGGCGGTGACCAGCGTCGGGCGGGTCGGTACGCCGTTGTGCTCGGCCGGGGCGTCGGAGGCCGGGAAGGACTCCTTGCCCGCCTCGTCGTCGTTGTCGACGTAGTTGCGGACGTCCTGCGCGAACTGCTCCTTGGCGTTCGCCAGGATGATGCGGTCCTGCGGGCGCTTCGGGCCGGCGATCGAGGGAACGACCGTGGAGAGGTCGAGCTCCAGCTTCTCGGAGAAGTCGGGCTCGGCGGCCGGGTCGAGCCAGAGGCCCTGCTCCTTGGCGTACGCCTCGACCAGCGCGAGCTGCTGCTCGCTGCGGCCGGTCAGCTTCAGGTACTTGATGGTCTCGTCGTCGATCGGGAAGATCGCGGCGGTGGAACCGAACTCCGGCGACATGTTGCCGATCGTGGCGCGGTTGGCGAGGCTCGTCGCGGCCACACCCTCGCCGTAGAACTCGACGAACTTGCCGACGACGCCGTGCTTGCGCAGCATCTCGGTGATGGTGAGCACCAGGTCGGTGGCGGTGGTGCCGGGCGTGAGCTCACCGGTCAGCTTGAAGCCGACGACGCGCGGGATGAGCATGGAGACCGGCTGGCCGAGCATAGCGGCCTCGGCCTCGATGCCGCCGACGCCCCAGCCCAGCACGCCGAGGCCGTTGACCATGGTGGTGTGCGAGTCCGTGCCGACGAGGGTGTCGGGGTAGGCCTGGCCGCCGCGGACCATGACCGTACGAGCAAGGTGCTCGATGTTGACCTGGTGGACGATGCCGGTGCCCGGGGGGACGACCTTGAACTCGTCGAAGGCGGTCTGGCCCCAGCGCAGGAACTGGTAGCGCTCCTTGTTGCGGCCGTACTCCAGCTCGACGTTCTGCGCGAAGGCCTCGTTGGTGCCGAACTTGTCGGCGATGACGGAGTGGTCGATGACCAGCTCGGCCGGGGCCAGCGGGTTGATCTTCGCCGGGTCGCCGCCGAGCTCCTTCACGGCCTCACGCATGGTGGCGAGGTCGACGACACAGGGAACGCCGGTGAAGTCCTGCATGATCACGCGGGCCGGCGTGAACTGGATCTCCTGGCTCGGCTGAGCCTGCGAGTCCCAGCCGCCGAGCGCGCGGATGTGGTCGGCGGTGATGTTCGCGCCGTCCTCCGTGCGGAGCAGGTTCTCCAGCAGCACCTTCAGGCTGTAAGGGAGGCGGGCGGAGCCCTCGACCTTGTCCAGCTTGAAGATCTCGTACGACTCGTCGCCCACGCGCAGCGTGCTGCGGGCGTCGAAGCTGTTCGCCGACACGACAGTCTCCTTCATCAATGTGCGCGTACCTACCGCAATGCTGCCGCCATGGCTCCTCGCCGATCCGCTAAGGTAAGGCTTAGTTAGGTAGCCCTTACCAGGTGGCGGCTGCGGTACGCCTTCGATAGATATCTCGATGTCGAGATAACTCTAGTACATGACCGCTGCCGGGTCATGCCCGGACCTCCCCCGAGGGTGGGGCCCGGGCGCCCGTACGGCGGCACAGGGATTGCCGTGCGCGTGCGCCCGGCTCAGTATCGGAGCATGTTCAGCGGCGCGCACGTGATCCTCTACAGCCGGGACTCGGATGCCGACCGGGCCTTCGTCAAGGACGTGCTCGGCTTCGCGCACGTCGACGCGGGACGCGGCTGGCTCATCTTCAAGCTGCCGCCGGCGGAGATCGCCGTGCATCCGACAGGGGATCAGCCGAAGGCGGAGTTCTATCTGATGTGCGACGACCTCTCGCGGACCCTGGCCAGGCTCACGGAGCGCGGGGTCGAGATCTCGCAGCCACCGAGCGACCAGGGGTGGGGAGTACTGGCCGCGGTACGGATGCCGAGCGGGGCCGAACTGCCCCTGTATGAACCGAAACACCCTGTTGCTCATAGCCTGTCACCCTGATGGCTCACCCCACGCGATCACATCTCATATCTGAGATAGCCTGCCGCCATGGCAGACGACTACCTCGTACGCATCGGCAAGCTCATCCGTGACGCCCGTCAGCATCGGGGCTGGACACAAACGCAGTTGGCCGAGGCACTCGGCACCAGCCAGAGCGCCGTGAACCGCATCGAGCGGGGCAATCAGAACATCAGCCTTGAGATGATCGCGCGCATCGGCGAGGCGCTCGACAGTGAGATCGTTTCGCTCGGCTACGCCGGGCCCATGCATCTTCGGGTGGTCGGCGGGCGCCGGCTGTCCGGGGCCATCGACGTGAAGACGAGCAAGAACGCGTGTGTCGCGCTGCTCTGCGGTTCGCTGCTCAACAAGGGCCGTACGGTGCTGCGGCGGGTGGCCCGTATCGAGGAGGTCTTCCGGCTGCTGGAAGTGCTGAACTCCATCGGGGTGCGCACCCGTTGGATCAACGAGGGCGTGGACCTGGAGATCGTGCCGCCCGCGCAGTTCGACATGGACGCCATCGACGCGGAGGCCGCACGCCGGACCCGGTCGATCATCATGTTCCTCGGCCCGCTGCTGCACCGCATGGAGAGCTTCAAGCTGCCGTACGCCGGCGGCTGCGACCTCGGCACGCGGACCATCGAGCCGCACATGATCGCGCTGCGCCGCTTCGGGCTTGACATCACCGCGACGGAGGGCCTCTACCACGCGAAGGTGGAGCAGGCGATCGCACCGGACCGCCCGATCGTCCTCACCGAGCGCGGCGACACGGTGACCGAGAACGCGCTGCTGGCCGCGGCCCGGCACGACGGCGTGACCGTCATCCGCAACGCGTCCTCCAACTACATGGTCCAGGACCTTTGCTTCTTCCTGGAGGCGCTGGGCGTCAAGGTCGAGGGCGTCGGCACGACCACGCTGACCGTGCACGGCATCCCGAACATCGATGTGGACGTCGACTACTCCCCCTCCGAGGACCCGGTCGAGGCGATGAGCCTGCTGGCCGCCGCGGTTGTCACCGAGTCGGAGCTGACGATCCGCCGGGTGCCGATCGAGTTCATGGAGATCGAGCTCGCGGTCCTTGAGGAGATGGGGCTGGACCACGACCGCTCCCCCGAGTACGCGGCGGACAACGGCCGTACGCGGCTGGTGGACCTGACGGTGCGCCCCTCCAAACTGGAGGCGCCGATCGACAAGATCCACCCGATGCCGTTCCCGGGCCTGAACATCGACAACGTCCCGTTCTTCGCGGCGATCGCGGCGGTCGCGCTGGGCAAGACGCTGATCCACGACTGGGTCTACGACAACCGCGCGATCTACCTCACCGACCTCAACCGCCTGGGCGGCCGCCTGCAGTTGCTCGACCCCCACCGCGTCCTGGTGGAGGGCCCGACCCGCTGGCGCGCCGCGGAGATGATGTGCCCGCCGGCTCTGCGGCCCGCGGTGGTGGTGCTGCTGGCGATGATGGCGGCCGAGGGCACGTCGGTGCTGCGCAATGTGTATGTGATCAACCGTGGGTACGAGGAGCTGGCGGAGCGGCTGAACTCGGTGGGTGCGCAGATCGAGATCTTCCGCGACATCTGACCGGGCAATAGCGCCGAGCCTGGTGTCCCGCGCACGGACGATGCGCGGGACACCAGGCTCTCCTGGCTCAGTTCTCGCCGGTGGCCGAGGCCCCGGTCACCGGCCGCTGCGGGCCGGCAGTTGGCCGCAGTCGCCGCCGGCGCACTTGCTCAGCCAGTCGGCGAAGTCGGCGTCGTACCTGGTGCCGATGGTGTCGCGGAGCAGTTTGTAGGCCTCGTCGTACTCGCCTGCGCGGTAGTGGCCGAGCAGGGTGGCCATGTCCTCGGGGTGCGACTGGAGCATGTATCGGACGCCCAGATAGCCCCACTGGTAGATACGGGTGGTGTCGGCGTTTTCGTAGGTGGTCCCGAAGAGCTGGCTGAGCCTGTAGGTGTTCTTGCCCGCCTCCTCGATCGCCCTGTCGTAAGTGACGCCGCGGTACGAGTAGGAGACGTACTCGGCGAAACCCTCGATCCACATCACGTTCGGGGTGGTCTGCCCGGCTGCGAAGTCGCCGTACATGTCGAAGCGGCCGTCGAGGTAGTGGGTGTACTCGTGGTTGAGGTTCCAGATCTGGAAGGCGCCGTCCTGGGCCGGCTGCTCGTAGGCGATGAAGCGCGGCTGGTTGCCCTCGGCGGCCGGGTCGCCCTCCAGGTACATGCCGCCGTTGTTGGTGTCGATGCCGAAGACGACACCGGCGTAGGTCTTGTAGTCGGTGCTGGAATTGAAGGCGACGATCTCGATGCTGGTGTTGTTGTCGTCCTTGACCGGACCGTTGTCCTTGACGATGTTGTGGAAGAACGGGTCCTGCTTGAGGATGCTGTCGCAGGTGGCCGAGAGTTCGGCCGCGGTCAGCTCCTGTGCGAGGATCTTCGCGCTCGGACCGCATGTGTGCTTGACCGTCAGCACGGCGTCGCGCACTCGGTTCTGCAGGTCACAGGTGTCGTAATCGGCGCAGTTCTCCTTGTCGTACTCGTTCGTCATCTCGGCAAGGCCGACCCAGAGCGGGGCGGTGCGCCCAGTGATCTCGCTGCGGCCGAGCAGCTCCTTGACCAACGGCTTGACGGTGTCCTTGAGGCCGGCGTGCTGCAGGAAGCGGCCGAGTTCGCGTCCGGCGTTGCTGGCCAGGTAGGACTTGTCCGTGCCGAGCAGATCGTCGTGGGCGACGGCGAAGTCACGCAGTCCGGTGAGGACGCTCGGGTCGGCCTGCACGGCTTCCGCGAACTCCGGCATCTGGTGGCCGCGGAAGAGCACGGTGTAGGTGTTGTTGACCGCCGAGAGCATCCCGTAGAACTTGTCGTACGACGAGTTGTAGTCCTTCTGCAGGCGTTTGACCACGCCGAGGTGGCGGGCGTTCTCTCCGGAGCTGTCGATCAGGGTTACCGTCTCGGCCAGGGTTTCTCCGTTGGCCTCGGTGACGTCGAAGGCGTGGGACGAGCCGAAGAAGGCGTCCAGGGCGCCCTGAATGGCGCTCTTCAGCGTCGGGCCGTATTCGCCGACGTTCTCCGGCTGGTTGTACTGGATGTAGTAGCCGGCGCGCAGGTACAGCACCACCTGGGTCGCGAACGTGCTGTTGTCCCCCGGGTAGTTGGTCGCGACATCCTTGAGTGCGTTCGCCACCGTGACCATCTGTTCCTCGCGGAAGAGGGCCTTGGAGTCCTCACCGCTCACACTGAACAGCGTGTTGATGCAGGTGGTTTCCGACTTCTTGATCTGCTCGACCAGGGCAGCGCCGGTCTTCGAGGTGAAGTCGCTGACATTGCAGTCCGCCGCGGCCTTCGCCGCAGAGCGAGCCTGCTTGCGCTGTGCGGCGTTCTGGGCCGCGGGGAGCGGAGGGCGTTGCGCGGGGTTCGAGGTCTTCGTGGCCGATCGCGCGGGGTCGGCGGCGTGTCCGGGTGCGAGATCGGCGGCAAGCACGGTGGCGGAGGCGGGCTGTGGGGCGGGGGCCGACCTCGGTGCGGGCTTGGGTGTCCCGGCGCCGGCCGGGGCCGCCGCGCCATGGGGGGCGAGCATGGTGAGCCCGAGGCCGGCGGCGGCCACGGTAGGTATCAGCAGTTGGGTGAGTTTCCTGAGGGTGGGGGGTTGGCGCATAGCGATGGCCTCCAGGCCGGTCGGCAGCCGTGCGTGGGGCACGGCGGTGGGGGGTGCGGACCGTGATGGCAGCGGAAGTTGAGCCCTCCCGCAGCTGTCATGCCCACGGAAAGTGTGACCGTACAATTTCACAGTTCACATGGCAGTGAAAGAGGGTTGCAAGCAGCAAAATAAACTGATGAATCGTCAGAGCGTGGTCCTGTCGCGGACCTTGGGAGGGCAACGTTTCCGGCAAGGTGAACTTCACCCTGCCGGAACATCACGCGGGATCAGCAGGCCATGGCCTTCACGTCTTGCTGAGCCGCACCACGTCCCCTGCCCGGCCGTCCGTGAGGACATCGATCCGGGCTCCGGTGTCCGGGTCGGTGAAGGTCTGGCCGGGCGCGTAGGCGGCCAGGTCCAGCTGGGTGCAACCGGCGGGCGGGGTGGCGGTCGGGTTGGCGTTCATGATCCTGACCGGTCCCTCGCCGGTCTGGGCGGCGGAATCGACCTTGTAGATGAGCACGCCGGTGGAACAGGCGGCCCGGTCATTGCCCTTGGCGCGGCGGGACTCCGCGACATACGCCGTGGTCTCGCCCGTGCGCAGTACGGCGATCTTGGTCCCGCCGGGGCGCTCCACCGGGGTCAGCCGCACTGTGCGGCGTCCTTGCCCGGGCAGGCAGGCGACCTGGTTGTCGCGGGTCCAGCCGAGCTTCCACGAGTGCCAGCCGAGGTACTGCGGGGCGGGTCCCGCGATGTTGCCCATGACGTCCCAGCCGCCGGCGTACTGGTGGGTGGGGGCGGTGAAGGAGTACAAGTCCGGGAGGCCGAAGGTGTGAGCGGTCTCGTGGGCGGCGACCTTGTATCCCCAGCGCCACATGTCCTGTCCGAAGGTGACCGCCCACTTGAGGCGGGCGCCGTCGGCGGTGACACCGGGCGTGTTCGGGTCGTAGAGGTAGGTCGGGGAGAAGGGGATCGCGGCCGCTGCCTTCGTGGGTACGACATAGACCATGTCGTACCCGGAGAGGTCCGCGTAGGGGTCGGCGGCGGTGATCGCGTCGCGTACGTACTTCTCGTGGGTCTCGAAGGTGAGGCCGCGCGCGAACCCGTAGGAGGTGGAGTCCGCGGGCATCCGGATCCAGCGGCGCACCGAGCTGATGGCGAGCCGGGAGCGGCCGTAGCTGGCTCTGCTCATCCAGTCGGCGGCCGGGGCGAGTTGGGTGGCGTACGCATCGGTGGAGTCCGTGGCCTGAGCGTCGGGGAAGTCGACGAACAGGGTGAGGACGCGGCGGACGCCTCTGGAGGGCTGGAACTGAGTCGCGTCGGTGTTGTGGCCTTCGTCGGTCCAGCCGGTCTTGCCGACAAGAGCACAATCGGCGGCCGGAGCAGGCGAATTGGGCTCTGCGGCAGCGGTCGCCGTTGTCGGGGCGGCAAGACAGGAGGCGAGGGCGATTGCGGCGGCGAGGGGCCGCAGGCGGGTGGTCGTCAGGGCGGACATGTCTCTCCGGAGGCAGTGGCAGACGGGCGCAACGGGCGGGGAAGGACGGAGGAGGAGGGGTTACGCGCGGTCCGCGGCCAGGTCCATCAGGCGGGCCAGCACGCGGCCGGCGGAGGCGGTGACGCCGTCGTGTTCCCACTCATTGGTGATCCAGACGCGGGTACCGCCGACCTCGCGCGCGGTGCGCAGGGAGAGTGCGGCGTCCACATACATGTCGTCGTGGTAGACGATCGCGGAGAGGGGGACCTGGTTGACGGCCAGGCGGCGGGGGTCGTACAGCGGCGGCCAGTCGGCGCGGTCGGCCAGCAGGTCGGCGGCGTCCGCGAAGGGGCGCAGACCCGTGATGTCGCGGAACATCCACGGGTAGATCATTTCCCCGGTGAGGAGGAGGGGGTCCGCGTCCTCGCCGAATTCGGGGAGGTCCGCGAGCGCCCGCGAGGCGGCCCAGCGGCTCGAACCCGCGCCCTGACCGTAGAGCGTCTCCTGCATCACGGCGAACAACGGATTGTCGGTGAAGCCGGTGAGGGCCATCACCTGGTGGAGGAAGGTGTCGCTCAGCTCGCCCTCGGCGTCCAGCGATTCGTCGAGCAGCCAGTGGATCCGTTCGAAGCCGTCGCCCATGCCCAGGGCGAGTCCGAGGGTGCGCAGGCGGCGGGTGGTGAGGCGGTCTCCGTTGGGCAGTCGGACCTCGGTGGCCGCGAGGAGATCCGCGATCTTGCGGAGGCGGGGGGCGTCGTCGGGGTAGCGGGCGTAGAAGTCGAGGACGCGGTCCCGCACCCGCGGGTAGGTGCGGGCGTACACGTCGTCGGCGGTGGCGGTGAGACCGGGCAGCCCACCGGTCACGTAGCAGGCCCGCAGTCCCTCGGGTGCCTGGGAGAGGTACGTGAGGGTGATGAAGCCGCCGTAGCTCTGGCCGAGCGTCTCCCAGGGCTGATCGCCGCAGAGCTGACGACGAATCAGTTCGGCGTCTGCGACCACGGCGTCTGCACGGAAGTGGCAGAGATGCGCGGCGAGTTGGGCGGGGGAGGCGAAACGGGCGGCGGAGCGGGCGGTGACCGGGGTGGAGCGGCCGGTACCGCGCTGGTCCAGCAGGAGCACCCGGTGGGTCTTGAGCGCCTGGGGCAGCCAGCCCGGCGAACCGGCCGACGGACGCGGTGATTTGCCGCCCGGGCCGCCCTGGAGGTAGAGCAGCCAGGGAAGTCGCTCGCCGGCGCGGGCCGGGTCGACGACCTCACGGGCGAAGACCTCGATGTCCGGCCCGCCCGGGGCGCAGTGGTCCAGGGGGACGGTGAAGACGTGGTCGACGGTCGCGTACGCAGGGTTCATGGATCCCCTTCACAGCCCAGGAGCCGCAGCATGAAGTGTGACATTGCACAGATCAGCATGCTGCGGCCGACTGTCGGTGGGGAGCCCCCACGTCGCCATAACTCCACGTTATGGAGGGCGGCGCCGCCCGAGTCGGCCGTGGCCAGACGGCCCGACGGCCCCGCTACCCGGCGGTCTTCGACGCGGTCCCGCTCTTGGCCCACAGCGAGCGGACATGGCTCAGGTGCTTGGCCATGAGCTTCTCCGCCCCCTTCGCGTCGCCGGCGAGCATCAGGTCCAGGAGTTCCAGGTGTTCCTCGGCCGAGGGGATCAGCCCGCCGCGCTCGTCGAGGGCGGTGAGCCCGTACAGACGGGATCGCTTGCGCAGGTCACCCACGGTTTCGACGAGCCTCTCATTGCCGGAGAGGGCGAGGAGCGAGAGGTGGAACTGCCGGTCGGCCTCCAGATAGCCGATGAGGTCGTGCTCGCGCGCGGCCCGGACGATCTCCTCGGCGACCGGCCGCAGCGCCTCCAGCGCCTCACGAGCGGCGGACCGGGTGATCCGGCCGACCGTGGGAATCTCGATCAGGGCACGGATCTCGGTGTACTGGTCGAGATCGTGCTCGTTGACCTCGGTGACCCGGAACCCCTTGTTGCGGACGGGCTCGACCAGGCCCTCCCGGGCCAGGTCGAGCATCGCCTCGCGCACGGGCGTCGCGGAGATCCCGAAGTCCTCGGCGAGGACCGGCGCCGAGTACACCTCGCCCGGCCGCAGCTCGCCGGAGATCAGGGCGGCCCGCAGGGCATGGGCGACCTGGTCGCGCAGCCGCTCGCGGGTGGCGCCTAGGTCGCGCTGCTTCAGGTGCCCCATAGCGGTGGTGATCCCTTCATGCCGGAGCGGGTCACCAGCGTACAATGTCACGTTGTTTTCACAGGTGACAGGGTGTACGTACGGCTGGAGGTATAGAACTCCAAGGCCGAGTGACCCTGTTCGCGCGGCCCGTGGCTGGATGCCTTGGCGCCGCCGAAAGGCAGGTGGAAGTCGACGCCGTTGGACGGGGCGTTGATCCGGATCATCCCGGTGTCGAGCTGATCCAGTCCGTTCAGAGCCGTGTCCAGGTCCGCGGTGTGGACCGAGGTGACCAGACCGTACGGGACCGAGTTGGTGATCCGTACCGCATGGGCGAGGTCGTCGGCGGGCAGCAGGGCCGCGATGGGCCCGAAGACCTCCTCGCGCAGCAGCCGGTGGCCCGGGGACACCTTCTCGACCAGGGTCGGGGCCGCGTACCAGCCGGGGCCGTCGGGCACGGTTCCGCCCGCGAGTACCGAGGACCCGTCCCAGGCACTGCAGACCTGATCGCGGGCTTGTCCGTTGATCAGTGGTCCGCACACGGTGGACGGGTCGGCGGGGTCGCCGACCGGGACGGTCCGCAGCGCCTCGGAGAGTGCCTCGCGCAGGGGGTCGAGGGCCGCGCCGACCGCGACCACGCGGCTGGTGGCGGTGCACTTCTGGCCGGCGTATCCGGCGATCGCGGCGGCGATGTGGACCGCGGCCTGCTCGATGTCGGCGTCCGGCAGGACGAGGGCCGCGTTCAGGCCGCCCATCTCCGACTGGACCGGGATGCCCCGGGCCGTGGCGGCACGCGCGACCGCCTGGCCGACGGCTGTGGAGCCGGTGAAGGAGACGACATCGGCGGCGGAGACGAGGGCGTTGCCCTCGGTCGCCCCGCCGGGCAGCACGGTGAACACTCCTGCTGTCAGGCTCTGCTGGACGATCTCTGCCAGCCGCTGGGCACACGCCGTCGCTTCCGGAGCGGGCTTGAGGACGACCGCGTTGCCCACGGCGAGTGCCGGGGCGGCCTTCCAGCTCGGGATGGCGAAGGGGAAGTTCCAGGGCGTGATGAGTCCCGCGACGCCGTGCGGGCGCCGGCGGGTGAGGAGGAGTCCGGGGCCGGCCGCGGGTTCGTGGACGGCTCCGGTGGGTTCGTACGGGGCCTGGGCGTAGTACCGCCAGATCGCGACGGTCCGCGCGACCTCGGCCCGGGCCTCGGCGAGCGGCTTGCCCACCTCGCGCACGGCGAGGTGGGCTAGCTCGTCCGCGGCGGCCTCGATGCCGGCGGCGACCGCGGTGAGGGCCGCCGAACGGGCGGCCGCGCCACCGATCAGCCAGCCGGGCTGGGCAGCACGGGCCCGCTCGACGACGTCAACCGTCGCAAACGCGCCGGGAGTCGGGATGTTGAGGAGTACGTCGGTGGGGTCGGCCGGGTTGTGGGAGACGATGCTGGTCACAGGAGGAAGCCTCCGGGGAAGGGGTCGTCCGGGTCGAGGAAGTACTGGGCGGTGCCGGTGATCCAGGCGCGGCCGGTGATGGCCGGCACGACGGCCGGCAGCCCGCCGACCTCCGTGTGCGAGAGGAGTCGGCCGGTGAAGCGCGTCCCGATGAAGGACTCGTTGACGAAATCGCGGCCCAGGGGCAATTCGCCGCGCGCGTGCAACTGTGCCATCCGTGCCGAGGTGCCGGTGCCGCACGGGGAGCGGTCGAACCAGCCCGGGTGAATCGCCATCGCGTGCCGCGAGTGCTCGGCGTTCGAGCCGGGAGCCGCCAGGTAGACATGCTTGACCCCGGCGATCTCCGGCTGTTCCGGGTGGACGGGCCGGTCCGGCGACGCGTTGATCGCGTCCATGACCGCGAGCCCGGCGGCCAGCAGGTCGTCCTTGCGGGCGCGGTCGAACGGCAGCCCCAGGTCGTCGAGGTCGACGAAGGCGTAGAAGTTGCCGCCGAACGCGAGGTCGTAGGTGATCGTCCCGTACCTGGGGACGTCCACCTTCAGGTCCAGGCCGACACAGAAGGCAGGCACATTGGTGAGCGTGACCGACTGCGCCGCGCCCTCAACGACCGCTACGTCGACGCTGACAAGGCCGGCCGGAGTGTCGAGCCGCACCGTGGTGACCGGTTCGCTCACCGGCACCATGCCTGTCTCGACGAGGACGGTGGCGACGCCGATCGTGCCGTGCCCGCACATCGGCAGCAGCCCGGACACCTCGATGTAGAGGACCCCGAAGTCGGCGTCGGGCCGGGTGGGCGGCTGGAGGATCGCCCCGCTCATCGCGGCATGGCCGCGCGGCTCGTACATCAGAAGCGTCCGGAGATGGTCCAGATGCTCGATGAAGTGCAGCCGGCGCTCGGCCATGGTGGCGCCGGGGATCACCCCGACGCCACCGGTGATCACCCGGGTGGGCATGCCCTCGGTGTGCGAATCGACGGCGTGGAAGACGTGTCGCGTGCGCACGATGAATCCTTTCGAAGCAGCGCGGAAGCGGTCAGTGGTGACCGTCGGCGACGGCCTTCTCGGTGGCGGCCCGGACTCCGGCCTCGATCTCCCCCGTGAGGGGGAAACGCGGCGGACGGGTGGGGCCACCACGGCGGCCGACGATGTCCATGGACAGCTTGATGGACTGGACGAACTCCGTCTTCGAATCCCAGCGCAGCAGCGAGTGCAGGGACTTGTAGAGCGGCAGGGCGGTGTCCAGGTCACCGGCGACGGCGGCGTTGTACAGCTCGGCGCAGGTGGCGGGGAAGGCGTTGGGGTATCCGGCGATCCAGCCGACCGCACCGGCCAGGGCGAGTTCGAGCAGGACGTCGTCCGCGCCGATCAGCAGGTCGAGTTCCGGAGCGAGTTCGGCGATCTCGTACGCGCGCCGTACATCGCCGGTGAACTCCTTGACGGCGACGATGCTGCCGTCCTGGTGCAGACGGGCCAGCGTCCCGGGCGTCAGATCCACCTTGGTGTCGATGGGGTTGTTGTACGCGACGACCGGCACCCCCGCCTCGGCGACCTCGGTGTAGTGGGCGCGGACTGCCTGCTCGTCGGCCCGGTAGGCGTTCGGGGGCAGCAGGAGGACCGAGCCGCAGCCGGCTTCGGCCGCCTGCTCCGCCCAGCGGCGGGCCTCGGCGCTGCCGTAGGCGGCGACGCCGGGCATGACTCGCGCACCGTCGCCCGCGGCGTCGACGGCGGTGTGGACCACGCGGGCCCGCTCCTCGTCGGTGAGGGTCTGGTACTCGCCGAGCGAACCGTTCGGCACGACACCGTCGCAGCCGTTCTCGATCAGCCAGCGGACGTGCTCGGCGTACGCGTCGTAGTCGACGGACAGATCGTCGCGCAGGGGCAGCGCGGTGGCCACCATGATCCCGCGCCAGGGACGGGTGCTGTTCCAGGCGGTGCCTGTCATGAGTAAGCCCTCTCTATAATGTGTGACATTTTACTGCGGGGTGTGCGGCGCCCACAAGGGGTGCCGCGGGTCAGTGGTCGGCGCCCGGCGCCGGGTCGGGCCCGATCTCGGCGGGTCCGGGGAGCGAGGCCAGTGCCGAGAGCGGAATGGGCACAGCGAACGGACGACGTTCAGCGGGTGGTTCCACGGCACCCTCGCGGGCCGCGAGGCACGCTACAGCCGCCCCGCACGTCCGTCCCTGACACCATCCCATACCGGCCCGGGTCAGGAGTTTGACGGTGCGCGCGTCGCGGGCTCCGAGGTCGGTGACCGCTTCGCGGATGCTTCCGGCGGACACTTCCTCGCAGCGGCACACCTCCGTGTCGTCGGTCAGCCAGCCCGTCCAGCCCGGTGCCGGGGCATGGGCGGCGCCCATCGCGTCGGCGAAGGCGCGCATGCGGTCCCGGCGGCGCTGCAGCTCGCGGACGCGCCCCTCTCGGACGGGGTACCCGTGCAGTCTGGCGGCAGCCGCCAGACCGGCCAGTTCCCCTTCCGAGCGGGCGAGCTGCGCGCCACCCACTCCCCCGGTCTCCCCCGCGGCCCACAGGCCACGCACCGAGGTTTCCTGAAGGCCGTCCAGGGCCAGGGCGGTTGTCCCGTCCACCAGGGGGCGGGTGGCGCAGCCGAGTGCGGTGGCCAGTTCGATCTGCGGGGCAAGGCCGTGCCCCACAGCGAGCGCGTCGCACTCGATCCGGCGGCCCGCCCCCTGTACGGGCCGCCAGTCGCGGTCCAGCCGGGCGACGGTTACGGCCTCCACCCGGTCGGTGCCGTGCACCTGGGTGACCGCGCTGCGCAGCCGTATCCGCACTCGGTGCCGCAGCAGAGCGGCACCATGGACCGCCGCCTCCGCCAGCTTGTGCGGGTTGGTGACGAGCGCCCGGGGGCGGCGGGCGTACCGCAGATAGCCGGATGCCTCGACCACGGCCGGGACGCGTGCGCCCGCGGCGGCCAGCGAGGTGGCGACGGCGAGCAGCAGGGGGCCGCTGCCCGCCACGACAACGCGCTTACCGGGCAGCACCAGGCCGGACTTGAGCATGGCCTGCGCTCCCCCGGCACCCACGACACCCGGCAAGGTCCAGCCGGGAAAGGGAAGTTGGCGCTCGAACGCCCCGGTCGCGAACAGGACCGTACGGGCCGGCACCCGCACCGACCGCTCCGCGGTGCCGTCGGCCCCGGTGACGGCGTGCACCGCCCACCCACCGTGGTTCTCCTTGGTGACCGCCCAGACATGGTGTCCGGAGAGGTGGCTGACGTCGCTCTGCTCCAGGCGTCGGCGAAGCTCGGCGAAGGCCGCCCAGTCGTGGTGCAGCGCCTCGGGCCGCGCCGCCCCCAGGCCGGCCGCCGGATGCCGGTAGAACTGTCCGCCGTGCTGCGGCGATCCGTCCAACAGGGCGACGGACAGGCCGAGTTCGGCCGCGGTGACGGCGCCAGCGAGACCGGCCGGTCCCGCTCCGATCACCGCGAGGTCGTACGGGTCAGACGCCGAGGCGGGCATGGCCGTGTCCCTCCTGGGTGGTGATCACGTCGCCGGGTGCGGCGGGCACCAGACAGGCCCTGCGGTTGGGCTCCGCATTGATGGTGGCGAGGCAGTCGTAGCACTGCCCGATGCCGCAGAAGACACCCCGCGGACGCCCGGCCTTGCGCGTGGTGCGCCAGGCGAGGATGCCCGCGGTCCACAGGGCTGCGGCGACGGACTGCCCGGGCAGGGCGGTGACCGGACTGCCGTCCATCGTGATCTCGAACGACGGGCCGGGGTTCGCCCCGACCAGGTCGGTGGGTGTACGGGCCACTGCGGGCCTCCTCTCGTAGCAGACGGGTCAAGCGGCGGCATCGAAGCGGCCGGGATGGAACGGGCCTAGGTCCAGCGGTGGTTCACGGCCGTCAAGGCAGCGCGCGATGAGCAGCCCGGTGGCCGGGGCGAGCCCGATCCCCGCGCCTTCGTGACCGCAGGCGTGCAGCAGGCCCGGCACCCGCGGATCGTGGCCGATGGCAGGGAGATGGTCGGGCAGATACGGGCGGAACCCCGCATACGTCCGCATCGCCCGGACCCCGGCCAGGACCGGGAACAGTGCGGTGGCCTGCGCCGCCAGGCGGCGGACCACCTCGGTCGACAACGTGGCGTCGAAGCCGACCCGCTCCCGGCTGGCACCGATCAGGACCGGGCCCGCCGGGGTGCCCTCGACCACGGCCGAGGTCTGCAGGGCTGCGGAACCGCTCGCGACATCGGCAACATAGTCCGCGGAGTACACCTTGTGCCGCACCACACGCGGCAGCGGTTCCGTGACGAGAACGAAACCGCGGCGGGGCAGCACGGGAAGCTCGACGCCCGCGAGCCGGGCCAGCTCGCCACCCCAGGTGCCGGCGGCGTTGACCACGTACGGGGCATGCATATCGCCGGCCGGCGTACGCACCCCGCGCACCGATCCGTCCGCCGTGGTGAGCAGGCCGGTGACCTCCTCGCCGAGCCTGAGGCACACCCGCCCGCCGCCCGCGCGCAGCAGATGCGCGGCCGCCAGGGCAGGCATGACCTGCGCGTCCTGGGGGTAATGGAAGCCACCCGCCAGGCCGGCGGCCAGATGTGGCTCCAGGTCGTTCAACCGGTCCGCCGGGACTTCCTCCGCCCGCACACCGGCCTTGTCCTGTCCGGCCGCGAAGTCGCGCAGGGCGCGCATCCCGGCCTCCCCGGAGGCGACGACGAGGCCGCCCTTGGGTTCGTACTCGATCTGCGGCGGGAGCAGCTCGGCCAGCTCCTGCCACAACCCGGTGGACAGCAGCGCGAGTTCGAGTTCGGGTCCGGGCTCCTTGTCGGAGACCAGGAGGTTGCCCTCGCCGGCACCCGTGGTGCCGCCCGCGACGGGGCCGCGGTCGATCACGGTGACGGAGAGGCCGGCTCGGGCTGCGTAGTAGGCGCAGGCCGCGCCGATCACGCCCGCACCGACGACGATGACGTCCGAGGTGTTTCTCTTGGGCACGACAGTAATATTTCACATTGCATAGCCGATGCCAAGGGTTACGCGCGATCCGTCCGTGCCCACCTCTCCGGCAAGGCGCCCATCCACTGCTCGGCGGCATCCGGCACCCTCGGCGGCATACCCACTCGGACACAGGTGAGTAACGAGCTTGCTGGCGCCTTGTCAGTGCAATTTCACATTACTATGTTACCTGTCACATTCCAGCTCCTGGCTGGCCGACTGTTCTCGGAGTGACCACTGATGAACACGCGCACCCTCACCGCCGTCGCCACCGCCCTGGCGGCGACCGTCACACTCGGCGCAGCCGGCTGTTCCGGCTCCAAGCATTCGTCCGGCGGCAAAGGCGCCACCGGCAAGAACCCTGCGACCGCCAACCAAGGCGCCATGGTCGGCGGCACTCCGCAGAAGGGCGGCACCCTCACGGTCCTGTCCAACCAGGACTTCACCCACCTCGATCCGGCCCGCAACTGGGTGATGAGCGACATGGAGTTCGGGACCCGGCTGCTCTACCGCACCCTGGTCACCTACAAGGCGGCCCCCGGCACGGCGGGCGGTGAACTCGTCCCGGACCTCGCGACCGACCTCGGCACCTCCTCCAACGGCGCCAAGACCTGGACCTTCCGCCTCAAGCAGGGAGTCAAGTACGAGGACGGCACCCCCGTCACCGCGCAGGACATCAAGTACAACGTGGAGCGGTCCTTCTCCCCCGACCTGCCCGGCGGCGCCGACTACGCTGCCCGCTATCTGGCCGGAGCCGAGGGTTACCAGGGGCCCGCCGAGGGCAAGCACCTCGCCTCCATCAAGACGCCCGACGACCACACGATCGTCTTCGAACTCCGCAAGCCCTTCGCGGAGTTCCCCAACGCCACCGTCATGCCGACCTTCGCCCCCGTTCCCAAGGACAAGGACAAGGGGCCTCAGTACGACAACCGGCCGTTCTCCTCGGGCCCGTACAAGATCGAGTCGTACCAGCGCGGAAAGAAGCTGGTGCTGGTGCGCAACACCAGCTGGGACGCCTCGACCGACCAGGTGCGCAAGGCGTACCCGGACAAGCTGGTCATGGTGATGGGGCTGAAGGCCAACCAGATCGACGACCGGCTGATCGCCAGCCAGGGCGCTGACACCTCCGCCGTCTCCTGGGGTGCGCTGCGGCCGGAGAGCGCGGCCAAGGTGCTGCCCGACGCGGAAGTGCGCAAGCGGCTGATCGCCGAGTCGACCAACTGCACGGACATGGTCCAAATGCACACCGGGCGGGCCCCGTTCAATGATGTGAAGGTCCGTCAGGCCGTGCAGTACGCGCTCGACAGGGACTCGGTGCTCACCGCCTCGGGCGGCCCCGCCTTCAACGACCTGTCCACCGCCTACATGCCGGCCACCCTCTTCGAGGGCAAGGAACCGGACACTCTGAAGATCCCTGCGACCGGTGACGTCGAGAAGGCGAAGCAGCTGCTGAAGGAGGCGGGCAAGCCGGACGGGTTCGAGACGAAGATGACCGTCTCGACCGGGGACAAGGGGCGGGCCGAGGCGATCCAGCAGTCGCTGGGCAAGGCCGGAATCAAGGTCACCATCGAGACCGTCGACCCGTCGGCGTTCTACGCGACGATCGGCGACACCAAGAACCGCACCGACATCGCGTACACGGGCTGGTGTCCCGACTACCCGTCCGGCTCCACGTTCCTGCCGTTCGTCTTCGACGGCCGCTACATCAAGGAGAAGGGCAACTCCGGCAACCACTCGCTCTTCCGCGACGAGCCGACCATGAAGCGGATGGACGAAATCGCCGCCATGACCGACGCCAAGCAGGCCAACACCGCCTGGCAGCAGCTGGACGGCCAGATCCTCGCCAAGGCCCCCGCCGTACCGGTCCTGGTCCGCCGCTGGCCCCTGGTGCTCGGCAGCAACATCGCCGGCGCCTACGGGCAGACCTCCTTCGGCGGTCAGCTCGACTACGCCACGGTCGGCCTCAAGGACCCGTCCAAGAGCCAGGGCTGAGGGCTCGTAAAGATCATGGCCCTCACCACAGCACCGGTGGAGGTTCCGGCGGGCAGCGGCCCCTGGCAGCTGGCCCGCGCGGAACTGCGCCGCCGCACCTCCGTCAAGATCTCCCTCGTCATCGTCGTGCTCTTCGTCGTCATGGCCGCCGCCGCGCCCCTGCTGAGCGCTCTGGGCGGCTGGTCGCCCGAGGAGTTCGACAAGTCCGCCGTCGACCCCTACCTGGGCGGGCTGCCGCTCGGACCGCTCGGCGGGATCTCCGCCGACCACTGGCTGGGTGTCGAACCCGTCACCGGCCGCGACCTGTTCGCCCGGGTCGTGCACGGCGCCCAGGTCTCCCTCCTGATCGCCTTCACCGCGACCGCGATCGTCGTGGTCGCGGGCACGGCGGCCGGAATCGCGGCCGGCTACTTCGGCGGCCGCACCGACGCGGTCCTCAGCCGGATCATGGACCTGACCATGTCCTTCCCCTCCCTCATCTTCATGATCGCGATGATGTCGGTGGCCAAGGACGTCAACCGGATCGTGCTGATGACCGCGGTGATCGGGCTGTTCGGCTGGCCCGGCATCGCCCGTGTGGTGCGCGGCCAGACGCTCTCGCTCAAGCACCGCGAGTACGTCGACGCCGCGCGGGTGGGCGGATCGGGGTCCTGGCGGATCCTCACCCGCGACATCCTCCCGGGCGTCGCCGGGCCCGTCATCGCGTACACCACCCTGATCATCCCGGGCATGATCGCCACCGAGGCGGCCCTCAGCTATCTGGGCGTCGGCGTCCGCCCGCCCACCCCGTCCTGGGGCCAGATGATCGCCGAGAGCGTCGCGTTCTACGACACGGATCCCATGTACTTCGTCATCCCGAGCATCTGCCTCTTCCTCGCCGTGCTCGCCTTCACGCTCCTCGGAGACGCGTTGCGGGACATCCTCGACCCGAGGGGAAGCCGCACATGACCCGCTACCTCGGCCGCCGGCTGCTCGGCGTGGTCGGCGTGCTGATCGCGATCGCCGCCGTCACCTTCACCATCTTCTACGTCCTGCCCTCCGACCCGGCCGCCGCGGCCTGCGGCAAGTCGTGCAGCGCCGAACGCCTGACGGCGATCCGCGCCCACATGGGCCTGGACCAGCCGATCTGGGTGCAGTTCTGGGAGTTCCTCAGCGGCATCTTCACCGGCCGCACCCTGGGCAGCGGCCAGTACGCGCTGCACTGCGGCTTTCCCTGCCTCGGCTACTCGTACGAGAACAGCGAGTCCGTCTGGGGCCTGCTGATGGACCGGCTTCCGGTCTCCGCATCGCTGGCCTTCGGCGCAGCGGTGCTGTGGCTGCTGCTCGGCCTGACCGCCGGAGTCACCGCCGCACTGCGCAAGGACACCCTGCTCGACCGGGTCCTGATGGTCGGCGCTGTCGGCGCCGCCTCCATGCCCGTGTACTTCACCTCGATGATGCTCATCTACGGGCTGATCCGGGTGGCGGGGCTGTTCCCCTATCCGCAGTACGTGTCTTTCGGCAGCGACCCCGTCGACTGGGCGAGCAACCTGCTCCTGCCGTGGCTGGCACTCGCCATTCTGTACGCGGCCATGTACGCACGCCAGAGCCGCAGTTCGATGATCGAGACGATGGCGGAGCCGTTCATCCGCACCGCCCGCGCCAAGGGCCTGCCGCGTCGCACGGTCGTCGTCAAGCACGGGTTGCGGGCCGGCATGACGCCGATCCTCACCATCTTCGGCATGGACCTGGGCGGGCTCCTCGCGGGCGCCGTCATCACCGAGTCCATCTTCGGACTCCCGGGCATCGGCCGGCTCTTCTACGGCGCGCTCTCCAGCGGGGACCAGCCGGTCATCCTCGGGGTCACGCTGCTCGCCGCCACCTTCATCGTCGTCGCCAACCTGGCCGTCGACCTGCTGTACGCCGTCGTCGACCCGAGGGTGAGGTTTTGATGACGCCAAGCCAATCTCTGCTGACCGTACGGGACTTGAGTGTCACCTTCGCGACGAAACGGGGACCCGTGCGGGCCGTGGACTCGCTCAGCTTCGACGTCCACCGGGGCCGCACCCTGGGCATCGTCGGCGAGTCCGGCTCGGGCAAGTCCGTCACCTCGATGGCGGTGCTCGGGCTGCACACAGCCGCCGATGTCACCGGCTCGATCCGCCTCGAAGGACAGGAGCTGCTGGAGCTCGGGGAACGTGAGTTCAACCGGCTGCGGGGCCGCCGGATGGCCATGATCTTCCAGGACCCGCTCTCCAGCCTCCACCCGTACTACACGGTCGGCGAGCAGATCGCCGAACACCACCGGGTTCACTTCAACTCCCGCCGTGCGGTGGCTCACAGACGGGCCGTGGAGATGCTCGCCGAAGTCGGCATCCCCGAGCCGGAACGCAGGGCGGGCGAGTATCCGCACCAGTTCTCCGGCGGGATGCGCCAGCGCGTGATGATCGCCATGGCGCTGGCCTGCGAGCCCGAACTCCTCATCGCGGACGAGCCGACCACCGCCCTCGACGTCACCGTCCAGGCCCAGATCCTGGAGCTGATCGCCCGGCTGCAGGAGGAGCGCGGACTCGCCGTCGTCATGATCACCCACGATCTCGGGGTGGTCGCCCGGGTCGCCCACGAGGTGCTGGTGATGTACGGCGGGCGCGCGGCCGAACAGGCCCCGGTGGACGACCTGTTCGCAACCCCCGCCCACCCCTACACCCGCGGGCTGCTCGACTCCCTGCCCCGGCTCGACGACGGCGACGACGAACCGCTGCGGGCCATCCCCGGCAGCCCGCCGTCCCTGCTGGCGCCCGCCCCCGGCTGTGCGTTCGCACCCCGCTGCCCCCGGGCGGCAGGCGCCTCGCAGAGCGAGCGGCTGCGCTGCGAGACCGAACGGCCCCTGCTCTCCGGACCGGCCGAGCATCCGGCCGCCTGCCACCTCCCCGCGTACGAAGGCGTCGCCTCATGACCAGTACAGCTCAGCCACTCCTCAGCGTGCGGGACGTGACGATGGCCTTCCCGGGAAAGCGCCGCCGTGCGGATCCCGTGCGGGCCGTCGACGGCATCAGCTTCGATGTGGCTGCCGGGGAGACGCTGGGCCTGGTCGGCGAGTCCGGCTGCGGCAAGTCCACCACCGGGCGCATGATCGTACGGCTCCTGGAACCCACCACCGGCTCCATCACCTACGACGGCCACGACATCAGCCACCTGTCCCAGCGCGAACTGAGGCCACTGCGCCGCGAACTCCAGATGGTCTTCCAGGACCCGCACTCCTCCCTCAACCCGCGCCAGACCGTGGCGCGGATCATCTCCGACCCCCTTCTGGCGCAAGGGAGTTCGTCGTCGGACGCACGCAAGCGGGCAGCCGAGCTGATGGACCTGGTCGGCCTCATCCCCGAGCACATCGACCGCTATCCGCACGAGTTCTCCGGCGGCCAGGCCCAGCGCATCGGCATCGCCCGCTCGCTCGCCACCGGCCCCCGGCTGGTCGTCGCCGACGAGCCCGTCTCCGCCCTCGACGTCTCCGTACAGGCCCAGATCGTCAACCTCATGGAACGCCTCCAGCAGGAGCTCGGCCTGGCCTACCTCTTCATCGCCCACGACCTCTCGGTCGTCAAGCGGGTCTGCGACCGGGTCGCCGTCATGTACCTCGGCCGGATCGTCGAGATCGGCGACAAGAAGCGGGTGTACGCCGCCCCCGCCCACCCCTACACCCGGGCGCTGCTCTCCGCTGTGCCCCTGCCCGACCCCGCGGCCGAACGTGCCCGTGAGCGCATCACGCTCCTGGGCGACCCGCCCAGCCCGGCCTCGCCCCCACCGGGCTGCACCTTCCACCCGCGCTGCCCCAAGGCTCAGGCCATCTGCCGCGCCGAGGCACCACTGCTGCGGATCGCCTCACCCGGCGAGCCGAGGGAGGTCGCCTGCCACTTCCCCGAGGCGGCCTGAACACGGTCGTGCCCCGGATCCGCACAACGGATCCGGGGCACAGCTGTTCTGTGGTGGCTGGTCTTCAGGCGAACGGCTGGACCACGCCACGGCCCGGCGTCCGCCGGAGGTCCCGTCACTCGTCGTCCGGCGCCGGCTTGCGGCGGATGCGGGCCGCCATCACCGCGACGTCGTCCTCCGCGTGGGCGGCGTCGACTTCGTGGAGAACCTCGTCGACCAGGTCGTCGAGTGTGCCGCCCGGGTCGGGGCGGACGTGGGCCAGGCGGGCGAGGGAGGTGTCGATGTCCTCGCTGCGGCGTTCGACGAGGCCGTCGGTGAACAGGAGCAGGGTGTCACCGGGGTCGAAGGTGCGCGAGACGAGTTCGTAGCCGCCCACGCCCGTCCCCAGCGGTGGTCCGACCGGGACATTGACCAGGTGGGCCACGCCTTCGCGGCTGAAGACGACGGGCGGCAGATGGCCCGCGCTGGAGAACGATGCGAGCATGCGCGCCGGATCCACCCGGGCGAGCAGGCATGGCCCGGGCCTGCGAGGACGCGTCCCCGCGTCCGTCCGGCGAGTCGGCACGCACACGATCACCTCCTCCCGCACGGGCGCTGACCTCAAGTCTTATGCGCCCCTCGTCCACGCGCATCACAGGTCCGGGCGTGAGCTCGGCCCGCACCCGGGCGAGGATGCGGGCCGGACGGCGGGCGGGTCAGGGCCGGCCGGGAGTGACACCGCCCTGGAGGCGTGCCAGGTCGGAGGGGCGGACCTGGATGGCCAGCACGGCGATCACGGCCGCGACGACGGTGAAGATGGCGGCCGCGACGAACGCGGCGGAGACTCCCGAGGTGAGGATCTCGTCGCTGAAGGGCGGTGGAAGCTGGCCCGTGCGCTGGAATTGCAGCTTCTCCACCGGGGTCGCCTGGGCGAGGAAGTTCGGCACCTGGTCGTCGGCCTCGTTGCGGCTGGCCGTGCCGTACACCGTGACCAGGATGGACAGACCCAGCGAACCGCCCACCTGCTGGGTGGCGTTGAGCATGCCGGACGCCGCGCCCGTCTCGTGCGTGGCCACGCCGGAGACGGCCATCAGCGTCAGCGAGACGAAGTTCAGGCCCATGCCGAAGCCGAAGACCACTATCGGTCCCAGGATGCTGCCCAGATACGTGGAGTTGATATCGGTCAGGGTCAGCCAGGACAGACCCACCGCGCACAGGATCGAACCGGTCACCATGAAGGGCTTCGGGCCGTATTTCGGCAGGAGTTGGGAGGCGAAGCCCGCGCCCACCGCGACGACCGCGCTCACCGGCAGGAAGGCGAGACCAGCCTGCAACGGGCTGAAGTCGAGCACGTTCTGCACGAAGAGCGTGAGGAAGAAGAACATGCCGAAGATCGCGGCAGCGATGCTGAGCATGATTCCGTACGTGCCCGACCGGTTACGGTCGGCGAACATGTGCAGGGGCGTGATCGGCTGTTTGGATCGGCGCTCTATCAGGATGAACGAAGTGAGAAGCACCACCGCGGCGCAGAACGACGCGATCGTCCACGGATCGCGCCAGCCTTCCTGGGCGGCCCGGATGAAGCCATAGACCAGCGCCACCATGCCGAGGGTCGAAGTGAACGCACCGGCCAGGTCGAAGTGGCCCGGATGACGTTCGGACTCCTTGATGTGGCGGGGAGTTGCCAGAGCGATGAGCAGGGCGATGGGCACATTGACGAAGAACACCCAGCGCCAGTCGAGCCATTCGACGAGGATGCCGCCCGCCAGCAGGCCGATCGCGGCGCCGCCCGCGGAGACGGCAGCGAAAACACCGAACGCCCGGTTGCGTTTCGGGCCTTCGGTGAAGGTGGTGGTGATCAGCGCGAGCGCGGTCGGCGATGCGATGGCGCCGCCGACGCCCTGCAGGGCGCGCGAGGCCAGCAGCTGACCGGCGTTCTGGGACAGGCCGCCGAGCAGCGAGGCGAGTGCGAACAGCAGCACTCCGAACATGAAGACCCTGCGCCGGCCGAGGATGTCGCCCATACGACCGCCGAGGAGCAACAGGCCGCCGAACGTGAGCGTGTAGGCGTTGACCACCCAGGACAGGCTCGTGGTGGAGAAGTCCAGCGAGCTCTGGATGTGCGGGAGCGCGATGTTCACGATGGTGATGTCGAGGACCACCATCAACTGACAGGAGGCGATGACGAGGAGTGCGATCACATCGCCGCCGCTCATCTTGTTCGAGGCGGTGATCTGCGATGTGGGTACCGGCTGCGGGGTCGCCATGACGCATCGAGCCCTCACGCGAGGGTCTGTAGACGGTTCCGTCCACTAATGAACGGTAAACCTACGTCGAGCCCGCCACCAGTCGATCAAGATCCGCCGCCGGAGGGCTCCGCGACGAAGGCGCGCAGTGCCTCGGTGAGCGCGTCGGGCCGGTCCTCGGCGATGAGCGTGCAGCTGTCCTCGATCTCCAGCAGCCGCCCCTCGGGCAGCAGTTCGGCGAGCCGCCTGCCGTGTTCGCGCGGCATCATCCGGTCCTCCGTGGCCCAGACCACCAGCGCGGGCCGGTCGAACTTCCGCAGCCCCTCGGCCGCCTCGAGAAGTTCGGTCTTGCGCAGGCCGGCGTTGTAGCGCTTGAAGTCGGCCCTGATCGCTTTGTCGGTCAGCAGCGGACGCAGCCAGTTGTCGATGATCTCGTCGGGCACGGGACGCTTGGTGAGCGCGCCGAAGCCGATGGGCAGCCGGCGCAGCGGTTTCAGCCCGAGGATCCGCGCCGTCAGCGCGATGCCGCCGGGCACCTTGCAGACGAACGAGATCATCTTTCCGGGCGCTCCCGGCGGGTAGTTGTCGAATGCCTCGCAGGAGATCAGCACCAGTCGCGCGAGCCGCTCGGGGTGGCGGGCCGCGACGGTCTGGGCGCGGCCGCAGTCGCTCTCCACCAGGGTGACGTCGCGCAGGTCCAGGCGGTCCAGGAACTGAGCGATCAGCTCGTTGACGGAGTCGGGGCTCAGGGGGACGCCCGGGCGCATGGGGGTGCGGTGGGCGCCGTACGGGAGGGTCGGGGCGATGCAGCGGTGGTCGCGCCGCAGGTCGGCGACGACCTTGCGCCAGACCGTCGCGTCATGGACGAGCCCGTGCAGCAGGACGACGACCGGGCCCGGGCCTCCACTGTCCTCGTAAGTGATCGTCCCCGCGCTGAGCTCGATCTCCGGCATGGCTTCTCCCTCGGTCATAACGATGTTATGCAGAGGGGGTGGCGGCCCGCCAGAGTCCGGTCAGGGCAGCACCGCCGTGCCGTCCAGTTCCACCATGGCCTCCTCGTCCCAGAGCCGGTCCACTCCGATCACCGCCATCGCGGGATAGTCGCGGCCCGCCAACCGCCGCCAGATGCGGCCCAGTTCAGGGGAGTGCGCGCGATAGCCGGCGACATCGGTGGCGTAGACCGTGACACGGGCGAGGTCCTGCGGGGCGCCGCCGGCGGCCGCGAGTGCGGTGAGCAGATTCGCCAGGGCCGTCTCGAACTGCTCGGGCAGCGTCTCGCCGACGATCTTGCCGCCGGGGTCCAGCGCGGTCTGCCCGGCCAGGAACACCAGGCGCGAGCCGGTGGCCGTGATGGCGTGCGAGAAGCCGGTGGGGGGCGAGAGCTCGGCCGGATTGTGACGGTGCAGGCTCATGCGTGCGGCTCCTTGACGCTCATGCGTACAGCTCCCTGGCGATGATCGTGCGCTGGACCTCGGTCGCGCCCTCGTAGATCCGCGGCGCGCGGACCTCCCGGTACAGATGTTCCAGCAGATGACCGCGCTGGAGCCCGCGGGCGCCGTGCAGCTGGACGGCCGCGTCCACGACGTACTGCGCGGTCTCCGTCGCGAGCAGTTTCGCCATCGCGGACCGCTTCGGCACGTCGGCGGCCCTTTCGTCGTACGCAGCGGCTGCCGCATAGACCAGCAGCCGCGCGGCCTCGGTGCGGGTGGCCATCTCGGCGACCTGGTGGGCGACCGACTGGAGGTCCTTGAGCGGGCCGCCGAAGGCCGTGCGGTGGGCGGTGTGGTCGATGGCCGCGTCCAGGGCAGCCTGGGCCATACCGACGGCGAAGGCGCCGACGCTGGGCCGGAAGAGGTTCAGGGTGTTCATCGCGACACGGAAGCCACCGTCCACATCACCGAGGACATCGTCCCTGGTCACGGGCACATCGGCGAAGGTCAGAGCGCCGATGGGGTGCGGCGAGAGCATCTCCAGGGGGGTTCCGGTCAGTCCCGGCCGGTCGGCGGGGACGAGGAAGGCGGTCACGCCGCGCGCTCCTGCACCCTCGGTCGTACGGGCGAAGACGGTGTAGAAGTCGGCCTCGGGCGCGTTGGAGATCCAGCGCTTCTCGCCGCTGAGGCGCCAGCCCCCACGATCCGGCTCGGCCCGGAGGGCGAGGGCCGCCGCGTCCGAACCCGCATCCGGCTCGCTGAGCGCGAAGGCGGCCACGGCGCGCCCGATGATCACGTCGGGGAGCCAGCGCTCCTGCTGCGCCGCGGTGCCCGCCTGGACGATGGGGTAGCTGCCCAGGCCCTGGAGGGCCAGGGCGGTCTCGGCCTCCGTGCATCCGTGGGCGAGGGATTCGCGGAGCAGGCACAGTTCCAGCGCCCCGGCCCCGAACAGCCGGCCCAGGAGCCCCAGTTCACCGAGTGCCGCTACCAGGGGGCGATTGACGTGGCCCGGTTCCCCCTTGTCGGCGATCGGGCGGAGCTGCTCGGCGGCCAGCGTGCGCAGCTGAGCACATCGGGCGGTTTGTTCCGGATCGAGCGAGAATACGGGCATTCGTGCCCCCAATTCATGCGGCCGGGGATCCGGGCTGGGCCCCGGAAAAGCACGGTATCGCGGACTGTTGACTGTCGTCACCTTCACGATACGCTCGATTCGCGACCCCACCACGAGAAGGGGGCGAACCATGGAACTGTCACCCTCGGCCCACCGCGACACCTTTGCGCGCGACCACCTCCCGCCGCCCGGGCAGTGGCCGGAACTCCTCTTCGATCTGCCCGCGCTGCACTATCCACAGCGGCTCAACTGCGGAGCCGAACTGCTGGACCGTACGATCGAGCGCTTCGGCGCCGACCGGCCCGTCTTCCGGACCGGCGGCGGCGAGGTCTGGACCTACGGCGAGCTGCGGGACCAGGTCGACCGGATCGCGCATGTCCTCACCTCCGGCCTGGGCGTCGTCCCCGGTAGCCGCGTCCTGCTGCGCGGCCCGACCACGCCCTGGCTCGCCGCCTGCTGGCTGGCGGTGATGAAGGCGGGCGCGGTGGCCGTCACCGTGCTGGCCCAGCAGCGGGCCAAGGAACTGGCCACGGTGTGCGAGATCGCCGCCGTCAGCCACGCCCTGTGCGACATCCGCTCCCTCGACGACCTGGCCAAGGCCGAGGTGCCAGGGCTGAGCATCACGGCGTACGGCGGCGACGGGCCCGACGATCTGCTGCGGCTGGCCGCCGCCGGGCCCCCGGAGCCCTACGAGGCTGTCGAGACCGCGGCCGACGATGTCGCGCTGATCGCCTTCACCTCCGGCACGACCGGGCGGCCCAAGGGCTGTATGCACTTCCACCGCGACGTACTGGCCGTCGCGGACACGTTCTCCGCGCAGGTGCTGCGGCCGGAACCCGACGACGTCTTCGCGGGCAGCCCGCCGCTCGGCTTCACCTTCGGGCTCGGCGGCCTGGTGATCTTCCCGATGCGGGCCGGGGCGTCGGCGCTGCTGCTCGAACAGGCGGGCCCGGACCGGCTGTTGCCCGCGATCGCGGCCCACCGGGTGTCGGTTCTGTTCACCGCGCCGACGGCGTACCGGGTGATGCTGGAGCGCATCGACGAGTACGACACCGGCTCGCTGCGGCGGTGCGTGTCGGCGGGCGAGAATCTGCCCGCGGCCACCTGGCAGGCCTGGCAGGAGCGAACCGGGCTGCGCATCATCAACGGCATCGGCGCGACCGAGCTGCTGCACATATTCATCTCGGCGGCGGACGACGCGATCAGACCCGGCGCCACCGGGATACCGGTACCGGGCTGGAAGGCCCGCGTCGTGGACCGCTCAGGGGTTCCGGTTCCGGACGGCGAGCCGGGACTGCTCGCCGTGCGCGGCCCGGTGGGCTGCCGCTATCTGAACGACCCGCGACAGCTGGATTATGTGCACGAGGGCTGGAATCTCACGGGTGACACGTACGTGCGCGACCCCGACGGCTATTTCCGCTATGTCGCCCGCGCCGACGACATGATCATCTCGGCCGGGTACAACATCGCCGGGCCCGAGGTGGAGGAGGCGCTGCTGCGGCATCCGGACGTGGCGGAGGCCGCGGTGATCGGCCGCGAGGACGACCTGCGCGGACAGATCGTGGTCGCGTATGTCGTCCTGCGGGAAGGCGTCCCGAGGGGCGAGGAGACCGTGGAGGCGCTCACCGACGCGGTCAAGCGGCGGCTGACCCCGTACAAGTGCCCCCGCGAGATCGTCTTCCTGGATGCGCTGCCCCGCACGCCCACCGGCAAGCTGCAGCGCTTCCGCCTGCGGGCTCTAAAGTGATCACGTGGCCGAGCAGCACACTCCCCGTTCCCTGATCGTCTCCCTGTACGGCGCGTACGGACGCGAACGGCCGGGTCCCCTTCCCGTGGCCGAACTCATCCGTCTGCTGGCTGTTCTCGGCGTCGACGCCCCGTCCGTGCGCTCATCGGTCTCCCGGCTCAAACGCCGCGGCCTGCTGGTCCCCGAACGCACCGAGGACGACGCGGCCGGGTACGCCCTGTCGGACGACGCCCGCCAGCTGCTCGACGACGGCGACCGGCGAATCTACGCCCGCCAATCGCCCCTGCTGTCCGAGGGCTGGGTGCTCGCGGTCTTCTCGGTGCCCGAGGCCGAACGCCACAAGCGCCATCTGCTGCGCTCAAGGCTCGGGCGGCTCGGCTTCGGCTCGGCCGCCCCGGGCGTGTGGATCGCGCCCGCGCGGCTGTACGAGGAGGCCCGGCACACGCTGCGCCGGCTCCAACTCGACCCGTACGTCGAGCTGTTCCGCGGCGAGCATCTCGGCTTCGCGGCGACGGCGGAGGCGGTGGCGCGCTGGTGGGACCTGGGTGCGATCGCCAAGGAGCACGAGGAGTTCCTCGATCTGCACGAGCCGAGACTGCGGGCGTGGGAGGCGCGCGGCGAGCTGCCCCCGATGGAGGCGTACCGCGACTATCTTCCGGCGCTGGACTCCTGGCGGCGGCTGCCGTACATCGATCCGGGGCTGCCGGCCGAACTGCTGCCGCAGGGCTGGCCGGGGGGACGGTCGGCGGAGGTCTTCGCCCGGCTGCACGCGCTGCTGCGGGACGCGGGAGCGGCGTTCGTACAGGCGTGAGTCTGCGAAAGCGCTCAGCTCAGGGTGAGCCGGGGCTTGGGCGCGTCCGTCCGGCCGGTCGGGGGCCTGCGACTGCCTGCCGCGTACTGGTCGGGCCAGATCGCTCCCGGCCCCTTGTAGTTCTGTTCGGCGGCCGCGTGCAGGGTCCAGTGCGGATCGTAGAGATGCGGCCTGGCCAGCGCGCAGAGGTCGGCGCGGCCGGCCAGCAGAAGCGAGTTGACGTCGTCCCAGGAGGAGATGGCGCCGACCGCGATGACGGGAATGCCGAGCGTGTTGCGGATCCGGTCGGCGTACGGGGTCTGGTACGAGCGGCCGTACTCCGGCTGTTCGTCGGACACGACCTGTCCCGTGGAGACGTCGATCGCGTCGGCGCCGTGGGCGGCGAACGCGCGGGCGATCTCGACGGCGTCCTCGGCGGTGTTGCCGCCCTGCGCCCAGTCGGTGGCGGAGATACGGATGGTTATGGGCCGGTCGTCGGGCCAGACCGCGCGCATCGCGTCGAAGACTTCGAGGGGGAAGCGAAGGCGGTTCTGCAAGGAGCCGCCATAGGCGTCGGTGCGCTGATTGGTCAGCGGGGAGAGGAAGCCGGAGAGGAGGTAGCCGTGGGCGCAGTGGAGTTCGAGCAGGTCGAAACCGCACTCGTCCGCGCGCCTGGTCGCGTCGGCGAACTGCTCGCGGATCTGGGCGAGTCCGTCGCGGTCGAGCTCCTGCGGGACCTGGTTCACGCCGGGACGGTAGGAGAGCGGTGAGGCCGCGACGAGAGGCCAGTTTCCCTCGTCGAGCGGCTCGTTAATGCCCTCCCACATGAGCTTGGTGGAACCCTTGCGGCCAGAGTGCCCGAGCTGGACACCGATCGCGGTGCCGGGTGCGTGGAGGTGCACGAAGTCGGTGACCCGGCGCCAGGAGGCGCCCTGCTCGGGGGTGTAGAGGCCCGTGCAGCCGGGGGTGATACGGCCCTGTGCGCTCACGCACACCATCTCGGTCATCACCAGACCCGCACCGCCGAGGCCCCGCGCGCCCAGGTGGACCAGATGAAAGTCGCCGGGGACACCGTCCTTGGCGGAATACATGTCCATGGGCGAGACGACCACGCGGTTGCGCAGGGTCAGCCCGCGCAGCGTGAGGGGCGTGAACATCGGCGGGGTGGCGGGCGGAGCGCCGAAGTCGCGCTCGACGGCATCGGTGAACCCCGGGTCGCGCAACCGCAGATTGTCATGAGTGACGCGGCGGCTGCGGGTGAGCAGATTGAACGCGAACTGCCGGGCCGGCTGGTCGAGATACGTGCCCAGCTCCTCGAACCAGCGCAGACTGGCGGCGGCCGCGCGCTGCGTGGACTCGACGACGGGGCGGCGCTCGCTCTCGTACGCGGCGAGTGCAGCGGGGAGGTCGGGCTGCTCCTCGATGCAGGCGGCGAGCGCGAGGGCGTCCTCGACGGCGAGCTTGGTGCCGGAGCCGATGGAGAAGTGCGCCGTGTGGGCGGCGTCGCCCAGCAGCACCGTATTGCCGTGGGACCAGTGGTCGTTGACGACGGTACGGAACGCGATCCAGGCGGAGTTGTTGCCGTGCAGCGGCCGGCCGTCGAGCGCGTCGGCGAAGATCTTGGCGCACCGGTCGATGGACTCCTGCTCGTCGCAGCGGTCGAGACCGGCCGCCCGCCAGACCTCCTCACGCATTTCGACGATGACGGTGCTGGCGCCGGGCGAATAGGGGTAGCCGTGCAGCTGCATCGCGCCGTGCTCGGTCTCGGCGACCTCGAAACGGAAGGCGTCGAAGGCGAAGTCGGCGGCAAGCCAGATGTAGCGGCAGCGGTGGGTGGTGATGTGCGGGGCGAAGGCATCGGCGTGCGCCTCGCGGGTGAGGCTGTTCACGCCGTCCGCGGCGATGACCAGGTCGTGGGTCGTGGCGAGTTCGGCGGCTGACGGGGCGGGGGTGCGCAGGCGGAGGTCCACGCCGAGACCGGCGCAGCGGTCATGGAGGATCTGCAGAAGCCGGCGCCGGCCGAGGGCTGCGAAGCCGTGGCCGCCGGAGGTGAGGGTGCGTCCGCGGTGGACGATGTCGATGTCGTCCCAGCGGACGAACTCGTCCTGGAGCGCGCGGTAGATGACGGGGTCGGCGTGCTCGATCCCGCCGAGGGTCTCGTCGGAGAGGACGACGCCGAAGCCGAAGGTGTCGTCGGGGGCGCCGCGCTCCCAGACGGTGATCTCGCGGTCGGGGTCGAGGCGCTTGAGCAGGGCGGCGGCGTACAGGCCGCCGGGGCCGCCGCCGATGATGGCGACGCGGAGGGGGTGGGGCTCCGCACCGGACCCCGTACGGCCTGTGGCCGTTGCCTCAAACGCCGGACGGGCTGAAATGGCGCCCCGGGACGACGGGGGTCGCATGGTCAGCGCCCCCGCCACTTCGGGGCGCGCTTCTCCGTGAATGCCGCGTGGAATTCCGCGTAGTCCTCGCCGTTCATCAGCAGCGCCTGCGTCGCCGCGTCCAGTTCCACCGAGGCCGCGAGCGGCATGTCGAGCTCGGAGGTGAGCAGGGCCTTGGTCTGGGCGTAGGCCAGGGCCGGGCCCTGCGCGAGATGGCGGGCCAGCTCGGCCGACCGCGCGTCCGCCTGACCCTCTTCCGTCAACTCGCTGATCAGGCCGATCCGTTCGGCCTCGGGAGCGCGGACCGGTTCGCCGAGCATCAGCAGTCGCGTGGCGTGGCCGAGGCCGACGACCCTCGGCAGCAGATACGCCGCCCCCATGTCGCCGCCCGAGAGGCCGACCTTGGTGAACAGGAAGGCGAAACGCGCGGACGGGTCCGCGATGCGGAAGTCCGCGGCCAGCGCCAGTACCGCCCCCGCGCCCGCCGCGATGCCGTGGACCGCCACGATCACCGGGAAGGGGCACTCGCGCAGCGCCCGTACGACCTGACCGGTCATCCGGTTGAAGTCGAGGAGCTGGGCGGTGTCCATGGAGAGGGTCGCGCCGATGATCTCGTCGACGTCCCCGCCGGAGCAGAACCCGCGCCCTTCGCCGCCCAGCACCAGCGCCCGTACGGACCGCTCCCGTGACAGCTCGGCGAGCAGATCACGCAGGTCGGCGTAGGCGCCGAAGGTGAGGGCATTGAGCTTCTCGGGGCGGGCGAGGGTGACGGTCGCGACGCCGTCCTGCGTGCTGAGCCGCAGATGGCGCCAGCGCTCGGTGCGCTGCGCGGAGCCGGAAAAGGGGCTCATGGAGTGTGGCCTCCTTCAGGCGGGCGGTCTGCTGCTGCCCGCCCTTCCGAAGTTATCACTCTTACGTGACTCCCGTCACGACTACGCGATACGAGCTTTGTAGCCGGTTTGTACCGAGACAAAGGTCCCGTATCAGCCGTGGCACAGGTCCTGTCCAAGACGGGCCCGGGCCCCTGCTTCGCCCCCTGGCCTCTCTAGGGTTGACATCCGGACCTCCCCGTCGAACGGAAGCCCGCCTTGCTCGAAGCCTCCGGCCCCGCCTCCTGGCGCGTCGCCCTGCCGCACTCGGCGGCCGCCGTGCCCATCGCCCGCGCCCTGGTGCGTACGGCGCTGGCGGACATCGAGCCGTCGGCGGACCGCGACACGGCCGAGCTGCTCACGGCGGAGCTCGTCGCCAACGCCGTGGAGCACACGCGTGGCGGGGGCCCCATCCATCTGGTGGTGGAGCTGCTCCCGACGGGCTGCCAGGTGGAGGTCCACGACGCGGACCCGGCCCCGCCGAGCCGGCTGTCCACGCACGCACCCGAGCCCGACGCCATGCAGGAGCACGGCCGGGGGCTGCTGCTGATACGGGCGCTGAGCTCGGCCTGCGGGCACCGGGCCACCGACGCCGGCAAGGCGGTCTGGTTCACCCTCCCGTCGCGGAGCTGACGGCCCCCTGACGGCTCCCTCAGCCGAGCGTGGCCACCATGATCGCCTTGATCGTGTGCATCCGGTTCTCCGCCTCGTCGAACACGACGGAGTGCTCCGACTCGAAGACCTCGTCGGTGACTTCGAGCTCGGTCAGACCGTGCCTCTCATAGATCTCACGGCCGATCTTGGTTCCCAGGTCGTGGAAGGCGGGGAGGCAGTGCAGGAACTTCACGTCTGCGTTGCCGGTGGCGCGCAGCACGTCCATGGTCACGGCGTACGGGCCGAGCAGCGCGATCCGCTCGTCCCACACCTCCTTCGGCTCCCCCATCGAGACCCATACGTCGGTGGCGACGAAGTCCGCGCCGCGCACGCCCTCCGTGACATCCTCGGTCAGCGTGACGCTGCCACCGGACACCTTGGCCAGCCCGCACGCCAGGTCCACGATCGTGTCGTCGGGCCACAGCAGCCGGGGGGCGACGATCCGCACGTCCATGCCCAGCAGCGCGCCGGTGACCAGGTAGGAGTTGCCCATGTTGTAGCGGGCGTCGCCGAGATAGGCGTACGCGACCTGGTCCAGCGGCTTGTCGGTGTGCTCGGTCATCGTCAGCGCGTCGGCGAGCATCTGGGTGGGGTGCCATTCGTCGGTGAGCCCGTTGTAGACGGGGACACCGGCGTGCACGGCGAGTTCCTCCACCACGCCCTGGCCGTGCCCGCGGTACTCGATGGCGTCGTACATCCGGCCGAGTACGCGCGCGGTGTCCTTCACGGACTCCTTGTGTGCGATCTGTGAGCCGACGGGGTCGAGATAGGTCGTCGCGGCGCCCTGGTCGGCGGCCGCGACCTCGAAGGCGCAGCGGGTACGGGTGGAGGTCTTCTCGAAGATCAGCGCGATGTTCCTGCCCCGCAGCCGCTGGACCTCGGCCCCCGCCCGCTTGGCCGCCTTCAGCTCCGCGGCCAGATCGATCAGGCCGCGGAACTCCTCGGCGGTGAAGTCCAGCTCCTTGAGGAAGTGGCGGCCTTCGAGATGTATCGCCATGGTGGCTGCTGCTCCTGGGTCGCGAATGCGGGGACCGTGGAAGTATATACGTACTCCTGCATTGCTATACAGACGGTCCGGCCGGGCAGTCCCGGCCGGCTAGACGGCGTCGCGCTCGAACGGACAGCTCATACAGCGAGGGCCTCCCCGGCCCCGGCCCAGTTCGCTGCCGGGGATCTCTATCACTTCGATGCCCTGCTTGCGCAGATGGGTGTTCGTCGTGACATTGCGCTCGTACGCGACGACGACACCCGGCTCGACGGCGAGGACATTGCAGCCGTCGTCCCACTGCTCGCGCTCCGCCGCGTGCACATCCTGGGTCGCCGTGAGCACCCGGATCTCCTTCAGACCGAGCGCCGCCGCGATCGCGCTGTGCATGTGCTCCGGCGGATGGTCGGTGACCTTCAGCGCCTGCCTGCCCTCGGCCGGTTCGATGGTGTACGAGCGGAGCATCCCGAGCCCCGCGTACTGGGTGAAGACGTCGCGGTCGACCATCGTCATCACGGTGTCGAGATGCATCAGAGCCCGCCGCTTGGGCATGTCGAGCGCCACGATGGTCCGCGCGGAACCGGCCGCGAACATCCCGCGCGCCAGCATCTCCACGGCCTGGGGGGTGGTGCGCTCGCTCATGCCGATCAGCACCGCACCGTTGCCGATCACCAGGACGTCACCACCCTCGATGGTCGAGGGATAGTCGTCCTGCCCCTCCGACCAGTGATGGAACTCCCCCGCCTGCGGACTGGTGAAGAGCGGGTGGTGCTTGTAGATCGCCTCGAAGTGGACCGTCTCGCGCTGCCGCGCGGGCCAGCGCATGGCGTTGATGGAGACGCCGTCGTAGATCCAGGCGGAGGTGTCGCGGGTGAAGAGGTGGTTGGGCAGCGGGCCGAGGAGAAAGTCGTCCAGGTCCATCACATGGAAGCGGACGGAGGTCGGCTCGGGATGACCGGCGAGGAACTCCCGTTTGGTCATGCCACCCACCAGCGCCTCCACCAGGTCGGCGGAGGGCAGCTCGTCGAAGACCGCGCGGAGGTGATCCGTGGCGAGCGGACCGTACTCCTTCTCGTTGAAGACCCGGTCCAGGACGAGCTTCCTGGCTTCCGGGATCTCCAGCGACTCGCGCAGCAGGTCGCCGAAGAGATGCACCTCCACCCCGCGGTCTCGCAGCACGTCGGCGAACCCGTCATGCTCCTGGCGGGCACGGCGCACCCACAGGACGTCGTCGAAGAGCAGCGCGTCCTTGTTGCTGGGCGTGAGGCGCTTCAGCTCCAGATCGGGCCTGTGCAGTATGACCTGGCGCAGCCGCCCGGTCTCGGAGTCGACATGGAATCCCATGACCCCATCCTCACCCGCGCTGAGCGCCATTCAACCTGCGAACAGCTACTCATCCGGTGAATCTTGATGGTCCGCGAGCGTTCACACGACGTTCCACAGCACCACGAGGAGGGCAACGGCCACCACGAGGACCCCGGCGAGGGCCACGACGATCATCCGGCCGTCCTGTGGAGCGGACCGGTCGGGATCGCGCGGGGCCGCCGAAGGCGGCGGGGGCCGGTCCGGCACAGGGCGGTCCGGGAGCCCGTGCGGGACCGACCGGGCTTCGGGGGCGACAGTGTCCGGCCGGCGCATTCCCTGCGCCGCGCTGAGCAGGGAGAACCACACGGCCTCGGGCAGTCCGGGCCGCTCGCCCGACGCTATCTGCCAGACCGCGGCGCGCCCGGCCCGGTGCGGTCCGGTGCTCAGCCGCGGCAACAGCTCGGCCAGCCGGGTGTTCGCGGCCGGGTCCTTCAGCTCGGGCCGGATCGCCCAGCTGTACAGCGCTGCGGCGTTGGCGGCCCGGATCTCGTCACCGGGACCTCCGATGCCGAGCCCGTGCGCCTCGGTCAGAAAGAGGTCCAGGTCGAGGAGGGTGTCGCACAGCTGACGGCGATGGCGCTGCGGCCACTGGGGCCACCTGCGGGCGATCTCCGCCATCACGAGTGTCAGTGCCTCGTAGTGGATGCTCGCCCGCAGCGCGTACAGAAGATCCTCGTCCGCGGCGCCCCGCACCACGGTTCTGGCCTGGGCCTCGGAGCCGTTGTAGCGATCGGGGAAGGCGGCGAGGACGCTCTGGAGGTCCTGGTGCTCGACGGTGGGCCGGCCGCGCCGGCCGCGGGGGACGAGGCGGCGCGGGCTGCCCTGCGGGAGCGGCCATTCCGGCCGGACGACGCGGACTTCGGGCTCGGCCGCGGGGACCGGGGACGGTTGCGGGACCGTGCGCGGGCCGGGGAGCGGGCTCGGGTGCGAAGCCGGCTGCGCGACGGTCCGGGGCTGCTGCACCGGGGGCCGTTGATGCGTCGTATGCGGCTCGCGCCGGGAATACGGATCCGGCTTGGCGTACCTCTCGCGCTCGGCGTACAGGTCCGGTCTGGCGTACGTCTCGCGCTCGGCGTGCGGGTCCGGCTGCCTGGCGTAGGGCGCACGTGCTTGGGGCACCGGCGCCTCCCACGGCGGCGGACGGTGTTCCTCCGCCCGGCGAGTGCGGTCCCGTCCCGCGCTCTCCAGGGCCGACACGGCGCGCTCCACCGTGTCCAGCAGCGTTTCGCGCCCGCCCCCGTTCCCCGCCCGCCGCGCGGCTGCCTGCCTGAGCTCCCTGTCGACCTCGAACTCCCGCCCCTCGACCTGCGCCCGCACATGGTGACGGACCAGTTCGGACGCGAGCTGCTGGGCACGGTCCCGGCGGCGCTCCAGCGGATCCGTACGCAGCCGCTGGGTGTCCTGAGCCGCCGCGCCCGGCCAGCTCCGCACGAAGACGAAGCGCAGCAGCGGCGTCTCGGCGGTGTCGTGAGTGGCGAAGGTCCAGCCCTTCTCGAAGAGTCCGCCGAAGATGCCCGCCATTCCCCACAGCACCCGGCAGGCGCTGTCGCCGCCCTGCCGGTCGAGCACCGTGAAGCAGTGACGCGGATGGCGCAGATACTCCGCGACCAGGCCGGTCAGTTCCTCGTCCACATCCGCCAGGCTCCCCGCCAGCCGGCGCTGTCCCTCGATGGCCGAGCCGATCAGCTCGGCCGCGCGCACGTGGCCGAGGGGCCCGCGGACTTCGTCCAGGGGCAGTTGGCTGCCCTCCCAGCGCCAGGTGTGCAGCCCGAGGCAGGTCTCGGGGTCGAGTGTCTGGGACGACCCGAGCAGCGCATGGCAGATCGTCTGGGTGCGTCCGCTCTCGTCGCGCCAAGGAGTGCGGTGCAGCAGCAGCGCACTGTTGTCGCGTTCCAGCCGGACCAGCGCCGGCACCGTGTCCTCGCCGGTCGCCCGCAGCAGCGCGGCCGCGCTGCGAAAGACGATGTCGGCGTGCTCCTGACCGCAGGACCAGGCCACCGGGCCGAATCCCGTGGTGCCCGAAGCGTTGTCCGCGTCCCAGCGGAAGACGATCTGGTCCACCGATTCCTCTTGCCGGACCATCAGACGCCCACCTCTCTCGGCTCCGCACCCGGCAGGAGCCCGCACATGGCGAAGATCGACAGCAGTGGCGCCAGCACCCGGCGTGGCCTGACACCGTGGGGGAATTCGTCGCCCCTCGCCTGTCCCCCGGTCGCCGCCACGAAGTGCAGCGTGCAGCGGGCACAGTCGTCGAACGGCTTGAGCCAGGCGGAGCTGGCGTGATGCGACACGAACGCGTAGGCGTCGCGGCTCTCCGCCCGTACCGCTTCCGCGTCGAAGTGAGTTGGCAGGGCGCGGCCCAGCCAGCGGTCCACGGACGGGTCGAAGCGCACCAGGTCGCTCTTGTTCACCGCGACCGCCGCCGGGGCCTCGATATAGGGCCCGCGCCGCGGAATCCGGTTGAGGACGGTGGTGAACGCCTCGTCGCCCAGATCCCGCCGCCGCAGCTTGTTGCGCTCGCGCACCGGGTCGAGGAAAGGCAGCCGCAGTGCCCGCAGCGGATCCAGGACGAAGATGAAGGCGCCGACCCCCATCAGAAATCCGGTCACCTCCCCCTCCTCGGCCAGGTCCTCACCGGCGAGGTCGAAGAAGACGACCGGCCTGGTCGCCCCGCGCCCGGTGACGAGGAGACCGTCGGCGAAGCGCGCGAAGGTCTGCTGTCCCGTGCGGGCCAGCTGCTTTCCCTGGTGCAGTCCCTGCACCCGCTCCCGCAGAAAGGTGCGGTGCGAAGCCGGGTTGAGCGGCAGGCACTTGAGTCCGTACGGCTCGAGGCCGCCCTGCTCGATCTCGCCGAGCATGGCGGCCAGCAGATGCGTCTTGCCCACGGCCGAGCTGCCCACCAGGGCGATGGACAGCGGTTCGCCGTTGGTCAGATACGGGACCGGCAGCTCGTGGGACCTGTCCCCGTCGGCGTGGGGGCAGCGGTGAAACGCCTGGCGCAGCGCGTCCTGACGGTGTGCGGGGCGGTGTTCCGTACTGAGGTCGAGCGGTACGCGGTCGCCCTTGGCGGAGATGGTGATGAGCATGCTCTCGTCGAAGGTGACCGGGAGCAGGCAGTGGGGGCAGAGCCGGGAGCGGGTGGGCGCGGGCGGCTCGGGGGCGGGCTGTGCGGGTCCTGCTCCGTTCGCCTGCGGGGGCACGCCCAGCAGCGAGCGCAGAGAGCGGCGGGCGGGTGCGGGCGGGGTGGTGATCACCTCGTCGGGGTGCCCGTCGAGGCCCAGCTCCCTTCGCTTGCGGGCGCGTTGCGCGTCGTATTCGGCACGCGCCCGGCCGAGGGGGTCGCTGGCCCCGGCGGCCGTGGCCAGCGGGTCGGAGACGTTGAGCAGCCGCATCAGTTCCGCCGGTGTGGGCCTCGCCTGCGCCAGCGGGGCGAACACACCGCCGTGGTCCAGTGCGGCCAGCCGCCGGAAGTCGGCGAGGTCGGCGGGCGGGCCCGTACCTTTGTCCGCCCGCCCCGAGAGCAGGAAGTACATCAGCTGGGCCACGGCCCACAGATCGTCCCTCGCATCGGCGACACCGGTGCCCTCGCGCTGCTCCGGCGACGCCCAGGGAGCCGCGCCGAACGCACTCCTGGGCTCCTTGGTGCGCAGCGCGCCATACGGCTCGGTGAGCCGCACATGGGTGCCGTCCCAGCTGACGGTCTCCGGGGCGATGGCCCGGTGTACGAGGCCCACGTCCTCCAGCAGCCGTACGGACAGGGTGAGTTGGGCGAGCACACGGTGCTGCTCGTCCACGCTCAGAGCGCCCCGCCGGGCGCTGATCGGCTCACCGCCGTGGATCCGGTAGAGGATGAAGGGTTCCGGGGCCTCCAGGTCGAAGCCGATCATCCGGGTGAAGACCTCGCCGAACCGCTCGGAGCCGTAGCGCCGCTCCAGGGCTACGGCCGCTGCCACCTCGCGCTCCAGCGTCCCGTACGCCTGGGGATCGCCCTGGGCCGAGAGCGGAAGCCGGTACTGGTGCACCTGCCAGCCCGCACCCAGGATCACCTTGCGGACGAGCAGCGAAGGCCGCTCGGGTGACGGCCGGTCCGCGCCGAAGCGGGCCGCGAACCGGACCGCATCCTCCTTGTGCGTGAAGAATCCCAGCTCGTCCGGTCCTGGTCCCTGCGCGAAGTGCGCGCCGCCTTCCGGCCGGTTCATGGCGCACCGCCCTCCTCTGACCTGACGGTGCGGACGGTCTCCGCGCGCAGCGGCACGAGCCGCAGTACGCCCGCGTGGCGGCCGGCAGCCGTCCACACCACGTCCTCGGCCGCGCCGCGCCAGCTGTCCTGGGTCTCGTCCGCTTCCGCGCCGCGGCGCATCGCCTCCGGGACGAACCGCACCTGGCGTACCGCCACGGGGTCCTTGGAGAGCATCCGCCGGTGTTCGGCACCGCACAGGGGTACGGTCTGCTCGGCCACCCCGCCCGATCCGAGGAGCGAGGCGACCCGCTCGGCCGAGACCCCGAGCAACTGGGATGCGCCCGGGCGCCGTTCGGGATGGGACGCGTAGGGCGGCGGCGAGGCCGCTCCGTCCCGCTGCAGCCGGGTGTGCACCTCGTCGAGCAGCTCGCCCATCGGCCGCTCCAGCGGCATCCGGCCCGCGTTCGACGGGTCACGTTCGACGGCTCCCCAACAGGGTTTGACGATGAGGGCCACTCCGTCCATGAGGTCGGACACGAGCGTGTCGACCAGCGCCGGTCCGCCGTCTCCCCGCTCCCGCTCCAGCCATGCGGGATCGGCGACGGGCTCGGCCTTCCAGGGTTCGGCGGTCGGCTGGTCCTTCCCGTCGGGCGGCAGGACCGCCTCCTGGGCCCGGGCGGGCTCGAAGAGGTCGGCGTGCTCCGGAAAACCGGCGGGCTGCGGACCACCCGCGGGACCGGCCGCCGCCGTGGCATCGAGCCAGCCGTCCTCGGCCGCGCTGTCGCCCCAGCTGTCCCAGCTCCATGGCGCGGACTGCGGATCCGCTCCCGTCGACGGCTCCGGCACCTGCTCCTCCTCCCGCGCCGCCACGGGCTGCGGCGAGCCGCCCGGAGTGTGCTGCTCCGCCGTGTCCGCGAGGCCCCGAAGGAGCAGGGAGACGGCTCGCGCGCCGTCCGAGCAGTGGTAGCGCGCATCCGCGAACAGCCAGTCGTGGACAGCCGTTTCGATGAGCAGCTGATCGACCTCCCCGACCAACTGGGCGGCGAACTCCGCATCCGTACCGCGCCACCAGGAGTCGACGGCAGCGGTCCAGTGGCGTACGGCCAGGAGGACCAGCAGCACCAGCGAGATCACCAGGGCGAGCGCACCGGCCCAGGCGGGCAGTGCAAGGAGCTGACCGGTGAGCGCCCCGGCGAGCCCGCCCGCCAGACCGCCGAACAGGCGGGGCGCGGCCCCCGAACTGCCACCGCCGTCGAGTCGTCCGTCGGGCGAGCGGTTCGGCCGGCGGCGCAGCATGAGGACGGCGAGTGCCGCCCCGGCAAGTCCGGTGGCCGGTCCCAGCGCCCAGCCGAGTCCGGGCCACAGCCCGGCGGCCAAAGCCAGCACGAAGGCCACCACGGCCGCGATGCGCCGTGAACCGCCCGCGGTGAAGGGCACGGGCGAGGTGAGATGCGCCAGATAGGTCCGGTCGCAGATCTCGTCGAGCCGGGCGAGCCTGGCCGTACTGCCTGCCGGGGCCGAGCGGTCCGAGAGCGCCGCAAGCCGGGCGGCGACCGAACGCAGTGGCAGGCGCCTGGCGATCAGGCTCTCCGTGAAGCCGCGGAGCCCCGGTCCGACACTGCTGCGGGAGACTTCGGGGATCTCCGGCAGATCGATACCGCGCTCCACGAGCCGACTGCGCTGCTCGGAGGTGAGCCGTACGCCGCCGCCGTCGGACAGCGCCCCGGCGATCGTCTCCTGGTACCCGGCCAGGGCGAACGACAGCCGTTCGAGGCGGCCGGGCACATCCGCCTCCCCGGCCTTCATGGTGAACAGCCCTCTCCAGCCGCGCACTTGCTCGTATCCGTCCACGGTGTCACGCAGGGCCGCGCCGCACTCCCGGTGCCGCGCCTCGGCCGGACCGCCGGGCAGCAGCCAGGCCCGGCCCTCCAGGTGACGCGGGACGAAGTCCCCGAGGAGAAGCGCCAGTTCGGCGGGGAGGGCGTCTCCCAGCGCGGGGGCGGGGCCATCCTGTCCGACGAGGCTCTCCAGCGCCTGCCACCAGGACCTGGTCCTGGCGTCGTCCGTCAGATCGTGTTCCAGGATGCGCACGGCAGGCACCGCGACGCCGTGCACGACATCCCCGAGCGCACTCAGCACGGCATCGAACACACCGGGCAGGACGAGGAGCTCGACGAGCGGGCGCAGAGCCTCGTCCGCCTCGGGCGTCCCGGGCCGAGGGCCGCCTCCCGTTGTGCCCGACCCGCCGGACACATCGAGGAGCCACAGCACACCGGCGGCGGGGGGCCGCAGGGTGAGCGGCCTTCGCAGGGTCCGGTCGTCTCCGGCGCCCAGCGCCAGACAGATCACCTGGGCCGGTCCGTAGGAGTAGAGCTGCTCGTAGAGGAGTTGATGTGCGATGAGGTCGCACGCGTCGTCGATGACGAGGAAGCGCCGCTCGTCGCCCTGCTGGGGCTCGTCCAGGGCGTCGGCCACCGCGCGTTCCAGCGGCGGGTTGCCGTCGGGCGGCCGGGCCGAGGACCGCAGGTCGAGGCAGACCGCATGGGAGGGAGTGTGGTGTTCGGGTGTCACGGCCGGCTTCACTCCTCCCCGCCGTCCCGGTCCCAGGGATACCGCGCAGAGGACGTGCCGGCTTCCGGAGCCCCGTGCTCCGGGGACTGCCGTGGCCTCGGGGGCTCGCGCCGTTCCGGTTCACGCCGCGGGGCCTCGGGCTCGTGCCACCCGGGCGCCGGTGCCCCGGGGCTGCGCCCGCCGTTGGACCGCCCGTCCGGCTGCTCGGCGGCCTGGCGCACATAGCGCTCGTCCAGTGCCCGAAGCGAGGGCCGGGTGGGCCGCGACGCCCCCGGGAAGCGCAGCTCCAGGGCCCCCTTGAGGGTCTGCTCCCAGAAGTGCCGCAGGGGTACGAGCCACTCCTCGTCCTCTTTGCCGTACTGCCCGGTCAGCTCGTCCAGGAGCGCGATCTGCCGTGGAGCCACCTCGTGCACGAGTGTCTTGAACAGCGGCGAGGGAGCAACGGGCGTGGTGGCGAGCCCGGTGGGCTGGGTGCGCATCAGCCGGTCGCAGAAGTCCTCGATGATCTGCCCCTCGTCCAGCAGCGCCCACCGCTCGTAGGCGGGCAGCAGCCCGGCCCAGCTGGAGACGGATCCGTCGAAGGCCTCCAGGCGCAGGGTCATGGTCGCCGAGTCGCCGTCCTGGAGCCGGATCCTGATCAACTCGGGCGATGTGGCCGGTCCTTCGACGTCGACGCGGCCGTTCCACATCGCGCAGAGGATCCGGTGCAGAATCCGCTGCCGGTCGTCCTCCGTGCTCGCCAGCCAGTCGTCCCGGTAGCCGAGCCGCTGCCGCCAGTGCAGGAAGTCGTCCACCCCGGCGGCGTCCCGCGCCTCCGCCCAGAGCCTGAGCACATGCCGTACCTCGGAGACATCGGTCAGACTCATCCCGCTGCGGAACAGGACCACAGTGATGGACTCGGTGTCCACCGCCCGGTACTCCTGGGTCGCCTGGGGGTCGCGCGGCAGGTTCAGCTCCTGCTGCAGGAACTGTGCGGCCCGGCCGTCTGCCTCGCTCTGCGGGTGTACGACCAGGACCTTCAGCGGACCGCTGCCGTCGGGGGTGAAGCCGACCGGCAGCAGTCCCGCCAGCTGCGAGCGGAACTGTTCCAGCCAGCGGCTGTCCACGGTGGCCTCGGCGTCCTCGTCCCCGGCCGCGGCCCGCAGCAGCACTGCCATCGAGGGCAGCAGGGGGCGGTCGTTGAGCACGCTCGCCTCCCCGAAGAGGCCCTTCACGCGCTGCTCGACGACCTGCTTGATCTCCTTGACGGAGGCGCGCGGGGAGCGGCGTCCGGCTTCCAGCGCGCGCTGCCAGTCCTCGGGCTGGATCAGTCTGGCCAGCAGCCCGGCGGGATCGGTGTTGTCCGGCAGTCCCTCGTGCTGGACGAGCCGGTCGAAGACATCGTCGTAGAAGGCCCTGAGGTTGCTCTGCGGCGGCAGCAGATACGAGACACCGGTGCGGTCGTCGCGGTAGAGCTCCTTGCGGCGCTCCATGAACAGCTTGCGCTCGCCCTCCTCGTGGGCGCGCAGGGCCCTGGCGAGTTCACCGATCTCCTTGCTCGCGCGGGCCAGCGGGGGCCGCCACCGTGACTCCTGCTCCTTCCATGCCTGGTGCCACAGCCGGTTGGCCCGCCAGCGGTACCAGGCGTCCTGCTCGTCGATCGCCTCCTGGACGTCCGGGTCGCCCCAGCGGGCCGGTACGAGACCGCCCACGGCGCCCTTGATCCGCGGGATCTTGGGAGCGGAGGGCTGGATGCCGTCGGGGCGTTCCGGGTCGTTCTTGCGGTTCTCCAGCATCCCGGCGAACCCGACCTCGGCGGGCCGCTGGGGATGGCCGGGCAGTCCGGCCAGGGTCCGCTCCAGCTGGAACGGCCCGATCAGGCCCAGGAGTTCACGCGCTCCGGCCTGCGGTTTGAAGTCCTCGACCAGCCGCGGCATCTCCCGCTCCAGGTCGCGGCCCAGCCTGCTGAGGCGGTCCTCCATGTCACCGATCCGGTCGCGGAGCGCCTGGCCGATCTGCTTGGACCCCTTGGGCAGCGGATCGGGGACCGGGATCTCGGGTGCCTCACGGGTCCACAGCCTGTCGATGCCCGAGCGTTCGAAGAGCTCCCGGACCCGCTCGGTGCCGTCCTCGCGGGGACGCCGGGCGTCCTCGGCCATGCCCCGGACCGCGTGGGCGAGCATCCGGCCCGCCACTATCTCCGCGAGATCGTCGACGGGCACGGTCAGGGAGGCGGCCAGGCTGGTCGACATGCCGCGGTAGCCGATGCCGGAGCGGGCCGGGGTCGAGCGCTCCACGGCCTTGTTGACGAAACTGGCCGCGAACGACTGGTAGTCGTCCTCGGAGCGCCCCTGGTTGCTCTCGTCCCCCAGCTCCGTGCCGATGAGCGACATCACCATCGCGGTGATGGAACGGCGCAGGTCCTCCGGGCGGATGACAGCGGGCCTGCTGAAGAGGAAGGCCGTCTGCACGGTCGAGGGGCGCAGCGCGACGACCCCGTCCCCGGGATAGCGCACGCTGATCGAGCCGCGCTGCTCCACATCCCCGAGCTCGCCGTGGGCGTCGGGGACGTTCTGGTCGTCCACCAGCCGGGAGAGATCCACCAGCGCGCGGGCGGAGTTGAGCTCCGCCTCACGTCCGCCGCCCGCCTCCGGCGGGAACGCCGACGGCATGACGACCAGCGGATAGATCTTCACCCCGGGCACCTTGGACTTGCGGAACTCGTGCCCGATGAGGTGGATGAAGTCGTAGTAGATCCCGGCTCCGGTGCCTCCCGCCACCGAGAACGCCACGAACACGTCGCAGCCGCGGATCTGCCGCCCGCCCAGGTCACGGAGGTCTCCGGCGGAGTTGCTGATGGTGCTGATGGCCGCGCGCAGCTGGCGCAGTACCGGCTCCAGGCCGCTGCGGAGTGTGGCGAAGAGGGCAGCCCGGCCCACCGTGGGCAGCTGCCCGGCGCCGTTGTGCAGCGGTGCCACGCGCGGCTGCCGCTCCTGGGGCGGCAGCCAGCTGTGGGTCTCGTCGTGGAGGGCGACCCGCAGCATGCGGGTCACCTCCGGGGAGCTGTCGTAGCCGGTGGGCAGCAGGTCGTGCACGACGCGTGAGGTACGCGCGTACGCGGCGGCCTCGGCGCCCTTGGCACTGAACTGCGGCAACCGGTCGAGTTCCGCCTCGCTGAAGTCGGCGTAGACGAACTGCAGATGGTCCGGCAGCTGGAAGGGGGCGCGGCGGCCGGCGGCCACCAGGTTGGTGCCGTCGGGGCCGCACAGCTCCCGGCGCAGACCGCGTTCGAGCTCGGCGCCGATCCGACCGCCGGTTCCGCCCAGGCCGACGAAGAGCATGGGCTGGTAGATCTTCATCTCGTCTCCCGTTGGGGCTGTCCGCGACAGCCCGTCGTCACTCAGAAATTGGGGTCGAACCGGCGCGCGCCGGCGGGATGTTCTCCACTGCCGGCCGGGTCGGCCTCCGGGCGTGGGCGCTCCGGCGCATCGCTGCCGCGGCTGGGCCTCGACCAGCGGCCTCGCGGCTGTGCGCTGCCCGCCTCGCCCTCGGTCCGTCCGTCGCGTCCGCCGCCCCGGCCGCTGCCGGACCCTCCATGTCCGCGGCCCCGGCCGCTGCCGGACCACGCGCCACGTGACGGCCGTGCGGCCGGAGCGCGCCGGTCGCGTACGACGAGCTCCAGGCCGTCGGCGATACCGGTGGCCTCGCCCGCGCGTACGGCGCTTTCGCGCCCCTGGTGCGGGCGCAGCAGCAGCTCGCCCCCTCCGGTGCGCCGCAGCCGGTGGGCCCCGGACGCACCGGGGGTACTGCGCTGCAGCGCGGGCGCGGCGCCTCTGGCCCGGTCCACGGTGAAGTGGAATTCGCCGCCGGTGCTCTGCCCCGACCGGATGGTCAGCTCGTCGAGCGCCCGGCCGTCCGAGCTCAACTCCAGCTGTACGCCGGACAGATCACGGCGCCGCCTGCGTGCCGCGAAACGTACGACCGCGAAGGCCGCGAGCAGCAGCGCCAGCGCCGCGCCGCCGGTCACCGGGCCCCACCAGCGGTCCCACCAGGTGGGCGGCGCCTCGACGCGGACATCGAGGAACGAGGTGTCGAGCACCCGTCCTCCGTCGCCGGTGTCGACGACCGTGATGCCTCCGCCCACCTCACCGAGCGGGGTGCCGGGGCCCAGCGAGAGGGTGAACCTGGCGCGGGTGCGCTCGCCGGGGGCCGCCGTGACGGTGGCCGGACTGATACGCACCGCGGAGCCGGGCGACTGGTCGTCGAGGGCGAGGCGCAGGGTGTGCGGGACGGTGTCGTTGTTGGTGACGTCGAGGGTCCCTTCGACGGTGTCGCCGGGGTGCACGGTCTTCCGCTCGACGGTCAGTCCCGCGGTGACCTTCTCGGTGCCCGAGGTGACGCGGGCATGGAGGGGGCGGTGGTCGGAGGTGACCCCGGGAGCGGCCATCTGCGTGGTGAGTTCGAGATCGCCCGAGGCGCCGGCCGGCACGGTGAGCGTGCCCGTGAAGCGCACGTCTCGGGCCTGGCGGTCCGGTTCCCGGCCGTCGTCCGCGAGGCTCACGGTGACCGGCGCGAATCCGCTTCCGGACAGCCGCGCGGAGACCTTGACGCCCGCCAGCTGGCGCGGATCGGTGACCACGACACCGCGCCTGGTCTGCATCCGTACCTCGACGACGGCACGCTCTCCCGCCCTCGGGGATGCCGGGTCGAGGGTCACCGCGGAACGCAGCCTGCCCTGCCAGATGGCCCGGACCGCGACCTCCCGGTCCCGGTGACCCTCGGGCGCCTCGACGTGGACGCGCCAGCGGCCCGGCAGCGGGTTCTTCACCCGCAGCGCCTCGACCGGCCCGTCCTGGCCGCTGGTCTCGAAGGTCGAGCCGTCGAACTCCCCCTGAGTGGGCACCTTTCGGCCACTCGGGTCGTAGTACGTGACCGACACCTTGGGGTCGTGCTTGCTGACCGTGATCGAGCCGTCGGTGGCGATCGGCGGGATCGTCACCGTCAGATCGGCCGGGGGCTTTCCGACCGTTCCGTGCGCGATCTGAGCGCAGCGGGCCGCGGCGAAGGTCTCCTGGAGCGCCTTGTCGATCTCCGCCGAGCTGTCCACCACCCGCATCCGGGGGGTGGCGCCGGGCAGATCGGCGCAGCCGTTGCGGTAGCCGCCTTCGGCCATCGCGGTCAGGGCCGCCTTGTCGATCTCGCTGCCGAAGCCGAGCGGCCAGATCTGGACGGACTCGCTGCGGGCGCGGGCGAGTTCCTCGGTCAGCCGCTTGGCGCCGTTGGCCTGGCGGCTGGCCGCGTCGGTGCCGTACTCCGGGCTGTCACTGACGTCGAGCTTGCCGTCGGTGAGAAGGAAGACGACCTTCGGGACGGCGCTGTCCGCGCCTTCGGACAGCCGGTCGACGGCCTGGCGCACCGCGGCCGGGAAGTCTGTTCCGGGGCCGGTGTGTTGGGGGTCCCTGTGGGACAGCTGCTGTACGCAGTCGCTCAGGCGCTGCCGTCCAGCGGCGTCGGCGACCGTCAGCCCGCACACCTCCCGCACGGGTGACTGTCCCGCCTTCTCGGAGCTGCCGAAGCCGATGACGGCGGCGCGGGAGCGCTCGGAGATCTCGCCCTGGCTGAGCAGTGCCGCTGCCTCCACCTCGCGTATCAGGTCCTTGTCGGCGAGGGACTTCGACTGGTCGACGACCACGGCGAAGTCGATCGGATCCGGGCCTTCGGCCGCCGCGGCGGTCGCGGCTTCGGCTGCGCCCGGCGCGCGGGCGGGCTCCGTCGCCGTCGCGTTCGGCGGCCCGGATATTGCCAGCAGCACACCGGTGACAACCAGGGCGCCCGCCTTGCTTCTCAGCTGCATCGTCTTCTCACCACAGTTCACTGAAGAGGGCCAGTAGCGCGCCGAGCGCGAGGGAACACACGCCCAGGCGCAGCCACCGGTATTTCGCGGCGAGCACCGCTCCGTGCACGCTCGCCTGGTCGAGCAGCCAGCCGGTGACGTCCTCGCCCGACGCGGCGAGGCGGGCCAGCAGTTGTTCGGACGTGGCGCGGGTCGCCAGGTCGCGCAGCAGGGTGCGGTCGGCGCCGATCCGGGTGCGCGGCAGGATCACCGCGACGAGCATCAGTACGCCCGCGCTCCAGAACAGTCCGCCCACGACGAGAAGCGGCGGCACCGAGTCCGCGGCGGGCAGCGGGGTCTGCCCCTTGGAGGCCACGACGGCAAGGAAGGCGACCGCGCCGGAGAGCAGGATCGCCGCCTTCGTGTCGGCTCTGCCGATGTCCTCGCGGACCGAGGTCAGCAGACGTTCCGCCATGAAGCGGACATCCTCGGGCGCGGTGGGCCCTGGCGGACCGGGCCCCAAGGCGCCGGAGCTCATTCGTCGTCCCAGTCGTCGAATGCCTCGCTGGGCCTGAGGGGCGGCCGCCGGGACCGGCGCCGCTCGTCGAGGTCCCGTTCCGCGGCCGACTCCACCCGGGTCGGTTCGTACACATGCGGATCGCCCGGGCCCGCCCCGTAGCCGTCCGGTGAACCGTCGGACGAACCGCCGGGCGAACCGAAACCCGATCCGGAGACCGAACCATCGCGCGAACCGGAGCCCGAACCGAGCCCGGCCGGCGCCTCCTCGTCCCAGGAGGGACGCCGCGGCTCCGGCCGCATCGCCCGTTCCTCCAGCGCGGGCCGCTGCGCGCCCGACCGTGGCAGCACATGGTCGACGACTCCGCCGAGCACACCGCCGGTGCTCTCCCGCAGGAACTGCAGCACCTCGTACATGGGCTCTCCGATGTCGTGACGCTCCAGGACGCCGCTGTCGATGAGCCGGTTGAACACCGCGAGGAAGTCGGCCTGACCGTCACGCTTCTCCTGCCGGATCGCGCGCCTGATCTCCCACTGCTTGTCGGGGTTCTGCGCCATGTGGTGCGCGATCTCGGCCTCCTCGCCGCGGCGCAGCAGGATCTCCAGCTCACGGGCCCGTTCGGCGACCATCCGCCGTTCGGCCGCGTCCTCGTACTGTCTCTGGACGTTCTGCTGGACCACCGTGTTGAGATCGATGAAGACATGGACCCAGGTGCGCAGGCCGAGGTCGCGGCCCAGGACCAGCCGGCCGGCCCGCAGTTCCTCCCGTACCGCCTCGTCAGCGCGCTGTGCTTCGGTCAGTGCGAATCGCCGCGACACGGCGCGCAGCCCGTCGAGTAGCTCGTCGTGCAGCAACTCGGCGACGTCCCAGACCCGTTGGGTGACCACCACATAGGGGTCCGTGACCTCCCAGTGCACCTTCGCCGACGCGTCGAAGAAGATCCCGTCCCCCGAGGCGGGCAGCCGGAGGTCGAACTCGGTGACGTTCCGGCCGAGAAGCACCTCGAACACGGTGTAGGCGCGGCTGAGCAGCCACCGCCTCTCATGGTTCTCGCGGCGCCCCGGCCACACCACGCTGTGTCCGCCGTTGCCGTACATCACGACCGCCACGATCTGGCCGCTGCGGCGTCTGTACGGCGGCGAGCACTCGCGTACGAGTGGCCCCTTGGGACGCTCCCGGTGCTGCTCCCGGTCCTTGTCCCGGTCCATATCCCTGTCCCAGTTCCCGTCCTGCTCCGCGCGCTGCCACGGGCGCTGTTCCCGATTCCGGGCCGGGTTCCGCTCCTGGTTCTGCGCCCGATTGCGCTCCTGCGGCGGCTGTCCGGGTTGCCCCTGGCGCTGCTCCTGCTGCGCTCTTTGGTTCTGGTTCTGGTTCTGGTTCTGCTTCCATTCCCAGCCCTGGTTCTGCTTCGCCGCCGCCGGCTCCTCGTCCTCCCCCCGTGTGGTCATCGCTCGGCTCCTTCACCCACGGCGTCCCACATCCGCCCCGCCGCCGCTTTGTCCATCGGCCTGTCGCGGTCCCTGACGAGGTCCGCCAGCAGACTGCGCAGCCTGTCGCGGTCCCTGCGCGTCGTGGCCAGCAGCGGCAGGAACCCGCAGACCAGCCCGAGCGCTTCCTCATTGCGGGCGGCCCGGCGCAGCAGGCTGCTCAGCTCGTCGAGCGCCGTGCCTCCGGCGCGGGCGGTGGACACGGCGCGCCGCACCAGGACCGCCAGATCCGGCACGAGCTCCGGCCGGGTCGCCAGCAGCGCGACGATCAGCGGCTGCGAGTCGTACGGCTCGAGTTCGGGGACCTCGTCAAGGCCCCAGAGGTAGGTGGTACGCATGGTGAGCGTCCCGATCATGGAGATCAGCACAAGATCGACGAGCTTGCGGCGCCCGTCCTCCAGCCAGTCGACGAGCCGTTCGACGACCGTCTCGGGCTCACCGGACGCGAGGAGCCGCATGACACTGAACGACGCCGTGCCGATCACGCCGGCGTCCTCGTCGTCGAGCTTGCGCACCACGCTCGCCAGCGCGTCGAGCGAGGATCTGACCGATCCGGCCGGCAGGGCATAGCCGTGGGCCAGCACGGCGGTGTCGCGCAGGGAGTCGTCCTCGCTCTTGGCCCACTCCTTCACCAGCGCCTTGACGGCAGGCTGCACCTTCGGCTCGCGCGCCGCCTCGGCGAGCGCCGTGGCCGCGGCCATCTGCGGGACGACGCCGTCCAGCGTGGCCATGGGGCGCACCAGTTCACCGAATCCGTAGATCCAGTCCCAGGAGCACAGGACACCGGCCGCGATGGAGGCGCGCACCCACACCTCGGGGCGCGGGTCGTCGCACAGGACCCGCAGCCAGCGGGCCATGGGGCCGCGCACATTGTGGTAGCCGTGCCACACCTCGCGGAGCACGGCGGTCGCGAGCGCCTCGCCCTGGAAGCGGATGGCCCGCATGGGGACCTTGGCGTCTCCGAGGTCGAGTTCGCCGTCCTCCAGCACCGAGCGGGCGAGCATCGGGCGGATCTCGGCATGCGTGCCGAAGAGCCGTCGCCCCGTGGGCTCTTCGGGGTCGAGGGTCACCGCAAGCTCCCACGCCAGCAGCTCGGCGGCCTCCGCGGTGAGGCTGTAGGGAGAGCCGTTGAACACGGCGACGGCGATACGGAAGGCGGCGGCGCTCAGCGTCGGCTGTGCCTCGGGAAGGGTGCCCGGCCGGTCGGCCCCCGCGAACCACGCGCGTGCCTGTGCCCGGACGAAGGAGGCGCAGTCGTCGAGCAGTTGCTCGTCCGTCAGCTCCCCCTTCTGGCGGCGCGCCAGAAGGTCGGCGAGCCGGGCGGCCTCCCGGGGGCGCAGCTCGTCGAGGCCGAGTGCCTCGGTCACATCGGTCCGGACGGCCAGCGCCCGCGCGCTGTCCAGGGCTCCTTCCTGCTCGCCCTTGAGCAGCACCCGCAGGTGGCGGTGGAGCACCTCATCGGCGGGCGCGGGCGGGCAGTACATGCCGTAGCGGCCGCGGAGCACCCGGTCGGCCAGGTCCCCGCTCTCGATCAGCACCACTCCGTACGCATCGGCCTTGCGCAGCAGTTCGGCGAAGCGGTCGAGGTGGAGCTCGGAGAGTCGGCCGGGCCTGCGGGTTTCCCTGCGGTGCTCGCCCCGGCCGCGCTCGGGTTCACGCCGCCCGTCGTCCTGCGGCAGCTCCAGCAGATGCCCGACCGCACTCTCGATCATCTGCTCGTTGATCTCGTGCACCGCATGAGTGGGGTCGAGACGGGTGACCTGGTTGCCCGTCAGCTCGGAGAGCAGGGCGAGCGCGGTGGCCTTGCGGCCGCTGCCCGGTTCACCGCACAGCACCAGAAGGCCGTCGCTGCGCAGGAGTTGCTTCATCCGGTGGTAGCCGGATGCTTCGCAGTAGACGTCGGCGAGCTGATTCAGCGTCTCCTGCGGGACCCTGCCCTGGACCACGGGCCGGCTGTCCGGGCCGAACTGACCGATGAAGAGATTGCCCTCATACACCTGGCCGTCGCCGCGGATGTCATACGTGCGCTCGGCCCGGCCGGGTGCGAAGGTGCGCCGGGCGGCGTGCGCGGTGCCCGCGCCGCCCGTGCCGCCCGCGCCGCCGAGGGGGTTGCGTCCGGCCTTCTCGAAGGGGTTGGCCTCGGTCTGCTGCGGCTCGCCCGAGTCGCCGCCGCTGTTCTCGGATGCGGAGGCCTGCGGCTGCGGTTCCTCGCCCTTTTCGTCCTGGGGCGGGGCGTCGTCCGGGTCGCTCATGCGGCGTCGCCTCCCGTGCCCGGGCGGTCTTTGCGGATCCCGGTGAATCCACCGTGGATCTTGTTGTCCTTGAAGATCTGTATGTCTCCCTGGGCGTTGTACTGCTTCGTCGGCGTCGCCTTTGTCGGCGTCGTCGGCGGCTCATCGCCCGCTGCGGGGTTCACTTCCGGCGGATAAGGAGGCGGTGGGCCGTCCCCCTTCGGCCCACCGCCGGTCTGGTGCCCGGCCGGACCGTCGAGCGGCGGCTCCGGCCGGCGGGGAATGAGGAACCATGCCGCCTCGTCGGTCTCCTTGTTCTTCACCGGCGCCTGGCGGTAGTGGCCCGGCTCGACATAGCGCCCGCCCTCGGCGACCACATTGGCGTACAGCCAGTCGGAGACCACGATCAGCAGGTCGGCGTCGACGGCGTTGGCCATGACCCGCTTCGCCGCGGCGCTGTCGCACAGCCGGCAGGCGAGGTCCACCGCGCGTCCCACCAGGCCCTTGCCGTCGTTGAGGACGAGGCCCGCGTTCATGCCGACGCGTAACCGCAGGCGCTGTGCGCTGCCGTCGTTGAGCTCCCGCAGGCTCTCGTAGAGGGTGTCGACCCACCTGCCGACCATGAGGGTCGGCGGCACCTCGGGCTGCAGGGCCGCGAGTATGCCGTCTCCCCTGTCCTCCTGGTGGACCCGGCCCGGCTCGATGCCGACGGACGCGTACGCCTCCGCGAATGCTTCGTACATCGCGGCGCGCATGCGCTTCTTGGCTTCCAGGCCCAACTCCCCCGAACCACAGGCGTCGGCGAAGACGACCAGTCTGTGGACGGCTCCCGCACTGCTCACTAGGACTCCCTGCGTGTGCTGTGGCGCTTGTGACAGGACAACTCTTGCCGCGCTGGGCAACCGGCGATGTAGCCGTTTACACAGTCGGCGGAGATTTCTCCGGCGGGCGTGTCCCCGGTGGCTGCCCCCGGCCCTGAGCGAGCAGCAGGAGCACCTGAAGATCGGTGACGATCACCGTGCGGTTGGCTGTACGGACGACGTCCTGCTCCCTGAGCAGGCGCAATGCCTTGGCGACCGCCTCCCGGGTCGCTCCTATGGCTGCCGCCAGGTCGTGCTGCGGCAAGGGAAGTTCGAGCACGATGCCATCGTCGGCACGGCGGCCGGCCCGCTCGGCGAGTTCGACGAGGCGGGCGGCCAGCCGCTGCAGGACGGTCCCGGAGGCAAGGGAGCGGCGCTCGATGTCGGAGCTGCGCAGCCTGGTGCTGAGCTGACGCATGATCAGTGATGTGGCGCGCGGCCGGGCGGCGAGAAAGCCCCGGAAACGCACGCCGGACACGGCCACCGCCTCCACCCGGCCGAGTGCGGTGACGGTGGCACTGCGGGAACCCTGGTCGACGGCGGCCTGATCACCCACAACCTCGCCCGCGCCGCGCAGCGCGAGGATGAGCCGGGCGCTGCGCTCCGTCTCGACCGAGACGACGGCCCAACCGGAGAGCAGCGCCAGCACATAGGTCGTGGTGTCCCGTTCGCGGATCATCACGTCGCCGGGTTCGTAGGTACGGGGTGCGCCCTCGGCGAGCAGCGCCCGGCGGTCCTGGACGCCGAGTGCGTCGAGGAACGAGCGGTCCTGGCCGAACAGACTCATCGCTCCCCCACAATGATCTTTCTGGCCCTTTTCCGGGGGACCACGGCTTCTGTCGGTGTGAACTTCCTCCCACGTCAAGTGGCGTTCTCAGCCTCAGAGTTGATTCCACGTCACACGGCGGGGTGAAAAACGCTAGGTGTCCCCGCACTTGAGCGTCAACGCGAAAGGGGCGTGCGCCCCTCACCCGCACCCGTGCGCCCCTCGTAGCGTCGATCAGGAGTCCGATTAACGTCCTGTACGGCCGATCAGGCCGGAGCCGGGCAAGATCGGCCGGAGGGGAGACCTTGGGGGTCCGGCGGATCCAGCCCGATCCGCCGGACATCCCTCAGAGGCGGGGGTCGACCGGCTCCGACTCCAGTGCGAGCACCGCGAACACCGCTTCGTGGACCCGCCACAGCGGCTCCCCGTCGGCAAGCCGGTCCAGAGCCTCGAGCCCCAGCGCGTACTCCCGCAGCGCCAGCGAGCGCTTGTGGTTCAGGAACCGGTTGCGCAGCCGCTCCAGGTTCTCCGGGCGGGTGTACTCGGGGCCGTAGATGATCCGCAGGTACTCGCGGCCGCGGACCTTGATGCCCGGCTGCACGAGCCTGCCCTTGCCGTCCCGCGCGAGGGCCTGCAGCGGCTTGACGACCATGCCTTCGCCGCCCCTGCCGGTCATCTCCAGCCACCAGTCGACACCGGCGCCGACCGAGGCCTCGTCGGCTGTCTCGACGAGGAGGCGGCGGGTGACCTGGAGCAGACCCGTCGGGTCGTGCTCCACCAGCCGGTCCAGCCAGGCCAGCTGCTCGTGGTGCGGCACGGAGGCGAGCGAACGCCCCTGCACGGCGAGAATCTGGAACGGCGCGAGACGCACCCCGTCCAGCCCCTCGGTCGTCCAGCAGTAGCGCCGGTACGCCTCGGTGAAGGCCGCGGCGTCGGCGGCCCGGTCGCGCTGCTTGGCGAGCAGGGCGTCCATCGGAACGCCACGTGCGACGGCCGCTTCGAGGGCAGCCGTGGCGCCCGGGAAGACGGCGCCGGAGGCGGCTCCCACCGCCGCGTACTGCGAGCGCAGCAGCCCGGATGCTTTGAGCGACCAGGGCATCAGCTCGGCGTCCAGCAGCAGCCAGTCGCACGCGCCGGAGGCGCTGTCGGATGCAGCCAGTTCCTGCCAGAGCCCGGCCGCGGTGACAGCCGTGCGCAGCCGGTCGAGGATCTCCTCCGTGACCGAGGGGTCGTCGAAGAACGGTCGTCCCGTACGGGTGTGCAGCGCGCCCGTGGGGCCGTCGACCCCGAACCGCTCGCGAGCGGCCGCAGCGTCACGACAGACCAGCGCCACCGCCCGCGAGCCCATGTGCTTCTCCTCGCACACGACCTTGGCGATGCCGTCCGCCCGGTACTGGGCGAAGGCCTCGGCCGGGTGCTCCAGATAGCCCTCCTCCTTCGAGGTCGCGGTCGGCGACATCGTAGGCGGCAGGTAGGTGAGCAGCCGCGGGTCGACCGCGAAACGGCTCATGACCTCGAGCGCCGCCGCGGCGTTCTCCTCGCGCACGCCGATGCGGGCCATGTGCCGGGTCTCCACGACCCGGCGCCCCTGCACATCGGCGAGGTCGAGCGGCCTGCCTTCGCGACCGCCCGGAGCCTCGGTGCCGAGTGGCTTGACCGGCTCGTACCAGACCTTCTCGGCCGGTACGTCGACGAGCTCGCGCTCCGGCCAGCGCAGCGCGGTCATCTTGCCGCCGAAGACGGCTCCGGTGTCCAGGCAGATGGTGTTGTTGATCCATGAGGTGTTGGGCACGGGTGTGTGGCCGTAGACCACAGCGGCCCGGCCCCGGTAGTCCTCCGCCCACGGGTAGCGCACGGGCAGGCCGAACTCGTCGGTCTCGCCCGTGGTGTCGCCGTACAGCGCGTGCGAGCGGACGCGTCCCGAGGTGCGCCCGTGGTACTTCTCGGGCAGACCGGCGTGGCAGACGACGAGCTTTCCCTCGTCGAGGACGTAGTGGCTGACGAGTCCGTCGATGAACTGCCGCACCTGCTCGCGGAAGGCGTCGTCCTCCTTCTCCAGCTGCTCGATGGTCTCGGCCAGTCCGTGGGTGTGCTGGACGTTCCTGCCCTTGAGCCAGCGTCCGAGCTTGTTCTCGTGGTTGCCGGGCACACACAGGGCATGGCCGGAGGCGACCATGCTCATCACACGGCGCAGGACGCCGGGGCTGTCGGGCCCCCGGTCGACCAGGTCACCCACGAACACGGCCGTACGGCCTTCGGGGTGTGCTCCGTCCACATAGCCGAGCGTGGCGAGCAGGGTCTCCAGCTCCGAGCTGCAGCCATGGATGTCGCCGATGATGTCGAAGGGGCCGGTGAGGTGGGTGAGGTCGTTGTAGCGGCGCTCCAGGACAACTTCGGCGGCATCGACCTCCTCCACGCTGCTCAGGACGTGCACCTTGCGGAAGCCCTCGCGCTCCAGACCGCGCAGCGAACGGCGCAGTTCGCGGCGGTGGCGCTGGATGACATGACGCGGCATTCCGGCCCGGTCGGGGCGTCCGGCATTGCGCTCGGCGCACACCTCTTCCGGCAGATCGAGGACGATCGCGATCGGCAGCACGTCGTACTCGCGGGCCAGCCGCACCAGCTGCTTGCGGCTCTCCGGCTGGACGCTGGTGGCGTCGACGACGGTCAGCCGTCCGGCCGCGAGGCGCTTTCCCGCGATGTAGTGCAGTACATCGAAGGCGTCGCCGCTCGCGCTCTGGTCGTTCTCGTCGTCGGCGACGAGGCCGCGGCAGAAGTCCGAGGAGATGACCTCGGTGGGCTTGAAGTGCTTGCGGGCGAAGGTGGACTTGCCCGATCCGGTGGCGCCGACGAGGACGACGAGGGACAGGTCGGTCACCGGGAGCCTGCGCTTCACCGGCGCGGTGGTCGTGGCGGACGTGGTCATGCGGCCTTCGCCTCCTTCTCGGTCTCGGTCTTGTCGTTTCTGCTGAACACAGCCATCTGGGTGGGCGGCCCCACCTCGGGGTCGTCGGGCCCCACGGCCACGAACTCGACGCCGTAGCCGTCTCGTTCCGCCACCGCCCCGGCCCATGCCCGGAACTGAGCACGCGTCCACTCGAAGCGGTGGTCGCCGTGGCGCACATGCCCGGCTGGGAGCGTCTCCCAGCGGACGTTGTACTCGACGTTCGGCGTGGTCACGATCACCGTCTGCGGCCGCGCGGATCCGAACACCGCGTACTCCAGCGCGGGCAGCCGCGGCAGATCCAGGTGCTCGATGACCTCGCTCAGTACGGCCGCGTCATAACCCGCCAGCCGCTTGTCGGTGTACGTGAGCGAGCCCTGGAGCAGCGTGACCCGCGCGGCCTGCCGCTCGCCCATCCGGTCCAGCTTCAGCCTCCGACCGGCGATGGTGAGCGCACGCACCGAGACGTCCACCCCGACGATCTCGGTGAAGCGAACGTCCTTGAGCAGCGCCTGCACCAACTGGCCCTGCCCACAGCCCAGGTCGAGCACCCGGCTCGCCCCGGCACCGCGGAGCGCCTCGAGAATCGCGTCCCGCCGGTGCTCGGCCAGCGGCACCGGCTTGTCTTCCGTGTCCGTCGTCTCGTCCACGGCGTTGTCGACGGCCTCGACCTCCAGGTCGTCGGTCTCGGCGAGCCGTACCAGCTCAAGGCGCTCCATCGCCTGCCGTGTCAGTCCCCAGCGCCGGGACAGATAGCGGCTGGTGATCAGCTTCTGCTCGGGGTGCTCGGCCAGCCAGCCCTCGCCCGCCCGCAGCAGCTTGTCCACCTCGTCGGGCGCGACCCAGTAGTGCTTGGCGTCGTCGAGCACCGGAAGCAGGACGTACAACTGGCGCAGCGCGTCGGCAAGCCGCAGTTCTCCCTCCAGCACCAGCTGTACGTAACGCGAGTCGCCCCACTGCGGGAACTTCTGGTCCAGCGCGACCGGCTCCACCTCGACCGATGTCCAGCCCAGCGGCCCGAAGAGCTTGTGGACCAGCTCGGCGCCACCGCGCGCGGGCAGCGCGGGCACCTCGACGCGCAGCGGCATCGGGGCCTCGGCCCGCCCGGGCAGCGCGGTGCACACGCCCCGAAGGGCGCTCTTGAACACGCTGCTCAGCGCGACCGCCAGCAATGAGGACGCGGCGTAGGGCCGGTCGTTCACGTACTGCGCGAGAGCCGAATCGGGCGCTCCGCCGCGGCCCTTCCCCTTGCCGCGCCGCACCAGCGCCACCGGATCCACCTCCAGCAGCAGCGCGGCGGTGCAGCGCTCGGCGGATGCCTCGGGATAGAAGACATGCGCCGTGCCGTGCGAGGTGGAGAACGTCTGCGCCTTGTCGGGATGCTTGTGCAGCAGAAAGCCGAGGTCGGTCGCGGGACGCTCTGGGGTACCGGTCGTACTGATCGTCAGGAACACGCGTCCGAGTATGGCTGGATTCACCCGTCCCGACCAGGGAATTCCCGCTGGGTGCGGGCGAGCCCGGGGCGCGCTGTCCGACACGCACCGCGCCCCCGCGCCCCTACCGGCCGCCGCCCTCGGTGACCTCCGTGACGGCCCTCGCGAGCTCGGCGATCTGCCCCGGTCCCACCCGGCAGCAGCCGCCCACCAGCCGGGCCCCGGACGCCTGCCAGTCCCGCACCCTGCCCGGGTCGTATGTCGACCCGCCCCGCCACCCCCTTTCCTCGGCGTTCCACCGCTCCCCGCTGTTCGGATAGACGACGACCGGCCCCGCGGTAACCGCCGCCGCCAGCTCCACCGCGCGGTCCGCATCGCGCGGATCGCAGCAGTTCACCCCGACCGCGATCACCTGGTCGTGTCCTGCGGCCAGGGCGAAGGCCGCCGCCAGCTCCTGCCCGGCGCGGGTGTGCTCGCCGGTGATCGTGTACGAGAGCCAGACCGGCAGCCCGTATGCGTCCACCGCCCTCAGCAGGGCCTCCGCCTCGTCCTTGTCCGGCACCGTCTCCAGCGCGAGCACATCGGGGCCCGCCGCGACGAGAGCCTCGATCCTCGGCCGGTGGAAACGCTCCAGCTCCCGCACGGTCAGCCCGTACCGCCCGCGGTACTCGCTTCCGTCCGCCAGCATCGCCCCATACGGCCCGACCGATGCCGCGACCCACACCTCGTGCGGAACCGACTCGCCTGCAGTGCGGGCCAGTTCAACACTGCGGGCGAGCAGCCCCGCGGCCTCCTCCCGTGCGACTCCACGCCGCTCGAATCCTTCAAAGGTGGCCTGGTAGCTGGAGGTGATCAGCACCTGCGCGCCCGCCCGCACATAGGCCGCGTGCGCCGCCTCGATCTCGCGGGGATCGTCGGCGAGCAGCCGCGCAGACCAGAGCTCGTCGGACAGATCGCAGCCCTGTGCCTCCAGCTGGTTGGAGAGGCCGCCGTCGAGGACGACGACACCTTCGGCCAGGGCGGCGGAGAGGGGGCGGGCGGGACGCACAGGGATCAGCTCAGCTGGGACTGGACCTGGGCCGAGATCAGCTCCAGGTGCTCGAGGTCGTCGAGGTCCAGGACCTGGAGGTAGATCCGGGACGCACCGATCGCGCCGTACCGCCCGATCTTGTCGACCACTTCGTCGGGCGAGCCGGCCAGGCCGTTCGCCTTCAGTTCCTCCACCTCCCGTCCGATGGCGGCGGCGCGGCGCGCCACCTCTGCGTCGTCCTTGCCCACGCAGACGACCAGGGCGTTGGAGTACACCAGGTCGTCCGCGCCACGCCCGGCCGCCTCAGCGGCGGCGCGGACCCGGCCGAACTGCCGCTCGCTGTCCTCGATCGAGGCGAACGGGATGTTGAACTCGTCGGCGTACTGCGCGGCCAGTCTCGGGGTGCGGGTCGCCCCGTGACCGCCGATCAGCACCGGCACCTTCCCCCGGACCGGCTTGGGCAGCGCGGGCGAATCGGAGAGCTGGTAGTGCCTGCCCTCGTACGAGAACGTCTTGCCGGTCTCCGTGCCCCACAGGCCAGTGACGATCGCCAGCTGCTCCTCGAGCCGCGCGAACTTCTCCTTGGGGAAGGGAATGCCGTACGCCCTGTGCTCCTCCTCGAACCAGCCCGCGCCGAGGCCCAGCTCGACCCGGCCGCCCGACATCTGATCGACCTGGGCGACCTGGATGGCCAGCACGCCCGGCAGCCTGAACGTGCCCGCGGTCATCAGCGTGCCGAGGCGGATCCGCTTGGTCTCCCGAGCCAGCCCGGCCAGGGTGATCCAGGCGTCGGTCGGTCCGGGCAGCCCGTCGGCGGACCCCATGGCGAGATAGTGGTCGGAGCGGAAGAAGGCGTCGAATCCGAGGTCCTCGGCGGCCTTGGCAACGGTCAGCAGGGTGTCGTAGCTCGCCCCTTGCTGGGGCTCGGTGAAGATTCGAAGATCCATGCATCCATCCTGCACCTTCGAACGGCCGTCAACCCCACGGTCCTGGCCAGACCCGCACCGGCCCGGTTGGGTGAGAGTCCTCAGCCCGGCGGCCCCCGCCGCCCATCCCGCCCAGTTCGTCCGACCTCATGCCGACCCTGCCGATGCGTCCACCGCATCGACGGATATGCCCGCGCCGTCCGCCGAGCCGGACGAGCCCGGAAGTCCGGACGAAGCTGGAAGTCCGGACGAGCCCGGCGGGCCCGAGGAGCCCGACCGTCCGGAGGAACCCGGCACCCGGGAGGGGGTCGGCGGGCCCGACGGCTCCCTCACCCCGGACACCCTTGGCACCTTCGACGTCACGGAAGCCTCCCGCACCTCCGGCGCAGCCGCCGGACCCGCTCTGCCGAGGACAGCTTCGGGAGGTCTGTCGCCGTCCCGTACCGTGAGCCGCCGCAGCATTCCGCGTACCCGGTCGCTCGACTCGTCGGCGGCGTCGATCGCCTCGATGCACTGCCAGTAAAGGCCCTCCTCGTCGGTGGAGCACGCGACCCCGACCAGGGCGATGCCCACATCAGCCAACAGCGCACTCAGCCCGATCAACGTCCTGCGCGCATCAGCCACTTCGGACAGCTGCGCGGCTCTGACCCCACCGCTGCGCACCATCGGGTGGTCGAGCACCCCGCACGCGCGTCCACCGATCTCGCTGAGCCCTCTTGCCTCACCTCTCAACTCCGGCGGTCCGTACGCCGCCAGCCTGCTTCCGATCGCCTGGGCGAGGGCCTGCGCCTGCCACGCCTCCGCCACGATGTCGGGCACTTCACGGCTCTGCGCCAAGGCGTGCCGACTGAGCCCGATGAGCCGCTCCGCGTCCATGTGTACGCCGCCCCCGTTCGTACGACTTACTACCCACTCCGTTATTACCCAGAGTGAAGGTGGTTGAGCCTGAACGCCAGGGGAATTCGGAAATCTGTGGACACCAAGGCCGTTGTGGATAACTCGACAACTCCATAGAGTGACGACGCCCTGATTGCCGGGGTATGAGACCCGCCCCAAGTCACTTCGCCGGGAAGCGAATCTCGTTCCGGTCGATCTTTTCGGAGAGCGCCGCCAGCACGTCGATGCCGAGCACCTCGCAGAACTGCAGCAGATACGCGAGCACATCGGCGACCTCGTCCCGCACCCGGTGCGCAGACTCCTCCTTGTCCATCACCCGGGCCGACTGCTCGGGCGTGAGCCACTGGAAGATCTCGACCAGTTCGGACGCCTCGACGCTCAGCGCCACCGCCAGATTCTTCGGGGTGTGGTACGGCTCCCAGCCCCGCGCCGCCGCGAACTCCGCGAGCCGGCGCTGCAACCCCGCCACATCCAGTCCGTCGTCTTCTCTCGTCACGTCACCAGGTCTACCACCGTCACACCGTCCACTCCGCGCGCATACGACGCGTCGGCGACGGCCCCCACCAGCCGGACATGCCCCCTCGCCGCCATCTCCACGCCCAGTGCGACCAGTTGGCGCGCCTGCCGGGGATCCATGCAACGGTCGAAGCCGTCCGCGAGCACCGTGAGCGCCTGGTAGGCGGCCGGGACCTCGGCGGCCTGGTCCATGGCCAGCACCCCCGGCCCGGTGAGCAGCACCAGGGCGAGGGCCAGATATCTCAACTCGCCCTCGCCGAGCCGCCCCAGGGGGGTCGCGACGCGCGCTGTGCCCCGGCCCAGCAACGCCCGTACCGTCCCGTCGCCCAACTCCTCGACTGCCAGCTCCTCCACCCCGCCCGCGCACCCGACCCGTGCCGCCGCGGCGAGCCGCGCGTGCCGGATGGCGCACTCGCTCCGCGTCCGGTGCAGCACCTCGGCGAGGTTGTCGCAGCCGCGCCGCAGTCGTCCCTCACCCGCGGCGACCGGCTCGCGCATCCGGTGCGGCTGCGGATCGCAGGCGAACACCGACCTCAGCGCGACGACGACCTGCTCGGCGGCCGCAAGCACCTGTAACTGGCCCTGGGTCTTGCCGGCCACGCGCAGCGGCAGCAGCGCCGTGCCCAGCCGGTCGTCCGGGAGCGGTGCGCGCGTGACCGCCGCCGCGCCCGCCGTGTGCCATGCCGCCTGCACCGTGGACCGTCCGGGATCGCGCAGTGCGGTGGCCAGCAGGATCCGTCCGCCGCTGGTCAACCGTTCGCCGACGACACGCAGTTCGGGCTCGGCCTGCACGGCGAGGTCGAGCTGTACGGGACCGGCCGGGCCGTCGACCGTGCAGCCGATCCTGAATCCCCGCCGCCCCTGCCCGTCGGCCCCGGCCGACTCCGGCACACATGCCGAGGGATCGGGGAAGACGCTGTCGAGTTCCTCGCCCGCGCCCAGCCGCGCCAGTGCCTCGTACGCCTGCAGGGCACTCGATTTGCCGCTGCCGCTGGCGCCCGCGAAGAGCGTCAGCGGACCGAGGGGGAAATTAACGCCCCTGTGGGTCCTGAAAGCGGAGAGCCGCAGTTCGGTGACGGTGGGGCGGGCGCTGTTCGCGCCGCTGGACGGCGCGTGTGCGGGTCGGGTGCGTGCGGGCGTGAGCGGGGGGCCTGTGGGGGAGGTCGCGTTCATGATCGGGACGGTACGCAGCGCGCAGCGCGCGGAACCGTTCCCTCTGCGCGACCTTCCTACGAACGGGGGACTGCTGCCGCCGCGATCCCTTCGACCTCCGTGCCGATCGGCGCAAGGAGGAAGACATTCCGGTCGACCCGGTGCATCCCGCTGCCCAGTCCGAAGACGACTCCGCTGCTGAAGTCCAGGATGCGCTTGGCGACTTCGGTGTCGGCGCCGGTGAGATCGAGCAGCACTGGGATCTGCGCGACGAGGTATTCGGCGACCTCGCGCGCGTCGGCGAAGACCTGGACCCGCAGCACGACGAAACGACGCTGCTCGGCCGCCGCGTAGTCCTGCGGAACCGTGCGGTGGTCGACTCGCGAGGGCCACTCGTTACGGCTGCGCAGCGGGACGACCTGGGCCAGGCCCTCCCACTGCTCGTCGGTGACGTCGTACCTCTCGTACCTACTCATGAGCCCCATCCTCGCGCCCCTCACCCGTTCGGCCCAACAGCGACACGGGCGAGTCGGCCATGGATCGATGCGCGCGAATCAGCAGCAGCCCGATGCGGGGTCAGCCCGCGGCCGGATCGGGGACGAGGCCGGCGGCGACCAGGCCCGCGAAGACCGCGTCCCTCATGACCTCGACAGCGGACAGAGGGCGGACCATCACGGTGAACTCCTTGATCAGGCCTGCCTCGTCGAACTGCAGGAGATCGAGGCCGTGGATCTCCTTGCCGTTCACGACAGCCCGGAAGATCAGGATCTCCGAGGGGGTCTCGTCGCCGTCCGTGCTGGTCTGCGCCGTGCCGGCGAGCTGTCCGACATAGCGGAAGTCCTCGAAGGTACGCAGCAGGACACCGAGGAGACCGAGCACCATCGGCCGCCCTTCGAAGGGGGTGAATTTCACCGGGCTGTAGAAGCGGATGTCCTCGGTGAACAGATCCTCCATCGCGCTGAGATCCCGCTTCTCCACGGCGGCGCGGAAGCGTTCGGCAGTCTCCATGATTCCTCCTGATGCCCGTCTTCTTGCCGGGACCGATTACTCAAGAATCTGACTAGTCACTTTCTTGAGTATCATGCGGACAGAGACCGAGGGAAGGGGCTGCCGCGATGGCTTTGCGACATGCCGTGCTGGCGGCGCTGCTGGACGGCGAACACAGCGGCTACCAACTGGCCAAGGCGTTCGACGTCGGCGTCGCGAACTTCTGGCACGCCCTGCCCCAGCAGCTCTACGCCGAGCTGGCCCGGCTGGAGAAGGACGGGCTGGTCACAGGTCGGCAGGTGGTGCAGGAAACCCGGCCCAACAAGCGTCTGTTCACCGTCACCGACGCAGGTCTCGACGAGCTGGAGCAGTTCGCCGCGAGCGCGTCCAAGCCCTCCTTCATCCGCGACGACCTGCTCGTCAAGGTCCAGGCCGCCGACCGCATCGGCACCGGGCCGGTGATCGAACAGCTCGAAGAACGCGCGTCCGTCGCAGCCGCCAAGATCGAGCTTTTCGGCAAGCTTCTGCGGAAGATGCGCGGCGAGATGGACGAGGAGGAGTTCCTGCGCCGGGGCGAGCGGATCGGGCCGTATCTGACCTGTCTGCGCGGTCTGGCCTTCGAGGAGGACAACCGCGCGTGGTGCCTGCGGATCGCGGCCGTTCTGCGCGAACGGCAGCCGGAACGCGCGCAATTGTGAGTCGTACGAGACCGCTCAGGCCGGCCCGCGGCGTTGCGGCGTCGTTGTCCTGGCGTTCCAGCGCCAGTGAACGGTCCAGTGCGCGCTGAGCCTTGGGGTAGTACGACGGGTCCGCGGTGTTCTTGGCCTGCTGTACGTAGTCCACTCCCAGCTCCGCCCAGCCGCCGACATCCCGCGGGAGGCGGCGCAGCCGTTCCTGGAGGGCGCTCACCCGTCGGCCGAGGCTGTCCGCGCACGGACGGCTTCGCCGGCCCGCTGGCTGCAGGCGGCGGGCGGCGGGCGGCGGGCGGCGGGCGGAGAGAGCACAGGAGCCCCCAGTGGGCAGGACGCCGGACAACCGCCGCGCTGCACCCTGGCTGTCCGGGTTTGCGGGCAGAAAAGCACTGGTGGCGTGCGACGTGCTGGAGGGTGTTTGAGCCGCGTGGTTCAGCCAATGGCGGCCGGTCCGCGATGACTTCGCAGATCACAGCGAGGAGGTACCGGCTGTTCGGGGAGCCTTGGACTCACCCGACACGGTCACGCCGGGACTGGGCCGTGTGCGGGCAATCGACCTGCTGCGGCGTGCGCTCATCTGCACGCCACCCGTCAGAAGGGCAGATACATGGGGTCCGCGATCCGGGCCGCGGCGCCCACCGGGCTTGCGGACGGAGGGGACAGGCGCGAATCCGGAGCAGGTGGAGGCTTCGCTCCGCCACCGGGGACCGGGACCAAGTCCGGCTGCGCTGACGGCAGTACACCGCCCTCCGCGCGGGCAGGTCCGGTGACGCGGTGCACCCGGGCAGGCCGTGACGCCACTGGGCGGCGCACAGTACCGTCACACGCACGACGGGAGACTGGAAGAGGAACCCCATGAGCCCGAACGCCGGCGAAACCGTACGCCTGGGGGACGCGGTGCTCACGCGTGCCGCGCAGGCGGGTGACGTCGCTGCCCTGGGTCTGCTGCTGGAGAGACACCGGGCGGGTATGCGCGCCGTGGCGCTGAGCATTCTGGGACCGGGTCCCGACGTCGACGACGTGGTCCAGGACGCGGCGGTGACCGCGCTCCGCCGTGTGGGCGACGTCCGCGACCCGGCGGCCGTAGGCCCATGGCTGCGGATGATCGTGCGCAATGCCGGCCGTTCCTTGTTGCGAGACTCCGTTCCCCTCCAGCCGCTCGACGATCTGCAGGTGCCCTCCACGGAGGCCGGTCCGGAGCGGTGGCTGGAGCACCACGCGATGCGGGACTGGATCTGGGAGGCCATAGAAGAGAAACCGGGGTGGGAGGCGGTGACATAGCGGACCTCGACCGCCCGGTCCGTGAAGAAACGGGAGGCTGAGAACACCTCGTACGGTGCTGCGAAGTCGAGTTCCTCCACCCCGTCGAACATGACGATGTGCACCTTGAAGGGTTTCCCGCCCCCGGCGGTGCTGCTCTCGGCCGCGGAGGCGGCCGGGCCGACTCCCAGTCCGGCGACTCCCGCGACCGCGCCGGTGACGCCGAGGGCGGTCGAGGCCCGGAGCAAGTCCCTTCGGTTCAGGCTCATTCAGTTTTCCTCATCGGTCTGGTTCGGACGGCATGGATCCCGGCCCGCCTTGCATGGTCACTCGAGGCGGGGCGGCCGGGCCTGCCCGCCGGGATCCATGGAAAGCGGGGTCCCCCTCGCCCACACCTGTCCTCACGTTCACCGTTCCAGCGAGCCGCAGCCTCTTCGCAGAAGTCGATGGCGCCAACGCGCGAGTTCCCCACGGAACTTGTGGCACGCGCCACAGCGAGCCTGGCGTGCCAAGACAGTCGGGGCTGACCTGAAGACCGGTTCCCCCCAGCGCGCGCATGTGGAGGCAGCAGCCCCGCACGTATGGCGACGGCTTTTGACGGTCAAGTAGTCGTGGTCACCGGAGCCGGGTCGGGCATCGGCGCCGCGGTCGCGCACGGGTTCGCCGCCGAAGGCGCCACCGTCGTGGTCTCGCGCGGACGCAGGAGAGGTTGAAAAGACCGCCGCGGCGGCTCCTGCCGGAGCGATCGTCCTCGCACGCACCGCCGACCTCACCGTGTCGGACGAGGTCGATGCGGTGATCGCCTCCGCCGTAGCCGATCTGGGGCGCCTTGATGTCCTGGTCAACAACGCGGGGTGCCGTCGTTCGGCAGCCCGGCCCGAGCCTCGCACTTCTCTGCGTTCGCCCGCGTAGCTCAACTCGGGTTGCACGCAGGCTGTCACGGCGCCATGCCTGAGTCGGCGTTCTCACAGCTGAGGGGGCAATTATTGAACGCTGCACAACAGTGGGCTCGAAGAATTTTCTGGTCCAATACCCGCCAAATCTGGACGCGGGCGAAGCAGGAGAGGAAAGATCGTTTCCCCTTTTCCCCACGCCGCTGGGAAATGGTGATGATGGTGCTGCACGAGAAACGGTGTCATTGCCGTCGCCTCATGCTGCTGTCTGGACGGGGGCTTCGGGACTCAGCAACTCAGGGGTGAGCACTCGACAAGCAGTTGCCACGAGGCCTTCCCCTACTACACACCTGATCTGGAGTTGTCATGTCACAGTGGGAACCGTGGTGAGCATGCTCGTCGGGGCAGTTGGCACGGCCACCGCGCTGGGCTCCTCCGACTGCACCGGCCAGACACACAACTGGACCTACAAGGCCAAGCAGGACCTGGTGAACCTGCGCAGCGGTCCAGGTAGTGAGGATGTGACTGAGGTGCAGGCTGACGGTGCAGGAGACCCTGCACTCGGGCCTTCAGCACCTCACGGCCATCTGCTGCCGTCGCGCTGCCCACTGCGCCCCCGCCCGAACCCACGAAGAGGGCCGATCGCGCGACCAGCGTTATTTCCTACACACGGGGTGAATTGAAAGTGCTTCTACCTGACTCATATAGGCCCGGCCCTGACACAGCAGCGTCACGGTTCCCCGCACCACCCTTCTCGTCGGTCGCCGCGTCGCCCGACGAAGTCCCCGCCCGCACGATCGTCCCCGTTACGATCGCAACGCTCCTTCCGGGTGAATCTCCCCGCTCGGAGGGTCCGGACCAGGAGCATGTGGCTCGCCTGGCCGAGGTCGACACCCCCCTACCACCGATCCTCGTCCGCCGGTCCGACATGCGCGTCATCGACGGCATGCACCGGCTCCTGGCTGCCTTGATCCGCGGCCAGACCAGCATTGATGTCGAATTCTTCGAGGGAAGCCCCGCAGACTCCTTCCTTCTGGCGGTTCGGGCCAACATCGCCCACGGCCTCCCACTGTCGCAAGCCGATCGGCGCGCCGCCGCATCCCGGATCATCGCGTCACATCCACAGATGTCCGACCGGGCCATCGCCCGGGCCTCGGGCCTGGGAGCCAAAGCGATAGCGACAATCCGGCGCCGTTCAAGTGACGACCTGCCGCAGTTAAGCGTTCGGATCGGACGCGACGGGCGAGCCCGTCCACTGAACAGCGTTGATGGCCGATGGCGTGCGGCCGAACTCATGGCCGAGAATCCGCACGCCTCGCTGCGTGAAGTGGCCCGGCTCGCGAAGATATCGCCCGCTACCGTGAGCGATGTACGCAAGCGCATCCAGTCCGGCGAACTGCCGGCAACCGTACGGCCTCATGCCGACCAAGACACACCAGAAGCCACGCACCCCACCGAGTCACGGGCAGGTGCCGACGCCGGAGCAGACGCAGCCGTCAGGATGCCCGCGCAGGGCGGGCGCCTGCGGCCCGACCGCAGGGCACGGACGCTTGCACAGGATCCCACAATGGTGCTCGACAAACTCCTACGAGACCCCTCCCTGCGCCTCAAGGAGGAAGGACGACACCTCCTGCGACTCCTGCAACAGAACGCATCGGCGGAGTGGTACCAGCTAACCGAAGCCGTACCGCCGCACTGCGGGGAACTGGTGGGGAGTTTGGCGCGCCAATATGCCGCCACCTGGCTGGAGTTCGCGCAGCATCTGGACGAGCGCAATCGAGCCGTCCCTCAGAGAGCGGCCTACTGATGCTCCGCGCCGACTCCAGCCACCTCCATCCCGCCCTCACACGTACCAAACTGCCCACTGGTTCACCGACTATTGCCAGGAATACGCAAAGTCTTGTATTAGGGGCTGAAGCAAGAGGATAGGTCCTGTCGTACAACGGCGCGTCGGACGTCCACAGTTCGGACCCGACGCGCCTCGGCGCGTACCTCCACTTTCCTGGGCGCACTTGACCTTGCGCTGACACACGCAGTCCGGACCCGTCCGGGATTGATCAGCGCACCCGCCCGGCGCCATGGTGGAGCGCCACGGTCATCGAGTTCCTCTGCATCACCAACGATCTCCTCTCACGAGCACGAGGCAGGTTTCCATGGCCAGGAATGACAACCCGGGCAAGGGCCGGACGGGGCTGCGATCCGACAGCCGATCCCGCACCGCCCCGCGGATCGGGCGGAAAACAATACAGGCCGCCCTCGCCCCCAACGCCCGGTGAGTACCCTCCCTTCCACCGGGACGGCACTCACCTGAGGCAGGTATGACAAAGCAGCCCCGGCTCCCAGCGTGAGTGTCGGCGTCGGCTGAAAAGTGGACCAGTTTGGCCGGGTGAGGGGTGACCCGCTGGTGTCGGTTCAGTCGTTGTCTTTGGCGGTGGGGACGCGTCCGAGCTCGCGTCCTTTCATGCGATAGGAGTCTCCCTTGAGGGAGTGGACCTCCTCGTGGTGGACGAGCCAGTCGATCATGACGGCGGCGACGGTCTCGTCTCCGAAGACCTCTCCCCAGGTCCGAACGGTTTGTTGTTGGTGACGATCACGGACGCGCGTTTGTATCTCTTCGAGACGAGCTGGAAGAACAGGTTCGCGGCCTCGGCATCGAAGGGGATGTATCCCGATCCCACCTCGTCCACCACGAACAGCGGATAGCGGCCGAGCCGGGTGAGCTCGTCGGCCAGGCGGCCGGTGTGGTGGGCCTCCTGCCGAGCCCTTCGCCGCACGCTCGTGCTTCGGCGGCCGGTCCATGGCCGGAGCCCGCTTGACCGTGTTCCTCGAGATCCCCAGATGCCGGGCGATCGCCCGGATCGGCATCCGCTCGGCCCGATGCAGACAGATGTCTGCCCAGTCCTCCACGAGCATCACCCTTCCCTCCTGACCCTGATCACCGCGCAGGGTCTGGCCCCTGCGGGCCAGATACCTGGCTCCGCCGGCGAACGCGGTCAGCTTCGCCTAGGCACTGTCCGATGGCTCGTGTGACTGGGCAGTGATCATGTCGTTCTGGCCTGCGCGAGGCGGGGCGATCTGTCGGATACAGAGTGGATTCGGTTGGAACCACACCTGCCGAAGAACGTGGGGCGGGGCGGGCGTTGGAAGAGCCACCGCAGGGTGCTCAACGGCATTCTCTTCCGTCAGCGGACCGGTATCCCATGGCGAGACCTGCCGCCACGGTTCGGAAAGTGGAAGACGGTGTACGACCGGCATCGCCGCTGGTCGGCGGATGGCACATGGGAACGGATTCTGCAGGCTCTCCAGGCCGATGCCGACGCGGAGGGCCGGATCGACTGGAGCATGGCCAGTGTGGACTCGACCTCATGCAGAGCCCACCAGCACGCCTCGGGCGCCCGTAGGACCACACCGCGCGTTCCGGGCCGGCATGGTCAGCCTGCTCAGCACCGCCCCGACGAGGCGCTGGGTCGTTCCCGAGGCGGACTAACCTGCAAGATCCATCTGGCCAGTGAAGGAGGACTCCGCCCCCTCGCGTTCCTAATTACGCCGGTCCAGTGGGGCGATTCCCCACAACTCATCCCGGTCCTAGAACGCGTCCGCGTTCCGCGGCTGAGCGGCGGACGCCCTCGCACCCGTCCCGACCACTTGGGCGGCGACAAGGCATACAGTTCCCTCCGGAACCGTCGCTACCTGCGGCGACGCCAGATCAAGCACACCATCCCGGAGCCGAAGGACCAGCGGGCCAACCGTCGACGCCGAGGCAGCAACGGCGGTCGCCCGACCGCTTTCGACAAGGACAGGTAAAGGCGCCGCAATGAAGTTGAGCGGACGATCAACGTCCTGAAAACGTTTCGGGCGGTAGCTACCAGTTAAGACAAGCGGGCCTACGTCTTCCACGGAACCGTCACCACCGCAGCCATACGGCTCTGGCTCCGAGCCTGAGCTCGGGGCATACGAGCCATCGAGCAGGGTTCCCGCCTCCGACGATGCATCCGCAGAGTCCACTTGATCAACTGGCTTAGGGTTCCTGCATGACGACCACTTGGTGTCTGGGGCAGATCACCCCGGCCAACTTCGACGTCGCGATCGGTCTGCGGGTTCATCCGGATCAGGAGCACTTGGTCGCGCCAGTCGTGAAATCTCTGGCCGAGGCATATCTCTATCCCGGCATAGCTTGGCCCCGCCTCATCCTTGACGGTGACCGTCCCGTCGGTTTCCTCATGGCCTTCTTCGACATCGACTGGAGGGGCGACGGCACAGGCACCGACATCCGTTCCGGTCTTTGGCGGCTCAACATCACAGACGGCGAGCAAGGTCGAGGTTACGGTCGCTTCGCGGTCGAGTCCGTTGCTGCTGAAATCCGCCGTCGCGGCGGCACCCGCCTGACCACCACCTGGCATCCGGGCACGGGCGGCCCCGAAGGTTTCTACCTCGGGCTCGGATTCCGTCTGACGGGTGAGACCAGCGGAGGCCAAGCAGTCGGCGAGCTGGACTTGCGCTAGGACTCGACCTAGCGGACAGGACCTAAGTCCGGCACGGCACCGTCGACCTGTTCGCCGCCCTGAATATCGCAACCGGCAAGGTGATCACGAAGCTGTCCGCGCAGCACCGGGCCGTGGACTTCCGTGACTCCTCGACGAGATCGACCGCCAGACCGACAAGGGCCTGGCGGTCCACGTGATCTGCGACAATCTCTCCGCCCACAAGGCGCCTGCGGTGCACAAGTGGCTGCTCGCGCATCCCCGTTGCCAGCTGCACCCCCACGTACTCGTCGAAGATCAACCAGGTCGAGCGGTGGTTCGCGGAGCTGGAACGGCGCTGTCTTGAGCGCGGGGTGTTCTGTTCTCTCGACGATCTCAAGGCCGCACTCGAAAACTGGATCAAGGTCTGGAACGACGAGGCCCGGCCGTTCAAGTGGACCAGGACCGCCGACGAGATCCTCGACAGGATCTGCCGCTACTGCTGACGCATCTCTGAACCAGATCACTGGTCCTGTCCGGGCGCGGACAGCTGCTCGCGCTCGGGGTTCAGCAGCTGCATCAGGTGACGTGCCGACTCGTCCCAGGACCACGACTCCTGCGCCCACCGGCGGCCCGCAGCGCCCATCTGCGCCGCCCGTCCCGGGTCGAGCAGCAGCTGGGTCAGTGTGGCGGCGACCGCCTTGGGGTCGGTGCCGTCCACCACCCGGCCCGTACGCCCGTCGAGCACTGCGTCCGGAGCTCCGCCGGAGTCACCGACGACGATGGGCAGGCCGCTGGCGGCCGCCTCCAGGAAGACGATGCCGAGACCCTCCGCCTCCAGGCCGCCCTTGCGCGTCCGGCAGGGCATCGCGAAGACGTCCGCGGCCGCGTAGAACGCCGGGGTCTCGGTGTGGCGCTTACCGCCGACGAACCACACGGCGTCGGCGCCGTGCCGCTCGGCGAGCCCCCGCAGCCGTTCCTCGTCAGGGCCCTGGCCCACAACCAGCAGGACGGCGTCGGGCACCTGGCGGCGGATCAGCGGCATGGCCTCGATCAGCCGGTCCTGCCCCTTGCGCGGCACCAGTCGGGCCACGCTCAGGATGACGCGTTTTCCCTCCAGGCCCAGTTCGGCGCGGAGGGCGGCCCCGGCCGCAGCGTCGGGGCGGTACATCTCCGCGTCCACAGCCGGGACGAGCCGGCTCAGCTCCGCGCGCGGTCCGAGGGCGGGTGCGATGCGGGTGAGCGTGTAGTTGCCGAGGTAGGTGACGACGTCCACGCCGTCGCCTATCCGGCGCATCATCCGGCGGGCGCCGGGTATCTTCGCCCACCAGATCTCATGCCCGTGGGTGGTTGCCACGATGCGCCGTACGCCGCTGTCGCGTAGGGAGGGCGCCATCAGTGCGAGCGGTGCCGCCGCCCCGAACCAGACCCGGTCGCATCCGTGGGCCCGGGCTATCTCGACGGCCCTCTTCGTGACGCGGCCGGTCGGGAGCAGCATGCGGCTGGTATCCCGTACCACGGGGAACGGAAGGCTTCTGTCATAGGCGGTGTCGCCCGGCTCGTGGGAGGTGTAGACAACGACGTTGTCGTCCGGCACCCGCGTGGCCATGGCATGAACGAAGGTCTCGATTCCCCCCTGGCGAGGCGGGAAGTCGTTGGTGATGACAAGGGTGGAGCCCATGGCAGTGCAGGTTCCTTCACTTCGAGGTGATCGGGCGGACGGTGAAGAGGTAGTTCCGGCAGTCATCCGTCACTTCGGAGACCTGGTCCCAACCACCGCTGCGCCAGCGATGCATGGTGTAGTCGAGATATCCCAGGCAGCTGACGAGCTCGGCTGGCTTTACGTCGTACTTCGCGAGGTGGCGGTCCTCGATCTCCAGCAGCAGGGAAGGCCGGTGGCGCAGCAGGGTGCTTCGGGCGCCTGACAGAACGGCCCCCTCGGCCCCCTCGACATCGGCCTTGATGAAGTCGACACGGTCCAGCCGCATGTGGTGGCACAGGCCGTCCACCGTCCGCACCGGCGTGGCCACCGGAACGGCGCGGGGGAACTCGCGGTTGGGGCCCGGTCCGGAAGCGCCCTCGGTGAGGTAGGCGCGTCCGTGGACAGGGAGCAGGCGCCGCCGCGGCAGGCTCATCGTGCCCTCCTGGGCGCGCTCGCCCAGAGCGGTGCGGTGCACGGTGACGTTGCGGCAGCCCAGTGCTCCGGTCATGGTGCGCAGCCACTTGGCGGGCCCGGGGAGCGGCTCGACGCTGTGCACTGCACCGGTCGGCCCGACGAGGTCCGACAGGACCCAGGTGTAGAGGCCGTACTCGGCCCCGATGTCGAGACAGACCGCGCCCGGCGGCACGAACGGCCGCAGGCCCTCTAATTCGTCCTCGACGAACGGGAAGCGCGGCGAGGCCCAGCGCAGCCCACCTGCGACCGCGGACACCCGTATCCCCTGTTGGGGATGGCCGCCACGGACCGGTCCAGGCGGATCCGCCGGAGGAGTTGAGCTGCCCAACATCGAAGGCCCTTTCATTCCCATATGGTCCGCCTAGGGCGATCACCCGCCGCCTCTGCCGTCGTCGGCCGGCCCTGCGCACCACCCGGCTGCTGCCGCGCGGCCTGGCCTGCTCGTACGTACGGAACGCGGTCCAGCAGACGAGCAGGGCCGCCGCGAACGCGGGCAGCCAGGCCAGCCGCGCGAGGCCCCAGCCCGGGTTATCGGGCACCGTGTTGCAGTCCGGGCAGGGGGTCTCCGGCGAGGAAGCCGATGGCGGTCACTGCCGGACGATGTCGGCGCCCTGCGCCCCGGAAGCGGCGCGGGCACAGTCGGCGCTGCCGTAGGAGTGGCAGACGAGGGTGGTTCGGGCCGCAGGCTTGCTGGCACCGAGGTCCCTGAGGAACGAGGTGAGCCCGGAGGCGGCTTCCTCGGCCCGCCCCGAAGTCACCGCGGCCAGGCTCACCGTGGTAGGGGTCTGGTAGCCGAGCCAGGCAACGACGACGGCGCGGTCACCCGAGGCGCGCTGCAAGGACGTGCTGCCACTGCGCAGGCGCCAGTAGTTGTCCACGCTGACCCCGGCGCCCGGCACCATCACGGCGATCCTGTCGGCCGTCGACAGGTCCCCGAAGACCTCGAAGAGGCGGCCCCCGTCGCGGCCGTCGAAGGTGAGCACCTGGCGCCCGGGGGCACGGAACTCGCGCAGCGCCGCAGCTCTCTTGCCGTCACCGTGTGCGGTGGCCGTCCGCTCGGCGGCGACGAGGACCGCGCGGGTGGCGTCATACCGCTCGGAGAGAGCCTGCGCGCTCGCGACGGGGACGGTGCCGGAGGTGGCCGGAACCGGCGCGGGTACCTCCGCGGGCCGGGCGGCGCCGGACACCGGAACGGCCACAGACGCCACGACCAACGCGCTGAGTACAGCGCGGCGCAAGCGGATTCCGCTGAGTCGGGAGGCCATGGCAGGTACTTCCTTCCGTGCCGGGACGACTGTCGTACGTTCTCGCCGATTAGGCTATTGATCACACAGTCGAACTGTCATCACCCCAGGGATGTCATTCCGCAGCACTGGCAGGCCAGAACACATCGCACGGCAGGAATTCGCCTGCCGTGCAGTCAATTTAGGCGGTCGGCCGCATAGCCCGCTCCGCCCGTTACCTCCGGCCATTTCTCAATCCGACGTGCCTGCCGGTGCTTTGATGTGGCAAATCGGGCAAGCCGAGGACCACCGGGAATACGGGTTCATCACTCCGGAGAATGGCGGCGAACAGCGCGGAGCAGGGCCCGGTCGGCGCTAACGCGCAACCGGGCCCTGGTCGTTCTGTGTTTGCCCCCTCCGCTTGGTGTCGCAGCGACGGGTCCCCGCAGCAGCTTCTCCACGACGGTGGCCGGTGGGGGCGGCGGCGCAGGCGTCCTCCGTACGGCCTTCGACCGGACATCCGAGGCCGCTCCGTTCGCACCAGGCACCTCGGCAGCGGCGGGGGGCAGTCCCGAAGCGAGCCTCTTACGGACGTCGCTGACCGTGGCTGGCGAGATGCTGGCGCGCCGTGCGACCACGCAGGGAGGTCATCGGGTTCTCGGTGATGATCTCGGCGGCCCGCCTCCTGCTCTCAGCACTGTTCAACGGGCGGACCTTGCCGTCGAGTCCGACACGGACGACCGGCTGCTGCCCCGGGCAGGCCATCTCCCGCTGGATGCTTGCCACGGTCCGCGCCCGCGAGACCCGCGGCCCGCGCGATGGCCCGGTCCGAGCTCTGGGGGTGGGAGCGGATGATCCGCTCCGCGGCCCTGCGCCGGTCACCATGCGACAGCGGAAGGCCGTGCTTCACATTCGACTCGACGGCGCGCAGGAACGCTTCCTCAGCGATGTCGTCGAAGAAGTCGACCTCGATCGACTCCTAGCCCTTGAGAGTGGCGGCCATCAGTCGGTGTGTTCCGTCGATCACGCGCATCGTGCGGCGGCCGACGAGAATCGGGGGCAGCGGGGCGTCGAGTTCCGCCAGCCTGGCTACCTGGCCGACGTCCTTTCCCCGCGACCGGGGGGGAATCCCCCGAATGAATCTGCCGATGGGAACGGTCACGATGCGCGGGAGGGTATTCCGCTCGCGTGCCGGGGAAGGTGGGACCTGCGACTGCCTCAGTGCCCGCCACATCGGATGGGCGGACGTGGGACTTGCTCAATGTGTTTCACCCCGTTGGATAGCTGGTACATCAGCTGCTCATGTCTGTCACGACCCTGGAGCCGACCGCGGGTAAAGCGTGCGGGCCCCCTCCCGCACCTCGTTCCCGCTCGATCCGGCGCTTGGGCAGCCGTCGGACATGGCTACTCCCGCATCCATGTCGACCGCCCTTTACACCACTATTCCCTCGACCGTCGAAAGTTCACTCCATGTTTTGATCAAATCACAAGCAAATCCATCATCTCCTGCACCCCACAATCCTGTCGATACGTCAAATTCGGCCTACGCGCGGATGCCGACCGGACTCTGCGGAATACCGGCGTCCCCGCCCACGATGCGGATGGTCTCATTCGCCCGTGACGCACGTAGCGCACATAACGCGCACCGGGTAAAGATGCAGATCAGACGCCCTTTACGGCGGGCCCAAGGATCGCGACACACTCAACATGATGGGTCCGCCGCATCTGGTCGCCGAGGTGGCCGAGGCCATCCCCGGCAGTTACTTCGTGGAGTTCCCCGACAGCGGGCACCTCGGGAACCTGGAGCGTCCCAAGGCCGTGAACGCGGCGATCGTCGACTTCTTCGCTACGCACTGACCGGACCGGTCCGCGCCGACCGGTCCGCGCTCGACGTACGGGCGCGACGCCCAGGGCGCCGGCCCGTGAGAGCGGTGACGGGGGACACCAGGGCTCACGGGCCGGCTCCGGGCCGGACGCCTACAGGTACTGCGCGTCGCGCGGCACCTGGGCGGTGGTCGTGACAGCAATCTAGAAGATGGGGCGACGGCGGCACCTCCCTCCACCGATGTATCCGTCCGCGGCCGTCATCCTGCGGATGTACGCGGCCCCCGTACGCCGCCCCGGCGGGCGGGTCGGAGAAGGGTCGGCGTTTCCGGCGCCGTTCAAGTGACGCGGGACCTCAGTTGAACGTCAGGTTTCGGCCCCGGCGTGCGGAATTAGCGGCGAAATGCTGGATTCGACCGACGCCGTCCGGCAGTTGAACACTCGCACCGGCCGGGCGGCAACCTGACCTCGTGGCCGAACGGCGCGAAACGGAGCGAAAGGCGACTGCTCGACGCATTCACGCCATCCCGAACGTTGATCATCCACACGCACTCGAGTCATCCTGGCCCTGGAGAGCGCCCATGCGCGCCGAGGCGCGTGTTTCGCCAATCGTTGGATCTCGAAGAGAGGGTGGGGATCAGATGGCTGAGGAGCCGTTGTTTCTGCGTTCGAAGGCCATTGTGGAGCCGTTGGTTGACCGGTTCTTCGCGTGGCCGCATACGCTGGCGCCGGTGCAGGCGGCGATGAATCTGGCGTTTTTGCAGGTGCCGATGCTGGAGTCGTATCTGCAGTCCCCGAAGGTGCATGTCGCGGCGAGTAACAATCCTGAGCTGCGGGGTGGGTATTTCATCAACATTCCGGAGGAGCGTGCCGATGAGGTGCGTGATCTTCTGGAGGGGATCAAGCGGGACCGGGCGGACATGCTGCGGTTCGCGGAGGCGATCGCCGCGGGTCAGGAGATCCTGCGGGCGAACGCGACGGGGTTCGATCTGACGCCGTTGTATCCGAAGATGCCGGCGGAGCTGCACGGTCTGGTGGAGCTGGCGTACGACACGGACAACCAGGCGCAGATGCGGTTCATGGAGCCGCTGGTCTACAAGGGCAGTGTGTATTCCGAGGCGCGGCAGTCGGTGCAGCTGTCGTTGGAGCCGGGGTATGAGCGTCCGTTCATTCTGAGTACGCCGCGGCTGCCGTCGCCGGATGTGCTGGAGCTGGCGGTGCCGTTCCGTCACGCGGGTCTGGAGGAGCTGTTCAAGGCGCGGGTGATTCCGGCGACGCTGTCGCATCTGCGGGAGGCGCTGGGGCTGGACGATGCGCAGGCCAAGCAGTTGTCGGGGCTGCTGACGGACCGTCCCAGCGGTGCGCCGGACCGGCACATCGAGGGGGGCGGGCGGATCCGGTACTTCGGGCACGCGTGTCTGGTGATGCAGACGCCCGAGGCGGCGATCGTGACGGACCCGTTCATCAGTGCGGACAGTTCCGCTGGTGACCGGTACACGCTGGATGATCTGCCTGATTTCATCGATCTGGTGCTGATCACGCACGGGCATCAGGACCACATCGTGCTGGAGACGCTGCTGCAGCTGCGCGGTCGGGTCGGTGCGATCGTGGTGCCGCGTTCTTCGCGCGGGAACCTGTCGGACCCGTCGATGGCCCTGATGCTGCGGCAGCAGGGTTTCCCGGTCGTCGAGGTCGATGATTTCGACGAGGTGGAGTTCCCGGGCGGGAAGGTCGCGGCGACGCCGTTCCTGGGTGAGCACTGTGATCTGGACATCCGGGCGAAGTCCACTTTCTGGGTGGAGCTCGCGGGTAAGAAGGTGTTCGTCGGGGCGGATTCCTCGGGTATCGACCCGATGCTGTACCGGCGGATCAAGGGTCATCTGGGGACGGCTGACATCGCGTTCCTGGGAATGGAGTGTGATGGTGCGCCGCTGACGTGGCTGTACCAGGCGCTGCTGACGATCCCGGTGTCGAAGAAGCTGAGCAATTCACGGAAGCTGTCGGGGTCGAACGCGGAACAGGCCGCGGCGATCATGACGGAACTCGGTGCGCACGAGGCGTATGTGTACGCGATGGGTGAAGAGCCCTGGCTGGGACACGTAATGGCGACGACTTACACCGAGGACACGTACCAGATCAAGCAGATCGAAGAATTCATGACCTGGTGCAAGGACCGGGACATCAAGGCCGGTCACCTCTACCGCCAGCAGGAATGGCGCTGGTAGTCCGGCCCAGGAAACCCGACAGGCCCCTGACCCCCTCTTCGTTCCCGTTCTCCAGGAGTTACCCATGGCTGTGCGAGACGTAGCGTATGTCGAGTTGTACACGAAGGATAAAATATCGACTGTCGATCATCTCGTATCGGCCATGGGCTTCACCCGGGTCGCCGACTCGGTCGAAGTGGACCGGAGTTCCGTGCTGCTTCGGCAGGGTGAGGTCCTCCTGGTCGTCACCTCCGGCTGGGGGACGTGGAAGTTCCTCGACGATCACGGAGACGGGATCGCCGACATCGCCGTGGCGTGCGAGGACGTGCCGACGACCCGAGACGCCGCGCTGAAGGCAGGCGCGAACGTGACGACGTCCCCGCAGGGGAACCCGGTCGTGCCCGCCTTCGGCGGGGTCCACCACACCCTGGTGCCGGTTCCCGCCCGAGCGGGCGACGCCCTGCCCGCGGGCCGCCGGTGGACCCCCACTCCCGGGGCGCCGGCCGTGCCGGGCGGGCGGGTGCGGCTGCTCGACCACATCGCGGTCCATCTCGCGCGGGACGGCTTCGCGGACTACGCCGCCTTCTGCCACGAGGTCTTCGGATTCTCACGATCCTCCCCCGAACGCCTCGGCCTCGGGGACCGGGTCATGGACTCGGTCATCGTCCGCGGTGCTTCCCGGAGCGCCGCCTTCGTACTGACGACGGTGGCCGACGGGCCCGGGTTCGGTGAACCGGACGTCTTCCTCGACAGGAACGACGGTCCCGGCGTCCAGCGCCTGGCGTTCCTCGTCGACGACGTCCTGTCCACCACCCGGGAGTTCGGGGAGCTGGGCGTGCGCTTCCTTCACGCCGGGAGCGCCGGGGATGCCCCCGCGGCCGGCCTGCCGGAGGATGAACTCGCCGCGCTGCGGGCCGCGGACGTGGCGGTCCACCACGACGGGCGGGGACTGCTCATGGAGTCCTTCAGCCGCTCACCCTTCGAGCGCGAGACGCTCTCCTTCCAACTCGTACAGCGCCTCGGCGCCCAGGGGTTCGGCGCGGCGGGTGTCCGGGCGCAGTACGATGCCCTGGACGAGGCGGTCAACCCCGCCCGCTGACCCCCATCGACCCCCGGTGACCTGCGCGCCTCCTGCCGCCTCAGCGGCCGGAGGCCACTGGTCCGCATCGCACGACGCATCTGTGAGTGGCGTGGCGGTGTGGTCCACAATATTGGACGTGATGAGTACGCAGGACGGTGGAGGGCTCTCGGCAGTGGGTCGTCGCGCGGACGCGGCGTTGCGCGCTGTCATCGTCGATGATCAGGCATTGGTGCGCACCGGGTTCCGCATGCTCTTGATGGCGGACGGGATCAAGGTGGTCGGCGAGGCGTCCACCGGCGGCGAAGCGGTCGCGGTGGTGCGTCGCACCCGGCCCAACGTGGTGCTGATGGACATCCGGATGCCGGAGATGGACGGCATTGAGGCGACCCGGCGGATCGTCGCCGACGCGGCGTGCGACACCCGCGTCATCATTCTGACCACCTACGACCTCGACGAGTACGTGTACGCCGCGCTGTCGGCCGGAGCGAGCGGCTTCCTGCTGAAGGACGTCACCCCCGAGCACCTGACGGCCGCGGTGCGTCTGGTCCAGGCGAGCGACGCCCTGCTGGCGCCGAACATCACGCGCCGCCTGATCGAGCGTTTCGCTCCGCGGACCTCGGTGAAGGTCGCGGTGCACCGGGACCTGTCCGAACTGACGCCGCGCGAACTGGAAGTGCTGCGCCTGCTGGCCACCGGCCTGAGCAACGCCGAGCTGGCGGACCACCTGACCCTCAGCGCCGCGACGGTGAAGACCCACGTCGCGCGGATCCTGTCCAAACTGGGGCTCCGTGACCGCGTCCAGGCGGTCGTGCTGGCCTACGAGACCGGCTTGATCTCCCCGGGTGAGCAGCCCGAACCCCGCTGACCGGGTCCGGGCCGGTCCGGCCTTCGAGGTCCCCCGCCCTTCCCGTCACCCCAGTTGAGGACACCGTATGATCCGCGTGCTGATCGCCGACGGCCAGAGGCTGGTCCGCCAGGGCTTCACGGTGCTGCTGAACTGCGAGCCAGACATCGAGGTCGTGGGCCAGGCGGTGGACGGCGACGACGCCGTCGCCAAGGTCGCCGAGCTGTCGCCCGACGTGGTGCTGATGGACATACGCATGCCCGGGATCAGCGCCATCGAGGCGACCCGGCGGATCACGGCGTCGCCCGAGGTCACCTCCAGGGTCCTCGTGCTGACGACCTTCGCCCTGGACGAGTACGTCTAAGAGGCTCCCCGGGCCGGCGCGTCCGGGTTCCTGCTCAAGGACGGCTCCGTCGAAGAACTCGCCCGTGGGGTACGGGTGGTGGCTGCGGGTGACACCCTGCTCGCGCCGGACGTCACCCGGCGTCTGATCACGGACTTCTCCCGCGTGACCGACGATCACCGCCCGATGGTGAAGGGCCGCTCCGGCAACCTGACGGAACGGGAGACCGAAGTACTGGGTCTCATCGCGCACGGTCTGACGAACACGGAGATCGCCGAACGTCTGGTGGTCGCGGAGCAGACCTTTCAAAACCCATGTGAGCAGGACCCTGGTCAAGCAGAACCTTCGCGACCGGACCCAGGCGGCGATCTACGCGTACGAAACGGGGCTGATGAGGCCGGGCGGCCGCTGAGGCTCCCCGGATCGTGCCCAGTGCGCCGGCTGTTGCCGTAGCTGTAGCGGTCGCCGGTGCTGTAGCGGGTTGCGGTTACGGCGGGCGGCCTCAGGCCCGGCCGAGAACGACGACCGCGTTGTGCCCGCCGAAGCCGAAGGAGTTGCTGACGGCGACCGGCACGGCCGCGTGCCGCGGAGCCGAGTGGACGATGTCGATGTCGGCGATGTCCGCGCCGGGCGCCCGGAAGTTGGCGGTGGGCGGGATCACCGAATCCCCGATCGACAGGGCGGTGAACGCGGCCTCGACCGCTCCAGCCGCCCCCAGCATGTGGCCGGTCACGCCCTTGGTGGAGGTGACCGCGGCGCCGCGGCCGAAGACCCGCTCGATCATGCGCGCCTCGACGGCGTCGCCCTGCGGGGTGCTCGTCGCGTGGGCGTTGACGAGGGACACGTCCGACGCGGCGACCCCAGCATCCTGGAGCGCCTGGCGCAGGGCCAGCTCCGCGTAACGGCCGTCGGGGTCGGGCGAGGTCAGGTGGTGGGCGTCCGAGGAGGCTCCGTAGCCGAGCAGTCCCGCATACGGGCGCCGACCCCGCGCTTCGGCGCTCTCCGCGCGCTCCAGGACCAGTACGGCCGCGCCTTCGCCCACGACGAAGCCGTCGCGGTGTTCGTCGAAGGGCCGGGAAGCGGCGGAGGGGTCCTCGCAGCGGCGCGACAGCGCCTTCAGCCGGTCGAAGGCCGTGGTCACCAGGGGGGTCACGGCGGCTTCGGTGCCACCGGCCAGCACTACGTCGCAGCGGCCCGACCGCAGCAGGTCCAGGGCGAAACCCAGGGCCGTGGTGCCCGCCGCGCACGCGGTGGAGAGGGTGAGGGAAGGCCCATGCAAGCCGAGGTCCATGGCCACCGAACCCGCCGCGATGTTGCTGATGGCCTTCGGGACGGTGAGCGGGTTCACGGTGCGCGGGCCCTTGTCCCGCAGCCGCTGTCCCTGCTTCTCCCACGTTCCCTGACCGCCGACCGCGGTGCCGAGGACGACACCGACCCTGGCCGGATCCCAGGAGCCGTCGGCCGGCGCCGCGTCGGCGACGGCAGCGCGGGCCGCGGCGACCGCGAACTGGGCGAAGGGGTCCATGCGGCGGGAGTCGCTGCCGAACACCTCCTGCGGATCGAAGCCGGTCACGGCGCTGCTGAACGTGACACCCAGGCCCGACAGGCGGGGATCGGCCGCGGCCGTGGGGCGCCCCGCGCGGGCGGTCTCCCAGGCCGTAGCGGTGTCCGCGCCCGCCGGGGTGACCATGCCGATGCCGCTGATCACGACATCGGGATGGCGGAATCCGTGACCCGTCATGCCGGGAGGACCGCCCCACTGGCCTCCAGCAACTCGGACAGTTCCCCCACGGTCGTATCGGCGCTCAGGTCCTCCTCGATGGTGACACCGAGTTCGTCCTCGAGCTGTGCGCTGAGTTCCGCCAGGGACAGCGAGTCCACCTCCAGTTCCTTGAAGGAACGGGTGGGCTGAATGTCACCGGACACTTTGTAAACGGCTCCGAGGACGTGTGAGAGGTAGTCGACGAACATAGCGGATTCCCTTCGTTCGGATCGCATGGACCTTTTGGATCCCATTGATCACGCTCCATTAAATTTCTGAACGCACGGCCGTCAGCTGCGGCCATGTCAATGCGACGGATCCCCAGGTCAATCCGCCGCCAAAAGCGGTGAGTACCGTCCGGGCCCCGGCCTGGAGCCGCCCGCCGGCCAGCGCGTCGGCCAGCGCGAGCGGAATGGAGGCGGCCGCCGTGTTGCCGGTGCGGGCCAGTTCGCACACCGCGGCGTGCGGCGGTACGCCGAGCCGGTCCGCGACCGCCTGGATGATGCGGGCGTTCGCCTGGTGCGGCACGAGAGCACCGACACTTTCCGGTGTCCAGGCACAGTCCTTCATGACCCGCAGCGCCGAATTCGTCATCTGCTCGACGGCCCGCAGGTACACTTTCCGGCCAGCCATGGTGAACCAGCGTTCCGCATCCGGCTGTTCGCGCGCTCCGGGTACGTGGATCAGGTCCTTGCCCGAGCCGTCGCTGCCGAGGTCGAACGCGAGCAGGGCGCCATGCTCCCGGGAAGAACCGCGGCGCAGCACTACTGCGCCCGCGCCGTCGCCGAAGATCACAGCCGTGTCCCGGTCCGTGGGATCGACGATACGGGAGTAGGTCTCGGCTGCGACCACCAGGACTCTGTCCGCGATACCGCTCGTGATCAGCCCCGCGGCGGTCGCCACGGAGTAGACGAAACCGCTGCACACGGCTGAGACGTCGAAGGCGGGGACCGTGTCGAGCCCCAGGCGGTGCGCGATCTCCGGGGCGGCGGCCGGCATCGGGCGGTCCGGTGTGGTGGTGGCCAGGATCAGGGCGTCCACCGTGTCCCGGCCGGCCGACCGCAGCGCGTTGGCCCCGGCCTCGCACGCGAGATCCCGTGTGGAGACGTCGGGTCCGACCCGGCGCCGTGCGGCGATGCCGGTGCGCGTAAGGATCCACTCGTCGCTGCTGTCGAGGTCCCGGGCCAGCGTGTCATTGTCGAATTCACCGGTCGGCAGACACGTGCCGAGACCTTCGACAACGGCAGCGGGGCGATTTTCCCATTTCTCCGGGGCCGCCGCTGTTAATTCTGATGTGTACATCGTTGACGGCCCCCTGAAGTTCTCATCATCCGCAGGCAACAGAACGCCCGTGTACTGTCACGGAGTTCGACGCGGAGTGACCTTACATGGGCCAGAAAGAACGGCACAATGAATGCGGGGCCAGGGGATTTCCCTGCGTTCAACTGCGGCACGGCCTCGGTTGGGCGCCACGCGCGTCATCCTCGCGAGGTAGCTACAAAGGATGGGTATCCCGGTCACCGGAGCCGATGTGCCCACCCGATACAGCGGTCACAATGTGCGGGTGAAGGCTGAAGCACGGGCGCCCGGGTGGCAGCAGTACGCGCGAGAATCGCTGCGCCCCGAGGCGAAGCCCGCTCCGTTGTCCCGGCGCGCGATCGTGGCCGACACGGTGCTCGCCGTCGTCCTGGCCGTCGTCGCGGTGCTCGCCAGCTGGAAGTTCCACGCCGGGGAGCAGTTCATCGGCATGCACCCGCCGACCACGGGCGGGCAGTCTTCCGTGCCGCTCTCCCCCGGCCCCTCCGAGGTGCTACAGGTACCGCGGGGCGGGCGGCCCCTGTACCCGCTCATCTTCCTGAATCCGCTGCCGCTCGCCTTCCGGCGCAGGTACCCCCTGTCGGCCTTCTGGGCAGTGCTGGTCACGGCACTGGTGCTGAGCGGCCAGGCGACGTGGATCACGATCGCCGTCTGCTGCGTGGCGGCGTACAGCGCGATCGCCCACAGCCGCCACCAGGTGCCAGCGGTGGCCGGTCTGGTCGTCGCCGCCACGGTGGCGGGCTTCGCCTTCCAGGATGCCGCCCCGGCACTGCCGGGCTGGTCGGCCGGGTTCGTGATACTGATGCTCGCCGCGATCGTCGGCGGCGCCGTACGGTACTGGCAGAACCAGCTCAAGACCAGCCAACTGCGCGTCGCGGCCCTGCAGCGGGAGCAGGAGGAGGCCACCCGCCGGGCGGTCGGGGAGGAACGGGCGCGCATCACCGCCGAGCTGCACGACGTCGTGACGCACAACGTGAGCGTGATGGTGATCCAGGCCGGTGCAGCCCGCAAGGTGATTGACGTGGCACCGGAGGAGTCCAAGCGGGCCCTGCTCGCGGTCGAGGCGGGCGGCCGGGCCGCCATGTCCGAACTGCGCGCCGTCATGAGCCTGTTGTCCCCGTCGGACGCCTCCGTGGACGGGCTCCAACCCCAGCCGGGACTCGCCCAGCTCGAGGCGCTGGTGGAGGGGGTGCGCGCGGCCGGAATGCCGGCAGACCTCACGGTGTCGCTGCCGGGGGCGCCGCTGCCCGCGGGCATGGAGCTGGCCGTCTACCGGGTGGTGCAGGAGGCGATGACCAACGCGCTCAAGCACGCCGCGGGCGCGAAGGCCTCGGTGCGCCTGCGACACGAGGGCGAGTGGCTGGAGATGGCGATCGACAACACGGGCGGTACGCCGAGTGCGCAGGCGGGCACCGGGAACGGCCGCGGCCTGCTCGGGCTCCGGGAACGGCTGGCCGTGTACGGCGGCTCCCTGGAGACGCACCACACGGCCGACGGCGGGTTCCAGGTGCGGGCCCTGATCCCGTGGCGGTCCGTCGAGTAGGGCCCATGACGGTCCGTCGAACAGGGCCGGAACCGTCCGGCACGCAGGGCCGTGGCGGCCCGTCACACGCGGCGGCAACGCCGCGTCCGGCCGGTCGCCCCTTCCCCGTTTGGCGCGTTCGTTCAACTGCGCCGACGCGCCACTTGAACGAACGGGACCGGCCGGGTGGTCAGCCGATCGGTATTGATCAGCGTTGTCCCACGGTGCCATCGTAAGGAGCGGCGGACCCGTGCGGTTCGAGGCAAGCCGGGCAGGGGTGGTGGCCTGGGCACACACCACGAAGTGAGCCGGCCGCATTCCAGGTCCCCGCAGAATTGAGGCTCACAGGTCATGCCCTTCGTGAAGAGCAACGGGATACAGCTGGCCTACCAGCGCTCCGGCAGCGGCGAACCGGTACTGATGATCATGGGCTCGGGGGCTTCGGGCCGGGCCTGGACCATGCACCAGACCCCGGCCCTGAACGCCGCCGGGTACGAGACGGTCACCTTCGAGAACCGGGGCATCGCGCCATCGGACGCCCCCGGGGGCAAGTACTCCCTCGACGACATGGTCGCCGACACCGTCGGGCTGATCGAGGCGCTGGACCTGGGCCCGTGCCGGATCGTGGGCACCTCCATGGGGGCGATGGTCGCGCAGGACCTGGCGCTCAACCGCCCGGACCTTGTGCGGTCCGCCGTGCTGCTGGCCACCCGGGCCCGGTCTGACGCCCTGCGCCGGGCGCAGTCGGCGGCGGACCGCGCGCTGCGCGAGAGCGGCGTGCGACTGCCCCCGTCGTACGAAGCGCTCAGGACCGTCCTCGAGATGATGTCCCCGGCGACCCTGAACGACGACGCCGCCGCTTCGGTCTGGCTGGAGATCTTCGAACTGTCCGGCGGCCGGGAGAACGCCGCCGAGGGCCAAGACTGGGTCACCGACACCGTCGCGGACCGCCGCGAGCCGCTCGGCGGGGTCACCGTGCCATGCCGGGCCATCGCCTTCACCGACGACCTCCTCTGCCCGCCGCACCTGGTCGCCGAGGTGGCGGACGCCATCCCGGACTGCGACCTCGTCGAGATCTCCGACTGCGGCCACCTCGGCTACCTGGAGCGGCCGCAAGAGGTCAACACGGCGATCATCGAGTTCCTCGACAAGAACTGATGCACCGTCAGAGTCGCGGGAAAGACACGAGAGCGAGGCAGGTTTCCTTGACCATGCTAGACGGCCCACCCCCACGCGGGATGGGGCTGCGGTTCGACGATGATTCGGTGACCAAGCAGAGGGTCAAGCCCGGCACGGTCCGGCGGATCATCCCGTACGCCCTGCGTTACCGCTGGCAGCTGGTCGTGCTCCTGCTGACCACGGTCGTCAACGCCCTCGTCACGGCCACCGGGCCGCTGATCCTCAAAATGATCATCGACGACGGCATCATGCCCAAGCGGATCGGCGTCGTGGTGGCGCTGTGTCTGACCGTGGCCGGGCTGGCCCTGGTTGACGCGCTCGCCATGTACGTACAGACCTGGTGTTCGGGCCGGATCGGCGAAGGCCTCGTCTTCGACCTGCGCACCAAGGTGTTCGCCCACGTGCAGCAGCAGCCGCTCGCGTTCTTCACGCGGGCTCAGACCGGCGCGCTGGTCAGCAGGCTCAACGCCGATGTCGTCGGGGCCCGGCAGGCGGTGACCACCCTGCTGTCGGATTCGGTAACCACCATCCTCACGCTGATCCTGATCCTCGGCGCGATGTTCTACCTCTCATGGCAGATCACCGTCGCGGCGCTGGTCATGATCCCGTTCTTCCTCCTCCCCGTCCGGCTCCTCGCTCGCAGGCTGCAGCGACTCACCCGGGAGACGATGCAGCTCGACGCGGAGATGAGCTCGATGATGAACGAGCGTTTCAACGTCTCCGGAGCCATGCTCGCCAAGCTCTACGGGCGTTCGGAGGATGAGGTGGGCGCTTTCTCCGCCCGCGCTGGACGGGTGCGCGACATAGCCGTCAGCGGCATGGTCTACGGGCGGCTGCTCTTCATCATCATCACCGTGCTCACCTCCCTCACCACGGCGTTGGTGTACGGACTCGGGGGCTACCTCACCATCGACGGCACGCTGGCGATCGGCACGCTGGTCGCCATGGTGACCTTGCTCCTGCGGCTGTACGGCCCGGTCAACCAGCTGTCGACCATGCAGGTCACAGCCATGACGGCCATCGTCAGTTTCGACCGCGTCTTCGAGGTCCTGGACCTCAAGCCACTCATCTCCGAGCGGCCCGACGCCCGGGTGCTCCCGGCCCCCGGACCGCAGGCCCCCGCACCGGACATCGAGTTCGACCGGGTGAGCTTCCGGTACCCCTCCGCCGACGAGGTCTCCCTCGCCTCGCTGGAGTCGATCGCGTTCCGCAAGCCCGAGCGGGGCGAGAACCCCCTGACCCTGCGGGAGTTGAGCTTCAGGGTGCCGTCGGGGAAGCTGACCGCCCTGGTCGGACCCTCGGGTGCCGGAAAGACCACGATCACCCACCTGGTGCCGCGGCTCTACGACCCCGTCTCGGGAGCCATCCGGATCGGTGGTCACGACGTGCGCGACCTGACCCTCCAGTCGCTGCGCGACACCGTCGGCGTGGTGACCCAGGACGCCCACATGTTCCACGACACCCTGCGGGCCAACCTGTCGTACGCCCGGCCCGGCGCCTGCGAGCAGGAGCTGATCGACGCGTGCGTGGCCGCGCGGGTGTGGGACACCATCAGCGCCCTGCCGGACGGCCTGGACACCGTGGTCGGCGATCGCGGCTATCGTCTCTCCGGCGGCGAGAAGCAGCGCATCTCGCTGGCCCGGCTGCTGCTCAAGGCCCCGCCGGTCGTCGTCCTGGACGAGGCGACCGCGCACCTGGACTCCGAGTCCGAGGCGGCGGTCCAGCGCGCGCTGAAGACCGCTCTGGCCTGCCGTACCTCACTGGTGATCGCGCACCGGCTGTCCACCATCCGTGAGGCCGATCAGATTCTGGTCGTCGAGGCCGGCAGCATCCGCGAGAGCGGTACGCACGAGGAGCTGCTGGCCGCCGACGGGCTGTACGCGACGCTGTACCACACCCAGTTCGCCCAGCAGGCCGAGAGCAGCGTGGACGTCGCTTCCGAACTCCACTGACCCGCCCCTCCCCCGGCTCCCCCCACACCAGCCGCCGGACGCCCCCAGCACCACGGGCGGCCGGCGGCCGCGTTGTCGGCTGCACGTCCCATCCCCCTACATCGCAAGGATGACCCCATGCTCGTATTACCTCCGTGGGCCGATGCCCCGACCCGCCCGCTCTTCATAGGTTCGTGCCATGACCAGTGAGAACAGCACAGGCCAGGTCGTCGTACGGCTGGACGGTGTGCGCAAGGAATACGGACAATCGGTCGCCCTGGACGGCGTGTCGTTGGAGATCCGGGCCGGTGAGGCCGTGGCGGTGATGGGGCCGTCCGGCTGCGGCAAGTCCACGCTGCTCAACATGATCGCCGGACTCGACCGGCCCACCTCCGGGACGATCAATGTGCACGGCGACGACGTGGGCAGTCTGGGCGAAACCGGCCTGGCGCTGTTCCGGCGTCACCGGATCGGCATGGTCTTCCAGTTCTTCAACCTGCTCGACGACCTGTCGGCGATCGACAACGTGGCGCTCGCCGCGCAGCTGACCGGCACCTCGGCCAGGGAGGCGCGCAAGCTCGCGCTGGAGCTCCTCGACAACCTCGGTGTCGCGGACCGGCGTAACAACTATCCGGCGACGCTGAGCGGCGGCCAGCGCCAGCGGGTCGCGGTGGCAAGGGCGTTGATGAACCGTCCGGCCCTGCTGCTGGCGGACGAGCCGACCGGCGCGCTCGACCGGCAGAGCGGTGAGCAGGTGATGAAGCTGCTGCTCGACCTCAACCAGATGGGCCAGACGCTGCTGATCGTCACCCACGACCCGCTCCTCGCCGAGCGGTGCGCCAGCCGTCTGATCGAGTTCGAAGACGGCCGGATCGCCCGTGAGAGCGCCATGGAGCGAGCCGTATGAGCGCCGTATGGCAGGCCGCTTGGGCGGCCGTGAAGCGGCGCAGACTCCAGACGGCCGTGATCAGCATCGTTGTCCTGCTGTCGACCGCCACGATGGTCATCGCGCTCGGGCTGCTGGACGCCGCCTCGAGTCCCTTCGAGCGCGCCTTCACCGAACAGCGCGGCGCGCACGCCGTCGCGGCGTTCGACACCGGCAAGGTCTCCGGAAGGCAGCTGGCCGACACCGCCCGGCAGCCGGGCGTGGAAGCCGCCGCCGGACCCTTCGGGCAGACCTCGGTGAGCCTGGCTCCGGGCAGCGTCTCCTTCCTGACGGGTCCGCTCACCGTGGTCGGCCGCGCCGACCCGGGCGGCCCGGTGGACAAGGTGAAGCTGTGGAGCGGCCACTGGGCCACCGCGCCCGGCGAGATCGTCGTGAACGCGACTCCCCCCTCGGTCGGCACCATGGCGCCGTTCCCCCTCGGCGAGAAGATCGTCACCCCTGACGGCACCCGGCTCTCCATCGTCGGCTACGCCTACACCCTGAGCCGGACCGCCGATGCCTGGGTCTCGCCCGCGCAGATGGAGGCCATGCATCCGACGGCCACCCAGATGCTGTACCGCTTCGCCTCCGCGGCGACGCAGGACGACGTCGACAGCAGCATGAGCGAGGTCACCGCCGGTCTGCCGAAGGACTCGCTGCTGGCCGCCCAGTCCTACCTCACGGTCAAGCAGGACATCGCCTCCGGTCCGGGGGTCTACGTTCCCTTCCTCATGGTGTTCGGCATCCTCGGCGTGCTCGTGGCCCTGCTGATCGTCGCCAACGTCATCAGCGGTGCGGTGGTCTCCGGGTTCCGGCACATCGGCGTCCTGAAGTCCCTGGGCTTCACTCCGCGCCAAGTGGTCTCCGTCTACCTGCTGATGGTGTCGCTGCCCACGGTGCTGGGCTGCGTCGTCGGCACCGTCGGCGGCGCACTGGCCACGAAGCCGCTGCTGACCAGCGCCTTCCAGGGCATGGGCATGGACCTGAACAGCGTGAGCCTCAACCTGTGGGTGTGCGCCGCCGCGATGGTCGCGATGACGGCCGTCGTCGTCCTCGCCGCGGCCGTTCCGGCGATGCGCGCCCATCGGCTCTCCGCCGCCGAGGCGATCAGCGCGGGCAGCGCCCCGCGTCCCGGGCGCGGACTGCGCATCCAGCGCCGGCTCAGCGGGAGCCGACTGCCCCGCTCGATCAGCCTCGGTCTGGGTCTGCCGTTCACCCGGCCCGGCCGCAGCGCGATGACGCTGGTGGCGGTCCTCCTCGGAGTGACCACGGCCACCTTCGCGACCGGCCTGGTCGGCACGGTCACCCAGTTCGGTAAGGCCACGACGCACGCGTCGGCCGCCCAGATCACCGTCCAGCCGGGCCAGCCGCAGTTCGGCGAGACCGCGCCGAAGCTCGACGACCCGCAGACCGAGGCGATGCTGCGCGGCATAGACGGCACGCGTCACGTGACCGTCGACGCGCACGTCCCGGTGTCCATCGTCGGCTCCGCGCAAGGGGTGGTCGCCGACTTCCTGCGGGGGGACTCCTCCACCCTGGGCTTCCAGGACCAGGTCGTCACCGGGCACTGGGTCGAGGGGCCCGGTGAGATCGCCGTGTCCTCCGCCTTCCTGCACAAGCGGGGGCTGGAGGTGGGCGACCGGCTCACCCTGGAGGTGGGCGGCAAGCAGATCCGGACCACGATCGTCGGCTCGCTCATGGGCCAGCAGGAGTCGCTCTACGCGGACTGGGGGACGCTGTCCCCCCTCGCTCTGGACGTCTCGCGCCTCAACTCCCGCTTTCAGTATCTCGTCCAGGTCGCCCCGGGTACCGACATCGGCCGCTTCAACTCCGCGGTGAGGTCGGCCGACGAGGGGCTCTACTCGCGCGGGAACGAGACCACAACCACCTTCACCGCCGCTGTCATCGGCCTGTCGTCGGTGCTCACCCTGATGCTCGCCGCGGTCGCGGCGATGGGGGTCTTCAACACCGTCGTCCTCAACACGCGCGAACGCCGTCGTGACCTGGGCATGCTCCAGTCGATCGGCATGACACCGCGGCAGGTGATCGCGATGACGGTGACCTCCATGGCGGCGATGGGAGCGATCGGCGGGCTGCTCGGCATCCCGGTGGGCGTCCTCGCCCACCGCGTGATCATGCCGATCGCGGGCAAGGCGGCCAACGTCGACCTCGCCCGGAGCACCATGGACGTGTGGCACGCTCCCGTCCTGATCCTGCTGGGCTTCGCGGGCATCGTGATCGCGGTCGTGGGAGCGTACATCCCGGCCCGTGCAACCACCCGCCTGACGATCGCGGAGGCACTGCACAACGAGTGACGCCCGGCCGGTCCACGACCGGCTGCCGTAACCTCCCGACGCGCGGACGCGACGACCTGATGGTCGTCGCGTCCGCGCGTTCACGCGTGCCGTCCAGACCTTCCGCGGCAAAAGCACGCGTGCCAGGATGACGAGATCTCTACCCCCGTCGAGGGGTTTACCGAAAGCCGTCGCTCCGGCATTTCCGCCGTTGCTCGAAAACGGCACACGGCATCGAATGCGTGGCACTCCACGGGGAATTCACGGCCGCCGCGGATTCACGTGGCCACGTACCCGCAGACAGCGGAACGAGCTGTCCGATCAGGAGGGAGACGGGCGCTGTGCGCGAGCCCGTAGGCAGCGTGGCTGCCACCGACACCAGGTCACCGAGGCTGGACCGCGGTGACATCGACGAAGCTGCGCGGTGGCTGACCGGCCGGGTGTGGAAGACCCCTGTCGTTCGCTCCGACCAGCTGGACGCGCTCTGCGGCGCGCGGCTGTGGCTCAAGACCGAGAACCTGCAGCGCGGCGGTTCCTTCAAGGTCCGGGGTGCCCTGCTGGCCGTAGAGCGGCTGGCCGCCTCGGGAAGCCGGGGCGTGATCGCGCAGAGCACCGGCAACCACGCCATCGCGGTCGCGCTCGCCGCCCGCGAGTACGCGCTGCCCACGGTCGTGGTGCTCCCCTCCGACGCCGCACCGGCCAAGATCCGCCGGATCCGGGAGGCCGGTGCCCATGTGGTGACGGCCGGGACGGTGCTCGCCGAGCGGGTCGCCGTGGTGGAGGAACTGCGCGAGCTGCACGGTTACGACGTCATCGATCCGTACGAGAACCCCCATGTGGTCGCGGGACAGGGAACCGCCACAGCCGAGCTGATCGGCCAGGTCACCGCGCAAGGCGGGAAGCTGGACGCCGTGATCGTGCCCATCGGCGGCGGCAGCGCCGTCGCCGGCGCCGCTCTGGCGGCCGCGGGGCAGGACGTCGCGGTGATCGGGGCGGAGCCGCGGGCCATACCCGCCTTCACCGAGGCCCTGCGCGCCGGTCGGCCGGTGACCGTGCCCGCCGGCCGGACCATCGCCGACGGGCTGCGCCCCGACCGGATCGGCGCTCTGCCCTTCGACCTCGCGCACCGGGCCGTCAGCGGCGTCGTGACAGTGTCGGAGACCGCCATCGCCGACGCGCTTCGCGCCTCGTTCCTGCACGCGCGGCTGGTCATCGAGCCGGCCGCGGCGACCGCGCTCGCCGCGGCCCTGGAGCACGCGTCCGGACACGGCACCGAGGTCGGGGTCCTGCTCACCGGCGGCAACGTCGAGCCGAGCCTGGTGACGTCACTGCTGGCCGACCACGAAGTCCCGGACCTGCACACCGCGGCGCGCTGAGGCCCGCGGCCCGTACACCAAGCGAACGAGGGCGGACCGAACGCCCCGACGAAATCCTCGTCGGGGCGTTCGGTCCGCCCTCGTTCGCTTGCCCGCAGGGCACGGCGACGCGGCGGGATCCGCCGAGCGGGTCCCGCCGCGTCGCCCCGGGCGGCTCACGCCGCCCGGGGAATCATCACCCTTCCACTCCCAGCCAGTCCGCCACGGCGGACCACACCTTGGCGAGGTTCTCCGGCTTGGCCATGTCGTAGTGCGTGCAGGAAATGCCGGCCTCGCGGATTTCCCCGCTGACATAAGGCTTCCACGCGTCGCCCGAGGTCGCGTCCTCCCGCTTTTCCCGCTCGGCCACGATCAGCAGGGCGTCACCGTCAAAGTCCCCGTGGGAGTGCCGTTTCTGGATCTCACGGTGATTCAGCAGGACCTTGGCGAGGCTCCTGAATTCCTCGTCCGTGGTGGCACCGAGCGCGTGGCCCGCCTGGACCCGCACGAACTCGGCCACGGCGTCCAGCTGGTCCTCCGGCACGGCGGCGAGGTCGCCGACGGGTCCGGCGTCCGGGTCCGGCGCCGCCGGGTTCTGGTCCATGAGGACGAGTGCCGCGACCTCCTCGCCCGCCGCCCGCAGTTGCACGGCGATCTCGTGGGCGGCGACCGCCCCGAAGGACCATCCCAGCAGGTGGTAGGGCCCGGAGGGCTGCACCCCGCGGATCAGCTCGACGTACTCCGCAGCCATCTCCCGTACGGAGCGGGCCGGTTCGGTGGTCCCGTCGAGTCCGCGGTCCTGGAGTCCGTACAACGGGATGTCGCCCGGCACGTACTGGGCGAGCGGCATGTAGCACCAGCTCAGGCCGCCGGCCGGGTGGATGCCGAAGAAGGGGGGCTTGCTGCCCCCGGTCCGGATCGGCAGGAGGCCGTCGAGCGCGTCGCGCACCGACGACAGGCTCATCCGCTTCATCAGCTCGCTGACGGTCGGGGCGGCGAACACGTCGCGGACCGCGACCGACACGCCCCGTTCCCGCAGCTGTTCGACCAGTCGGACCGCCATCAGGGAGTGGCCGCCCAGCGCGAAGAAGTCCTCGTCGACGCCGACCGTTTCCACACCGAGCACCTCGGCGAACGCCTCGCAGAGGCTCCCCTCGAAGGAGGTGACCGCCCGGTTGGCGGTACTGTCCGCGGCCGTGATCCCGGGGGCCGGGAGCGCCTTGCGGTCCAGCTTGCCGTTCGGCATCAGCGGCAGCCGGTCGATCGCCACCACCGCCGAGGGCACCATGTAGCCGGGCATGCGGTCCTGGGCGAGGGCGCGCACCGAGCGGCCCAGTTCCCCGTCGTCCTCCTGGCCGGTGGCCGCGGACGGCACCACGTAGGCCACGAGCCGCTTGTCCCCCGGGGTGTCCTCCCGCACCACGACCACGGCCTGGTCGACCTCGGCGTGGGTGGACAGGACGGCCTCGATCTCGCCGAGCTCGACCCGGAACCCGCGCACCTTGACCTGGTCGTCGGAGCGTCCGACGTACTGGAGGTCGCCGTCCGCCGTCCACCGGACGACGTCGCCGGTGCGGTACATCCGCTCACCGTCGGCGCCGAACGGGCAGGCCACGAAGCGCCCGGCCGTCAGTCCCGGCCGTCCCAGGTAGCCGCGGGCCATGCCCTTGCCGGCGATGTACAGCTCACCGGCCACGCCCGGAGCCACCGGGACGAGTCCCTCGTCGAGCACGTACACCTGGGTGTTGCCGATCGGCCCGCCGATGGACGAGACGTCGGCCGCGTCCGGCCGCAGCACCTTGGCCGTCGACCAGGTGGTGGTCTCCGTCGGCCCGTACAGGTTCGTCAGGGTCGGCGTCCGCTCCAGCAGGATGCGGGCCAGGTCGCTGGGCAGTGCCTCCGCACCGATCAGCGCGCGCACCCGCGTCCAGTCCACCGGGTCGTCGGCGTCGGCCACCAGGCCGCGCCACAGGCTCGGCGTGGCGTGCACCATCGTCGCGCCCGCGGAGCGGATCAGCTCCCGCAGCGCCCACGGGTCGAGCACCTGCTCCTGCGCGGCGAGCAGCAGCGTCGCGCCGCCCAGCAGCGGCAGGTAGAACTCGAAGCCCGCCATGTCACAGCCGTGCGTACTGACCGCCAGCAGCCGGTCCCGCGCGGTCAGCGGGAAGCTGGCCTGCATCGACTCCAGGAAGTTGACGATCGCCCGGTGTTCGACGAGCACGCCCTTGGGGCGTCCGGTGGATCCGGAGGTGTAGATCACCCACATCGGGTGGGCGGGCGACAGGGGGCGGGTGCGCTCGTCGTCGGTGAGCGGCCCGTCCGCGTAGCCGGTCAGCTCCTGGACCAGCGCGGGGTCGTCGAGCAGGACCACCGGGACTCCGGTGTCCGCCGCGGTGTGGACGTCGAACTCCTCCAGCCGGTCCCGCATGCCCTCGCCGGAGAGCACGCACACCGCGCCCGAGTCGGCGATCACGTAGGCGATGCGGTCGGCCGGGTAGTTCGGGTCGATCGGGAGGTAGGCGGCGCCCGCCTTGACCACGGCGAGCAGCGCCACGACCAGGTCGACGGTGCGCTCGAAGACGACCGCGACGACCGACTCGGGTCCCACTCCCTTCCCGGCCAGGTGGCGCGCGACCCGGTTGGCCCGCGCGTCCAGCTCGGCGTAGCTCAGTTCCACGTCGCCGAAGGTGAGGGCGGTGGCGTCGGGAGTACGCGCGACCTGGGCTTCGAACAGGGCGGCGACCGTCGTGTCCGGCACCTCGGCCGCGGTGTCGTTCCACTCGGTCAGCATGCGGCGGCGCTCATCCGCGTCCAGGACGTCCACGGCGCTGAGCCGGGAGTCCGGGGCGGCGGCCAGGGTGGCGAGGACGCGCGTCAGGCGCCGCGCGATCCGTACGACCGACTCGGGCTCGAACAGGTCCGTCGAGGCGATGACCGTACCGCGCAGGCCCGCGGGCGCTCCCTGGGCGTCGAGCGTTTCGACCATGCTCACGTCCAGGTCGAACTTGACCACGGACGTGCCGACGGTCGGTTCGGCCGGAGAACCGGGCGCGTCGGACGGCGCTTCGGACGGCGTACCGGAGTCGGTGCGCAGCCTGGGCATGTCCAGCACCGCCTCGGCGGTGTTCTCCAGCAGCAGCATCACCTGGAAGAGCGGGTGGCGGGACAGGGAACGGGCCGGGGCCAGTTCCTCCACGAGCCGCTCGAACGGAACGTCCGCGTGGGCGAACGCGCCGAGTCCGGACTCGCGTACCCGCCCCAGCACCTCACGGAAGGTCGGGTCCTGCGACAGGTCGGTGCGCAGCACGAAGGTGTTGACGAAGTACCCGACGAGGTCGTCCAGCGCCTCGTCGTTGCGTCCGGCGATGGCCGAGCCGATCGGGATGTCGGTGCCCGCTCCGAGCCGGGACAGCAGGACCGCCAGGGCCCCGTGCAGCACCATGAACATCGTCACGCCCTCGGCGCGGGCGATCTCCAGCAGTCGTGCGTGCACCTCGGCCGGGATCTCGACCGGGACGCGGTGGCCCTGGTGGCCGGCCACGGCCGGACGCCCCTTGTCGGTCGGCAGCGTCAGTTCCTCCGGGATACCGGCCAGCGCCTCGCGCCAGTAGGCGACCTGACGGGAGATCAGACTGTCGGGGTCCTCGCTGTCGCCGAGGACCTCGCGCTGCCAGAGCGCGTAGTCGGCGTACTGCACCGGCAGTTCGCGCCACTGCGGGGCGGCGCCGCCGGAGCGTGCGGCGTAGGCGACGGAGAGGTCGCGGGCCAGGGGCGCCCAGGACCAGCCGTCGGTGGCGATGTGGTGGATGACGACCACGAGCACGTGGTCGTGCGGGCCGGCGCTGAACAGCCACGCCTTCACCGGCACTTGGGCCGACAGGTCGAAGGTGTACCGCTGCGCGGCGGCGACCGCCTGCGGCAGGTCCTCCGGAGCGACCTCGGCCACGGTCAGTTCCCAGGCCAGGTCGGCCGCGTCCCACACCTGCTGGTACGGCTCGCCGTCGGCCACCGGGAAGACGGTGCGCAGCACCTCGTGGCGTTCGAGCACGTCCCGGAAGGCGGCGTTCAGTGCCTGCGCGTCCACCTCGCCGGACAGCCGGGCCGCGACGGGGATGTTGTAGGTGGCGCTGGGGCCCTCCAGCTTGTCGATGATCCACAGGCGGCGCTGCCCGTAGGACAGCGGCGGCCGCTCGGGCCGCGCCGCGGCTTCCAGCGGAGGCCGGGCCTCGCGCGCCCCGGCCAGGTGTTCGGCCAGGCCCGCGGCCGTGGGGGTGTCGAACAGGGCACGGATCTCGACCTCGACGCCGAGCGTGGTCCGGATCCGGCTGACCAGCCGGACCGCCAGCAGCGAGTGGCCGCCCAGCTCGAAGAAGTCGTCGTCCGGGCCGACCGCGGGCAGTCCGAGGACCTCCGCGAAGGCCATGCACAGGATCTCTTCCTGGAGGCTGGCCGCGCGGGTGCGGCCGCCGGTGAGCACGGAGCCGTAGTCCGGGGCGGGCAGGGCCCTGCGGTCCAGCTTCCCGTTGCCCGTCAGCGGCAGCCGGTCGAGGACCACGACGGCCGAGGGCACCATGTGCTCCGGCAGTCGCTGGCCGACGAACTTCCGTATGGCCGAGGACAGTTCGAGGTCGTCGGTGCTCTCCGGGTCATCGGTCACCACGTAGGCCACCAGGCGCTTGTCGCCCGCGGTGTCCTCCCGCGCGATGACCACCGACTGTTCGACCATCGGGTGCGTGGCCAGGACCGACTGGACCTCGCCCGGCTCGATCCGGAAGCCCCGGATCTTCACCTGCTCGTCGGCCCGCCCAGCGAACACCAGCAGGCCGTCCGCGGTCCAGCGCGCCAGGTCGCCGGTGCGGTACATCCGCTCGCCCGCCGCGCCGAAGGGGCCGGCGACGAACCGCTCGGCGGTCAGTCCGGGACGGCGCACGTAGCCGCGGGCCAGTCCCGCGCCGACGACGTATAGTTCGCCCGCCGCGCCGACCGGCACCGGCTGGAGCCGGTCGTCCAGGACGTAGAAGCGGGTGTTGGCGATGGGCGTGCCCATGGGCACCACGTCGCCGGTCACCGTGTCGGCGGACAGGGGCGTCGTGGCCACGCCGATGGTGGTCTCCGTCGGACCGTAGTGGTTGAAGACCCCGCGGCCCTCACCGGCCGCGAGCAGCTCGCCCACCCAGGCGGCGGAGGCCGCTTCGCCACCGAGGACCAGGGAGGTGGCCGGGATGACGGCGCCCAGGTCTCCGGCGGATCCGAGCGCGGCCAGGTGGGAGGGCACCGCCTTGAGGTAGTCGATGCGGTGTTCGGCGAGGTATCCGGCCACGGCGACCGGGTCGGTGACCGCCGTCTCGTCCAGGACGTGCAGTTCACCGCCGGTGGCCAGGCTCGCGAACACGACGGTGTTGCCGAGGTCGGTGGCCTGGGCCTGGAGCAGCGCGTACCGCCCGCCCGGGGTGCCGAATCCGACCCGGCCGGGCACCGAGGACACGTAGTTGGCCAGGGAACCGTGCGTGATCGCGACTCCCTTGGGCCGGCCCGTCGAACCCGAGGTGTAGATCACGTAGGCCAGGCCCTGCGGCGCCACCGGTACGCGCGGCGGCGTCGTGGGGGCGGCGGCGAGCTGCATCCGCGCCATGGCGCCGTCCAGCGCGACCAGGCGGGACTTGCCCGCCGGGAGTTCGTCCAGGATCTCCTCGGTGGTCAGCGCGAGCACGGCCCGGCTGTCGGTCAGGACGAAGGCGACCCGGTCCGTCGGCTGCTCGGGGTCGATCGGCAGGTACGCCGCACCGGCCTTCCACACGCCGAGGATCGCCGCGATCATCTCCACGCCGCGCCCGAGGCAGAGCCCCACGAGCGACTCCGCGCCGACGCCCTGCTCGATCAGGTAGTGCGCGAGCCGGTTGGCGCGGGCGTCGAGTTCCGCGTAGGTCAGCTCCTCGCCGTCGCAGACCACCGCGACCCCGTCCGGAGTGGACGCGACCTGCGCTTCGAAGAGTTCCGCCACCGAGCCCGCGGGGGTTTTTGCCGCCGTGTCGTTCCACTCCACCAGCACCTGCTGGAGTTCGTCCCGGCCTAGCACCTCGACCGTGTCCAGCGGCTGGTCCGGGCCTCCGGCCATGGCGGATTCCAGCGCGGCGACCAGGTTCTCCACCGCGGTACGCACCAGGCGTCCCACGGAGTCCGGGTCGTCCGGGGCGACCGAGTCCACGACGAGACCCATGCTGTCGGCGTTGTCGTCCACGGCGACGGTCAGCGGGTAGTTGTTGCGGGGGCGCATGAACAGCCTGCGGATTCCCTCGATGCCCTCGTCGCGCCCCGGCTCCGCGCCCTCGGCGGACGCCGCCGGGGTGTTGTGGCGGTAGTTGAGAAGGGAGGTGAACAGCGGTGTGTCGCTGGGCACTCCACTGGCGCGCTGTGCCACGGCCAGCGGCGCGTGCTCGTGTTCCAGCAGCGCCGCGAGCTGCGCGCGCATGGCGGCGACCGCGGTCATGACGCTGACTCCGCCCACCCGCACGCGGACCGGCAGGGTGTTCATGAACAGGCCCAGCGCCCGGTCGGAGCCCGCGCCGGAGTTCATCCGGCCGAAGAGCACGGTTCCGAAGACGACGTCGTCACGGCCGCTGACCGCGGCCAGCACCCGCGCCCACGCCACGTGCAGGAGCGTCGCGGGGCTGGTGCCGAGCTTGCGCGAGACCTCGCGCACCCGGGTGTCCAGCTGCTGCCCGAATCCCAGGTGCGCCTGGCTCAGGTCGGTGCCGTCACCGTGGACGTCCTTCATCCCGAACGGGGAGGTCGGCTCGGTGACGTCACCGAGCAGCTCGGCGAAGTGCGCTTCGTGGGCGGAGCGTTCGGCGCCGCCGCGCGTCTGCGCGACGAAGTCGCGGAACGGCAGCGGCTCGCGAAGTTCCGCGGCGCGTCCGCTGAGGAAGGCCTGCAGCTCGTCGAAGACGGCCGCCAGCGTGGTGTGGTCCTGGACCATGTGGTGCATGCGCAGCAGCGCCGCCCACCGGTCGCTGTTCGGAACGGCCGCCACGTGCAGGTCGACCAGCGGGGCGCGGCGCAGGTCCATGGACGTGCCGCCGATCGCCAGCAGCTGGTCCACGAGGTCCGCTCCGTGCGGATCCAGCGTGACCTCCTCGACCGGCAGTTCGGCGCGGCGCCACACGACCTGTACGGGTTCCCGCAGTCCTTCCCAGACCACAGCCGTGCGGTAGATGTCGTGCCGGTTCACGAGGTGCTGCATCGCGTTCACGAACGCGTCCAGCCGGGCCCGGGAGTCAAAGTCGAGCACGGTGGGGGCCGCGTAGGTGTCGCGTCCGCTGCCCGCCATCAGGTGGTGGAAGAGCAGGCCCTCCTGGAGCGGCGCGAGCGGGTAGACGTCGGCCACGTTGGCGGCGCCGCCCTCGACCGTCGCGACGATCCGCTCGATCTCACCGGCGTCCAGCTCCACGAGCGGCAGCATCTGCGGGGTGAGCGTGCGGGCGCCCTCGGGGATCAGGTTCGGCGGTACGGCCACCCGGTCAGCGGCGGCCGCCCTGGCGAGGCCCGCCACGGTCGGCGTCTCGAAGAGCGCCCGTACCGAGACGGAGACGCCGCGGACGCGCAGGCGTTCCACCAGCGACACGGCCAGCAGGGAGTGTCCGCCCAGCCGGAAGAAGTCGTCGTCGACGCCGACGCTCTCCAGGCCCAGGACCTCGGCGAACACCGCGCACAGGATCTCCTCCCGCGCGTTGGTCGGACCGCCGCCCGATCCCGCCGTGTACTCCGGCGCGGGCAGCGCCCGTCGGTCCAGCTTCCCGTTCACGGTCAGCGGCAGTTCGTCCAAGGTCACGACGGCGGCCGGCACCATGTGCGACGGCAGCTGCTCGGCGGCGTACGCGAGCAGGGACGCCGGCAGTCCGGCGGCCGTACCCGCGGCCGCGTCCTCGGCGGGCACGGCGTAGGCGACCAGGCGCTTGTCGCCGGGAGTGTCCTCGCGGACCACGACGGCCGCCTGGCGCACCGACGGGTGAGCGGACAGCAGGGCGGCGATCTCGCCCGGCTCGATGCGGAACCCGCGGATCTTCACCTGCTCGTCGGCGCGGCCCAGGTACTCCAGTTCGCCGTCCGCGCGCCACCGGGCGAGGTCCCCGCTGCGGTACAGGCGTTCGCCCGGCTCGAAGGGGGAGGCCACGAACCGCTCGGCGGTCACGCCCGGGCGGTTCACGTAGCCGCGGGCCAGTCCGGCACCGGCGATGTACAGCTCACCGGCGACGCCGGCCGGGGCGGGCGAGAGGCTCCCGTCGAGGACGTACAGGCGCGTGTTCGCGATCGGGCGCCCGATCGGCACCGATTCGCCGATCTCCTGGCCCGCCGTCACCTCGAAGACGCAGCATCCGACGACCGTTTCGGTCGGTCCGTACTCGTTGACCACGACCGACCGCGGCGCGTGCTCCAGCCAGGTGCGGACATCGGCGCCCGACAGTGCCTCGCCACCGACGATCCAGCGCCGGGCGGCGTTGCCCAGCTGTCCGTCGGACAGCTGGCGCGCGAGCAACGGCAGGTGTCCGGGCACGACCTTGACCAGGCCGAACTCCTCGGACCGCCGGACCACTTCGGCCAGTCCCTCGGCCCCGCCGTCCCGGCTGATCACGACCGGGGAACCGGACACCAGCGGCAGGAGCAGGCTGGTGACCGTCAGGTCGAAGGCAAGCGACGAGTGCAGCGGCGTGCCGCCCCCCTCGCCCATGCGGTAGGCCCGGGTCGCCCAGGTCACGTAGTTGGTCAGTCCGCCGTGGGTGACGGCGACGCCCTTGGGGCGGCCCGTCGACCCCGAGGTGTAGATCACGTACGCGGGGTGCGCGGACAGCACGGGGAGCACTCCGTCGGTCCCGGTCAGCGCGTCCGCGGCGAGGGCCGCGAGCCCGGCCGCCACCGCGGCGTCGTCCAGGACGACCACCGGAGCGCCGGAGCCGGCTTCGAATTCCGACAGCCGCTCGCGCGTCGCCCCGTCGGTGAGCACGCACGCCACCGTGGCGTCGTCCAGCATGAACGCGATCCGCTCCGCCGGGTACTCGGGGTCGACCGGCAGGTAGGCACCGCCGGCCTTCCAGACCGCCAGGACGGCCACGAGCACGTCCACGCCCCGCTCCAGGCACAGACCGACGACCGATTCGGGGCCGACGCCGAGGCCGGTCAGGTGGCGCGCCAGGCGGTTGGCCCGGGCGTCCAGCTCTCCGTACGTCAGCTCGACGGCGTCACCGACCACGGCGACCGCGTCGGGGGAGGCGCTCACCCGTGCCTGGAACAGCTCCACCACGGTCTGATCGGGGGTCTGCGCGGCGGTGTCGTTCCACTCACCGAGCACCCGGCGGCGCTCGGCCTCGTCCAGTACCTCGATGGCCCGCAGCGGCCGGTCCTGGCCGCCTTCCCGCACGTCCTCCAGCACCGCGACGAGGTTCTCCACGGCCGTGCGCAGCAGGGTGCCCACCGCCAGGGAGTCGATCGGTGCCACCGCGTCCACGGCCAGCCCGATGTCCTCGCCGTCGTCGTCGACGGAGACGGTCAGCGGATAGTTGTTGCGCTCCTGCGAGAAGACCGCCCTGATCCCGGCGGTCCCGGCGGTCCGGGTCTCGTCCGCGGCCTCCTCGGCCGGACGGACGGTGTTGTGGCGGTAGTTGAAGAGCGAGGTGAACAGCGGTGTGTCACCGGGTACGGCGCTGGCCTGATGGGCGAGCGCCAGCGGCGCGTGTTCGTGCGAGAGCAGCTCGGCGAGCTGACCGCGCATCGCGGCGACCGACGCCGCGGCATCGGACTCGGCGGTCTTCACGCGCACCGGCAGCGTGTTGATGTACGGGCCCAGGGTCCGGTCGGATCCGGTACCGGCGTTCATCCGCCCGAAGAGGACGGTGCCGAAGACCACGTCGTCGCGGCCGCTGACCGCGGCCAGCACCCGCGCCCACGCCACGTGCATCACGGTCGCCGGGCTCGCGCCGGACCGGCGCGAGACGTCGCGGATCCGCTGCGAGAGTTCGGGGGTGAACTGCACTCGGGTCCGCACGACCCCGGCTCCGTCGCCGTGCGCGTCCATCAGCCCGTACGGCGCGGTCGGCTCGGTCACGTCGCCCAGCAGTCCGGCGAAGTAGCGCTCGTGTTCCGCGCGCTCGACACCACCACGGGCCTGTGCGACGAAGTCGCGGAAGGGCAGCGGCTCGGGCAGCTCGTCACCGCGGCCGGCCAGGAACGCCTCGACCTCTTCGAGCAGCACCTCCAGGGCGGTGTGGTCCTGCACCATGTGGTGCACCCGCACCAGGGCCAGCCACGCGTCACCGCCCGGCTCCGCCGCCGCGTGTACGTGGATCAGCGGCGCGCGCCGCAGGTCCATGGACGTACCGGCCAGGGCCACCAGCTCGCTCACCGGGTCCGTACCGTCCGGGTCCAGCCGTACTTCCTCGACCGGCAGGACGGCGCGTCGCCACACCACCTGCACCGGCTCGCGCAGGCCCTCCCACACGATCGCGGTGCGCAGGATGTCGTGCCGGTCCGCCACCTGGCGCAGGGCCTCGGTGAACGCGTCCAGCCGCTCCCGCGCGTCGAACCTGACCACGGTCGGGAGGACGTAGGCGTCCTCGCCGCCGTCGGCGAACAGGTGGTGGAAGAGCAGACCCTCCTGGAGCGGGGCCAGCGGGTAGATGTCCGCGATGTTGGCGGCGCCGCCTTCGACGGTGGCGACGATCCGCGCCACCTCATCGGCGGTCAGGTCCACCAGCGGCAGCATCTCCGGGGTGATCTCCCGCGCACCCTCGGGGATGGCGTTCGGCGGTACGTCGACCTGCTCGGTCCCGGCCACCACGGCCAGGCCCGCCACGCTCGGGGTCTGGAACAGCGCCCGTACCGACACCGAGACCCCGCGCGTGCGCAGGACCTCCACCAGGCGCACCGCGAGCAGCGAGTGGCCGCCCAGCGCGAAGAAGTCGTCGTCGACGCCGACGCTCTCCAGGCCCAGGACCTCGGCGAACCCGGCGCACAGGATCTCCTCCCGCACGCTGGAGGGGCCACGGCCCGAACCCGTCACGTACTCGGGCGCGGGCAGGGCCTTGCGGTCCAGCTTGCCGTTGACCGACAGCGGCAGGGCCTCCAGCACCACCACCGCGGACGGGACCATGTACTGCGGCAGGCGCTCCGCCACCCGCGTGCGCACCGCCGTCGGCAGCTCCTCGTGGAGCACGCCCTCGGCGGGCACGACGTAGGCGACCAGGCGCTTGTCACCCGGGGTGTCCTCACGGGCGACCACGACGGCCTGGGCCACCGCGTCGTGTCCGGCGACGACCGACTGGACCTCGCCGAGCTCGATGCGGAAACCGCGCACCTTCACCTGCTCGTCGGCGCGGCCCAGGTACTCCACCTGGCCCCCGGTGTTCCAGCGCACCAGGTCACCAGTGCGGTAGAGGCGCTCGCCCGGGGCGCCGAAGGGGTCGGCCACGAACCGTTCGGCGGTCAGCCCGGGGCGGCGCAGGTAGCCGCGGGCCAGGCCCGCGCCCGCGATGTACAGCTCGCCCGCGACACCGGGGGCGACGGGCGCCATGCGTCCGTCCAGCACGTACACCCGGGCGTTCGAGATCGGCCGGCCGATGGGCACGGCCCCCTCGACGTCCTCGTCGGTGTACCAGGCCGTGGTGTACACGGTCGCCTCGGTCGGGCCGTAGATGTTCGCCAGCCGCACGCCCGGGAGCGCACGGCGGATGCTGCCCACCGCGTCGGCGGTGAGCGCCTCGCCCGCCAGGACCACGGTGCGCGGACGGGCGTCGGGGCCCGGTCCGCCCAGGATCTGGGCGAAGGCCGAGGGCACGCCGCTGACCAGGCTGACCTGCCAGGGGCCGCGTTCGCGGTCGGCGAGGGCGAGCAGGTCCGGTACGACCTCGACGGATCCGCCGGAAACCAGGGGGCCGAACAGCTCGAACACCGAGACGTCGAAGTTGAACGAGGTGGAGACCAGCACCCGGGCGAAGTCGGCGCCGCCGAACTCGGCGGCCGCCCACGTCAGCAGGGCCACCGCGGACCGGTGCTCGACCACCACGCCCTTGGGGCGTCCCGTGGAACCCGAGGTGTAGATCACGTAGGCCGGGTGGGCGGGCGTCAGCGGCGCCACGCGAGCGTGCTGCGTCGGCGCGTCCGACGGCAGGCCGGCCAGGACAGCCACGGTCTCGGGCGCGTCCAGCACCACGAGCGCCGGGCGTACGGGCGGCAGCGCGGCGGCAGTGGCCGTGGAGGCGAGCACGACCAGGGGCGCCGCGTCGTCCAGCATGTACGCGATGCGCTCGGCCGGGTACTCCGGGTCCACCGGCAGGTAGGCGCCGCCGGTCTTCAGCACCGCCATCAGCGCGGGCACGACGTCCGCGCCGCGCTGCAGGCACACCGCGACCATCGACTCGGGGCCGACTCCCCGGCCGATCAGGTGGTGGGCCAGCCGGTTGGCCCGCGCGTCCAGTTCGGCGTACGACAGCTCCAGGCCGTCGACCACCAGGGCGACGGCGTCGGGGGTACGGGCGACCTGCGCCTCGAAGAGGTCCGTGACCGTGTCCGACGGCAGCTCCAGGGCGGTGCTGTTCCAGTCGACGAGCACCTGGCGGCGCTCGCTCCCGGCCAGGACGTCGATCGTGTGCACCGGCGTCCGCGGCTCGGCGGCGACGGCCTCCAGGACGCGCGCGAGCCGCAGCGCCATGTGCTCGACCGATGCGAGTTCGAAGAGGTCCGCCGCCGCGATGATCTCACCGCGCAGCCCGGCGGGCCGCCCCTCGGCGTCGAACGCCTCGCCGACGCTGGTCTCGATGTCGAACTTGGCGGCGAGCCCGGCGGTCAGCGAGTCGGGCTGGGCACCCGGGGCGCCTCCGGCCCGCACACCCTGAAGGTCGAGTTCGGCCCCGGCGGTGTTCTGCATGGTGAGCATCACCTGGAACAGCGGGTGCCGGGACAGCGAACGCGCCGGGGCGAGCTCCTCGACCAGCCGCTCGAACGGCACGTCCTGGTGCGCGAAGGCGTTCCAGCCGGCCTCCCGCACCCGCGCGAGCACGTCGGCGAACGTCGGCTCGCCGGACAGGTCGGTGCGCATGACCAGGGTGTTGACGAAGAATCCGACCAGGTCGTCGAGGGCGACGTCGGTGCGGCCCGCGACCGTGGCGCCGATCGGGATGTCGGTGCCCGCGCCGAGCCGGGACAGCAGGACGGCCAGCGCGGCCTGCACCACCATGAACATGGTCACGTCGGACTCGCGCGCGACCTCCGTCAGGCGCGCGTGCACCTCCGCGGAGACGTTCAGCCCCACCGTGTGGCCCCGGTAACCGGCCACCGCGGGGCGGGCGTGGTCGAAGGGCAGTTCCAGTTCGTCGGGCACACCGGCCAGCGCCTCGCGCCAGTAGGAGATCTGCCGGGAGGCGACGCTGTTCGGGTCCTGGTCGTCGCCGAGCAGCTCGCGCTGCCACAGCGCGTAGTCCGCGTACTGCACGGGCAGCGGCTCCCACGCGGGGGCCTGCCCCTCGCACCGTGCCGCGTACGCCACGGACAGGTCCCGGGCCAGCGGCTTCGTGGACCAGCCGTCGGTGGCGATGTGGTGGACCGTCACGACGAGCACGTGCTCGTCCGCGCCGGCCGAGAACAGCCAGGCCCGGATCGGCACCTCGGCCGACAGGTCGAAGGCGTACGCCGAGGCCCGCGCCACCGCGCCTTCCAGCTCCCCCGGGCCCACCTCGGCCACGGACAGCTCCCAGGCCAGCTCCTCCAGCTTCAGGATGCGCTGGTACGGCTCGCCGTCGGCGACCGCGAAGACGGTGCGCAGCACTTCGTGGCGCCCGATCACGTCACGCAGCGCCGCTCCCAGCGCCTTCCCGTCCACCTCCCCGGACAGCCGCAGCACGATCGGGATGTTGTAGGTGGCGCTCGGCCCCTCCAACTGGTCGATAAACCACAACCGGCGCTGCGCGAATGACAACGGAATCATCAGGAATCCTCAATGGTTACGCATCGGCCGCAACGCCGGCCTAGCTGACTTTTGACTTCCAAGCTGTTGTGCAAGCACGGAGAAACGATGCTCAGCCAACACGAGAAGGTCCACGGCCGGACCGCCGTGGACCTCCAGCCGATTTATCGGACCAAATATTCGAGTATGACGAGAGAAACTACGCGCCGGGCAGCTCAGTTGGGAATGGTCTCCATCAGGCTCTTGGCCCGCATGTCAGTCCGGGAATGACGACGTTCGGCCGCCGGGCACGCAAAAAGGGGCCGGTCGGAACGGATTCCGGGCCCACCCACCGGATTCGCCGGCCCGAATACCAAGGCGGCCGTGCTCCGTTCAACCGATATCACAGGAAGAACGTCACCTCTCCGAGGCCGCTATGGCCCAGGATCCGGGCGGCGATCAAAGGTTCGTTCAACTGAGTCGTCGCGCCAGTTGAACGCGGGAAGCCGCGGCCAGGGGGGAACCGGCCGCGGCTTCGGGTGCTACAGGGCGATCCAGCGCCCCTCCGTCATCAGGAATCCTCGCGGGGACGCATCGGGCGCAGCGCGGGCCGGGCCGCCTGCTGCTTTCCGAGTTCCGCCGCGAGGCCGGCGACCGTCGGCGCGTTCAGCAGGACCTTCAGCGGGACCTCCACGCCCAGCCGCGCCCGGACCAGGCTGACCAGCCGGACCGCCAGCAGCGAGTGGCCGCCCAGCTCGAAGAAGTCGTCGTCCATGCCCACGGCGTCGACGCCCAGCACCTGCGCGAACAGCTCGCAGAGGGTCTCTTCCTGCGGGGTGGACGGCGCCCGCCCGGCGCCCGTCGCCCCGGCGTACTCCGGGGCGGGCAGCGCCTTGCGGTCCAGCTTGCCGTTCTGCGTCAGCGGCAGCCGCTCCAGCGTGACGACCGCCGCGGGAACCATGTGCTCGGGCAGCCGCTGGGCGACGAACTTCCGCAGGATTGCCGGGAGTTCGTGGTCGAACGGGCTGTCGCCCTCGGCGGGGACGACGTAGGCGACGAGACGGATATCACCGGGCGTGTCCTCGCGGGCCACGACCGCGGCCTGACCCACCGACGGGTGCACCGTGAAGGCGGCCTGGACCTCGCCCGGCTCGACCCGGAAGCCCCGGACCTTCACCTGCTCGTCGGACCTTCCCAGGTACTCCAGCTGTCCGTCAACGGTCCACCGGACCTGGTCACCGGTCCGGTACATCCGGCCGCCCTGCTCGAACGGGCAGGCCACGAAGCGCTCGCCCGTCAGCCCCGGCCGCCGGACGTAGCCCCGCGCGAGCTGGGCACCGGCGATGTACAGCTCGCCGATGACTCCGGGCGCCACTGGCTGCAGCGTCCCGTCCAGGACGTAGACCCGGGTGTTGGCGTTCGGCTTGCCGATCGGCACCGATTCGCCGATCTCCTGGCCCGCCGCGACCTCGAACACGGTGCATCCGACCACCGTCTCGGTCGGCCCGTACTCGTTGACCACCACCGAACGGGGCGCCCGCTCCAGCCACGAGCGGACCACGGCGCCGGTCAGCGCCTCACCACCGACGATCATCTTCCGCGCCGTAGTGGACACCTGCTCCGCCGTCAAGAGTTCGGTGAGCAGCGGCAGGTGGGCGGGGACCACCTTGGCCAGACCGAACCCGCCGCCCGCCGCCACCAGCGCCGCCAGTCCCTCGGCGCCGCCCTCCGGGCTCACCACGACCGCCGAGCCGGACACCAGGGGCACCAGCACGCTGGTCACCGTCAGGTCGAAGGCGAGGGACGAGTGCAGGGGCGCCCCTCCCCCGTCCTGCATGCCGTAGGCCCGGCTCGCCCAGACCACGTAGTTCGTCAGGCCGCCGTGGGTGACCGCGACGCCCTTCGGACGGCCGGTGGATCCCGACGTGTAGATCACGTAGGCCAGGCCCTCCGGCGCTGCGCCGACCCCGGGCGCGGTGTCCGGGCAGGCGCCGACCATGGCGACGACCATCGGCTCGTCCAGCGCCATGGCGCGCACCCGGCCGACGGGCAGCTCGTCGAGCACCTCCTCCTCGCTCAGCAGCAGCGCGACGCCGCCGTCCGACAGCATGAACGCGATGCGGTCCGCCGGGTACTCCGGGTCGATCGGCAGATACCCGGCCCCCGCCTTCCAGATGGCCAGGATCGCGACGGTCATCTCGACGCCCCGCCGCATGCACAGGGCCACGAGGGACTCCGGGCCCACGCCCTGGCCGACGAGGTGGTGGGCCAGCCGGTTGGCCCGCGCGTCCAGTTCCGCGTACGTCACCTCGACGCCGTCGCACACCACCGCGACCGCGTCCGGCGTACGGGCCACCTGAGCCTCGAACAGTTCCGGAACCGAAGCGTCCGGCATCTCGGTCTCGGTGTCGTTCCATTCGGTGAGCACCTCGTGCCGCTCGGCCTCGCCGAGCACCCGAAGGCCGCTCAGCGGCTGGTCCGAGCCACCGTCGAGCGCCCGCTCCAGCGCGTCCACCAGGTTCCCGGTGACCGAGCGCACGAGCCCGGCCACCATCCGCGGGTCGATCGGGGCGACCGCGTCGACGGCCAGTCCCAGCCGGTTGCCGTCGTCGTCGATGGCGACCGAGAGGGGGTAGTTGGTGCGGTCGACGACCTTCACCGTCCTGATCCCCTCCAGGCCCCGCGCCCCGGCCTCCTCCACGGCCCCGCCGGAGGCCTTGCCCGAACCCTGGGCGCCGTTGTGCCGGTAGTTGAACATGGAGGTGAACAGGGGTGTGTCTCCCTGCACGCCGCTGGCCCGCTGGGCCACCGCGAGGGGCGCGTGCTCGTGCTCCAGCAGGGCCGCGAGCTGACCGCGCATCGCGGTCACCGCCGCCAGCGCGCCGGTCGAGTCCAGCCGGGCCCGTACCGGAAGCATGTTCATGAACGGGCCGGCCACCCTGTCGGATCCGGCGCCCGCGTTCATCCGGCCGAAGAGGACGGTGCCGAAGACCACGTCGTCACGGCCGCTGACCGCGGCCAGCACCCGCGCCCACGCCACGTGCAGGACCGTCGCGGGGCTGGAACCGAGCCGCCGCGCGACCTCGCGCAGCCGGTCGTTCAGCTCCTCCGGGAACGCCATCCCGGCCCGCACCACGCCCGCGCCGTCGCCCCGCGCGTCAACGAGTCCGAACGGAGCGGTCGGCTCCGTCACGTCGCCCAGCAGCTCGGCGAAGAACGACTCGTGCTCCCCGCTGCCCAGCCCGGCACGGGCCTGGGCCACGAAGTTGCGGAACGGCAGCGGGTCGGGCAGCTCCGCACCGCGCCCGGCGAGGAACGCCTGGACCTCCTCCAGCAGCACCACCACAGCGGTGTGGTCTTGGACCATGTGGTGCGCCCGGAACAGCACCAGCCACCTGTCACTGCCCGGCTCCGCGGCCACGTGCAGCCCGACGAGCGGTGCCCGGCCCAGGTCCATGTGCGAACCGCCCAGGGCCACCAGCTCACCCACCGGGTCCGCGCCGTTCGGGTCCAGCTGTACTTCCTCGACCGGCAGGACGGCGTGTCGCCACACCGCCTGCACGGGCTCGCGCAGGCCTTCCCACACGATGCCGGTGCGCAGGACGTCGTGCCGGTTGACGACCTGCTGGAGTGCGTCGGTGAAGGCGTCCAGGCGGGCGCGGGAGTCGAACTCCATGACCGTCGGCATGACGTAGGCGTCCTCGCCGCCGTCGGCGAGGAGGTGGTGGAAGAGCAGGCCCTCCTGGAGCGGGGCCAGCGGGTAGATGTCCGCCACGTTCGCCGCTCCGCCTTCGACGGTGGCGACGATCCGCGCCACCTCATCGGCGGTCAGGTCCACCAGCGGCAGCATCTCCGGAGTGATCTCCAGCGCACCCGCCGGGATGGCGTTCGCCGGCACCACCATCTCCCCGGCCCCGGCCACCGCGGCCAGGCCCGCCACGCTCGGCGTCTGGAACAGCGCCCGTACGGACACGGACACGCCATGGCCGCGCAGGATCTCGACCAGCCGGATGGCCAGCAGGGAGTGACCGCCCAGCGCGAAGAAGTCGTCGTCGACGCCTACGTTCTCCAGGCCGAGGACTTCGGCGAAGGCGGCGCAGAGGATCTCCTCGCGGACGCTGGAGGGGCCACGGCCCGAACCCGTCGTGTACTCGGGGGCGGGCAGGGCCTTGCGGTCCAGCTTTCCGTTGACCGAAAGCGGCAGCGCCTCCAGCACCACCACCGCCGACGGCACCATGAACTCCGGCAGCCGCTGCCCGGCGAACCGGTGCAGATCCGCCGTGAACTCTGCTTCGTTGCACGGGAGTTCAGTGGTGACGACGTAGGCGACCAGGCGCTTGTCACCCGGAACGTCCTCACGGGCGACCACAGCGGCCTGCGCGACCAGCGGGTGTGTGGCCACGACGGCCTGGACCTCACCCGGCTCGATACGGAAACCACGGATCTTCACCTGCTCATCCGCACGGCCCAGGTACTCGACCTGGCCCTCGATGTCCCAGCGCGCAAGGTCACCGGTGCGGTACAGGCGCTCACCGGTCCCGAAGGGGGATGCGACGAAGCGCTCCGCCGTCAGACCCGCACGACCCGCATAGCCGCGGGCCAGCTGAACACCGGCGAGGTACAGCTCGCCACCGACACCCACCGGAACAGGGGAAAGGGAGCTGTCGAGAACGTACACCTGCGTGTTCGCGATCGGACCACCGATCGGAACCACAGTGACGTCCTCACCAGCCGGGCACTCCCAGGCGGTGACGTCGACCGACGCCTCCGTCGGCCCGTAGAGGTTGTGCAGCTCCACACCCGTGCCGAACACCTCGAAGAACCGGGCCACTGCGACCGGGGACAGCGCCTCGCCCGAGCAGATCACCCGGCGCAGACCCGTGCACTCGGCCGCAGCCGGATCCCGCAGGAACGCCTCCAGCATCGACGGCACGAAGTGCAGCGTCGACACACCCTCCTCACGGATCACCGACGCCACGTAAGCCGGGTCACGGTGACCACCAGGACGGGCAACGACCAGCGACGCACCCTCCAGCAACGGCCAGAAGAACTCCCACACCGACACGTCAAACCCGAACGGGGTCTTCTGCAACACCCGCTCACCCGCCACCAGACCATACCGGGACTGCATCCACCCGAGCCGGTTCACAATGCCCGCGTGGGACACCACCACACCCTTCGGGCGGCCCGTCGAACCCGACGTGAACAGGACATACGCCGGGTGCTGAGGCAGCACCTCACCCCGCTCCGCGTCCGAGAGCGCACCACCGGCAACTCCGGCCAGCGCTTTGGCGGTTGCCGGGCCATCGAGGACGATGGCAGCCGTGCCCTCAGGCAGTACACCCGCCAGCACACCCGACGTCACCACACAGTCCGCACCCGAGTCCGCGAGCATGAACCCCACGCGCTCCGACGGCAGATCAGGGTCAACCGGCACATACGCGCCACCCGCCTTCACCACCGCCAGCAGCGACGCCACCAGATCGACACTGCGCTCCAGGCACACCCCGACCACGGACTCCGCACCCACACCACGGCCGATCAGCACCCGGGCCAGACGGTTCGCACGCGCATCCAGCTCCGCATACGACACCTCCACACCCTCGAACACCACAGCAACCGCATCCGGAGTCCGGGCCACCTGAGCCTCGAACAGCCCACCCAGCGTCCCCACCGGCAGCTCGACCGCCGTGTCATTCCACCCCGACACCAGCTCGTGGCGCTCAGCGGCACTCAGCACGTCCACCGCACCCAGCCGGAGTTCCGGCTCCGCGGCCACCGCGCCGAGCACCCGCACCAGGCCCTCGATCAGACGCTCCACCGACGCCACGTCGAACAGATCCGCCGCCGCGACCACCGCGCCGTACAGTCCGGCCGGCACACCGCCGGGCCCGAAGGACTCCCCGACGCTGAATTCGAGGTCGAACTTGGCCACCGGCACGCCGGCCGATACTCCTCCCGCGTGGACCCCGGGCAGGTCCACGACCGCCTCGGCGTTGTTCTGCAGGGTGAGCATGACCTGGAACAGCGGGTGCCGGGACAGGGAGCGCGTCGGGGCGAGTTCCTCGACCAGCCGCTCGAACGGCACGTCCTGGTGCGCGAAGCCCGACAGACCGGCCTCCCGCACCCGCGACAGCAGTTCGCGGAACGTCGGGTCCCCCGACAGGTCCGCACGCAGCATCAGCGTGTTGATGAAGAAGCCGACGAGGTAGTCCAGTCCTTCGTCCGTACGTCCGGCGTTCGCCGACCCGATCGGGATGTCCGTTCCGGCACCGAACCGCGACAGCATGACCGCCAGCGCGGCCTGCAGCACCATGAAGACCGTCACGCCCTCGGCGCGCGCCAGCTCCACCAGCCGCGCGTGCACCTCCGCCGGGATCTCCAGGGAGACTCCGTGGCCACGGTGGCTGGCCGCCGACGGGCGCGCGTGGTCGAAGGGCAGGCCGAGTTCCTCGGGGATCCCGGCCAGCGCTTCGCGCCAGTAGGCCATCTGGCGGGAGACGAGGCTGTCCGGGTCCTGGTCGTCGCCGAGCAGTTCGCGCTGCCACATCGCGTAGTCGGCGTACTGGACCGGCAGCGGCTCCCACTCGGGCGCCCGCCCCTCCTGGCGCGCGGCGTACGCGGCGGAGACGTCCCGGCCCAGCGGTCCCGTGGACCAGGCGTCACCGGCGATGTGGTGCACGGTCACGACGAGCACGTGCTCGTCCGCGCCGGCCGAGAACAGCCAGGCCCGGATGGGCACTTCGGCCGAGAGGTCGAAGGCGTACCGCGCCGCCTCCGACACCGCGGTGTCCACGTCGGCCGCCGTGGTGGAGAGGTCCACGACGTCGAGCTTCCACGGCAGGTCCGCGAGGTCCAGCAACTGCTGGTACGGCTCACCGTCGGCCACCGCGAACACCGTGCGCAGCGCTTCGTGGCGGCCGATGACGTCCCGCAGGGCCGCGCCGAGCGCCTGGGCGTCGACCTGGCCCGCCAGGCGGAGCACCATCGGGATGTTGTAGGTCGCGCTCGGCCCCTCCAGCTGGCCGATGAACCACAGGCGGCGCTGCGCGAACGACAGCGGCACCCGCTCGGGGCGTTCCCGGGCGGCAAGCGCCAGGCGGGCCCGGTCGGCACCGTCGATCCGGGCCGCGAGCCGGGCCACCGTCGGCGCCTCGAACAGCGCACGGAGCGGCACTTCCACGTCGAGCACGGTCCGCACGCGGCTGACCAGGCGAACGGCGAGGAGGGAGTGGCCGCCGAGGGTGAAGAAGTCGTCGTCGACGCCGACGGTGTCCACGCCCAGCACCTGGGCGAAGACGCCGCTGAGGATCTCCTCGTGGAGCGTGGAGGGGGCCCGGCCCGGGCTCACCGCGTCGCCGTAGTCGGGCGCGGGCAGGGCCTTGCGGTCCAGCTTTCCGTTCACGGTCAGGGGCAGCTCGTCCAGCACCACGACCGCTGCCGGGACCATGTACTCCGGCAGACGCTCGGCCACGAGCCCGCGCACCGACGCCGGCAGTCCGGCGTCCGCGCCGTCGGCGGGCACGACGTAGGCGACGATGCGCTTGTCACCGGGCGTGTCCTCACGGGCGACGACCGCGGCCTGTGCCACGTCCGGGTGCCCGGCCGCCACGGCCTGCACCTCGCCCAGTTCGACGCGGAATCCGCGCAGTTTGACCTGCTCGTCGGCCCGCCCGGCGAACGTCAGCTGGCCGTCGGTCTCCCAGCGGGCGAGGTCACCGGTCCGGTACATCCGCGCCCCGGCCCCGGCGAAGGGGCAGGCGACGAAGCGTTCGGCGGTGAGCTCGGGGCGGCCGTGGTAGCCGCGGGTCAGCTGCGCGCCCGCCACGTACAGCTCGCCCACGACACCGGCCGCGACCGGCTGGAGCGATCCGTCGAGGACGTACAGCCTGGTGTTGGCCGTCGGTGAACCGAAGGGGACCGTCCCCTCGCGGCCGGGGTCGACCGATCCGGTGGCCACGATCACGGTGGCTTCGGTGGGTCCGTAGGTGTTGATCAGGTTCCGGCCCCGCGCCCACGCGGCTGCCAGGCCCGGTTCGATCGCCTCGGCGCCGACGACCAGCGAGCCGACGCCCGCCAGGTCCGCGGGCTCCAGCACACCGAGCAGCGACGGCACCACGCTCGCGGACCGCACACCGGCCGACTCGACCAGCGCACGCAGCAGCTTCGGCTCCGCCCGCTCCGCCGCACCCGCCACCACCAGCGAACCACCACTGCCCAGCGTCACCGCCACATCCAGCACCGACGCGTCGAAGCTGAACGAGGCGAACTGCAGCACCCCGACACCCGGCCCGACCTCCATCAGCGGACCGAACACCGACACCAGGTTCGCCAGCCCGTCATGGGTGGCCGCGACGCCCTTCGGGCGGCCGGTGGATCCCGAGGTGTAGATGACGTAGGCGAGAGCGGCCGCCGCCGCGGCCGCGTCGGGCGCGGTGTCCGGCAGTGCGGCCAGTTCGGCGCCCACCCGCGGGTCGTCGAGCCGGACCACCCGGTCCGCGCCGAGCCCGTCGGCCAGGTCTCCCGCGACGTCCTGGCGCAGGACGACCGCGCGGGCCCCGCTGTCGGCGAGCATGAACGCCAGCCGCTCGACCGGGTACTCCGGGTCCAGCGGGACGTAGGCGGCCCCGGCCTTCCAGGAGGCCAGGATCGCGACGACCATGTCCACGCCGCGCGGCAGGCACAGGCCCACCACCGACTCGGGACCCACACCCTGGCCGACGAGGTGGTGCGCCAGCCGGTTGGCCCGCGCGTTCAGGTCCCCGTACGACACCTCGGTGCCCTCGAAGACGACGGCGACCGCGTCCGGGGTGCGTGCCGCCCAGGTCTCGAACAGCTGCGGAACGGATGCCCGCGGCACCTCGGCCGCGGTGTCGTTCCATGCGGTGAGTACGCGCTGCCGCTCGGCCTCGTCGAGGACGGTGACCGTGGTCAGCGGCAGGTCGGGGCCGCCGTCCAGTGCCTGTTCGAGCGCCGCCACCAGGTTCCGCGTGGCGGCGGTCATCAGCGAGGCGACCGCCTCCGGGTCGATCGGGGCGACCGCGTCGATGGCCAGCCCCATCCCGTTGCCGCCGTCGTTGACCGCGACCGAGAGCGGGTAGTTGGTGCGCTCCCGCTGGAGCAGGGTCTGGATGCCCTGCATGTCCTCGTCGGCCTGTGCGATCAGGTCGGCGGAAGGGGCGGTGTTGTGCCGGTAGTTGAACAGCGAGGTGAACAGGGGGGTGTCACCGGAGACACCGCTGGCCTGCTGCGCCACCGCGAGCGGAGCGTGCTCGTGCTCCACCAGGCCGGCCAGCTGACCGCGCATCGCGGACACCGCCGCCAGCGCGCCCAGCTCGTTCACCCGCACCCGGACGGGCAGCGTGTTGATGAACGGCCCCGCCACGCGGTCGTTGCCGGATCCGGCGTTCATCCGGCCGAAGAGGACGGTGCCGAAGACCACGTCGTCGCGGCCGCTGACCGCGGCCAGCACCCGCGCCCACGCCACGTGCATCACCGTCGCCGGGCTGGCACCGAGCCGCCGGGCGACCTCGCGCAGCCGGTCGGCCAGCTCGTCGTCGAAACGGGAGCCCGCCCGTGCCACCTCGGCACCGACGTCCCGCACGTCCACCACGCCGTACGGGGCGGTGGGTTCGTCGACGTCGCCCAGCAGCTCGGCGAAGAAACCCTCGTGCTCGGACCGTTCGACCCCGGCACGCGCCTGGGCCACGAAGTTGCGGAACGGCAGCGGCTCGGGCAGCTCCGCACCGCGCCCGGCGAGGAACGCCTGGACCTCGCCGAGCAGCATCTCCAGACCCGTATGGTCCTGCACCATGTGGTGGACGCGGACCAGCAGCAGCCACCTGTCACTGCCCGGCTCCGCGGCCACGTGCAGCCCGACCAGCGGCGCCCGGCCCAGGTCCATGGACAGGCCACCGGCCGCCAGCAACTGGTCGATGGGATCAGCGCCGTTCGGGTCCAGCTGTACTTCCTCGACCGGCAGGACGGCGTGTCGCCACACCGCCTGCACGGGCTCGCGCAGGCCTTCCCACACGATGCCGGTGCGCAGGACGTCGTGCCGGTTCAGGACCTGCTGGAGTGCGTCGGTGAAGGCGTCCAGGCGGGCGCGGGAGTCGAACTCCATGACCGTCGGCATGACGTAGGCGTCCTCGCCGCCGTCGGCGAGGAGGTGGTGGAAGAGCAGGCCCTCCTGGAGCGGGGCCAGCGGGTAGATGTCCGCCACGTTCGCCGCTCCGCCTTCGACGGTGGCGACGATCCGCGCCACCTCATCGGCGGTCAGGTCCACCAGCGGCAGCATCTCCGGCGTGATGGTCGTGGTGCCCTCGGGGATCGCGTTCGCCGGCACCACCATCTCCTCGGCCCCGGCCACCGCGGCCAGGCCCGCCACGCTCGGCGTCTGGAACAGCGCCCGTACGGACACGGACACGCCATGGCCGCGCAGGATCTCGACCAGCCGGATGGCCAGCAGGGAGTGACCGCCCAGCGCGAAGAAGTCGTCGTCGACGCCTACGTTCTCCAGGCCGAGGACTTCGGCGAAGGCGGCGCAGAGGATCTCCTCGCGGACGCTGGAGGGGCCACGGCCCGAACCCGTCGTGTACTCGGGGGCGGGGAGCGCCTTGCGGTCCAGCTTTCCGTTGACCGAAAGCGGCAGCGCCTCCAGCACCACCACCGCCGACGGCACCATGAACTCCGGCAGCCGCTGCCCGGCGAACCGGTGCAGATCCGCCGTGAACTCTGCTTCGTTGCACGGGAGTTCAGTGGTGACGACGTAGGCGACCAGGCGCTTGTCACCCGGAACGTCCTCACGGGCGACCACAGCGGCCTGCGCGACCAGCGGGTGTGTGGCCACGACGGCCTGGACCTCACCCGGCTCGATACGGAAACCACGGATCTTCACCTGCTCATCCGCGCGGCCCAGGTACTCGACCTGGCCCTCGATGTCCCAGCGCGCAAGGTCACCGGTGCGGTACAGGCGCTCACCGGTCCCGAAGGGGGATGCGACGAAGCGCTCCGCCGTCAGACCCGCACGACCCGCATAGCCGCGGGCCAGCTGAACACCGGCGAGGTACAGCTCGCCACCGACACCCACCGGAACAGGGGAAAGGGAGCTGTCGAGAACGTACACCTGCGTGTTCGCGATCGGACCACCGATCGGAACCACAGTGACGTCCTCACCAGCCGGGCACTCCCAGGCGGTGACGTCGACCGACGCCTCCGTCGGCCCGTAGAGGTTGTGCAGCTCCACACCCGTGCCGAACACCTCGAAGAACCGGGCCACTGCGACCGGGGACAGCGCCTCGCCCGAGCAGATCACCCGGCGCAGACCCGTGCACTCGGCCGCAGCCGGATCCCGCAGGAACGCCTCCAGCATCGACGGCACGAAGTGCAGCGTCGACACACCCTCCTCACGGATCACCGACGCCACGTAAGCCGGGTCACGGTGACCACCAGGACGGGCAACGACCAGCGACGCACCCTCCAGCAGCGGCCAGAAGAACTCCCACACCGACACGTCAAACCCGAACGGGGTCTTCTGCAACACCCGCTCACCCGCCACCAGACCATACCGGGACTGCATCCACCCGAGCCGGTTCACAATGCCCGCGTGGGACACCACCACACCCTTCGGGCGGCCCGTCGAACCCGACGTGAACAGGACATACGCCGGGTGACCCGGAAGCAGAACACCCCGCTCACCAGCCGACAGCACCCCGTCATCCGTACAGGCCAGCACCGACACCGTGTCCGGATCATCGAGCACCACAACAGCGGTGCCCTCAGGCAGCGTGTCCGCCAGCACACCCGACGTCACCACACAGTCCGCACCCGAGTCCGCGAGCATGAACCCCACGCGCTCCGACGGCAGATCAGGGTCAACCGGCACATACGCGCCACCCGCCTTCACCACCGCCAGCAGCGACGCCACCAGATCGACACTGCGCTCCAGGCACACCCCGACCACGGACTCCGCACCCACACCACGGCCGATCAGCACCCGGGCCAGACGGTTCGCACGCGCATCCAGCTCCGCATACGACACCTCCACACCCTCGAACACCACAGCAACCGCATCCGGAGTCCGAGCCACCTGAGCCTCGAACAGCCCACCCAGCGTCCCCACCGGCAGCTCGACCGCCGTGTCATTCCACCCCGACACCAGCTCGTGGCGCTCAGCGGCACTCAGCACGTCCACCGCACCCAGCCGGAGTTCCGGCTCCGCGGCCACCGCGCCGAGCACCCGCACCAGGCCCTCGATCAGACGCTCCACCGACGCCACGTCGAACAGATCCGCCGCCGCGACCACCGCGCCGTACAGTCCGGCCGGCACACCGCCGGGCCCGAAGGACTCCCCGACGCTGAATTCGAGGTCGAACTTGGCGGCGTACTTACCCGCCGAGACCCTGCTCGTCGGCTCGGCACCCGACAGGTCCAGAGCCGCCTCCGCGTTGTTCTGGAGGGTGAGCATCACCTGGAACAGCGGGTGACGGACCAGGGAGCGCGTCGGGGCGAGTTCCTCGACCAGCCGCTCGAACGGCACGTCCTGATGGGCGAACGCGCTGATCCCCGACTTCCGTACGCGGGACAGCAGTTCACGGAACGTCGGGTCCCCCGACAGGTCCGTGCGCATGACCAGGGTGTTGACGAACAGCCCCACCATGTCGTCGAGGGCTTCGTCGGTGCGCCCCGCGACCGCGGCGCCGATGGGGATGTCCGTCCCCGCACCGAACCGCGACAGCAGCACCGCCAGGGCGGCCTGCAGGACCATGAAGGTCGTGGCTCCCTCGGCCCGGGCCAGCTCCGCGAGCCGGCCGTGGACCTCCGCCGGGATGTTCAGCGACACGGTGTGGCCCTGGTAGCTGGCGACCGTGGGGCGTGCGTGGTCGAAGGGCAGGCCGAGTTCCTCGGGGATCCCGGCCAGCGCTTCGCGCCAGTAGGCCATCTGCTGGGAGACGAGGCTGTCCGGGTCCTGGTCGTCGCCGAGCAGTTCGCGCTGCCACATCGCGTAGTCCGCGTACTGCACCGGCAGCGGCTCCCACTCGGGCGCCCGGCCCGCGCGGCGCGCCTCGTAGGCCGCGGAGACGTCCCGGGCCAGCGGTCCCATCGACCAGCCGTCGGCGGCGATGTGATGGACCACCACGAGGAGCACGTGGTCCTCGGGCGCCACCGTGAACAGCCAGGCCCGGATGGGCACTTCAGAGGACAGGTCGAAGGCGTGGCTCGCCGTCTCGGCCACCGCTGCGTGCACGTTGACCGGTCCCTGCGTCGTGGACAGGTCCACGACGTCGAGCTTCCAGATGAGGTCCGCGAGGTCCAGCACCTGCTGGTGCGGCTCACCGCCGGCCACGGTGAACACGGTGCGCAGGACCTCGTGCCGGTCCATCACGTCACGCAGGGCGGCGTTCAGCGCCCCGCTGTCCACCTGGCCGGACAGCCGCATGGCCATGGGGATGTTGTAGGTCGGGCTGGGGCCTTCGAGCTGCTCGACGAACCACAGACGGCGCTGGGCGAATGACAACGGAAACATCAGGAATCCCCCTGGGTACGCGTACGCATGGGCCGCAGCGCCGGCCGCTTTGCTGACTTCTTCTTTCCGAGCTGCTGTGCGAGACCCGCGACCGTCGGCGCTTCGAACAGCGTCCCGATCCCGACCTCCACGCCCAGCGCCACCCGGATCCGGCTCACCAGCCGTACGGCCAGGAGCGAGTGCCCTCCGAGGGCGAAGAAGTCGTCGTCCACACCGACCTTCTCCAGCCCCAGCACCTGGGCGAACGCTTCACACAGGGCCTCTTCCTCGGGGGTCGACGGACCCCGGCCGGATCCCGCCGTGACGGCGTATTCCGGTGTCGGCAGCGCCTTGCGGTCCAGCTTTCCGTTCACGGTCAACGGCAGTTCGTCCATGACCACGACGGCTGCCGGGACCATGTACCCGGGCAGTCGTTCGGTGGCGAACTGCCGGACCGTCCCGGCGACGCCGTCACCCGCGGTCGGCTCCGCAGCGTCCACGGGCACGACGTAGGCGACGAGCCGCTTGTCACCGGGTGTGTCCTCACGGACGACGACCGCGGCCTGGGCGAGCTGCGGGCAGGCGGCCAGTACGGCCTCGATCTCGCCGGTCTCGATCCGGAAGCCCCGGACCTTGACCTGGTCGTCGGCGCGGCCGACGAACTCCAGGTTCCCGTCCGCGTCCCACCGGACCACGTCGCCGGTGCGGTACATCCGCTCGCCCGCGTCGGCGTACGGGGAGGCCACGAACCGGTCCGCGCTCAGCCCGGGGCGGTTCAGGTAGCCCCGCGCCAGGCCGGCGCCGACCACGTACAGCTCACCTGGCACCCCGACCGGTACGGGCTTGAGCTTCCCGTCCAGGACGTACAGCCGCAGGTCGGGGATCTGCCGGCCGATGAGGCTCGGGGCTCCGTCGGTGGCCGCGGCCTCGTCGAGTGCCGCGTAGGTGACGTGCACGGTGGTCTCGGTGATCCCGTACATGTTCACCAGCACCGGCGCGTCCTGCGAGTGCCGGGAGTACCACTCCCGCAGCCGGGCCGGGTCCAGGGCCTCGCCACCGAACACCACCGTGCGCAGGGTCAGTTCCTGGCCCAGCTCCGGCTCCTGCGCCTCTGCCTGCATCAGCTGGTAGAAGGCGGACGGCGTCTGGTTGAGCACCGTCACCCGCTCGCGGACGAGCAGCCGCAGGAAGTCCTGCGGGGAGCGCGACACCTCGAACGGGACGACGACCAGGCGGCCGCCGTACAGCAGGGCGCCCCACAGTTCCCAGACCGAGAAGTCGAAGGCGAAGGAGTGGAACCAGGTCCACACGTCCTCGGCTCCGAACTCGAACCAGTTCCGTGTCGCACCGAACAGGCGCGCCACGTTGGCGTGCGTGACGACCGCGCCCTTGGGCTGTCCGGTCGACCCCGAGGTGTAGATCACGTACGCGGGGTGGGAGGCCAGCAGGCTGCCCGCCCGGTCCGCGTCCGTCAGCCGCGCGGCGTCCAGGCCGTCCAGCTCACCGGCCACGGCCGGGTCGTCCAGGGCGACCACCGCGAGCCCGCGCGCGTCCTCGGGGCCGAGCAGCCGGTCGCGGGTCTCGCGGTCCGTGACCATGGTCACGGGGGTCGCGTCGCCCAGGACGAAGGCGATGCGCTCGGCCGGGTAGCTCGGGTCGATCGGCAGGTAGGCGCCGCCCGCCTTCACCACGGCGAGGAGGGAGACCACGAGGTCCACCGACCGGTCGAGGCATACGGCGACCAGGGACTCCGGTGCGACGCCCCGGGAAACCAGCAGCCGCGCCAGCCGGTTCGACCGGGCGTCCAGCTCGGCGTACGTCAGCCGCGTGTCGCCGAACTGGACGGCCACCGCGTCCGGGGTCCGCTTCGCCTGCACGTCGAACAGCGCGGGCAGCGAGTCCACGGGCACCTGCTCGGCGCCGTCGTTCCAGTCCACCAGCATCCGGTGACGCTCGGCCTCGCCGAGTACGTCGACCGAGCTCAGCGGCTGGTCGGGGGCGCCGTCCAGTGCTTCCTCGATCGCCGTGACCAGGTTGTCCGTGGCCGTGGCGATCAGGGCCGCGACGGCCTTCGCGTCCACCGAGGCGACCGCGTCGATGGCCAGGCCGATCTCCGTGCCGTCGTCGTCGACCGACACCGACAGCGGGAAGTTGGTCCGCTCACGGGAGAAGACCGTCCGGATCCCCTCCAGAGCGGAACCGGTGCCCTCACCCTCCTCGGGACCGGAGTTGTGCCGGTAGTTGAAGAGCGAGGAGAACAGGGGGGTGTCCCCTTGTACGCCGCTGGCCTGCTGGGCCAGGGCGAGCGGAGCGTGCTCGTGATCCAGCAGACCGGCCAGCTGGTCACGCATCGCGGACACCGCCGCCAGCGCGCCCAGCTCGTCCATCCGCACCCGGACGGGCAGCGTGTTGATGAAGGGGCCCGCCACCCGGTCCGAGCCCGCACCGGCGTTCATCCGGCCGAACAGGACGGTGCCGAAGACCACGTCGTCGCGACCGCTGACCGCGGACAGCACCCGCGCCCACGCCACGTGCATCACCGTCGCGGGGCTCGAACCGAGCCGACGTGCGACCGTGCGCAGCCGCTCGGCCAGACCGTCTTCCAGCAGGGCCACCGCTCGCGCCACGTCCGAACCGACACCGCGCACGTCCACCAGCCCGTACGGGGCGGTCGGCTCGTCGACATCGCCCAGCAGCTCGGCGAAGAACCGTTCGTGCTCCCCGCTGTCCACGCCTGCCCGCGCCTGCGCCACGAAGTCGCGGAACGGCAGCGGCTCGGACAGCTCCGCACCACGTCCGGTGAGGAACGCCTGGACGTCGCCGAGGATCACCTCCATCGCGGTGTGGTCCTGGACCATGTGGTGCATGCGCAGCAGCGCCAGCCAGCGGCCGTCGGCCGCTGCTGCCAGGTGCATGTGGATCAGCGGCGCCCGCCTCAGGTCCATGGACAGGCCGACCCGGGCCACCAGTTCACCCGCGGGATCCGTGGCGAGGGGGTCCAGCTGGACCTCCTCGACCGGGAGGACGGCGTGTCGCCACACCACCTGCACCGGCTCGCGCAGGCCTTCCCACACGATCCCGGTGCGGTAGATGTCGTGCCGGTTCACGACCTGCTGCAGCGCCTCCGTGAAGGCGTCCAGCCGGTCGCGGGACGCGAACTCCACGACCCTCGGCGTGACGTAGGCGTCCTCGCCGCCGTCGGCGAGGAGGTGGTGGAAGAGCAGGCCCTCCTGGAGCGGCGCGAGCGGGTAGATGTCCGCCACGTTCGAGGCTCCGCCTTCGACGGTGGCGACGATCCGCGCCACCTCGTCGGCGGTCAGGTCCACCAGCGGCAGCATCTCCGGAGTGATCTCCAGCGCACCCGCCGGGATGGCGTTCGCCGGCACCACCATCTCCCCGGCCCCGGCCACCGCGGCCAGGCCCGCCACGCTCGGCGTCTGGAACAGCGCCCGTACGGACACGGACACGCCATGGCCGCGCAGCCACTCCACCAGCCGTACGGCGAGGAGCGAGTGGCCGCCCAGGGCGAAGAAGTCGTCGTCGACGCCTACGCTCTCCAGGCCCAGGACCTCGGCGAATCCGGCGCACAGGATCTCCTCCCGGACGCTGGAGGGACCACGGCCCGAACCGGCCGTGTACTCCGGCGCGGGCAGCGCCTTGACATCCAGCTTGCCGTTCACCGTCAACGGCAGCGCGTCCAGCACCACCACCACCGACGGAACCATGTACTCGGGCAGCTGCCTGGCGGCGTACTCCCTTACGGATGAGGGGAGTTCGGTGTCGGTGTCGGTGTCGTCCGTGGAGACGACGTAGGCGACGAGTCGCTTGTCCCCCGCCACGTCCTCACGCACGACCACCGCGGCCTGAGCCACCATCGGATGACCCACCACCACCGACCGGACCTCACCCGGCTCAATACGGAAACCACGCACCTTCACCTGATCATCCGCACGCCCCAGATACACCAGCTCACCCTCAGCAGTCCACCGGACACGGTCACCCGTCCGATACATCCGCTCACCACCGGACACACCAGCCAACGGGAACGGAGAAGCAACAAACCGCTCCGCCGTCAGACCCGCACGACCCGCATACCCACGCGCCAGACCAACACCAGCCACATACAACTCACCCACCACACCCACAGGCACCGGCCGCAACGAACCATCCAGCACAAACACCCGCGCATTGACCACCGGCCCACCAATAACCGGCACACCCCCAGGCGACAACGGACCCGACATCGTCGCGCACACCGTCGTCTCCGTCGGACCATACGCATTCACCAACCGACGACCCGGCGCCCACTTCCCCACCAACTCACCAGCCAGCACCTCACCCGCCGACACCAACGTCGACACCGACGGCAGATCACCCCCACCCAGCACACCCAAAACCGCCGGAGGCAACGTCACATGCGTCACCCCATGACGCGCCACCAACTCCACCAAACCCCCACCAGGCAACAACTCACCCGCAGGCGCCACCACCACACACGCACCCACCGACAACGCCACCAACACCTCAGCCGTCGCCGCATCAAAACCAACCGACGCGAACTGCAGCACCCGACTCGCACCATCCACCGCGAACCGCTCCACCTGCGCCGCAACCAACGACCCCACACCCGCATGCGACACCACCACACCCTTGGGCACACCCGTCGAACCAGACGTATAAATCACATACGCCGCCTGGCCCGACACCACCCCCACACCCAGCGCCGAACCATCCAACGCCGCGACCTCACCCGCAACCGACACCTCATCCACCACCACACGCGCCACACCCGCAGGCACAACCCCCACACACGAGGCCTGCGTCACCACACACACCGCACCCGCATCAGCCAGCACGAACCCCACACGCTCCACCGGATAACCCGGGTCAACCGGCAGATACGCACCACCCGCCTTCGACACCGCCAGCAAAGCCACCACAAACCCCACACCACGCTCCACACACACACCCACCACAGACTCAGCACCCACACCCCGAGCCCTCAAATACCGCGCCAAACGATTCGCACGCGCATCCAGCTCCGCATACGACACCTCAACCCCATCACCCACCACCGCAACCGCCCCCGGAGTCCGCGCCACCTGCGCCTCGAACAACCCCGCAACCGACACCTCACCCACAACCGCCGCAGTGTCGTTCCACCCCACCAACACCCGACGACGCTCCACCTCACCCAGAACATCAACCGAACTCAGCCGACGTCCCGGTTCACCGGCGACGGCCTCCAGCACGCGCGTCAGACGCTCGGCGAACTGTCCGACGGTGGCCGCGTCGAAGAGGTCCGCGGCCGCGATCAGCGCACCGCGCAGACCGGCCGGCGCGCCCTCCGCGTCGTAGGTCTCGCCCACGCTCACGTCGAGGTCGAACTTCGCCACCGCGGTCCCCGAGGTCTCCGCGACCCCGGTTCCCCCGGCGCGCAGACCGGTCAGGTCCAGGACCGCCTCGGCGTTGTTCTGCACCGCGAGCGCCACCTGGAACAGCGGGTGGCGGGACAGCGAGCGGGCCGGGGCGAGTTCCTCGACCAGCCGCTCGAACGGCACGTCCTGGTTCGCGAAGGCCGAGAGCCCCGTGTCCCGGACCCGGGACAGCAGCTCGCGGAACGTCGGGTCCCCCGAGAGGTCCGTTCGCAGCACCAGCGTGTTGACGAAGAAGCCGACGAGGTCGTCGAGCGCTTCATCGGTACGGCCGGCGTTCACCGCGCCGATCGGGATGTCGCTACCGGCGCCCAGCCGGGACAGCAGTACCGCCAGCGCGGCCTGCAGCACCATGGCCATGGTCACGCCCTCGGCCCGGGCGACGGCCCGCAGCTGCTCGTGGACCTGGGCCGGCACGTCCAGGGGCACGCGGTGCCCCTGGTATCCGGCGACCGCGGGACGCGGGCGGTCGAAGGGAAGCTCCAGCTCCTCCGGAGCGCCCGCGAGCGCCCGGCTCCAGTACTCCACCTGACCGGCGATGACGCTGTCGGGGTCCTGGTCGTCACCGAGCAGGTCCCGCTGCCACAGCGCGTAGTCCGCGTACTGCACCGGCAGCGGCTGCCACTCGGGCGCCCGGCCCGCGCAGCGCGCCGCGTAGGCCACGGACACGTCGCGGGCCAGCGGCCCGGTCGACCATCCGTCGCTCGCGATGTGGTGCATGGTCACCACGAGGACCTGGTCCTGCGGCCCGGCCTGGAACAGCCAGGCCCGGATCGGCACCTCGTTCGACAGGTCGAACGCGTAGCGCGTGGCCTCGCCGATCGCGTCGGCCAGGTCCGCCGGGGCCACCTCGGCCACCTTCAGGTCCCAGGCCAGGTCCGCCGGGTCGAGGACGCGCTGGTACGGCTCGCCGTCCGCCGTCTCGAACACGGTGCGCAGGACCTCGTGGCGGGCGATCACGTCGCGCAGCGCGGCGTTCAGCGCGGCGACGTCCACCGTGCCGGCGAGCCGGACGGTGACGGGGATGTTGTAGGTCGCGCTCGGGCCTTCCAGCTGCCCGATGAACCACAGGCGGCGCTGCGCGGACGACAGCGGCACGCGCTCAGGGCGCTCGGCCGCCGTCAGGGGCACCCTGGCCCGGTCGGCCTCGTGCAGCTGGGCGGCGAGCCCGGCCACCGTGGGCGCCTCGAACAGGACCCGGATCTCGACCTCGACCCCGAGCACCACCCGGATGCGGCTGACCAGTCGCACCGCGAGCAGGGAGTGGCCGCCCAGGTCGAAGAAGTCGTCGTCGACCCCCACCGTGGGCAGGCCGAGGACCTCGGCGAACGCCGCGCACAGGATTTCCTCCTGGGCGGTCGACGGACCCCGGCCGGTACCCGCCGCGGCCGCGTAGTCGGGCGTGGGCAGGGCCTTGCGGTCCAGCTTGCCGCTGCTCGTGAGCGGCAGCGCGTCCAGCGTGACGAAGGCCGAGGGCACCATGTGCTCCGGAAGTCGCTGAGACGCGAACTGCTTGACGGCCGCGGACAGTTCCGCCGGATCGTCGTCCTCGTCCACGGGCACGAGGTAGGCGATGAGGCGGGTGTCACCCGTCGCGTCCTCCCGGGCGACGACCGCCGCCCGGTCGACCTGCGGGTGCGCGGTCAAGGCGGCCTGCACCTCGCCCGGCTCGATGCGGAAGCCGCGGATCTTGACCTGGTCGTCGGCCCGGCCCAGGTACACGACCTGGCCGTCCGCCGTCCACCGGGCGCGGTCGCCGGTGCGGTACATGCGCTCGCCGATGCCCGAGAGCGGGGAGGCGACGAACCGCTCCGCGGTCAGGTCCGGTCGGCGCACGTAGCCGCGTGCGAGCTGGGCGCCCGCGATGTACAGCTCACCGATGACACCGGGGGCCACCGGCCGCAGCGAGGCGTCGAGCACGTACAGGCGGGTGTTGGCCACCGGCCTGCCGATGGGGACCACGCCGTCGGCCACCCGCTCCGCCGTCAGGCGGGTGGTGGCGACGCCGATGGTCGCCTCGGTCGGGCCGTAGTGGTTGAACACCCGGCGGTCACCGGCCGCCTCGACGAGCTCCTTCACCCATGCGGGCGAGGCGGATTCGCCGCCGAGCACCAGCGAACCGCTGGGCAGTACCTTCGCCAGGCCGTCGGCGCTTCCCAGCGCCGCGAGGTGGGACGGGACCACCTTGAGGTGGTCGATGCGGTGCTCCGCCAGGTAGTCGGCCACCGCCACCGGGTCGGTGACCGCGTCCTCTTCCAGGACGTACAGCGTGCCGCCCGACACGAGGCTGGCGAACACGACGGTGTTGCCGAGGTCGGTGGCCTGTGCCTGGAGCAGCGCGTAGCGACCGCCGGGTTCACCGAACCCGATCCGTTCCGGGACGTTGGCGACGTAGTTGGTCAGGGAGCCGTGCGTGATCGCGACGCCCTTCGGCCTGCCCGTGGAACCGGAGGTGTAGATGACGTAGGCCAGCTCGTCCGGCGCCGCGGTGACGTCCGGCGCGGTGTCCGGGGCCATCGCCAGCTGCATCGTGACCAGCGTTTCGTCCACCGCGACCGCGCGCACCTTGCCGGTGGGCAGCTCGTCGAGGATGTCCTCGGTGCTGAGCAGGAGGACGGCGCGGGTGTCGGTCAGCATGAACGCGACGCGTTCGGCGGGCTGCTCCGGATCGATCGGGAGGTAGCCCGCCCCGGCCTTCCACACCGCCAGGATCGCGGCGATGGTCTCCACGCCACGCGGCAGGCACAGACCCACCACCGACTCCGCGCCCACACCCTGGTCCACCAGGAAGTGCGCCAGCCGGTTCGCCCGCGCGTCCAGCTCCGCGTACGACACCTCGACTCCGTCGAACACGACGGCCAGGGCGTCCGGGGTCCGCGCCACCTGCGCCGCGAACAGAACCGCCACCGAACCACCGGCCGTCTCGGCCGCGGTGTCGTTCCACTCCACCAGCACCCGGCGACGCTCGTCCTCATCGAGGACGTCCACCGCACTCAGCCGCACCTGCGGTTCGGCGGTCAGCGTGTCGAGGACGCGTGCCCAGGCGGCGGCGATCCGGCCCGCCGCCTCGGCGTCGAAGAGGTCCGCGGCGACGGTGACCGTCCCCCGGAACCCGGCGAGTGCGCCGTCGGCGTCGAACTCCTCGGCGACGAGGACGTCCAGGTCGAACTTGGCCGAGGTGTGACCGGCCGACATGCGGCCGGCCTGCAGGTCACCGAGGTCCAGTACGGCCTCGATGGTGTTCTGCATCGTCAGGACGACCTGGAAGAGGGGGTGACGCGCCATGGAACGGGCCGGGGCCAGTTCCTCGACCAGCCGGTCGAACGGCACGTCCTGGTGCGCGACGCCCGACAGTCCGGCTTCCCGGACCCGGGCGAGCACCTCGGTGAACGTCGGGTCCCCGGACACGTCGGCCCGCAGGACCACCGTGTTGATGAAGAAGCCGACGAGGTCGTCCAGGGCGACGTCGGTGCGTCCGGCGTGCGCCGATCCGATCGGGATGTCGGTGCCCGCGCCCAGCCGGGACAGCAGGACCGCCAGCGCGGCCTGGAGCACCATGAAGGTGGTGACGCCCTCGGCCCGCGCCAGCTCCACCAGCCGTGCGTGCACCTCGGCCGGGATCTCCAGGGACGCGGTGTGCCCGCGGTGGGAGGCCACGGCCGGGCGGGGACGGTCGAAGGGCAGGGTCAGCTCTTCGGGGGCTCCGGCGAGCGTGCGGCGCCAGTAGTCCACCTGACGCGAGACGAGGCTCTGCGGGTCCTGGTCATCACCCAGCAGATCGCGCTGCCACAGCGCGTAGTCCGCGTACTGCACCGGCAACGGCTCCCACTCGGGAACCGAACCCGCGCTACGGGCCCCGTAGGCCACCGACAGGTCCCGCGCCAGCGGCCCCGTCGACCAGCCGTCACCCGCGATGTGGTGCACCACCACGACGAGCACGTGCTCGTCCGGACCCACCGCGAACAACCACGCCTGCACCGGCAGATCAACCGCCAGATCGAACGCGTAACCCGCCGCACCGGCGACCGCCGCGTCCACCTCGGCCGCGGCCACCTCGGCGACCCGCAGGTCCCACTCCAGCTCCTCGATGTCCAGGATGTGCTGGTAGGGCTCACCGTCGGCCACCGCGAACACGGTGCGCAGCACCTCGTGGCGGCCGATGACGTCCCGCAGCGCCGCGTTCAGCGCCGCCGTGTCCACGGCGCCCGTCAGGCGCAGGGCCATCGGGATGTTGTAGGTGGAGCTGGGGCCTTCGAGCTGTCCGATGAACCACAGGCGGCGCTGCGCGAACGACAGCGGCACCCGCTCGGGGCGCTCGCCCGCCGTCAGCGCCACCCGCGCCCGGTCCTCGCCGTCGAGACGCGCGGCGAGCCGCGCCACCGTCGGCGCCTCGAACAGCGCGCGCAGCGGAACCTCGACACCCAGCACCGCACGCACCCGGCTGATCAGCCGCGTCGCCAGCAGCGAGTGACCACCCAGCGCGAAGAAGTCGTCCTCCACACCGACCCGGTCCACACCGAGCACCTGCGCGAACACCCCGCACAGGATCTCATCCCGCAGGGTGACGGCCCTGCGGCCGCCGGTCGCGGCGCCGCCCTCGTAGTCAGGGGCGGGCAGGGCCCTGCGGTCGACCTTGCCGTTCGCCGTCAGCGGCAGCGCGTCCAGCACCACCACCGCGGACGGAACCATGTACTCCGGCAGCTGTCCGGTGACGTACTCGCGTACGGACGCGGGGAGTTCGGTGCCGTCGCGGTCGCCCGTGGACACCACGTAGGCGACGAGCCGCTTGTCCCCGGGAGCGTCCTGACGGACGATCACCGCGGCCTGCGCGACGTCGGGGTGCCCGGCCACCACGGCCTGCACCTCACCGGGCTCGACCCGGAAGCCGCGGACCTTGACCTGGTCGTCGGCGCGGCCGGCGAACACCAGTCGTCCTTCGGTGTCCCAGCTCGCCCGGTCCCCGGTGCGGTACATGCGCTCGCCCGGCTCGAAGGGGCAGGCGACGAACCGCTCCGCCGTGAGCCCGGCGCGGCCCGCGTATCCGCGGGCCAGGCCCGCGCCCGAGGTGTACAGCTCGCCCACCACACCGACCGGCACGGGGCTCAGCCACTCGTCCACCACGTACACGCGGGTGTCGGAGACCGGGGTGCCGATCGGCACGCCCGCCTTGCCCGCCAAGTCGGCGGCCCGCACCGCGTGCACGGCGGTGAAGGTGGTGTTCTCCGTCGGCCCGTAGCCGTTGAGCAGCCGGACGGAGGGCAGTCGGTCCAGCACGGCACGGCAGTGCGCGTTGGAGAGGACGTCGCCACCGGCCAGCAGCTGGTGGACACCGCGGAGCATGTCGGGGTCCTGGTCGACCACTTCGTGGAACAGACCGGCCGTCAGCCACAGGGTGGTGACGCGACGGGTGGTCAGGAACTCGCGGAGTTCGGCGACGGACAGCGCACCGGCGGGTGCGACGGCCAGGACCGCTCCGTTGAGCAGGGCGCCCCAGATCTCGAAGGTCGCCGCGTCGAAGGACGCCGAGGCCAGGTGCGCGACGACGTCGCCGGCGCCGAGTTCGACGTACCCGGAGTCGCGCACCAGGCGGTCGATCGCCCGGTGCGGCACGACCGTGCCCTTGGGCAGACCGGTGGAGCCGGAGGTGTAGATGACGTAGGCACCGCTGTCCGGGAGGACAGGGGCGGAGCGTTCGTCGTCCGTGAGCGCGGCGTCGGCCAGCCCGGCGAGCGCGGCGGCCGTCTCCGCGGCGTCCAGTACGAGGTACGGGACGGGCGCGGCTCCGGTGGCCGGTGCCTGGGGCGGGAGGACGGTCGCGCCGGTGGTCACCAGCAGCGCCGGTGCCGCGTCGGCCAGCATGAACGCGATGCGCTCCGCCGGGTACGAGGGGTCGACCGGAAGGTAGGCGGCGCCCGCCTTCGTGATCGCCAGGAGGGTGATGACGGCGTCGGCGCCGCGCGGCATGGCCACGGCGACCAGCGACTCCGCGCCGACCCCCCGGTCCAGGAGCAGCCGCGCCAGCCGGTTCGCCCGGGCGTCGAGCTGCGCGTACGTCAGCTCGGTGCCCGCGAAGGTCAGCGCCACCGCGTCGGGGGTGCGTGCCACCTGTGCCTCGAAGAGTTCGGGCACGGTCGACGCCGCGGTGCGGCGGCCGGTGTCGTTGAGGTCCACCAGGACGTGGTGGCGCTCGGTCTCGTCGAGTACGTCCACGGCGGACAGGGCGAGGCGCGGGCCGCCGTTCAGTTCGTCCTTCAGCGCGGCGACCAGGTTCTCCGCGGTGGTGCGCAGCAGCGCGGCGACCGCCTGGGGGTCGATCGTCTCCACCGCGTCGACGGCCAGGCCGATGCCGTCCCCGTCGTCGTCGACGGACACCGAGAGCGGGTAGTTGGTGACTTCCCGGCCGAACACCAGCCGGATGCCCTCGACTTCGGAGCCACCCGGCGTGGCGTCGTCGGCCTGCTCCTCCGGACGGGCGGTGTTGTGGCGGTAGTTGAACAGCGCGGTGAACAGCGGGGCGTCGCCCGGTACCCCGCTCGCCTGCTGCGCCAGGGCCAGCGGAGCGTGTTCGTGCTCCAGCAGTCCGGCGAGCTGGCCGCGCATCGCCACGACGGCGGCCCGCGCCGTCGTGCCGTCGATGCGCACGCGCATCGGGAGGGTGTTGATGAAGGGGCCCGCCACCCGGTCGGAGCCCGCCGAGGCGTTCATCCGGCCGAGCAGGACGGTGCCGAACACCACATCGTGCCGGCCGCTGAGCGCGGCGAGCAGACGGGCCCAGGCCACGTGCATGAGCGTCGCCGGGCTGGTGCCCAGGCGGCGTGCGGCCTCGCGGATCAGGCCGTCCAGTTCCGGTGCGAACCGGAGCCGGGCGCGGACCACGCCGGAGCCGTCGCCGAGCGCGTTCAGCTCCTGGTACGGGGCGGTCGTCTCCGTGACGTCGCCCAGCAGCTCGGAGAAGTAGCGGGTGTGGGCCTCCCGCTCGACGCCGTTGCGGGCCTGTGCGACGAAGTCGCGGAAGGGGAGCGGCTCCGGCAGGCTGTCGGCCCGGCCGGACAGGATCGTGACGACCTCGTCGAGGACGACCTCCATGCCCGTGTGGTCCTGCACCATGTGGTGCACGCGGAACAGCGCCAGCCACTTGCCGGTGCCCGGCTCGGGGGCCAGGTGCACGCGGATCAGCGGCGCGCGTCCCAGGTCCATGGCCGAGCCCGCCAGCGCCACCAGGTCGGCGACGGGATCGGTGCTCCCGGAGTCCAGTCGCACTTCCTCGACCGACAGCGCGGCTCGGCGCCACACCACCTGTACGGGCTCGCGCAGGCCTTCCCACACGATCGTGGTCCGGAGGATGTCGTGGCGGTCCACCACCTGCTGCAGTGCGAGCAGGTACCGGTCCAGGAGGTCCCGGGAGGCGAATTCGACCACCATCGGGGTCACGTAGGCGTCCTCGCCGTCCTCCGCCAGCAGGTGGTGGAAGAGCAGACCCTCCTGGAGCGGTGCGAGCGGGTAGACGTCGGCGACGTTGGCGGCGCCGCCGTCCACCGTGGCGACGATCCGCTCCACCTCGGCGGCCGTGAGGTCGACCAGGGGGAGCATGTCGGGAGTGATCGTCCGCGCGTCGTCCGGGATGCCGTTCGGCGGTGCGACGACGAGTTCCGCGTCGGAGGACGTCGCGAGGCCCGCGACGGTGGGCGTCTGGAACAGTGCCCGCACCGACACCGGTACGCCGTGTTCCCGCAGCCGCTCCACGAGCCGGACCGCGAGCAGCGAGTGGCCGCCCAGCCCGAAGAAGTCGTCGTCGACGCCGACGCTCTCAAGACCCAGTACGTCGGCGAACGCCGCGCACATGAGTTCTTCCCGCAGGTTCGACGGGCCGCGGCCCTCGCCCTTGGCGTACTCCGGCACGGGCAGGGCCTTGCGGTCCAGCTTGCCGTTCACCGACAGCGGCAGCGCGTCCAGCACCACGACCGCCGACGGGAGCATGTACTGCGGCAGTTGCTCGGCCACCCGGGCCCGCACCCCCGCCGACAGCTCCTCGTGGTCCGCGCCTTCGGCGGGCACGACGTAGGCGACCAGGCGGGGGTCACCGGCGATGTCCTCGCGGGCGATCACCGCGGCCTGCTCGACCGACGGGTGACCGGCCACCACGGCCTGCACCTCGCCGAGTTCGATGCGGAAGCCGCGGACCTTGACCTGCTCGTCGGCGCGGCCGACGAACACCAGGCGGCCGTCCGCGTCCCAGCGGGCCAGGTCACCGGTGCGGTACATCCGCTCGCCGGGCGCGCCGTGCGGGCACGCCACGAAGCGCTCCGCCGTCAGTCCGGGGCGGCCCGCGTAACCGCGTGCCAGTCCCGCTCCCGCCAGGTACAGCTCGCCCACGACACCGGGCGCCACGGGGGCCAGGAACGCGTCCACGACGAACGCCCGCGCGTTGCCGATGGGCGAACCGATCGGCACCTCGCGCACTCCGGGAGTGCAGCGCCACACCGTCGCGTCCACCGTGGTCTCGGTCGGACCGTAGGTGTTGAACATCAGCCGCCCGGCGGACCAGCGGTCCACCAGCTCCGGCGAGCACGCCTCGCCACCGACTTCGAGCACGACGCCCGGCGCGATCGACCCGGGCTCCAGCCCGGCCAGCACGGCCGGCGGCAGCGTCGCATGGGTGACCCCCTGCTCCGCGAAGAACACGGCGAGCTCCTGGCCCAGCCGCCGCTCGGCGGGGACCACGACCAGTGCCGCGCCCGACGTCAGGGCCAGCGACCATTCGAGGCAGAAGTTGTCGAAGCTCAGGGACGCGAACTGTGCGACCCGGGAATCCGGGCCCGCGCCGAACCGGGCCAGTGCCGCGACCGTGTTCGCGAATCCGGACTGGGTCACGACCACGCCCTTCGGGCGGCCCGTCGACCCGGACGTGTAGATCACGTAGGCCGGGTGCGCGAGCGCCCGCGGCCGGTCCCCGGCCGTCGACGGCCGGGCCGCCGCGTCGTCCAGGGCCCGGGCGAACTCCGCCGTGTCGACGACCACGAGCGGGGCCGAGGCGGGTACGGCCGCGACCATGCCCGCCGCGCCGAGCACCACGGCCGGCTTGGCGTCGTCCAGCATGTAGGCGACCCGCTCGGCGGGGTAGGTGGGGTCGATGGGCAGGTAGGCGGCACCGGCCTTCAGGATGCCGAGCAGCGCCACCATCAGATCGACGCCGCGTTCGAGCACGACCGCGACCAGCGACTCCGCGCCGACCCCCCGGTCCACCAGGTAGCGCGCCATCCGGTCGGCCCGGGCGTCGAGTTCCGCGTACGAGACCTCGGCGCCGTCGGCCACGACCGCGACGGCGTCGGGAGCCCGGGAGACCCGCTCCTCGAACAGCTCCACCACCGTGGCGCGCGGCACCTCGGCCGCGGTGTCGTTCCACTCCACCAGCACGCGGCGGCGCTCGTCCTCGTCGAGCACGTCGACGGCACCGATACGGGTACGCGGGTCGGCGGCCAGGGTCCGGAGCACCGTCCCGAGGCGTCGGCCGAGCTGCTCGACGGTGTCCGTGTCGAACAGGTCCGCCGCCGCGACCACCACGCCGCGCAGGCCCGCCGGACGGTTCTGGGCGTCGAACACCTCGCCGACGGTCACGTCCAGGTCGAACTTCGCGACCGGCGCTCCCGCGGGCATCGTCTCCGCCGCGAGACCGGACAGGTCCAGGACCGCGTCGGCCTTGTTCTGCACCGTGAGCGTCACCTGGAACAGCGGGTGGCGGGCGAGGGAGCGGGCCGGGGCCAGCTCCTCGACCAGCCGCTCGAACGGCAGGTCCTGGTGCGCGAAGGCCGCGAGAGCGGTCTCCCGCACCCGTGAGAACAGGTCGGTGAAGGTCGGGTTCCCGGACAGGTCCGTGCGCAGCACGAGGGTGTTGACGAAGAAGCCGACGAGGTCGTCGAGTGCTTCGTCGGTGCGTCCGGCGTTCGGCGCGCCGATGGGGATGTCGGTACCGGCTCCCAGCCGGGACAGCAGCACCGCCAGCGCGGTCTGCAGCAGCATGGACATGGTCACGCCCTCGGCGCGGGCCACGTCCACGAGGCGCGCGTGCACCTCGGCCGGGATCTCCAGCGGCACGCTGTGGCCGCGGTTGCCCAGCACCGCCGGGCGGTTGTGGTCGTAGGGCAGGGTCAGCTCTTCGGGGGCTCCGGCCAGGGTCCGGCGCCAGTAGTCCACCTGGCGCGAGACGACGCTCTCCGGGTCCTGGTCGTCGCCCAGCAGGTCGCGCTGCCACAGCGCGTAGTCGGCGTACTGCACCGGCAGCGGCTCCCACGCGGGAACCGATCCCGCGCTGCGGGCCCCGTACGCCACCGACAGGTCCCGCGCCAGCGGTCCCGTCGACCAGCCGTCACCCGCGATGTGGTGCACCACCACCACGAGCACGTGCTCGTCCGGGCTCACCGCGAACAGCCATGCCTGCACCGGCAGATCGACCACCAGGTCGAAGGCGTAACCCGCCGCCTCCGCGACCGCCGCCTCGACACGAGCAGCCGTCACCTCACCCACGCGCAGGTCCCAGTCCAGCTCCTCGACGTCGAGGATGTGCTGGTAGGGCTCGCCGTCGGCCATGGGGAACACGGTGCGCAGCACCTCGTGGCGGCCGATCACGTCGCGCAGGGCGGCGTCGAGCGCCGCCCGGTCGACCTGACCGGTGAGCCGCAGGGCCACCGGGATGTTGTAGGTCGCGCTCGGACCCTCCAGCTGCCCGATAAACCACAGGCGGCGCTGCGCGAACGACAACGGCACCCGCTCGGGACGCTCACCCGCCGTCAACGCCACCCGCGCCCGGTCAGCGCCATCCAGACGCGCCGCCAGCCGCGCCACCGTCGGCGCCTCAAACAGCGCACGCAGGGGTACTTCGACACCCAGCACCGCACGCACCCGGCTGATCAACCGCGTCGCGAGCAGCGAATGACCGCCCAGCGCGAAGAAGTCGTCGTCCACACCGACCCGGTCCACACCCAGGACTTCAGCGAATCCGGCGCACAGGATCTCCTCCCGCACACTGGACGGACCCCGGCCGGAACCAGCCGTGTACTCCGGCGCCGGCAGCGCCTTCACATCCAGCTTCCCATTCACCGTCAACGGCAGTACCTCCAGCACCACCACCACCGACGGAACCATGTACTCGGGCAGCTGCCTGGCCGCATGCTCCCGCACCGATTCCGGAAGCCCGGTGCCACTCTCACCGTCGCAAGTGGAGACCACATAGGCGACCAGCCGCCTGTCCCCGGGAACATCCTCACGCACGACCACCGCGGCCTGAGCCACCATCGGATGACCCACCACCACCGACCGGACCTCACCCGGCTCAATACGGAAACCACGCACCTTCACCTGATCATCCGCACGACCCAAATACACCAGCTCACCCTCAGCAGTCCACCGGACACGGTCACCCGTCCGATACATCCGCTCACCACCGGACACACCAGCCAACGGGAACGGAGAAGCAACAAACCGCTCAGCCGTCAGACCCGCACGCCCCACATACCCACGCGCCAGACCCACACCAGCCACATACAACTCACCCACCACACCCACAGGCACCGGCCGCAACGAACCATCCAGCACAAACACCCGCGCATTGACCACCGGCCCACCAATAACCGGCACACCCCCAGGCGACAACGGACCCGACATCGTCGCGCACACCGTCGTCTCCGTCGGACCATACGCATTCACCAACCGACGACCCGGCGCCCACTTCCCCACCAACTCACCAGCCAGCACCTCACCCGCCGACACCAACGTCGACACCGACGGCAGATCACCCCCACCCAGCACACCCAAAACCGCCGGAGGCAACGTCACATGCGTCACCCCATGACGCGCCACCAACTCCACCAAACCCCCACCAGGCAACAACTCACCCGCAGGCGCCACCACCACACACGCACCCACCGACAACGCCACCAACACCTCAGCCGTCGCCGCATCAAAACCAACCGACGCGAACTGCAGCACCCGACTCGCACCATCCACCGCGAACCGCTCCACCTGCGCCGCAACCAACGACCCCACACCCGCATGCGACACCACCACACCCTTGGGCACACCCGTCGAACCAGACGTATAAATCACATACGCCGCCTGGCCCGACACCACCCCCACACCCAGCGCCGAACCATCCAACGCCGCGACCTCACCCGCAACCGACACCTCATCCACCACCACACGCGCCACACCCGCAGGCACAACCCCCACACACGAGGCCTGCGTCACCACACACACCGCACCCGCATCAGCCAGCACGAACCCCACACGCTCCACCGGATAACCCGGGTCAACCGGCAGATACGCACCACCCGCCTTCGACACCGCCAGCAAAGCCACCACAAACCCCACACCACGCTCCACACACACACCCACCACAGACTCAGCACCCACACCCCGAGCCCTCAAATACCGCGCCAAACGATTCGCACGCGCATCCAGCTCCGCATACGACACCTCAACCCCATCACCCACCACCGCAACCGCCCCCGGAGTCCGCGCCACCTGCGCCTCGAACAACCCCGCAACCGACACCTCACCCACAACCGCCGCAGTGTCGTTCCACCCCACCAACACCCGACGACGCTCCACCTCACCCAGAACATCAACCGAGGTCAGGGGCTGGTCCGTGGCGCCGTCGAGCGCGCCCTCGAGCGCCGTGACCAGGTTGTCCGTGGCCGTGGCGACCAAGGCGGCGACGGCCTTCGCGTCCACCGAGGCGACCGCGTCGACAGCGAGGCCGATCTCCGTGCCGTCGTCGTCGACCGACACCGACAGCGGGAAGTTGGTCCGCTCACGGGAGAAGACCGTCCGGATCCCATCCAGAGCGGAACCGGCGCCCTCACCCTCCTCGGGACCGGAGTTGTGCCGGTAGTTGAAGAGCGAGGAGAAGAGAGGGGTGTCCCCTTGTACGCCGCTGGCCTGCTGCGCCAGCGCGAGCGGAGCGTGCTCGTGCTCCAGCAGACCGGCCAGCTGACCGCGCATCGCGGACACCGCCGCCAGCGCGCCCAGCTCGTCCACCCGCACCCGGACGGGCAGCGTGTTGATGAAGGGACCCGCCACCCGGTCCGAGCCCGCACCGGCGTTCATCCGGCCGAACAGGACGGTGCCGAAGACCACGTCGTCCCGGCCGCTGACCGCGGACAGCACCCGCGCCCACGCCACGTGCATCACCGTCGCCGGGCTCGAACCGAGCCGACGTGCGACCGTGCGCAGCCGCTCGGCCAGACCGTCTTCCAGCAGGGCCACCGCTCGCGCCACGTCCGAACCGACACCGCGCACGTCCACCAGCCCGTACGGGGCGGTCGGCTCGTCGACATCGCCCAGCAGCTCGGCGAAGAACCGCTCGTGCTCCCCGCTGTCCACGCCTGCCCGCGCCTGCGCCACGAAGTCACGGAACGGCAGCGGCTCGGACAGCTCCGCACCACGCCCGTCGAGCAGCGTCCGTACCTCGCCGAGCAGCAGCTCCATGCCGGTGTGGTCGCGGACCATGTGGTGCGCCCGCACCAGGGCCCACCAACGGCCCGAAGCCGGCTCGGCGGCGATGTGCAGGGCGATGAGCGGTGCCCGGCCCAGGTCCATGGACAGGCCACCGGCCGCGAGCAGTTGCTCGACCGGGTCGGCGCCGTTGGGGTGCAGCCGTACTTCCTCGACGGGGAGGACGGCGTGTCGCCACACCACCTGCACCGGCTCGCGCAGGCCTTCCCACACGATCCCGGTCCGGTAAATGTCGTGCCGGTTCACGACCTGCTGCAGCGCGTCGGTGAACGCGTCCAGGCGCTCGCGGAAGTCGAACTCCAGGACGGTGGGCGTGACGTAGGCGTCCTCGCCGCCGTCGGCGAAGAGGTGGTGGAAGAGCAGACCCTCCTGCAGCGGGGCCAGCGGGTAGATGTCTGCCACGTTCGCGGCGCCACCGTCGACGGTGGTGACGATCCGCGCCACCTCGTCGGCGGTCAGGTCGACCAGTGGCAGCATTTCCGGCGTGATCTCCAGCGCACCGGCCGGGATCGCGTTCTCGGGGACCACCGTCTCCTGGGCCCCGGCCATCGCGGCCAGGCCCGCCACGGTCGGCGTCTGGAACAGCGCCCGCACCGAGACCGACACGCCGCGGCCGCGCAGGATCTCCACCAACCGGATGGCCAGCAGGGAGTGACCGCCCAGCGTGAAGAAGCTGTCGTCCACGCCGACGCTCTCCAGACCGAGGACCTCGGCGAAGACCGCGCAGAGGATCTCCTCCCGGACACTGGAGGGGCCGCGGCCCGAACCGGTCGTGTACTCGGGAGCGGGCAGCGCCTTGCGGTCCAGCTTGCCGTTCGCCGTCAGCGGCAGCGCGTCCAGCACCACCACCGCCGACGGAACCATGTGCTCCGGCAGCCGCTCGGCCACGAACTGCCGCACCAGCGGCGCCAGTTCGGCCTCACCAGTACCGATGGCGGGTACGACGTAGGCAACCAGGCGGGTGTCGCCGGTCGCGTCCTCCCGGGCGACGACCGTCGCCTGCGCCACCGACGGGTGCGCGGCCACGACCGCCTGCACCTCGCCCGGCTCGATGCGGAAACCGCGGATCTTCACCTGCTCATCCGCGCGGCCCAGGTACTCCAGTTCGCCCTCGGCGTTCCAGCGAACACGGTCGCCGGTGCGGTACATGCGCTCGCCCGTGCCGGAGTACGGGGAGGCCACGAACCGCTCCGCCGTCAGGGCGGCGCGGCCCACGTACCCGCGGGCCAGGGCGGCGCCGGCGACGTACAGCTCGCCAACGGCTCCCGGCGCCACCGGGGACAGCCACTGGTCCAGCACGTACACGCGGACGTTGGGTACCGGGGAGCCGATCGGCACCACGCCGCCCACCCCCCGGTCCGGGGTCAGGCGCGTAGTGGTGACGCCGATCGTGGTCTCGGTGGGGCCGTAGTGGTTGAACACCCCGCACGGTCCGGATTCCGCCAGCAGCTCCCGCACCCACGCGGGAGAGGCGGCCTCACCGCCGAGCACCAGGGACTTGGCGGGCAGTACGGACGCCGCTCCGTCGGCGACGGCGAGCGCCGCCAGGTGCGAAGGCACCGCCTTCACGTGGTCGATGGCGTGCTCGGCCAGGTACCCGGTCACCGCTGCCGGGTCGGTGGCTGCGTCCGCGTCGAGGATGTGCAGCTGACCACCCGTGGTCAGGCTCGCGAACAGCACCGTGTTACCCAGGTCGGTGACCTGCGCCTGCAGCAGTGCGTACCGGTCCCCCGGGTTGCCGAGGCCGACGCGGCCGGGCACCGAGGCGACGTAGTTGGTCAGCGACCGGTGGGTGACGGCGACACCCTTCGGCGTGCCCGTCGAACCGGAGGTGTAGATCACGTAGGCGAGTGCGTCCGGGGACGGTTCCGTACGCGGCGCGGTGGCCGCGTGGGCGTCGATCGCGGCAGCGACCTCGGGGGCGTCCAGGGCGAGCGGGGCCGGGCCGTCGACGGACAGCTCGTCGAGCACGGCGCCGGTGCTCAGCAGCGTCACGGCGCCACTGTCGGTGAGCATGAACGCGATGCGTTCGGCGGGCTGTTCGGGGTCGATCGGGAGGTAGCCCGCCCCGGCCTTCCACACCGCCAGGATCGCGGCGATCGTCTCCACACCACGCGGCAGGCACAGACCCACCACCGACTCCGCGCCCACACCCTGGGCCACCAGGAAGCGCGCCAGCCGGTTCGCCCGCGCGTCCAGCTCCGCGTACGACACCTCGACTCCGTCGAACACGACGGCCAGGGCGTCCGGGGTCCGCGCCACCTGCGCCGCGAACAGAACCGCCACCGAACCACCGGCCGTCTCGGCCGCGGTGTCGTTCCACTCCACCAGCACCCGGCGACGCTCGTCCTCATCGAGGACGTCCACCGCACTCAGCCGCACCTGCGGCTCCGCGGTCACGGCCTCCAGGACCCGGGCGAGGCGCACGGCAAGCTGCCCCGCGGTGTCGGCTTCGAACAGGTCGGCCGCGGCGGTCAGCACACCCCGCAGGCCCGCCGGGGCGCCCTGGGCGTCGAAGGCTTCCTCGACGCTCACGTCGAGGTCGAACTTGGCCGCCGACGCGCCGGCGGCGAGTTCGTCCTCGACCTCGCTGACCCGGACACCGGGCAGTTCCAAGGACACCTCGGCGTTGTTCTGCAGGGTGAGCATCACCTGGAACAGCGGGTGCAGCGCGAGCGAGCGCGGCGGCGCCAGCTCCTCCACCAGCCGCTCGAAGGGCACCTCCTGGTGACCGAAGGCCGACAGGCCCGTCTCCCGGACCCGGGCGAGCACCTCGGTGAACTTCGGGTCGCCGGAGAGGTCCGTGCGCAGCACGAGGGTGTTGACGAAGAAGCCGACGAGGTCGTCGAGCGCCACGTCCGTACGTCCGGCGTTCGCCGACCCGATCGGAATGTCCGTGCCCGCACCCAGCCGGGACAGCAGTACCGCCAGCGCAGCCTGCAGCACCATGAAGGTGGTGACGCCCTCGGCCCGCGCCAGCTCCACCAGCCGTGCGTGCACCTCCGCCGGGATCTCCAGCGGAACGCAGTGGCCGCCGTAGCCGGCCACGGCCGGGCGCGGGTGGTCGTAGGACAGCTCCAGCTCTTCCGGAGCGCCGGCCAGCGCCTCGCGCCAGTAGGCGACCTGGCGGGAGATCACGCTGTCGGGGTCCTCGGCGTCACCGAGGAGATCACGCTGCCAGAGCGCGTAGTCGGCGTACTGGACCGGCAGGGGCTCCCACTCGGGCATGCGGTCCTCGCAGCGGGCCGTGTATGCGACCGCGAGGTCCCGGGCGAGGGGGCCGGACGACCAGCCGTCACTGGCGATGTGGTGGACCACCACGAGCAGGACGTACTCGTCGGGCGCCACCGAGAACAGCCAGGCGCGGATCGGCACCTCCGCCGACAGGTCGAACGGCTGCCCGGCGGCGCGGCTGACCACGTCGGTCAGGCCGGCCGCCGCGTCAGCGGACACGTCGACGCTCTGGAGGTTCCACTCCACGTCAGCGAGCTTCAGTACCTGCTGGTACGGCTCGCCCCCGGAGACCGTGAACACCGTGCGCAGCACCTCGTGCCGGCCGATGACGTCCCGCAGGGCCGCGTTCAGCGCCCCGCTGTCCAGTCGGCCCGACAGCCGCATGGCCATCGGGATGTTGTACGTCGGGCTCGGGCCCTCGAGCTGCTCGATGAACCACAGACGGCGCTGCGCGAATGACAACGGAAACATTTAGAAATCCCCCTGGTTACGCATCGGCCGCAACGCCGGCCTTGCTGACTTCTGCTTTCCAAGCTGCTGTGCGAGCCCTGCGACCGTCGGCGCGTCGAACAGCGCCCGGATCTCCACATCGACACCGAGAACAGCCCTGATCTGACTGACGAGCCGGACGCCCAGCAGTGAGTGGCCACCGAGTTCGAAGAAGTCGTCATCGACTCCGACCTCGGGCAGTCCCAGTACTTGGGCGAAGACGGTGCAGAGGAGTTCCTCCTGCGGCGTCGACGGCCGGCGTCCTCCTCCCGCTTTCCCCGACGCGTAGTCCGGAGCGGGCAATTTCTTGCGGTCCAGCTTCCCGTTCACCGTCAGGGGCAGTGCGTCCAGCACCACCACCGCTGCCGGGACCATGTGCGCGGGCAGTCTCTGAGCGACGAACTGCCGGACATCGGCGGGGAGTCCGGATTCGGCGGACTCCTCGGCACTGCCGTCGGCGGGCACGACGTAGGCGACCAGCCGCTTGTCGCCCGGGGCGTCCTCGCGGACAACCAGCGCGGCCTGGGAGAGGTCCGGGTGTGCGGCTGTCGCCGCCTGCACCTCGCCCAGTTCGATGCGGAACCCGCGCAGCTTGACCTGTTCGTCGGCGCGCCCGGCGAACATCAGCTGACCGTCCGCGGTCCAGCGCGCCAGGTCCCCGGTGCGATAGAGACGGGAGCCCGGGCCGCCGTACGGGTCGGCGACGAATCGCTCCGCCGTCAGCGCCGCCCGGCCCAGGTAGCCGCGGGCCAGGCCCGCGCCCGCCACGTACAGCTCGCCCACGACGCCCTGGGCCACCGGCCCGAGGCTGCTGTCGAGCACGAACATCCGCGTGTTGGCGATGGGCGAGCCGAACGGGACCGTTCCTTCGCGCTCCGGGTCCACTTGGCCGATCGCCGTGATCACGGTGGCCTCGGTGGGTCCGTAGGTGTTGACCAGCTTGCGGCCACGCGCCCACACACCCGCCGACTTCGGTTCGATCGCCTCCGCGCCGACCACCAGCGAGCCGACGCCCGCCAGATCGCCGGGCTCCAGCACACCCAGCAGGGACGGCACCACGCTCGCGGACCGCACCCCCGCCGACTCCACCAGCGCACGCAGCAACTTCGGCTCCGCCCGCTCGGCCGCACCGGCCACCACCAGCGAACCACCACTGCCCAGCGTCACCGCCACGTCCAGCACGGACGCGTCGAAACTGAACGAGGCGAACTGCAGCACCCCGACACCCGGCCCGACCTCCATCAGCGGACCGAACACCGACACCAGGTTCGCCAGCGAGCCGTGCGTGACGGCCACGCCCTTCGGCACACCGGTCGACCCGGAGGTGTAGATCACGTAGGCCAGTTGACCGAGAGCGAGGTCCGCCTTCGGCGCCGTGGCAGGCAGCTCGGACAGCTCCGCGGTGTTCCGCGGGTCGTCGAGCCACACCGCCGGGCACGTCGTGGGCAGGTCCTGCGCCGTGTCACGGCGGCCGACCACCACCCGGGCCCCGCTGTCCGTCAGCATGAACGCCAAGCGCTCCGCCGGGTACTCCGGGTCCAGCGGCACATAGGCGGCCCCGGCCTTCCACACCGCGAGGATCGCGACGACCATGTCCACGCCGCGCGGCAGGCACAGACCCACCACCGACTCGGCTTCGACTCCCTGGGAGACCAGGTGGTGCGCCAGCCGGTTGGCCCGCGCGTCCAGCTCTCCGTACGACACCTCGGCACCCTCGAAGACCACGGCCGTGGCGTCCGGGTTCCGCGTCGCGTGACCGTGGAACAGCTCCGGCAGCGATACGGGCGCCACCTCCACCGCGGTGTCGTTCCACTCGGTGAGAACCTGGTGGCGCTCGCCCTCGCCGAGGATCTCGACGGCGCTCAGCCGCGTCCGCGGGTTGGCGGTCAGCGCGTCCAGGACGCGGACCCATCGGTCCACGAACCGCTCGCCCGATTCCCGGTCGAACAGGTCCGCGGCCACGGTCAGCAGACCGCTCAGCCCGGCGGGCGCGCCGGTGGCGTCGAAGCCCTCGGCCACGCTCACGTCCAGGTCAAACTTGGCCACCGCGGCGCCCGCGGGCACCGCCTCGGCGCCTACGCCGGGCAGGTCGAGGACCGCTTCGGCGTTGTTCTGCAGCGTGAGCATCACCTGGAACAGCGGGTGACGGGCCAGGGAACGCGCCGGGGCGAGTTCCTCGACCAGCCGCTCGAACGGAACGTCCTGGTGCGCGAAGCCCGACAGACCGGCTTCCCGCACGCGCTTCAGCAGCTGCCGGAACGTCGGGTCCCCGGACAGGTCCGCGCGCAGCACCAGCGTGTTGACGAAGAACCCGACGAGATCGTCGAGGGCCTCGTCCGTACGTCCGGCGTTCGCCAGGCCCGCGGGAATGTCGGTACCGGCGCCGAGCCGCGACAGCAGTACCGCCATCGCGGCTTGCAGCACCATGAACACGGTCACGCCCTCGGCCCGCGCCACGTCCACCAGCCGCGCGTGCACCTCCGCCGAGACCTCCAGCGGCAGTTGGTGGCCCTGGTTCCCGGCCACCGCGGGGCGCGGACGGTCGAACGGCAGCGCCAGTTCCTCGGGTCCGCCTGCCAGCGCCTCGCGCCAGTAGGCGACCTGACGGGACATCACACTGTCCGGGTCGCGTTCGTCGCCGAGCAGTTCACGCTGCCACAGCGCGTAGTCCGCGTACTGCACCGGCAGCGGCTCCCACCGCGGGGCCCGGCCGTCGACGCGCGCCGCGTAAGCAACCGACACGTCGTGGGCCAGCGGCCCCATCGACCATCCGTCGCCGGCGATGTGGTGCACGACCAGGACCAGCAGGTACTCCTCCGCGCCGGCCGGGAACAGCCGGGCCCGGATCGGCACTTCGGACGACAGGTCGAACGCGTACCGGGCCGCCTGCGCCACCGCGCCGTCGGGGTCGGCCGGGTCGGCGTCACCGACCAGCAGCTCCCACTCCAGCTCCTCAATGTCGAGGATGTCCTGGTAGGGCTCGCCGTCGGCCACCGCGAACACGGTGCGCAGCACCTCGTGGCGGCCGATCACGTCCCGCATCGCCGCGTTCAGCGCGGCGACGTCCACCCGGCCCGACAGCCGCAGGGCAACCGGGATGTTGTAGGTGGGGCTCGGTCCGTCCAGCTGGCCCAGGAACCACAGGCGGCGCTGCGCGAACGACAGCGGCACCCGCTCGGGACGCTGCCGGGCGGCCAGGGCGACCCGGGCGGTGCCCTCTCCGGCCAGCCGGGCAGCCAGCCCGGCCACGGTGGGCGCGTCGAACAGTTCCCGGATCTCCAGGTCGACCCCGAGCACCGAGCGCACCTTGCTCGCCAGCCGCACCGCGAGCAGCGAGTGGCCGCCGAGGGCGAAGAAGTCGTCGTCGACACCGACGCTGTCCACGCCCAGCACCTGGGCGAAGACGGTGCACAGGAGTTCCTCGCGCAGGTTGCCCGCGCCGCGCCCAGTGGCCGCGGCCGCGGCCGTGAACTCCGGTGCGGGCAGCGCCTTGCGGTCCAGCTTCTTGTTCACCGTCAACGGCAGCTCGTCCAGGACGACCACCGCCGAGGGAACCATGTACTCGGGCAGGTGCTCGGCCGCCAGTGCGGTGACCGCCGCAGGGATCCGGTCCGCCACGGCTCCGTCGGCGGGCACCACGTAGGCGACCAGACGCGTGTCACCGGGGGTGTCCTCGCGGGCGATGACCGCGACCTGGGCCACCGAGGGGTGCGTGGCCACGGTGTTCTCGATCTCGCCCGGCTCGATCCTGAAGCCGCGGATCTTGACCTGGTCGTCGGAGCGCCCGGCGAAGACCAGCTCGCCGCCGGGGGTCCAGCGGGCCCGGTCACCGGTCCGGTAAAGGCGGGATCCGGCGGCACCGAACGGGTTGGCCACGAACCGCTCCGCGGTCAGCGCCGACCGTCCGAGGTAGCCCCGCGCCAGGCCGGCGCCGGAGACGTACATCTCGCCGTTCACTCCGACGGGGGCCGGTGCCAGGTGCTCGTCGAGCACGTACACCTGGGTGTTGACCACGGGTGCGCCGATGGCCACCTCGGGTGCCTCCGGGTCGCAGCGCCACAGCGTGGCGTCGACCGTGGTCTCCGTCGGGCCGTAGGAGTTGAACATCGCGCGGCCCCGTGCCCAGCGCGCCATCACCTCCGGCTGGCACGCCTCCCCGGCCACGACCAGCACGGTGTCCGCGCTGACCGACGTCTCGTCGAGGGTGGCCAGGACGGCGGGCGGCAGCGTCACGTGCGTCACCCGCTCGGCGGTGAGGAACGCGGGCAGCGCGTTCCCCAGACGCCGCTCGGGCGGGATCACCACCAAGGTGGCCCCGGACAGGAGTGCCATGAGCCATTCCCAGCCGAAGGTGTCGAAGCTCGCCGAGGCGAACTGCCCCACCCGGTGTCCGGACCCGACACCCAGGTACCGGATGTGGCCCGCCACCAGGCTCGCCACGCCCGCGTGGGAGACCAGCACGCCCTTCGGCCGGCCGGTGGATCCCGAGGTGTAGATCACGTACGCGGGGAGAGCCACCGACAGCGCGGCCCGCCGTTCCGTGTCGTCCAGCCCACCGGACGGCAGCGCGCTCAGCGCCTCGGCAACCTCGGCCGAGTCGAGCACCACCACGGTGGAGGCGGCCGACGGCGGCAACGTGGCCGCGATGGACCGGGCGGTGAGGACCACGACCGGAGCCGCGTCGTCATACATGTACGCGATCCGGTCGGCCGGGTACTCCGGGTCGATCGGCATGTACGTGCCCCCGGCCTTGAGGACACCGAGCAGCGACACCATCAGCTCGCTGCCGCGTGCCAGTGCCACGGCGACCACGGTCTCGGGTCCGACGCCCAGGCCGCCCAGGTAGCGCGCCAGCCGGTTGGCCCGGGCGTCCAGCTCGGCGTATGTCAGCTCCGCGCCGTCGGCGACGACGGCCACTGCGTCGGGCGTACGGGAGACGTGCGCTGCGAACAGCTCGGGCACGGTGCCGACCGGAACCTCGGCCTCCGTGTTGTTCCACGTCTCCAGCACCTGGTGGCGCTCGCCCTCGTCGAGCACGTCCAGCCCGCTGACCCGCAGCTGCGGGTCGGCGACCAGCAGCCCCACCACCCGGGTGAGGCGCGCGGCCAGCCGGGCCGCGGTGCCGGCGTCGAACAGGTCCGCCGCCGCGGTCACTGTGCCGCGCACACCGGCCGGTGCGCCCTCGGCGTCGAACACCTCGCCCACGATCACGTCGAGGTCGAACTTCGCCACCGACGCGCCTGCCGGAAGCATCTCGACATCGAGTCCGGGTAGGTCGAGGACCGCTCCGGCCGCGTTCTGGAGGGTGAGCATCACCTGGAAGAGCGCGTGGCGGGCCATGGAACGGCTCGGGGAGAGTTCCTCGACCAGCCGCTCGAACGGCACGTCCTGGTGCGCGAACGCCGACAGGCTGGTCTCCCGCACCCGGGACAGCACCTGACGGAACGTCGGGTCTCCCGACAGGTCCGTCCGGATCACCAGCGTGTTGATGAAGAAGCCGACCAGGTCGTCGAGCGCTTCGTCGGTGCGCCCGGCGACCGGCGATCCGATGGGTACGTCGGCACCCGCGCCCAGCCTGGACAGCAGCGCCGCGAGCGCGGCCTGCAGCACCATGAACACCGTGACGCCCTCGGCACGCGCCACCTCCACGAGGCGCGCGTGGACCTCGGCGGGAATCTCCACCGGGACGCGGTGACCGCGGTGGGTCGCCACGGCGGGCCGTGCGTGATCGGCCGGGAGGTCGAGTTCCTCGGGCGCGCCCGCCAAGGCGCCGCGCCAGTAGGCCACCTGCCGGGAGATCACGCTGTCCGGGTCCCGCTCGTCGCCGACCAGGTCCCGCTGCCACAGCGCGTAGTCCGCGTACTGCACCGGCAGCGGCTCCCACGTGGGGGCCAGACCTTCGCAGCGGGCCGCGAACGCTGTGGAGATGTCCCGAGCCAGCGGCGCCATCGACCAGGCATCACCGGCAATGTGGTGCACCGTCACCATCAGCACGTGCTCGTCCGGTCCGGTGACGAACAGCCACGCGCGTACCGGCGCCTCGTGCGAGAGGTCGAAGCCGTATCCGGCGGCCTCGGTGATCGCGGCGGTCAGGTCCGCCGGAGCCACCTCGGTCACGGACAGGTCCCATCCGAGGTCGTCGAGTTCCGCAACGTGCTGGTAGGGCTCGCCGTCGGCCACGGGGAACACGGTGCGCAGCACCTCGTGGCGGCCGATCACGTCGCGCAGGGCGGCGTCGAGCGCCGCCCGGTCGACCTGACCGGTGAGCCACAGGGCCACCGGGTCGTTGTAGGTCGCGCTCGGACCCTCCAGCTGCCCGATAAACCACAGGCGGCGCTGCGCGAACGACAACGGCACCCGCTCGGGACGCTCACCCGCCGTCAACGCCACCCGCGCCCGGTCAGCGCCATCCAGACGCGCCGCCAGCCGCGCCACCGTCGGCGCCTCAAACAGCGCACGCAGGGGTACTTCGACACCCAGCACCGCACGCACCCGGCTGATCAACCGCGTCGCGAGCAGCGAATGACCGCCCAGCGCGAAGAAGTCGTCGTCCACACCGACCCGGTCCACACCCAGCACCTGCGCGAACACCCCACACAGGATCTCCTCCTGCAGCGTGGACGGGCCCCGGTCACCGCGCGCCGCGGCCGTGTAGTCCGGAGCGGGCAGTGCCTTGCGGTCCAGCTTCCCGTTCGGTGTCAGCGGCAACACGTCCAGCAGCACCACCGCGGACGGAACCATGTACACGGGAAGGGATTCGGCGGCGACGTCCCGTACCGCTGCGCTGAGGTCAGCGGCGTCGGCGTCGGGGTCGGCCGGGACCACGTAGGCGACCAGACGCTTGTCACCCGGGGTGTCCTCACGCACGACGACCGCGACCCGGCCGACCGGGGTGAGCGAGGCGACGACCGCCTCGACCTCCCCCAGCTCGATCCGGAAGCCACGCACCTTCACCTGGTCGTCGGCGCGACCCACGAACTCCAGCGTGCCGTCCGGCGACCAGCGCACCGTGTCTCCGGTGCGGTACATCCTCTCGCCCGGCCCGCCGAACGGGCACGCCACGAAGCGTTCCGCCGACAGCCCCGGACGGCCCAGGTAGCCGCGAGCCAGGCCCGAACCCGCGATGTACAGGTCACCTGCCACCCCGGCGGGTGCCGGAGCGAGGGTGGTGTCCAGCACATAGACCTGCGTGTTCGCGATCGGAGCACCGATCGAGGACGCCCGGCCCAAGACCGTCGCCACCTCTGTGGCGGTCGACCAGATCGTCGTTTCGGTCGGGCCGTACAGGTTCGTCACCGAAGCCGTCCGGGCCCGCAAGACGCGCGCCAGCTCGGTCGGCAGCACCTCGCCACCGACCAGGGCTCGGACCCCGGCCAGTACGTCCCCCGCGCCGCCCTCTCCTTCTTCCCCGGGCTCGGACACCAGGGCGTGCCACAGACTCGGCGTGGCCTGGACCGTCGTAGCGCCCGAGGACCGGATCAGCGCGCGCAGCGCCCGCGGGTCCCGGACCACCTCAGGGGTGGCCAGCACGACGCGCGCACCGCCCAGCAGCGGGAGGTACAGCTCCAGTCCCGCGATGTCGAACCCGATCGTGGTCACCGCCAGCAACCGGACGTCCGCGTTCAGCGCGAAGCGCTGCTGCATGGAGGCCAGGAAGTTCACCAGCGACCGGTGCTCCACCACCACGCCCTTGGGGCGCCCGGTGGAACCCGAGGTGTAGATCACGTAGGCCGGGCTCGCCGGCGTCGGCGCCGCCACGAACTCGTCCGCCGTCAGCGGCCCGTCGTCCAGGGCCGCCTTCTCGGCGATCACCGCCTCGTCGTCCAGGGCGATCGCCGGAACACCCGCGACGCCTTCGAATCCGGCCAGCCGCTCGACCAGGTCCGCTCCGGTCAGCACACACCGCACCCCCGCGTCGGCCAGGGTGAACGCGATGCGCTCGGCCGGGTACTCGGGGTCGATCGGCAGGTACGCGGCGCCGGACTTGAGGACGCCCAGCAGCGCCACCACCAGATCGATGCCGCGTTCCATGCAGACCGCGACCACGGACTCGGCGCCGACTCCCCGGCCCACCAGCAGCCGCGCCAGCCGGTTGGCCCGCGCGTCAAGTTCCGCGTACGTCACCTCGGTGTCGTCGCACACCACGGCGACGGCGTGCGGGGTACGCGCGGACTGCGCCGCCAGCAGCTCGGGCAGCGGCGCCCAGGGCACCTCAAGCCTGGTCTCGTTCCACCGCGTGAGCATCCGCTCCCGGTCGGCCCCGTCGAGGACACCGATCGTGTTCAGCGCCGGATCCGAGCCGCCGTCCAGGGCCGTCTCCAGCGCGGCCACCAGACCGTCGGTGGCGGTACGCACCATCGCCGCGACCGTCGCCGGGTCCACCGGCGCCACCGCGTCCACGACCAGCGTCAGGCCCGCGCCGTCGTCGTCGACCGCGACGGCGAGGGGGTAGTTGGTGCGCTCGCGGTTGAAGACCAGGCGGGCGCCCTCCATCCCGGAGGCAGGCCCGTCGTTCACGTCGTCGCCGGTGTTGTGGCGGTAGTTGAGCATCGACGCGAACAGCGGGGTATCACCCTGCACGCCGCTGACCTGCTGGGCCACTGCGAGGGGCGCGTGCTCGTGCTCCAGCAGAGCCGCGAGCTGACCGCGCATCGCGGTCACCGCCGCCAGCGCACCCGTCGAGTCCAGCCGGGCCCGTACCGGAAGCATGTTCATGAACGGCCCCGCCACCCGGTCCGCGCCGGGTCCGGCGTTCATCCGGCCGAACAGGACGGTGCCAAAGACCACGTCGTCCCGGCCGCTGACCACGGCCAGCACCCGCGCCCACGCCACGTGCATCACCGTCGCCGCACTGGCTCCCAGCCGGCGTGCGACCTCACGCACCCGCCCGGACAGCTCCGGCGAGAACTCCAGGCGCGCCTCGACCGCGTCCATGCCGTCACCGCGCACGTCCACGAGACCGTACGGCGCCGTCGGCTCGTCGACGTCGCCCAGCAGCTCGGCGAAGAACCGCTCGTGCTTCCCGCTGTTCAGCCCGGCACGCGCCTGTACGACGAAGTTCCGGAACGGCAGCGGCTCGGGCAGCTCCGCACCACGGCCGCTCAGGACCGTCGCGACCTCGCCGAGCATCACCTCGAGCGCGGTGTGGTCCTGCACCATGTGGTGGACGCGGACCAGCAGCAGCCAACGACCGTCGGCGACCTCCGCCGCATGCAGCTTGACCAGCGGGGCCTGGCCCAGGTCCATCGACAGACCGACACCAGTCAGCAGCTCGTGCACCGGATCCGCCGCCTGCGGGTCCAGCGCCACCTCGGCGACCGACAGCGCCGCCCGCCGCCACACCACCTGCACGGGCTCGCTCAGCCTCCCCTCCCACATGATGGCCGTGCGGAGGATGTCGTGGCGGTTGACGACGTGCTGGAGTGCGTCGGTGAAGGCGTCCAGGCGGGCGCGGGAGTCGAACTCCATGACCGTCGGGGTCACATAGGTATCCTCGCCGCCGTCGGCGAGGAGGTGGTGGAAGAGCAGGCCCTCCTGGAGCGGGGCCAGCGGGTAGATGTCCGCCACGTTCGCCGCGCCGCCTTCGACGGTGGCGACGATCCGCGCCACCTCATCGGCGGTCAGGTCCACCAGCGGCAGCATCTCCGGCGTGATGGTCTGCGCACCCTCGGGGATCGCGTTCGCCGGCACCACGATGTGGTCGGCACCCGCCACCTCCGCAAGCCGCGCAACCGTCGGCGTCTGCAGCAGCGCACGCACCGAGACCGACACCCCACGGCCGCGCAGGATCTCCACCAGCCGGATAGCCAGCAGGGAGTGACCGCCCAGCGCGAAGAAGTCGTCGTCGACGCCCACGTTCTCCAGGCCGAGGACCTCGGCGAAGGCAGCGCAAAGGATCTCCTCGCGGACGCTGGAGGGGCCACGGCCCGAACCCGTCGTGTACTCGGGGGCCGGCAGGGCCTTACGGTCCAGCTTCCCGTTCACCGACAGCGGCAGGGCCTCCAGCACCACCACCGCCGACGGCACCATGAACTCCGGCAGGTGCTGCCCAGCGAACTGGCGTACCTCAGCGGTCAGTTCATCGGCATCCACGTCGTCGGCGGGGACGACGTAGGCGACCAGGCGCTTGTCACCCGGAACGTCCTCACGAGCGACCACAGCGGCCTGCGCGACCAGCGGGTGTGTGGCCACGACGGCCTGGACCTCACCCGGCTCGATACGGAAACCACGGATCTTCACCTGCTCATCCGCGCGGCCCAGGTACTCGACCTGGCCCTCGATGTCCCAGCGGGCCAGGTCACCGGTGCGGTACAGGCGCTCACCGGTCCCGAAGGGGGATGCGACGAAGCGCTCCGCCGTCAGACCCGCACGACCCGCATAGCCGCGGGCCAGCTGAACACCCGCGAGGTACAGCTCGCCACCGACACCCACCGGAACAGGGGAAAGGGAGCTGTCGAGAACGTACACCTGCGTGTTCGCGATCGGACCACCGATCGGAACCACAGTGACGTCCTCACCAGCCGGGCACTCCCAGGCGGTGACGTCGACCGACGCCTCCGTCGGCCCGTAGAGGTTGTGCAACTCCACACCCGTGCCGAACACCTCGAAGAACCGGGCCACTGCGACCGGGGACAGCGCCTCGCCCGAGCAGATCACCCGGCGCAGACCCGTGCACTCGACCGCAGCCGGATCCCGCAGGAACGCCTCCAGCATCGACGGCACGAAGTGCAGCGTCGACACACCCTCCTCACGGATCACCGACGCCACGTAAGCCGGGTCACGGTGACCACCAGGACGGGCAACGACCAGCGACGCACCCTCCAGCAACGGCCAGAAGAACTCCCACACCGACACGTCAAACCCGAACGGGGTCTTCTGCAACACCCGCTCACCCGCCACCAGACCATACCGGGACTGCATCCACCCGAGCCGGTTCACAATGCCCGCGTGGGACACCACCACACCCTTCGGGCGGCCCGTCGAACCCGACGTGAACAGGACATACGCCGGGTGCTGAGGCAGCACCTCACCCCGCTCCGCGTCCGAGAGCGCACCACCGGCAACTCCGGCCGGCGCTTCGGCGGTTGCCGGGCCATCGAGGACGATGGCAGCCGTGCCCTCAGGCAGCGTGTCCGCCAGCGCAGCCGAGGTCACCACACAGTCCGCACCCGAGTCCGCGAGCATGAACCCCACGCGCTCCGACGGCAGATCAGGGTCAACCGGCACATACGCGCCACCCGCCTTCACCACCGCCAGCAGCGACGCCACCAGATCGACACTGCGCTCCAGGCACACCCCGACCACGGACTCCGCACCCACACCACAGCCGATCAGCACCCGGGCCAGACGGTTCGCACGCGCATCCAGCTCCGCATACGACACCTCCACACCCTCGAACACCACAGCAACCGCATCCGGAGTCCGAGCCACCTGAGCCTCGAACAGCCCACCCAGCGTCCCCACCGGCAGCTCGACCGCCGTGTCATTCCACCCCGACACGACCCGCACACGCTCGGCCTCATCGAGCACCCCGACCCGGCTCAGCGGCAGGTCAGAGCCACCCTCCAGCGCCCCCTCCAGCAGCGAAACCAGGCTCTCCGCCGCCGTCACGACCAACGCCGCAACCGCCCGGGGATCAACCGGGGCAACCGCGTCAACGACCAGCCCCAGACGGTCCCCGTCGTCGTCGACGACCACGGCGAGCGGGTAGTTGGTGCGCTCCCTGAAGAACACCACCTCAATGCCGTCGAATATGGCGGCTACGCCTCGGCTGAAGCCGGTGTTGTGCCGGTAGTTGAACATCGACGTGAACAGCGGCGCATCACCCGCCACTCCGCTGGCACTCTGGGCCACGGCCAACGGTGCGTGCTCGTGCTCAAGGAGGGTCGCGAGCTGTCCGCGCATCGCGTTGACCGCGGCCACCACGGTGATCTCGTCGGTCCGCACCCGGACCGGCAGCATGTTCATGAACGGCCCGGGCACCCGGTCGGCCCCGGATCCGGCGTTCATCCGGCCGAAGAGGACGGTGCCGAAGACCACGTCGTCACGGCCGCTCACCGCGGACAGCACCCGCGCCCACGCCACGTGCATCACCGTCGCCGGGCTCGCGCCCAACTGCCGTGCGACCGTGCGCAGTCTGGCCTCCACGTCCGACGGAATGTCGAGCCGCGCCTCGGCCGCATCCATGCCGTCACCGCGCGCGTCCACGAGTCCGAACGGCGTGGTCGGCTCGTCGACGTCGCCCAGCAGCTCGGCGAAGAACCGCTCGTGCTCCGACCGTTCGACCCCGGCACGCGCCTGGGCCACGAAGTTGCGGAACGGCAGCGGCTCGGGCAGCTCCGCACCACGCCCGGCGAGGATCGTCTGCACTTCCTGGAGCAGAAGCTCCAGCGTCGTGTGGTCCTGCACCGTGTGGTGCATGCGCAGCAGAGCCAGCCAGCGACCGTCCGCCACCGAAGCCACGTGGAGTCCGAGCAGAGGCGCCCGGCCCAGGTCCATGGACAGGCCGACGTCCGAGAGCAACTGCTGTACCGGTTCAGTGCCGTTCAGGTCCAGCTGCACTTCCTCAACGGGGAGGGCGGCCTCGCGCCACACCACCTGGACCGGCTCCCGCAGCCCCTCCCACATGATGGCCGTGCGGAGGATGTCGTGGCGGTTGACGACGTGCTGGAGTGCGTCGGTGAAGGCGTCCAGGCGGGCGCGGGAGTCGAACTCCATGACCGTCGGGGTCACATAGGTGTCCTCACCGCCGTCGGCGAGGAGGTGGTGGAAGAGCAGACCCTCCTGGAGCGGGGCCAGCGGGTAGATGTCCGCGACGTTCGCCGCGCCGCCTTCGACGGTGGCGACGATCCGCGCCACCTCATCGGCGGTCAGGTCCACCAGCGGCAGCATCTCCGGCGTGATGGTCGTGGTGCCCTCGGGGATCGCGTTCGCCGGCACCACGATGTGGTCGGCACCCGCCACCTCCGCAAGCCGCGCCACGGTCGGCGTCTGCAGCAGCGCACGCACCGAGACCGACACCCCACGGCCGCGCAGGATCTCCACCAGCCGGATCGCGAGGAGGGAGTGACCGCCCAGCGCGAAGAAGTCGTCGTCGACGCCCACGTTCTCCAGGCCGAGGACTTCGGCGAAGGCAGCGCAAAGGATCTCCTCGCGGACGCTGGAGGGGCCACGGCCCGAACCCGTCACATACTCAGGAGCCGGCAGCGCCTTACGGTCCAGCTTCCCGTTCACCGACAGCGGCAGGGCCTCCAGCACCACCACCGCCGACGGCACCATGAACTCCGGCAGGTGCTGCCCAGCGAACCGGTGCACCTCAGCGGTCAGTTCATCGGCATCCACGTCGTCGGCGGGGACGACGTAGGCGACCAGGCGCTTGTCACCCGGAACGTCCTCACGAGCGACCACAGCCGCCTGCGCGACCAGCGGGTGTGTGGCCACGACGGCCTGGACCTCACCCGGCTCGATACGGAAACCACGGATCTTCACCTGCTCATCCGCACGACCCAGGTACTCGACCTGGCCCTCGATGTCCCAGCGCGCAAGGTCACCGGTGCGGTACAGGCGCTCACCGGTCCCGAAGGGGGATGCGACGAAGCGCTCCGCCGTCAGACCCGCACGACCCGCATAGCCGCGGGCCAGCTGAACACCGGCGAGGTACAGCTCGCCACCGACACCCACCGGAACAGGGGAAAGGGAGCTGTCGAGAACGTACACCTGCGTGTTCGCGATCGGACCACCGATCGGAACCACAGTGACGTCCTCACCAGCCGGGCACTCCCAGGCGGTGACGTCGACCGACGCCTCCGTCGGCCCGTAGAGGTTGTGCAACTCCACACCCGTGCCGAACACCTCGAAGAACCGGGCCACTGCGACCGGGGACAGCGCCTCGCCCGAGCAGATCACCCGGCGCAGACCCGTGCACTCGACCGCAGCCGGATCCCGCAGGAACGCCTCCAGCATCGACGGCACGAAGTGCAGCGTCGACACACCCTCCTCACGGATCACCGACGCCACGTAAGCCGGGTCACGGTGACCACCAGGACGGGCAACGACCAGCGACGCACCCTCCAGCAGCGGCCAGAAGAACTCCCACACCGACACGTCAAACCCGAACGGGGTCTTCTGCAACACCCGCTCACCCGCCACCAGACCATACCGGGACTGCATCCACCCGAGCCGGTTCACAATGCCCGCGTGCGAGACCACCACACCCTTCGGGCGGCCCGTCGAACCCGACGTGAACAGGACATACGCCGGGTGACCCGGAAGCAGAACACCCCGCTCACCAGCCGACAGCACCCCGTCATCCGTACAGGCCAGCACCGACACCGTGTCCGGATCATCGAGCACCACAACAGCCGCGCCCTCAGGCAGCGTGTCCGCCAGCGCAGCCGAGGTCACCACACAGTCCGCACCCGAGTCCGCGAGCATGAACCCCACGCGCTCCGACGGCAGATCAGGGTCAACCGGCACATACGCGCCACCCGCCTTCACCACCGCCAGCAGCGACGCCACCAGATCGACACTGCGCTCCAGGCACACCCCGACCACGGACTCCGCACCCACACCACGGCCGATCAGCACCCGGGCCAGACGGTTCGCACGCGCATCCAGCTCCGCATACGACACCTCCACACCCTCGAACACCACAGCAACCGCATCCGGAGTCCGAGCCACCTGAGCCTCGAACAGCCCACCCAGCGTCCCCACCGGCAGCTCGACCGCCGTGTCATTCCACCCCGACACGACCCGCACACGCTCGGCCTCATCGAGCACCCCGACCCGGCTCAGCGGCAGGTCAGAGCCACCCTCCAGCGCCCCCTCCAGCAGCGAAACCAGGCTCTCCGCCGCCGTCACGACCAACGCCGCAACCGCCCGGGGATCAACCGGGGCAACCGCGTCAACGACCAGGGCGATCCTGGTGCCGTCGTCATCAACAGCGACCGACAGCGGGTAGTTGGTGCGCTCGCGGAAGTACTCCAGCTCGACGCCGTCGAGAATCGTGGTGGTTTCCCGGTTGAGTCCGTTGTTGGGGCGGTAGTTCAGCATCGAGGTGAACAGCGGGCTGTCCCCCGAGACGCCGCTGACCTGCTGCGCCAGCGAGAGCGGCGCGTGCTCGTGCTCCAACAGGGCGGCGAGCTGACCGCGCATCGCGGTCACCGCCTCGACCACACCCAGTTCGTCGACGCGCACCCGGACCGGAAGCGTGTTGATGAACGGGCCGGGCACCCGGTCCGCGCCGGGTCCGGCGTTCATCCGGCCGAAGAGGACGGTGCCGAAGACCACGTCGTCACGGCCGCTCACCGCGGACAGCACCCGCGCCCACGCCACGTGCATCACCGTCGCCGCAGTGGCACCCAGGCGGCGGGCGACCTCGCGGACTCGTTCGGACAGTTCCGGTGCGAGACCCATCAGCGCTTCGACGGAGTCCATGCCGTCACCGCGTGCGTCCACGAGACCGTACGGCGCCGTCGGCTCGTCGACGTCGCCCAGCAGCTCGGCGAAGAACCGCTCGTGCTTCCCGCTGTTCAGCCCGGCACGCGCCTGTACGACGAAGTTCCGGAACGGCAGCGGCTCGGGCAGCTCCGCACCACGCCCGGCGAGGATCGACTCCACTTCACCGAGCAGGATCTCCAGCGCGGTGTGGTCCTCAACGATGTGGTGCAGGCGCAGCAGCGCCAGCCAACGGCCACTGCGCGGCTCAGCTGCGACGTGCAGCCGGGCGAGCGGGGCCTGCCGCAGGTCCATGGACAGCCCGACTTCAGCGAGCAACTGCCCGATCGGCTCAGTGCTGTTCGGGTCCAGCCGCACTTCCTCAACGGGGAGGGCGGCCTCGCGCCACACCACCTGGGCCGGCTCCCGCAGGCCCTCCCACACGATGGCCGTACGGAAGATGTCGTGCCTGTTCAGCACCTGCTGGAGTGCGTCGGTGAACGCGTCCAGCCTGTCCCGTGAATCGAACCCCAGCACGGTGGGCGTGACGTAGGCGTCCTCGCCGCCGTCGGCGAGGAGGTGGTGGAAGAGCAGACCCTCCTGGAGCGGCGTCAACGGGTAGATGTCCGCGACATTCGCGGCGCCGCCCTCGACGGTCGCGACGATCCGCGCCACCTCGTCAGCGGTCAGGTCCACCAGCGGCAGCATCTCCGGCGTGATCTCCAGCGCACCCGCCGGGATGGCATTCGCGGGGACCGAAACCTGCTCCGCGCCGGTTGCCACCGCCAGCTCCGCGACCGTAGGCGACTCGAACAGCGTCGGCACCGACACCCCGTACGAGCGCAGCCGCTCCACCATCTGGACCGCGAGGAGGGAGTGACCGCCGAGTGCGAAGAAGTTGTCGTCGACGCCCACGTTCTCCAGGCCGAGGACTTCGGCGAAGGCGGCGCAGAGGATCTCCTCGCGGACGCTGGAGGGGCCACGGCCCGAACCCGTCACATACTCAGGAGCCGGCAGGGCCTTGCGGTCCAGCTTTCCGTTGACCGAAAGCGGCAGGGCCTCCAGCACCACCACCGCCGACGGCACCATGAACTCCGGCAGGTGCTGCCCAGCGAACCGGTGCACCTCAGCGGTCAGTTCATCGGCATCCACGTCGTCGGCGGGGACGACGTAGGCGACCAGGCGCTTGTCACCCGGAACGTCCTCACGAGCGACCACAGCCGCCTGCGCGACCAGCGGGTGTGTGGCCACGACGGCCTGGACCTCACCCGGCTCGATACGGAAACCACGGATCTTCACCTGCTCATCCGCGCGGCCCAGGTACTCGACCTGGCCCTCGATGTCCCAGCGCGCAAGGTCACCGGTGCGGTACAGGCGCTCACCGGTCCCGAAGGGGGATGCGACGAAGCGCTCCGCCGTCAGACCCGCACGACCCGCATAGCCGCGGGCCAGCTGAACACCGGCGAGGTACAGCTCGCCACCGACACCCACCGGAACAGGGGAAAGGGAGCTGTCGAGAACGTACACCTGCGTGTTCGCGATCGGACCACCGATCGGAACCACAGTGACGTCCTCACCAGCCGGGCACTCCCAGGCGGTGACGTCGACCGACGCCTCCGTCGGCCCGTAGAGGTTGTGCAACTCCACACCCGTGCCGAACACCTCGAAGAACCGGGCCACTGCGACCGGGGACAGCGCCTCGCCCGAGCAGATCACCCGGCGCAGACCCGTGCACTCGACCGCAGCCGGATCCCGCAGGAACGCCTCCAGCATCGACGGCACGAAGTGCAGCGTCGACACACCCTCCTCACGGATCACCGACGCCACGTAAGCCGGGTCACGGTGACCACCAGGACGGGCAACGACCAGCGACGCACCCTCCAGCAGCGGCCAGAAGAACTCCCACACCGACACGTCAAACCCGAACGGGGTCTTCTGCAACACCCGCTCACCCGCCACCAGACCATACCGGGACTGCATCCACCCGAGCCGGTTCACAATGCCCGCGTGGGACACCACCACACCCTTCGGGCGGCCCGTCGAACCCGACGTGAACAGGACATACGCCGGGTGACCCGGAAGCAGAACACCCCGCTCACCAGCCGACAGCACCCCGTCATCCGTACAGGCCAGCACCGACACCGTGTCCGGATCATCGAGCACCACAACAGCGGTGCCCTCAGGCAGCGTGTCCGCCAGCACACCCGACGTCACCACACAGTCCGCACCCGAGTCCGCGAGCATGAACCCCACGCGCTCCGACGGCAGATCAGGGTCAACCGGCACATACGCGCCACCCGCCTTCACCACCGCCAGCAGCGACGCCACCAGATCGACACTGCGCTCCAGGCACACCCCGACCACGGACTCCGCACCCACACCACGGCCGATCAGCACCCGGGCCAGACGGTTCGCACGCGCATCCAGCTCCGCATACGACACCTCCACACCCTCGAACACCACAGCAACCGCATCCGGAGTCCGAGCCACCTGAGCCTCGAACAGCCCACCCAGCGTCCCCACCGGCAGCTCGACCGCCGTGTCATTCCACCCCGAGAGCACCTGGTGGCGCTCCGCCTCATCGAGGAGGTCGGCCCGGCCGACGAGTTCCTCGGGCGACGCCGTGCCGAGCCAATTCACCACGTGCAGGAAGCGTCGGAGTACATCGGAGACCGATGCCGGGTCGTGGACGTCCGGGTTCGCATCGACGTTGATCTGCAGGCCGGACCTGTCGTAGACGTCGATCCGGACGCCGTCGACGGGGCCGGTGGAGAGGTTGCGCGCGGTGGCGGGGGCATCGCCGAACTGCAGGTCGTAGTCGAACGACATGACGTTGATGTGCAGCCCGCACAGGACGCGGTCGACCATCTTCAGGTCGCGGAGGACTTCCTCGTGGCGGTACCGCTGGTGACGCAGACCCTCCCGGACCGCCCGCGACGTCTGGCGGACGGCGTCCGCGACCGTGGTCTGCGGGTCGATCGTCAGGCGGAGCGGGATGATGTTGGAGGTCATGCCGGGGATGCCGGCCTCCCGGTGTCCCGCCCGGCCGCGTACGGGGACGCCGATCACGACGTCCCGCGTGCCGTTGACACGGTGTTCGTACAGGGCCGCGGCGGTGATCAGCAGCCCTGCGAGGTTGGTCCTCAGGCGCCGCGCGGCCGTCTTGAGGGCGGCGGCCTTCTGGATGCCGATGCCGTCCGTGTGCCGGGTCGGGGCGCGCTTGGCTCGGCGAGCCCGGTCGGCGATACCGGTCAGGGTCTCCTGCGACAGGTCCGAGAGGACACCGTTCCAGTACTGCCGGTCCTCTTCGGTCTCGGCGGATGCCCGGTAGGCGTGTTCGGCGTCGATCAGTACGGACACGGGCTCCAGGGCGCCGTCCTCGAGACCGCGGCCTTCCAGGAGCGACCTGTAGATCTCGGCGCCGCGGGTGGCGAGCACCATGCCGCCCAGACCGTCCATGACCAGGTGGTGGACGCGGGTATACCAGAAGTGGAGATCGTTGCCAAGCTTGATGACCGCGTTGGCGGAGAGCGGGGCGCCCACGAGGTCCATCCGGCGGCGCAGGTCGGCGCGCATCCAGTCCTCGGCGGCCGTGCGCGGGTCGGCCTCGTCGCTCACGTCGACGACGTGCACGGGGTAGTCCCGTTCGTCGTGCACGTACTGCCAGGGGGTACCGTCAACCACCCGGATGCGCAGGCGCAGGCTCTCGGCCTCGCGTAGCCTGCGCCGCGCGGCGTCCACCAGCAGGTCGGGATTGGCCGCGCCCCTGATCTCCAGGTATTCGGCGATGCTGAAGCCCCGATTGTCCGGTGCGAGCTGCTGCGCGTACCAAACCGCAAGCTGTCCGGCCATCAGTTCCCGGAGCTCGCCCTCAGACGTAGCCATACCCGCACACTCCAATCGGTTCGAGTCATCGACTGGAACAGCAGGGCCCGCCGCTTCAGGGCATGCCGCATTACCGCCCAGGTCTCTGGATCAAAGCTGTGACCAGGTGGTTCACGCTTCTTGGGCGATCTGAGCCGATAGGGCCGGCAGATCACATATCGCCCGAGCAGCGATCGTCGCCGTGCTCAGGGCAGTTCATCCCGCAGCGGATACCCGGAGTCGGCCACTGCCGATCCCGGGTCCGCCGTGCTACAGGTACTACTTGGCCTGCATGGCCTCGATCAGGCTCTTGGGGCGCATGTCGGTCCAGTTCTGCTCGATGTGATCGAGGCACTCCTGGCGTCCGGCCTCCCCGAAAACCGTGTTCCATCCTTCCGGTACGTCGACGAACACCGGCCAGAGCGAGTGCTGACCCTCATCGTTAACCAGGACCAGGTAGTTGGCATCGGGGTCGTCGAACGGATTCGTCATCACGTTGTCCTCTCTGGGCAATGACATTGACGCGTTGTCAGTAGCTTTCACCAACGCATTTCCCGTCGGCTGCACATGGCGACATTAAGCCGAATCGGGTGGCCGGCTCGAAATCCTGCTGTCGGCACGCCCATCTCACGGGACATCGGAACTCTGCGGTGGTGGTTCACTATGACCCAGGGCGGCGCGGTTGCTCAATGCTCCGAGGCCCGGTTCCCGCCCGGCCGCCGCAAAGCCTCCGACCTGCGACTCCGTCCTCATTAGCAGGCAACTCAGCACGGCGGCGAGCGCAGTTCAACTGCGCTGTCGCCGCAGTTGGACACCCGCTCGACATGGTGTGGCCACCACCGTTGGAGCCTCCGGTAGGGCCACCGATTCACGGTGGCCATTTCACCCTGCCTGGTGTAGCGACTTCGCACGTATTGCACAATCTTGATGCCTTGGCAAGGCATGTGCCACCGTGAAACTCTCCTAGAGGAACGTCATCCGTTCCGCCCTTGAGAAGCACGAACGGGCTTGAAGCGGCATCCCTCCATCGACTCTGATGCGTCGTATATCCATCACATTCCCGCTCCTGGAATCCAGAAGACTCGTGAGGCATCCGCATGCGCTGTGAGACGGCCGATCAGCCACCGGAGATCAATCTGGTGGACCCCAAACTCTATTCGGATGGCGACCCGTTCGTGCAGTGGCGATGGCTGCGCGCCAACGAGCCCATGTACTGGCATCCGCCCACTGACCTCCCGGGATTCTGGGCGCTCACCAGGTACGACGACATCCGCGCGGCATACCGCGACTCCGAGACCTTCAGCTCGGCCCAGGGAATTCTCCTGCGGCCCGCGGATCACGGAGCCGATCCCGGTGGTGGCCGCACCCTGGCCCTCACCGACGCGCCTCGGCACGGGCAGCTCCGCGGCCTGGTCGACAAGTGGTTCGCGGTCCGGTCGGTACGCGCCATAGAGGCGGAGATGCATGACGTCGCCCGCGATGTGATCGACAAGGCCCTGGAGCTCGGGAGCTGCGATTTCGTGGCGGACATCGCCGCGCGCGTGCCCCTGTACGTGATCTGCAAGATGTTGGGCGTGCCGCGTTCCGACTGGGACCGCCTCTACACGCTGACGAGCCAGGCCTTCGGCGCCGGGGACGCGGCCACCCGCAGGTTCGCCCATCTCGACATCCTCGGGTACTTCGAGGAACTCCAGGAGGAGAAGGCGGACGATCCGGCCGACGACCTGGTGAGCGTGCTGGCGACGGCGAGCGTCGACGGGAAGCCCCTGGACGCCGATGACATCATCCTCAACTGCAACAACCTGCTCGTCGGGGGCACCGAGAACACACGGATCGCCGCGGCCGGCGGCATGCTCGCCCTCCTGGAGCACCCCGAGCAGTGGCAGCGCCTCTCGGAGGACCAGGCGCTGCTGCCCGGGGCCGTCGAGGAGATCCTCCGCTGGACCTCCACCGCCACGCACATCATGCGCACCGCGGTACGCCCGGCGGAGATCCATGGCCGCCGCGTGGAGGTCGGCGACCGGGTGACCTTCTGGCTGCCGTCGGCCAACCGCGACGAGACGATCTTCGACGAGCCCGACCGGTTCGACATCACCCGGCAGCCGAACCGTCACCTGTCATTGGGGTACGGCGAGCACTTCTGCCTCGGCAGCATGCTTGCGCGGGTCGAACTGCGGCTGCTTTACAAGGAGTTGCTGGCCCGCTCAATCCGTGTCGAACTCGACGGCGAGCCGAAGCTGCTGGATTCGATCGTCGTCAACGGCCCGGAACTCATGCCCGTCAAGCTGATCGCGTCATAGACACCGCGTACGCGACTGCCCCGGCTCCCGATGGGGAGCCGGGGCAGTCGCGTACCCGCGCGGCTACCGGGGCCGGTGGTCACCGGGCGTCGGCGCGGTTCGCGTCCTGGCGCATGGTCTCGAACTGCTTCTCCCAGGCCGAGTGCTTGTCCTTGGCGTCCTGGACGAACGGCGTACTGGCGATGTACTTGAGCGCCCAGCGGTTGAGGATCGCGTAAGGGAACTTCAGCGGGCGGACGATGTCCATGAACAGGACCACCCGGTCCTCGTCGGTCTCGTTCCAGGCCTCGTGCGGGAAGGTGTCGTCGAACACCATGCTCCGGCCCTCCTCCCAGTGGGCCGTCTCACCTCCCACGCGAATGCCGCAGCCGTTCTGCGGCTCGGGGATCTTCAGCGCCAGGTGGTAGCGCAGCACGCCCTTGTAGGGACCGCGGTGTTCGTGCAGCCGCTTGCCCGGGCCGAGGACGGAGAAAAAGGCCGTGGACAGGCCGTCGACGTGCTTCAGCAGCTCGATCGTCCGCGGGCACCGCTCACGATTGGTCTCGAAGTCGATGCCGTAACCAGCGAAGAAGTACGTCTTCCACTGGTCGTCCTGGGTGAGGCTGCGCTGGGCGACGGAGATGTCCTGGAAGTTGGGCAGCTCGTCCCGGTGCACCAGCAGCTCGTCCAGCTCCTGGCGGATGTCGCGCCAGTTCTCTTCGAGGATCGTGGCCCACGCGAAGGTGTCGTCGGGGAAGAACGGCTTGTCGCCGACGGGCGACGTCGCCGCCATCCGCCGCTCCAGCCAGGAAATCGATTTCCAGATGCGCCTGGTCGCGAACTGTCCGACGCGGGCACGAACGTTGGGCACGGTACCTCCATGATTCGGTCGTGGTCCCGACGGCGGGTTCGATGGAGCACCCGGGCGCCGTCGGGCTTCGGCCGGGCTCCGTATGCGCCGTCCGGTCCGCCGGGGTTAACCGCCGGAAGGCTTCGCGCCGACGGCACCCACGGCGACCGAGGCGGAAGGGCCTGCCGGTGCCGCGGAGAAGCGGCCGACCTTCTCGATCACGTCGGGGCTGTAGAGGCGCAGCGACTGCTGGAGCGCGAACTCGGCCATGTACGCGCGGAAGACGTCGGGGGATTCCTCGGCGAAGTTGAGCATCCGCCGGTTGGCGAGCACCGCAGAACCCTGCAGGCGCTCCACGGCGCCTTCGACGGCCGCGTCGAGGCCGACCTGGTCGTGGACCTCGTCGACCAGCATCCGGGCGTCCGGTTCGCTCGCGAAGATCCGTCGGCCTTCCAGGATGATCTGCCGGGCGACCCGGGGCCCTACGGACCGGGTCAGCCGGTAGTTCGAGGCGCCCGGAATAATCCCTTCCTGGGCGGCGGGAAGGCTGAGGTAGGCGTCCGCGGCTGCGATCACGTGGTCGAAGGCGAGCAGCAGCTGGCAGCCGCCGCCGATCGCGAAGGTGTCCACCACAGCGACCCACGGCTTCTCCACGGTGCGGGACCGCCAGGCCGTGGTGCCGTCGTCCGTCAGGACGCCCCTCACCAGTTTGTGGATGTAGCCGAGCTCGCGGCGCAGCAGGAAGTCGGTCAGGGAGATGCCGCCGCCATGCAGCGTCTTGAGGTTGATGCCGGCGCTGAAGACACGCTTGCCCCGGTAGCGCGGGTGGGTCATCTCCCCGCCGCGCACCAGGCCGACCTCCACCGCAGGGTCTAGGAGGACGAGGTCGACGGCGGTCTCCATGTCGTCGACCTGCTGATTGTCCTCCGCGTTCAGCGAGTCCTCGCGGCACAGGGTCAGCCGGGCCACGGCGCCGGTGCGTTCCAGCCTGACGGAGGCCAGATCGACCCTGCCCGTTTCCCGGAATTCCGGGAGCAGGGCGAGGGCGCGCGGTGTCGGGCGCAGCATCGCGTCGAGCAGGTGCGGGCCCGCCGTCGGCGAGCCCAGGACGTGCCGGAAGAAGATGCCCTGGTCGACTTCACGGCCCTCCTTGTGGGCCTGCGGCAGTGCACGCTCTGCGGTGAGCTGCTCTTCGGTCGGCACCAGCCCGGGGAAGGCCGCTGCCGCGGCCCGGGCCAGCTCGGCCACCCTCAGGTGACGGGTGCGGCCCCCTGTCAGCTCGTCGTAAACGGCTTCCGTGTGCACGTCCAGGAACGCTGAACGCAGCGCCCGGGTGGCGTTGAGCGCCGCCAGAGCGGTGGCACGCTGCTCGGGGGAGCGGTGTTCTGCGGCGGGCAGTGCTTCCAGCAGGTCGTCGGTGCGCTTCGCCGCATGGTTGACCGCCGTCCGGGCCCGGCCGAGATCCGCGCGCACGGTGCGCAGATCCTCGTCCGGCCCGGACGTCGTGTCCGCGGCCGTCATGCCGCTGCCGCGGAGGCGGCCCGTCGCAGCGTGCGGTCGCAGGCCGCCAGGTGGACCCCGAGCGCCTCCTCGAAACCGGTGGTGGTGGCGTCAAGCATCAGCTGACGTCGGATCGCCAGTTCGCTGCCCTGCACGGCGCCCGTCCGTTCGGCGGTCCGGGCCAGGGAGTCGGCCACGTCTTCGGTAACCTCGTCGACCAGGTGCATGCTGAGCGCGTCGGCGGCCTCGATCGGGGTGCCGAACAGCACTGCCCGGCGGATCGCCGCGGCGAACACCCCGTGGTTGGCGAGTCGGTACACGGCCATGCCCGGCCAGGTGGCGCCGTTGTCGACGGGCACCGTCAGGCGCACCGAGCCGGTGGCGATGCGGTAGTCGGTCGCCAGCAGCGCGTCCAGCGCGATCCCTCCGCAGTCGCCTTCGGCGATCGCGATGGTGGGCCGGGGCAGGCGCTCAAGGCGCCGCAGCGCACGTTCCCACTTGCTGACCAGCGACACCGTGAGGTCCTCGGTCCACGGCTCGGTCGGGGCACCGGAGACCTGGACGATCACCGGAACCTGGCCGGCGCGGTCCTCGGCGCTATCGCAGACGGCGGTCACGGCCGCGACCGCTTCGGCCGACAGGGGCTTGCTTCCGTCGATCCGGAGGACCAGGTCCTCTGCCGCGAGCTGCGCTTCGATCCCGAAGGGAGAGTTCATGACATCCTTCATCTGCTCGTTGCTCACCATTGCACCAGCGCTGTCTCGATGGTCGAGCCAGGGCCCATGGTCATCAGGACGCCGTAGTCGCCGGCCTTGGTGGCCGCTTCCTGAAGCAGTCGTTCATAGGAGAACAGGAACGATCCGCTCGACAGGTTCCCGTAGTCGCGCAGCACCCCTGTGGTGTGGCGGACGTCGTGCCGGGTCAGGCCGAGGTTCACGCGGACCGCGTCGATGACCTTCTTACCGCCGGAGTGCACCAGCCACTGGCTGATGTCACTGCGGCGCAGTCCGGCGTTGTTCAGCAGCCGGTCGACCACCTGTTCCGCGTGGGCGCCGACGACGTAGGGGACCTGCGGGTCCAGGTAGAAGCTGAACTTCCCCTGGTCGTTGTCCCAGTCGTAGCGCATCGCGTCGATGGCGTCGGTGATCAGGTGGCTGGCGAAGCCCAGGATCCGCGGTCCGCCTGGCGAGGCCGGTACGTCGGCCGCGGCGTAGGCGGTGTCAAGGGAGTCGGCGATCAGTACGATCGCTGCGGCGCCGTCGCCGAACAGGCTGTTCACGACAGCGGTGCGCATGCTCCCGTCGATCACGTAGGCGGCCGAGCACGCTTCCGCGCACAGCATGACGGCGACCTTGCCGGGGTTGGCCACGGCCCAGCTCGAAGTGGCGTTCAGCGCGTTCAGTCCGGCGTTGCAGCCCATGCCGACGACGTCCACCCGGCTGGTCTTCGCCGAGATGCCCATCTCGCGGATGAGGTGGGCGCTCAGACCCGGGGTGAGGAAGCCGGTGGTGGTGGTGCAGCACAGGTAGTCGATGTCCTCGATGTCGAGGCCGACGTCCTCCAGGGCGGCGCGCACTGCCCGGACGCCCATGTCGAGGGCGACCTGCTTGTGCTTGGCGAGGAGTTCGCCCTGGGCCTCGGTGAGGAGGGTGCCGTCCTCGGCCCGCGGAGGCAGGGTGAGGAAACGGCGCTCGATCGCGCTGTTCAGGAACACCGACCGGACCCTGGGGTCCGTGATCGCGCAAATGTCGAGGAGTTCCCGCTGGCTGTAGGAGGTTTCGGAGACGGCGGTGGCGACGCTCGTGATCCGGGCGGCGCCGAGGGTCTTCCTGCGGTCGGGCTCCGGTATGTCGAAGACGCCGCCGGCGGTCAGGCTGACGGTCATCGGAATTTCCATCCCCACGTACGAGGCTTGCTGCGGACAAGGGACTGTGGTGCCAACACGTCGATCGCTTTCCGTCGGGTGGTGGATGAGGGTTGGATGAGGGGTCGGCTCGCGGTGCGGCGCGCGGCTCAGCGCGCGCGCCGGGACTCCTCCCGGATGAAGCGCGCGAGCCGGGCGACTCCTTCGACGATTTCTTCGTTGCTCAGGTAGCTGACGGACAGTCGGAGACTGTGGTCGCCGCCGTCTCGGGGATAGAAGTAGGACATGGGCGTCCAGATGACCCCGTATTCCTCCGCCGAACGCACCAGCGCGGCGTTGTCCGCGCGGAACGGAACGTCGACGGTCAGGAAGAACCCGCCGTTCGGTTCGTTCCAGCGCACGCCGACGGCCGCCCTGTCGGGGGCAGGGAAGGCCGAGGCCAGCTCCTGGAGGATGGCCCGCACGCCGCTGCCGTAGTAGGCGGCTGTCTCGGTGTTGAGTTCCGAGGTCCGCCCGTCGGCGGCGAGCAGCATGCCCGCGACCGCGGCCTGGCCCAGCGGGGAGGTGTTCACCGTGATCATGCTCTTGATCTTGGTGATCTCGTCGGCCAGCAGGCCGGTGTTCCCCTCCTGGTCCACGACGGGCTGGTCGGCGACGGCGAACCCGACCCGGGCGCCTGGGAAGAGAGTCTTGGAGTAGGAGCCCAAGTGGACGACCCGCTGCGCCCGGTCGAGGGACTTGAGGGTCGGCTCCTGGGGCCCGGGGCTCACGAGGCGGTAGGGGCTGTCCTCCAGGATGAGGATGTCCTCCCGGGCCGCCAGTGCCAGCAGGGCGTGGCGCTCCTCGAGCGACATGGTGTTGCCGGAGGGATTGGCGTGGTCGGGGACCACGTAGAACGCGCGGGGCCGGCGGCCGCGTGCGCGTTCCGCCGCGAGCACCGTCTCGAGGTCGGCGCAGTGGAAGCCGTCGGGGCGTTCCTGGACGGGAGCCGGTTCGAAGCCGAGCACGCGGGCGGCGCCGGTGATCCCGACGTAGCAGGGGCTGGAGACGAGGAGTACGTCCTCGGGCGCCGAGAGGACCGCGCGCAGGGTGAGGAACATCGCCTCCTGGCAGCCCACCGTGACCACGATGGCCTCGGGTGCCACTTCGATGTTCTCGTCCTTGCGCAGCGAGTCGGCGATCAGCTCGCGGATCCGGCCGCTGGTCGGTCCGTACTGGAAGAGCGCGTCGCGGATATCGGCGGCCGAAGCGCCGTTCTCCTCGAGGTGGCTCAGATATCTGCGGATGTGCGTGAAGATCTGCTCGACGTCGAAAAATCCGTCGTAGGGACGGCCCGGCGCGAATGAGACCGCCTCGGGATAGCGGTGCGTGATCCCATTGAGGAAATTCATGGTGTCGAGCACCGGGTCGGAGACGCTGGCGTGCAGCTCCCCCTTCTTCAGCCGGGTCGCGGCCATGGGAGTGCCTCCCGGGAGGTGGACGACCGGTCCGGTCGTCCACCTCGGTCGTAGGGAATGGGTGTGGTGAGGCGACTACGCGAGTCGACTACCAGCGCCATTCCTGCTGGCGGTAGAGGTGACCGGCCTTGATGTCCCGGTCCTTGCACCAGGTCATGAATTCTTCGATCTGCTTGATCTGGTACGTGTCCTCGGTGTAAGTCGTCGCCATTACGTGTCCCAGCCAGGGCTCTTCACCCATCGCGTACACATACGCCTCGTGCGCACCGAGTTCCGTCATGATCGCCGCGGCCTGTTCCGCGTTCGACCCCGACAGCTTCCGTGAATTGCTCAGCTTCTTCGACACCGGGATCGTCAGCAGCGCCTGGTACAGCCACGTCAGCGGCGCACCATCACACTCCATTCCCAGGAACGCGATGTCAGCCGTCCCCAGATGACCCTTGATCCGCCGGTACAGCATCGGGTCGATACCCGAGGAATCCGCCCCGACGAACACCTTCTTACCCGCGAGCTCCACCCAGAAAGTGGACTTCGCCCGGATGTCCAGATCACAGTGCTCACCCAGGAACGGCGTCGCCGCGACCTTCCCGCCCGGGAACTCCACCTCGTCGAAATCATCGACCTCGACGACCGGGAAACCCTGCTGCCGCAGCATCAGGGCCATCGACGGGTCCGACAGGTTCCCGCGCGAAGAACGCGGCACCACGATCGCACCGACCCGACCGCGCAGCTGCAGCAGCGTCTCCAGCACGATGTGGTCCTGATGCCCGTGCGTGATCAGCACCAGATCGATGAAATCAGGCAGATCATCCAGCGTGTACCGGTCACCAGCGGAACTGTCCGCACTGATGAACGGGTCCGTCACGATCGCCGCCTCGGGCGTCTGCATCACCAGACACGCGTGCCCGAAGTACCGGATCCGCCCGCCCCCCTCGATGTGCCGGTCCGGCGCACCGCTGGGACGGTCCGTCAGCAGCCCCGACAACTGCTTGGCCTGCGCATCGTCCAGCCCCAGCGCCTCCCGCAGATGCGACAGCGTCGCCGGAATCACCCGCGCCTTGAACAGCTCCTCCAGACCCGCGTGACGGAACGGCACCGCCAGCTCCAGCACATCCGGCGACGGCAGCCGCGGCGTACTCAGAATGAACGGACGCTCATACCCCGGCTCCAACGACAGCTGCACCGACTGCCGCGCCTCGGAATACACACTGCCCTTGTAGACCAGCGGCTCCATGAACCGCATCTGCGCCTGGTTGTCCGTGTCGTACGCCAGCTCCACCAGACCGTGCAGCTCCGCCGGCATCTTCGGATACAACGGCGTCAGATCGAACCCCGTCGCGTTCGCCCGCAGGATCTCCTGACCCGCGGCGATCGCCTCCGCGAACCGCAGCATGTCCGCCCGGTCCCGCTTGATCCCCTCCAGAAGATCACGCACCTCATCGGCACGCTCCTCCGGAATGTTGATGAAATACCCACCCCGCAGCTCAGGATTGTTACTCGCCGCGACATGCACCTTCGGGGACTGCAGATACGACTCCAGCATCGGCACCTGCAAAAACGCCAGATTCATCGCCGCCTGCACCGGCGCCAGCGTATGCGGCCACGCGAAGAACCGGTCAACCAACGGCTCCACAATGGCCTTCGAACGCAGAAACAACGGCTCCTCAGCCATCTGCTCCCCACCCTCTCTTCGAGATCCAACGTCATATATCGTCCCGGGAGTGCGAATGCCAACTCGCCGCTGGCGGAACGCTGGACCACGGAGACGACAAAGGAAGTGCAGAGGTTGGACGGTCCCGCACACCTCACTCCATAGCGCACCCATGCGCTCGGTCAGCACTATGACGCGGGTTGCCACATTCGATCAATAGTCTCCGGGAGCCCGTGAACTGAACACTCCGGAGTGACTTCTATCGGCCGGGCGTCGCTCAACTGCGGCAGCGCATCAGTTGAACACAGAAGAGGCTGCCGGTATGAACTGACTTCACGTAAAAATCACTCGAAAAGTCGGGCGGATCTCGCCGCTTCACCAGAAATGAGGTATCGACCCGGTGATTGACACAGAAGAGTCCGGCGTGCGCTACGAGAAGAAGGGCCATATCGCCTACGTCACACTCGATCGGCCCGCGGTGCTCAACGCGATGAATCTGCGCATGCACGAGGAACTGGCCCGGGTCTGGGACGACGTCGAGGCGGACGACGACATACGGGTCGCCGTACTGACCGGTGCCGGCGACCGGTCCTTCTCCGTTGGACAGGACCTGCGCGAACGCTCCCGTCTCGACGGGCAGGGAGTCCCTCCGTCCACGTTCGGCAGTCGCGGTCAGCCGGGGTGGCCGCGGCTGACCGAGCGGTTCGGCCTGTCCAAACCGGTTGTCGCCCGGGTGAACGGCTACGCCCTCGGAGGGGGCTTCGAACTCGCCCTCGCCTGTGACCTCATCATCGCCTCCGACCAGTCGGTCTTCGCATTGCCCGAGGCGACCCTGGGGCTGGTGCCCGGTGCCGGAGGGGCCTTCAGGCTCGCACGGCAGGTACCTCTGAAGGTCGCCATGGGCTATCTGCTGACCGGCCGCTGGATGAGTGCGGACGTGGCGCTGCGCCTGGGGCTGGTCAATGAGGTCGTGCCTGCCGACGAATTGGATGACGCGGTCACCGCATGGACCGATGCGCTGCTCCGCAGCGCTCCCCTGGCCGTGCGTGCCATCAAGGAGGCCGTGATGCGCTCTGTCGACATGCCCTTGGAGGAAGCGTTCGTCACCCCCTTCCCATGGGAGCAGCAGCGCAGGCACAGCGCGGATGCCGTCGAGGGCCCGCGCGCCTTCGCGGAGGGGCGTGAACCCCTGTGGCGGGGGCGCTGACGGCAGGTACCCGACACCTCACGCGCTGACCGCGCCGCGGGACGGCCCCCGGGGACGGGCCACGGGTTCACCTCAGGAGCGCCGTGGGGTCGTCGCGGCGACGGGCAGCCCCCCATTGACGATCCTGCCGCGGCCCGCGGTCTTGGCCCGACGCTGCTCATGGCCGTGGAACGCGGCCCAGCAGAGAAGAGCACCCCGCTGAAGACGGGCAGCCACGCGATCCTGGCGACGCTACAGAGAGATGATCATAGCGGAGAGGTTCGGGGCTGCGCGACCTCACCCGGATCGCCGAGTCCTGAGCGCCAACGCGGTCGCGGACCTCCTGGAGGATCTGGGCGAGGACCTGGGCCGGATGGTCCAGGGCCTACGCTCCATCGCCTCGGCCGACGAGGCCAAGCGCGGAAGCGGCGCGTCCCGCATCGCTGCGGACGCAAGTCGGGAAGCATCCCAAAGGCGAAGGAGCTGCGGGGGAGTTGGTGCCGCGACGGGTACGAGATCAAGCTGGTCAACATCCCCGCCTGGCGCCTTCCCGTCCTCGAACCCGTCCCTGTCCCATCCCGGCTCACCCACCCGCACACCGTGGTCAGGGCCATGCAGAACCAGTCCCAGCCGCTCGGCCTGACCAGACTCGTCCAAGGGCGCACGCTCCGGCTCATCCAGGCACTGATCACCGCTGCCGAGACCCAAGGACACGCTTGTTCGGCCGGAGCGACTGGCGCCGCACCCTGGCCTCACCGCCGCCGCAGCGCACCCTGCCACTTCAGCATCACCGCGCAAGGACAGGCAGTGGGGTTCCCCATCCTCCAGGAACAGGACCGGAAAGAGCACGTCGCCACCTAGAAATCGCCGAGGCCATGAAGTACTCCTGGGTCAGCATCCCCCGGTTCGACTACACCCCGTCCGAGCGTCTTTGCATCGCGCTCAGCGGCGGCCAGCCGCACCGAGCCGGCGAATGGGCCGACACCCCCACCCCGCAGCACGGCCTCCGCGGAGTCGTCACAGAACGTCACCACCGGCGGAAAGCGGCTCCGCGGGTGAGCCGACGGGGCGGCGGCCCTGCCTTCCGCCCTTTCAGGAACGCCCGCCTCCACACGGAACGCTGCTCCGTCCGTAGGACGCCCCGCCAGAATCCGTGCCGGGCGGGCGTCAAACGCGCGTCACGAGCGTCGAAATATCGCCCGTAACGCAGGTAGAGCGCATAACGCGCACAGACCAAAACAGCAGGTCAGGCACCCTTCGTGGCAGGCTCCAGAATCGCCACGCACTCCACGTGATGCGTCATCGGAAACAGGTCGAACGCCCGCAGCGTCCGCGGCTTGTAGCCCGCGTCCCCGAAGTACGCCAGGTCCCGCGCCAGTGCCGCCGGGTCGCAGGCCACGTACGCGATGCGCCGGGCGCCCAGGCCCGCCAGGTGGTTCACCGTCTGCTTGCCCGCCCCCGCGCGCGGCGGGTCGAGGACGATCAGGTCCACCTCGGTGATCTTGGTGCGCGGCAGGACCTGGTCGACCTTGCCGTGTTCGATGCGTACGCGCTCGAAGTCCTGGAGGTTGTGGCGGGCGTCCTCGACGGCGCGCTTGGTCGACTCGATGCCGAGTACCGCGCCCTTCTCGCCCACCCGGTCGGCGATCGCGCCCGCGAACAGGCCCACGCCGCAGTACAGATCGAGCGCCATGTCGCCCTTGCGCGGCAACAGGCCCTGCATCACGGCCTTGACCAGAATGTCCGCGGCCTGCGGGTGGACCTGCCAGAAGCCGCCCATGCCGACGCGGTACGTCCGGTCGTCGGCCCGCTCCCTCACGAAGGCGCGGCCGTGCACCCGGTGCACTCCGCCGTCGTTCTCTTCGACCCGCAACACCGAGACGGGCTTGTCCAGTTCGACCAGCGGCAGCCGGCCGCCCGGGCGCGGGGTGAGGATGACCTGGCGGTCGTTCGAACCCGTCGCCGCGATCGCCTCGACCGTGGCCATCTGCGGCCAGTCCTGCTTCTCGATGCCGAGTTCCGTGACGCCGGGCGCGGCGATCATGCAGTGGTCGATCGGCTGAACGTCGTGCGAGCGGTGCTTGCGCAGACCCGCCCGGCCCTCCGTGTCGATGGCGTACTGCACGCGCGTGCGCCACGCGGGCACCTCGCCCGCGGGCAGCTTGTCCCCCGGCGCCGGCATGACCGTGCCGTCCCAGCCGGCCTCCTCGGGCGTGAGGCCCGCGAGCCGCTGCAGCTGCTCGGCGATCACCTCGCCCTTGAACCGCCGCTGTGCGCCCGGCTTGGCGTGCTGCCAGTCGCAGCCACCGCAGTTGCCCGGACCCGAGTAGGGACAGGGGGCCTCGACGCGGTCCTTGGACGCCTCGATGATCCGTACGGCGTCGGCCCGCAGGAAGCGGGAGTCCTCTTCGCCCTCGGTGATACGGGCGACGACCTTCTCGCCGGGCAGCGTGTGCCGTACGAACAGCACCCGCCCCTCCTCGGTGCGGGCGATGCAGTGGCCGCCGTGTGCGACGGGGCCGACCTCGACCTCGTACTCCTCCCCGACAAGCGACGACTCGGATGCGTTCTGCATGACGGGGTGACTCCAGGGATGTGAGGGGCCGCCGTCCGTGTGCGGACGGCAGCCCCCCAGTCTACGTGGGTGCGCGGACCCCTCAGCCCTTGCCGGTGGGCTCCTTGGGGCGCTGGTCCACGGGGCCGCGCCGCACCGAGCCGGGCGCGTTCCATTCCTGGCGCTTCCTCGCCCGCAGCTTCGCGGCCTCGGAGGACACCAGCTGGTACGGCACCGAGGTCACCATCACACCGGGCGTGAACAGCAACCGCCCCTTGAGCCGCAGGGCGCTCTGGTTGTGCAGCAGATGCTCGTACCAGTGCCCCACCACGTACTCGGGGATGATGACGCTGACCACGTCCCGAGGGCTTTCGCGCCGCAGCCCCTTGACGTACTCGATGACCGGCCGGGTGATCTCGCGGTACGGGGAGTCGAGGATCTTCAGCGGCACATTGATGCCACGCCGCTCCCACTCGTCCCTGAGCGCCTTGGTCTCGGCCGAGTCGACGCTGATGCTGAGCGCTTCGAGCCGGTCGGAGCGCATCAGCTTGGCGTACGCGAGGGCGCGCAGCGTCGGCTTGTGGATCTTGGAGACCAGCACGATGGAGTGCACGCGCGAGGGGCGCACATAGTCGTCGGGACGCTCCTCCTCGGCGGCGATCTCCTCGGCGACCCGGTCGTAGTGCTTACGGATCGCGGACATCGTTCCGTAGAAGATCACCATGCCGAGCAGCGCCACCCACGCGCCGTGCGTGAACTTGGTGGCGAGGACGACGACCAGCACCAGGCCCGTGAAGAAGGCACCGAAGGTGTTGATCGCCCTGGAGCGGATCATGTGCCGGCGCTTGGCGGGGTCCTTCTCGGTCCTCAGATGGCGGTTCCAGTGCCGCACCATGCCGGTCTGGCTGAGCGTGAAGGAGACGAACACGCCGACGATGTAGAGCTGGATCAGCTTCGTCGAGTCCGCCCCGTAGATCCACACCAGCAGGATGGCCGCACCTGCCAGCAGCACGATGCCGTTGGAGAAGGCGAGCCGGTCGCCTCGCGTGTGCAGCTGGCGGGGCAGATAGCGGTCCTGCGCGAGGATCGAGCCGAGCAGCGGGAAGCCGTTGTACGCGGTGTTGGCGGCCAGGAAGAGAACCAGTGCGGTGGCCGCGGCGAGCAGCACGAAGAAGAAGGTGCCGTCACCGAAGACGGCGGCCGCGACCTGGGAGATCACCGGGTTCTGGACGTAGTCGGGACCGACCGGCGTGCCGCCCTGCAAGAGGTCGTCGGCGGGCGTCTCGGCCATCTTCACGTCGGTGGCCATGGCCAGGCCGATGATGCCGCAGAACATGGTGACGGCCAGGCCGCCCATAAGGGCCAGGGTGGTCGCGGCGTTCTTGCTCTTGGGCTTGCGGAAGGCGGGGACGCCGTTGCTGATCGCCTCGACGCCGGTGAGCGCGGCACAGCCGGAGGAGAAGGCCCGCAGCAGCAGGAAGACCAGCGCGAAGCCGGCGAGTCCCTGCTCCTCGGGCTTGATCGTGAAGTCTGCGGTCGGGGCCTTCATGGTGTCGTCGAGGACGAAGCCCCTGAAGGCACCCCACGCGATCATGATGAAGACGCCTGCGACGAAGACGTACGTCGGGATGGCGAAGAGCTTGCCCGACTCCTTCACGCCCCGCAGATTCATCAGGGTGAGGAGGATGATTGTCGCGATGGCGCAGAGGACCTTGTTCTCGACCACGAAGGGGACCGCGGAGCCGAGGTTCTCCACGCCGGAGGCGATCGACACGGCCACGGTGAGGACGTAGTCGACGAGCAGGGCGCTGGCGACGGTGAGGCCGGCCCTGGGGCCGAGGTTGGTGTTGGCAACCTCGTAGTCACCGCCGCCGCTCGGGTAGGCGTGGACGTTCTGGCGGTAGGAGGCCACCACCGTGAACATCAGCACCACGACGGCCAGGGCGATCCACGGGCTGAAGTGATAGGCCGACACACCCGCGATGGAGAGCACCAGAAGAACTTCGCCCGGTGCGTACGCCACCGAGGACAGCGGGTCGGAGGCGAAGACGGGAAGTGCGATGCGCTTGGGCAGGAGCGTTTCTCCCAGCCGGTCGCTGCGCAGCGCCCTTCCGATCAGGATCCGTTTGGGGAGGTCGGTCAGTTTGGACACGCAGAGGATCGTAAGCGTTCGATATGCGCCAGGCCCACCCACCTCACCTCTCCCGCATCGGAATCTCCCGCTCCACCGCTCCAGGGGTCCCTGGGCGGACCGCGCGTGTGTAGCTTGGGCCGCGGTCTGAGACCCTGACCCTGTAGGTCTCAGCAACACCATGGACAGCCGGAAGGACGGTCGTGCACATCGTCATCATGGGATGCGGGCGAGTGGGATCCGCTCTCGCGCAGACCCTGGAGCAGCAGGGGCACACGGTCGCCGTCGTCGACCAGGACCCCACGGCCTTCCGCCGCTTGGGCTCCGGGTTCGGCGGCCGTCGCGTCACCGGAGTCGGTTTCGACCAGGACACCCTGCGTGAAGCGGGTATCGAGGAAGCCGGCGCCTTCGCAGCCGTCAGCAGCGGCGACAACTCCAACATCATCGCCGCGCGGGTCGCCCGCGAGATGTTCGGCATCGAGAACGTCGCGGCCCGTATCTACGACCCCCGGCGCGCCGAGGTCTACCAGCGGCTCGGCATCCCGACGGTCGCAACGGTCCGCTGGACGGCGGACCAGATGCTGCGGCGGCTGCTGCCGTCCGGCGCGGAGCCGCTGTGGCGTGACCCGAGCGGTGGTGTGCAGCTCGCCGAGGTGCACACGTCGACCTCCTGGGTCGGCCACAAGGTCAGCAGGCTGCAGGAAGAGACGGGCGTACGGGTCGCCTTCCTCACCCGGCTGGGCGAGGCGGTCCTGCCGACGTCACAGACGGTTCTGCAGGAGGGCGATCTGGTCCACGTGATGATGCGTACGGACGAGACCGAGAAGGTCGAGGCGGCCTTCGCCGAGGGCCCTGAGGAGGACGGTCACTGATGCGGGTCGCTATTGCGGGCGCCGGTGCGGTGGGCCGTTCCATCGCGGGTGAGCTGCTGGAGAACGGGCACGAAGTGCTCCTGATCGACAAGGCGCCGACCGCCATCTCGGTGGAGCGGGTGCCGCAGGCGGAGTGGCTGCTGGCCGACGCCTGCGAGATCACGTCGCTGGACGAGGCGGCGCTGCAGCGGTGCAACGTCGTGATCGCGGCGACCGGCGACGACAAGGTGAATCTCGTCGTCTCGCTGCTCGCGAAGACGGAGTACGGGGTGCCGAGGGTGGTCGCCCGCGTCAACAACCCCAAGAACGAGTGGCTCTTCAACGAGTCCTGGGGTGTCGATGTCGCGGTCTCCACGCCGCGTCTGATGTCAGCACTGGTGGAGGAGGCGGTGAGCGTCGGCGATCTCGTACGGCTGCTGCGCTTCAGCCACGGCGACGCGAACCTGGTCGAGCTGACCCTGCCGCCGGAGTCTGCGCTGGCCGGTACGCAGGTCAGCGATGTGGCCTGGCCCGAGGACACCTCGCTGGTCACGATCATCCGCGGCTCGCGGGTGCTCACGCCGGGCGCCGAGGAGACGCTGGAAGCGGGCGACGAGCTTTTGTTCGTGGCCGCGCAGGCGCGCGAGGAGCAGCTGGAAGATCTGCTGTCGGTACGACGCGCTTCGTGACCCTTCCGGGGCGCCGCCCCGGACCCCGGAACGCAGTCGCCGGGCGGGCTCGGAATTCCGAGCCCGCCCGGCGACTGCGTGCGAGGCCCGCGGATTACACCTCGGGCGCGGCCGCGGCGCGCTTGCGCTCCTTCTCGGCCTGCTCCTCCGCCTCCATCTCCGCGAAGACGTCGATGGGCGGCGGTGCCTTCGCCAGGAAGACCCAGGTCAGATACACGGCCAGCAGGAACGGCGGGATCTTCAGGGCGACCAGGACCCAGCCGAGCTGGGTGGTGTCGGCCCACCAGTAGAGCGGGAAGAGGATCGCGCACTTGGCCAGCAGGATCAGGCCCCACGCCCAGCTCGCCTTGGCGTACGCCTTCTTGCGGCCCGGGTTCCGCGTCCGCCAGGAGAGGTTCTCCTTGAAGACCGGGCCCAGGATCAGACCGATCAGCGGGACGCCCGCGATGGTCGTGACGATGTACGCCACGGCCAGGCCGAGGGTGTAGATCATGCCCGGCAGATAGAAGTCCTTGGCATTGCCGGTCATCATCGCGAAGACGACACCGAAGGCCACCCCGAAGACGCCGCTGAAGGCGTGCTTGACGGTGTCCCTGCGGATCAGCCGGACTGCGACGAGCACCAGCGAGAGGGCGAGCGCCGCGATCGCCGAGATGTGCAGGTTCTTGTTGACCGTGAAGATCGTGACGAACAGCAGTCCGGGCAGGACCGTCTCCACCATGCCGCGCACGCCGCCGAAGGCCTCGAACAGCGCCGCCTCCGTGATTGCTTTGGCGTCGCTGTCCTGCTGCTGGTCGTTCGTCTTGGTGGTCGGCTTGTCGAGAGACGTCACCGGCTACTCCTGTCCGAGTGGTCGGAGTTCATATTTGGGGTTGAACAGCACCCGGCGGCCGTGGCTCATGGAGATCCGGCCCGAGGCGATGAGCCTGCGGCCCGGTTCGATGCCCACGATGGACCTGCGGCCGAGCCAGACGACGTCCAGCGGGGCCGTACCGTCGAAGAGCTCCGCCTCCAGCGCGGGCACGCCGGCCCGCGGACGCAGGGTGACGGTGCGCAAGGTACCAGTCACCCGGACTATCTGGCGGTCGTGGCACTCCGCGATGCGGGTACACCCCGATGCCTGCGCATCCTCCTGAAGCTCCTCGGACTCGAGGTCCTGCTGGGAGCTGGACAGTCGGTCGAGCATGCGGCGGAAGCGGCCGGCCGGCTTCTCGGCCTTGTCGGAACGGGGTACGGCGCTCATGCGTCAAGCCTACCGGCCGTCACCGACACCGGATCAGCGCTCGAAGCGGTATCCCATACCCGGCTCGGTGACGAAGTGTTCGGGGTGCGAGGGGTCCTTCTCCAGCTTGCGCCGCAGCTGCGCCATGTAGACCCGGAGATAGTTCGTCTCGGTGCCGTAGGAGGGGCCCCAGACCTCCTGGAGCAGCTGCTTCTGGCTGACCAGCCGGCCGGTGTTGCGTACGAGCACCTCCAGCAGATGCCACTCGGTCGGGGTGAGCCGCACATCGCGCCCGTCCCGGTGGACCTTCTTCGCCGCGAGATCGACGGTGAAACCGTCCGTCTCGACGATCACCAGGTCGTCCTCCCCGCCGCCGACCGGCTCGGCCCTGCGGACCGCCGCCCGCATCCGGGCCAGCAGCTCGTCCATGCCGAACGGCTTGGTGACGTAGTCGTCGGCCCCGGCGTCCAGCGCCTCGACCTTCTCGTCGGAGGTGTGACGGGCCGAGAGAACCAGGATCGGGACGCGGGTCCAGCCGCGCAGGCCCTTGATCACCTCGACGCCGTCCATGTCGGGCAGCCCGAGGTCGAGTACGACGACATCGGGGTGGCGGGCCGCGGCCAGCTCAAGGGCTGTGGCACCGTCGGGAGCCGCGTCCACCTCGTACTTGCGCGCCTTCAGGTTGATCACGAGGGCGCGTACGATCTGCGGCTCGTCGTCGACCACGAGCACCCGGGTCATTCGGGCCTGCCTTTCCACACTGTTGCTGCCCCCGGTCATGAGGTGAGCCGGGCGGGAAGATCGGGGCCGACCGGCGCGAAGCCCGGCGCCGCCCGGAGGGTGAGGACCATCGTCATGCCGCCGCCGGGGGTGTCCTCGGCGGTGAGGGTGCCGCCCATGGACTCGACGAAGCCCCGGGCGACCGCGAGACCGAGGCCCACTCCGGCTCCGCGCGGTGCGTCACCGTAGCGCTGGAACGGTTCGAAAATCCGCTCCTTGGCGTCATCGGGAACGCCGGGGCCGCGGTCGGCGACGCGCACCTCGACCCGGTCGCCGAGGGCGCTCGCCGCCACCGTGACGGGCATGGCGTCGGGGCTGTACTTGACGGCGTTCTCGACGAGGTTGGCGACGGCGCGCTCCAGCAGTCCGCGGTCGACGGCCACCATCGGCAGCGTCTCGGGTATGTCCAGCTCCACGCTCTGAACCGGCACCCCGACGAGCGCCATCGGGACGACCTCGTCGAGATCGGTCACCCGGATCAGCGGGGTGACGGTGCCGGTCCTGAGGCGGGACATGTCGAGGAGATTGCCGACGAGATGGTCGAGCCGGTCGGCGCCGTCCTCGATGCTTTCGAGCAGCGCCGCCTCGTCCTCCTCGGACCAGGCGACGTCGTCGGACCTGAGCGAGGAGACGGCGGCCTTGATGGCGGCGAGCGGTGTGCGCAGATCGTGGCTGACGGCGGCGAGCAGGGCGGTGCGGATGCGGTTGCCCTCGGCCAGCCTGCGGGCCTCCTCCGCCTGTCCGACCAGGCGTTGGCGCTCCAGTACGACGGCGGCCTGGGCGGCGAACGCGGCGAGCACCCTGCGGTCCTCCGCGGGCAGCACCCGGCCCGAGAGCGCGAGCGCCATATGGTCGCCGACCGGCATGTCCACGTCCGCGTCCTCGGGGCGTACGACGGAGCTATTGCCGACGCTGCCCGCGCAGGTCCACGGGTCGACGTCGCTCTGCCGTTCCAGCAGGGCCACGGACTCCATGGAGAAGGTCTCGCGGACCCGTTCGAGCAGGGCGTCGAGCGTGGTCTCGCCCCGCAGCACACTCCCGGCGAGGAAGGAGAGGATCTCGGACTCGGCGCGCAGCCGGGCGGCCTGATGGGTGCGGCGGGCGGCCAGATCCACCACCGAGGCCACCGCGACGGCAACCGCGAAGAAGATCACTATGGCGACGATGTTCTTCGGGTCGCTGATCGTCAGGGTGTGGGTGGGCGGCGTGAAGTAGTAGTTCAGCAGCAGCGAGCCCACGGCGGCCGAGGCGAGCGCCGGAAGCAGTCCGCCGAGCAGCGCGGACACGACGGTCAGAAAGAGGAAGAGCAGGACGTCGTTGGCGAGCCCGACGTCGTCGAGGCTGGTGAGCAGCAGTGACAGCAGTACGGGACCGGCGACGCCGGTGATCCAGCCGGCGATGATCCGGGAGCGGCCGAGGCGGGCGCCGCGGGCCACCGGCAGCCCGCGGCCCTTGCCCGCCGCGTCGTGCGTGACGATGTGTACGTCGAGGTCGGGACCGGAGTCGCGGGCGACGGTGGCGCTGACGCCGGGGCCGAAGGCGTACTGCCACACCGGGCGGCGGCTGGCGCCGAGCACGATCTGGGTGGCGTTCACTCCGCGCGCGAACTCCAGCAGGGCGGAGGGGACATCGTCGCCGATGACGTGGTGGAAGGTGCCGCCGAGGTCTTCGACGAGGGTGCGCTGGACGGCGAGTTCCTTGGGCGACGCGGAGGTCAGTCCGTCGCTGCGGGCGATGTAGACCGCAAGCACCTCGCCTCCGGCGCCCTTCTCGGCGAGGCGGGCGGCGCGGCGGATCAGTGTGCGGCCCTCGGGTCCGCCGGTGAGGCCGACGACGATGCGCTCGCGGGCCTGCCATGTCGTGCGGATGTTGTGCTCGCCGCGGTACTGCTGGAGGTATTCGTCGACGCGGTCGGCGACCCAGAGCAGGGCCAGCTCGCGCAGCGCGGTCAGATTGCCGGGGCGGAAGTAGTTCGACAGGGCCGCGTCGACCTTGTCCGACGTGTAGATGTTGCCGTGAGCCATGCGACGGCGCAGCGCCTGGGGCGACATGTCGACGAGTTCGAGCTGGTCGGCACGGCGGACGACCTCGTCGGGGACGGTCTCACGCTGCCGTACGCCGGTTATCGACTCCACCACGTCGCCCAGCGACTCGAAGTGCTGGATGTTGACGGTCGATATGACGTCGATACCGGCCGCGAGCAGCTCCTCGACGTCCTGCCAGCGCTTGGCGTTGCGCGAGCCCGGCACATTGGTGTGCGCCAGTTCGTCCACCAGGGCGACGGCCGGGCGGCGCTCCAGCACCGCGTCGACGTCCATCTCGGTGAAGACCGTGCCGCGGTACTCGATCTCGCGGCGCTGGATCTGCTCGAGGCCGTGCAGCATCACTTCGGTGCGGGCGCGTCCGTGGTGCTCGACGAAGCCCACGACGCAGTCGGTGCCACGCTCCACGCGCCGGTGCGCCTCGGACAGCATCGCGTACGTCTTGCCGACGCCCGGCGCCGCGCCGAGGTAGATCCGTAGCTTGCCGCGTCCCATGGCCCCATTGTCTTTCAGTTTCAGCTGCGTACGCTGCGTCGACCCTAAGGCCAGAGATAGGGACATTCAGGGCATGGGGCTGCCCTCAGGTGCGTATTGACGCGATTCTGACGCCCGGGCAGCACAACGGCCCGCGGCGGTCCGGAAAGCCGGAACCACCGCGGGCCGCAGGCTGAATGCCGACGCGTCCCCGTAAAGGGTCAGCGCACCTCGGTGATCTCGGGGCCGCGCTGCAGCTGCCCCATGCCACCGGAGAAACGGGAGCTCTCCTGGTCCTCCTGCTGAACGCCCTCGGGCACCATCTGGGCATCGTCCGGCAGCTTGAGGACGATCGGGTCGCGCGGCGCCATCGGGCCCTCGCCCCGTACGACCACGGTGTCCCGGAAGATCTGCTCCAGCAGACCGGCGGCCTGGGGCTGCACCGCACCCTGTCCGGAGATCACTCCGCGCAGGAACCAGCGCGGACCGTCGACGCCGACGAAGCGCACCAGCTGCACACCGCCGGTGCCGTCCGGCAGCTGTACGGGCACCTGCGCCCGCAGCTCCCAGCCGAGGGGGCCCTCGACCTCGTCGATGATGCCGCCCTGCTGCGTGATGCCGGAGGCGATCTCCTCGCGGACCTCGCCCCAGATGCCTTCCTTCTTGGGCGCCGCGAAGGCCTGCAGCTGTACGGCGCTGTCGCGCAGTACAACGGTGGCGGCGACGATCGCGTCACCCGCGACCTCGACGCGCAGCTCCATTCCCTCGACTCCGGGCACGAAAAGACCGCCCAGATCGACCCGGCCCTCGCCGGGCTTGGATACCTCGGACTCGTCCCAGGGGCCGTCGGGCCGGGGCGCCGGCGGAAGGTTCACCCGGCGGGGCTTGCCTTCCTCGTCGGAGTACTCCGTGTCGCGCTCGTCGACGACCTGCTCGGCCTCGCCCGCTGCGTCCGCCGCGTCCCCGGCGGAACCACTCTTCTTGCGACGTCCGAACACGTCACTGTCCTTCCCGGTCGGATACGACCGAAGCGTATCGATTCCCACCCGTTGAGCCGTCCACGACGGCGTGACCGCCGGTGGACCCGAAGCCCCCCTCGGCCCGCGCCGAGCCGGGAAGCTCCGCCACCTCGTGGAAGCGCACCTTCTCGACCTGCTGGACAACCAATTGGGCAATCCGGTCGAACCGTTCGAACCGCACACTCTCGCGCGGGTCGAGGTTGACCACGATTACCTTGATCTCCCCACGGTACCCGGCATCCACCGTCCCCGGGGCATTCACGAGGGCCACTCCGCAGCGGGCGGCGAGGCCGGAGCGAGGGTGCACGAACGCGGCGTATCCGTCGGGCAGCGCGATGGACACTCCGGTGGGCAGAACGACCCGCTCGCCGGGGGCGATCTCGACGGCCTCGCAGGTCACCAGATCGGCGCCGGCGTCGCCCGGGTGCGCGTAGGACGGGAGCGGCACCTCGGGATCCACACGGCGGATCAGCACATCGACAGGGTTGCGCATCAGGGGTTCACCTCGAAGGCGCGGGCGCGCCTGATCTGGTCGGGGTCGGACATGGCTGCCTGGATCTCCTCCGGGCGGCCGTTGTCGATGAAGTGGTCGACCTTGACCTCGATGAAGAGGGCGTTGGCGCGCACGGCGACGGGCCCTTCGGGGCCGCCGATCCGGCCCACGGCACTGGAGTAGATCTTGCGCCTGGCGACGGCGGTCACCTCGGCCTGCAGATGCAGCACGGTGTCCACGGGCACGGGGCGTACGAAGTCGGTCTCGAGCCGGCCGGTGACCGCGATCGTCCGCAGCAGCCAGTTGAGCGAGCCGAGCGTCTCGTCCAGCGCCGTGGCCAGCACGCCGCCGTGCGCGAGGCCGGGTGCGCCCTGGTGGGCGGGCTTGACGGTGAACTCGGCCGTGATGCTCACGCCTTCACCGGCCCGCGCCTGCAGGTGCAGTCCGTGGGGCTGTCCGTCGCCGCAGCCGAAGCAGTGTTCGTAGTGCGCGCCGAGGAGCTCACCGGGGGCCGGGGCGTCGGGATGCCGCACCGGCGGTACGGCATCGGCCGGAGGGGTCAGAGCCGAGGCCCGGGCCGAGGGACCAGGGGTCGCCCCCCGGGATTTCGCAGTACTCACAGGCCCAGACCTTACCCGCGCGGCTACCCGCCGGTCGCACCGTGCCAAGCTTGGTTTCATGCAGCCTTCCGCCCCGCACTACGAAGAACGTCTGACCGCTCCCCGTTCGTGGTGGGTCATCACCGCCCTGGTGGGCATCGCGGGCGGCCTCGTCGTACTGCCGCTCGGTCCGCTGCCGATGCTCGGCGGGCTGATCGGCGCCGCTGCGGTGGCCGCCGTCGTGGTCAGTTCTTACGGCTCGGTCCGTATCCGGGTGGTGGCCGGCTCGCTGGTCGCGGGTGAGGCCCGGATCCCGCTGACGGCGCTCGGTGAGGCCGAGGTGCTGGCTGCGGAGGAGGCGCGCGCCTGGCGCTCGTACAAGGCCGACCCGCGGGCCTTCATGCTGCTGCGCAGCTATGTGCCGACGGCACTGCGGATCGAGGTCACGGACCCCGCCGATCCGACGCCGTACGTCTATCTGTCCACCCGGAATCCAAAGGCGCTGGCTGCCGCGCTGACGGCTGTGCGCGCGGCCTGAGAGGCCACCCCGGGTCAGGGGCCCGGTTCGCGCGGGGCCCGGAGCGCCTCCAGGGGGTCCTCGGGCTGTTCCAGCGGCGGGAGCGTGGGCAGCGCGTCCCAGGGGATCTGTCTGCTGCGCAGGTCCTTGCGGATGCGGTCCGCGACCTTCTTGGTGTCACGGCGGTTCATCACCGCGCCGACGGCCGCGCCGATCATGAACGGAATCAGGTTCGGCAGATTGCGGACCATGCGCTTCATGATCTGCTGCCGCAGCTCGCGCTTGAACCGGCCGCCCAGCGCGATGTCGATCGTCGCCGGTCTTGTGACGTCGATCCCGCGCTCCTCCGTCCAGGAGGTCAGATACCCGATGCTGCGCTCCCTGAGGGTGCCCTGCGGCCGCATGCCGTAGACCTCGTGGAGCTCGGCGATGAGCTTCAGCTCGATCGCGGCGACGGAGATGATCTCCGTGGCCAGTTCGGCCGGCATCGCCGGTGGGACGGGCAGCATCGCGGCCGCGCCGATACCCGCACCCACGGTTGAGGTGCCGTTCGCCGCGCCCGCGACCAGCTTGTCCGCGAGCTGTTCCGGACCGAGTCCGGGGAACTGTTTGCGCAGGGTCGCCAGATCACGCACCGGCACTCGTGGTGCGATCTCGATGATCCGGTCGGCCATGAACGCGAGCGCCACTCTGGCGCCCACGCGGCCCTTGTGGACCCCCTGCCGCACGGCGGTCAGGCGTGGTGCCCTTGTCGTGGGCCCCGCCTGACCGGCTGCTTCGAGCGAGGCTCCACGGCCCCGCCCGTCGTCGTCTGCTGCGCCGTGGGGCAGCAGGGCGGCCGAAAGCTCGGCAGACGCCTTGGCGTCCTGCGCCGGGCCCGTAACGCCCCGGTGCGCCTCCGGCGGTTTCTGACGCCGGAAACGCCGCTTCCCGGACGGTGTCTCGCCTGCCACGGCCGACCGGACCTCAGTCGCAGTCGCGGCAGATCGGCTGGCCGTTCTTCTCGCGGGCAAGCTGGCTCCTGTGGTGCACCAGGAAGCAGCTCATGCAGGTGAACTCGTCCGCCTGCCGGGGCAGCACGCGAACGGACAGTTCCTCGTTGGAAAGGTCCGCTCCGGGCAGCTCCAGGCCCTCGGCCTGCTCGAATTCGTCGACGTCGACGGACGACGTCGTCTTGTCGTTCCGACGGGCCTTCAGTTCCTCAAGGCTGTCCGAATCGACGTCGTCGTCGGTCTTGCGTGGGGTGTCGTAGTCCGTTGCCATGTCGCTCTCCCCCTCTGGGTGTCTGCGGTGTCTCCAGCGCACGTAACGCGTGAGAGGCCGGACTTGTGCCCGACCCGAGGCGGAGATTTTGCCTCACATCAAGGTCTGTTACTCAATCGACACCCAACCGGATCCCCCGAGAGTGATCGGACTGGATGGCGATCGGGACCGTACACGGTCCGAATGTCGCACTTCACGGGCGCCACCCCGTGTACTTCCCGTGATCTCGACCCCCGGAAACCCGGACTTTTCCCGGCTTTCCGGCAAGAGTCTTGATCACTGAGAGTAGATGGCCTGAAATTCGCCTTTGTGATCGATCCCACACGGCCCTCTCGGGTACGGGTCCCGAAAATTCCGCGTAAAGCGAACGAAGTGATTCGCGTCGGTCAGCATCTCAGACCGGGAAGGTGACTCGCATCACGAGGCCACCGCCGTCACGAGGCTCCGCGATGATACGGCCTCCGTGAGCCCGGGCCACCGACCGGGCGATCGAAAGCCCCAGGCCGACGCCCTTGTCGCTGCCTGTGCGCTCCTGACGCAGCCGTCTGAAGGGCTCGAAGAGGTTGTCGATCTCGTACGCGGGAACCACCGGCCCCGTGTTCGAGACCACCAGGACCGCCTGGCCGTGCTGGATCTCGGTCGTGACCTCCACCCAGCCCCCTTCCGGGACGTTGTAGCGCACGCCGTTCTGCACGAGGTTCAGCGCGATCCTCTCCAGCAGGACGCCATTGCCCTGGACGACGGCGGGCGAGCACTCCCCGCGGATCTCGACGCCCTTGGCGTCTGCCTCGGCGCGGACCTGGTCCACCGCGCGCGTGGCGACCTCGGCCAGGTCCACCGGCTTGCGCTCGACGATCTGGTTCTCGCTGCGGGCGAGCAGCAGCAGACCCTCCACGAGCTGCTCGCTGCGCTCGTTGGTGGCCAGCAGCGTCTTGCCGAGCTGTTGGAGCTCCGCGGGCACCCCTGGGTCCGAGAGGTGGACCTCCAGCAGCGTGCGGTTGATCGCGAGAGGGGTACGCAGCTCGTGCGAGGCGTTCGCCACGAACCGCTGCTGAGCGCTGAAGGCGCGCTCCAGGCGGTCCAGCATCTCGTCGAAGGTGTCGGCGAGCTCCTTGAGCTCGTCGTCCGGGCCGTCCAGCTCGATCCGCCGCGAGAGGTCGGAGCCGGCCACCTGACGGGCGGTGCGGGTGATCTTGCCGAGCGGCGAGAGGACCCTGCCCGCCATCGCGTAACCGAAGGCGAAGGCGATGACACTCAGACCGAGCAGCGCGAACAGCGAGCGGCGCAGGAGGTCGTCCAGGGCCATCTCGCGCTGGTGCTGGAGGCAGCTGGCGACGGCCTGGTTGAACTGCTCGCCGGTCCCCGTCTCGGGCAGCTGGCACCAGGAGGTGGTGGGCTGCACCCGGCCCGTCTCGATCCTGAACGGCAGGTCACCCACGCTGACCTGCAGCGCCTGAGCGGTGAGCAGATAGATGATCGAGAGCAGCAGGATGCCCGCGATCAGGAACATTCCGCCGTACAGCAGCGTGAGGCGTATCCGGATCGTTGGGCGCAGCAGGGGACGGACCGGGTCGCGCGGGTCCCAGGTCGGTTTCGGAGGCGCCTCGGGAGGCGCGGGGGTCGCGGTCACCGGGATCAGATCCGGTACCCGGAACCGGGCACGGTGACGATCACGGGAGGCTCGCCGAGCTTGCGGCGCAGGGTCATCACGGTCACCCGCACGACATTGGTGAAGGGGTCGGTGTTCTCGTCCCAGGCCTTCTCCAGCAGCTGCTCGGCCGAGACGACCGCGCCCTCGCTGCGCATCAGGACCTCCAGTACGGCGAACTCCTTGGGCGCGAGCTGGATCTCCTTGCCGTCGCGGAAGACCTCGCGGCGGTTGGGGTCGAGCTTGATCCCGGCGCGCTCCAGGACGGGCGGCAGCGGCACGGTGGTACGCCGGCCGAGGGCCCGCACGCGCGCGGTGAGCTCGCTGAAGGCGAAGGGCTTGGGGAGATAGTCGTCCGCGCCCAGTTCGAGGCCTTCGACCCGGTCGCTGACGTCGCCGGACGCGGTCAGCATCAGCACGCGGGTCGGCATGCCCAGCTCGACGATCTTGCGGCACACGTCGTCGCCGTGGACCAGCGGGAGGTCACGGTCCAGGACGACCACGTCGTAGTCGTTGACCCCGATGCGCTCCAGCGCCGCGGCGCCGTCGTACACGACGTCGACGGCCATGGCCTCCCGGCGCAGTCCGGTGGCCACCGCATCGGCGAGCAGCTGCTCGTCCTCGACGACGAGTACGCGCACGTCGTGATCCTTCCTCTGGTCCCGTCACCCATGATCGGGGCAGGTGTGTGAGCACTGGCTGTGCGCATCCATCCTGCCCGTTACGCGCGTAAACCGGCTGTAAGGCGGAACAGGTCACCCGGGGCCGACCTGGGCGGCAAGGAATTCACCGGATTCCCGGGCCAGTTGAGGTTTCCTTGAGGGATGGCCGGGGGAGGACGACTAAACACCCGCGATCACGCCCTGTATGTGGCACACCACGACCTGTTTCAGGGTTGATCACCCCGTCCTCTGCCTGCGGCAGGGGAAACCCCAGGCACACCCCCGTGCCACCGACCCACGACGAGGGGGCGCACATGGACGCATTCACCGCAGGACTGTTGCAGCGCATAAAGGCCGCCGAGACCGACCTGACCCTGGCCCGCGCGACGGGCGACGACTTCCTCGCGGATGTCGAGCAGGCTGAGCTTGACGACCTGCATCGGCTGGCCGCGGAGCACGGCGTGGAGGTCAGCGCCGCGTAGCGCCGGGCCGCACAGGTACCGGACATGAGAAGGGCCCGACGCCGCGGGACGGCGCCGGGCCCTTCTGTGTGTCCTCATCGCCGGACGGGCGTGCGCTGTTTGGGCGGGGCCCTGCGGGGCTGTTCCCCCACCCCGCCCCTTCCCGAACTGGGGGCAAGCCCCCAGACCCCCGTACGCGCTTCGCGCGTGTCCTCAAACGCCGGACGGGCTGAAATGTGCGGCCCAGCCGGACGCGGTCTAGTCGTGCCAGGCGCCGAACTCCTCCAGCAGCGACTGCAGCGGGCCGAATACGCCCGGGCTCGCCGCCACCGCCAGGTCGCCGTCCGGGGGCCCGCCGGGGCGGCCGCCCGTCAGGGCTCCCGCCTCGCGGGCGATCAAGTCGCCCGCCGCGAGGTCCCACGGGTTGAGCCCGCGCTCGTAGTAGCCGTCCAGGCGGCCCGCGGCGACGTCGCAGAGGTCCACCGCCGCGGAGCCGCTGCGGCGGATGTCGCGCAGGAGCGGGATCAGCCGCTGGGCCACGTCCGCCTGGTGGCTCCGTACGGCCGCGACGTAGTTGAAGCCGGTGGAGACCAGGGCCTGGTCCAGCGGCGGCGCAGGGCGGCAGCGCAGGGGCTTGTCACCGGCGTACGCGCCGCCGCCCAGAACCGCCCGGTACGTCTCGCGCCGCATCGGGGCCTCCACGACCCCCACGACCCTCTCTCCGTCCCGCTCAGCGGCGATGGAGACCGCCCAGGTCGGCAGGCCGTAGAGGTAGTTCACGGTGCCGTCGAGCGGGTCGATGACCCAGCGGACGCCGCTGGTGCCGGTCGTGGAGGCGCCCTCCTCGCCGAGGAAGCCGTCGTCGGGGCGGCGCTCGGCCAGGAAGCCGGTGATCAGCTTCTCCGCCGCGATGTCCATCTCGGTGACGACGTCGATCGGGCTGGACTTGGTCGCGGCGACGCCGAGGTCGGCGGGGCGGCCGTCGCGCAGCAGCTCCCCCGCCCGGCGGGCGGCCTCCAGGGCGAGGTCGAGCAGTTCGGACAGGAGACGGTCGCTCACAGGGCTTCCTTAGGGCGTACGGGAGGCGTACGGGCTGTCGGCACCGGCGGCCGCGGGCTTGGGCGCCCGGGCAGGACAGCAGCCGACCGGGCAGAGGTCGTGGGAGGCGCCGAGCGAGCCGAGCGCGCACCGCTCGGCGTTCACGCCCCGCTCGCTCGCGGCGCGCTCCAGGACGAGGTCCCGTACGGCCGCGGCGAACCGCGGATCGGCGCCCACCGTCGCCGAGCGCCGCACTTGCAGCCCGAGCTCGGCGGCCTTCGCCGTGGCCTCGGTGTCGAGGTCGTACAGCACTTCCATGTGGTCGGAGACGAAGCCGATGGGGACCATCACGGCCGCGGGCACCCCGGAGGCGTGCAGCTCCTCCAGGTGGTCGCAGATGTCCGGCTCCAGCCACGGGATGTGCGGGGCTCCGCTGCGTGACTGGTAGACGAGCTGCCAGGGGTGCGCGGTGCCCGTCTCGTCACGTACGGCGTCGGCGATCAGCCGGGCCACGTCCAGGTGCTCACGTACATAGGCGCCGCCCTCGCCGTGCTCGTCGGCCGGGCCAGACGTGTCGGCCGAGGAGGTCGGGATCGAGTGCGTGGTGAAGGCGAGATGGGCCCCCGCGCGCACGTCCTCGGGGAGGTCCGCCAGGGACTGCAGGACGCCGTCGATCATGGGGCGTACGAAACCGGGGTGGTTGAAGTAGTGCCGCAGTTTGTCCACGCGCGGCAGCCCAAGTCCCTCGGCCTCAAGGGTCGCCAGCGCGTCCGCGAGGTTCTCGCGGTACTGGCGGCAGCCGGAGTACGAGGCATACGCGCTGGTGGCGAGGACGGCGATCCGGCGGTGGCCGGCCGCGACCATCTCGCGCAGGGTGTCGGTCAGATAGGGCGCCCAGTTGCGGTTGCCCCAGCGAACGGGCAGGTCCAGACCGTGCTCGGCGAAGTCCTTGCGCAGGGCGTCCAGCAGGGCGCGGTTCTGGTCGTTGATCGGGCTGACCCCGCCGAACAGGAAGTAGTGCTGCCCCACCTCCTTGAGCCGTTCCTTGGGGATGCCGCGGCCGCGCGTCACGTTCTCCAGGAACGGGACCACGTCGTCCGGGCCTTCCGGGCCACCGAAGGAGAGCAGCAGCAGGGCGTCGTAGGGTGCTGGGTCACGCTGATCCGACATGGCAACGATCCTGCCACCAGCCTTGGACGGCGGGAAAACCGCGGTGCGCCGTACAGGCGCAGCGCGTAAGCTGCCAACGCCTTCACGTGCCTTACGTTGGCGCAACCCACGTCCACGACGGCCCCGGTGAGGCCGCCTTACGGAGCTCTCCTTGCCCAGTCCGTACCGCGCCCTGTTCGCTGCCCCCGGCGCCAAGGCGTTCTCCGCCGCCGGCTTCGTCGGACGGCTGCCCCTGTCGATGATGGGCATCGGCATCGTCACGATGATCTCGCAGCTCACCGGACGCTACGGCCTCGCCGGGGCACTGTCGGCCACCGTGGCACTCTCCGCCGCCACGCTCGGCCCGCAGATATCCCGGCTGGTGGACCGGCACGGCCAGCGCCGGGTCCTGCGTCCCGCGACCATCGTCTCCGCCTCCGCGGTGTCCGGGCTGCTGCTCTCCGCGCATCAAGACTGGCCGGACTGGACCCTGTTCGTCTTCTCTGCCGGAATCGGCAGCGTGCCGAGCGTCGGCTCGATGGTCCGGGCCCGCTGGGCGGAGATCTACCGGGGCTCGGCCCGCGAACTGCACACCGCGTACGCCTTCGAGTCCGTCGTCGACGAGGCCTGCTTCATCTTCGGGCCGATCGCCGCGATCGGTCTGTCCACGGTCTGGTTCCCCGAGGCGGGCCCGCTGGTCGCCGGGCTCTGTCTGCTGGCGGGCGTCTTCCTGCTGACCGCGCAGCGGTCCACCGAGCCGGTGCCGCAGCCGAAGGAGCACCACACCAAGGGCTCGGCCCTGCGCTCCCCCGGTCTTCAGGTCCTCGTGGGCACATTCGTCGCGACGGGCGCGATCTTCGGCTCCGTCGACGTGGTGACGGTGGCCTTCGCGGAGGAGCAGGGCCACAAGGCGGCGGCGAGTGTGGTGCTGGCCGTGTACGCGCTCGGTTCGTGCCTCGCCGGAGTGGTCTTCGGCCTGCTGCATCTCAAGGGCCCGGGCGAGCGCACGTGGCTGCTGGGCATCTGTGCGATGGCCGTGAGTATGATCCCCCTCCAACTGGCCGGGAACCTGCCGTTCCTGGCCGTGGCGCTCTTTGTCGCGGGCCTAGCCATCGCACCGACGATGGTGACCACCATGGCCCTGATCGAGCAGCACGTACCACGCGCGAATCTGACCGAGGGCATGACCTGGGTGGGCACCGGGCTCGCGGTCGGAATCGCGCTCGGCTCGTCGGTCGCCGGCTGGGTGATCGACGCCGCCGGGGCGGATGCCGGGTACCTGGTCTCGAACGCGGCGGGAGCGATCGCGGCCGCGGTGGCGTTCCTGGGGTACCGCCGGCTGCGGATGCCGGTGAAGACGCGGGAGGGGCAGCGTGAGCAGCACGACCGGCAGCACCACGTGGCGTAACTGGGCGGGGAATGTCACGTCCCGTCCCATACGGGAGATATCACCCGCCTCCACCGAGGAACTGGCCGCAGCCGTACGCAAGGCGGCCGAGGACGGGCTGAAGGTCAAGGCCGTCGGCACGGGCCACTCGTTCACGGCCGCCGCGGCCACCGACGGAGTGCTGATCCGGCCGGAACTGCTGACCGGGATCAGGGAGATCGACCGGTCGGCCATGACCGTGACCGTCGAGGCGGGCACCCCGCTCAAGCGGCTGAACGCAGCCCTCGCCCGTGAGGGCCTTTCGCTCACGAACATGGGCGACATCATGGATCAGACCGTCGCGGGCGCGACCTCCACCGGCACCCACGGCACCGGCCGCGACTCGGCGTCGATCGCCGCGCAGATCACGGCACTTGAGCTGGTCACCGCCGACGGCTCGCTGTTGACCTGTTCCGAGAAGGAGAATCCGGACGTCTTCGCGGCGGCCCGCATCGGGCTCGGCGCGCTCGGCGTCGTCACCGCGATCACCTTCGCCGTGGAGCCGGTCTTCCTGCTGACGGCCCGTGAGGAGCCGATGGCCTTCGACAGGGTCACGGCCGAGTTCGACCAGCTCTTCGCCGAGAACGAGCACTTCGAGTTCTACTGGTTCCCGCACACGGGCAACTGCAACACCAAGCGCAACAACCGCAGCGCGGGCCCTGCCGCCCCTCCCGGGCAGATCAGCGCCTGGATCGAGGACGAGCTGCTGTCCAACGGCGTTTTCCAGCTGGTCGTTTCGCTCGGCCGGGCCGTCCCCGCGACCATCCCGACGATCGCCAAGATCTCCAGCCGCGCCCTCTCGGCCCGCACCTACACCGACATCCCCTACAAGGTCTTCACATCTCCGCGCCGGGTGCGGTTCCTGGAGATGGAGTACGCGCTGCCGCGGGAGGCGGCGATCGGCGCGCTGCGCGAGGTGAAGGCGATGATCGACCGCTCGCCGCTGCGGGTCAGCTTCCCGGTGGAGGTACGTACCGCCCCGGCGGACGACATCACCCTCTCCACGGCATCGGGCCGGGAGAGTGCGTACATCGCCGTGCATCTCTACCGGGGCACGCCGCACCAGGCGTACTTCACCGCGGTGGAGCGGATCATGACCGCGCACGGCGGGCGGCCGCACTGGGGCAAGGTGCACACGCGGGACGCGGAGTACTTCGCCGAGGTGTATCCCCGATTCGGTGAATTCACCGCGCTGCGCGACCGGCTGGACCCGCAGCGGCTGTTCGGCAACGACTATCTGCGGCGGGTCCTGGGCGACTGAGGGCCAACTGCCTTTCAGGTAGGGACATGTGAGCGAAGCGAATAGTTCCCTTTGAGAAGATTCTGTGAATCAGGACACCTGGTCACCCATGTCCCAGACGCCCAACTCCCCTACCCTGCGAGAAGTTCGGCGGCGCGGCGGTCCACCCCCGTGGCCCGAATGGAGTACTGTGGCGAGCCCTGGGCCCGACCTCCCTCATGGGCGTTCGGACCCAGGTAGGGGGCCGAAAGCGGCGCTCGATCCGGCGGCGCCGCGGCACCGCACGGGCATCTGATGCGGAGAGTGACGGACTGGTCACTGAGAGTCGCAAACAGGTAACCGTGCCATAACGGCGATCCAGGGCCTGTGCCCGACACGCCGGGCAACTCGGCAAGGTTGTGGCAGGCTGCACCCGGGCAGGCCACACTCGACTAGCGGAAGCAGCGACGCACGTGACGTCGGCAGGCACCACCCGGGAGGTCCCCATGCCCGAACTGCGTGTCGTGGCCGTCTCCAACGACGGCACACGACTGGTGCTCAAAGCTGCGGACAGCACGGAATACACGCTTCCGATTGATGAGCGGCTGCGGGCCGCCGTGCGCAATGACCGCGCCCGCCTCGGCCAGATCGAGATCGAGGTGGAGAGCCACCTCCGTCCCCGCGACATCCAGGCACGTATACGCGCCGGAGCCTCCGCCGAAGAGGTCGCACAGCTCGCCGGAATTCCGGTCGACCGCGTGCGGCGCTTCGAGGGACCCGTGCTCGCCGAGCGCGCGTTCATGGCGGAGCGGGCCCGCAAGACTCCCGTACGCCGTCCCGGGGAGAACACCGGACCGCAGCTCGGCGAGGCCGTGCAGGAGCGCCTCACGCTCCGCGGCGCCGAGAAGGACACCGTGCTGTGGGACTCCTGGCGCCGCGACGACGGCACCTGGGAGGTCCTGCTGGTCTACCGGGTCGCGGGTGAGCCGCACTCGGCGAGCTGGACGTACGACCCGCCGCGGCGGCTCGTCCAGGCCGTCGACGACGAGGCGCGCGCGCTGATCGGCGAGACCGACGACACGATCGCCTCCTCGCAGGAGCCGAGCTTTCCGTTCGTACCGCGCATCGCGCGGCTGCCGCGGGACCGGCCGCTCGACCGGGCGCTCGACCGCCAGATGGACCGGCCGGCCGCGCCCGCGGCGTCGGCCGAGCCGGATGAGAACGGCGGGGAGAGGGACTCCCTGACAAGTCTGCTGGAGGCGGTACCGAGCTTCCGTGGCGACATGGTCGTGCCGGAGCGGCCCGCACCGCCGGAGCCGGCGCCGACGGAGCCCGCGCAGGAGCCGGAGGCCGAGGAGCCAGTGGCACCGGCCGCTTCGGCGGGCGCGGGCTCGGCGTACGCGGACGTGCTGATGCCCCGCTCGGTGGCGGGTCACCGCGACCGCCTGACGGGGACGACCGACCGCCAGGCGGAGGCGGACGGGGTGCGCCCCGGCCGCAGGGCCGCGGTGCCGAGCTGGGACGAGATCGTTTTCGGCACGCGCCGCAAGAAGCAGGAGTAGCAGTAGCGGTGCGCAGGGGGCCCGGCGCGAGCGGTTGGCGCCGGGCTCCCTTGCCTACCCGCGCGCGTCAGCCCGGCTGAGAGCCCGTTGCCACCGGGCGGTTGGGGTCGCGGGACCATTCCGACCATGAGCCCGCGTAGAGCGCCGGGGTGAAGCCCGCGAGCTCCAGGGCCAGGGCCTGCTGGGCCGCCGAGACGCCCGAGCCGCAGTAGACACCGACGACCTTGGTGTCCTCTGTGGCGCCGAGCTCGAAGAAGCGGGATGCGAGCCACTCGGGAGGGAAGAAGCGGCCGTTCTTGTCGACGTTCTCCGTCGTCGGGGCCGAGACCGCGCCCGGGATGTGGCCCGCCACGGCGTCGATGGGCTCCACCTCGCCGCGGTAGCGCTCCCCCGCACGGGCGTCCAGCAGGAGCCCCGTGCGGGCCAGTTCGGCCGCCGCGTCGGCATCCAGGAGGGGAAGCTCCCCCGGTGCGGGCCTGAAGGTGCCCTCGTCGGGCTCGGGGACCTTGGTCTCCAGCGGGCCCGTCCACGCGGCGAGACCGCCGTCCAGGACCCGTACGTCCGTGTGCCCTGTCCAGCGCAGCAGCCACCATGCGCGTGCCGCGCCCCAGCCCTTGTCGGCGTCGTAGGCGACCACCGCAGTGTCCGGCGAGACGCCCGCCCGGCGCATCACCGCCCCGAAAGCCTCCGGGTCCGGCAGCGGGTGACGGCCCCCCGCGCCGGGCAGGCCGGCCAGTTCCGCATCAAGGTCGACGAAAACCGCTCCCGGGATGTGCCCGGCCTCGTAGTCCGGCCGCCCGTGCGGTCCGCCCAGCTGATAGCGGATGTCCAGAAGCACTGGAGACCGGGTCGAGGACAGCTCGCTCGCGAGTTCGGTGGCGGAGATGATGGGGTTCATAAGGGCCATCCTTGCGCAGTGCCCGGCCGCACGATAACGCCGCGGAAACGGATGGGAAATGCCAAAGCGGGCATCCTCCATCGGGAACCCGCCAATTCCGGCGCGGCCGGGGCGCGCCGGACGCCGGGTGGTGGAACCATCTGCACGGGGCGCGGCCGTTCCGCACAACGGCGCGTACCCGGTCCCCCCGCACGGCCACCACGATGGTCCGAGGAGAGAGTGACGATGACCGAGGCGACTCGGCACACGCCCGGCACACCCTGCTGGGTGAGCTTGATGGTGCATGGCATTGACAGGACCCAGACCTTCTACGGCGAGTTGTTCGGCTGGGAGTTCGCCCCCGGCCCGCAACAGCTCGGCCCTTACGTCCGGGCGCTGATCGACGGCAAGGAGGTGGCCGGCATCGGCAGCCTTCCGGCCGACCGTCAACTGCCGATCGCCTGGACGCCCTATCTGGCGACCGACGACGCGGACACCACCGCGGAGACGATCAGGAGTTGTGGAGGCACCGTCGGAGTCGGCCCGCTGGACGCCGAGGACGCGGGCCGGATGGCCGTGGTGACCGACCCGGCGGGTGCGGTCTTCGGTATCTGGCAGGCCAGCGCCCACGGCGGCACCGCGGTGTACGGCACACATGGCACACCTGTCTGGAACGAGCTGCTGACCGTGGAGACCTCGTCGGTCGGCAAGTTCTATCAAGCGGTGTTCGGCTACGAGGTGGAGGCGGTCGTCTCGACGGACCTGGACTATGTGACGCTGCTCCTGGAGGGGCGCCCGGTGGCCTCGCTGCACGGCGTCGGCCATGCCCTGCCGCGCAACCGGGGCACGCACTGGATGACGTACTTCGAGGTGCAGGACCCCGACGAGGCCGCGGAACGGGTGGTGGGGCTCGGCGGGCATGTGGTGCAGCCACCGCGCGAGGCCTCCAGCGGCCGGCTCGCGATTGTCGCGGACCCGGAGGGCGCGGTGTTCACGATCGTACGGTCGGCCACCCGCTGACCTGGCGCGGCCGACGATCTCGCACAGCAGACAATGATCACCATCTACCGGAGCTGGGAGTGGCTGGAACGTCACGACGCACTGTCCGCCTACACCCGCACCGTGATGGTGCGGCTCTTCATCGACGAACGACACAGGCATCGCTGGACCCGCGAACTGCTGCACGGCTCGTTACCCGAACCAGAGCCCGCAGCCGAGGAGATGACCCAGGTCGGGGACATGATGATCCTGCTCAAGGCGCTGTCGACCCTCTCGGCCCAGCAGCGCAGTCTCGTCTACCTACCCTACTGGGAGGACCTCAGCAGTCGCGCGGATCATGGACTGCTCAGCCGCGACGGTCCGCAGTTCCACCTCCAAAGCGCTGCGGATCCTGCGGGGCGGATCGGCGGGCTCTGCGCGCTCGACGAGAGGATTGGCTGAACGACGAGTGCCGGGGCGCCAGCCACCGAGGGCGTCCGCGAGGGGCACCCTTGCCGAAAGGACCGGCGACCCGGCACTCTGAACCGGCTCCTTTGGAAGACCTTCAGTAACGGGCATCGCGATACCCGCCTCGACCTGATACTCCGGGCGATATCCGGCCGATGCGCCGATGGGGCTTAGCCGATCAGCTCCTCATGGTGACCAGGGCGACCACGGACATCGCCGCCTGCATGTCCTGGATCGCCTTGCGCACGCTCTCCCCCGCCCATTGCCCCTCGGCGATCTCCTGCATTCGCGGAGAGACCTCTTTGCGCGGCAGGTCGGGGAAGGCCAGGCGGTGCAGCTTGGCGCCGTGAAGCAGTGCGATGAGGCCGGCCGAGCGGTCGTCGGGCTCACCATGCCGCAGGACCAATCCCTCAAGCCGCCCGCGCAGTTCGCGCTCGACCGTGCCATCCGCCTCAGGAAACCGCCGCACCGGGAACAGCCCCAGTACCTTGCGCTCTTCCTGGCTGACCAGGCCGCGCTCCCTGAGGCTTTCGAGGGTGGCGTCCAGAACCTTGCCGTGGTCCTTGGTCAGCCACTCCGTCACCTTGGGCGGCTTGCTCTTCCCCGCCGCCCAGGCATCGATCATCCTGAGCCGGTCGTCGAGCAACCGGACCCCCGTCGACGCCGTGTCGACCACCGCGATCCGTCCGCGGTCCACGGACAGGCGACCGGCCAGAACGAGCTCGAGGACGACCCCGCCCGCTACCGCCCACTGACAGGCCTGCCGTTCCCGCGCCGCCCCCGAGTCGTCGTCCAGCGACAGCAACATGATCTCCTCGCCCAGTGTCACCGTCATGCTCGGTCCCCCGTCACTCGACTCTCCTTCTGAGACGGGTGGGACGGGACCTCAGTTCCCGCAACCGGGGAGTAACACCTGTGTGGTCCACGCCCGTTGGGGTTGGGAACGGTGGTGCGGATGACCCTCGCCGACCTGGCTAGGCTTCCACCGGCAGGACGTCCGGCGAGATGGCGGCGGCACGAGCGGTGGCCGCCGTCATCCGCCGCCGGTGGTGGCGTCGGCACAGCACCTCGTAACCGATCTCGTCCGGCCCCCGCCCACCCGGCGGACCGCCCCAACGGCGCCTGACCGGAGTCCAGTTCTGTCACCCCGCGCGACACGGTGCCCTCACGCACCCCAGTCGCGCGGCCGACGAGCCGGATCCTGCCATGGCCCAGTGACCGCGCCTCCGCCCCTATAGCCAGACGGCGCTGACGCTCGTCCAAGTGCGGGAACAACGCATCGAACTTCGCGGCCAATGCCGCCTCGATCCCCTCCGGACTCCCCGTACCACGACAACGAGCCTCGAAGCCGGAAGCGACGGCTTGATTTCCGGCAAACCCTAACTACCCGGCCTTGGTCAAACCCCGGCCTTGGTCTGCTCGGGGCCGAGCACGGTGGTGGTGTGATCAGCACGCGGCCGAAGCACGGCAGCGTGCCGAGACTGTGCGGACCGGAGCACAGGCTCAAGCAGAGGCAGCACTCGGCGGGCATCGGTTGGCCGCGGCCGTGGGTCGCCCGATCTCCGAGCTGGACCCGCTCGATCTGGAAGTCCACCACAGCGTTGATGTCATCCCCGGTTCCCGGACGGCTGGACCGTGTACTACGAACCCAGGTCTGACCGCCTCGAGGCCGAAGGATCCGTCCGCGCTGCCTGCCCTCACGCCCGGGCGGCGGACCCGGTCCGCGGAACGGGCCTGCTGGGCGGACCGGTCCACTCGCCTGCATCATCATCTGAACCGCATCCGGCCCGGGGGCGCGGGTGCGGTCACGAGGCCACCGCAACGTGGAAATGGAGGGACTACGACCAGACGGTGCCGGTGAGCCGCTCGTAGGCCTCGACATATCGGGCGCGGGACTGCTCGACGATCCTGGTTGGAAGCGGGGGAGGCGCCAATTCGCCGCCGCGGTCCCAGCCGACGGCAGGGGAGGTCAGCCAGTCACGGATGAACTGCTTGTCGAACGACGGCTGCGGCTTGCCGGGTGCCCACTGCTCCGCGGGCCACAAGCGTGAGCAGTCCGGGGTCAGCACTTCATCGGCCAGGACTAGTTGCTCGCCGTCGAAGCCGAACTCGAACTTGGTGTCCGCGAGGAGGATTCCGCAGTCGCGAGCGATGTCGCGCCCCCGGCTGTAGACCGCAAGGGTCGTGCGCCGGAGGAGGCTCGCGGTGTCGCCACCGACCATGCTTGCCGCGTCGGCGTAGGTGATGTTCTCGTCATGCTCGCCGACAGCGGCCTTGGTCGCGGGGGTGAAGATCGGATCCGGCAGCTCCGAGCCGCTCACCAGACCATCGGGCAGTGCGACGCCGCCGGCGGTGCCGTGCTCCTCGTACTCGGCCAGCCCCGAGCCGGCGAGATAGCCGCGGGCCACACACTCGACCGGGACCATCCGCAGAGGCCGGCAGACCATCGTGCGGCCGAACCAGTCGTCCGGCGCTCCTTCGGGAACGTCGGTGGAGATCACGTGATGTGGGATCAGGTCGGCGAACTGGTCGAACCACCAGAGGGAAAGTCGGGTGAGGATGCGACCCTTGTCGGGTATCTCCGTCGGCAGCACCCAGTCGAACACGGAGGTGCGGTCGCTGGCCACCATCACCAGCTCACCAGCAGCGTTCCGGTAGAGGTCACGCACCTTCCCGGTGTGCATGTGGACCAGCCCCGGCACCTGGACGGGTTCGGGTCTCACGGCAAATCCTGACATTCTTCTCCTCGAACGGCGGTGTCACATCCCCGCCGACAATGTACTGCTCCAGGCGGTCTGCCTTTCGGCGGCGTTACGCCGTCACCCCTGTGTCCGACAGCGTGCCCGCCACCGCTTCACAGAACGCGCTGAAGCCGGCGTCCATGAAGAGCAGGTCCACCGGCACCTCCGCCTGGAACTCGTCGCTGATCGCCGCGGAGAGTTCGACCGCCAGGAGCGAGTCGCCGCCATCGGAGAAGAAGTGGGACGAGTCGTTGATCTCGCCTTCCTCGATTTCGAGAATGTCTGCCCAGTGGCTGCGCACGGTCGCCCGCACGTGGTCGCGGGTGATGATGTGGTGGGTCATCTAGATGGCCTTTCCGGTGTGGGTCGCACGGAGCGAAGTGATGTGCTCGGCAAGGGCATGCCGGTCGACCTTGCCGTTGTCGGTGAGCGGGAAGCTCTCCATGTGAAGGAACCGGCGCGGAATCATGTAGGCGGGAAGGCTACGGGACAGTTCGCTGCGCAGCTCACGGGCATCTCTGGCCGCTCCAACGAAGCACGCGGCGAGTTCCAGGCTGCCGGCCCGGCCCGGGACCGCGAAGACCGCGGCGTCCAGGACGTTCGCGTGAAGCCGCAGTGCTCCCTCGATCTCCGGTAGCTCGACCCGGAAGCCGCGGATCTTGACCTGCGCGTCGAGTCGACCGAGATGGACGAGCGCACCGCTGGGGTCTCGGCGGACGAGGTCCCCGGTGCGGTACCAGTTGTCGATGGCCGGAGGGTGTGCGTCGGTCACCGTCTCGAACCGCCCACCGGTCTGGGTGAGGAAGCGGCCGGCGTTGTCACCCCGATCGAGGTAGCCCGCAAATCGCTGTGGTCCTCGCACGCATAGTTCACCCTCGTCCGCGGTCTCACCGTCCGCGACGACGACGGCTTCGAGGTGCTCGTAAACCTGTCCGATGGGGATCGTCCGGTTGGCGGTCCTGGGCCAGTCGGTGATGTCGTCGGCCAGTCGGTAGGCGCTGACCGCGACCGTCAGTTCCGTGGGGCCGTAGAAGTTCTCGACCGCACCCGAGGAGGCCGCGTGCTTCCACGCCTCCGCCTGCTCGTATGTCAGCTGCTCGCCGATGAACAGGCTGAGCCGGAGCGACGGCATGCAGTCGGGGGCGAGTTCACCGAGTCCCATGGCCGCGGAAACGACCGACGGCACCGACGTCCAGTGCGTGATGGCTCGCTCGGTGACCCACCGGGCAGGGTGCATCATGTCCATCGCGCCGGGTGCCACCAGCGTCGCGCCGGAGCCCCAGGCGACGAACAGGTCGTATACGGAGACGTCGAAGGAGAGGTCGAAGGTCTGGGTCATCCGGTCGCCGGGACCGACGCCGTACCGGGCGATGTTGTACTCGACGAAACTCAGCGCATTGGCGTGGGAGACGGGCACACCCTTGGGGCGGCCGGTGCTCCCCGAGGTGAACAGCACATAGGCCGGTCGGTCGGGGCCGCCACGAGACACCCGGGGGCCGGACGGCCCGTGCAGCTCGGCGTCGACGCCGAGCTCGGGGATCTCCAGGACCGTGAGGGCGTCCTGCTCCGCCAGTTCACCGACCGCACCATCGGCACTGTCGGTCAGCACGAGTTCGAGGCCGGCCGCATCGGCGATGAGCCTCAGCCGGTCCGGCGGGACGGAGTTGTTCATGGGCACGACCGTCGCCCCCAGCCGCAGAATCGCGAGATAGGCGACATAGGAACGCGCGCTCTTCGCGCCCACGAGTCCGATGCGCTCCGGGATCTCGCCATGCTTCGTCTCGACAAAGCGGCAGACACGCTCGGCCTGGGCGACCAGAGACGCATAGGTGAGCGTGTCGCCGTCGGCCGTCTCCAGGGCCACCGCCTGCGGATTCCGGCAGGCCGTCGCTTCCACCACCTCATGCAGGCGCGGTGCCGTCGCAGTCATGCCGGGCTCCCGGTCATCAGTCGGTCGAGCTGGTCGGTGAAGGCCCCGGCGAGGGAGCGAATCCAGCCGGGATCGAGGGCCATGGGGTTGTAGACGGCGTGCAGGGTCAGCTCTTGGGCGTTACGTTCGACCGCCACGTTCAGCAGGTCCTTGATCGCGGAGGGCTCGGTCGGCACGGGCCGTACGACGCAGCCCGGTATATGCAGGAGCTCGCCGACGCCGTCGACCAGCTGGAAGGCCACCGCGTTGGACGGGTTCGGCGTGTACTGCTGGCGAAGGACACCGGCCTCGTTCACGGCGTCCAGGGAGACCACGGCGTTGGCGTAGGTCTGCATCGCCACCGCGTGTGTGGCCCGCACGTGGGCCGTTGCGTCCTGGACCCCGGAACCGTGGATCCGCAGGGCCATGTTGTTGGAGAACCTGCCGACGCCGTGCCGCAGCGCGGAGGACCGCCGGTTGGCGTAGCCGCACTGGAAGACCTGGTCCTTGCAGCCGGTGAGCCGGGACAGCGCGGCGGAGAAGGCCGATAGCAGGACTACGTATGGCGTGGTGCCCAACTGCGCAGCGCACGGGGGCAGTTCAGCGGCTGCGGAGCCACCGATTGGCTGCACGAATTCCGCCGCGGTCATCGACGGGGTAGCCCGCACCGGGAGATGCGTGGAGGTGGGTGCGTCGTCGAGCTGGCGCTGCCAGAAGTCGAAGTTGCGGGCGAAGCCCCCGTCCGCCAGCCGGCCGTCGAACCACGTGGCGTAGTCGGCGAACTGCACTGCAAGATGAGGCAGTTCGGAACACCGGTGCTCGGTCTGCGCCGTGATGAGTTCGCTCAGGTCACGCACCGCGACACCAAGGCTGAGCTGGTCGGAGACGATGTGGTGCGCAACGAGGGCCAGGGTGCGCCCGCCATCGTCGCCGATGAGCAGGCCCACACGGAAGGGTGCCTCGGCGGAAAGATCGAAGGGGCGCCCGACGAAGTCCGCGAGCCAGGACTTCGCGGTTCCGGCCATCTGCTCTGTGCGGACCTCCAGCCGCGGGCTGCTGGACCAGGAGGCCGGCGCGATTGCCTGGACGAGAGTTCCCCCGGAATCGTCGAACCGGGTACGGAGAGCCTCGTGACGCTCCACCAGCCGGTCCACCGCCGCGGCCAGAATGCTGTCGTCCGCCGGGCCCTCGATGGCGAACACCGCTGAGAGGTGGAGGAAGGAGCTGTCCGCTCTGGCGTGGTGGGCGTTCCAGTCGCGGCGCTGGGCGGGTGTGGTCGGCGCGTGCGATATGTCCAGGCGCCTGCTGATGTGGCTCATTCGGGCTCCGTGTTGCTCATGGCATGGGCGAGACCTGCCTTGGCCTGGGCAGACCCGGCCGCTCGGCCCGGCGCGACAGAGCGCGGGCGGCGCGGGCGGGCCCAGGCCACGGACAGCCGCTAGGACAGGACGCTTCGCGGGGCGTTGACCTTCTCGCCGAGGGACACGCCCCGAGCGAAGAACTCGTCCCGCATGACCTGGCACTGCCGGATGTGCCGCTCACCGGTGTAGCCGGTCCGCGCGTGCAGCACCCGCAGGTTGTCGAAGAGCAGCGCGTCTCCGGGCTGCATCAGGTACTCGATCATGTTGGCCGGGTCGTAGGCGATGCGGAACGCCGTCCGCAGGGCCGCGTAGGTGGGAGCCATGAGCTCTTCGTCGACGCAGATCGCGGTCATCGTCCGCTCGTTGAGCCTGACCTCGATGATCTCGCCGTCGTGGTCCAACACGATCGCGGGGAGGTCGGACGTGATGATCTGGTCCTCGGTCCGGCGCTCGTGGCGGACCGGGACGCGGGTGAGGAGCTCGAAGGCGTCGGGGTGCTGTTCCTTGAGCTGCGTGGCGACTGAGAAGGCGTCGACAAGCTGGGAGACGCCTCCGTTGGTGCTGGCCTTGAGGCAGTGGAACATGTTGATGCCCGTGGGGACGCGGCGGTAGGCCTCGTCCGTGTGCGGGAGCAGCGTGCCGGCGAGGTCGGCGAGGATCACCGGGTTGGGCCGGGTGATCAGGTCGAAGAATTTGCCGTAGTGGGTCTCCCGCAGGTAGCCCACCTCTTCCGCCAGCTTCTCGATGCCGTCGTGGCCGGTGCCGAGGCCACGTACGAGCACGAACCCGACCTCGGAGACGCTCGCGTGTAGACGGTGCCGTTCGGCGTCATCGCTGAGGACACGGTCCCACTCCACGGCGGGCCACTCGCTCAGGCTGCCGTCCCACATGGTCCTGACGGGATTGTGGCTCTCAAGTACCGACCTGGGGCTGTAGGCGTGCGCTCGAAGCCAGGCCGGGTCGAAGTCGGACACGTGCGTGTCCGCGCCGGGCCACACGATCCGCAGCGCCGCGCCATCGACAGACGCCGTGACTGGAGCGATGTCATCGGGAATGTCGAGGAGCCGCTGGAGCCGACTGCCCCGGTCGTGGGGACCGCACGCCTCGCAGGCGCAGTTGTCCCGCAGCCACAGGCCGTGGAACCTGCTCTGCTGGTCGTCGCCCCAGGTGACCGTGACCATCGTGTCGTCTACGGAAACCGAGCGGATCTCGGCAGTGTTGTTGGGCATGTTGAGTCCTAGTTGGTTCGGACGGACAACGGAACGGAACGATCGCGCTCCGTCAAATGGCCGGCGATGACCGGGTTCTCCAGTTCGCCGACGCTTTCGACCTCCACCCGGATCACGTCCTGGGCGGTGAGGAACACCGGCGGGTCGACTTCGCCGAGGTCCGACGGGGTACCGGTGAGCACGACGTCGCCCACTTCGAGCGATACCAGCATCGAGATCCGGCTGATGATCTCCTGGACGGAGAAGACCATGGAGCCGGTGTTGCCCTCCTGGATGACCTGGCCGTTCAGCAGGGTGCGCACCCGGAGGTTGTTGACGTCGGCGATCTCGTCGCGTGTCACCAGGGCGGGCCCCAGCGGGCCGAAGGTCTCCAGCATCTTCCCGCTCGTCCACTGGGAGGTCTGGAACTCCAGGTTGCGGGCGCTGATGTCGTTGGCGCAGGCGAATCCGGCGATGTGGTCGTCTGCCTCGGCCACGCTGATGCGTGATGCCCGCCGACCGATGATGACGGCGAGTTCCCCTTCGGGTACCGCCTGATCGGTGTTGGGAGGAATGACGACCGCCTGGCCGTGCCCGCGCAGCGCGGAGGAGGTCTTGTGGAACAGGGTCGGGTGGTCCGGTACGGGTTCGCCGAGCTGTTCCAGGAAGCTGCGGTAGTTCATGCCCACGCCGATGACCTTGGTGGGGCGCAGGACGGGAGGCAGCAGCTCGATGGCGTCCGGTGCGTGCAGGACACCGTCGGGTACGGCGGAGGCCGCGCAGTGGTCCTGGAACCAGGCCACGGCGGCAGCGATGTCGTCGAGTGCCCCGGCCAGCAGCACGTCTTCCACGGAGCGGAAGGCATCCTTGCGGACGGCTGCGGCCGGTTGGGACTTCAGCGCCAGGATGGCGTCGATGTCTGCGACGGCGCCGTCCACGAGTACCGCGGCGGACGAGGAGTCCTGCCGGGTGGCGTTCTTCTGACGATAGGTCACTAGTCGCACGGTCAGTTCCGTCCGGTTCGGCTCGAAGGCACAGCTGTCCGTCCGAGGCTGTCGGCCCGCTCCGGCGCCGCAGTGGGGAGAAGGGCCCCCAGGACGTCGTCGCGGGTGCGCAGGGTGCTGTTGTGGGTCTTGCAGTAGCGCAACAATGCGTCGATGTCGTCGTCCGTCCCGGGCAGGGACAGTTCGGCGAGAACGGCGCTCACAGCGGGCCGGCTGCTGTTGGGGCCCAGGAGCAGTTCCTGTGTCCTGCCGAGCCGGACGGCGCTGACTGCGGAGTAGACCACGTCCTCGAAGTCCGCGCCGAGGGCCCGCGCCTTGAGCACGGCCGTGGCGTGGGTACCCGTGGACGTGCTGAACGCGTCGGCGCCAACGACGGGCAGATGCGAGGGGATCGGGACGCGGGTGGCGGCGGAGACCGACGCGCACATCTCAACGAGTCTGCTCACGTCGTACTGGGTGTTGCCGGCGTCGGCGAGGACGACGAGCAGCTGTTCCAGAGCCAGATTGCCGGTCCGTTCCCCGAGGCCGGTGAAGGTTCCGCTGATCAGGTCGGCACCGGCCTCGATGGCGGCCAGGGAGTTGGCCAGGGCGAGGCCCTTGTCGTTGTGCCCGTGCCAGGCGAGTTCGGCCTCGGCGCCGGACCGCTCGATCAGCTCGGCGACGAAGCGCGTGTGCGCTGCGGCACCGGCCGGCAGGCAGTCGCCGGCGGTGTCGTTGAGGACGATGCAGCGGGCTCCGACATCGAGGGCGGCCTTCACACAGTCGGCCAGGACGTCGGGAGGCGTACGCGTGGAGTCCTCGAAGGCGATCCGGAAGTCGAGGTCCTCGGCTGCGGCGAGGCGGGCGACATCCGCCAGCCGGCCAAGCATGTCCGGCACCGACCAGTGCTCGACACGGGCCCGGATCGGGCTGGTGCTCAGGTACAGGTCGGCCACGATCCGTACTGATGTCCGCTGCTGGATGTCGAGGAGCGGCCCCAGATCCGTCGGCACCGCGCGGGCCATCAGCGCCGGCGTCTGCCGCAGCTTGCGGTCACCTATGTGGGCGACGAGCTCGGCACACTGCTCGCGCTCGGAGTCGGAGGTGACGGGAAAGCCGAGGAAGGTCACCTGGACTCCGACCTCATCGCTCAACTCGAGCATCCGCTTACGCTGTTCGATATCCGGCCGGTGGACACGCACGTTCTGCAGGGCCTCGCGCACGTCGTCCTCGACCCGGGCTTCACGCAAGCGCGTGCGGCCATCAGGGTTCCAGGAGTGCAGCCAATGGCCGGCGGATCGCTCGTTCACGAGGCGGCGGGCACGGCAAGGCGCTGGAGGGCCTCGGACAGACACGCGGCGGCCTGCTTGAACATCTTCGGGTCACGCATCAGAGCGACCCGCAGGTAGGTGTCTCCCAAGGCCTGGTCGGTCCAGAAGAACTGGTTGCCCGGCAGGACGTACACGCCCTCCTTTCCGAGCAGTTCGGTCAGGGTGACGGCCGGGATGTCCGCGTTGATCTTCAGCCAGGAGACGCTCATGTACGGGCGCTCGACCGGCTGCAGGAAGGTGGGCGCCAGCTCGACGTAGAGCGTGGCGCGGTTCTCGGCGGCCACGGCTCGGAAGTGTCCACGGTTGTCGGCGATGGACAGGTTCAGGAAGTCCGTCATCAGCCCGATGGCGAAGGGCGACACATGGAGCAGGAAGTCCGAGTTGATGTGGGCGATCGGGTCGATCAGACGGTCGGACACGGAGATGAAGGGCCCCTTCAGCTCCAGAGTGGGCCACGTCTTGCCCGTGTCCTCGATGACGATGCAGTCGACGTCGGCGTCGGCCAGCATCGCGTACTGGTCGTACACCTCGCCGTCCGGGAGGTAGAACCGGAAGCAGGCGTCGAGGATGAGCGTCTTGTTCTGCCGGGCGCAGAAGTCGACGATCCGGGCGAAGTTCTCCTTGCCGGCCGTAGCGCCCGTGGGGTTGTTCGGGCTGACGATGAACAGGACGTCGGTCGTCATCTGCGCCAGGAAGGCGTCCAGCACCTCCCCTTCGGCCTCCAGGAGGTCGTCCGGGAAGGGGCTCAGCGGAATCTGGTGGCGCTTGAGGATGTCCTTGAGGTTGTCGAAGCACGGCTCTATGAGCGTGGCCGACAGGTTATTCAGGCGTAGATAGTTGGCAATTATCTCGATGCCACCGGAGGCGGTGAAGCACGGAAATCGCTCAAAATGGGACGTGTTCAACATCTGCTGGGCGAGCGAGAAGAACGTCTCGAAGTAGGTGGATTCGATCGCGCTCTGCTGACGCCGGTCGAGCTGACGGAACATGGCTGGAGTGGTGTCCAGAATGGCCTGTTCCGCGGCGTTCCACTTCCGATAGGCGTGACCGTCGGCGAGGTTGAACTCATCAGAAAGGACAGAGACCTGACGTTCCGTCAGATTGCGCGACAAGGAAACCCTCCGGGGATGAAGAACATGGCATTGGCGTGGGGCGGCCGGCGATGGGGTGCCAAAGTGAGGCGGGCTCGAAACCGCCCCGAGAGTACGACGATCGAGAGTTGCGGAGAAGCCCCCCGTTCGGACGCCGGGGGAATTGGCGCCTGAGCATCCATCGGGCAGGCCATTCAGGCTGGGCGACACGGTGATCATACAGCCGGTCTCACAATATGGTCCAGGGAGTATGGCGAAGAGCACAATCCGGTTGGATCCACGCCGTTGTGGGTTCCTCCAGCCAACTCGCTTAGCATGGAGCCCAGTTACCCCCACCCAAACGCCTCAGGATGTTCGGAACCGGGCAATCAGCCCTGTCCGCCTTGACTTTGAGGGCGTCTGACGCGTCTTATGGCAGTGCTGGATCATGATCGCCAGACTGCATCGATTTGTGTGATCCCACAAGGACAACTCGTCGTCGTGCTGAGGAAATAGGTATGCCCAATCTTTGGTCAACTCCGACTGGCCAAGAACGCCCTGGCGTGCACGATCTGATAGCCCGTTGGGTGGAGCGCCATCCAACGGCCTGCGCCGTCAGCGAGGCCGCACACGAGAATTCTCTAACGTACGCCGAACTATGGGACCGCGCAGGAAGGTTGGCCGGTGAGCTCGCCGTCAGAGGTACCCGGCCGGGGGATCTCGTGGCCACCGCCGCAGCTCCCTCCATTGACCTCGTTGTCGCATTTCTCGGGATTCTCCGAGCGGGAGCCGCCTATGTCCCGCTCGATCCGCACGCCCCCCGGGAACGCATCGCCACCGTGCTCGCCGAATCGCGTGCGTCCTTGGTCGTGGTCGGCTCCGATTTCGGTGGGCAAGCAGGCACCGGGGACTGGCTCACCCGCCTTCCCGGGCACGTGCCGACACTGACCGTGCCACAGGCCGCTTCCGGGGACGGACATCCCGCCTTCACATACGTCCCGCGGGACTGGGATGACGCCGCCTATGTGTGCTTCACCTCCGGATCGACGGGCCGGCCCAAGGGAGTCGTCGTACCCCACCGGGCCGTCGCGCGGCTCGTACTCGAAGCGGAGTACTGCCCGATCGGGCCCGGCGACCGGGTCGCCAGTCTCGCGAACCCTGCTTTCGACGCGACTACCTTCGAGGTGTGGAGCACGCTGGCCGCGGGAGCCACGGTCGTCGTACTGCCCACTCCGGCCGAAATGCCCGTCGACGACTGGATCGCGCAGCTGTCGGACCAGTCGATCACCACGATGTTCCTCACCACCTCCTTGTTCCACACGCTGGCCAGAGAGCGCCCCAGCGCCTTCGCCACCCTGAAGAACCTCGTGGTCGGCGGCGAACAGCTCGACATGGGCGCCGTCCGCCGTATTCTCGCCGCCGACCCGCCCAGCCGGCTGGTCAACGGATACGGCCCGACGGAGACGACCACCTTCGCCGCCTCGTACACCTGCACGCCGGACAGCCTGCGCGGCCTGGAACGCGTGCCAATCGGATTCGCCCTGCAGCGCACCACGCTCCAGGTACTCGACGAGGAGCTGGGGCCGGTCCCGCCCGGCACCATAGGTGAACTGTGCATCGGCGGGCCCGGAGTCGCCGTGGGCTACCTCGGGCAGCCCGAGCTGACCGAGGAGCGGTTCGTCACCGACCCGCGGTCCGGCGAGACGGTCTACCGGACCGGCGACCTGGTCCGCGAACTGCCGTGCGGCGCGCTGGAGGTACTCGGCCGCCGGGACCGGCAGGTCAAGGTCCGCGGCTTTCGGATCGAGCTGGAGGAGATCGAACAGGCCGCGCAGGCCACCGGACGTGCCGAGGCCGCCTTCGTGGAGAAAGTGGGCGAGGGCCCGTCCGCCGCGCTCGTCGGATTCGTCCTGCCCGCAGCCGGCACCGATGCCGAAGCGGGCGAACTCGGCACCGAACTACGTACGTTGCTGGCGGACCGCCTACCTTCCTACATGATTCCGACCCGCTGGACCGTGCTCGACCAGGTCCCGCTCGGGCCCACCGGCAAGGCCGACCGCAAAGCCATGCTCGCGGCTCTGTCCGTGCCACCACCGCCACCGCCACCCGCGGCGGCGGCCGGCCCGGCGAGTGAAACAACGGGCGACTCGGCAGCCTTTGCGCTGGTCGGCCCGGTCGTCGCCGATGTCCTCGGACTGACCGAGGTGTCCGCCAAGGACAACTTCATCGATCTCGGAGGAAACTCCATTCTCGCGGTGCAGGTCGTCTCGCGCATCGCCGAACGGCTGAAAGCGGCCGCCGACGCGGCCGAGCTGCTCCTGGCCGACACTCTGGGCGAGTTCGCCGGCACTGTGCCCGTGCGCGAGGTGACTGCATCGTGACGAGCGTGCCCGCCTCCCCCACGACCGAGCTGACCAGGACCGGGCTGACGGTCGCCCCGCTGTCCCTGGCGCAGGAACGGCTCTGGCTGATCGACGCCACCGCCCCGGGGTCGCCGACCTATCACGTGCCGCTCCTGATGCGCTGGTCGGAACGCGTCGACGTCACCGCGCTGCGGACCGCACTCGACGCAATCACCGCACGCCATGAAGTCCTGCGCACCACGTACCGTCTGGACGGCGAGCGCGTGGTCCAGGTCGTCGGGAACAGGGGCCGGGCCGACATCGAGGTAGTCCACGGTACGGACCGCTGGGCGGATGTCCGGCAGGACGCTCTGCGTAGAGCACGCACGCCGCTGGATCTCGCCACCAAGCCGCCCCTGCGCTGCGTCGTGTGGCCCGGCGCCCAGGGCTGCAGCGCGGTCCTGCTCGTGATCCACCACATCGCGGTGGACGGCTGGTCCCTGGCAGCGCTCTTCGAGGAGCTGGCCGAGTCCTACCAGGCCGCGCTGGACGGCCGCACGCCCGAACTGCCGCCGTTGCCCGTCCAGTACGCCGACTACGCGGTGTGGGACCGCGAGGCGCTCGGCGGCTCCGCGCTGGAGACGCCGCTCGCCGACCGGGCGGACGCCCTGCTCGCGGTACCCGCGCCGCTGCGCCTCGGCGGCGCGCGGCGCACCACGGGCCCCCTTTTGGAGGGGGACCGCCCCGGCAGTCATCTCACCTTCCAGATCGACGCGGAGACCGTGTCGGCTGCCGAGCAGCTCGCCAAGCAGTCCCGGGCGACCCCATTCGTCGTGTTCCTCGCCGCTTATGCCGAAACCCTGCGCCGCTATGCGGGACAGCGGGAGTTCGTGGTCGGCACCGTGACGGCGAACCGCCCCCATCCGGCCCTAGAGCGGCTGATCGGGTTCTTCGTCAACACGGTGCCCCTGCACTGCAAGACCGACGGCGGACAGACGTTCCGTGAGCTGCTGCGCAGCACCCGGGCCGAGGCGTTCGCCACTCTGACCCACCAGCGGCTGCCGTTCGACCGGCTCACCGCGGTCGCAGCGGCACGCAGCGGGCGTGGCCACCAGACCCTGGTCGACGCGGGATTCGCGTTCCAGAACATGCCCGCGCCAGCGCTGCCGGAGCCCGTGCGGTGGGCACCTCCGGAACTGCTGCCGACGGGCACCGCGAAGTTTGACGTCCTTCTCACCATCGAAGCCGCCGGGCAGGGCGCGCTTGGCACGCTCGAAGTGGCCACCGACCGGTACCCGGCGGAGCTGGGCGAGCGATTCGCCGAGGACTTCCTTGCCGTGCTGCGGCAGGCGATCGCCGACCCGGACCGCATGCTCTCCTCGCTGCCCGTGCCCCATGGGCCCCTGGCATCGCCGGAACGGGAGTCCTTCGACGGCGACGGGCAGGTGCCGGCCGCGGATACCGGAGCTGCAGACGACCCCCGTCTTCAGCAGGCGGCCGCCCTGTTCCGCGCTGCGCTGTCCGAAGTGAGCGGTACGGCGGCCGGCGACCCGCGCGCCGAGGACAACTTCTTCGGGCTCGGCGGCAATTCGCTGCTGGCTGTGACCATGCTCGCCCGGGCGCAGCGGACACTGGGTCGTACGGTCCGTCCCCGGGACTTCTTCGGCAACCCGACCGTGGCGGGGCTGGCGGCCCTGCTGGCTGAGGCGCCTGCTCCTTCTCCTGCCCCTGCCACCGGAGCCGGCGGGGTCGTACCTGGACCTGACGTGCCGACGGGGCACGAGGACCAGGTGCGCGTCGCCGGGTCCGTGCAGCAGCGACTGTGGCTGCTCGATCGCATCCGGGCCCTGCGCGCTGCCTATCTGGTGCCTGCAGTGGTGGAGGTGACCGGAACGATCGACACCGAGGCACTCGCCGCGGCCCTGGACGCGGTGCTGGCCCACCACCCGGCCCTGCGGTCGCGATTCCGGCTGGACCGCAAGCGCCGGCAGGTCACGTACCGCACGGACGGACCGTCGGCCGTCACGAACGTGACGGACGCGGCCGCATGGTCGCAGGAGGCGGTTGCCGAACATGTCGCGGCGCTGTGCTGGACGCCCTTCGACCTCGCGAACGAGGCGCCTGCCCGGGCGGAGATCCTGCTGCTCGGAGACAGCTCCTGCGTGTTCGTGCTGTGCGCGCACCACATCGTCGTCGACGGGCGCTCGCAGCAGATGCTGCTGGACCAGATCGCCACCGCCTACCGCGGTGACCCGCTGCCCCCGGCGGTCCATCCCGCGACGTCCCCGGCCGCCGAGGCGGCAGTCGCGGAGCGGGTGGCCGACGCCGTGGCCGTGCTCGTCGGCGCCCCGACCGACGTGGCACTGCCGCACGACCGCCCGCGCGGCCGGACCCAGTCCATCACCGCCGCGACACTGCATCGGCGGCTCGACTCGCAAGCCACCGCCAGGTTCCGCAGAAGCGCGGCCGAGGCCGGGTGTAGCCCGTTCCTGGCCACCGTCGCGCTCACCGCCGTCAGTCTGGCCGCCAAGAGCCGTCAGCGGGACTTCGTGTTCGTGTTCCCGTGGTCGCAGCGGGAGGGCGGGTCCGCGGACGCGGCCGTGGAGATGGCGGTCAACACCGTGCCGATCCGGGTGGACCTGCGTGGTGAGCCGACCTGGCGCACCGTGCTGGAGCGGGTCGCTGCCGCGGCCGCCGTCAGCTATCGCAACGCGGACGTCCCGTTCAACGACATCGTCGCGGCGCTGCACCCGGACCGTGATCTCAGCCGCCCTGCCCTCACTCCCGTCTACGTGGCGTGGGCGGACGCCGCGGCCCGTCCACCCGACCTCGGCGTCCCGACCCGGCTGCGCCCACTTGAGACGCTCATGGCGAAATACGAGATCGAGGTGACCGCCCACGAGGCGGACGGCGAGCTTGAGTTCAGCGTGACCTACCTGACAGAGCTCTTCGATCGGGCGACCGTCGCCGCTCTGCTCGACTCGCTCGTCTCGTTGGCGGCCCGGCTTTCACTTGATCCCCGCTCCCCAGCAGACGAGGGCATTCCCCTGTGACCAGATCCGAACGCAAGGCCGGCGATGGGGCGGGCACATCGAGGTTGCCCTTCAACGCGCTTACGGAGCGATCCTTCCGGTATCTCTGGATCGGCCGCACGGCATCGGCGTTCGGCGATGCCGTCATGCCGGTCACGCTGATCTTCGCCATCCTGTCGGTCGGGGGTTCCGCCTCCGACATCGGTGTGGTCCTCGCCGTCACGACGGTCGCACGCGTCGCCCTGCTCGTGCTCGGCGGTGCGCTAGCCGACCGGCTGCCCCGGCAGATGATGCTGGTCGGCTCCGACCTCACGCTCGCCGTAGTACAGACGATCGTCGGCATTCTGCTGCTGACGGGGCACGGCAGCGTCACAGCGCTGCTGGTCGCAGCCGTCTTCTACGGCGCGGGTGCCGCCGTGTCGAAGCCGGCGATGACCGGCCTCGTACCGCAGACCGTCACGGCGGGGCGACTCCAGCAGGCCAATGCCCTGATGGGCATGTCGCTCAGTAGCGCCGGTGTCGTCGGCCCCGCGCTCGGCGGTGTGATCGCCTCCGTCGCTGAGCCGGGCATCGCCTACCTCGTCGACGCCGCCACCTTCGGGGTGAGTGTCGTCACGCTGACCCTCGTCAAGCTGCCGAAGCGCATACCCGCCAAGGGCGGCCGTCTGATCCAGGACATCGTGCACGGATGGCGCGAGATGGTCTCCAGGCCGTGGTACGTCGCCGGGCTGGCCGCGCATGCCGTATGGAACGTCGGCTACTCGATCTTCCTGGTGCTCGGGCCCGTCATCGTCACGCGGCACACCGGCAGCCCGTCGAGCTGGGGCATGGTGGCAACCTCGATGGCGTGCGGCTCCCTGGTGGGCGGTCTCTTCGTTGCCTCGTGGCGGCCCAAGCGCCCGCTCGTTGCGGGCCATCTGGCACTGCTGCTCAGCGGATTGCAGATCATCGTCCTGTTCGGCCCGTCACCGTTGCCCGTCATCGTGGCGGCTGTTGCGGTCACCGCTGCCGGGATGACGGTACTCAACGAACTGTGGGTGACATCGATGCAGCAGCTGATTCCCGAGAATGTCGTATCGCGCATCAGCTCCTACGACTGGCTCATCTCGCTCGTCGTGGCTCCACTGGGCTACGCGGCAGCCGGCCCGCTTTCCGAACACGCAGGAACTTCGGCCACGCTGTCCATCGCGTTGGCGCTGTCGACCGTCCCCGTTGCGCTGCTGCTGATGGTTCCGGGAATCCGTCGGGTACGACGCTCCAGTGACGGCATGGCCATGGCCGAAGCCACCGACGGCGCCACGCCCGGTGAACCGCAGGACCGGGTGCCGGTCGACCAGTCCGCCAGCCGAACGCTGTGACTGTGACGGCGTAGACACGGTCCAGCGGCGGCGCCGATGTGCGGGCTCAAGTGTCGGCCGGGCGCTCCCGGGCATCACTTGGCCCTGACCAGCCCGGCGTCGTACGCCGTGATCACGGCATGGATGGGGTCGCGTGCCCCGATTTCGTCGGTCGGCAAGTTCTATCAAGCGGTGTTCGGCTACGAGGTGGAGGCGGTCGTCTCGACGGACCTGGACTATGTGACGCTGCTCCTGGAGGGGCGCCCGGTGGCCTCGCTGCACGGCGTCGGCCATGCCCTGCCGCGCAACCGGGGCACGCACTGGATGACGTACTTCGAGGTGGAGGACCCCGACGAGGCCGCGGAACGGGTGGTGGGGCTCGGCGGGCATGTGGTGCAGCCACCGCGCGAGGCCTCCAGCGGCCGGCTCGCGATTGTCGCGGACCCGGAGGGCGCGGTGTTCACGATCGTACGGTCGGCCGCCCACTGACCTGACTAGGCCTCCACCGGCAGGACGTCCGGCGAGAGGGCGGCGGCACGAGCGGTGGCCGCCGTCATCCGCCGCCGGTGGTGGCGTCGGCACAGCACCTCGTAACCGATCTCGTCCGGCGACTGGTTGACGTCCCCGACGACGACCTGGGCGCCTTCGACGACCATCACCCCGCCCACCGTACGGGCGTTGTGGGTGGCCCGGGCGCCGCACCAGCACAGCGCCTCGACCTGGAGCACTTCGACCCGGTCCGCGAGCTCGACGAGCCGCTGTGAGCCCGGAAAGAGCTTGGAGCGGAAGTCGGTGGTGATACCGAAGGCGAAGACGTCCAGTTCGAGGTCGTCGACGACGCGGGCGAGCTGGTCGATCTGCTCGGGCGCGAGGAACTGCGCCTCGTCGGCGATCACGTAGTCGCAGCGCCCGCCCTGGGAGAGATGGGCGACGAGATACGCGTAGAAGTCGAAGCCCTCGGCGGCCTCGACCGCGTCGGTGACCAGGCCCAGCCGGGAGGAGAGCTTGCCCTCGCCCGCCCGGTCGTCGCGCGTGAAGATCATGCCCTGGAGCCCGCGCGTGGACCGGTTGTGCTCGATCTGAAGAGCGAGGGTGCTCTTTCCGCAGTCCATCGTTCCGGAGAAGAACACCAGCTCGGGCATGGGGAGTTGAGGACCTTTCGGGTCTGTACGGGGAGAGACGGTCAGGAGCGTACTTCGAGGAGCGGTACGAGCTGCTCGACGGGGGTCATGGAGCCGTGCATCCCGACCATCGCCGACTCGTGGGGCTCATTGACGGATGCGGTGATCACCACGTCGTCGTGGGCCGCCGCGACGACGTCGCCGATCCGCCCGTACACCCGCTCGTCGACCTTGGCGCCGAACCAGCCGGCCGCGATCGCCTCGTCCCGGCTCGCCACCCAGAACTGCTCGCCGAGCACCTCGCGCCAGACGGCGAGCACGTCGGACTCGGCTCCGGGGACGGCGTAGACATGGCGGGCCCTGCCCTCACCGCCCAGCAGGGCGACCCCGGCGCGCAGCTCCCAGTCCTCGTCGAAGTCGATGCGCGACTGCTCGTCGAAGGGAATGTCGATCATGCCGTGGTCGGCGGTGACATACAGCGCGGTGCGGGGCGGCAGTTGCTCGGCGAGGCGCTGCACCAGGCGGTCGACGTACATCAGCTGGCCGCGCCAGGCGTCGGAGTCGACACCGAAGCGATGGCCCTTGCCGTCGACTTCGCTGTAGTACGTGTAGACCAACGAACGGTCCCCCATGGCCAGTTGCTCGGCCGCGAGATCCATGCGCTCCTCGCCCGTGAGCCTGCCGAGGAAACTGCCGCCGCTGAGCGCGATCTTGGTGAGCGGGGTGTGCTCGAAGGTCGGCGAGGACACCTGGGCGGTATGGACGCCCGCCTCGTCGGCGAGCTGGAAGACGGTGGGGTACGGCTGCCAGACGCGCGGCTGTGTCCACGGCTTCCAGCGCAGCTGGTTCATCAGCTCGCCGGTGTCCGGATTGCGTGCGGTGTAGCCGGGCAGGCCGTGGGCTCCGGGCGGCAGACCCGTGCCGATGGAGGCCAGCGAGGTGGCGGTGGTGGCGGGGAAGCCGACGGTGATGGGCCGTCCCGTGCCACCGCGCGAGGTACCGAGCAGCGAGGTGAGGTAGGGCGCCTCGTCAGGGTGGTTCTTGATCTGCTCCCAGCCGAGTCCGTCGATCAGGAAGACGCAGTTCCGGTCGGCGGGGGTGAGCTCGGGGATGCTGTGGGCGAGTCCCGGTACGCCCTGGCCCGCCGCGAGCGTCGGCAGCAGATCGGCGAGCGAGCCGGTGCCGTACTCGGGGACGGGTGCCGTGTCGACTGCCAGCCGCACCGGGTCGTCGGGCCAGATCGCGGACTGGGCCGTGGAATGGGGCATCAGCGCGTGGCTGCCGTGGCTTCGGAGAGCGCCTGGGCGAAGGCCAGCGTCTGGCGGACCGCGTCCGGGCCGTCGCCGGCCTCGCTGACGCGCAGGCTCAGGTCGTCGGCGGTGGAGTTGCCGGTGTAGCCGTGGTCGGCTTCGCAGTTGGGATCGCCGCAGGCGGCGGGCTCCAGATCGATCCGGGAGACGGCGCCCCAGCCGATGGTGAGGACGACTTCGCGGGGCAGAGTGCCAGGAGCGTACGACTCGGGGTTGGCGACGACACGGCTGACCACGACCGACGAGATCCGGCCGAGCTTGACCGATTCGGTCGAGGTCGTGGCGTACGGCGTCGGGGAGCTGGAGTCGGCGGCCTGCTCGTCGGTGTGGCTGACGATGAAGCGGTTGGCCGTCAGGACGAGGACGGTGACATGGCGACGCACCTCATTGGCATCGAACGTCGTCTCCTGGTGCACCAGGTACGACGCGATCTGCTCGCCACCGACAGCGGCCTCCACCGCTTCGGCCACGAGGGCCGGGTAATAGCCGCTGCGCTCGATCGCCGCGCGCAGCCCCTGGGTCGTCGTACCGGTCTTCGCCATGCGGTCCATCCTACGGGCCCGCAGGGCCGGTGAGCGCTCAGTAGCTGGGGAGTCGGCGGGGGCCCAGGTCAGTGCGGGCGGGGGGTGGCGCGAGGCGTACGGAGGCGTCGAGCACAGAGAGGCCCCGCTGAGCGACAACGACTGGTTCGAGGCTGATCCCGACCACTTCCGGGTGGTCGTCGACCAGTCGTGACACCCGGAGCAGCAGCTCCTCCAGGGCGGGGGTGTCAACGGGCGCGGAGCCGCGCCAGCCGAAGAGGAGGGGCGCGGTCCGGATGGCCCTGATCAACTCGGCCGCGTCACGGTCGGTGGCGGGAACGAGCCGGTGCGCGGTGTCGCCGAGCAGCTCGGAGGCCGCACCGGCGAGCCCGAAGGAGAGGACCGCGCCGACGGCGGGGTCGATCGCGGCGCGGACCACGGTGTCCACCCCACGGGGTGCCATCGCCTGGACGACGGGCTGCAGCTCTTCCGGCTTGCCGAAGGTCTCGGTCAGCTCGCGGTATGCCTGGCGCAGTTGGTCCTCAGTGGCCAGATCGAGCCGTACGCCACCGAGGTCGGCGCGGTGGCGAAGGTGCGGGGCAGTGGTCTTGAGAGCCACCGGATAGCCGAGCTCCCCGGCGGCGTGAACCGCGGCATCCGGTCCCGGCGCCGGGAGGGTGGGCCGTACGTCGATGCCGTACCGGCCCAGCAGCGCGCGGGCGTCGTCCGGGGCGAGCGTGCGCGCGCGAGGGTCGTCGTGCCCCCCGAGGAGCGCCTCGATCCGGCGGGCGGCACCGGGCTCGTCGATGTCCTCGTATTCGGGGACCTTGCCGGGGTCGGCGGCGTTGCGGCGCCACTGGGCGTATTTCACGGCCTCGGAGAGCGCACGGACGGCACGCTCGGCGGCGGGGTAGGCGGGGATGCGGTAGTCGTGCGGGGCGGCCGCCGGGGCGGGGGCCCGATAGCGGGCGGCCGCGGACACGGGTGGCGCGGTCGGCGCCGGGGGGCTCGCGGGGGCGGAACGGGCTGGAGCGCCGGCGGGCGGGGCGGGAGCGGTCGTGGTGGCGGGCGCTTGCGTCGTCCGCGTGCTCGACGCCGCCGCCAGCGCCTCCGCCAGGCCGCCCATCTCCACATGGACCACCGCCACCGGCTTCGCCGGGGACGCGTCCGAGGCCTCGCGAAGGGCCGCGGCCAGGACCTCGCCGTCGCCCGACTCCGTGACGCCGTTCTCGCCGACCCACGGGATGGCCGTCACCACCACCGCGTCGCACGCGTCGTCCTTCAGCGCCTCGGCCAGAGCCGCGCGGAAGTCCGCGGGCGTCGCCGCCGTCGTCAGGTCGAGCGGCGGCTGCGGGCGCAGCCCCTCGGTCAGGCAGGCGTCGTACGTGAGGAGCCCGAGGGACTCGGAGTTGCCGAGGATCGCCACGCGCGGCCCTGCGGGCAACGGCTGGCCGGCCAGCAGCAGACCCGCGTCGACCAGTTCGGTGACGGTGTCCACGCGGATCACGCCCGCCTGGCGCAGCAGCGCGCCCACCGTGGCGTCCGGGATCCGGGTCACCGGCACCGCATGCCCCGGCGGCTCACTGCCGCTGTGGCGGGCGCCCTTGACCACGACCACCGGTTTCACCGCCGCCGTGCGCCGTGCGAGCCGGGTGAACTTGCGGGGGTTGCCGATCGATTCGAGGTACAGCAGGACGACATCGGTGTCCGGGTCCTCGTACCAGTACTGCAGAAAGTCGTTGCCCGACACATCCGCGCGGTTGCCCGACGAGATGAAGGAGGAGAGCCCCGCGCCGCGCCGGTGGAGGCCCGCCAGCAGGGCGATGCCGATCGCGCCCGACTGGGTGAACAGGCCGATGCGCCCGGGGGCCGGGGACTCGGGCGCGAGCGAGGCGTTGAGCCGGACGGCTTCCGCGGTGCTGATGATGCCGAAGGAGTTCGGGCCGATGATGCGCATGCCGTACGAGCGGGCCTGCCGGACCAGTTCGAATTGCCGCTCACGTCCCTCGGCGCCGCTCTCGGCGTATCCGGCGGTGAGGACGACCAGACCCTGGACGCCGTGCTCGCCGCAGTCGGCGACGGCTTCGGGCACCCGCTCGGCGGGGACCGCGACGACCGCGAGGTCGACCGGCTCGCCGATCTCGCCCACGGACCGGAAGGCCGGGACGCCGTCGATCTCCCGCTGATCCTCGGACAGGGCGCGGTTCACGGCGTATGTACGGCCTGCGTACCCGGCCTCCAGGAGGTTGCGCAGCACGGTGCGCCCCACGCCGCCCGGCGCGCGGCCGGCGCCGACGACGGCGACCGACCCCGGTGCGAGCAGACGCTGCACGGAGCGCGCCTCCGCCCGCTGCTCGCGGCCGCGCTGGACGGCGAGGGACTCGGCGGTCGGTTCGAGGTCGAGGGTCAGATGGACGGAGCCGTCCTCGAAGCTGCGCCTCTGGGTGTACCCGGCGTCCCGGAACACCTTGATCATCTTGTTGTTGGCGGGCAGCACCTCGGCGGCGAAGCGCCGGATGCCCCGCTCACGGGCGACCGCCGCGATGTGCTCCAGGAGGGTGGAGGCGACACCGCGCCCCTGGTGCGCGTCCTGGACGAGGAAGGCGACCTCCGCCTCGTCGGCGGGGGCACTCGCGGGGCGGCCCTCCGCGTTGATGCGGTCGTAGCGGACGGTGGCGATGAACTCGCCGCCGACCGTGACCGCCAGACCCACCCGGTCCACATAGTCGTGATGGGTGAAGTGGTGGACGTCCTTGGCCGAGAGGCGCGGGTACGGCGCGAAGAACCGGTAGTACTTCGACTCGTCGGAGACCTGTTCGTAGAAGCTGACCAGACGCTCGGCGTCCTCGGTGGTGATGGGCCTGATGTGCGCGGTACCGCCGTCACGCAGCACCACGTCCGCCTCCCAGTGATCGGGGTAGGCGTGATCCGGCTGGGTCTGCATGTGTGAAAGCGTACGGCTCACCCACCGGTCGCGGGTCGGTTCGAGAGCACGCCGCGACACATGAGAGACTGGTCTAGACAACCGTTGAGACTTGAAGGGCAACACCATGGCTGAGCGCCGCGTCAATGTCGGCTGGGCCGAGGGCCTTCACGCCCGCCCCGCTTCCATCTTCGTCCGTGCCGCCACGGCTGCCGGCGTCCCCGTGACGATCGCCAAGGCCGACGGCAACCCGGTCAACGCCGCCTCCATGCTCGCCGTGCTCGGCCTGGGCGCTCAGGGCGGCGAGGAGATCGTGCTCGCTTCCGAGGCGGACGGCGCCGAGGGGGCCCTGGACCGGCTGGCGAAGCTGGTCGCCGAGGGGCTCGAGGAGCTTCCCGAAACGGTCTGAGCGGCTGAGCAGAATGCGCCCGGCGGCACGCGGCCGCGGTATCCCGAAATGGGGAGACCGCGGCTGTACGCATTTCCCGGCCCGGCGGTCATTTCCGCGCCCGGCTGCATGAATTCGGGCAGCAGAAAAGAAGCCCGCGAATATCCTTCCCTTTGTATACGGCGCGCCTGTTAATGGCGGACGCTCGTGGTGTTTACGGCATGTTGCGAAGTCCTCACCCGCTCGGGACGGCGCAACCGGTGCGCCGATGCGGCCCGCTCCGCATGCACGGCCGTCAGCGCGCGGGCCCGCTCCACATCGCCGCGCGCCACCGCGTCCACGATCGCGCCGTGCTCCGCCCAGGAGTCCACGGGCACGGCAGGCTGTTCGACGGCGTACATCCAGGCGATCTTGTGCCGCAGCTGGGTGAGCAGCGCGATCAGTCCCGGGCTGCCGGAGGCCTGGGCGAGGGTCTCGTGGAACCAGCCGCCCAGCGAGCGCAGGTCCTCGCCCTGGCCGCGGCGTGCGCGCTCCTGGCCCAGCCTGACCAGGCCGCGCAGGACCTTCAGGTGCGCTTCCGTGCGCCGCTGCGCCGCGCGCGCGGCGCCGAGGGGCTCCAGCAGCATCCGGACCTCCAGCAGGTCGGCCGCCTCCTGCTCGGTGGGCTCGGCGACGCAGGCACCCGCATGCCGGCGGGTGGTGACGAAGCCCTCGGACTCCAGGGTGCGCAGTGCCTCGCGCACCGGGACTCGGGAGACTCCGTAGCGGCGCGCCAGCTGCTCCTCGGTGAGCCGGCTCCCGCGCTCGAATACACCGGAGACGATGTCGTCGCGGATCGCCGTGCATACCGAGTGCGCAGGAATGCGCATGACCGAACCTCCGCTTTAATCCGCGCGAAACGCAGCCGATTGACGTCTGTTCGGTGACTCTATTGCAGTGGGCCGGATTTTCCGATGGCACTCGGGAATCCATGGATATCTTTTGGCCAGGGCACCGAACGCCGAAGGCCCCGGCAGGAAGCCGGGGCCTTCTCGCTCGCAGACGCTCGGGCGCTGTTGTCCGCTGTTCTCAGACGGTGACGCCGTGCGCGCGCAGGTACGCGACCGGGTCGATGTCGGAGCCGTACTCGGGGCTGGTGCGCGCCTCGAAGTGGAGGTGCGGCCCGGTGGTGTTGCCGGTCGCGCCGGAGAGGCCTATCTGCCGGCCCGGGGTGACGCTCTGGCCCACCGCGACCGTGATCGAGGAGAGGTGGCCGTACTGCGTGTACGAGCCGTCCTTCATCTTGATCACGACGTTGTTGCCGTAGGCGCCGCCCCAGCCGGCCTCGACGACGGTGCCGGAGCCGACCGCGTGCACGGTGGTGCCGGAGGCGGCGTGGAAGTCGATGCCGGTGTGGCTGCCGGAAGACCAGACGGCGCCGCCGGTCTTGTAGCCCGTGGAGACGTACGAGCCGCTGATCGGCGCGACGAAGGAGTTGAGGCGCTTGCGCTCGGCCTCGCGGGCGGCGCGCTCCTTGGCCTCGCGGGCGGCCTTGACGCGGGCCTCGGCCTTGCGCTTGGCCTCCTGAGCCGCCTTCGCCTGGGCGATGGCCTCGGCGGCCTCCTGCTTCTGGGCGGCGGCCTGGTCGGCGATCTGGTCCGCGAGGGTGTCGGCGGTGACGACCTGAGTCAGGCCGGTGTCCTCGACGGGGGCCATGCCAGGGGTGGCGGCGAGCGCCGGGGAAGCGAGGGTTCCGATGACGCCGGTGGTGGCAAGGGCCGCAGCGCCCGCCATGTTCGCGCTCCTGCGACTCAGGCGGCTCGGGGCACGGTGCTTCCCGGTGGCACGGGTGAACGCCATGAAGTGGCTGGTCCTTTCCTTCCTTCTCGCCTACCGGGTTAGCTGACGGGTTCGGAGCAGGAAGGTCTCCTACGGGCCCCTCCGTACGGATACGAAGGCGTCCGATTCACCCCAGGGACTCAAGTGGGTCCCCGGCTCCCCAGGCTCGCGCCGGACGGGGACTCGGCGATGGCTGTCCGATGCCGCGGATGCGGCGGGCTACTGGCGAACAGCCGGACCGACGCTAGGCGCGCCGACTTTCAATCACCAAACAGACAGGCCCTTTTGTAGTGCATGCCACAGGGCAGACAGGCAGCCTCCGCAATAAACCGGACATAGCACGGAACCCCGGCATCGCTTGGATGCTGGGGTTCCGCTTGCCTGTTGCGCCGGGTTCAGCCTGAGTTGTCCAGATCGCGCGACGGCAATCAGCCGGTGACCACGGTCACTTCGCCGATGCCCAGCGCCCTGACCGGCTCCTCGATTTGCGAGGCGTCGCCGACGAGCACCGTGACCAGACGGTCCACCGGGAAAGCGCTGACGGCCGCCGCCGTCGCCTCCACGGTGCCGGTCTCGGCCAGCCGCACGTACAACTGCGCCTGGTAGTCGTCCGCGAGGAACTGCTCGACCTGGTCGGCGAGCGTGCCCGCCACGGACGCGGCCGTCTCGAACTTCAGCGGCGCGACACCCACCAGGTTCTGCACCGCGACGTCACGCTCGGCGTCGGTGAGTCCCTCGGCGGCGAGCGTGCGCAGCACCTTCCACAGGTCGTCCAGCGCCGGTCCGGTGTTGGGCGTGTCCACCGAGCCGCTGATCGCCAGCATCGCGGCGCCCGAGCCGTCGGGGGCGGACCGCAGCACCTGGCCGAAGGCCCGTACGCCGTAGGTGTAGCCCTTCTCCTCGCGCAGCACGCGGTCCAGACGCGAGGTGAGGGTGCCGCCGAGGCAGTACGTGCCGAGCACCTGCGCGGGCCAGACCCGATCGTGCCGGTCCGCGCCGACCCGGCCGATCAGCAGCTGGGTCTGCACGGCGCCCGGGCGGTCCACGATGACCACGCGGCCGGTGTCGTCCGCGGTGATCGGCGGTACGGGGCGGGGCTTGGCGCTGTCACCCGTCCAGGTGCCGAAGGTCTCGGCGAGCACGGCGTCCAGGTCGACCCCGGTGAGGTCGCCGACGATCACCGTGGTGGCCGTGGCGGGCCGCACATGCGCCTCGTAGAAGGCACGCACGGCCGCGGAGTCGATCCGGGCCACCGTCTCCTCGGTGCCCTGGCGGGGGCGCGACATACGGGCGGCGGCCGGGAAGAGCTCCTTGGAGAGCTCCTTGGCCGCGCGGCGGGCCGGGTTGGCCGTCTCGTGCGGGATCTCGTCGAGGCGGTTGCGTACCAGCCGCTCCACCTCGCTGTCGGCGAAGGCGGGCGCGCGCAGCGCCTCGGCGAGCAGGCCGAGCGCCTTGGGCAGACGGGAGACCGGGACCTCCAGGGAGACCCGGACGCCGGGGTGGTCGGCATGCGCGTCAAGGGTGGCGCCGCAGCGCTCCAGCTCGGCGGCGAACTCCTCGGCGGTGTGCTTGTCGGTGCCCTCCGACAGGGCGCGCGCCATGATCGTGGCGACACCGTCGATGCCCTCGGGCTCGGCGTCCAGCGGAGCGTCGAGGGAGAGCTCGACGGCCACCACCTGCTGGCCGGGGCGGTGGCAGCGCAGCACGGTCAGGCCGTTGTCCAGCGTGTCGCGCTCGGGGGCGGGAAACGCCCAGGGCCGGGCGACGCCCGCCGTGGGCTGCGGGTGGTACGTCATCGTCACGGCAGCGTCGCTCACTGGTCCGCCTCTTCCTCTTCGTTGCTTCCCTCGGGCGCCGAGACGGGTTCGTACACCAGCACCGCCCTGTTGTCGGGGCGCAGCCGCGCCTTGGCGACCGCCTGCACCTCCTCGGCGGTGACGTCGAGCACCCGCTGCACGGCGGTCAGCGCCAGCTGCGGGTCGCCGAACAGCACGGCGTACCGGCACAGTTCGTCGGCGCGGCCCGCGACCGTGCCGAGCCGGTCCAGCCACTCGCGCTCCAACTGGGCCTGCGCGCGCTCCATTTCCTCGGGCGTGGGACCGTCGGCGGCGAACCGCGCCAGCTCCTCGTCGACCGCGGTCTCGATCTCCGGGACCTCGACGCCGCCGGACGTCTTGACGTCCAGCCAGCCGAGCGAGGGCGCGCCGGCGAGGCGCAGCAGACCGAACCCGGCGGCGACGGCCGTCTGGTCGCGTCGCACCAGACGGTTGTGCAGCCGGGAGGACTCGCCGCCGCCGAGAACGGTGAGCGCGAGATCGGCGGCGTCGCACTCGCGCGTGCCGTCGTGCGGCAGCCGGTAGGCGGCCATCAGCGCCCGCGCCGGGACCTCCTCGCGGATCTCCTCGCGCAGCTGCTCGCCGATGACCTCGGGCAGCGATCCGTCGCGCGGCGGCTGCTTGCCGTCGTGGGAGGGGATGGAGCCGAAGTACTTCTCGATCCAGGCGAGCGTTTCCACCGGGTCGATGTCGCCGACGACCGACAGCACGGCGTTGTTCGGCGCGTAGTACGTACGGAAGAAGGCGCGGGCGTCCTCGAGGGTCGCCGCGTCCAGGTCGGCCATCGAGCCGATCGGGGTGTGGTGGTACGGGTGGCCCTCGGGGTAGGCGAGAGCCGTCAGCCGCTCGAAGGCCGTGCCGTAGGGGACGTTGTCGTAGCGCTGGCGGCGCTCGTTCTTGACGACGTCGCGCTGGTTCTCCATCGACTCGTCGTCGAGCGCGGCGAGCAGCGAGCCCATCCGGTCGGCCTCCAGCCAGAGCGCCAGCTCCAGCTGGTGGGTGGGCATGGTCTCGAAGTAGTTGGTGCGCTCGAAGCTTGTGGTGCCGTTCAGCGAGCCGCCGGCCCCCTGCACCAGCTCGAAGTGACCATTGCCCTTGACCTGCCCCGACCCCTGGAACATCAGGTGCTCGAAGAGGTGAGCCAGGCCGGTACGGCCCTTGACCTCGTGGCGCGAGCCGACGTCGTACCAGAGGCAGACCGCGGCGACCGGGGTCAGATGGTCCTCGGAGAGCACCACGCGCAAGCCGTTGGCCAGCCGGTGCTCGATCGCTGTGAGGCCGCCGGAACCGGCCTGCGCTGTGGCCGTGTGACCCATGGGCATGTACGTCCCTTCGATCGCGATGCTGTGCTTATTTGTCAGCCCTGCCACTGTATGCAAGCGCGCTCACACCTGGCGAAGTTCCCGGGTCGCGGTCGGCGTTGTCAGTGGGACGGTCCACAATGGTCGGCGTCAGTTCCAGACCTGGTACGTGAAGGAGCAGCAGCCGCGATGGCCCGCCGCAGCACGAAGACCCCGCCTCCGGACGATTTCGAGGAGAAGATCCTCGACATCGACGTCGTGGACGAAATGCAGGGCTCCTTCCTCGAGTACGCCTACTCGGTGATCTACTCCCGGGCCCTGCCGGACGCACGTGACGGTATGAAGCCGGTGCACCGCCGGATCGTGTACCAGATGAACGAAATGGGCCTGCGCCCCGACCGTGGCTATGTGAAGTGCGCCCGCGTCGTGGGCGAGGTCATGGGCAAGCTCCATCCGCACGGCGACGCGTCGATCTACGACGCCCTCGTGCGGATGGCACAGCCGTTCTCCATGCGCCTGCCGCTCGTCGACGGGCACGGCAACTTCGGCTCGCTCGGCAATGACGACCCGCCCGCCGCCATGCGGTACACCGAGTGCCGGATGGCCGACGCCACCAGCCTCATGACCGAGTCGATCGACGAGGACACCGTCGCTTTCGAGTCGAACTACGACGGCCAGGAGCGCGAGCCCGTCGTGCTCCCCGCCGCCTACCCGAATCTGCTGGTCAACGGCGCGTCCGGGATCGCGGTCGGCATGGCGACGAACATGCCGCCGCACAATCTGGGCGAGGTCATCGCCGCCGCCCGCCATCTGATCAGGCACCCCGGCGCCGACCTCGAGACCCTGATGCGCTTCGTCCCGGGTCCCGACCTGCCGACCGGTGGCCGGATCGTGGGCCTGAGCGGCATCAAGGACGCGTACGAGTCGGGCCGCGGCACGTTCAAGATCCGCGCGACGGCCTCGGTGGAGGACGTCACGGCCCGCCGCAAGGGCCTGGTCGTCACCGAACTGCCCTTCACGGTCGGCCCCGAGAAGGTCATCGCGAAGATCAAGGACCTGGTCTCGTCGAAGAAGCTCCAGGGCATCGCGGACGTCAAGGACCTCACCGACCGTTCGCACGGACTGCGCCTGGTCATCGAGGTCAAGAACGGTTTCGTGCCCGAGGCCGTCCTCGAGCAGCTCTACAAGCTGACGCCGATGGAGGAGTCCTTCGGCATCAACAATGTCGCGCTGGTGGACGGCCAGCCGCTCACACTGGGTCTCAAGGAACTGCTCGAGGTCTATCTCGACCACCGCTTCGACGTCGTACGCCGCCGCAGCGAGTTCCGGCGCACCAAGCGGCGCGACCGGCTGCATCTGGTCGAGGGCCTGCTCGTCGCGCTGCTCGACATCGACGAGGTCATCCGCCTCATCCGCTCCAGCGACAACTCCGCGCAGGCGAAGGAGCGGCTGATCGAGCACTTCTCGCTCAGCGAGATCCAGACGCAGTACATCCTGGACACGCCACTGCGCCGGCTGACCAAGTTCGACAAGATCGAGCTGGAGAGCGAGCGCGACCGGCTGAACGGCGAGATCGACGAGCTGACCGGCATCCTGGAGTCGGACAACGAGCTGCGCAAGCTGGTCTCCTCCGAACTTGCCGCGGTGGCCAAGAAGTTCGGCACCGAGCGGCGGACCGTGCTGCTGGAGTCGGCGGGCACACCCGTCGCCGCGGTGGCACTGGAGGTCGCGGACGACCCGTGCCGGGTGCTGCTGTCCTCGACGGGCCTGCTGGCGCGTACGGCCACCGGCGAGCCGCTTGCCGACGACGGCGGCAGGCGCACCAAGCACGACGTGATCGTCTCGGCCGTCCCGGCGACCGCGCGCGGCGATGTGGGGGCGGTGACCTCGACCGGGCGGCTGCTGCGGCTTGCGGTGATCGATCTGCCACAGCTGCCGGGCACGGCGTCCGCGCCCAATCTCTCGGGCGGCGCGCCGGTCGCGGAGTTCCTGTCCCTGGAGGCGGACGAGCAGATCGTCTGTCTCACCACACTCGACGAGTCCTCGCCGGGCCTGGCGCTGGGCACCCTGCAGGGTGTCGTCAAGCGCGTCGTGCCCGACTACCCGGCCAACAAGGACGAGTTGGAGGTCATGACCCTCAAGGACGGTGACCGGATCGTCGGCGGCGCCGAGCTGCGTACGGGCGAGGAGGACCTGGTCTTCATCACGTCCGACGCGCAGCTGCTGCGCTATCAGGCGGGGCAGGTCCGGCCGCAGGGCCGGGCAGCCGGCGGCATGGCCGGAATCAAGCTGTCGGAGGGCGCCGAGGTGATCTCGTTCACGGCGGTGGACCCGGCCGGCGACGCGGTGGTGTTCACGGTCGCGGGCTCGCACGGCACGCTGGACGACTCGGTGCTGACGTCGAAGCTCACGCCGTTCGACCAGTACCCCCGCAAGGGGCGGGCCACCGGCGGGGTGCGCTGCCAGCGCTTCCTCAAGGGCGAGGACGTGCTCGTACTGGCGTGGGCGGGCGCGGCCCCGGCCCGGGCAGCGCAGAAGAACGGCTCACCGGCCGAGCTCCCGGAGCCGGACCCGCGCCGTGACGGCTCGGGCACTCCGCTGACCTCGGCGGTGGCGGTGCTGGCGGGCCCGGCGAGCTAGCGCTCGTCGTCTGCTGCCTGGACGAACCGCAGGACGCCCCACATGCTGTGCTCATCGGGGGCGTCCTGCGGCCGGGCTGTGCGGCATTCGTCCAGCCCTTCGCGCAGCTTGTCCGCGTCGACGCCGGAGCCGATGAGCACCATCTGAGTGAGGCGTTCCGCCCCGCGCGGCCAGGGCTCGGGGTGGAAGCGCAGAAACCGGCCGACCGCGTGGACGGCATACCGGTTGCGCGGGTCGGCCGTGCCGAAGTTGACGAAACCCTTGATCCTGTACAGCCCTTCGGGCCGGGAGTCGAGGAAGTCCATCAGCCGGCGCGGGTTCATGGGTTCCTGCGCGGCGAAGTCCACGCTGTCGTACGCGGCGTGCAGATGCCCCGCGTGATCATGATCGTCCTCGTGGTCGTAGAGGTCCTCGAAGGAGAGCTGGCGTACCGTCTCACGCCCGGGCCCGGCGGCCGGGTCGAAGAGCACCTCGTGGTCGACCCGGCCGTACACCGCGGGGATGACAGGCGCGGCACCGCTGAGCTCGCCGAGCGTCGCAAGCACCCGGTCGAGATCCGACTCCCCCACCCGGTCCGTCTTGTTCAGCACGACCAGATCGGCGATCGCGAGATGCCGGTCGATCTCCGGGTGCCGCGAGCGCGTCGCGTCGAACTCGGCGGCATCGACGACCTCGACCAGCCCCCCGTACACAATCCGCGGATTGTCGCTGGCCAGCAGCATCCGGACGAGTTCCTGCGGCTCGGCGAGCCCGCTCGCCTCGATGACGATGATGTCGATACGGGCTGCGGGCCGGGTGAGCAGCTCCAGATAGTCGTCCAGCTCGCTCGCGTCGACGGCGCAGCACAGACAGCCGTTGCCGAGCGAGACGGAGGAGCCGACCTGGCCGGCGACTGTCATGGCGTCGATCTCGATGGAGCCGAAGTCATTGACGATCACGCCGATGCGGTTGCCGCCGTTGTGGCGCAGCAGATGGTTGAGCAGGGTGGTCTTGCCGGATCCCAGAAAGCCCGCGAGAACGATGACGGGGACGGGTTTGCTGACCATGACCGCCGATAGTAGCTCCGGTCGCGCACCGTGCCCGGAGCGGGCATCCGCCCGGCGTCATGGTGGTGGAGCGGATGGGTCCCGGCCCGGCACCGCCCGTGGTACCGGGCCGGGCGTTCGTCAGGACGCCACCGGAACGGGCTGGGGCGGCGGAGGTCCCGCATAGCGGGCCGACGGGCGGATGATCTTGGTGTCTTCCGCCTGCTCCAGGATGTTGGCGCTCCAGCCGACCACCCTCGCCGCGCAGAACGTGGGCGTGAACATCTCGCGCGGCAGCCCGCACAGTTCCATGACCACCCCGGCGTAGAACTCCACATTGGTGTGCAGCTCACGGCCCGGCTTGAGTTCGGCGAGGATCGCCTCGACGCGCGCCTCCACCTCGACCGCGAACTCCACGAGCGGTCCCCCGAAGCTCTCGGCGATGCCCCGCAGCATCCGCGAGCGCGGGTCCTCGGTGCGGTAGACGGGATGACCGAAGCCCATGATCCGCTCGCCCGCCAGGACCCGTCCCCTGATCCAGGGGTCGATCCGCTCCGGCGTGCCGATCGCGTCGAGGGTGTCCAGGGCCCGGCTCGGGGCACCGCCGTGCAGCGGGCCCGAGAGCGCGCCGATCGCTCCGACCAGACAGGCGGCCACATCGGCTCCCGTGGAGGCGATCACGCGGGCGGTGAAGGTCGAGGCGTTGAAGCCGTGGTCGACCGTGGAGACGAGGTACTGCTCGATCGCCCGGGCCCGCGCCGGCTCCGGCTCCGAACCGGTCAGCATGTAGAGGTAGTTGGCGGCGTACGGCAGGTCGTCGCGCGGTTCGACGGGCTCCAGCCCCTGGCCCAGCCGGTGCAGCGCGGTGAGCAGCGTGGGCACGGCCGCGCACGCGGCGAGTGCGTCCGTGCGGCGGCGGTCGGTGTCGAGGTCGTACACCGGGCGCAGCCCCGCGGAGGCTCCCAGCAGGGAGAGCGCGGTGCGCAGTCCGGCGAGCGGTCCGGACAGCGCGGACGAGCGGGCTATCGCGGGCAGCGCGGCGCGGACGTCGTCGGGCAGACGGCGCAGGGACGCGGTGCGCTTCGCGAAGGCCGCACGCTGCGCGGCGTCGGGCAGTTCGCCGTGGAACATCAGATGCCAGACGTCCTCGAAGCCGCGCCGCTCGGCGAGTTCGACGGCCGAGTACTGGCGGTAGTGGTAGAAGCCCTCGCGCCCTCTGACGTCGCCCAGCGCGGTGTCGGTGACGACGACCCCCGCGAGTCCGCGCGGTACGTCGACGGGTGCGGTGGTCCCGGTGCTCTGCATGGTGTCCTCCCTGAACTTGATTCGACTGTCCATGCTTGATGGGATCACTGTCAATATTGATTGAATCAATATGTGTACGGTGACGGCATGACGGACCACGCAGCGGACGGCGAGCGGCTGACCACCAAGGAGGCGGCCGCACGGCTCGGTGTGAAACCCGAGACGGTGTACGCGTATGTCAGCCGCGGCCAGCTCTCGAGCAGGCGCGACCCCACCGGCCGCGGCAGCACCTTCGACGCCAAGGAGGTCGACGCGCTCGTCCGCAGAGGCCGGCGCGAGCCCTCGTCCGGCAGCGACGTGACCCAGCGGATCCGCACCCGCATCACCCTGATCGACAAGGACCGCTACTTCTTCCGAGGCGTAGACGCGACGGAACTCGCCCACCGCTACGGCTACGAGGAGATCGCCGACTGGCTCTGGACCGGCACTCTGCGACCCGGCGTGCGGTTCACGTCTCCGCCCGAGACGCTCGCCGCGGCCCGGCGCGCAGTCGATGCGCTGCCCGCGCACAGCGGATCGACGGACCGGCTGCGGGTCGCCGCCATCGCGGCCGCCGTCGCCGATCCGCTGCGCTTCGACCTCGATCGCGACGCCGTGCTAGGCAGCGCGCGCATGCTGATCCCCACCCTGGTCGACGCGCTCCCCACGGTCGGGCAACGGCATCGTGGCGAGGGCAGGATCGCCTGGCGGCTGTGGTCACGCCTCACGGCCGAGCGCCCGGACGAGACGTCCGTACAAGCCCTGGACATGGCGCTCTCGCTGCTGATCGACCACGATCTGGCCGCATCGACGCTCGCCGTACGCGTTGCGGCCTCGGCGCGTGCCCACCCGTACGCCGCTGTCTCCGCGGGTCTCGGCGCGCTGGAAGGTCCGCTGCACGGGGCCGCCAGCGGTCTCGCGCACCGGATGCTGGCCGAGGTCCTGGAGCGGGGAAGTGCCGCGCCCGTGGTGGCGGACCATCTGCGGGCGGGCCGTCGGGTGCCCGGTCTCGGCCACCGGCTCTACCCGGGCAAGGACCCCCGCGCCGAGGCGCTGTTCGGCGTACTGGCACAGCTGCCCGCGGCCCGTCCCGCGCTGGAGGCGGCGCGCGAGGTGGAGGTGACGACGGCCCGCCATGTGGAGCTGCACGCCAATGTCGACCTGGCGCTGGCGGTCCTTTCGGTGGCGTCGGGGATGCCGGCCGAGGCGGGCGAGACGGTCTTCGCCGTGGCACGTACGGCGGGCTGGATCGCGCACGCGCTGGAGGAGTACGAGGAGCGCCCGCTGCGGATGCGTCCGAGCGGGCAGTACGACGGCCCCCGCCCGCCAAGGCCGCTGCCGTGAGCGTGCGGAGGTCTCTCCGCGTCAGGCCCGCAGCCAGGCCGCCGTGTCTCGCGGAAGCCGGCCCTCGTCGTCCAGCGGCCCGCTCGTCAGCAGGACGCTTGTGTGGCCGGGCAGTTCGGCGGGGTCCCAGGCGAGATTGACGACGCAGGTCAGTCCGCCGCCACGACTGAAGGCGAGGACTCCGGGCGCGGTGGGCAGCCAGCGCAGCGGTCCGTCCCCGAACCCGGGTGCGGCCCGGCGCAGTTGCAGGGCCTGCCGGTAGAGGTTCAGCATCGAGCCGGGATCGGCCGCCTGCCGGTCGGCGGCGTACGGGGCCCAGCCCTCGGGCTGCGGCAGCCAGGGACCCACCGCCGAGCCGAATCCGTAGTACGGCGCGTCCGCGGCCCAGGGCAGCGGCACTCGGCAGCCGTCGCGTCCCGGGTCCACTCCCCCGGAGCGGAAGTGCATCGGATCGTGGATGCGGTCGAGCGGTATGTCCGCCTCGGGAAGCCCCAGTTCCTCGCCCTGGAACAGATAGACGCAGCCCGGCAGGGCGAGCGAGAGCAGGGCCGCGGCCCGGGCGCGCCGGGTGCCGGTGGACAGGTCGGTGGGCGTTCCGAAGCGCTTCTTCGCGAAGTCGAAGCCGGTGTCGTCCCTGCCGTAGCGGGTGACCGTGCGGGTCACGTCGTGATTGCACAGCACCCAGGTCGCCGGAGCGCCGACCGGGGCGTGGAAGGAGAGCGTGGTGTCGATGGAGGCACGAAGCTCGGCCGCCTCCCAGGGGCGGGCCAGGAAGTCGAAGTTGAACGCGGTGTGCAGCTCGTCGGATCGCAGATAGCGGGAGAAGCGGTCCGGGTCGGGCACCCACAGCTCGCCGATGAGGACCCCGCCGTACTCGTCGGCGACAGCCCGCCAGGCGCGGTAGATGTCGTGCAGTTCGTCGCGGTCGACGTAGAGCGTCGTGTCGTGCTCGTCGGCGTCCGGCAGACCGGGGGCCTTGGCGCACAGGGCCGCCGAGTCGATCCGTACACCCGCGGCGCCCCGCTCGAACCAGAAACGCAGGACGTCCTCGTGCTCCTGGCGCACCACGGGGTGGTCCCAGTTGAGATCGGGCTGCTCCGGGGTGAACAGGTGCAGATACCACTCGCCGTCGGGCACGCGGGTCCAGGTCTCCCCGGCGAACTGCGACGGCCAGTTGTTGGGGGGCAGTTCGCCCCTCGCGCCGCGGCCGGGACGGAAGTGGAAGAGTTCGCGTTGGGGGCTGCCCGGTCCGGCGGCGAGGGCCGAGCGGAACCAGGTGTGCTGGTCGGAGACATGGTTGGGCACGATGTCGACGATGGTGCGGATCCCCAGCTCGCGGGCCTCGCTGATGAGCTTCTCGGCCTCGGCGAGGGTCCCGAAAGCCGGATCGACGGCACGGTAGTCGGCCACGTCGTAGCCGCCGTCGGCCATCGGCGAGAGGTACCAGGGGTTGAACCAGATCGCGTCGATACCGAGTTCGGCGAGGTAGTGCAGTCTCGCCCGGACGCCCGCGAGATCGCCCGTGCCGTCCCCGTCGCCGTCGGCGAAGCTGCGCAGGTACACCTGGTAGATGGCGGCCGAACGCCACCAGTCGTCCGTACGGTCCACGTCCGCGTGATCCGGATGAGGGGCTGCCACGTGACGGTCCTTTCGGGCAGGTGGGACTCCGCCGCCGGCCCGACAGCGGGGCACCGGAGTGAGGCCGGCGACGGAGGCTTGACGAAGAGCGGTGCGACGGGCCGGGCTCAGCCCCCGGACAAGGCCGGGTTCAGCCCTTGAGGCCGCCGGCCGTGAGACCGCTCATGATGTTGCGCTGAAAGATCAGGAAGATCAGCAGCGTCGGCACGGACGCGATGGTCAGCGCCGCGATCAGCACGTTCTCGGGCACGCCGTTGGCCAGGGAGTAGATCCCGACATTGAGGGTCTGCTTGCTGGGATCGGGCAGGGTGAGCATCGGCCAGAGGAAGTCCTTCCAGACTCCGACGACCGCGAAGATGGAGACGACGCCGAGGATCGGCCGGGAGATCGGCAGCACGACCGACCACAGGGTCCGCATCCGGGACGCTCCGTCGATCGCTGCCGCATCCAGGAGCTCACCCGGGATCGAGTCGAAGAACCGCTTCACCAGGAAGATGTTGAAGGCGTTCGTGACGGACGGAAGCCAGATCGCCCAGGGCGAGTTGAGCAGATTGCGCTCCACGACCGGCACGTCGAGCACCGTCAGATACTGCGGTACGACCAGGACGGTGGCCGGGATCATCAGCGTGGCCAGCATCATCGCGAGGATGACCTTGCCGAACACGGGCCGGAGCCTGGAGAGCGAGTAGGCCGCGGCGACATCGAGGACCAGCTGGAAGGCGAGTGCGCCCAACGCGTAGTAGAGGGTGTTGAACAGCAGCCGGGGCAGGTCCATCACGTCCCAGGCCCGCGAGTAGTTCTCGGGGTGCACTGTCTGGGGCAGGAAGGTGGGCGGTGACTGGACGACCTCCTGGGTGGTCTTGAGCCCGCCGGAGACCATCCAGCAGAGCGGGCCGAGGAACACCAGGGTGAAGAGGGCGACGACCAGGACGAAGACCGTCCAGTAGAGGAACTTCGCGCGGGGCCTCGCGAGTTGGGCCGGTGAGATGAGTGTGCGTGTGGTCATGTCCGTCTCCCCCGTCCTACTCGTCCTCGTCTGCGCGGCTGAGCCGTACGTACGCACCGGAGAACCCCGCGAGCAGTACGAGCAGGACCAGGCCGAGCGCGGCCGCGCCGCCGTAGTTGTTGAAGTTGAAGGCGTACTGGTAGATGAGATAGACGATGGTTGTCGTGGACCCTTCGGGACCCGCGCCGTTGGTGAGCAGGAACGGCTCGGTGAAGACCTGCATCGTCGCGATGATCTGCATCAGCAGCATCAGCGAGAGGATCAGCCGGGTCTGCGGGACGGTGACGTACCAGATCTTGCGCAGCAGGCCGGCGCCGTCGAGCTCCGCCGCGTCGTAGAGCTCCCCCGGTATGCCCTGCAGTGCGGCGAGATAGATCAGGGTCGCGCCGCCCATGTTCATCCAGGTGGCGGCGATGACGACCGAGAGCATCGCCGTGTCGGGGTCCTGGAGCCACTGCTGCTGCGGGAGGTGCAGTAGTTCCAGGAGCCGGTTGAGGAGGCCGTAGCCGGGGTCGTACAGGTACTTGAAGAGCAGAACGGAGGCGACCGGCGGCAGCATGACGGGCAGATAGACCAGCAGCCGCAAGTAGCCCTGTGCATGCCGGAATTCATTGAGGACCAGGGCGACGACGAACGGGACGGCGAAGCCGAGCAGCAGCGCGAGGCCGGTGAACAGCAGGGTGTTGCGCCAGGCCTGCCAGAAGGCCGGGTCGTTGAACACGGTGCTGAGGTTGGACCAGCCGGCCCAAGTGGTGCGTCCGTCCTCGGTCTTCTGGAAGGCCAGGACGAATTCCCTGACCATCGGATACCAGGAGAAGAACGAGAAGCAGAGCACGGCGCCGATCAGGAAGCCGTGTGCTGACAGATTGCGGCGCAGGGCCCGTACGAGCGCCTCCCTCGATGCGTTCGTACGGAGCCCGGTGGCGCGCCCGGGGCGCGGTGGGGCCTTGCGCGGGGTGAGTGTGGGAGCCGACATCGGCTACTGGTTCGCCAGGATCTGGTTGACCTGCGTTTCGGCGGTGGCCAGCAGCCTGCCCGCGTCGGCCTTCTCGTTGGTGAGCACTGCCGACATCACGTTGTCCAGGATCTTGTAGATCTCCTGGGCCTTGGGCGGTTCGGCCTTGCCCTTGACCGGGTTGTCCATGAAGGCCTTGAAGTTCTGGACCGGCATGGTGGCACTGGCCGCGCGTGCCGCGTCGTCCCTTGTCTTGCTGGCGCCGAGCCAGAAGTTGGGCTGCGGGACACCGACGGGCAGACCGTCGGCCTTGGTGCGCGCCCAGTCGAACTGCCCCTTGCCGAGGGTGAGGTTCTTGAAGTTGAGCCAGGCGACCGCGGCCTTGATCTTGTCGGGGGAGATCCCCTTCTTGATCATGTAGTTGTTGCCGCCGAAGAGGGTGTTCTTCTGGCCGGGGATCGGCCCCATGCCGAAGTTCTCGTACGTGGCGCCCAGTTGCTGGACCATGTACGCGATGTCGTCGGGCGCGGCGAGGAAGATCCCGAGCTTGTCGCTCGCAATCTGCTTCTGCAGGTCGCCCCACTTGAGCAGCTGGGTCTTGCCCATGCTGTCGTCGTCCCAGCGCATGGCGTGCAGATTCTGGACGATCTGCCTGCCCAGGTCATCGTTGAAGGCGGCCTTCTTGCCGCTCGCGTCGACGACCTGGCCGCCAAGGCCGTACATCGTGGCGGTGAAGTGCCAGCCGCCGGTGTTGCCCGCGCTGTACTCGCCGTATCCCGCGATTCCCTTGCCGAGTCCGGCGATCACCCTGGCCGCGGTACGGACCTCTGCCCAGGTCTTCGGCGGGTTGTCGGGGTTGAGCCCGGCCTGCTGGAAGAGCTTGCGGTTGACGAGCAGACCCATGGTGTAGTTGCTGGTGGGGAGGCCGTAGAGCTTGCCGTCGTGCCTGAGGGAGTTCATGACGTCGGCGTCGATGTCGGCGAGCGCGGGGACCGTCTTGGGGGTGACGTACGCCGAGATGTCCTCGGCTCCGGCGTTGTCGAGGACCTGCTGGAGATCGGTGAAGTACGTGTAGAACACGTCCGGTTGGGACTTGGCCTTCAGCATCGCGGTGAAGCGCGGCGGCTCGAGGCACTGGCCGGGCGTCGAGCGTCCCTGGATCTTGATGTTCGGGTACGCCTTGTTGAAGGCCTTGACGTCCTCGTTCCACTCCTTGAGTTCCGCGGCCTTGGCGGGCGAGGGCATGCAGTCGATCGTGAGCGTCAGCCTGGCCTTCGGGTCCAGTGGCGCCGACGGGTCGGACGAACCGCCGCCGGAGCCCTCGTCGTTGTCGCCGCTGCTGCTCGTGCCGCAGGCAGCCAGGACGGTAAGCGCGAGCGCGGTGACGAGGACGGTCGTAGCACTTCTCATGGGTGGTCCCCTTCGGGCATGAGCGTGGATGACCCCGCGGCAGACACGCTGCGGGAGCGCGGCACACTCAACCACCGACGACAGAAGACCGCAATATCTCGCGCCGATATCGTAAAACTTTGACAGCCCCTTGTGGGCCCGGTTGCTGGGCTAGGGCGTGTTCTGGAAGTAGCGCCGTCCGCCCCAAGGGCGGGCCCCGCGGCGTCTGGTGCGTGCAGTCGCAAGGCGGTGGGGGCACCCCCGGACGAAGTCTGGGGGAGATCGCCCTCGTACTGGACGTACTTGGGCGACTCCGACAACACCGCGAGTGCGCGTGCCAGGCGTCGCGGGGCAGGCGCGACTTCTCAAACACGCCCTAGCGCGGGGCCTGCGCCGTGGAGCCGCGCACCACCAGTTCCGGCTCGAACAGCAGCTCACCGGGCGGGACATCGCCGCCCTGGATCTGCGCGCACAGCAGCTCGACCGCGGCCCGCCCCATCGCCTCGATCGGCTGGCGGACGGTGGTCAGCGGCGGCTCGGTGCAGTTCATGAAGGCGGAGTCGTCATAGCCGACGACCGAGACGTCCCCGGGCACGGCAAGACCGCGCCGGCGGGCGGCCCGTACGGCTCCCAGGGCCAGCGGGTCGCTGGCGCAGATGATCCCGGTGATCCCGCGGTCGAGCAGCCGCGAGGCCGCCGCCTGCCCGCCCTCCAGGGAGAACATGGAACGCTCGACGCAGTCGTCGGGCAGCTCACGGCCGGCCGCTTTTGCGACCGCGTGCGCGGCGGCGAGCTTGCGCCGCGAAGGCACATGGTCGTTCGGCCCGAGGACGAGGCCGATGCGCCCGTGGCCGAGCGAGGCCAGATGACGCCAGGCCTGCTCCACCGCCACCGCGTCGTCGCAGGCGATGCAGGGGAAGTCGAGATTCTCGATGGAGGCATTGATCAGCACCACCGGAATCTTGCGCTCGGCCAGCAGCCTGTAGTGGGCGTGCGGTGCGTCCGCCTGGGCGAAGAGCCCGCCCGCGAAGACCACTCCGGACACCTGCTGCTGGAGCAGCAGCTCCACATAGTCCGCCTCGGAGACGCCCCCCTTGGTCTGGGTGCAGAGAACGGGCGTGAGCCCCTGCTGCGCGAGCGCCCCACCGATGACCTCGGCGAATGCCGGGAAGATCGGGTTCTGCAGCTCCGGAAGGACGAGTCCGACCAGCCGCGCCCGCTCGCCGCGCAGCTGGGTCGGCCGCTCATAGCCGAGGACGTCGAGCGCGCTCAGCACCGACTGCCGGGTGGCCTCGGACACTCCCGGCTTGCCGTTGAGCACCCGGCTGACCGTAGCCTCGCTGACCCCAACCTTCTTCGCCACCTGAGCAAGTCGTCGCGTCATGAGCGCAAGACTAGCGCAAGCCATGCAAGCGGCTTGCGCCAGCACTTGCCCCTGTTCTGCTAGTTGATGTTGATCTTGAACGTGGAGGTGGTGTTCCTTACATCCTGCGCGTTGCCGCTGAGCTGCAGACCGTTGAAGGTGACCTCCCCGACCGCGGGCCCCTGCCCCGGCTCCGGCATCTCGTTCGCCCAGAGCCCGAAGCCCGACTTGGCGTCGAAGGCGTCACCGCTCTTCTTCGCACCGCTGACGGCGACATCGGTCAGCACGCTGTCCCGGACCGGGTACATCGGCCGACTGCCGTCGTGCTTCGTCTGGAACATGATCCCCGAGTAGGTCGGATCGGTGATGTCGAGTCCACTGATCCGGATGCCCTGGTACTCGTACTCCGCCGAGTACATCCACAGCGCCGGGAAGGTCTGGTTGCCCCAGAAGTGCCCACCGGCCCGCTCCAGCGAGATGTTCTCGAACGTCGATGGAGTGGCGCCGAAGCCCAGCGCCGGGATCGATCCGAACTTCAGCGTGGCGATGGTGAGTCCGGAGTAGGTGAGCGTGTCGGCGACATGGGCGTTGCGCACGGTGTTCCGGCTGCCGCCGTAGACCGCGATACCGGCCGCCCGCCAGGTCAGCAGCGAGGTGATGTTCTCGTACACATTGCCGGTCTGGTCGGCGTTGACGATGTCCACGGCGGGGAACAGCGCGAAGGCGTCGTCGCCGGTCGTGCGCGCCTCCACATTGCTGACGCGGTTGTCGCTGCTGCCGTTGGTGACGTTGATCCCGTCGGCGTACATGTCCCGGATACGGGAGTTCTTGATGGTGATCCGGTCCGTGTCCGTGCCCCAGTAGAGGCACATCATGTGCTCGGTCCAGATGTTGTCGACGGTCATGTCCGAGACCTTGGACCAGTCGAACACCTTGCCCGGACCGTCGTTGCGCGCGGTGTAGTTGCCGAAGAACCCGAAACCGGAGAGGGACGAGCCGTTGGCGGTCGCCTGGACATCGAAGCCCGCGTCGGTGTTCTCCTGGTCGGGCGGGGTGGTGAAGCGGCTGAACCAGGGGCCCGCGCCGACGATCTTGACGGCCTTTCCGTACACCTGGAACTTGTTCGACGTGCGGTAGTCGCCCGGCGGCAGATAGACGCCGACGAGCTTGCCCGTGGTGTCCATCCGCACCTTGTCCAGGGCGTTCTGGACATCCTGGTGGGTGGTTCCGGCCGGGACGGTGTACGCCTCCGGGTCCGGGTTCGCCGCCGCCGCGACCTGCTCCAGGTTGATGAAGTCGATCGCGTACGTGTCCCTGTTGGCGGCGTCCTTCTGCAGCCGGATCTTCGAGCCCGCCCGGACACTCTCGCCGAGCAGCACGTTCGCCTCGTCGTAGATGTGACGCGGCGCGCCCGCTCCCGGGGAGTTGCCGGGGCTCGCCTCGGCTCCGTACTGCCACATGTACTTGGACGTCAGGTCGATCGCCTTGAGGAAGGTGCCGTCGACGTAGACGTTGAGCGTGGAGTTGATGCCTCCGCCGCCCGGGGCATCGGGTATCGAGAACCGCGCCACCAGCGTGTTGGTGCTCGCCCTGGTCGTGAACTCGACATAGCTGCCTGTGCTGTTGAGGGTGACGGCCCGGCGTCCGGAGGCCTCGCCGCCGAGGTCGCCGATGGTCCGGTTGGGGCCGACCTTCTGGGCCCCGCCGCCGAGCGTGCCGTCCTCGGCCTCGTACATGTCGTACGGCATGTCGGCGCCGCGCCCGGCGAACAGTGGCCGGGCGCTGGTGTTGTTGGCGCGCTTGACCGGCAGCTCGTTGGCGTCGTCGGCGACGACCACCTTGACGCTGTACGAGCCGTTGGCGACCGCCCAGGTGCCGAGGTTCACGGGTGACGTGCTCGCGCCGGCGGCGATGACTCCACCGTGCTCGCCCGTGAGGGTCTTGACCGTGGCGCCCTTGGAGTCGGTCACGGTGAGCGTGATGCCGTGGCTGCCGCCCGCGGAAGCCACCGTTCCCTGGTTCTTGAGGGTCACGGAGAAGGTGGCGGTGTCACCCGCGGAGGGGCTGCTCGGGGTCCAGCCGACCGCGGACGCGATCAGATCGGAGCTCTCGACCGGCTTCACCACCAGTGATGTCGGGCTGGTGTAGGTGTTGTTGGTCTCGTTCTGCTCGATGACCGCGTTCGCCTCGTCGGCGACCGCGCTGAGCTGGTACGTACCCGCGTCACGCGCCCCGATCGACGCGCTGACGGTCGATGTCGCCCCGGCCGCCAGTGCCCCGGCCTGCGCCGTGGCGACTTTGGTGCCGCCCAGCCGGAACGCCACGGCACTGGCCGCGGAGGCGACGGGCCCGCTGTTGCGCACGGTGGCCGACAGGGTGATCGGGTCGGACTCGACGGGCGCGGCGGGCGAGGCCGTCAGACCGGTGACCTCCAGATCGGGGTTGGGCGCCGGGACGCCCAGGACCTGGAACTCCGCGACCTGGCCCGCGGTGGCACCGGTGTTGGTCGAGAATTTCAGCTGGACGTCGGCGACTCGCGCGTCCACGGGGACGGTGACGGCGTTCGCGCTCGCGGGAACGAAGGTGTAGTCCTTCGCCGCGACGAGACTCGTGAAGCCGGTCGCGCTCTGCTCTCGCCCGAGGACCTGGATGTTCTGGGTCCGGGTGCCCCAACTGCTGTCCGGATTGAGCTTGAGCACCACACTGGTGATGTCGGCGTTGGCGCCAAGTTTCACGGTGAGGGTGTTCGGGTAACTGCCCGCGGCGCCCTCCCAGTAGGTGGTCAGGCTGTTGTCGTTGGCGTTCTCCGCGACGAAGGTGTGGATCACGGAGGAGGCGGTGATGGGCTTGCCGACGGCGAGGTTCGAGGCGGAGCCCGCTGAGCCGTTGCGTGTCACGGTGTTGCTGTTGCCGGACTCGTTCCCGGCCGCGTCCTTGGCGCGTACGAAATAGGACACCGTCGCACTCGCGGGCTGAGTGTCCGTGTACGTCGTGACATCGCCCGCCACGCTCATGCGCAGCGAGTTGTTGGCGTAGATGTCGTAACCGGTGACACCGGTGTTGTCCGAGGACGCGCCCCAGCTGAGTCTGATCTGCCCGGCTGCGGGCTCGGTGAAGGAGAGACCGGCTGGTGCGGTCGGCGCCTGAGTGTCGCCGGTGGCCCCCTTGCGCGTGACGGTGTTGCTGTTGCCGGACTGGTTCCCGGCGGCATCCTTCGCGCGGACGACGTACGAAACCGTGGCGCTCGCGGGCTGCGTGTCCGTGTACGTCGTGATGTTGCCGGCGACGGTGGTGCGCAGTTCGTTGTTGGCGTAGATGTCGTAGCCGGTGATGCCGGTGTTGTCGGTGGACGCCTCCCAGGTGAGCTTGATCTGCCCGGTGGCCGGCTCGGTGTAGGCGAGAGCGGTGGGAGCGGTGGGCGCCTGGGTGTCGCCGGTCGCCGGGCCGTAGATCTCGAACTCGGCGACCTGGGCGGCCGCCCGGCCCGTGTTGGCGGTGACCAGGACGCGGAGGTACCGCGTGGTTGCGGCGTCGAAGGCGATCGTCACCGACTGGCCACCCGCCGCGTTGAACTCGTACGCCTTCGACGCGGTCAGATCGGTGAAGTCCGTGCCGTTGGTGCTGCCCTGGATCTGCAGTGTCTGGGTCCGGGCATCCCAGCCGCCGGGCAGCCGCAGGACGACCCGGTCGATACGGACGGACGCGCCGAGGTCCGCCTGGATCCACTGCGGGAGATCGCCGTTGCGGCTCTCCCAGTAGCTGTACCGGTTGCCGTCATTGGCGTTGGCGGCCGTGTAGACCTCGGTGTGGCTGCTGGCCGTCAGGGTCTTGCCGCGGGCGAGGTCGACCGAGGACTCCCCGGCCGCGTGGACTTCGAGCTCGGACAGCTGTGCGGCCTGCCAGCCCGTGTTGGCCGTGATGTGGATACGGACGAAACGGGTCTGAGCCTCGGCTAAGGCGATGGCCACGGTATTGGCCCGGCCCGGATCGAAGGTGTACGTGGCCGAGGTCTTCAGGGTCGTGAAGCCGACGCCGTCGGTGCTGCCCTGGACGGAGAGGGTCTGCTCGCGGCTCTCCCATCCGGCGGGCAGCCTGAGCACGACCTCGTCGATCCGGTGGGCGGAGCCGAGGTCGGTCTGGACCCACTGGGGGAGGCTGCCGCCTGCGCTCTGCCAGTAGGTGGCCTGGTTTCCGTCGGTGATGTTCCGGGCGGCGTATTCGCTGTGGGCGCTGCTCGCCGCCGCGGGGCGGCCCGCGGCGATATTGGGGCCGGCGGCCGCCGAGGCGGTGAGCGACGGCCAGGCGATCATCAGAAGACTGGTGGTGACGACGGCGGAGAGAACCCGCCAACCCCAGCGTTGCGGTCTCATATGTCCCCGATCTGCACGTCAGATTGAGTCTTTTGCGTATGGCGGTCAGAGAATTGCAGAGATCTGCCACATCGTCCACCGCCATGACCGCGTCAAATTGATCGCAGCAATCGGCCGGAACCGCGGAATCCGGCCACACCAGCGCCTTTGCAGCCCGCTTCCACGAAAACGTAAGCGGGCTGCAAAATACGCAAGCGATTTGCGCGAAGAGGGGATTTCAGAAAGGGCCGCACGCCCCTTACCGTTCCTAGGCATGAGCCCCGTACCGACCGCTCCCGCCCGGCGTCGGCGGTTCGGCTGGCCGCAGCGGGTCTTCTCCCAGGTCCTGCTGATGCAGCTGGCCATCGCCACCGGTGTCACCGTGCTGGCCACCGGACTCTTCCTCGCACCGCTCAGCGCACAGCTCGACGATCAGGCGATGCGCAGGGCGCTCGCCATCGCCGAGACGACCGCGTCCCCGGAGGCCGCCGACGAGCTGCTCGGCTCGCAGCCGACGGCAGGCGGTCCGGTCCAGGCCAAGGCCGAGCGAATCCGGAAGGCCACCGGCGCCGAGTACGTCGTGATCATGGACATGCGCGGAGTGCGCTGGTCCCACACTGCCCCCCAGCAGATCGGCAGGGTCGTCTCCACCGACCCCAGCGACGCGCTCGCGGGCCATGAGGTCATGGAGATCGACAGCGGGACGCTCGGCCGCTCCGCCCGCGGAAAGGTGCCGCTGCGCGACGACAGCGGCACGATCGTCGGCGCGGTGTCGGTCGGCATCGAGTACGACAGCGTGCGCGCCCGGCTTCTCGCGGCGATCCCCGGACTGCTCGCGTATGCGGGCGGGGCGCTTGCCGTGGGAGCCCTGGCCGCGTATCTGATCTCCCGCAGGCTCCAGCGGCAGACCCACGACCTGGCCTTCTCGGACATCTCCGCGCTGCTCGCGGAACGCGAGGCGATGCTGCACGGCATCCGGGAAGGGGTGCTCGCCCTCGACGACTCGGGCCGGATCCGGCTGATGAACGACGAGGCCCAGCGGCTGCTCGGCCTCGGCCCCGAGGCCGAGGGACGTCCCCTCGACGAGGTCCTCGGCGAAGGGCGCACCACCGACGTGCTGGCCGGGCGGGTCACCGGCGAGGATCTGCTGACCGTACGCGGCAGCCGGGTGCTGATCACCAACCGGATGCCGACCGACGACGGAGGCGCGGTCGCCACCCTGCGCGACCGTACCGAGCTGGAACAGCTGGGCCGCGAGCTCGACTCCACCCGTGGACTGATCGACGCCCTGCGCGCACAGGACCATGAGCACGCCAACCGCATGCACACCTTGCTCGGCCTTCTCGAGCTGGAGATGCACGAGGAGGCGGTCGAGTACGTCACCGAGGTGGTCGGCGTCCACCGGGCCACCGCCGAGCAGGTCACCGAGAAGATCCACGATCCGCTGCTGGCCGCGCTGCTGGTGGGCAAGGCGACGGTGGCGGCGGAACGCGGCGTATCGCTGCGCATCGCGCCCGGGACACTGCTGCCCGACCGGCTGGTGGACCCGCGCGGCCTGGTCACGGTGGTCGGCAATCTCGTCGACAACGCGCTGGACGCGGCGACCGGCTCGCCGGACCCACTGATCGAGGTCGAGCTGCACGCGGAGGGGCGTACGGCTGTCCTGCGGATCGCGGACAGTGGCCCGGGAGTCCCGCCCGACCAGCGGGAGTTGATCTTTACCGAGGGCTGGTCCACCAAGGAACTCCCCGTACACGGCAAGCGCGGCCTCGGTCTGGCGCTGGTGCGCAGGCTCGCGGAACGGCAGGGCGGGAGCGCGCGGGTGCGGGAGGCGCAGGGCGGCGGCGCCGAGTTCACGGTCGTACTCCCCGAGGCGCTGACGGAGCCGGGGCTGGCCACGGCCGTGGAGGCGCGATGACTGAAGCACCGATCGACGTACTGGTGGTGGACGACGACAAACGGGTCGCGCAGATCAATGCGGCCTACGTCTCCAAGGTGCCCGGCTTCCGGGTCTCCGCGACAGCGCACTCGGCCGCCGAGGCGCTCGCCCGGATCGCCGACTGCCCGGTGGACCTGATCCTCATGGACCACTATCTGCCGGACGGGAACGGCCTCGCGGTCGTACGGGAGCTGCGCAGACTCGGCCACCAGACCGACGTGATCATGGTGACGGCCGCGCGGGACGTGGCCACCGTCCAGGCGGCGATGCGTCACGGAGCGCTCCAGTACCTGGTGAAGCCGTTCAACTTCGCCGGCCTGCGCGCCAAGCTGGAGGCGTACGCCACGCTGCGCCGCACTCTGGAGGGCGGCGGCGAGGCGGAACAGGCGGAGGTGGACCGCATCTTCGGGGCACTCTCGGTCGGCTCCGTCGCCCCGGACCTGCCCAAGGGTCACTCCCCGACCACCGCCGAGGTGGTCCGCCAGGTGCTGCTGGCCGCCGAAGGACCGCTGTCCGCCCAGGAGATCGCGGAGCGCGCGGGCGTGAGCAGACAGACGGCCCAGCGCTATCTGAAACTGCTGGAGCGAACGGGCCGGGTCCGCCTGAGCCTGAAATACGGCGAAACGGGCAGGCCGGAACACCGCTACGTCTGGGGATCCTCGAGTCCGTCCGGGCCTGCGGCGAGCCCGTCCGGCGGCTGAGGGCTGAAGGCAGGACGGCCCTGGGACGACCCCGGAACTCGGCCGGCTCCGGGACTCACACCGCTCCCGCGCCCGTCAGCGCCCGTACCTCCGTCTCCGCGTGCTTCGCCTCATCCGGCAGCTCCGTCGATGTGACCGTACCGATCCAGCCCGCCAGGAAGCCCAGCGGAATGGAGACCAGGCCCGGGTTCTGCAGCGGGAAGACATGGAAGTCCACCTCAGGGAACAGCGCTTCCTGGCTGCCCGAAACGACCGGCGAGAGCACCACGAGCAGTACCGCAGGAACCAGCCCCCCGTACACCGCCCAGACCGCCCCGCGCGTGGTGAAGTTCCGCCAGAACAGCGAGTAGAGCAGGACGGGCAGATTGGCCGAGGCGGCCACCGCGAAGGCCAGGCCCACCAGGAACGCGACATTCAGGTCGCGGGCGAGCAGGCCGAGCGCGATCGCGGCCACGCCGATCCCCGCGGCCGCGACCCGCGCGACGGCAACCTCGCTGTGCTGTCTGGCACGACGGCGCTTGAGCGAGGCATAGAGATCGTGCGCGACGGAAGCCGATGAAGCCAGCGTGATCCCGGCGACGACGGCGAGGATCGTCGCGAAGGCCACGGCGGCGACCACGGCGAAGAGAACCGTCCCGCCGGTTGACCCCGCGCCTCCGCCGAGGTCCAGCGCCAGCAGCGGGACCGCGGTGTTCCCGGCCGCGTTCGACTTGCGTACCTCGTCGGAGCCGAGCACGGCGGCCGCGCCGAAGCCGAGCACGATCGTCATCAGATAGAAGCTGCCGATGAGACCGATCGACCAGACGACCGAGCGGCGGGCGGCTCGCGCGGTCGGCACGGTGTAGAAGCGCGACAGGATGTGCGGCAGACCCGCCGTGCCCAGGACGAGCGCAAGGCCGAGGCTGACGAAGTCGAGGCGTGCGGTCCAGTCTCCGCCGTACCTGAGGCCGGGTGCGAGGAATTCCCTGCCGTGGCCGCTTCGTTCGGCCGCGGAGTTGAGCAGCTGGTTGAAGTCGCCGTGGAAACGCGCGAGGACGAGGACGGTCATCGCGATCGCGCCCGCCATCAGCAGCACGGCCTTCACGATCTGGATCCAGGTGGTGGCTCGCATCCCTCCCAACGACACATAGATGACCATCAGTGCACCCACGCCGATGACGGTCCACGAGCGCGCGGCTTCGCTCGTACCGCCCAGCAGCAGCGCGACGAGGCTGCCGGCCCCCACCATCTGCGCCACCAGATAGAGAACGGACACGGTGACCGAAGAAGTTCCCGCCGCGATGCGCACGGGACGCTCGCTCATCCTGGAAGCGACGACGTCCGCGAGCGTGAACCGGCCGCAGTTGCGGACGAGTTCGGCCACCAGCAGAAGGACGACCAGCCAGGCGACCAGGAACCCAACGGAGTAGAGCATTCCGTCGTAGCCGTAGAGCGCGATGAGCCCGGAGATACCGAGGAAGGAGGCGGCGGACATGTAGTCGCCCGCAATGGCGAAGCCGTTCTCCAGGGGCGAGAACAGCCGTCCGCCCGCGTAGAACTCCTCGGCCGAACCACGCCTGTTGCGGCTCACCCAGGTGGTGATGCCGAGCGTGACCGCGATGAAGGCGCTGAACAGCAGCAGCGCCAGGGTCTGGTGGTGGCCGCTCACCGCACGACCCCCCGTGTCAACTCCTGTGTGTCCCAGCGCAGATCGAGCGCCGCCCGGTCCCGGTGCAGGCGCGCATGCCGTGCGTACGCCCAGGTCAGCAGGAAGGTGGTGAGGAACTGCCCGAGCCCGGCGACCATTGCCACATTCACCGCACCCGCCACCGGCCTGGCCATCAGCTCCGGTGCGGTGGTCGCTGCGACGACGTACGCCAAGTACCAGGTGAGAAAGGCGAGGACGGCAGGGACGGCAAACCTGCGGTAGCGGCTGCGCACCTCCTGGAAGGCGGCACTCCGCTGCACTTCCAGATAGATGTCGGCGGCGCTCGATCCACGCTCCGGGACCGCGGGTCCGGGCGCCGCGACGGGCGCTGGGGCGCCCGTACCGTCCAACTCCCCCCAGCCGGAGGCCAGAGCGTCGTACCACGGGTCGTCGAGCCGTACCGCCGCGGCGCCCCGCCCTTCAGGCTTCTCCACCGATCAGCTCCCCTTGGTCAGCGAACCGTTTCGGCCGCGTGCACAAGGATGGACAGAGCGGGAAGATCCCGGACTCTTCTCCCGCCGGTCTTCACCCCATCAGGTGATGCTCGACCCAGGTGGCCGCGCAAGCCCTTCCCGATAGGCGTACCGCACCGCCTGAGCGCGGTCGTGGATACCGGTCTTCGAGAAGAGATTGTTGATGTGGGTCTTCACGGTGGCCGTGGAAATGTGCAGCCTGCGCGCGATGTCGGCATTGGTGAGGCCCTCCGCGATCAGGGTCAGCACTTCGCCCTCGCGCGCGGTCAGCCCGTCGGGCAGCCTGCGCCCGGTCGGTTCGGGCGCGGACGTGACCTGCTCGAGCAGCCGCTGCTGGACGACCGCTGAGAGCCCCGCGCGACCTGCCATGACGTCCTGAATGGCCCGTACGATCTCGTCGCCGCCGGCGTCCTTGGTGAGATAGCCGCGCGCTCCCGCCCGCAGCGCGGGGAACAGCGAGTCGTCGTCGGCATAGGTGGTGAGCACGACGATCTGGGTGCCCGGGTGTTCGCTGCGGATGCGGCGGGTCGCCTCGACGCCGTCGCAGCGGGGCATCCGCAGATCCATCAGGGCGACATCGGGGGCGAGTTCGGCGACGAGAGCGACCGCCTCCTCGCCGTCCTTGGCCGAGCCGACGACCTCGATGCTGGGCAGCAGCCCCAGGAGCATCACAATGCCCTCGCGCACCACGGCCTGGTCGTCGACGACGATCACTCTGGCGTTCTGCGTTGTCACGCCGGCACCCGCAGCCGCACTACGAAGCCCTCTCCCTCGGGTCCTGCTTCCAGGGTGCCGCCGAGCAGTTCGGCTCGTTCGCGCATCCCCAGCAGACCGTACCCGGAGCCGGACGCCCCGAGCTCACCGCCGTGCGCACCGGCGCCCGAGTCCCGTACTTCCAGGGCCACTTCATCCTTCTCATAGGCGAGCTGGATGCGCACCTTTGCGCCGGGCGCGTGCTTGCGCGCGTTCGTCAGAGCCTCCTGTGCCACGCGCCGTACAGCCTGCGAGGCCTCGGCCGTCAGCTGCCGCCGCTCCCCCGTCACCTCGGTCTCGGCTCCGTCCGCGACGGCGAGCTCGCGCAGATAGTCCTCTACGGGAGCCATCTCGCCGCGCAGCGCCGAAAGCGCCTGCCGGGTCTCGGCGAGGCCCTCGCGGGCCATCACCCGTGCCGCCACCACCCGTTCCAGGATCTGTTCCCGGAACGGCCCCTGCGGTCCGCGCTCGATCTGGATCCGGGCCGCTTCCAGATGAACGAGCTGAGCGGAGAGGCTGTGCGCGAGGACGTCGTGGATCTCCCGTGCGATACGGGCCCGTTCGGCGAGGGCGACGGACGTTGCCTCGGCCTCGCGGGCGGCCCGTTCCTGGGCGAGCAGCCGGAATCCGGCACCGCGCGCCTGGGCATCGAGCCGCAGTGAGTATCCGCCGAGCAGCACCGCGGCGATCGTGAAGTAGGCCCCGAGCTCGCTGTCGTCGGCCAGCGCGAAGCCGACGGACATCACCGCCGCGGTACCCAGGCCGGCGAAGAGCGGGAGGCGCTCCATCGCCGTGACGGAGGCCGAGATCCACAGCACCATCGCGGGAACCGCGGCCCCGGCGATGTACGCCGCCGCTCCGACGGCCGCGAGGGCGGCGACCAGTCCGAGCGAGGGTCCCAGCCGGTTGGCGAGGGTCGTCCGGTGGAAGCCGAAGACCGCAGCGGCGCAGCAGAGCAGACCCAGCGGCGGGAGCACCGCGCCCAGGCCGTGGAAGACCTCCGCGTCGTACGCGCTGTACACGGCCCATGCTGCAAGACCGGCCAGCACCGCGATGTCGAGGGCGATACGGACGCGCGGTACGCCGAGACGGGACAGTGCTTCCCGCGTTGGCCACACCGTCAACTTGCTGCTGCGCACGTCAGATCCTCCTCCGTCGCCCCCGATGCTACGAAGGAAGAGCCGGACCCGGGATCGGCTCCGGGGTGGAGCCTCGGGCTCCACCCCTGGGTGGGCGGGCCGTCGTCAGGCGTCGATCCGTGAGCGGTCCAGCGTCGCCGCGGAGCTGGTGATGAATTCCTTGCGGGGCGCGACCTCATTGCCCATGAGCAGGTCGAAGATCTGCTCGGAGGACTCCAGGTCGCCGATGTTGATCCGGCGCAGGGTGCGGTGACGCGGGTCCATAGTGGTCTCCGCGAGCTGGTCGGCATCCATCTCGCCGAGGCCCTTGTAGCGCTGGATGGAGTCCTTGAAGCGGACCCCCTTGCGCTGGAACTCCAGCAGGGTCTGGCGCAGCTCGCTGTCGGAGTACGTGTACACGTACTTGTCCTGGCCCTTCTTGGGCTGGACCAGCTCGATACGGTGCAGCGGCGGCACCGCGGCGAAGACCCGGCCCGCCTCCACCATCGGCCGCATATAGCGCTGGAAGAGCGTGAGCAGCAGGCAGCGGATATGGGCGCCGTCGACATCGGCGTCGACAAGCAGGACGATCTTGCCGTAGCGCGCGGCGTCGATGTCGAAGGTCCGGCCCGATCCGGCTCCTATGACCTGGATGATCGCGCCGCACTCGGCGTTCTTGAGCATGTCCGAGACGGACGACTTCTGTACGTTGAGGATCTTGCCGCGGATCGGGAGCAGCGCCTGGAACTCACTGTTCCGGGCGAGCTTGGCGGTGCCGAGCGCGGAGTCTCCCTCGACGATGAAGAGCTCACTGCGCTCCACGTCGTCGCTGCGGCAGTCGGCGAGCTTGGCGGGCAGCGAGGAAGTCTCCAGCGCCGTCTTCCTGCGCTGCGCCTCCTTGTGCTGGCGGGCGGCGATGCGGGTGCGGGCTGCGGCGACGGCCTTCTCCAGCACCGCCCGGGCCTGCGCCTTGGCGTCCCGCTTGGTGGAGGTCAGAAAGGCCTTCAGTTCTTTGGCGACGACATTGGCCACGATCCTGTTGGCCGCCGAGGTGCCGAGGACTTCCTTGGTCTGGCCCTCGAACTGCGGCTCGGCCAGCCGGACCGTGACCACCGCGGTGAGGCCCTCCAGGGCATCGTCCTTGACGATGTCGTCCTCGGCGACGCGCAGCAGCTTGGCGGAGCGCAGTACCTCGTTCATCGTTTTGGTGATGGAGCGCTCGAAGCCCGTCACATGGGTGCCGCCCTTGGGGGTGGCGATGATGTTGACAAACGACTTCACGGCGGTGTCGTAGCCCGTGCCCCAGCGCAGGGCGATGTCGACGCCGAGCTCCCGGGTGACCTCGGTGGGGGTCATGTGGCCGCGGTCGTCGAGGACCGGGACGGTCTCCTTGAAGGTGCCCTGTCCGGTCAGCCGCAGCACGTCGCAGACGGCCTTGTCCTGGGCGAGGTACTCGCAGAACTCGCTGATGCCGCCGTCGAAGCGGAAGGTCTCCTCGCTCTTGCCCTCTCCTTCCAGGTCCCGCTCGTCGCGGACGACGATGGTCAGGCCGGGCACCAGGAAGGCGGTCTGGCGGGCGCGCTGGTGGAGGTGCTCCAGGGAGAGCTTGGCGTCCTTCAGGAAGATCTGCCGGTCCGCCCAGTACCGCACGCGCGTGCCGGTACGGGTCTTGGGGACGCGCTTGCCCTTGAGCAGGCCGTTCGCCGGGTCGAAGGGAGCGTCCGGGCCCGACTCGGTGAAGATGCCGGGGACCCCGCGCCGGAAACTGATCATGTGCGTCGCGCTGTTGCGGTCGACCTCGACGTCCAGGCGGGCCGAGAGGGCGTTGACGACGGACGCGCCGACGCCGTGCAGACCGCCGGACGCCGCGTACGAACCACCGCCGAACTTGCCGCCGGCGTGCAGCTTGGTCATCACGACCTCGACGCCGGAGAGGCCTGTCTTGGGCTCCTTGTCGATGGGGATGCCCCGGCCGTTGTCCTTGACCTCGACGGATCCGTCCTCGTGGAGGATCACGTCGATGTGGTCGCAGTGGCCGCCCAGAGCCTCGTCGACGGAATTGTCGATGATTTCCCAGAGGCAGTGCATCAGGCCGCGGCTGTCGGTGGACCCGATGTACATTCCGGGGCGCTTGCGGACCGCCTCGAGCCCCTCGAGTACGAGCAGGTGCCGCGCGGTGTAATTGGACCCGTCACGGTCTGCGGTCAGTACCGCACTGGACGGCACGGACGTTTCGGCGGTCACGCGGTTCGCTCCTCGCTGAATTTGAGATGTGGCCCGGTGGGGTAAAGGCCCGGCGTCGGTCGCCGGTCAGAGCGTACCGAGGCCTGGTAGAGCCGATGTAACGCCACCCTCGTGATTTCTCATGCTAGTCCAGTCTCGTATAGGTGTTCGATCCCTCGATGGAGTGACGTGCACATCACGTTCCCTTCCAGGCATGAACCATTTAGGCTCCGGGCACGTCCTCATGAACAACCGGCAACCCAGCCGGGAGGGCCAAACGAGACAAGCAACGCGAAATCCGTAGAGCGAAGCAATACGGCTCATTCGCCGCCAACCGGCAGCAGACAGCCACCTTGACAAGAAGTTTCGAGGAAAAGCCACGAGCGGGAACGTTTTCGGCCTGGTTGGATGTTGACCCTGGTACGACAGCTCGTCGAGCTAGAGAAGAGGCGACGTGACTACTGTTCTGACCCCCGCGAGCCCCCTGACGGCCGCAGACCGCTGCGACCGCTGCGGCGCCCAGGCGTACCTGCGCGTCGTCCTGACCAGCGGCGGTGAGCTGCTCTTCTGTGCCCACCACGGGCGCAAGTTCGAGCCGGAACTCAAGAAGATCGCCGCGGAAATACAGGATGAGACAGACCGACTCACGGCCGTCCCGGCCGCCGCCGGTGAAGAGGAACACTGACACCTCGCATCCCACGACGAGCCAAGGCCGGTCCCGGACCGGTCAACGGGCGGCCGCCCCTGAATACCAGGGGCGGCCGCCCGCTCTCATAACGTGACCGCGAAAGGCGGTCCGATTCCGTGCCGGCCTCAGTCCGACGGCACGGCCACCGCCGAGATCCGCGTGTACACGCCGGGGCTGCCCGCCAGCCCGCAGCCGCTCCCCCAGGAGACCAGGCCGATAAGCATCCCGCGGGCCACCAGCGGCCCTCCGCTGTCCCCCTGACAGGCGTCCCGGCCGCCGCCGGTGTCTCCTGCGCACAGCATCGTGGCGGCCACGTAGCGCCCGCCCAGTCCGCCCGGATAGGCCTGTCCGCACGCCTGGTCCGAGAGCACGCTCACCTGCGCGGCCCGGAGCGATGAGGAGTAGCTGCCGTCGCCCCTCGTATCGCCCCAGCCGTAGACGGTGGCGCTCGTGCCCGGCTGGTACGCCGGATCACCGGCGCCCGCCAGGCGGATCACCTGCGACGCGGGCAGCGCCTCGGCCAGCGTCACCACCGCCATGTCCGAGCTGTTGGTCAGCGGGTTGTACTGCGGCGCGACCCAGCTGTCGCTCACCGCGATCTCCCGGCCTTCGACGCCCGTCAGCTCAGAGCGCCCGGAGATGACCCGCAGATCCCGGACCTCTCTCACGTCCTGGCCGAGCACGGTCCGGCTCAGACAGTGGGCGGCGGTCATCACCTTCGTCGGCGCCACCACCACGCCGCCGCAGAATTGACCGGCGCGCGTTCCCCCGAACCGGTCACGGCTGGCGAGTGCGACGACCCAGGGGGCCTCGAGGGTGGTGACCGGATCGCCGCCGACGACCACGCTGTCGGCGCCGGCGGGGACGGGCGATACCAAGGGCGCCACAGCCGCCGCGGTGACAAGCGACAGCGCCCCGGTCAGGGCTCGGGCGAGGGAACGACGCATACGGCCTCCTGACTCTGCGTTGAAGTAATTCCACCCAGAGTCAGCCACCTCACACCCGCCCGCACCCGCGACATGGCGAAGGGCCCAGTCCCCTGACGGGATCCGGGCCCTTCGGCGTACTTCTACGACCGGTTGCGTACCACCGCGACCTAGTCGAGGTAGTCGCGCAGCACCTGCGAACGCGACGGGTGGCGCAGCTTCGACATGGTCTTGGACTCGATCTGACGGATGCGCTCACGCGTCACGCCGTAGACCTTGCCGATCTCGTCCAGGGTCTTCGGCTGGCCGTCGGTGAGACCGAAGCGCATGGAAACAACGCCCGCCTCACGCTCGGACAGGGTGTCCAGCACCGAGTGCAGCTGCTCCTGCAGAAGCGTGAAGCTGACCGCGTCGGCCGGCACGACCGCCTCGGAGTCCTCGATCAGGTCACCGAACTCGCTGTCGCCGTCCTCGCCGAGGGGGGTGTGCAGCGAAATCGGCTCGCGGCCGTACTTCTGGACCTCGATGACCTTCTCGGGGGTCATGTCGAGTTCCTTGGCCAGCTCCTCCGGGGTGGGCTCGCGGCCCAGGTCCTGGAGCATCTGGCGCTGCACGCGCGCGAGCTTGTTGATGACCTCGACCATGTGCACCGGGATACGGATGGTGCGGGCCTGGTCGGCCATGGCGCGGGTGATCGCCTGACGGATCCACCAGGTGGCATACGTGGAGAACTTGTAGCCCTTGGTGTAGTCGAACTTCTCGACCGCGCGGATCAGACCGAGGTTGCCTTCCTGGATCAGGTCCAGGAACAGCATGCCGCGGCCGGTGTAGCGCTTGGCCAGCGAGACGACCAGGCGGAGGTTGGCCTCCAGCAGGTGGTTCTTGGCACGACGGCCGTCCTCGGCGATGATCTCCAGCTCGCGCTTCAGCTTCGGCGCGAGCTTGTCGGAGTTCGCCAGCTTGTCCTCGGCGAACAGACCGGCCTCGATGCGCTTGGCGAGCTCGACCTCCTGCTCGGCGTTGAGGAGGGGAACCTTGCCGATCTGCTTGAGGTAGTCCTTGACCGGGTCGGCGGTGGCACCGGCGACGGCGACCTGCTGGGCGGGCGCGTCGTCCTCGTCGTCGTCGGAGAGGACGAAGCCCTTGCTCTCGCCCTCGGCCTCTTCCTCTTCGCCCTTGCCACCGGGCTGGACCTCATCGAGCAGCTCTTCGCCCTCGGTGGCCTCGTCGGTGTCCTTCTTGCCCGTGGTCTTCTTGGCCACGGTCTTCTTGGCGGCGGTCTTCTTGGCCGCCGTCTTCTTGGCCGCTGTCTTCTTGGCGGCCGCCTTCTTGGCAGGCGCGGTTGCCGTGACCTCTTCGTCGGCCTGGACGTCGACGGTCTCGGCCGTCGGCGCCGCGGTGGCCGCGACGGTCTTGGCCGTGGCGGTCTTGGCCGCGACGGTCTTGGTGGCGGTGCGCTTTGCCGGGCTCTTCGCTGCGACGCTCTTGCGGGCGCGCTTCGGCGACTCCGCGGCACTGACCATCAGCGTCACACCCTCTTCCTCGAGGATCTGGTTGAGGCTGCGCAGAACATTCTTCCACTGGGTTGGCGGAATTTGGTCAGCCTCGAAGGCCCGACGCACGTCATCGCCGGCGATCTGCCCATCAGCCTTTCCCCGCTCGATGAGCGCCATCACAGACTCGGACTCGGCGATCTCCGGCGGGAGCGTACGGGATGTGCTGGCCGACACGAACAACCTCTCGGAACGATGGAAACGGCTTCCGGCCCCGCCCATGATCGGGCCGGAGCCGACGACCACCAGGCTGCGGATGTGCCGGTGGCGCGGGGCTGAGCCTCGGAATTGCACAGCGCCCTGAATGGCGGCTGTATTCCCTCCTCGGCTGTCACCTCTTAGGTCATCGCACTGTTTCGAGGAGTGTTACGCCCAATCCACGTGGCCCGAGTCACACCTCATTTAAGACGGGACGGTCAAATGGGGACATTCGCGACATAATCGTGTCGCCGGATCCCGTGGAATCCGGCGACACACGATGCGTACGCCTCCGTACTTCCTGACCGCGTCCCGCTCCCGCGCTCAGTGCTCGCGCGGCGCGGGGACGACTCGCTCCACTTCCGGGTGAACGGTGAGCAGTTGACGCATGGCCGATTCCGCGGCGTGCGCGTCACCGGTCGCGAGTGCGTCGGCGATCCGCGCGTGATGGGCGAGAGAAGCCTCGGTAGCGCGGTCACAGCCGGTGACCGGGCCGCCGGAGACCTGGAGGGCCGCGGAGACGATCCCGGAGAGGTGCTCCAGCATCCGGTTGCCCGCGAGCTGGATGAGGAGGGAGTGGAACTCCGCGTCCGCCCGGGAGAAGGTGATTCCGTCACCCTGAGTGAGGGCATGGTTCATGATCTCGACCATGTCGGCGAGCCGCTGCTGGACGTCCTCACGGCCGTGCCCCGCGGCGAGGCGGGCGGCGAGCGGCTCGATGGTCCAGCGCAGCTCGCTCAGCTCCCGGCGCTGGTCGTCACGCTGCGGGCCGAACGCGCGCCACTCGATGATGTCGGGGTCCAGCAGGTTCCAGTCGCTGACCGGACGGACCCGGGTGCCGACATTGGGGCGGGCGCTGACCAGGCCCTTGGCTTCGAGCACGCGCAGCGACTCCCGCACGACGGTGCGGGAGACCTCGAAGCGCTGGCCGATCTCCTCCGGGACGAGCGGGCGATCGGCGCCCAGGTCTCCCGAGACGATCATCTGGCCGAGCTGCTGGACGAGTTGGCCGTGCAGTCCGCGGCCCCGGCTGCCTGCCGCGCGGCGGCCGACCCGGCCCAACTCGGCGTCGGCGCCTTCCCAGGAGGGGGGGCCGACGCGGTCGGCGCCGTGCGCCTCCGCGTAGGGGTATCGGTCGAGTTCGCCCGGGCCGGCGAGGCCGGACTCGGCGGGGCGGGCGGCGGTCATCATGGTGTGCGCAAGGGTACTCACGCATCCTTTGTCGGCGTGGCTCCGGCGGCCCTTGAGGTCTTTGGTGAAAAGCACACGAAAGGGTGATCGGCGCCGGCCTCGCAATTGACGCCTTATCGGAAGGAAACGGGCGCTCTCAAGGGAGTTGTGAACAGATCGCCGAGTCCCGGTCGATCATGTTCACCAACGGGCGCTGCGGCGAAGGCTCGTGAACAGATATGCGCAGATCAGGGCCGACAACGACAACATCAGTGCGGCGCCCACGGGTTGGGCCAGCAGATGCACCCCCGCCATCAGCCAGTCGTCGGCCTGTTGCGGCAGCCACACCCAGGTCAGTTCACGCAGCCTGCCGGGAAGCCCGGCGATCGAACGGACGGACGGAGCGATCAGCGCCTTTTGCACGAGAGGGGCGATGAGGACCGGTACGGCGAGCACGGCGGCCACTCCGCCGGCGGTGACCCTGAACACTCCCGCTCCCAGCAGCCCGGCCCAGGCGCATCCGATCGCGAGAGCGCTCCAACTGGCCATCAGGGCGGGCCAATTCTGCGGCACGGGGACCGCATCGCTTCCGTACGCGAGGCGGAGCGCCTGGAAGTCGGCCACTGCCACGAGGAGCGCGATCAGCAGGGCGGCCGCCGCGGTCACCGCGAGCTTGGCAAGGAGGAGGCCGAGACGGCGGGGCACGGTGCCGCGGGCGGCGGCGAGGGCGGGGTAGCGGAACTCCTCGCCGAAGGAGAGCGCCCCGAGCAGTCCGGCTCCGAAGGCGGCGGGCGGCAGCGGAAAGAAGTCGGGCCAGGCGGTGAGCACGGCAGGGAGCGGGGTTCCGCCGGTACGGCCGAGCAGGACGCACAGCGCGGCTGAGGAGACGAGGACGGCGCCCAGTACGAACAGGGCCGTACGGACACCGAGGAGGCGGCGGAGTTCGTAGCGCAGGGGCCTGAGGGGGCTGCGGACCGGGCGCGGCAGGGGGGAGGACTGAGGGGGAACGGGGGGACGGGGGGCTTGTGGGGGATTCGGCGGGTGCGTGGCCTGCTCGGCGGGCGGGGGCACCTCCTGGGTGGCAGGTGCGGGTTGCGGCCGGAAGGCCGCTGCGGCGGCGCCCGCGGCCGCGGGGGACGGCGGCCCGGAGCCGGGCGCTGGGTCAGGTTGGTGCCGACCATCCGGGCCTGCGTCTCCCACCTCGTCGGACAGCCGGTGGACGAGTACGCCGTGCCGGAAGGCCGTTTCGCCGATCTCGGCGCAGTTGCTGCCGTAGACGGACAGCAGGCTGCCGCTCTCGGCGACGACCTCAACGGAGCGCTGGGCGGCGCGCGCCTCGCGGGCGACGGCGGCGGCCAGGCGGGCGGCCTGCGGGGTACGGACGGCGACGCGGGGGCGGAGTCTGGTGCGGGAGAAGGCGGCCGCGTCCTGGTCGGCGACGAGGCGGCCCGCGTCGAGGGTGACGACCTGGTCGGCGATGCGGGCGGCTTCCTTGGGGTCACTGGTCGTGCACAGGACGGTGCCGCCATGGGTGGCGTGAGCGCGCAGCAGTCCGTACAGCCAGCTGTTCTCCCGGGGCGAGAGCCCCTTCGCGGGCTCGTCGAGGATCAGCGTCTGCGGATCCGCGAGCAGAGCGGAGGCGAGCCCTAGCCTGCGGTCCATGCCGATCGAGAGCATGCCGAGGCGCTCACCGCCGAGGCCCGCCAGACCGACGGCTTCCAGCATCTCGTCGGCGCGGGAAGCGGGAACTCCGGCGGCGGCGCAGAGCATACGGAGCTGCCCCCGAGCCGTCCGCGCCGGATGACCGGGTACGTCGCCGAGGAGCACTCCGACCTCACGGGCCGGGTGGGCAATGCGGTGGAGGGGGTTCCCCCGGAAGTACGTGACGCCCCGGCCGGACTCGAGTTGAAGCATCAGACGCAGCGCCGTCGTCTTTCCGGAGCCGGCCACGCCGAGGAGGGCAGTAACGAGGCCCTGCCGGGCCTCGAACGTGACATCGTCGACGGCGGGCGCCTGGTCTCGGCGGTGGGCGCTGGTCAGTCCGATGGCCTGGAGCATCGCTTCTCTCGCGGAAGTTGAGACCGCTCGGCGGCAGGTCGGGTACCGCAGCAAGATAACTCGACATTTAGGACTTTTAGCGCAATGGCCAGGCCTGGGTGTCAGACTTCTGGACGCAGCATCGGGGGGTTCAGCACGGTGGCGCCGCCCGCCCGGAACAGCTGCGCCGGACGGCCGCCCTGACGGGTGGTGGTCCCTCCCGCGGGCACCAGGAAGCCCGGAGTGCCGGTCACCTTGCGGTGGAAGTTCCGGGGGTCGAGCGCGACGCCCCACACCGCCTCGTACACCCGCCGCAGCTCGCCGACCGTGAATTCCGGCGGGCAGAACGCGGTGGCCAGCGAGGAGTACTCGATCTTGGAACGGGCGCGCTCCACCCCGTCCGCCAGAATCCGCGCATGGTCGAAGGCGAGCGAGGCGGCCTGGTCGTCCTCGCGTCCGAACCCGTTCTCCTGGCCCAGGAGATCCTCGACGGGGGCCCAGCGCGCGCTGTTGGCGTCACCGCCCGCGCGGGGCGCGGGAAGGTCGGGCGCGAGCACCAGATGGGCCACGCTGACCACGCGCATGCGGGGGTCACGCTTGGGGTCTCCGTAGGTGGCCAGCTGCTCGAGATGTGCGCCGTTCCCGGGTGCCGGGGAGGCGGGGTCGTGCGCGCACAGTCCGGTCTCCTCGGCGAGCTCGCGCGCCGCGGCTGCCGCCAGATCCTCGTCGCCCCTGACGAAGCCGCCGGGCAGCGCCCACCGGCCCTGGAACGGCGGCTCTCCGCGCCGTACCACCAGCGCGCAGAGCGCATGACGACGCACGGTGAGCACGACCAGGTCGACGGTGACAGCAAAGGGCGGAAAGGCCGACGGGTCGTAGGGAGACATGCCGTGATCATAGTCGTCTGCCTGACGATAAACACTCCCTTCGTCACGTGCGGCGACGGTTTCTTCATCCACTCCGCCGCCCCACTCACCCGCCCGCCTGACACGCCCAACTGGGGGCCTCGGGGGGCTCCTCGACCACCCTGGGGCCGAGCCTGTTGATCCGTACGGCGAAGGGCTCCCGGGATTTCGGCGGCACAGGGTCGTACGACTCCGCCACGACGGTCAAGGGCGGCACGGGCGACCCGGTCACGGCCGTCACCTCCCGCTCCTCGTGCCGCGCTCCCCGGTGCGCCTGCTCCCCCGGGCCCGGTCCGCCGGCGCCGACTTCGCGGGGCGCGGTCCCGCCGGCGGAAGAGCCTTCTTGCCCAGGGGTTGCCGAAGCCTCCGTGGCCGCGGGCGGGAGCGGGCCTTCCGCCGCCCGTCGTCACCTCGCCCGCCTTCCCCTCCCGCTCCCTCGTCCGGCCCGCTGCCGGAGGGCGCCCGGGAACTGCTGGCCGCGCGCAGACAGCTGCGGACCGTCTCAGGATCCAGCCCCTGGTTGCAGGCCTCATGCAGCAGGCGGGCGAAGACGTAGTCCGGGTCGACCCGGAGCGCCCGTCCGAGGGCGACCCTCGCTGCGGGTTCGTCGCCGGTGGACCAGGCGACCCATCCGGCCAGGGTGAGCGGCGCGGCGGCATGCTCGCAGTAAGGCCCGACACAACGGCGGGCGAGCGCCCGCCACAGGCGCAGCGCCCCAGGAGCGTCCGGCCCCTCCATCCATTCCGCAGCCCGGTCCCGGGTGTCCCGGTCCTGGATGCCGAGGATCACCGCAGCCGCTTCGTCGTGAGAAATGAGCCGGTCGTCCGCGACGTCCGTCTCGGCCCAGTCACCGGATCGCGGTGATTCCGCAATGCGCGTCATCAGCCGTCGGGCCAGCGCGAGGGTCTCCGCAGCGACCTGCTCACGCCCCTGTTCGTCCAGGATCCTCGGCACCAGCGTGGCGCCCGCGGTGTCCAGTGCCTTCTCCTGGTCGGCGGCGGGCGGAGCGGTCAGGGGTGCGAGCCGCCCCTCCATCTCCCGCAGGGATCCGCGCACTTGGATCCCCGCGTAGGCGGCCGCCGCCGCCATGACCGAAGTGCCGGGCAGCGCAAGGGCGCTGCCTTCGGGTGGACAGCAACGGGCGTCGGGGCAGCAGTAGGACCAGAAGCGGCCGTCGGAGATACACAGAGCCTCGTAGACCGGCACCTCGAGGGTGCCGCAGGCGGTCCTCAGTCGTTGCGCGAGCGGGCGCAGCCGCTCCATCACCCGGCGGCTCATCTCGCCCTCGGCCGGGTCCTGGCAGAGGAAGACGACAATGCCGTCGGGCCGGGAGCCACGGCGCTCACTGCCCTCGATCAGACATTCCGCGAGTTGCTCCGCCACGGGCGACCACTCGCGAGGCGAACTCGGAATGCCGAGCCTCAGCCGACCGCCGAAGCGGCCGCGGTTGCCGTGCAGGGCGACGAGCACGATCGAATCGTTCGGATGGAACCCCATCATGTACGGGAGAGCGTCGGCCAGTTCGGCGGGGCCGCGCAGGGTGATCTGCTGCTCGTCTGCGGGACCGGTGGTTTCGTGGTGCTTGTTCATGGCACGACGGTCCCGCGACGGCCCCGACCCCCGCGACCCCTGTGGATAACGTTATCCACAGGCCGACGGCCTCGTTCGCGCTTTGTCGGTGCCATCAGGTTGCATGGGGGCATGACCAACGCAGACCTCGACCTCGCCGACCCCGCGGGCCTCCGCGCCGCAGCCGACTCCGTACTCGCCCGCCTCGTCTCGGACACCACGGGCACCGCCCGGCTGCGCGAGGACCAGTGGCGGGCGATCGAGGCGCTCGTTGCCGACAAGCGCCGGGCTCTGGTCGTGCAGCGGACGGGCTGGGGCAAGTCCGCGGTGTATTTCGTCGCGACCTCGCTGCTGCGCGAGCGCGGCAGCGGCCCGACCGTGATCGTCTCCCCTCTGCTCGCGCTCATGCGCAACCAGGTCGAGGCGGCGGCGCGAGCCGGTATCCGCGCCCGGACGATCAACTCCTCCAACACCGAGGAGTGGGACACGGTCCAGGACGAGGTGGCCGCCGGAGAGGTGGATGTGCTGCTGGTCAGTCCCGAGCGGCTCAACAACCCCGATTTCCGGGATCAGGTGCTTCCCAAGCTCGCAGCCGCGACCGGGCTCCTGGTCGTGGACGAGGCGCACTGCATCTCCGACTGGGGCCATGACTTCCGGCCCGACTACCGGCGCCTGCGCACCATGCTCGCGGATCTGCCGGCCGGGGTCCCGGTGCTCGCGACCACCGCCACCGCGAATGCCCGCGTGACCGCGGACGTCGCGGAGCAATTGGGCACCGGGGCGGGCACCGACGCCCTCGTGCTGCGCGGCGCGCTGGACCGGGAGAGCCTCAGCCTGAGTGTGCTCCAGCTCCCCGATGCCGCGACCCGCCTGGCCTGGCTGGCCGATCACCTCGGTGAGCTGCCGGGTTCGGGAATCATCTACACGCTCACGGTCGCGGCGGCCGAGGAGATCACGGCGTATCTGCGGCAGTGCGGTCACACCGTGGCCTCGTACACCGGCCGCACGGAGAACGCCGACCGGCAGCAGGCGGAGGAGGATCTGCTGGCCAACCGCGTCAAGGCCCTCGTCGCCACGTCCGCCCTGGGCATGGGCTTCGACAAGCCCGATCTCGGATTCGTCGTGCACCTGGGCTCACCCTCCTCCCCCATCGCGTACTACCAGCAGGTGGGCCGTGCGGGCCGCGGTGTCAAACACGCGGAGGTGCTGCTGCTGCCGGGCCGGGAGGACGAGGCGATCTGGCAGTACTTCGCCTCGGTGGCCTTTCCGCCCGAGGAGTTGGTGCGACGTACCCTCGGCGTGCTTGCGGAGGCGGGCAGGCCGCTGTCCCTGCCCGCGCTGGAGCCGCTGGTCGAGCTGCGGCGTACGCGACTTGAGACGATGCTCAAGGTCCTCGACGTGGACGGCGCAGTGCGCCGGGTGAAGGGCGGCTGGACCACCACCGGCCGGCCTTGGTCGTACGACTCCGAGCGCTATGCGTGGGTCGCCCGGCAGCGCGAGTCCGAGCAGCAGGCGATGCGCGACTACGCACGGTCGACGGCCTGCCGTATGGAGTTCTTGCGGCGGCAGCTGGACGATGAGGAAGCGGCCCCGTGCGGACGCTGCGACAACTGCTCGGGTGCCCGCTTCAGCGACAAGGTCTCCGATACGGCCCTGGACACCGCGCGCGGGGAGCTGGGCAGGCCGGGCGTCGACGTGGAGCCCCGCAAGATGTGGCCGACCGGGCTCGCGGCGGTCGGCATCAGCCTGAAGGGCCGTATCCCCGAAACGGAGCAGTCCTTCACGGGCCGCGCGCTGGGGCGGCTCTCCGACATCGGCTGGGGCAACCGGCTCCGGCCGATGCTCGCGCCACAGGCGCCGGACGGACCGGTTCCGGACGATGTCGTCACGGCAGTGGTGACCGTGCTCGCCGACTGGGCCAAAGGCCCCGGCGGATGGGCATCCGGCGCATCGGACGCACCGGCGCGGCCGGTGGGCGTCGTCACTGTCGCCTCGCACAGCCGACCCCAGCTGGTCGGCACCCTCGGCGCCCGGATCGCGGAAGTGGGCCGGATGCCGCTGCTGGGGACGGTCGAGTACGCGCCGGAAGCAGTGGACGCACGGATCTCACGCACGAACAGCGCCCAGCGAGTGCGTGGCCTGCACGAGGCGTTCGCCGTGCCGCCCCGGTTGGCAGAGGCGCTGGCCGAGGCCGACGGACCTGTCCTGCTGATCGACGATCTTTCGGACAGCGGCTGGACCCTCGCCGTGACGGCGCGGTTGCTGCGCCGGTCCGGCGCGAAGGGGGTGTTTCCGCTGGTCCTTGCCGTTCAGGCGTGACAAGAAGGGTCAGAGGGGCTCCGGATGGGCAGGATCAGTGAAGGAATATGAGCCTCATACCCGCCGATTCCCGCCGGTGACGCCAAATTGCTCGTTGCCGCATGACCACGCGCCAGCAAGAATTGGAGCGCTCCCCGCGGGCCCGTCTGCGGCCCTGAAGGGCTGTGCCGCGGTGCGCCCGCACCCGTCCCTGCCCGCACTGTGGGCGCGTATGCGAAGGGAGGAACGTGACCTTCGGATTCGCTCCGTCCGCAGCCACTTCGTTCAGCACGTCGGCGAATTCCACCAGCCGCCTCGCCAGGATGCTCGAACCGGCCGAGTGGGCTGCAGCGGGGATACCCCTGCTGCGCAACCCCCGCGAGGTGGTCAGCGGGCTGCACACCCGGCACCTGCCGAGACCGGCGACCGCGGTTGTCGCCGTGCTCGACCACGAGGAACGGATCGCCGCCAGCGCGTCGTTCGCCCGGCGCTCCGCCCCCGTGGACGGCTGGGAGTTCCGCAACGTAGTGCTGGCCCACCTGCGCCGGGTCATCCCGCACGATCTGCGTCGGCGCACGCCCGTACGCACCGCCGTACTGCTCTACTGCCGCGAGGGCGACGAGCGCTGGACGGAGGAGGACGGGGCATGGATGTGGGGGCTGCGGGACGCGTGCACGCTGCATGGGCTGCGCTGCGGGGCGTACATCACGCTGACGCGCGGAGGCTGGCAGGTGCTCGGTGAGGGCCGGGGCGGCCGGCGGCCCAGCTCGCTGTCGTCGCCCGGCGATCTCTCCGAATCCGGGAGCGACGCCGAACTGCTGCCGCTGCGTACAGCGAGCGGCGCCGCCGAAGCCCTGCGACGCATCGCCGCCCGCTGAAGGACGACCGGGCCGCCGAAGGGAGCCGGTGGGTGCCACTTTCCGGCTGCCCGGCCGGTGGGCAGCCGGACGACCGACCGGCCGCTCGGCACAGGCCGAGTGATCTGCCAGGACCGTGCGATCGCCGAAGACCGCGCGGTCTCAGCGGGCCTTGCGGTCCGTGAACACCCCGCGGTCCATGGACCGTACGGCTCAGACGCCCGTCCCCAGCGCGGTGTTGATGCGCTGGGGGTCGCCGCACACGATCAGCAGAGCGGTCGCCTTCGCCAGGGCCGCGGGCAGTGCGCGGGCCGCCTCGTCGTCGGCGCCTCCGTTGATCGCGACGACCACCACAGGACGGGCCGAGGCCCGGCCCACCACAGCGGCGTCCGCGTAGAAGACGTCGTCACGGGCATCGTGCTGGGCCCAGTAGGCGGCCTCGCCGAAGGACAGTTCGTGCGTCGCCCACGGGTGCTGCTCTCCGGTGGTGAGCACCAGGACGTCGGCCGGGGCGCGACCGGAGTCGAGCAGCAGGTCGACGGCCTCGTCGGCGGCGTCGAGCGCGCCGTCGGCCGGGGCGGGGATCAGCTGGATCTGAGGAACAGACGGCTTTGTCGGCCGGGGAGCCTGGGGCTGCCCGGCGGAGGTGGCGGAGGTATGCGTACGCGGCGGGGCGGGCCTGGCCGGACCGGGGCCCGGGTGTCCGGGACGCGGCGAGGCCGCGGAACGCGGACCGGGTACGGGACGGGGGGTCGGCGCGGTGCGGCCTGCGGCCGGAGTAGCGCGGGGACCCTGGGCACTCTCGTGAATCTGAGGCTCCTCGGGGATGAGAGGCATGAGTGGATGTCTATCAAATGCCGACGCGGAAGGCATCGGCGGGTGGGCACATGGGTGCGACTGCCCTGACGGCAGGGCCGGTTCAGAATTCGAAGCCGAGCTGGCCCCCGCTTTCCAGTTCGGCCGCCTCGGCGGAGAGGCGCACCTTCTTGAGGTGCCGCCACTGGGGCAGCGCGTCGAGATAGGCCCACGAAAGCCGGTGGTAGGGCGTGGGCCCCAGCACCGCGAGGGCAGCCTTGTGCACGGGCGAGGGGTAGCCGGCGTTGGCGTCGAAGCCGAAATCGGCGAACTCGCTGCGCAGTTCGGCCATCATCGCGTCCCTGTGCACTTTGGCGATCACGGAGGCAGCGGCGACCGCTACACAGGACTGGTCCCCCTTGATGACCGTACGGACCTTCCACGGCGAGCCGAGGTAGTCGTGCTTGCCGTCGAGGATGACGGCGTCCGGCCGGACCGGGAGCGCGTCCAGAGCACGGACGGCGGCCAGCCGCAGCGCCGCGGTCATCCCCAGTTCGTCGATCTCCTCCGGCGAGGCATGTCCCAGGGCGTGCGCCGTGACCCACTGCTCCAGCAGCCCCGCCAGCTCCGTACGACGCTTCGGGCTGATCAGCTTGGAATCGGTGAGACCGGCGGGCGGTCGGCGCAGTCCGGTGATCGCCGCGCACACCGTGACGGGACCGGCCCACGCCCCGCGTCCGACCTCGTCGACACCAGCGACGATCTTGGCGCCGGTGGTGGCTCTGATCGAGCGCTCGACTGTGTGGGTGGGTGGTTCGTACGGCATGGCGCCAGCAAGGTTACGCCGCCGCACCCCACCCGCGACAACCGGATTGCACTTGCCGCCTCCGCGTCAGTGCAGTCACCCGCTCCCCGTTACCGCGCTCACCGGTTCCGCCTCGGCGATCAGCCGTTGTGAGGACGCAGCAGCGGCACCATCACCTGATCGATCATCTTGGAGATATCTTCGTCGGGCCATTCGCTGCCGCACACCTTGGAGCGGTACATCATCAGGCCCGGAATCACGTCGAAGACCAGATCACCGATGGCATCGGCACGTACGTCGCCCCGCGCGACCCCGCGCTGCACCACCTTTCGGAACAGCTGGTTGGACGGTTCGACGAGCTGGCGCACGATCACTGCGTGGAAGCGCTCCGCCGTGGAGCTGTCGCACTCGTGAAGCACGGAACGCAGGGCGAAGCCCGACCTGGAGTACATCGCGTCGCGCACGCGCCGGCAGAGCTGGAAGAGGTCCTCGCGGATGCTGCCGTGATCGGCGGCCTCGTCCAGAGTCGGCAGTCCTGCCTGCAGGGCGTCCGCGACAAGGTCCTCCTTCGACGGCCAGCGCCGGTAGACGGCCGCCTTGCCCGTCTGGGCACCGGCGGCGACGCCTTCCATGGTGAGCCCGCTCCAGCCGACCGTACTCAGCTGTTCCAGAGCGGCCTCGAGGATCGCGCGTTCCAGCACGGGTCCTCGGCGGCGCAGCGAGACCGGGGATGTCTCGGTGGCGCCGGTGCAGCGCGAATTGCCCATCTTCATCTCTCCGTTGGGGACAAGAGTTCAGTGAACGCTTGCGTTCACTGAAGGGGACTCTCTACGGTATACGCGACAGTGAACGGCTACGTTCACTAACTCACTTGTGGGGGACCATAGTGACAACCTCTCAGTTGACAGCACCAGCCAAGCCGGGAGCCGCCCGCAGACAGGGACGCCCCGGGATCGCCCTCGCCGTTATCGCAGCCCTGCAGCTCATGGTGGTCCTCGACACGACGATTGTGAATATCGCCCTCCCGCACATCCAAGGGGCGCTCGATTTCACCACGACCCAGCTCTCCTGGGTGGTCAATGCCTACACGCTCACCTTCGGCGGACTGCTGCTCCTCGGTGGCCGGGCGGGCGACATTCTCGGCCGACGGCGTGTGTTCGTCTTCGGCGTGCTGCTCTTCACCTTCGCCTCACTGCTGTGCGGTGTGGCGCAGGAGCCCTGGCAGATGCTCGCGGCCCGCGCGCTCCAGGGTGTAGGCGGCGCCATCGCCTCACCCACGGCGCTCGCGCTCATCACCACGACCTTCCGCGAAGGCCCGGAGCGCAACCGCGCGTTCGGTATCTTCGCAGCGGTCTCGGCCAGTGGCGCGGCCATCGGCCTGCTCGCCGGCGGCATGCTCACCGAGTGGCTGAACTGGCGCTGGGTGTTCTATGTCAACCTGCCGATCGGCATCCTGATAGCCGTCCTCGCACCGATGTTCATCAACGAGTCCGAACGGCACTCCGGCCGGTTCGACATCGCGGGCGCCCTCACCTCGACCGCGGGAATGGCATCACTGGTCTACGGCTTCGTCCGGGCCGCCGAGGACGGCTGGAGCGATCGGCTCACCCTCGGCGCGTTCGGGGCGGCGGTCGTGCTGCTCACGGCGTTCGTACTGATCGAGCGGCGGGCGAAGGACCCGATCACCCCGCTGCGGATGTTCGCCGACCGCAACCGCTCGGGCACGTATCTGATCATGATGAGCCTCGCGGCGGCGATGTTCGGCATGTTCTTCTTCATCGTCCTGTTCGTGCAGAACGTGCTGGACTACAGCCCGATCACCTCCGGTCTGGCGTTCCTGCCGGTCACGGTGATGATCGTGACCGCCGCCGGTATCTCGTCCAAGCTCCTGCCGGTGCTCGGGCCCAAGCCCTTCCTGGCTGCGGGTGCGGTGCTCACCGGGAGCGGCATGGCATGGCTGACACTGCTCGACCCGGGAAGCTCGTATCTGGGCGGAGTGCTGGGGCCGATGCTGCTCTTCGGATTCGGCATGGGTCTGGTCTTCGTGACGGCGACGCTCACGGCGGTCTCCGGCGTCGCTCAGCACGAGTCGGGTGCGGCCTCCAGTCTGCTCAACGCGACGCAGATGGTGGGTGGTTCCCTGGGACTGTCGATTCTCATGACCGTCTTCAGCACTGCCAGCCGCGAGGAGGCGGACCGTCAGATCCCGCTCTTCCTCGCGGACGCGACAGCGGCGCAGAAGGAAGCCTTCGCCAAGACGCGCGAGCTGCCGCCGCCGTGGGGGCACCAGGTGCTCGCGGAAGGCATCGCGACGGCGTTCTGGGCAGGAGTCGGACTGGTCGGACTCGCGGTGCTGACCGCGGTGTTCGTCATCCGGGTACGCAAGAGCGACCTGGAAGCGCTCAGCGGGGCGGCGGGCGCGGGCGGCGGCCACGCGGCATAGGGGGCGCCTCGCAGACGGGGTACGGGCCGTGCACGGGGGTACGGCCCGTACCTCACCTGAGCCGGGTCATTCGACAGGCTGGAGACAGCCACTCATGGCATCTGCTGCGGCACCCACTGAGGAAGCCGCTCGGTCTGCTCCAGCCAGGCGGCCGGCGGCTGTCCCGACTTGCCCGCGGCGACCACTCCGCAGGCGATGGCGCAGGTCGTGTCGACATCTCCGCCCACTTGGGCGGTCGTCCAGAACACCCGCTCGAAGTCGCCGAGCGAGCGGGCCGCGGACCACAGCGCGAACGGAACGGTGTCATGCGCACTGGTGCGCCGACCGCTGCCGAGGACCGCCGCGACCGTCCCCGCATCGTTGTAGTCGAGCATGTCCCGCGCCCGGCGCAGGCCCGCTCCCACAGCGCTGCGCGGTACGAGCGCGATCACGCCGTCGAGCAGGTCCTCGGCCCCCGGAGGCCCGGCCGGATCCGCGGCCAGCGCGGCGGCCGCCGCCACGGCCATCGCCCCGACCACGGCCTCCCGGTGCTGGTGCGTGGTGTACGAGGAGATCTCGGCCTGGTGGGTGGCCTGCTCGGGATCGTCGGCGTACCAGGCACCGAGCGGCGCGATACGCATCGCGGAACCGTTGCCCCACGACCCCTGGCCATTGAAGAGTGCGGCGGCGAGTTCACGCCAGTCGCCGCCCTCTCTGATCAGCCGGAGCATACGGTTGACGGCAGGGCCATAGCCCCGGTCGAAGTCGTGGTGCTCGGCGAAGGACTGGGCGAGTGCGTCCTGGTCCACCCGGTCATGGGTCGCGAGCACCGACAGTACGGAGCCGGCCATCTCGGTGTCGTCGGTCCACTGCCAGGGGCCCGGCGGCAGGGCACGCCGTTTCAGCAAGGGATAGTTCGAAGGAACGAAGAACTGGGAGCCCAGGGCGTCTCCCACGGACAGTCCGCGCAGGCTGTCCAGGGCGCGTTCGAAGCGCCTGTCGCGAGAGGAATCAGCGGTCATCTTCCTGCCACTCTATCCGGTGACGCCGTAAGGCTCAGGTGTGCGCCACCGCTCGAACGGCCGGTCAAGGGTGTAGCGGCCGTCCTTGCCGAGCTGCAGAACCCGGGTCTCGGCGTTGCCCGGGTTGGAGAGGGATTCGAAATCGGCGACCGACCAGTGGAACCAGCGCATGCAGAACAGCCGCATGGTCAGTCCGTGCGTCACCAGGAGCACGTTCGGCGGATGATCCGGCGACTCGAAGCTCCGGTACAGACTCTCCAGGAAGGCCCCGACCCGGTCGTACACATCCGCTCCCGACTCCCCCTGGGCGAAGCGGTAGAAGAAGTGGCCATAGGCGTCGCGATAGGCCTTCTGCAGCCGGACGTCCTCCCGGTCCTGCCAGTTCCCCCAGTCCTGCTCACGCAGCCGCGGCTCCTCCCTGACCCGTACCAGCTCCGGGTCGAGGGCGAAGGCGCGGAAGGTCTCATGGGTACGGCGGTAGGGCGAGACGTAGACGCTGACACGCTCGCGTCCGAACAGCTCACGAAGCCGTCCGCCCGTCTCCTCTGCCTGCGTCCAGCCGGTCGGGGTCAGCCGCAGCGCATGGTCGGGCTCGCGCTCGTACACGGTGTCATCGGCGTTCCCCTCCGACTCACCGTGCCGGACGAGAACGATGCGTTGCGGTCGGGCCATGTCACGACAGTAGATCGGTCCCGACTCGGCCGAGCAGTCGGGACGGGTCCGACCGGCGTACCGGGCCGGTGAAGAGGGCGGGGCGGCCGGCTTCAAACCGTCCAGGACGGTTCGAGCTGCACCACATCACCGGCGAGCGCCGAGACATCCGCCTCGGTCTGCGCACGCAGCAGGAGCCGCTCGACCCGCTCCCTGCGGTACTTCCCGTGCTCCGCCGCCGACTGCCACATCGACATCACCAGGAACTCGCTCCCCGGCGCCTCCCCGAACAAGCCGCGCACCATCCCCGGCGACCCGGCCATCGCCGGGTTCCACACCTTCTCCTGCATCAGCGCGTAGTGCTCGACCCGGTCCTCGCGCACCCGGCAGTGCGCGACCCGTACGACATCGGCGTCCGTGAACCGCGGCTCGAACCCGGTCTTCACATCGAAGCGATAGTCGAAGAGCTTGGCCTGTATGTCCGTGTACGTACCTGTCTGCCCGGACGCCAGCCGGTCATGGGAGCGCGCCATGAAGGAGTCGTAGAACGCCCGGCTCTCCCAGAATGTAAAGACATGCGCGACATGCGGCCGCCCCTTGCTCCACCCGCCACCCTGTCCCCGGAATCCCGGCTCACCCAGCAGCCCCGCCCACTTCCGCTGCCCCCGCTCGAACCCACGACGGTCCACGACGGTGCAGCGAATCCACTTGACCAGCACCGCGCCATCGTACGGCGCGGAACGTGGCCCCGGTCACTGTCCGGCGGAGTCCACCGTCAGCAGCTCTCCCAGCCTCCCTGCGCACCCACCCCTTCTGCGGCAGCAAGCCATGACAGCATGGTCAACCGACGTGAAACTCCCGGCAGTTACGGGGAAGGGGAATCTGGTGAGCAGTCTCAACAAGGGGGTCCGGAAGGCTGAGGTGACCCTCCGGTGGGATCCGAGTCCCCTGGGTGAGCCGGCGCATGATCTCGACATCGTCGCCGCGACGTACCGGGCGGAGGCCCCACACGGCGCACCGGCGTACGTCGTCCACTTCGACAGCCGGTCACCGGACGGCACGATCATCCTGATCAGGGACAGCAAGACCGGTCAGGGCTTCGGCTCCGACGAGGTCATGACGCTGGAGTTCGACCGGCTGGCAGCCACGTACGGCCGCGTCGTCGTGGGTGTGGTCATCCAGCAGCGGGACGGACGCCGGGTGTTCTCGGACATTGCGAACACCCTCGTCCGCATCCTCGAAGGACACACCGAGCTGGCCTCGAACGACTTCGCCGCCTTCCAGGAATCCACGGCGGCCGTGGTGGGCGAGTTCGTCCGGAGCGATGCGGGCGAGTGGCAATTCCACGAAACCGTCCGCGGATTCGACGCCGACCCTCAGTCCTTCGTCGAGCTGATGGGCAGCTGATCAGCAGCTGAGAAGAGAGAGGGAGGGGCGCCCGGCACATGGCCGGGCGCCCCTCCCTCTCATTCAAACGGTGCCGTCAGCTGCAACCGCTGGTCGAGCCACAGCCTTCGCAGATGTAGCAGGAGCCGGCCCGCTGCATCTTCGTCCCGCAGGAGAAGCACAGCGGCGCGTCCGCGCTGATGCCCATCTGCATCTCGACGAGCTCCGCGGAGGTGTGCGCCTCCTTCGGAGCCGGGATGTCCAGCTTGGGGGCGGCGAGGGGCTTCAGCGTCTCCTGCTGCTGGCGCGGGGCGGACTGGGCCAGACCCTCGACGTCCATCTCCTCGTCGGTCGGCTCGTACGAACCGGTCTCCAGGTGACGCTGACGCTCCTCGGCCGAGTGGATGCCGAGCGCGGAGCGCGTCTCGAAGGGCAGGAAGTCCAGCGCCAGGCGGCGGAAGATGTAGTCGACGATCGACTGCGCCATCCGCACGTCCGGGTCGTCCGTCATACCGGCCGGCTCGAAGCGCATGTTGGTGAACTTCGAGACGTACGTCTCCAGCGGCACGCCGTACTGCAGACCCACCGACACGGCGATCGAGAAGGCGTCCATCATGCCCGCGAGGGTCGAGCCCTGCTTCGACATCTTCAGGAAGACCTCGCCGAGACCGTCGTCCGGGTAGGAGTTGGCGGTCATGTAGCCCTCGGCGCCGCCCACCGTGAAGGAGGTGGTGATGCCGGGACGGCCCTTGGGGAGCCGCTTGCGGACGGGTCGGTACTCGACGACCTTCTCGACCGCGGCCCGGATCGTCCCCTCGGCCTTCTCCGCCGCCGCGGTGGCTTCGGGGCTCTGGTTGCCCTTGGTCTTGGCGGAGAGAGGCTGACCGACCTTGCAGTTGTCGCGGTAGATCGCGAGCGCCTTGACGCCCATCTTCCAGGCCTCGAAGTAGACCTCTTCGACGTCCTCGACCGTGGCGGTCTCCGGGAGGTTGACCGTCTTGGAGAGCGCGCCCGAGATCCATGGCTGGATGGCGGCCATCATGCGGACGTGACCCATCGCGGAAATGGAGCGCTCACCCATGGCGCAGTCGAAGACCTCGTAGTGCGCGGTCTTCAGGCCGGGGGCGTCGACGACATTGCCGTGCTCGGCGATGTGGGCGACGATCGCCTCGATCTGCTCCGGCTGGTAGCCGAGACGGCGCAGCGCCTGCGGGACCGTGCCGTTGACGATCTGCATCGAGCCGCCGCCGACCAGCTTCTTGAACTTGACCAGCGCGAGGTCGGGCTCCAGGCCGGTGGTGTCGCAGGACATCGCGAGACCGATGGTGCCGGTCGGGGCGATGACGGACGCCTGGGAGTTACGGAAGCCGTTCTTCTCGCCGAGACGGATCACGTCCTGCCAGGCCTCCGTGGCGGCGGCCCAGATCGGCGTGTCCAGGTCGTCCATGCGGACGGCCACGGCGTTGGCGTCGGCGTGCTGCTTCATGACGCGCTTGTGCGGAGCGGCGTTGCGGGCATAGCCGTCGTACGGACCGACGACCGCGGCGAGTTCGGCGGAGCGCTTGTACGAGGTACCCGTCATCAGCGAGGTGATGGCGCCGGCGAGCGCGCGCCCGCCGTCCGAGTCGTACGCGTGGCCCGTCGCCATGAGCAGGGCGCCGAGGTTGGCGTAGCCAATGCCCAGCTGGCGGAAGGCGCGGGTGTTCTCGCCGATCTTCTGCGTGGGGAAGTCCGCGAAGCAGATGGAGATGTCCATCGCGGTGATGACCAGCTCGACGACCTTGGCGAAGCGCTCGATCTCGAAGGACTGGTGGCCCTCGCCGTCGTCCTTCAGGAACTTCATGAGGTTCAGCGAGGCAAGGTTGCACGAGGTGTTGTCCAGGTGCATGTACTCGCTGCACGGGTTCGAGCCGTTGATCCGGCCGGACTCGGGGCAGGTGTGCCAGTGGTTGATGGTGTCGTCGTACTGGATGCCGGGGTCGGCGCAGGCCCAAGCGGCCTCGGCCATCTTGCGGAAGAGCGACTTGGCGTCGACCTCCTCGATGACGTCGCCGGTCATCCGGGCACGCAGCCCGAACTTGCCGCCGGACTCGACGGCCTTCATGAACTCGTTGTTCACACGGACCGAGTTGTTGGCGTTCTGGTACTGGACGGACGTGATGTCGTCGCCGCCCAGGTCCATGTCGAAGCCCGCGTCACGCAGCGCGCGGATCTTCTCCTCTTCCTTGACCTTGGTCTCGATGAAGTTCTCGATGTCGGGGTGGTCGACGTCGAGGATGACCATCTTGGCGGCCCGGCGCGTGGCGCCGCCCGACTTGATCGTTCCTGCGGACGCGTCGGCGCCGCGCATGAAGGAGACGGGACCCGAGGCGTTGCCGCCGGAGGAGAGCAGTTCCTTGGAGGAACGGATCCGGGAGAGGTTCAGGCCGGCGCCGGAGCCGCCCTTGAAGATCATGCCCTCTTCCTTGTACCAGTCGAGGATCGACTCCATGGAGTCGTCGACGGCCAGGATGAAGCAGGCGGAGACCTGCTGCGGCTGGGGCGTGCCGACGTTGAACCACACCGGCGAGTTGAAGCTGAAGATCTGGTGCAGGAGGGCGTACGCCAGCTCGTGCTCGAAAATCTCGGCGTCGGCGGGCGAGGCGAAGTAGTTGTAGTCCTCGCCGGCCTTCCGGTACGTCTTCACGATCCGGTCGATCAGCTGCTTCAGACCGGTCTCGCGCTGCGGGGTGCCGACGGCCCCGCGGAAGTACTTGCTGGTGACGATGTTGACCGCGTTCACCGACCAGAAGTCGGGGAACTCGACGCCACGCTGCTCGAAATTGACCGAGCCGTCGCGCCAGTTGGTCATGACGACGTCACGGCGCTCCCAGACCACCTCGTCGTACGGATGCACGCCGGGAGTGGTGTGGATTCGCTCGATACGCAGGCCCCTGCTCGCCTTGGATCCCTTGGGCCGGGACCCTCGTGCCGGACCGCTCGTCGTCTCTGTCATGCCGCCTCCCATACATGGGCAAAAACGCCCTGAAGTGCCCAGTTCTTCCCGTGGCACAGTTCTGTGTCTGATGCCTCGGGCGCCAGCGCACAGCGCCCGTGACAGGTCTTTTGCCGCTCTGCCGGCGATCGGCGGGCCACTGGGGCGGGCCGATCCGCTCAGCGAGGTATTGCTCAGTCGGCGGCGGTGGCGGGCACGGGGACCTCAAGGGTCTCGCCGCTCCCGCATTTCTCTGCGGGAGGCCGTTGTTCGCGGAGTTCCGCGATGGCGGCCTCGAAGTCTTCGAGTGAGTCGAAAGCCCGGTACACGGAAGCGAAGCGCAGGTACGCGACGAGATCGAGTTCCTGCAGGGGGCCGAGTATGGCCAGACCCACGTCGTGGGTGGTCAGCTCAGCACTGCCGGTGGCGCGCACCGCTTCCTCGACCCGCTGGCCGAGCTTGGCGAGGGCGTCCTCGGTGACCGGCCGCCCCTGGCATGCCTTGCGGACGCCGGAGATAACCTTCGTACGGCTGAAGGGCTCGGTCACGCCGCTGCGCTTGATCACCATCAGCGAGGCGGTTTCCACCGTCGTGAAGCGGCGGGAGCAGTCAGGACACTGCCGGCGACGCCGGATCGACGTTCCGTCGTCGGTGGTGCGACTGTCGACGACGCGGCTGTCGGGGTGCCTGCAGAAGGGGCAGTGCATGGCTCCCAACCCCCTCCTTCACTGCACGACGAAATGGCCTCAACAGGGCGGTCGAAGCCCTTCGAAGCAGCCCCAAGCATAGGCGATGGCTGCGGTCTTGAAGGACCAGGGACCACAACTTCTGGGCTACAGACACAATCCAACCACTAGATCTGGGGTTTGGTCGCATTTTCGAGTCTCAGCGCGTGTCGCGTGGCTGCGCCTGTACACAGCAGGCGTACGGGTGGTGACACCGCGCCATCGCAGCGGCGCGGGACCCACGCGTGGGGGCGCAGGACGGGCACGGAAACATGGCGCGCACGCCGGGCAGGACCGGCCATGAGGTTACGGGAATCGCGCGGCTCCGTGGATTCCGGGCCCCCGAGTGCAAGACTGGGAATCACTCGGTGACACCCGGCTCCACCGCATACCGGCGGTGAAGGTTACCGTCGTGGCCGCATTGCCTCACGGCCCGATCGTTCGCACATACACCCAGCCAGACGCTCACGTCAGGCAATCTGCGATTTTTCACTCGAACGTGTGTTTGGCGCAACCTTTCGAAACCCACTACCGTTGTCCAGCTAGGGAGACCATTCGAGAGGGGCCGACGTGACCACCACCGCAGACAGTGCCACCATCACTGCCCAGGACCGCTCCCAGAACCGATTCGAGCCGGTGCATGCCATGAATGACGCAGCCACGACACCCGAGGGGCCCAAGCCCACGCGTTCGCTGCCCGGCCGACCTCCAGGGATCCGAGCCGACAGCTCCGGTCTCACGGATCGGCAGCGGCGCGTCATCGAGGTGATCCGTGACTCCGTACAGCGTCGGGGATACCCGCCGTCGATGCGTGAGATCGGCCAGGCGGTCGGGCTGTCCAGCACTTCTTCCGTGGCACACCAGCTCATGGCTCTGGAGCGCAAGGGCTTCCTGCGCCGGGACCCGCACCGCCCCAGGGCGTACGAGGTGCGCGGCTCCGACCAGCCCAGCACACAGCCGACGGACACGACCGGCAAGCCCGCCGCCTCGTATGTGCCGCTCGTCGGCCGGATCGCGGCCGGTGGCCCGATCCTCGCGGAAGAGTCCGTCGAGGACGTCTTCCCGCTGCCCCGCCAGCTTGTGGGTGACGGCGAGTTGTTCGTGCTGAAGGTCGTCGGCGACTCGATGATCGAGGCCGCGATCTGCGACGGCGACTGGGTGACCGTGCGCCGCCAGCCCGTCGCGGAGAACGGCGACATTGTGGCCGCGATGCTGGACGGCGAAGCCACGGTCAAGCGCTTCAAGCGGGAGAACGGCCATGTGTGGCTCCTCCCGCACAACGCGGCGTACCAGCCGATTCCGGGTGATGAGGCGACCATCCTCGGCAAGGTGGTGGCGGTGCTGCGGCGGGTGTGACACGCCCGTCGGCTCTGACCGGCCCCGGGACCCACTGCGCCGGTCCCGGGGCCCCGTTGTGCCTGCCCACCGTCGTAGTTCCGACCTGCCGTCGTCGGCCTTACCTGCCGTCCGCCTTGGCCGAGGCGTCGATCGCGGCCAGCGATCGGCGCGCCTGGTTACGGTCCGTCGTGTACCAGAAGTCGGGCAGCGAGGCGCGCAGATAGCTGCCGTACCGGGCATTGGCCAGCCGCGGGTCGAGGACGGCGACGACGCCCCGGTCGCCTGTCGCGCGTACGAGACGGCCCGCGCCCTGGGCCATCAACAGGGCGGCGTGCGTGGCGGCGACGGCCATGAAGCCATTGCCGCCCGCCTCCTCCACGGCCTTCTGCCGGGCGCTCATCAGCGGGTCGTCGGGGCGTGGGAACGGGATCCGGTCCATCACCACCAGCTGGCAGCTGGCTCCCGGCACATCCACGCCCTGCCAGAGCGAGAGGGTGCCGAACAGACAGGTCTCCGGGTCGGCGGCGAAGTTCTTGATCAGCTCGCCCAGCGTTTCCTCGCCCTGCAGCAGGATCGGCTTCTCGAGCCTGCCGCGCAGCTCCTCGGCCGCCGCCTGGGCAGCCCGCATCGAGGAGAAGAGACCGAGCGTACGACCGCCGGCCGCCTCCACCAGCTCGGCGAGCTCGTCCATCATGTCGCCGCGGGAACCCTCCCGGCCGGGCGTCGCCAGATGGCGCGCGACGTAGAGGATGCCCTGCTTCGGATAGTCGAAGGGCGAGCCGACGTCGAGCCCCTTCCACTGCGGGCTCGTGAGCTCGTCACCTTCGCCCGTGGCCGCTTCCGCAGTGCCCTCGGGAGCCAGGCCGAGCGAGGCCCCGACGCCGTTGAAATCACCGCCGAGCTTGAGCGTGGCCGAGGTCAGCACCACCGAGCGCTCAGCGAAGAGCTTCTCGCGCAGCAGACCGGAGACAGACAGCGGTGCCACCCGCAGGGACGCGCCGAAACGATCGTGTCGCTCGAACCAGACGACGTCGTACTCGGAACCCTGCGTGATGCGCTCGGCGACGTCATGGATGTTCTCGACGGAGGCGAGCGCCTGCTTGCGTACGGCGTCCTCGTCCTGGACGGATTTGTCGCGGGTGCTACCGAGGGCCGAGATGACCGTGCGCGCCGCGTCGCGCAGTGCCATCAGGGCGTATCCGAGATCCTCGGGGATCTCTTCGAGCCGGCCGGGGAGGGCGAGCTCCATCACCCGCTCGAAGGTCTCGGACGCCGTCTGCAGAGCATCCGCTGCCTTCTCGTTGACCAGCTTGGCGGCCCGGCGCACGGCGCGGTTGACCTGGCCGGGAGTGAGCTCGCCGGTCGCGACGCCGGTGACCCGGGAGACCAGCTCATGGGCCTCGTCGACGATCAGCACCTCGTGCTGCGGGAGCACCGGGGCGCCCTCGATCGCGTCGATCGCGAGGAGCGCGTGGTTCGTGACCACGACATCAGCCAGCTTCGCCCGCTCGCGGGCCGCCTCGGCGAAGCACTCCGCGCCGTAGGCGCACTTCGACGCCCCCAGGCACTCCCGGGACGAGACGGAGACCTGCGACCAGGCCCGGTCGGAGACGCCGGGCGTGAGATCGTCGCGGTCCCCGGTCTCGGTCTCGTCGGCCCAGTCGCGCATCCGGAGCAGATCCTGCCCGAGCTTGCTGGTGGGTGCGGCGGCCTCGAACTGATCGAAGAGGCCGTCCTCCTCTTCCTGCGGCACGCCCTCGTGGAGGCGGTGCAGACACAGATAGTTGGAACGCCCCTTGAGCATGGCGAACTCCGGCCGCCGGCGCAGCAGCGGGTGCAGCGCCTCGACTGTCCGCGGAAGATCACGCTCCACGAGCTGCCGCTGCAGGGCGAGGGTGGCCGTGGCCACCACGACCCTCTCGCCGTGAGCCAGGGCGGGGACCAGATAGCCGAGCGACTTTCCGGTACCGGTGCCGGCCTGGACAAGCAGATGGGAATTGTTGTCGACCGCTTCGGCGACGGCCTCGGCCATGGTGACCTGGCCTGGCCGTTCCACGCCGCCCACGGCGGTGACGGCGGCATGGAGGAGCTCGGGGAGGGATGGCTTCGTCATAGCCAGTCCACCCTACGGCGCGCCACTGACAGCCCGGTCCAAGATCGGGTCATCGCGCCGGACTCAGCGGATTGGGGACCGTGCCGTGGACCGCGGCATGGGGACGGTCGGGGCGGTCGCGGTAGCCGTCCAGGTGCAGCCGGTTGCGGTTGAGACAGAGGCGGTCGATGTCCGGCGTGAGCAGGTCGAACGTCTCGAAGCGTTCCTTGAGCTGCGGGAAGCGGGCCTGATGGCGCAGGATCTCCGCCCGCACGAGCGAGAAGAACTGCGCCTCCGGCACACCCAGTTGCTCCTCACAGAGGGGTGCGAGGAAGCGGAAGACGCCGACGAAGAGCCCTGAGTGGATGAACTGCGTCAGGAAGGCGGGCTCCTCGGTGAGAAGCGTCTTGCGTACGTCGTCGGGCATGGAGTCGTGCTCGGGGAGCGGCTGGGCGCTGATGTTGACGTCGTCGACGAAGTCCTTGATCGCCAGACGGACGGGTACATCGTGGTCGTCGTGGACGACGATGGCGTTCTCGCCGTGCGGGGAGAAGACGGTGCCGTAGCGGTAGAGGAAGTGCAGCAGGGGCGGGAGCAGCGCGGAGAAGAGCCGCTGGAGCCAGACGGCGGGAGCGAGTCCGGAGCGGGAGACGAGCTCTGCGGTGAAGGACCTGCCCTCACGGTCGACGTGCAGCAGCGACGCGAGAGTGCGCGCCCGCTCGCCGGGGGCGAGACGCGGCTGCAGGGGCTCGCGCCAGATCGCGCCGAGGAGTTCCCTGTACTGGTACGGCACCTCGGGGAGGTGGTCGTACAAGGGGTGCTCGACGGTGACCGATGCGACTTCGCCGAGCAGGATCACACCGCACTCGTCACGCAGGAAGGGGTCCGCGTCGCGCAGCCCGCACACCCAGGAGGTCACGGCGGGAGCGGCCAGGGTCCGCTCGGTGGGCAGGCCGCGCCAGACCAGGGTGTTCAGGATGGACAGCGGCAGCTTCACGGTGTGCCGGTCGGTGCGGTCCAGGTTCACGAAGGTGCGGATGGACTGCTGCGGCAGCCGCCGATCACCGTCCGTGGGGAGCGGAACGATGGCTCCCTGTGCGATCGCGGGGGCGAAGAGAGGCAGGAGTACCTCGTCCCACTGCCAGGGATGTACGGGCAGATAGAGATACGCGTCCGGGTCGAGGCCCCTGGCGCGCAGCACGGCGGCGAAGGAGGTACGGACGGACGCGTCCAGCTCACGGGCGTACAGGTCCTCGGGGCGGGACAGCCGGGAGACGCCCCGGTAGTCGGCGAGAGCGGAGCTGACCGCGATCCAGGGGAGCTGGGCGGGCCGGCGGGACTCGGGCGACCAGCGGGCACTGTCCGTGGCGGAGAAACCGATCCGGCCCTTGTTGGCGACGATCCAGGGGTGGCCGGTCTGGTGGCCCTCGAGTTCGGCGTAGCCGAGGTCGGCGAGCTCCGCCGCAGTGAGTGCGTCGTGGCCGAGTCCGGTGTCGCAGACGAGGGTCGTGGACAGCTCGCGCAGGAGATGGCCGAGCGTGGCGCCGTCGACGGCGAGCCGGTCGCGGGCCCGGACGAGGAACGCGAGCGGGTCGGTGAAGGGCCGGCCCTCGTGCTCGATGGAGTCCGGGTCGACTCTCCAGCTTCCGTACGCTCCACGCCGGGCCCTGAAGGACAGGCTGCCGCCGTCGTCCAGCGCGAGTGTGTAGCGGGCGGGGGACGCGGAGGCGGGGGCCGCGTGGTCGGGGGCCGGCTCGATGATCTCTTCGTAGGCGAACTCCCCGAGCATTTTGGCGAGGAGGCGCCCGGCCGCCCGGTTCCAGGTCCCCGAGGTCAGACCGGGCGGGGTGAACGGGACGGCGGGCGGCTGATGGGAGTCGTGGGTGGCAGGGGACTTCGGCACGAGGACTCCTCGAGTGGAACCGATGCGGGTCGAGCGGTGTGAAGGTCGAGCGGTGCAGATCGGGCAGCGGGTCGTCGTCGGAGGGCCTGCGCGGCGCGTTCACAGCAGGTTGCGAAGCGCGCGATCGCGGACCATGAGGGCAGCACGCTTGTCGGGGAGGTCGACTTCGGCGGAGAAGCGGAAGCCGGCACTCAAAAAGGCGGACACGGAGGGGGTGTTGCGCAGATCGGGTTCCGCGATGACGCGTGCGCAGCGGGGGCGATGGTCGAGGACGAGGTCGGCCACCGCTCTGAGGAGGGTCGAGCCGACACCGCGGCCGCGGTCGGCGACGCCGCCGATGAGGATGTGGATGCCGGTGTCATGGGGCCGGGCGGGGTAGTGCCGCGCGAGCGGGTCGAGGTCGGCGCGGTAGATCTCGAAGTAGCTCATGGGGATGTTGTCGAGGACGCCCAGGCAGGGGACGCTGCGGCCGTCGCCGTCGAGTTGGGTGCGCAGATGGGCGGCGGTGACGGAGTCGGGTCCCGCCAGGTCCCAGAAGGCGGCCACGGCGGGGTCGTTCATCCAGCGGCTGATGAGCACCACGTCGCGTTCGATGCGTACGGGGACGAGTTCCAGGGAGCCGGCGGAGGTGGCGGCAGGGCCCCAGTCGGCGGGGGTGCCGAGCAGATCACCGGTTGCCGTGGCTTCCGCCTCGCCGGCGTCGGCCGGGGGCTCGTTCTCCCTGAAGAGCGCGAGGAGTTCCTCGGGGAGGCGCAGTTCCAAGGTGTCCTCGGCGCCAGGGCCGAGCTGAGGTGCCGGACCGGCTCCGGTGTCGGTGCTCGCATCGGTGGGGGGCACAGCGGCGCTCTCCTCTCGCAGGTCGGTCGTGTCGCTCAGGAACGAAGCGGGTTGGTGATCGTGACGTAGACGGACTGGGTGTCGACGGGGCCGACGAGCTCGTCGAGGCCGCGCAGCCGGGTGAGCAGATTGGCCTTGGAGCGGAGCGTGGGGGCTTCGAGGAGCTGCGCGGGCAGGGGCGAGCCGAGGCCCGCGGTCGCCGTGAGGAACTGCCGGAACGCGGCGATGAGTACGCGCTCGTCTGCGAGACGCTGCGCGCCGAAGGCTCCGATCAGGCCGAAGACGTTGTTGATGCCGAGGTAGTAGGCGAACCGCTCGTCGGTGACTTCGTCGGAGACGAAGGTGTCGCTGGCCGAGCCGATGCCGGGGAGGCGGCTTTCCAGTGCGGCGCGGTGTGACTCGCGGAAGTAGTAGCCCTGGTTGTCGCGGTAGCGGCCTCCGACGGGCCAGCCGTCGGGGTCGAGGATCACCAGGGTGTTCTGCTGGTGGGCTTCGAGCGCGATGCCCGCCGTGGCGTCCAGCCAGAGCACCGGGCGTACGACGCGGTCGAGGTAGCGCAGGAACCACTCGGCCGCGACCGCTCCGGCGGGCCGGCCGGTGCGCGCGGAGAGCCGGGCCACGATGTCGGCGAGGCGTGAGTGCATGCCGGGGCGGCCCGGCCAGGGGCGCGGCGCGGTCAGTCCCGCGATGCAGACGGCGTCGTCGTCCGGGCCGAAGGGGTTGTGGCGCAGCATGACGTCGAGTCCCGGCAGGGGTTCGCCGTCGGTGGTGTCGACGGCGAGCCAGGCGGGGTCCCGCACGATGTCGAAGCCGGGGTGTGCGGACTGCCATTGCTCGGCGAGGCCGGTGCGCAGGAGCCGGTGGACCTCAACGCCGCGGTGGAGTTCCTTGCGGAGGTTCTCACGGCGGGAGTTGGTGATGCGTACGCCGAGGGAGAGCTTGAGCATGGCGGGGGCGCCGGGACGGTGCACGGTGCGGACCGAGGAGGTGGGGTGCCAGGGGTCTCCGCAGGGCCCGAGGTCGTGAAGGACACCGGCGTCGAGGAGAGCGGTGACGGCGGGGCGGTGCTTGAGTTCGTGTGCCTGCCAGGGGTGGAGCGGCAAGGCAACGGTGTGGTCGGGGAGTTGGAGGTCTCCGCAGAGGCGGGCGGTGAGCTGCTCGGCCGGCAGGGTGCGGCCCTGTTCGGTCCAGGCCGACTCGGTGGCCAGGACCGACCGGTCGACGGCCATCCAGTGCAGGGGGAACGAGCCGCGCAGCTCCGGTGAGTAGAGCTCCGCTTCGGCGTCGGAGAGGCCTTCACGGCTCTTGGGTGCGGGGTGCAGGGGGTGGCCGAGCAGGAGCGACTGTTCGGCGGTGAGGAAGAGGTCGGCCCCGGGGGCGGGTTCGGGGTGGGCGCGGCGGTCGGTGATGAAGTCGGCGGTGCGTCGTACGGAGTCGGCGACCCGGCCGACCAGGTCGGCTCCTTCGCTCTGGCCCGCCTCCCTGCCGAGGAGGGCCGCGACGGTGACGGCGTCGGCGGCGGGCGCGTCGCGCAGAGCTCCCTCCAGTGCGGGCGGACCGAAGCGGTGCCAGCCGCAGGCCGACCAGTACTGGACGGGGACGAGCAGTGCACTGCCGCTGGCGTGCAGCGGGATGCGCAGGGTGTGTCCGTCGGGCTTGCCGAGGTTGTTCTCCCGCACCCAGCAACGGAGCAGATTCTCGATGCCCGCCGCGTCGGCGGCGCGGCAGGGATCCGGGTGGTCGAGGTGCTCGACGGCTCTCGCCGGCGCGGGCATGCCGAGCGTGGGGGCGGCGGATTTCTGATCGGCGTAACCCCCGCTCTGCTGGCGCGGCACCGTCGCCTGCTCGGCCGTGACGGCGCGGCAGCATCCGCTCTGCCCACGGTTCTCAGCGGTGGGGCGGCCGTCGGCCTCGGGCACTTCGGGTGCGGGAGTGATGTTCACGGGGGTCTTCCTTGTGATGTGTCCGGGTCAGCGGGACTGCCCGCTGTCGGTGCGGCGGTGCATCGAGCGCTCGGCGGCAGCCAAGGCGTCGGCGAAACGGTCCAGGACAGCCACGGCTTGTTCGTCGGTGAGGGTGAGAGGCGGCAGCAGTCGTACGACGCCGCTGTGGCGTCCTCCGAGTTCGACGATGAGCCCGCGGCTGAGGCACTCCTGCTGAACCGCGGAGGCAAGGGCGGGGGCGGGCGGCGGGACCAGGGCGTCCGGGGCAGCCGCATCGGGGTCGACGAGTTCGACGCCGATCATGAGGCCCCGGCCGCGTACGTCTCCGATGCACGAGTGGGCGGCGGCCAGGCCCTGCAGGCTGCCCAGCATGCGCGCGCCGAGCCTCGCCGCGCGGTCGGCGAGCCGGTTCTCGCGTACGAAGGCGAGGGTGGCCGCGCCCGCCGCCATCGCGAGCTGGTTGCCGCGGAAGGTGCCGGCGTGGGCGCCGGGCTGCCAGGTGTCGAGTTCGGACCGGTAGACGATCACAGCGAGCGGAAGGGAGCCGCCGATCGCCTTGGAGAGGACCATGACATCGGGCACGACACCGCTGTGCTCGACCGCCCAGAAGGTGCCGGTTCGACCGACCCCTGTCTGCACCTCGTCGGCGATCAGGGGGATGGACCGGGCGGCGGTGATCTGCCGCATCCTGCGCATCCAGTTGTCGGGGGCGGGGATGACCCCGCCCTCCCCCTGCACCGGTTCCAGGATCATGCCCGCGGGCCGGGGCACCCCGCCCTTGGGGTCGTCGAGAAGGCTCTCGGTCCAGCGGGCGCCGAGTTCGGCGCCGCGCTCGCCGCCGATCCCGAAGGGGCAGCGGTAGTTGTGCGGGAAGGGCAGCCGGGTCACCCGTACGTCGGTGGCGCCGCCCGAGGCGTCGAGCGCTCCGGCCGTCATGCCGTGGTAGGCGCCCGTGAAGGAGAGGAGGCCGTTGCGGCCGGTCGCGGTGCGGACGAGTTTGAGGGCCGCCTCGACCGCATCCGTGCCTGCGGGCCCGCAGAACTGGATGCGGGCGTCGTCTGCCAACTGCCGTGGCAGCGTGGCGAACAGCTCGGTGGTGAAGGTGTCCTTGACCGGTGTGGCGAGATCCAGGACATGGAGCGGCGCCCCCGAGTCGATGACCTTCCTGATCGCTTCGAGGACCACGGGATGGTTGTGTCCGAGTGCCAGGGTCCCCGCACCCGAGAGGCAGTCGAGATAGCGCCGCCCGTCCGCTCCCTCGATCGTCAGCCCGCGCGCACGTACGGGAACGATGGGCAGCGAGCGCGCGTACGTACGGGCCGCGGACTCGCGCAGCGACTGCCGTCGCAGGATCCCCTCGTGTGCGGCGGGTGGTGCCACCGGAGCAGGTTCGGTCACGGCCACGGCTGTTGGTCCTCCCGCTGTAACAGTTGCGTTCCACATCGGTACAGCGCTCGCACGCCGCCCGGGCGGGCTGAACGCTGACCTTGCGTACCCCGTACGTACCAACGACGCCGCAAGCCGGGGATCACGGGGCAATCGGAAGATCTTGCGGGGACGGAACCGCGGACCTGGTGCGCGCCGTCCCCATCGGCACCGGCATAGTGGGAGCCGCGCTCCGGCCCGGGCACCCGACGCCGGGGGCACGTCAGTTGGTCAAGTCAGTTCAGCAGTACTGAAGTCCCAGGGGGATCACGACATGCGACCCATTCGCCCGACGCTGGCAGCGGCTTCCATCGCCGCCGTCCTCGCGCTGGCTGCCACCGCCTGCGGTCCGAGCGAGGACAACGCGGGCGACAAGCCGAGCGCACCCGCCAGCCAGTCCGCCGACGGCAAGATCACCATCCCGGACGATCTCAAGGACCGGCTCAAGGAGCACGGGATCGACCTGGACCAGTGGAAGAACGGCGAGTGGAAGAACTGGGACAAGGACAAGTGGCTGCGTGAGGCCAAGGACTTCGTCAACCCGATCATCGAGGGTCTGTGGGACACGGACCGGATGCGTGACGCCGAGAAGCCGCCGGAGAAGCCCGTCGACAACGACATCTCGGGCGACGAGGGTGTCACCGACCCGACGCCGGCGCCGGTCAACGCGCAGGCTGTGAAGGCTCCGTACCACTCCAACGCCGCGGAGGCCGGGAAGGTCTTCTTCGACGGGCCCGAGGGTTCGATGGTCTGCTCCGCCACGGTGGTGAAGGACCCCGCCCACCCCGGCAAGTCCAACATGGTCTGGACGGCGGGCCACTGCGTGCACGCGGGCAAGAAGGGCGGCTGGTACCGCAACATCATGTTCGTGCCCTCGTACAACGACAGCGCCAAGCCCATCTCCGAGCTGAGGAAGGCGCCCAAGGAGGAGGTCGCCCCGTACGGCACCTGGTGGGGCGACTGGGCGCAGACCTCCGAGCAGTGGATCTCCCAGGGAGCGGCGACCGGCGGGCAGGGCGCTCCGTTCGACTTCGCCGTGATCCATGTCGTCCCGGAGAAGGGCGGCACCGGCAAGTCCCTCGAGGAGACGGTCGGTTCGGCCCTTCCGGTGGACTTCAATGCACCGGCCGTGCCGAAGATCGCCAACATGACCGCCACGGGTTACCCGGCGGCACCGCCGTTCGACGGCCAGAAGCTGTTCCAGTGCGCCGACAAGCCGGGCCGGCTCTCCATCACGGCCAATGACCCGACGATGTACCGCATCGGCTGCACCATGACCGGCGGTTCGTCCGGCGGCGGCTGGGTGGCCAAGGGGTCGGACGGCAAGCGTGCCCTGGTCTCCAACACCTCGATCGGCCCGGTCACGGCCGGCTGGCTGGCGGGTCCGCGCCTGGGCGACGAGGCCAAGGGAGTCTACGACGCGGTCAGCAAGAAGTACGCGAGCCAGTAGGCGAGTTGCCCCGTAGGGCATACGCACTGACGGAAGGACAGGGGCCCGCGGCCGGGTGGTCGCAGGCCCCTGTCTGTCTCCTCGTGGAGACTCCGTGCAGGTGGGACCCCGTCTCAACGGCGCGGCGAGGCACCCGCCTAGAGTGGTGCCGCAGCAAGGGGCGGCCCCGGACGGCCGCCCTTTCACGTGACACGTTCATGGCATAAATCCAATTGCACATCAGGCATTGCGCATCAGGGGGAATCGTTTCCATGCGATCCATACGTCCATTGCTGGCTGCCACCGGCATCGCCGCGGCGCTCGCGCTGACGGCCACCGCCTGTGGCCCGGGCGAGGACAAGGGCGCCGGCAAGCCCGCCGCTTCCAGCACCGCCGCCGACAAGGGCGCCGACCTTCCCGGCCTGGCCGACAAGCTCAAAGAGCACGGCATCGACCTGGACAAGTGGAAGAACGGCGAGTGGAAGAACTGGGACAAGGACAAGTGGCTGCGTGAGGCGCAGGACTTCGCCAACCCGGTGATCGACGGCCTGTGGAAGACCGAGCGGATGAAGGAGGCCAAGGACCCCTCGAAGACGCTCGCCACGAAGGACGCCCCGGTCGACTCCGGCACCGACCCGGAGCCCGCGCCGGTCAAGGCGCAGCCGGAGAAGCTCCCGTACCACGACTACGCGGCTCCGGTCGGCAAGGTCTTCTTCGACTCCCCCGAGGGTTCGATGGTCTGCTCCGGCACCGTCGTGAAGGATCCGCGCAACCCCGGCAAGTCCAACCTCGTGTGGACCGCGGGCCACTGCGTGCACGCCGGTCAGGCGGGCGGCTGGTACCGCAACATCGTCTTCGTGCCCGCGTACAACGACAAGGGCAAGTCGGCGGCCCAGCTGGCGAACGCGCAGCCGCAGGAGATCGCCCCGTACGGCTCCTACTGGGCGGACTGGGCCTCGACGTCCAACGAGTGGATCAGCGCGGGCGGCCCGACGGGCGCCGACGGTGCCCCGTACGACTACGCCGTGCTGCACGTGAAGCCCGAGAACGGCACCAAGTCCCTGGAGGAGACGGTCGGCAACGCCCTGACGGTCGACTTCTCCGCTCCGGCGGCCTCGACCGTCAGCGCGATGGGCGCCTGGGGCTACCCGGCCGCTCCGCCCTTCAACGGCCTGATCATGCACAAGTGCATCGACCGTCCCGGCCGTCTGACGGTGGTCCCGGGAACGCCCGCGATGTACCGCATCGGCTGCACCATGACCGGCGGTTCGTCCGGCGGCGGCTGGTTCCGGGTCCAGGGCAAGAACACCGTCCTGGTCTCCAACACCTCGATCGGCCCGGTCACCAGCGGCTGGCTGGCCGGCCCCCAGCTGGGCAAGGGCGCCGAGCAGCTCTTCACCGTGATGAGCGAGAAGTACGGCGACAAGTAGTCGGCCCGATGGCGTGAGGCCCGCACCCCGAGTGGGGTGCGGGCCTCATGCGTTGCGACTACTGGCGCCAGGACGAGGTCAGCGAACAACCGGGACATAGGGCGCCAGCGCGGCGGCCAGCTCCTCATGCACCTGAGCCTGGAGCAGCGTGCCCTCCGTGGTGTGCTCCTCGGAGAGAACCTCGCCCTCGGCATGCACCCGCGAGACCAGCCCGCCCTGGGTGTACGGCACGAGAACCTCGATCTCGACCTCGGGCCGCGGCAGTTCGACATCGATCAGCGCGAGCAGCTCGTCGATGCCCTTGCCGGTACGCGCCGACACGGCGATCGCGTGCCGCTCGATGCGCATCAGCCGCTGCAGGACGAGCGGATCGGCCGCGTCCGCCTTGTTGATCACCACGATCTCGGGCACGTCCAGAGCGCCCACGTCGCGGATCACCTCGCGCACGGCGGCCAGCTGCTCCTCCGGCGCCGGGTGCGCTCCGTCGACCACATGCAGGATCAGATCGGATTCGCCGACCTCCTCCATGGTGGAGCGGAACGCCTCGACGAGGTGGTGCGGCAGATGCCGTACGAACCCGACGGTGTCGGCCAGGGTGTAGATCCGGCCGCTCGGTGTCTCGGCCCGGCGGACGGTCGGGTCCAGGGTGGCGAACAGCGCGTTCTCCACCAGGACGCCCGCGCCCGTGAGGCGGTTGAGCAGCGAGGACTTCCCCGCGTTGGTGTAACCGGCGATCGCGACCGAAGGGACCTTGTTGCGCCGGCGTTCCTGGCGCTTGATCTCGCGGCCCGTCTTCATTTCCGCGATCTCCCGGCGCATCTTCGCCATCTTCTCGCGGATCCGGCGCCGGTCCGTCTCGATCTTGGTCTCACCGGGGCCACGGGTGGCCATGCCGCCACCGCCGCCGCCACCCATCTGCCGGGACAGCGACTGACCCCAGCCGCGGAGCCTGGGCAGCATGTACTGCATCTGCGCGAGCGCGACCTGCGCCTTGCCCTCTCGGGACTTGGCGTGCTGCGCGAAGATGTCGAGGATCAGGGCGGTCCGGTCGACCACCTTCACCTTGACGACGTCTTCGAGTGCGATGAGCTGACCGGGGCCGAGCTCACCGTCGCACACGACGGTGTCGGCGCCGGTTTCGAGCACGATGTCGCGCAGCTCCCGCGCCTTGCCCGAGCCGATGAAGGTCGCCGGGTCCGGCTTGTCACGGCGCTGGATGACACCGTCGAGCACCAGAGCGCCCGCCGTCTCGGCGAGGGCTGCCAGCTCCGCGAGGGAATTCTCCGAGTCCTGCACCGTCCCCGAGGTCCATACGCCGACCAGCACCACACGCTCCAGGCGCAGCTGCCGGTACTCGACCTCGGTGACGTCCTCGAGCTCGGTGGAGAGGCCCGCCACACGCCGCAGCGCGGCGCGCTCGGTGCGGTCGAACTGATCGCCGTCCCGCTCTCCGTCGATCTCGTGGCTCCAGGCGACGTCCTCTTCCATCAGGGCATCGGCCCGAAGGCTCTCGGTGCGCGTCTCCGCGAAGCTCTGCTCGTCCTGGGAAGGGGATGAAGAGGAGGTCATTGGATCCTTTACGTCGATGGGAAAAAGCAAGATCAGTGCCGAAGCGAAGTCCGGTACACCAGTCACAACGCGTAACGGATCCGGATGATTCCCGAGGGGCTCCGGCCCTGCCCGCGTCGCCGACCTGTTGATGGTCGCACGCCCCCGCCCGGCCGTCACCCGGGTTTCAGCCTGCCACGGGGGGTGTGGGAGCCGTGCTGCGCCAGTCCGGGTGCCCGGGCATCGGCGGCGTCCGCTTCGCGTACAGCCACGCGTCGAAGAACGCCGACAGATCACGCCCCGCGATCCGCGAGGCCAGCGACGCAAAGTCCGCGGTCGTGGCCGCAGCATCCCGGTACTTCCGCACCCAGTCCCGCTCCAGCTGCCTGAAGGCATCCGTCCCGATCGTCTGCCGCAGGGCGTAGAGGACCAGTGCGCTGCCGTCGTACACCACAGGCCGGAAGAGGCTGATCTTCTCGCCCGGCACCGGACGCTTCGGTGCCGCGGGCGGGCCGCCGTCCGTCCGCCACTGGTCGGACCGCTCGTAGGCCGCTCTCATCCGCGTCGCCATCGGCCGCTGCGCCTTCTCCTCGGCGTACAGGGCCTCGTACCAGGTGGCATGCCCTTCGTTGAGCCACAGATCGGACCAGCTGCGGGGCGAGACGCTGTTGCCGAACCACTGGTGGGCCAGCTCGTGCACCATGACCGAGTCGACGTACCACTCGGGGAGGGCCGTGGTGGTGAAGAGCGAGCGCTCGAAGAGCGAGAGGGTCTGCGTCTCCAGCTCGAACCCCGTGTTGGCGTCGGCGATCAGCACTCCGTACGTCTCGAAGGGGTAGCGGCCGACCTTCTGCTCCATCCACTCCAGATGCGCCGGTGTCTTCCTCAGCCAGGGCTCCAGCTGGTCGCGGTCCGCGGCGGGCACCACATCGCGTACGGGCAGCCCGCCCGGCCCCAGGCGCTTCACGAGGGCGGAGCGGCCGATCGAGACCTGGGCCAGCTCGGTGGCCATGGGATGCCGGGTCCGGTACGCCCACGTGGTGGCGGAGCCCCTCTGCACCTTCGCCGTCCGTACACCGTTGGCGACCACCGTGTAATCGTTCGGCGCGGTGACGCGGAAGGTGAAGTACGCCTTGTCGGCAGGGTGGTCGTTGGAGGGGAAGACCCGGTGTGCGGCGTCGGCCTGGTTCGCCATCGCCAGCCCGTCGCCCGTGCGCACCCAGCCCCCGGCGGTCGGCGAGCCGCTCGGGTCGCTGGTGTGGGTCACCGTGATGGTCATCCGGGAGCCCGCTGCGACGGCTGCGTCCGGCTCGACCACCAGGTCCTCTCCGGCGCTCCTGAAGGTGGCCGGGTGGCCGTTCACCTCGACCGTACGGACCGTCCCGTGTGTGAAGTCGAGATTGATCCGGTCCAGTCGCTCCGTCGCCCGGGCGCCGATCCTGGTGACGGCGTCCAGCGGCTTGGTGTTGCTGCCGCCGTAGACGAGGGCGATGTCGTACGTGAGGACGTCGTAACCGGGATTGCCCAGCTGCGGGAAGAGCGCATCACCGATGCCGAGCGGTGCGGGCGGCGGCAGGGCCGCGGCGACGAGGGTGGCCGAGGCGGCGGCCAGCAGGGCGGCACGCAGGCGCCGAGAAGTGAGCAGCATGCCCTACGGCTATCAGCGCGCCCGGAGAGGACCGTGACGGCGCGCGTCGCGCCCACCCGAACGAGGTCAGGAGGTGGCTGCCGGATGCTGGGCACGGCTCACGTCGTACACCCCCGGCACATCGCGCATGGCCCGCATCAGGGCGGGAAGTCCCGCGGAGTCCGGGAGTTGAAGGGTGTACGTGTGCCGCACGCGCTGCTGGGTCGGCGGCTCGACGGTCGCCGAGACGATGGCCGCGCCCTGGGCGGCGATGGCTTCGGTGAGGTCGGCGAGCAGCCGGGGGCGGCCGAAGGATTCGGCGATCAGCGTGACTCTGCACTCGGCCGAGTCGCCCCAGGTCACCGGGATGGGCTCGCGGTCGAGTGACTTCATACGGGCCACGGCCGGGCATTCTTCGCGGTGGACCGTCACCGTGCCGCCGCGGACCGCGAAGCCGGTGACGGCGTCCGGCGGCACGGGTGTACAGCAGCCGGCGAGCCGGACGGTGGCGTCCGGGAGGTCGACGACGGCGTTGGCCGCGGCGGGCCTGTCGGCGGTGACGGGGGCGGGTCGGCGAGGGGCGGCGGCCGGAATCTTCGTGCCCTCCGGATGGGCCGCGAGCCAGGAGGTGATGGCGATGCGCGCTGCGGGTGTGCGGGCGTGGTCGAGCCAGTCGGGCGAGGGGCCGGACGCGGCGTCCTGGGCCAGGAGCAGATGCACGGTGTCGCCGTCGCACAGCACCGTACTCAGCGTCGCCAGGCGGCCGTTGACGCGTGCGCCGATACAGGCGTGCGCCTCCTCGCCGTACTGGGCGTACGCGGCGTCCACACAGCTCGCGCCGGCCGGAAGTCCGAGCGTGCCGCCGTCGGCGCGGAAGACGGTGATCTCGCGGTCCTGCGCCAGTTCGGCGCGCAGGGAGGTCCAGAAGGTGTCGGGGTCCGGGGTGGACTCCTGCCAGTCCAGCAGGCGGGAGAGCCAGCCGGGCCGGGTCGGGTCGGCGCGCTCGCCGTCGGCCGGCTCCGCGCCCTCGACGGGCACGTAGGGATTGCCGAGGGCGATTACTCCCGCCTCGGCGACCTTGTGCATCTGGTGCGTACGGATGAGGACTTCGGCGACCGCGCCCTCCGGGCCTGCGACGGCCGTGTGCAGTGACTGGTAGAGGTTGAACTTGGGCGCGGCGATGAAGTCCTTGAACTCGGAGATCACCGGGGTGAAGCAGGTGTGCAGCTCGCCGAGGACGCCGTAGCAGTCGGCGTCCTCGCCGACCAGCACGAGGAGCCGCCCGAACTCGGTGCCGCGCAGTTCGCCGCGCTTGATGCGGATGCGGTGCACGGAGACGAAGTGCCGAGGCCTGATGTGCACTTCGGCCGCGATGCCGGCTTCCCGGAGCACTGTCCGGAAGTTCTCCGCGATGGCGTCGAGCGCGTCCCAGGCGGTCGCGTTCTCCGCGATGAGGGCGCGGGTGCGTTCGTACTCCTCCGGGTGGAGGATCGCGAAGACCAGGTCTTCCAGCTCGGTCTTGAGTGCCTGGACGCCGAGGCGTTCGGCGAGGGGGATGAGCACGTCGCGGGTGACCTTGGCGATGCGTGCCTGCTTCTCGGGCCGCATGACGCCGAGCGTGCGCATGTTGTGCAGCCGGTCGGCGAGTTTGATCGACATCACGCGGACGTCGTTGCCGGTGGCGACGAGCATCTTGCGGAAGGTCTCGGGCTCGGCCGCCGCGCCGTAGTCGACCTTCTCCAGCTTGGTGACGCCGTCGACGAGATAGCAGACCTCGGCGCCGAACTCCGCCCGTACCTGATCGAGCGTCACCTCGGTGTCCTCGACGGTGTCGTGGAGGAGAGAGGCCGTCAAGGTCGTTGTCTCCGCGCCCAGTTCGGCGAGGATCAGTGTGACGGCGAGGGGATGCGTGATGTACGGCTCGCCGCTTTTGCGGAACTGCCCGCGATGGGAAGACTCAGCCAGGACATACGCCTTGTGCAGGATGGCGAGGTCCGCCTCCGGGTGGTGCGCGCGGTGCGCATCGGCGACATGGCCGATCGCGTCGGGCAGCCGGTCGCGGCCCGCGGGCCCGAGGAGCGCGGCGCGACCCAGCCGGCGGAGGTCGATCCTGGGACGGCCGCGCCTGCGGCTGTGGGCACCAGGGTTCGTGGCCTCTGCACTCATGGGGCACCTCCGGCAGCTTCGACCGGCGGTGGAGGAGCAGGCGTGCCCTCCGGGCCGGTGCTTGATGCTACCGAGCCCACCACGTGGCGCAGTCCGGCTCTCGCTCAGCGTGAAACGGATCACCCATTCGAGCGAAGCTCTATGCGATCGCGGTTTCGGTCCGAGCGGGGAGAAGCTATGCCCGAAGGGCTAAGAGAGAGGGGATCGCTGAGCGAGGAGCGCCGGATCGATGTGGCCCTCGGCGACGATCACCGCGGGGCCGGTCATCTCGATCTCGCCGTCCGGATGCTCCGTGATCACGAGCCGCCCGCCGGGCAGATCCACCGTGTACGCGACGGGGGCACCGGTGACCGACGGGTCCAGGCCGTCCCTGCGGGCCGCCGCGACGGCGACGGCGCACGCGCCCGTGCCGCACGAGCGGGTCTCGCCGGAGCCTCGCTCGTGCACGCGCATGGCGACATGGCGCTCGCCGCGGTCCACGACGAACTCGATGTTCACGCCGTCCGGGTAGACCGACGCCGGGCTGTAAGGGGGTTCGCGGAACAGGTCGCCCGCGTGGTCCAGGTCCTCGACGAAGGCGACCGCATGGGGATTGCCCATGTTCACATTGCGGGCGGGCCAGCTGCGGCCGTCGACCGTGACCGTGACGCCCTCCCGCGGGAACTGCGCGCGGCCCATGGAGACCGTGATGTCACCCGCGGCGGAGCCGCTGAGGGACTCGGCCTTGGCGAGGTGCACCTTCTTGACGCCGCCGCGGGTCGCCACCGCCAGGTCGCCCTCCTCGACGAGTCCCGCGCGCTGGAGATACCGCGCGAAGACACGTACGCCATTGCCGCACATCTCGGCGATCGATCCGTCCGCATTGCGGTAGTCCATGAACCACTCGGCCTCGCCGGCCATGGCGCGTGCCTCGGGGTGAGCCGCGGACCGTACGACATGCAGCACGCCGTCGCCGCCGATGCCGGCCCGGCGGTCGCAGAGTCTGGCGATGGCGGAGGCGGGCAGGTCAATGGCGTTGTCCGGGTCGGGGACGATCACAAAGTCGTTCTCGGTCCCGTGGCCCTTGAGGAAGGCGATCTGCGAGGTGCTCACGGATCAACTGTACGAGAGCCCGCCGACAACGCGGTCAGCGGAGACGGGCCACGCGCCAGACGGCGAGTGCGACGAGCGCGGCGCCCACCCCGACATACAGGGCGATCACTCGCCAGTCGGGGCGTTCGCCGGAGCCGAGGGGCGGCAGACCGGGCCAGCTGTGACCGACACGGCGGGCGGCCATCAGACCCCAGCCCGCGGCGCAGCAGCTGATGAGCAGGCCCAGCATGGCGACAACGGCGCCGCCGTCGCCGGTGCCGAAGGCGAGGGGGAACGCGAACATCAGCGAGCCGACAGCGGCGAGCCCCACGATGGGGGCGAGCTGCCAGATCCGCAGCCTGCGCTGCGGCCGCAGCTCTACTTCGACCTCGTCCGGAATCACGTCCTGCTCATCAGGACCGTCGGGACTGAGACGGGACGCGCTCTGCACTGCGTCCCGTGCTTCTTGTGCTTCCCGTTCTCTGTCGCGAGGGCCGGCCTCCATCGCCACGCGCCTCCCAACTCGGACTCCACGTCGATCGATGCTGCGATGATGGCACGCTCCTGGGTGCCGAAATGGCGGGCAGAGCGTCCCGATGCAATCACGTGATCAGGCTGTGACCGCTCGTTCGACCAACGTCAGCGCCAGGTGCGGAAGTTCCGCCCGGTCCTCGGCGGCGCCGCTCAGCCAGTGCACACGCGGGTCCCGGCGGAACCATGAATCCTGGCGGCGCGCGAAGCGCTTTGTGGCGCGCACGGTCTCCTCGCGCGCCTGAAGTTCGGTGTACTCCCCCGCGAGCGCCGTGAGCACCTGTTGGTAGCCGAGCGCGCGCGATGACGTGCGCCCCTCCCGCAGACCCTGCGCCTCCAGCGCGCGCACCTCGTCGACGAGGCCCGCCTCCCACATCCGGTCGACGCGCAGCGCGATGCGCTCGTCGAGCTCGGGGCGGGCCACATCGACACCGATCTGAACGGTGTCGTAGACGGCGTCATGTCCGGGGAGGTTGGCCGTGAAGGGCTTGCCGGTGATCTCGATGACTTCGAGTGCCCGCACGATGCGGCGGCCGTTGCTGGGCAGGATCACCTTTCCGGCCTCCGGGTCGGCGGCGGCCAGCCGGGCGTGCAGGGCGCCCGAGCCTCGCACTGTCAGCTCCTCCTCGAGCCGGGCGCGGATCACCGGGTCCGTGCCGGGGAATTCGAGGGCGTCGATGGCGCCGCGCACGTACAGTCCGGAGCCGCCGACGAGGACGGGCGTACGGCCTGCGGCGAGCAGCCGGTCGATCTCCGCCCTGGCCAGCCTCTGGTACTCGGCGACGCTCGCGGTCTCGGTGACGTCCCAGATGTCCAGCAGTCGGTGCGGGACACCGCCGCGCTCCTGGGTCGTCAGTTTGGCGGTCCCGATGTCCATCCCCCGGTAGAGCTGCATGGAGTCGGCGTTGACGACTTCGCCGCCCAGCCGCTGAGCGAGGAAGACGCCCAGATCGGACTTTCCGGCCGCGGTGGGACCGACGACGGCGATGACCCGCGGTGCGGGAGCTGCACTTCTCACTGCCCCAGTCTCGCAAACCCGCGGGCATGTCCCCGAACGAGCGAGGTGACGGCACGGGACAAGGTTCGTTGCCTGTTGCGAGGTTCCGAACGCCGGTTTCTCGACCGGGTGCCCGCGGGCGGCGCAATGGAACGCTCCGGGCGACGCGGAACTTCGTCCACACGAGTAGCCTATGGAGCAGATATGGGTGTTTTTTCACGATTTCGTCGTAAGTCCAGCACGACTGTCGAGGCGTCAACCGAGGAAGCGACCGCCGGGACACTGACGGCCGAGTCCTCGGTCGCTTGCGGTTCCGACGCCGGTACCGAGAAGGCGGGTACCGACAGCGGGTCCGATGCTGGTCCGGATGCGGAGGCGCCGAAGGACGCGGCGGCGAAGGTCACCGAGGCCGAGGAGGCCGTGGTTGTCGAGAACGCGGTCGCCGAGAGCGTGGAGATCCCCAAGCAGCAGTCGGCGGATGAGGCGGCGGACAACGAAGCCGACGAGGGCGCCCGCAAATAGACCCGCACGGTTGGACAAGGCCGCGAGGGCGGTCGACGCCAAGGCCAAGGGCCGGTACAGCAGCAAGATCGAGTCTGGCACCGGCAAGTCCAAGGATGCCCTGGACCGCAGGTCGAAACCGCACACAAGGACGACGGCACCACGCCGCCGCCCGCCTGACACATCAAGCACATCGACGGACGGCCGCGGAACGCGTGTTCCGCGGCCGTCCGCCGTTGCCGTCCTGCCGGTGTCCCTCCGCTACGACCAGGCGGCCACGAAGTAGCCGACGCCATAAGGAGCGTCCTCGTAGAGCAACTGCCCTGCCAGGCCCGCCCCCTCGGCGGCTCCCGCAAGAACCTGCCAGGACGCTCGGCCGGCCGCTTTGAGTTCGTACGCCAGTGCCTCGTCCAGCGCCTTGAGCGCCTCCAGGTCGGCGGCTCCCAGCGCGCGAGCGGCCTGCGCGTCGAAGTCGGCCGCCCGTTCGTCCAGATAGCCGGGCGCCTTCAGCGTGCGGCAGGCGCTGCCGTCGCCCATCACCAGCAGCGCGACACGCCCTGCCCGGGCGCCGAGTTCCCGGCCGACGGCAAGGCAGCGCTCCGGAGAGAGTGGCTCGCCGACGCCGAGGCCCTCCACCGGGGAATCCCACTGGGCTCGGGTCAGCAGCCAGGCTCCGACGGCCAGCGACGGCGGCAGCGGCCGCTCCTGACCCTCGCCCGTTCCCAGCGTCACGTCGATGTCGACACCGAAGCCGTGGAAGGAACCGGTCGCGCCCGCCGGATACGGACCGTCGCTGTGCTGCTCGGCGGGGCCGATCACGACCAGCAGATCGGGACGGGCGGCGGCGAGCACCCCGAGGGCGTCGGAACACGCGGTACGCGCCGCGTCGAGTTCCGGCGCCGCGCCCGCGGCGACGTCGGGCACGAGCAGCGGCGGGCAGGGGCACACGGCGGCGGCGACAAGCATGATCGGCAGCCTAGTGCGTGTTCACGGGTGTCTCACCGACGCCGGTCAGTGGCTGCCGCACCCGGGCGCGGCGGCGGCCGGCAGCGGCTCGGGAACGCCGATCTTCGGCAGCCCCAGCATCACTCCGGCAGGCTTCGCGGCCGCCTCGGCGTTGCGCTTCTCCCAGGCGTCGCCCGCGCGAGTGCGGCGCACGGATGTCGCGGCGCCCTCCGCGAGCAGGTGGTGCGGCGCTGCGTAAGTGATCTCGACGGTCACCACATCGCCGGGGCGCACGTCCTCGTCCGGCTTCGCGAAGTGGACGAGACGGTTGTCGGGCGCACGGCCCGAAAGCCGGTGCGTGGCCCCGTCCTTGCGGCCCTCGCCCTCCGCCACCATGACCTCCAGCGTCCGGCCGACCTGCTTCTTGTTCTCCTCCCAGGAGATCTCCTCCTGGAGGGCGACCAGACGCATGTACCGGTCCTGGACGACCTCCTTCGGGATCTGCCCCTCCATGGTCGCCGCGGGGGTGCCGGGACGCTTGGAGTACTGGAAGGTGAAGGCGTTCGCGAAGCGCGCCTGCCGCACGGTGTGCATGGTCTGCTCGAAGTCCTCCTCGGTCTCGCCGGGGAAGCCCACGATGATGTCCGTGGAGATGGCGGCGTGCGGAATCGCGGCGCGTACCTTCTCGATGATCCCGAGGAATCGCTCCTGCCGGTACGAGCGGCGCATCGCCTTGAGCACGGTGTCCGAGCCGGACTGCAGCGGCATGTGGAGCTGCGGCATGACGTTCGGCGTCTCGGCCATCGCGGCGATCACATCGTCCGTGAAGTCGCGGGGGTGCGGCGAGGTGAAGCGGACCCGCTCCAGGCCCTCGATCTTTCCGCAGGCGCGCAGCAGCTTGCTGAAGGCCTCGCGGTCACCGATGTCGGAGCCGTACGCATTGACGTTCTGGCCGAGCAGGGTGATCTCGCAGACGCCCTCGGCGACGAGCGCCTCGACCTCGGCCAGGATGTCCCCGGGCCTGCGGTCCTTCTCCTTGCCGCGCAGCGCGGGCACGATGCAGAAGGTGCAGGTGTTGTTGCAGCCGACCGAGATGGACACCCACGCGGCATACGCCGACTCACGGCGGGTCGGCAGCGTCGAGGGGAAGGCCTCGAGCGACTCCGCGATCTCGACCTGTGCCTCTTCCTGGATGCGGGCGCGCTCCAGCAGGACCGGCAGCTTGCCGATGTTGTGCGTGCCGAAGACGACGTCGACCCACGGCGCCTTCGTGACGATGGTGTCGCGGTCCTTCTGGGCCAGGCAGCCGCCGACTGCGATCTGCATCCCGGGCCGCTTGGTCTTCATCGGCGCGAGCCTGCCGAGATTGCCGTACAGCTTGTTGTCGGCGTTCTCCCGCACCGCGCAGGTGTTGAAGACGACGACGTCGGCGTCACCGTCGGCGCCCTCGGGCGCGCGGACATAACCCGCGTCCTCCAGGAGGCCCGACAGGCGCTCGGAGTCGTGGACGTTCATCTGGCACCCGTAGGTGCGCACCTCGTAAGTTTTCGCACTCATCGCGCCAACCAGGGTACGGGGTCGCACTGACGCTCCGCCTCGCCCGTCCGCGAGCCTGGGCCTGGCCATCACAGGGAGTGAGCTGGCAGGATCGCGGCCATGTTCCCCGCCCCGTCCCGCATCAGCCGAAGCCGCGCCCTGCAGGCGTCCGCGGCCGCCCTCGTGGTGTTCGGGCTGCTGGCGTGGTGGCTGCTGCCCTTCGGAGAGTCCTCCCCGAAGGGGAAGCTGACTTTCAGCACGGGCGTGCAGAGCGGGGTCTACCAGCGGTACGGCGCTCTGCTCAAGGACGCTCTCGCCCAGGACATGCCGGACGTGAAGATAGATCTGCGCACCAGCGAGGGCTCGCAACAGAATCTCGCGCGCGTGGCCACCGGCGAGGCCGACTTCACCATCGCCACGGCAGACGCGGTCGCCAAGTACAAGCGGGACAGCAAGCCGGGCGCCGACCGGCTGCGCGGCTGCGCCCGGCTGTACGACGACTATGTGCAGCTCGTCGTACCCCGCTCCTCTCAGGTGAAGTCCCCCCGCGATCTGCGCGGCAAGCGGGTGGGTATCGGGCCGGCGAGGTCGGGAGTACGGCTGATCGCCGAGCGGCTGCTCACCGCCTCCGGGATCGATCCGGCGCAAGACATCACCCCGGTCGCGGCCGGGATCGACACCGTGCCCGCACTGCTGGAGGCGGGCGAGCTCGATGCCTTCTTCTGGTCGGGCGGGCTGCCCACGAGCACCATTCAGGAGTTGTCCGAGCGCTTCGAGATCAAGCTCGTTCCGCTCGCGGCCGATCTCGTGGCCAAGCTCCACACCACGGGCGACACCAGCTACTACCGCGCCGCCGTGATGCCCGCCGACGCCTATCTCCAGGCGCAGAGCGGTGTGCCCGTGCCGACGGTGGCGGTGGCGAATCTGCTGGTCACCACCGACCGGATGGATCCGGCGATGACGGAGGGCTTCACCCGTACGGTGATCAAGAGCCGGGACCGGATCGGCAACACCGTGCACCCCGCGCAGCTGGTGGACCTGCGGACCGCCGTCTACACGGATCCGCTGCCACTGCACGAAGGAGCCCGGCGCTACTACCGCTCGGTCAAGCCGTAGGAGACGTACGCGGGACGGTCACGGTCACTCGCAGACCGCAGGGCTCGTGGTGCTCGTATGCGATCGAGCCGCCGCCGGCGGTCAGCAGTGCGCGCGAGATCGACAGGCCCAGACCCGAGCCCTTGATGTTCTGATGGCGGCCGCTGCGCCAGAAGCGGTCGCCGATACGGGCGAGCTCCTCGTCGGTCAGGCCGGGACCGCGGTCGGTGATCACGACCGTCGAGGTCGCTCCGTTGGAGGCGACCGAGACGGTGACCTCCTCGCCGCTCGGGGTGAACTTCAGGGCGTTGTCGATCACCGCGTCCAGGGCGCTGGAGAGCGCGACCGGATCGGCCCAGGCCGTGACCGCTGCGCGGTCTTCGGTCAGGCGGACGCCCTTCTCCTCGGCGAGCGGACGCCAGGCGGCGACCCGTTCCGCCGCCAGTTCACCGATGTCGGTGAGCCGGAGGTCGGCGCAGGCGTGCTCGGCCAGCGCCAGGTCCAGCAGGTCGTCGAGGACCTGGGCCAGGCGCTTGCCCTCGGTGCGGACCGAGGCGATCTCCTCGTTGCCCTCGGGGAGTTCCAGGGCGAGGAGCTCGATGCGCAGCAGGAGTGCGGCGAGGGGATTGCGCAGCTGGTGGGAGGCGTCGGCCACGAACGCCCGTTGTTGTTCCAGCACTTCTTCGACGTTGTCGGCCATCTCGTTGAACGAGCGTGCCAGGCGCCTGAGTTCCGGGGGTCCGCCCGCCGCCGCGACGCGCGAATTCATCTGTCCCGTCGCGATGTCGTGGGTGACCGCGTCCAGGACCCGTACGGGCCGCAGGACCCAGCCGGTGAGGCGGAAGGCGGCGCCGACCGCGACCAGCATCGCCGCGCACTCGCCCGCCGCGATCAGCAGCCAGCCCTTCAGGACGCGTGAACGCAGCTGGGCGGTGGGCGAGTCGGTGAACACGACGGCGACGACGTCCCCGTCCCGTACGACGGGTGAGGCGACGACGAGCCGGGCGCCCCGCTGCCACGGCCAGACCTGCCCCGGGTCTTGGCTGCGCCGGCCCGTGAGCGCTTCCTGGAATGCCTCCCGGTCCTCGCCGCTGCGCGGCCCGTACCAGCCCTCGGGGGCACTCGCGATGTCGTCGCCGTCGCGGTAGAAGACGCCCGCCTTGATGCCGTACGTGTCGTGATAGCGGTCGAGCTGCTCCTGGAGCGTGGAGCGCCGCTCGTCCATTCCCGGGCCTTCGGTGACGAACTGCGCGAGCGCCGCGAAGCGCACCGTGTCGTCGATCCGGTCCACGACGACCCGCTGCTGCTGCGCGGCCGCCACGCTCACCGCGAGCGGGAAACCGAGCGCGAGCAGCACGCCTGCCATGAGGACGATGAGCAGCGGGAGAAGTCGGGTACGCACCGGGGTGTACGGGCCTTACGGGGCCGCGGGCGCGACGAGCCGGTAGCCGACTCCGCGCACGGTCTCGATCAGGGCGGGCATCCGCAGCTTGGAGCGCAGGGACGCCACATGCACCTCGAGGGTGCGGCCGGTCCCTTCCCAACTGGTGCGCCACACCTCGCTGATGATCTGTTCCCGCCGGAAGACGACGCCCGGCCGCTGCGCGAGCAGCGCCAGCAGGTCGAACTCCTTGCGGGTCAGCTGAACCGTCTCCCCGTCGACGCTGACGCGCCGCGTGGGCAGTTCGATGGTGACCTGCCCCAGGCGCAGCGCATCCTCGGACCCGGCCGCGGCGGCGTCGTCACCGCTCGCGGTGCGGCGGCTGACGGCGTGGATGCGGGCCAGCAGTTCCCCGGTGTCGTACGGCTTGGTGACGTAGTCGTCGGCCCCGAGGTTGAGCCCATGGATCCGGGAGCGGACGTCGGCCCGCGCGGTGACCATGATCACAGGCGTGGAGGTGAGCTTCCGGATCTTGCCACACACCTGATAGCCGTCCTGGTCGGGCAGCCCCAGATCGAGGAGCACGACTCCGAACGGCGGTTTTTCGGGATGCGTGGCGGGCAGCACGGCCTGCAGCGCCTCCTCGCCGTTGCGGGCGTGGACGACCTGGAAACCGTGCCTGGCGAGCACCGCGGACAACGCGGCGGCGACATGGTCGTCGTCCTCGACGAGCAGCAGCCTCATGGCCCCCCTACGGTCAAACGGTCATGGATCCGGTCAAGGATGTACCAGGGCATCAAGGCCGATGTTCACCCGGCCAGTCAAGGGGGTTCCCGATACCTGCCCGTTTCCGTTACCCACACGGTACGCCGATCATGACCCTGTTCACGCATAGTGTCCAGGTGCAGCCGGATCGTTATCCTCAATTTCCGCTCAGATGTAATGACACTGGTCGCAAGGCGTGATTAACGTCCTCCCAACCGAGGACGGACGGAGCAAGAAGCCGATGAGCGGAGTTTCAGTGACCAAGGGCGTCGAGGACGCTGTACCCGCGGGCGACCTGGTCGTGCTGAGCAACGTCAACAAGCACTTCGGCGCGCTGCATGTGCTCCAGGACATCGACCTGACGATCGCCCGTGGCGAGGTCGTGGTCGTCATCGGCCCCTCCGGGTCCGGCAAGTCCACGTTGTGCCGCACCATCAACCGCCTGGAGACGATCGACTCCGGCGCGATCTCGATCGACGGCAAGCCGCTGCCCGCCGAGGGCAAGCAGCTCGCCCGGCTGCGCGCCGATGTCGGAATGGTCTTCCAGTCTTTCAACCTCTTCGCACACAAGACCGTGCTGGAGAACGTGATGCTGGGCCAGCTCAAGGTCCGCAAGGCCGACAAGAAGGCCGCCGAGGACAAGGCGCGCTCGCTGCTCGACCGGGTGGGCGTCGGCTCGCAGGCCGACAAGTACCCGGCGCAGCTGTCCGGCGGCCAGCAGCAGCGTGTCGCGATCGCGCGTGCACTGGCAATGGGGCCGAAGGTCATGCTCTTCGACGAGCCGACGTCGGCCCTCGACCCGGAGATGATCAACGAGGTGCTGGAAGTCATGCAGCAGCTCGCCCGTGACGGCATGACGATGGTCGTCGTCACCCATGAGATGGGCTTTGCCCGCTCGGCAGCCAACCGTGTCGTCTTCATGGCGGACGGCCGGATCGTCGAAGAGGCCACCCCGGACGAGTTCTTCAGCAATCCGCGCAGCGACCGTGCTAAGGACTTCCTGTCGAAGATCCTGCACCACTGACGACCGGCGCTCCCGCACAACCGACGACCGGCGAGTTACGACACAAGGGATGTTCATCATGAAGCTGCACAAGGCAAGCGCCGCGGCCGCCGCGGTCCTCGTCCTCTCCCTGACCGCGACCGCCTGTGGTGGTGACAGCGACTCGGGCGACGGTGGCGGCAAGAAGATCACCGTCGGCATCAAGTACGACCAGCCGGGCCTCGGCCTGAAGACGCCGGACGGCAAGTACACCGGCTTCGACGTCGACGTCGCCACGTACATCGCGAAGGAGCTGGGTTACGACGCCAAGGACATCACGTTCAAGCAGGCCCCCAGCGCCGAGCGCGAGAACCTGATCAAGAACGGTGACGTCAAGTTCGTCGCCGCCAGCTACTCGATCAACGACAAGCGCAAGGCGGAAGTCGACTTCGCCGGTCCGTACTTCCTGGCCCACCAGGACCTTCTGGTCCGCGCGGACGACAACTCCATCACCAAGGCCACCGACCTCAACTCCAAGAAGCTGTGCTCGGTGACCGGCTCGACCTCCGCGCAGAACGTTCACGACAAGCTCGCGCCCAAGGCCGACCTGCTGCAGCTCGGTGGCTACTCGGAGTGCATCACCGGCCTCGAGAACAAGTCCGTCGACGCGCTCACCACCGACAACTCCATCCTGGCGGGTTACGCCGCGCAGAAGGAGAACCAGGGCAAGTTCAAGCTGGTGGGCCTCAACCTGAGCGACGAGCACTACGGCATCGGCCTGAAGAAGGGCGACAAGGACCTTCAGACGAAGATCAACGCCGCTCTCAAGAAGATGGTCGACGACGGTTCGTGGGACAAGTTCGTGAAGGCGAACTTCGGCCCGGCCAACTACAAGAACGAGCCTGCCCCGAAGGTCACTGAAGGCAGCTGAGTCAGCAGTGGCGCGCCGTCGGCCCCGGTCGGCGGCGCGTCCCCACCAGCCAACCTGGGAGAGCGCGGGGCAACGTGTTCGACTTTCTTGATTCCGGGCAGTACGACGTGCTCGGGGCCTTCTGGGTGACGGTTCAGCTCACCCTCTACTCCGCCGCCGGGTCCCTGATCTGGGGGACGATCCTGGCGGGCATGCGGGTCAGCCCGGTTCCGCTGATGCGGGGCTTCGGCACCCTCTACATCAACCTCGTCCGCAACACCCCGCTGACGGTGATCATCGTCTCCTGTTCGCTGGTCCTGAACCAGACGCTGGGCTTCGCACTCGGCGGCGATAACTTCAAGGACATCGGCTTCCGGCTGGCCGTCCTCGGATTCATCGCCTACACCGGCTGCTTCGTCTGTGAGGCCATCCGGTCCGGTATCAACACCGTGCCCGTCGGCCAGGCAGAGGCCGCCCGTGCGATGGGGCTGAGCTTCTTCCAGGTGCTGACGCTGATCGTGCTCCCCCAGGCGTTCCGCGCGGTCGTCGCGCCGCTCGCGAACGTGCTCATCGCGCTGACGAAGAACACCACGGTGGCCGCGGCGATCGGTGTGGCGGAAGCTGCGGCTCTGATGAAGACAATGATCGAGAACGAGACCGACGCGCTCTTCGCCGTCTTTGCCCTCTTCGCCCTGGGGTTCATCGTTCTCACCCTCCCGACCGGTCTGCTGCTCGGCTGGGTGGCCAAGCGCGTGGCGGTGAAGCGATGACCTCCGTTCTCTACGACGCCCCCGGCCCAAGCGCCAAGCGGCGGAACATCATCTACACGATCGTGTTCCTCGTCGCGCTCGGTCTTGTCATCTGGTGGGCGCTGTCGGTCATGGCCGACAAGGACCAGCTGACCTCGGAGAAGTGGAGCCCGTTCGTCACGGACTCCCAGGTCTGGACGACCTATCTGCTGCCCGGCCTCTGGCTGACCGTCAAGGCGGCTGCGATCGCCATCGTGATCGCGCTGCCCCTCGGCGGGTTGCTCGGTATCGGCCGGCTCTCCGACCACCGGTGGATCCGCGTTCCGGCGGGTGTCGTGGTCGAGTTCTTCCGTGCCATCCCCGTGCTGATCCTGATGTTCTTCGCCAGCGCCATCTTTGTGCAGTTCACGGACATCGAGTCGGAAGTCCGGCCGATTTACGCTGTGGTGACCGGCCTTGTGCTCTACAACGCCTCGGTCATCGCCGAGATCGTCCGGGCGGGCATCCTCTCGCTGCCCCAGGGCCAGACGGACGCCGCAAAGGCGATCGGCATGCGCAAGGGCCAGGTCCTGTCGTACGTTCTCCTGCCGCAGGCCGTCACGGCGATGCTGCCGGCTCTCGTCAGCCAGCTCGTGGTCATCGTCAAGGACACCGCGCTGGGCGGCGCGCTACTCGGTCTCAACGAGCTGCTGTCGCAGTCCCGCACGATCCCTGCGAACTACGGCGCGAACACCATCGCCACGCTCACCGTGATCGCGCTGATCTTCATCGCGCTCAACTTCCTGCTCACCAGTGTTGCGAGCTGGCTGGAGGGCAGGGCGCGCCGCACCAAGAAGGGCACCGGCGCGGTCCTCGGCGCCGAGGAGGCCGATGAGCTCAACGCGCCCGGCCACACGGCGGGCGACCAGACCGGAGGCGGCATCGCCGGCGGCGGATCGATCTGACGGCACCGGGCCCGGCAGCAGGACACGAGGGGGGCAGCGGCCGTGGCCGCTGCCCCCCTCACCGTATGGCCGCATATCGAGGGGGCACGTCGGCAGGCCGACGCGGCGCTGCGCAGGGGAAGCGTGCGGGCGGAATACCGGCGCCGACCCCCGTCACTTGACGCAAGCACCGGCAATGGGTTGCATACGTTCTGTGATCGCGCACCGGGCTCCCACCTCACCTCTCCGTCTGACCCTTCGGGCCCCAGGAGTCACGCCGTGGACCCGGTGATCATCGTCGGCGCCGGGCCTGTCGGGCTCGCGCTCGCGCTGGCCCTGGCGCAGCAGGACGTGCCCTCCGTCGTACTCGACGAAGGCGCCGGCAAGGACGACACGCGGCCCGCGCGCACCGTCGTGCTGCGGTCCGACACGGCGGCCATGGTGGAACGGCTCGGCTGCAGCACTGTCCGTGACGAAGGCGCCCGCTGGACCGGCTGGCGCTCGATGCGCCGGCGCCAGGACGTGCGGCAGCTTCCGCTCGGCGACGAGGCCGCGCCCGCGCCGCTGCACATCCCCCAGCACGCCCTCACCCGCGGCCTGCGGGACGCCGTCGCCGGACACGGGCTGATCCAACTCGTCACCGACAGCCGCGTCGACTCGCTGGAGCAGGACGCGAGCGGGATCAGCGTGCACACCCGTGGGCCCGCGGCGACATGGTGGCGCGGAAGCCATCTGGTCGGGTGCGACGGCGCGAGGTCGACGGTCCGCAAGCTGCTCGGCATCCGCTTTCCCGGGCGTACGGCGGTGGAACGGCATGCGGTCGCCGCCCTGCGTACCGAACTACCTTGGCCCGACGAGGCGTTGCTGCACCGTCAGCCGCCGTGGCGCACGGGCGGCGATGAGGTCACCGCCCGGCCGCTGCGGGACGGCGTATGGCGGCTTGACTGGCTGCTGGCTCCCCGCGGCGAACTGGTCACCCCCGACTCCCTGGTGGCCCGCCTGCGCGACACCCTGGCGGGCTGGTGCGGCGAGGCACCTGCGTACGAGCTCCTCGACACCGGCGTCTACACCCTTCACCACCGGCTCGCGCGGCGCTGGCGGGTCGACCGGGCCTTCCTCGCGGGCGACGCGGCGCATCTGCTGGGGGCGCTCGGCACTCAGGCGCTCGACGAAGGGCTACGGGACGCGGACAACCTGGCCTGGAAGCTGGCGCACAGCTGGCACCACGGCCCGTCCGAGCCGCTGCTCGACAGTTATCAGGCGGAGCGGCGGGCGGCCGTGGCCTCGCGGCTGCGCGCCGCCGACCAGTCGCTGCCGATACTGCGCGGCGGCAGCGCACTGCGTACGTACCTCCCGGGTGCCGCGCGGGGTCACGACATCCTGCTCACTGACGGCCATCTGGGGTACGGCCCGCTGGGCGCGCCCCCCGTATACACGCACTCCCCCCTGGCGCCCCAGCACGCCCCTTCGCAGACGCTCGTGGGTACCGAGGCGGGTGCGCCTGTCGCGGATGTGCGGGTGACCGCCCCGGACGGGACGAGCGCGCGGCTACGGGACCGGCTGGGGCAGGGGCAGCTGCTGGTGATTCTCGTCGCACCCGGAACGGGGGTGTGGGACCGGCGGCACTGGGTGAGCGCGGGCGTGATGCCGCGCCTGGCGGCGGCGGTCAGCGCGCTGCCGGTACGCGCGGAGCTGCTGGTCGCGGAGGGCTACCCAGGGGCTTCGGCACACACGGTGCTGCTGGTGCGGCCGGACGGGCATCTGGTCGCGTCGTTCGCGGGGGTACGTCCCGCCGAGCTGTACTCGGCGGCGGACGCGGCGCGCGGAGGCGCCCCTTCAGCGGTGCGCAGTGACCGTACTGCGGACATCAATTGACCCTCGAAGGCGCACATGGTGTACTCCGGAGCGTGACTGACACCGATGTGCGCCTGTGGCGGAGGGTCCATATGGACCTCGTCCGCTACGCGGGCTGCGTGTGTCGTCCGTCCTGCTGAATTCGCCTTCCCCGCGCGCTGTGACCCGCTGAGCCGGCGCGCCTTCCCGCGAACTTCCAGGACGGTTTCCGTGTCCCAGCCTGTCTCCGCGCAGCCTGTCTCCCCATCTGTCGCCACCCGTGCCTCGGGCGCGCCGACGGCCGCCGAGCTTCTCGACTTCGTACGGCGCTCGGCCGCCGACCAAGACCTCATCGCCTCGCTCCCCCTCGACCCCGAAGGGCGTACCTGGCTTCGGCTCAAGGGTCCCGGCGGCAGCGAGGCCTGGCTGATCGGCTGGCCCCCGGGCACGGGTACCGGCTGGCACGACCACGCCGAGTCGCACGGGGCGTTCGCCACGGCCGCGGGCGAACTGAAGGAGAACTCCCTCGCCGTACGCCTGCCGGCGAGCGGCTGGAAGACCCTGGAGCTGAACGAAGGGGTCGACCGCGAACGGCAGTTGGGGCCGGGCAGGGGCCGGGCCTTCGGGAAGCATCATGTGCACGAGGTGCTGAACGAGTCGGTCAGCGAGCACGCTGTCTCGGTGCATGCGTACTACCCGCCGCTGCCGCTGATCCGCCGCTTCAGCCGGTCCGGTGCGATGCTGCGTCTTGAGCAGGTCGAGCGTCCGGAGGACTGGCAGTGAGCGAGCAGGTGGGAATCGACGAACTTCTGGAACGGGTTCGCGAGGACCTCGACCGCGTCGGGCCGAAGGATGCCTTCGCGGCGGCCGCGGACGGCGCGCTCCTCGTGGACATCCGGTACGCGGCCCTGCGCGAGCGGGACGGCCTGATCCCGGGCGCGCTGGTCGTCGAGCGCAATGAGCTGGAGTGGCGTCTGGACCCCCGGGGCAGCCACCGCGCACCGGAGGCGGTGAGCCACGATCTGCGGGTCGTCGTGGTCTGCAACGAGGGCTACGCGTCGAGCCTTGCGGCAGCGTCTCTGCGCCAATTGGGCCTGCACCGCGCGACGGACCTGATCGGCGGCTTCCAGGCATGGAAGTCGGCGGGCCTCCCGGTGCAGCGGTGACGGTCCCGGACTGACGGTTTCGCCCGACGAAGGCCGGTAAGGGGGCGGGCAACGGCCAGGCGGGCGGCCGGTGGGAAGCGGTTACCCCGCCCCCGTACCGCGCTCCCGCGACAGCCCTAGATCCCGCCCTCCTCCGGCACGTCCCCCATGTCCTCGCCCTCTTCCTCCAGTGCGCGCTTGACCACCCTGAGGGCCATGCCCTCCGGGTAGCCCTTGCGGGCAAGCATGCCCGCAAGGCGCCGCAGTCGCCGGTCGCGGTCCAGGCCCCGCGTCGAGGCGAGTCTGCGGGCGATCAGCTCGCGCGCCGTCTCCTCCTCCTGATCGGAGTCGAGCTGCCCGACCGCCTCGTCGATCAGGGCGGAGTCCACACCCTTGGTACGCAGCTCCCGCGCAAGCGCGCGCCTGGCCAGACCCCTGCCGTTGTGCCGGGACTCCACCCACGCGTCCGCGAAGGCGGCGTCATTGATCAGTCCGACGTCCTCGAAGCGCGAGAGGACCTCCTCGGCCACCTCCGAGGGGATCTCACGTTTGTGCAGCGCGTCCGCGAGCTGCTTGCGGGTGCGCGGGGTTCCGGTGAGCAGGCGCAGGCAGATCGCCCGCGCCCGCTCTGCGGGGTCCTGGGGCGACAGCTCCTTCTCGGCCCTCGACGAGGAGGTGCTGTCGCCCGGCCATTCGGTTCGCCGGGCCATGGTCTAGCCCTTGGCCGCCGCCGACTTGGCCGACTTGGCCTTGGAAGCGGGCGCGGGCACCGACTTCGCCGGGTCCTCGGCCGGAGCCGCCGCACCGGCGGCATCCGCGCCCGGCTCGGCCGCCAGGGCCTCCGGCCTCACGCCGACGCCCAGCTTCTCCAGGATCTTCTTCTCGATCTCATTGGCGAGATCGGGGTTGTCCTTCAGGAAGTTGCGGGCGTTCTCCTTGCCCTGGCCCAACTGGTCACCCTCGTAGGTGTACCAGGCGCCCGCCTTGCGGACGAAGCCGTGCTCCACGCCCATGTCGATCAGGCCGCCCTCGCGGCTGATGCCCTGGCCGTAGAGGATGTCGAACTCGGCCTGCTTGAAGGGCGGCGCGACCTTGTTCTTCACGACCTTGACGCGGGTGCGGTTGCCGACCGCGTCGGTGCCGTCCTTGAGGGTCTCGATGCGGCGGATGTCGAGCCGCACCGAGGCGTAGAACTTCAGCGCGCGGCCACCGGTCGTGGTCTCCGGCGAGCCGAACATCACGCCGATCTTCTCCCGGAGCTGGTTGATGAAGATCGCGGTGGTCTTCGACTGGTTCAGCGCACTCGTGATCTTCCGGAGCGCCTGGCTCATCAGCCGCGCCTGCAGACCCACGTGTGAGTCGCCCATCTCGCCCTCGATCTCCGCGCGCGGCACGAGGGCCGCGACGGAGTCGATGACGATCAGGTCGAGCGCACCGGAGCGGACGAGCATGTCGACGATCTCGAGTGCCTGCTCGCCGTTGTCCGGCTGGGACAGGATCAGGTTGTCGATGTCGACGCCGAGCTTCTTCGCGTACTCGGGGTCGAGGGCGTGCTCGGCGTCGATGAAGGCCACCGAGCCGCCGAGCTTCTGGGCGTTGGCCACGGCGTGCAGCGTGAGGGTCGTCTTACCGGAGGACTCCGGGCCGTACACCTCCACCACACGGCCGCGCGGAAGGCCGCCGACGCCGAGCGCGACGTCGAGCGCGGTCGACCCGGTGGGGATGACCTCGATGGGCTCGTTCGGCCGCTCGCCGAGGCGCATCACCGCGCCCTTGCCGAATTGCCGTTCAATCTGTGCGAGCGCGGCGTCGAGCGCCTTCTCGCGGTCGGTTCCTGCCATGGGTTCCACCCGATTTGCTTGAGTCGATCGCTTCACGTCAAAGACGCTAACCCCTGCCACTGACAATGCGCCCCGAGGTCCGTCCAGCCTGTGGATAACTCCGGCGAACCGCTGGGAAACCTGGGGCCGGAATCCCATGAGAATGGATGTTCGATTTTGGTGTCAAGCGCACCACGCGAGGCACCGCGGGTGCGCCTCAGGGCCGGTCGTCGGTCCCGGAGGTCCCGGACGCGGCGTCCCCATCATCCCCGGCTTCCCGCTTGTCCCTGCCACGCAGGAGTCCGCGCAGCCGGGCCAGCGCCTGACCCCCGCCACTTCGCCGGTGGCCATGGACGCGGGGGTCGTCGGTCACGGCGTACCGCTTCACATAGGCACCCAGGAACGCCTGCAGAGTGGCCACCGCCGGAATCGCGATCAGCGCGCCGACCGCGCCCAGCAGCGCCGTTCCCGCGACCACCGAGCCGAAGGCCACCGCGGGATGGATGTCGACCGTCTTGGAGGTGAGCTTGGGCTGCAGCACATAGTTCTCGAACTGCTGATAGATCACGACGAATCCGAGCACCCACAGCGCGTACCAGGGGTTGATCGTGAACGCGATCAGCATGGGCAGCGCGCCCGCCAGATACGTACCGATGGTCGGAATGAACTGGGAGACCAGCCCGACCCAGACGGCGAGCGCCGGGGCGTACGGCACGCCCAGGATCTCCAGCAGGATGTAGTGCGCGACACCTGAGATCAGCGCCATCAGGCCGCGCGAGTAGAGGTAGCCGCCCGTCTTGTCGACGGCGATCTCCCAGGCGCGCAGCACCTCGGTCTGCTTGGCGGGCGGCAGCAGAGAGCACAGCGTGCGGCGCAGCCGGGGCCCGTCGGCCGCGAAGTAGAACGAGAACAGGAAGATCGTCAGCAGTTTGAAGAGTCCGCCGAGGACGGTGGCGGAGATGTCCAGTACACCGCTCGCGCTGTTCTGGACGTACTTCCGCAGCCAGTCCGAGCGCAGCAGGCTCTCCTGGATCTCAACGCGCGAGAGCTCGGTACGGAAGGTGTCGTTGATCCAGCGGATCACCGAGTCGAGGTACTTGGGAAAGCCCTCGACCATGTCGACGATCTGGCCGGCCAGCATCGAGCCCAGGAGGAAGACGAAGCCTGCGGCCGCGATGAAGACCGCGAAGAAGACGATGAAGGTGGCGAGGCCGCGGCGCATTCCGCGCGCCGACATTCTGCCCACCGCCGGCTCGATCGCGAGCGCCAGGAAGAAGGCGATCAGGATGTTGATCAGCAGCCCGATGAGCTGGTGGAAGGCCCAACTGCCCAGCTGGAAGCAGGCGTAGAGCGCCAGCGCGAGCACCATGGCGCGCGGCAGCCACCGGGGCATGCGGACCGGCCCGAGACCTCCGGCTCCGGGCGCAGGTGGCGGCGGGTTCGGCGGGGGCGCGTCGTGAGCGGGGGTGTCCGAAGCGGTCGTGTGCTGAGCGCTCGGGTCCGAAGCGCGCGCGTCTCCAGCGCTCGCATCCGAAGCGTTCGTGTCCTGCGCGCTGGTGTCCTGAGCGGCGGTGTCCTCGGCGGTCACATGCGGCTCGGCCACGTCCTGCTCGGTCTTGTCGGTCTGGGCCACCCGGTCAGTGTCGCCTACGGGTCCCGCTACCGGTCCCCCCGGTCTCCGACCGATCCCCGGCCCCGGAGCTGAACGCCCCTCCCGCCCTCAGCCCCCTGCCGGGGTCACTGCTTCTCGGCAGGGACCCCGACCGCCGCGCAGACCCCGCGCCACACGTCCTTGGCCTCCCAGCCGGCAGCCAGGGCCTCGTACACCGTACGACCCCCGAGCTCGGCCATCACATGGTCGCGCGCGAAGGAGTCCGCGTAGGCCTGACCGAAGTGATCAGCCATGCGCTCCCAGAAAATCGTCAACCGCATGAAGCCAGTATCCCGCCCCTGGGGTGCAGCTTTGGCCGTCCCGCGTGCCGAAAGCCCTTTCCGCCCTACGGTCGGAACATGGCTGGAACCGGAGCAACCCCCGCGCCCTCACTCGCGTCACCGCTCGCCCGGGCAGAGCACTTCATCTGGCTGACCGCCCGCGTGCTGGAACAGCGGAGGTTCGCCTACCACTTTCTCGGCGGTGACTCGGACACCGTGGAAACCGCATTGGCCGCGTATCTCAATGAGGACGGCGGCTACGGCCACGCTCTCGAACCCGATCTGCGCGGCCCGGTCAGCCAGCCGCTGCACACCGCGCATGCCCTGCGCATCCTCGACTCCATCGGACGCTGCAGCGGACTGCGCGTGGAGCGGATGTGCCGCTACCTCACCGAGGTGTCGACGTCCGACGGCGCGCTGCCCGCGATCCACCCCTCGCAGCGGGGATATCCGGCCGCGCCCTTCATCCCGATCGTCGACAATCCCCCGAGCGAACTGCTCGCGACGGGTCCGGTGGTCGGGCTGCTGCACCGTAATCAGGTGTGGCACGCATGGCTGTTCCGCGCCACGGACTTCTGCTGGGCCGCGGTCGACGGTCTCGACAAGTCGCATCCGTACGAGGTCGAGGCAGCGGTGGCCTTCCTCGACGGGGTGCCGGACCGCTCACGCGCCGAAGCCGCGGCGGACCGGCTGGGGCGACTGGTGCGCGAGCAGCACCTTGCGGTGCTCGACCCGGGACGGCTCGAGGACTATCCGGTCTCACCCGGCTACGCGCCGGGTGAGCACCACTTCCCGTACCACTACGCCCGTACGCCGCAATCGCTCGCCCGCCGCTGGTTCACGGACGAGGAGATGACGCGCGCTCTGGAGCATCTGGCGAGCGAGCAGCGCGAGGACGGCGGCTGGCCGATCAGTTGGCGCCAGTGGGCGCCGGGCACGGCTCTGGAGGCACGGCCGATCGTGACGATCGAGGCGCTGCGGACGCTGCGCGCACACGGCCACGCCATTGACTGACGTCTCAGTCGAGCCACAGCTCGTACACGTAGATGCCACCCACGGAGTCGTCGTCCAGAGGGCCGATCTTCTTCGCCCGGAACTTCAGTCCCTGCTCTTTGAGGATCTGCTCGTACAGCGAACGTGACAGCTTGAAATCACCCTGCTTGGCCAAGCCGGATTCGAGTGCGGCGGATTCCAGCTTGATCAGCTCCCGGTGCGCGCGGGCCTGTTCCTCCTCGCCCCGGCTCTCATGCTCGGCAGCACGGGCAGCGGCAAATTCGATGATGTGACCGTGGTATCCGCGCAGGGCGGCCTGCCAGGCTTCGTCGTCGTTCGGGTCGTACTCCGGCAGGAACTCGTCGCCGATGATGATCCGGCCGCCGGGCGCAAGGTTGTTCTTGATGTTCTCGAAGTAGCGGCTCTTGTCCTCCAGCTTGATGTGGTGATCCGCGAAGGAGGAGAAGATGAACTGGAAACGCCCGTCGTCGCCGCCCTCCCGGTAGGTGCGACTGTCCGCATTCACCGCGACCGCGTTGGACTGGGCCCGAAGATTGCGCTCGAGTTTATTGCTGCACGCGAAGTCGATCTCGACCGCGACGCATTCGACGTCGGGTTCATTCGCGAGACGGCGGGTGAAAATCCCCGTTCCGGCACCGAGCTCCAGCGCCTGACAACGCTCATGATCACGTGAGTACCTACGGCCGCGCCGCGCGCGGAAGACGGCCAGCATTTCGGCCATCATCTCGACATAATAGGCATGCCGTTCTTCGAACTCGTCATAGTCGTCGATCGCGATGTACAGCGACATCTCTGCCGTTTTGAGCATGAGCGGTGAGAGCTTCCAGTCTTCGAAGATCTGCTTACTTGCAGCCACAACTTTCCCTCGATCATCCGGGGCGATCGGGCGCGCCACGGCAACAATCCTATCCAATGCGCGTTCATGATCGATGACTTCGTCGACATCGGCGGAAAAACGTATTACCTTTTCCCCCACCGGGCCGGCATAGCTGCCGAGAACTCGGTCACCGTCCGCCTCGATGATCGAAAAATCCCTGCCGAAGGCGCTGAACTTTGCCACCAAGTGTTCATAGCTGATGGCATACACCCGATAGATGGCGGCATAGTACGTCAGCGTCTCGAACATTCGATGAAAATCGCCGGACGAAGTAAATGCGAATACTCGAACGCTTTCAGGCTGAGCGCTTTCGTTGATGACCCTCCCGACGCCCTGCTGCCAGAATAATTCCTCTTGGTCCACCAACGCCAACGCCTTGACGCGAGCCCGCAGGACATTCTGCGCAGAAATCAGATAGAACGGATATTGGGTGGCCGGCACCATATACTGCGAACCGGTCCCGATCGACTGGAGCTGACTTCCCATTTCACGCAACGACTGGCTGACGATGTGCTGAAAACATCTGTTGCTCTGGAAGTCGAGGTTCGCGCGAATCTGCTGAGCCGTGCTCTGCACCTCCTCAAGCCCCTCGGTGAACTCCTGAGGGGCGGGCGGCAGAAAGTTCAGCGTTTTGATCAAGTCGCCCCAAGGAGCCGAATGCCGACGGAAATCAAACCCGTGCAGCTGATCGAGCCGGGACGGGCGAGATGTCACCTCGAAGCGCAGCGGGAAAACCGGGACACCGACCCCCAGGGCATAAGCCCATTCCGATGCCACTTCCTCGGAAGTGCGCGCCGACTCGGTCAGGATCACAAGAATTGCCTGCGAAGACCTGATCAGCCGGAACAGTTCGGTGCGCCATTCCTGGCCGGCCTGCAGAGCATCCTGGTCCACGACAACGTCGAACCGAGCCGACCTCAACTGCCGAATGACTCGCTCCGCGTATAATTTATCGGCATGACTGTACGAGATGAAGACCCGACCCATCGCCCCTCCAAGCCTGCATACCCAGCACCATAACTTTAGCAAGATCCAATATCTTTCTGGAAGCATTGAGAATTAAACCGGCTCCGATGCTCAAATGGCCGACCGCGTGGCTGGGGGTTCGGTCGTTGCATTCCATGCCAAAAGGGACAGGAGTCTCGTCCCGTCGCGGCTGTGACGCCTGATTTCACAGCGCCAGGGTTGCGGGAGCCCGCGTTGTCAGTGGTGCGGTGCACGATGGGGGGCATGACGGCTTCAGCGCTCGACGCCTTCTCCCCCGCGACCCGGAGCTGGTTCATGGGAGCCTTCAGCGCGCCCACCGCCGCGCAGGAGGGTGCCTGGCGGGCCATCGGCGAGGGCTCGGACGTGCTGGTGGTCGCCCCGACGGGCTCCGGCAAGACCCTGGCCGCATTCCTCGCGGCCCTGGACCGTCTCGCGTCCACGCCCCATCCCGCGGACCCGAAGATGCGCTGCCGTGTGCTGTACGTGTCTCCGCTCAAGGCTCTCGCCGTCGATGTGGAGCGCAATCTCCGTAGTCCGCTGACCGGGATTCGCCATGAGTCCGCGCGGCTGGGTCTGCCCGAGCCGGATGTACGGGTCGGCATCCGCTCGGGCGACACCCCGGCCGCCGAGCGGCGGTCGCTGGCCACCAAGCCGCCGGACATTCTGATCACGACACCCGAGTCGCTGTTTCTGATGCTCACCTCCTCGGCGCGGGACGCGCTGTCGGGCATCGAGACGGTGATCCTGGACGAAGTGCACGCCGTCGCTGGGACGAAGCGGGGCGCGCATCTCTCCGTATCTCTGGAGCGGCTCGACGAGCTGTTGCCGCGCCCTGCCCGGCGGATCGGGCTGTCGGCGACGGTGCGCCCGGTCGACGAGGTGGCGCGCTATCTGTCGCCGCAGCGCAAGGTGGAGATCGTCCAGCCGCCCTCGGGCAAGGAGTTCGACCTCTCGGTGGTCGTACCGGTGGAGGATCTGGGCGAGCTGGGCGGCTCCCCCGCGTCCGAGTCGGGCAATGGCGAGAAGCCCTCGATCTGGCCGCATGTCGAGGAGAAGATCGCCGACCTGGTCCAGGCGCACCGCTCCACGATCGTCTTCGCCAACTCCCGCCGCCTGGCGGAGCGACTGTGCAATCGCCTCAACGAGATCGCGTACGAACGGGCCACCGGAACTGTGTTCGATTCGCGCGGCTCCGCCACGACCGTGCCCGAGGGGCCGCCACCGGCCGAGATCATGGCGCAGTCCGGAGCCGCGCACGGAGCACCACCGCTCCTCGCCCGCGCCCACCACGGCTCGGTCTCCAAGGAGCAGCGCGCCCTGGTCGAGGAGGACCTGAAGGCGGGCCGGCTGCCCGCAGTCGTGGCCACTTCCAGCCTGGAGCTGGGCATCGACATGGGCTCGGTGGACCTGGTGGTCCAGGTCGAGTCGCCCCCGTCCGTCGCTTCCGGCCTGCAGCGGGTCGGCCGCGCGGGGCACCAGGTGGGCGCGGTATCCACAGGTGTCGTCTTCCCCAAGTACCGCGGCGATCTGGTGCAGTCGGCCGTCGTGACCGAGCGGATGCGCAGCGGCTCCATCGAGGCGCTGCGCATCCCGTCCAACCCGCTCGACGTGCTGGCCCAGCAGCTGGTCGCGATGGTCGCCCTGGACACCTGGCAGGTGGACGATCTGCTGGCGCTGGCACGCCGGGCCGCGCCCTTCGCCTCGCTGCCGGAGTCGGCCTTCACCGCCGTCCTGGACATGCTCGCCGGGCGCTATCCCTCCGACGCCTTCGCCGAGCTGCGCCCACGCGTGGTGTGGGACCGCGTCGCCGGTACGGTCACGGGCCGGCCGGGAGCGCAGCGGCTCGCGGTCACCTCGGGCGGCACCATTCCCGACCGCGGACTGTTCGGCGTCTTCCTCGCCGGCGCAGATCCCAAGAAGGGCGGCGGCAGGGTCGGCGAGCTCGACGAGGAGATGGTGTACGAGTCCCGGGTGGGCGATGTCTTCACTCTCGGCACGACCTCCTGGCGGATCGAGGACATCACCCGCGACCGGGTGCTGGTCTCCCCCGCCCCCGGTGTTCCCGGCCGGCTCCCCTTCTGGAAGGGCGACCAGCTGGGCCGCCCGCTCGAACTGGGCCGTGCGGTGGGCGCGTTCCTGCGCGAGGTGGGCGGGCTGACTCCCGAGGACGCCCGGCTGCGTCTGCTGGCCGCAGGCCTGGACGCCTGGGCGGCCGACAATGTCCTCGCCTATCTCGACGAGCAGCGCCGCGCCTGCGGCCATGTCCCCGACGACCGGACGATCCTGGTCGAGCGCTTCCGCGACGAGCTCGGCGACTGGCGGGTCGTGATCCACTCCCCCTTCGGCGCGCAGGTGCACGCCCCTTGGGCGCTGGCGCTCGGCGCCCGTCTGGCCGAGCGGTACGGAATGGACGCGCAGGTCATGCACGCCGACGACGGCATCGTGCTGCGCCTGCCCGACGCCGATCTGATGGGCCTTGACCTGCTCGACCAGGACCCGGTCCATCTCGACACGACGTACGACAGCGAGCAGGCTCCGGTCGGCGCGGCGGACGCCGTCTTCGACAAGGGCGAGATCAATCAGATCGTCACCGACCAAGTGGGCGGCTCGGCGCTCTTCGCCTCCCGCTTCCGCGAGTGCGCCGCGCGTGCGCTGCTGCTGCCTCGGCGCAATCCCGGCAAGCGGACGCCGCTGTGGCAGCAGCGCCAGCGCGCTGCCCAACTGCTCCAGGTGGCGAGCGAGTTCGGCTCCTTCCCGATCGTCCTCGAAGCGGTCCGTGAGTGCCTGCAGGACGTCTTCGACGTACCGGGGCTGACCGAGCTGATGGGCGACATCGAGTCCCGCCGGGTCCGCCTCGTCGAGGTCACGACACCCGAGCCTTCGCCCTTCGCCCGCTCGCTGCTGTTCGGTTACGTCGCCCAGTTCCTGTACGAGGGCGACTCGCCGCTCGCCGAGCGGCGGGCCGCGGCCCTCTCCCTGGACTCGAGGCTCCTCGCCGAGTTGCTCGGCCAGGCCGAACTGCGCGAGCTGCTCGACCCCGAAGTGCTGACCGAGCTGGAACGCGAACTGCAGTGGCTCACCGAGGACCGCCGGATCAAGGACGCGGAGGGCGTCGCCGACCTGCTGCGGATCCTCGGCCCGCTGACGGACGCGGAGTTGACGGAGCGCGGCGGGGACGAGCGCTGGCCCCGGGATCTGGCCGCATCGCGCCGGGCCATCCAGGTGCGGATCGCGGGCGCGGACCACTGGGCGGCGATCGAGGACGCGGGCCGGCTCCGGGACGCCCTGGGAACAGCGTTGCCGGTGGGCGTTCCGGAGGCCTTCACAGAGCCGGTCAAGGATCCGCTCGGCGACCTGCTGGCCCGGTTCGCGCGTACGCACGGTCCCTTCACCTCGACCCAGGCGGCGGCCCGCTTCGGCCTCGGCGCGGCGGTCACCGACGGCGCGCTGCACCGGCTCGCCGCGGGCGGACGGGTCGTCCAGGGAGAGTTCCACCCCTCGGGCATCGGCCAGGAGTGGTGCGACGCGGCCGTGCTGCGCAGGCTGCGCCGCCGTTCCTTGGCCGCGCTGCGCCAGGAACTCGAGCCGGTCCCGCCCGCCGCCCTCGCCACGTTCCTTCCGCAGTGGCAGCACCTGGGCAGCAACAGCCTGCGCGGTATCGACGGACTAGCCCGCGCGATCGAGCAGCTCCAGGGGGCCGCGGTCCCGGCCTCGGCGCTGGAGAAGCTGATCCTCCCGTCGCGCGTCTCCGGTTATGCCCCCGGCCAGCTGGACGAACTGACCACGACGGGCGAGGTCATCTGGGCGGGAGCTGGCTCCCTCCCGGGCAAGGACGGCTGGATCTCCCTCTATCTCGCCGACGCCGCCCCGCTGCTCCTCCCCCAGCCCCACCCGCTGGAACTCAGTGCGCTCCACGAGTCGGTGCTCAGCGCCCTCGCCCCCGGGTACGGACTGTTCTTCCGCCAGATCGCCGACCAGATCCGGGCCACCACCCACCCCGACGCCACCGACCCCGAACTGGCCGACGCCGTCTGGGACCTTGCCTGGTCGGGACGGCTCACCAACGACAGTCTGGCGCCGCTCCGTTCGCTGCTCGGCTCGGGCCGCACCGCCGGGTCCACGGCCCATCGCGCCAGACGTGCCGTGCCCCGCGGTCGCTACGGCAGCCTCACGGCCGCGGCTCGCCCCGCTTCCCGCACCGGCCCGCCGACGGTCAGCGGCCGCTGGTCACTGCTCCCGGGCGCGGAGCCAGACCCCACCCATCGCGCGCACGCGATCGCCCGCACGCTCCTCGACCGCCACGGCGTGGTGACCCGGGGGGCGGTGGCCGCGGAGGGTGTGGAGGGTGGCTTCTCCGCGACGTACCGCATCCTCTCCGCCTTCGAGGACAGCGGTCAGGCACGGCGCGGCTATGTCGTGGAGGGGCTGGGCGCTGCCCAGTTCGCGATGGACGGCGCGGTCGACCGCCTCCGGGCGGCGGCCACGGCCCGGGACCGGGCCGATGCGCAGACGGCACCGCAGGCCGTGGTGCTGGCCGCCGCCGACCCGGCCAATGCGTACGGCGCTGCGCTGCCCTGGCCGGAGCCGCCGACCGGCGCCGGCCACAAGCCAGGCCGAAAGGCGGGCTCCCTGGTGGTCCTGGTCGACGGCGAGCTGACTCTGTACATGGAACGCGGCGGCAAGACGCTGCTGGCCTGGGCCACGGACCCGGACTCGCCTGTCCTCCACACGGCGGCGGGGGCGCTCGCTCAGGCGGCTCGCGCAGGGGCGTTGGGGACGGTGACGGTCGAGCGGACGAACGGTATACCGGCGCTGACGTCGCCGCTGGGCCGAGCGCTGGAGACGGCGGGGTTCCACGCGACGCCGAGGGGACTGCGACTGCGGCCCTGACGCGGGGTGCGGTGGGGTGCGCCTCGGCGGGCCTTATCCCCTACCCGCCCCTACCCGGACTGGGGCAAGCCCCAGACCCCGGATGCGGCCTTCGGCCGCATGTCCTCAAACGCCGGACGGGCTGAAAATCAGCCCCGCCGGCGATTGAGGCGCGGGGGTCCGGGGCGGAGCCCCCGTAATGGGACGCCTCCGCCGCAGGCGATCCCCGCACCCCGCATCATGGATGGCATGCCCGAAGGAGACACCGTCTGGCAGACCGCCCAGCGCCTGCACACCGCCCTCGCGGGGCAAGCCCTCACCCGGTCCGACCTCCGCGTCCCCCGCCTCGCCACCGCCGATCTCACCGGGCGGGCCGTCCTGGACGTCACCCCGCGCGGCAAGCATCTGCTCACCCGCATCGAGGGCGGTCTGACCCTCCACTCGCATCTGCGGATGGAGGGCTCCTGGCAGGTGTACGACTCCGGCGAGCGCTGGCGCGGCGGCCCCACGCACCAGATCCGGGCGATCCTCGGCAATGCGGCCCACACCGCCGTCGGCTACCGGCTGCCCGTCCTGGAGCTGCTGTGTACGGCCGACGAGAACCAAGCGGTCGGCCATCTCGGCCCTGACCTGCTGGGCCCCGACTGGGACCCGGAGATCGCCGCCGCCCATCTGCTCTCGGACCCCTCCCGCCCCCTCGGCGAGGCCCTGCTCGACCAGCGGAATCTGGCGGGCATCGGCAATGTCTACAAGTCGGAGCTGGCCTTTCTGGCCCGAGTGACGCCCTGGCTGCCCGTCGGCGAGCTCCCTGCCGACACTCCCGCCCGCCTCGTCGCCACGGCCCACCGCCTCCTTGACGCGAACAAGAACAGCTTCGACCGCCGCACCACCACCGCGGCCGGCCGCCGCCCCGGCGACCGGCTCCATGTCTACGGCCGCGAGGGCCGGCCCTGTCTGCGCTGCGGCACCGCGATCCGCAAGGCCGAGCAGGGCGACGGCAGCCGCGCGCGCCCCACCTACTGGTGCCCTGGCTGCCAGTCCGGCCCCATTCCCTCATCCCGCCACACTAGTTGACGCCCCGTCAGATCCAGTCGTACGGTCCCCGCATGCCCCTCACGGCGTACGACCTCACCGGCCGCACCGCGTTCATCACCGGCGCAGCGAGCGGCATAGGCCGCGCCTGTGCCGTCCTGCTGGCCGAGGCGGGAGCCACCGTCCACTGCGCGGACATCGACGAGAAGAGCCTCGACGAGACCCGGTCCCTGATCTCCGAGGCGGGCGGCACCGCGCACACCCATCCCCTCGACGTCAGCGAGCGCGCCCAGGTCAAGTCCGCGATCGAGTACGCCGCGAGCAGCGGCCGACTGGACATCCTGGCCGCCGTCGCCGGAATCATGCACAGCAGCACGGTCCTGGAGACGAGGGACGAGGACCTGGACCGTGTCCTCGCGGTCAACTTCAAGGGGATCCTGTACGCCTGCCAGGAGTCGGCCCGCGTGATGATCGCCGCGGGCACACCCGGTTCCATCGTCACCATGGCATCCGGCGCCGTGGATGCGGCGAGCGCCGGTCTGCTCTGCTACAGCGTTGCCAAGGCGGCCGTCGTCCAGCTCACCAAGACGCTCGCGACCGAACTAGGCCCGCACTCCATCCGTGTCAACGCCGTCGCCCCCGGCTGGATCCGCACGCCGATGACCGACCGCCACGACGCCACGCTCCAGCACCAGGCCGAGGCAGCGATGGTCCGGCTGTCGCCGCTCCGCCGCGTGGGCGAGCCCGAGGACATCGCCCATACGGTGCTTCATCTGGCCTCGGACGCGTCCAGCTTCACGACGGGCCAGATCCTCCGCCCGAACGGTGGCGTCGCAATGCCCTGGTGATGCTGACGTCGCGCACCGCACCGATACCGGCCGTGCTCCCGCGGGACGCTGTCACATGCACGGGCAGCAGGCTCAGCCCCCATCCGCCCGCTGCCACCGCGCCCTCCACAAGACCCGACTGCTCGGGCACGATCACCAGCCGCAACACGGCCCACCACCACAGTCCGCCCGCCATCAGGCCCAGGGTGACCACCGGCGCGACCCCGCGTACTGCCATGGCTGCCTCCTCCGGTCCACGCTAGACCGGCGCAATCGCCCACGGGAGGGCGCACCGGAGCCCAACCGGCGCACAGTGCGCCGATCGCCTCTCTCCAGGGTGCGCCGGGACGCCGCAGCCCGCAGCCGCCCGAAGCCCGCCGGAAGCGCGAAGCACGAAACCCGTGAAGCCCGGTCCTATGCGCTCTCCGCCTGGAACATCCATGCGTGCTTCTCCAGATCCGCCGTCAGCCCGATCAGCACGTCCTGACTCACCGGATCCGGATCCGCGGTCACCTCGATCCGCTCCCGCATGCGCCCGATCACCGCCCCCAGTGCGTCCACCAATGTCCGCACGGCATCCCCGTCCTTGATCCACCCCTCGGGCACCGCGCCGATGGCGCTCTGCGCCGCCACCGTCGCGGCCCGCCCGTCCGGCGTCACTCCGATCGCCGACGCACGCTCGGCCACCGTGTCGGAGTGCTGCCGCGCGGTGTCCACCACCTCGTCGAGCTGCAGATGTACGGACCTGAAACGCGGGCCCACGACATTCCAGTGGACCTGCTTCGCCACCAGCGCGAGATCCACCAGGTCCACGAGCGCACCCCTGAGTGCGTCGCCGACCGTCTTGAGGTCCGCCTCGGACAGAGAGCTCTTCACGACAGACATCCATGTCCTCCACTCGGTTCGCAGCTACCCGCCCACGATTGCACAGCCACCACAAACGGGACATCCAGGGCAAGCGAAAGCCCCGACCGGTACTCGAGTACCAGTCGGGGCTCAGCTGCAAACCAGGTCGTACAGAGCCGTACGGATCAGGCGGCGACGACGTCGACCGCCTCCGCAGGCGCCTTGATGGTCACCCGCTCCGTCGGCACACCCGCCACCGACGTCACGGAGACGGAATTGAGCATCGGGCGTACTGGCGCAGGCACCGGCTCGCTGGCCGCTGCCGACTCGGCCAGCTCGGCCAGCGACAGCTCGTCGCTCACTTCTCGCATGAGCTCGGACATCCGTACGTCAAGCGCGTCGCAGATCGCGGAGAGCAGCTCGGAGGAAGCCTCCTTCTGCCCCCGCTCCACCTCGGAGAGATAGCCGAGCGATACTCGGGCGGACGAGGAGACTTCGCGCAGAGTACGGCCCTGGCGCTGGCGCTGCCGACGCAGCACGTCACCCAGCAGGCGACGGAGCAGAATCATCGGTGGCTCCCTCCTCGGACCGCGTAGCCGCATCCTTCACGCCCCACCGTACCGCCTCGTGCCGCGGCCGTGCGGGGAGCGATGTCGTGTTCACTCAGGGCTGCAAACATCAAGTCCCCCCGTTCTGTTCCGTATCCTGTGTCCGCGCATTTTCGTGGAGTTCGCCCGCGAGCAAGTCGAGCACGCTCCGTACACTCTCTCTACGGATGTCCACCCGGCCACCGTTCAATCGCAGAGCGGCCACCTTCCCGGCGCCGTCCGGTCCCGCGACCGCCACATAGACCGTCCCGACGGGCTGCCCGTCCTGCGGTTCGGGGCCCGCCACACCCGTGGTCGCGATGCCCCAGGAAGCGCCCAGCACCTCCCGCACACCGGCCGCCATCTGCCGCGCAACCTCGGGATCCACCGCGCCGCGCTCCGCCAGAAGAGTCCCGTCGACGCCGAGAACATCCCTCTTCAGAGTGGTTGCGTACGCCGTCACGGAGCCGCGGAAGGTCTTCGAGGCTCCCGGTACGGCGGTCAGCTCGGCGGCCACCAGACCGCCGGTGAGCGACTCGGCGACGGCCAGCGTCTCGCCACGCTCCGCAAGCAGAGCAAGCACCTGAGCCGCGGTCGTCACCGCGTGTCCCCCGCCGCGGCCCGTTCCGCGGCCAGTCCCCTGCGCCTCAGCACAATCGCCTGTCGCACATAGTCGAGGCCGGTGAGCACCGTCAGCACGACGGCCACGGCCATCACCCAGAAGCGAAGAGTGGCCAGCGCCCCGGTGAGCGCCAGGACATACATACCGACCGCCGTGCCCTGCGCGAGGGTCTTCATTTTGCCACCGCGACTGGCGGGAATTACTCCATGCCGGATCACCCAGAACCGCATCAGTGTGATTCCGAGCTCCCGGAAGAGGATCACTCCGGTCACCCACCACGGCAGATCGCCGAGCGCCGACAGGCAGATCAGCCCGGCGGCCATGATCGCCTTGTCGGCGATCGGGTCGGCGATCTTCCCGAAGTCGGTGACGAGGTTGTACGCCCGCGCCAGGTGGCCGTCGAAGATGTCGGTGATCATGGCGACGGCGAACGCCGCCCACGCCCAGGCCCGCCAGGCCGGGTCGTAGCCGCCGTCCTGGAGCATCAGAACGACGAAGGCGGGCACGAGCACCAGCCGCACCATGGTGAGGATGTTGGCGATGTTCCAGAGGCTCGCCTGATTGACGGCCGCGGCGCCCAGCTTGCCGCCGGGTGCCGGCCTACCGGTGCCGCCCCCCGCGGATGCCGGCACTCCGGTCATGTGCCTGCCTCCTCGGGAAGACATTCGGCCACCAGGTCGACGCCTTCGGTATCCACTGCCTTCGCCATGACGATACGGCCGGGCACAAGCCCGTCGCTCGTGGTGAAGACGACCTGGCCGTCCGTCTCGGGAGCCTGGTGCAGCGCACGGCCCACCGCACCGTCCTCGTCGTCCACCGACTCGACGAGCACCTCGAGCGTCTCGCCGAGACGCTCCTCGGCGCGCTGGGCGGTCAGCTCCTCGGCGAGCCGCGAGAGGTGGTCGAGGCGCTCGGCGATGACGTCGGCGTCGAGCTTGTTGTCGTACGAGACCGCCTCGGTGCCGTCCTCGTCGGAGTAGCCGAAGACGCCGATGGCGTCGAGGCGCGCCTCGGTGAGGAAGCGTTCCAGTTCGGCGAAGTCCGCCTCGCTCTCGCCGGGGAAGCCGACGATGAAGTTGGACCGCACACCCGCCTGCGGAGCCTTGCCACGGATGGTCTCGAGCAGTTCCAGGAAGCGTTCGGTGTCGCCGAAGCGCCGCATCGCGCGCAGCACGTCGGGCGCGGAGTGCTGGAAGGACAGGTCGAAGTAGGGGGCGATCTTCGGTGTCGAGGTGAGGACGTCGATCAGCCCCGGCCGCATCTCCGCGGGCTGCAGATAGCTGACCCGCACCCGCTCGATGCCGTCGACCTCGGCGAGTTCGGGCAGCAGGGTCTCCAGCAGGCGGATGTCGCCGAGGTCCTTGCCGTAGGAGGTGTTGTTCTCGGAGACGAGCATGACCTCCTTGACGCCCTGCTCGGCCAGCCAGCGCGTCTCGCCTAGCACATCGCTCGGCCGCCGCGAGATGAAGGAGCCGCGGAAGGACGGGATGGCGCAGAAGGAGCAGCGCCGGTCGCAGCCGGATGCCAGCTTCACGGACGCGACGGGGCTGGTGTCGAGCCGGCGGCGCAGCGGGGCGCGCGGCCCGGAGGCGGGCGCGACGCCTTCCGGAAGATCCGCCGGCGCACCGTGCCCCGGCAGCGCCACGTCCGTGCCGGCCTCCTGGCGCTCGACCGGGCTCAGCGGCAGCAGCTTGCGGCGGTCGCGCGGGGTGTGCGAGGAGTGGATGCCGCCGTTGAGGATGGTCTGCAGGCGGTCGGAGATGTCGGCGTAGTCGTCGAAGCCCAGCACACCGTCCGCCTCGGGCAGTGCCTCGGCCAGCTCCTTGCCGTACCGCTCGGCCATGCAGCCGACGGCGACCACGGCCTGGGTCCGGCCGTGGTCCTTGAGATCGTTGGCTTCGAGAAGGGCGTCGACGGAGTCCTTCTTGGCGGCCTCGACGAATCCGCAGGTGTTGACGACTGCGACATCCGCGTCGGAGGCTTCCTCGACGAGCTCCCAGCCGTCCGCTGCCAAGCGGCCTGCAAGCTCCTCCGAGTCCACCTCGTTACGGGCGCAGCCAAGAGTGACAAGGGCGACGGTACGGCGTTCGGGCATGGGCTCAAGACTACTTTGTCCTGGCCCACGCCCCTGCCCCCAGGGTTGTGGGCCCCTCCACGCCTTCCGAGCTAGCCGACCTCGGGGTCGCCCTTCGTGTACGAGAGCCGCTCGACCTGGCCCGTCTCGAACTCGTCCTCGACCTTCTTGCCGTTCACATACAGCTCGATCGCGCCGGCGTTCCCCAGGATCAGATCGACCCGCTCGTCGTCCTGGAAGGTCCTGGACTCGCCTTTGAGGAGGGTTCCGTCGAAGAGCAGCTTGCCGTTGTGCGACTTGGCGGAGATCCAGCTCTTGTCGTCCAGGACGGAGAGCTTCACCGTCACCTTGTCCTTCGGCACCGCCGCGATGGCACTGTCGGAGGGGGTGGGATCGACGGGTTTGGCCGGGGCGGGCTTGGTCGGCGTGGGCTTCTGATCGGGCGCCGGGCCCTCCGCCACATGGTTGTTCTTGTCGCCGCTGTCGCCGCCGTTGACGAGCGTGAAGCCGACGAAGCCGATCACCGCGACGATCGCAGCGACCATGGCGGCGGTCCAGTTGGGACGGCCGCGTTCGGGACGGATGCGCTCGGCCTCGAAGAGGGGCGCGGCAGGTGTGGGGGCGGGACGGCCGCCGTGGTCCGCGTCGTACTGCGCGACGAGTGGATCGGGATCGAGCCCGACGGCACGCGCGATCGTGCGGATATGACCGCGCGCGTAGACGTCGCCGCCGCAGCGGGAGAAGTCGTCCTCTTCGATCGCATGCACGATCGGGACGCGCACCCGGGTGGAGGAGCTGACCTCGTCAACGGTCAGACCTGCGGCGGTGCGGGCTTCCTGGAGCACACGTCCGATCGAAGGCCGGTCGTCTTCAGCCGAGGGTTCGACTGAAGGCCGGTCGTCTTCGGGGGAGTTGCCGATGGACACGGGGGCGCCTTTCGAGCGTGTAGCCACCTGCTGGAGGTTCAGTTTAGGGGTGGTACGAAAGGGTGGGGCAACCGGGCGGAGGGAGTTTGTACGCCATCAGAATGGCGAGCCGTCTCGATGGTGGGACATCTGGCTGTCCCTCCCTCCAACTTGACGTACGACTAAGGGAAACGGTTGCTCTCAGAAGCATTACGACTCGGACTCCCCGCGTATCACGGCGAGCACTCCGTCCAGCTCATCAGGTTTCACCAGAACGTCGCGCGCCTTGGAGCCCTCGCTCGGCCCGACGATGTTCCGCGACTCCATCAGATCCATGAGTCTTCCCGCCTTCGCGAAGCCCACACGCAACTTCCGCTGGAGCATCGACGTCGATCCGAACTGGGTGGACACAACCAGCTCGGCCGCCTGGCAGAGCAGATCGAGGTCGTCGCCGATGTCCTCGTCGATCTCCTTCTTCTGCTTGGTGCCGACCACGACGTCCTCGCGGAAGACGGGCGCCATCTGATCCTTGCAGTGCTGGACGATCGCCGCGACTTCGTCCTCGGTGACGAAGGCGCCCTGCATACGGGTGGGCTTGTTGGCGCCCATCGGCAGGAAGAGGCCGTCGCCCTTGCCGATCAGCTTCTCGGCGCCGGGCTGGTCGAGGATGACCCTGCTGTCGGCGAGCGACGATGTCGCGAAGGCCAGCCGTGAGGGCACGTTCGCCTTGATCAGACCGGTGACGACATCGACGGACGGGCGCTGGGTCGCCAGCACCAGATGGATGCCGGCGGCGCGGGCCAGCTGGGTGATGCGGACGATGGCGTCCTCGACATCGCGCGGCGCGACCATCATCAGATCGGCGAGCTCGTCGACGATGACCAGCAGATACGGATACGGCGTGAGCTCGCGCTCACTGCCCTCCGGCGGCTTGACCTTGCCGTTCCTGATGGCCTCGTTGAAGTCGTCGATATGGCGGTAGCCGTACGCCGCGAGGTCGTCGTAGCGCAGATCCATCTCGCGCACGACCCACTGCAGCGCCTCGGCGGCCCGCTTGGGGTTGGTGATGATCGGCGTGATCAGGTGCGGAATGCCCTCGTACGCGTTGAGCTCGACCCGCTTGGGGTCGACGAGCACCATGCGTACGTCCTCCGGGGTCGCCCGCACCATGACCGAGGTAATCAGACAGTTGATGCAGGAGGACTTTCCGGAGCCGGTCGCGCCCGCGACCAGGACGTGCGGCATCTTGGCGAGGTTGGCCATCTCGTAGCCGCCCTCGACGTTCTTGCCGAGCGCCACCAGCATGGGGTGGTCGTCCTCCGCCGCGTCCGCGAGACGCAGCACATCGCCGAGCTTGACCATCTCGCGGTCGGAGTTCGGGATCTCGATGCCGACCGCGGACTTGCCGGGGATCGGGGAGATGATCCGTACGTCGGGGCTGGCGACGGCGTACGCGATGTTCTTGGTGAGGGCGGTGATCCGCTCGACCTTCACGGCCGGGCCCAGCTCCACCTCGTACCGCGTGACCGTCGGACCGCGGGTGAAGCCGGTGACCGCCGCGTCGACCTTGAACTCCATGAAGACGTTGCTGAGCGAGGCGACGACCGCGTCGTTGGCCGCGCTGCGCGTCTTGCCGGGGCCACCGCGCTCCAGCAGGTCCAGGGAGGGCAGGGCGTAGGTGATGTCGCCGGAGAGCTGAAGCTGCTCGGCGCGCGGCGGCAGGGGCTGCGACTCCTCGGGCGCGGGCTTGGTCAGATCAGGTACGGATCCCTTCGGCCCGCTCTGCTTCGGCTGGGGCTCCTCGGGCTCGCGCGCGCCGGGCACCGGGCTCGCCGCGCGTCGGCGCTCGGCGGTGACATCACGCGTGAGGTCGGCGACCAGCGGCGAGGGCGGCATGCCGTTCAGTACGGCACCGTCGAGCGCGGCGGCTGCCGCCGCGGCCACGTCCACGGCGTCCATCGGACGGTCCATGGCGGGCTGCACCGAGGGCTTGCGCGGCCGCCTGCGCCGGGACAGCGCCTCCTGCTCGGCGTGGTCCGGGTCGTAGTCCGCCGGGGCTTCGCGCCGGCGCACGGAGGAGCGGCCCGCACGCCCGGGCACGGCCTCGCGCCACTGCTCCTCGTAGCGCTCGTCGTCGGTGGCCTCGCCGTCAGCCTCCGGCTCGTACACCGGGTCGACGATGCCGAGCTTGGATCCGAGCAGCCGCAGCCGCTGAGGAATCGCGTTGACGGGGGTTGCGGTGACGACGAGCAGCCCGAAGATCGTGAGCAGTACGAGCAGCGGTACGGCGAGCACGTCGCCCATGGTGAAGATCAGCGGCTTGGACGCGGCCCAGCCGATCAGCCCGCCCGCGTCCTGCATCGCCTCGGTGCCTTCCCCGCGGCCGGGTGAGCCGCAGGCGATATGAACCTGACCGAGCACGCCGACGACGAGCGCGGACAGACCGATCACGATCCGGCCGTTCGCCTCGGGCTTCTCGGGATAGAGGATCAGTCGTACGGCGATCGCGGCCAGCAGTATCGGCACGAGCAGATCGAGCCGGCCGAAGGCTCCGGTCACCAGCATCTCGACGAGATCGCCGACCGGTCCGCTCAGATTGGACCAGGTACCCGCGGCGACGATCAGGCCCAGCGCGAGAAGCAGCAGTGCCAGGCCGTCCTTGCGGTGCGCGGGGTCAAGACCCTTGGCACCCCGCCCTATGCCGCGGAACATGGCGCCCACGGCGTGGGCGAGACCGAGCCAGAGGGCGCGCACGAGCCGGTACACGCCCCCCGTGGGGGACGGTGCGGGCTTCGGTGCGGCCTTCTTGGCCGCCGCCTTCTTCGCGGGTGCTTTCTTCGTGGGCGCGGTCTTCTTCACGGCGGCTTTCTTGGCGGGCGCCGCCTTCTTCGCGGCACCGGTCGTACGGCCGGCGCGCGGTTTCGCGGTGCCCGCCGCGCCCTGGGAACCCTTGCCGGACGTACGTGAGGCCATGATGGTGAGGTTACCGGTGCCGACCGCAGTGGACACGTGTGCCTACTGCTTCACCCGTTCGTGTCGTCGCCCGAGAGCCGGAAACTGACGGCCCCTCAAGCTCAGGGTGCCGGTTCAGTTCTGCGAGGGCAGCGTCGGCGTACCACCGCCGGCGCCCGGCTCCAGCGCGTCGAGCGCCCGGCGCAAACCCGTGAGTTTGCGTTCGAGATGGGCGGCGGTGGCGACGGCGGCGGCATCGGCCGAGTCGTCGTCGAGCTGTTTGGACAGCGCTTCGGCCTGTTCCTCAACTGCCGCGAGCCGTGCGGAAAGCTCGGCGAGGAGCCCCGCGGGCTCCTTGCTGTTCCCCGCCGGGTGTCCGCCGCCCTCCAGCTGGAGGCGCAGCAGCGCGGCCTGCTCACGCAGTTGGCAGTTCTTCATATAGAGCTCGACGAAGACCGAGACCTTCGCGCGCAGCACCCACGGGTCAAAGGGCTTGGAGATGTAGTCGACCGCACCCGCGGCGTAACCCCGGAAGGTGTGGTGCGGGCCGTGGTTGATCGCGGTGAGGAAGATGATCGGGATGTCCCGGGTCCGCTCCCGCCGCTTGATGTGCGCGGCCGTCTCGAATCCGTCCATGCCGGGCATCTGGACATCCAGCAGAATGACCGCGAAGTCGTCCGTCAGCAGCGCCTTGAGCGCTTCCTCCCCTGACGATGCCCGCACCAGTGTCTGATCGAGCGCAGAGAGGATCGCCTCCAGCGCGAGCAGATTCTCCGGCCGGTCATCGACCAGGAGGATCTTGGCCTTCTGCACCATGGCCCGTCCTCCTCGCCCCGGAAGTGCACCGGGCGCCGCCCCAGGGGACGACTCCCTTGCGTCGCCCGTCCTTGTGCCGGTCATGGTAGCCGCACCCCGCCTGTCGCCACACCCTGTCACCGTGATGTCACAGTGCACGTAGCAGAAACGTAGCGGGAGACCAGAAGGTTCCCCGAATACCGTCGCCTCACACGCCTTAGGGCACAGTCAGTCAGCAACTCGCGGCGATCCGGGCAGGCATCGCTCACTCCCCGCGCATCCATTGCTCCATCACCGAGAGCAAATGGTCCGGATCAACCGGCTTGGTGACATAGTCGGAAGCGCCGGACTCGATGGCCTTCTCGCGGTCGCCCTTCATCGCCTTCGCGGTCAGCGCGATGATCGGCAGACCGGCGAACTGGGGCATCCTGCGGATCGCCGTCGTCGTGGCGTACCCGTCCATTTCCGGCATCATGATGTCCATCAGTACGACCGTCACATCGTCGTGCTGCTCCAGGACTTCGATGCCCTCCCGGCCGTTCTCCGCGTACAGCACCGACAGGCCGTGCTGCTCCAGCACGCTGGTGAGGGCGAAGACATTGCGGATGTCGTCGTCGACGATGAGCACCTTCTCGCTGTCGAACACGAAGGTGCGCCTCGCCTCCGGCGCCTCCTGGCTGCCGTTCGCCGCGGCCCACTGCTCCGAGCCGGGCGCCGCGCCCTGGCGCCCGGGCAGCGCGTGCCGCTGCTCCACGGAGCCGAGAGCGTTGCGCCGGCGCCGGAACAGGGCAGCCGGACCCGCGTGAGCGTCCAAGGGCCCCGACGGCTCCTGGTGCCCCTGCGGGATGAAGTCCTCCCCACCGTCGTCCGCGCCGCCGCGCAGCGGATCGGCCGCGCCGGGGGCGAGCTGCGGGTAGCCCTGCGGCGGCAGTTCGCTCGGGTGAAGGGGCAAGTAGAGAGTGAAGGTCGAGCCGCGGCCCGGTTCGCTCGCCGCGTGGATCTCACCGCCGAGCAGCCGGGCGATCTCCCGGCTGATCGACAGACCCAGGCCCGTACCGCCGTACTTGCGGCTGGTCGTGCCGTCCGCCTGCTTGAACGCCTCGAAGATCACCCGCATCTTGCCGGCGGCGATCCCGATTCCGGTGTCCGTGACGGAGAAGGCGATCAGATCGCCGTCCGCGTCCCGCAGCGACCCCGCCTCCAGCAGCTGCTCGCGGATCGACTGCGGCACATCGGCGCTCGCCGGCCGGATCACCAGCTCGACCGCGCCGCTGTCGGTGAACTTCACCGCGTTGGACAGGAGGTTGCGCAGCACCTGCAGCAGTCGCTGTTCGTCGGTGTGCAGTGTCGCCGGCAGCTCCGGCGACACCCGTACGGAGAAGTCGAGACCCTTCTCCGCGGTCAGCGGCCGGAACGTCGCCTCCACATAGTCGACGAGCTGCACCAGTGCGATGCGGGTCGGGCTGACGTCCATCTTGCCCGCCTCGACCTTCGACAGATCGAGGATGTCGTTGATCAGCTGCAGCAGATCGGAGCCCGCGCCATGGATCGTCTCGGCGAACTCCACCTGCTTCGGCGAGAGATTGCCCTCGGCGTTGTCCGCGAGCAACTTGGCCAGGATCAGCAGGGAGTTGAGCGGCGTACGCAGCTCGTGCGACATGTTCGCCAGGAACTCCGACTTGTAGCGCATCGAGACCGCGAGCTGCTCGGCCCGCTCCTCCAGCACCTGCCGCGCCTCTTCGATCTCGGTGTTCTTCACCTCGATGTCGCGGTTCTGCTGCGCCAGCAGCTCGGCCTTCTCCTCCAGTTCGGCGTTGGAGGCCTGCAGCGCCTTCTGCCGGTTCTCCAGCTCCGCCGAGCGCTCACGCAGCTGCTCGGTCAGCTCCTGCGACTGCTTGAGCAGCACCTCGGTCTTCGTATTGACGCTGATGGTGTTGACGCTCGTCGCGATCATCTCGGCGATCTGGTTGAGGAAGTCCCGCTGGATCTGGGTGAAGGGCTGGAACGACGCCAGCTCGATCACACCGAGGACCTTCCCCTCGAAGAGCACCGGCAGCACGATCACATACGCCGGTGAGGCCTCCCCGAGCCCGGAGGAGATCTTCAGATAGCCCGGCGGCACATTCACCTGGATGGTCCGCTTCTCCTCGGCCGCGGTGCCGATCAGGGTCTCGCCGGGACGGAACGCGGTCGGCATCAGACCGGCGGAGTAGCCGTAACTGCCGCGCATGCACAGCTCGTACGACAGCTCCCCGCCCCCCGGCACATCCGCGCCGCCGCCCGTCGGCATCGCCAGGAAGAACGCGCCGTGCTGCGCCGAGACGACGGGCGTGAGCTCGCTCATGATCAGCGAGGCCACGTCGTCGAGGTCGCGGCGGCCCTGCATCAGACCGGAGATACGGGCCAGGTTGCCCTTGAGCCAGTCCTGCTCCTCGTTGGCGAGGGTCGTGTCGCGGAGGTTCGCGATCATCGTGTTGATGTTGTCCTGCAGGACCTGGATCTCACCGGCCGCATCCACGTCGATCTTGAGGTTCAGATCGCCGCGGGTCACCGCGGTCGCCACGGCCGCGATCGCGCGCACCTGGCGGGTCAGGTTCCCTGCCATCTCGTTCACCGACTCGGTGAGGTCGCGCCAGGTGCCGTCGACGTCCCGGACCCGGGCCTGACCGCCCAACTGCCCGTCCGTGCCCACCTCACGGGCCACGCGGGTGACCTCTCCGGCGAACGAGGACAGCTGGTCGACCATCGTGTTGATGGTGGTCTTCAGCTCCAGGATCTCGCCGCGGGCATCGATGTCGATCTTCCGGGTGAGGTCGCCCTTGGCGATGGCGGTGGTGACCGTCGCGATCTGGCGCACCTGACCGGTCAGATTGGAGGCCATCGAGTTCACGGACTCGGTGAGGTCCTTCCACGTACCGGAGACGCCCGGCACATGGGCCTGGCCGCCCAGTTCGCCCTCGGTGCCCACCTCGCGGGCCACCCGGGTCACCTCGTCGGCGAACGACGACAGCGTCGTCACCATCGTGTTGACGGTCTCGGCCAGCTCGGCGACCTCGCCGCGCGCCTCGACCGTCACCTTCTTGGTCAGATCACCGTTGGCGACCGCCGCGGAGACCCGGGCGATGTTACGCACCTGATTGGTGAGGTTGTTGGCCATCAGGTTGACGTTGTCGCTGAGGTCCTTCCAGATGCCGGTGACGCCGCGGACCCGCGCCTGACCGCCCAGCACACCTTCCGTACCCACCTCACGGGCGACCCTGGTGACCTCGTCGGCGAAGTCCGACAGCTGGTCGACCATCGTGTTGACCGTCGTCACCAGTTCGAGGATCTCGCCCTTGGCGTCGACGGTGATCTTCTTCGACAGGTCGCCCTTGGCGACCGCCGTGGTCACTTCGGCGATATTGCGGACCTGTGAAGTCAGGTTGTTCGCCATGAAGTTGACGGACTGGGTGAGGTCCTTCCAGGTGCCGGAGACACCCTGCACCTCGGCCTGACCGCCCAGAATGCCCTCGGTGCCCACCTCGCGCGCGACCCGGGTCACCTGCTCGGCGAAGTTGGAGAGCTGATCCACCATCGTGTTGAGGGTGTTCTTCAGCTCCAGGATCTCGCCCCGGGCATCCACGTCGATCTTCTGCGACAGGTCGCCGCGGGCCACCGCGGTGGCGACCTGCGCGATGTTACGGACCTGACCGGTGAGGTTCTCGGCCATTCCGTTCACCGAGTCGGTCAGATCACGCCACACTCCGGCGACGCCCGGCACCTGCGCCTGGCCGCCGAGGCGGCCCTCCGTGCCCACGTCCCGGGCCACCCGGGTCACCTGCTCGGCGAAGGCCGAGAGCTGGTCGACCATCGTGTTGATGGTGTTCTTCAACTCCAGGATCTCGCCCCGGGCATCCACGTCGATCTTCTGCGACAGGTCACCGCGGGCCACCGCTGTCGTCACCTGAGCGATCTGCCGCACCTGTGAAGTCAGGTTCCCCGCCATGAAGTTGACGGAGTCGGTCAGTTCCTTCCAGGTACCGCTGACGCCGTCGACCCGCGCCTGGCCACCCAGGATGCCCTCCGTGCCCACGTCCCGCGCCATCCGCGTGACCTGGTCGGCGAACGAGGACAGCTGCGACACCATCGTGTTGACGGTGTTCTTCAGCTCCAGCATCTCGCCCGCGACATTGACCGTGACCTTCTGCGACAGATCACCATTGGCGACCGCCGTCGTCACCTGGGCGATGTCCCGCACCTGGCCGGTGAGGTTACGGAACGCGGTGTTCACCGAGTCCGTGAGGTCCTTCCACGTGCCTGCCGCGCCCGGTACTCCGGCCTGCCCGCCGAGGCGACCCTCGACGCCGACTTCCCGGGCCACTCGCGTCACTTCGGAACCGAAGGCCGAGAGCTGGTCCACCATCGTGTTGACGGTGTTCTTGAGTTCCAGCATCTCGCCCGCGACATCGACCGTGACCTTCTGCGACAGATCGCCATTGGCGACCGCCGTCGTCACCTGGGCGATGTCCCGCACCTGGGTGGTCAGATTGCGGAAGACGGTGTTCACCGAGTCGGTGAGGTCCTTCCACGTCCCGGCCGCTCCCGGCACCTGCGCCTGCCCGCCGAGCAGCCCCTCGGCTCCGACCTCGCTCGCCACGCGCGTGACCTCGTCCGCGAACGTACGCAGTGTCTCGGTCATCTGATTGATGGTCTCGGCGAGCTGCGCCACCTCCCCGCGAGCGCTCACCGTGACCTTCTGCGACAGATCGCCGTTGGCGACGGCCGTCGTGACCTCGGCGATGCCGCGCACCTGCGAGGTCAGATTGCCGGCCATGGTGTTCACCGAATCGGTGAGGTCCTTCCACACACCCGCCACACCGGGCACCGTCGCCTGGCCGCCGAGTTCTCCCTCCGTGCCGACCTCCCGGGCCACCCGGGTCACCTCGGAGGAGAAAGAGGACAGCTGGTCGACCATCGTGTTGACGGTGTTCTTCAGCTGAAGCATCTCGCCGGCCACATGGACAGTGACCTTTCGCGACAGATCACCCTTGGCCACGGCCGTGGTAACGAGAGCAATGTCACGCACCTGAGCGGTGAGCCGGTACGCCATGGTGTTGACCGAATCCGTGAGATCTTTCCACGAACCAGACATACCGCGCACCTGTGCCTGGCCGCCGAGTTTGCCCTCGGTGCCGACCTCCAGCGCCACCCGCGTCACCTCGTCGGTGAACGCCGACAGCTGGTCGACCAGGTTGTTGACGGTACGGGCGACCTTCAGGAATTCGCCGCGCAGCGGCCGTACGGACCCCTCGGTGCCGTCCGGGGCGTGCGAGCGCAGCTCCATACGCTGCTCCAGGTCGCCCTCGGCGACCGCCGAGAGGACCCGCCCCACCTCGGACACCGGACGCGCCAGATCGTCCACCAGCGCGTTCGAGGCGTCGATGGCGGCCGCCCAGGAGCCCTCACAGGCCCCCGTCTCCAGCCGCTCGGTCAGCTTCCCCTCGCGCCCGACCATCCTGCGTACGCGTGCGAGCTCACCCGTAAGGTGCAGATTCCGGTCGGCCACCTCGTTGAAAACAGCGGCGATCTCGGCCATCACGCCGTCGCCGGACACCGTCAGGCGCCGACGGAAGTTCCCGTCCCGCATCGACACCAGAGCCGCCAGCAGCCTGTTCAGGGCCGCCGCATCGACTTCGGTTGTCCCATTGTTCCGGGACCGTCCGCCTTTTGCGCGCGTGTTGTTGGCACGCGCCGCCACGCCAGACTCCACCGTGTCCCTCCCGCAGGGGTTGACCGTACTGCCCGGGCTGTCTCCGGAAGCCTGCCCAGTGTTTCACCATGGCCGAACCAGGCCATAACAGTTCGGCAGCTTCGCATAGCGTCCCCACCCCAGGTGGGCGGAAACAGCCGCGACCGGCATCCGCCCGGACAGCGAAGGTAAGTAACCTGGCATCCGGCTGTCCAACCGCCCCGTCCGCCCGGCGGGGGCGGTGTGGGGCGAGTACTGGCACCGGGCACCGGGAGGGGCAGGCCGCATCATGGCAGAGCCGGGCGTCGAGACGCGTACGAGGAGTTCCGTGATCACCGCGCGGGCGGCTGCCACCTTCGACCCTGTCGGGCGGTCCGTCGCGACCGCCCGCGCCTTCGTCCGTGACACGCTGCAGGGGTGGGGACACGCCGACGTCGTGGACGACGCCGTGGTCCTCACCAGCGAACTCGTCACCAACGCCGTCGTGCACGCGGGCACCGCCGCCGATGTCCTGTGTCTGCGCACGGACGACGGCGTACGCGTCGAAGTCGGCGACCGGTACCCCGAACGGGAGATCCCACTCCAGGGCAGCGGCCGTGTCGTCGTCAGCCCCGACCGTGAGAACGGCCGCGGTCTGCTTCTGTGCGCGGCCCTCGCCTCCCGCTGGGGCGTCGAGTACACCCCCACCCACAAGCAGGTGTGGTTCCAACTCGACCTCCCCCAGCGCCCGGTGGGCACCCGCTCCGCCGGCCCGGTCCTGCCCGTGGCCCTGCTCCCGGTCGCCGACGAACGCGTACGCGTCGCCGTCATCCAGATCGACCGCTCCGGCTCGATCTCCGTCTGGAACGAGGACGCGGAGCACCTCTTCGGCTACGCCGCCGACCAGGTCATGGGCAAACCCCTCACCGACGTCGCCGCCTGGCCGCACACGCCCGGCATCGGCACCGGCATCGCCGACGCGCTGCGACTCTCCCGCTGGGAAGGCAGTTACGGCATCCGCGGCACCGACGGCCGCGTCGTGCCCGTCTACGCATCGCACCTTCGCGTACGGGACGCCAACGGCGAGCCCTCCACCGTCTGCCTTCTCGTACGCGACGACGAACGCGCCATTCTGCAGACCCCACAGCGCGCCCCCGTGACCGAAACCGGCGCCGAGAGCCGCACCACCGACCCCTTCGAGATCTTCATCGGCTCCCCCGCACCCGACGACCTCGACGGCCTCCTCCAGCGCACCGTCGAACGCGCCCGCGACATGCTCGACGGCGACGCCGCCTTCCTGCTTCTCGCCACCGACGACGAGACCGAGTTGGAAGTACGGGCCACCACTGGACTGCCCTCCGCCCGCCAGCGGTTCGCCCGCGTCCCCGTCGAAGCCGGCACCGGACGCTACGGCTCCGCCCGTATGCCCGCCGTCCACGAGGACCTCACAGCCGTCCCCGGCGCCGTCCCGCTCCTCAACTCCACCGGCATGCGCTCGGTCGTCACCGTCCCGCTCAAGGTCGAGGGCCGCCTCACCGGCTCCCTCGGCGTCGCCGCAGAATCCGCGGGCCGCTACTCCAACGAGGAGGCCCTGCGCCTCCAGTTCGCCGCCGACCGCATCGCCCTGGCCGTCGAATCGGCGCGCCTCGGCGAACTGGAACGGCTGCGCCGCGGCTCGCTCTCCTTCCTCGTCGAGGCCTCCGACCTGCTCGCCGGAACACTCGACCGCGACCAGACCCTGGCCCTGATGGCCCAGATGACCGTTCCGACACTCGCCACCTGGTGCGCCGTCTACACGATCGCCGACCAGGCCTCCGAGCCGTATCTCAGCTACGTACTGCACGAGGACGAGGAGAGGATCGACGGTCTCAAGGCCCTCCTCTCCAAGATCGACCCGCCCGACCCGGTGACGACCCCCGGCGCCCGCGTGTGGACCGCGCCGGCCGACGCCGCCCACCGGGCTGCCCTGCGCACCTCCCGGCGCGAACTCGGCCTGGGCTCAAGCCCGCCGGTCTCCTCCGGCATCGGCGCCACCCTCGCCACGGCCGCCGCAGTCGGCGGCGAGACCGTCGTCCTGCCGCTCGTCGCCCGCAACCGCGTCATCGGCATGCTGACCCTCGGCAAGCCCTCGGACGACCACTTCCGCCAGGAGATCCTGGAACTCGCCGAAGACCTCTCCCGCCGAGCGGCCCTCGCCCTCGACAACGCCCGTCTGTACTCCGAGCGCGTGGCCATCAGCCAGTCCCTGCAGCGCAGCCTGCTCCCGCCGGAACTCCCCCATGTCCCCGGCGTCGAGGTCGAAGTCATCTACCGGGCGGCGGGCGAAGGAAACGAAGTCGGCGGTGACTTCTACGATCTCTTCCCGATCCGAGACGGCGCGTACGGCTTCGCCATCGGCGACGTGTGCGGTACGGGCCCGGAAGCCGCGGCCGTCACAGGCCTCGCCCGCCACGCCCTGCGTCTGCTCGCCCGGGAGGGCTTCGGAGGCCCCGCGGTCCTGGAGCGGCTGAACGCCGCGATCCTCGACGAGGGAGCCCGCAGCCGCTTCCTCACCCTCCTCTATGGCGAGTTGTGGCCACAGGAGGACGGCAGTGCGATCCTCAAGGTCGTCTGCGCCGGCCACCCGCTCCCGCTGCGCCTGCGCCAGGACGGCAGCGTCGAAGCGGCAGCCGAACCCCAGCCTCTCCTCGGCGTCATGGACGACCTGGAGCTGTACGAGCAGATGGTGACCCTGGACCCGGGCGACGTCCTGCTCTGCGTCACGGACGGCGTCACCGAACGCCGCGAGGGCACCCGCATGCTGGGCGACGACGGCCTGATCGACGTCCTCACCAACTGCACGGGGCTCACGGCGGGCGCGGTCGCCTCCCGCGTCCTGCGCGCGGTCGAACGCTTCGCCGCCGAGCCCGCGTCCGACGACATGGCGATCCTGGCGATGCGCGTCCCGGAGCCTCACAGGTCCTGAACACGCCGAAGGCCCCCGCCAGTTGGCGAGGGCCTTCGTCTGTACGAGCCCCAATACGGAATCGAACCGTAGACCTTCTCCTTACCATGGAGACGCTCTACCGACTGAGCTATTGGGGCGTGCTGCGCGGCGGCAACGAGATAGATCATACACCGAACAGAAGGGTGCTCTAAACCGCCACACCCGGTCCGCAGCCGTGGTCCACGTGCTCAGGTCCCCGTGGACGCCGGCGTGAGCACCCCCGAACGCAAAAATGCCTCAACCCCCGGACAGAGTCCGGGGGTTGAGGCTAAAGATTGTTCGGCGGCGTCCTACTCTCCCACAGGGTCCCCCCTGCAGTACCATCGGCGCTGAAAGGCTTAGCTTCCGGGTTCGGAATGTAACCGGGCGTTTCCCTAACGCAATGACCACCGAAACACTATGAAGATATCGATTCCGGAATCCCCCGGCCAAAGGGGGACTCGACAGTTCGTTACTTCAGAACTGACACAGTGGACGCGAGCAACTGAGGACAAGCCCTCGGCCTATTAGTACCAGTCAGCTCCACCCCTTGCGGGGCTTCCACATCTGGCCTATCAACCCAGTCGTCTACTGGGAGCCTTAACCCCTCAAAGGGGGTGGGAGTCCTCATCTCGAAGCAGGCTTCCCGCTTAGATGCTTTCAGCGGTTATCCTTTCCGAACGTAGCCAACCAGCCATGCCCTTGGCAGGACAACTGGCACACCAGAGGTTCGTCCGTCCCGGTCCTCTCGTACTAGGGACAGCCCTTCTCAAGACTCCTACGCGCACAGCGGATAGGGACCGAACTGTCTCACGACGTTCTAAACCCAGCTCGCGTACCGCTTTAATGGGCGAACAGCCCAACCCTTGGGACCGACTCCAGCCCCAGGATGCGACGAGCCGACATCGAGGTGCCAAACCATCCCGTCGATATGGACTCTTGGGGAAGATCAGCCTGTTATCCCCGGGGTACCTTTTATCCGTTGAGCGACGGCGCTTCCACAAGCCACCGCCGGATCACTAGTCCCGACTTTCGTCCCTGCTCGACCCGTCGGTCTCACAGTCAAGCTCCCTTGTGCACTTACACTCAACACCTGATTGCCAACCAGGCTGAGGGAACCTTTGGGCGCCTCCGTTACCCTTTGGGAGGCAACCGCCCCAGTTAAACTACCCATCAGACACTGTCCCTGATCCGGATCACGGACCCAGGTTAGACATCCAGCACGACCAGAGTGGTATTTCAACGGCGACTCCACAACCACTGGCGTGGCTGCTTCAAAGTCTCCCACCTATCCTACACAAGCCGAACCGAACACCAATATCAAACTGTAGTAAAGGTCCCGGGGTCTTTCCGTCCTGCTGCGCGAAACGAGCATCTTTACTCGTAGTGCAATTTCACCGGGCCTATGGTTGAGACAGTCGAGAAGTCGTTACGCCATTCGTGCAGGTCGGAACTTACCCGACAAGGAATTTCGCTACCTTAGGATGGTTATAGTTACCACCGCCGTTTACTGGCGCTTAAGTTCTCAGCTTCGCCACACCGAAATGTGACTAACCGGTCCCCTTAACGTTCCAGCACCGGGCAGGCGTCAGTCCGTATACATCGCCTTACGGCTTCGCACGGACCTGTGTTTTTAGTAAACAGTCGCTTCTCGCTGGTCTCTGCGGCCACCCCCAGCTCAAGGAGCAAGTCCTCTCACCAGTGATGGCCCCCCTTCTCCCGAAGTTACGGGGGCATTTTGCCGAGTTCCTTAACCATAGTTCACCCGAACGCCTCGGTATTCTCTACCTGACCACCTGAGTCGGTTTAGGGTACGGGCCGCCATGAAACTCGCTAGAGGCTTTTCTCGACAGCATAGGATCATCCACTTCACCACAATCGGCTCGGCATCAGGTCTCAGCCTTAATGTGTGACGGATTTGCCTATCACACGGCCTACACCCTTACCCCGGGACAACCACCGCCCGGGCTGGACTACCTTCCTGCGTCACCCCATCGCTTACCTACTACCACCTTGGGCCGGCGGCTCCACCACTCCCCTTCGCCCGAAGGCTCCAGGACGGCTTCACGGCCTTAGCATTAATGGGCTCGATACTGGGCGTTTCAAAGCGGGTACCGGAATATCAACCGGTTGTCCATCGACTACGCCTGTCGGCCTCGCCTTAGGTCCCGACTTACCCTGGGCAGATCAGCTTGCCCCAGGAACCCTTAGTCAATCGGCGCACACGTTTCTCACGTGTGTATCGCTACTCATGCCTGCATTCTCACTCGTGTACCGTCCACCACTCGCTTACGCGGCGGCTTCACCCGGCACACGACGCTCCCCTACCCATCCCAGCGGGCGTTGGCCCTCATGCTGGAATGACACGACTTCGGCGGTACGCTTGAGCCCCGCTACATTGTCGGCGCGGAATCACTTGACCAGTGAGCTATTACGCACTCTTTCAAGGGTGGCTGCTTCTAAGCCAACCTCCTGGTTGTCTCTGCGACTCCACATCCTTTCCCACTTAGCGTACGCTTAGGGGCCTTAGTCGATGCTCTGGGCTGTTTCCCTCTCGACCATGGAGCTTATCCCCCACAGTCTCACTGCCGCGCTCTCACTTACCGGCATTCGGAGTTTGGCTAAGGTCAGTAACCCGGTAGGGCCCATCGCCTATCCAGTGCTCTACCTCCGGCAAGAAACACACGACGCTGCACCTAAATGCATTTCGGGGAGAACCAGCTATCACGGAGTTTGATTGGCCTTTCACCCCTAACCACAGGTCATCCCCCAGGTTTTCAACCCTGGTGGGTTCGGTCCTCCACGAAGTCTTACCTCCGCTTCAACCTGCCCATGGCTAGATCACTCCGCTTCGGGTCTTGAGCGCGCTACTATATCGCCCTGTTCGGACTCGCTTTCGCTACGGCTTCCCCACGCGGGTTAACCTCGCAACACACCGCAAACTCGCAGGCTCATTCTTCAAAAGGCACGCAGTCACGACGCACAGAGTAAACTCTGCGCGCGACGCTCCCACGGCTTGTAGGCACACGGTTTCAGGTACTATTTCACTCCGCTCCCGCGGTACTTTTCACCATTCCCTCACGGTACTATCCGCTATCGGTCACCAGGGAATATTTAGGCTTAACGGGTGGTCCCGCCAGATTCACACGGGATTTCTCGGGCCCCGTGCTACTTGGGTGTCTCTTAAACGAGCCGCTGATGTTTCAGCTACGGGGGTCTTACCCTCTACGCCGGACCTTTCGCATGTCCTTCGCCTACATCAACGGTTTCTGACTCGTCTCATCGCCGGCAGACGATGACAAAGAGATCCCACAACCCCGTATGCGCAACCCCTGCCGGGTATCACACGCATACGGTTTGGCCTCATCCGGTTTCGCTCGCCACTACTCCCGGAATCACGGTTGTTTTCTCTTCCTGAGGGTACTGAGATGTTTCACTTCCCCTCGTTCCCTCCACACTGCCTATGTGTTCAGCAGCGG